>CAVWVK010000013.1:0-12747 GCA_963758455.1 uncultured Pseudomonadota bacterium | reverse complement strand
CCCGCCAGGATGGCCTCGCGCACCAGGTTCTCGGTCTCGATCGCCGCCTCGGCCTGGGTCACGACCTGTTCGGCGATGGCGCGCGGAATGCGGATCAGGCCGTCGTCGTCGCCGAGCATGTAGTCGCCGGGCGCGATCCGCACGTCGCCGATCATAATTTCTACCTCGACGGCTTTCGGCAGCCAGTGGCCGACGATATCGCGCGGCGTGTAAAAGCGCGACCAGGTCTGGAAGCCGATCCGCCGCAGGAACGCCACGTCGCGGACGCCGCCATCCGCGATGCAGCCGCGCACCCCCTTGTTGTTCAGCGTCTCCGCCGACAATTCGCCCATGTGCGCGACCACGCGGTCGTTCGGCTGCGACACCCAGACATGCCCCGGCCGGGCCTTCGAGAGCAACCCGGTCCAGGCCAGCAGCGTCGCATGGGGGTCGGCGGTCGGATCGACCATGCCCTCGATGGTGAACGCCGGACCGGCGAGCGGCTGCCCGGGAATGAGCGGCCGCAGCTCCGGCGGCAGCACGAAATCCCGCAGGCCCATGGCGCGCATCACGTCATGCACCACGCCGGTATAGCATCGTTCCAGCCGCCCGCTCAGCGCATCCGTCATCGGCGTTTCGCTCCTCTTTCGGATTTGCCGCCAGAGTACGGACAGGACTGCAGTCCAGAGACATAAAATTTTTTATCTCTTGACCGGCTGGTATCGCCGCCATACGGTTCGCCATGACCCCGCTGTTGCGTCTGGCCGATAGCGACCCGATTGCCGTCGCCACGCGCGACATCGCGGCCGGCGAACGCATCGCCATCGGCGGCATCGTCCTGATGCTGCCGGCGCGCGTGCCGCTCGGCCACAAGGTGGCGCTGCGGCCGATCGCGGCGGGGGAGAAGGTGGCGAAATATCGGGTGCCGATCGGCACCGCCACCGCCGCCATCGCGCCGGGCGAGATCGTCCACACCCACAACCTGCGCAGCGACTACATCCCGACCTACACGCTCCAATCCGGGCACCGCTTCGGCGAGGACGCCGCATGAACGGCTATCTGCGCGCCGACGGCCGCAAGGGCATCCGCAACATCGTGGCCGTGGCCTACCTGGTCGAGTGTTCGCGCCACGTCGCCCACGAGATCGCCGCCGCCTTCCGCGGCGGTCCCGTGCATGTCATCGGCTTTCCCGGCTGCTATCCGAACCCCTATGCGCTGCGCATGATGAAGCAGCTTTGCACGCACCCCAATGTCGGCGCGGTGCTGCTGGTCTCGCTCGGCTGCGAGGGGTTCGACCGGCACGGCCTGATGCAGGCGGTGCGCGCCAGCGGCCGCCCGGTGGAGACTGGTCGGCATCCAGGCGACCGGCGGCACGCGCAGCACGATCCGCGAGGGCGTCGCCTGGGTCGAGGGGGCGCTGGCGACGCTCGCCGACACGCCGCGCGCCGCGATGACGGCTGCCGACCTGATCGTCGGCACCATCTGCGGCGGCTCGGACGCGACCAGCGGCCTGACCGCCAACCCCGCCATGGGCATCGCCTTCGACCGGCTGGTGGCCGAAGGCGGGCGCGGCGCATCTTCGAGGAAACCGGCGAGCTGATCGGCTTGGACCATCTCATGGCCGACCGCGCCGTGACGCCCGACCTGGGCCGGGGAGATCCTCGCCTGCATGCGCAAGACCGAGGCCTATTACCGCACCCTCGGGCATGGCAGCTTCGCCGCCGGCAACGCCGATGGCGGCCTCACCACGATCGAGGAGAAGTCGCTCGGCGCCTATGCGAAAAGCGGCCAGTCGGCGATTGCCGGCCTGCTGAAACCCGGCGATGTGCCGCCGCACGCGCGGCCTCTATCTGCTCGACGTGATCCCCGACGGCGAGGTGCGCTTCGGCTTTCCCAACATCAACGACAACGCCGAGATCGCCGAGCTGATCGCCTGCGGCAGCCACATGATCCTGTTCGCCACCGGCCGCGGCTCGGTGGTCGGCTCGGCGATCGCGCCGGTCATCAAGGTGTGCGCGAACCCGCAGACCTATCGGCGGATGTCCGAGGACATGGACGTCGATGCCGGCCGCATGCTGGAAGGTCGCGGCACGCTCGACGAGGTGGGCGGCGAGATTTTCGCGCTGATGCAGGCGGTCGCCGGCGGCGCCCTGACCCGCTCGGAGGAATTGCTGCACCAGGAGTTCATCCTGACCTACAAATCCTTCACCCCGGCCGGCCCGTCCTGCCTGCCGGGTGTCGCGTAGCCCCAGCTTCGCGTAGCGTGCCTGAGTGAACGGCCGGATCAATTGGCCGAAGATGACAACAAGGGAGAGGAAACCATGCGGAAGCAATCCGGCAAGCTGGGCGTGCTCGGCGCGGTCGCCGCGTCAGCGCTGGCGATGTTCGTCGGCGCGGCCCACGCCGCCGAGGGGCCGAAAATCGGCGTTGACCTGACGACGCTGACGTCGCCGTTCTGGACCGCGTACAACAGATACATCGTGCAGGACGCGAAGGCGGATGGCCTCGACCTGCTGCAACCGTTCAACTCGGAGTTCGACACGGTGAAGCAGATCACCGGCGTCAAGAACGCGATCGCCCTGGGGGCCAAGGGCATCATCTTCTCGCCGTTCGACTCCTCCGCCGCCGGCACCGTCCTGAAGCTCGCGCACAACGCCGGGGTGAAGGTCGTCGCCGTCGACGTCGCGCCGGACGCCGGCCCGGTCGCGATCGTCGTGCGCGCCGACAATCTCGCCTATGGCGAGAAGGCCTGCAAGTATATCGGCGAGCACGTGAAGGACGGCGCGGTCGTGCAGATCATGGGCGACCAGGCCTCGATCAACGGCCGCGACCGCGGCAACGGCTTCCGCGACTGCATGACCAAGAACTATCCCGCCGTGACGCTGCTCGAAATCCCGACCAAGGCGTGGTCGGGCGAGGTCGCCGCCGCCGGGCTCGACAGCCTGCTCAACTCGCAATCCCGACCTGAAGGCGATCTACATGCACGCGGGCGGCGTGTTTCTCGCGCCGACGCTTGCAGACGCTGAAGCGCAAGCACATGCTGTATCCCGCCGGCGAGCCAAGCCACATCGTCATCGTCAGCAACGACGGCATCCCGCAGGAGTTCGACGCGATCCGCAAGGGCGAGATCGACGCGACGGTTTCGCAGCCCGCCGACCTCTACGCGAAATACGGCCTGATGTACCTGAAGGAGGCGATGGCGGGGAAGACCTTCAAGCCGCCGGCCCGACCGACCACGACAGCACCATCATCGAAGTGGCGCCCGGCGTGCTGGAAGACCAGCTCGCCGCGCCGCTGGTCACCAAGGCGAACGTCGACGACAAGAGCTTCTGGGGCAATCAGCAGTCTAGAGCCTGAAGCGGTCCAGAGCCTGAAGTCTGATGGACGACACGCCGGACGGGACGCCGATCGTCGAGGCGATCGGCGTCACCAAACGCTACGGCTCGACGGTCGCGCTGCAGGACGCGCGCATCCGCGTGATGCCGGGCGAGTCGCATGCGCTCGTCGGGCGCAACGGCGCGGGCAAATCGACGCTGGTCTCCATGCTGACCGGCCTGCGCAAGCCCGATACCGGCGAGATCCGCTTCTGCGGGGCAGCCGCGCCGCCGATCGCGCGACCGCGACGCGTGGCGCGAGCGTGTGGCCTGCGTCTATCAGCATTCGACGATCATCCCCGACCTGACGGTCGCGCGAGAACCTGTTCATCAACCGGCAGCCGCACGCGGCGCGGGCTGATCGACTGGCGGCGCTGCGCCGCGCAGGCGCGCGACGTTGCTCGACCAGCTGGAATATCGATGTCTCGCGAAGATGCGCGCGCCGGCGATCTGAAGGTCGAAGCGCGGCAACTCGTCGAGATCGCGCGGGCGCTGTCCTACGGCGCGCGCTTCATCATTCTCGACGAGCCGACCGCGCAGCTCGACGGCGACGAGATCAAGCGCCTGTTCCGGCGCATCAGCGAGTTGCAGGACGCAGGGCGTGACGTTCCTGTTCATCTCGCATCATCTTGCAGGAGGTCTATCGAGATCTGCCAGGCCGTGACGGTGCTGCGCGACGCGCGGCATATCGTCACCGCGCCGGTGGCCGCCCTGCCGCAGCGACCAGCTGATCGAAGCGATGACCGGCGAGCACGGCGGCCTCGCCGTCGCCGACGCGGCCGCGCGCGGCCGCCTGCCGCGCCGACGCGCCGGTCGCGCTGGAAGTTCGACGACCTGGCCGGCGCGGATTTCGACGGCGTGTCAGCTTCTCCGTCCGGCGCGGCGAAGTGGTCGGCTTTACCGGCGCGACCAGCAGCGGCCGCATCGGCGTCGCCGAAGCGGTTGCCGGGCTGCGCGCGGCTACGCGCGGCAGCGATCAGCGTCGACGGCGCAGCCTTTGCCGCCGGGCGACGTGCCCGCGGCGCTTGGCGCACGGCGTCGGCTGCGTGCCGAAGAGCCGGCACAAGCAGGGCCTGGTGCTCACCCAATCGGTCGCCGAAAACGCGTCGATGACGATCGCGCCGGCGGCTCGGCCAGTTCGGCTTCGCTGCGCGCCGCGCCGGAAGCGAACGCTCGGCCAGAAGATGCATCGACGCGCTCGGCATCGTCGCGCAAGGGCCGGAGCACTGTCGTCTCGGCGCTCTCCGGCGGCAACCAGCAGAAGGTCGTGATGGGCGCGCGCGCTCGCGACCGACCCCGACGTGCTCGTGCTGATCGACCCGACCGCGGGCGTCGACGTGAAATCGAAGGAAGCGCTGCTCTCCGTCGTGGATCGGTGCGCGACGACGGCAAGGCCATGCTGGTCGTGTGCGGCGAACTCGACGATCTGCGGACCTGCGACCGCGTGCTGGTCATGCGCACGGGCCGTGTCGTCGCCGAATATGCCGCGGGTTGGAGCGACAACGACGCTGGTCGCATCGTTCGAAGGGATCTAGCTCCGATGAAGAATAGTGTGCCCAGCCACGGTCGCGGTCGGCGCAGGCGCAGCCGTCCCGTGCCGCGCGGTCGCGGGCGACGCGCATGCGCCGAACTCGCGCGCCTGCGCGATCTGGCGCTGCTGCCCGCGCTCGCTGTGCTGCTCGTGATCGGCTGCGTTCGTCAGCCCGAGCTTTCTGACCACGGCCAACCTCATCACCATCCTGGCCTCCTCGGCGGCGCTGGCGCTCGTCGTGCTCGCGGAATCGCTGATCGTGCATGACCGGCAAGTTCGACCTGTCGCTGGAATCGACCGTCGGCATCGCGCCGGCCATCGGCGCGATGCTGGTGATGCCGGCGCAGCCGTACGGCTTCGGCCTCGAATGGCCGGCGGCGGTCGGGCTGCTCGCTCGTGCTGGTGGTCGGCGGGCTGATCGGCTTCATCAACGGCTTTCTGGTGGTGCGCTTGCGGCTGAACGCCTTCATCGTCACGCTGGCCATGCTGATCATCCTGCGCGGCATGCTGGTCGGCGCGACCAACGGCGGCACGCTGTTCGACCTCCCCGCCGTCGTTCTTTGCGCTGATGACGCACCATCCTGCTCGGCTTGCCGCTCGCGGTGTGGCTCGCGGCGGCGGCGTTCGCGATCGCCGGCGTCATGCTGCGCTACCATCGGCTCGGGCCGCGCGCTGTACGCGATCGGCGGCAATCCCGAAGCGGCGCGCGCGGCCGGCATTCGCGTCGAGCGATCACGTGGGGCGTCTTCGTGCTCGGCAGCGTGCTCGCCGCGATCGGCGGGCTGATCATCACCGGCTATGTCGGCGCGATCAACGCGAACCAGGGCAACGGCATGATCTTCACCGTGTTCGCCGCGGCGGTGATCGGCGGCATTTCGCTCGACGGCGGCAAGGGCACGATGTTCGGCGCGCTCACCGGCGTGCTGCTGCTCGGCGTCGTGCAGAACCTGCTGACGCTTGCGCAGGTGCCGTCGTTCTGGATTCAGGCGATCTACGGCGCGATCATCCTGGGCTCGCTGATGGTCGCGCGCTTCGCGGGCGGCGAGGCGCAGGAGTAGGCCGCGCCGCAGCGGCCGGGCCGGCGCTTGACACGCTGCGGCAGAATAGTGTATATGCACGTTCATGGATCGGGTCGCCACGCTCTTCCACCCCTGCCGCGCATGCACCTGTTCGGCGCTGCGCCGGGTCAGCCGCGCGGTGACGCAGCACTATCAGCAGGCGTTCCGGGGCACCGGCCTGCGGGCGACGCAGTTCACGCTGCTTGCGACGCTCATCCAGACCGGCCCGATCCCGCTCGGCCGCCTTGCCGACATGGCGGGCCTGGAGCGCACGACGCTCACCCGCAATCTCCGGCCGCTGGAGAAACGGGGACTGATCCGTTCCGGGGGCGAGGAGGACGGCCGGGTTCGTCGTGTCGCCATCACGCCGGACGGGGAGCGCCTGGCGCTCGAACTGTTGCCGGCGTGGCAGCGCGCCCAGGCGAGCGTCGCCGCCGTTCTGGAGCGAACGCCCCTGCCGCAAGCGGCGGCCGGCCCCGCAAGCTGATGATTGCCCAGATAGGTGCATATACATGGAGAACCCGATGACCTTCGACCTTCTCTCCGCCATCGAGTTGACGGCCAGCGCGGCAATCGCAATCACCGGCGTTGCCGTGGCGATGGCGGGAACGCCGGATCGGCGAATCCGCCTCGCGGCCGCCCTGGCCGCGTGGTTCGGCGCAGTCGTGGCGCTCGGCGCGAGCGACGCGCTCTCCTATGCCGGAGCACTCGGCGTTCCGGCGCTGGGGCTGGCGGTGATGCTGCCGATCCTGGTCATGACCGCCCTCACCTTCGCCACCGCACGCGGCCGGCGGGCGCTTGCGGATGCCCCGGTGCCCGTGCTGATTGCTCTCAATGTGGTTCGAATTGCCGGCGTGATCTTCCTGCTGCTCCATGCGGCGGGGCGGCTCCCGGCGCCGTTCGCCCCCATCGCGGGATGGGGCGACATCGCGGTGGGCCGGCCGCGCCGCTCGTCGCGTGGATGGTCGTGCGCGACCATCCATGGAGCCGTCGCGCTGCCCTGGCCTGGAATGCGCTCGGCCTTCTGGACCTCGTTGCCGCGATCAGCCTTGGCGTCACCTCGTCGCCGGGCCCGCTCCGCGTCTTCGCCGGCGATCCGTCGAGCGCGATCATGAGTGGGCTTCCCTGGCTGCTGGTTCCCGCTTTCCTGGTTCCCCTGCTCGCCTCCAACCACATCGTGCTGTTCGCGCGGCTGGCAGGGTCGCCGCAACCGCACCGCCGCGCCCTCGTGGCGTGACTCGCCCGATAGCGGGTGGGCGGGGCCTGACTTCGCCAGCGTGTCCACCGGCAGCAGCGACCGCCGCGACCCTGGTGCCGGCCTGGCGAGCGTGGGCGATGGCGGCGGCGAGGTCGTGCAGGTAGCCGTGGCGTCGGCGGCGGCGTTCTCCGCCGGCGCCCGCAGCAGCAGGGGCGCGGTGGCGGCGACCGCGATGATCATGTCGGTGCCATAGGGCGGGCCGACCTCCAGATCGGCTTGCCGGGGCCGGATCGCCGAGCGCCAGATGCTCCCGCCGCCATCCGCGCGCGCCACCTGCGCGCCGACCTTCTGCGCCGGGTCCGCCGCCGTCGGATAGAGATGCACCACCGACCCGTCATGCCCGAGGTAATCCACCCGCACCTCGCCCGCGAGTCGGGCAGGACAGGCGCGGCTGCATGCGTTCGCCGTCATGCAGCGCGGTGCGCCCGCTCGGCCAGTCCCAGCGACAGCCCATAGGTCCTGCCCGCGGGCCCCGCGACATCCCCAGTGCGGGCAAGACACCGGATCGAGCGCGATCCCGCCAGTGAGCGGATGCGCCCGCGTGCCCCCACCTTCTCGCGCAGCGCCGCCCGGCGCCGCCGGGCGGCCTAGCCGCTCACGCCGATCCAGAACTGTCCTGCACCACCGCCTCGGCCAGCGTGCAGCGCGCCTCCGGGCCATCGCCTGCCGCCAGATTCCGTCCGCAGCGGCCGAGGCCGGCCGAGGCCGTCTTGGATCGGCGCGGCGGCGGGCCGGCGGCGGCGGCACCGGCGGCGGCGCGACCACGGGTTCCACCTGCGTGCCGGTGCGGGTTGCACCTGTTGCCGCACCGAGGTTGCACCTGGGAGTGGGCGGTTCCGCCTCGGCGCCGGCGACGGACGGGCGGGAGCCTCGGTTTGCGTCGGGGCGGAGGCCGGGGCGGCTATGACGAGCACGCCGGCTGCACTTGAGGTTCCGGTGACGGCGCGGCCGGCGGGCAGCGGTTGCCGGTGCCGGTGCACCTCGGCTGGCGCGGGTTGCACCGCGCGGCCGGCGCCGCCTCGGCGAGCCGGCGGGGACGCGGCGCAGCAGGAACCAACCGCCCGCCCCGCCACCACAGCGCCGCGACCGCGGCGCCCGGCCAGCAGCGGCAGCTCGACCGGACTTCCCTCCGGCCGGCCCGTTCTTCCGCTGCCGGCCAATTTTGACAGGCTGGCAACGCCGGCCGGGCGCCGGACCGGCCCACCATGGTCGCCTCGCCGTCCGCCTCGCGCTCGGCCACCGCCGGGGCGCCGCAGCGCCGCGCGGATGCGCCTCGGCGAACGCGGCGGCGGTGGGGAAGCGATCCTCCGGCCGCTTCGCCATCGCCTTGCGCCACCACCGCGTCGAACGCGGCCGGCGCCGTCACGGAGAGCTGCGACGGGCGCGGCGGCTCGGTGTTCAGCGCCTTGTGCATGATCGCGGTCATGCCGCCCTCGAACGGCCGCTCGCCGGTCAGCAACTGATACAGCAGCACGCCCGGCGGAATAGATGTCGGTGCGCGCGATCGACGACCTGGCCCATGAACTGCTCGGGCGACATGTAGGCCGGGGTGCCCAGCACCGTGCCGGCCTGGGTCATGCTGCTGCTCTCGATCCGGGCGATGCCGAAATCGGCGATCTTCGCGTCGCCCGTCGCTGGTCAGCATGATGTTGGCCGGCTTGATGTCGCGGTGCACGACGCCGCGCTCGTGGCTGAACTGCAGCCCGGCCAGCAGCGTCCTCCATCACCCGCACGGTCTCGGCAGGCGCGAACCGCTCCTGCTTGTCGAGCAGCCGACTTCAGCGTGCGGCCCGTCGACGAACTCCATGACGATGTAGGCGAGGTCGCCGGTCTCGCCGTAGTCGAACACGCCGACGATGTTGGGATGGTGCAGCCGCCCGGCGGCCTGCGCCTCGCGGCGGAAGCGGGCCAGCTCCTCCTGCGCCTCGGCGTCGGCCTGCGTCGGGCAGGCGGACGGTCTTGATCGCGACGCGGCGGTCGATGACCGGATCCAAGCCCTCATAGCACGGTGCCCATGGCGCCGCGCCCGAGCATGCCCGCGGATCTCGTATTTCCCGAGCTTCTGCATCGCGTCCATGGCCGCCTCACTCATAGCGCGGCGGTCCGCTGCGACGCAGGCCAGCCGATCCATCGGACGCCGCGGGCGAGCGCGGCGCATAGCCGCGTGTCGCCGCCGCCCTCGCCGATCAGCGCGAACGGCGCCCAGAAGAACGGATGGGCGATTGCCGCCGGCAGCCCTTGCCGGCATCGGCGAGCATGCCGAGCTGCGGCGCCGCGCAGCGCGCCGGCGCCGCCCGCCCGGTGGCCGGCGCGCAGCCGGCGCAGCGTGTCGGCGACCAGAAACGCCGCCGACCTGATCGTTCACCGACCAGTGCGTCACCATCAGCGACCGCGCGCCGGCATAGAAGAAGGCGCGCGCCAGGCCCGACAGGCTCTCGCCGGCGGTGCCGCCGCCCGGCCCGCCGGAGTTGCACGCCGACAGGATCACCAGGTCGGCGTCGAGATCCAGGCCGGTGACCTCCGAGGCGGTCAGCAGCGCGCCCGCGCATCCGGCGCGCCCGGCGGATCGGAGGTGACGATCGCCGGCTCGCTCTGGCAGCGCAGCTCGGCCGGCAGCAGCGCGTGGGTGGCGAAATGCAGGATGCGGTAATCCTTCAGCCGTCGCCGGCGCACCGCCGCGGCGGTGAAGGCGGCCCCGAGCAGCTCGTCGGCGGCGGCCGGCGCCGAGCAGCGCGCGCGCGGCCTCCAGCTCGCTGCCGCGCATAGGGCAGCGGCGGCAGGCCGGCGAACAGCTTCGCGCTGTCGGCGCAGGTCGGCCGGGGAAGGTGCGCTCGGCCTGCGCCAGGCGTGACCGGGCGGAAATCGCCGAAGCCGAACCAGGGCTGCGTCGGCGCGCGAGCCGCCGGCGATCTTGCGCAGGCAGACGAAATTGCGCCGCCGCCGGCACATGGGCGATGGCGAAGCGGCGCAGCAGCCAGGGCGCCTGGCCGCAGGTGGTCGGCATCGGCCGGGCCGGTCAGCAGCACCTCGAACGGCAGCGACAGCAGCGGTCCGGCCGGCGCCACCACCAGCGCGCTGCACGCCCTCGAGCCCGCCGCGAGCCGGCCCGAGCGTGTCGCTGGTACAGCGCCTGCGCCGTCGCCGACATCGAAGCGCGGCAGCGCCGGCGTCGGTCGGCTCGATGCCGGCGCGCATGCGCTGCGACCAGCGCGGCCATCCGCGCGGCGCCGCCGGCGACCTCGCCGACCGTGATGCGCGCCGTCGCGCAGCAGGAACGCCCAGCCGCCGTCATCGGCTCAGCGTGATGCCGGCGAACGCCTCGCCCGGCGCAGGGCGGCGAGCACGTCCGGCGCCGGCACCACCTGCTGCACCAGCTGGCCGTAATTCGGCGACGCCGCCTGCAGCGCCGCGTCGGCGTCGGCGAGCGCCGCCTGCGCCTCGTCGATCTGGCTGTCGAGCGCGGCCGCCTGCGGCCGGCGCCGGCGCCGTCCGCCGCTGCCGCTGCTCGCCGCCATCGTCGTCGCGCTGCCGGTACAGCGCCTGCGAGCCGCGCCTGCGCGTCCTGCCGCCGGCGGATCGCCTCGCCGACCCGCGGGTCCCGGGCGTTCTCCTCCAGCCGCGCGGTCGCCTGGGCGATCTGCTGGCTGGTGATGCTGCCCTGCGCCAGCTGCGCGGCCGACGAACATCTCGGCCAGCAGGCCTGCCGCTGCGCCGGCTGGCGCTCGCGCCGCGGCGGCGATAGACGTCGAGGCACGGCGCCGAGCAGCGCCGGCCGTGGTGCCGGCCCTGAGCGCGGCGCAGCAGTCGCGACCGCGCTGCGGCACAGCGGCAGCGCGGCGTGCGGCCTTGCCGGTCGCGCCAGCTCGGCGGCGCGCAGCAGCTCGGTTTCGCGCCAGCGGCCGCGATGCCGGCAGCGCGCGGCTGAAATCGGCGGCCGACTGGCGCGAAGCTCGGCCAGCGCCGCGCGATGCGCTGCCCGGCGCGGCCGGCGGTCGACGCCGCCGGTGCGGTACAGCCGCGCGGTGAGGATCGGCTGGCGCAGCCCGTTCGCCGCGGCGAGGTCGATCGCGGAGCGCGATCTCGCGCCTGCGCTCTCCGCCGCCCGGCTCGAGCGCGCGCAGCACGATCGCCTGGTAGCGCCGCGTCTCGATCACGCCGAGCAGCGCCGCCTGCGCGCGCGGGTCGGTCGAGCAGCTCCTCGCTCGGCGGCAGGCTCGCCGACGCCGCGGCGTGGCCGAGCGCCGCGCTGACGGCGGCCGGCGCGCGTCGGCAGCGCATCGGGCGGCACCAGCGCGGCGTAGGCCGCCTCGGCCGCCGCAGCAGCGCCAGCGCCGCCGCGTCGTGGCCCTGGTTGAGCGCGTCCAGCGCCCGATAGTGCAGCAGCCGCGCCGGCGCGAGTCGGGTCGGCGGCGGCGGCGCCAGCGCGCGCGGCCTGGGCGAACAGCGCGTCCGCCTCCGGCATAGCGTCCCTGGTCGGAGAGCTGCAGCGCGAGCGTCATCAGCGCGTCGGCGGTGTTCGGGTTGTCGTGGCCGAGCGCCTTCTGCTGCAGCGCGAGCGCGGCGCGGAAGGCCTGCTTCGGCGGCGGCGTAGTTCTCGGCGAGGTTGGCGCGCGTGCCGGCGGTCATCAGCCGCTCGAACTGGCCGACATCGCCGGAGCTGAAGGCCTGCGCGGCCAGGCGCGCGGCGAGCAGCGCGTCGGCCTGCCGAGCTCGGCGGCGCGGCGTCGGCCGGCAGCCGGCCGGACGAGGACGCCGATCGCGCGCTCCATCACCGGCGCGGCCGGCAGCACGCCGTCCGCGTACCAGAGCGTGCCCGCTCGACCGACGGCGACCATGGCGACATGCGGCCAGCCGCCGACGCGCTGGGTGCATTGCGAGCAGCTCGGCGGGCACGCCGCCGAGGATCGTGGTGCGCGTCGGCGGCTGCGCAGACGTAGCGGCTGTCGAGCCCGGCGCGCCACGGGCTGGCGGTGGCGAGTGCCGGCGAGTCGCGCCGGGTCCGCCGGACCGGCGCCGCGCGCACGCGGGCGCTCGGCTGCTCCCAGGTGCCGCAGAAGATGTCCGCGCCGCGGCCCCGGCGCCTGCTGCGGTGCAGGCCTCGCCGGCCGCGTTGCGGCCGACCGCGAGCGGCGCCGGCTGGCGCGCGGCCGCGCCGCCGACATAGGCCTCCGGCGGCGGCCGCGCGCAGCCGGCGAGCCAGCGGCCAGCAGCGCGAGGGCAGGCGAGCGGCGCGCATGTCAGTAGTCCCGGTCGGAGATGTTGGGCAGCAGCAGGTCGTCGTCGTCGCTCGCCTCGCCTCGGCCGCTTCGAGCGAGAAATCCTGGAGCGGGTTGCCGCCGGCAGCCGTCCTTCGGCGGGAAGCAGCACGCAGTTGACCGAATGGATGGGGCAGTTGTTGAAGCGGAAGCTGGGATTGGACTGCGGCGCCAGAGACCCGCCGTTGCCGGCCGCCGCCTGCCCGCCGACCTCGTCGATGGTGCCCGAACAGGCTGGTGGTGATGCCGAACGCGACCGTCGGGTAATAGAACCAAAGCGACCTGACATAGA
>CAVWVK010000012.1:0-32170 GCA_963758455.1 uncultured Pseudomonadota bacterium | reverse complement strand
GCCAATACCGGCGCTAACTTGGTCCAGAGCTACAATCTCTCGACCATGCCACTGACGCCCGCGATGGGGCGATTACAACGCGACGCCTGGCTGGTCCGACAAGGAACCGGCTACCTTCAAGGCCAGCCTGTACGTCGTGAACACAACGGCCGAACACCGTCACGGTGGACCACGACCACCGGACGCGAGCTGGTTCGTCTGCGATCAGCGGAACCCGACGACCGCGGGATCGCCATCGATTCGCAGGGGAACGTCCTGGTCGCCAACGGAAACGCCGGGGACGTCGTCGGCTTCCCGTCCGCTCGGCGCGTCGCTGGGCACCGTGCATGGCGACACCACCCCAGCCTTCGGCACGCCGATCTCCTTGGCCATCCAGAACGGCACGTTATTCCTGGGGCAGTGGGGTTCCAAGGCCGGAACCGACACGGTGCGCGAATACAATCCGGCCACGTTCTTCATGGAGACGCCCATGCCACGCTGGTGATCGGCGCGGGAGTCAGCGGCCCGACCGGCATGTCGTTAAGCCGCGACCACAGGACCCTGCTGGTTAGCAACCTGCTTGCCACCGACGTAACGCGCTACCTGGCGCACAGCGGAAAACCGGCTCAGCATCACCGGCAACCTCGCCACGCCGACCGGCCTGGCGGTGGACAATCAGGGCCGCATCTACGTCTCGAATGGCACGACCAACAGCATCAGCGTGTTCACCGCCAAGGGGGTGTTCATCACCTCGTTCTGATATTACGGCGCCGGCAGCACCTTGATCCGGTTCGCCGCCTGGCGCGCGAAAATCGCCGGGCGGTACATGTCCGACAGCTCGGCCCCGGGCAGTTCGTAATCCCCGGGCGTCACCGCGCGCAGCCGCACCGCGACCCGGAACTCCGGGCGTCGGCGGTCAGGTCCAGCACGGCGGCATAACGGTCGTCGGCGGCGGGCTCGGCCTCGGTGTCACTCAACTCGCCCAGCCAGGGCATCGTCACCGGGGTGCCCGGCGCGATCCGCCCGGCGATCTCCCATCCCGCCGGCAAGCCTTGCAGCAGCATCGCGTGATGATCCTGCCCGTCCTCGGCGCGGCCCTGCAGCAGCAGCACGAACTCGGTGTTCTGCGTCAGTTGGTCCAGATCCAGCGTGCCGCCGTCCAGCGCGAAGAACTGTCGCGTCACCCGCATCCCGGCGCGCTGCGGCCGGTGGTGCGGCGAGGGGCACGCCGCTGACCGAACGCTCTGCCACACCGGCCGGTCGCCGAGATTGCGCACGCGTGGCCGGGCCGGTCAGAGCCACCGTTACCACCCCGGCGCGAACCGGCGGCTGCCGCCCATCGACCGCGATGCGCGCCGGCTGCCCGTCACGGCCGAGCACCGCCGCGGCGGCCGCGGTCCAGGCCAGTTCCTGCGTGGACAGGCGGCGCGGATCGAGGTCCGCCCCCGGCAATGCCGCCACCAGCCGCGCCAGCCGGCCGGGCAACAGACCGCTCCCGCGCAGCAGCACGACGATCGCGGCCTGGTCGCGCAGCGCGGTGCCGTAATCGGCCCGCCAGTAGCCTCGGCCGGGCGCATCGAGAGCTGCCGCGAACGCCGCTTCGGCGCGCGGCGGATCGTGGGCGAGCGCCAACGCGGCGCCGATCTGCGCTTTCGCCAGCGGGGTCGGCAGATGGCGATATGCTCGGCCAGCACGCGCGCCGCCCCCGGCTGACCTTTTCCGGCCAGCGCCAGCACATACAGCCGGTACGCCTGGGCGGCCAGGAACGCCGGCGAATCTCGCCTCGTCGGCGGCCGCGTCGGACAAATATTTCAGCCCGTCCGCCAGCGCCGCCTCCGGCACCGTCGCCCCCGACGCGCGGGCGCGCAGCAGGAACTCCATCGCGTAGGCGGACAGCCACGGCTCGGCCTCGCCCGCTGGCGGTCCACAGCCCGAAACCGCCGTCGTAACGCTGCCGGTCGAGCACCGACGCACCGCGGCCGCCAGCGCGGTCGGCCGGCGCATCCGGGCAGCAGCGCCAGCGGCAGGCCGCGGCTGGTCGCCTGCTCCAGACAGGATAGCGGGTAGTCCGCCAACGCCCGCACCAGCGCGTCGGCGTCGTAGCGCACCGCCGCGCCGAAAGTCGCGCTGGCCTGCGCGGTGCCCGGACGTAGCCGGCCAGCGGCAGCGGCGGGACGAGCGGCATATCCGACGCCCGGCGGCAGCTCGCCGCCGGCGACCGCGCCCGACCGACGCCGCGCGCCGGGCGCACGAGGATCGCCGCCGTCGCGCTGGACGTGGAAGCCGATGGGCCGATCACGTCCATATGCAGCACGCCGCGCCCCGCGCCGGTGGCGTGCAGCGTCGGCCGTGGCACCACCTGCGCGCCCGCCGGCAGATGCCGCGTCAGCGTCGGCGGCCCGACCATCGCGAGCGGCCCCTCGGTGGACAGCGTCACCACCGCGTCGCCTTCCGGCAGGTCGAGGTCATGCAGCAGCACGCGCCAGCCGCGCGTCATCGCCGGGAGCGAGAAAGCGCGGCAGCAGCGGCTCGGCCACCAGCGGATCGCGCACGATGGCGTCGCCGCTGGCAGCCCCGATGCGGTCGCCGTCCCAGCCCACCGCCATCAGCCGCACCTGGCCGTTGAAGTCCGGCATGTCGAGCGGGATCGCCGCCACGCCGTCCGGCCCGGCCTGCACCGGCCCGGCGAACAGCGTCACGGTCTGCTGCGGCACTTCGGGCAGCGCCGTGCTGCCCTCGTCGCCGCCCTGGTGCAGCAGGGCGGGCGTGCCCTCGGCCGGTGCGATCAGCCGGCCCCAGTCGTCGCGGATGTCCATCCCCAGCCCGAGCCGGCCCAGATAGTGCGCGGCCGGATCGGGCGAGACGAAGCCGGTCAGCCGCAGGATGCCCTCGTCCACGGCGGCCAGCGTCACCCAGGCGCCCGGCGCGGCATGCACCGCCACGATGTCGCGGGCGCGCGGCGGCAGCGGTCGGGCGCGGCGACCGTCATCGGCAAGCGTGCGCGCGGCGGGATCGACGCCGACCCAGGCCAGACCGATCGCGCGGCCGGGGCGCGTGCCGTCTCCGCCCGGCCGGAACACGTGCACGGTCACATAGGCGCCCGGCCCCCAGTCCGCCTCCACCGGCACGTCCACATCCGCGCCCGTTGCCGGCACGTCCAGGTCGCGCAGCGCCAGCACCCGGTCGGTCAGCACCAGCACGGTCGCCTCGCCCGGCGAACGGGGCGGCGATATGGATGCGCACGTTCTGGCCGACCGGCACGCTGCGCGTCGCCGCGCTGACATCCACGCGGTCGGGCACGTCCGGGCTGCCCTGGTCGGCCCAGCCGGAGCGGAACCGCACCGAACTGGCGGCCAGCCCGTCCGCCTGCGATCACCTCCAGCCGGTAGCGGCCGAAATCGAGCGCTTCGCGAAATGCAGCGGCTCGTCGGCCGGGATGCGCGATGTCGCGCGTCTCCAGCGGCTCGTCGCGATAAACCGTCTCGTAGCGCGCGAAGCCGGCCGCTGCATGACTATGCGCCAATCCGGCCGCTCGCGCACCAGCCGCAGCCGGGCGGACAGCGCCATGGCGCGCGCCCGTCCGGATCGACGGCGGCGATGTCGAACGCCGCCTCGGCCCCGGCATCGACCGCGCCATCGGCGAAATCGGGCGGATGCCGATGACGGACCGGCCGGACGCACCGGGATCGAGGCTGCGCGCGCGACGCATGGCCGGACGGATCGTTGACCTCCACCGTCACGTCGGCCTTCAGCGGCCGCGTGGTGTCCGGCGCGTGCGCGATGGTCAGGTCGTAGCTCGTGTGTCCCTGCGCGTCGGTCGCCGGCAGGTCGGCCTCCTGCCGGTCGGGCGCATAGGCTCTCGTCCTGCAGCCCGATGCTGTAGCCGGCCAGCGCCGGGAAACGGCGCGGGATCGAGCGTCAGACGCATCGCGCGCATTGCCGGACAGACCGGCGGCCGGCGCGCCGTACAGGAACCGCGCGGCAACCGGCAGGCTGGCGTCGGCTGCCCCGGCACGATCGGGCCGGCAGCTGGCCGAAATCGACCGCCATGCGGTCGGGCACGAATGCATCGACGCGGAACTCGGCGCGGCCGATCGCCGGGCCTTCGGGATCGGCCCGCACCTCCACCGTCCACGTGCCGGCCGCGGCACCGGGCGAGAGCGCCACCGGCAGATGGATCGCCGCCCCCGGCAGGCGCGGCGGGTTGCGTCGCAGGAACACCTGACCGTTTGGCCGGCGGACGGTGAGGCGCACCGGCAGGTCGGCGGGCTGGCCGGCATCGTCGCGCGTCAGCACCATCGCCTGCACCGTCTCGCCGGGCCGGAAGATGCCGCGATCGAGCCAGACGAAGGCATCGAGCGGGCCGGGATGCGGCGGCCCCGCACGCCGCGATCGGACAGGTCGAACGCGCGGCGTTCAGATCCAGCACGCACAGATCGCCGTCGGCGCCGAAAGCGTGCAGCAGCGGCGCGGCGCCAGCGGCCCGTCGCCGTGCAGCAGCGGCGCGGCGAAACGCGCGACTGCCGTCGGCATCCGTGGTGGCCTCGCCCAGCATGTCGTTGTTGTGCGCCAGCAGCCGCAGCACCACGCCGGGCCGCACTTGCGCATCGGTATAGCCGCGCACCTGCACCGTCAGCCCGTCCGCGCCGCGCCAGACGGTGGGCGCCAGGTCGGTGCGCACGATCATTTGCACGGCGCTGGCGGTCGCCGTCGCGCGTGCCGTCGCCGGAGTCGCCAGCAGCGCGTACAGCCCGGGTCCGGCGGTCAGCAGCGGCGGCGGCAGCGGCAGCGCGATGCGGGCCGGCTTGTTCGGCTGCCAGTCCGGAATGTCCGCCTTGCCCTGCCACACCGTTCGCCCGCTATCCGAGCCGATGGAGCGGGCCGCATACTGGTCCACCGGCGCGCCCAGCGTGTTGTCGCGCACGAACGGGGCGACGTTGCGCTCCGACAGGCGCTGCAAGGTCAGCTTCACCGAGGACAGGTTGGTGGTGGTCAGCGTCACCGACGGCGCCTGGCCGTGCGGCAGCACGAACAGCCTTGTGTCGAACACCACGCGCGGCACGCGGTTCGGCACCGCGAGCGCCAGCGTCACGTCATGCGCCAGCGACAGCGCCGCCCCTTGGTCCCGCGGCTGCGCCGGCAGGCCGGCGCGCAGCGTGGCGCGCGTCGTGGCGCCCGACGGCAGGCCGGAAATGCAAATCTGGTCGCCTTCGTGCGTCACCGCCGCGCCGGGAACCGGCGGCGCCAGCTTCACCCAGTCCTGCGGCATGAAGTCCGCGCGGCGGCTGGGCGGGACGGTGAAGCCGATGCAGGCGCGCGGCGGATCGGCCTCGCCCTCGATGGCCACGCCGCGCACCGCCATGCCGGCGGCGCGCTGGGCGTCGGCGAGCAGGCGCTTGTAGCCGGCATCGTCGGGCGCGCGCGCGACCACCTGTTCCAGCGCCTGCACCGCCTGCGCGTCGCGGTTCTGCGCGCGCAACGCCTCGGCCAGCAGCAGCAGCGGCGGGATTTCCGCCTGCGCGTCGGGGGCCGCGCCAAAGGCCTCCCAGGCCGCGAGCATGGCGCGGCGCGGGTCCGGGGGCGTGCGGCGCAACTCGGCGCTCGCCAGATCGAGCCACTGCTGGGCGGTGACGCTGCCCATTCCGGCCCGTTGTTCCAGCGCGGCCGCGGCGGCGGGGTAGTCGCGGCGCGCGAGGGCGCTCGCCGCGCGCTGCTCGGCGGCCGCGCGCGCGGCCTGGGTGCCACCGGCGGGGTAGGGTTTGCTCAGCGTCCCGGCGTAGGTCCGGGCATCGGCATCCAGGCCGGGAAGCCGGAAATCCTGCGCCCGGGCGGGACCGGCAAGCATGGGGGCGAGCAGGCACGCCAGAAGCAGTATGCGCCGCACGGATCGCCCCCGGGTCGTTTCGCGCGGGAATGTTAACACACGAAGGGGACGGTTGTCCCGCGATCAGCAGACCCGCACGCCGATCGACGCCGCCGCCGCGCACAGCGCCGCGTCGAGCGAGGCCAGCGGCAGCGCCCGCCGGTCGGCAAGCTCCAAGTAGGCCGCGTCGTACAGGGTTAGCTTATGACGCTCCGCCAATCGCAACGTCGCCGACCAGGCCCTTTGATCGGTTTCGTCATCGATTTCGATCGCCATCGAATTCCAAATCGGAAAGGCTTTTGTCCCGAAACGCGATGGTGGTCCGCCCTCGCCTGACACTGGCCTGAAGAACGCTGGCAACCTCCAGACGCCACAACGACGGAACGAATGCGCCCATCACGGTCGCTTGCCGCATGGCCTGGGAGACCCGCTCGGTATCGCCGTCCTCGAACAGCCATGCGAGCGTTACCGAGGCATCGATGACGAGGCTCAACGCCGCCCCTCGTCAATCAGCTCCCTGATGCTCAAGCCGTCGAGACGAACGCCTTTCCTGCGCTCGATGATCCGAGCCGCCGCCTCTTCCGCCTTCTTGCGATCGCGGCCGCCCGTCTCCGGCACGAGCCGCGCCACGGGCTTGCCCCGCCGAGTGATGACGACGTCCTCGCCGTGCTCAACCTTGTCCAACAGTTCGCTGAACCGATTCTTCGCGTCGAACGTGCCGACTTGCATGATAGCTGTCCCCGGTCTGGCTAGCTTTCAAGCTAGCCAGACCACCCCTCCCGCGCAAGGACCGTCTGGCCTTCCGCCCTCCGCGCCCCCATCTTCCCCGCCATGTCGCAGGTCCTGACCCGCCCCTCCGCCCCGGTGCTGTTCATCCCGCAGAAGCAGCCGGCCAAGCCGCGTCACCGGCCGTTTCGCGTGGTGTCGGAATACGAGCCGGCCGGCGACCAGCCGACCGCCATCCGCGAGCTGGTGCGCGGCGTCGAGGCGGCGAGCGCGACCAGGTGCTGCTCGGCGTCACCGGCTCGGGCAAGACCTTCACCATGGCCAAGGTGATCGAGGCGGTGCAGAAGCCCGACCCTGATCCTGGCGCCGAACAAGACGCTGGCGGCGCAGCTCTACGGCGAGATGAAGGGCGTTCTTCCCCGACAACGCGGTGGAATACTTCGTCAGCTACTACGACTACTACCAGCCGGAGGCCTACGTCCCGCGCACCGACACCTATATCGAGAAAGACGCGCAGATCAACGAGCAGATCGACCGCATGCGCCACGCCGCGACGCAATCGCTGCTGGAGCGCAACGACGTCATCATCGTCGCCTCGGTCTCCTGCATCTACGGCATCGGCTCGGTCGAGACCTACGCGCAAGATGGTCGTCAAGCTGGAGCTGCGGCGGCCGGATCGACCGCGACGCGCTGGCCCGCGCGCTCGTGGAACTGCAATATCGCCGCAACGACGCCGCCTTCCAGCGCGGCAATTTCCGGCTGCGCGGCGAGACCGTCGACATCTACCCGAGCCATTACGAGGACCGCGCCTGGCGGGTCAGCCTGTTCGGCGACGAGATCGAGGCCATCAGCGAATTCGACCCGCTGACCGGCGAAGTCACCGGCGAGCTCGAGAGCGTGACGGTCTACGCCAACAGCCACTACGTCACCCCGCGCCCGACGCTGACCCAGGCGATCGCGCGACATCAAGAGCGAGCTGAAGGACGCGGCTCGACGCAGTTGACCGCCGAGGGCAAGCTGCTGGAGGTCGAGCGGCTGAAGCAGCGCACCACGTTCGACCTCGAGATGATGGAGACCACCGGGTCCTGCAAAGGCATCGAGAACTATTCGCGCTACCTGACCGGCCGCAAGCCCGGGCGAGCCGCCGCCGACGCTGTTCGAGTACCTGCCGGAGAACGCGCTGCTGATCGTCGATGAAAGCCACGTCACCGTGCCGCAGATCGGCGGCATGTAGCGCGGCGACTTCGCGCGCAAGTCGATCCTGGCCGATTTCGGCTTCCGGCTGCCGTCCTGCATCGACAACCGGCCGCTGAAGTTCG
The DNA here is from genome assembly GCA_963758455.1 of uncultured Pseudomonadota bacterium. Taxonomy (GTDB): domain Bacteria; phylum Pseudomonadota; class Alphaproteobacteria; order Acetobacterales; family Acetobacteraceae; genus CAVRQM01. The sequence continues at coordinate 24,283 of CAVWVK010000012.1, read as the reverse complement.
AGGAGTGGGAGACGTTCCGGCCGCAGACGCTGTTCGTCTCCGCCACCCCCGGCCCGTGGGAGATGGAACGCACCGCCGGCGTGTTCGCCGAGCAGGTGATCCGCCCCACCGGCCTCATCGATCCGGTGACCGAGGTGCGCCCGGTGGAGCGGCAGGTGGACGACCTGCTGGCGGAAATGCCGCGCCACCGCCGCGAAGCGGCGGGCGCGTGCTGGTCACGACGCTGACCAAGCGGATGGCCGAGGACCTGACCGACTACCTGACCGAGCACGGCGTGAAGGTGCGCTACCTGCATTCCGACATCGACACGCTGGAGCGCATCGAGATCATCCGCGACCTGCGCCTCGGCGTATTCGACGTGCTGGTGGGCATCAACCTGCTGCGCGAGGGGCTGGACATCCCCGAATGCATGCTGGTCGCGATCCTGGACGCCGACAAGGAAGGCTTCCTGCGCTCAGCCAGACCAGCCTGATCCAGACCATCGGCCGCGCCGCGCGCAACATCGACGGGCGGGTGATCCTGTATGCCGACACCATGACCCGCAGCCTGCGCTGCGCGATCGAGGAGACCGACGCGGCGGCGCGACAAGCAGCGCGCATGGAACGAGGCGCACGGCATCACGCCGCAATCGGTCAGCAAGCAGATCGGCAAGCGTGCTGGAGAGCGTGTTCGAGCAGGACTACGTCACCGTCGCCCCGGTCGCGCGACGCGCGGCCGACCGAGTTCGTCGGCAAGGATCTGAAGGCGTCGATCGCCGAGCTGGAGAAGCGGATGCGCGCCGCCGCCGCCGATCTGGAGTTCGAGGAGGCCGCCCGGCTGCGCGACGAGCTCCGCCGGCTGGAGGCGCTGGACACTGGGGCTGGAACCGCCGCCGGCGGCCTCGGCCACGCTGCGTCCGCCTGCGCCGCGACCGCACGCCCGAGCCGCTGGGGCCGGGCGGCGGCGGCTACGACCCGGCCAAGATGCGGCGCGGGCAAGCGGCTGACCCGGCGCGGGCCGTTGATCGCACTCCTTCGATTCCCGGCACCGCCCGCCATCCCGCGCGTGGCGCTCGTCACCGGCGGCGCGCGGCGCATCGGACGGGCGATCGTGCTGGCGCTGGCCGAGCGCCGGGTTCGACGTCGCCGTCCATTGCCGCGGCAGCCGCGAGGACGCCGAGGCGCTGGCCGCGACGGCGCGCGGCGCCGCGGCGTGCGGCAGCGTGGTGGCCGCTTGCGATCTGGCCGACGAGCGCCGCCGTGCATCTGCTGCTGCCGAGGTGGCCGAGCGCGCTGGGGCCGGTCGGCGTGCTGGTCAACAATGCCAGCGCCTTCGAGCGCGACGAGTGGGACGACGCCACCCGCGGCTCGCTGGGACGCGCATATGGAGCCGAACCTGCGCGCGCCCTTCGTGCTGATGCAGCGACTTCGCGGCCGCGCTGCCCGCCGAGGCCGAGGGCGTCGTGGTCAACATGCTCGACCAGCGGGTATGGTCGCTCACGCCGCACTTCGTCTCCTATACGGTCTGCAAGGCCGGCCTTTGGGCGTTGACGCAGAGCATGGCGCTGGCGCTGGCGCCGCGCATCCGGGTCAAGCGGCATCGGCCCCGGCCCGGCGCTGCCCAGCGCCGCGCCAGAACGAGGAGCAATTCGCCCGGCAGGCGGGATCGGTGCCGCTGGGCCACGGCACCGTCGCCGGCGGAGATCGGCCGCGCCGTCCTGGCGATCCTGGCGCTGCCGGCGATGACCGGGCAGATGCTCGCGCTGGATGGCGGCCAGCACCTGCAATGGTCATCGCGCATGCCGGCGCGGTCCACGAGGAGTAGCATCGCACCACGCGACAACGCGCGGAACTTGTCCACCCGCGCGGTGGTTCGCGCCTGAGTTACAGTAGGATGGCGGGCACGCTTCAGTGAAGTTGGCATGTCCGTAATGAATTGTCCGTACAGAGATTCAAGTAAGCTAACTGCGATTGCCGAAAAAGTGAGCACGAACCTGAAACATCGGGGACAGCCGCCGGCTCGGAGGCCATGCACGGCATCTTCCCACAGCTTTATCCACAGACGTCTGCGCATCAGCTCTGCGCCGTCGTATGGGCAGCTTGCCGGAGCGGCGACGCAGCATGAGCCGGGACGGATCGCGCCGGCCAAGGGCGTGGCCGTGATCGAGGCGGCGCTCGCCACCATGCCCCTGCTGCCGGGCGTCTATCGCATGCTCGACGCCAAGGGCGAGGCGCTCTACGTCGGCAAGGCGCGCAGCCTGAAAAAACGGGTGGCCGCCTACACGCAGCTCGGTCGCCTGCCCGAGCGGCTGCGGCGCATGGTGACCGAGACGGTCTCGATGGAGGTCGTCACCACCCATACCGAGGCCGAGGCGCTGCTGCTGGAGGCCAACCTCATCAAGCGGCTGAAGCCGCGCTTCAACATCGTGCTGCGCGACGACAAATCCTACCCGTGGCTGATGCTGACCGAGGACCATCCGTTCCCGCAGATCGCCAAGCATCGCGGCGCGCAGCGCGCGCAAGGGCAGCTATTGGGGCCCGTTCGCCTCGGCCTGGGCGGTCAACCAGACCGTGACGGCGATGCAGCGGGTGTTCCTGCTGCGCTCCTGCGACGACACGGTGTTCGCCAACCGCACCCGCCCCTGCCTGCTGTACCAGATCCGCCGCTGCTCGGCGCCCTGCGTCGGGACGCATCAGCGAGGCCGACTACGCCGGCCTGGTCGGCGCAGGCGAAGGCGTTCCTGGCCGGCAAGCGGCGCCACGGTGCAGCGCGAGCTGGCGGCCGAGATGGAGCAGGCCGCCGCAGGCGCTGGAATTCGAGCGCGCGGCCGCCGTGCGCGACCGCATCCGGGGTCTGACCCACGTGCAGGGCAGCGGCGTCATCAACCCGGCGAGCATCGGCGACGCCGACGTGATCGCGGCCTGGCAGGCGGCGGGCCAGACCTGCGTGCAGGTATTCTTCGTCCGCGGCGGCCGCAACAACGGCAACCGCGCGTTCTTCCCCACCCATGCCAACAGCCGAGGAGCCGGGCGAGGTGCTGGCCGCCTTCGTCGCCCAATTCTACGACGACAAGCCGCCGCCGCCGCTGGTGCTGCTGAGCCACGACATCGCCGAGCCGGAGCTGGTCGCGGAGGCGCTCGGCCTGCAAGGGCGGCGTTCGGCACCGGCAAGCGGGTCGAGATCGCGGTGCCGCAGGCGCGGCGAGAAGCGCGCGGTGGTCGAGCACGCGGCGACCAACGCGCGCGAGGCGCTGGAACGCCGGCTGGCCGAGACCGCCGGACAGGCGAAGCTGCTGGACGCCATCGCCGAACTGTTCGGCCTGGAGCGCCCGCCCGAGCGGATCGAGGTGTACGACAACAGCCACATCATGGGCACGAACGCGTACGGCGTGATGATCGTGGCCGGGCCCGGAGGGTTTCGCCAAAGCAGGCCTACCGCAAGTTCGCGATCCGCGGCCCGATCGCGCCGGGCGACGATTTCGCCATGATGCGCGAGGTGCTCGAGCGCCGCTTCGGCCGCGCTCTGCGCGAGAACCCGGACCGCGTCCGCGGTCCCGCCGGGCTGGCCCGACCTGGTGCTGATCGACGGCGGCGCCGGCCAGCTCTCCGCGGCCCGTGGCGTGCTGAACGATCTGGGCGTCAACGACGTGCCGCTGGTGGCCATCGCCAAGGGGCCGGATCGCGACGCCGGGCGCGAGTGGTTCCACATGGAGGGCCGTGCGCCGTTCCAGCTGCCGCCGCGCGATCCGGTGCTCTATTTCCTGCAGCGCCTGCGCGACGAGGCGCACCGCTTCGCCATCACCACGCATCGCGCCGGGCGGTCGAAGGCGCTGACCACGAGCGAGCTGGACGAGATCGCCGGCATCGGCGCCGCGCCGCAAGCGCGCGCTGCTGAACCATTTCGGCTCGGCGCGCGGGGTGAAGCAGGCGGGGCTGGCGGATCTGGAGGCGGCGCCCGGCATCAGCCGCGATCTGGCGCGCAAGGTGTACGCGCATTTCCATGCGGGGACGCGGAGCGAAAGCGCATAGCGCCGCCGTTCCCCCGAACCTGGTCCGCTCCCCTGCTCAGTCCCGTTTGAGTTCGATCTCCACGAAGCAATCGTGGCGGTGCCGGTGCCAGCCGGTCGCCTCGCCTGGGCAAAACGCCACTGGGTGACCCGGACTTGCGCGTTGTCGATCCGCGCGGTCGATCTGGCGGACGGACGCGCGCTGCTCATTCATCGATCTCCATCATGCAGTCATTCGGGATGCGCGACGTGGAATCTCGCGACTATTCACCCGCCGACAATGGCTGCGCGATGCTCTCCAGCGACTTGCCCTCCGCGTCGATCCCGAGCCACGCCTCCATGCCCGACGCGATCAGCATCAGCACCGCCGCCAGCGCATAGCCGCCGGCCACCGGCCAGGCGCATGCCGCGTGCCGATCAGCCAGCCGAACAGCCAGCGGCGCGACGCTGCCGCCCGACCGCCGTGCCGAGCGCGTAGAACAGCGCGATCGCCAGCGCGCGCGTCTCGAGCGGGAAGATCTCGCTGGCCGTCAGATAGGCGCGAACTGGCCGCCGGCGGAGGCAAAGAAGAAGATCACCATCCAGGCGACCGTCTGCGTCAGCGCCGTCAGCATGCCCATGCCGAACAGCACCGCCGCCACGGCAGCAGCAGCACGCCGGAGACGCCGAAGGTGCCGGCGATCATTCGCCGGCGGCCGACGCGTGTCGAACAGCGGCCCGAGCAGCAGCGGCCCGAGCAAATTGCCCGACCGCGAGCGGCAGGATGTACAGCGCCGATCCGGGCGCGGGCACATGATAGAAACGCGTCAGCACCAGCCCGTAGGTGAAGAACACCGCGTTGAACAGGAACGCCTGCGCCATCATCAGCACCAGCGCCAGCACGCTGCGGCGCGCGATGCTTGCCGAGCATGCGCGCGCAGGATCGACGCCGAAGCCGAACACGCGCGCGCGGATGCATCTCGAGCGTGCCCTCGGGCTTCGGCAGCTGCGCGCCCGTCGTCGCCGACCCGCGCCGCTCGATGTCGCGCGTGGTGCGCTCGCGCCTCGCTCGCTGCGCCATGCGTGACGAGCCAGCGCGGGCTTTCCGGCACGCAGCGGCGCAGCAGCGAGCACCGACAGGCCCAGCACGCCGCCGATGCCGAAGCCGAAGCGCCAGCCGATGTTCGGCGCAAACAGCGCGCCGGACTGAGCAGCAGCAGCGACGCCGCCGCACCGGCCGCCGCGCCGAGCCAGAAGCTGCCGTTGACGATCAGGTCGATGCGGCCGCGCAGCCGCGCCGGAATCAGCTCATCGATCGCCGAATTGATCGCGGCATATTCGCCGCCGATGCCGACCCCGGTCAGCGCGCGGAATAGCCGCGAAGCTACCAGAAATTCCACGACAGCGCGGTCGCCAGCACGCCGGCGAGGTAGACGCCCAGCGTCAGGTAGAAGACCCGCCGCCGCCCGAAACGGTCGGTCAGCCAGCCGAACAGCAGCGCCCCGCACACCGCGCCGACCACATAGGCGGAGGCGGCGACCGCCGATCTGCTGCTCGCTGAGGCGCCAGCGTCGCGGTGCTCCTGCAGGACCGGCCCGATCGAGCCGACGATCGTCACCTCCAGCCCGTCCAGGATCCAGGTGATCCCCAGCGCCGACACCACCAGCAGATGAAAGCGGCTCCAGGGCAGCCGGTCCAGGCGCGCCGGGATGTCGGTCTCGACCTCGCCGCCGGCCTTCCCGCCGTTCATGATGCTTCGGCGATGATCGAATCCTTGCCCTCCCGCTCGGCCGCCGCATACCTGCGCAATTCCTCGCTGTCGGGCATGGCGCAGGCAAAGCCGCGGGCGGTGGAAAGTTGCGGCCTCGCAGCCTACCAGGTGTGGGCGATGTGGACCTGGCCGGTGGCGTAGCTGATCCAGACCTTGTGGGTCAGCAGGTAATCCGTGCCCAGCACCATGCCGAAGGTGCGGAACGGAATCGCGATGATCGCGGTCTCCACGTCCGGCAGCGTCTGGCCGCCGACCGCCAGGGACGCGAAGCGGTGCAGCTTGGCCGGAATTTGCCGGGGCCGACGCCCATCATCTTCGTGTCCAGATCGCTCGTCAATTCGGCCTCGGGCACACCAGCCGCCAGCGCCGCACGCACGCCGACCACCGTCGTCTCCGCGCCGCTGTCGATCAGGGCTTGCGTCGGATGTCCGTCCAGCGTGGCGGGGATGGCGACCTGCCAGCCGGCCGGAAAGGCGCGCGTCCAAGGCACGGAAGCGTCCTGCGCCGTCCAGCCCGGCAGGCTCGCGCCACAGGCCCGCCCCTGGTACAGCCGGACCACGCCGTGCGGAAAATCGAGATCGATGTCGTAGTGGTGCAGGATGTCGTCGCCCAGGCCGCCATCCGGCGCCGCTCCCACGACGGGCCGCCCGATCACCAGCACCTCGAGGTGCCCGTCGTGGAGGCTGACATGGCCGAAGGCGAGATGCCGCACGCGCACCAGCGACCGCGCCTGTCCGCCGCCGATACCCCAGATTTGCCCGGCGGCCGAGGTGGCGTGCGGCAGCCCGAGCCGACTGGCCCCGTCGGGCGTCAGGCTCGATACCGAGGCGCCGGTGTCGAGCAGCAGGTTCGCGGGCTGGTCGTCGATCCAGACGGTGACGATGGGCAGGTTGTCCTGCACCCGCACCGGCAGAACCGCCCGGCAGACCAGCCCGCATCCCGCCGGCAGCGGTCCGGATGCCGTATCGCTGTCGCAGGATTGCAGAGCGGCCGCGCGCCCGGAGGGCTGCGGCCCGGCGCAGCCGGCCGCCAGCATAGCGATCATGCCGGCGACGAACGCGGCGGCCCGGCTTTGGCAATGCATCGCCATGCGTAACCGACAGCGCACGCGCGCGCAATCATCGGGCGCCCTTGCGTCACACGGCAACCAAAGGTATGACACGCACTCGTAACGAGAAGCGAGACACCGACGATGCGACATGCTTCAGGCGTTCTGGCGCTCGCCACTCTCGGCCTCGGTCTCGCGGGCTGCAATGCCGCGCCGCCGGTTTCCACTGCGGCAAGCCTGCCGAGTTCCGGGCAGGTGCTGGTGGCGCACGCCGCCGCCGCGACCGACGCCGGATGCAAGGTCCAGGGCCATGCCGGCATGATCCGCGCGGGCGACAACGTGCCGGAGTTCGATGGCGGTCCGGAATACCGGGAAATGGTGTTTCTCGGGATTTGGCTTCAGCGGCGTCAGTGCGCAGGGCAGCCGCGTCGTTGACCGGCCTTCGCATGGCGACTTGCGGCTGCTGGTGCGCGACCGCGGCATCGTCTTCGGATACCGCCCGGCGCCCGGCTATGCCGGGTCGGACAGCTTCCTCATAACGCTGCCCAGCGGCACCGGCTACGAGTTCAACCTCGCCGTGACCGTCCACGTCAAACCGGCCGGATAACCGCCGGCATCGCGCGAACCGCCGGGCTCGAACGCACTCATGCGGCCAGGGTAGGTCAGCCGGCAGGGATTCGCTTGTCTCTTGCCGCGAAACAGAGTTTCATGACTGGAAATATCGACCCTGCCAGCGCGGGCCAGGGACAAAAAGGAGTCGGCCAGGATGAGCGATCACCGAGCTGCCGCGACCCCGCAGACCTCGGCTTCCGACGAGATGGAGTACACCGCGCACGACCTGCGCCGCGAGACCGGCTGGGTCGGCGCTTTCGTGATCGGCCTGGCCGGCACCATCCTCGTCACCGGCATCGCGCCGGTGATGGTCACGACGCTCGGCGCCGCCGCCATCCCGCTCACCATCGTCGTGACGCTGACCGGCTGGCTGCTCTGCCTGTTCCTGGCCGAGCTTGCGGCGATGATGCCCGAGCGCACCGGCGGCGCGCCGTCCTATGCCTATCCGGCCTACAAGGAGCGCTGGCCGCGATTTGCCAAGCACATCAACGGCGTCACCGCCTGGATGTACTGGCTGGGCTGGTTCCCCGTGGCGCCGCTGAACATGATCCTGGCCTCGTTCTATCTGGCCGACCGCTTCGGGCTGGACACCAAATCGGGGTTCACGCCGATCCACACGCAGATCGCCTGGTGGACGCTGGGCATCTCCATCGCCGGCATCCTGCTGTTCTTCATCCCCGCCTGGCTCGGCATCCGCTTCGGCGCGGCGTTCGCCAAGATCCTGGCGGTGCTGTCGATGGTGCCGCTGACCTTCATCGCGGTGGCCTGGATCTTCGTGCCGGGGGTGGTGCATCTGCACGAATTGTCCGGGTTCCATCACCTCGACGGGTCCGGCTTCTTCACCGGCATGAACGGCTATGGCTGGCTGTCGGTGTATCTGGGCTACGCCTTCCTGCTGACCTGGAACGTCATCGCGATGGAGGCCGCCGCCTGCTACATCGGCGAATGCTCCAATCCACGGCGGGACGCCAAGATCGCGCTCAATCTGGAGGGCGGGTTCGGCGTGTTCATCTACACGCTGATCCCGATCGCCTTCGTCGTCGTGCTGGGCGCCAAGGCGCTGAGCGACCAGGCGCTGTCCGACCCCAAGACGATCTTCGTCAACTTCACCGAGAAGCTGTTCCCCTCGGCGGCGGGCAGCGTCATCGGCTGGGCGATCGCCGCCATGCTCATCATCGCGCTGGCGCTGTCGGCGCTGAACGCCATCATGGGCTGCGGGCGGGCGCTGTACCAGATGTCGCTGGATGGCGAGTTCCCGCGCTTTTTCCAGCGGCTGAACCGGCATGGCGTGCCCGGCAACGCGATGGGGTTCAACGTCGTCTGCTCGCTGCTGGTGGTGTGCCTGGGCGGCGCGGTCGAGATCTACACCTTCTCGAATGTCGGCTATACCGCGTCGTTCATCCCGGTGCTGGTCGGCTATTTCATCCTGCGCCAGGACAAGCCGCACCTGGAACGGCCGTTCCGTCTGCCCGAGTTCATGAAGTGGGTGGCGCTCGCGATGGCCGCCGCATACTTCGTGATCTGGTCGTATGGCGGCCTGGTCTATTCCAGGATCGGCAACGCGCAGGTGTATACTGGCTCGGCTGGGCGGTGGTGCTGTGCTACCTGCCGTTCTACTGGTATCGCCGGTCGTGGAGGATCCCCGTTACGCCGCGGCTGCCTCCGTGCCGATGGCGCAGCCGGGGCTGGGCGACTGAGCGAGCCGACCGGCGTTCCGATCCGCCGCCTGCTGCTGGCCTCCGAGGGCCGCGCCTATGACGAGAAGCTGTTGGACCGCGCCGCGGCGCTGGCGGCCCCGCTTGGCGCGGCGGTCGGGGTGCTGTCCATCGCGCGCATCTGGGGCAGCGGGTTCGGGTTTCCGAACCCCTGGCTGATGCCCTCGCGCCACGAACTCGACGAACAGCGCGCGCATGTCGCCGCGGCGATCGAGGCGCTGGCCTCGCGCGGCATCGCGGCGACCGGCCGCGTGGTGGGCACCCGCAATGCCGCCAAGCGGATCGCCGCCGAGGCGGTCTCCGGCGGCTACGACGCCATCGCGATGTCCGCCGATCCGCCGCCCAGCTGGCGGCTGCTGGGCGATCTGTGGTGGTCCAACGAGCCATACCGGGTGCAGCGGCGCGCGCGCGTGCCGGTCCATCTCGTCGTGCAGGCATCCTGATGGCGATGGCGCCGGCCCTGCTGCTGCTGTGCCTTTCGGCGCTGCTGGAAGCCGGCGGCGATGCGCTGGTCCGGGTCGGTCTGCTGCACACCGATCATCCGCTCGCGGTGCGGGCGGCGTTCATGGCGGCCGGCGCCGTGGTGCTGTTCAGCTACGGGATGGCCGTGAACCTGCCGGCCTGGGATTTCGGCCGGCTGCTGGGCGTCTATGTGGCGCTGTTCTTCGTGGTGGCGCAGGTCATCAACCGGGTCGCGTTCGGAGTTCCGCCGGGGGCGCCGGTGCTGGCCGGGGGCGCGCTGATCGTGGCCGGCGGCCTGGTGGTCGCGTTCTGGCGCGGAGCCGGCTAGTCTGGGCACAGATGCCCACCGACCTGCCCAACGTGCTGACCTTGTCGCGCATTGCGGCGATCCCGCTGCTGGTGGCGCTGGCGGCGCTGCGCACGCCGCACGGCGACCTGGCCGCCTGCGTGGTGTTCGCCCTGGCGGGGATCACCGATTTCCTGGATGGCCGGCTGGCCCGCTCGCGCCGGCAGACCTCCAATTTCGGCCGCATGCTCGACCCGATCGCCGACAAGCTGCTGGTCGGCGCCACGCTGATGATGCTGGCCGGCACATCCCGGCTCGGCGGCTGGGGCCTGTATCCGGCCGTCGTCATCCTGCTGCGCGAGATCCTGGTCAGCGGCCTGCGCGAATACCTGGCCGGGCTGAGCCTCGGCCTGCCGGTGACGCGGCTGGCCAAGTGGAAGACCGGGGTGCAGATGGGGGCACTTGGCGCGCTGCTGGCCGGCAACCCGACCGCGCTGCTGCTGCACATGCCCTGGCTGCCGGTGGAGCCGATCGGGCTGGCGATGCTGTGGGCCGCCGCCCTGCTGACACTCGTGACCGGGTGGGACTATCTGGTCTCGGGCCTGCGCCATGCGACCGCGGCGACCCAAGCCCCGCCCCGCCCTGCCCGCGGCGCGGCATTGCCGCCCCGATGAGGGTTTTGCCGGTGTGGCCGCAAATCGCCATCCCCCGCGAAGAAGTTCGCCGAAGTCACGCAACACCTTGAGCGTCGTGCCCGACACAGGCACATTCCGGCAACGTTCGCCGATCCCTGCGCCAGCCGAGGATGACCCGATGTCACGCCGAACCCCGTCGTTTCGCCCATCCGCCCGCGCGGCGGCGGTCGGCACCGTGCTGTTGCTGGGCGGCTGCCACTATGCCAGCAGCCCGCTGGTCGGCTTCGGCGGCTTCATCGGCGACACCCACACCTTCAGCAAGAACCCCCATCTCATTCCGGGCGGCGACGAGAACGTGCGCTACTCCGAGGGCGGCGGCGTGACAGTCCAGCCGTTGCTGCCGGAGCCGGGGAACATCTGGCCGGGGCCGCCGGCGCCGATCCCCACGCTGACCGACGTGGAAAAGCAGCAGAACCAGCTCGAACCGCAGCTCAACCAGCCGAGCAATCAGCCGCCGCCGGCGAACACCAGGCCGCCGGCGCACCGCCCGATCCCGCGCGGCAGCTCGACCCCGCCCGGCCCGGCCCCCAGCGTGGAGGCGCCGCCCCCCGCCCCGCCCCCCGCGCAATTCAGTCCGCTGCCCAGTCCCGCCCCGTCCTCTCCGCCGGTCATCAACACGCCATCCGGCCCGCTGATCCCCAACGGCGCGGGCACGGCGGGCAGCCCCGGCGGCGGCACCAGCATCGTGGTGCCGAACGGCAACGGCACCAGCACGGTGATCGGACCGGACGGCAGCACGACCACGATTCCGACCCCGAAATGACAGCGGCCTCGGCCCCGATGCTGCGGGTGCTGTATTTCGCGTGGCTGCGCGAGCGCGTCGGCCTGTCCGAGGAGACGGTCTCGCCACCCGCCGACGTCGCGACGGTCGGCGCGCTGGTTGCCTGGCTGCGCGCGCTCGATGCCGGGCACGCCGCGGCCTTCGAGCACGCCGCGCTGGTGCGCTGCGCCGTCAACCAGACATTCGCGGCTGCCGATACGGCGGTCGCCGCCGGCGACGAGGTGGCGTTCTTTCCGCCGGTGACGGGCGGCTAGGCCCGTGCCCCGCGTGCGCGTGCAGGCCGAGCCGTTCGACATCGCCGCCGAGTTCGCGGCCCTGACCGGCGGGCGCACCGACATCGGCGGCATCGGCTGCTTCGTGGGCACCGTGCGCGACCAGTCGCACGCCCGGCCGATCACCGCGATGGAACTGGAGCACTACCCGGCGATGACCGGGCCGGCGCTGGAGGCGATCGCGCGGGAGGCGGAGCGGCGCTGGACCCTGCTCGGCTGCACGGTGATCCACCGCACCGGCCGGCTGCTGCCGGGCGAGGCGATCGTGCTGGTTCTGGCCGCGAGCGCGCACCGGCAGGCGGCGCTGGATGCGACCGGGTTCCTGATCGACTGGCTGAAGACGCGCGCCCCGTTCTGGAAAAAGGAGCATTTCGCCGACGGCGCGCCATCCTGGGTGGCGGCGCGCGCGGAGGATGAGGCCGCGGCGGAGGCGTGGACGGAGCGGGGGGCGCCTACAGGCTGAAGCTGCCCTCCAGCATGGCAACGCAGCGACCGCCCAGCGTGACCGGCCCCGCGCGCCCGTTCCGCTTGGCGGCGGTCGCGTGCAGCAGGCTGGGGCGGCCCATCGCCTCGCCCTGGCGCACGATCAGAGCAATTTCGCAATCGGCTTCGGGGTGCAGATCGGCGAGCAGCCCGGCCAGCGCCGCCGTGGCGCTGCCGGTGGCGGGGTCTTCGCCCACGCCGTCCAGCGGCGAGAACATGCGCGCGTGACGGCGCTGGGGATCGTCCCGGTCGGCAACGTGCAGGAATACCGCGTTGGCTCCGTCGCGCGGCATGATCCGCCCGAACGCCGCGATGTCCGGCATGATGCGCTGCAATTCCGCCAGCCCTTCCAGTTCGGCCACGACGAACGGCAGGCCGACCGAGGCCACCACGGGCCGATGCAGCGCAGACCGCACCGCATCCGGCGTCAAGCCGATGCATGCGGCCACGTCCGCCGCGGCAACCTCGCCCAGCCGGACGAACGGGCGCGGCGCGGTCAGCGTGGCGCCGGCCACCGCACCCCCCTCGCGCAGCACATCGAGCGCCACCAGCCCCGCCTCCTCCTCGAACACCAGACGCTCGCCCGCCGCGAGACCGGCCCGCGCCAGGACGAAGGCGGTGCCGACATTCGGGTGGCCGGCAAACGGCAGCTCGCCGCCCGGCGTGAAGATGCGCACCCGCGCGGTATGGGCGGGATCGGCGGCGGGCAGGACGAAGGTGGTCTCGCTATAGGCGAACTCGCGGGCGACGGCCTGCATCTGCGCGGCGGACAGGCCGTCCGCGTCGAGCACCACCGCCAGCGGATTGCCGCCGAAGGCGCGGTCGGTGAACACGTCGGCGGTCACATAGCGGCGACGCGTCACGGATTTTCCAGGGCGCGCCAGGCGGCGACGTTCGGACTGCTCCTGCAGCGTGCGGGCGAAGGCGTGGCCGCCGCGTGCCGTCGGCGACGAAATAGAGCTCCTGGGTTTCCGGCGGGTCCATCACCGCCGCCAGCGCGGGCCCGGCCCGGATTGTCGATCGGCCCGGGCGGCAGGCCGGGGTTGAGATAGGTGTTGTAGGGTGTTGCTCTGCAGCTCCAGAGGCGCGCAGGCCGTGGCCCAGCGGCGCGCCGCCGGTGCAGGCCGTAGATCACCGTCGGATCGGCGTCCAGCCGCATGCCCTGGCGCAGCCGGTTGATGTAGACGGCGGCCACCCGCGGGCGCTCGGCGGGCAGGCGGTCTCCTTCTCGACGATCGAGGCCGAGGGATCGCCTGCTGCGGGTCGGTGAACGGCAGGCCGGGCCGGCGTTTGGCCCAGAGCTGGGCGAGCAGCTTGTCGCAGCGTCCATCATCCGCTGCAGCACCGCCGCGCGCTGCTCGCCGCGCACCACGTCGTAGGTCTCGGGCAGCAGGGTCCCTCGGCGGGGGCGGGATCGAGCCGGTCAGGACTCGTCGGTCCGGCAGGATGTCGACCGCCTGCTGCGAGGTGGTCCCCTCGGGGATGGTCACCCGGTGGTGGACGATATCCCCGTGCGCAGCTTGCGCAGCACCTTGGCGCAGCGAGGCACGCGGCGGGAAACAGTATTCGCCGGCCTTCAGCCGTGCTGTGCGCCGGTGAGCTGGGCGGCGGCCATGAAGATCGCGGCGGAGCGGATCACCCCGGCGCGCTTCAGGTCCGCGGCGATCTCGCTGACGCCGGCGCCCTTGCGCAGGAGCACCGTCGTGCCGGACCCGTGCGGCGCGGCGCGGACCTGGCGCCGCGTAGGACCAGATCGCAGCCGCGATCGCCACAACGGCGATGACAAGAAGGGTGACGACGGCGCTGACCGCGCCTGCGACCCAGCTCCGGCCGCCGTCGGGATGGGACCCGGGGCCTGTCCGGCTCACGCGACCTTCTGGAAGATGACGGAGGCGTTGGTGCCGCCGAAGCCGAAGCTGTTGGACAGCGCGACGTCGATCTGGCACTCCGGCTTGGCCTTGTGCGGCACCAGGTCGATCGCGGTCTCCACCGACGGGTTGTCGAGGTTGATGGTCGGCGGCGCGACCTGGTCGCGGATCGCCAGGACGGAGAACGCCGCCTCGACCGCGCCCGCCGCGCCCAGCAGGTGGCCGATCGCCGACTTGGTCGAGGACATGGCGACCCGGCCCGCCGCCTCGCCGAGCAGCCGCTCCACCGCGCCCAGCTCGATCTCGTCGCCGAGCGGCGTCGAGGTGCCGTGGGCGTTGATGTAGTCGATGTCGCGCGGGCTCGATGCCGCGCGTCGCGCAGCGCCGCCTTCATGGCGCGGAAGCCGCCGTCGCCGTCCTCGGCCGGCGCGGTGATGTGGTAGGCGTCGCCGGACAGGCCGTAGCCGTTCACCTCGGCGTAGATCTTCGCGCCGCGCGCCTTGGCGTGCTCGTATTCCTCCAGCACCAGACGCCGGCGCCCTCGCCCATGACGAAGCCGTCGCGGTCCTTGTCGTAGGGGCGCGAGGCCTGCTGCGGCCGGTCGTTGAAGCCGGTGGACAGCGCGCGGCAGGCGATGAAGCCGGCGATGCCGAGCTGGCACGACCGCCGCCTCCGCGCCGCCGGCGACCATCACGTCGGCGTCGCCGTACTTGATCAGCCGGCAGGCGTCGCCGACGGCGTGGGCGCCGGTGGCGCAGGCGGTGACCACCGAGTGGTTCGGGCCCTTGAAGCCGTGGCGGATCGAGACCTGGCCGGAGGCCAGGTTGATCAGCGACGAGGGGATGAAGAACGGGCTGACCCGGCGCGGCCCCTTCCTCGTGCAGCTCGATCGCGGTCTCGGCGATCGTGTTCAGGCCGCCGATGCCCGAGCCGATGATCACGCCGGTGCGCTCGCGCTCCTCCTCGCTTCCGGCGTCCAGCCGGCGTCCTTCACCGCCTCGTCGGCGGCGGCGATCGGCGTAGAGGATGAAGTCGTCGATCGGCCGCCGCTCCTTGGGCGGACATCACCTGGTCGGGGTCGAAGCTGCCGCCACTCGGCCCGCCGTGCCGCGCCGTCGACCGCGGCACCTCGCAGGCGACCTGGCAGGCGTAGTCGGTGGGATCGAAGGCGTGATCGCGGCCCGCGCCGGACTTGCCGGCCAGGATGCCGCCGCCAGGCTGCGCCGCACGCCCCAGCCGAGCGGAGTGAGACGAGGCCCATGCCGGTGACGACGACGCGCGCGCATCCGATCCGATGCCTGACGGCCGATCCCGCCTATCGCCAGCCGCAGGCGTCGCGGCTCAGGCCGGCCTTCTGCTCCTCGATGAACTTCACCGCGTCGCCGACCGTCTGGATGTGTCTCGGCGGCGTCGTCGGGGATTTCGATGTCGAACTCTTCCTCGAAGGCCATCACCAGCTCGACGTTGTCGAGGCTGTCGGCGCCCAGGTCGTCGATGAAGCTCGCCTTTTCGGGTCACCTTTCCGGATCGGCGTCCAGGTGCTCGATGACGATCTTGCGGACGCGTTCGAGAATATCGGACATACGTTAAGCCCCTCGGTTCTGGCTGCGGCGGGACCATCCGCCGATTCCAGCAAGCGACCGCCAGCGGCGCGGTCCGAGTCGCACTCCGGTCGACGTCGCGAGCCGCCTTAGCATGGTTCCTTTTGCGACGCTGCTAGCGGTGGCGTCGGGACGCACGGCCGCAGCTCAGATCATCGCCATGCCGCCGTTGACGTGCAGGGTCTGGCCGGTGACGTAGGCCGCCTCGTCGCTGGCCAGATAGACGCAGGCGGCGGCGATGTCCGCCGCCTGCGCCCAGCCGGCCGGCGGGATGCGGCCGAGGATGGCGCTCGCGCTGCTGCTCGTTCAGCGCGTCGGTCATCGGGCTCTGGCGATGAAGCCCGGCGCGACGCAGTTGACGGTGACGTCGCGGCGCGGCGACCTCCTGGGCCAGCGCCTTGGAGAAGCCGATCATGCCGGCCTTGGAGGCGGCGTAGTTGGCCTGGCCCGGGTTGCCGGTGACGCCCACCACCGAGGTGATGCCGATGATCCGGCCCCAGCGGCCGCTTGCATCATGCCCGCGCAGCGCGGCGCGGGAGAGGCGGAAGTAGGCTCCAGGTTGACCCGAGCACCGTCTCCCAGTCCTCGTCCTTCATCCGCAGCAGCAGGCCGTCGCGGGTGAGGCCGGCGTTGGCGACCAGGATGTCGAGCGCTGCCCGGCGGCCGCCTCGGCCGCGGCCGACCAGCCCGTCGACCGCCGCCGGGTCGCGCAGGTTGGCCGGGCAGACACGAGGCGCGCTCGCCCAGTTCCGCCGGCCAGCGCCTCCAGCGCGTCCGCGCGGGTGCCGGACAGCACCACGTGGCGCCCTGGGCGTGCAGCGCCCGGGCGATCGCGCCGCCGATGCCGCCGGAGGCGCCGGTGACCAGCGCGGTCTTGCCGGACAGATCGAACATCTGATCCGCTCCTCACTGTTCTCAGTCACGGCTTGCGCGAACGCTTCGAGGTCGGCCGGGCGTGTTCGAGCGCCACAGCCTCGGCGTCCGGCGCGATGCGCTTGACCATGCCGGTCAGCACCTTGCCGGCGCCGCATCTCGGCGAAGCGGGTCACGCCCCCTCCCCGGCCAGCCACTCCACGCTCTCGCGCCAGCGCACCCGGCCGGTCACCTGCTCGCACCAGCAGCCGGCGGATCTCGTCCGGATCGATGGTCGGCCGGGCGGTGACGTTGGCGACCAGCGGCACCAGCGGCGCGGCGATCGGCGTCGTCCGCCAGCGCCTCGGCCATCTCCTCGGCGGCCGGCTGCATCAGCGGGCAGTGGAAGGGCGCGGAGACGTTCAGCGGGATGGCCCGCGCGCCCAGCTCCTTGGCCTTCTCGATGGCCCGGTCCACCGCCGCCTTGGCGCCGGAGATCACCACATTGCCGGCGTTGTTGTCGTTGGCCGCCACGACACACCCGCGCCCGCCGCCGGCGCGCGGCGGCCTGCTTCGCAGCTCCGCGGCCGACGTCGGTCTTGGGGCCGATCAGCGAGGCCATCGCCCCCTCGCCCACCGGCACGGCGCGCTGCATGGCCTGGCCGCGCAGCTTCAGCAGCCGCGCGGCGTCGGCGAGCGCGAAGCGCCCCGGCCGCGGCCAGGGCGCGAGTATTCGCCCAGCGAGTGGCCGGCGACAAAGAACGGCGCCGTCGACCAGGCGAACGCCGAACTCCTGCTCCAGCGCGCGCATCACCGCCAGGCTGACCGCCATCAGCGCCGGCTGGGCGTTCTCGGTCAGGGTGAGTGTCCTCGGCCGGCCCCTCGCGCATCAGCCCGGACAGCTTCTGGCCCAGCGCGTCGTCCACCTCCTGGAACACCTCGCGCGCGCGGCGGCGAAGGCGTCGGCCAGGTCGCCGCCCATGCCGACGGCCTGGCTGCCCTGGCCGGGGAAGAGGAAGGCGAGAGGCATACGGAATCCCGCGGAACGATGCGGCGCGCGCTATGGTCCGGGAGCGTGCCGGTGTCAACCGAGCGGCTGGATAGCAGGGCTATCGCATTTGGTCCTGTCCGTTGCTATACCGTCATGGCCGGGCTTGGCCCGGCCATCTACGCCGAGCCGCAGCATCAGGCCGGGACCTGGGCAAGCCCGAACATCCTCGCAAACGGGCGCGGTCAGCGGCGGCCGAACCGCGTGGATGACCGGGTCAAGGCCCGGCCATGACGGGACCATCGGGCTGAGCTTCGTCCCGAATGCGATCGCCCTGGGTTGGATCGAACCCCTGATTGTGCCCCGCGCGGTTGCCTGCATATGGTGGGCCAATAATCGTGGTCGATCGGGGGAAGCGGATGGCGGCCGACATTGGTTCCCCGCACCGGCCGGCGATTTCCTGGCGGGCGGCGGCGAGATGGGCGCGCTGATGCGCGCGCATGACTGGTCGCAGCCGCCGCTCGGCCCGGCGGAGGGCTGGCCGCAGGCCTGCAGCACGCGGTCAGCATCTGCCTCGTATCGCGCTTCCCCATCCTGATCTGGTGGGGGCCGGATTGCCATGCTGTACAACGACGCCTATCGGCCGGTGCTGGGCGCGACAAGCATCCGCCGGCTCGTGGGCGGCCCGGCGTGGAATGCTGGCCGGAGATCTGGGACATCATCGGCCCGCAGATGCGCGGCGTGCTGGAGCGCGGCGAGGCCACCTGGTCGGACGACCAGTTGCTGCTGGTCGACCGCAACGGCTACATCGAGGAATCCTATTTCACCTTTTCGTACAGCCCGATCAGCAGGACGAGCGGCAGCGTCGGCGGTGTCTTCACCGCCGTCACGAGACCACCGGACGGGTGTGGGCGAACGGCGCCTGCGCGCCCTGCGCGACCTCTCCGCGCGCACCGCGGAGGCGCGGACCGCCGAGGCGGCCTGCGCCACGCCTTGCGGCCGTCGCTGGGCGCCGGCAACCGACGATATCCCGTTCGCCCTGCTGTATCTCGCGGACGAGGATCGCGGGGCCGTCGCGCCTGCGGGCGCGCGCCGGCATCGCCCGACGCGGGTCGCGGCCGCCGCATCCTGCTGACGCGGCGCTCCGTCGGACGATCCCTGGCCGCTGGCCGAGGTGGCGCGCAGCGGGCAGGCCGTGCTGCTGGACGAGCTGCCGGCGCGGGCCGAACTCTGCGGCGGCGTCTGGCCCGAACCCGCCCGTCGGCGCTGGTGCTGCCGGTGGCCGCGCCGGCCAGCCAGGCGCAGCCCGGCCGGCGTGCTGGTGGCCGGGCTCAACCCGCGCCGCAGTCTCGACGACGACTACCGCGGCTTCCTCGACCTGGTCGCGCGCCAGATCGCCACCGCCATCGCCAATGCCCGCGCCTACGAGGAGGAGCGCCAGCGCGCCGAGGCGCTGGCCGAGCTCGACCGCGCCAAGACCACCTTCTTCAGCAATGTCAGCCACGAGTTCCGCACGCCGCTCACGCTGATGCTCGGCCCGTCGAGGACGCGCTGGCCGACGCCGACGGCGCCTGATCGCGCCGACAGCGCGAGCGGCTGGAGATCGCCCACCGCAACGCGCTGCGCCTGCTCAAGCTGGTCAACACCCTGCTCGACTTCTCGCGCATCGAGGCCGGCCGGGTCGCAGGCGGCCTACGAGCCGACCGACCTGGCCGCGCTCACCGCCGACCTGGCCAGCGTCTTCCGCTCCGCCGTCGAGCGCGCCGGGCTGCGCCTGGTGGTCGACTGCCCGCCGCTGCCCGAGCCGGTCTACGTCGACCGCGACATGTGGGAGAAGATCGTCCTCAACCTGCTCTCCAACGCCTTCAAGTTCACCTTCGAGGGCGAGATCGCGGTCGCGCTGCGCGCCGCGGCAGGGCACGGCGCGAGCTGACGCGTGCGCGACACCGGGCACCGGCATCCCGGCGCACGAGCTGCCGCGCCTCTTCGAGCGCTTCCACCGGGTCGAGGGCGCGCGGGCCGCACGCACGAAGGCACCGGCATCGGCCTGGCGCTGGTGCAGGAGCTGGTGCGGCTGCACGGCGGCGCGATCGCGGGCGAGAGCACGCCGGGCACGGGCAGCACCTTCACCGTCACATTCCCTTGCGGCGCGACCATCTGCCGGCCGGAGCAGCGTCGGCGGGCCCGCCAGGCCGCCGCCGCCGGTGCGCGCGGCGCCGCGCCTTCGTGGAGGAGGCGCTGCGCTGGCTGCCGGACGGAGACGCCGGAGACCGGCGCCGAGCCGATGCCCGCGCGCCGGACGCCGGTCGCGCGGTCCGGCCACCAGCGCGCGTGTCTGCTCGCCGACGACAACGCCGACATGCGCGACTACGTGCGCGCCTGCTGGGCGAGCGCTATGACGGTGTGACGCGGTCGCCGACGGCGCGGCGGCGCTGGAGGCGATCCGCGCGCGGCGCCCGGACCTGGTGCTGGCCGACGTGATGATGCCGCGGCCTCGACGGCTTCGGGCTGCTGCGCGCCCTGCGCGCCGATCCGCGGAGCTGGCGACGCTGCCGGTCATCCTGCTCTCGGCGCGCGCCGGCGAGGAGGCGCGCGTCGAAGGCCTGGAGGCCGGCGCCGACGACTACCTGGTCAAGCCGTTCTCGGCGCGCGAGCTGCTGGCGCGGATTGCCTCGGCTCTGCAGCTTGCGCGGGCGCGGCGGCAGGCGGCGGAGCGGGAACGGGCGCTGTACCGGACCGACGAGCGGTTCCGCGTGGCGCTGCAGAACGCGCCGATCGTCGTGTACAGTTGCGATCGCGACCTGCGCTACACCTGGATCGCGAATCCGGTCGGCTTCGCCGCGGCGGACCTCATCGGCAAGCGCGACCAGGACCTGCCGCCGTTCGGCGGAATGCGTGAGCTGGTCGCCTTCAAGCGAGGCGTGCTCGACAGCGGCAAGCCGGAGCGCCGCGTGCTGGACTTCGTGCTCGGCGGCACGCCGATGACCTTCGAGATGGCCGCCGAGCCGCTGTTCGGCGCGCATGGGCAAATCGAGGGGCTGACGGTCGCCGGCATCGACCTCACGCGACAGACCCGGGACGCCGCGGCGCTGCGGCGGCTGAACGAGACGCTGGAGACGCGGGTGCGCGAGGCGGTGGCGGCGCGCGAGGCGGCGCAGGCGCAGCTGGCGCAGGCGCAGCGGATGGAGGCGCTGGGGCAGCTCGCCGGCGGCATCGCGCACGATTTCAACAACGTGCTGCAGGCGGTGCTGGGCGGGTTGAGCCTGATCGGCCGGCGCGCGGACAACGCCGAGGCGGTGCGGCAGGTCGCGCGGCATGGCGGCGGATGCGGCGAACCGCGGGGCGGCGATCACCGGCCGACTGCTGGCCTTCGCCCGCCGCGGCGAGCTGCGGGCCGAGCCGGTGCCCACCTGCGCGTTGTTCGGCGGCCTGCACGACATGCTGGCGCATACGCTGGGCGCCGGCATCGCGGTGCGCCAGGATCGGCGGCGACCCGCGATCACCCTGTCTGCTGGCCGATCGCGGCCAGCTGGAGACGGTGCTGGTGAACCTGGCCGTCAATGCCCGCGACGCCATGCCGGGCGGCGGCACGCTGAGTTTCGCGGCCGAGCCTGGAGACGGTCGCGTCCGGGGCGGACCACTGGGCGGGACTGGACGCGGGCGAGTATGTCCGCCTGACCGTGTCCGATACCGGGACCGGCATGGACGCGGCGACCCTGGCGCGCGCCGCCGAGCCGTTCTTCACCACCAAGCCGACCGGCAAGGGCACCGGGCTCGGCCTGGCGATGGCGCGCGGCTTCGCGCAGCAATCCGGCGGCGGCTTCGCCATCGACAGCGCGCCCGGCCGTGGCACCAGCGTCAGCCTGTGGTTTCCCCGCGCCGATCCGGACGCCGCGGCGGCCGAGCGAGTCGGGCAACGGCTCGGCAACATCGGAGGCGGCCCAGGGATCGCGCGTGCTGGTGGTGGACGACGATACGCTGGTGCGCGAGACCCTGGCCGGACAGCTGGAAGCTCAGGGCTATCGCGTGGCGCAAGCGTCGGACGGGCTGGGGGCGCTGTCGCGCCTGGCCGCGGCGAGGCGTTCGACCTGCTGTTTACGGATTTCGCAATGCCCGGCATGAACGGCCTGACGCTGATCCGCGAGGCCCGCCAACGGCATCCGTCTTTACCCGCTTGCCTGCTGACCGGCTATGCGGACGCCGCGGTTTGCCTGGACGGCGGCGAGATCGCCGCGCATCGCACCGTGCTGCTGCGCAAGCCGGCGCGGGTCGAGGATCTGCTGAGCCAGGCGACGCGGCTGCTGGGTGGTCGTCCCGAGGGTCTGACCGCCTACGCCGCGTTCTGCGGGAACAGCGCGCGGCGGCGTCGTCGTCCATTTCTTGCTTGAAGGCGAACCGCTCGCGCCACGCGGCGGCGCGGGAAGCGGCGGGGCGGTCGTTGATGCGCTGGTGCCAGCGCATCACATGGCCGAAGCTGGCCGCCTTGTCGCGGCCCAGCACGAACGGCAGCGCGTTGGCCCAACCCCACAGCGCCATGTCGGCGATGCTGTAGCCGCCGGCGACCAGATAATCGTGCTCGGCGAGGCGCTGGTCGAGGACGCGGTAGTGGCGCTCGACCTCTTTCGTGTAGCGGTTGATGGCATAGTCGTTCTTCGGCGCGAAATGGCTGAAATGCACGGCCTGGCCGGAATACGGCCCGATGCCGGTGGCGACGAACATCAGCCAGGACAGCAGTTCGCCCCGGTGCGAGGCCGGCGGCAGGAACTGCCCGGTCCTTTCCGCGAGATAGAGCAGGATCGCGTTGGAATCGAAGACGATGGTGCCGTCGTCGTCGATGGCCGGGGTCTTGGCGTTCGGATTGACGGCGAGGAAGGCGGGCAGATGCTGCTCGCCCTTGCGGGTATCGACCGGCACGACCTCGTGCGCCAGGCCGGTTTCCTCCAGGAACAGCACGATTTTCATCGGGTTCGGCGACGGGTGGAAATAGAACTTCAGCATGATTGGGGCCTTTCGGTCTGCGCCGTACGGAGCGCTGTGGGCTTGGGCGGGGTATGTAGCGCGGATCGCGCCGGCCGTCGCTCTCACCGCGCTCAGACCGTGCCGCCTCACGAGAACCTTCCGTCCAGCTCCTTGCGCCCCCGCACCGGCGGCTGTTCGCGCCCCCGAACGAAAAAGTCTTCGCTGATTGTGCCCGCAATCGCGTCCAGCCATGCCCAGTCAGCAGAGTGTGCTCCGGCATCGCCGGCCCTATCGTCATGCAGGTTCAATACGGGACTCCCTTCGCCCGCCGCGCCTGCAGCGCCTCGGCGTACCATTCCAGCTCGCCGAAGAACCGATCCGCGCGGGTCTGGAACCCCGGATCGGCCAGCTCGCCGGCCTCGCTGACCGCCTTCGCGATGTGCGGAAACGGCAGCAGCGAGGGGATGCTCGGCATCCCCATCTCGGCCAGGCTCATGCGCAGCTGCATCGCGGCGCGCACGCCGCCGAACGGGCCGGCCGAATAGCAGGCGATGGCCGAGGGCCGCCAGAAATACTCCTCGAGGAAATGGTCCAGCAGGTTCTTCAGCGCCGGCGGGATGCCGTTGTTCTACCCGCCGCTGCAGATCAGGAAGGCGTCCGCGCCGCGATACAGGGTGGCCAGCTCCTCCATAATCGCGGGCGCCTGGCCCTTTGGAAACTCCTTGTACATGCGGTCCAGCAGCGGCAGCCGGCGCTGCATCGGGTCAACCAGGGTCGCCGCGTGGCCGCGCGCGCCGAGTTGCGCCACCAGGTAGCGGGCGGCCCGGATGCCCTGCCGGTCCGAGCGGACCGAGCCGTAGATGACCGGGATGTTCAGGCCCATCGGGATGCTCCTGCAGGGTTGCGGGTCGCGCGGATGCGTGTATAAGCCGCCGCTTCCTGCCGGATGGGTCGGCCCCGTCCGGCTATGCTCGCGCGTCATCGGGACGCGGAACCTTTTGGTTCGGGGCAGAGACAAGCCAGAGGGGCACCATGCCGCTATATGAATGCGTGCTGATCGCACGCAACGATGTCACGCAGCAACAGGTCGAGGCCATCGCCGACATCGTCGCCGCCCAGGTCGAGCCCGAAGGCGGCTCGGTCCAGAAGCGCGAATACTGGGGCCTGCGCACGCTGGCCTATCGCATCAACAAGAACCGCAAGGGGCACTACATGCTCCTTGGCCTGGATGTGAAGCCGCCTCGGTGGTCGAGATGGAGCGCCAGCTCGGCTTGAACGAGGACGTGCTGCGCTTCATGACGATCCGCGTCGAGGCGATCGAGGAAGGCCCCAGCGCCGTGCTGACCCGCCGCTCCGACGAGCGCGAGCGCGGCTTTCGCGGCCCCAAGCCGGCCGGCCGGTTCGAGAGCGGGCGCAAGCCGCGGCTATGACGACCGCGAGGAATTCCGCGCCCGCGGCGATGCCGGACCCGCCGAGGAACGCGACGGCGGCTTCCGCGGCGTCGAGGAATAGGAGCACAGCATGTCCGACCGCACCGACTCCACGCCGCCGGCGTCAGCCGCCGCACCGCTCCGCCGTGGGCGCCCGCCGGCCGTTCTACCGTCGCCGCAAGTCCTGCCCGTTCTCCGGCCCGAACGCGCCGAAGATCGACTACAAGGACGTGCGGCTGCTGTCGCGCTTCCTGTCCCGAGCGCGGCAAGATCGTGCCGAGCCGCATCACCGCCGTCTCCGCCAAGAAGCAGCGCGAGCTGGCGCAGGCGATCAAGCGCGCCCGCTTCCTTGCCTTGCTGCCGTATATCGTGAGCTGAAGGAACCGCGACCATGGCCAGCCGTCGAACTGATCCTGCTGCAGCGCGTCGAGAAGCTCGGGCAGATGGGCGAGGTCGTGCGGGTGAAGCCCGGCTTCGCCCGCAACTTCCTGCTGCC
>CAVWVK010000011.1:0-37299 GCA_963758455.1 uncultured Pseudomonadota bacterium | reverse complement strand
ATAGCGCAACGGTAGGGCGGAAAAGCGCAGCGCATTCCGCCACCTTTTTGCCGGCCACCAGATAACACGGTACGACGCAAAGAAGCGGCGGAATGCGCTGCGCTTTTCCGCCCTACGCCTCGCTTCCGGCCGCCGCTCGGTCGGTCAGGAACAGCAATTTTCCCGCCGGATGCAGCCGCGCGGCTGGCACCTGGCTGTGCCCGGACAGCACATCGGCCAGCACCGCGCGCTTGCCCGCGCCCGCGACCAGGAACACCACCACCGCGCTGTTGTCGATCACCGGGTAGGTGATGGTGATGCGCACCTCCGGCCGCCCGTGCCCGACCTCGGCCACCCAGCGCGTGCGTTCCTCCAGCACCGGCTCGCCGGGGATCAGCGAGGCGGTGTGGCCATCGTCGCCAAGCCCCAGCAGGCACACATCGAACAGCGCGCGCGCCGGGTCCAGCGTGTCCGCGCCGTACTCGCGCTTCAGCCGCGCCTCGTACTCGCTTGCCGCCACCGCGGCCGACAGACCCACGGTCGGCACCGCGAACACGTTGGCGGCCGGCACCGGCGCGCGGTTCAGCATCGCCTCGCGCGTCATGCGAAAATTGCTGTCCTTGTCGGTCGGCGGCACGAACCGCTCGTCGCCCCAGAACCAATGCACGCGGTCCCACGGGAACCGCTCGCGCAGCGGCGGGTCCGCCAGCACCTCGGACGTGCGCTTCGGCGTCGAGCCGCCGGACAGCGCGATCCGCACCACGCCCGGCTTGGCCAGCGCCGCCTCGGTCAGCACGCGCGCCGCGTCGTGCGCCAGCGCCTCGGCATCGGCCGAGACATGCAGCTCGCCGTAACTCATGCGCCCTCTCCCAGCACGAACCGTTCGATCGCCTTGGCGAAACCCTCGTCGTTGTAGGAATCCGTCACCGCACTCGCCTGCTTCTTCACGTCGTCGCCGGAATTGCCCATCGCGATGGAAAATCCGGTCTTGCGAAACATCAGCACGTCGTTCGGCTGGTCGCCCAGGGTCGCGACGGCCTCGGGCGCCACCTTCAGCACGCGGCACAGATACGCGACCACGCCGCCCTTGTTCGCCTCGGGATTCGTCACGTCGAGGTAATACGGCTGCGAGCGCGCGGCCGACGCGTGCTCGCCCAGCGCCTTCTGCACCTCCGTCTCGACCTTCGCCAGCAGATCGTGGTCGTCGCTGACGCCCACGATCTTCACCGCCTGGTCCAGATCCGCGTCGGCGAACTCGGCCACCACCTTGGGCGGAAACTTCACCGTCCACTGCTCGCGCGCCACATGCGGCGCGTCCTGCTTGCGGATCAGCCAGTCCGTGCCGGTGTACAGCCACGCGTCCAGACCGTGCTTGCGGATCAGCGCGATGGTCTGGCGCGTCGCCTCCGGGGCCAGCGTGTGGCTCTCGATCACCGACAAATCGGGGTGAGTGAACACCCCGCCGTTGAAGCCGGCGATCGGCGTGGTCAGCGCCAGCGGCTCGGTCAGCATCGCCATGCCGCGCGGCGGCCGGCCGCTGGTGATGGCGAACTGGATGCCGCGCTCGCTCAGCTTGCGCACGGCCGCCTGCGCGCGCGCGGTCAGTTCCTTCTGCTCGGTGACGAGAGTGCCGTCGACATCGGCGAGCACCAGCTTGATCGGCGTGCGGGGCATCGAGGCGGACATCGCGCGGTCTCCGTGATGAAAAGCCAGCCTACAGCGTCGCCGCCAGATCGGCGAGCCAGGCGCGCACGCCGGCCGGGTCGCCGAAGGCGTCGCGCACCCGCAAGCCGATGCCGCCGGCGGCATCGGCGGCGCGGATCGCGTCCTCGTCGGTCACGTCGTCGCCGACATAGACCGGCACCCGCCCGGCAAATGGCGCGAAGCGCAGCAGCGTGACCACCGCCGTGCCCTTGTCCGCGCCGCGCGGCTTGATCTCCCAGGCCATGTGCGCCGGCAGCACCGCATAGGCGCCGGCGCGAGCGGCGATGATGGCGTGCGCCGCCGCCTGCAACGCGGGGCCGGCATCGGGGGCCTGCCGATAGTGGAACACGAAACCGCGCGCCTTCGGCTCCAGCAGCGCGCCCGGATAGGCCGCGACTGAGGCCGCGGCCTGATCCAGCCAGAACGCGGGCAGCTCCGGCAGCGCCGCGCGCACCAGCGCGGCGCCGGGCGCGGGGCGCAGCACGCCGCCGTGCTCGCCCGCCACCGCGTAGGGCGCGTCGCCCAGCAGCGCGTCGATCTGCTCCACCGGGCGGCCCGTCACCACCGCCACCGCATTCTCCAGCCGCTCGCGCAGGCGGCGCAGCGTCGCCGGCAGGTCGGGCGGCACCACCACCGTGTCCGGCGTCGGCGCCAAATCCAGCAGCGTGCCGTCCAGGTCGAGCAGCAGCGCCGCCCGCTCCGGCAGGGCAGGCGGGCCGGTCACTGGCACCCCGCCAGGCGCACGTCGTAGCTCGGATGCTGCAAGCCGGACACGGCGGGGGCGGATTTGACGATCCAGCCGTGGAATTGCGGCGCGCCCGGCGTGCTGTCGGTGATGTCCAGCCACGCGGTCGCATCCTCGGGCACATCGGGCGGGCGCACGTCGCAGGCGCGCACCGCGATGGTCAGCGTGCCGAAGGTGGCCGACTGCCCGACATCCACCGACAGCTTCGTGGCCCGCGCCGAGATCTTGTCCAACGCCACGAGATCGGCCGTGTGGCGTGGCAGCCAGGCGGGCGCCGGCGGCGCTTGCGGCGCGGGGGGCGCGGCGGTGGTCTGCGCCACAGACGGATGTCCGGCGATCAGCATGACGGTCAGCGCGGCCACCGCCAATGCCGCCGCACCCTTCATGCCGCGTCGCGGCCGTGCTTCGGGCTGCGCAGCCCCGCCACCATCTCGGCCAGGATGGCGCGCATCGCCGCCTCGTCGACGCCCATCAGCACCGCGTCCTCGAACGCGTCCTGCATGATCTGCGCCAGTTCGGCATGGTTCTCGGCCAGCACTTTCAGCTTCTCGCGGCAGTCGATGGGGGTGCCGTCCGGCTGCGGCCAGAGGGTCGGGCCGGTCATGTCGGCGGATCGGTCATTTCAGCGGCGGCAACGCCGAACCACCCCCGGGTGTTTCGCCCGATTTGCCATCCGGCAAAGCCGGCCCCGAGGGCTGCGGCGTCGAAGGCTGGGACATCGGCCCCTGGTGCAGCGATTTCTGCACGGCGCTCGACAGGTCGCCCACGTTGAAGATGAACTTGCCCAGCAGATCCTCCAGGCTGACCGCCGACTGGGTGATCGTCACCTGGCCGCCCGGTGGAATGATCGCCGCCTCGCCGCCCGGCGCCAGCGCCAGGAACACGCCACCCAGCAGGCCGCTGCTCGTCACCTGCGCGCTGCTGTCGGTCGGCAGCTTGATGTCGGAGGCGACGGAAAAATCCACCACCGCCTGAAACGTCTTGGGGTCGATGCGCGTGGCGTCGATGCTGCCCACCTTGACGCCGGCCAAGCGCACGTCCGAACCCGGCGCCAGGCCGTCGATACGGTCGAAACTGGCGTGCAGAGTATAGCCGCCGCCGCCGGCATGGCCGGTGTTGACCACGGCATAGCCGAGGAAGCCGATCGCCACCACCAGCACGACGGCGCCGGCCAGCAACTCGGAAATGCGTCGCTCCGCCAAGGCAGCCGCTCAGGCGCCCATGGTGGCGGGCGGCGGCACCGGGTCAAGCACCGTGCCGTCGGGGGTCCACGAACTCGTAATCGCCGGTCGCCTGCGCCCGCACGCCGCCGCTGTAATCGTGGCCGGCCGGTCGATAGCCGAACGGCGTGCCGGTGAGGTTGGCCAGATGCGGCTTCTGCCACGGCTTGCGGCCCAGCTCCGACAGCGGCGCGTCGGTGGTGTAGTGCAGCCAGGAATGCCACTCCGGCGGCACTTTCGAGGCATCGGGAACGCCCGCGTAGATCACCCAGCGCCGCACCTTCGGGGCGCCGGCGCGCAGGCGCTTCTCCTCGTAGTAGACGTTTCCGAGACTGTCGCGGCCGACCCGCCGCCCGTTCAGCCAAGTAAAGATGCGCGTGCCGATGGTCGCCATGCGGCCTCCTATACGTGAGCGGGCGCGGACGGTCCATGCCCGCCCCCCTCTCCGCTATGTTGGGGCATTTCGGTATGACACCCACAAAATGGCCTTTCGCGCGCCGGCGCGAGGCTGTAGCGTCCGGACATGCAAACGACGCGCAGAGCCACGCTGAGACTGTGGGACGGGGTGCGGATGCGCCGCTGTCTCGCCGCCGCCGACGCCGATGGACCGCCGCGCCAGGTCACGTTGCCGGCCGCCTGGGACGACGCCGCCGCCGCGGGGCTGGCGATGCTCGCGCCCGGCGCCGGCGCGATCGAGCTGGCATCGCTGGCCGAGGCGTGGCTGGCGCCGCTGGCCGCGCGCGGCGGCCTGGCGCTGGCCGCCGAGATGCAGACCCTGCTGCTGGAACAGCGCGCGGCGCTCGGCGAGCCGGCCTGGACGGGCAGCGGATCGGCCACCGGCGTGCGCGTCAACCTCGCGGCTTTCGCACCCGGGGACACCGCGCGCCTGCTGGACGCCGCCGAGGTCGCCGTGGCGGCGAGCCGGGCGCTGTGGCCGGGGCCGCGGCCATGCGTGCGGCTGACCGGGCTGGCCGGCCTGATCGCGGCCGCCGGGCTGGACTACGACAGCGCCGCCGCGCGCGACCTGGCCGCGACGCTGCCGCGCGCGCTGCGCGAGCGGCTGGCCGGCGTGCTGCTCGGCGTCGGCGAGGCCGATGCCGTCGATGCGCTGCTGGGCGTCGAGACGTCCGGCATCGCCCCCGCGTTCGGTCCGCTGAACGAAGCCGGCGCGCTGTCGCGCACGGCGCGCAGCCTGCTGGCCGCGCGCGCCACCAGCACGGCCGCGGCGCTGGCGGCCGTGCTGGCGGGCCATGACGTGCTGCCGGTCGCTTCGCCGGCCGCGCACGCGGCGATGCACGCGGCGCTCGCCCCGTTGCTGGACCTTCGCCCTGCCCCGCCGCTTGCGCTGCCGGCGCCCGCCACGCCCCCGAACCGGCGCCGCGACCTGCCGCCCCGGCGCGGCGGCATCGCGCACAAGGCGGTGGTCGGCGGCCAGAAAGTGTTTCTGCGCACCGGCGAATATCCGGACGGGCGGCCGGGCGAGGTGGCGATCACCTTGCCGCAGGCCTCGCCCGCCGTGCGCGCGCTGGCCGAGTGCCTGTCGCACGCCATCGGCATCGGCTTGCAGCACGGCGCACCCCTGGCCGAGTTCGTCGATGCGCTGGCCGGCACCCGCTTCGGCCCGGCCGGCATGGTCGAGGGCGACCCGGCGGTGCCGCGCGCCACCTCGGCCATCGACTATGTGATGCGCCATCTGGCGCACGCCTATGCGCCCGGCCTGGCGCTGCCCCCGGTCGACGCCGACGGCGAGGACGCGCCGCTGCTGCCGCTGGAACTGACGCAGGAGGCCCCGCCGCGCCGGCGCGGGCTGCGGGTGGTGAAGTAGGATGGCCGGACATATCGAGGCAAGGCTGGCCGAGCTTGGCATCACGCTGCCGACGCCGCCGGCGCCGGTGGCCAATTACGTGCCGTTCGTGGTCAGCGGCGACCTGGTGGTGGTGTCCGGGCAAATCCCGATGCGCGACGGAAAGCTCGCCTTCACGGGCAAGCTGGGCGCGAGCGTCTCGCTCGAACAAGGGCAGGAGGCGGCGCGGCTGTGCCTGGTCAACCTGCTCGCACAGTTGCGCGCGGCCTGCGGCGGCGACCTCGACCGGGTGACGCGGGTGGTGCGCCTGGGCGGCTTCATCGCCGCAGGTCCGGAGTTCACCCAGCACGCCCCGGTGATGAACGGCGCCTCGGATCTGGCGGTCGCGGTGTTCGGCGACGCCGGGCGGCACGCACGCAGCACCGTGGGCGTACCCTCGCTGCCGATGGACGCCGCCGTGGAGGTCGAGGGCATGTTCCGCATTGCCTGACGGCGTGACGGCGCTACCTGTGTGCAATGCCCGACGGAACCACGCCGCTTACGCTCTCGCTGCATCGCGCGATCGCCGAGATCTCCCCCGCCGAATGGAATGCCTGCGCCGGGACGGATAACCCGTTCGTCAGCCACGCCTTCCTCTCGGCGGTCGAGGATAGCGGCTCGGCCGGCCCGCGCACCGGCTGGCTGCCGCGCCACGCCATCCTGCGCGATGCCGCCGGCGCGGTCGTGGGGGCGGCGCCGATGTACGCGAAATCGCATAGCTATGGGGAATACGTATTCGACCACGGCTGGGCGCACGCCTTCGAGCGGGCCGGCGGCAGCTATTATCCGAAACTGCAGGTGGCCGTGCCGTTCAGCCCGGTGCCCGGCCCGCGCCTGCTGGTCCGCGCCGAATCCGGGGTGCCGCGCGAGGCGCTGGGCCGCGCGCTGGCGCAGGCCTGCGGCGAGATGGAGCTGTCCTCGGTCCATGCCAGCTTCTGCACCGAGGCCGACTGGATGGCGCTGGGCGAGGCCGGCTGGCTGCCGCGCCTCGGCGTGCAGTTCCATTGGGAGAATGCCGGCTACGCCAGCTTCGAGGATTTCCTGGCGGCCCTGGCGTCGCGCAAGCGCAAGGCGATCCGCCGCGAGCGCCGCGACGCCAACGCGGCGGGGCTGGAGTTCGTGGCGCTGCGCGGCCCAGAAATCGGGCGGCGGGAGTGGGATGCGTTCTACGGGTTCTATACCTCGACGGTGGATCGCAAATGGGGCAGCGCCTATCTGACGCGCGCGTTCTTCGGGATGCTGTCCGAGCGGCTGGGTGACGCGGTGGTGCTGATGCTGGCGACCCAGCGCGGCCGCCCGGTCGCCGGGGCGCTGAACCTGGTGGGGCGCGACGCGCTGTACGGCCGCAACTGGGGCTGTCGCGGCGAGTATCCTTTCCTGCACTTCGAACTTTGCTATTATCGCGCGATCGACTTCGCCATCGCGCACGGGCTGGGCCGGGTCGAGGCGGGAGCGCAGGGCGAGCACAAGATCCAGCGCGGCTATCTGCCGAAGCCGACCTACTCGGCGCACTGGATCGCCCACCCAGGGCTGCGCCGCGCCGTCGCCGATTTTCTCGACCACGAGCGCCCGGCGATGCTGGCCGAGATGGCGGCGATGGCCGAGGCCGGGCCGTTCCGCCACGACGAGGCCGAGCAGCGTCGGCCGAGCGACATGCAGGAGGGGCACAGAGATGATTGAGCGAACACCGCTTGGCGCCTACGCGATGATCGGACGCTCATCGACATGATCGCCTGACGGCGGGCCACAAGACGGGCATGGCATCCGCCGCAAAGGCTGCGCCGTAGTGTGGCCAGGACAGCGGCGCGCGT
The DNA here is from genome assembly GCA_963758455.1 of uncultured Pseudomonadota bacterium. GTDB lineage: Bacteria > Pseudomonadota > Alphaproteobacteria > Acetobacterales > Acetobacteraceae > CAVRQM01. Next base: position 29,997 of record CAVWVK010000011.1, on the reverse strand, counting down.
GTAACCCGGCGCCTCCCTGTCACGAACCACATCGCGACAGGAGCGTGCAGACATGACCCGACGCAACGCCTTGGCCGCCAGCGCCACCTTTCTCGGACTGACCGCGCTCGCGGTCCGCCAACCTGCCCGCGCCGCGCAGGCCGCGCATTTTCCCCTGATGCGCAGCGACGCCGAATGGCGGGCCATGCTGACGCCGGCGCAATACGCGATTCTGCGCCAGGCCGGCACCGAGCGTCCGTATTCCAGCCCACTCGACCTCGAGTTCCGGCCGGGCCGCTACGACTGCATCGGCTGCGCGCGGCCGGCGTTCACCTCGGCCACGAAATACGATAGCCATACCGGATGGCCGAGCTTCTGGGCGCCGATCGCCGGCGCGGTCGGCACCTCGGAGGACAACAGCGCCTTTGTCACCCGCACGGAGGTTCATTGCAGCAACTGCGGCGGACATCTGGGCCATGTGTTCGACGACGGACCGAGGCCCACCGGCCTGCGCTATTGCATGAACGGCGCGGTGCTGCGTTTCCGCGCCGCCTGACAGCAGGAGGATCGCCGACATGCCACAACGGACCCGACCCCCACGTACCCGATCCTGGCGGTGGCTGCTGGCCGGCGGCGTCGCCGCCGTGCTGGCCGTGCCGCTGCTGCGCGCCGGCGCCGCGGAACGCACCCAGCCGGTGCCGCCGCCGGCGCACGACGAGGCCGGCAAGCCGGCCGGCGCCACGGAAAGCATCGTGGTTTCGGGCGGCTGCTTCTGGGGCGTGCAAGGCGTGTTCGAGCATCTGCGCGGCGTGCGCGAGGCGGTGTCGGGCTATGCCGGCGGGGCCGCTTCGACGGCGCGGTACGAGACGGTCAGCGACGGTGACACCGGCCACGCGGAATCGGTGCGGATCACCTATGAACCGGCGCAGGTCTCGCTCGGGCCGCATCCTGCAAGTGTTCTTCTCGGTGGCGCTCGACCCGACGGAGGTCGGCTACCAGGGGCCGGATTCCGGCAGCCAGTACCGCTCCGAGATCTGGGTCTCCGACCCCGAGCAGAGGCGTGTCGCGCAGGCCTACATCGCGCAACTGGACGCGTCGCACGCCTTCGCCAAGCCGATCGCCACACGCGTCGACGCGCTGCCCGCGTTCTATCCGGCCGAGCAGTACCATCAGGATTATCTGGTCCGCCATCCCGACAGCCCGTACATCGCGATCAACGACATCCCGAAGGTGGCGGCGCTGAAGCGGCTGTTCCCGACCGCGTATCGCGCGACGCCGGTAACGGTGCTGAAGCTGCCGACCGCGTCCTGATGCGAACGGCGCCCTGCGATGGCTCGCGCCGCACCAACCGCCCGCGGCGATCCAGAACCGCCGGACGGTGCAAGCCCCTAGATTGCCGCGTCGCAAGGGCTCGTCGTTATGCAGCCATCGTCAGCTCCGCTTCTACGGCTTCGTCATAGATCTCCATGTCTTGTCCTTCTTCGGGCTGTTCAATTCGATAAACCGATTGGCCTGTCGCCTGCTCGATCAGGCCGAGAAGTCTCTGCTGTCGATCCCGCATGAAGGCCTCGAAGGCGTCGGCCCTGAGAACCGATGGGTCGATGAGATGAGAGGACAGATATGCGTCAAGGCTTTCGGACTTGATCGGCGGCGTCTCTGCGCCGCCGGTCTCCAGCTTGGAGAGATATGTCGATGGTGCGGCACCGCCGATAATCCGGTTTGTTCGATATGAGAGTGGCGTCTTGTTGATGATCGAGTCGAAGATCGCCGGTTCGATTCCTTGAGCTTCGCACCACGCCTTTGGAAAAATGTGGTGAATGTCGACATTTTCTCCAAAGAAGATCGCGTGATCGAATTTCTGCCCCGAGCGAAAGTCTTGCGCTCCTTCCTTCATCAGAAGCGCGTTCACGCCCTTATACGCCGCGGACAGTCGCATCCGCATCGTTTTCAGCCTGTCCGCCCGGAATGTCGCGTCACGAATCGTGGACGGCAATTCGCCCCCTCTTAGCCAAGCGGGGACTTCCATGAAGTCGCGCGCGATGCGCGTATCGACTGCCGAGCCATACAGCTCCCCAAACACTCCGTTCCAATACCATTGAACAAGCTTGGCCCGATTTGCTTCATGGGCCGCGGCCTCGCCGATGTCGGCAAGGATCGCAGCCAGCGGCACGATCTGTGACTGATAGGGCAAATCGCGGATACGGTAGACGTGCAAGTGTGCAGGAACTTGGCGGCCTGGACGAACCCGCGTTCGACCTGACTCTCATATTTTTTATAGGCCTCAAGCGGCAGGTTCAGCAGCGCCTGTCGGTTGCCCGTCACGGCGGGAAGCTCCTTGCCCTGCTTACCCTCGGCGGCGGCGGTACGTCTGCGCTCACGGGTGTGGAACAGCGACACAGCTTGCAGAAAGTCGATGTTGGAAACTTCGGCGATGATGCCGGCATCCTTCCCTGGTGGGCGCATGGTGACAGCCAAGCGATGCTGGCGTCCGGTCTCGCTGCCCTTCCCGTACCAGTCTCGCCGCAGTTCGTGGCCGGCCGCAGCGTACATTGCCGTGACGAGTTCAAATGCGTCGAGCGACTTGCCCCCTGTGTTGACCTTCTCGAACACGACACAAACGGCTTCTTTGGATGTCCCAGAGCCAAGCGCGATCACGGGCACTTGATACTTCATAAAATTTTCCAGGACCGTGTCGTTAAAGGCCGAAATAACCGCCCACTTCTCGCTAAAATTACCTTTTCTCATCGAGTATTCTATGAACCGCCTCTGCCAATCCCCCCATTGAAAGGCCATTGACACAGGATACATGAGTTGCTCAAATTCTCTTTCTTCTGGTACTTAGATCGAGGACAACCTCGCGACCAAAATCGGTAACGACGATCTTGTTTTCTGGAACAGAAACGATAGTGTCTTCGCGGTCTATGCTTGGATCGAGTGCTTTTTGTATATCTATGTAGAACCACCGACTCACTCGTTTTTTTGCGAGAGTGATGGTCTGAACAACCTTGCCGCGAAGGGCGACCTGATAGAGCGAGGTCATGCGCTGCTGTCCGTCCAAAAGGAGCGAGTGAGGCCTCGCCTCTCCAGCCTCCTGCGGAGCGCCTTCGACCGCCCGCGGCTTGAAATCCACCTCACCCCCAGTCTCAAGCGTCATCAATGCGCCGATGGGGAAGGCCTTGGAGACCGAAGCGATGAGGCTCGTTATGCGGCCCTCGTCCCACACCCAACTTCTCTGAAAATCGGGCAGTTGAAGGACGCCGCGATGACAGTTCTTCAGCAACTCGTGCAGGTCGTACGGATTGGTCTTAAAGGTCGAACCGGCCATTCAGCCTGCCTCCAATTTTGTCGCGGCTTCGTGGTCAGCCAGCACTCGATCGCTCTTTCGCGCCTCGCCGCACCCGTGATGGCGGCGAGGGTTGACGCGAGGGACCTGAGTACACGCTTTTCGCTTTGGGAACAATTTCCGTCAGGGCAGCCTCCCCGCCCCCACCGCCACCTCATGAAACAGCCGCGCCGGCAGCCCTCCTCCCGTGACGCCCGCCATCGGCTTGCCATCATCCCGCCCGAGCCAAACCGCGATCACCGTCCCGTCCACGCCGCCCACGAACCAGGCATCGCGAGAATCCTGCGTCGTCCCGGTCTTCCCCGCCACCATCCGCCCCGCAACCGAAGCCGCCCGGCCGCTGCCGCGTGACACCACCGCGGCCATCATCCGCAGCATCTCCGCCGCCCGCGCCGGCGCCACCACCCGCACCGGGGCCGCGCGGGCAATCGGCAGCGCCCGGCCGTCCGCCTCGATGCCGGCAATCCCCGTGGGCGCCGCGCGCATCCCGCCCGCGAACAGCGGCGCGTACGCGCCCGCCAGCTCCAGTACGCCGACATCCCCGGTGCCCAGCGCCAGGGTCGCGTTGTCCGGCAGCGCGTCGGCGATCCCCAGCCGGTGCGCCACCGCCGCGACCGCCCTCGGGCCGCCGGCGCGCGCCAGCAGGCGGACGGCGGCGGCGTTCAGGCTGTCGGCCAGCGCGTCGGTCAGCGTCACCGCGCCACGAAACCGCCCGTCGAAATCACGCGGACTCCAGCCGCCGACGGTGATCGGCGCGTCCAGCACCGTGTCGTCCGGCCGCGCGCCCGCCTCCAACGCGGCCAGCCACACGAACACCTTGAATGTCGAGCCGGCCTGCCGCCGCGCCGTCACCGCGCGGTTGTACGGGCTCGCGTGATAGTCCCGCCCGCCGGCCATCGCCCGCACCGCGCCGGTGGCCGCGTCCAGCACCACCACCGCGCCCTGCTCCACCCCCGCCGCCCGGCCCGGGCCGTCCAGCATCGCGTCCAGCCGCGTCTCCACCAGCGCCTGCAACCGCGCGTCCAGCGTGGTGCGCAGCACCGCGTCGGTGCCGTCCGGCAGCAGCGGCTGCGCCTGCTCGGCCACCCAGTCGGCGAACCATCCGGATGCCGTGGCGCGGCGCGGAAATGCGATCTGCGCCGAGGCCGCCCGCGCCTGCGGATCGGTGATCGCGCCGTCGGCCACCATCGCGGCCAGCACTTCGTGCGCCCGCGCGGCGGCGGCGGCCGGGTCCACGCGCGGGGAAAACCGCGACGGCGCACGCGGCAGGCCGGCGATCACCGCGCACTGCCACAGCGACAGCTTCGCGGCCGGCACGCCGAAATACCGCCGCGCCGCCGCATCGACGCCCCAGGCGCCGGAGCCGAGATAGACGCGATTCAGCCAGATCTCGAGGATCTCGCGCTTGGTGAACGTGTGTTCCAGCCACAAGGTCAGCAGCACTTCCTGCACCTTGCGCCGGAACGTGCGGGCATTGGACAGGAACAGGTTCTTGGCCACCTGCTGCGTGATGGTCGAGCCGCCCTGCACCACGCGCCCGGCCCGCGCATCGACCACGGCGGCGCGCAGGATGCCGCCCAGATCCAGGCCCCAATGCGTCCAGAACCGCCGATCCTCCACCGCCACCACGGCCTCGGGCAGCGCCGGCGGCAGGTCGGCCAGATGCACCTTGTCGCCCACCACGTCGCCGAAGCGGGCAAACGGCGTCCCGGCTGCGTCGAGCAAGGTCAGGCTGGGGCGGCGCACCGCCGCCAGCGCCGCCTCGGGGCGCGGCAAATCCCAGGCGCACCACAGCAGCACCGCCCCGCCCAGCAGCGCCGCCCAGACCGCCGCGATCAGCAGCCAGCCCAGCAGGCGCCAGCGCCATTTGCGACGGACCCGCTCGGGCTCGGGCGCGTAGAAGGCCGGCGGCGGCTGCCACGGCGGCGCGCGATACATGCGGCGCTCAGGCGGCTCTCAGCGCAGGCACTGGATGAAGGCGGTGGCCGGGTTGGCGATCTCGCCGATCGCCGAGGCGCGCAGCTCCGGCCCCGTGCTGGCGGCGGTCGCCGGGCGCACCCGCGCGCCGCGCAGGAAGGCCAGCGCCTCGTTGCTCTTGATGGCGAAGTTCACGTCCTGCGGGATGTCCCCGCCGGTCAGCCGCGCCACCTTGGCGGCGTCCAGCTTGGCCGTGACCACGCCGATCACATGGCCCTGCGCATCCAGCAGCGGGCCGCCGGAATTGCCCAACTGCACCGGCGCGCTGATCGTGTAGTCGAGCTTGCTGTCGCGCAGCCCGCTCAGCGCGCTGATGCTGCCGGTGGTGAGCGTCGGCCCGGACGACAGCAGGCCGGTCAGCGGAAAGCCGTACGTCACAACGCTCTCGCCGCGCAGCACCACCGGCGCGTCGCGGAAGATCAGCGCCGGCCCGAAATTGCGCGGCACGCCGAGCAGCGCCAGGTCGCGGCCGGTGTCGGTGGCCAGCAGCTTGGCGCGCGCCGTGCGCCCGGCGGCATTGCGCGCCAGCACCGCGCCGCAATGCGCGACCACATGCGCGTTGGTCAGCAGCTTTCCCGGATCGACCACGAAGCCGCTGCCGCTGTCCAGGATGCGGCGTCCGCGTGACGGCGACGGCCCCGACTTGCCGGCCCCCAGCGGCGGCGGCTTGGCCGCGCGGGCGGGGATTTGCGCCGTGGCCATGACGGCAAACGAGAGCAGCAGAAGGGGGAAAAGGCGCATGGCGGCGAGGATAGAACATGCTCTCCCGCGTCGCCACGCGCGCCCGCGTCGCCACGCGCGCCCGCGTCCCGCGCGGGTTGCCGGCTGGCGGCGTTGTTCAGGAGCTGAACCGGGCGCGATAGTCCTGTGGCGTGGCGGCCAGCAGGCGCAGGAAGCTGCGGCGCATCGTCTCCTCCGAGCCGAAGCCGCAACGCCGCGAGATCCGCTTGACCGGCAGGCGCGACTCCGACAGCAGGCGCCGCGCCGCCTCCACCCGCAGCCGCTCGACGGCCCGGCCCGGCGTCAGCCCGGTTGCCTGCGCGTAGCGGCGGCTGAAGCTGCGCTCGCTCATCCCGGCCTGGCCGGCCAGGACCGGGAGCGTAATGTCGTCCGCCAGATGCCCACGCAGCCAGTCATGCAGCGCCCCGAACCTGTCGTCCGCCGCTTGCAGGGACAGGGCGGTACTGAACTGCGCCTGGCCGCCCGGGCGCTTGAGAAAGACCACCAGGTAGCGCGCCACGGCCAGCGCCACGGTGCGACCCAGATCCTCCTCCACCAGCGCCAGCGCCAGGTCGATGCCGGCCGTCACCCCCGCCGAGGTCCAGACCGGGCCATCGCGCACGAAGATCGGGTCAGGCTCGACCCGCACGGCGGGGAAGCGCCGGGCAAGCTCGGCGCAGAATGACCAATGGGTTGCCGCCCGCCGCCCGTCCAGTACGCCCGAAGCGGCCAGCAGGAACGCCCCGGTGCAGACGGAGGCGACGCGGCGCGCATGTCTCGCGCGCTCGCGGACCCAATCGACCAGCACCGGGTCGGCCGCCGCCGCTTCGACGCCCTGGCCGCCGGCGATCATCAGCGTGTCCAACGCCGCGTCGATGGGCGGCAGCGCAACCGCCGCAAGCCCCAGTCCCGCCGAGGCGGTCACGCTCGGACCGCCCGGCGCCACCACACGCAGCGCGAAGGGCGGCGTTCCCCCCGCCTCGGCGACGAGATCGTTGGCCGACGCGAACACCTGAAGCGGCCCCGTGACATCGAGCAACTGCACCGACGGGAAGGCGAGCACTTCGATCACGCGAACCGGAGTTGGCGGAGGATGAGGGGACTTTTGCATTTCCGCCAGAAAGTGCCCCGGCAAGTTCGTGTTGTCCACCTGCCGGGCAACGAGCGGCCGTCGCGCGAGGACGATTGCCGGCCGGCGGCTTGCTGGGCAGGATCGCCGCCCAACCAGGCCGGAGATCCCATGCGCGGCATGTTCGTCGATGCCAATGCCGAAATGGCCGCCATCTTCCGCCGCGTGCGGCGCGAGGGCGATCCGCCGGTTGCCCTGAACCTCCAGGACGACCCGCCGCCGGAGTCGCTGCCGGGACTGCTGGCCGGCTACGACTTCGTGTTCGACGACCACAGCCAGTTGCCGACCGCCGAGATGGCGCGCTGTCCGGGGCTGCGCCATGTGGTGTTTCTCGGCACCGGCGCGCGCAGCTACATGAACCCCGAGGCGCTGGCCGGGCTCGGCATCACGGTCCACACCATCAAGGGCTACGGCGACACCGCGGTCGCCGAGCACGCCATCGCCCTGATGTGGGCGGCGGCGCGCGGCATCGGCGAGATGCACCGCGAGGTGCGCGCCGGCGGCTGGCCGCGCACCGAGGGGATGCAGTTGTCCGGCCGCACCATCGGCCTGCTGGGGTTCGGCGGCATCGCCGCCGAGGTCGCGCGCATCGCCGGCGGCGGCGGGATGCGGGTGCTGGCCTGGAACCGCACGCCGCGCACCGCGCCCGGCGTGGCGTTCGTCGACGTCGATACGCTGCTGGCCGAAAGCGATGTGCTGAGTGTGCACCTGCTGCTGACCGAGGCGACGCGCGGCTTCCTGTCGGCCGAGCGGATCGCGCGGATGCGGCCGGGCGCCATCCTGGTCAACACCGCGCGCGGCGCGCTGGTCGATGAGGCCGCGATGATCGCCGCCTTGCGCGGCGGCCGCCTGCGCCATGCCGGGCTGGACGTGTTCCACGAGGAGCCGCTGGCGCCGGGGCATCCGCTCGCGATGCTGGGCAACGTGACGCTGACCGCGCACAGCGCGTTCCGCACGCCGGAAGCCGCCGAGACGCTGCTGCGCCGGGCGCTGGACATCGCCCGGACGCTGGAGGAAACGGACGCGGGGGAAGCCCCGGCATGACGCCGCTCGAGGCCCGCCTGGCGGAACGGTAGACGCAGCGGACTTAAAATCCGCGGCCGCAAGGCGTGGGGGTTCGAGTCCCCCGGCGGGCAGGCGCGCGGCGAGCGTTGGCCCCCCTCACCCCAGCCCTCTCCCAGAGGGAGAGGGAGAAGGTTCAGCGCCGATCAGCAGCCTTGCCCCCTCTCCCTCCGGGAGAGGGCTGGGGTGAGGGTCTTCCGAACAGCCAAGCCCTGTAGCCAGTAGCACTACTGGACGGTCCGGCGCACCCGCAGCAGCGACAGGATGCGCCCGTCCAGCAGGGCCAGTCCCAAGGCGATCACCGCCATGCCGGCGAGCGCGTTCCAGGCGACCCGCTCGCCCAGCACGGCGGCGTCCAGCAGCAATGCCGAGACCGGCACCAGGAACGTCACCAGCACGAGATTGGTCGCCCCGATGCGCGTCAGCAGCCGGAAGAACAGCACGTACGCAAACCCGGTGCTGGGCAGCGCCAGGCCCAGCAGCGACGCCCAGCCGGACAGCGAGGTACCGGGATCGACCACGGCCGGTCGATCGCCAGCATCAGCGGCAGCAGGATCGCCGACGCGGCGGCGAGCTGGCCCGTGGCCATCTGAGCCGGTGCCACGCCCTTGAACGAGCGGGCGTACGGGGCCGCGAAGCCGTAGCACAGCGCCGCACCCAGGCAGGCGGTCTGGCCGAGCAGGTTCTGGCCCATCAGCGCCTGCGGCCCGACCAGCACCGCCACGCCCGCGACGCCGCACGCGACACCCGCCATGCGGCCGGCGGTCAGCGCCTCGGTCCGCCACAGCACGCTGCTTACCAGCATGGTGAAGATCGGCGTCATGGCGTTCAGGATCGCCGCCGTGCCGCCCGAGACCCGGCTTTCGCCCCAGGCGAAGGCGGTGAACGGCAGCACGTTGGCGATCAGGCCGAGCAGCAGGAACCGCGGCCACAGCCGGCGCGGCGGCAGCGGCGCCTCTTTTCGCCACAGCACGAAAAGCGCAAGCGCCGCGCCGCCGATGGCGCAGCGGCAGAATACGGTGGTAAGCGGCGGCAACTGGAACGCCAGCACGCGGTAGAACAGGAACGATCCGCCCCACACCACCGACAGCACGCCCAGCGTCGCCCAATCCGCCGCCTCGATTTTCTCTGCCGCGCGCATTCGGATGTCCTTTGTCATGCCGCATCATGGCGACGGCGGCGGTGAGGCGGCACTCCGATCCTTGCGCGTGTGCCGCGCGTCGAGCGGCGCGCGCTTCAGCCCCGCGCGACAACGGCCTTCCGCGCCGGCAGCACCGCCGACAGCGCCGCCGCCACCGCGATGTTCGCCACCAGCGCCAGCAGCCCGGTGTAGATCGGCACGCCCGGCACCAGCGCGTGCGCCGGCTTCAGCCCGTCGACGACGAAGAACGCGTACGTGCCGCCGAAGAAGCCCACCGCCCAGCCGGCCAGCAGCGCCGGCGCGCGGAACCAGCTTGTGAACAGCAGGAACACCACCGCCGGATAGGTCTGCAATATCCACATGCCGCCGAGCAGTTGCAGGTTCAGCGCATACTCGGTCGGCAGGAACACCAAACCCAGCGCGCCGAGCTTGACCACCAGGCTGGCGGCTTTCGCGACGGCGGCCTCGCCGGCCGGCGTCACCGCGGGGTCGACATACGCCTTCCAGAAATTGCGGGTGAACAGGTTGGCCGCGCCGATCGACATCATCGCCGCCGGCACCAGCGCGCCGATCGCCACCGCGGCGAACGCGAACCCCGCGAACCAGCCAGGAAACACATGCGCGAACAGCGCCGGCATGGCGTCGTTGCGATCCGTGACCTTGATGCCGACGGCGATCGCCATGTAGCCCATCAGCGCCAGCAAGCCCAGCAGCAGCGAATACAGCGGCAGCAGCATCGCGTTGCGCTTGATGACGTCGCCGCTGCCGGCGGCGAACACGCCGGTCAGCGTGTGCGGATACATGAACAGCGCCAGCGCCGACCCCAACGCCAGGGATGGATACAGCCACGTCTGCGACGGCGCCAGCAGCAGCGCGCCGCCGCCGCGCGCGTGGAACGCCGCGTCGGCCGCGGCAAACATCGCGCCGTAGCCGCCCAGCCGCATCGGGATCAGCACCACCGCGGCGATCACCACGATGTAGATCATCGCGTCCTTGACGAAGGCGATCAGCGCCGGCGCGCGCAGGCCCGAGGAATAGGTGAACAGCGCCAGGACCACGAAGGCCGCGAGCAGCGACGCCTCGCCCGGCAGGCCGAGCGCCTTGATGACCACCTTCATGCCGACCAGTTGCAGGGCGATGTACGGCATCGTCGCCAGCACGCCGGTCAGTGCGACCGCCAGCTCCAGCGGGCGCGAGCCGGTGCGGCCATGCACCACGTCGGCGGCGGTCACGTACCCGGATCGCGCCGCCACCGCCCACAGTTTCGGCATGGTGACGAACACCAGCGGATAGGCGATGACGGTGTACGGCAGCGCGAAAAAGCCGTAGGCGCCGGCTCCGTACACCACCGCCGGCACGGCGATGATGGTGTAGGCGGTGTACAGGTCGCCGCCGAGCAGGAACCAGGTGATCCAGGTGCCGAACTGCCGCCCGCCCAGACCCCATTCGTCCAGATGCGCCAGGCTCGCCGGCCGCCGCCAGCGCGCGGCGACGAAGCCCAGCACGGCGATCAGCGCGAAGAAGAACAGGAACACGCCGAGCGCCGGCCAGTTGGTCGCGCCCGTCATCGACATGCTCACCGCTTTTCGCTCCGCCATGCCAGCCAGGTGACGATCATCCCGCCCGGCACCCAGGCGAGCTGATACCAGTAGAAGAACGGGAAGCCGAACAGCGTCGGGTCGTGCCGGTTGTACAACGGCACCCAGAGCAGCCCCAGAAAGGGCAGCAGCAGCAGCCAGCGCATCGGATCGCATCCCCCTCGCCGCGGACGATGACGGAGCGACGGCGGAGGTGCAAGGCGGCCGCACCCTTCCCACGTCGGCGCCATCCAGCTTAGATGCGGCCCGATGTCGCAGACCCGCCCCGAAATCGACGAAGCCGCCCGCCGCGCCTGGGTCGACCAGATCGTCGCGGCACCAGCCCCGGCGGACGCGCTGCTGAAGGCGCTGGAAGAGCTGGACGCGCGTCAGGACATCGCTACCCAGGCGGCGCTGTTCGAAACCGTGCTGTCGCGGGTCGAGGTGCGCCACTACTGGGTGTATTTCCGCATCTCCCACGTCTATGCCGGGCTCGGACGCGAGGACGCGAGCTTCCAGTGGGCGGCGCAGGCGGTGCAGATGCACCCGGACTGGGACGCTTCGCATTCGCCGTTCCAGAACGTCTTCCGCTTCCTCGCCCGACGCGGGGACGCACGCGCGGCGCTCGATGTGTTTTTGCGCCAGGTCGGCTTCTTCCCCGAGAAGCCGATCGCCCATCGCCACGAGGTCGAACCGCTGCTGCGCGCCCTGGGCGTCGATCCGCAGCTAAGCTCGCCTGCCGCCCAACCGCCGCAAGCCGACCCCTCCCCGGCGCCACCCGCCGCGCCGGCGCGTGTGGCGCATCGCGTGGCCGATGCCGAGCAGCGGCCGCCGACCCGGGTGCGCGTCATGGCGGGCACGCTGCCGCCGGGGCTGGCCGGCATGTCCGGCGTGCTGACGCGCGAGGCCATTGACGTGGTCGAGCTTGCCGGCGGCGAGTTGCTGGTCTGCAACGATACCGTGGTGGTCCGCGATGCGGCCGGCGCCATCCAGGAGGATCTGTCGGTCGGCGCCTACCCCGAGCTGATCGCCCGACGGGTGCTGAACCGGCCGGGGGCGAGAGCGTGGAGCAGCACGAGGCCGAGGAGGCGGTGCTGCTCCTGGACCCCTTCCCGCCGCCCAATCTGTGTCATTTCCTGCTCGATCAGGTCTCCCGGCTGGAGCTGTACCGCCGCGCCGGCGCAGATTCTGGCGGCCGCCCTGGCGGTGGGTCCGGAGCTGCGCACCGACTATCAGCGCGCCATCGCCGCACGGGCGGGAATGACCCGGGTGCTCGGCACGGCGCGCGTGGCCCGCGTGCGCGCGAGACGGCTGTGGGTCAGCACCGATTGCCGCGCCTTGCAGCATCCGGCGCATTACGGCGCCGGCTGGGCGATCGAGCACGCGCGCGCAGTGCTGGGCGGCCGCGGCACGGTCGGCAGCCGCCGCCTGTATCTCTCGCGCGCCGACTCGAAGACCCGCCAGGTGCAGAACGAGGCGGCGCTGGTCGCGGCGTTGGCGCGCTTCGGTTTCGAGACGATCGTGCCGGGGGCGATGACCTACGAGGCCCAGCTCGCCGCCTTTCGTGCCGCCAGCCACATCGTCGCCCCGCACGGCGCGGCGCTGGCGCATATCGTGCTGTGCCCGCCCGGCGCGCGCGTGCTGGAGCTGTTCCATCCAATGGTACGGCACGTGGTCGTATGCAGTGCCGGCCGTCTCATGCGGCCTCGACTACACGGCGCTGCCCGGCCGCGATGGCCTGTCGGATGCGCCGGAGCTGAACGACCCGGCGCGAGTTGACATGGCCGCCCACCGATTTGGCGAGCGCAATCTGCGCGTCGACCCGAGCCTGGTGCTACGCTGGTTGGAACAGCCGGCTTGAGCGCAGGCCCCGCGCGCGCGCCCGTCTCGCTAGCCAAGCCCCACGCGCTTGTCGCTATGTCGCGGCAGGCGGGGCTGGATGGCCCGGCGTCGGACGAAGCCCACGACATCGCCGCCCTGATCGCCCGCTTGCCGGTCCTGGCCAACGAACACATCGCGCTGCGGCCCAGCGACGAGACCCCAGGCGCCGCGACCCGCTGTGCTCAGGCCGGCCACGCGACGCGAGATACCGCAACCCATTTTCACCAACGGCCGCCCGCCCGGCTTTCCGGAGCAATCGGGCGTGGAGGACAGCCCGGCCTTTGAGGTGCTGGAGTTGGAGGGGGGTATTCGCGGCGCAGATCGCGCGCGCGCCGGCCGTGCTGGCCAGCGACGGCATGACGCTGGTGGCCGATTTCAGCTCGCCTTATGCCGGGCTGATCCATAGTTACGATATCGACGTGCCGACGATGCTGGGGGCCGCGTACCGGGTGGATGGCACGGCGGTGCTGCTGTGCGACGACGTCCATCCCTTGAACTACTGCCATTGGATCCTTGACGAGCTGCCGCGCCTGACGCTGCTGGGTGAACGCCGTGACGTGGTGGTTATCACCTCGGAGGAGGATCGGCCGTTCAAGCGCGAGAGCCTGCGTCTGTGCGGCTTTGCCGATCGACAGGTACTGTATCTGCGCGACTTCCAGGCGGTGCAGGCGGACCGCCTACTGGTGACGCGCGATATCGCCGCGATGCCGCATCCGGCGCACAAGGCTGCCCCCTGGGTGTTGGATTTTGTTCGCAACCGTCTTGGGTTTGCCGCTCTCGCGGGTCGGCCACAGGATGCCGCGACACCGGCAAAGCTGTTCATCTCGCGCGACGACGGCGAGGGTCGGCGCATCATCAACGAAGCGGAACTGATGCGCGCCATCGAGCCGCTCGGCTACCGCCGCGTGACCCTGGCCGGCCGCCCCCTGGCCGAGCAGATCGCGCTGTTCGCGCGCGCCACCCATGTGCTCGGCGCGCATGGGGCGGGGCTGACCAATTTTGCCTTCGTGCCGTATCGGGCGCGACTGCTGGAAGTGTTTCCGAAAAGCTACGGCATGGCGACGTACTACGTCCTCGCCGCCGGCCAGGGCAATCCCTATGCCGCGTACGTGGCCCCCGAAGTGATCCGCGGCGGACGCGCGCAGACCGACGATTTCCGCCTGAACGTGGACGACTTCATGCGCTGCTGCGGGGCGCTGCTGTAGGCGGGACTGGGGCGACCACGGCATGGACGTCCCGGCTCATGCCGGCGGCTTCGCCAAGCGACTCGTGGTCCAGCCCACCAAACCCGACGCCGTCATGGCCGGGCCAGGCCCGGCCATGACGGCGTCAGTGGAGTTGCCCGCCCGAGCGGCTGGCTCAGATCGCCTCCTTCAGCTCCTTGGCCGGGCGGAACGCGATCTTCTTGCTGGCGGCGATCTGGATGGTGGCACCCGTCGCCGGATTGCGGCCAGTGCGCGCCGGGCGATTCTTCACCTCCAGGATGCCGAGGCCGCCGATGCGCAGGCGGTCGCCCGCCTTCAGGTGCTTGACCAGCACGCCGACCAGGCTGGTGGCCAAGGTCTCGGCCTGGTTCTTCGGCATGGCGTGCGATTCCGCGAGCTGGGCGGCGACCTGCTTCAGCGTCACGGTGGCGGCGGCGGCCGTCTTGGCCGCCGGTGCGCCAGCCTTGCCGGCTGGCTTGACCGCCGCCGCCCTGGCTGGCACGGCCCTGGCTGGCGCGGCCTTGGCCGCAGCGGCCTTGGCGGCGGGTTTCGGGGTGGTCTTTGAAGGAGCCTTGCTGAGGGCCATTGCGTGCGAATCCATCCATGCAGGGGTCATCGCATCGCATCACGCATCGGTCCGCCAAACAAGAGGCGTATTGCACCGGGACGCAAACTATATCGCTGAAACGGCCCCGGTGGTCATTCCGCCGCCGCCTGCGCCGGCACCGCGCGGCCGCCGCGCACCCGCAGCCGGCGAATCCGCCGTGGATCGGCGTCCAGCACCCGGAACTCGATCCCCGACGGGTGGCTCAGCACCTCGCCGCGCGCCGGCACCCGGCCGGCCAGCGTGAACACCAGGCCCCCCACCGTGTCGATGTCGGCCTCGCGCTCGTCCTCGGTCAGCACCGGGCCGAGTTGGGTCTCGAAATCCTCGATCGGCAGGCGCGCGTCCATGTCCAGCGTGCCGTCGGCGCGCTCGGTCAACATCGGCCCGGCCACCTCGTCGTGCTCGTCGCTGATGTCGCCGGTGATGGTCTCGACCAGATCCTCGATCGTCACCAGCCCGTCGATGCCGCCGTATTCGTCGACCACCAGCGCCAGGTGGATGCGCGCCTGCCGCATTTGCAGCAGCAGATCCAGCACCGGCACCTGCGGGGCGACCAGCAGCGGGCGGCGCAGGATGCGGTCCAGGCGGAACGCCTCGGGGCGGCCGACATAGGCGATCACGTCCTTGATGTGGACCATGCCGACCACGTCATCCAGCTCCTCGTGATAGACCGGCAGCCGGGAATGGCCCTCGCTGCGGATCTGCGCGAGCGCCTGATCCAAGGTCAGATCGTCGCGCATCGCCACGATGTCGGCGCGCGGGATCATCACGTCGTCGGCGGTGGTGCCGCGCAGCCGCAGCACGTTGGCGATCAGCGCCCGCTCCTGCCGGTCCAGCTCGGGCAGTTCGCCGGGCGCCTGCGTCGCGGCCGCCGCCTCGGACACCAGCTCGGCGATGCTGTCGCGCACCGAGTGTTCCGGCGCGCGGCGCAGCAGCCAGCGCGGCCGCAGCCCGTTCAGCAGGCCGGCGCGGGAGAGGGCGCTCATATCCTGCCGTACCCCAGACTTCGCGGGGTGGGATGGCGGAATGCGCTGCGCTGTTCCGCCCTACGACGCCCCGCGTAGGGCGGAACAGCGCAGCGCATTCCGCCATCCCTCGAAGCACGCGCGCTCATCGCGTCCGCCACGGGTTCGCAAACCCCAGCCGGGCCAGGGTGCGCGTCTCGGCCATCTCCATCGCCCGTGCCTCGCCCGCGCCGTGATGGTCGTGGCCGCGCAGGTGCAGCGCGCCATGCGCCACCAGATGCGCCAGATGCGCCGCCGGCCGCCGCCCCGCCGCCGCCGCCTCGCGCCGCACCGTCCCCAGGGCCAGCACGATCTCGCCCGGCATTCCCGGCGCCGCCGGCTCGAAGGTCAGGACGTTGGTCGGCTTGTCGCGGCCGCGATGGCGCGCGTTCAGCCGCCGCACCAGGCGGTCGGACGCCAGCACCACGTCGGCGTCGCTCTCCAGCCGCTCCAGCACGCGCCGGGCGATCCGCTCCGGCCTTTGCACCAGCCGGCGCCAGGCCGGCTCGTCCACCGTAATCCGGTTCCCCGCTATCGCGGGGCACCGAGTGCCCGAGGCGTCCATCTACTTGCCCGCCATCTCCGCCACCGTGGCGCCGCGGCGCTGCCGGGTCTCGCGTTCGGCGGCGGCGCGCTGGTCATAGGCATCGACGATGCGCGCCACCAGCGGGTGGCGCACCACGTCGCGGTTGTCGAACCGGCACACCGCCAGGCCGGGCACGCCCTCCAGCGTGTCGAGCGCGTCGCGCAGGCCACACCGCTGGCCGGACGGCAGATCCACCTGCGTCAGGTCGCCCGTGACCACCATGCGCGTGCCCTCGCCCATGCGGGTCAGGAACATCTTCATCTGCACCGGCGTGGTGTTCTGCGCCTCGTCCAGGATGACGAAGCTGTGCGCCAGGGTGCGGCCGCGCATGAACGCCAGCGGCGCCACCTCGATCTCGCCGGTGCCGATGCGGCGGACCACCTGCTCCTGCGGCATCATGTCGCCGAGCGCGTCGTACAGCGGGCGCAGGTACGGATCGACCTTCTCCTTCATGTCGCCGGGCAGGAAGCCCAGCCGCTCGCCGGCCTCCACAGCGGGGCGGGACAGCACGATGCGATCCACCCGCCCGGCTTGCAGCATGGCCACCGCCTGCGCCACCGCCAGATAGGTCTTGCCGGTACCTGCCGGGCCAACCCCGAACACCATCTCGTGCAGCCCCAGCGCCTCCATATAGGCGGCCTGCCCCGGGCTGCGCGGCCCGACCGCGCCGCGCTTGGTGCGGATCGCCGGCAGGTCCGACAGCGGTAGGCGCGGGTCGTCGAGCTCGCTCATGCGCACGGCGGTGTCGATGTCGCTGCTGCTGATGCCCTCCCCGCGTTGCAGCCGCTGCCACAGCCCGGCCAGCGCGGTCTGCGTCGCGGCCACGCGCGCCGCCTCGCCGGCGATGGCCAGGCGGTTGCCACGGCACGACAGCCGCACGCCAAACCCCTGCTCCAGCCGCACCAGATGGCGGTCGTGGTCGCCGAGCAGCAACGGCAGCAGGGCATTGTCTTGGAAATCCAGGGTCATGGTCTTGGCGGCGGCATTTGCCGGAGAAGTGGCGGCTGGAGGGGGGACGTCGGCGACGGCCGTGGTCAAGCGGGCGGGGTTCAAGCGCAAGCTCGCTCCTGTGGTTCGGGGTGAAGGCACGCAGTCAAGGAATTGGGGTGGGCGGCGGTGATCTTCACCGTGGCCACATGGCCGATCAGCGTTGCCGGCCCGACGGCATGGACCGGTTGCAACCAGGGCGAGCGGCCGGAAAGCTGGCCCGGCCTGCGGCCCGGCCCGGTGAACAGCACTGCCACCTCCAGCCCGGCCGTCCGCTCGTTGAACGCGGTCTGTTGCGCGCGCAGCAGCGCCTGCAACTCCTGGAGGCGCGCATCCTTCTCCGCCTCCGCCACCTGATCGGGCGCGGCGGCGGCGGGCGTGCCGGGGCGTGGCGAATACTTGAAGCTGAAGGCCTGCGCGAAGCCGACCCGCTCCACCAGCGCCAGCGTCGCCCGGAAATCGGCTGCGGTCTCGCCCGGATGGCCCACGATGAAGTCGCTGGACAGCGCCAGGTCCGGCCGCGCCGCGCGCAGCCGCTCGGCGAGGCGCAGATACTCGGCGGCGGTATGGCCGCGGTTCATCGCCCGCAACACCCGGTCCGACCCGGATTGCACCGGCAGATGCAGGAACGGCATCAGCGCCGCCACGTCGGCATGAGCCGCGATTAGCCGGTCGGACACGTCGCGCGGGTGCGAGGTGGTGTAGCGGATGCGCAGCAGGCCCGGGATCCCGGCCAACTCGCGCGCCAGGTCGCCCAGATCGGAGGGAGCGCCATCGAGGCCCTCGCCGTGCCAGGCGTTGACGTTCTGCCCCAGCAGGGTGATCTCGCGCGCCCCGTGGGCCACCAGCCGCCTGGCTTCGGCCAGGATGGCGCGGGTCGGCCGGCTGCTTTCGGCGCCTCGCGTGTAGGGGACGACGCAGAAGCTGCAAAACTTGTCGCAGCCCTCCTGGATGGTCAGGAACGCGGTGACGCCCTGGGGCGCCGCCGCGTCCGGCAGATGGTCGAACTTCGCGTCGGCCGGGAAGTCGGTGTCGATCACCGCACCCCCCGCGCGGGCCGCGCGCGCGACCATCTCCGGCAGGCGGTGATAGGTCTGCGGCCCCAGCACGATGTCGACGAACGGGGCGCGGGCGAGGATCTCGGCGCCCTCGGCCTGCGCCACGCAGCCGGCGACCGCCAGGATCATCCGCTTGCCCGCCGCCGCCCGCGCCTGTTGCAGCACGCGCAGGCGGCCGAGTTCGGAGAATACTTTTTCCGCCGCGCGCTCGCGGATGTGACAGGTGTTGAGGATGACCATGTCGGCATCGTCCGGCCGATCCGACGGCGCATAGCCCAGGGGCGCCAGGACGTCGGCCATCCTGCCGCTGTCATAGACGTTCATCTGGCAGCCCCAGGTGATCGTGTGCAGCCGCCTCGGGGCGGGCGGCGGGGGGACTGGGACGCGGCTTGGTCGGTCAATCGCGAGGCCTCCGCCCCGCCCGGGCAAAGGCATCGGCCGAAGCGGCCATTGTCGGGACGGGCGGGGTCGGGCAGGCAATGCTGCGCCGTTGGCGGCGGGTCAAGCGCAAGGGTCTGGGTGTGCCTCTGCTCTCGATGGTTGCGCGGCCAGCATGGCAGATGCCGAGGTCATCCCGTCAAGCGCCAAATGCCGCCTCACGCGATGGTTTGTCCGGCATGGGTCGGCCAGGCAGAAACCGGCTCTCCCGCCGCGGCCAGGTCGCGGCGTTCTGCTCGCCGAGGCCGCCGGGCAGCCGCGCCGGGCGGTTCTGCCGCAGGGTGGCGGCGCCGTCGGCCACCGCCGCCCAGGCCGCCTGCGCCAGCGCCTTGCGATTCGGGAAGTCGCGCGGGTCGAGCGGCGCGTGCAGCAGCACGGTGGCGCGCAGGCCGCGGTACTGCGCGAGGTTCCAGATATGCCGGCCGAGGCTCATGTCGCCATACCAGGCGAACACCGGCCGCGTCGCGCGTCCGGTCGGCAGGTAGGCCAGCCGGTCATAGACCACGGAAACCGGCTGGATCAGCGGCGGCAGCCCGTCCGCGGTCGCCGGCAGCTCGGCCAATGAGAAGAACGCCGAGCGGAACGGCAGCACCCGCGAGCCGTCCGACGAGGTGCCCTCGGGGAACAGGATCAGATTGTCGCCGGCGCGCAGGCGTCCGTGCATTCCGTCCCGCTCGCGCCCGGTGCTGGAGCGGCTGCGCGCCACGAACACGGAGCGCCCCAGACGGGCCACGGTGCTGATGATCGGCCAGCCGGCGACCTCGGCCTTGGAGATGAAGCAGGCCTCCAGCCGGCCACCCAGCACCAGGATGTCGAGCCAGGAGGAGTGGTTCGACACGAACACCACCGGCCGCCCGTCCGCGCCGCGCCGCGCCGGCTGGCCGATGCCGCGCACTTGCAGCCCCAGCAGGCGGCACGTCGTGGCCCAGTAGCAGCGGGCGAACGCCACCTTGCCGCGTCCCAGCGCGCCGCGTCCGGGCAACAGCAGCAGCAAGGTCTGGACGACGATGGCGGCCAGGGTCCAGATCGCCACCGCCACCATCCGCCGCACCGCGCGCAGCGGCCGCGACAGGCGGCGGCGCGGATTGGCCGGCAGGGGAAAGCCATCGCCCGCCGCCCCGCCCGGCCGTGGCGCCAGCAGCGGCATGCGTTTCGGCTTGGGGCGCGCGGGCGCGTCGGGCATGGCCGAAACTACCGCGCGCGCCCACGCCGGACAATGACACCCGCGTGATGTTTGCCGGTCCGTTCGCGCGGCGCCTGCCGTCGCGGTGCCGTCGGAGGGACGATCAACACATCGCCAGGGTTGCGCCTGATTCACCGCCGCAGCTTGCCAGTCCGAGCGCATCGCGGTTGTGTGAGTGGGGTATGCGCAGCGCCGGCCCTCTCAGCACGACCGCCCGGATCGGCCTGACGCCCGCCTTCGTTATGGCGTCGCTGCTGGCAGGCCCGGCGCGCGCCGCCGATCCGCAACCCTACGCGGTGACGATCAAGCCGACCGGCGACGCGGCGCTGGATGGGGCGCTGCGCGATTCCGCGACGCTCATCTCGCTGCTCAAGAAGGCCCCGGTCGGCCCCTTCGCCCTGGTGGCGCGCGCCCGCGGCGATGTCGGCCGGCTGACCACGGCGCTGCACAGCTACGGCTATTACCTGGGCAGCGTCGCGGTCAGCATCGACGGATTGCCGCTCGATGACGCCGCGCTGCCGGCAAAGCTGGATGCGGCGCCCGCCAAGCCGCCGGTGCCGGTGGTCATCACGCCGACCCGCAATGCGCTGTTCCGCATCGGCCACGTCACGCTGTCCGGCGACGTGCCGCCGGGGACGCGGGCGCATCTGGCCATCAAGCCCGGCGACCCGGCGCAGGCAGCCCCGGTGCTGGCGGCGGGCGATGCGCTGCAATCGACCCTGCGCGACGAGGGCCGGCCACTGGCCCGCGTGGCCGCTCCCGTCGCCACGCTGAACGTCGGCGCGCGAACGCTGGACGTGGCCTATCAGGTGAACGCTGGTCCGGTCGCCGACATCGGGCCGATCGCGGTCAGCGGCGAGCGCCGGCTGCACGAAAGCTACATCCGCCGCCGCCTGTTGCTGCACCAGGGGCAACGCTACGACCCGCGCAAGATCGAGGCGGCACGGCAGGATCTTGCCTCCGTCCCGGCGCTGGCCTCGGTGCGCATCACCCAGCCGGACGCGCTCGACGCGATGGGCCAGATGCCGCTGTTCGTGCGAGTGGCCGAGCGCCCGCTGCACGCGGTCGATCTCGGCGCCGCCTTCTCCACCGACCAGGGCGGCAGCGCCACCGCGAGCTGGACGCAACGGGACATGTTCGGCAACGCCGAGGTGCTGGTGCTGAGCGCCTCGGCCACCGAACTCGGCGGCTCGGCCAGCAGGCAGCCGGGCTACAACGTGGGCGCGCTGCTGACCTTTCCGGACTGGTACGCGCGCGGGCAAAGCCTGGCGCTGAACGCGCAGGCGCTGAAGGAATCGCTGGAGGCGTACCGACCGCACCGCGGCCATCGTCAGCGCCATCGTCACGCGCAAGCTCGACCCGCAACTGTCGGTCAGCGGCGGCTTGTCGTTCGAGGAGGCGCGGATCGAGCAGGAGGGCGTCAAGCGCACCTATTCGCTGCCGCAGGTGCCGCTCTCGGTCACGTACGACAGCACCAACTCGCTGTTCGACCCGATCCGCGGCATCCGCGCCACGCTCAGCGTGACGCCCACCTACAGCCTCGGCGGCGGCACCAACGCCGACGGCACTAGGCAGCCGTCCTCGGCATTCGTCATCGCGCAGCTCTCCGGCTCGACCTATCTCGATTTCGGCCGCTATCTGCTAGGCGCGGCGCCGGGGCGCAGCATTCTCGCGGTGCGCGGGCTGGTCGGCACGATCACCGGAGCCAACGTCTTCGACGTGCCGCCGGACCAGCGTTTCTACGCCGGCGGCGGCGGCACGATCCGCGGCTGGCGCTACCAGTCGGTCGGGCCGGCCTTCCCCGACCGCACGCCGCTGGGCGGCACCTCGATCGAGGTGGGCAGCGTCGAATACCGCCAGCGCATCCTGGGAAATTACGGGTTCGTGGTGTTCGCCGACGCGGGCGAGGTGGGCAGCCGCGGCGCGCCGTTCATGGGTGCGAACACGCTGCGCATCGGGGCCGGGGCGGGCTTTCGCTACTACACCTCGATCGGCCCTATCCGCTTCGACATCGCCGCGCCCTTGAACCGGGATCCGACCGTCAAGACCGACATTGTCGAGGCCTATATCGGCATCGGCCAGGCCTTCTGACGTGGCGCCGTCCTGATGCGCCGCGCCGCGAAATGGCTGCTGGGCATCCTGGCGGTCCTGGTGCTGCTGCCGATCGTGCTGGTGGCCGTGGTGCTGATCGCGCTCAACACCGCGCCCGGGCAGCGTTTCCTGGCGCACAAGTTCAACGCCATCACCGCGGGCAGCATCGTGCTGAGCGGCGTGCATGGCCGGCTGCCGGACGCCCCGCGCGCGGGGCGCATCACGCTGTCCGACGCGCACGGCCCCTGGCTCACGTTCTATGACGTGGCGCTCGACTGGTCCTCGCTGGCGCTGCTGTCGGGCGATGCGCATTTCGAGCGTATCACCGCGCGCCGTGCCGTCATGACGCGCCTGCCGGTCAGCAGCGGATCGTCGGCATCGTCCAGCGGCAGCAGGTCCAGCCTGTCGCTGCGCTGGGATTTCGACGAGGTGCATGTCGGGCGTATCGACGTCGCGGCGGCGGTCGGCGGCGCCGCGGCATCGGTTTCGCTGGATGCCTCGGCGCACCTCGAATCGTTCCAGGACGGCGACGCCAACCTCCTGCTTCGTGCCAGCGATGGCAGCGGCACGTATCACCTGCGCGGCCATGTCGACCCGGCGGCGATCCGCGCCACAGTGGACGCCGGCGAGGCGGCGCATGGCCTGGTGGCGCGGCTGGCGCACCTGCCGGATCTCGGCGCGCTGAGCGTGCGGGCCTCGCTCGACGGGCCGCGGACCGGGGCCGCGACAATGCTCGCGGTGCGGGCGGGCGGGCTGGCGGCCGATGCGCACGGCACGCTGGATCTGAAGGGCCTCGCCGCCGACCTCGACGTGACCGCGCACGCGCCGGCGATGGCGCCCGCGCCGGGCGTGGCGTTCCAGGACGTGGCATTGCACGCGCATGTCAGCGGCCCGTTCGCGACGCCCGACGCGACCGGCACGCTGCACATCGACGCGCTGAAGGCGGCCGGCGCGGCGGTGCGCGTCCTGTCCGCGGACGTTTCGGGCAACCGCGGCAAGGTCTCGCTGCGCGCGACCGCCGAGGGCGTGCGAATCCCGGGCCCCCGACCCGACCTGCTGGAGGCCGATCCGCTGACGCTGACGACGGACGTGGCGCTGGCCGACCCGCGCCGCCCGGTGACGTTCGACGTGCGCCACAAGCTGCTGCACATCAGCGGCACCGCTGAGACCGCCGGCACGATGTCCGTGCGGGCGCATGTCGAGGCGCCGGACCTGGCGCCGTTCGCGGCTATCGCCGGGGCCGATCTGCAAGGCCGCACGGCGCTGGATCTGGTCGCCTCGCTGCCGAACGGGACCACCAAGGTCGCGGTGGATGGCACGCTCGGCGTCACCGGCGGCATGGCCCCCGCGCCCGTGCTGATCGGCCCCGACGCACGGCTCGGCGTGACCGCATCCATGCACGGCGGCGACATCACGCTGTCGCGGCTGCAAATTGCCGGCGGCAAGCTGCGGGTGTCGGCGACAGGCGCCATGACCGGGGGAAAACTCGACGCGGTCGCGGACGTGACGCTGCCCGATCTGCACGCGGTACAGCCGACGCTGAGCGGCCAGGCCACGCTGCACGCGCACGCCGCCGGGCCGACGGACGACCTTGCGGCACAGGTGATGCTGGCCGGCGACATCGCGACCAAGGGGATGGCTCCCGGCCACGTCGAGGCCAGCGTCGATGCGACCGGCTTGCCCACCGCGCCGGCCGGCCACGTGCGCGCGTCCGGCACGCTCGACGGCTCGCCGGTCAGCCTGGCCGCCGATGTCGCGCGCGCGGGCGACGGGGCGATGTCCGTCACCATCAATCGCGCGGACTGGAAAAGTGCTCACGCCGACGGGGCGCTGGCGCTGGCCAAGGGCGCCACCCTGCCCACCGGCCATGTCACGCTGCGCATGGCCCGACTGGACGATTTGCGCCGGGTGACCGGGCAGGCGCTGACCGGCGCGGTCGATGCCGACGTGACCATCGCCAACTCCGGGGGCCATCAAACGGCCCAGGCGAAGGTGCGGGCCGATCGCGCCGGGCTGCCGGGCACCGCCTCGGTCGCCCGGCTGGCGCTGGACGCGCGGGTGACGGACCCGCTGGGCGCGATGGCCGTCGACGCAACTCTGGCGGCCGACGGGGTGCAAGCCGGGCGCATGACGGGCACGGCACGGGTCCAGGTGGCCGGGCCGCAAACGGCGCTGGCCATCCGTGCGCAGGCCAGCGGCCAGAACATCGCCGGCGGCGCGGCGCAGTTCTCCACGCAGGCGGTGGTGGACGTGCCGGCGCACCGCGTCGCCGTCGCCGCCCTGCAAGCCACGGCACGCGGCCAGACGATCCGCCTGCTGGCGCCGGCGCGGGTGACGTACGGCACGGCGGTCGCGGTTGACCGGCTGCGCCTGGGTCTGCGCCAGGCGGTGCTGGACATCTCCGGGCGCGTCTCGCCGACGCTGGACCTCACCGCCAGCCTGAGCCACGTCACCGCCGACCTGGCGCGCATCGCCGATCCGGGATTGCAGGCCGACGGCACGCTCAGCGCCGACGCGAAGCTGACCGGCAGCACGGCGCGGCCGTCCGGCACGGTTCGCGTCTCGGCGCGCGGGCTGCATCTGCGGAGCGGGCCGGCCGCGTCGCTGCCGCCGGCCTCGATCACCGCCAGCGCGGTGCTGGCCGGCCGCACCGCGCGGCTCGATGCGCGGCTGGTCGCCGGCCGCAGCCAGCTCGCCATCAACGGCACCGCGCCGATCGACCCGGCGGCGGCGATGGATATGCGGGCGACCGGGTCGGTGAACCTCGGCCTGCTCGACCCGATCCTGGCCGCCGCAGGCCGGCGGGCGCGCGGCACGCTGTCGCTGGATGCCGCCATCGCCGGCACCCGGGCGGCACCGCGCGCCAGCGGCTCGGTGCGGCTGGCCGACGGCGAGTTCCAGGACTTCGCCCACGGCATCCACATCACCGCGATCGACGCGCTGATCCAGGCGGCCGGCGACCACCTGCAAATCGCCCGGTTCTCCGCCAGGGCAGGAACCGGCACCATCTCGGCCAGCGGCAGCGTCGGGCTGGCGCCCCCGATGCC
Source organism: uncultured Pseudomonadota bacterium (assembly GCA_963758455.1). Taxonomy (GTDB): domain Bacteria; phylum Pseudomonadota; class Alphaproteobacteria; order Acetobacterales; family Acetobacteraceae; genus CAVRQM01. The sequence goes on along the minus strand of CAVWVK010000011.1, from coordinate 4,982 downwards.
GCTCGACCTGCACCTGGCCATGCGGCGCGCCCAGCCGCTGGCCAGCGACCTGCTGACGGCGACCCTGGATGCCGACCTGTCGCTGCGCGGACAGGCGCAAGGCAGGCTGGATGCCGCCGGCAAGATCACGGTCGATAAGGCGAACATCCAGGTGCCCGACAAGCTGCCGACCAGCGTGGCCGTGCTTGACGTTCGCGTGCCCGGCCAGAAGCCGCCGCCGCCGCCCGCGCCGCCGCCCGACATCGGGCTGGACCTGACCCTGGATGCCCCGGGGCGGATTTTCGTGCGCGGGCGCGGGATCGACGCGGAATTGCAGGGCCGGCTGCACCTCGGCGGCACGGCCGCCGCGCCACAGCCGTCGGGCGGCTTCGACATGCGGCGCGGCAGCATCAGCGTCGCCGGCACGACACTGACCTTCACCACCGGGAAAGTGGCGTTCAACGGCAGCGGCAAGTTCGACCCGACGCTGGATTTCGTGGCCAGCAGCACCAGCGGCAACGTCACCGCCAACCTCAATGTCGGCGGCTATGCCAGCGACCCGAAGATCACCCTGTCATCCATCCCGCCGCTGCCGCAGGACGAGGTGCTGGCACACCTGCTGTTCGGCCAGTCGGCGGCCAGCCTGGGGCCGTTCCAGCTTGCCGAGATCGCCGCCTCGCTGGCGCAGTTGACGGGCGCCTCGGGCGGCTTCGACCCGCTGGCCTCGGCACGAAAGTCGCTGGGGCTGGATCGGCTGTCGGTGGGCGGCGGCTCGACCGGCGGCAGCAGCGCCAGCGTCGAGGCGGGCAAATACGTGGCCCCCGGGATCTATGTCGGCGCCAAGCAGGCTACCTCGGGCGGCGGCTCGCAGGCGCAGGTGCAGATCGACCTGACCAAGCGGCTGAAGGCGGAGGCCGATGTCGGCACCGGCGGCACCACCAGCGCGACCGGCGCCGCCGGCAGCACCGCGTCGAGCGGGACCGGCGTGGGGTTGACCTATCAGTTCGAGTATTGAGAAGCAGGGTCGCTGTCAGGCGGCGAGGAAGGTGGTCCGGTAGAGGGCGGCGAGCGGGGCGGAAAAGCCGATGCAGCGCAGGTCGAGCGTACCATCAGCCGCGATCAGCTCCGGGCCGGGCGGCCAGTTGCCGTCGCCCTGACGGCGCAGCAGCTCGGCCTCGATGCGGGTGCTTTGCAGAACGAGGATTTCCTGCACGCTGGGGATGGTGGTGTAGCTCCAGACGTTTGTCCGCGTCGCGGCGCGGTTGTTCGGCGACATGATCTCGATCAGCAACAACGGCTCGGGGATCATGGCGTCGTTGGCGGCGGGCGCACACGTCACACCCAGATCGGGGACTCGATAGTTGTCCCTCGCCTGCACCTTCGGCACCACTCCTGGCTCGGTTGCCACAATGCAGCGTCGTCCGATCGCCAGGAAATGCTCGCCGAGGACGCGGGCCAGTTCCGCCTGAAGGCTCGCGTGCGTAAACCGCGTCGGCGCCATGGCGACCGGTTCGCCATCCACCAGTTGCCACTTCGCATCACCCCACTTGCCCGAGTCCCAGGCCAGAAACTCGTCGAGGGTCATACGCGACGGCGGATGAGGATCAAGCGCGGCCGACATTCGCAATGTCATAGCACTTCGATGCAGCGGATGCGACCGCCGCCTCAGCCCTGCTGGCGGCTCTCCCGCAAGGCGGGCAGCGGCGCTCGCGTCCCGCGCGGTGCGGCCGCCGCCTGGCGCACGAACTTGCGGCGGCGCGCGCGCAGCGCCGTCCACATCACGCGCGAGGCCGCGGCCGACAGCCGGCCGCGCGGCGGCAGGCCCACGGACTTCAGCATCATGCCCACGCCGCGCTCGATGTGCCGGTAGCGGTAGAAGCCGATCGCGCCGGCCATATAGGCCGCGATGCAGCGAGCGTGGTCGTAGCGCGCGTCCTCCGCCTCGTTACCGCAATGGTAGGCGAAGGCCAGTTCGTCGTCCTCGCTCTCGCCCAGCCGGCCCAGGGCGATGCGCAGCCGATGCAGCATTCCGATGCGCTCGCGGCCGAGATAGCGGCGCATGTGGTCGTAGAACAGCTTGAAATGACGGTATTCATCGGCCGCGATCAGCCGGCAGACCTGTTGCAGCACCGGCTCCCCGGTCGCCTCGGCGAGGGCCGTGTAGTAGCTGGAGGTGCCGGTCTCGACCATGCAGCGGGCGATCAGCTCGCCGGTGCGCGAGCCGCGCACCGACGCATCGGCATCCAGCGGCAGCGTGTAGCCGGCGCGGTAGCGGGCGAAGCAGGCGGCGTAGTCCCAGGCCGGGGTCGGCCAGCATCGCCCAGCGGCCGAGCGCGTCGCCGTGCTGCACCTCCTCGACCGACCAGTGATCGGCTGCGTGCTGGAAATCCGGATCGTCGCGGAATACGCGGTTGAGATAGATCGCGTAGTCGGTGCCGTTGCGCTCGACCATCGCCGCGGCCTTGACCAGCGGCACGATCTCGGGCTCGACCCGTGTCGGGTCGAATTGCTCCCATGCAACGTCGTCGATCCGCCAATGCTTCATGCCGCGAGATGCCTATCCGTGGGACGCCGGCCGGCCGCCGTCGATGACATGACAACACCTCGACCCGCGGAGGATGCGCAGAATCGCCGGACCGGCGGGATGCGAGTGGCGACCGGGCGCGATGCGGCAACGCTGTGGCAGACCGGCAACACCCGCCGCCACCGATCAGCCGCCGGCAGCCCCGATCATCGCGCGGGCCGACTGCATCCGGTCCATCGCCGCGGTCCAGCGCCGCCATGTCCATCTTGTCGGCGGCGGCGTAGTCGGCCTGGGCCTCCGCCAGCCGTTGCTCGCCCTCGGCGCGCGACACCTCGGCGACCGGCGTTGCCTCGTCGGCCAGCACGGTCACGCGCGCTGGCGTCATCTCGGCGAAGCCGCCCGAGACGAACAGCCTGTCGGTCACCTGCCCGCCCTGGTCCACCCGGACGGTGCCCCCGCGCAGCAGCACGATCATTGGCGAGTGCTGCGCCAGCACCCCCATCTCGCCCTCGTCGGCGGGGATCACCACCATCTCCACCGGCCGCGTCAGCAGCAGCCGCTCCGGCGAGACGACTTCCAGGTCACTGGCCATGCTTCCGTTTTCCGCCCGCGCTCAGGCGTCCGTCTTCATGCTTTCCGCCTTTTTCACCGCTTCCTCGATGGTGCCCACCATGTAGAACGCCCTTCGGCAGGTCGTCGTGCTCGCCGGCGACGATCGCCTTGAAGCTGCGGATGGTGTCGGCGACGGGCACGAACACGCCGGGAAAGCCGGTGAACACTTCGGCCACGTGGAACGGCTGCGACAGGAACCGCTGGATCTTGCGCGCACGGGACACGGCGAGCTTGTCGTCCTCGGAGAGTTCGTCCATGCCCAGGATGGCGATGATGTCCTGCAGACTTGTACCTTTGCAGCACGCGCTGCACCTCGCGGGCGACGGTGTAGTGCTCCTCGCCGACGATGCGCGGATCGAGCGCGCGCGACGCTGTCAGCGGATCGACCGCCGGATAAATGCCGAGCTCGGCAATCGAGCGCGAGAGCACCGTGGTCGAGTCCAGGTGCGCGAAGGAGGTGGCCGGCGCCGGGTCGGTCAGGTCGTCGGCCGGCACGTAGATCGCCTGCACCGAGGTGATCGAGCCTTTCTTGGTCGAGGTGATGCGCTCCTGGAGCGCGCCCATTTCGGTGGCGAGCGTCGGCTGGTAACCGACGGCGGACGGCAGCGGCCCAGCAGGGCGGACACTTCCGAACCCGCCTGCGAGAACCGGAAGATGTTGTCGATGAAGAGCAGCACGTCCTGGTTTTCTCGTCGCGGAAGTATTCGGTCTCGCGAGCGCCGGAGAGGGCGACGCGCATGCGGCGCCGGGGCTCGTTCATCTGGCCGTACACCAGCGCGACTTTCGACTTGGAAGATCCTCTCGTCGACTTGTCTGACGCCGGCTTCGGCATTTCGTGGTAGAGATCGTTGCCTTCGCGCGAGCGTCACCCACCCCGGCGAACACGGAGTAACCACCGTGCGCCCTCGCGATGTTGTTGATCAGCTCGATATCACGACGGTCTTGCCCACGCCCGCGCCGCCGAACGCTCCGGCCTTGCCGCCCTTGACAAGGGGAGATCAGATCGACGACCTTGATGCCGGTCTCGAGGATCTGCGCCTTGGTGCTCCTGACCGATCAGCGCGGAGCGATGATCGGGGTAGTCTTGTCCGCGATGACTTGCCCGCGGCCGTCCACCGGCTTGCCGGTGACGTCGAAGATGTGGCCGAGCACGCCCGCCCCACGGGCACCGAGATGGGGGCCGCCCGTATCGGTCACTTCCTGGCCGCGCACCATGCCGTCGGTGCTGTCCATCGCGATGCAGCGCACCGTGCGCTCGCCCAGTTCCTGCGCCACTTCCAGCACCAGGTCGCGGTCGTGCGAGCTTGGTGGTCGAGGGCGTTCTGGATGTACGGCAGGTCGCCCTCGAACTGGACGTCGACGACGGCGCCGAGAACCTGGCTGACGCGGCCTACGGAGTTGGTGGCCATGAGTGTGTTCCTCGGTCGAGAGCTAGACGGACGGCGCTACAGTCACCGTCATCCCCGGGCTTGACCCGGGGATCCACGGGCCGCACCGTGGCCGGCGTGGATGGCCGGGTCAAGCCCGGCCATGACGGTGCGAATGGGCGAACGACACGCTACAGCGCCTCGGCGCCGGAGATGATCTCGATCAGTTCGCGCGTGATGTTGGCCTGCCGCGCGCGGTTGTAGTTCAGCGTCAGCCGCTTGATCATGTCGCCGGCATTGCGCGTGGCGTTGTCCATCGCCGACATCTGCGCGCCATAGAACGCCGGCGGCGCTTTCCAGCAGCGCGCGATAGATCTGGATCGCGAGGTTCTGCGGCAGCAGGCGGGCCAGGATGGTCTCCTCGTCCGGCTCGAACTCGTAGGTCGCGCGCTGCGCCTGCGGCGTGTCGTCGCGCCGCTGCTCGGGCATCGGCGTGGGAA
>CAVWVK010000010.1:0-24366 GCA_963758455.1 uncultured Pseudomonadota bacterium | reverse complement strand
ACCTGGGCATCAACGAGGGCACCCTGGGCAACTGGGTCAATGCGGACAAGCGGCGCCGCGGCGAGGGCGACGGGGCGCTGGGTGAGGATCGAGCGGGCCGAGCTGGCCCGGCTGCGCCGCGAGTGCGCCGAGCTGGCGATGGAGACATCCGATGCGGTTTGGTTGTCATCCCTGAAGGGGCGGGGCCGTGTCAAGGCGGGTTCTGGGGTTTTGAGTGGTGGCAGGGCGTGCGTGACTGGCGTCTCCTTTTTCCCGGCAGCTGCCATTTCGGTGGCTTTCGGGCGGGCGGGTCAAGGACCGGGCGGAGCCCGGCCGCCGTGGGCGGCGCCGGAGGCGTCCTTGAGACGATCCGGCCGGGAGCCCGATGATCGGGCAGCGGGAAACCGGAGCCGTGGGGTGCGGGCATATCGGGTTGTGGTCCGTCCCATGTCCGGGTCGTCCGGTGCGGGCAGTGCCGCTGGCTGCAGTCATCCCTTCGCGTGTCCCCGGCGGTGGCCGGGGGGCATGGGGCGGTTCGCGTCAGAGCTGGCGGTCAGGCGGGGTCATTCAAGTTCGCGCCCGGCGCCGCCGGTGGCGGCGGGGCAGACAACTCTGCGGCCTCGCGCCTGCCGCGGCCAGGGAAGGTCATGCGGCTGGCGCCGCTAGCGTGACGCCCGGCTGCCGGGCCAGGCAGCGGATCTGGCCGTCGCGCAGGCCGTAGAACACCAGGGTGAGCAGCTGGCGGGCGGCGGCGACCTTGGCGATGTTCTTGGCTTGCTTGCCGCGGCGGGCGATGATCGCATCCTTGGCGGCCCGCGGCCGGGATCCGGCGGGCTGGTGCTGGATCGCCTCGATCAGCGCCCAGCGCAGCATCCGCGAGCCCTGCTTAGACACATGGCCGCGTATCACCTTGGTGTCGGACTCGCGATGCCGAGGTGTCAGCCCGGCCCACGAACACAGCTGCCCCGCGTTCTTGAACCGGGTGACGTCGCCGATCTCGGCGATGATGACCGCGGCCAGCACCGGGCCGATGCCGGGCAGCTGCCGGATCACCCGGTAGCCGCGGTCGGCGGCCAGCAGGTCCGCGATCACCCCGCCGATCATGGTGATCTCCGTGCTGAGCGCGCCGGCCAGCTGCCGCAGCGAGGTCACCTTGCCCGCATAAGGCTGCGGCAGGCGAAGCGAGTCCAGCCACGCCGACCCGGCTGCTCCGAAGATGTCGGTGCAGGCCACCGGGACGCCGAGCTTGGCCAGCACGGCGTGTACCTGGTCCTTGCAGCTGGTCCGCAGGCCCACCAGCTTCTGCCGGTAGCGGGTCAGCTCCCGCAGCTCCCGCACCTCGGCCGGGGCGATCCACGCCTCGGGCAGCCGGCCCATCCGCAGCAGGTCCGCCAGGTCCGCGGCGTCCCGCTGGTCGTTCTTGACCCGCCGGTAGGTGAACGCCTTGACCCCCAGCGGGTGCGCCAGGTGCACCTCCGCGCCCGCCGCGGCCAGGGTGTCCGCCGCCCAGTACCACCCGTACGTCGCCTCCAGCACCACCCGCGGCGACCTGCCGGCCCGGGCGATCTCCCGGCTCAGCTCCTGGGGGCTGTTCGTGATTCTCGCCGTGCCGAGCCGGCGGCCGTCTTCGGTCATCCGCACCAGCACCGACCGGCGGCGGTGCAGATCCATGCCGACGACCTGGCGGCCGTCATACGCTGACTCCATTGGGGCCTCCCTGTTTCCTGGTGGAGACGGATGCGTTGCAACTTCCAGCATCCGCCGGGGAGCGGGAGGCTCCGCCCCTTCATCGCATCAAGCTGCTTCGGCGCGTGGCGTTGGCGTGGTCGGGGGGAAGGCGGTTTCTTCGTCGTAGCGCTGGCCGGCGGCCAGGCAGTGGTGCAGGCAGCTGAGGAGGCGTCCGAACAGGTTGCGCTGGGCGGCGGCGTGCCGGTCTCCACTGGCTTTGCGCCGGTCGTAGTGGGCGCGGGCGCCGGGTGATGCGGTCAGCGCGGCGAAGGCCCAGATGTAGCCGGCGGCGGCCAGGCGCTGGTTTTTGACCCGCCGGTGCAGGACGGCGGTGGTTTTGCCGCTGGCGCGGGTGATGGGCGCGGCGCCGGCGTAGGCCTTGAGTCCTTTAGCATCAGCGAAGCGGGACCGGTCGTCGCCGGTCTCGGCGAGTACCCGGGCGCCGGCAATCGGGCCGAGCCCTGGGAAGCTGGTGATGATCCCGGCGTCCGGGTGCTGGTTAAAAGACTCGATGGTGGCCTGTTCGAGGTCGTCCGCGGCGGCGCAGGCGGCGTTGAACTGGCCGAGCAGGGCTAGCGCCTGCTGGCCCATCGCCTGCTCGACCAGCGGCAGCTGGCGCATCTGCCCGGCGCGGAAGGCCTCGCGCAGCCGGGCGGCCTGGGTGTCGATGCCGCGGCTGCGCCCGGCCTTGCGCAGCAGGGCTCGCAGCTGGGCCAGACTGAGCGTGGCGGCTGCGGCGGGGGTCGGGGCGGCGGCCAGGATGGCGCGGGCCTCGGGGCGGGTGATGCCGCCGCGGGCCTCGGCGAAGGCGGCCAGGAAGCCGGGATAGTACTCGCGCAGGTGGGAGCGCAGCTTGTTGTGCGCGCCGGTGCGAGCCCACACCGCGTCTTGCTGGGCGCGGGCCAGTACCGCGATCGCCTGCGCCAGCTCGGAATCGGCGGGCAGCGGCCGGTGCGCGTGCGCGTCGGTGCGCAAGATGTTCGCCAAGACGACCGCGTCGCCGTGGTCGGATTTGCGGCCCGCGACTGAGTGCCGGTCCCGGTAGCGGGCGACGGCCATCGGGTTGATCGGATAGACCGGGCGGCCGGTAGCGCGCAGGCAGGCGGTCAGCAAGCCGCGCGGAGTCTCGATCGCCGCCGGGACCGGGGCATCGGCGCTGTCGCCGTGCCCGCCGAGCAGGTCCAGCAGCTGCGCGAGCCCGGCCGCATCGTCGCTGATCCGGCGGCGGGCCAGCAGCTGCCCGTCGCGGTTCACCAGCGCGATGTCGTGGTGGTCTTCGGCCCAGTCGATCCCGCAGAACACGTCCATAGGCTCCTCTCCCTTGCCGGCTATCACCCTGCTCGTGCTGGTCCTGGCCGCGCGGGGTCACGCACGCTCCCTAATGGAAGGGCTCGAGGGCACCGCCATCCGATTAGCCGTTCGTGACCTCAGCTGCCCTCAGGGCCCCGGTCCGGGCTGGAACTCGGCGGCTCCCGCCGTGCTAAGGGGTCTATCCTGCGGGTGGCTCAGGCCATAACCACCCATACCGGCGCGGCCACCAGTTTCCCGGTAGCCGCCCGGCGTGTCGCGCACTCCGCCGCGGCGGCCGGAGCGGGGCCCAGGTCTTGCTAGAAGGATCGAGTCCCCGATCGGCAGCGTGAGTCACCCGGCACCTGCCGCCGCCACACCCAGGACCCGCCACTCTTCATCGAGCACTGCCGGCGCCAGAGCGAAGAAGGCGTGGTCCCGGGAACCCTGACATGGCATAGCGAGCTCCGAGGCGGTACCGGTCTCCATCTATGGCTCACCGCCCTTGCGTGATGTCAGGCATCTCCTCGGAGCTCCATTAAGAGCCCATTAGCGTGATGTGCTCAAGCGCAGTGTCGCCCTCTGGGTCAAGGACGCGATGGGGCGGTAGCGGTGGCTGCCCTGATCGCCGCCCAGAGGGACGAGTACCGGATCCCGCACGCGGTGGCCTGCCGGGCGCTGGGCGTGTCCCGGTCCTGGTTCTGCAAGTGGATGAACAACACTGCTGCCGCGGGCAGCGCGCAGGGAGGCGCTGGCAGCTGAGGTCCGCGGCTGTTCAAGGCTCACCCGGGTTTCGTACGGGTCAGCGCGGATCACCGCGGACCTGCGCGAGGCCGGATGGCGGGTCAGCAAGAACACCGTTGCGGCGTTCATGCGCGAGCAGGGCCTGGCCGCCCGCCGCAAGACGGCGCCGGTCTACGACCCGGCCGGGGAAGGGGCGCTGGCGGGCGCCGGACCTGGTCAAGCGCGACTTCCCCGCACAGCAGGTCAACACCAAGTGGTACGGCGACGGCACCGAGATCCCCACCGGTCAGGGCAAGCTCTACCTGGCCTCGGTGATGGACATGGCCTCGCGGCGGGTGCTCGGGTTCGCGCCCGGCGAGCATCATGACGCCCAGCTGGCCTACAGCGCGCTGGTGATGGCGGTGGCGGTGCGCGGCGGCCGGGTCCCCGGCGTCATCATGCACACCGATCAGGGCAGCGAGCCCGGGTTCAAGGGGTCGCCGCAACACTGCCTTGCTGGGCCGAGTATAGGAACTCATCCAGTGCCTCTGCCGGGGTCTTCCAGCCGAGTGTCTTGCGGGGGCGGCTGTTAGAGGGCCGCGACGGCGTCCAGGTCGTCGGGGCTGTGGCGGCTGAGGTCGGTGCCCTTGGGGAAGTACTGGCGGAGCAGGCCGTTGGTGTTCTCGTTCGTGCCGCGCTGCCAGGGCTAGTGCGGATCGCAGAAGTAGATCTCCAGGCCGGTGTCGATGCGCAGCTGGGCGTGCTGGGCCATCTCGGCGCCCTGGTCCCAGGTCAGCGACCGGCGCAGCTGCCCGGGCAACGTTGTGATCGTCGAGGCGATCGCGTCCCGGACCGCTTCGGCGCCGTGCCGCGAGCGCGGGGCCGTTCTTGGCCCGGGGCCGTGCCGTGGCCATCCATAGGCGGCAGGTGCAGCAGCATGGTGAACCGGGTGGTCCGCTCGACCAGGGTGCCGATCGCCGAGCTGTCCAGCCCGACGATCAGGTCTCCTTCCCAGTGCCCGGGCACGGCCCGGTCCTCGGCCTCCGCAGGCCGCTGGCTGATCATGACCTCGGGTGACGAACTTCTTGCCCGGCCGCGTGTGCGCGCACGCGGGACGCGAAGCGCCCGGCCGGTACGCAAGCACGCCGCGAGCTCGCGCTTGAACGCGCCGCGGCCCTGGACGACAAGGCCTGGTAGATCGCCTCGTGCGAGACCCGCATGGTCTCATCATCGGGGAAGTCGACCCGCAGCCGGTTGGCGATCTGCTCCGGGCTCCACGACTGGCCCACCGGCGGTCTGGCCGGGGGCCGTGGCGACGGCCGATCCAGCGGACCTGCGGGCCCGGCACCAGCTCCCGTCGGCCGTGGTGATCATCCCGGCCAGGCGGTCCTGCACGTAGTCGCGCAGCGCCTGGTTCGCGGCGAGCTTGGCCACCTTGGGCCGGCGACCGCGCCGTTCGGCATGCCACTGCGCGGTCGTGGCCCGGTACGCCGCCGAGTGACTGCGAGTCGCGGCGTTGCGGCGAAGTTCCCGCGAGATCGTCGACGGCGACCGGCTCACCCGGCGGGCGATCTCGCGCACCCCCAGCTGCTGCGCGCGCAAGATCGCGATCTCCTCACGCTCAGCCAACGACAGGTACCGCCCCGACAGCGGGGCCAACATGACCGGCGGCATCCCGCCAGCCTGACGGAACCACCGCGTCCCGACCGGCTGCGACACGCCAGCCACGACCGCCGCGTTCTCGCTCGACACGCCGCGAGCGATCGCCTGCCAGAACCGAACCCGGTCCTCGCGCCGTCCAGCCGACGGCCGGCCTGGCGACCATATCTGGCCGCGCATGTGGTGCATCTGTTCGGCGGCCATGCGCCCGTACACCTTGGCGGAGGGCGACTGGAAGACGCCGCAAGCCCGAGTTCGTCAGAACCGTCATGCGGGTGATGGACGCCCACGCGCCGGGCTTCTCGGACGGCATCATCGACATGCAGGTGCTGGCGCCGCCGGATATCGAGGCGAAGATCGGCTCGCCGCACGGCCATATCTTCCATGGCGAGTTGAAGCGCCGACCAGTTGTTCTTTGCCCGCCCGGCGCCGCACTGGGCGGATTACCGCACCCCGATCAAGGGCCTCTACCAGTGCGGCGCCTCGGCCCATCCGGGCGGCGGCGTTGGCGGCGTGGCGGGCCATAACGCGGCGCGCGAGATCCTGAAGGATCGGCGCCGGTGAGCAGGACGGGCCGCGCGCCGGGACCGTCCTCGCTGCTGCTTCCGGCAGCCGCTGCTGCTTGGCGGCGGCTTCCTGCTGCCGCTGCGCGCGCTGGCCGCGCTGAGCCTTTCCGCGCCGGCCGGCCCGCTTCGCGCCTATCGCGCGCTGCTGGCGATCCGATGTCTACCGCCAGGTGTTCCTGCAACACGGCTTTCTATGCTGGCGCTGGTCACCGGCGCTCGGCCTGGTCGCTCGGCTATGTGCTGGCCCTGGCGCTGACCCGGCTGACGGCCGGGTGGCGCGCGCTGCTGCTGTCCGCCGTGCTGATGCCGCTCTGGATCAGCGTGCTGGTGCGCAGTTTCGCCTGGATCCTGCTGCTGGAGCGCAACGGGCCGGTCAACCGCTTGCTGATGGCGCCGGGATTACCGACCACGCCGCTGCCGCTGCTGTTCAACAGCTTCGCCGTCATGCATCGGCATGGTGCATGTGCTGCTGCCCTACGCCGTGCTGCCGATCTATGCGGCGCTCCTGCGCATCGATCCGGCGTTGCTGCGCGCCAGCGAAGGGCTCGGCGCCGGGCGGATCACGACCTTCGTCCGCGTGCTGCTGCCGCTCTCGGCGCACGGCGTCGCCACCGCGGCTGCCTTCCTCTTCCTGCTGTCGCTCGGCTTCTTCGTGACGCCCGCACTGCTCGGCGGCTCCGCCGACATCACGATTCCGATGCTGATCGACAGTTTCGTGGACGAGCGGCTGGATTGGCCACTGGCGGCCGCGGCCTCGATGCTGCTGCTGGCCGTGACGCTCGCGCTTGTTGGAGCTGGTGGGCCGCTTCGTCGCCCCCGCCGCCATTGCCGAGGCGCGGTGATGGCGCCCGCGCATCGCCCTGCATGCCGCGGCCGCGCTGCTGGCGGCGTTTCTCGTGCTGCCGGTGCTGGCGATCGTGCCCGCCGCGTTCAGCGCGCGTTCCTATCTGCGCCTGCCGCCGGAGGCCTGGTCGCTGCGCTGGTGGGGCATCTTCTTCGCCGACCCGTCCTGGCGGCAACGCGCTGGCGACCAGCCTGGTGCTGGCCGTGCTGACGGTGCTGCTCGTCGTTCTGGTCGGCACGCCGGCGGCGCTCGGCCTCGCGCGGCTGACCGGTCGGCTGCGGAGCGCTCGCGACCGGCCTCGTGATGGGGCCGGCCGTCGTGCCGGCGATCGTGCTTGCGGTCGGCGCTCTATGCGCTGGCGCGCGCGTGCCGGGCTGGTCGGCACGCTCGCCGGCCTGGCCGTCGCCCACACCATGCTGGCGCTTCCGTATGTCGTGCATGAACATCCGCGTCTCGCTGCACGCGCTCGATCCGACGGCTGCCGCTGGCCGCCGCGGGGCTTGGCGCGCTGCCCTGGCGCGTGTTCCGCACGGTGACGCTGCCGCTGATCCTGCCCGGCATCGCCGGTGGCGGCGGTCTTTGCCTTCGTCACCTCGTTCGACGAGGTCGTGCTCGCGGTATTCCTTGCCGGGCCGCAGGTGAAGACGCTGCCGGTGCGCATGTGGGAGGAGATCCGCGTCGAAATACACGCCGGTCATCGCCGTCGCCGCAACCCTGATGATTGCACTGGCGCTGCTCGCCGCGGGGCTGGTGCAGCCTGGCGCGGCGCCGGCGTGCCGCATGAGCACGGTGCGCTTCGCGCGGGATCGCCAAGAGCTTCGGCATGCTGGCAGGCGCTAGCAGCCGACCGACCTGACCATTGCCTCCGGCGAGTTCCTCAGCTTGCTCGGCCCCTCGGGCTCCGGCAAGACCACGCTGCTCAACATCTGCGCGGGCTATCTGCACGCCGACGCCGGGCAGCTGCTCGTGGCCGGGCGCGACATCACCGCGCTGGCCGCCGCGCCGGCGCAATATCGGCATGGTGTTCCAGAACTACGCGCTGTTTCCGCATATGACGTGGCCGAGAACGTCGCCTATGGGCTGCGGGCGCGCAGGGTCGGCCGCGCGCCGAGCTCGAACGCCGCGTCGCGGCAGGCGCTGGCACGCGTGCAGCTTGACGGGCTTTGGCAGCGCGGTCGGTGCGCCAGCTTTCAGGCGGGCAGCAGCAGCGCGTGGCGCTGGCGCGCGCCATGGTGATCGAGCCGGACATCCTGCTGATGGACGAACCGCTCGGCGCCCTCGACCGGCAGTTCGCAGGAGGTGCAGCTCGAGATCCGCCGCCTGCACCGTCGCGCGCCGCGCACCACGCTCTACGTCACGCACGACCAGGAGGAGGCGCTGGTCATGTCCGACCGCATCGCGGTGATGCGCGCCGGCCGCATCGTGCAGATCGGAACGGCGCAGGAACTCTACGAGCGTCCCGCCGACAGCTTCGTCGCGCGCTTCCTCGGCGAATCGAATCTCGCTGCGCCGGCCGGGTGATCGCTCCGTCGAAGGCGGATCGCGCCGCTCAGGTGCCGACGGCCTGCCGACGCCGATCGAGGGACAGCGCGGCGCCGGGCTGCGCGCCGGGCGCTCGCGCGCTGTCGCGCTGATCCGGCCGGAGACATGTCCGCCCCGTCGCCGGCGGCTTGCCGGCGCGCATCGTCGAACGCATCTTCCTCGGCGAGTTCGTGGCGCTGCGGCTACGCTCTGCCGGGCGGCCACGAACTCTGGTCGCGGCTATTCAGCTCGGGACGCGCCGGCCGGCGACCAGATCGCGATCGGCTGGGATCGCGAGCGCGTCCGATCCTGCCCGACGACACCGAACCGGAGGAGACGCACCATGCTGACCAGCCGACATCTGATCGCCGCCGGCGCTGCCGGCGCGCTGACCGGCCTCGCGCCGGCGGGCTCGCGCCGACGCCGGCCCTGACCTTCTGCTCCTGGGGCGGCGCGCTCGCGATCTCGAGAAGACCGGCGCTTGCTCGATCCTTTCGCCGCTGCACGCAAGGCATTCGAGGTAGTGCCGGCTTCGCCGACCAACTACGCCAAGCTCAAGGCGATGGTCGAGGCGCGGCGCAGCCCGAATGGGACCTCGTCGATGTCGGCGGGCGCTTCATCTTCGCAGGGCGCCGATCTGCTCGAGCCGCTGGACATGTCGCTGATCCCGAACGCCAAGGCGCTCGATCCCGGCTGGGTCACCCAGAGCGGCATCTTCACCTCGACCGGCGCGACGGTCGTCGCCTGGAACACCAAGGCCTTCCCGGAGGCCACGGGCCGCAATCCTGGAAGGATTTCTGGGACGTGAAGACCTTCCCCGGGCCGCGCGGTCTCTACAAGCCCTTCTACTACAATTACGAGGCGGCGCTGCTGGCGGCCGGCACTGTCGCGCAAGGCAGGTCTACCCGGTCACCGACGACAAAGTGAAGCTGGCGATCGGACAAGCTCCGGAGCTGAAGCCGAATGTGAAGGTGTGGTGGACGGCCGGCGCGCAGCCGCCGCAGCTCCTTTCGACCGGCGAGCTCGCGATGTCCTCGGCCTGGTCGGGCCGCATCGCTGGCCGTCATGAAGGACAACGCGCCGGTGGCGATGACGCTATCAGGACGGCATCGCCTGGGGCAACGCCTGGGTGGTGCCGAAGGGCACGCCAAACGCCAAACTGGCCATGGAAGCCATCAACTACGCGATCTAGCCAGCAGGCGCAGGAGCGGCTGCTCGACGTCGGCCTGTATGGCCCGGTGCTCGGCGACGCGCCGCGGCCAAGGCACGCCGGAGCAGCGCAAGCTCATGGTCACGGCGCCCGAGAACGTCAAGCGCATGCTGATCCTCAACGAGGAGCAGGCGGCGCTCTATTCGCGCGAAATACGAGACCGCCTGGAACCGCATTGCAGCTCGGCTGATGCCGCAATCTCGACGGCACGGCTGCGGCCGCTCCTCGCGCCGCGCAGCATCGCCTTCGTCGGCGCCAGCGCCCGGCCGGACACGCCGGGCAACGACATGCTGCGGATGATCCGCCGCGGCGGCTTCACCGGCAGCGTGCTCGGCGGTGCACCCGACGCCGCGAGATCGAGGGCTACGCCTGCGTCCCGTGCCTTGCCGATCTGCCGGCGCCGCCCGATCTCGCCGTGCTGTCGGTGCGCAACGAACGGCTGGAGGAGACGCTCGCCGAGGCCATCGCGGTCGGGCGCGCGGGCCGCCGTCATCTTCGCCTCGGGCATGCTTGCCGGGGACGCGATCGCCGCCGCCTGCGCGGCCGGCTCGGCGGCGATGGCCGGCGACCATGCCGATCTGCGGCCCGAACTGCATGGGCTTCTACAACGACCTCGACCGGGTCTGGATCTGCGGCTTCCCCAGCCCGCGGCAGCCGGAGCCCGGCTCGATCGCGCTTCGTCGCCCATTCCGGCAGCGTCTTCGGCGCGCTGGCGCATAACGATCCGCGGCTGCGCTTCGCCCTCGCCGTCTCGCCGGGGCAGGAAGCTGACCGCGACGGTCGCCGACTATATCGACTACGCGGTCGAGCGGCCGGAGGTGCAGGTCATCGGCCTGTTCCTCGAGGCTGCGCGCGATCCCGGCGGGCTTCGCCGCGCGCTGGCAGATGCGGCCGCAGCGCGGCGTTCCGGTGGTCGCGCTGAAGGTCGGCCGCACCGAAGCGGCCGCCGCCGCGGCGCTCACCCATACCGGCGCGCTCGCCGGCAGCGACCTCGCGTAGGCCGCGCTGTTCGACCGTGCCGGCGTCATCCGGGTCGAGACGCTGGACGAGCTGGCGTCCACGCTGCTGCTGCTCGCCACGGAACGCCGCGCCGGCTGCCGGGCGGCCTCGTGGCCATTCAGCGATTCCGGCGGCGAACGCGAGCTGACTCATCGACCTTGCCGACCGCGTCGGCGTGCCGTTCGCGCCGATCACCGAGGCGACCCAGGCTTCGCATCGCCGCGCGGCTGGAACCTGGGCTGGCGCCGCCAATCCGCTCGACGCCTGGGGGAGCGGCGCGGATTTCGTCCCGCTGTTCACCGCTTGCTTCGGCGACCTGCTGGCCGATCCGCGACGCCGCGCTCGGGCTGCTTCTGCGCCGATCTCCGCGACGGCTACTATCTGCATCGCGGCTTCGCCGACGCCGCGCTCGCCGCGGCCGCAAGCACCGACAAGCCCGTCGCCGCGTCGACCAACTACACGCAGGTCCGCCATGACGCGCTCGCGCTCGAGCTGACGCGAGCCGGCGTGCCGGTGCTCGACGGCACGCTGCACGCGCTCGCCGCGGTGCGGGGCGCCGCTCGCCTATCCGCGATTTCCGGGCGCGGCCCGCCGATCCGGCACCGCTGCTGCCAGCCGACTCCGCCGCCGGCGCGAGCCGCTGGGCGCAACCCTGCGCGGCCGGCGTCGCGCTCGACGAGACGACGAGCCTGTCGCTCTGCTCGCGGCCTGGGGCGTGCCCGTGATCGCGCACCTGTTCGCCGAGACCGCGAGGACGGGGCGCGCCGCCGCGGACCGCGCTCGGCTATCCCGGTGGCGCTGAAGACCGCGGAGCCCGGCATCCTGCATAAATCCGATGTCGGCGGGGTGACGGCTCGGCCTCGCCCGACGAGGCCGGCGCTGCGCAGCGCCTATGCGCGACCTGGCGCGCCGGCTCGGGCCGCGCGTCCTGGTCGCGCCCGATGGCGGCGCACGGCGTCGGAGATCGCGCTCGGCATGATGCGCGATCCGCAATTCGGGCCGTTGGTGATGGTGGGCGCCGGCGGCACGCTGGTCGAGCTCCTGGAGGATCGCCGCGCCGCGCTCGCTCCCTTCGGACTGGCGACGGCGCGCCGGCTCCTCGACGGGCTTCGCGCTGCGGCGGCTGCTGGACGGCTATCGCGGTTCCGCGCCCGCGTCGATATGGAGAGGCTGGCGCCGCCGATCGCCGCGTTCTCCGTGCTGGCCGCCGACCTCGCCGACTCGGTTGCCGAGATCGACGTCAACCCGCTGCGTCTGCGGCCCGCAAGACGACTCGCCGTCGACGCCCTCGATCGTCGCTCAAGCCCGGAAGGCACCATGATGGATCTGACCCTCCCCGCCGCCGGCGCTGGCCTGGCAGCGCCGCGCCAAGCGCTTTCGCCGAAGAGCATGCTCGTTCCCGCACGAGGTCGAGCTCGAGAGGCCGGCCAGGCTGCCGGCCGCGACCAAGATGCGATGCGCCTGCGTCTCGCCGTGCGCGAGCATGGGCTCAACGGCATCAACCACGCGGACGAGGTCGGCGGCCAGGGCTGCACGCAGCTCGCAGCAGACGCTGATCAGCGAGGAGCTCGGCAAGGCGACCGGCGCGCTGTGGGCCGTCGTCCCGCATCCCGCCGTGCCGCTGCAAGCATGGCACGCCGGAGCAGATCGAGACGTATCTGCGGCCGAGCTGCCTCGATGGCAGCGGCGCGCCTGCGTCGCCGTCACCGAGCCCGATGCCGGCTCGGACACCGCGCATGATCGCGCACGCCGCGCCGACCGCCGCGGCGGACGCTTCGTCATCAACGGCGAGAAATGGTTCGTGACCTCGGGCGACGTCGCCGACTTACATCCTGGTCCACGCCAATGTCGACGGCGACCCGGACAAGCCGACCCTGTTTCTGGTCGACAAGTCGCTGCCCGGCATCCGCATCAAGCGCGAGCCGAAATTCACGCACACCTATGTCTTCGGGCACCCGGAATTCGTGTTCGAGGATGTGGAGGTCCGGCGAGAGCGCGCGTGCTCGGCGAGATCGGCGGCGGGCTCGAGCTGACCAAGGACTGGTTCGTCGAGGCCCGGCTGCAGATCGCCGCCAACTGCTCGGCGCCGCCATCCGCGCCTTCGAGATCGCCGATGCCTGGGCCACCAGGCGCCAGCAGTTCGGCCGGCCGATCCGCGATTTCCAGGCGATCGAGTTCATGCTCGCCGACATGGCGGTCGAGATCATGGCGGCCAAGAGCCTGGTCTACCGCGTCGCCTGGGAGATCGATCAGGGGCTCGACCGCAAGCTCGCGCATGCGCGGGCCAGCGTCGTCAAGCTGCATGCGTCCGAAATGGCGGGCCGGGTGCTCGACAGGGCCGTGCAGATCCTGGCGGGTCGCGGCTACATGCGCGAGAACCCGGTCGAGCGGCTGAACCGCGATGTCCGCGTCGATCGCATCTGGGAAGGCACGTCGGAGATCCAGCGCATGATCATCGGTCGCCAGATCGCTCGCCGCGGCACCACGGCCTTTACCGGCTGGCCGGGCGGCTGACCACTGGGGGTCGGGGACACGGCATTGCCGGAAGCCGCTGGCGAACAAAAACCGGCGTCGAGCGTCGCTGGCGGAGCGCCGTAGCCTGCCTATAATCCCTGCGGATACGCTTCCTCGCCGTGCAGTTCGGCATCCAGGCCCGACGCCTGCGCCCTTGCATCGACCCGCGCGGGGGTGACGCGATCGATCAGCCAGAGCATCGCGTAGGTGAAAGCGAACGCCCAGGCAGCGGAGACGAGCACCGCGACGCACTCCTTGCCGAAAAACGCCGCGCCGCCGCGCAGCAGCCCGTCGGCGCCATTGGGGTTCCACGCCGTCGAGCCGAAAATGCCGAGCAGGACGATGCCGAGAAAGCCGCCGACGCCGTGGACGCCCCACACGTCAAGCGCATCGTCCCAGCCCAGCCGGTTCTTCAGGGCGACGGCGTAGTAGCAGACCAGGCCGGCGAAAATGCCCATCATCGCCGCCGACCCGAGCGAGACATAGCCGGCCGCCGGCGTGATGGTGGCCAGCCCCGCCACCGTGCCGGTCAGCAGGCCGACGAACTTCGGCTGCCTGGCGTAGGCCCATTCGACGACCAGCCAGGTGACGCCGGCAAACGAGGCGGCGACATCGGTGTTGAGGAAGGCGGAGGCGGTGACGGCGTCCACCCGCAGCTCCGATCCGGCGTTGAAGCCGTACCAGCCGAACCACAGCAGGCCGGTGCCGAGCGCGATCAGCGGCACGTTGTGCGGCTTGCCGGCCACGCCGCTGCGGCGCCCGACGAAGAACACCGAGGCGAGGGCGGCGAAGCCGGCGGTGTTATGCACCACGATGCCGCCGGCGAAATCGAGAACGCCCCAGCGCGCGAGGATGCCGTCGCTGCTCCAGATCATGTGGACGAACGGGAAATAGACGAAGATCAGCCAGCCGGTGAGGAACAGGAAATACGCCTTGAACGTCACGCGGTCGGCGAAGGCGCCGGTGATCAGCGCCGGCGTGATGATGGCGAACATCATCTGGTAGGCGATGTGGACAACGAGCGGAATGCCGGCGTCGTTGCCGGCGAACATCGTCTGCAACGTGACGCCGCGCAGGAAGGCGTAATAGGTCGGATCGCCGATGATGCCGTGCCAGGTCGGCCCGAAGCACATCGAATAGCCGAAGGCGAACCACAGCACGGTGGTCCAGCTCAGCGACATGAAGCTCTGGATCATCACCGTCAGCACGTTCTTGCGGCCGACCAGGCCGCCGTAAAAGAAGGCCAGCCCCGGCGTCATCAGCATGACGAGGCTTGCACAGATCAGCATGAAGGCGGTGTTGCCGATGTTCATCGGTATCGCGGCCGCGTTCATGGCGATGCTCTCCGGTGCGCTCGGTCAGGGAACGACGAGGGTGCCGGTTTCTCCGGCGAGGGCGCGCCCGAGATTGGCCGGGTTGGTGATAAGGCCCTGCCTGCCGCCGGCATTCGAGGAATTCGATGAGCGCCTCGATCTTCGGCCCCATGCTGCCCTTGTCGAACTGGTCCTCGGCATGGTAGCGCCGCGCCTCGCCGAGCGTCATGCGGTCGAGCCAGCGCTGGCTGCGGCGTGTTGAAGCCGATCGCCACGCGCTCGACGCCGGTCGCCAGCACGAACAGGTCGGCGCCGATCGAGCGGGCCAGCAGGCTGGAGGCGAGATCCTTGTCGATCACCGCATCGATGCCGGTGAGCGTGCCGTCCGGCTCCTCGATCACCGGGATGCCGCCGCCGCCGCAGCCGATCACCACGAAGCCGGCGCGCGCCAGATGCTCGATCGCCTGATAATCGACGATCCTCTGCGGCCGCGGCGACGGCACGACGCGCCGCCAGCCGCGGCCGGCATCCTCCTTCACGGTCCAGTGCTGCCGCGCGGCGAGCGCCTTCGCCGTTGCCTCGTCCATGTGCGACCCGATCGGCTTGGTCGGTTCCTTGAAGGCGGGATCTTGCGCATCGACCAGCGTTTCGGTGACCACGGCGACCGGCTCGCGCCGGATGCCGCGGCGGCGGAACTCGTTGCGGAACGCGCGGACGAACATGTAGCCGATCGCGCCTTGCAGGTCGGCGCCGGCATAGTCCATCGGCACCGGCGCCACTTCGTGGATCGCCAGTTCCGAGCGGCGCAGAATAAAGCCCATCTGCGGGCCGTTGCCGTGCGTGACGATGACGTTCCAGCCGGCTTCGATCATGTCGGCGATGCCATGCACGGTCAGCGCCGCGGACTTCGTACTGGTCCGGGATCGACAGATGGTCGCCGTCGCGGATCAGCGCGTTGCCGCCGATCGCGACCACCGCCAGCTTCTTGTCCGCTGCCATGTGCCCCCCCTGCCGGCTTGCGTCGCGTTGCGGTCATTGCCTCCGGCAGCGCGCCGGCGAGCGCCGTCACGGCCTGCGTGAAGCAGTCGAGAGGCGCGCGCGTGATGCCGGCGCCGATCTGGCCGATGCCGGCCTCGCGATGGGCGATCCCGGTGTTGATGATCGGCAGCAGCCCGGTATCGACGACCTTGCGGACGTCGATGCCGGCCGGCGTGCCGGCGAAATTCATCGCCGGCAGCGTGAAGCGCGCCATTGCGGCCGAGCGTGACATGGCCCATCGCCGCCGTGTTGGCGATCGCGTCGTCGGACGTGCCGCCGACGAAGCTGACGATGGCGGGCGCCGCCGCCATCGCGAAGCCGCCGAGGCCCGGCGGTCTCGGTGATCGCGCTGTCGCCGAGATCGGGGGCGGCGTCGGCGATCGAGTAGCCGGGAAAGTAGAGCCCATCGACCACCGGCGAGGCGGCGGTGAACCAGCGATCGCCGGTGCCGCTCATCTGGATGCCGAACTCGACGCCGTTGCGGGCCATCGCGGTGACCATGCTGCTGCCGGCGACGCCGCGCGCGGCGTCCAGCATCGACTTGCAGGCCGCCATCGAGATGTTGAGGAAGAAATGGTCGTTGCCGGCGATGAAGGCCACGGCCGCCGCCACATCCTCGCGGCTCGCCCGCGACCGCAGCATTGCCGGCAGCAGCGCGCCGGAGCAGCAGCGAGGTCGCGGCCGCGTTGCGGTTGTGGACCTCGTCGCCCATGTGCAGCGCCTGGGCGATCAGCGGCTTCACCTCGATGCCGCCCGCCTCCGCGAAGGTCGGCGTCGAGCACGGAGCGCAGCGTCGAAGCCATCCACGCGCAGCCGGTCGATGACCTCCGCGCCGTTGGCGCCGAAGCGCAGCACCTTGCCGAGCCCTTCGTTCAGGTTGCTGAAGGTGCGATGGCCGCTCTCGGCGTCGCGGACGATCCAGACCGGCATCGACGGGCTGATGACGCCGGCCATCGGGCCGACCGCGCCGTGCTGGTGGCAGGGCGCGAACGCGACGCTCGCCGCGTTCGGCGAGACGTTCTGCGCCGGCGTGGTCCGCCGCCCAGCCCTCGAACAGGATCGCGCCGATGATCGCGCCCTGCATCGGGCCGCACATTCGCTCCCACGCGATCGGCGGGCCGGCATGCAGGATCAGTCGCGCGCCCATGCCGGGGATGACCTCGCCGGCGAGGCCGATGCCGGTGAGCACCGGCTGCGCGGCCAGATAGGCGGCGAAGGCCGCGCGGTTCGCGGCTTCGACGGCGGCATCGTTGACGAGCCGCGCCAGCGCCCGCCCCGCCGCCTGGTCGCCGCCCGCCGGGGGCGCCCATTCGATCCGGGTCGCCCGGCCGCCGGCCTGCGCGATGGCGTCCGCGAACGATGCGAGGCCGACGTTGAGAACCTGCAGCTCCTGCCCGAACAGGCGCATGGTCATGCCCCCTGCGCCGCGAGCGGCGATGCGCGCCGCAAGCCGTACCGCCTCGGCATTGCTCCGGGTCAGGATCATCCCCGCCTGCACGCAGCCTCGCTTCCTGGTGCGCGAGGTTCTGCGGGTCGGCCGCGGTGCCGCAGACGAAACCCACGACCGCAAGGTTGCGCCCGGCCGCGGCGGCGCGGGCGATCGCCGCCTCGATCACCGGCGCGATCTCGCCCGCCGGGTCGGCATGGGCGCCGTAGCCGATGACGATGTCGAGCAGGATGACGGCGGTTTCCGGGTCGCGCCGCCTCGCTGGCGACGCGCTCGTTGCGCAGGCGATGGTCGATCATCGGATGCGGGCGGCCGCGCGTGAACACGTCGTCGCCGAGATCGACGAGCGTGTGGGCGCGGCTGCGTCCACACGTCATCCAGCGGCTTGCGCGCCGTCCGACCGGCGTGTTGGAGTAGACCTGCGCCAGCGTCTCGCTCAGCAGCAGCGTCGCCTCGTAGCAGAAGGTGCCGCCGCTGTAGAGGCCGCGCACATAGCGTTGCCCGGCCGCCGGATGCGGCAGATTCGACGGGGCGCCGAAGCAGGTGTCGGGCGCTCCGGCCGGCGGCCGGCGGCAAGGGCCACGGCCGCCAGCGCGGCATCCTCGAGCGTCTGCACCGGCGCGAGACCCAGGGCCGCGATCGGTTCCGGGTCGGCGCCCAGGAAGTTCACCACCACCGGCTTGCCGGCCTTGCGCGCACTGGCGAGCACGCGCGCGGCGACCTCCGGCGCCGGCGGCTTCGAGATGAGCACGATCACCTGCGTGGCGGCATCGGCGGCGAGCGCCGCCAGCCCCTGCAGCATGGTGATGCCGCCGACATCGCGGTGGAGATCGTGCCCGCCGGTGCCGATCGCCTGGCTGACGCCGCCGCCCAGCCGGTCGATCAGGCAGGTCACCTGCTGCAGCCCGGTGCCCGATGCCGCGACGACGCCGATATCGCCCCGGCGCACCGCATTGGCGAAACCCGAGCGGGATTCCGCCGACGATCGCGGTGCCGCAGTCGGGGCCCATGACCATCAGATCGTGCGCCCGGGCGTAGCGCTTCAGCGCGATCTCGTCTTCGAGCGGCACGTTGTCGCTGAACAGCATGACGTTGAGGCCGAGGCGCAGCGCCTTCATGGCTTCGGCCGCGGCATAGTCGCCGGGCGTGGAGATCAGCGCGAGATTGGCCGCAGGCATGGCTTCGAGGCCCATTTCGAGGCTGCGCGGCGGCTCGCGCCGCGGCCCTCCGGCCGCGCCGGCCGGCGGCTTGCGGTCGAGCGCCAGCTCGGCCTCCGCCAGGGCAGCCGCCAGCGCCGCCGTCGTCGTCGCCTTCGAGGGCGATCAGGAGATCGTTCGGCCCCGCCTCGACGGTGCCGGCGAGCAGCCCCGCCTCACGCAGCAGCGCCAGATTGTTCGCGGACGCCATGACGGCGGACGCCTGCCGCACCCCCGGCAGCCCGAGCAGGCGCACGGAGAGCTGCATCAGCGCGACCGAGTCCCGGTAGAAATTCCGGATCACCTTTGCAGCTCGCCATTCAGCGTCCTCCCGCGTCGCGCGCGGCTGCGGCGAGCATGATCGACCGCGGCATTCGGGCGCACGGATCGCAATTTTCGCGTGGCACCCCGATCAATTATGTATACTAATCGGATACCGCAGCGACGGCAAGCCCGAAGGAGGGGTCGATTTGGCCATGCAGGATTTTCCGGAAGCGCCGTTCGGGGATGCCGGGCGCTCGCGGCGCAGGACAGTCTGGATCTGGCGGGCCTGCGGGCGCGCTATCGAGCGCGGCGCGCTCACCCCGACCGCGCTCGTGGAAGGATTCTCTCCCGGATCGCGGCGCGCGGCGACGACAGCGTCTGGATCGAGCGGCTCGGCCGCGAGGAACTGCTGGCGCGTCGCGCGCCGGCTCGAGGCGGACGGCCCTGCCGGCAAGCCGCTCTACGGCATTCCGTTCGCGATCAAGGACAACATCGACCTCGCCGGCCACCCGACGACGGCCGCCTGCCCGGCCTTTGCCTATGTCGCGCGCGAGTCCGCGCCGGTCGTGCAGCGCCTGGTCGAGGCCGGCGCCATTCCGCTCGGCAAGACCAACCTCGACCAGTTCGCCACCGGCCTCAACGGCACGCGCTCGCCGTACGGCACCCCGGCCAGCGCGCTTCGCCCCGACTACATCCCCGGCGGGTCGAGCTCCGGTTCGGCGGTCGCGGTCGCGGCGGGGCTGGTCAGCTTCTCGCTGGGCACCGACACCGCCGGCTCGGGGCGGGTGCCGGCCGCCTTCAACAACCTCATCGGCCTCAAGCCCACCCGCGGCCTGATCAGCACGCGCGGCGTCGTGCCGGCCTGCCGCTCGCTCGATTGCGTCTCGATCTTCGCGCTGACGGCCGACGATGCGCTCGACGTGCTGGAGGTGGCGGCGGGTTTCGACGCGGCGGACCCGTTTTCCCGCCGCCGAGGACGAGACGGCGGCCGGGATGGCGCAGCGGCGAGGTCGGCGGCTGCCGCTTCGGCGTGCCCCGCCCCGATCAGCTCGAATTTTTCGGCAATGCCGAGGGCGAGCGGCTGCTTCGCCGCGATGCTGCGCACTGATCGAGCGCCTCGGCGGCGCGCTGGTCGAGATCGATTTCGCGCCGTTCCTGGAGACCGCGCGGCTGCTGTACGACGGTCCCTGGATCGCCGAGCGCTACGTCGCCATTCGCGATTTCATCGACCGGCAGCCCGACGCGCTGCACCCGATCACGCGGCAGATCATCGGCGGCGGGTCGCGGCCGCTCGCCGCGGACGCCTTCGCCGCCTACTATCGCCTGCAAGGAGCTGCGCCGCGCCATCGCGCCGGTGTGGCAGGCGATCGACGTGCTGATCACGCCGACCGCCGGCCGCCACTACACGATCGCCGAAATGCTTGCGGACCCGGTCCGGCTGAACACCAATCTCGGCTACTACACGAATTTCGTGAACCTTCTGGATCTGGCCGCCATCGCCGTGCCGGCCGGGTTGCAGGCCGACGGGCTGGCGTTCGGCGTCACGCTGACGGCGCCGGCGTGGAGCGACGCGGCGCTCTGCGCGCTCGCGGATGCGCTGCATCGGGCGCAGGATCTCACGCTCGGCGCGCTCGGCCAGCGGCTGTCCGCCGACGCGGCCGATCGCCGGCCGGCGGGTGCCGGCCGCCGACGGCGCCGTGCGCGTCGCGGTGTGCGGCGCGCATATGTCGGGATTGCCGCTCAATCATCAGCTCACCGACCGCGGCGGCCGGCTGCAGCGCCGCTGCCGCACCGCGGCGAGCTACCGGCTGTTCGCGCTGCCGGGCGGACCGCCGGCGCGCCCGGGCCTGCTGCGCGCCGACTGCCGGCCGAGCCGATCGAGGTCGAGGTCTGGGAACTGCCGACCGCGGCCTTCGGCAGCTTCGTCGCCGGCATTCCCGCCCCGCTCGGCATCGGCACGCTCGAGCTGGAGGATGGCGAGCACGTCAAAGGCTTTCTGTGCGAGGCGCACGCCACGATCGGTGCGCGCGACATCACCGAACTCGGCGGCTGGCGCCGCTATCTCGACTGCCGGGCAGCATGCATGACGCCGCGCTCGGCGGAAGCAAGCCGCGACAGGGAGGACCATGGCCACGATGCGCGCCGAACCCTACGACTTCGAGTTCGAGCCCTCGACACGTCGCCCTGGTCATCATCGACATGCAGCGCGACTTCGTCGATCCGGGCGGCTTCGGCGAGGCGCTCGGCAACGACGTCTCGCTGCTGCGCAAGGCGGTGCCGCCGACCGCGCGCGTGCTGGAGGCCGCGCGCAAGGCCGGGATTCTCGTCATCCACACGCGCGAAGGGCACCGGCCCGATCTCGCCGACCTGCCGCCCGCCAAGAAGGCGCGCGGCAGGCTGAAGGCCGGCATCGGCGATCAGGGCCCGATGGGCCGCATTCTGGTGCGCGGCGAGCACGGCCACGACATCATCGACGAGCTCGAGCCCGCGGCCGGCGAACCGGTGGTCGACAAGCCCGGCAAGGGCGCCTTCTACGCCACCGACCTCGACGCCATCCTCAAGAGCCGCGGCATCAAGCAGCTCATCGTCTGCGGCGTCACCACCGAGGTCTGCGTCACCACGACGGTGCGGGAGGCCAACGACCGCGGCTACGACTGCCTGGTGCTCGAAGACTGCGTCGCCTCCTATTTCCCGGAGTTCCAGAAGTCGGCGCTGGAGATGGTCAAGGCGCAGGGCGGCATCTTCGGCTGGGTCGGCGCGTCCGCCGACCTGCTGCCGGCGCTCGCGCCGCACGCCGGGCCGGCCTGCGCGACGCACGACGCGACGCGGTGCGGCGCGGCCGAGACGATCGGCGGCCGCGATGCGACGAGGGGAAGCGCCATGACGATGCAACGCGCAGAAGCCGTGCCGATCCGCTGGTGGGTGCCGGGCGACTGGAACGGGTTTTTCGGGCTTTTCACCAACGTCCTGCTCAACGTCATCGTGCTGACCGGGCTCTGCCTCGGCGTCGTCAAGCTGCCGGACGACATCGTCTTCGGCCGCATCCTGCCGGCGCTCGGCATCGCGCTGCCGCTCGGCAATCTCTACTACGCCTATCTCGCCTACCGGCTCGCCAAGGCGCGAGGGCCGCAGCGACGTGACGGCCATGCCCTACGGGCCGAGCGTGCCGCACATGTTCATCGTCGTGTTCGTCATCATGCTGCCGGTCTATCTGCAAGACCAACAACGCGCTGCTCGCCTGGCAGGCCGGCCTCGCCTGGGCGTTCATCATCGGCGTCATCGTCCTGATCGGCGCGTTCGTCGGCCCGACGATCCGCCGACTACACGCCGCGCGCGGCGATGCTCGGCACGCTGGCCGGCATCTCGATCGCCTTCATCTCGCTGCGGCCCGCCTTCCAGATGTGGGAGGTGCCGTGGATCGCCTTCATCTCGTTCGGCATCGTGCTGATCGCCTGGACCGCGAACGTCCGCCTGCCCGGCGGCGTGCCGGGCGGACTGGCGGCGGTCATCGTCGGCACGGTGATCGCCTGGGTGGCCGCCGTCCTTCGGCTGGACCGACGTGGTGAACGCCGCGCAGGTGTCCGCATCGTTCGCGCCAGTTCGGCATCCATCTGCCGCTGCCGAGCGGCGACGTGCTGTCCGGCCTCGCCAATATCGCGCCGCTGCTGGTCACCGCCATTCCGCTCGGCATCTACAATTTCACCGAGGGCATGAACAACGTCGAGAGCGCGTCGGCGGCGGGCGACAACTACAATCTGCGCCATATCCTGCTCGCCGACGGCATCGGCGCCGTGGTCGGCTCGGTGCTCGGCAGCCCGTTCCCGCCGGCGGTCTATATCGGCCATCCCGGCTGGAAGGCGGTCGGCGGGCGCATCGGCTATTCGCTGGCGACCGGCGTCGTGATCGCGCTGGTCTGCTTCCTCGGCCTGACCGCGCTGCTGCTGGCGGTGGTGCCGCTGGTCGCGATCCTGCCGATCCTGCTCTACATCGGCCTGGTGATCGGGGCGCAGGCGTTCCAGGCCGTGCCCGCGAAGCACGCGCCGGCCGTGGTGCTGGCGCTCATTCCGAACATCGCGGCCTGGGGCCAGAACCAGATCGACGGCGCGCTCAATGCCGCGGGCACCAGCGCCGCACAGCTCGGCATGGGCAAGCTGATGGACAACGGCGTCGTCTATCACGGCATGCAGCTGCTCGGCGGCGGCGCGGTGCTGGCCGGCCTCATGCTCGGCGCGATCGCCGTCTTCATCATCGACCGGGAGTTCATGAAGGCGGCGGTCTACGCGCTGGCGGCGGCCATCCTGTCGTTCTTCGGCTTCATCCACGGCGTGCAGCTCGCCTGGGCGGCCTCGCCGATGGTGGCGCTGGGCTACGCGCTGCTCGGCGCGATCTGCCTCGGCGTGGCGATGCGCGAGGAGAATGCCCAGGCCGAGCAGCCGAAGCGCGGCTTCCGCGCAAGCGTGAGCCGGCCCGGCATGGTGCGGTCAGAGGCACGCATGCTGATCCGCGCCGGCGACCAGGCGGCGCAGCCGTGCAGCAGACCGAGAACGCCGCATGCGCCCGAGCTGTGACCGACCGCCAACGCGGCCGCGACGGCGCGGCCGACCGCGTGCGTCCTCGCATCCGGCGGCGATGCAGGCGGCGACGGCGCAAAGCCGTTCCGAAACCTGCGCCGTCGGCCGCCGCCTCCAGATAGACGCGGCTGACCCGGTTGGTGTGCGCCGATAGCTCCTTCAGCCGCTCGCCGAGCTCCGACGACGAAGCCGCCTCGCTGCCGTGCCGCCGGCGCAAGCCCAGAGCGCCGGCAAAATAGCCGACGAGAAAGTCGTCGCCGGCCGGCGTCCTGCCCTCGCCGAGCCCGACCAGGCGGGACATCGCGCGATGCGCGGCCGTGGCGTCGAGGCGTCGCGTGGCTGCCGCCAGCTCGTGCGATCGCGCGCGCCGGCAATGCGGAGCAGTGCCGTTGCCGCGGCCGTCCTCGCGCAAGCGCCGACCAGGCCGCGCGCCACGCCCGCCACGTCGGCGCCTCGCCGAGGTCGAGCCGCAGCGCGTCGAGGCCGCACCGCCAGGGCCGCGACGCGGCGCAGATCGATCGCAAGCGCGCCGCCGGCGACGCGCAGCACGCCGCCCGCGCACCGCGACCGCCGCCCCGACCGCCAGCCAGCGGCCTGAAGGAAAATCCCGGCCGGCGCGCCAACAGTGATGCCGCGCGGCAAGCTGCCCAGCTCCGCCGCCAGCAGTGTCATCAACGTTTCGTCCGAGACCGAGACCAGGCAGGCGCGCGCATGGATTTCCTCGATGCTGCCGGCAAAATCTCCCGCCGGCACGCCAGCCCCGGTGGTCAGCGCGGCGAGGCGCATGGCGTTTCCCGTCAGTAGTTGGCGTAGGCGCGGGCCAGGGCTTCCTTGATCGAGTTGCCGACGATGTTGCGCCCGTCCTCGATGTTTCGGCGCAGCGCCTCGCGCGCGCCGCTTGCGTCGCCCGCTTCGATCCGTTCGAGGATGGCGAGATGCTGCACGCAGGTATTCTCGACGCGGTCGGTCTTGGCAAAGTCGATCATGCGGAAGACCAGCAGCCGCTCGTTGATGGCCTGGAGTTGCTGCAGCAGCGTGTCGTTGCCGACGAGCGCCGCCAAGCCTTCGTGGAAGCGGGCGTCGAGCTCGGCCAGTTCCTCGACGTTTTGCTGCGGCTGCCGGCGCACCGCGTTCCAGGTCTCCGCCATCGCCGCCAGTTCGTCCGCCGGCACGCCGCGCACGCGCAAGGGTCTCGACGACGTAAAGTTCGAGCGCGAGCCGGACGTCGTACAGCTCCTCCAGCTCCTTCACCTTGACCTGCCGGACGGCGTAGCCGCGATTGTCCATCCGGCGCACGAAGCCGTTGGTGGCGAGCACGCGCAGCGCCTCGCGCACCGGGCTGCGGCTGACGCCGAATTCCCGGCAGAGCCCGTCCTCGGTCAGCCGGTGCTCCGGCGGATATTGCCAGGTGATGATGCGCTCTTTCAGGGTCGCGACGATCGGCGCGCTGAACGTGGAGGAGTTTGCTGCCACCATTGCCTGGACCATCATCTCCGGGAGGCGATAT
>CAVWVK010000009.1:0-14141 GCA_963758455.1 uncultured Pseudomonadota bacterium | reverse complement strand
GGCGGTGGGTCCGCGAGAGGATCTCGAGCACCGCCATGCGGGCGGCGACGCCCATCTCCACCTGGTCCCGGATCAGGCTGCCCTTCGGGTCGTCGGCCACCAGCGACTTCGATCTCCACGCCGCGGTTCATCGGGCCGGGGTGCATGACCCGCACGTTCGGGCCGGCCAGCGCCAGCTTCTCGGAGTCCAGGCCGAAGTAGCGGTAGTATTCGCGCGTCGACGGGATGAAGGCGCCGTCCATCCGCTCCAGCTGCAGCCGCAGCATCATCACCACGTCGCCGCCGGGGATCGCCTGGCGCAGGTCGTGGAAGATCTCCGCGCCCCAGCGGTCCGCGCCGGCCGGCATCAGCGTCGGCGGCCCCACCAGCCGCACGCGCGCGCCGAGGAGCTGCAGCAGGCCGACGTTGGAGCGCGCCACCCGGCTGTGCAGCACGTCGCCGCAGATCGCGACCGTCAGCCCCTCGACCCGGCCGAAGCGCGCGGCGCAGCGTCAGCGCGTCCAGCAGCGCCTGGGTCGGGTGCTCGTGGACGCCGTCGCCGGCGTTGACCACGCTGCAGCTCACCTTCTGCGACAGCAGCGCCGCCGCGCCCGAGGCCGAGTGGCGGACGACCAGCAGGTCCGGGCCCATGGCGTTCAGCGTCACCGCCGTGTCGATCAGCGTCTCGCCCTTGGTCACCGACGAGGTGCGCGGGCTCATGTTGATGGTGTCGGCGCCCAGCCGCTTGGCGGCCAGCTCGAACGAGCTCTGGGTGCGCGTGGAGTTCTCGAAGAACAGGTTGACCAGGGTGCGCCCGCGCAGCAGGTCGCCAGCTTCTTGCCCGGCGGTTCAGCGCACGTAGCCGTCGGCGAGGTCGAGCAGGCGCTCGGCCTCGGGCGGGGTCAGGCCTTCGATCCGCAGGAGGTGGCGTTGGCGGGCGGACAAGGCGGCCAGGATTCCCCCCCGTGGTGGTTGCGCGAACCTAGGAAACTTGCGCCCCGGCGGCTAGGGCGTCCGTGCCGCCGTCATTCGGCGTAGATCATCTTGCGGGTCATGCCGCCGTCGATGACGAACTCGGCGCCGGTGACGAAGCCGCTTTCCGGCCCGACCAGCCAGGCCACCAGCGAGGCCACGTCGTCCACCGCCCGACCCGGCCGACGGGGTGCTGGGCGTGGTCCTCCGGGCGCAACCTCTCGCCCTTGTGTCGATCCAGCCCGGGGAGACGCAGTTCACCCGCACTCCGGCCCCAGGCTGACCGCCAGCGCATGGGTCAGCGCGACCAGCCCGCCCTTCGAGGCGCTGTAGGTTTCGGTCCGGCTCCGACATGCGCGCGCGGGTCGAGGCGATCTCACCACGGCGCCCCCGCCGGCCCGCAACAGGTCCTCGGCGGCCCGGACCAGCAGGAAGGCCCCGGTCAGGTTGGTCGCCAGCACGCGGTTCCATTCGTCAAGCGGCAGCTCGCCCAACCGTCGGCGGACCATGATTCCGGCATTGCAGACCAGCGCGTCGAGCCGCCCGACGCTGCCGCGCAGCCCATCCAGGGAGGGCGCGGATCCTGTGCCTGGTCGGGAGACGTCGCAGCGCACCACGCACCCGCCCGCGACCGGGGCCGCCGCTGCCCTCGGGTTCCCCCGGTCGGCGGCGATGACCTGCCAGCCCCTCGTCCGCGAGCCGCCGCGCGCGACGGCGGCCCCGATGCCGCGCGCCGCCGCCACTTACCAGTGCGACCTTCGCTTGCGCCATGCTGGTTCTCCCTCGCGCCGCGGTTCCGTCCGGAGGGACGGACATATTAGCGTATCCTGCATGATCCGCGCCGCAACGACGGTCCTGTTCGCGTCCCTCGCCCCGGCGCTGGCGGCGACCCGCCCGTCGCCGCGCCGGCCCCGCTTCCCGACAACGCTACGTCCGCCCCCACACCCGCCACGACCGCAGCGGTCAAACCGCCGTCGCGAACCGCCTCCGCCAAATCACCGACCCCCAAGCCGCCGCCCGCGGCCGACGAGCACATCCATGAGCAGGAAGCGACCAGCGTGCTTGGCAAGACCATCACCGATCAAAAGGGCCAGGACATCGGCCGCATCGTCAACGTCCTGGTCGACCAATGGGGCAAGCCGCGCGCAGCCGTGATCGATTTCGGCGGCTTCATGGGCGTAGGTTCGCGGCGGATCGCAGTCGCTTGGCGCGCGCTGCACTTCGTCCCCGATGCAAAGGGCGGCCCGACCATCACGCTCGACATGACGCCCGACCAGATCAAGGCGACCCCGCGTACAGGGTGCGACCGGCCCCGTCACCGTGGCGGCCCGCCCGCCGCGGCCCATCCCGCGCCGCCGACGCCGCCCGTCCGATAGTGGCTGCCGCCCCGGTCGGCCCACCGGGCGTCGCGGCCCCGCCGCGAAGCCTCGCCGGCCTCGATTGGTTCAACTTTTTCGTGGCCAACTTCCAGACCGGATTCGGCCCGTTCATTGCCGTCTACCTGACCAGCCTCTCCTGGACCGACGCCGAATCGGCGTCGTGTTCAGCGTCGGCACGGTGACCGCGATGCTGAGTCAGGTGCCGGCGGGCACCCTGGTCGACGCGATGCCGAACAGCGCTTCGCCGCCCTGCTCGCGGTGGCACGATCGCGGGAAGCGCCGCATCTTCGCGATCTGGCCCAACGGCTGCGGTCGCGATCGCCGAGGTGCTGCACGGCTTCGCGAGCTGCGCGCTGTCACCCGCGATCGCGGCGATCAGCCTGGCGCTGGTCGGACGGGTGGCGCTCGGTGAGCGGCTCGGCCGCAACGCCCGGTTCGCGGCACTGGGCAACGGCATCGCCGCGGCGGTGATGGGGGCGTGCGGCAAATTGGTCTCCTCCGCGCGGTGTTCGTGTTGACCGCGCTCCTCTGCTGCCGGGCTCCGGCGCTGCGCACGATCCACGGCGTCCGCGCCGCCGCCCCGTCAATGTCCCCGTCCGTAACGGCTCGGTGCCGGGGCGGCATCTGGCGACTGCTGCGAGACCGGCGGCTGCTGGTCTTCGGCGCCTGCGTGATCTTCTTCCACATCTCCAACGCCGCGATGCTGCCGATCGCTGGGGTGGAAGCGACGCGCGAGGTCGGGACCAACGCCAACCTCATCATCGCCGCGTCGATCGTCGTGCCGCAGATGGTGGTGGCATCGATCTCGCCATGGGTGGGGGGGAGGCGAGCCTGCGCGGGCGGCGGATCGTGCTGGAACTGGGCTTCGCGGCGCTGCCGGCGCGGGGCGTTCTGCTGGCGCTGATCCCGAACCCCTATCTGCTGGTGCCGATCCAGGCGCTGGACGGCGTGAGCGGCGCCGTCTTCGGCGTGCTGCTGCCGCTGGTCGCGGCCGACATCACGCGCGGGACCGACCGGTTCAACACCTGCCTCGGCCTGCTCGGGCTCGCGGTCGGATCGGCGCCACGATCTCGACGACGCTCGCCGGCTACGCCGCCGATTTCTGGGGTCGCAGGCGGCGTTCCTGGTGCTGGCGGCCGCGGGAGCTGCTCTCGGTGCTGCTGGTGCGGTTCGCCTTCCCGAGACGCTGCCGGCGGACGAGGCGGCGGAAGCGGCGGCAGCGGCCTGACCGTTGAGCCCGCCGGCTCCAGCCCGAGATAGATGCGCTGCACGTCCGGGTTGTCGGCAAGCTGCCGCCGCAGGGCCGTCGAGGACGGTGCGCCCGGTCTGCAGCACATAGGCGTAGTCGCGATCTCCAGCGCCAGCTCGACCGACTGCTCGGCCAGCAGCAGCGTCATGCCCTCGCTTGTTGAGCCGCGCCAGCGCCTCGTACATCGCTCTCCACGATCGCCGGGGCGAGGCCGAGGCTTGGCTCGTCGAGCATCAGCAGCGCGGGATCGCTCATCAGCGCGCGGCCGAGCGCCAGCATCTGCCGCTCGCCGCCGGACAGCGTGCCGGCGCGCTGGCGGCGGCGTTCGGCGAGGCGGGGAAACAGCTCATACACCCGCTCCAGCAGCTCGGCGGCACGCGCGCCGTTCGGCGAGCACCGTCGCGCCGAGGCGCAAATTCTGCTCCACCGTCTGCTGCACGAACAGCCGCCAGCCTTCGGGCGACAGCGCGAGCCCGCGCCGCACGATCGCGATGCGCCGGCATGCCCGCGATCGTCGCGCCGCGCCACGCGATCGCGCCGGCCGGCCGGCGGCACCAGACCCGGCGATCGCGTTCAGCGTCGTCGTCTTGCCGGCGCCGTTGGAGCCGAGCAGCGCCACGACGCCACCCTCGGGCACCGCCAGCGACACGTCGGCGACGCCGACCAGATCGCCGTAGCGCACCGCCAGATCCTCGACGCGAGAGCGGCGCGTCATGAGCGGCGCCGCGCGCCGGTGCATGGGCTGCGGCCGAGATAGGCCTCGATCACGCGCCGGATCTTCCACCACCGTCGCGCGGCGGCCCTTCGGCGATCACCCGGCCCTGGTGGAACACCACCGCGCGCTCGGCCAGGGACAGGATCACCTCCATGATGTGCTCGACGATGATCAGCGTGATGCCGCGCGCGTGGATGCGGCGCACCAGGCCGATCGCCTCCTGCACCTCGGCCGGGTTCGAGCCCGGCCAGCGCCTCGTCGAGCAGCAGCAGCCGCGGCTCGGTCGCCAGCGCGCGGGCGATCTCCAGCCGCTTGCGCCCGGGCGTGCCGAGGCGCCGGCGCGCGTGCCCGGCGAGGCGCGTCGAGCCCGGTGAAGTCCAGCACCTCGCGCCGCGCGCGCCCGCGCGCATCGGCGCGGTGCGGGTGGCGCAGGAAGGCGCCGACCATGACGTTCTCCGCGACGCGTCATGTCCTCGAAGGTGACCGGCACCTGGAAGGTGCGCGCCATGCCGAGCCGGGCATGCGCCTCGGGCGGCGCGCGCGTGACGTCGTGGCCCGGCGAACGTGATGCGCCCCGCGGTCGGTGCGCGATCGCCGGCCAGGCAGTTGAAGAAGGTGCTCTTGCCGGCGCCGTTCGGACCGATCAGGCCGACGATCTCGCCCTCCGCGACGGCCAGCTCGGCGCCGTCGACCGCGCGGAAACTGCCGAACGCCTTGACGATGCGCCGTCGCCTCAAGCAGCACGGCGCCGCGCCTCCGCGCGGCGCGCTGTGCCAGCATCTCGAGCAGGCCGCCCGGCTGGAAGCGCGCGATCAGCAGGATGATCGCGCCGTAGACGATGTAGGTCAGGCCGGTGCCGCCGCCGCCGAACACGGCGTTGGTGGTCTCCTGCAGCGGCATCAGGATCACCGCGCCGAGCAGCGGGCCGAACAGCGTGCCGGCGCCGCCGAGCGCGGCGATGATCACCATCTTCACGGAGATCAGGATGCCGAGCACGCTCTCCGGATCGACGAAGCCGACCATCATGGCATAAAGCGAGCCGGCGAGCGAGGTGAACGCCGCCGAAAGCAGCAGCGCGTACGAGCTTGTAGCGCAGCACCGGCACGCCGAGGCTGAGCGCCGCCCGCTCGCCGCCGCGGATGGCGCGCAGATAAAAGCCCATCCGGCTGCGCTGCATCAGCCAGGTCAGGCAGAGCAGCACCGCCAGCACGGCGAGGAACATGTAGAAATACGGCAGCGGGCTGAGGAACGAGAGGTCGGCGACGCTGCGCGGCACCGCCGGCCCCATCAGCCCGACCGCCGCGCCGACCAACTGCCAGTTGCCGACCAGGATGCGGATCAGCTCGGCGACCGCGATCGTCGCCATGGAGAAGTAATGGCCGCGCAGCCGGAAGGTGGGCAGGCCGATCACGAGGCCAGCACCAGGCTGACGGCGACGCCGAGCGGCGCGCCGGCGATCGGCGGCCAGCCGAACTCGGTGTAGACAGCAGCGCGGAATAGGCGCCGGCGCCGAAGAACATGGCGTGGCCGATCGAGACCTGCCCGGCATAGCCGCCGATCAGGTTCCAGGCCGAGGCCGAGATCGCCGCCAGCATCACCAGCGCGCCGATGCGCTGCAGGAACACATCCTGCGACCAGCAGCGGCCAGGCGACCGCAGCAGCCGCGAACAGCAGCACAGGCCGCGAGGCGGCGCACGCTTCATGCCGTGCCCAGCAGCCCCTGCGGGCGCACCCACAGCACCGCACGAACAGCGCATAGACCACGACGTCCTGATAGACCGGCGCCGATCAGATAGGCCGAGAGCGCTTCGATGACGCCGATCGCAGCCCGGCGAGCAGCGCACCCGGAACGCTGCCGAAGCCGCCGAGGCAGACGACGACGAAGGCGATCAACGCCAGCGATTTGCCGACCGTCGGCGAGATGTAGAAGAACAGCGCGATCAGCGCGCCGGCGATGCCGGTGCTGGCGGCCCCGATGCCCCAGGCCAGCGCCTGCATGCGGTCCGGCCGGATGCCCACGAGCTTCGCCGCCGAGCGGTCCTCGGCCACCGCCAGCAGCCGGCTGCCGAGTGCCGTGCGCGTCAGCAGCAGGTCCATGCCGATGGTGAGCAGCATCGCCACCCCGCCGGCGACCAGCGCGCGAGGCTTGCAGCCGCAACCCGCCGATATCCAGCGTGCCGCCGACCAGGTTGTCCGGCAGGGTCACGAAATTCGCCGAGAACACCCAGAAGGCCGGTAGCGCAGCAGCAATGCCAGGCCGAAGGTGCGAGAGGATCTGCGCCAGCATCGGCCCGCGCATGACATGGCGGATCAGCGCGAAATAGACCAGCGACGCCGAGCACGAACAGCACGAGCGCGGCGAGCGGGACGAAATCGCCGGGCCGAGCATGCAGCAGCGTCCAGGCGAAGAACGCGACTACATCGCCAGCATGACGAAATCGCCATGCGCGAAATTGACCACGTTCATCATGCCCCAGATCAGCGTCAGGCCGGAGGAGAACAGCGCGTAGACCGCGCCGAGCAGCAGGCCGCCGACGACGACCTGCAGCAGGATCACGCTTGCCTGTTCCCCTCCGGCACCGGCCGACCCCATAACGCTGCCCGATCGGCCCTTCGCTCACAAGCCGCCTTGCTCGCGCGCCTCCAGTGCCGCCACGATCGCGTTGACGATCCCGGCCGGGGTGCCTCCGACATCGACCACGACCGGATGCTCGTCCTCGGCCGGCTCCTCCAGCGTCTCCAACTGGCTGTCCAGCAGGGCTGCCGGCATGAATGCCCGTGTCGTGCGGCGAGGCGATCGCCGATCAGCGTCGCGGCCGCCGCGAGGTAAGCCAGCGTCACGCCGTCACGGCCCCCGATCAGGATATCGCGGTAGCGCACGCTTCAGTGCCGAACACGTCACGACGCCGCCCTTCCCGCGCACACGCCACTCGTCGATCACCGCCGCGATGCGGGCAAGCCAAGGCATCCGGTCGGCGTCGTCGAGCGGGTGGCCGGCGTGCATCTTGGCGACGTTCTCCGGCGGGTGAAGGTCGTCGCCCTCCTGGAACGCGCAGCCGAGAGCGGCGGCCAGCAGCACCGCGACCGTCGTCTTGCCGGAGCCGGAGACGCCCATCAGCACGATCACGGCCGTGGGCGGAGAGCGTGGTCCAGCGCCAGGCGACCAGCTACGCGGCTTTCTTTCGTCCGGCATCGCTTCTCCCTAGCCGGGGCGCGGCAGCTCGGCCGAGCCGTCCGGAGGCGCCGATGATCGCCCGTTCCACGGGCAGGAGAAAGAGGCCCGTCTCCAAGCACACCCGCGATCGCGCGCAGCCGCAAGTTGCAGCGTCTGCGGATCGCGGATCGGCGCGAAGCCGGCGCAGTCGAGGATGAAATTGCCGCCGTCGCTGACGAGGGGCACGCCGTCGCGCAGCCGCAGCACCGGCCGCCGCGGAGGAGTAGCAATCCGGCGTGCCGTCTGCTCATGGCCGAACGGCGTGACTTCGATCGGCAGCGGCGCGCGTGCACCGAGGTCGGGGACGACCTTGCTGGCATCGGCGAGGATGACGAAGCGTCCGGCTGCTTCGGCGACGATCTTTTCGCGCAGCAGCGCGCCGCCGAGGCCCTTGATGAGCCGCAGCGTGCCGCGCTCCACCTCGTCCGCACCGTCGATCGCGAGGTCGAGCCGCTCGATCGTCGCGAAGTCGCCGAGCGGGATACCAAGGCCGCGTGCCTGGTTTCTCGTTTTGCAATCGAGGTCGGGATGCAGGTGACGCGCAAGCCCGGGCGGCGACGCGACGGCCGAGGGCTGCAACCGCGTGGCGCATCGTGCTACCCGTGCCCAGGCCGAGGCGCATCCCGTCCTCGACCGGGCGACGGCCGCCTCCGCCGCGGCGCGCTTGGCCGCGTCGGCGTCATTCATTTCTTGTCGCTCGTCCGCCGTTGCGGGTGCGCCCAGCTCCCCGCCGCGGCCCGATCCGCGAACCAGAACAGCTCGCCCACGGGGCGCGGCGTGCCGCCGGCACCGTGCGGTCCCCCGGACAGAAGCCTGTCGAGGATAGTCCCTCTTCTTCTCGCCCTCGACAAGGAACACCGTTGCGTGGCTGCTCTCCAGCACGGGATAGGTGAGTGTGATCCGCCACCTCGTCACGCCCGGATGGCACGGCGGCAACCCACTTCGCGCGTTCCTGCAACACCGGCTGCCCGGGGATCAGTGACGCCGTGGCCCATCCTCGCCAAGCCCGAGCAGGCAGACATCGAAC
The DNA here is from genome assembly GCA_963758455.1 of uncultured Pseudomonadota bacterium. Taxonomy (GTDB): domain Bacteria; phylum Pseudomonadota; class Alphaproteobacteria; order Acetobacterales; family Acetobacteraceae; genus CAVRQM01. The sequence goes on along the minus strand of CAVWVK010000009.1, from coordinate 5,606 downwards.
AGCGGCTTGTTGGGGCCGGCTTGGCAGCCATACGGCGCGCGCAGCGTGCGATCATATGCCGCCGCCGCCTGATCGGGATCCACGCCCTCGGTCGGCACGGCATGGACATTGGCGGCCGGCACCAGCACCTTCGAGAACATCGCCTCGCTTTGCCATGCGGAAATTGCTGTCGGGATGGTTCGGCGGCACGAAGCGCTCGTCACCGAGCACGAACTGCACACGCGACCAGGGGAACCGCTTGGCGAATTGCGGCGACGCGAGGTCCTGGTAGAGCCGCTTCGGCGCCGAGCCGCCCGAAAGCGCGAGCACGAGCGATCATGGCTGCGTTCCGCCCGGTCGCAGAGAAACGCGGCGGCGCCCCGCGGCGAGGGACGCCGCGTCGTCGAACACCCGCAGCGTGCCGTGCGCCGGCGTCACGACGCGCCGTCTTCCAGAATTAGCCGATGCACGGCGTTGCGCGAAGCCCTCCTCCTCATTGCTATCTGTGATGGCGGACGCCCTGCTTCTTCACCGCGTCGCTGGAGTTGCCCATCGCGATAGACTGGCCGGCGCGCCGGTGACGGCGCTGCTGCAGGCGGTGGACACCGCCGGAGTGCGGCCGCGCCCGATCTCGACTGGCCCGACCCGACCCACCCGGCACCGCCCGACCGGCCGGCGGGTTGACACGTGCGACGCCGCACCAGCGCCGGCGACCTCGCCGCCCCGTTCGTCGTGCTGGCCGTCCTCGGCTGGCTGGTGACCCGGTTGGCGTACGACGCCATCCCGCCGCTGTCCTACCCGCTGCCCGTCCTGCTCGCGGTACTCGCGCTGGCCGAGGCGGTTGTTGGGCGGCGGGTCCGCTCGGCGGTGCGACACGTGCCGGGCGCCCGGCCGATGACGGCGCTGGTGGTGGCCCGGGCCGTCGCGTTGGGCAAGGCATCGGCGCTCGTGGGCGCCGGCCTGGCCGGCGCCGCGGTCGGGTTCGGCGCACAGCTCGCCCCGCGGGCGGCCACCGTGCACGCCGCCGCGGCCGACGTGGAGGTCGCCGCGGCTGTCGTCGTCGGTTGCGTCCTGCTGGTGGTGGCAGGTCTGGCGCTGGAACGCGCCGGTGTCGACCCCGGCCGCGACCCCGGCCGTGACAGCCGCTGGGCGGGCCGTCGCGATCCCGGGGACCGGCCGGCCGGCCGCTGACGCCGCATGAGGTCGCTGCGCTACTGGGCCGGGGCCCTGGCGGTCGGGGTGGGCGCGGCGGCGGCCGCCGGTGGTGCGGGCGCGGGGTTGACGGCCCTGCTGCGGGCGGTGCAGCACCTCGCGTTCGGATACAGCGAGACGTCGTTCCTGGCCGGCGTCGAACGCGCCCCCGGCTGGCGCCGGGTCGCCGCGATGGCCGCCGGTGGATTGCTCGTCGGCCTCGGCTGGACGGTGCTGCACGCCCGGGCCGGCCGGCTGCGGACGGTGCCGGGGGCGTTGACGCGCCGCGAGTCCACCTTGCCGGTCGTGCCGACCTCCGCGGACGCGGTACTGCAGATCGTCGCCGTGGGCGTCGGTGCGCCGCTGGGCCGGGAGGGCGCGCCGCGCCAGGTCGGGGCCGCGGTCGCGGGCTGGCTCGGCGCCCGGCTGCGGCTGGCCGAGGAGCACCGGCGGGTGCTGTTCGCCTGCGGTGCCGGGGCCGGTCTCGCCGCGGTGTACGGCGTGCCGGTGGCAGGCACGCTGTTCACACTCGAGGCGTTGCTCGTCAAGGTCGTCTCCCGCCGCGTCCTGCTGGCCTGCGCACCGGCGGCCGCGCTGACCGCGCTTGCCGCGACCCTGATCGCCCGGCCGGTGGTGGGCGGTCATCCGCTCTACGCGGTGCAGCCGGCGCACCTCACCGCGACCATCACGGTCTGGGCGGTGCTGGCCGGACCGGTCGTCGGAGCGGCGGCGCTCGGCTTCGACCGGCTCACGACCTGGGCCGGCGCCCACGCGCCCCACGGCCGGCCGGTCGCCGTCCTGGTGCCCGTAGTCTTCACCGCCGTCGGGGCGCTCAGCGTCGCCTACCCACAGGTGCTGGGCAACGGGCGCGGTCCGGCCCAGCTGGCCTTCGCCGGGACGCTGACCCTGCCCGCGGTCGCGGCCCTCACCGTCTTGCGGCCGCTGGCCACGGCGGCGTCCTTGCGCTCGGGCGCCACCGGCGGGCGGCTCACCCCGGGCCTGGCCACCGGCGCGCTGGTCGGCGCGCTGCTGGGCCGGCTGTGGTCGCTGGCGTGGCCGGGCTCGCCCGTCGGCGCGTTCGCGGTGGTGGCCGCGGCCGCGTTCCTGGCCGTCAGCCTGCAGGCACCGCTGACCGCGATCGCCCTGGTCCTGGAGTTCACCGCCAACGGCCTGCCCCTCGCGATTCCGATCCTGCTGGCCGCTGTCGGTGCGGTGGCACTGCAGACCGTCGCCAAACGGGTGCACGTCCGCATTCAGCGGTAAGGATCGGCTGTGGGGCTGTCAGGACTGTGCGTCCGTTCCTCCGGGCAGCAACGGCACCCACTCCGCCGACTCGCTGCAGATCGACCCGGCGGGCACCTGCGGCGACGACCTGAACGCCTCCGTGGGCCGGTTCACGCTCGAGACGTCGAAGGACGGCCGGACGTTCGTCCTGGCGGCCGGCGGCACGTTCGCGCCGGCCGACGCCGGGCACCTGACCGCGGTACCGCTCAAGGCCGGCACCGGGACGGGCGTGCAATACGTGCGCTACACGATCCTCGGCAACCAGGCGGCTGCGGGCGGCGGCGGGACACCGGTCCCGTCGCCGCCCCGTCATGTCTGTGCCGTCGCGTCTGTGCCGTCGCGTCTGTGCCGTCGCGTCGGCCTCCTCTGTGCCGTCGCGTCAGTGCCGTCGCGTCAGTGCCGTCAGGCGAGCGGGCAGCGGTCGACGGCGAGCAGCCGCGGGTGGGCGCGGTCCCGGGTGGCGCGCTGGACGGTCAGCTCGGCGTTGTCCGCGCTGAGGTCGAGCGTCATCAGGTCGTTGCCGAACCAGGGACCGCCCCGCCGCGTCCACGACACGTCGTAGCGGGGAACCGGGTGCAGCATGCCGAGCACGAGGCGGACGGTCCGTTCGAGCAGCCGGCTCCAGAACACCCGGAAGAACAGCTGCATCGTCCGCGGCACGTAGTTGTGCAGCGGCGAGCAGGTCAGCTGGTAGACGCGCGAACTGACCGTCCGGCCGAGGTCGACGTCGGCGATGTAGGCGTGGTGGACATCGCCGGACAGCACGCACACCGTCGCCGGGGCGGGCCCGCGCTCACCGCCGGCCACCGACCGGATCAGATCGGCGACCCGGTCGAAGGACAGTTTGAACGCCGCCCAGTGCTCCAGGTCCGCCGCGCGCCGCAGCTTCTCCGACCAGCGGGCGACCAGCCGGCCGCGGCCGCCGGCACAGAGCACCTCGTTCCAGGATTCGAGGTCCTGCAGCGCCCGGGCGAGCAGCCATGGCATCGACGTGCCGATGAGCAGGTGCCGCGGCCCGTCCGCGGTCTGGTCGCTGATCCACTCGAACTCCGCGTCGCTCACCATCGAGCGCCGGCCGTCGGCGAGCACCCGGCCGCAGCGCGAGTCGATCACCAGCACCCGCGCGCAGCCGATGTCGCGTCGGAAGGACCAGCGCGCGCCCTTGGCGCCGTCGGCCTCCCGGTCGGCCGCCGCGGCGAAGTCGCGCAGGACGGGCTCGGCGTCGCCGCCGGCGCTGCGCACCTTCTGGTACACCGGTTCGGCGGCGAGCTCGGCGGGCGAGAGGTTGCCCAGATGCTGGTACACCCAGTAGGAGCTGAGGCCGCCGATGATCCGCTCCGCCCACCACGGGGTGCGCTGCATGTCCTGGCGCCAGGCGTGGGAGGTGTTCCAGTCGTCCCGGACGTCGTGGTCGTCGAAGATCATCGCGGACGGGACCGTCGCGAGCAGCCACCGCACCGCGGGGTCGGTCCAGCTCTGCTGGTAGAGCCAGGTGTACTCCTCGAAGTCGGCGACCTCGGTCCCCGGGGCGACCGAGATGTCGCGCTTGGCGGCGATCCGGCCCTGGGTCGCGGGCGTTGTCTCGTCCGCGTAGACCTGGTCGCCCAGCAGCAGCAGCGCGTCCGGCCAGTCGTCGTCGGCGCGGGCGAGCAGGTCGTTCGCCAGGCACACCAGCGCGTCGGCGTCGAACTTGGCGTCGTCCTGGACGGCGGCGGCCTGGGCGTACCGGCAGGAGCCGAACGCCACCCGCACCGAGCGGCCGGCGGAGACGGTGCGGATGCGGCAACCCGGCCGGTCGTCCCCGGGTTGCGGCCAGGCCTGCACCCCGTCGACCAGCACGGTGTATGCGGTGCTGGTGTCCGGCGCCAGGCCGTCGACGACCATCAGCGCGTAGTGGTGGCCGGCGACCGTCCACGTCGTCTCGGTGCACTCGATGCCGGCGGCGCGCACCGTCACCTCGGCCGGGCCGTCGGTCTCGACCCACACCGTCGCGTCGGTCGCGCCGACGTGGCGCAGCAGCGGGCCGAGCTGTAGTCCAGCCATCGTGCGTGTGTACCACGCGTACCGGCGGCTGTCCTTGCGGCGTCAACGGTCCTAGGGTGCCGGCCCGACCAGCCAGCGCGCCTGGTACGGGGCGAGCCGGACGGCGCCGTCCTCGATGTCGGGCGGCGCGCCGGTCAACGCGTCGGTCAAGTCCGCGGCAGGGATCCGGTCGGCGGGCCAGGACGCCGCGCGGCCGGTGACGTTGAACAGTTCCAGCAGGTCGCCCTGCGGGTGGCGGCGCAGGACGGCCAGGACGCCCGCGTCGGGGCCCGGGTCGAGCACCTGCGCGGCGACGGACGCGTGCAGGTGCGGCAGGCTCGCGCGTACCGCGGCGAGGTGCCGCAGCCCGTCGTACATCCGGGCCGCGCGGGTGTCGGGGGTGTCACCGGTCAGCGCCCGGTCGAGCCGCGGCCGGTGCGCCCAGCGGTTGTCCTGGCCGTGCCCGGGCTCCTCGGCCCAGGACGGGTCGTTCGGTGCCGCCTGCTCGTCACCGCTCCAGATCACCGGGATGCCGCCCCAGCCGAACACGACGGCGTACGCGAGCAGGACGCGGTCGAGCGCCGACGGGTCACCGGCGTCCAGGCCGGCCAGGCTGGCCGCGGTGCCGCTGATCCGGCGGTCGCCGGTGGCCGGGTTCTTTGGAACACCAACCCGCGTGCGGGCGAACCGGGGAACCTGCCTGCGTACCAGTCGGACAGGAACGCCCGGTGTGCCGGGCCGGATAAGCCGACCGCGGCCGCGTCGGTGTCGTCGATCGCCCAGCCGATGTCGTCGTGACAGCGGACGTAGGTGATCCACGCGGTGGTGGACGGCGTCGGTGGCAGCGTCTGCAACGCCCGCACCGCCAGGCGGGTGTCGCCGGCGGCGAGCATCGACCAGACGTGGACCATCAGGCTGTTGTGGTACGCCAGATCGCTGACCTTGCCGTGGTGGACGCCGTGGCCCAGGTAGTGCACGAGGTCGGACGGCCCGACGATCGCCTCGGCCTTGAAGACGACCGCCGGGCACGCGATCCGGACCAGGGCGCGCAGCGCCTGCACGACGGCGTGCACCTCCGGCTGGTTCTGGCAGCTGGTGCCCAGGCGCTTCCACAGGAACGCGATCGCGTC
>CAVWVK010000008.1:0-48108 GCA_963758455.1 uncultured Pseudomonadota bacterium | reverse complement strand
CATCTCCGGCTACACGCTGGTGGACGGCACCGGCGCGCGCACCGCCGGCGATGCCAGCGCCTACGCCGCCACGCTGTTCGTGATCGATGGCCTGCCGCTGCTGCTGTTCGCGCTTTGGCGCCGCGGCGGCGCGGCACCGTGCCGCTGCTGCGATACGGCGGGCAGGGACTGGCGGGAGGCGGGATGTCGCTCGCCTCCTACTGGATCGCCATCTGGGCGATGACGGTGGCGCCGATCGCCGTGGTCGCCGCCCTGCGCGAGACGAGCGTGCTGTTCTCGGCGGTGATCGCCACCGTCGTCCTGAAGGAAAATTCCGGCCGATGCGCGGCGCGGCCGCGGTGCTCATCGTGGGCGGCGTGCTGCTGATCCGCTGGCGATAGCAGGGCGGCTATGGTGGAGAAGACGATGAACCGGCCCATGTCGGAATCCGAGGGCGACACGAATCTGACCAGCCGGCGCGGCGAGTGGCAGGATCGGACGCTCGACGACGCCACCCGCGCCCTGCTGGCCCGCGACGAGGCCGCCTTCCTGCGTCAGTCCGTGTCCACGCCTTGCCTCAACGCCATCGTCAAGCGCGGAAGGCATCTGGATCGAGGACACCAGCCGGCCGCCGCTACATGGATTTCCACGGCAACAACGTCCACCACATCGGCTACGGCCACCCGCGCCTGCGTCGCGCGATCGCGCAGCAGATCGACGCGCTCTCCTTCGCCCCGCGTCGCTATGCGTGCGAGCCGGCCGTGCTGCTTGCCGAGAAGCTCGTCGCGATCGCGCCGGGCAATCTCTAGAAGGTTCTGTTCACGACCGGCGGATCGGATGCTGTAGAGGTCGCCATCAAGGTGGCGCGCGCCGCCACCGGCCGTTTCAAGACGCTCTCGTTCTGGGATGCGTTTCACGGCGCGGGTTTCGGCGCGGCCAGCCTGTCGGGGAAGCACTGTTCCGCTCCGGCCCGGCCGCGCCGCTTGTCGCCGGCGCGCAGCATGTCGCGCCGTTCGCCTGCTACCGCTGTCCGTACGGGCATCCGGTGGACGCCAGCGGCCAGCCCCTCCTCGACCAGTGCCGGACGGCCTGCGCAAGCATGGTGGAGTACGTCCTGTCCCGCGAAGGCGATGTGGCAGCCCTGGTGGCCGAACCCGCGCGCGCGGTGCCCTATCTGCCGCCGCCGGGCTATTGGCGGCGCATCCGCGAGGCGTGCGACCGGCACGGCGTCCTGCTCATCTTCGACGAAATCCCGACCGGCCTCGGCAAGACGGGCCGCATGTTCGCCTGCGATCATGACGGCGTCGTTCCCGACATCCTGGTGATGGGCAAGGCCCTGGGCGGCGGCATTCTGCCGATCGCCGCAGTGGTCGCGAAACCGGAGCTCGACGTGGGAGCCGACTGGGCGTTCGGCCACTACACGCACGAGAAGAACCCGGTCACCGCCCGCGCCGCGCTGACGACGATCGAGATCATCGAGCAGGAAGGACTCGTGAGAACGCGGCGCGGGTCGGCGCCGTGGCACTGCAGCGCCTGGACGACATGAAACGCCGCTTGCCCTCGATCGGCGATGTGCGCGGGCGCGGTCTGCTGATCGGGATCGATCTCGTCAAAAGCCGGGACGACAAAACGCCCGACCCGGATCTGGCGGAGGCTGTTCTCTATCGCGCACTGGACCGCGGACTTTCCTTCAAGACCACGATGGGCAACGTGCTAACCCTCACGCCGCCGCTGATCGTCACCGAGGCGGAGATGGGACGTGCGCTGGACATCATCGAAGCGGCAATCGCCGCGTAGCCGCACGAACTGGCCTACCGACGCAGCGCGGCCTTGGTCGGAATGTTCGACAGCCCGACCAGCACGGCGAGCGTGGCGGCTGCCAGAAGCATGGTCAACGCAGCGCCCTGGAAGATGTCGCCCCGGTCAGTCATCCCGAAGATACCGACCGGCAACGTCACCCAGCCGGGCGGATACACCATCACCGTGGCGCCTAGCTCGCCCATCGACAGCGCGAAGCTGAGGCTGAACGCGGCGATCATGTACGGCGTGACCAGCGGCAAGGTCACATGCCGCAGGCGATAGCCGCGGCGGGCGCCGAGGCTTTCCGCCATCTGCTCGAACTCCGGACCGAGGCGCGCGAGGCCGGCCGATACGTTGCCGTAGGTGAACGCCGAGACCAGGGTGAGGTGGGCAGCCACCACGATCGCCACGGTGCCATTCAGCAGGACCGGCGGCTGGCTGAACGCGACCAGCAGGCCAAGACCGACCGACACCGACGGCACGGCGCTCGGGATGAAGAAGACGACGTCGAGTACGCGCCGCGACACGCCATGCATCGTCCGCAGGGCGAGCGCCGCCCAGGTGCCGATCACCAGCGCCGCGGCACTTGCCATCGCTCCGGTGAGCAGGCTGACCCGCAATTCCGCGCCTGAGTCGCCGTGCACCGCGCTTGCGTACTGCGCCAATGTCAGATGGCTCGGCAGCACGCCATTCCATTGCCCGGCGAAGCTCGCCAGGGCGATCACCGCCGCGGGCAGGCCATAGATCACCGCGAACAGGAGAGCGATCAGCAGCCACGCCGCCATGCGGCCGGATTTAGACCAGACCAGCACGGGGACCTCCAAACCGGGCCATGACCAGCCGGTACAGCGAGTAGAGGCCGAGCGAGAGTCCGATGTTGACGACCGCGATGACACAGGCCGTGGTGTAATCGAACTCCTGGATCGCCTTGTCATAGACCAGCAGCGGCAGCGTCACGACGCCCTTCGCGCCGATGAACAACACGATGCCGAACTCGTTGACTGTCAGCAGCAGGCACAGGCTGCCGCCGGCCAGCAGGGCGGGGATTGCGGCCGGCAGGATGACCTGCCGGATGATGCGCCACGCCCCGGCGCCCAGACTGCTCGCCACCTCGATCTGCGCCGGCTCGATCAGCGAGAAGCTGGCGAGCAGAGGACGCAGGACAAACGGCGTGTACACCGTGATCTCGGCCAGGATCACGCCCGCGGGTGAGTAGAGGAAGTCGAACGGCGGCGCCGGCAGGTGCAACAGGTCCATCAGCGAGACGTTCAGCAATCCTGCCGAGCCGTAGATGAAGGTGAACGACAGCGCCACCAGAAAGGTCGGCAGAGCGATGAACGTGTCGATCAGTCGCGCCAGCAGGCGCGCGCCGGGAAACGGCACGAAGGACAGCACCAGCGCCAGCACGAAGCCGAGCACGAGGCAGCCGGCACTGGCGGCCAAGGCAATGCCGATCGTGTGCAGCAGGGCTTCGCGGAACAGGCTCGTCGCGAATACGGCGCCGTAGTACGACAGCGATGCCGGCTGTCCGTCCCCGGTCAGCGACTCGCGAACGATCAGCGCGAGCGGATAGAAGAACAGCCCGGCCAACACCAACAGCGGCGGCATGATCCAGGCCCACCCGGTGTTGAGCGAGGCCGGGCGTCTCATCGGGGCAGCGAGGCTAGTCACGCCGCGAGGCTTCTTCGGGGATCAGGGTGGCGTCCACGGCGGCGAAATGGATGCGGAGCCGAGCGCCCAGGGGCGGAGGGTCGCGCATCGGGGTGCAGATCATGCGGATCGGGGCGCCGTGCGCCTCCAGATCGATGCTGTGCAGATCCCCCTGCCACTGCACCGCGCGCACGATCCCGACCAGTTCGTTGGACGGCTGCTCGCTCGGCTGGACGGCGATGCCGTGCGGGCGGATGCACAGCAGGCAGTCGCGCGCCGTCGAGAGGTCCGGACGCGCCTTGGCCAGCAGCGACACGTCGCCGAGGCGGACGCGAGCAAAGCCGTGTCCGGCATCCGCCGACTCGAGCGTCACCGGCAGCAGATTGGCGCGGCCGAGGAACTCCGCGGCAAATCGGTTCGGGGGTGACTGATAGAGCGCCTGCGACGGCCCGGAAGCGATCAGGCGGCCATCGCTCATGATGGCGATGCGGTCTGCCAGGATCAGCGCCTCGGTCTGGTCGTGCGTGACGTACAGCACCGTCAGCGACGGCAGATCCCGGTGCAGTCGGGCGAGTTCTTCCAGCATGGAGCGGCGGATTTGCGCGTCCAGGGCGGAAAGCGGCTCATCGAGCAGCAGCACCTCCGGCCGCACCGCGAGCGCGCGCGCGATGGCGACGCGCTGCTGCTGGCCGCCGCTCAGCTCCCGCGGGTAGCGGCGCGTGTATGCCTGCATCCCGACCATTCGCAGACACTCGGTCACGCGCTCCTTCACGATCGCATCCGCGGCGCGTCGCGCGCGCAGGCCGAACGCCACGTTGTCATCCACCCGCATATGCGGAAACAGGGCATAGTTCTGCACCACCATGCCGATATTCCGGGCGTGCGGGGCCAGATCGGTCACGTCCCGCTCGCCGATGCGGACGCGGCCCGCGGTCGGACGAACGAAACCCGCGACCGCCCGCAATGCGGTGGTCTTTCCCGAGCCGGAGGGACCGATCAGCGCCATGATCTCACCCGGCTCGACCGTCAGCCGCAGCGAGTCCAGAACGACGAGTCTTCCGTAGGAGACTGTCACCCCATCGAACGTGATCCCGCACGCCCCGTCGGGGAGAAAAACGTGGCGACTCTGTCCGCGCCGGGGCGCGGACAGAGTCGATCACGGCAGCGGGCACCATTAGCTGCCAGTCTCCCGATGCCAGCGAGCCACGTCCTGCTGAAGAGTCTGGAGCACCTGCGACCAATCCGGGATCACCACCGCGACACCCTTCATCGTCTCATGCAGCCTCGTGTAGTTCTCGTCCGTCGGCTGCACGTCCTTTCGGACCGGGAAGCCCTGGGCGATCCGGCTCACCTGCATCTGCGCATCCTTGCTCAGCAGGAAGTCGATCAGCTTCTTGCCGGCGTCGGGATGCGGCGCGCCATGCACCAGGCCGATGTAATAGGGCAGCGCCACCGTAGAGCGCTTGCCGTCCGGACCCGCCAGCCAGAACACGCGGATGCTGGGATCCTGCCCCATCTGCGAGGTGTTCATCTGAATGTCGCCATTGGCGACCCAGAGCTCGCCCTTGTTGACCAGCGCGGTCAGCCTGCCGGTGGAAGACGACGGGCCAAGATTGTTGGCCTGGAGGGCCTTCAGATAGGCAAACCCGGCATCCTTGCTCCCGAACGCATGGAAGACGAGCAACATCACCGCGGTTCCGTCTCCTGCCTGGCCAGGCGTGGAGTACTGAATCTTGTTCTTGAACTTCGGATCGAGCAGATCCTTGAAGGTCTGGGGCGGATGGGGCTGCGCGGCTGCGTCGTAGATGAAATCGGTGTAGTTGTTCACCAGGGGAACGAACCGGCCCTGCGCGATCCTTCTCGGCGGTCGGGATCTGATCCGCGCCCGCCGGCGTGTACGGCTGCAGCAGCCCGTCCGACGCCGCCTTCTGGATGAAGGGGGGCAACGTCACCAGAACATCAGCCTGCGGGTTGGATTTCTCTTTCGCCACCCGGTCCACCACTACGGCCGAACCGCCCTCGATATACTGGACCTTGATGCCGGTGGCCTTGGTGAAGGCGTCGAACTGGGTCTGATACCAGTTAGGCGATCCGTCGCGCAGGCCGTCCGCGCTGTAAATCGTCACGACGGATGACTGGGCCAGTGCGGCGGACCCCCAGCCTAACCCCGTCGCGACCAGGGCGGCGAGGACGGTGCTCTTTAGACGCATGTGCTGCTCCCTCTCCTGCCGATTGTTATTTCGTTATCGGCTTGTATCTGTGTCGTTTCAGCGAAATCCGGCGAGCCGCTCAACTCCCCCAGGGTAGCGAGTAGGTCCGCACGTTGGTGAAGCTTTTCATCGCCTCGACCACACCCTCCTTATGGCCCAGACCTGAAGTCCTTGATGCCGCCGAATGGCGACATCTCGATCCGATAGCCGGGCACCTCCCAGACGTTCACCGTTCCCACGTCCAGATCGTTGACGAAGCGGGTGATGTAGTCGAGCCGGTTGGTGCAGACGCCGGAGGAGAGGCCATAGGCCGTCGAGTTCGAGATCCGCACCACGTCGGCAATGGAGTCCGGGCAGCGGATGATGGGGATGACAGGGCCGAAGGTCTCCTCGCGCACCAGCTCCGCATCGTGCGGCACATGGTCCAGGACGGTGGGCGGATAGAGCGCACCCTGCCGGTCATTGCCGTGCAGCAGCTTGGCACCGCGCGACACCGCATCCAGCACGCGACGTTCGAACTGCTGCGCCGCCGGCTCGTGGATGACCGTCCCGACATCCGTTGTCGGGTCCATAGGATCACCCGCCTTGAGCTTGCGCGCCTTGGCGAGCACCAGTCGGGAGAAGTCGTCGGCCACGCTCTGCACGACCAGGATGCGCTTTACCGCAGTGCAGCGCTGGCCGGAGTTCTTCGTCGCCCCCGCCACCGCGAGCTCGGCCGCGCGGTCGAGGTCGGCGTCCTCCATGACGATCAGCGGGTCGTTGCCCCCGAGCTCCAGCACCACACGCCGGTAGCCGGCCTTCTCCGCGATGTACTTTCCGACGCGGACCGAGCCGGTGAAGGTAATCAGATCCGCGTCGGGATCGGTGATCATGGCGTCGCCCATCGTCAGCGGGTTGCCTGTCACCACGGACAGCATCTCGGGCGGCAGCCCGGCTTCGTACAGCACATCGGCCAAAGCGAGCGCCGTCAGCGGCGTCTGCTCGGTCGGCTTCAGGACCATGCGGTTGTTGGTGGCGATCGCTGGCGCGATCTTGTGGCTCACCATGTTGAGCGGATGATTGAACGGCGTGATGGCGGAAATCACGCCCATCAGCGGCACGCGCGTGGTGAATATCTTGCGCTGCTTGCCCATCGGGCTGATGTCGCAGGAATAGGTCTCGCCATCGTCCAGGATCGTCAGTTGCGCCGCGAATGAATAGACATCGTAGGCGCGGCTGGCCTCGTACAGCGAGTCCTTCCAGCACAGGCCGAACTCGGCCGTGATGAGCCGGGCGAACTCCTCCTTGCGGTCGCGTAGCATCTCGGCCGTGCGCAGCAGGATCTGCTGGCGCTCGTAGCGCGTCAGCCGGGGCTTGAAAGCGCGCGCCGACGCGAACGCCTCGCGCACATGCTCGGGACGGGCGGCCGGCACGGTGCCGACGACCTGGCCGGTATAGGGGTTCAGAACCTCGATGTGCTCATCCGTCTGCACCTTGCGGCCGGCGATGCGCATCGCCTCGTGCCGAACCGGGGGCCTGGCGTGGATGTTCATGTCCGTCCTCACTGCACCAGGTTGAGCGCGACGTCGAAGACGTCGAAGTTTCTCAGCTCGTGATCCGGCCGGAACGCGACCTTGCGGTTGACGATCATGGGCACGGCCTGCTCGGTCAGGCCGCCATGCGAGCGCAGCGGCTCCGTCAGGCCGGATAGATCGTGCCTGTCGCGACTGGTGCCGAGCACCTTGTGGCGCGTCGAGACAATGACGACGTCGCCGATCCGGTCCGGTGGCAGCTCGAAGCGCCGGCACGCCTCATCGCGGCCAATGGCGAGAGCCACGCCGTCGAGCGCGCGCAGGCGGTCGAGCAGCGCGGCCGCGTCGGCGTTCGGCGGCAGGTATGCCGTGGCGAACGACCCGAGCGCGCCGTGATGGGCCACATAGGGGTCGGTGATCGGCAGGATGACGCGGCAGGCGCCCTTCGCGGTCCAGGCGTCGAACAGATCCTGCAAATAGATGACGTCCGGCGTACCGTCCGGCAGGTACTTGTCGTTCATGCCGTGGTCGGCGGTCAGTGCCACCACCGCCCCGGCGGCGTCCAGCCGGCCGACATAGCGATCCAGCATGGCGTAGAAGCGGTTCGCGACCTCCGAGCCAGGGGCCGCCCTGTGCTGCACGTAATCGGTCGTCGAAAGATACATCGCGTCGGGGCGCATCGTCTCGAGCAGCCGGACGCCGGCCGCGAACACGAGTTCGGAGAGTTCGGCCGAATAGACTTCTGGGAGCGGCATCCCGACCAGCCCCAGCACGTCCGCGATGCCGTTCTCCGCGACGTTCACCTTGTCCGCTTTCTCGGAGGAAAAGGCGACCGCCCGGCCCGCCGAGCAGTCGAGCCCGTTTCCAAGCAGTGTCCGCAGCTTGTCCTTCGCCGTGATGACGGCGACCCGTGCGCCGCCGTCCTGCAGCGCCTGCATGATGGTGCCGACGCGCATGAACTTCGCGTCGTTCATCATCACCTCCTGCCCGGTCGCGGGGTCGAGGAAGTAGTTGCCGGCGATCCCGTGAACGGAAGGCGGCCGGCCGGTGATGATCGAGATATTGTTCGGGTTGGTGAAGCTCGGAATCACCGACTTCGCCGTGGTGCTGGAGCCGGTCCGCATGATGCGGTCCAGGTTCGGCGCAAGACCGGCGGCGATCGCCGCCTCGATATAGCCGGGCTCGGAGCCGTCGATGCAGACGGCAACGGTCGGCGTCGCCGGAATGCGGTAGGATCGGCCGTTGGCTTCGACCGTGCCGAGGGAACGGTGGGTGGTCATGGCGCGGCGTTCTCCTTGCTTACGCGGCCAGGGCCGCGCTGGTCATGCCGAAGCCCTCGATCACTTCGCGGATCGCCGCGAGCGCGCCCTGCATATGCGTGCGGTCCAGCCGGCCGATGCAGCCGATACGGAAGGAATCGGCCACCGTCAGCTTGCCCGGGTAGATTACATAGCCGCGTGCCTTGAGCGCGTCGTAGAATCGCTGAAAGTCGAAGCGCGGGTCGGCGGGCATGTGGAAGGTGACGATGATCGGCGCCTGGAGATGGCCGGTCAGCAGCGTCCGGAAGCCCAGCGCCCGCATACCCTCCACCAGCACCCGGCAGTTGTCGGCGTAGCGTGCGCCCCGGCCGGGCTGGCCGCCTTCGGCAAAGAACTCGGTCAGCGCCTGATGGAAGGCCACGATGACGTGGATGGGCGGGGTGAAGCGATACTGGCCGGTCTTCTGGAACGCCGCCCATTGGTCGTGCAGGTCGAGCACGAGAGTCGTCGCGTTGCCCTGCGTCGCGGCGAGAACATCCTTGCGGCAGATCACGAAGCCAAGTCCGGGGATGCCCTCGATGCACTTGTTCGATGAGGCGGCGATCGCGTCCGCGTGGGCTGCATTCGCATCGAGCGCCAGCGCACCGAAGGCCGACATCGCATCGATCAGGTAGCCCTTGCCATGCTTCGCCGCGAGCGCACCGATCTCCTGCACCGGGTTCAGGATGCCCGACGTCGTCTCGCAATGCACCGCGAAGACATGCGTGATGGACAGCGTCGAGGCCAGGATCCGCTCCACCGCGGCGAGGTCGGGTGGCGTGTCCTCGGCCGTCTCGTGGATCACCGTCCGGCGTCCGGCGATCTCCAGGATCTTGCGGGCGCGGTGGCCGTAGGCGCCGTTAATCAGCACCAGGACCTCGCCGTTCGGCGGAACGAAGGTCGTCAGCATCGCCTCGACCGCGAAGGTGCCGGAGCCTTGCATCGGCACCGTGACATGCGTCGCGGCGGCGCCCACGACGCCGGGCAGGCGCTCCATGACGTCGCGGTTGATCTGCACGAAGGCCGCATCACGCGATCCCCAATCGTGCAGCATCACCTGCTTGACCGAGCGCGAGGTGGTCAGCGGACCAGGCGTCAAAAGCAGCGGATCGCCGGTCTCGGACGAAGCTGGGGTGATGCCGGCAGCGACCATCGCGATGTCTCCGAGTAGTGGATGGTCAGTCTAGCGGCCGCGACCTATCATTCCAATGTCATGTCTAGATAGCTTCTATTGACGAAAACCATAGTTGCATGATCCGGTCGCCGAGAACGGACCAGGGGGAGAAGGAGCGTTGCCCATGAGCACCACGCTGCTTCGAGCCTTCCATCTGGTGGCGGAAGCCGGCAGCTTCTCCGCAGCCGGGCGCGCCAGCGGCGTGGGCCAGCCCACCCTGTCGGCACAGGTGAAGGCGCTGGAGGCGACCTACGGGGTCGCCCTGTTCGACCGTCGTGGCCGCGGCGTCAGCCCCACCCCGCTCGGCCACGACCTGCACGCCTTGACGACGCGCCTGTTCGCCGCCGAGGAGGAGGCGCGCGCGCTGCTGGCCGGATCGGCCACGCTGCTGCGCGGGCATCTGCGGATCGCCGCCGACAGCGCCACCCACGTCATGCCGATGCTGGCGACAGTGAAGGCGAGGCACACCGGCCTCACCTTTTCCCTGGCGATCGGCAACTCCTCGGACGTCGTCGATCGCGTGCTGGAGTATCACGCCGACGTGGCGGTGACGGCGAGGCGCGTCTCGGACCCTCGGCTGCACAGCCGGCTGCTCAGCCACGACCGGCTGGTCCTGTTCGTGCGAACCGACCACACGCTGGCGGCCAGGGGCGCCATTCCGATCCGCGCCGTCGCCGAGCACGACCTCGTGCTGCGCGAGCGCGGCTCGATCACCCGCGAGGTGTTCGAGGCGCGGCTCTCCGACGCGGGCGTGCGGCCGCACGCCCTGCTCGAGGTGCAAACGCGCGAGGCGGTGCGCGAGGCGGTGCTCGCCGGCTTCGGCGTGGGCGTCGCCTTCGAGGCGGAACTGCCCAGCCAGCCCGATCTCGCGCGGGTACTGGTCGAGGACGCCGACCTTGCGGTGGCCGAATACGCGGTCTGTCTGGAGGAGCGCCGACGCTTGCCGCTCGTGCGCGCCTTCCTTGCCGCGGGTGGACCGGCGCCCGCGTAGGGCGATCGCGTTCACGTCGGCGTCGATGCACGCACAGCCCGATCGCACGCAGCAGCGCCCTGACGGATGCCAGGCCGGCATAAAGCACGATCTAAATGTCGACCGGCACAGGATCGCCGCCGTGCTGGACGTTGCGGCCCCTCAGGCGGCCGGAGACGGCAGGGATGGGCATGGTCGTTCCGCGATCTCCGCCGCGATCCGCGCCGCCGCCGCCGCCGGGTCGGCCGCGCGGGTGATCGGCCGCCCCACCACCAGCCAGTCCGCCCCCGCTCGCGCCACCTCGCGCGGGGTCGCCGTGCGCGCCTGATCGCCGGCCGCCACGCCCGCCGGGCGCACGCCGGGCACCACCAGCACCGGCCCCGTCCCCAGCGCGTCGCGCAGCATCGCGACCTCCGGCGGCGCGCAGACCAGGCCATCGGCGCCGGCCGCCATCGCCATGCGCGCCAGACGCAGCACCTGCCGGCGCACGCCGCCGGCAACCCCGGTCGCGGCCAGCGCGTCGGCATCCAGGCTGGTCAGCACCGTCACCGCCAGCAGGATCGGCCGAGCCTCGCCCGCAGCCTCGGCGGCCTCGCGGGCGGCGGCGATCATCGCGGACCCGCCGGCGGCGTGCAGCGTCAACATCCGAGCACCCAGCGGCAGCACCGCGCGCACCGCGCCGGCCACGGTGTTCGGAATGTCGTGCAGCTTCAGGTCCAGGAATACCGGCGCGGCGGTCGCCCGCCGCACCCCGGCCCCGCCATGTGCGGCGAAAAACTCCAGTCCCAGCTTGAACAGTCCGCAATGCGGCGCCAGCGCCTCGGCCCAGCCCCGCGCGACCGCAACATCCGCCGTATCGAGTGCGGCGATCAGCCCTGCCACGAGGACACGGTCAACGCGCCGCCGCGCTCGCCATCGCGCTGGCCGGGCGGCACCACACGGGCGCGGGCGCGCAGCGGCGCCAGTTCGGCCTTGAGCTCGGCGATTTGCGCCTCCAGCAATCGGGCGGCGTGCTCGGCCCGCCGCGCCCGCAGCCTCGCACCCAGCACGCTGATCCACAGCACGATCGCGCCGATCAGGAACGCCACCGCCATCGCGGCCAGGATGGCGACCGCCAGCGGCAACTCCAGTGATAGATCGGTGGGCCACAACCCCAACCGCACCGGCTGCGTGTTCGACAGCGCGAACAGCACCAGCAGCAGCAGCAGCGGCAAGGCCAGCACGATGCGCAGCATGGACTGCCCGATCAGGCCGGCATGGCGTGCGGGCCGGACCGGCCGCGCGGAGCCGGCGCCGGCTTGCCGCGATTGACCCGCTCGCGCAACTCCTTGCCGGCCTTGAAGAACGGCACCGCCTTTTCATCCACCGGCACCGCCGCCCCGGTGCGCGGGTTGCGCCCGGTGCGCGCGTCGCGGCGCTTGACCGTGAAGGCGCCGAAGCCGCGCAGCTCGATGCGCTCGCCGCGCGCCAGCGCCGCGGTGATCTCGTCGAAGATGGTGGCCACGATGGTCTCGACGTCGCGGCCCAGCAGATGCGGGTTGTCGCGCGACAACTCGGCGATCAGCTCGGATTTGGTCATCCCGCTCCCCCCGTCCGCCGCGGATCTCACGACCCGGCTCCGGAAGGTTGCCAGAGCGCCCACGCGCCGTCAAGCGCAACCCCTTGAGAGAGAACGCTTTTCACGTTCTCGCCAAAGATCCCGCCGAGCAGCATGCCACCGAGGCTGGCGCCGAAGGTGCGTTCCACGAAGCTCCTGCGCTCCACGTTGCGCACCGGCAGGGACGCGGACACGCGGCGATCGGCGGCGAGCCACGCGCGCGCCGCGGTCTCGCCGCCGATCTGGTCCACCAGGCCGAGCTTGAGCGCCTGCCGCCCGGTATAGGCGCGTCCGTCGGCCAGTGCCCGCACCGCGTCCGGCGCCATGTGCCGCCCCGACGCCACCATGCCGACGAACTGGTCGTACATGTCCATCACCAGCCCATGCAGCACCTGCCGCCCCTGGTCGGTCAGCGGCCGCGTCAGGCTGGGCTGGTCCTTCAGCGGCCCGGAGGTGATCGCCTCGGCGGTGATGCCGAGCTTGTTGAGCAGGCCGGAGACTTCGCCGGTCTCCAGGATCACGCCGATCGAGCCGGTCAGCGTCGCGGCGCGGGCGAAGATGCGGGCGGCCGGCACGGCGACCATGTAGCCGGCCGAGGCGGCGACGCCGCCCATCACCGCCACCACCGGCTTGCGCGCCGCCACCGCCGCTATGGCGTCGTGCAGCGCCTCGCCGCCGGCCACGCTGCCGCCGGGGCTGTCGATGGCCACGATCAGCCCCTTGACGCTGGCATCGCCGGCCAGGGCGGTGACTTGCTCGACCAGCTTGCTGTCGTCGGTAATGATGCCGCTCACCTTCAGTCGCGCGACGTGCGCTTGCGGCAGACCCGCGCCGGTGCGCCCGATTGCGATCAGCACGCAGCCGAGCAGCGCCAGCACGGCCACCACGCGCCAGCCCGCGAGCCGGCGCTTGAGCCGGCTGCGGTCGATCAGCAGGTCGGTCTCCAGGCTCACGACCCGCCTCCTGCCAAGGCCCTACTCGCCCTGCTGGTTGCGCCGGCGGATCGCCGCCCCCAGGATGTCGCCCAGCGATGCGCCGCTGTCGGAGTTGCCGAACTCGGCGATCGCCTGCTTGTTCTCCGACTGCTCGCGGCCCTTGATGGTGAGCGTCAGCTTGCGCGAGGCGCGATCGACCGACTGCACCAGCGCGTCGACCTTCTCGCCCACGGCGAAGCGGTCCGGGCGCTGCTCGCTCTTGTCGGCCGACAGCTCGGCGCGGCGAATGAAGCCGGTCAGCACCTCGTCGACCTTGACCTCGATGCCGTTGGACTGCACCGCCGTCACCACGCAGGTCACGACATCACCCTTGTGGACGCGATCCAGCACGCTGGCCGCCGGGTCGTCCTGCAACTGCTTGATGCCGAGGCTGATGCGCTCCTTCTCGACATCCACGTCCAGGACTTTGGCCCGCGCGGTCTCGCCTTTTTCGTATTTGGCGATGGCCAGCTCGCCGGCCTCGTCCCACGACAGGTCGGACATGTGCACCATGCCGTCGATGTCGGGGCCCACGCCGATGAACAGGCCGAACTCGGTGATGTTGCGGATTTCGCCTTCCACCACGCTGCCGACCGGATGCTCGTCGAGGAACTCCTCCCACGGATTGCGCTGCACCTGCTTCAGGCCGAGCGAGATGCGGCGCTTGGCGCTGTCCACGTCCAGCACCATCACCTCCACCTCCTGACTGGTGGCGACGATCTTGCCGGGATGCACGTTCTTCTTGGTCCAGCTCATCTCGGAGACGTGGACCAGACCCTCGACGCCCGGCTCCAGCTCCACGAACGCGCCGTAGTCGGTGATGTTGGTGACGCGGCCGGTGTACTTCGCTCCCGGCGGATACTTGGCGGCAACGCCTTCCCACGGATCGGCCTCGAGCTGCTTCATGCCGAGGCTGATGCGCTGGGTCTCGCTGTTGAAGCGGATCACCTGCACCTTGACCTGCTGGCCGATCTGCAAGGCCTCGCTGGGGTGGTTGATGCGCCGCCAGGCGATGTCGGTCACGTGCAGCAGCCCGTCGACGCCGCCGAGATCGACGAAGGCGCCGTAATCGGTGATGTTCTTCACCACGCCGTCGAGGATCATGCCTTCCTTGAGGCCCTGGATCAGCTCGCTGCGCTGCTCGGCGCGCGTCTCCTCCAGCACCGCGCGGCGGCTGACCACGATGTTGCCCCGCGCGCGGTCCATCTTGAGGATCTGGAACGGCTGCGGCGTGCCCATCAGCGGGCCGACGTCGCGCACCGGACGGATATCGACCTGGCTGCCTGGCAGGAACGCCACCGCGCCGCCGAGATCGACGGTAAAGCCGCCCTTGACGCGGCCGTAAATGGTGCCGTCGACGCGCTTCTGTTCGGCGAAGGCGCGTTCCAGATTGGTCCACGCCTCCTCGCGCCGCGCCTTTTCGCGCGACAGCACGATGGAGCCGTCGCGGTCCTCATAGCGTTCGACGAACAGCTCGATGTGGTCGCCGGGCTTGACCTCGGCCTGCGGCGCGCCGGGGGCGCCGAACTCCTTCAGCGCGACGCGGCCCTCGCTTTTCAGGCCGACATCGACGATGGCGAATTCGTCGGTCAGGCGGATCACCCGGCCGGTGACGACGGAGCCTTCAAAGCCGCTGTCGCGGCCGAGCGTCTCGTCGAGAAGGGAGGCGAAATCCTCGCCGTGCATGTGGTCGGCGGGTTCGGCGTAGGCGAGGGCTGTGGCGCGGGATGCCATGTGGGTGCGTTTGTCCTTGTGGTTCGGGCGGCGGTGTGGCCGGCCGACGGATTGCGCGGTCCTGGAGGAACACGTCTTGCCCGCGCCAAGATCGGCGCAGGCTGGGTTGAGGGTGGGACGGCTTGTTGCGCCGCAGTGGGATCAAGTCAAGGGAAAGGCTTGCTTCAGTCCGCCCAGGAACGCTCGTCCTTTGGCAGACGCCTCGCGTCGTCCACGACCTTGACCCGGTGCGGCGCGGTGTCCGACCAGCGCCAGAATACGACGGTCCTGTCGGCCTCGAGGGCGCCCGGCACGAAACTCGGCGCGACGATCGCAGCAAGACCTGTCGCGAACAGTCGCCGCGCCAGCGTCCAACTCGGCGGAGTCACGCCCGTGGTCGCAAGGTCTTTCCAGGGGCACGCCATGTCGGACGCCTCGACACCGGGCCCGGTGCGTGTTGCCGGATCGGTCAGATCGGCCACGTCGTCGCAATCCACTTCATACGCGCACAGCGTCATGGGCTGCGCCTTGAACACGAATCCCTGCTGCGCCTCCCGCCACGCGGCCTCCAATGTGGTGGACGTATACAGGGCCGCCATGCCGACCGGGTTGAAATCGGCCTCCGTAGCGGGCGGCGCCGTCTCCGGACAGCGGAGCGAACGACCAGCGCGGGTTGTGGGCGCGAAAAACCCGCCCCGAAAACCTCAAGCGTATCCGCCGACCGCGATCCCATCGAGGTAACTCTTCACCGCCTCGGCGCGCCCTTCCTTCACCAGGGCCTCGGCGGTCTGGTCGCCGAAGGACGGGATCGGCTGGCAGCGATACCAGGCGAACGCCTGCATCGGCGATCCTGCCCATGGCTCCACCCGATTGAGGATCTCCACCATGTCGCGCAACCGCGACTGCGCGGCGGGCGCGCTGACACGCGCCGACTTTGCCACGGTATCCCGCGACAACCCCATCGCGGAGGCCAGCTCGCGACGGGTGATATGCAGGAGGTCAGTCACCCGATCGGCCGCAATCAGGCCGCCGTCGCCCATGACATCGGCCATGAAGGTCGCTTCCGACATCGCTGCCCCAGTACTGCCCCGTATATGGACAAAATATGGGGCATGGCATCAGGCCTTCAATGCGTGCCCGGCGGATCGAACCGCAGCAGCAGCACGTCCAGCCCCTCGACGTCGCGCACCGCCGGGTCGCCGAGCGGGGCGATCTTGTCCAGGAATCCCTCGATGGTGCGCTCGTCGGCCTGGCCGATGGTGCCCTGCACCGCCCAGACCCGGTCCCCTTCCGCCAGGGCCGCCACCGCCTGGCCGACGTCGCCGGTCCAGCGCTGCCGGGTCAGCTTGTCCTGCGTGCGCTTGAGATAGACGTTCATCATGCGGATCGCCGCCGGATCGTCCACCAGCACCACGTCGTCCGGCCGCAGGTCGGCGCGCAGGTCGGCCGCCGCCAGATCCCAGCGCGGCTTGGTCTCGGTATCGTAGTACGGCGCCAGGTTCCAGGCCGCCAGGCCGCCGATGGCCAGCGCCGCCGGGATGCACAGCCGGCGCGGCAGCACGGCCACTCCGGCGCCGACCAGGCCAAAGAACGGCACCGCGCTCCACAGCACGTAGCGCGGCATCCACACCGGATGCACCAGCGAAATCGCGGCCAGGCTGGCCGGCAGCAGCCCGGCGCCCAGCGCCAGCGCGGCCAGCACGCCGCCGCGCCGCCGCCACAGCGCCAGCACGCCCGCCGCCGCCATCACCACCACCAGCAACCCGAACCACGGCACGCCGGAGGGGAACAACTGAAAGCTGATGAGGCTGGAGATGCCGTGCAGATAGACCACCGACAGCGTCGACCACAGCCGCTCGGTGGTCAGCGCCGGCACCCAGTCCAGCCCGCTGGCCATCTCGCCGCGCGCGAACACATACATCGCCACGAACCAGGGCAGCGACAGCGCGGCGACGATGCCGTGCGCGGTCAGCCAGTTGCGCAGGAACTGCCGCCGGTCCAGGCCGGCGCCGCGCGCGATCAGCAACGCGGCGAGGCTGGCGGCCAGCACCCAGAACAGCGCCACGCTCAGCACGTTCAGCGCGCCCACCGTGCCGAATACGTAGGTGGCCCAGTCGCGGCGGCTCGCCGCCGGGTCGCGCCACGGCAGCGCCGCCCGGCGCGGGTCCATCGCCAGGGACACCAGCCCATGCAGCGCCACGGCAATCAGGCAGGTCAGCAGCGCGTAGGACCGCGCCTCCTGGCCGTACTGGACCTGCATCGGCGACAGCGCCAGCAGGAACCCGGCCGCCAGCCCGACGCCGCGGCCGCTCACCTTGCAGCCGATGCGATACAGCACCCAGCACGACGCCGCCCCGAACACCGCCGAGGGCAGGCGCATCACTCCCTCGCCGTCGCCGAGCGGCATCAGCAGGGAGGTCAGCATGAAATAGGCCGGCAGGTGATGGTGGCTGAGCGAGTCGGCGATCAGCCCCAGGAACGAGCGGTTCGACCGCTGCAGCGTCGTGACCTCGTCCATCCAGTACCGGCTTCGCGGCGATGTCGTGCAGCCGCGCCAGCAAGGCGACGGCGAACACCAGCAGCCCGGCCCAGCCCGACACCGATGACACGCGCACCGCCGTGCCAAGCCGACGCAGCGAGAGACCGTCATGTGACCCCGGAAGCGCAAGCCGCCCGGGCGCCGGCATCAATCTCGCCGCCATGCCCGGAACGTGACTGCCGCCCGGCGATCCTGTCAATCGCCGGCTCGGTAACGGAGCGTTACGCGCGCAGCACGCTCGCGGCCAGCGCCACGGCCAGGCCCGCGAACAGCAGCAGCGAACAGGCAACCGGGCCGACCACCAGCGGCAGCAGCCACCATGCCGCCGCAATCCAGACCAGCGCCAATGCCGCCAGCGCGCCGTCGTCGACGAACAGCCCCGCCAGCTCGCGCAGCACGCCGGCGATCGCCTTCATGCCGGATGATCCACCGGCGCGCCGCGCTTGGCCCCGACCAGCGCCAGCGCCAGCGCCAGGAAACCCGCGACCAGTGCCAGGATCGACCAGTCCGCGCCGGGCCACGCGACGCCGATCGCCTCGCCGGTCCAGAACGTGCCAAACCCGCTCAGCAGGCAGCCGACGGCGAACTTCAGCGCGTTCTCCGGAATCTGCGACAGCGGCTGGCGCAATGCGGCGCCCAGCAGCACCACGACCAGAAGGGCCGCCAGCGCGCCGGTGGCGGCCGGCAGCAGCAGCCCGCCGGCCGCACCGACGGCGATCACGATGAACACCACCTCGGTCCCCTCCAGCATGACGATCTGGAACGCGGCGACGACCGCGACGCGATCCCAGCCGCCGCCGGGCCGCCCCGCGCCGCGCAGCGCGGCGGTGCTCTTGGCGAACGCCGCGGCCTCGTCGCGCATCGGGATCTTCCCGGCCGAGCGCAGGATCGCCTTGCGCAGCCAGCGCAGCCCGAACAGCAGCAGCAGCACGCCCACCACCAGTTGCAGATCGTGCAGCGGAACGCGCGCGAGGCCGGGACCGAACGCCAGGACCAAACCCGCCAGCACCGCCAGCGCCAGCGCGGCACCCAGCAGCGCGTCGCGCCAGCCGCGTGTGACGCCGACGGCGAGCACCACCGTCAGCGCCTCGACGCATTCCACCAGCGAGGCGAGAAAGGCGGCCAGCAATGAGGGGAAGCCGTGGATCAGGTCAGGCATCGGATCTCACGGTGATGGACGCGCACCCGGGCGTTCGTCAAGCAGCGCCGCGATCCGCTTCGGCGCGACCAGGCGGAAGCTGCGCGTGACCAGCGCGGCAACCTCGTCCCAGTCCGGATCGCGGTCGAGGCGCACGCCGATCCAGCCCTTGTGGCCGACATAGGCCGGCACGAAGAACCGTTCTGGATCGGCGCCGACCAGGATCGCCTGGCTGCCGGGGGGCGCCTTGCACACGAGCGCCGGACGCCCATCGTCCGCGCCCAGCATGGCGAAAATCCGCTCACGCACCCGAAATGTCGGGATGCCCCATGTCTCCTTCTCCACGGCTTCGGGAAGCGCCCGGCTGATGGCGCGCAGGCGCACGATCGGGCGTTGCGGCATGTGTGAACCCCCTCAAGCACGTCGCCAAAGCCGCGGCGGCTGGACCGACGGACAAGCCTGCCCCACATACGCCGTCGGATCGTCGACCGGGAGGACACGCCAGATGAATCGCCTCATCATTGCCATCTGCGGGCTGCTGCTTGCGGCGGGATCGCTGTCGCGGCCCGCCTTGGCCCGCGACCTGCTGTTCTGGAACCAGACCGAGCACGAGATGGTCGCCGTCTATCTCGCGCCGCCGGGCACCACCGCCTGGGGGCCGAACCTGGTGCTCAACGACGTCATCGACTACGCGACCTCCGACGACGAACGGCTGCGGATTCCGGGTGTCGCCCCGGGCGTCTATGACGTGAAGCTGGTGGACCGGCAGGGGCAGACCTGCATCGTGCGCAACGTCACCGTGAAGGGCACCGGGAAAGTGGCGTTCGCCATCGCCGAGGAACAGCTAACCAACTGCACGATGCCGAAATAGGCAGACGGTCGGCGCGCGTCCCCCGCCGCGGATGGGCGGCGGTTGACCCTGCCTCCGTAAGTCTGGACTAATCGCGGCAACATGGGGTGGCTGGCCTCCGGTCGGCGGTCGCCGCGCGCGGGCTGAAGGCGTCCAGGATCGGGAGGGAGCGGGATGGCGCGCAACTGGGGGGCGCTCGCGGCGGTGCTTGTGCCCGCGATGGCGCTGGCGCAACAGGCGACCGTTCCCCCGGCCGGCAGCGCGCCCGCGACCACCGCGCCTGCGACCGCCGCGCCCACGCAACTCCCCGACGTCAACGTGGTCGGAACCACGCCGCTGCTGGGCACCGGCATCGCCGCCGACAAGGTGCCGGCCGCGACCAACGTGCAGACCGGGCAGGATGTGGTGCGCCTGGGCATACCGGACGCCCTGGGCGCGCTGAACCGCGACGTCGGCGGAGTCAGCCTCGACCAGACCTCCGGCAACCCCTACCAGCCCGACCTGCTCTATCGCGGCTTCACCGCCTCGCCGCAGGTCGGCGCCAACGAGGGCATCGCCGTCTACGTCAACGGCGCCCGCTTCAACTCGGCGTTCGGCGACATCGTCAACTGGGATCTGATTCCGGACGAGGCGATCGACCGGCTGAACCTGGAAGGCTCCAACCCGATCTACGGCCTGAACGCGCTTGGCGGTTCGCTGAACGTTCGATTGAAGAACGGCTTCACGTATCATGGCGGCGAACTGGCGGTCTATGGCGGCAGCTTCGGCAAGGTCGGCACCGATTTCCAGTACGGCACCCGGTCCGGGAACACCTCCGCCTACGTCGCGGGCGACATCGTCCATGACGGCGGCTGGCGCGACAAATCCTCCAGCGACCTGCACCGCATCTATGGCGACGTCGGCTGGCGCAACGAGAGCGGCGAGGCGCATCTGTCGATCATCGGCGCGGACAACACCCTCAACGGCCCCGGCACCGCGCCGGTGCAACTGCTGGACGCCGACCGTGCCGCCGCG
The DNA here is from genome assembly GCA_963758455.1 of uncultured Pseudomonadota bacterium. GTDB lineage: Bacteria > Pseudomonadota > Alphaproteobacteria > Acetobacterales > Acetobacteraceae > CAVRQM01. The sequence continues at coordinate 27,691 of CAVWVK010000008.1, read as the reverse complement.
TTCACCTCTCCGAACTCCGTCAGCAACAAGTATCTCTCGGTCAACGCCAACGTCAGCAAGGACGTGAGCGACACGACGACGCTCCAGGCGCTCGCCTATTACAGCAATTTCTCGCAGCGCGTGCTCAACGGCAACACGCCGAACTTCCAGGTCTGCGACAACAACAGCGGTCTGTGCGAGCAGGACGGGACGACGCCGCTGACCGGCCGCAACGGCAACCAGATCCCGGACTTTCTGCACGGCGGCGCGTATTCCCAGCTCAACAACAACGCGACCGACACCAACAGCTACGGCGCCTCGCTGCAGGCCAGCGACGATCGCGACGTGCTGGGCCACACCAACAACTTCCTGACGGGCATCAGCTACGACGGCGGCATCACCGAGTTCGACGGCAACACGCTGGTCGGCGGCCTGAGCCTCGACGACCGCAGCTTCATCGGGCCGGGCATCTCCGTCGACCAATCCGACCTGTCGATCGCGCCGGTGCGCGAGCACATCACGAACAACTATTACGGCGTCTATTTTTCCGACGTGTTCGACGTCACGCGAAACCTCTCCCTGACGCTGTCCGGCCGCTTCAACGCCGCACAGATCGGCCTGGACGACCAGATCGGCACGTCGGTCAGCGGCAACCACGAGGAGAACCGCTTCAATCCGGGGGCCGGCCTGACCTATGCGATCCTGCCGGGACTGTCGGTCTATGGCAGCTACAGCGAGGCCAACCGATCGCCGACGCCCGCCGAGTATTCCTGCGCCAACATCAACAGCCCGTGCACGCTCGCCAATTTCTTCACCGGCGACCCCGACCTCAAGCAGATCGTCGCGCGCACCTTCGAGGTCGGGGTCCGTGGCGTGGCGACCCCGTTTGCCGGCGGCCGGCTGACCTATGACGCGGACCTGTACCGCACCGACGACAACGACGACATCATCTTCTCGCCCAGCTACATCGTCGGGCGCGACTTCTTCCAGAACATCGGCCGCAGCCGCCGGCAGGGTGCGGAGGCCAGTCTCGGACTGACCTACGGCAAGCTCACGACGTCGCTGGAGTACTCCTACATCGAGGCCACGTTCCAGAGCCCGTTCACCCTGGACAGCTCGCTCAATCCGGATGCCGACGCGAACGGGCAGATCCATGTCGTGCCGGGCGACCGGCTGCCCGGCATTCCCGCGCAGCAACTCAAGGCCAGCGTGTACTACCGCATCACGCCGAAATGGACGGTGGGCGCCAACGCCGTGGCCAGCACCGGCGAGGTGCTGTTCGGTGATGAGGCCAACCTGACGCCGCGCACCGGCAGCTATTTTGTGCTGAACCTCAACACGCAGTATCAACTGACCCCGCACATCCAACTGTTCGGGATTGTCGATAACGTGACCGACGCCAAATACGCCACCTACGGCACGTTCTCGCAGACCAGCGCGGTGCCGATCGCGCAGGCGCCGGCCGCCACCAATCCCCGTGCGCTTGATCCGGGCGCACCCGTAGCCGGCTATGGTGGGGTGCGCGTCACGTTCTAGTCGGAGGCTCGGACGAAGTTGCCAGGGGCAGACCCGCCGCGCGGCCGGCTGCGGACCCGCGACGGCATCGACGACGCCCCCTGGCCGCCCGATGGAGCGCCGTCGATCGCGTGGGGCAGCGGCGCGCGCACCGCCCTGGGCGTCGACGTCCCCGGGCGGCGGCGCGGCGTCCTGTCGCTTGCGGCGTCGTTTGCGGCGCATGGGCTGGCCGTCGCGGCGGTCCTGTTGGTCGCCCGTGCCGCCGTGACGCCGCCGAGGCCGCCGGACGAAACCGTGGCGATGATGTTCGAGGCGCCTGCCGCCCCGGCGCCCGTACCGCCGCCACCCGCCCCAGCGCCACCTGCCCCCGCGCCACCCGTCCCAGCGCCGCCACCTCCCGCGCCGCCGCCGCCGCCGCCGGCCCCGATCGCGCCGCCTGTCCCGGAACCCGCGCCGCCGCCGCCTCCGCAGGTCGCGCCGCCACCCCCCGTGCCGCCGCCGCCGATCGCGCCGAAACCGCCTGAACCGCGACCCAAGTTCGTGCGGCCGGTGCGCCCGAGGCCCCGGCATGTCCCTGCCGCGGCCAAGCCCCGGCCACCTATCGCGGAGGGAACCGCGCTCGCACCCCCGCTCGCCGAGCGTCCGCCGGCGGCCACCCCGCACACCAACGCCGTCACCTCGGCTCGTCCCGTGCAGGGGCTGGCCAGCAACGGCAAGCCGCCGTACCCGAAAAGAGCCGCGCAAGACAACGAACAGGGGACCGTGCTGCTCCGGGTCGTCGGTACTGCCGGATGGCAGGGCGTCCAGCGTCACGGTCGACCGCTCCAGCGGATCACCGGATTCTGACGAAGCGGCACGCGAAAAGGTGCTGCGCGACTGGCGGTTCGTCCCGGCCACCCGCGACGGCGTGCCGGTGGTGGGCGAGGCGCTGCAACCGATGACCTTCACCCTGAGGCAGGAGTAGAATTGGGCGTTCATCGAGCGACAATCATCGGCTCTCGCGCGGTCTTGCCAGCCACCCGGCGTCATGGTCCGTTGCGCCGGCCATGCACATCGAAGCCAACAGCGCCGCCGCCTGGCTGCATGACGCCGCACGGGCCGCCCGCGCCGCCTCGCGGCATCTCGCCGCCACCCCGACGGCCGCGCGCGACGCGGCCCTGCGAGCCGCCGCCGTCGCCCTGCGCGATCACGCCGCCGCCATCCTTGCCGCCAACGCGCGCGACCTCGACGCCTTCGATGCGGCCGGCGGCACGCCCGCCTTCCGCGACCGCCTGGCGCTGACCCCGGCGCGCGTGGCCGCGATGGCCGAGGGGCTGGAGGCGGTCGCCGCGCTGCCCGACCCGCTGGCGCGCACGCTCGCGGATTGGACGCGCCCGAACGGGCTGCGCATCCGCCGCATCGCCACGCCCATCGGCGTGATCGGCATGATCTACGAAAGCCGCCCGAATGTCGGCGCCGACGCGGCGGCCCTGTGCCTGAAATCCGGCAACGCGGCGATCCTGCGCGGCGGCTCGGAGTTGTTCCATTCCGCCGCCGCGATCCACGCCGCCCTGCTGCGCGGCCTGCGCGAAGCCGGCGTGCCGGAAGCGGCCGTGCAGACGCCGCCCGCCGCCGACCGCGCCTATGTCGCCGCCATGCTGGCCGCCGCCGGACAGATCGACCTGATGATCCCGCGCGGCGGCAAGTCGCTGGTGCGCCGGGTGCAGGCCGAGGCGCGCGTTCCGGTGCTGGCCCATGCGGAAGGTCTGTGCCATACGTACGTCCATGCGGCGGCCGACCCGGCGATGGCGCGCGCGGTGCTGGCCAACGCCAAGATGCGCCGCACCGGGGTGTGCGGCGCCACCGAGACGCTGCTGATCGACGCCGCCGTCGCGCCCTCGCTGCTGCCGTTGCTGGTGGCCGATCTTGCCGCACTCGGCTGCGATTTTCGCGCGGACGCCCGGGCGCGAACCATCGTGCCCAACTTGCCGGCCGCCGGCGAGGCGGATTTCTCGACCGAGTGGCTTGGCCCCACGCTGTCCATCGCCGTGGTCGATGGTGTCGATGCGGCGCTGGCGCATATCGGCCGCCACGGCAGCGAGCACACCGAGGCGATCGTCACGCAGGACGCCGCCGCCGCGGAAACCTTTCTCGCCGGCCTTGGCAGCGCGGTCGGGCTGTGGAACGCCTCGACGCAATTCTGCGACGGCGGCGAGTTCGGCTTCGGCGCGGAAATCGGCATCGCCACCGGCCGCGTCCACGCGCGCGGCCCGATCGGTCCCGAGCAGCTCACCACGTTCCGCTATGTCGTCCACGGCACGGGGCAGGTGCGTCCCTGAGCGACGCTGACCCGGTGCCGCTTTGGGGAGACCGCAGGCGCGTTCGCGTGGGGTTGCTGGGCGGCTCGTTCAACCCGGCCCATGCGGGCCACCGCCATGTGGCGCAGGCAGCGATGCGCAAGCTCGGGCTGGATCAGGTCTGGCTGCTGGTCTCGCCGGGCAACCCGCTGAAGCCGCGCGACGGCATGGCGGATTTCGCGCGGCGCATGGCAAGCGCGCGCGCTGTGGCCGACGGGCGGCGGATCGTCGCCACCGACATCGAGCGGCGGCTCGGCACGCACTACACCGTCGATACGCTGCGCCAGTTGCACCGGCGCTTCCCGCGGGCGCGCTTCGTATGGCTGATGGGTGCGGACAATCTGGCGCAGTTGCCGCGCTGGAACGGCTGGCGCGAGATCGCGGGCACAACTCCCTTTGCCGTCCTGCCACGCCCCCACTACACTGCGCCCGCCCTGGCGGGGCAGGCGGCGCAGGTTCTGCGCTCGGCGCGCATGGCGGCGGATCGGGCACACGGCCTGGCCGCGTCCGCGCCGCCGGCCTGGGTGTTCCTGCCCGGACGGATGCACGCCGCCTCGGCCACCGCCATTCGCGCCCGCCAACCGGAGGTTTCCGACCATCGCCCGCAAGCCGCCTGCCCCGCCGCCGCCCGCTGACCCGCCGCCGCCCCAGCCCCCCGCCGTCGTCGCCCGCAAGCGACCGGCGGCGCGCGCCCTGGCGCCCTCCGGCCGCCTGAGCGTCACGGCGCCCCCGAAGCCTGGAACGCCGCGCAAGAAAGCCGCCGCGGCAGGTCCCGCGCCGCGGGAGCACGGGCGGGAGAAGGCGGAGGCATCGCGGCTGGATCAGTTGCAACTGGTGATCGTCGACAGCCTGGAGGACGACAAGGCCGGCGACGTGGTGACGCTCGATCTTGCCGGGCGCGCCGCGTTCGCCGACCGCATGGTGATCGCCACCGGCCTGGCCGACCGCCAGATAGCGGCGATGGCCACGCATCTGGAGGACAAGCTGCACGCGGCCGGGCTGAAGCGGGTGCAGATCGAGGGCACGTCTGGCTCCGACTGGGTGCTGATCGACGCCGGCGACATCGTGGTGCATCTGTTCAAGCCGGAGGCGCGGACGCTGTACGCGCTGGAACGCATGTGGGGGGCGGAACTCGACGAGGCGCCGGCGGCCGCGCCGGGTTAGCGGAGTCGGCGCATCGCCGCCGCCAAATGCTTCTCCGATCCTTATGGCAGTGACCGAAATCAGTAGCCGTCGGCTCTAATGCGTTTCGAGCGGCACGGCGGTGATGCTGTTGTAGGCGCTGCCGCCGGTGCCGAGCGAGATCGTCGACCACACCAGATAGACCAGCACCCGCTTGTCCGGATCATACAGCCGGCTGACCCGGATCTCCTTGAAGAACGGGCTGGCGGCCGCGCCGAACACCACCTCGCTCCTTGGCAGCGGCCCGCGCGGCGTCACTGGGCCGGTGGCGCGGCAGGCGATCGAGAAGCGGTTAGGGTCGGTGGCCAGGCCCAGCGAACCCTTGATGCCGCCGGTCTCCGCGCGGCTGACATAGCAGCTCACGCCGTCGACGCGCGGATCGTCGTAGCGGTCGACCACGATGCGGTCGTTGCGGCCGAGCAGCTTGAAGGTGGTGTCGACCGAGCCGATGCGGGCCGGCCCCTCGGCGCACCACGCGGCGGGTGCTGCCAGCAGCAGCGCCAATGACAACAGCAGACGCATCGGCGGATTCTCCCGTAGGTTTGGCCGTCATGCAGCCAGTGCGTGATCGATGGCGGCAAGCACATGCGTCAGCGACACGCTCCAGCTTCGCGCGTGGACCCATTCCGGTTGCACGCCCGCAAGCTGACGGCCGACGACGCAATCATAGGTCACGCCGCACACCGCAGCCAGCCGCCGGAAGCACCAGGACACCCACTGGTCCATATGCAGTTCGACAACGCGGCAGGACGGGCTGGCGTGAATGATGTGCGTGAGCCCCGCACCGTGCGGAGCCACGATCATCTCGGCCTGTGCGAACAAGGCGATCTGCGTGGCCAGCTTCAGCGTCTCCAGCCTCACCGGCACGAAGCCGCGCCGCGCCAGCGCCTCGATCAGTTCCGTCTCGTTCGCCAGCCGGCGATTGGCCGAGCCGCGCCGGTCGACATACAGCCGCTTCGGCCACGCCCCGGCCTCCCACGCGGGCATCGCCGCCAGCGCCGCCGCGGTCATCGGCGCGAATAACGGGCGCAATGCCGGGTGCGGCCGGTGATGGCCGGTCATGGTCCACGGCACGACCAGGGTTTCGACACGCACCGCCTCGGCCGGCCGCACGATCTCGATCGGCCATCGGCGATCCAGCCCCGTCAGGGCCAGGCTGTCCGCGTGAAATCCCTCGCCGGGCTCCGGCACCAGCACGGCGGCGCAACCCTCCAGCGCGGCCGCATCGGCCGCCGCCAGCCGGCCGAGGCACTCCAGAGTCCAGTGATACAGGTTGGCGTGATTGCCGCCGAGCAGGCTGAGCACCCGCCCCGCGCGTCGCCGCGTCGCGGCCGGGCGCGGCAAGGCGATGCGGTCGCCGTCGCGGACATAGCCGGCGCGCGCGTCGGTCTGCCCCAGCAACTCGGCCACCACGCCGTCGGCGGTGCGGATGATGCCGGCCTGGGTATGCACGGTCGCATCGCGGAATGTCGCCACGAACGGATTGACCGACAGGTATTCCGCGTCGCGCCAGGATGCGCCCGCCGGCTCCTCATGCACCGCCAGGCGGGCGAGCATGTGCCTGCCGACCGCCAGCGGCGGCAGCGCCACGCTCTCGGCGCGGCCGGTCGGGCGCGTGTCGGCCCGGCCGCCCGGCCGCAGCATCGCCTCCAGCGGCACTACCGGCACCATCGGGGCTCATCGGGGCGCCGTCGGCGGCGCCGCGCCGCGCATCAGCCCGCGAAGCGCGCGAACGCGGCGGCCACAGCCTCGTAGATCGGGCGTTTCCATGCCACCGCCAGGTCCGGGATGCTGGCCAGCTTCACCCACCGGAAGGCGTCGAACTCCGGCTCGCCGTGGGCATCGAAGCGGATGTCGGCGTCGCTGCCCCGGAACCGCAAGGCGAACCAGCGTTGCCGCTGGCCGACGAACGCCTGCTTGATGCCGCCGCGACGCAGATGCGGCGGAAAATCGTAGCTCAGCCAGGCGTCGTGCTCGGCCAGGATGTCGGCGCGGTCGGTGCCGATCTCCTCGGCCAGTTCGCGCAGCACGGCGGCGCGCGGATCCTCGCCCGGGTCGATGCCACCCTGCGGCAACTGCCAGCCGGTCGCGTCGGCGACATCGCGCGGCAGGTCGGCGCGGCGCGCGACCAGCACCAGGCCGCGCGCGTCGAACAGCGCAGCGCCTACGTTGGGCCGGTAGGTGTTCGGCGGGCGCGGGGGCGCCGGCTCGCTCATGGCGCCGCCGCGCCCGACAGGGTGACGGCTGACGGCGGCCCGGGCGGCGGCACCAGCGGCGCCACGGCACTCACGGGCATCAACGCGAAGCCGCGCGTGGCCAGCGTGTTGGCCCAGGCGGCGATGCGGTCCACCGTCACCGGGCGCGGCATTCCGGCGAGGCCGATCGCCGAGCCGCGATCACGCGCGATCTGCTCCAGCCGCGCCAGTTTCGCCTCGATCTCGGTGCGCACCGCCGGCGCGTCGATCACCACGTCGATGGCGCGGCCCACCACGTCGGGCGGCCGCTTCGCGCCGGGGCGCGGGTCGATGTACAGCAGCCCGCGCGCCGCCAGCTCGGCCAGCACCGGGGCCATCTGCGGCGTGCTCGCGGCAAACCGCTCGCCGCGCAGGCCGCCCAGCGCGCCGGTGGCCCCGACATAGCCGCCGAAGCGGGACAGCGCCCAGTCCAGCAGTTTGAGGTTCTCGGCATCGCTGTTGCCGGTCATCAGCGCCCGGTTGCCGGGATCGTCCAGCGGGTAGCCCTGCGGCTCCATCGGAATGCTGACGAGGTATTCGTGCCCGCGCTGCCGCGCCTGCGCCAGCAGCGGGTCGGGATGGTAGGCATAGGGCGAGACGGCCAGCGAGACGGCGGCCGGGAGGTTCTGAATGGCGTCCTCGCTCTCGCTGGCCGACATGCCGATGCCGGCCACCAGGATGGCGATGCGCGGCCGCCGCTCGTCGAGGTCCGCGGCGGCGGCATAGGCCTGCATCGGCGAGCGCCGGTCGGCGCCGATGCGCGGCAGGAGGTGGCCGGGATAGTCGGCGGCCGTCTCCTCCAGGGCACGCTGCGGCGCCGGGATCACTTTCGAGCCGGTCGTGGTGGCCAGGATCGCAGGTGCGGTCGCGGGCGGGCTCGCGGGCTGCGTCGCGGGCGCATTTGCCGCCTCGGGCGTCGTGGACCGGGGTGCGGCCAGCGGCGGCAGAGCCGGCCCGGCTGGTGCGGCTGGCGTCGCCGAGGCAGTCGGCGTGGCCGGGGCAACCGGAGCGGCAGCAGCGGTCGCGGCCGGCCGGGAGGCCGTCATGGCGGGCCTCGACGCGGGCGGCCCGAGGTATTGCAGCACCCCCGCGCCGCACGCCGCCAGCAGCAGCACCGCCAGCCAGAACCATCCGAGCGCACGCAACGCCCGCCGCCCATCCGGCGGCGGCGGCGCGTCAGCCTGGCTCACCGCGCCGCCTTGCGCGCCGGGTCAGCGCGAGGCGTGCTTGTCCGCGGGCATCGCCCGCACGATCGCCAGCGCCTGCTGCAACTGGAAGTCCGTCGCCGGCTTGGTGGGGTCGAAGGTCGGCCAGCCCACCGGCGGCATGTGCGGGACGTCGCGCACCATCGGCGGCAGGTCGGTGCGCGGCGGCGCCTTCTGCGCTTGCGGCGTGCCACCTGTGTTGAGCAGGGTATGGTTCAGATCCGCCTCGCGCTCCGGCCCGAACTCCGGCACGTCGGTGCGGCTCTCCTTGACCGGCACGTCCGGCGTGATGCCGAGGCCCTGAATGGAGCGGCCCGAGGGCGTGTAGTAGCGCGCCGTGGTCAGCCGCATCGCGCCGTTGCCGGGCAGCGGAATCACCGTCTGCACGCTGCCTTTGCCGAAACTGCGCTGACCGACCAGGATCGCCCGGCGGTGATCCTGCAACGCGCCCGCCACGATCTCGCTGGCCGAGGCCGAGCCGTTGTTAATCAGCACCACCAGCGGCAGGCCGTCGGTGATGTCGCCGCCCTTGGCGTCCCACCGCTGGCTGTCGTCGGGGTTGCGCGCGCGCGTGCTGACCACCTCGCCGTGGTCGATGAAGTCGTCGGACACCGACACCGCCTGATCCAGCAGGCCGCCCGGATTGTTGCGCAGGTCGAGGATCACGCCGCGCAGATGGCCGCCGGCCTGGGCGCGGAGCTTTTCGTAGGCGTGATGCAGGCCGCTGTCGGTCTGCTCGTTGAAGCCGGTCAGGCGGATATAGGCGATGTCGCCGCCCTCCAGGTGATCCTTGACCACCTCGATCTTGATGACTTCGCGATTCATGCTGACCACGACCGGCGTATCGACGCCGGCCCGCTTGATCTGCAAGGTGATCTTGCTGCCCGGCGGCCCGCGCATCCGGTCGACCGCGTCGTTCAGCGTCAGCCCCTGCACGGTCTGCCCGTTCAGCTCCAGGATCAGGTCGCCCGGCTTGATGCCGGCGCGGCTGGCCGGGGTGTCGTCGATCGGGCTGATGACCTTGACGAACCCGTTCTCCTGCGTGACCTCCAACCCGAGGCCGCCGAACTCGCCGTGCGTCTGCACCTGCATGTCGCGGAATTCCTTCGCGTTCATGTAGTTGCTATGCGGATCCAGCCCAGTCAGCATTCCATTGATGGCGTTCTCGATCAGGTCGCGGTCGTTGACCGGCTCGACATATTCGGCGCGCACGCGGTCGAACACGTCGCCAAACAGGGTCAGCAGCCGATAGGTCTCGGCGTTGCCGCTGCTCTGCGCCAGCGCCGACGTGACCAGCGTGGCGCCCAGGCGCGGCGCCGCCCAGTGCGAGACGGGGCCGGCCGCGACGCCGGCGGTGAAGGCGGCGCCCAGGAGCAGCCCAGTACGAAGCTTCATGCCCTAAAGTCCCCTCGGGTGCGGCCAATGCAAAATGGTCACGCCGCGCCCTGATGCCAGTATCGCCCGCTTACAGCGTGGCGCGCAAATACGGCGCCGGGTCGACCGGCTGGCCGGCGCGGCGCAGCTCGAGGTACAGCCCGCCGCCGCCCGCGCGCGGCATCACGCCGACCGGCTCGCCGGCCTGCACCGCCTGCCCGGCCGACACATCCAGGCGGTCCAGCCCGGACAGCACGACATGCGCATCGCCGCCGCATGCGATGATGGTCAGCAGGCCGTAGCTGCGGAACGGCGCGGCGAACTCCACCCGCCCCGCGCATGGCGAGACCACCCGCGCGCCGGGCGGGGTCTGGTAGGTGATCCCGCTGGCCGGCCCGGCATCGCCCGGCGCCCCGAACACGCGCACGATCTTGCCCGCCACCGGCGAGGCCCAGCCGCCGCGCCCCACGGCAGGCGGCGGGACAGCCGCGGCCACCTTGGCCGGCGCCGGCGCGGCATGGGCCGCAGCGGCACGGGCGGCCTCGGCGCGGGCCGCGTCGGCACGGTGGCGCGTCGCGGCGGCCCGCGCCGCATCCAGCGCCGCGATCGCCGCGCGCAGGGTGTCGGCGCGCGCCGCGTCCGCCGCGGCCCGGCGCGCCGCCGCATCGGCCTGGGTCCGCGCCGCCTCGCGCACGCCGCGCGCCTGCGCCAACGCCGCGTCCAGCGCCAGCGCCTGACCGCGCTGCGCCTGTTCGGCCTCGCGCAGCGCCGGCAGCGCCGCGTCGAGCCGCGCCTGCGACCCCGCGACTTCCTCACGCTCCGCTGCCACCCGCGCGGCCCGGGCGCGCAGCTCGCGGGTCAGGAAGCCCAGCACCAGCACGCCGCGCACCGCGTCCTCCGGCGAGGCCGGCGTGGCCAGCAGGGTCTCGGCCGGAAACAGCGACAGCCGTTCGATCAGCGGCAGCAGCGGGCCGAGCGCCTTGGAATCCGCCGCAAGCTGCGTCTCGGCCGCGTCGCGGCGGCGCCCCAGGTCGTCGACCCGCTGCTGCGCGTCCGCCAGCGCCTGCTCGGCCGCAAGCAGCCGCGCCGCCGCCGCCACGCGCTCGTCGGCGAGGCGCCGCGCCTCGGCCTCGGCCGCGCGGTTCTGCTGCTGGGCGGCCCTTTGGGCGGCGAGATCGGCGGCGCGCGCGCGCTCGCGCGTCCTGCAACTGGCTCGCGCTGGGCAACTGGCTCGCGCTGGGCGGCGCGGCCGCGGCCAGCAGCAGCAGCACAGGCCGCCGCCGGCCTCAGCGGGCGGGCCATGTCATGCCGCGAGATCGTGCCCGGTCATGGCCGCCGGCTGCGCCACGCCCAGCATCGCCAGCAGGGTGGGCGCCACATCGGCCAGCCGTCCGTCGCGCAGCACCGCGCCCGGCCGGCCGAACAGCACCGCCGGCACCGGGTTGGTGGTGTGCGCGGTATGCGGGCCGCCGGTCTCGGGATCGCGCATCAGCTCGCAATTGCCGTGATCGGCGATCACCAGCGCCGCCCCGCCGACGCGGCCGAGCGCATCGACGATGGCGCCCAGGCCCGCATCCACCGTCTCCACCGCGCGGATCGCGGCGGCGAGCGAGCCGGTATGGCCCACCATGTCCGGATTGGCGAAATTCAGCACGATCAGGTCGTGCCCGCCGGCCTCGATCGCCGCCACCGCGCGCGCCGTCAGCTCCGGCGCGGACATCTCCGGCTGCAAATCGTAGGTCGCGACTTTCGGCGAGGGCACCATGACGCGGTCCTCGCCGGCGAACGTCGCTTCGCGGCCGCCGTTGAGGAAATAGGTGACATGCGGGTATTTCTCGGTTTCGGCCATGCGAAGCTGCGTGCGCCCGGCTGCGGCGGCGACCTCGCCCAGCAGATCGTGCATCGGCTGCGGCGGGAACAGCACCCCCAGCCGCGCGGCCAGCGCGTCGCCGTAGCGCGCCATGCCCACGGCGGCGGCGAAGCGCGGGACGCGCGGGCGGGGAAAAGCGTCGAATCCTGGATCGAGCAGCGCGGCAAGGATTTCCCGCACCCGGTCGGCGCGGAAATTGAAGCACAGCAGGCCGTCGCCGTCGCGCATTCCCGAGTAGTCGGCGACCACGGCGGGGACGATGAACTCGTCGGTGACATCATCGCCGTGCGCGTCGTCGACCACGCTGGCGGCATCGGCGAAGCGCGGCCCGTGCGCGTCCGCCATCGCGGCGAACGCCTTGCCGACGCGGTCCCAGCGATGGTCGCGGTCCATCGCGTAATAGCGGCCGCCGATGGTGGCGATCCGCGCCCTATCCGGCAGCGCGCGCCTGCATGTCGCGCACGATCGCGGCACCGGACAGCGGCGGACAGTCGCGTCCGTCGGTCCAGGCGTGCAGCCAGACCGGCACGCCGGCGCGGTCCAGCACGCGCGCCAGCGCCAGCGCGTGCGATTGATGCGAATGCACGCCTCCGGGCGACAGCAGGCCCATCAGGTGACAGGCGCCCCCCGACTGCCGCAGCGTAGCGATCAGATCGACCAGGGGCGGCAGCGACGCGAGGCTGCCATCCTCGATGGCGGCGTCGATGCGCGGCAGATCCTGCATCACCACGCGCCCGGCGCCAATGTTCATGTGGCCGACCTCGGAATTGCCCATCTGCCCGTCCGGCAGCCCGACATCGCGCCCCGACGTGCGCAGCAGCGCGTGCGGGCAATTCCGCCATAGCCGGTCGAAGCGCGGCGTGCGCGCCTGTGCCACGGCGTTGTCGGCGGTCTCCTCGCGAACCCCCCAGCCATCCAGGATCACCAGCATCACCGGCTTGGGCGCGTCGCTCATGCAGAAGAACTCCTCGCTCAGGGCCGCCCGGCGCGGTGATACGGGTGGCCGATGGCGATGCTGTAGGCCCGGAAAAGCTGCTCGGCCAGCATCGCGCGGGCCAGCAGATGCGGCCAGGTCATCGCCCCCAGCGACAGCGCCCGATCGGCGCGAGCCAGCACGCTCGCGTCCAGCCCCTCCGCGCCGCCGATCAGGAAGCAGACCGCGCCCGGCCTGGCCCCGGCCAGCATCGCCGCGAACCCGGCCGTGTCCAGCGCCGCGCCGCCCTGGTCCAGGGCCACGGCGAAGGCGCCGTCCGGCACCGTTGCCAGCAATGCCGCCGCCTCGCGCCGCTTGGCCTCGGCCGGCACGCCGCGCGCTTCGGCGATCTCCACCAGCACCGGGGACGGCCGCACACGGGCGACGTAGCGGGCGAACAGGGCGGCCTCCGGGCTGTTGCCCATGCGGCCTACCGCGGCGATGCGCACGGCGCGAAAGGCAGGCAAGGGCGCCGCCCTTGACCCGCTGGGGCCGAGGGCCCCAGACCCCCTTACTTAAGTCTGGATTCCAAAGGCTTGCCTTTGGCGGGGCATGGGGCGGAGCTCCATCGCTTGCTTGCCCTCGTCCGGCGCCAATGCCGCCAGCGCCTGCCCCACCTCGTCGCAGCCTTCGGCATAGCGACGCTTCAACTCCTGCAACGGCGTCAGGCGCGGCAGCACGCGCACGCCGCCCGTGCCGTTCGGCTTGGTGCAGGCGCCGAGATACGCCTCGATCCGCTGCTGGTGCGCGAACGCCGCCACCACCGGCGCCAGCACCGGCGCCTCGAAGGCGGACAGCAGCCGGCCGAGATTGCCGCGATACATTGCCCCGGCCGAGCGCGTGGAGACCAGGAACGGCGAGCCGGCGGCGATCAGATCGAGGTTCTCGTTGTAGCTGTCGAGCAGCGAACGAAGCTCCACCTCCAGGGCCGCCGCCAGCCGCCGCGCCTCGACGGTTTGGCGCCCTCTTTCGCGCTGGCGCCGGGTGGTGAGGTTTATCAGCAGCAGCGTGCCCATCAGCAAGGCGGGCGACATATGGATCAGCAGCGGTCCGAGCGGTTCCAGCATCGTTGCCTCCTGCGCGAGGAGAGCATCATGCCACGCCCGGCGCCGATCAGGACAGCCCGATCCGGTTGCGCACCGATTCCGCCACCGCCGCGCCGAGGCGGCGCTGGGTGGCCGCCGTCCAGTGCAGCCCGTCCGCGCCGTCCGAGGCGATGTGCGTGCCGGCATCGAGAAACCCCGCCCCGGCGACCGCCGCCGCCTGTGCGAACAGCGGCGCCAGGGCGTGCGACTTGTCGTGTCCGCCGGCGAACATCTCGGCGAAATGCGTCATCGGTCCGAGCGGCGGCGGGCAGACCAGCAGCACGTCCGGACTGGCATAGGGCGTGCCGACGCCGGCGCCGATGTCGCGCGCGATGGCCAGCAGCCGCGCCGCGCCGACCGCGATGCGCAGGGCCGAGCGCGCGTACATCGCCTTGAGGTCGTTGGTGCCCAGCAGGATCACCACCAGGTCGAGCGGCAGGTGGCTGGCCAGGCACGCCGGCAGATAGGCCGCGCCGTCCAGCCCGGCGCCGGTGATTTCGGGATGCGTGGGATCGGCGAGATCGGTGGTGCGGCCGTTCAGCCCTTCCTCGACCAGTTCGACATCGCCGCCGAGCGACGCCGCCATGACGCACGGCCAGCGGTCGGCGCGGCCGTAGCGCGGCGCCGGCGGCTCGGGGACGGATGAGAAGCCCCAGGTGTTGCTGTCGCCGTAGCACAGGATGCGCGCCATCAGACCTCCATCTCGACGCAGACCGGCACATGGTCGGATCCCTGTAGCCAATCGCGTGCCTCCTGCAACACCGTATGGCGCAGCAGGCCAGGCGCCAGATCAGGCGTGACCCAGACATGATCCAGCCGGCGGCCGCGGTTGGACAGGCGCCAGTCACGGTTACGATACGACCACCAGGTGTACAGCTTTTCCGAATCCGGCACGAAATGGCGCACCGCGTCGTGCCAGCCTTGCGCCTGCCAGGCGAGCAGCGCGGCGGTCTCGATAGGCGTGTGGCTGACGACATTGAGAAGCTGCCTGTGGCTCCAGACATCGTGCTCCAATGGCGCTATGTTCAGATCGCCGACCAGCACCGCGCGGCGCTGGCCCGCGCGCGCGGCGGACCATTGCGCGGCCTCGGCCACGAACGCCAGCTTGTGCGCGAATTTGGGATTTGCGTCGGGGTCCGGCACGTCGCCGCCGGCGGGGACGTAGAAATCGTGCAGCTCGACGTCGCCGGAGGCGATGTGCAGCGCCACGCCCAGATGCCGGCAATCGCCGCGCCCGCACCAATCGGGCGCATCGTCCAGCACGGTCAACGGAATGCGCGAGAGGATGGCCACGCCGTTGTAGCCCTTCATGCCGCGATGGGCGACATGCGCGTAGCCGGCGGCGAGGACGTCGGCCATCGGAAACAGCTCGTCCGGCACCTTGGTTTCTTGCAGGCACAGCACGTCGGGGGAGAGCGCGTCATGCAAGTGGCGCAGCAACGGCAGGCGCAGCCGCAGCGAGTTGATGTTCCAGGTGGCGACGCGAAGGCGGGTCACGCGGGCAAAGCGGCCAGACGGGGAGTCCGGGTGCAGGCGGCCATCCTAACGTCGAACGTGGCAAGATCCGCGCCCCTGGTGTCCGCCGCAGCAAAATTGCCCGGCTCCGTGACGATCATCTGTACTGCTTGAAAAACCCGGCGGTCGAACGCCTCGAAGCAGCCGAGAGCAACCTCCCTGCTTGCCTCCCCGATGCGCACCATTCGCGAGACGACCGAGGCCAACTCCGCGGCGGCGAAGTCGCTCACGAGCAGCAACGATCGGCTCGAATATACCAGGCCGCCGGCGCGGAAGCCGAACGCATCAGCCGTCAGCGGCGACACGATGACGCTGGCATCGAGGTAGCAGCTCAGGGCCCTTCCTCGCGCATTTCGCGCACCAGGGCCACGGCATCCGCAATCTCCTTCGGGTGGTTGCGCCGGAACTCCGCCGACCATTCCGAAACCGCCTCGACGGATGAGGGGCTCGGCGCAGCCCGCGATACCACCGGCACAGGCCGCAGGTCGACCACCGGGCGATCGTCGCGCGTGATGACGACCCCCTCGCCTCGCAATGCCCGGTCGATCAGGTCGGCAAGTTGGCCCTTCGCCTCGTCAATCGTGTGCGTGCTCATGACCGGACTGTAGAGGTCGCTGCCGCCTCCCGCCAGATCAAGCCGGCGCGGTCCATCGCCATCGTCGCCCACGTCGATGGCGCGACCAACAAGTCACTCAAGTTGATATGCGCCGAAAAAACAGGTTCTCACCCGACTTGGGGAGTTCCTCAAACATCGGGTGGACGGCCTTTCGGACGGCCTCGTCACTACCCGGCCGGAAGCGATCGTGCGTCTCCACAACAATCAAGTTTATCCTTGGAAGCCATTCTTTTGCATCACAGGAAAAAACCTCCAATTCTGCACCTTCTATATCGACTTTCAGGATATCTACACTGTCAAATCCAGCCCGATCCAAAAGCGTCCGAATCGTGCAGCATTTCACGGTTTCATTCGATTTCCCTTTTTGATCCGATACTTGTATGCCCCAGGCGCCAAGCGCCGATCCATTCTCGTTTTCCATATGGAGATTGATGAGTCCATCCCTCGTCCAAACAGCGGCGTGCTCCTTCCGCACCCGATCGCCTAGGGGCGCCGTGTTAACCCCTGTCGCCGTGAAGTTAGCGCCCCCTGGTTCAACGCAAAGTATCTTTGCTTGCGGATACTTTATTCCAAAAAACACGGTCGCCAGTCCGATGTTCGCTCCCAGATCCACAATTGCCTTAGCTGAGTCTGGAAGATTTGGACTTTCGTATTCACGCCTGACAAATATCTGCTCAAAGGTTGGAATATCAGTTGTTCTGAGGCGAAGACTAACCTCGTAATCACTTCCAGGAACCATGACGGAAATCTTTGTCGCGATGACAGCCTTATTTCGCACGGTAACTGCAAAAAGTCGCATCAGTTCGGGGACCGCTTTTACCAAGTCCCTGTGAACATAGACTCCCGACAGCATCAAAAACACATCTGGACCGTATTTTGCCCAATGCACGGTCAGCGTTTGGCCGGATTGCTCGTATGTTCCGTTGCTGCCGTTACTTTCGTGTTGGACTCGATTGTCGGTATTGGAAAGCCTTAAAAATCCAGTCCAATGCGGATGAATTGCTTCTACCCTGCTGAAGCTTGGAAGTTCCACGAAAGACTCTCCCGCCTGTTTGCCGTTCCACGAGGTCGGACAGCCGGACGCGTCCGCAGCCGGATCACTCCGGGTCTGCTGCGCCGAAAACCTGGATTTGGCCGAGATGCAAATAGCCGGTGCCGTCCAGCACAACCCTCACCCACCGCGCCGAAATCGGCCGCGCCGCGCGGCAGTCGAGCGGATCGTCGATGCCCGCGAACACCCGGTTGTCGGTCTTGCGAAAGAACTCCTCCCAACGCTCGCCATCGACGCTGACCTGCACGGCCAGCCGCCGCGCGCGGGCCGGCTCGTGTGGGGCGTTAATGATCCGCACCCGCTCGACCGCGCACACACGCTGCAAGTCCACCTGCCACCACGGATGATCCTCCAGGTCGGTGTGGAATCCAAACGTTCCACTCACCACGCCGCAATTGCCGCCGCCCGCCTCGGCGCCGTTCGGATCGGGGTGATCGGCCGGCACCCGTAGCGACCATCTCGATCTTGAACTCTGCCGCGCCGGCCGATCTAGCGCCAGGTCGTGCTCGCTTGCGACGATCCGCCACTCCTGGAAGCTCGTGCTACCGGCGGCGATCAGCGCCGCGCGCGCCAGGCGCATCTGCTCGCGATCCCGCCGCAGCAGCGCAAACGTACGCGAGACGAGTCTCGGCCAGTACCGCTCGGGCGGGATACCGAATGGCACAGGCTGCCGGCGACGCGTGCACGCGGGTCGCTGTCCAGGTAAACAGCCACCGACCTATAGTGCGTCATGTCGGCGAAGCCGCGCAGCGAGGCGACGGAATGGCCGGATTCCAGCAGTGCGCTGCCGAAGAATCCCTCGCAGATTGGCCATGCCGACAGCTTGCCGGCGGCATGTTGCTGTCCCATCCGCCGACGCTCGGACAATAGGTAGCGGACCGCCGGAGCCGAAAGGAAGATCGTCGAGAGCGGTGTCCAGCCCCGCCGCGCATAAGGCAGATCGACGCAGGAAGCGGCATATTCCCACCATTCGACGAACGGCTGGATGCCGAACGGGGTCAGGCAGTGCAGGCCGGCGGCAATCGCTCGGTCGACCAACGGACGCAGTTTCAGGTTTACCGCGACGTCGCCCTCGATCATCAGGAAATAGTCGTACTCGGGCAGCCGGAGCACCGCGTCGTACAACCCGTAGTCGCAATTCCACCACAGCGGCGGCTTGCCTTCCGGGGCAATGCAGGGCAGGCCGATCCGCTCGAAATAGGCGATGTCGTGGCCGAGCTTCTGGAACGGGCGTACGTCCAGCACGCCGCAATCGGTCTCGTCGGCGAGAACGTAAAAATCCAGGCCCACGGACCGCTCGAACAGCGAGAGCGCCGCGCGGATTGTGGCGTCGTTCCAGTAATAAGTGCGGAACAGCACGGCAACTCGAGGGTCGGACATCAGCGGCCGCAGCCTTTACCGCACCAACCTAGAACATCGCCCACGTTCTCGTCTCAGGCAAGGACTGTTCTCCCGAATAGCCGCATAGCGCAATCGTAGGGCGGAAAAGCGCAGCGCATTCCGCCACCTTTTTGCCGGCCACCCAGATAACACGGTACGACGCAAGGAAGCGGCGGAATGCGCTGTGCTTTTCCGCCCTACGCCTCGCTTCCGGCCGCCGCTCGGTCGGTCAGGAACAGCAATTTTCCCGCCGGATGCAGCCGCGCGGCTGGCACCTGGCTATGCCCGGACAGCACATCGGCCAGCACCGCGCGCTTGCCCGCGCCCGCGACCAGGAACACCACCACCGCGCTGTTGTCGATCACCGGGTAGGTGATGGTGATGCGCACCTCCGGCCGCCCGTGCCCGACCTCGGCCACCCAGCGCGTGCGTTCCTCCAGCACCGGCTCGCCGGGGATCAGCGAGGCGGTGTGGCCATCGTCGCCAAGCCCCAGCAGGCACACGTCGAACAGCGCGCGCGCCGGGTCCAGCGTGTCCGCGCCGTACTCGCGCTTCAGCCGCGCCTCGTACTCGCTTGCCGCCACCGCGGCCGACAGACCCACGGTCGGCACCGCGAACACGTTGGCGGCCGGCACCGGCGCGCGGTTCAGCATCGCCTCGCGCGTCATGCGAAAATTGCTGTCCTTGTCGGTCGGCGGCACGAACCGCTCGTCGCCCCAGAACCAATGCACGCGGTCCCACGGGAACCGCTCGCGCAGCGGCGGGTCCGCCAGCACCTCGTACGTGCGCTTCGGCGTCGAGCCGCCGGACAGCGCGATCCGCACCACGCCCGGCTTGGCCAGCGCCGCCTCGGTCAGCACGCGCGCCGCGTCGTGCGCCAGCGCCTCGGCATCGGCCGAGACATGCAGCTCGCCGTAACTCATGCGCCCTCTCCCAGCACGAACCGTTCGATCGCCTTGGCGAAACCCTCGTCGTTGTAGGAATCCGTCACCGCACTCGCCTGCTTCTTCACGTCGTCGCCGGAATTGCCCATCGCGATGGAAAATCCGGTCTTGCGAAACATCAGCACGTCGTTCGGCTGGTCGCCCAGGGTCGCGACGGCCTCGGGCGCCACCTTCAGCACGCGGCACAGATACGCGACCACGCCGCCCTTGTTCGCCTCGGGATTCGTCACGTCGAGGTAATACGGCTGCGAGCGCGCGGCCGACGCGTGCTCGCCCAGCGCCTTCTGCACCTCCGTCTCGACCTTCGCCAGCAGATCGTGGTCGTCGCTGACGCCCACGATCTTCACCGCCTGGTCCAGATCCGCGTCGGCGAACTCGGCCACCACCTTGGGCGGAAACTTCACCGTCCACTGCTCGCGCGCCACATGCGGCGCGTCCTGCTTGCGGATCAGCCAGTCCGTGCCGGTGTACAGCCACGCGTCCAGATCGTGCTTGCGGATCAACTCGATGGTCTGGCGCGTCGCCTCCGGGGCCAGCGTGTGGCTCTCGATCACCGACAAGTCGGGGTGGGTGAACACGCCGCCGTTGAAGCCGGCGATCGGCGTGGTCAGCGCCAGCGGCTCGGTCAGCATCGCCATGCCGCGCGGCGGCCGGCCGCTGGTGATGGCGAACTGGATGCCGCGTTCGCCCAGCTTGCGTACCGCCGCCTGCGCGCGCGCGGTCAGTTCCTTCTGCTCGGTGACGAGGGTGCCATCGACGTCGGCGAGCACCAGCTTGATCGGCGTGCGAGGCATCGAGGCGGACATCGCGCGGTCTCCGTGATGGAAAGCCAGCCTACAGCGTCGCGGCCAGATCGGCGAGCCAGGCGCGCACGCCGGCCGGGTCGCCGAAGGCGTCGCGCACCCGCAAGCCGATGCCGCCGGCGGCATCGGCGGCGCGGATCGCGTCCTCGTCGGTCACGTCGTCGCCGACATAGACCGGCACCCGCCCGGCAAACGGCGCGAAGCGCAGCAGCGTGGCCACCGCCGTGCCCTTGTCCGCGCCGCGCGGCTTGATCTCCCAGGCCATGTGCGCCGGCAGCACGGCATAGGCGCCGGCGCGAGCGGCGATGATGGCGTGCGCCGCCGCCTGCAACGCGGGGCCGGAATCGGGGGCCTGCCGATAGTGGAACACGAAGCCGCGCGCCTTCGGCTCCAGCAGCGCGCCCGGATAGGCGGCGACTGAGGCCGCGGCCT
Source organism: uncultured Pseudomonadota bacterium (assembly GCA_963758455.1). Lineage (GTDB taxonomy): Bacteria > Pseudomonadota > Alphaproteobacteria > Acetobacterales > Acetobacteraceae > CAVRQM01. The sequence continues at coordinate 7,197 of CAVWVK010000008.1, read as the reverse complement.
GGTCCAGCCAGAACGCGGGCAGCTCCGGCAGCGCCGCGCGCACCAGCGCGGCGCCGGGCGCGGGGCGCAGCACGCCGCCGTGCTCGCCCGCCACCGCATAGGGCGCGTCGCCCAGCAGCGCGTCGATCTGCTCCACCGGGCGGCCCGTCACCACCGCCACCGCATTCTCCAGCCGCTCGCGCAGGCGGCGCAGCGTCGCCGGCAGATCGGGCGGCACCACCACCGTGTCCGGCGTCGGCGCCAGATCCAGCAGCGTGCCGTCCAGGTCGAGCAGCAGCGCCGCGCGCTCCGGCAGGGCAGGCGGGCCGGTCACTGGCACCCCGCCAGGCGCACGTCGTAGCTCGGATGCTGCAAGCCGGACACGGCGGGGGCGGATTCGACGATCCAGCCGTGGAATTGCGGCGCGCCCGGCGTGCTGTCGGTGATGTCCAGCCACGCGGTCGCATCCTCGGGCACATCGGGCGGGCGCACGTCGCAGGCGCGCACCGCGATGGTCAGCGTGCCGAAGGTGGCCGACTGCCCGACATCCACCGACAGCTTCGTGGCCCGCGCCGAGATCTTGTCCAACGCCACGAGATCGGCCGTGTGGCGCGGCAGCCAGGCGGGCGCCGGCGGCGCTTGCGGCGCGGGGGGCGCGGCGGTGGTCTGCGCCACAGACGGATGTCCGGCGATCAGCATGACGGTCAGCGCGGCCGCCGCCAATGCCGCCGCACCCTTCATGCCGCGTCGCGGCCGTGCTTCGGGCTGCGCAGCCCCGCCACCATCTCGGCCAGGATGGCGCGCATCGCCGCCTCGTCGACGCCCATCAGCACCGCGTCCTCGAACGCGTCCTGCATGATCTGCGCCAGTTCGGCATGGTTCTCGGCCAGCACTTTCAGCTTCTCGCGGCAGTCGATGGGGGTGCCGTCCGGCTGCGGCCAGAGGGTCGGGCCGGTCATGTCGGCGGATCGGTCATTTCAGCGGCGGCAACGCCGAACCACCCCCGGGTGTTTCGCCCGACTTGCCATCCGGCGAATCCGGCCCCGAGGGCTGCGGCGTCGAAGGCTGGGACATCGGCCCCTGGTGCAGCGATTTCTGCACGGCGCTCGACAGGTCGCCCACGTTGAAGATGAACTTGCCCAGCAGATCCTCCAGGCTGACCGCCGACTGGGTGATCGTCACCTGGCCGCCCGGCGGAATGATCGCCGCCTCGCCGCCCGGCGCCAGCGCCAGGAACACGCCGCCCAGCAGGCCGCTGCTCGTCACCTGCGCGCTGCTGTCGGTCGGCAGCTTGATGTCGGAGGCGACGGAAAAATCCACCACCGCCTGAAACGTCTTGGGGTCGATGCGCGTGGCGTCGATGCTGCCCACCTTGACGCCGGCCAGGCGCACGTCCGAACCCGGCGCCAGGCCGTCGATGCGGTCGAAACTGGCGTGCAGCGTATAGCCGCCGCCGCCGGCATGGCCGGTGTTGACCACGGCATAGCCGAGGAAGCCGATCGCCACCACCAGCACGACGGCGCCGGCCAGCAACTCGGAAATGCGTCGCTCCGCCAAGGCAGCCGCTCAGGCGCCGATGGTGGCGGGCGGCGGCACCGGGTCAAGCACCGTGCCGTCGGGGGTCCACGACTCGTAATCGCCGGTCGCCTGCGCCCGCACGCCGCCGCTGTAATCGTGGCCGGCCGGACGATAGGCGAGCGGCGTGCCGGTGAGGTTGGCCAGATGCGGCTTCTGCCACGGCTTGCGGCCCAGCTCCGGCAGCGGCGCGTCGGTGGTGTAGTGCAGCCAGGAATGCCACTCCGCCGGCACTTTCGACGCCTCCGGCGCGCCCGCGTAGATCACCCAGCGCCGCACCTTCGGGGCGCCGGCGCGCAGGCGCTTCTCCTCGTAGTAGACGTTTCCGAGACTGTCGCGGCCGACCCGCCGCCCGTTCAGCCAAGTAAAGATGCGCGTGCCGATGGTCGCCATGCGGCCTCCTATACGTGAGCGGGCGCGGACGGTCCATGCCCGCCCCCCTCTCCGCTATGTTGGGGCATTTCGGTATGACACCCACAAAATGGCCTTTCGCGCGCCGGCGCGAGGCTGTAGCGTCCGGACATGCAAACGACGCGCAGAGCCACGCTGAGACTGTGGGACGGGGTGCGGATGCGCCGCTGTCTCGCCGCCGCCGACGCCGATGGACCGCCGCGCCAGGTCACGTTGCCGGCCGCCTGGGACGACGCCGCCGCCGCGGGGCTGGCGATGCTCGCGCCCGGCGCCGGCGCGATCGAGCTGGCATCGCTGGCCGAGGCGTGGCTGGCGCCGCTGGCCGCGCGCGGCGGCCTGGCGCTGGCCGCCGAGATGCAGACCCTGCTGCTGGAGCAGCGCGCGGCGCTCGCCGAGCCGGCCTGGACGGGCGGCGGATCGGCCACCGGCGTGCGCGTCAACCTCGCGGCTTTCGCACCCGGGGACACCGCGCGCCTGCTGGACGCCGCCGAGGTCGCCGTGGCGGCGAGCCGGGCGCTGTGGCCAGGGCCGCGGCCATGCGTGCGGCTGACCGGGCTGGCCGGCCTGATCGCGGCCGCCGGGCTGGATTACGACAGCGCCGCCGCGCGCGACCTGGCCGCGACGCTGCCGCGCGCGCTGCGCGAGCGGCTGGCCGGCGTGCTGCTCGGCGTCGGCGAGGCCGATGCCGTCGATGCGCTGCTGGGCGTCGAGACGTCCGGCATCGCCCCCGCGTTCGGTCCGCTGAACGAAGCCGGCGCGCTGTCGCGCACGGCGCGCAGCCTGCTGGCCGCGCGCGCCACCAGCACGGCCGCGGCGCTGGCGGCCGTGCTGGCGGGCCATGACGTGCTGCCGGTCGCTTCGCCGGCCGCGCACGCGGCGATGCACGCGGCGCTCGCCCCGTTGCTGGACCTTCGCCCTGCCCCGCCGCTTGCGCTGCCGGCGCCCGCCACGCCCCCGAACCGGCGCCGCGACCTGCCGCCCCGGCGCGGCGGCATCGCGCACAAGGCGGTGGTCGGCGGCCAGAAAGTGTTTCTGCGCACCGGCGAATATCCGGACGGGCGGCCGGGCGAGGTGGCGATCACCTTGCCGCAGGCCTCGCCCGCCGTGCGCGCGCTGGCCGAGTGCCTGTCGCACGCCATCGGCATCGGCTTGCAGCACGGCGCACCCCTGGCCGAGTTCGTCGATGCGCTGGCCGGCACCCGCTTCGGCCCGGCCGGCATGGTCGAGGGCGACCCGGCGGTGCCGCGCGCCACCTCGGCCATCGACTATGTGATGCGCCATCTGGCGCACGCCTATGCGCCCGGCCTGGCGCTGCCCCCGGTCGACGCCGACGGCGAGGACGCGCCGCTGCTGCCGCTGGAACTGACGCAGGAGGCCCCGCCGCGCCGGCGCGGGCTGCGGGTGGTGAAGTAGGATGGCCGGACATATCGAGGCAAGGCTGGCCGAGCTTGGCATCACGCTGCCGACGCCGCCGGCGCCGGTGGCCAATTACGTGCCGTTCGTGGTCAGCGGCGACCTGGTGGTGGTGTCCGGGCAAATCCCGATGCGCGACGGAAAGCTCGCCTTCACGGGCAAGCTGGGCGCGAGCGTCTCGCTCGAACAGGGGCAGGAGGCGGCGCGGCTGTGCCTGGTCAACCTGCTCGCACAGTTGCGCGCGGCCTGCGGCGGCGACCTCGACCGGGTGACGCGGGTGGTGCGCCTGGGCGGCTTCATTGCCGCAGGTCCGGAGTTCACCCAGCACGCCCCGGTGATGAACGGCGCCTCGGATCTGGCGGTCGCGGTGTTCGGCGACGCCGGGCGGCACGCACGCAGCACCGTGGGCGTACCCTCGCTGCCGATGGACGCCGCCGTCGAGGTCGAGGGCATGTTCCGCATTGCCTGACGGCGTGACGGCGCTACCTGTGTGCAATGCCCGACGGAACCACGCCGCTTACGCTCTCGCTGCATCGCGCGATCGCCGAGATCTCCCCCGCCGAATGGAATGCCTGCGCCGGGACGGACAACCCGTTCGTCAGCCACGCCTTCCTCTCGGCGGTCGAGGATAGCGGCTCGGCCGGCCCGCGCACCGGCTGGCTGCCGCGCCACGCCATCCTGCGCGATGCCGCCGGCGCGGTCGTGGGGGCGGCGCCGATGTACGCGAAATCGCACAGCTATGGGGAATACGTATTCGACCACGGCTGGGCGCACGCCTTCGAGCGGGCCGGCGGAAGCTATTATCCGAAACTGCAAGTGGCCGTGCCGTTCAGCCCGGTGCCCGGCCCGCGCCTGCTGGTCCGCGCCGAATCCGGGGTGCCGCGCGAAGCGCTGGGCCGCGCGCTGGCGCAGGCCTGCGGCGAGATGGAGCTGTCCTCGGTCCATGCCAGCTTTTGCACCGAGGCCGACTGGACGGCGCTGGGCGAGGCCGGCTGGTTGCCGCGCCTCGGCGTGCAGTTCCATTGGGAGAATGCCGGCTACGCCAACTTCGAGGATTTCCTGGCGGCCCTGGCGTCGCGCAAGCGCAAGGCGATCCGCCGCGAGCGCCGCGACGCCAACGCGGCGGGGCTGGAGTTCGTGGCGCTGCGCGGGCCAGAAATCGGGCGGCGGGAGTGGGATGCGTTCTACGGGTTCTACACCTCGACGGTGGATCGCAAATGGGGCAGCGCCTATCTGACGCGCGCGTTCTTCGGGATGCTGTCCGAGCGGCTGGGTGACGCGGTGGTGCTGATGCTGGCGACCCAGCGCGGCCGCCCGGTCGCCGGGGCGCTGAACCTGGTGGGGCGCGACGCGCTGTACGGCCGCAACTGGGGCTGTCGCGGCGAGTATCCTTTCCTGCACTTCGAACTTTGCTATTATCGCGCGATCGACTTCGCCATTGCGCACGGGCTGGGCCGGGTCGAGGCGGGAGCGCAGGGCGAGCACAAGATCCAGCGCGGCTATCTGCCGAAGCCGACCTACTCGGCGCACTGGATCGCCCATCCCGGGCTGCGCCGCGCCGTCGCCGATTTTCTCGACCACGAGCGCCCGGCGATGCTGGCCGAGATGGCGGCGATGGCCGAGGCCGGGCCGTTCCGCCACGACGAGGCCGAGCAGCGTCGGCCGAGCGACATGCAGGAGGGGCACAGAGATGATTGAGCGAACACCGCTTGGCGCCTACGCGATGATCGGACGCTCATCGACATGATCGCCTGACGGCGGGCCACAAGACGGGCATGGCATCCGCCGCAAAGGCTGCGCCGTAGTGTGGCCAGGACAGCGGCGCGCGTGTAACCCGGCGCCTCCCTGTCACGAACCACATCGCGACAGGAGCGTGCAGACATGACCCGACGCAACGCCTTGGCCGTCAGCGCCGCCTTTCTCGGACTGACCGCGCTCGCGGTCCGCCAACCTGCCCGCGCCGCGCAGGCCGCGCATTTTCCCCTGATGCGCAGCGACGCCGAATGGCGGGCCATGCTGACGCCGGCGCAATACGCGATTCTGCGCCAGGCCGGCACCGAGCGTCCGTATTCCAGCCCACTCGACCTCGAGTTCCGGCCGGGCCGCTACGACTGCATCGGCTGCGCGCGGCCGGCGTTCACCTCGGCCACGAAATACGATAGCCATACCGGATGGCCGAGCTTCTGGGCGCCGATCGCCGGCGCGGTCGGCACCTCGGAGGACAACAGCGCCTTTGTCACCCGCACGGAGGTTCATTGCAGCAACTGCGGCGGACATCTGGGCCATGTGTTCGACGACGGCCCGAGGCCCACCGGCCTGCGCTATTGCATGAACGGCGCGGTGCTGCGTTTCCGCGCCGCCTGACAAGGAGGATCGCCGACATGCCACAACGGACCCGACCCCCACGTACCCGATCCGTCCGTGGCTGCTGGCCGGCGGCGTCGCCGCCGTGCTGGCCGTGCCGCTGCTGCGCGCCGGCGCCGCGGAACGTACCCAGCCGGTCCCCGCGCCGGCGCAGGACGAGGCTGCGAAGCTGGCCGGCGCCACGGAAAGCATCGCGGTTTCGGGCGGCTGCTTCTGGGGCGTGCAAGGCGTATTCGAGCATCTGCGCGGCGTGCGCGAGGCGGTGTCGGGCTATGCCGGCGGGGCCGCTTCGACGGCGCGGGACGAGACGGTCAGCGACGGTGACACCGGCCACGCGGAATTGGTGCGGATCACCGATGAACCCCCGTAGATCTCGCTCGGGCAGCATCCTGCAAGTGTTCTTCTCGGTGGCGCTCGACCCGACGGAGGTCGGCTACCAGGGGCCGGATTCCGGCAGCCAGTACCGCTCCGAAGATTCCGGGAGTCCCCAACCCCGAACAGAGGCGTGTCGCGCAGGCCTACATCGCGCAACTGGACGCGTCGCACGTCTTCGCCAAGCCGATCGCCACACGCGTCGACGCGCTGCCCTGCGTTCTATCCGGCCGAGCAGTACCATCAGGATTATCTGGTCCGCCATCCCGACAGCCTGTACATCGCGATCAACGACATCCCGAAGGTGGCGGCGCTGAAGCGGCTGTTCCCGACCGCGTATCGCGCGACGCCGGTAACGGTGCTGAAGCTGCCGACCGCGTCCTGATGCGAACGGCGCCCTGCGATGGCTCGCGCCGCACCAACCGCCCGCGGCGATCCAGAACCGCCGGACGGTGCAAGCCCCTAGATTGCCGCGTCGCAAGGGCGCGTCGTTATGCAGCCACGGCCAGCTCCGCTTCTGCGGCTTCGACAAAGGTCTCCACGCCCAGTTCTTCCTTGGGCTGTTCAATTGATAAACCGATTGGCCTGTCGCCTGCTCGATCAGGCCGAGAAGTCTCTCGTCGGTCGATCCCGCATGAAGGCCTCGAAGGCGTCGGCCCTGAGAACCGATGGGTCGATGAGATAGAGAGGACAGATATGCGTCGAGCTTTTCGGACTTGATTGGCGGCGTCTCTGCGCCACCCGTCTCCAGCTTGGAGAGATATGTCGACCTGTGCGGCACCGCCGATAATCCGGTTTGTTCGATATGAGAGTGGCGTCTTGTTGATGATCGAGTTGAAGATTGCCGGTTCGATTCCCTGAGCTTCGCACCAAGCTTTTGGAAAAATGTGGTGAATGTCAAATATTTTCTCCAAAGAGATCGCGTGATCGAATTTCTGCCCCGAGCGAAAGTCTTGCGCTCCTTCCTTCATCAGAAGCGCGTTCACGCCCTTATACGCCGCGGACAGTCGCATCCGCATCGTTTTCAGCCTGTCCGCCCGGAATGTCGCGTCACGAATTGTGGACGGCAATTCGCCCCCTCTT
>CAVWVK010000007.1:0-266866 GCA_963758455.1 uncultured Pseudomonadota bacterium | reverse complement strand
GGCTGACGGCCTTGGTCAACAAAGGCGAGATCTGGGTGGCCAATGGCGACATCCAAATGAACTCCTGGCAGATGGGGAAGACCCGGACATTCGCGTGTTTTGGCTGGAGGGTCCGGACGGCAAGCGCTATACGTTTGCGTTGCCATATTACATCGGCCTGGTCATGGGGCGCCGGATCCCGACAACGGCAAGAAACTGATCGACTTCCTGCTGAGCAAGGATGCCCAGATGCAGGTGAGCCGCGATCGCCCGTGGCTACCCGATCCGACAGGACGTGCACCCGACGGACGAGAACTACACGAGGCTGCGCGCGACATGCAGGGTGTTGCGGTCTGATCCCGGACTGGGTGAAGGTGCTGCATGATCTCTCCGCGGCGTGGCTCGCTGGCATCAGGAGACTGGCAGCTGATGTGCCCGCATGGGGTGATCGAACACTGTCCGCGCCCGGCGCGGACCAATCCGACCGCGTTCCGGTCCCCGGCGGGGCGATGCGGGTTCATTCGATGGGGTCACGGTCTCCTACGGAACTCATCGTTCTGGACTCCTCGACTGACGATCGAGCCCGGTGAGATCATGGCGCTGATCGGTCCCTCCGGCTCCGGCAAGACCACCGCCTTTCGGGCTGTGGCCGGCTTCGTCCGGCCCGCCTCCGGGCGCGATCTGATCGGCGGCGCGGATGTGACCGAACTGCCGCCGTACGCGCGCAGTATCGCCATGGTCGTGCAGAATTACGCGCTGTTTCCGCATATGCGCGTCGCGGAGAACGTCGCCTTCGGGCTGCGCGCGCGGCGCGCCGCGGAGGCGATCGTGACGGCAGCGGGTCGAGAATGTTTGCGCATGGTCGGCATGCCGGAATACGCGAAACGCTTCCCGAGGGAGTTGTCCGGCGGCCAACAGCAGCGCGTTGCGATCGCCCGCGCGCTCGCCGTGCGTCCGCAGGTCCTCCTCTTCGATGAGCCGCTGTCGGCGCTGGACGCGCAGATACGCCGCTGCATGCTCGAGGAGTCGCCGGCTGCACCGGGATCTGCCGTATCTGACGATCCTTTACGTCACGCACGACCAGACCGAAGCGCTGACCCTCGCCGACCGGATCGCCATCATGAACGATGGCGAACTGATCGCCTCGGGCCGTCACGGGCGCTCTACCGCCGACCGCCCAACCGATTTGCCGCCGGAGTTCCTCGGACGCGCCAACCTGCTGCCGGCACGGCTGGAGGCGGCGGACGCCGGACGGCTTTGCCCCGTCCGCCTCGGCGACGCTGTCGCTGCTCGCCAGGCCGCGGCCGGACCGCCTACGGCGCGCAACTGCCTGCTGTGCATCCGTCCGCACGATCGCCGTCACAGCCGACGAGCAGCGGTCGAACGAGCTTGTCGGCATCGTGCGCGAAGTCCATTGGCAGGGCGACTCACGCATCGTCGGAGGCGAACGGCGCCACGATCCGCATGATCTGCACCCCGATGCGCGACCCGCCGCGCCGGCGCTCGGCTGGCGCTTCCTCTTCGCGCCGGGGACGCCACCCTGATCCGCGAGGAAAGCACGCGGCTGACTAGCATCGCTGCCCCGGTGGCACGCCCGGCGAAGCTCAACCCCGGTTGGCCTGGATCGCGCCGCCGCTGCTGTGCTGGCGGGGCTGTTCCTCTATCCGCTGGCGCTGATCGTCGCGAGTCGCTGATCGAGACGGCAGCCGGCGTCGCTGCGCACTTCGGCGCCGTGCTCGGTATCGAGCCGTTCCGCGACGCCCTGCTGCACACGGTCGAGATCGCCTTCGCCGCCAGCGCCGGCTGCCTGGTGCTCGGCTTCACGCTCGCGCTGATCCTCGCTTTCGTGCCGTTTCCCGGCCGCGCCTGCTCGCGCGGCTGATCGACACGTTCATCGCGCTGCCGACCTTCCTGGTCGCGCTCGCGTTCACCTTCCTCTATGGCTCGGCGGGCTTGCTCAACGGCGTCGCTGATGGACCTCCTGCACTGCCGCTGCCGCCGGTCGATTTCCTCTACTCGCCCTGGGGCGTGATCCTGGCCGAGGTCACGGTCTACACGCCTTTGTGCTGCGACCTCTGCTCGCCGCTTCTCGCTGGTCGAGCCGGCGCAGATCGAGGTGGCGAGCAGGCTCGGCGCCGGGCCTGGCGCATCATCCGCCAGGTCATCCTGCCGGCCGCGCTGCCGGCGGTGATGGCCGGCGGCAGCCTGTGCCTGCTGCTGACGGTGAACGAGTTCGGCATCGTGTTGTTCATCGGCGCCAAGGGCGTCATCACGCTGCCGCTGCTGGTCTATGACAAGGCGATCCAGGAGTTCGACTACACCACGGCCTGCGTCATCGCGGTGGTCAACGTCGGCGCTCTCGCTCGGCCTGTACTCGCTCTATCGGCTCGCCTGGCCCGATTCGGAGGCGCGCGTGCTGGTCTGGTCTTGGTCGGGCCGCATGCGGCGTGGCTGCTGATCGCGCTGCTGTTCGGGGTGATCTATGGCCTGCCCGCCGCGGTGATCGTGCTGGCGAGTTTCGCCGGGCATGGAACGGCGTGCTGCCGAGCCTCGACATTCGCGCATTACGCGAGCGCGCGTGCATGGCGACAGGCGGCGGAACTACGCGTCAGCCTCCTCACCGGAGCGTCGCGAGCGCGCGGCGCTGGTGATCGGCGCCTGGGCGGCGCTCGCGCTGCGCGCGCGCGCGGCGGTCGCGGCGCGTGCTCGACGTCGTCTTCTTCATCCCGAGCGCGGTGCCGTCGGTCTCGGTCGGCCTCGGGCTGCTGGTCGCGTTCAGTCAGCCGCCGGTGTTGCTGAATGGCACCATGGCGATCGTGGTGATCGCGCACCTTACCCTGGTCTCCGCCTTCACCTACGGCAACGTCTCGGCGGGCCTGGCGCGGCTCGGTCCGGAGTTCGAGCAGATGGCCGAAAGCCTCGGCGCCCGGCCGGGTATCGACTGCGGCACGTCACCCTGCCGCTGGTCGCGCCGTACCTGATCGCCGCCTTCAGCCTCAGTTTCGCGCTTTCGATGGGCGAACTCGGCGCCACGGTGATGGTGTATCCGCCCGGCTGGGTGACGATGCCGGTCGGCATCTTCGGGCTGACGGACAGCGGCGACATCTTCCAGGGCGCCGCGCTTACCATGCTTCTGGCAGCCGCCACGCTGGCCGTGCTGGTCGGTCTGTCGAACATTCCGACCAAGGCCGCGCTGCGTCGATAGGCCATCGTGCGGCTACGCGGCGATCGCCTCTTCGATGATGTCCAGCGCGCGCCCCATCTCGGCCTCGGTGACGGTCAGCGGCGGCGTGAGGGTCAGCACGTTGCCCATCGTGGTCTTGAAGGAGAGTCCGCGGTCCAGGGCGCGATAGAGAACGGCCTCCGCCAGATCCGGGTCGGGCGTCTTGTCGTCCCGGCTCTTGACGAGTTCGATCCCGATCAGCAGACCGCGCCCGCGCACGTCGCCGATCGCGGGCAAGCGGCGCTTCATGTCGTCCAGGCGCTCCAGCGCCATCGCGCCGACCCGCGCCGCGTTCTGCACGAGCCCTTCCTGCTCGATGATCTCGATCGTCGTCAGCGCGGCGCGGGTGGTGACCGGGTTCTTCTCGTGCGTGTAGTGGCCGAACGCCCAGGCCGCTCCCACGTCGAGCTCCGGTCTCGCGACCACGGCGGCGATCGGCAGTATGCCGCCGCCCAGCGCCTTGCCCATCACAAGGATGTCGGGAACGACGCCGTCATGATCGCAGGCGAACATGCGGCCCGTCTTGCCGAGGCCGGTCGGGATCTCGTCGAAGATGAGCAGGCGCCGTGCCGGTCGCACGCTTCGCGGACGCGCCGCCAATAGCCCGGCGGCGGCAGATAGGGCACCGCGCGCGCGGGTTCGGCCACCAGCGCGGCCACGTCGCCTTCGCGGGACAGGACGTACTCCACCATGCTTGCGCAGGCCATCCGGCACTGGTCGAGGAAGGGCTGGCCGTTGGCGTCCACCGGATGCCCGTACGGACAGCGATAGCAGGCGAACGGCGCGACATGCTGCGCGCCGGCGACGAGCGGCGCGGCCGGGCCGGAGCGGAACAGCGCTTCCCCCGACAGGCTGGCCGCGCCGAAACCCGCGCCGTGAAAGGCGTCCCAGAACGAGAGCGTCTTGAAACGGCCGGTCGCGGCGCGCGCCACCTTGATCGCGACCTCGACGGCGTCCGATCCGCCTGTCGTGAACAGAACCTTCGAGAGATTGCCCGGCGCGATCGCGCCGAGTTTCTCGGCAAGCAGCACGGCAGGCTCGCACGCATAGCGGCGCGGGGCGAAGGACAGTGCGTCGATCTGCTGCGCGATCGCGCGACGCAGGCGCGGGTGGCCGTAGCCGATGTGATGGACGTTGTTGCCGTGGAAATCCATGTAGCGGCGGCCGCTGGTGTCCTCGATCCAGATGCCTTCCGCGCGGGCGATGGCGTTGAGGCAGGGCGTGGAGACGGACTGCCGCAGGAACGCGGCCTCGTCGCGGGCCAGCAGCGCGCGGGTGGCGTCGTCGAGCGTCCGATCCTGCCACTCGCCGCGCCGGCTGGTCAAATTCGTGTCGCCCTCGGATTCCGACATGGGCCGGTTCATCGTCTTCTCCACCATAGCCGCCCTGCTATCGCCAGCGGATCAGCAGCACGCCGCCCACGATGAGCACCGCGGCCGCGCCGCGGATCGGCCGGAATCTTTCCTTCAGGACGACGGTGGCGATCACCGCCGAGAACAGCACGCTCGTCTCGCGCAGGGCGGCGACCACGGCGATCGGCGCCACCGTCATCGCCCAGATGGCGATCCAGTACCGAGGCGAGCGACATCGCACCTCCCGCCAGTCCCTGGCGGCCGTATCGCAGCAGCGGCACGAGTGCCGCGGCGCCGCGCCGCCACAGCGCGAACAGCAACAGCGGCAGGCCATCGATCACGAACAGCGTGGAGGCATAGGCGTTGGCATCCCCTGCGGTGCGCGCACCGATCCCGTCCACCAGCGTGTAGCCGGAGATGATGGCCGCGGTGAGCAGCGCGAAGGCGATGGCGCTGCGATCGATCGCAGCACTCCCGCGGCCGCGCAGCGACATCACGATCACACCCGATCCGAGCAGCACGATGCCGGCCAGGGCCGGCGCGCTGACCGGCTCGGTGAACAGCAGCAGCGAAGCAAGCGCGGTCAGCAGCGGCGCGCCGCCCCTGGCGATGGGGTAGATCTGGCTCATCTCGGCGCGCCGGTACGCCTCGGTCAGCGCGATGTAGTAGCCGAGATGCAGCACCAGCGACGCGAACAGCCAGGGCCATGCCGCGGCCCTTGGCAAGCCGAAGGCAAGCAGGAACGGCACTCCGATGAGGCCGGCGCTCGCGGTGATGAGGGTCATCGCCAGGAATGGCTCGAGACGCACCTTGAGCAAGGCGTTCCAGCCCGCATGCATCGCGGCCGCCGCCAGCACCGCGCCGAACACGACCGGACCCGCGCCCGCGGCCGGCATCACGCGCGAGCGCCGGTGCTGGCCTCTGCCGCGTAGGCTTCTTGCATCGACGCCCCTTTTCGACACAGCCCGCCATTCCACGTATTGCCATAGACTCGCCCAGAACGCCACACCCGGAAGCACCCACGGCGATGCCAACGACCACATCCGCCCCACGGACGAAGCCCCTCGCGACATCGCGGCATGACGCAATCCTCAAGCGCGTCGCAGCGGCGGGATCGGTCAGCGTCAGCGAGCTCACCGGCCTGCTTGGCGTCTCGCGCGAAACCATCCGGCGAGACTTCGGCCTGCTCGCCGAGCGAGGTCTTCTGGACGTCGTGCACGGCGGCGCGGCGCGGCGCGAGGCGAGCGAACCCGCCCTCGACCAGCGGTTTTCGGAGAACACGCAGGGCAAGGCCGCCATCGGCCGACTCGCCGCCACCTTCGTCGAGGACGGAATGGTCGTCTTGCTCGATTCCGGAACGACGACGCTCGCCGTGGCGCGGGCGCTGACTGCCCGGCGCAACCTGACCATCGGCACCGGCAGCCTCGCCATCGCTCAACTGCTCTGCCGGGTGCCGGGGACGCGCGTGCATTTGCTCGGCGGCGAGATCGACCCGAATGACGAGGCGACCTCGGGCATCGACACGCTTGAGGCGATTGGCCGGTTTCGCGTGGATGTCGCCTTCGTCGGCGTCGGCGGCCTGTCGGACGACGGCGATGTCACGGATTACACGCGGGTTGGCGCGGAGCAGCGGGGGCGCATGATCGCGGCGGCGCGCAAAGCGTACTTCGTGGTGGATCGCACCAAGTTCGGACGGCTGACGCCGGTCCGCATTCCAAATCCCGAGGCGGCGGCGGGCATCATCGTCGATGCGCCGCCGTCCGCGCAGACGCTGGCGGTCCTGGTAAATCGCGGACTGCACGTAGTGGTCGCCTCCCCGTAAATGTGCAATTTTGACGTTATGTGTTGCGTAGTGTGGCAAATGGCTTATTCTACCCGCGTGTGAACGCACCCAGACAGCGGGATTCCAATGCCAGACACTTTTCCTACCCATGCACGAGCGGTCATCATCGGCGGCGGCATCGTGGGCTGCTCGCTGGCTTACCATCTGACGCAACTCGGATGGCGAGACGTGGTGCTGCTGGAACAGGGCCGGCTGTCGAGCGGCACGACCTGGCACGCCGCCGGTCTGGTCGGACAGTTGCGCAGCCACCCGAACATGACTCGGCTCATCCGCTACTCGACCGAACTCTACGCCTCGCTCGAGGCGGAGACCGGCCTTGCGACAGGCTGGAAGCAGTGCGGCTCGATCACCGTCGCGCGGACGGCGGAACGCATGACGCAGCTCAGGCGCACGGTCTCCGCCGCTCGCGCCCAGGGTGTGGAGATCGAGGTGCTGACGCCGGCGCGGGCCGGCGAGAAATGGCCGATCATGCGCACCGACGATCTTGTGGGCGCGGTGTGGCTGCCCGGCGACGGGAAGGCCAATCCGACCGACATCACCCAGGCGCTGGCGCGCGGTGCGCGCGGCCGGGGTGCCGCCATCCATGAGCAGACCCGGGTGACGGGAATCCGTCTTCACGAGGGCGCCGTCTCGGCGGTCGAGACCACACGCGGCGCGATCGCCTGCGACGTCCTCGCGATCTGCGCCGGGCAATGGTCGCGCGAGGTGGGCCTGATGTGCGGCGTCACGATCCCGCTGCATTCGGCCGAGCACATGTACATCGTGACCGAGCGGATCGACGGCGTTCATCCGGACCTGCCGGTGATGCGCGACCCGGACGGCTACATCTACTTCAAGGAGGAAGTCGGCGGCCTGGCGATGGGCGGCTTCGAGCCGGATGCGAAACCCTGGGGCATGGACGGCATACCGGCCGATTTCGAGTTCCAACTGTTGCCGGACGATTGGAACCAGTTCGAGATTCTGATGAAGAACGCGCTCGAGCGCGTGCCGGCGCTCGAGACCGCCGAGGTCAAGACCTTCCTGAACGGACCCGAGAGCTTCACACCCGACAACAACTTCATCCTCGGCGAAGCGCCCGAGACGAGGAACATCTTCGTCGCAGCGGGATTCAACTCGATGGGCATCGCATCGGGCGGCGGCGCGGGGCGCGCGTTGGCCGAGTGGATCGTCGGGGGCGAACCGTCATTCGATCTCTGGCCGGTGGATATCCGCCGCTTCGCGCGCTTCAACGGAAACCGAAGCTGGCTCAAGGACCGCGTCAAGGAGGTGCTCGGCCTGCACTACGCGATGCCCTGGCCGAATCACGAACTGGCCTCGGCGCGTCCGTTCCGCCGCTCGCCATTGTTCGACCGCCTCTCCGCCAGGGGCGCCGTGTTCGGCTCGAAGATGGGCTGGGAGCGCCCGAACTGGTTCGCGCCGGCGGGCGTCGAGCAACGCACCGAGTACTCCTTCGGACGACAGAACTGGTTCGCGCATGTGGCGGCGGAGCATCGGGCGTGCCGCGACGGCGTGGCGCTGTTCGACATGACCTCCTTCGCCAAGTTCCTGCTGCAGGGTTGCGATGCCGAGCAGGTGCTGCAAAGGCTTTGCGCCGACGATGTCGCGGTCGCGGTGGGCCAGTCGGTCTATACCCCGCTGCTCAATGAACGCGGCGGATTCGAGAGCGATCTGACGGTTGCGCGGCTGGCGCCCGACAGCTTCCTGATTCTGACCGGCACGGCGCAGGCGACCCGCGACGCGCACTGGATTCGCGGTCACATCCCGGACTCCGCGCGGGCCGTGCTGACCGACGTGACCTCGGGATATGCGGTGATCGGCGTGATGGGACCACGCTCACGCGAGCTGCTGCGCCGCATCACCCATGCGGCGCTGGACCATGCAGACTTCCCGTTCGGCACGGTGCGCGAGATCGGGATCGGCTATGCCACCGTCTGGGCCTGCCGGCGCAGCTACATGGGCGAACTCGGCTGGGAACTCTATGTGCCGTCGGAGTTCGCCGTGACGGTGTACGAAACGCTGGCGGAAGCAGGCGATGATTTCGGGGCGAGGGATGCCGGCTACTACGCGATCGAGTCGCTGCGGCTGGAGAAGGGCTATCGTGCCTGGGGCCGTGAACTGACACCCGACTGCAATCCCTGGGAAGCTGGGCTCGGCTTCGCCGTCCAGCTCGACAAGCCGGGCGGCTTCATCGGCCGCGAGGCGCTCGCGGCAGCCAGGGGCCGGCCGCTGACCCGCCGTCTCGTCTCGTTCCTGGCGACCTCCCCGGACACTCCGGCCGCGTGGGGCGGCGAGCTTGTGACCGCCGGCGGCGAACCGATCGGCGAGGTCACTTCGGCGGCTTTCGGCTATGCGCTCGGCGGCATCGTGGCGCTCGGCTGGGTGCGCTCGGCCAACGAGACAATCGATCAGGCGTGGCTCGCCGAGCGTCAGTTTGCGCTGGATGTCGCGGCCGAGCCCGTTCCCGTGCTGGCGAAGCTGCAGCCGTTCTACGATCCCTCGGGCGCGAGACTACGCGCCTGAGCAGGCCGGTCATCGGCGGTCGCGCACCCGATTCTTGCGGGCGTGAATTGCTCGGCTCGACGGCTTGGCGGGGTGCTGGAAAAGGGCTGCTGGCTCCCGGAGCAGGAATCTTATTGCTGCTCTAGTGTGCTGTTTTTGCCGCGCTATTTTTCGTTGCCGTTCCCAAAATTACGGGAAAATTACGGGGCGCGTCAGGCTAGGGCGGTTCGAGTCCCGCGCGGTTAACGCGCCGCCGATGACCCTGCGCGATCCCGGCCACCAGCGTTCAGTGGTCGTCGAGCGTCCGCCGCTGCCAGAACCAATGCCCGCGCAGTAGCCGTCCGATGCACATGAAGCCCAGAAATCCCGGCACGAACAGCACGTAGTGGTTGATGCCGAGCGGCAGCCAAAAAAGCACGGCGCAAAACAAGCCGCCAACCAGCATGCTGCTGAGCCCTCTGACAAACTCTGTCTTGTAGGCGGTTCCCAAGGTTTTCACTGGCTCGCGTTCCATCGCGCTCTTGCTGTCCATCGTGCCCGCGCCTCCTGCTCATGTGCCCCAGAAATCAGTTGCCGAACCACCCGTCCGGAGGCGGTGGTGCGTAGGCCAAGGTCGGATCGTACGAAGTACCACCTTCCTGGCCGTAATTCGTTTGCGGACTGGTGTCGGCCAGATGCGCTCCCAGCAAGCCGCCCCAAAAATCCAACAAAGCAAGGTCCATTTTTACGGGGGAGGGGGAGACAGAGCGAGATAGTGCGAGACGGTGCGGAGTCGCCCGGCGTCTAAGGGGCTGATTTAGGCGCAGATTTGGCCTGGAGAGACGCTGCGGGACGGTGCGATAAGGGGCTGCTGGCTCCCGGAGCAGGGCTCGAACCTGCGACCGAGCGATTAACAGTCGCTTGCTCTACCAACTGAGCTATCCGGGACCAGCGAGGCGGCGATATAGCGAGCCCGCGCCGCCGACGCAAACTCTGCCCTTCCCGCCACTCACATCGGCGGCGTCAGGCCGTCCTTGCCGACCGCCACGCGCCTGGCCGTGACCACGCCACCCGCCAATTCGGCGCCGACGATGAACACATGCGCGCCGGGAACGACCATCGATCGCTGGCCCGGCTGCAAGGTCACGATCGGCGTGTCCGGGGGCACCAGCACGGTGACTTTGCCGCCCTTGTAGGACAGCGTCAGCGAGCGCCCGGCCGTGCCCATCGCCTCGGCATCGACAGTGGCGTTGGTCATGGTGCTCTCCGGGCCGAGATCCCAGGGGTAATGCCCCTCGCCGGTGCCCTTCATCGACGGCGGGAACACCACCACCTCGCGCGCCACCAGATGCGAATCCGGGCCGGTGGCGGCGGTGCCGATGAAGCTGCCGGGGGTGATCGCCGCGAGCTTCGAGGCCACGACCGCGGTGGGCTGCCAGTCGGCGGGCAGCGCCACATGCACGTCGCGACCGCCCGCCTTCACCACCAGCGTGTCGCCGGAGACCGATTCCACGGTGCCGCGCACGCGCTGCACAGCCGTGCCAGGCGCCGTGCCAGACTGGGCCAGGGCCGGCAGCGCAAGGCACGTTCCGGCCAACGCCAGGACCGCCAGACGGATGGAGTGCGGCATCGGAACTCCTGAGGCAAAACCGTGGACGCAAGACCGCACGAAAATCAGCTTTCCAGCTCGCTGTCCCAGTACAGATAGTCGCGCCAGCTTTCGTGCAAGTAGTTCGGCGGGAACGCCCGGCCGTTCTCCTGCAATTCCCACGTCGAGGGCTGGCGCGGCGGGTGGCGCGGCTGCATGTGGCACTCGCGCGGCAGCCGGCTGCCCTTTCGCAAATTGCAGCCGCCGCAGGCGGTGACGACGTTCTCCCACGTGGTCCGGCCACCGCGGCTGCGCGGGATCACGTGGTCGAAAGTCAGCTCCGGCGCCGGCTGGCGGTCGTTGCAATACTGGCAGGCGAAGGCGTCGCGCAGGAACACGTTGAACCGGGTGAAGGCCGGCTTGCGCGCCGCCGGGATGTAGTCCTTCAGCGCGATCACGCTGGGCAGGCGCATGGACATCGAGGGCGAGCGCACCTCGACCTCGTATTCGTTCAGCACCGAGACGCGGTCGAGGAACACCGCCTTGACCGCGTCCTGCCAGGCCCACACGGAAAGCGGGAAATACGACAGCGGCCGGAAGTCGGCGTTCAGCACAAGCGCGGGAAAGTGTTGCCCACCGTCTGGCAATACCAGCACTCCGTTCCGTTCGGAGCGCCAAATCGGGGGTCAATCCAGTCAGCGACCCGCCAGATGTTGTGCGATGCCGAAACTCGCTGGTTTTATGGCACCCGGGCCGCAATGCCGCAAGCAGCCGGGCGGCAGTTTCACGTCTCCGTCACGAACCGTCCGCGAAGGCGCGTTGCAGGAACAGCCCGCCCGCGGACAGGCCGGACGGGTCGATGCCGTGCCCGAGGTCCGGCACGAACAACGCCTCGACCGGGATGCCGTGCGCGCGCAAGGCCGCCTCGGCGGCGCGGCTGCGTGCCACCGGCACCACGTCGTCGAGCACGCCATGCACCAGCAGCACCGGCGGGACCAGCCTGGGCGGGAGGCCGGCCAGGTCGTCCGGCGCCAGCAGCGAGCCGGAGAACGCCAGGATGGCGCGCGGCGGCACGGCGCGGCGCAGGCCCACATGCAGCGCGGTCATCGCCCCCTGGCTGAAGCCCATCAGCGCATAGGCGTCCGGCGCGAGCCCGAGACGCGCGAGTTCGGCGTCGATGAAGGCGTCGACGAACGGCCGCGCCCGCTCGACACCGGCCGCCAGCACGGCGGGCGTGCGATCGGCCAGGCTGAACCATTGCCGCCCGTGATGCGCGACGCCGGGCGGGATCATGTCGTACGCCTCCGGGCCGTCCGGGCTGGCGAATGCCGCGTGCGGCAGGGCGGGCGCCCATTGCGCGGCGAGGTCGATCAGGTCGTGCCCGTCCGCGCCCACGCCATGCAGCAGCACGACCAGTTGCCGCGCCGCCCCGCCGGCGGCGGGGGCAACGCTGGGGCCGGTCAGTGTCTGTCCGGTCGGTGTCTGCCCGATCGGTGTCTGCCCGGTCAGTGTCTGCCCGGTCGGTGTCTGCATGGTGCTGCTCCTTGCGCGGGCTTGCGGTATAGCGCGGCGCACGATGCTGACCACCCGCTTCGCGCCGAGCCCGACCGGGCTGCTGCATCTCGGCCACGCCCACGCCGCCCTGGTCGCCTGGCGGCGGGCGCGGGTGGTCGGCGGCCGCTTCCTGCTGCGCCTGGAGAACATCGACGCCGCCCGCTGCCGCCCGGAGTTTGCCGCCGCGCTGCTGGAGGATTCTGGCCTGGCTCGGCCTGGACTGGGACGCTCCGCCGCGCGTCCAGTCCGAGCATCTCGCCGAGTATCGCGCGGCGCTGGACGAGCTTGCGTCGCGCGGCCTGACCTACCCGTGCTTCTGCAGCCGTGCCGACATCCAGCGCGAGGTCGCGGCCTCCGCCAGCGCGCCGCACGCGCCGGACGGCAGCCTGCGCTACCCCGGCACCTGCCGCGCCCTGTCGCCCCCCGAGCGCGAACGCCGGATCGCGGCCGGGCTGCCGTATGCCGTGCGCCTGGACATGGCCCGCGCGCTGGCCCGCGTGGCGGAGCCGCTGGCGTTCGACGAGGAGGGGGTGGGCCGCATCGCCTGCCGGCCGGCGCTGTTCGGCGACGTCGTGCTGGCGCGGCGCGACGCGCCGTGCAGCTACCATTTGTGCGTGACGCATGACGACGCCATCCAGGGTGTGACCCTGGTGACGCGCGGGCGGGATCTGCTGCCGGCCACCGACCTGCACCGGCTGTTGCAGGCGCTGCTGGGCTGGCCGGCGCCGCGCTACGCCCACCACGCGTTGCTGACCGACGCGACGGGTCGCCGGCTTGCCAAGCGCGACGCGGCGGCAACCCTGCGCGGGCTGCGCGAGGCCGGGGTGTCGGCTGCGGAGGCGCGAGCGCGCGCGGGCTTTGCCGACGCGGCCATGATCGGTGCTAAGCAGTAACCGCACCAGTGCTTCGGAGGGAAACTTCGATGACAAAGCAGGATGGCTTTGCTCGTGCCCCGCGCTGCCGCCCGGCGTGGGCGCCCGAACGGGCGACGGCCCTGGCCGCGGCCTGGGCCTTGGCGGCCGCTTTGCAGGCCGGCTCGGCGCAGGCTCGGACCGTGGGGCCCGCGGACACCACGCCGCCCTCGGTCGAGTACGGGCCGCTCTATGCCGCCGTCGAACTGGCTGGCATCTTTCCCGACAGCAAGACCTTTCCCGACCTCACCCCGAACGAGGCGCCATCGGCGGTCGTGGCCGACTACGACGCGCAGAAATCGACGCAGGGATTCAGCCTGCGGGCCTTCGTGGCCGCGCATTTCAGCGCGACCCCGGTTCCGGCCGGCCCCAGCGTGCAGGACGCGGCCCCCGGCACCGGCCTGCTCGACTACATCCAGAGCCTGTGGCCGAAGCTGACGCAATCCTATCCGAGCGTGCCGGCCTACTCCACCTTGCAGCCGCTGCCCTATCCGTACGTGGTTCCCGGCGGGCGGTTCCGCGAAGTCTACTACTGGGATTCCTACTTCACCTCGCTCGGGCTGGAGGAGGACGGGCAGCACGCGCTCGCCGCGGATCTGCTGGGCGACTTCGCCTACGAGATCGACCGCTACGGCCTCGTGCCGAACGGCAGCCGCAGCTATTATCTCAGCCGGTCGCAGCCGCCGTTCTTCTCGTATCTGGTCGAACTCGTGGCCGGCGTCGACGGCCCGGCGACGCTCGTCGCCTATCTGCCGGAGATGCGTCGCGAATACGATTACTGGATGCGCGGCGAGGCGACGACCGCGCCCGGCAGCGCGACGCGCAGCGTGGTGCGGCTGGCGGACGGGACGGTGCTGAACCGCGACTGGGACGACCGCGCCGCACCGCGCGACGAATCCTACGCCGAGGACGTCGCCACCGCCAGGCAGAGCAACCGCGATCCCGGGGTGGTGTGGCGCAACCTGCGCGCGACGGCTGAATCCGGCTGGGATTTCAGCTCGCGCTGGCTCGCGGACGGCAAGACGCTGGCCACGGTCCGCACGCTCGACATCGTGCCGGTCGACCTGAATTGCCTGCTGGTGCATCTGGAGGCGACGCTGAGCGCGGCGTATCTGCTGCGCCACGACTACGGCCAGGCGTTCGACTTCGCCGTGCGCGCGGCGCGGCGCGGCAGCGCCATCCAGCGGCTGATGTGGGACGACCGGATCGGCGGCTTCACCGACTATCTATGGCAGGATGGCCGCACCACCGGCACGCTGACGGCGGCGACGCTCTATCCGCTGTTCACGGACGTCGCCACGCCGCATCAGGCCGATGTCGTGGCCGGCACGGTGCGCGCGAAGCTGCTGCTACCGGGCGGCGTGGTGACGAGCCTGGTGCAGAGCGGGCAGCAATGGGACGCTCCGAACGGCTGGGCGCCCTTGCAGTGGATCGCGGTGCAGGGGCTGCGCCTGTACGGGCATGACGCGCTGGCCCGCGAAGTCGCCACGCGCTGGGTGCACAAGACCATCGCGGGCTATCGGCAGCAGGCGAAGCTGGTCGAGAAATACAACGTCACGACCACCGGCGGCGACGCTGGCGGCGGCGGCGAATACACCACCCAGATCGGCTTCGGCTGGACCAACGGCGTGCTGGTCGGGCTGACCGGGCTCTACCCGGATTTGCGCGCCGAGGCCGCGGCGGCGGTGCCCGGAGCGGTCCCGGCCCACTGAGGCGCCGACACTAGCGGCGCGTGAGCAAGTCCGATCCGGCGGAGGCGCTGGTCCCGGCGCTCCTGAATCCCACGATGCCGTCGGTGAAGTCGTAGATGTAGTCGAACTTGTTGAAAAAGTGGAACGTGGTGTTGACGAACGTCTGGTTGCTGGAGGGTCCGACCACCGTTACCCACGCTGGGGCCGCGACCTGTGTCGGCGCAGGCAGCCCGTTCGGGCCGATCTTGAACTGGTAGGCGGCGCCCCCGGCGCCGATCCAGATGCGGACAACCGTTCCCGGCGCGGCACACGGCGCGTACTGGATGCAGTTGCCCACCGCGGAGCCGCTTGGGATGGTGGGCACGGTCTCGCCCAGCGGCGGCTGCAGATACATGTTCGTCACGCCGGTGTCCGTCAGCGCGGTCCCGCTGGCGGTCCATCCGGCCACCTGCACCGTCACCGGAGGACGGCTCCAATCATGCTCGGCCCGGTCCCACGTCAGCCGCACCGGGCGGAACCGCCGGACGATGGCAGGCGTCAGGCCCAGCGTCACGCCTTCAGCCGTCACCTCGTAGCCGGCGCTCGGCGTGGCGCGCCGGCCATTGATCTCGATGATGTTGAGGAACGGGTTCTTGTCAGGCGTGGCGCCCGGCTGGCCGGCCTGCTCCTGCCCGAAGCCCACGCCGAACATCGCAACCCCCGTGGGCGCGTTGGTCGGCTGGCAGTCGCGCGCGTCGACCGCGCAGGTGATCGCATCCACCAGCAGCACCGGCACCCGCGCGGTGGCCGCGTTGGAGCCGATGTTCACCAGCGTCATGTAGTAGTCGCCGCTGAGCGTCCGCCCGCTGCTGGTATAGGTTTTGCTCCCTGGACCGATCGGCACGGCGCCGGCGGGCGGCGTGAAATTGTCGGGCGACACCACGATGCCGGTCGAGCCGGTGTCCATGGTGAACGTGATCGCCGGGGCGCCGTTGAAGCCCGCCGCGATCTGCGGCGAGTTGGTGAGCTGGGTCTGACCCGCCGGCACGTTCGCGTACGCAACGAACACGCTCGGCGGCCGTAGTGGCGATGCGGCCAGCGCGCCGCAATGCGGGGCGACCAGGATCGCCGCGGCACCGGCCGCGGCGCTCGCGACGCGGGATGCTCGACTGGCCATGAGAAGTCTCTCCCGCTGCGGCCCGGGGGCGGGCTCCATGTCGGAGCCGGTCCGTTCCAATAGCTGAACGTAAAGCGATCGCCCGAGCATTGGCGTCATGCGCCCGTGACATGGCGGCGGCGCCGAGCGTGAAATGAGACACAGGCAGCCGGCACGGCATATGCGGCGTTGCCGACGCATCGGGCGTTGCCGGGTGTCCAGTGGGAGGCTAGGTTCGCGGTTTGCCCCGTTTTCCTGGATCCTCCGACATGCAACTCACCGCCCTGCGCCTCGACCGCATCAGCCCCAGCCAGACCATCGCCATTTCGACCAAGGCGCGCGCGCTGAAGGCCGAGGGTCGCGACGTCATCAGCCTCTCGGCCGGCGAGCCCGATTTCGACACCCCGCAAAACGTCAAGGACGCGGCGATCCGCGCCATTCAGGCCGGCGAGACGAAATACACCGACGTCGCGGGCACGCTCGCGCTGCGCCGGGCGGTGGCGGACAAGTTCAAGCGCGACAGCGGGCTGGACTACGCGCCCGACGAGATCATCGTGTCGACCGGCGGCAAGCAGGTGATCTTCAACGCCCTGCTGGCGACCCTGGACGCAGGCGACGAGGCGATCATCCCGACGCCGGCCTGGGTCAGCTATCCGGACATCGTGGCACTCGCGGACGGCAAGCCCGTGCTGGTGCCATGCGGCCAGAACAACGGATTCAAGCTGCGTGCCGAGGATCTCGAAGCCGCCATCACGCCGCGCACCAAGTGGTTCGTGCTGAACAACCCGTGCAACCCGACGGGCGCGGCCTATTCCGCCGAGGAGCTGCGGCCGATCTGCGACGTGCTGCTGCGCCATCCCGATGTGTGGATCTTCACCGACGACATTTACGAGAAGCTCGCCTATGACGGGTTCAAGCCCGCCACCGTGGTCCAGGTCGAGCCGCGATTGCGCGAGCGCACGCTGACCATGAACGGATGCAGCAAGGCCTACGCGATGACCGGCTGGCGCATCGGCTTTGCCGGCGGCCCGAAGGCGCTGATAAAGGCGATGGACAAGCTGCAAAGCCAGTCCACCAGCAACGCCAGCAGCATCAGCCAGGCGGCCGCGTTGGAGGCCCTGACCGGGCCGCAGGGGTTCATCGGCGAGATGGTCGCGGTGTACCGCGAACGCCGCGACCTCGTCGTGGACATGCTGAACAAGGCCGCCGGCCTGCACTGCCACAAGCCGGAGGGCGCGTTCTACGTGTTCCCCAGCGTGCATGGCTGCATCGGCAAGACCTCGGCGAAGGGTGTGGCGATCACCGACGACGAGGCGTTCGTCGTGGCGCTGCTGGATGAGCAGGGCGTGGCCGCCGTGCATGGCGGGGCGTTCATGTATCCCGGACATTTCCGCATCAGCTACGCCACCGACACGGACAGCCTGCGCGAGGCGTGCCAGCGCATCCAGGCGTTCTGCGCCGGCCTGCGCTGACGCCGGTGCCGCCGTTCGCGGGCCGGCTCGGCCGCGCCAAGGTCGCCGCCGCCGTCACCCAGACCATCCGCGCCCGCGCGCTGCGCGACGCCGGGCATGACGTGCTGTTCCTGACCATTGGCGAGCCGGATTTCGCCACCCCGCCGCACGCCATCGAGGCGGCGCACGCGGCGGCGCTGCGCGGCGACACCAAGTATCCGCCGCAGGACGGCACGCGCGCGCTGAAGGACGCGGCGGCACGCATGTTCCTCCGCGAGCAGGGGCTGGCGTTCGGGCCCGACCAGATCATCGTCGGCAACGGCGGCAAGCAGGTGATCTTCGACGCGCTGCTCGCCACGGCGGAAGCCGGCTGCGAGGTGCTGATCCCGGCGCCGTACTGGTCGGCCTACGCGCTGATGGCGCAGGTGTGCGACGCGACGCCGGTGTTCGTGACCTGTCCGCAGAACAACGGCTTTCGCCTGCGCCCGGAGGATCTGGAAGCGGCGATCACGCCGGCGACGCGCTGGCTGGTGCTGAACGCGCCGAACAATCCGACCGGGGCGGCGCTGTCCCGTGCCGATCTGGCGGCACTCGGCGCGGTGCTGCTGCGTCATCCGCATGTGTGGATCATGGCCGACGACATGTATGCGCGCCTGCTCTACGAGGGCGACCCGCACGCGACCCTGGCCGCCGTGGTGCCGGAGCTTGCCGATCGCATCCTCACCGTCAGCGGCGTGTCCAAGACCTACGCCATGACCGGCTGGCGCATCGGTTTCGGCGCCGGACCCGTGCGGCTCATCCGGGCAATGGCCAACATGCAGGGCCAGGCCACGGCGGGCGTGTCCACCGTGGGCCAGGCCGCCGCCGCCGCCGCGTTGGACGGGCCGCAGGATGACGTGGCGGCGCAGGTGGCCGGCTATCGCCGCCGGCGCGATCTGGTGGTGGATGCGCTGGACACCATTCCCGGCCTGTCGTGCCACCGGCCGGACGGCGCGTTCTACGTGTTCCCCTCGGTCGCCGGCTGCATCGGGCGCACCAGCGCCGGCGGACGGCGCATCGACAGCGACGAGGATTTCGCGCAGGCGTTGCTGGACGAGGCGCATGTCGCCGTGGTGCAGGGCTCGGCGTTCGGCATGAGTCCCGTATGTGCGCATCAGCTACGCCACCGACGAGGCGACGCTGGCCCGCGCCTGCGCGCGCATCGCCGAGTTCGTGTCGCGCCTGCGCTGAGCCTGCGCCCGGCGCGGGACGACGACGCGGAGCGACTTCATCCGCATCGTCGGCGCGTGCTGGGACGAATATCCCGGCTGCGTCACCGACATCGACAACGAGGCGCCGGAGCTGCGCGCGCTGGCCTCGCACGTGGCGGGGGCGGGCGGGGCGGCGTGGGCGGCGGAAGTCGACGGCGCGGTGGCGGGGCTGGTGGCGTGCTGGCCGCACGCCGATGGCGCGTTCGAGGTCGGCAAGATGTATGTCGCGGCGGACGCGCGCGGCAGCGGTGCCGCGGCGGCCCTGCTCGACGCCGCGACGCGGTTCGCGCGCGACGCCGGCGGCGGGGAGTTGCGCCTGTGGAGCGACACGCGCTTCGTTCGCGCGCACGCCTTCTACGAAAAGCACGGCTTCGTCCGTGTCGGCCCGATCCGCGCGCTCGGCGACCGCAGCAACTCCGTCGAGTTCGGCTACGCGAAACCGCTGTCCGGCGTGGTGGTGCGCGTGCTGGACGTGGCCGCCGCCGGCTCGGCCGAGCCGGCGCTGGCCGAGATTCTGGTGGCGTGCGTGGCAAGCGGCGCCTCGGTGTCGTTCCTGCCGCCGCTGTCGCGCGACGTGGCGCGCGCGTTCTGGCACCGCGCGGCCGCGGCGGTCGCGGCGCGGCGGCGCATCGTGCTGGCGGCGTGGGTGGAGGGCCAGCTTGCCGGCGTGGTGACGCTGGACTGCGACACGCCGCAGAACCAGCCGCACCGCGCTGAGGTGCAAAAGCTGCTGGTGCATCCCGATGCGCGCCGGCGCGGCGTGGCGCGCGCGCTGATGCGGGCGGCCGAGGCGGCGGCGCGCGACGCGGGGCGGACGCTGCTGACGCTGGACACCGGCAGCGATGCGGCGGCGGCGCTGTACCGCGCGCTGGGGTATGTCGAGGCGGGGCGCATTCCGGGCTACGCGCTGCTGGACAGGGACGGCACGGCTTGCGAGACGGTGCTGTTCTACAAGCGGCTGCCCGAAGCCGGTCATTGAGGCCGTTGCGGTCTTGTGCCAGTCTCCGCCGCGTGGCACGCGCCGGCATCGCGACGAGCGCGCCGCCAAAAAGGGGGAAGGCAACATAATGACCAAGAGACGCGCGTTTCTGTTCGCGGCCGTGGCGCTGTCGCTGGCCGCCGGGCCGCTGGCGGCCCAGGCAAAGACCTTCTACTGGATCTCGCACGGCTCTCCGGCGGACCCGGTCTGGACCTATTTCCTGGCCGGCGCGAAGCAGTGGGCGAAGGACACCGGCAACACCGTCAACACCTCGTTCCACAACGGCGACGTCGCGTCGCAGCAGGAGGCCGAGCGCGCGGCCATCGCCGCCCACGCCGACGGCATCGTGACCAGCAGTCCCGATCCCGGCAGCCTGGTCGAGATCGCGAAGGAAGCCAACGCCGCCCACATTCCGATCATCAACTTCAACACGCCCGACCCGAAGGCCAGCTTCAACGCCTATGTCGGCGGCGACAACGTGACGTTCGGCAAGCACTGGGCGCAGTATCTGGTCGACCATCACCTCATCAAGTCCGGCGACTTCGTGTGGATGCCGGTGGAAGTGCCGGGCGCCACCTACGGCGTGCAGGAGGAGCAGGGCGCGGCCAGCGTGCTGAAGCCGCTCGGCGTCACCTGGGAGGTGACGGACTGCACGCTCGACCAGGGCGAGATCATCAGCCGCATGTCGGACTACCTGACCGCCAATCACAAGAAGATCAACGCGATCATCGGCCTGGGCGACCTGGTGATGGGCAGCATCAAGCGTGTGTTCGATCAGGTCGGCGTCAAGCCCGGCACGATCCCGGTGATCGGCTGGGGCGACTCGCTCGACACCACGCAGGAAGTGCTGAACGGCTACGTCAACGCCGCGCAGTGGCAGGATCCGCAGGCGACCAGCTACGTCGCGTTGTCGCTGGCGGACATGGCTTCCAGCGGCATTCCGCCGGGCTTCAACGTCATCACCGGCTCGCTGTACGACAAGAGCAACGCGGAGAACTACGACAAGCTGCTGTCCGGCAAGTAACGGATCTTCGCCTACGCATCGACGCTCAACCATGCCGTCATGGCCGGGCTTGACCCGGCCATCCACGTCCCGACCCGGAATGTGCGCGCCGGGAATGGATTGCCGGGTCGAGCCCACGGCTGTCCGGCACGAATTTCGCTTGTACCAGTGCACGGCATTGATTCTACTCACGGTCCGACGTTTGGCGACGTTACCGGACATGAGAGAGCAATGCCGTGCCACACGACCGTAGCGTTTTTTCTGGCGTGCTGCAGTATTTGGAATTGGATGCCTATGAGCAGGCGGTCGCGCAGCAGGGGACGGCGGCACGAGCGCGCAGCTTCAGTTGCAGAAGCCACCTGACGGCGATGCTGTACGGGCAGCTTGCCGGCGCATCGAGCCTGCGCGACATCGAGGCCGGCCTGCAAAGCCATGGCAACCGGCTGTATCATCTGGGCGTGCGTCCCGCGTCGCGGGCGAGCCTGGCCGACGCCAACAGGAACCGGCCGGTGGCGCCGTTCACCGCGCTGCTGGGTGCGATGATCCGGCGGGCGCATCGCGGCCTGCGTCGGACCATGGACGGGGCGACCTACCTGATCGACAGCACCAGCCTGAGGCTGGACAATCGCAGCGCCGGCTGGGCACGGTTCTCGGCCGACATGGCCGGCGTGAAGACGCATGTGATCTACGATGCCGACAAGGATTGCCCGATCTATGCTGCCGTCACGACAGCCAACGTCAACGACATCACCGCCGCCAAGGCCATGCCCATCCAGCAGGGTGCAACCTACGTCTTCGATCTCGGCTACTACACTACGGATGGTGGGCCGGCCTCGCCGCTGCCGGCTGCCGCATCGTCACCCGCCTGAAGCGCAACACCCCGCTGCGCGTGACGCAAACCCGGCCCAGTCCGGGCGGCGCCATTCTGTCGGACCGGATCGGCCATTTGCCCGACCGACTGGCCAGCCAGCGGCGCAACCCGTTCGACAAGCCGGTCCGCGAGGTGCAGGTGCGCATCGACACCGGCAAGGTGCTGCGCATCCTCACCAACGACCTCGCCGCCCCCGCACAGCAGATCGCAATCTCTACAAGCGCCGCTGGGCGATCGAGTTGTTTTTCCGCTGGATCAAGCAAACCCTGAAGATAACCCGCTTCTTCGGCACCTCCGACAACGCCGTGCGCATTCAGATCGCGGTTGCGCTGATTGCCTTCCTGCTGCTGCGGCTGGCGCAGACATGCCAGGCTGCCATCGCCTCGCCGCTCGGCTTTGCCCGCCTGGTCAAATCCAACCTGATGCATCTGCGCTGTCTGGATCACCTGAAACGACCTCCCGTCAGGCTCACCGCAAACCCCGGCCAAGAAATCCTCATATGAGACGATCCGCCGGCGGATACGGAAAGCAAGAACCCTGCCGGACAGCCGTGGGTCGAGCCCGGCAATGACGGTGCTAAGGATCTCCATTTCCCTTGGAACATCGCTCCATCGTCCAGCGCCTGATCGCCAGGCCCGAGCTGGGACCCTTCATCCTCCTTCTCGTCGAGCTGGTGGCCTTCTGGGCGATCAACCACGACTTCCTCTCGCCGCTCAACATCAGCAACACCCTGGCGTTCACGGTCGAGCTGGGCCTGATCGCGCTGGCGATGACGCTGCTGATGACGTCCGGCGAGTTCGACCTGTCGGTGGGCTCGCTGTTCGGCTTCTCGCCGGTGCTGATGTGGACCTTGCGCAACAGCGGCGACACCTCGCTGGCGGCGGCCTTCGTCATCGCCCTGCTGGTCGCGGCACTGATCGGGCTGGTGAACGGCTGGTTCGTCACCCGGCTGAAAATCCCGTCGTTCCTGGTAACGCTGGGGATGCTGCTGGTGGTGCGCGGCACCGCGCTGTTCATCACCAACGGCTTTCCGCAGCGCACCTGGAGCGCCGGGCACGACCGGCTGGCCCAAGCGCTGGCCGGCGAGTTCTTCATCGGCACGTTCCGCGTCTACATGTCGCTGTTCTGGTTCGTGGGCGCCGCGATCGTGCTCGGCTACGTGCTGACGCAGACCAAGATCGGCAACTGGATCCAGGCGGCGGGCGGCAACGCCCCGGCGGCGCGGGCGCGCGGCGTGAACGTGGATGCCACCAAGGTCGGGCTGTTCGTGCTGTCCGCGGTGATGGCCTCGTTCGCCGGCATCATCAGCTCGATCCGCACCTCGGCGGCCAACCCGAACAGCGGCACCGGCTATGAGCTGGAGGTGATCGCGATGGTGGTGATCGGCGGCACCGCGCTGATCGGCGGGCGCGGCACCATCATCGGCACCGTGCTGGGCGTGCTGATCCTGCGCGTGATGCGCAACGGCATCGTGCTGATCGGCGTGCCCGGCCTGGCCTACAACATCTTCATCGGCGCGATCATCCTCGGCATGATGGCGCTGCACTCCGGCCTCGAGCGCCGCCATCAGGCGGGGACGTAGCGCGATGGCCGAGCCGCTGATCCGCATGTCCCATGTCAGCAAGTCGTACGGCCGGGTGCGCGCGCTGGAGGATGCGACGCTCAGCGTGGGCGAGAGCGAGATCGTCGGCCTGCTGGGCGACAACGGCGCCGGCAAGTCGACGCTCATCAAAGTGCTGTCGGGCGCGGTCCCGCGCAGCGGCGGGGACATCTTCATTCGCGGCGAAAAGGTCGATATCCGCAGCACCACCGACGCCATCGCGCACGGCATCGAGACGATCTACCAGGATTCCGCGCTGGTGACGCAGCTCTCGATCGCCCGCAACCTGTTCCTCGGCCGCGAGAAGCTGCGTGGGCCGCGCTTCCTCAATCGCCTGGATCACGCCGCGATGGATGCGGTGGCGCGCGATCTGCTGCGCAAGGTCGGCATCAGCAAGGACATCCCGCCGAGCACGCCGATCGGCTCGCTTTCGGGCGGCGAGCGGCAGGCGGTGGCCATCGCGCGGGCGATGTATTTTGACAGCGACCTGATTATCCTGGACGAGCCGACCAACAACCTCGGCGTGGCCGAGACGCAGGGCGTGCTGCGGTTCGTGCGCAACGCGCGGGATTCCGGTCACTCCTGCATCTTCATCGCGCACAACATCCATCACGTCTTCCAGGTGGTCGACCGCATCGCGGTGATGCGCCGGGGCAGGGTGGTGGCGGACGACATCGACCCCAGGCACACCAGCGTCGAGGCGGTGGAGCGGGTCATCACCGGAATGTCGGAGCTCGAAAAAACCGATTGACAAACGCGCCGCCGCCGCGCTCATTTCGCGATCGTTGCGGAGAGGCGCTCGTCATGGACGCGATCGTTGCGGAACGGCCCGCCGCCGAGCCGATCCCGCTCAGCGGATTGACCTATGACGGGCGGCTGGGCGACCTGTATCGCATCTTCTGGCGCAACCTGCTGCTGACGGTGCTGACCGTGGGCGTCTTCCGGTTCTGGGCGGTGACGCGAAACCGCCGCTATCTGTGGTCGCACACAAGTTTTCAGGGCGACCGATTCGAGTATACCGGGATGGGCGGCGAGAAGCTGCGCGGCTTCCTGATCGCCGTCGCCGTGCTCGGGGCATTCTGGGCGCTCAACATGGCGGTGAAGTTCGTCAGCCTGCCGGGCTTCTCGCCGGTGCGGATCGGCACCGGAATCCTCTACTTCGGCGCCCTGCTGCTGCTCGCACAGTTGGCCCCGTTCACCGCCCAGCGATACCGGCTTTCCCGCACCCAATGGCGCGCGCTCGGCGGCGGCATGGTGGGCTCGGCGCTCCGCTATGGGCTGGTGGCGCTGCTGTTCACCTTGGGCACCATCGCGACGCTGTTCCTGCTGACGCCGTTGCAGCGGATGCGCCTGGCGGAGAGGCGCATCAAGGCCAGCAGCTTCGGCGACGTGCGGTTGGAGTTCGTCCGCGCGCCGGGCCTGGCCTATTCGGCGTTCATCGGCGCATTGTTCCTGAAGATCCTGCTGTTCACGCTTTTCGTTGCGGCTGTCGCCGTCGCCGTCGCCGTGGCGCGAGACGGTGCGCCGTTGCCCGCGCACTCGGCGACCTCGCAACCGCTGCCCCCGGCTTGGTCGATCGCCATCGGCGTTCTCGCGCTGCTGCTGGTTCCCGGCCTGAACCGCATCTGCAACAGTTGGTACGACGCGGCGGTGCTGCACCGGGTGCTCGCGCGCACCCGCTATCTCGACCTGCGGTTCTCGGCCCGCATCAGCGGACGCGACCTGTTCTGGTTGCGGCTGGCCAATTTCGCGATCGTGCTGGCGACGCTTGGGCTGGGCGCCCCGATCGTGCGGCAGCGGTGCGCGCGCTTCGTGGCCGAGCGCATCGTCGTCACCGGCGCCTTCGATTTCGCCCGTCTGCGCCGCGAGGCGACGCCGCGCCCGAGCCAGGGCGAGGGGCTGTTCGAGGCGTTCGACGTCGGCTTCCTCTACTGACCGCCGCCCCCGAAGTCCTCGCCCGCTATTTCGACGGCGATACAGCCGTCGCGCGTTCCGTCAATGCGAGCCTGCGCGGCGAGATGCTGGTCATCGACGATCTTGCCGGACGGACCTTGCAGGCCTGGCCGCGTCGCCAGGTGCGCGGCGCGGCCGCGCCGGCCCGGGACGGCGTGGCCACGCTGCAATGTCCCGGATGCGCCGGGCGCCTGCTGGTCGGCGATCCCGCGCTGCTGCGGGCGCTGCGCCAGCCCTCGCGCGACCTGATGCTGGGGTTGCTGGCCGGCGTGCTGCTGGCCGTGGGCGTGGCGGCCATCGCGGTCGGCGTGCCGGTGTTGTCGCTGGCGGCGCGCTTCGTCCCCAACTCCTGGCAGGACCGGCTGGGCGACGCGGCGATCCGCGACGGCTTCGCCCATCCACGCTGGTGCAACAGGGCTGCTGGACAGGCGGCGCTCGACCGCTTGACCGCGCGGCTTGCCGCGGCCGGCGGCATCAGCGGGCACGTGTCGGTCAACGTGCTGGACAGTCCGCAGGTGAACGCCTTCGCGCTGCCGGCCCGGAGCATCGTGGTGATGCGCGGACTGATCGGGCGGATGCAGGACGGCGGGGAACTCGCGGGCGTGCTCGGCCATGAACTCGGCCATGTCATCCACCGCGATCCCCTGGTCGGCTATCTGCGGACCAACCTGGTGGCGGCCACCGCGGAACTCACCGGCCTGGGCGGCGCCGCGCCGGCCGGCAACGTGCTGATGCTGTCGTACAGCCGGGCAGCGGAGACGCGCGCGGATGCCACGTCGCTGCGCCTGATGCACGACGCCGGGATGCGGTCGGACGGACTGGGTCGCGCTCTGGCCAGGCTCGACGGGCCGGACCTGGGTTGGCTGTCCGATCACCCGCTGACGCCGGCCCGCATTGCCGCCAGCGCCGGCTCGTCCGTGGGCGATCCCCCGCTGTCCGACGCCGAATGGGCGGCGGTCCAGGACATGTGCGCGGGCCGCTGAACACTGGCCGCCGCATGGCCAGCCCGCGCCCGGGGCGCTACGCTGGCGGCATCACGACGCTGCGCGCCCCGACATGCCGCAGCCGTCCGGCCGACAGCCCAGGAGCATCGCATGACCGCACGCCTCGACGAGACCGCCGCCGGCGTGTTCGTCATCGCCGTCACCCCGTTTCGCGACGACGGCGCGCTCGACCTGCCGGGCGCGGATCGCATGGTCGAGTTCTACCTGGAGCGCGGCGCCACCGGCTTGACCATCCTCGGCATCATGGGCGAGGCGCCGAAGCTCTCCGCGGCCGAAAGTGCCGCCTTCGTCCGTCACGTGCTGGCCCGCGTGGCCGGGCGCGTGCCCGTGGTGGTGGGCGTGTCCAGCCCCGGCTTTGCGCCGATGCGCGAGCTGACCGAGGCGGCGATGGACGAGGGGGCGGCGGGCGTCATGGTCGCACCGCCCGCCGCGCTGCGCACCGACGACGCGCTGGCGGGCTACATGCGCCAGGTCGCCGAACAGATCGGCGACACGCCGCTGGTGCTGCAGGACTATCCGCTGGCGTCGGCCGTGCAGCTCTCGCTGGGGGTGATCCGCCGCGTGATCGAGACGGTGCCGTCATGCGTGATGCTGAAGGCCGAGGACTGGCCCGGCCTGGGCAAGATTGCCGCCCTGCGCGCCATGTCCGGCTTGCGGCGGGTGTCGATCCTGACCGGCAATGGCGGCTTGTTCCTGCCCGAAGAACTGCGGCGCGGCGCGGACGGGGCGATGACCGGCTTCGCCTATCCCGAGATGATGCGCGACGTGGTGGCGGCGCATCGGGCCGGCGACGCCCAGCGCGCGGCGGACGTGTTCGACGCCTATCTGCCGCTGGCCCGCTACGAGCAGCAGCCGGGCATCGGCCTGTCGGTACGCAAGCACGTTCTGGCACGGCGCGGGGCGATCCCGAACGCCACGCTGCGCCGGCCGTTCATGCCGCTGACGGCGGACGACATCGCGGACGTGGCGTTTCTGGTGGCGCGGCAGGAGCGGCGGCTGGCTGGGTTGCGCTGACTGCGAGCAATCCATTCTTGCTTGGTCAGGGTGTCCTAGGTGTCATTGCCAAGGAGGTTGTCCCTGGCGATGCGGCTGATGGGTGGTTTTCCGCCGAGGGCTGAGTGGGGTCTGCTGTGATTGTAGCTGGTGATCCAGGGCAGCATCGCCGCCCCGCGTTCGGCGGAGGTTTGGAAGGATTGTGCGTAGGCCCACTCTCGCAGGCTGGACTGGATGAAGCGTTCGGCCTTGCCGTTGGTGCGCGGCGTATAGGGCCGGGTGCGGATGTGGCGCAGACCGGCGTTGACGATCGCCCGGGCAAAGTCGCGCGAGCGGTAGGCCGAGCCGTTGTCGGTCATCACCCGTTCGACGGTGACGCCGTAATGGCCGAACCAGGCGAGGGCTCGGGAGAGAAAGCCGATGGCGCTCTCCTTGCGCTCATCGGCCAGCAACTCGGTGTAGGCGAGGCGGCTGGCGTCATCGATGGCGACGTGCAGGTGGTCCCAGCCGATGCCGCGGTTGCGCACCATGCCGGTGTGATGGCCGGTGATGCGGTGGCCGATGCCGTCGATTCGGCCGAGCTTCTTGATGTCGATGTGGATCAGCTCGCCGGGGCGCTCGCGCTGGTAGCGAATGACGGGCGGCCGGGGGTCAACAGCCGCGAGCCGGCCCAAGCCGCGCCTGCGCAACACGACCCCGACGGTGGAGAGTGGGCCGGCCAAGCCGTCGGGCGATGGCCGGCCCGGTCAGGCGCTGGCGCCGCAGGGCTTCGATCTCCTCCTCCTCATGCCCGCAGAGTCGGGTCGGGCTGCGATGCGGGCGGGAGGAGCGATCAACCAGCCCGGCACCACCCTCGGCCGCAAAGCGATCGCGCCATTTGCGCACGGTGCGGACTGTGACGCCCTGGGCCTGGGCGACGGCGGTCGCGGTCCAGCCGCTCGCGAGACGTTGGACCATCAGCATTCGACTACGCGGCGTCGTCCGCGCATTCTCATGGACGTCCATCCTTGGCTCCGGGAAGGGGGTTGCGAGTGTGGCAACCACAGCCTCCCTCCCCAGCCTCGGGTGGACAACCTCCATAGCAGCGACACCTAGGGTGTGATCTCAAATGCCACGCCTCCGCCAGAAATCGTCTCGTTGACCGGAATGCCACCCTCGGCGGTGCCGTAAAGCGAGCCGTCACTACCAATGACGAGTGGTTCGCTCGGACTGCGCGCGGAAAATCCGCGCGGAGTGAAAGTGTGCAGCGTCGTCGAGATCCATTCTCCTGTGCCTTCCGCAGGTGGCGACAGCTTAAATACTTGTCCGTCGTATGTGGGGCCGCCAAAGCTATTCGCGCCGTACAGCGCACCCGACGCATCAATCGTCAATTTCGACAATGAGTCGACGGCGGATCGCGACAGTTGCGAAGGGAACGTGTGCAGTATCGTCTCGGTCCACGCCGAAGCGCCGGCTGGCGGAGGTGTCAGCCGAAAAACTGCGCTGCACTGATTCTTGGTATCATCGTCACCATTGCAATCTGCTAATGTCCCGTAAAGGGCGCCGGACGCATCCGCAACGAGTCCGGTGTCGGGATAAAAGCCTCCGGTCCCGAACTTTCGGAAGCTGAATAATACTGTCTCGTCGTAAGGTCCCGCGCCATTGGCCGGAGGTGTCAGCCTGAAGACGGTCCCAAGAGCTGCGGGCCCTCCCGCCAACGTCGTTCCATAAATGGTGCCATTTGCGTCGATGAGAACGCCCGAAGTGGGAAGGTCGCCATCCGGCGAGCCGCGAAACCCGTAGATTGTCGTCTTCGACCACCCCGCACTGGACGGTGTCAACTTGAAGACGCTTCCGCATCCCGAGGACAAGGGAGCCTCCCCGGGGACGATGCACGTCCGATCACCGCCGTAGAAGGTCGTGCCGTATACGGCACCGTTTTCATCCATGACCAGTTCGCCGTTCGGATCGTCGTACCCCTTTGCGCCAACGAAGCTGGCCAGGTTTGTCTCGGTCCATTGACCGGCGACGTTTGTCGGCGGGCTAAGCTGGTAAACCTTCACAGACGACGACCCGTAGATGTTGCCGAGTTGGTCGACCAGCAACCCCGACTTTTGCGTGTCTCTCTCGTTGCCGAATCGGTACAGGACTTGGTATGTCCAGGGGTCGCTGGTCGAAGCAGGCGGCGTTAGGCTAAATAGACCTCCGCTCGCACCTGGTCCACTCGACGTGGTGCCATAGAGGACGCCATTCGGACCCAACGCGAGAGCCAACGGAAAAATCCCGCCCCGGAGTTTGAAGAGATGCAGAGGCCTTTCCATCGCGCGGGCATAGGAGAGAGATGGGAGCATCACCATCGAGGCAATCGCCAGCAGGGCGGCCCGAAATCGACGCTGCAAGAAACGCTGTCCGACCATCTAGCTACCTTCCTACTGTCTAAGCAACGAGGGGCTCCTACTCCAGCATGACAGTCAAATTACGTTCCGGTGCATTGATAAAAGTCGGCCGCCCGTCGGCTCGCGCCTCGGCAGCCGGAATCACGAGATCACCGGACCCTCGACTAGCGCCTGCCATTGCGTAAACGCCTTGTTCTCGTCGCG
Organism: uncultured Pseudomonadota bacterium; assembly: GCA_963758455.1. GTDB lineage: Bacteria > Pseudomonadota > Alphaproteobacteria > Acetobacterales > Acetobacteraceae > CAVRQM01. Next base: position 237,429 of record CAVWVK010000007.1, on the reverse strand, counting down.
TGACACATACCAAGCCTGGAGAGCCACGTCGGGATGCCGCACGGCCAACTCATCGGCCAGTCGTTTCGCGCCGGCCCGGTGGGCGGACAGTTCCAGCCTCGGGTCGTCCAGCACCCGCTGCCCATAGGCGATGCCCACGGCACCGCAATTGCTGTGATCCACGCTGACCAGCGTGCGGATGCCGTGCAGCTTGATGGAGGCGCCGAGATTGTCCCAGAACGTGCCGCGCCAGCTCTCGAACGCCGGCGCCGCGATGGCCACGGACGCGCCGGCGATGCTGAACTGGCTGTACTTCCCGCGCAGCCCGATCGTGTGACTGGCGGACTCCGGCTGGTCCATCCAGTCGGCGATCGGCGCCTGCGTGCGCGGATCGACGCAGGACAGCAGCATCGCGCGATACCCGTTGCCGGACTGCGCCCGGCCGGCGACCGGGGCCAGCGCCATCGCGGCGGCGGCGGCTTGCAGAAAGCCGCCGCCTGGCCAAGCCGGGCGAGGCGCGGCGGGCGTCGGTTTGACAGCCGCACAAGGCTGGTCGAGACACCCGGATCATCATTCCTCCGTGTTCCGCCGGTGCATTGCCGGTGCGCCATGTCCGCGACGAACGCTTGCTGCCGGTGCGCGGTTTGTTCTACACCTCCGGAACAGTGCAGTCCCAGGCCGGCGGTGCAAGATGTTTTCGCTTGGCGATCGGTATGCCGAGACGTTCTTCGAGCGGCGCGGCGCCGACGCGGTGTTTTTTCCATACGGAGCCGCTTGGCCCGGCTATCAGGTCACGGCGGATTTTCGGGAGCGGCTTCAGCCGCTCATCGGAACCTATGTCGAATTGGCTACTGGCTTGTTTATGGTGAATATGGGCCTGGGCTGGTTTCTCGGAACGCAAGCAGCCCTCGATCTGACGCTAAGGCCGGCACTCGTCATGCTCGGCTTTTACCTGATGAACGTGTTTGTGCTTACCCGTGGGCTTCCCGCGGTTCAGACACATAGGGCCAGCGGTCAGGTTCAGTGGCTGCGTCAGCGGCCGCTTTCCAGAACGATTACATTGTGGATTTGGTATGTTTTGTTTGCCGCAAGCGCCCTGATGTCGGCGGCGAGCTTGCCGGCGATCGTGCTTTCGCTCTTCGGATCGCAGCGCCACCTCTGGACTGCCTTGCAAGGCGCGGGGCTTTTTGGCCTCTGTTCGATGATATTCCTTGGTGAGCTTCGTATCGCCCGCTTCGCGAGCCCGCCTGAGCATTCATGACGACCTTGCCCGCCTGCGCCGTGCCGCGTCCTGCGCCGGGATGATACTTCGACGGTTGGCTCTGGCCGACATGCTGGCGGCGGCGCGCATGTACCGGATTGCCTATGACGACCGTTTTCCGTGGCTTGCGGGCCGCCACACCCCGGAGGAGGATCTCCGCTACTTTCGCGAAACGGTGTTCCCGGCCGAGGAAATCTGGGGCGCCGTGGCCGATGGCGAGTTGCGTGGCATCGTCTCGTTCCGCGAGGGCTGGGTGGAAAAGCTGTACGTGCTGCCCAGCCATCAGGGCGAAGGGCTGGGCAAGGCCCTGCTGGCGATCCCCAAGCAGGCCAACCGCCGCCTGCAACTCTGGACCTGGCGGCGCAACGCGGCCGGCCGCCGCTTCTATGAGTCGCAGGGCTTCGTGCTGGTGCGCGAGAACGACGGCAGCGACAACGAGGAACGCGAGCCGGACGTGCTGTACGCCTGGTCGCGGGACTGATCCGGGCCGAGGCCATCGCCTGTCACCGCATCCCGCCGCGCCGTTTCGGCTGCCAGCGTCGCGTCTGCGTCGGCGTCCAGCGCGGCTTGATGCAGCGCGTCATCCGTGACGCCGCGATCGTTCGCCATCACGTATGCCCCAGCACCGGATGCGGCACGTACGGCTCCTCCAGCCGGCGCCACCTCCTCGGGCGTGAGCTTCACCTCGACGCGCCGCCACCGCGTCCTCCAGATGGGCCATCTTCGAGGCGCCGACGATCGGGGCGCTCACCTCCGGCTTGGCCAGCAGCCAGGCCAGCGCCACCTGCGCGGGTGGCACGCCGCGCGCGGCCGCGACCTCTGCGACGCGGTCGGCCATCGCCTCGTCGGCGTCGTTGTAGATCTGCTTGCCGAACGGGTCGGTGCGGCTGCGGATGGTCTGCGCCTTGCGGCTGCCGGTCAGCAGCCCGCGCGCCAGCGGCGACCACGGGATCAGCCCGATGCCCTCGGCGCGGCACAGCGGGATCATCTCGCGCTCCTCCTCGCGATAGACCAGGTTGTAGTGGTTCTGCATGGTCACGAACCGCGCCAGCCCGCGCCGGTCCGAGGCGTGCAGCATCCGCTGGAACTGCCAGGCGAACATGCTGGACGCGCCGATGTAGCGCGCCTTGCCGGCCCGCACGACGGTGTCGAGCGCCTCCAGCGTCTCCTCGATCGGCGTGGATGGGTCGAAGCGGTGGATCTGGTACAGATCCACGTAGTCGGTGCCGAGCCGGCGCAGGCTGTCGTCGATGGCGTGCAGGATGTGCTTGCGCGACAGGCCGCGCTGGTTGGGGTCGTCGCCCATCGCGCCGTTCACCTTGGTGGCGATCACCACGCGGTCGCGCGGTGGGCCGAAATCGCGCAGCGCGCGGCCGAGGATCTCCTCGCTGGCGCCCGTGCGAATACACGTCCGCCGTGTCGAAGAAGGTGATGCCCAGTTCCAGCGCGCGCTGGATGAACGGCCGGCTTTCGCCCTCCTCCAGCACCCACTCGCGCCACGATCTTGTCGCCGTAGGTCATGCAGCCGAGGCAGATGCGCGAGACCTTGAGGCCGGTGGTTCCGAGGTTGACGATTCCATGACCACTCTCCCGATAGGCGCGGCGGTGATAGCATCGGCGCGCGCGGGATGCATTGGGGGCGACCTTGGCGGACGACATCGTGACCATGCGCCTGCGCCCCATCGGCCACCTGTCCACCCCGTTCCGCACCCGCGCGCAGTGCCCGCGCAACGGCCGCCAGATCGTGCCCGCGCCGCTGTGCCACGCCACCATCCTGCCGGCGTTCCGGGCGGGATTGCTGGCGCTGGACGGGTTCTCGCACCTGATCGTGCTGTATTGGCTGCACGAGGCGCCGAGCGAGCCGCCGCTGGTGTTCACCCCGCCATTCGACGACGCGCCGCGCGGCGTGTTCGCCACCCGCACGCCGGCGCGGCCGAACCCGATCGGACTGTCGGTCGCCGCCTTCGACGGCTTCGAGCCGGACGGGCGGCTGCGGCTGCGCCACCTCGATTGCCTCGACGGCACGACCTTGCTCGACATCAAGCCGTACCTGCCCACCACCGACAGCGAGCCGGACGCCGGCATGGGCTGGCTGGGCCGGAACGGTCAGACGCTGCCCGAGACCGGGCGGCCGTTGGCCGAGACCGACCGGCGCCGGGGCCGCTGAGGCGGTGACGCGCGCCACCATCATCGACTGCGATCCCGGCACCGACGACGCCATCGCGCTGTGGCTGGCGCTGGCCTCGCCCGAGGCGATCGACGCCGCGCCTGGTCACGGTGGTCGGCGGCAACGTGGGCCTGGACGTGACCCTGACCAATGCGCGGGCCATCGTCGGCCTGTCCGGGCGGGCCGTGCCCGTGGTGGCCGGCGCCGACCGGCCGCTGCTGGGCCGCTTCGAGGATGCGGCGCACGTGCATGGCGGCGACGGGCTTGGCGGCGTGAAGCTGCCGCCGGGGCCCGCCGCCGCGCCGGGTTTGGCGGTGGATCGCATCCGCGCCGAGTTGCGCGCGGCCGCGCCGGATTCGGTGACGCTGGTGGGGCTGGGGCCGGCCACCAATCTGGGCCTGGCGCTGGCCGCCGAGCCGGCCCTGGCCGACCGCGTGGCGGAGATCGTGCTGATGACCGGCGCGTGCGGCGAGGGCAACGTCACGCCCTCGGCCGAGTTCAACGCCTACAACGACCCCGAGGCGCTGGCCGTCGTGCTGGGGTGCGGCCGGCCCGTCACGCTGGCGACGCTGGACGTGACCAACCAGGCGCTATGCCGCCCTTCGCATATCGCCGCCCTGCGCGCGTCGGGCGCCGGCGCGTGCCTGCGCGCCACCGCCGACATCTGGGACAGCGTCCCGGTATCGCGCCGCTCCGGCGGCCAGGGGCACGAGCAGCATGACGCCTGCGCCGTGGCCTGGCTGGTCGCCCCCTCGCTGTTCACGCACCGGGCGGTCCATGCCGCCGTGGAGTGCGGGTCGGGCGCGGGGCGCGGGCGCACCATCATCGACCGCTGGGGCATGACGGGTGCAGGCGCCGAATGCGCGTCTGCTGGAGACCATCGACGCGGAGGGTTTCTTCGCGCTGCTCAACCAGCGCCTCGCGCGCCTGCCGTAGCCATCAGCCGCACGCGCGGCCCATGCCGCCGGCTGGTCACGACCGCGCCGAACCGCGCCTCCAGACGGGCGCGATCCTCGACCATCCGCCGTACCTGCGCGGCGAACGCCGGCGTGTACCGGCTGTAGTCGACGGCGGGGGATGCCGCGCCGCGAAGGCCGATGCCGCTGTCGGGAAATTGCGAGGCGAGCGGCCAGATCGCCATGACCCGGATTTCGTAGGGCTGTCCAATGCCCGGCGTCTGCGAGTGATACGCGGCGGCCGCTTGCGGCCAGTTGCCCGTCTGACGATGCAGCGCCTCGAGGAAACGCGCGCCGTAGCTGGCGTTCGCCATCGGATCGAACGCCTCGTCGAGCGACGCAAAGGCGCCGGGGTGTTGCAGCAGGTTGATTTGCAGGCAACCCACGTCGATGGAGCGGATGCCCAGCGTCTGAAAATCCCGCGCGGCCGCAATGGCGTCGTCCTTGGTCGCATAGAAATGGCCGATGCCGCCGGCGGTGATCGTCCAGGGCCACGGCGCCGCGCGGCCGGTCACTGGGTCGGGTCGGCCGCTTTCGACCAGGGCGATCGCATCCAGCAGCTTCGCCGGAAGCCGAACCTGCTGCTCGGCCGCCGCAATGGCCGGCGCGCAGGAACTCGGGGCGGCCGAGGGCATGGCCATCGTCAACGGCCGTGCGAACGCCGCATGGCCGCAGAACACCGACAGGCAGGCGAGGAGGTACAGATGAGGGCGCATGGCCTCGCCAAAGCAAACACCGCACCAGCCTGCGTTGGCAGAGGCTTAGCCGCTCCCGACCAGGGCCGCTGTAAAGCCTTTCGCCGCCCGACGGGCTGCCTGCCACACCCGGGCGAACGCGCGCGGCCGGCTACCGCAGTTGTGCGATCCCATTCCGCATCCGGCACTTAACGCTATCGTATCTTCCAGAGTGGAGGAGGCGAGCGTGGCGGCCACCAAGGCGGACCCATCGGATCTGAGGCTCGTGCGACAGGTTGCGGCAGGCCTGGCCAACATGGCTGTTCGGAGTTCAAGAGGGCAGGCCGACTTGGGCGCCGTACTTCGCAAGGACGGCATCACGCTGCTGCCGGAACAGCGAGACTGGATCCTCAAGACCCTGTCAGAGTTGGGCATCATCCAGGACGTCATAAGCCTGGACGATGGGGACGTATTGCTGACAATGACCCATAAGGGGATGCAGCGGGAATTCGATCCGTGATCGTGTCGTCCGCCTGCGCGGGCGGGGTCAAGGTCAGTCCGCCTTGACAACGGGGGATGGTGCCCAGGGGCGGAATCGAACCACCGACACTGCGATTTTCAGTCGCATGCTCTACCAACTGAGCTACCTGGGCAATCGCGGAAATACTCGCCGCCAATCGTTGGCAGCGGCGGGCATAGCCCACCGCCCGTCCCCGATCAAGCCGCGCCAAAGCCTCAGTTGAGCGGCACGCCTTCCGGACCCACGCCGAACGACGGGAGCACGCGCGGGCCTATCGGCACGTCGCCGGCGATGCGTGGCCGCGCCGGCTCGACGATGCCGCGCATCACCCGCTCGGGCACCTGCGCCGTCGCCGCCGCGCGCAGCAGGGCGGCCAGGAACGCCTTGCCCCACGCCAGCGGCGAGCGGTCCTCGATGGCGCCCCACAGCGCCTGCCACCGCTCCTGCCGCTCGCCCAGCCGCATCGTCAGCGCCGCGTCTACGGCGTCCGCCAGCGCGTCCGAATCATACGGGTTGACCATCAGCGCCGCATCCAGTTGCTGCGCGGCACCCGCGAAGCGCGACAGCACCAGCACGCCCGGATCGGCCGGATCCTGGGCGGCGACGAACTCCTTGGCGACCAGGTTCATGCCGTCGCGCAGCGGCGTCACCAGGCCGACACGCGCCTGGCGCATGTAGCCGGCGATCACCGCCCGATCGACCGCGCGCGTCACCAGGCGCAGCGGCATCCAGTCGGCGTCGCCGAGATCGGCGTTCAGCGCGCCCGCCTCGCCGACCAGTTCCTCGCGCAGCGATTGATAGCTGCTCACGTCGGTGCGCGAACTGGCGGCGATCTGCACCAGCGTCACGTGTCGCCGCCACGCCGGGCGCTTTTCCAGCAGGGTGCGCAGGCCGCCGACGCGCTGCAGCAGGCCCTTGGTCGGGTCCAGCCGCTCGGCGCCAAACAGCAGCCGCTGTCCGCACAGGCTTTGCCGCAGGCTCTCGGCGGCGGCGGAGTGCTCCGCGTCGGCCGCCATGTGCGCGAAGCTGCGCGGCTCGATCTCGACCGGGAACACGCCGAGGCGCACGCGACGGCCGCCGCCCGGTCCGGGCACGTGCAGCATGTTGCCGTGCGCGCGCGAGCAGCCGGCCAGCAGTTCGGCGGCGTTGGCGAAGTTGGCGACGTCGTTCTCGGTCTGAAAGCCGATCAGGTCGGCCCCCAGCATGTCGCGCACGAAGGCGTCGGTGTCGGGGATCGAGGCCAGCACGTCGGTCGGCGCGAACGGGATGTGCAGGAAAAAGCCGATCGGGTTGCGCACGCCTTCCGCCCGCAGCGCACATGGCATCGGCAGCATGTGGTAGTCGTGCACCCAGACGATGTCCGACGGATGCAGCAGCGGCGCCAGCGCGCGGGCCATGCGTGCGTTGACCTCGCGATACGCCCGCGCGTCCTCGCGGTCGTATTGCATCAACTGCTGCATGGTGTGCAGCAGCGGCCACAGCACGCCGTTGGAGAAATTGTTGTAGTAGCGGTCGTGCTCGTCCTGCGTCAGGTCGATGGTCGCGTAGTCGACGCCGGCATGATGCACGATGCCCGGCTGCTTGCCGACGGCATCCTCGGCCGTCTTGCCGCTCCAGCCGAACCACAATCCGCCGCGGCGGTCCATCAGCCCGTCCAGCGCCACCGCCAGGCCGCCGGCCTGGGTGCCGCCCGTCGGCACCGGAACGCGGTTCGATACTACCACCAGACGGTCCATCATGCCTCCAATAGCGCCACGGGCAGAGCGGCGAACAATTCGCCGAGGGACACGCGCGCCACCGCGGACCGCTGGAGGCTCGCGGGCGCCAAGCCACCGAGCGCGTCCGACCAAGTTCGAGACATTAGGTTACGCGGCAGCAGGAGCGTGGTTCCTCGCCAAGACGTGACCAGCGGCAGCGGCGCGTCCGTCAAACCGCCGGGCGAGGCACCCAGCAACGGCGCCAGCAAGCGCCCGACCGCGACCAGTGCGGCGCGGCCTTCATGCACGCGCGCGAAAGCCAGCACATGCTCGGCGGCGGGGCCTTCGGCGCGCAGCGGCAGGTAGCTGCCATGCGCGAACAGCCCCGGCGCGCGGGCGCGAAAGCCCAGCGCGCGGGCGATCAGCGCCTGCTTCACCCGCCCGTCGCGCCAGTGCGCCAGCAAATCACCTGGCGCCGCGCCGGCCGCCAGCGCGGCGCGGCGGGCGGCGAAATCCACCGGCCGGCGGTTGTCCGGATCGACCAGGGAGAAGTCCCAGAACTCGGTGCCCTGATACAGATCCGGCACGCCCGGACTGGTCAGCCGCAGCAGCGTCTGCGCCAGACCATTTGCCGCGCCCGCCGGGGCGATCCGCGCGGCGAACTCGGCCATCTCGCGCGCCACTGGTGCGCTGCGGGTCGGATCGAGGCATTGCGCCAGCAACTCCTGGCAGGCCTGTTCATAGGCTTCGTCGGGCGCCGCCCATTCGCTGTGCCGCTTGGCCTCGCGCACTGCCTTTTCCAGCCAGCCGCCGACCCGCGTGCGAAACGCCTCCAGACCGTCCGTGTCGTCTGGCGCGAGATCGAGCGGCCAGGCGGCGACCAGCGTCTGGTACAGCATCAGCTCGTCGGCGGTGTCGGGTGCCGCGGCCCCGCCGACCACGCGCCTGACCGCCGCGTTCAGCCGCGTCCAGCGTCCGACCGCAGCCTCCCACTCGTCGGCGACCTCGCTCAATACCGCCAGCCTGGCGCGCGTGTCCTCGCCGCGCTTGTGGTCGTGCGTCGCGGTCGCCAGCAGCGCGCGTGGCAGCCGGCGGCGGCGTTCGCGGGCGGTGGCGTGAAAGGCGGCGGGCGTCAGCGACCATTGCGACGGCTCGCTGCCGACCTCGTTGCGGCTCAGCAGGCGGCCGTAGCGGTAGAACGCGGTATCCTCGACCGACTTCGCCGCGGTCGGCGCGGACAATTGCTGAAAGCCGACCATCGCGCGCAGCCAGCCGGCGCGCGCCGCACCCGCCGGCACGTCGCGGATGCCGTCGCCGGAGATCAGCGGTCCCATGATGTCGAGCAGGCCCGCGTCGGCCGCACGGGTGGTGCGCCGCGCCCCGGCCATCGCCCAGGCAAGCGCCTGCGCGTCACTGTCCGACGCGCCGCCCAGCCCGGCATAAATGCGGTAGGTGTGGAAATGCACGAGGATTTCTTCCAGGGCGCGGCGGACGCGGGTAAGTGTCCAGTCGCGTGTGGCCAGATTGCGGCGCAATACGCGGTGGAATGCGGCGGAGTTGGCCCACAGCTCGCTCGACAGCGCCTGGCGCAGAATCTGCCGCCGCGCCGGCTCGGCCTCGTCCTCGAAATTGGCCGGCCGGCCGGACAGCGCGTGCCATAGATGCGTGAGCGGCGCCTCGCCGGCCGGGTCGTGCAGGACGGCGGACACCTCGTTCATGAAGTCGTAGCCGGTGGTGCCGTCGGTCAGCCAGTCGGCCGCCAGGCGCTCGTGGGCGAACAGGATCTTTTCCACCCACAGCACCGGCGGCTCGCGGCGCAGTTCGGGCGGGCGCTTGTCGTGCTCGGTCTGGAGGCGCCGGCGCAGCTTGCGGCAATAGCCGCGCGGATCGGCCAGCCCGTCGACATGGTCGATCCGCAGCCCGTCGATGAGGCCCTCGGCATACAGGCGCAGCACGAAGGCGTGCGTCGCGTCGAACACCTCCGCCACCTCCTGACGCATTCCGGCCAGGCCGTTGATGTCGAAGAAGCGGCGCCAGTTGATCTCGTCGCTGGCCGCCCGCCACCACGCCAGGCGGTACGATTGCCGTTCCAGCAGCATGTGCAGGCGCTGGCGGGACTCTGGCTCGCCCGGCGCGAACGCCGCCAGCGCCGTCGCGAAATCGCCCCGATGCGCGGGGTAGGCATCCAGCAGCGCCGCGCGGCCCGCGCCGGCACGGTCGCGCGAGTTGGCCCCCGTCGCGCCCACGAACGGTTCGGCCAGCGCATCCAAGGCACCCCCGGCGGCGCGCAGGATGGTCGGGTAGTCGCGCGGGGCTACGGGGAAGCGATGCGCGTCGTAGACGGATGCGAAGAAGCGCCCGTCGCCCTCGTCGAACTTCAGCACGATGTCGCCGCCGCTCAGCGCGTCGCCGTACGAAGCGCCCAGGAACGGCGCCAGCAGCGTGCCGCGCAGCGCCGGATCGGGCGGCTCCCAGTCGATGTCGAAATAGCCGGCATAGGGCGAGGCGCGGCCCCATTCCAGCACGTCGAGCCACCAGGCGTTGTCCGATCCTCCCACGCCCATGTGGTTGGGCACGATATCCAGGATCAGCCCCATGTTTTCCGCGCGCAGCGCCGCCACCAAACGGTGCAGCGCCGCCTCGCCGCCGAGTTCCGGGTTGATCGCGTTGTGGTCGACGATGTCGTAGCCGTGCGTCGAACCGGGGCGCGCGGTCAGCAGCGGCGAGGCATACAGATGGCTGATGCCGAGGCGCGCGAAATACGGCACCAGCTCGGTGGCGCGGTCCATCGGAAAGTCACGATGGAATTGCAGCCGGGCGGTCGCGCGCAGATCGGGCATGGCTCAGGCGCCCCGGGCGCGGCGGAACGCCTCCAGCCGGGCGGCCACGTCCGGCGCGTCCAGCAGGTCGGCGGCCGGCCCCGGCATCCGGCGGCGCCAGTTCGGGTGCTCGGTCGTGGTGCCCGGCAGGTTGGGCTGCTCGTCGCGCGCCAGCACGTCCTCGAGCGGCAGCAGCGCCAGCGCGCAGGCCGAGCGCCCGACATGCGACAGCGCCGCGTCCACCGCGGGCCAGGCGTCGTCCGGCGGCGGCTGCTCGCCCGCCGCGGCGCCGCTGTCGCGCATGGCGCCCCACAGCAGCGTGCGGTCGCGCGCGCGCTCGCGCTGCTCGGCCTCGGGGTCGGCCAGCATCCCGAGCCGCCCGCGCCATGCCAGGTCGTGCCCGCGCCACCAGCCGGCGACGGTCGGCAGGTCGTGCGTGCTGGTCATCGACACCGCCTGCGGCGACCACTCCGCAGGCGGGCGAAAGCGATCGCCGTCGCGCTCGAACCACAGCACGCGCATTCCCAGCGCGCCGCACGCGATCAGCCGCTCCTGAAATCCGTCCGGCACGGTGCCGAGATCCTCGCCCAGCACCACCGCGCCGTGCCGCGTCGATTCCAGCGCCACCAGCCGCAGCATGTCGTCGATCGGGAACGTCAGATACGCACCCTGGCCGGCGCCGGCGCCGTCCGGCACCACCCACAGGCGTTGCAGCCCCATCACATGGTCGATGCGCACGCCGCCGGCGTGGCGCAGGGCGGCGCGCAGCATCTCGATGAACGCGGAAAACCCGTGCCGGCGCAGTCCCAGCGGCGTGAACGCCGAAATGCCCCAGTTCTGGCCGTGCGTGTTCAGCAGGTCGGGCGGCGCGCCGATCGACAGGCCGATCATCATTTCGCCCTGCCGGCTCCAGGCATGGCTGCCGCCGCCATCGGCGCCCACGGCCAGATCCGAGATCAGCCCGATGCGCATTCCCGCCTCGCGCGCCGCCGCCTGCGCCCGCGCCTGCTCGGTGTCGGCCAACCATTGCAGCCAGGCGTGAAAGGCGACCTCGCGCGGATGCCTGGCGGCGAACGCGGCCACCGTCGGGCTGGTCGGGTCGCGGTACGCCTTCGGCCAGGTGCGCCACGACCAGCGGCCCGGATCGCGGCCATAGAAATGCGCGTGCAGCGCCTCGAAGCGGGCGTGCCGCTCCAGCGTCTCGCCCATCGCCGCGCGAAAGCCCGCCAGGGCGGCCTCGTCGATGCCGGCATCGAAGCGGCGGCGGAATTGCGCCAGGCGCAGCCGCGCCGCGGCGGGCCAGTCCACCAGCGCGTCCGCCTCCAGGGCCGCGTCGCCGTCGGCGGTGGCGTGCAAGGCGTTGGCCATGATGCGGCTCGATGGCGCGTACGGGCTGAAGCGGTCCGGATCGGCCGAGAACTGCGCGTGTGCCGGGCTGATGGCCACCGCGTCCGCGCCGTGCCGGGCGGCGGCGCGGACGAATTGCGCCAGCGCGGCGAAATCGCCGATGCCGCCGTCGCCGGCGCGGCGCAGGCTGTAGAGCTGTGCGGCGATCCCCCACGGCCGCCCCTCGGGCAGCGGATGGCAGCGTCGCGGCGCCACCGCCAGCGTGGCCGACTGGCCATCGCGGATCAGGCGATGGTAGCCCGGCTGCTCGATCCGCACCCCGCCGTCGCCCCGCGTGCCGCCGCCGCCCTCGAACTCGACGACGCAGCGCCCCGGCAGCGCCAGCCACTCGCCCTGCGTCGCGGTCAGCAGCGGCGGCAGGCCGTCGGTGACGCCGTGCTGATGCGCCAGGCTGCCCGTGATGTCCGCGTCGGTGCTGGCGGGCACGCCCAGCGCGGACAGCACGGCGCGCAGGGTGTCGGGAGCGACGTCGTGCCAATGTCCCTGGTAGTCCTGCCAGCGCGGAGCAACGCCGCACGCCTCGGCGAGTGCCGCCAGCGCGGCTTCGCTCACGTCCGCTCCAGCAGGAACGCCACGGTGCTGCGCGCCGGCAGCGCGCCGTCCGCCACGCGGGCGGCATCGCCGGCGTGGCTTTCGAACAGCACCGAGCCGCCGGTCGCCTCGATCGGCAGCGTCCGCGGCCCGAGATTGCTCGCCAGCACCAGTTCCGCGCCGTCGCCCAGCGTCCAGCGCGCGACCACGCCCGTTTCGCCCAATGCGTGCGCGCCCTGGCTCATGGCACCCGGGATGCGCGGAATAATATGGCGGTGGCGCAGCCCCAGCAGCACCCGCAACTGCGCGTGCATCTCCTCGTCGAGGTCGGTCGCGTCGGGGCGTGACAGCTCGTACGTGGCGGGCGCGTTCGGGTCGGGGATTTGCGCGCGCCGCTTCTCGTCGGTGAACGCGGCAAAGCCCGCGAACTCGCGGCGCCGACCTTCGCGCACCAGGTCGGCAAGCTCGTCGTGGTGGTCCGTGAAGTATAGGAACGGCGCCCGCGTGCCGGTCTCCTCGCCCATGAACAGCAGCGGGATCTGCGGGGTCAGCAGCAGCAGCGCCTGCGCGGCGCGCAACGCTTCCGGGTCCGCCAGCGTGGTCAGCCGCTCGCCCATCGCGCGGTTGCCGATCTGGTCGTGGTTCTGCAGGCAGATGACGAAGGCGGTGGTGGGCAGGCCTTCGGTGCGCTCGCCGCGCGGCTGGCCCTTGTGGTTGACCTCGCCCTGCCACGAGAAGCCCTCGGACAGCGAGCGCGCCAGCTTCGCGGCGGCGTCCTGGTAGTCGGCGTAGTAGCCCTCGCTCTCGCCGGTCAGCAGCACATGCAGCGCATGGTGGGTGTCGTCGGCCCATTGCGCGTCGTACAATCCGGGCCGCAGGTGGCGCGCGATGTTGCCCTCGTGCTCCATCACGAGATGCACGAAGCGATCCATCCCCACGGCGCGACGGATCGCCTGCGCCATCGCGTCGGCGAAGTCGGCATTGGCGTAGGCATGGACGGCGTCGAAGCGCAGCCCGTCGAAGCGGTACTCCTCCAGCCAGTAGATCGCGTTCTCGATGAAATACTGGCGCACTTCCGGCCGATTGAAGTCGATCGCCGCGCCCCAGGGCGAGTGCTTGCCTGCATCGAAGAAGGAATTGCCGCCATAGACGTGCTGATAGGCGCCGTCCGGGCCGAAATGGTTGTAGACCACGTCGAGAAACACCATCAGGCCGAGGCCGTGCGCGTGGTCGATCAGCGCCTTCAGCTCGCCCGGCGTGCCGTACACGACGAGTCCGGCGCATACGGGAGCGCGCCGTCATAGCCCCAGTTGCGCGCGCCCGGAAAATCGGCGATCGGCATCAGCTCGATCGCGGTGATGCCAAGGTCGCGCAGCCGCTCAAGCTGTCGGGCGAGGCCGACGAAACCGCCGGCGAGGCCGACATGCGCTTCGTAGATGACCGCCTCGTGCCACGGCCGGCCGCGCCAGTCCTCGTGCGTCCACTCGTGCGCTTGCGGGTCGAACACCACGCTCCAGCCATGCACGTCGCCGTCCTGCAGGCGCGAGGCCGGATCGGGCACGCACAAGCCATCCGCCAGACGATAGCGGTAGCGCGTGCCGGGCGGCACCTGCGCGGACGCGCCGAACCAGCCTTCGCCCTCGAAGCGCATCGGCATCGGCGCGTGATCGCGCAACTCCAGCGACACGCTGGTGCAGGCCGGCGCCCACAGGCGGAACGACGTGGCGCCGTCCGGCCGCGGTTGCGCGCCGAATGGCAGCCGATAGCCGAAACGCCCGCTCACGTCGCCGCAATCAGCACGATCGTCGCCAGCGGCGGCAGCGCCAGGCTGAGCGAGGCCGGCAGGCCGTGGCTCTCGATGGCGTCCGCCTGCACCTGTCCGGAATTGCCCATGTTGGAACCCTCGTAGATGCCGGCATCGGTGTTCAGCACTTCGCGCCACGCGCCGCCACGCGGCACGCCGACGCGGTAGCCATCGCGCGGCACCGGCGTGAAGTTGCACACCGCCAGCACCGGCGGATCACCCTCGTCGCCGAAGCGCAGATAGGCGAACACGCTCTGGTCGCGGTCGTCGATCACCACCCAGCGGAAGCCGCTGCCATCCGCGTCGCGACGATGCAGCGCCTTGTGCTCGCGGTAGACGCCGTTCAGGTCGCGCACCAGGCGCTGCATGCCGGCATGGCGCGGCTGATCGAGCAGTTGCCACTCCAGGCCGGTGTCGTGGTTCCATTCCCGGCCCTGCGCGATCTCGCCGCCCATGAACAGCAGCTTCTTGCCGGGATGCGTCCACATGAAGCCGAGATAGGCGCGCAGGTTCGCGAACTTCTGCCACTCGTCGCCGGGCATCTTGCCGATCAGCGAGCCTTTGCCGTACACCACCTCGTCGTGCGACAGCGGCAGGATGAACCGCTCGGAAAACGCGTAGATCAGCCCGAAGGTCAGTTGATCGTGGTGCCAGCGGCGATGGATCGGCTGCTCCTGCATGTAGTGCAGGGTGTCGTGCATCCAGCCCATGTTCCATTTGTAGTCGAACCCGAGCCCCCCCTCCGCCGCGGGGCGCGTCACGCCCGGCCAGGCGGTGCTCTCCTCGGCGATCAGCACGGCGTTCGGGCAGCGTTCGCGGATCACGCCGGACAGCTCCTGCAAGAACGAGACGGCTTCCAGGTTCTCCCGCCCGCCGTAGCGGTTCGGCACCCATTCGCCCTCGCGCCGGCTGTAGTCGCGGTACAGCATCGAGGCCACCGCATCGACGCGCAGCCCGTCGACGCGATAATGCTCCAGCCAGTGCAGCGCCGAGGCGATCAGGAAGCCGCGCACCTCGTTGCGGCCGAGATTGAAGATGTAGGTGTTCCAGTCGGGATGATAGCCTTCCTTCGGGTCGGCGTGCTCGTACAACGGCGTGCCGTCGAAGCGCGCCAGGCCGTGCGGATCGGACGGGAAATGCGCCGGCACCCAGTCCAGGATCAGGCCGATGCCGGCCTCGTGGCAGCGGTCCACGAACGCCGCGAACGACGCCGGCGGACCCAGCCGCGAGCTGGGCGCGAACTGCCCGAGCGGCTGATAGCCCCACGAGCCGCCGAACGGATGCTCCATGATCGGCATCAGCTCGACATGCGTGAAGCCGAGCTGCTGCACGTACGGCACCAGCCGATCGGCCAGCACCTCCCAGCCGTTCGCGCCGGTCTCGGCCTCGCTCAGCCATGAAAAGGCGTGCGCCTCGTAAATGGTGATCGGCGCGTCCGGCGACTGGCGCGGATGGAAGTCCGTGTTGCGCCAGTGCCAGCGTTCATCGACCACGATCGAGGCGGTGGCCGGCGGCCGCTCGTCGGCGGCGGCGACCGGGTCGGCCTTCAGCGCCAGCAGCGCGCCGTCCGGGCCGAGCAGTTCGTATTTGTACAGCGCGCCAGGTGCCAGATCGGGGATGAACAATTCCCACACGCCCGGCCCTTGGCGCAGGCGCATCGGGTGGCGGCGGCCGTCCCAGTTGTTGAAGCTGCCGACCACGCTCGCGCGCCGCGCGTTCGGCGCCCAGACCGCGAAGCGCACGCCGCGCACGCCCTCGAAGGTGATGACGTGCGCGCCCAGCACGCGGCCGAGCTCGCGATGCCGGCCTTCGGCCATCAGGTAGATGTCCATCTCGCCCAGCACCAAAGGAAAGGCGTACGGGTCGTGCATGACGCGCTCGCCGCCGCCGTCGGTGACGCGCAGGCGATACGGCACGCGCGCCGGCAGCAGGCCGCACCACAATCCGGCGGGATCGATGCGCTCCAGCGGGGCCAGCACCTGCGCGCCGTCGGCGGCGATCGCGTCGACCCGCGTGGCGTCGGGCAGCAGCGCCCGCACCGCGCAGCCGCCCGCCACGTCATGCGGCCCGAGCACCGCGAACGGGTCGCCGTGGCGTGCCTGCACGATGGCGTCGATCGCGCCCTGTTCCGGACGCGCCGCCTCGACCTCCAGGGCCGCGCTCACGAGACCAGCTCCGGCGCCAGCACGCGATCGGCGATGGCGGTCAGGCCTTGCAGCGGAATCGCCAGCCAGGTGGGACGGTTGGCGGCCTCGTAGCGGATTTCGTACGCGGCCTTCTCGATCAGGAACAGATCCAGCAGCGACGCCTCGGCCTCGCGCGGCACCCAGGGACGCTCGCTCGCGCGCAGCACGGCGCGGTACTGCTCGAGGAAGGTGCGCGCGGCGTCGCGCCGGAACTGCTCCAGCAGCGCCAGCCGCCGTTCCTCGGTGCCGGGCGAGGCGGGCGCCCGCCCGGGTGCCGCCGCCGCCGCCGCGTAGTCGAAGCTGCGCAGCAGCCCTGCGACGTCGCGCAGCGGGCAGGATTTGGCGCGCCGCTGCTCCATGCTGCGCGCCGGTTCGCCCTCGAAGTCGATGATGACCGCGTCGCCCTGCACCACCAGCACCTGCCCCAGATGAAAATCGCCATGCACCCGCGTGCTGAGCGCGCCGCGCCCCTCGCGCGCCAGGTGCCAGATCGCGTCGCGCAGCGCCGGCTCGCGCTGCATCAGCGCGGCGGCCAGTGCCTGCGTTGCCTCGTCCGGCCAATCGCGCGGCGCGCTCAGCAGTTCCATCGCCATGTGAAGCTGTTCGATCGCGCCGTCGGCCCAGGCGTTGCGCGTCGCCTCGTCGGCTTCCACCGGCGCGAAGGAAGCATTGCCGGTCGGCTGCGCCAGCACCTCGTGCAGCTCGGCCAATCGCCGCCCCATGTTGCCGGCGAACACCGAGTAGCCGGAAAATGCGTCGTTCTCGGCCGAGTCGTCGGCGCCCGTCACCGCCAGCTCCTCGACGGTGCGCGCCAGGAAGTCCAGCGTCCAGCCCCAGCCGTCGCCCTGGTTGCGCACGAAACCCTGCACGATCATCAGCGTGTGCGGCGTGCCGTCGGCGGCCACGCGCACCACCTCGCCGAACAGCGGCGCGATGTTGGCAAAGCCGTGTTCGGTCAGATACCCGGTCATCTCGGATTCCGGATGCACGCCAGCCACCACGTGGCGAATGATCTTCAGCACCGCCGCGTCATCGACGACCAGCGAGCTGTTGGACTGCTCGGCCGACAGGCGATGGATTTCGGGAGCCTCCGCCAGTTCGAGCGAGGCCATGCGCGCGGTGGCGCGGAATTGCAGAGTGCCCTCGCCGAGCGGCGCGCTGGCGCCGTCGCGCAGGCCCGCGAAGATGGCGCGGGCGAACGCATCCACGGCGAACCCGTCGGTCAGCACGCCCACCCGTCGGCCGCGACGCACGCGCGCCAGCGCCAGTTGCTGCGGCAGCGCGCCGCCGCCCTGATCCTCCCAGGCGATCGCCAGCGGCAGCACGTAGTTCTCGCGCCGCCCCGGCAGATGCGCGGTGATCTCGGCCAGCAGCACGCCGTCGGCACCCGCCAGCCGTTGCGCATAGGCCACGCGCACCGCCTCGATCCGCTCGGATTTTGAGGCGAACCAGCGGCGCTTGGGCAGATAGGCCGGCAGCGCCTCGTGCTCCAGGATGGCCCGCCCGGTCGGCGCCAGCACCTCCTCGATGTCGTGGCGCAGCACGATGGTCGCGAACTCCGGCAGCGGCTCCGGCGGGCGGGTGTGCCACGCCGGCAGATGCGCCTCGGCGGCCAGCAGGAACACGAACACGCCGTAGCCGGTGAGCGTCAGCAGGTAGGGCAACTGCCCGATCGGCGGGAACGCGGCGCCGCCCACCAGATCCAGCGGCACCCGGCCGTTGAAGGCCGACAGATCCAGCTCCACCGGCTGCGGCGCGCGCGACAGGTTGAACACGCACAGCATGGTCTCGTCGACATCACCGTCGGCGTATTCGCGCAGGTAGGCCATCACCTTGCGGTTGCCCGGATACAGAAAGCGCAGCGTGCCGCGTCCCAGCGAGACGAACCGCTTGCGCCCGGCCAGCACGCGTCGCGTCCAGTTCAGGAACGAGTGCGGATCGGCCGCCTGCGCCTCGACGTTCACCGCCTGGAAGCCGTACAGCGGGTCCATGATCGGCGGCAGCACCAGCGCCGCCGGGTCGGCGCGGGAAAAGCCGCCGTTGCGGTCCAGCGACCACTGCATCGGCGTGCGCACGCCGTCGCGGTCGCCGAGATGGATGTTGTCGCCCATGCCGATCTCGTCGCCGTAATAGATCACCGGCGTGCCGGGCATGGTCAGCAGCAGCGCGTTCATCAGCTCGATCCGTCGGCGATCGCGCTCCAGCAGCGGCGCCAGCCGCCGGCGGATCCCCAGATTGATCCGCGCGCGCTTGTCGGTGGCGTACGTCTCCCACAGATAGTCGCGCTCGCTGTCCGTGACCATTTCCAGGGTCAGCTCGTCGTGGTTGCGCAGGAAGATCGCCCACTGGCAGTTATGCGGGATGTCCGGCGTCTGGCGCATGATATCGGTGACGGGGAAGCGGTCCTCGCGCGCGATGGCCATGTACATCCGCGGCATCAGCGGGAAGTGAAAGCACATGTGGCATTCGTCGCCCTCGCCGAAATACTGCTGCGCGTCCTCCGGCCACTGGTTCGCCTCCGCCAGCAGCATCTTGCCGGGCGAGTGCAGATCCATCTCGGCGCGGATGCGCTTGAGGATGGCGTGCGTTTCCGGCAGGTTCTCGTTGTTGGTGCCGTCGCGCTCGACCAGGTAGGGCACCGCGTCGAGCCGCAGCCCGTCGATGCCGAGGTCGAGCCAGAATCGCATTACCGACAGCACCTCGTCGAGCACCAGCGGGTTGTCGAAGTTCAGGTCCGGCTGGTGCGAATAGAAGCGGTGCCAGAAATACGCGCCCGCCACCTCGTCCCAGGTCCAGTTGCTCTTTTCGGTGTCGACGAAGATGACCCGCGTCTCGCCGTAGCGTTCGTCGTCGTCCGACCAGACGTAGAAATCCCGCTCCGGCGAGCCCTTCGGCGCCCGCCGCGCGCGCTGGAACCAGGGATGCTGGTCGCTGGTGTGGTTGATGACCAGCTCGGTGATGACGCGCAGGCCGCGCGCGTGCGCCGCCTCGATGAACTGGCGCACGTCGGCCAGGGTTCCGTATTCCGGATGCACGCCGCGATACTCGGCGATGTCGTAGCCGTCGTCGCGCCGCGGGCTGGGGTAGAACGGCAGCAGCCAGATCGCCGTCACCCCAAGCTCGGCCAGATAGTCGAGCTTGGCGATCAGGCCCTGGAAGTCGCCCACCCCGTCGTTGTTCGCGTCAAAGAACGACTTGACGTGAAGCTGGTAGATGATCGCGTCCTTGTACCATAGCGGGTCGGAGGCGGTGGTTTCACTCATGTGCGTTGCAGCCTCAAATCGCCGGACGGGCGCGCCAGATCGTGCAGGGAGCGTCGGGAGTAAGGTTCACGCGCTGCCATTTCGAGGCGAGCGTGAACCGGACATCGTGCAGCAGGTCTTCGCAGGCCAGCGTCGCCTGGTCGGGCAGCCGCCATTCCCACAGCGGCAGCTCGATCGCCGCCGACTGCGCATTGTGCGGATCGAGGCTGACCGCGATCAGCAGCACGTTGCTCCGGTCCGGCGTGGCCTTCTCATAGAATAGCACCTGATCGTTGTCGGCTGGCAGGAAGCGCACGCCCAGATGCGTCTGCAACGCGGGGTTCAAGCGGCGGATCCGGTTCAGCCGCGCGATGTCGGCCACGATGTTGCCCGGCCGCTGCCAGTCCCAGGCGCGAAGCTGGTATTTCTCGCTGTCCAGGTACTCCTCGCGCCCGGGGATGGGCGTCGCCTCGCACAGCTCGAATCCGCAATAGACGCCCCACAGCCCGGACAGGGTCGCGGCCAGCGTGGCGCGAATGAGGAACCCCGCGCGCCCCGAGGTTTGCAGGAACGGCGGATTGATGTCGGGCGTGTTGACAAAGAAGTTCGGCCGAAAGAACTCGCGCGCCTCGCCGTCGGCAAGCTCGGTCAGGTACTCGGTCAGCTCGCGCTTGGTGTGCCGCCAGGTGAAGTACGTGTACGACTGGGTGAAGCCGATCTTGCCCAGCCGGTTCATCATTTTCGGCCGCGTGAACGCTTCGGCCAGGAACACCGCGTCAGGATGGGCGGCATGCACCTCGGCGATCAGCCATTCCCAGAACGGCAGCGGCTTGGTGTGCGGGTTGTCGACGCGGAACGTGCGGACGCCCTGCTGCACCCAGAACAGCACCACCTCGCACAGCGCCAGCCACAGATCGGGCACCGCGCCGGGCGCATAGAAATCGACGTTGACGATGTCCTCGTATTTCTTTGGCGGGTTTTCCGCGTAGCGCAGCGAGCCGTCGGGGCGCCAGGCGAACCAGTCCTTGTGCTCGCGCAGCCACGGATGATCCGGCGAGCACTGGATGGCGAAATCCAGCGCGATCTCCAGCCCGTGCTCGGCCGCCGCCTCGCGCAGCCGGTGGAACTCGTCAAGCGTGCCGAGCTGCGGATGGATGGCGTCGTGCCCGCCATCCTCGTTGCCGATCGCGTACGGGCTGCCGGGATCGTCCGGGGCCGGCGTCAGGGCGTTGTTGCGTCCCTTGCGGTTGGTGTGGCCGATCGGCGAAATCGGCGGGAAATACAGCACGTCGAAACCCATGTCGCGGATGCGCGGCAGGTGCCGGATCACGTCGGCGAAGGTGCCATGCCGATGCTCGTCGTCGCTCATCGAGCGCGGGAAGATTTCGTACCAGGAGGCGAAGCGCGCGGCCACGCGATCCGCGACCACCGGATGCACGCCGCTGGTGCGGCTGTGTTCTCGCGGGTCCGCGCGCGCCATGTCCGCCAACAGCGCCGGGCCGAGCAGCGTGGCCACCTGCGCGTCGCGGTCCTGGGCGGCCAACGCGGCGACCGTATCGGCCAGCGCCGGCAGCCGCGCGGCTGCCTCGGCGACCAGCGCCTCGCCCTCCATCACCTCCAGGCGCACGTCGATGCCGGCCGCCGTCTTCTTCGCCAGCTCGTCGCGGAAACTGGCGAAGACGTCGCGCCAGGCCTGCACCCGGAACACCCAGTTGCCGACGCGCGGCACCGCAAAGCCGCCGCGCCAGCGGTCGTTGCCCAGCGGCGCCATGCGCGCCTCGGTCCACCCCTCCTGGTCGGCCGCGCGCCATTGCACCGCGGCCGCGACCTGGTCGTGGCCGTCGCAGATGACGTCGGCCTCCACCACCACGGTGTCGCCGGCACAGCGTTTGGCGGCGAAGCGGCCGCCGCCGACTTGCGGGGTGACGCGCTCGATGGCGATGCGGCTGGCCCGCGCGGCCTCCTCGGCGGTGGCGGCGCGCGGCTGCCGGCCGCGCCGGATCGGGCGCATCGGCGCCAGCGGCAGCGCGCGCACCTCGCCCGGCTGCAACACCAGCGCCTCGGGGCTGTCGCGGCCCAGCATCGCGGCGGCCTCGGCCGGGGCCACTTCGCGCGGCCGCGCCAGGTCGGGGTTGACCAGCACCAGCGCGTGCGGCCGGTCCAGTCCATGCACGAAGGCGGTCGTCCCCAGCCCCGGCGCGGCGATCGGGCGGACGGCGCCGGTGGTCGGCACTGCCGCCGCGTTGATCTCGCGCAACGCCGCGGTGATGTCGGCGTCGCCCTCCAGATCCTCGGGGATGCCGCGGCGCGGGTCCAGCGCCGTGACGGCGCCGTGCTCGAAGCCCATCGGCATCATCCAGCCGCGCCCCAGCGCCGCCGCCGTCGCGGCCTGGCGGCGCAGGGCCGTGGACAGCAGCCCCGGATCGGCGATCTCGGCGGCCGCGCGCCGCCCGAACGGCGCCTCGACGCAGGCCAGGGCAGGGGCCACCCGCTCGACCTCGGCCAGCCGCGCCCAGAACCACTCGGCGGTAAAATCCCAGCCCTGCAAGGTGATGCTGGTCATGTCGAGGCCGCATCCGGCGAGACCGGCGACCGCCGCGTCGCTCAGCCCGTCGGTCCAGCCCAGCACCAGGCCGCCGCCCGCGCGCGCCGTCAGCGCGCGCACGAACTCCGGCGGGGTGGCATCCAGGCCGAGCAGGCGGAACCCCGCCGCTCCCGCCCGCGACCAGCCGGCCAGGCGCTCGGCCCACCATGCGGCGAGCGGTCCGGCCTCGGTCTCGAAGCGGGCGTGCGCCGCCGCCTCGCCCTGCCTGGGGTCGATGCGGTCGCGCACCGGCTCGGCGAACAGCCCAGGGTTCGCCTGCGCCACGACGCCGCCCGGCGCCACGCGATCCAGCACCACGTCGAGCAGCCAGGCCAGCCCGCACGCCCGGCACGCCTCATTGAAGAAGCGCAGGGCCGATGCCGCGTCGCCGTCCCACGCCAGCGCCGGATGCGGGGCATCGAGATCGTCGGCCAGCAGTACCGAGGCCGCGGCGAACGGGGACGCCAGCACGACATGGGTGAACCCCATTCCGGCCACCGCCCGCAGCCGTTCCGGCCAGTCGCGCAGCTTGCCGGCCAGCAGCGGATGCAGCGCGTAAAACAACCGTCGGGAGGGCGCGGCCGTCGCGATGGCGCTTGCCGGCCGCCGTTCCGTTTGCAGCAGATCCATCCATCCTCCGAGGCGCGTGCACGGATACGCGCGGCAGGCGATTGAAACGCTTCAGGCGCGACGGGTTGCCCGCATGGCTGCCTGCATGGCTGCCCTGGGGGGTCAGGAGCGGAGGTGGCCGAGGGGTGTCCCGGAGTCCGACACTACTCCAGCCGCACGCCGCCCGTCACCGCCTGGAACGTGGCGATGGCCAGCGTCAGCGGCTCGAACGGCTTGGTGATGACGAAGGCCGGCTCCAGCGCCTCGCCGGTCAGCAGGCGCTCGGGATAGGCGGTGACGAAGATCACCGGCGCGTCGAGGTGGCGCAGGATGCGTGAGACCGCGTGCGACCCGTCGCCGCCGCTGCCGAGGTTGATGTCGGCCAGGATCAGGCCGGGCCGCTCGCGTGCGGCGATCGCCACCGCCTCGCTCTCGGTCGCCGCGATGCCGACGACGCGATGGCCGCAGCTCGTGACCAGCTCCTCGATGTCCATCGCGATGATCGGCTCGTCCTCGATAATCAGCACGTCGGTCGCGGCCGAGGCGCGCAGCCGCTCGCGCGCGTCGGCCAGCAGGATGCTGGCCTCGTCGCGCCCCACCCCGACGATCGGCGCCGCATCTTCCAGCGCCATCTCCTCCAGCGCCGTCAGCAGCAGCAACTGGCGCTGCGCATGGCTCAGTCCGGCGCCCGCGAACAGCGGCGCCGCGGCGTTGAAACGCTGGGTCACGGCACTGTACAAGGCCAGCCTCGGGTCGGATGCGGCGGGCTCCCCGGCGGCCAGCATCGCCTTCAGCCCCTCGGCCACCAGCCCGTCGCCATCGCTCTGGCTGCCGGTCAGCGCCCGGGCGTAGCGGCGGGCGTAGGGCAGCACGCGGATCAGTTCCTCGCGACGTGGGCTGGTCATCGATTGCTGGACCCTTGCAGGATGCGGCCGCGTCCGGGGACGCCGTGCGAACAGACGCGAGACGCCGGACCTTGAATTATCAGGCCTTGGATCATCGGACCTTGGACTATCAGACCGTGGATGACGACGACCCGCGCCGGGCTATGATCCTGTTGCTGCCCGACTTGCGCGGCTACGCCCGTTTCCTGGTGCGCCATAGCGGCGAGGCGGACGACCTGGTGCAGGAGGCGGTGTCGCGGGCGCTGGCCGCGCTGGCGCAATACCAGCGGGGCACCAGCCTGCGCGCCTGGCTGTTCACGATTCTGCGCAACATCTTCTATGAGCAGGCGCGCCGCCGCAAAACCGAGCGCGTGGCCATCCAGCGGTCCGAGCCGGGCGAGCGCAGCAGCGCCCCGGCGCAGCCCGGCCACCTCGCGCTGTCCGACCTGACGCGGCAATTGTTCATGCTGCCGCCGCTGTTGCGCGAGGCGCTGGTTCTGGTCGGCGCCCAGGGCCTCAGCTACGAGGAGGCGGCGGCGATCTGTGCGGTTCCGGTCGGCACCATCAAGGCCCGGGTCTCGCGCGCCCGCGCGCAACTGGCGCGCATGATGGCCGACGGCCCGACGCCCCCGGCCTGACGGGGCGGCGTCTGGCGGAAAGCGGCGGCGCGGCGGCGGGGATGGGAGCGGCATGGCGCGTGTTCCTTGGCATCGGCGCGCCCGGCTGGCAATTCGCCCGGTGCCGCATCGCGTATTCGTGAGGCACGCGATGCAACCATTGTTCGTGCCCGTTCATTGCCCGGCCATCTGATAACGAGGGGCAAAGCAAACCGATGACCTCCGAGGTTTTCCATCACCAGGTAATCTCCATCCTGCCCAAGCTGCGCGTGCAGGCGCTGGCATTGACCCGCAATCGCGCCGCCGCCGAGGATCTGGTGCAGGACGCCGTCTGCAACGCGCTGTCCGCCCAGGAGAGCTTCATTCCGGGCACCAACTTCGCCGCCTGGATGCACCGCATCCTGCGCAACCGCTTCATCTCGAATCTGCGCAAGCGCCGCGACACCACCGATATCGACGACGTGCCGGCCGGCACCTTCGCCACCGCCGCCCCGCATGAGGATCGCCTGGCGCTGAAGGAACTGGCCGTGGCGATGAACCGCCTGCCGTCCGATCAGCGCGAGGCGCTGGTCATGGTGGTGATCCACGGCATGAGCTACGAAACCCTTGCCGAATCCACCGGCTGCGCCGTCGGGACGGCGAAAAGCCGGGTGTTCCGCGCCCGCCGCCAGCTTGAGGCGTGGCTGATGGGCGAGGCGAACGAGGGCCTGTCGCGCGACCAGGGCCGCCGCGAGCCGCGCCGGTTGGCCGATGCGCGTCGCCTCGCCGCGGCGCGCCCGACGGATGTTGCCAGCTATTCGTTGTCCTGACGCCGGATTCGTTATCTTCTTTCGACGAGGGCGCGTGTCGGGCGTTACAGCCCGAGACGCGCCTTCTTGGTGTATTCGAGAATGAGACAGACGATCATGGCACGGCGGAAGGAACCGGCTCAGTCAGACCCGCCGGCGAAGCGTTCCGGAAAGCCCGCCCCAGCCAAGCCGGCCCGCGCTTTCGACGTCTGGCTCGATCGCGGCCTGCACAGCATGTTCGACAGCATTGCCGCGGAGCCGATCCCCGAGGAGTTGCTGCGGCTGCTCGAGGAGGATCAAAGCAAGTAGGGTCTTCGGCATGGCGTCTCGCTGGCCCGAAACCCTTGTCAGAGCCGTGTCGTCCCTAGGGTGGCGTCGCTTGGGTTGGCGGCTGATCCGGGTCCTGGCGTCGGTGCGTGCGCGGATGCTGGCGCTGATCCTGCTGGCCGCCATTCCGCTGTTCGCGATGGCGGCGTCGATCGCCTGGCAGAACTACCGCATCGTGGCCGAGGATGCCCGCGAACAGGCAAGGCTGCTGCTGACCGCGGCCGCCGCGCGCAACGAAGTGGTGCTCGACCAGGCAGCCCTCCTGCTGCACGGCCTGGCGGCGTCTTCTGAAACCGCTGCCGGGGGCGATTCCTGTACCGGGTCGCTCTCGCAGTTGCTGCGGATCTTCGGCGACCGCTATCGCCGCCTGGCGGTGCTTGGTGCGGCCGGGGAGACCCTGTGCGAGGCACGGGCGTCGCCAGTGCCAGGCCAGGCAACCGCGCCGGCCATCGCCGCGGACGAGACCGCGAGGCTGCGCCAGGCCGTGCGCCGCAGCGGCGCCTTCGAGGTCGGCGGCGTGAGCGCCGGGGCCGTGCCGGGCCGGCCAATTCTGCTGGTGGGCGCGCCGCTGCGTCACGCTGGCCTGGTGATGGCGGAGATGCAGATCGACTGGCTGGCCATGCCCGCCGCCAACGGCCTCTCGACGCCCGACGGCGCGGCGTGGCTGCTCGATGCGCGGGCGCCGATCAGCGCCGCAACGTTGGTCGAGGTCGGCGGCGCGCCCGGCGGTCCGCCGACCCTGGCCGCGCGGCCGCCGGCGCCGGTGCTGGCCGCATTGCTGCGTCCCGGCGGTCCCGCCGCGCGGATCGTGCCGTCGGGTACGGGCGCGATCTACTGCTACGCCGCCGCCCGGCTGCGCGGCGGCGCGGCGCTGCTGGTGGGCGTGCCCGCCACCGCCGACATCGCCCGCGCCGACGCGGTGCTGGGCCGCCGTCTCGCCGAGCTCGGGCTGCTGCTGCTGGCCGGCCTGGTCGCGGTGGCATCCGGCGGCCGCCTGCTGCTGGTGCAGCCAGTGCGCTATCTGTCCAAGGCCGTGCGCGCCTGGCGCGACGGCGGCCCGTTCGATCCCGGACCGCTGGATGGCGCGCCGGCCGAAATCGTCGAGCTGGCGCGCACCTTCGGCGAGGCAAGTGCCGCCCTGCGGACCCGCGAGGCGGAGCTGCGCGCGGCGACGCTGCGCCAGGATCTGCTGATGCAGGAAATCCACCACCGGGTGAAGAACAACTTGCAGATCATCGCCTCGCTGCTGAACTTGCAGGCCTCGCGCATCCGCCTGCCCGAAGCGCGCGCCGAGTTCCAGGCGGCCCGCGACCGCATCCGGGCGCTGGCGACCTTGCACCGCCATCTGTACGCCAACGACGAGTTGCACAGCATCAACATGCGCAGCTTCCTGGGCGAGCTGTGCGGCCAGTTGCTCGCCGCCATCGGCGAGACCCCGGCGGGCGGGCGCATCCGGCTCGACATCGAGGCGCCGGAATTGCAGATCTCGTCGGACCAGGCGGTGCCGATGGCACTGATCGTCACCGAGGTGGTCAGCAACGCCGCGAAATACGCCTTTCCGGGCGGCCGGGGCGGCCATATCCGGGTGCGTCTTGAGGTGCTGGAAGGCGCCTCCGATCGCGACCGGCGCGCGCGGCTGATGATCGAGGATGACGGCATCGGCATTCCGGCCGGCCGCGCCGAGACCGAGGCGGGCGTGCGCGACGGCATCGGCATCCAGCTCATCCGCGGCTTCGCCCGCCAGTTGGGGGCGACGCTGACGGTGACGCAGGACGGCGGCACCCGCTACGTGATCGATATTCCGCTGCACCGGGCGCGCGACGGGGCAGGGGAGACCGAGCCGGACGGGGAATAGGCGGGCACGCGCCCCCGGGGCGCTAGGCGGGCGGCACGAGCACGCCGCGTCGGTCGGCGTCGTCGTCCGTGCGGACCGCCGGCGTGCCGCGCAGCAGCAGCGGCCGCCCGGCCAGCACGCCCGCCGCCGCCGCCGCCAGGCCGGCCGCCACGAACAGCGCCTCCGCCCCGCTCCAATCGCCGGTGCGCGCGTGCAGCAGGCCGACCAGCAGCGGGCCGAAGGCGGCCATCGTGTAGCCGAATGCCTGCGCCATGCTCGACAATCCGGCCGCCACCGCGCCGTCGGCGCTGCGCAGCACCATCAGCATGATCGCCAGTGCGAACGCCGCCCCGGCGCCGAGCCCGAGCGCCACGGAGAACCCCCACTGCCAGGCCAGCGGCCCGCGCGCCAGGCCCAGGAAGCTCGCGGCGATCAGCAGCACGCTAAGGGCCGCCGGGATGGCTTGGCTGGGTCGCCGCCCGGCCAGGATCGGGGTCGGCAGCGAGGCCGCCATCTGGCTCAGCACGCAGACCGACACCACCAGCCCGGCGGTGCGCGGGTCGTCGCCGCGGCTGCGCAGCATCGGCGCCAGCCAGGCGAACACCGCATAGGCCAGCATGGATTGCAGCCCCATGAACAGCGTCACCTGCCAGGCCAGCGGGCTGCGCAGCAGCATGGCACCGCTCGGCGGCACCACGGCGCGCGGCGGCTGGGCGAAGATGCGGCCGCGCCAGACCCATCCGGCCAGCAGCAGCGCGGCCACGGCCGGCAGCGCCCACAGCGCCAGCGACGCGGCCCAGGCACCGTCCACCGCGGCCAGCAGCGGCACCGCGAGGCCCGCGGCGGCCGCCGCACCGAGACACAGCGCGGTGGTGTAGATGCCGGTCATCAGCGCCGGGTGGCCGGAAAAGTCGCGTTTCAGCACGGCCGGCATCAGCACGTTGCCCAGCCCGATGCCGCATCCGGCCAGCAGCGAGCCGGCGAACAGGGTGGCGATGCCGCCGGCCCCGCGCAGCGCCAGTCCGGCCACGATCACCGCGAGCGTCAGCACCACCGCGCGCTCCATCCCCAGCCGGCGCACCAGCGGCGGCGCGGTCGCTGCCGCGAGGCCCAGGCACAGCACCGGCAAGGTCGCCAGCGCGCTGGCCCCGCCCGCGCCGAGGCCGGTGGCGCGCATGATCTCGGCCAGCACCGGGGCCACCCCGGTCAGTGCCGGGCGCAGGTTCAGCGCCACCAGGGCGACCACCAGGCCGGTCGCCAGCCGGCTCGGCGGGCGGGAAAATGGAGGGGGTTTAAGCATGGCGGCGATTGACAGGGCGCACGGAGCGGCCTGTCAATCGCCGCCCCCCTGTACGCTACATCCCCGGCAGCATGAAGCGACTCCCTCGCCCGAAGAATCGGCGCCCGAAGAATCGGCGCCTGAAGAATCCCTGGCTCATCGAACAGACGCGACTGGGCCGCCGGGCGGCGCTGCCGGTGGTGGCGCTGGGGCTTCTCGGCACTCTGGCGGCGATCGGGCAGGCGCTGGCGGTGGGCGCGGCGCTGGCCGCCGTGCTGCGCGGCGCCGCGCCGGCGGCCTGGGTGCTGGGCGCCTTCGCGCTGCTGGCGGTGCTGCGGGCGGGGCTGGCCGTGGCCGCCGAGCGCGCCGCGTTCGAGGCCGGGGCGTCCGCGCGCCGCCGGCTGCGCAGCGAGTCGCTGGGCCGGCTGCTGGCGATCGGCCCGTCGCTGCTGCGCCAGCGCCACTCGGCCGAGTTGGCGTCCATCGTGATCGACCGCATCGAGGCGCTGGACGGCTTCTTCGCGCGCTGGCTGCCGGCGGCGAGCCTGGCCGTCGCCGCCCCGCTGCTGGTGCTGATCGCGGTCGCCTGGCTCGACCCGCTGGCCGGGCTGGTGCTGCTGATCGCCGGGCTGGCGGTGCCGGTCGCGATGGCGCTGTCCGGCATCGGCGCGGCCCAAGCGGCCCGGCGGCAGTTGCAGGCGCTGGAGCGGTTGCAGGTGCGCTTCCTCGACCGGGTGCGCGGGATCGCCACCATCGTGCTGGCCGGGCGGGCCGATGACGAGGCGGCCGCGCTCGGCCGCGCCGCCGGCGAGTTGCGCGCGCGCACCATGCGGGTGTTGCGGATGGCGTTCCTGTCGTCGGCGGCGCTGGACCTGGCCGCCGCCGCGGCGATCGTCGTGCTGGCCCTGCGCTACGCCGCGATGTTCCGCGCCGGGCGGCCCGAGGCGGCGGGCGTCGCGCTGGCCGTGCTGCTGCTGAGCGTGGAGTTCTTCGCCCCGCTGCGCGCCTTCGCCGCCGCCTATCAGGACCGCAGCCAGGCCGCGACCGCCGCCGAGGCGCTGGCCGCGCTGCCGGCGCCGCCCGTGCTGGCCGCGCCGGCGCCCCCGGTGCGCACCATCCAGGCGCGCGGCGTGGCGATCGCCTTCGAGGGCGTCTCGCTGCGCTGGGACGCGGCGCGGCGGCCGGCCCTGGATGGCGTGAGCTTTCGCCTGGCGGCCGGCGAGACGCTGGTGCTGGCCGGGCCGTCGGGGGCGGGAAAATCCAGCGTCATCGAGATCCTGCTGGGCTTCGTGCGTCCCAGCGGCGGGCGGGTGACGCTGAATGGCGCGGACATCGCCGCCATCGTGCCCGAGGCGCTGTCGCGCCTGGTTGCCTGGATCGGCCAGACGCCGGTGCTGTTCGCCGCCAGCATCGAGGACAACGTCCGCTTCGCCCGCCCCGAGGCCAGCGACGCCGAACTGGCCGAGGCGATCCGCGCCGCCCGGCTGCACGCACTGATGGCCGAACTGCCCGAGGGCGCGCGCACCCGCATCGGCGAGGGCGGCTACGGCCTGTCCGGCGGCCAGGCGCAGCGCGTCGCCATCGCGCGCGCGTTCCTGCGCAACGCGCCGCTGCTGCTGCTGGACGAGCCGACCGCGCATCTGGATCCGGCGGTCGAGGCCGAGGTGCTGGAAAGCCTGCGCCGGCTGGCCATCGGGCGCACGGTCATCCTGGCCAGCCACGCGGCGGCGGCGCACGCCTTCGCCGGGCGCAGGCTGGATCTGCGCGACGGCCGGGTGGTCGGCGCGGCGGTGGCCGAGCGGGGCGCGGCGTGAAGGATTTGGGCCGCATCCTTGCGCTGTGGCGCGGGCGCTGGCCGCTGCTGGCGGCGGGCATCGTCGTCTCGCTGGCGGCACTGGGCGCGGGGATCGCGCTGCTGGGCGCGTCGGGCGGCGCGGTCGCGGGATCGCTGCTCGGCCTCGGCGTGGCGGCGTCGGTCGCGCTGCGGGTGTTCGGGCCGGCGCGCGTGGTGCTGCGCTATGCCGAGCGGCTGCTGACGCACGACGCGACGTTCCGGGCGCTGGCGGATCTGCGGGTGTGGTTCTTTCGCGGCGTCGCGCGGGGAGCCGCCGGCGGGCTGGGGTTCGCCCGCGCCGGCGACGTGCTGGCGCGGCTGGTCGGCGACGTCGAGGTGCTGGATGGGCTGTACCTGCGCATCCTGGTGCCGCTGGCGGGCGCCGTCCTGCTGCTGATCGCCCTGGTGCTGCTGGCCGCGCCGCTGGGTGGCGCGCTCGCGGTGGTGCTGGCGGTGCTGTTCGTGCTGTGCGCGTTCGTGTGGCCGCTGCTGGGGATGCGGGTCTCGCGGATCGGCGGCGCGCGGGTGGCGGCCTCGCGCGGAGAAATGCGGGTGGCGGCGGTGGATGCGCTGACCGGGCTGCGCGAGGTGCGCGCGTTTGGCGCGGAGGGCCGCGTGCTGGCCAGCGTGCAGGCGCGCGAGGCGGCGATGCTGGGTTCGGCGCGGGCGCTGGCGCGCGATGCGGCGTGGGGCGGGGCGGCGGCGCTGTTCTGCGGCCAGATGGGGCTGCTGGCGGTGCTGGGCCTGGCGATGCTGACGCCGGCGGGCCGCGCGCATCCGCTGGCCGTGGTGGTGCTGGCGTTCGTGACCACGGCGGCGTTCGAGGCGGCCTCCGGCCTGCCGCGCGCCGGCGTGCTGGCCGGCCACGCGGCGGCGGCCGCGGCGCGCGTGCTGTCGGCTGGCACGGCCCCCGCGCCGGTGCCCGATCCGGCGACGCCCGCGCCACCCCCGGCGGCGAGCGGGCTGCGGTTCGAGGCGCTGCGCTTCGCCTGGGCCGCGGATCGCGCGCCGGTGTTCGACGGGCTGACGCTGGACGTGCCGGAGGGCAGCCGGGTGGCGCTGATCGGCCCGTCCGGGTCCGGCAAGTCGACGCTGGCCGCGCTGGCGCTGAAGGTGGCCGCACCGCAGGGCGGGCGCGTGCTGCTGGGCGACGTGGACGTGGCCGGGCTGGCGGCGGCGGACGTGCGCGCCCGCGCCGGCTGGCTGAGCCAGGCCACGCACCTGTTCGACGACTCGATCCGCGCGAACTTGCTGCTGGCGCGGCCGGACGCGGACGACGCGGCGCTGTGGGCGGCGCTGGAGACGGCGCGCATCGCCGAGTTCGTGCGCGCGCTGCCGGACGGGCTGGAGAGCTGGCTGGGCGAGGGTGGCGCGCGGGTGTCGGGCGGGCAGGCGCGCCGGCTGGCGCTGGCCCGCGCGCTGCTGTCCGAGGCGCCGCTGCTGCTGCTGGACGAGCCGTGCGCGGGGCTGGACGCCGAGACGGAACGCGAGTTCTTCGCCACCCTGAACGAGGCGGCGGTGGGGCGCACGGTGATGCTGATCGTGCATCGGCTGACCGGGGTGGAGCGGCTGGACCGGATCTACCGGCTGTCGGGAGGACGGGCGGTGGCGGCGGCGCGGTAGGTAGGCCCCTCACCCCGGCCCTCTCCCGGAGGGAGAGGGAGTTCTGCCCCCTCTCCCTCGGGGAGAGGGCCGGGGTGAGGGGCCGGCCGCCTGGGCGATCGGGCGGGCCGAGATTTGGCGGCCGTATCGGCGCTGCCCGCGCCGGTGGGCGGTGATCCCGGCCGTGGCCTGGGAAGCCGGAGGTAGTCGGGGAGCGGGACGGCCAGCATCCGGCACAGTGGCCGCAGGATGCGCCCCGCGGCAGGTGCGGCGGCCACCAGGGCGGCGGTTTGCGGATCGGCCAGCAGGGTTTGCACCTGGCCGGCATAGGCGGCGGTTCCCGGCACCAGCCGAATCAGCCAGGCGAAGCTTTGTGGCAGCCGCGCTTTCCGCCCGGCCCGCTGATTGGCGCTGGCGGCCGCTCGGCCCGGCCTGGGCGGACCGGCCTGGATCATCCCGGCCTCGACCCGGGCGGCGAGCGAGGCGAACCGGGCTGCCAGGCGGCGCAGCCGGCCGAAGATCAGGATCAGCATCGGCCCGGCACCGCGGTCTGCCGCACTCCGCGCCGCGACGGTGCGGCACAGCTCGTCGATGAGGCCGGAGAAGGTGTGGGCGAGGTCGGGTGTGGGAAGCGCGATCGCCATGAACATAACAAGAACACATCGGGAGCGGAATGTCAAATGACCTTGGGTGCGGCACCGCAGACTGCTTGCATTCGAGCGTCGCCCGCCCAATACTGACCAGATTAGTCAGAAGGGGCAAGGCCCCTCCACAGGAGCTTATGGTGTCCGCGCAATCCCACGACGCGACGGTGTCCGCGCCGGCCCTGCCGACCTGGCGGCTGGAGGAGGCCAAGGCAAGGTTCAGCGAACTGGTCCGTCTGGCGCGCGAGCGAGGCCCGCAGCGGGTCACGGTGCGCGGCCACGACGCCGTAGTGGTGCTCTCGGCGGAGGCCTATGCCCGGCTGGCGCCCGGGGTTGCGGGGACCAGCCTGGCGGCGCTGTTCGCGGATGGGCCGTTCGGCCGGCTGGAGGAGTTCGAGGCCGGGCTGGCGTGCGAACGCGGCCCGGTGCGCGAGCCGCCGGACTTCGCCGGTTCCGAATCGGATCCATGAGCCTCGGGGCGCCGGCGCCCGGGCCGCGCGGCTGGCTGCTGGACACCAATGTCGTCTCGGAACTCCGCAAGGGGGCGCGCTGCCACGCCGGGGTGCGGGCGTGGGCGGATTCCGTCCCGCCGCCCGCCTGTTTTCTAAGCCGCGTGACGGTCGCCGAAATCCGGCTCGGCATCGAGCGGGCGCCGGACCCGGTGTTTCGCGCCCAGCTCGAAGTCTGGCTGCGCGACGGGGTGCGGGCCTGGTTCGGCGAGCGCATCCTGGAGGTGGACGAGGCGGTGCTGCTGACCTGGCGCAAGCTCGCCGCCGAGGGCAGCCGCGCCCATGACACGTACGCACAGCCGGATGCGCTGCTGGCCGCGACCGCGCTGGTGCACGGCCTGGGCGTGGTGACGCGCAACGTCGCCGATTTTGCGCGCGCCGGGGTGACGCTGCTGGATCCGTGGATCCAGCAAGGCCCGGGGACTCAGCAAGGATTGAGCGGCGGCTCGCCGGCCAGGTAGCGGCGCACTTCCTCGGCCGCACCCTCGGCGGCGATGGCGATGGTGCGCACCGAGGCGCCGGCGATGTGCGGCGTCACGGTCACGTTCGGCAAATGCAGCAGCTTCCAGTCGGTCGGCACCGGCTCGACGGCGAAGGTCTCCAGCATCGCGCCGCCGAGATGGCCCGATGCCAGCGCGTCGTACAGCGCGTTGTAGTCGACCATCGGCCCGCGCGCGGTGTTGACGAAGATGGCGCCGCGCTTCATCGCGGCGAACTGCGCGGCACCGATGAAGCCGACGGTCTCGGGGGTGACGCGCGAGTGCAGCGTCACCACGTCGGACTGCTCCAGCAACTGTTCCAGCGAGACGTGCCGCACGCCGTCGGCGCGGTCGGTGGCCGAGACCTGCACATACGGATCGGACACCAGGATGCTGCAACCGAACGCCTTCAGCAGCTTGACCACGCGGGTGCCGATGGCGCCGTAGCCGATCACGCCGACCGTCATCTCGGACAGCTCGCGCCCGGTGCGGTCGGCGCGGTACAGGTCGCCGCGCCAGTTGCCGCTGCGCAGCGCCTCGTGCCCGGCGCGGATCAGCCGCGTCTCGGCCAGCATGGCGCCGATGGCGAACTCGGCGACCGCCCCGGCATTGCGCCCGGGCGTGTTGCAGACGCGGATGCCGTGCGCGTGCGCCGCCTGCATGTCGATGTTGACCGGGCCGCCGCGCGACACCGCCACCAGGCGCAAGCGTGGCAGCCGGTCCATCATCGTCGAGGACAGCGGCGCCAACTGCGTCACCAGCACCTCGGCCTCGGCCACGAAGCCGATGATCGTCTCCGCGTCGCCCTGGTATTCGCGCAGGCCGTCCATGCCGGGCCGCGCGTAGCCGTGCTCCATCGGCTCGTCCGGCCAGGGCAGCGTCATGCTGCGCAGCACGCGCGCGGTCGCCGCAGGCCGCCGTGATGGCGTCGGCGAACCGCTCCGACAGCATGAAGTTGTCGCCGACGATGGCGACCTCGCAGCGGCGTCGGTCACTGCACATGCGTGCGCCTCCCCCAGATGCGTGCGCTCCACCGGGGCGGTTTGGCGCGCGGCGTGCAGCGTCCGCCACAGCGGCGGCATGGCGCGGTAGGCGTCGCGGTAGATCGGGAACAGCCGGTCGTAGAACGCGGCCAGCGCCGGCTCGGGATGCAGCGTCTCGGCGGCGCGCGGGGTGATCCAGGTCGCCGCGCAATCGGCCATGTCGGCGAACAGTCCGGCCTGCACCGCGGCCATCATGGCCACCCCCGCCGCCCCCGCCTCGGCGTGCGCGGCGGCGCGCACCGGGCGGTCGAGGCACGCGGCCAGCATCGCGCGCAGCGAGCGCGAGCGCGCCGCGCCCCCGGTGACGCGGATCGCGGCCGGCGCGCCGCCGATCGCGGCGTAGCAATCGCGCGACGCGAAGCACAGGCCCTCATAGACGCCGCGCGCCAGATCCATCAGGCGCACGTCCTGGTCCAGCCCCAGGATCGAGGCGCGCGCGAAGGTGTCGGTGAACGGGCCGCGCTCGCCGGCCGAGGAAATGAACGGGTGGTACAGCACCGCGCCCGGCCGCGCCGCGGCCACGCCCTGGTCGATGGTCGCCAGCACCGCCTCGCGCGACACGCCGCCGCCGCTGGCCAGCGCCGCCGCGTCGGTCGCGAGCTGCACGATCCAGTCGATGTTGATGGTGGATGCCATGTTGCTCTGCGCCTGCAAGGTGTGTCCGGGCACCGGGAACACCATGCAATAGCCGGTCATCGCCGGCGACGGCGCGACGCGCGCGACGTCCGTGACCAGGCGCAGGTGCATCCCCGTGCTGCCGACCACCGCCACGCCGGTATCGCCGTCATGGCCCGCGCCGGGATCGTAGATGCCGGCCCCGAGCGTGGTGCAGACCGCGTCCACGTAGCCCAGGATCACCGGCAGCCCCGGCGGCAGGCCGGTGAGCCGCGCGGCGCCCGGTGTGAGCGGATGGGACTGGCGCAGCCCGTCGACGATCGGCGGCAGCAGGCGGCGGAAGCGGGCGATGCCCAGCGCGTGCAGCACCTCGTCGCGATAGCCGCGCGTGCGGAAATCGCCGAAGGTGAAGCTGGCTTCGTCCGGCGAGGTGGCGCGCTGCCCGGTCAGGCGCAGATACAGGAAGTCCTTCGGGTGCATCGAGATGGCGGCGCGCTCGATCACCGCCGGGCGATGCCGCTCCAGCCACAGCAGTTGCGGCACCTGCTGGCAGGCGGCCAGGCCGGACCCGGTATAGGCGAACGCCGCCTGCGCCGCCCCCGAGGCTTGCAGCGCCTCGACGAAGCCGGCGCCGCGGCTGTCCAGCCACAGCAGCCCCGGCCCGACCGGCTCGCCCTCGGCGTCGATCAGCCAGGTGCCGTCGCCCTGGCCGGTGATCGCCAGCGCGGCGATGCCGCCGGCCAGGCCGCTTGTGTCCAGCTCGGCGGCCAGCTCCGACAGCGCCGAGGCGGCCACCTCCCAGGTGCGGCGCATGTCCTGCTCGGCCCCGCCGCCCGGCAGCATGGCGTAGGCGTTGGGGCGTGCCGCCGTGGCCAGCAGCGTGCCGCCGCCGTCGAACGCCACCGCCTTGACCACCGAGGTGCCGGAATCGAGCGCGATCAGGACGCTGGGCGACATGGCCGGCCAGGGTGCTGGTTGACCAGCGGTTTGCTCGCGTGCCGCTTGTGAGCCATCGCCGCAAGTCTGGCGGCAAAGCCCGTCGCGGGCAACTGGCCAGGAAGGCCGGCTAGGGAACCAGCACCACCTTGATCGAGTTGTCGGCCCCCTTCTTCATCAGCTCGAAGCCCTTCTTGTGCTCGGCCAGGGGCAGCACATGCGTCACCACGCCCTCGGTCGGCAGGCGGCCGTCGTTGATCCCGGCGATGGTCAGCGGGTAGCAGTACGGACCGAGATGGGCGCCGTACAGGTCGAGCTGCTTGCGGTCGCTGATGATGCTCCAGTCCACCGTCACGTCCTGGCCGAACACGCTGAACTCGACGAAGCGGCCGAGCTTGCGGATCATGTTCAGGCCCTGGATCACGCTCGACGGGTGGCCGGTGGCCTCGATGTAGACGTCGCAGCCGTAGCCGTCGGTCATGTCCTTGACCGCCTTGACGACGTCCTCCTTCGCCGGGTTCATCACGATGTCCGCGCCGAACCGGCGGGCCAGTTCCAGGCGCTCGGGCTTCAGGTCCAGCACGATCAGCTTGGACGGGTTCTTCAGCCGTGCCGCCCCCACCATGCCGAGGCCGAGCGGGCCGGCGCCGGACAGCACCACGATGTCGTCGAGCTGGATCAGGCCGCGGTTGACGGCATGGACCGAGCACGCATACGGCTCGACCAGGATCGCCTTTTCCATCGCCAGGTCTTGCGGCAGCTTGTGGGTGCGCGATTCCTTGGGGAAGCGCATGTACTTGGCCATGCCGCCGTTGACGTTGTTCTGGAAGCCATAGACGTCGTGCTTCTCGCACATCCAGTATTCGCCGCGCTGGCAGAACCGGCAGTGCTCGCACGGCACGATCTGCTCGGAGATCAGCCGGTCGCCCAGCGTGTACTCGCCGGCGCGCGCCACGTTCTCGCCAAGTTCGACGGCGTGGCCGATGAACTCGTGGCCGGGGATCATCGGCGCCTTGACGTAGCGGGGCTGACCCTTGTCGTCGCCCCAGAACGACGGCGCGCCCTCGAACGCCTTGATGTCGCCGGCGCAGATGCCGCAGGCCTCGACCTCGATGATGATGTCGTCGGGGCCCGCGCGCGGCACGTCCACCGTCTCGAGCCGGTAGTCGCCCGGCGCGTAGGCGACGACGGCCTGCATGGTCGCCGGCAGCTCGTTCGGCCGCGCGGTGGTTGCTGCTGCTGACTGGCTCATCGACTGTTCTCCTTTCGAGTGATTGTCACAACGCAGGCGTTCAGGCGGGGCGCATCCCGTGCGCGATCGCCCGCCCGGTGCCGGCGTCGAACAGATGCGCGTCGGCCGGATCGAAGCCCCAGCCGCGCGCCTCGCCCACGCGCACCGGCACGCGATGATGCGAGACGGCGACGATGATGCGCGATCCGACCTCAAGCACGACATGCGCCTGATCGCCGAGCCACTGGTTGGACACCACGCTGGCCGGCAGCGCGTCGGTGTCGAGATGCACGCGATGCGGCCGGATGCCCAGCACCACGCGCGTGCCGGGCGCCGGCAGCTTCATTCCCGGCAGCGGCACCGTGCGGCCCGGCATGTCGTCCAGCACCACGCCGCCGTCGCCGACCACGCCGCCAAGCGCGTTCATCGGCGGCTCGCCGAGAAAGGTCGCCACGTACAGGTTGGCGGGCGCGTCGCGCAGTTCGTCGGGCCGGCCGTGACTGTTGCAGCACGCCGCCTTCCATCACCGCGATCTTGTCGGCCATCGCGTTGGCCTCCGTCTGGTCGTGCGTGACCAGCACCGCGGTCATGCCGCGCTGCTTCAGCGCCGCCTTGACGCGCCCGCGCAGCACCGCGCGCAACTGCGGCTCCAACTGGCCCATCGGCTCGTCGAGCAGGTACAGATCCGCGTCGCGCGCCAGGGCGCGCGCCAGGCTGGCGCGCTGCTGCTGGCCGCCCGACAGGTTGTTCGGCCGTCGCGGCAGGATCGCGCTGATCTCCAGCATCTCGGCCATCTCGCGCACGCGCCGCTTCGCCTCGTTGCGGTCCAGGCCGCGCTCGGTCAGGCCGAAGCCGATGTTCTGCTCGATGGTCAGCGGCGGGTACAGCGCGTAGCCCTCGAACGCCATCGCCACTTTCCGCCGCGGCGGGGGCAGCGTCTCGATGCGCCGGCCGGCCAGGTTGATGTGGCCGCGGGTGACGTCCTCGAAGCCCGCGATCATGCGCAGGGTCGAGGTCTTGCCGCAGCCCGACGAGCCGAGCAGCGCCACCAGGTCGCCGTCCGCCACCGCGAGGCTGAGGTCGCGCACCGCATGGACCGGCTTGCCGTAGCGGCCGCCATAGGTCTTGTCGACGCCGTCGATGCACAGGGTCATGCCGCAGCCTCCGTCGGCATCGACACCGGCTCGATCCGCGCGCCCGATTCCGCGTTGAACAGCAGCGTCGAGCCGGGATCGGCGGTGAACCACAGGGCGTCGCCGGCGCGCGGCGGGCGGCCGATGACGCTGGCCACCACCTCGGTGCCGTCCGGCGTGCGCAGCAGCAGCACCACCCGCTCGTGCAGCGGCG
This sequence comes from uncultured Pseudomonadota bacterium, assembly GCA_963758455.1. Lineage (GTDB taxonomy): Bacteria > Pseudomonadota > Alphaproteobacteria > Acetobacterales > Acetobacteraceae > CAVRQM01. Next base: position 199,024 of record CAVWVK010000007.1, on the reverse strand, counting down.
TCGCCGCCACCAGTTCGGCGGGCGCCGCGCCGGGATGCGATTCGGCCAGCACCTCGATCGCCTCGGGCCGGATGCCCAGCAGGCACTCGCGGCCGGCGGCGGCGGGGCCGACCGGCAGCGCCATTTCCAGCCCGGCGGCAGTCGCGATCACGCGGCCGCCGCGGTTCTCCGGACGGCACGCCAGCAGGTTGATCGGCGGATCGCCGAACAGGCGGGCTACCGTCACGTTGGCCGGCGCGTCGTAGATGTCCTCGGAGGGCGCCGCCTGCACGATGTAGCCGTCCTGCAGGATCGCCACCCGGTCGCCCAGCGCCATCGCCTCGCGATAGTCCTGGCTGACATAGATGGTCGCCGCCCCGGCGCGGCGCAGCAGGCGCGGCAGCTCCAGCCGCATTTCGTAGCGCAGCTTGGCGTCGACGTTGCGCAGCGGGTCGTCGAGCAGCAGCACCCCCGGCTCGGCCACCAGCGAGCGGGCCAGCGCGGTGCGCTGCTTCTGGCCGTTGGACAGCTCGCGCGGCGCGTGGCTCAGCACATGGTCGATCTTCAGCAGCGCGGACACGTCGGCCACGCGCCTGTTCGCCTCGGCCCTGGGAATGCGGCGCGCCTCCAGCGGGCTGGAGATGTTCGCCCGCGCCGGCATGTGCGGATACAGCGCGAAGTTCTGGAACGCCATGCCGATGCCGCGCTTCTCCGGCCCCAGCCGCGACACGTCGCGCCCGTCGATCCAGACTTCTCCGCGCGCCGCCGGTTCCAGTCCGGCGATGGCGCGCAGCAGCACCGTCTTGCCGCCGCCGGACGGACCGAACAGCACCAGCGTCTCGCCGGACGCCACATCCAGGTCGACGCCGCGCAGCAGATCGACGCGGCCGAACGAGACGTGCAGGTTGCGGACCGCGAGGCCCTTTGTGGTGGCGTTCATCCCTTGACCGCTCCCAGGCTGAGGCCTTCGACCAGCCATTTCTGTGCATACAGCGCGATCGCCAGCGTCGGCACGATCGACAGCACCACCGCCGCGGCGACCTGGCCGTACGGGATGCCGGCGGAGGTGATGAAGTTGAGCGCGCCCACCGTCACCGGCTGCTTGTCCGACGACGCCAGGATCAGCGCGAAGACGAAGTTGTTCCAGGCGAAGATGAAGCTGAGCAGCGCCGCCGCGGCGATCCCGGGCTTGGCGAGCGGAATGGCGATGCGGATGAAGCCGCGCCACCACGAATGGCCGTCGACGCGATAGGCGTATTCGATGTCGGGGCTGGCGTCCTCGAAATAGCCGCGCACGATCCACAGGATCAGCGGCAGGGTGATGAGCTGGTACACCCAGATCAGTCCCACGTAGGTGTTCGACAGCCCGAGATCCTGGAAGTACAGCGACAGCGGCAGCAGCACCAGCAGGGGCGGGGCGAAGCGGAACGACAGCAGGGTGAAGGCGATGTCCTCGCCCAGCCGGAAGCGGAACCGCGCGAACGCATAGGCCGCCGGCACGCCCAGGATCAGCGAGAGCACCACCGAGCAGGCCGCCAGCAGGAACGAGTTGCCGAGGTTGCCCAGGAAGTTCACGTCCTGCGTGCCGGTGGGCGTCACCAGCTTGCCGGAGATCAGGGTGGTGTAGTTCTGCAAGGTGAACGCGGCGAACGGCCGCGGCGTGTGGCTGAGGATCGAGTCGTTGGTGTGGAACGACATCTGGATGATCCAGACGATCGGGAACAGGAAGAAGATCAGCACCAGCGCCAGGGCGATGCCGCGCAGCACGCGCGGCGTGAGGTCAGACCGTTGCATGGGTACGCTCCCGCAGGCGGCGCATCTGTTTGACGAACACGAAGGACAGGGCATAGGTGATCGCCCACAGGATCATCATCAGCGCCGCCGCGTGCGCCACGTTCTGATAGGTGAAGAACTCGAGATAGGCGCGCACCTGGAACAGCATCAGCCGGTCGCCCGGACCGCCCTGCGTCATCGCATAGACGATGTCGAATTGCTGGATGCTGTCGAGCAGGCGGAACAGGACCGCGGTGATGATGTAGGGCATCAGCATCGGCAGCGTGATGCGGAAGAAGACGAAGTGCCCCGGCACGCCATCGAGCCGTGCCGCCTCGAACGGCTGCTGCGGCAGGCTGCGCAGCCCGGCGAGCAGCAGCACCATCATGAACGGCGTGTACACCCAGACGTCGATCAGCACGACGGTGAACATCGCCGTATGGCCGTCGGACGCCCAGCGCATGTTGTGGATGCCGATCTGATTGACCGCCCAGCTCAGCACGCCGAAATTGCTGTCGGTCATCAGCTTCCACATCAGCGCCGCCAGCACCGGCGCGCACATCAGCGGCAGCAGCAGCGCCACCGAGCAGAAATTGTTGAACCTGGTGCGCTCGCGCAGCAGCATCGCGATGCCCAGCCCCAGCAGCAGCTCCACCACCACGGTCGCCGCCGTATAGACCGCCGAGACACGCACGGTGTTCCAGAACGCCGGATCATTGAGGAACTGGACGTAGTTCTGGAACCAGATGAAGCCCTTCAGGTAGGGCAGGCCGAGATTGTAGCGCAGCAGGCTGTCATAGGCGGACGTGAAGAACGGGATCAGGATGGCGATGCACACCAGCAGCGCCGGCAGGCTCAGCAGGTAGGGCAGAACCCGCTGCGAACGCGGCCCCGCCGATTGGGCGGGCGCGGCGGCGGTGGCGGTTGGAAGCGCGATGTCTGACATGCTTCGGTCCAATCCTTGGGCCAATCTTTGGGCCAGTCTTCGGGCCAGTCTTCGGGGTGGCGACCCTCACCCAACCCTCTCCCAGAGGGAGAGGGCTTTCTGCTCCCTCTCCCATCGGGAGAGGGCGGGGGGTGAGGGGCCGTTGCGTCAGCCCAGGCCCGACTGCTTCATCTGCGTGTCGATGTTCGCCGCGAGCTGGTCCAGCCCCTCGCTGACCTGGATTTCGCCCGCCACCATGCGCTGCAACGCCGCCGCCCAGTCGGTCGTGACATTAAAGAACAGCGGCTGCGGCGTGAAGTAGATCTGCGCGTGCGGCGCCGACTTGGTGTACTGCTCCAGATAGCCCGGATACTGGCCGATCTTCTGCTTGAACTCGGCATCGTCCCAGACGCTCTGGCGGATCGGGTCGACCATGTCCATCTTGCGCGCGCCGAACAGCAGGTGGTCGGTGCCCGCCGCCCACTGCATGAAGGTCCAGGCGGCATCCTTCTTGCGCGAGAAGTTGGACATCGCCAGCGACCAGATCCAGACGTTCGGGGTATCGTAGGCGGCCTTCGGGTTGGCGATGAAGGCGTCGAAGGCGAGCTGCCCATGCACCTTGCTGGCGGCGTTGTCGTTGAAGTAGCCGAGGATGTCCGCGTCGTAGATCATCGCCGAGGCGCCGTTGCCGAGATCCTGGCCGACTTGATACCAGGTGTAGGTGGACCAGTTCTTCGGGCCGCCCTGCTGGATCATCTTGACCCAGAGTGCCGTGAACTCCTTCGCCTGCGGGCTGTTCATCGCGGCCTTCAGCTTGCCGCCCTCGTTGGTGAAATCCTTCGCGCCGTAGTTGGTGAAGCCCGACAGGAAGCCCGGATGGATCGTCGCCCACGAACGGCTGCCGCGCACGCCGATGCCATAGACGCCGTTCACGTCCTTGCTGATCTTGGCGGCCGCCTCGACCATCTCCGGCAGGTTGCCGGGCAGCTTCACGCCGGCCTTGTCCATGATCTGCCGGTTGTAGGTGACGTTGTTGATCTCGAAGCCCCAGGGAATGCACCATTGGTGCGCGCCGGGGCCGCCCAGCGCGTCGCCCGGCTTGCCCGACCATGCGGTCGACGCGCGCAGGCCCGGCAGCACGTCGTTCCAGTTGAAGCCCGGGCCGGTCTTTTTCGCATCGGTGATGTACTCGGCAAGGTCGACCGCCCAGCCGGCCGGGCCGTACTGCCAGGTTTGATAGGCGCCGGTCATGAACGCATCGTACTGCGTCGAGCGCGAGGACAGCGCGGCCGTGACCTTGTCGAAATACACGTCCTCGGGGAAGATGTCGTAGGTGACATCCATGCCCGACAGCTTCTTGAAGTTGTCCAGGTCGGCGATCATCGCGTCGGCGTAGGGGTGCTTGTTCAGCAGCAACTTGATCGACGTGCCCTTGTTGGCCATCATGTCGAAATCGGCGGCGTAGGCCCGGCTCATCGCCTGGTTCAGCAGCACGCCGGTGGTCGCGGCGCCGACGCCCAGTGCGGCCATCCGCCGCACCAGCTCGCGGCGGCCGACGCGGCCGGCGAGGAATCCGTCGATCGCATCCTTGGCTCTTTCGTACATGCTATTCTCCCGTTGAACCGCGCGTCATGGGGGCTCCGCGACAAGCTGGCGCGCTGTCAGCTCGTCGGTTATCAGGCCGGTCAGCAGATGACTCCGCAGCACGGCATTGATGGCGTGCGTCTTGCCCGGCCCGCCGGCCACCGCGACCACCGCGCGCGACGGGCGATCGGCCGATGGACGGCCCGGGGACAGGTCGGACAGCGACAGATCGGACAGCGACAGGCCGGTGATGCGCGCGTGCAGCGGGGTGTCGATCATCCGCCCGCGCGTGTCGTAAAAATAGCCCAGCGCCTCGCCGACGGCGCCGGCGTCGCGGGCGTGGCGCACGTCGGCCGCCGCGAAGGCGCCGGCATGGGCCAGGAAGGCGTCCGCCGTGGCCTCGCCGATGCCGAGGATGAGCAGGCTGGCCTCGCCGGTCAGCGCCAGCGCCTCGGCGATGCCGGTCTGGCGGCGCAGCACGTCGCGGTCGGCCGCCGCGCGGGCGAACATCGGCACCGGCAGCAGGTGCGCCTCGGCGCCGGTCTTCTCGGCCAGCCGATCGACCACCTCGAACGGGTGCGCCGGGTTGCGGCGCGGCAGGCCGCCGAGCAGGCTGACCAGTTGCAGCCCGGGGGCGGGGACGCGCGGCAGGTGGTCCACGGCGGCGGCCAGGGTGCGGCCGTGGCCGACGCCGATCACCCGATGGTCGCCGCGCTCCAGCGTGTCGCGCAGAAACGTCGCCGCGGCGGTGCCCAGCGCGCGCAGCGGCAGCCCGGGTTCGTCCAGGCTCGGCACCACGCGGCACAGGGTCAGCCCGTGGCGTTCGATCAGCGCCGTCTCGTGCGCGATGCAGTCGCCGATCGGGCCGTCGATGAACACCCGCACTAGCCCGGCGCGCGTGGCCCGCCCGATCAGCCGGTGCGCCTTGGCGCTGGTCACGCCCAGCTTGGCCGCGACCTCGGACTGCGTGAACCCGCCCGCGTGGTACAGCCAGGCGGCGCGGGTCGCCAATCCGGCGTCCTCGCCCGCACTGAGGCCGGGGCCCGCACTGAGGCCGGGCCCGCACTGAGGCCGGGGCCCGCACTGAGGCCGGGAGTGTTCAGCCCCGCCGCGTTGAGACCGGATCCGCCGGTCAGGCCATGCCCGGTCAGGCCATGCATGTAATTTTTCCCTTGGACGTGCAAAATCCTTCACACACCATCGCGCCAGCGTCAACAGCGGATTTGCGAGCGGATTTGCGCCGGCCCGGTTTGCCGCTACGCTCCCGGTCCGACCGCCGCCGGTCGCCCACCTCGTCGCGGGGATGATCCATGAACAGCACCGCCGTGATCCGCCTGTCGCTGGCCGTGGCACTGACCCTGGCGGCCGGTTCGGTCGCGCAGGCGGCGGCGCCGAAGAAAGTGGTGCTGCTGATTAACGGCACCGAGGGCGACAAGTCGTTCTTCGATTCCGCGGCGCGCGGCATCGCGATGATAAAGCAGAAATACGGCCCGGCCGTGCAGACCAAGATCATCGAGATGAGCTACGACGAGTCCAAATGGCAACCGACGACCGAGGACATCGCCGGCCAGGACTGGGACCTGATTATCACCGGCACCTATCAGATGACCGACATCGTGACGCAGGTGGCGCCGGAATACCCGAAAAAGAAGTTCGTCATCTACGACGCGGCGATGGACTATAAGGGCGGCGCGTTCCCCAACGTCTATTCCATCACCTACAAGCAGAACGAAGCCAGCTACCTGGCCGGCATGATCGGCGAGGGGATGATAAAGGCCGGCGGCCAGAAGGGCACGGCGCTGGGCTTCCTGGGCGGGCTGGATATTCCGGTCATCAACGACTTCCTGGTGGGCTACGTGGCCGGCGCGCAGTCGGTCGATCCGGCCGCCAAGGTCGCGGTGTCGTATATCGGCTCGTTCAGCGACGCGGCGAAGGGCAAGGAGCTGGCGCTGGCGCAGTACCGCACCGGCGTCGCGATCGGCTTCAACGTCGCCGGCCAGGCCGGGCTGGGCCAGCTCGCGGCGGCCAAGGAGAGCGGGCGCTACGCCATCGGCGTGGACAGCGACCAGTCGGCGATTTTCGCCAAGACCGACCCGGCCACCGCCGATCGCGTGGTGACGTCGGTGCTGAAGCGCGTCGACATCAGCCTGGCGCGCGCCTTCGACCTGCTGGAAGCGGGCAAGCTGCCGCTCGGCCACGAGGAGTCGCTGGGGCTGAAGGAGGGCGCGGTCGGCATCGTCGACAACGCCATCTATCAAAAGCTGGTGCCGGCGGACGTGCGCGCGAAAGTCGCGACCGCCTCGGCGGAGATCGCGGCCGGCAAGATCACGGTGCCGACCGCGCTCGGGATGCCCACCGGCCAGATCGTGGCGCTGCGCGACAAGGTGCGCCCGTAGCCGCCCTTCAGGTCAGGTGGGTCGATGCCGCTGGTGGCGTTTCGCGGCGTCGGCAAGACCTATGCGAATGGCGTGCGGGCGTTGCGCGACGTGTCGTTCGGCGTCGAGGCCGGCACCTGCCACGCCATCTGCGGCGAGAACGGCGCCGGCAAGAGCACCCTGATGAAGCTGCTGTTCGGCCTGGAGCAGCCCGACAGCGGCGCGATCCTGGTGGACGATGTGCCGCTCGCGGACAATTCGCCGCGCGCCGCCGCCGCGCACGGCATCGGCATGGTGCATCAGCATTTCTCGCTGGTGCCGTCGCTGACGGTCGCGGAAAACATCGTGCTGGGGCGCGAGCCGCATCTGGGACCACTCACCGACCGCGCGGCGGCGCGGCGCGAGGTGGCCGAGCTCGGCGCGCATTACCGGCTGGCGGTGCCGCCTGACGCGGTGGTGTCCGGCCTGTCGGTCGCCGCCCAGCAGAAGGTGGAGATCCTCAAGGCGCTGGCGCGCAAGGTGCGGCTGCTGATCCTGGACGAGCCGACGGCGGTGCTGACGCCGCAGGAGACCGAGGAGCTGTTCGACCGCCTGCGCCACCTGCGCGCGGCCGGGCTGACCATCATCTTCATCTCGCACAAGCTGCGCGAGGTGCGCGCGCTGGCCGACCATGTCACCGTGCTGCGCGCCGGCGAGGTCACGGGCGACGCGGCGATGGCGGCGCTGGACGATGCGACGATCGCGCGCCTGGTGATGGGCCGCGATGTCGCCGCCGTGCGCCGGGCGGCGGGCCAGGGCGGCGCGGGCGCGACGCTGCTGGAGGCGACCGATCTGCGCCTGCCGGCGTCCGACCCCGCCGACCGGCTGGACGGCGTCACGCTGTCTGTCGCCGCCGGAGAAGTGCTCGGCGTGGCCGGCGTCGACGGCAACGGCCAGCGCGGATTGGTATCGGTGCTGACCGGGCTGCGGCGCCCGGCCTCCGGCACGGTGCGGCTGCACGGGCGCGACGTGACCCGCGCCGGCACCGCGTCGCTGCGGCGCATGGGCATGGCGCATCTGCCGGCCGACCGCTTTCGCGACGGCGGCGCGCTCGGCCTGTCGCTGTCCGACAACGCGATCGGCGGCGCGCATCGCTCGGCCGCGCTCGGGCGCTGGCCGTTCCTGTCCGGACGCCGCGCCGAGCGGCTGACGCGGCGCATGATCGAGACGTTCGGCGTCCGCGCCCGCTCGCCGCGGCAACGGCTCGGCGACCTGTCCGGCGGCAACGCGCAAAAGCTGATCGCCGCGCGCGAGTTCGCCGCCCGTCCGCGCTTCCTGGTGGCCGACCAGCCGACGCGCGGCATCGACATCGAGGCGGCGGCGTTCATCCGCGCCCGCATCCTGGAACTGGCCGAGGCGGGGGCGGCGGTGCTGCTGCTGACCGCCGATCTGGACGAGCTGCTGGCGCTGTCCGACCGCGTCGTGGTGCTGTGCGGCGGCCGCGTGGTGGCACGGCTGGACAACGACGCGGCGCTGACGCCGGAGCGGCTGGGACCGGCGATGCTGGGGCTGGAGATGGCCGCGTGACCATCGCCGCGGGTTTGGCACGATTTGGCGGGGGCGCGCAGAACTGACGCCGGGGTGTAGCGATGCTGGTCATGTTGGCGGCGGCTCTGGTGGTGTTGGCTGGCGGCAGTGTGCTGCAAGCCAGAGAGGCGTTCGCCGTCGGCAATCACCGCGGCTCCCGACTTTGGTCAGCGGTCAGCCTGCCGCTTCTGCTCCTATCGGTTGCGGCGATCTGGTTTCTGGTGCGCGAGCCTAAGCTCCTTTGGTGGATGCCGCCCACCGGCTTCGGAGTCGACTGGCGATGCCAGGACAACGTCCCTCCGTCGGTGAGCGTCTGCTTTAAGCACTGAGCCAGACTGTTCCGAGTCCGTTCGGAGGCAACGTTTCACAATCAGAGTGTTGGCACGGCACAAGATCAACCGTCATGGCCGGGCTTTGACCCGGCATCCGGGGCGGCAATAGCGAATTCTTCCATGGCGTCCCGTGCTTGCAAATGCGGGAACTCAATGCCACCATGAGCATCGCCGTGCGCCGCGCTCCCGCCCCCAGCGTGACAGCGCCGGCCGCCCATCGTCATCACCGCGGCGGCCAGTAGTGCAGGGCGGCGAACAGCAGCCCAACCATCACCACCACGAGGCCGCCTAGGCGGGTCATCAGCCGATGCTCCACTAAATCCAGCCGCAACTCGACCCGGGCGATGTCGGCTTTTGTGGCCACGTTGTCGTTGATGGCGTCGAAGATGGCCGAGGCCACGCGCTCGGCCTTGTCGCGCACAATGCCGGCGTCCTCGAAGGCGTGCGCCAGCGCCAGCCGATCAGCGGCCATGATACTGCTCTTTTGCTATCATGGTATTTCGCTATCCCGCTATCGTCGGCTTGCCGTGGTGATCGAACAGCAGATTGACCGCCTCGATCAGCAGTTCGTGACTCGGCTTACCGCGCTCGACCGCCAGTATCTTGAGCTGCGCCCAGGCGTCCGGCCGAAGGCGGAGCGTCTGCCCGCGTCTGTCATCCTTCGCCACAGGAGCCGCCGGGCCGCGCCGGGCGGCGTAGTCATCCAGCTTCAAAGCAGCTCGGGTTGCCATAGCTTCTCCTCCATCGTGCAGAACAGTTTGCGGAGCTCAAGCGCCGCCTTGCCCTCGGGCTCGAACTCGGTGACGGCGCGGCCATCAATCAGGGCGTGCGCCAGCGCCACGCGGTTGCCGATCGCCACCGGCGCCACCGGCAGGCCGTAAGCCGCCAAGGCTCGCCGGGCCTCGCTCACCAGCAAGCCTTCTGTCGCCCCACGGGCCGCGGCGGCGGCATTAAGAACGATCACGACGCATCCGGGCGCCAGCCGCGCCGCCTTCACCGTGTCGACCGTCGCGGCGATGGCGCGCAGATCCAGGATGCCGGCGCGGCACGGAATCAACACCAGGTCGGACAGACGCGCTATCGCAGCGGTGTCGGCGGTGACGCTCGGCGGCGTGTCGATAACCACGAGGTCGACGCCATCGGCGGCGGCGGCCTGAATGACCGCCGGAACGCGCGTCGCGGCGCACTCGACCAACTCCGGCGCGCTCGACTGGCGCACCCGCCACCAGTCACCGGCGCTGCGCTGCGGGTCGCAATCCACCAGCACCACCCGCCGGCAGGCCTCCGCCGCCATGACGGACAGATGCACGGCCAGCGTGGTTTTCCCGGTGCCACCCTTGCGGGCGAGCATAGCGAGGGTACGCATGGCATCATGCTATCATAATAGCGGCGTAGCACGCTAGTAGGCCGGCGGACGGTCTCGTGTAAGTCGACCGTCTCGTCGACGGTGCCCACGATGTCCGGGCCGACGCGGGCTTGGACGGTGCCGCCGGGGTCTCGTGGCTGGCAAAACTCACTGGAAAGCCCGGTTTGCGGATTACCGGCAACGGCGTCAGAACGTGGCTAATGCGAAGCGATGACGGCGCGGTTCCGGGCGACCGCTTTCCTGCATGATCCGCGCCGCGCTCGCCCCGGTGCTGCTGACCGTGCTGCTGTTGCTGGCCGTGGTCGGCGTGGTGCTGGTGCCGATCGCGCTGGCGCTGCCGACGCCGGGGGCGGCGGTGGCGACGTTCCTGCTGGGGCCGGTGGCCGATCTGCGCCATGCCGGCAACATCGTCGAGACCGCGACGCCGCTGATGTTCACCGGGCTGGCGGTCAGCCTGATGTTCCGCGCCGGCATGTTCAATCTGGGCGCCGAGGGGGCGTTCTTCCTCGGCGGCGTGGCCGCGACCTGGTGCATCCTGCGCATCCCGCTGCCGGGCTGGGCGGTGGCCGGCTGCGCCATCGCCTTCGGCGCCGCCGTGGGCAGCCTGGTCTGCGTCATCCCCGGCGTGCTGCGCGCGCGCTTCGGCGCCTCGGAACTGGTGTCGTCGCTGATGCTGAACTACGCGGCGCTGTATCTCGGCCTGTATGTCGTGAACTATTTCCTGCGCGATCCGAACGCCGGCTCGCTGGCTTCGTACCGGCTGCCGCCCGATGCCAAGCTGCCGATGCTGCTGGCCGGCACGCGCGTGCATCTGGGCATCGTGCTGGCGCTGGCGGCCTGCGCGCTGGGCGGCGTGTGGCTGTTCGCGACGCGCTGGGGCTACGAGGCGCGGGTGGTCGGCGCCAATCCGGGCTTCGCGCGCCATCTCGGCCTGCGCATCACGCTGATCGCCGCCGGCGTGCAGGCGCTGGGCGGGCTGGCGGCGGCGGCGGGCGGGGCGATCGAGGTGCAGGGGCTGTACGTGCGCTTCACCTGGCAGGCGCTGCCGGGGCAGGGGTGGAACGGCCTGGTGGTGGCGATCCTGGCCGGCAACAACCCGTTCCTGGTGCCGCCGGCGGCGCTGGCGCTGTCGTATCTGACGGTGGGCGGCGACCTGCTGGCGGAAAACTTCGACGTGCCCTCCGAGGTGGTGGGACTGATCCAGGCGCTGGTGATCCTGTTCGCGACCGCCGCCGCGATCACCCAGAATCCGCGCCTGCGCGCCTGGCTGCGCGGCCGGCGGACCACTTCGCCTTGATCCACGAGATCCTGACGCATCTCGGCGGCATCGGCTTTTTCGCCACGACCTTGCGGGTCAGCACGCCGATCCTGCTGGCCGCCCTCGGCGCGCTGATCTCCGACCGCGCCGGGGTCATCAACATCGGCGTGGAGGGCATCATGCTGGCCGGCGCCTTCGCGGGCGTGGTCGGCAGCGCCTATTCCGGCAACGCCTGGGCGGGGCTGCTGCTGGCGATCGCCGTGGGCGCGGCGGTGGGCGGGCTGCTGGGGTTCGCGGTGCATGTGCTGCGCGCCGACCTGATCCTGAGCGGGGTGGCGATCAACCTGGCCGCCGCCAGCGCCACGGTGCTGCTGCTGTATGCGCTGACCGGCGACAAGGGCATGTCGGGCAGCCTGCCGTCCAAGGTGCTGCCGAACGTGCCCCTGCCGTTCCTCGGCATCGTGTTCGGCAACCAGCATGTGCTGACCTGGGCGGCGCTGCTCGGCGTGCCGCTGGTCAGCGTGCTGCTGCTGCGCACGCCGTTCGGCCTGCATCTGCGCGCGGTGGGCGAGGCGCCGGAGGCCGCGGCGATCGCCGGCGTGCGGGTGGCCCGCGTGCAGTTCGCCGCCCTGCTGCTGTCGGGCGGGTTCGCCGGGGCGGGCGGCGCGTTCCTGTCGATGGGCTACGTCACCTGGTTCGCCGGCGGCATGTCGGCCGGGCGCGGCTACATCGCCATCGCCGCCGAGGTCATGGGCCGCGGCGGCGCGCTCGGCACCGGCATCGCCTCGCTGGTGCTGGGCGCGGCCGACGCGCTGGCCACCGACCTGCAAGGCATCGGCCTGCCCAGCGAGCTGATGCAGACCGTGCCCTATGTGGTGCCCGTGGCGGCCCTGGTGCTGCACGCGGCGCGCGGCCGGAGCGGCCGCTAGTTACGGCAGATACATTGCCGTTCGTAGCCGGAATATGTGTGTTATCATAATCATAACATTTGGTTGACGACCTGCTTCCGGAACGTTTAGATGGCGTGAACGCCTGACGGGGAAGGAGCGAAGTCATGGGCACCACGTATCACTGGACCAACGGGGCTGGAGGCAGCTTCAACGACCAGAATAGCTGGTCTCCCACGGGCATCCCGGGCGCCAGCGACATCGCGCTGATCGACGCCAGCGGCAGCTACGTGGTGACATCCAGCACCACCAACACCGTGCTTTCCCTGGCGGTCGCGGCGACGGCGACGCTGGACGTGAGCGCCGGCACGTTCTCCGTCACCAGCGGCAGCGCCACCGGCGGGCTGGCCGGCACGGTGATCGTCGGGGACAACGCCAACCTCGATCTCGGCGGCAGCATCGTCAACTCGGGGACGATCAGCGAGCAGGCGGCGACCGACGCCACCCGCATCATCATCACCTCGGCGGCGGCGACCCTGTCGGGCGGCGGCCAGGTCACGCTTTCGGCCAGCGCCAACAACTACATCTACGCCAACAGCGCCGGCGACGTGCTGACCAATGTCGACAACACCATCTCCGGCGGCGGCAATCTCGGCGACGGCCAGTTGACGCTGGTCAACCAGGCGCACGGCACGATCGACGCCAATCAGGCGGCGGCCGCGCTGGTGCTGAACACCGGCGGCGGCACGACCACGAACCAGGGCCTGCTGGAGGCCACGGCCGGCGGCAACCTGGTGCTGGACAGCGCCGTGCTGAACACCGGCGCCACCATCGAGGCGGCCGGCGCCGGGTCCACGGTGACGCTGGCCAGCGACGTCATCGGCGGCACGCTGAAGTCGCTGAGCGGCGGCGCGTTCGTCACCGCCGGCGGCGCCGGCCAGCTCGACGGGCAATCCTCGCACGCCGTCACCGTGGCCGGCAGCCTGACGGTTGCCGACAACACGAGCTTCAATATCGCGGGCACCATCAACAACACCGGCACGATCACGCTCGGCTCCACCGCCGACAGCACCAACCTCATCATCGACAGCCCGACCGCCGAACTGAAGGGCGGCGGCCAGGTGGTGCTGTCGGACAACGTGAACAACCGCATCTACGCCAGCAACAGCGGATTCACCCTGTACAACCTCAACGACACGATCGCCGGCGCCGGGCAGATCGGCCTCGGCCAGACCAAGATCATCAACGCCGGCACGATCGACGCCAACCAGGCCGCCAGTCTCACGGTCAATCCCGGCTACGTCATGACCAACACCGGATTGCTGGAAGCCACCGCCGCCGGCGGCCTGACGCTCCAGGGGATCATCGACAACCAGGGCGGCACGATCCTGGCGAGCGGCGGCGGCGATACGGTGACGCTGGACGGCGCCAACATCCAAGGCGGCACGCTCACCACCGCCGGCGGCGGCCAGATCGTCGGCGTCGCGAGCGGGCAGCTCGATGGGCAGACGTTCGGGCAGATCACGAATCTCGGCACGGTCGCCGTGGCCGACAACAACAGCTTTTATCTGCAAGGCACCATCGACAACGTTGGTTCGCTGGTGATCGCCTCCGGCACCGGCGACGACACCACCAACCTGATCGCCAACAGCCAGATCGTGACGCTGACCGGCGGCGGCACGGTGTCGATGACCGACGAGTCCAACAACCGCGTGTATGGCTCCAGCAGCGGTGTGCGGCTGGTCAACGTCAACAACACGATCGTCGGCGCCGGCCAGTTGGGCGCGGGGCAGATGATCCTGATAAACCAGGCCGCGGGGATCATCGACGCCACCGGCGTGAACGCCCTGATATTGAACACCGGCGCGCAGCTCGCCAGCAACACCGGGCTGATCGAATCCACCGGAACCGCCGCCGGCAATGGCGGGCTGGTGATCCAGAGCAGCGTGGACAACGCCGGCGGCACGATCGAGGCCAAGGGCGCGAATGCCCACGTCGACCTGTCCAACGGCGCCAACGTCGAGGGCGGCACGCTGATCGCGGCCTCCGGCGGCGTCATCAACGAGATCAACAGCGCCGGACTGGACGGCAGCGATTACGGGGCGCTGACAATCCAGGGCACGGTCGATGTCGAGAGCAACACCAACCTTTATCTGTACGGCACGATCGACAACGCCGGCAGCATCGTCGAGAACGCCGGCGCCAACACGACCAACATCATCGTCAACAGCCAGTCGGTCACGCTGGCCGGCGGCGGCCAGGTGGTGATGAGCGACAGCGCCAACAACCGCCTGTACGGCGGCAGCGGCTCGGCGCAACTGGTCAACGCGAACGAGACCATCAGCGGCGCCGGCCAGATCGGCGTCGGCCAGCTCAATCTGGTGAATCAGGCGGCCGGGGTGATCGACGCCACCGGGACCAACGCGCTGGTGCTGAACACCAACGCGGACCTGATCCTCAACGCCGGCATCATCGAATCGACCAGCGCCGGCGGGCTGGAGCTGCTGAACTCGGCGATCGACAACGCCGGGGGCACAATCGAGGCGGTGGGCGCCGGATCGCATGTCGACCTGAACGGCGGCACGGTGCAGGGCGGCACCGTCGCCAGCAGCGCCGGCGGCGTGATCGACACCGTGGGCAGCGGCGCCCTCGACGGCGCCACCGCCGGCGCGCTGACCATCATCGGCACGGTCGACGTGACCGACAACACCAGCCTTTACCTCTCGGGCACGATCAACAACACCGGCAGCATCGTCGAGAACGCCGGCACCGACACCACGGACATCCTGCTGAACTCGCAGACGGTGACGTTGACCGGCGGCGGCCAGCTCATGCTGTCCAACAGCGCCAACAACCGCATCCTCGCCAACTCCAGCGGCAGCCAGACGCTGTACAACGTCAACGAGACCATCTCCGGCGCCGGCCAGATCGGCGTCGGCGCAATGCAGCTCGTCAACGCCGCGATCATCCTCGCCAACGCCAGCGCCGGCATGACCATCAATACCGGCGGCGGCAACTTGCAGAACCTCGCGACCGGCCTGATCGAATCCACCGGCGCGGGCAGCATCCTGTTCAGCGGCGGCATCCTGAACAACCAGGGGACGATCGAGGCCGCCGGCGGCAGCGCGATCACCATGAACTCGGGCGTCACGAACGCGAACGTGGTCAGCGGCGAACTGATCGGCGGCACCTGGGAGGCGATCGGCGCCGGCTCGACGCTGGCGCTCGACGGCGGCGCCGTCACGACGCTGTCGGCCGACGTGGTGCTGCAGGGGCTCGGTTCCACCCTGGAGAGCGGCAACGGCAGCACATTCGCCACATTGGAGAACAGCCTCACGACCATCAGCGGCACGGGCGTGCTCACGCTGAACGCCAATCGCGGCTACATCACCGGCCTGAACCTTACCGACAACGGCCAGATCAACCTGAACGGCGGCTTGCTGCAAGCCGGCAAGCTCGCTGTCGGCGCGACCGGCACCATCGCCGGATTCGGCTCGATCAAGGGGGCCACCGCCAATGCCGGAATTATCGAGGCATTGGGCGGCAAGCTGAAGCTGGTCGCCAGCGCGACCGGCAAGGGCGTGCTGGAGATCGGCGCCAGTTCCACGCTGGAACTTGGCGTCGGCGCCAAGCAGGGCGCCAACTTCCTGTCCAGCACTGGCGTGCTGCTGCTGGACAAGCCGGCCGGGTTCGCCAACCAGCAGATCGGCGGCTTGCAGGTGGGCGACACGATCGACCTCGCCTTGACCGCCGTGGCGACCGCGGTGGTCAGCGGCTCGACGCTCACCGTCACCACCACCGGCGACACCGTCTATAAATACAAGGTCGCCGGGGCGCTCACGGGCAATCACTTCGCCATCCAGAGCGATGGCGCGGGCGGCAGCGACCTGGTGCTGAGCACCGGCGCGGCGCAAGCGGCGTTCGCCGCGGCGCTGGCGACGGTCGGCCAGGGCACCTTGCTGTCGGAGTACCGCGCCGCCTCGCCCGCGAGCGGTGGCGGGACGGTGCCGCCGGCGCCACCCATCGCGGGTGCGGCGAGCCTCGTCGTCCAGCCGCCGCCGACCATGCTCGCCTTCAGCCACGCCGCGCATTGACGCGCCGGGGAGAGCCGCCCCGCGTGCCGGGGCGGCTCTCAGGCCGCCGCGAACGTCTCCAGCAGCAGCGCCACGAAGGCCGCCGCGTCGGCGTCGAACGCGACCTCGCAGTTGGGCGCGCCTTCGCCGCGGTGATGCGTGTCGATCACCGTGCGCCCCATCGTCAGCGTCCCGTGCGTCTCCACCGCGACATGCAGGCGGCGCAGGTCGCGCAGCACGGGGGCCACCAGCGAGCCGACCGCCAGCGCGTCATGCACCGGCGTGGTGCCCGGCGTCGGCATCCTCTGGATGTCGTCATGCACGGCGATGCGGTGGCCGATCTGACGCGCCGGGGAGAGCCGCCCGGTGCGCCGGGCGGCTCTCAGGCCAGCGGCTCGACTGAATAACTCGTGGTCCGGTGCTCCAGACGTAACATTGTCGTGGCCGGGGAGCCTAACCCGCCATCCGGTTCAAGGTCCGGAAATCCGTTATCATGTAGCACCCGCCACCGCCGAAACAGCCCGGCAACGCACCGTACGGCCTACCATGCCGCGATGCGCAAGCGCCAATCCGACAGTCCCGCCGACCTCCGCCGCAAGCGGTCCCGCGTGCTCGGGTGCTGGACCGGCTAGAGCCGGCTGGAAGATCTGTAGACTACGGCGGTCCGCCACGGGACGACACCTCACGCACTCCAAGCGCGAAAGCCTGCCTCAATGTCTCGAACTCATTCATACCGACAGTCTTAGGCACTAAAAGTAGTTCGTAATCTGTCGTTCGGAACCCATTAAGTACCTCTTGAATATATTTTACGTTAGTAGGTATCATAATGTCTATTTCATCCGAAGTTATCTCTCGTACGGGCGATTTAAGCTCCAGTGGTTCGTCTAGCTGATCCACATGTCCGGTGAAGTCATAGCAGCACCGGCTATGTGAAAATCATCAGCGTACTAGTAAAACATCTCCCATCGGCTCTAATGAGCAGTTCCGTGCCGTTGAAAGGTTGGGTAGTCCCCCACCCCCGCATACATTCAGACAAATCCTCCTTTACTGGTACAATCTCAACCAGAACGTTCATCTGCTTGCCAATGAAGATCAAACCACTAACAGTTAGCAGGATGAGAGGAACTAATTCCAGTTCAAGCTGCGGAGCAAGGACGGTAGCCGCACCCAGTTCTCTGGTGACTGTGTTAGAGCGGTTTCTGCCGCTAGTATAACCGCCCCGATCCATAGCGCTGGATATGCCACCCAATCCCAGAATCCCCATTCGTTCATCTGCGCCGTGTGCCCCACCAGAACCGACAGAAACAGAGTCTGGAGACACCATACGATCCGGAGAGAAAATGTCATGTCACACCGGCGGCGATGGCGGGTGCTACACAATGCTGCGGAAATCTGCGCGGTGGGGACCGGATAGCCGGGTCAAGTCCGGCTTTGACGGAATTCGGGTACAGACGGCCATCCAACTCGACCGCCTGCTCTCAGGGCGCCGCGAACGTCTCCAGCAGCAGCGCCACGAAGGCCGCGGCGTCGGCGTCGAACGCGACCTCGCAGTTGGGCGCGCCTTCGCCGCGGTGATGCGTGTCGATCACGGTGCGCCCGACCGTCAGGGTGCCGTGCGTCTCCACCGCGACGTGCAGGCGGCGCAGGTCGCGCAGCACGGGGGCCACCAGCGAGCCGACCGCCAGCGCGTCATGCACCGGCGTGGTGCCCGGCGTCGGCATCCTCTGGATGTCGTCATGCACGGCGATGCGGTGGCCGATGAAGTCCGCCGCCGCCCGCCCGGCATTGGTGCCGAGTGCGGCCAGCCGCGCGCAGTCCTCGCGCGAGACCAGGGCGCTGTGCGTGCAATCCAGCGGCACCAGGGTGATGCGCGGGAAGCCGGCATCGAACACCATCGCGGCCGCTTCCGGGTCGCCCCAGATGTTGAACTCGGCCGACGGCGTCACGTTGCCCAGCGCGTGCGCGCCGCCCATGATGACCAGTTCCGGCACGCGGCTGGCGAAGTCCGGGTCCAGCACCAGGGCGGCGGCGATGTTGGACAGCGGCGCCACCGCCACCAGCGTCACCGGCTCCGTCGCCGACCGGAACGTCTCCAGCAGGAACGTCACCGCGTCGGCCGCGGCCTTGCCGCGGCGGCTGGCCGGCACGGGCAGGGTGGTGCCGTGGATCCTGCCGGACAGGTCGCCCGGTTGGCGCGGGCGGGGAAAATCGCGCCGGGCCAGGGGACGCGCCAGGCCCTCATGCACCGGCACGTCGTGGCGCCCGACATGGTCGAGCACGCGCAGCGTGTTGTCGGTGCAGTGGCCGACCGCGACGTTGCCGTTGACGGTGGTGCAGCCGACCAGCTCCAGCGCCGGATGCAGGGCCGCGAGCATGATCGCCACCGCGTCGTCGGTGCCGGTGTCCACGTCCAGGATGAGTTTCCGCCGTGTCGCCATGCGCTGTCTCCCAAATCCGGACGGTGCCAGCATATCGATTCCGTGAAAACACCTCGACCGGTAGGGCGGAAAAGCGCAGCGCATTCCGCCGTTTCCTCGCGCGGCACGAGGCTGGCGGAATGCGCTGCGCTTTTCCGCCCTACGTCGGACGAAGGGCGGGCCGCTTCGTGGCGCGAGGTTTGGGGGCCGTTTCGTGGCGCTAGGTTTGCGCCCGGGCCAGCAGCCACAGTGCCCAGGTCGCGGCGGCCAGGGGTGGGCCGAATGGCAGCGCCGTCGCGGCGGTCATGGCGCGGCCGCGCCAGCGGGCCACGCCGGCGGCCGCCAGGCCCAGCAGGGCGGCCAGCAGCAGCAGGTCCGGCAGCGCCGCGAGGCCCAGCC
Organism: uncultured Pseudomonadota bacterium; assembly: GCA_963758455.1. GTDB lineage: Bacteria > Pseudomonadota > Alphaproteobacteria > Acetobacterales > Acetobacteraceae > CAVRQM01. The sequence continues at coordinate 180,090 of CAVWVK010000007.1, read as the reverse complement.
ACGCGCCGCCGGCGGCCAGCAGCTTTGCGTCGCCCTGGCCCAGCCCCTCGCGCCCGCGCAGCCTGCGGTACAGCGCGCCGAGGCCGCGCAATCCGGCATAGGCCAGCGCCGCCGCCGCCGCGTGATCGGTGGCCGCCCACGGCGCCAGGAACCAGGTCGCGGCGAGGCCGGCGACGATCAGCGGCAGGGTCAGCGCGTCGGGCAGCCAGAAATGCTCCCAGTCGATCCAGGCCAGCGCCAGCAGGGTCCAGCCCAGCGCGCAGCCGGCCCACAGCGGCGCGCCGCTGTCGAAGGCGGCGGCCACGCCGGCCACGGCGGTCGCGGCCAGTTCCACGCCCAGGTGCATCGGCGCGATGCGCGCGCCGCAGGACCGGCAGCGGCCGCGCAGCGCCAGGTAGCTGGCGATCGGCACCAGATCGAGCGGTCCCAGCGTCCGCCCGCACGCCTCGCAGCATGAGCGCGCGGCGGCGATCGGCCGGTCGGCGGGTAGCCTGCGGATCAGCACGCCGAGAAAGCTGCCGACGAAGGGTGCGGCCAGCACCGCCAGCCACCGGGAGTCCAAGATGCAGCCGCTCCCTTCGCCGATGCGGCCCCCGGCGACGGCGCGGCGCCGCCGCTACGGCACGTACTGGTAGATCGTCCCGCACCCGTAGCTGGAGATCAAGGTGCCCCCCGACGTGCTGCACGGCGCGACGCCGCCATAGGCCGTGGTGCCGTAGATCGTTCCGGTGCTGCCGAGCACCGGCGTGCCGTAGGGAAAGCCGCCGTGGGTGTCGTTGACGAAGGTGTACAGCGTCGAGAACGTGCCCTTGTTGTATTCGAACAGCACGCCGGCGCCGGTGTTGTTGCCGACGATCGGCCCTTCCTGGGTGCCGCCGATGAACTCGTCCGGGCCGGCCAGCAGCGGCGAGTTCGGATGGGCGCCGTCGCTGTTCCCGGTGAAGTCATACAGATGTTCGTATGTGTAGCCGCCGCTTTTCTTCGCCTTCAGCTTGAACAGGGTGCCGTAGCCAAGCGCGCCGCCGTCGAGGGTGGAGCCGTAGATGTCGCCGGCCGCATCGAGGCCGGCGACACTCGGGACGTAGCCATCGGTGGTGCCGGTGAACGTGTACAGCGTCTGGAATTGGCCGGTGCCGGGCGTGAACATGTACACCACGCCGCAGCCTGCCGCCGGCAGGCCGGTGCCGCTGCACGCGCCGCCGCTGCCGGTCGCCCCGAAGATCGTGCCCGCCGCGTTCAGGACGATGCGCCCGGGCACGCCGCCGTCGGCACCGCCGCTGAACGGGTGCTGCGAGACGAAATTGCCTGCGCTGGTGATCTCGAACAGCACGCCGAAGCCGGACTGCGCGGTGCCGTCGTAGCCCGGACCGCCGTAGGGGGTGACGCTGAAGATGTCGCCCTGGCTGTCCAGGCGCGGCGTGGAATTCGGGATACTCGCCGTCGGTGCCGCTGAAGCTGTACAGCGTCTTGAAGTGCTTTCCGGTGGTGTCCACCCGGAACACCAGGCCCTGGTTCGCGGACCCGCCCGCATATGCCGTTCCGTACAGGACGTTCTTGCGCAGCGTCAGATTGCCGTCCGGGTCGGCGCCGTTGCCCGATCCCTTGGCCGATCCCTTGAACGTCACCAGCGTGGTCAGGCTGCCCTGCGGGTCCAGCTTCCAGATCGTGCCGCAGCCGACGCCCGCGTACTGATAGGAGTCCGGACAGGCATCGGCGCCGTAGAAGCTGTTGCCATACAGATTGCCCGCGGCGTCGCGGGTCGGCCCCTTGAACAGGGTGGCGCCATCCGTGCCGCCGGTGAAGCTGTAGAGGGTCGTCAACCCGGTCTGCGCCCGCGCCGGCGCCGGCGCCCCGGTCGCCACCATCGCGCCCACCGCCGCCAGGCCCGACCAGACAGCCCGCCAGTCCCGCGATACGCCTGCCCCGCGATACGCCTGCATGGTGTCCTCCCCACCGTTTCCGACGTGAAAACTTCGTTAACCCGGCTACGTTAGAGCGGCGCAACGAGAGCGGCAACTTGTTTTTAAGTAGACTCGAAGCGATTGCGTGCCGAATGCGATTTGCGCTGGCGCCGGCGCGCGAATGCGCCCATGCCGCCGCCGTTCTGCTATACTGAACCCAGCCACAACCCGCGCCCGGAAACCGGATTTTGGATACCGCGATCGCCGTCGCCACGACCGAGGACAAGCTGTCCGCCCTGGCCGACCTGCTGGAGCGGCAGGGGAGCTGCGACGCCAAGACGCTGGACCGCGCCCGACGGGTGGCGGTCGAGAGCGGCCAGCGGCTCGACCTGGTGCTGATCCAGCTCGGCCTGGTCACGGAGCGCGGCCTGGCCGACGCCTACGCGGCCCTGCTCGGCACCCGCATCGCCGGCCCCGACCGCTACCCGGCCGACGAGCGGCTGCTGGCCGATCGCCTGACCACGCGCTTTTTGCGCGGCGCGCGGGCGATGCCGGTGGCGCTCGAGCACGGGCTGCTGGTGGTGGCCGCCGCCGACCCGCTGGACCCCTTCACCCCGGCCGCCATCGCCGCGGCGACCGGGCTGGCGGTGCTGCTGGAAGTGGCGGTGCCGATCGAGATCGAGGCCGCGTTCGACCGCCTGTACCGCGATGACGACGCCGACCCGGCGGCGGCGGGCGGCCACGAGGGCGACCAGCCGCTCGAGGAGGACGCGGAGCGGCTGAAGGATCTGGCGTCCGAGGCGCCGGTGATCCGCCTGGTCAACCAGATCATCGCCCGCGCGGTCGAGACGCAGGCATCGGACATCCACATCGAGCCGTTCGAGGACCGGCTGCGCGTGCGCTACCGCTACGACGGCGTGTTGCAGGAGGCGGAAAGCCCGGCCGCGCGCCTGACTCCCGCGATCACGTCGCGCATCAAGATCATGGCGCGGCTGGACATCGCCGAGCGCCGGCTGCCGCAGGACGGGCGCATCAAGCTGGCGGTGCGCGGGCAGGAGGTGGATTTCCGCGTCTCGACCATCCCGAGCCTGTGGGGCGAGACGGTGGTGATGCGCGTGCTGGATCGCACCGCGGTCGCCTTCGACTACGCCCGCCTCGGCCTGCCGCCCGAGGTGATCGGCCAGTTCTCGCGCCGCGCTGGACCTGCCCAATGGCATCGTGCTGGTCACCGGGCCGACCGGCAGCGGCAAGACCACCACCCTGTACAGCGGCCTGCTGTCGCTCAATTCGGTCAGCCGCAAGGTGGTCACGGTCGAGGACCCGATCGAGTACCAGTTGCGCGGCATCAACCAGATCCAGGTCAAGCCGCAGATCGGCCTCAACTTCGCGACCTTGCTGCGCTCGATCCTGCGCCAGGATCCGGACGTCATCATGGTCGGCGAGATCCGCGACCTGGAGACCGCGCAGATCGCCGTGCAGGCGGCGCTGACCGGGCATCTGGTGTTGAGCACGCTGCATACCAACTCGGCGGCCGCGACCATCACCCGGCTGCGCGACATGGGCCTGGAGGATTACCTTCTGACCGCCGTGCTGCGCGGCGTGCTGGCGCAGCGGCTGGTGCGCAGGCTGTGCGCCGCCTGCCGGCGCGAGGACGCCGCGCCGCCGGAGATGGTGCAGCGGTTCGGACTGGACCGGCGCACCGAGGACGCGGCCGATCCGGCTGTGGCATCCGGTCGGCTGCCCGGCGTGCCGCAATACCGGCTATCGCGGCCGTCTGGCCATCGCCGAGTTCCTGCACCCGTCGGCCGAGATCGAGCGGCTGATCTTCGCCCACTCCGACCATGCGGACATCGAGCGCGCGGCGCAGGCGGCCGGCATGGCCAGCATGTTCGACGCCGGGATGGACGCGGCGCTGGAAGGCGTCACGACGATCGAGGAAGTGATGCGCAGCATCCGCTCGGACGCCTGATGGCGCGCGGCGAAAGGCCCTCACCCCGGCCCTCTCCCGGAGGGAGAGGGAGCAGGCCGCTTCTCCCTCTCCCTCCGGGAGAGGGCCGGGGTGAGGGCGCCCGCCGCTTGCCGGCCGTCGCTTAGGACGCCGCGATGGCCAGTTTCCGCTATGTGGCGATCACGCCCGCCGGCGAGATGACCCGCGGTGCGATGGACGCGGCCAGCCCGCAGGCGGTGATCGAGGCGCTGCGCCGGCAGGGCAACATCCCGCTGCGCGCCGACCCGGAAACCGGGCGGGTGTCGCTGTCGGGCATCCTCAACGCCTCGCTCGGCGGCGGCACCAAGCTGCGGCGGCAGGAAGTGGCGGATCTGACGCGCGAGCTGGCGATCATGCTCACGGCGGGGCAGGATCTGGACCGCGCGCTGCGCTTTCTGGTCGAGACCGCGCCGAACCCGCGCGTGGCCGCTATCCTGGACCAGATCCGCGCCGGCGTGCGCGACGGCGCCTCGCTGGCCACGGTGCTGGGCCGCTTTCCGGCCAGCTTTCCGCGCCTGTATGTCGGCTTGATCCGCGCCGGCGAGGCCGGCGGCGTGCTGGCGCCGACCCTGGAGCGGCTGGCGATGCTGCTGGAGCGCGAGCGCAGCCTGTCGGCCACGGTCAAGTCGGCGATGATCTATCCGTCGCTGCTGATGGTGGCCGCCATCGGCGCGATCGTGCTGCTGCTGACCGAGGTGCTGCCGCAATTCGTGCCGCTGTTCGAGCAGAACGGCGCCGCCCTGCCGACCCCCACGCGCATCCTGATCGGCGTCGGAAACTGGGTCAGCGCCTACGGGTCGTATGCGCTGCTGGGGCTGCTGGTGCTGGGCCTGGTGGTGCGCCAGGCGTTGACCCAGCCTGCCATACGGCTGCGCTTCGACCGGCTGGTGCTGCGCCTGCCGGTGCTGGGCGGCCTGTCGCGCGAGGTGCTGGCGGCGCGGTTCTCGCGCACGCTCGGCACGCTGGTCATCAACGGCACGCCGCTGATCGCCGCCCTGGACATCGTGCGCGAGGTGATCGGCAACCTGGCCGCCGTGGGCGCGGTGCAGGCGGCGACCGAGAGCGCCAAGGGCGGCGCCGGCCTGTCGCGACCGCTGGGCGAGAGCGGCATCTTCCCGCTGCGCACGGTCTATCTGCTGCGGCTGGGCGAGGAGACCGCGCAGCTCGGCCCGATGGCGCTGCGGGCGGCGGAAATCCACGAGGAGAACACGCGGCTGGGCGTGCAGCGGCTGATTTCGCTGCTGGTGCCGGCCATCACCATCGTCATGGGCGCCGCGGTGGCGGGCATCGTCGCCTCGCTGATGCTGGCCATGCTGAGTCTGAACGACCTTGCGGGAAGCTAGGCGCGCGCGCCGCGGCCAGGGCGGCTTCACCCTGCTGGAAATCATGGTCGTGCTCGCGGTGCTGGGTCTGGTGATGGGCCTCGTCCTCTCGCACGGGCCGATGCGCAGCCGGACCTTGCAGACCCACGCCGTCGCCGCCGAGGTGGCGCGCGTGCTGCGCGGCGCGCGCGGCCAGGCGATCGGCGGCGACCGGCCGGTGGAAGTGGTGTTCGACCTGGCGGCGCATGGCCTGCGCGTCGATGGCGGCAAGCTGCAAACCCTGCCGCCGCAGGTCGCCATCGCCGTCACCGCCAACATCACGCAGACCCTGGGCCAGCGGCTGGCCGGCTTCCGCTTCGCCCCCGATGGCAGCGCCAGCGGCGGGACGGTGACGCTGGCCGAAGGCGGGCTGCGGCTGGCGGTCGGCGTGGACTGGCTGACCGGACGGGTCAGCATCGTCGATGCGTCCGCCTCATAGCCGCCATCGCCGCGGCGCCGGGTTCACGCTGCTGGAGGTGCTGGTCGCCTTCATCATCGCCGCCCTGGCGCTGGGGGCGATGTTCGACGGCGTGCTGGGCGGGATGCGCGCGGCGGCGGCGGCCGCGCATACCGAGGCGGCGCTGTCGCTGGCCCGGTCGCGGCTGGCCGAGACCCTGGTGGCGCTGGATGCCGGCTCCATTACCGCCGTCGTGGACCAGGAAGGCGACGACGGCGGCGGCTTTCACTGGAGCGTGCGCGTCCGCCCGGGCGGCAGCGTGGCGATGCCGCGACCGACGGACCCGGCGGCCAACGCCGGCCAGCGCGCGCCGCGCGCGGTGTTGTATGCGGTCGCGGTCAGCGTCGGCTGGACGATGGACGGCGGCCATCGCGAGGTGCGCCTGGACAGCGCGCGGCTGGAACTGCGCGGCGGCGTGGCCTCGTGACCGCGTGCCTGGCGAGCCGGCGCAACGGCTTCACGCTGCTGGAAATCCTGGTGGCGCTGGTGGTGCTGGGCTTCCTGCTGGCCGGGCTGAGCCAGGGCGTGCGGTTCGGCTTGCAGGCCTGGGGGATGCAGACCCGCGGCATCGCCCGGCAGGCCGACATGGACGCCACCCAGCGCGCGCTGCGCCGGCTGATCGAGCAGGCCGATCCGGGCGAGGCGAACGAGGCCGGCACATTGCAGGGGCAGGCGCACACGCTCGCGCTGCGCACCCGCCTGCCGCCGACGGCGGGCGAGGCCGGGCAGTTCGTCTCCGATGTGGCCATCGGCGTCGACGCGCGGCATCGGCTGGTGCTGCGCGCCGTGCCGCACCCGCACGCCGAACGCCTCGGTCCGCCGCCGCCGGAATTGCAGACGGTGCTGCTGGACGGCGTCGATCATGTCGATTTCGACTATTTCCAGGCGACCGGGAGGGGCGCGGGCTGGCACACCGCCTGGCACGACGCGCAGCCGCCGGCGCTGGTGCGGCTGCACATCGCTTTCGCCGGTCCCGACAAGCAGCGTCATTGGCCCGACCTGGTGGCGGCGCCGGAACAGGCGCGGGAGGAGGAGTGACGCGGGTGGCAACAGTGCTCCCCCGCCGTGAGGAGGGCAGGATGACGGCATTTCCGCAGGTGACGCGCGGCATGATGGTGGTGAGCGGAGTGGCGCTGCTTGCCGCGTTCGGCATTTTGCTGGCCGCTCCGGCGTGTGCTGTGACCGTGAGATGTGATGGCGTCGGCGATGCGGCCGCTGCTCTGAACCGGGCGGTGGCGCCCGGCGGAAAGGTGCAGATCGGGCCGGGCACCTGCATGATGTCCGGCTCGCTGATGCTGCCCTCGGGCGTCACGTTGAGCGGGGCGGGAATCGGCAAGACGATTCTGCGCGCGCTGCAAGGAGGCGCCTTCAACGTCATCCAGATCGGCGGCGGCACTCCGGCCAGCGGCAGCACCGATGTTGACGTCTCGGGCTTGACGGTGGATGGAGCCGCCAATGCCGGCGGCAAGGTGGCGCACGAATCCGATGGCGTGCTGGTGCCTCACGGCAGCAGCAACGTGCGCGTGCATGACATGGAGGTGGAGAACGCCGCCGACAACGGCATTGATGTCAGCGGCTCGCACGTCGACGTAACGGACAATCTGGTGCATGACAACTGGCACAACGGCATCTACGTGATCGGCCGGGGTGGCAAGAATGGGCCGGGTCCGGTCCGCGCCGAGTACGTGCGCATCCTGCGAAATCGCGTCAGCGACAACTCGCGGGCGGCGCCTCTGGGCACCGCCGCAAAGACTTTCGACGGCATCGACCTGGATCCGCGCCACGCGAACTGCCTGGTGGCCGGCAACATTCTGGAGGACAACGACATCATCCTGCTGGACCACGGCGATGTCCCGTCCGGACCCGATCAGGTCAGCAACAACACGATCACCGACCCGCGCCTGACGGTGGTGAACGGCGCCGGTGGAGACGGCATCGATGTGGCGGACAACATCGACGGCTTCCGGATCACCGGCAACCGAATCCAGGGCGTCGTGCATTTCGGCATCATCGTCGGCGGTCGATCGCGCAACGGCCTCATCAGCGGCAATGTCATTCGCGGTACGACCGCCGAGGGCATACTGCTGCGCAGCCGGTTCGTGCCAGGCGAGTCCCACAACATCGAGATATCCGACAATGCGGTGTGGCCAGGCCCAAGGGCCAACGGGCGCGCCGCCATCGCGGTGCGCCACATGGCCGGGGTGCGGGTAGTCGGCAACAACCTCGCCACGCCGACCGGCGAGACCGGCCAGCCCGGCCGTCTCGATGTAGCGACGGCTGGACCCGGACTGGTGGTGGAGAACAACCGTTGATTGCCGCACAATCATAACGCAACGAGCGAGGGCCGGCGCACCCTCACCCCGGCCCTCTCCCGAGGGGAGAGGGAGAGGAAGGCCGCCCTCAGGCGATCCGGCGGTAGCCGTAAAGCCAAGCCGCAATGTACGTCCCGAGCACCCCAAGGGCGAAGCCGGCGGAAAACACGTTCAGGCCGTGCAGCCGGGGCGTTCCCGCTTGCCATGCTATGCCGTTAAGCACCGCGAGAACGATGACGACGCCGATCCCGTAAGCGGTAAGGGTGCGCATTTCAGAGTCCCCTCTGTTTTCCTCCGGCCCCAACGTTCAATGATAGCGGCATCGAAACCGAGCCACTATCCGCTCTCCCTGGAAGGAGCGGTCAGCCGCTTGTCCATGTACACCCGATGCCGCCCCTCCTCGATGGCGCGGTGCGTCTCGCGGTAGCCGAGGCGTTGGTACAGCGCGATGTTCTCGATCATCGCGGCGTTCGTATAAAGCCGCAGCAGATCGAGGCCGAGCCGCCGCGCCTCGGCCTCGGCGTGCGCCATCAGCCGCCGCCCGAGCCCCTGTCGCTGCCGGCTGGGGTGTACCGCCACGTTCTCGATCAGCAGGTGGTCGGGGTGCGGCTCCAGCACCAGCGCCGCCGCGATCATCCCGTCGCGCAGCAGCACGCTGGTCATGCCCGCGGCGACAAGGGCCGTGTAGTCGGCCTGCATCGGCGCCGGCTCGCAGCCGATCCGCGCCACCCACGGCGCATAGGCGAGCGCCAGTTCGTGATCGCCGCGGCGTCGGCCGGGGTCGCGAGGCGGATCATGCGGCGCGCGGCAGCGCCTCGGCGCGCAGCCAGCGCCGCAATCCCGCCGCGTCGCCGTCGGCCAGCGCCGCGGCCACGCGCCGGCCGACGGCGGCGCCGAACTTGTAGCCATGCCCGGAGCAGGCGGAGACGATCAGCGTGCGCCCGATCATCTCGGAGAAGAAGCATTCGTCCTCGGTGAACGTGTAGGCGCAGCCGCGCATCGACTGCACGCGATACTCGCCGATGCGCGCCAGCGGCGGCGCGACGGCGCGCAGCAGCGCCGCCTCGACCTGCGGCGTGGCGGCTTGCGCGTCGTTCGGGTCCGCCTCGTACTGCAGCAAGCCGGAGCCGAACTTCAGCCCCGTGCCGGCCACCGGCGGGATCGCCCAGGCTTCGGAATCACCGCCGAGCGAGAGGATGGTCGGCGCCTGCCGCCACGCCTCGGCGAGGTCGGCGGGCGGGGTGATGTAGCCGACATAGGTGCGCAGGCTGCGCAAGGTCGGAGCCAGGGCCGGCGCGAGTTTCGTGGTCCAGGCGCCGGCCGTGACCAGCAGGCGGTCGCCCTCGAACACCGCGCCGTCCTCGGCGACGGCGCGCGCACGCTCCGGCTCGATCGCCGCGATCCGCGTGGCCGGCCGGATCGTGGCGCCATGCGACGCCAGCCAGGCCAGCAGCCCCGATGCGATGCGCTGGCACAACAGCGCGCCGCCCTCGGGGGTCAGGAATGCGTAGCGGAATGTCGCCGGGTCGAGGAAGGCGAAGCGGGTGGCGGCTTGCTCCGGCGTGAACGTCGCGTAGCCGAGCTGCACGCGGTCGTATCCAGCGCGGATCCCATCGGCCTCGTCGCCCTCGCGCTGACACACGCACAGGATGCCGTTCTCGACATAATGGGTTGCGCCGAGATCCGACCAGAGTTCGTCCCATGCCGCGAAGGCTTCGGTAATCAGGCGGGCATAGCCGTCGGCGGCGCCGTAGCCGCGGCGGATGATGCGGTGCTGGTCGCCCGACGCGGCCGCCGGGTTGGGGATCTCCGCCGCCTGTTCCAGCAACGTGACCGCATGGCCGGCCCGGGTCAGCGCCCAGGCCGAGGCCAGGCCGGCGATGCCGGCTCCCACGATGACGATGCGCATGGTGCGGGTCCTTTCGCTCTCAGTCGTCCAGCGGACCGCCGGACCAGGCCGGGAAAGGTGCATCCCCGGTGAGCTTGGCGACAACCCCGCCCTCGGCCGTATAACGATCGCGGGTGCGGGTCAGCAGCAGGCCGGCGTTGGGCGCGGCGAGGTCGAGGTCGGCATCCGGATCGTCGGGGCGCGGCACCAGGCGCGCGAACGGCTCGCCCGCCGCTAGCCTGGCGCCCAGTTCGCGGGTGAACACGACGATGCCCGCGGCCGGGGCGCGGATGGTCTGCATGTGGGCGATCGGCACAGGCTCGCCCCGCCAAGGCGGCACCGCGCCGTCGCCGTCGATCACGCCGCGTGCGCAGAGCAGCCGATGCAAGGCCCGCGCATCGGCCAGGGCCAGCGCGTCGCTGACGTCGGCCTGGCCGCGCAGCTCGACGGTCGCGGCCAGGCGGCCGGCGGTGCGACCCTCGGCCAGCCATCGCCCGGCGACCGCGTCCTCGAACGCGCCGCCGCCGTCGCCGTCCCACAGGATCGCGGCGGCGGCGCCCAGGCAGGCCGCGAGGTCGGCGGCGGCCGGCCAGAACGCGGTGTGCAGATAGACATAAGGGAGTGCCTCGTCGTCGGTATGCAGGTCGAGCACGATGTCGGCCGCCTCGGACAGCGCGAGCAGGGCGGCCTGCCAGGCCGCCACGCCGGGCGCGGGATCGCCCGCTGCCGGCGGTGCGAACCGCCGATTGAAGTTGCGCCCCGTGGCCGCGTCGAACCGGCCCAGCAGGCGGCCATGCGCGAACTGTCGCAGGCCGATCGGGTTGGCCTGCGGCACGATCGTCACGGTGCCGCGCAGCCGCCCCTCGGCCTCGGCCCGCCGCAGCATCGCCAGCAGGTGGTGCGCCACCAGCATCGGCGGGATCTCGTCGGCGTGAACCCCGGCCTGCACATGCGCGCGCGGCCCGTCGCCGCGGCCCTCCAGGCGCCACGCCCGGATGGCGCGGGCGTCGTCCGGGCCGTCGCCTGCAAACATGACGCTGGCGTCGCGCATCGTCAGTGGCCGGCCGGGATGATAATGAGCCGGCGGTCGCGGTTGAGCCGGCGCTCGGCCAGCGCGAACAGCCGCGTGATGACCAGGGTCAGCAGGATGTAGACCAGGGCCGCGGTCAGCAGCGGCTCGTAGGTGCGCAGGCTTTCCGCGCGGGCGACGCCCGCCTGGCCCATGATGTCGAGCACGGTGATGGTCGATGCCAGCGAGGTGGCCTTCAGCAGCAGGATGGTCTCGCCGCCGAGCGTCGGCAGGCAGGCCTGGATGGCGCGCGGCAGCACGATCAGCCAGGTGACGTGACGCGGCCGCAGGCCGAGCGAGCGCGCCGCCTCGATTTCGCCCAGCGGCACGGCGGCGATGGCGCCGCGGATGATTTCGCCGGAATAGGCGCCGGTGCTGAGGCCGAGCGCCACCACCGCGTACCAGAACCCGTCGCGCAGATAGACCCACAGGAAGCTCTCGCGCAGCGCCGGCATGTGGGCGAACACGCTGCCCAGGCCGTAGTACAGCAGGTAGATCTGCACCAGCAGCGGCGTGCCGCGGATCACCTGGATATAGACCCAGCTCGGCGCGCGCAGCAGCCGCGAACGCGCGACCCGGGCCAGCGCGGTGCCGACCGCCAGCGCGTTGCCCAGCACCCAGGACAGCACCAGCAGCAGGATGGTGGTCCACATGCCCGCCAGCATCCGCGGCAGCAGGCTGATGGTGTAGTCGAGCGACATCAGCCTTCCTCTACTGCCATGCCCGCCCGCTTCACGCCCGCTTGTTTCATGCCCGGGCGTGCCCACGCCCGACCGAGCGCGAGATGGCGCCCAGCACGACGTTCGAGACGGCGGTCAGCAGCAGGAACAGCACCGCCGTGAACAGGAAGAAGAAGAAATAGTCCTTGGTCGCCCCCGCCGCGGTCTTTCCGGTGAACAGCAATTCCGAGAAGCCGACCACGCTGATGAGCGAACTGTCCTTCAGGATGGCCAGCCACAGGTTGCTCATCCCCGGCAGCGCGTGGCGCAATGCGAGCGGCAGGATCAGCAGCCGGAACCGCAGCACCGGCCGCAGCGCCAGCGCGCGCCCAGCCTCGGACACGCCGCGCGGCACGGCGAGGATCGCGCCGCGGAACACTTCGGTCAGATAGGCGCCCTGCACGAAGCCCAGGGTGACGACGGCGGCGATGAACGGGTTGACCGAGATCGATTCCGCGAGGCCGACCTGCGCCAGCAGGTTCTCCATCGCCTGCGTGCCGGTGTAGTACAGCAGGATAATCAGCAGCAGCTCCGGCACCGCGCGGACGAAGGTGGTGTAGAACAGCCCGGCGCCGCGCGCGACCGCGCTGCGCGACAGCTTGGCCCAGACCCCGAGCAGGCCGAGCACGATGCCGACCGCGTAGCCGGCCAGCGAAATCTCGACGGTCAGGATCATGCCGGCGACGAAGCGCGGCCCCCAGCCGTTGTCGCCGAAGCCGATCAGTTGCAGGTAGGTCAGGTGCGTGGGTTGCAGATGCGCGCTCCCGGGCACGGCGCCCGCGCGAACGCTGCCACACGCGCCCGTGAGCAACAAGCCGGACGGACTTGATCCGGGGGCCGGCTATGACGGATTGGGGACGCAACGGTCAGCCAACTCGGCCGCTGGCATCACTCTCGTCCGGGCCGATCCCCTGGACGATCCGTGTCGTTTCATGCCCGGCTGCACCCCACGATGAGAAAGGGCGGCCGCTCGCGCTCGCGGGCCCATTCGGGATGAGCGGCGACCTGCTCCCGGCTCGGCGCCCACTCCTCGATGTGCGATATGGCAAAGCCCGCGCGGAGCAGCAGATCGACGTAGGTTCCGATGCTGCGGTGCTGCTTGATGACGCCGTTCGCCAGCCAGTTCGTGGACGGCGGCCCCTCATTGAGATAGCCGTCGACGGGCCATGTGACCCGCCCGGCGGCATCGACCGACCAATCCGGATGCGTGGGCGCGGTGAAGATCGGGTGCTCGACGGAGAAGACCAGCGCGCCGCCGGGGAGCAGCGCCGCGTGGACGTCCGCGAAAAGCTCCCGCAGGTTCTCGACGTAATGGAACGCCAGCGAGCTGTACGCGAGGTCGAACGCCGCGCGGGCGACGTTCACATGCTCCAGGTCGGCCACATGCTCCAGGTCGGCCCGGGCGTAGGCGATCGCCGGGTCGTCGCTGTCCGCCCGCGCGCGCGCCAGCATCCGCTCGGACACGTCGATCCCGAGAACGCTGGCCGCGCCGTGCTGGCGCGCCCATCGGCAGAACCATCCGAAGCCGCAACCAAGGTCCAGCACCCGCCGGCCGTCGAGCGGCGGCAGCAGGGCACGCAGCGCCGGCCACTCCGGCGCGCCCTCGAGGCCTGCCACCGAGCGCGGAAGCTGGCTGTAGCCCGCGAAGAACGTTGCGTCGTCATAGATGTTTTGCGTCATCGCGGATCCTGGTCGCCGCGTGCGGCCACCAACGGCCATCGCGGTCGTGTCGCGCATCACGCCATCCAGGGCGGGACCGGGAGGGCCTTCTCGCGCAAGAACGCGGGGTTGAACAGCTTGCTTTGGTAGCGCGCGCCGCCGTCGCACAGGATGGTGGCGACGGTGTGCCCCGGCCCCAGGTCGCGCGCGACGCGGATCGCCGCGGCGACGTTGATGCCGGCCGAGCCGCCGACCGACAGCCCCTCATGGATCAGCAGGTCGTAGACTTGCGCCAGTGCCTCGGCGTCCGGGATGCGCAGCGCGTCGTCGATCACCGCGCCTTCGAGGTTTCCCGGCACGCGCGATTGGCCGATGCCCTCGGTGATCGAGCTGCCCTGCACGGTGAGGTCGCCCGACTTGACCCAGCCGTACAGCGCGCTGCCCTCGGGGTCGGCCAGCACGATGCGCACCGCCGGATTGCGCTGCTTCAGGGCGAGGCTGACGCCGGCCAGGGTGCCGCCGGTGCCGCACGAACACGTGAAGGCGTCGATGCGGCCGTGCGTCTGATGCCACAGCTCCGGGCCGGTGGTGGCGCGATGGCCCTCGCGATTGGCGAGGTTGTCGAACTGGTTGGCCCACAGCGCGCCGGTCTCCTCCGCCAGGCGCTGCGAGACGTGGACGTAGTTGCCGGGATCGCGATACGGCTTCGCCGGCACCAGGCGCAGATCCGCGCCGATCATGCGCAGGAAGTCGATCTTCTCGGCGCTCTGCGTCTCCGGCATGACGATCACGCAGCGATAGCCGCGCGCGTTGCCAACCAGCGTCAGGCCGATGCCGGTGTTGCCGGCGGTGCCCTCGACGATGGTGCCGCCGGGCTTCAGCGCGCCGCGGGCCTCGGCGTCCTGGATGATGGCCAGCGCCGCGCGGTCCTTGACCGAGCCGCCGGGGTTCATGAACTCGGCCTTGCCGAGAATGGTGCAGCCGGTCGCCTCCGAGGCGCGGCGCAGGCGGATCAGCGGCGTGTTGCCGATGCCGGCGGCCAGATCCTCGGCCACCGGCGGGGCGACGGTCGCGTGTGCCACGGGGGATGCGGGCGAATGCGCCATGTGGAATCCTGCGGTTGAATGCCTCGGCCCGGCGTGCGATGGCCGGCGAGGCGCAGTCAAGCACTGGAGACGCACATGGTCGAGAACGTCAGCCCGCGCGAGGCGTGGGATGTCCTGCTGTCCGATCCGCAAGCGCAGTTGGTCGACGTGCGCTGCGATGCCGAATGGGTGTTCGTGGGCGTGGCCGACCTGTCCCAGGCCGGCAAGCAGCCGCTGCTGGTGCCGTGGCAGATGTTTCCGGCGATGCAGCTCAACACCGGCTTCGTCGGCGCCATGCGGCACGCGGGCGCCACGCCGGAGCAGCCGCTGTACTTCATGTGCCGTAGCGGCCAGCGCAGCGCCGCGGCGGCCGAGGCGATGGCGGCGGCCGGGTTCGCGCGCGTGTTCAACGTGGCCGGCGGCTTCGAGGGACCGCCCGACGGCGAGGGGCACCGCGGGAAGGTCGCCGGCTGGAAGGCGGATGGGCTGCCCTGGCAGCAGCGGTAGGCCGGGGCACTCCTTGACGCAGCCGATTCTTGACACCGGGGCCATGATGCACAAGATATGGTGCAGCATTGCATGGAGCGGGACATGGTGAGTGCCGCGTCGGTGGCCGAGGTTCTGGGCGGGGTCGGCCGCGCCCGCAAGCCCGGGGTCGTGACCGACCTCGCTTTGGCCCGCGCGGTGCGCGACGGGCTGCCGTTCGCCGCACTGGAGCGGCTGATCGCCGATGGCGTCGTCGACGAGCGCGAGGTGGAGACGTATTTCATCCCCCGCCGCACCTTCTACGCGCGCCGGCAGAAGGGCACGCTGTCGCGCGAGCAGAGCGACCTGGTGGTGCGGCTGGCGCGCATCCAGGCGATCGCCGACGACGTGTTCGATAGCCGGGCCAACGCGAAGGGCTGGCTGCGCGATCCGAACGGCGCGATGGACGGGCAGGTGCCGCTGACCTTGCTCGACACCGATGAGGGCGGCCGCCTGGTGGAGACCGTGCTGGGGCGGATCGCCTACGGGATCGTCGAATAGGGAATGCGCGTGTGGCGGCTGGCGAAGGGCCGGCACAGCGAAATCGACGGCGAGGGAGCGCGGCTGTTCGGGGGACGGTGGAACAGTCCGGGCGTGCCCGTGGTGTACGCGGCAAGCCATCTGAGCCTGGCGTTGCTGGAGCAGCTCGTGCATGTCAGCCTCACGCGCCTGCCGCCAAGCTTTCGCGCCTTCGCGATCGAGCTGCCGGACGACGCGCCGGCCGAGATGGTCGAGCCGTCGCTCGCCTTGCAGGACGTGGCCGCCACGCGCAGCCACGGTGACGCCTGGGCCGCGTCGCTGCGCTCGGCGGCGCTGATCGTGCCGTCCATCGTCGTGCCGGCGACCCTGGCGCCTGGCGACATCGCCACCGGGGAGTGCAACGTCATCCTCAATCCGCGCCACCACTCCGTCGCGGCGTGGAGGGTGGTGGAGACGTCGCTCAGGGTGGATTCGCGCCTGACGCGAGTGCCGTCCCCGGCGGTGTGAGCGTCGTGGCGACTGGCGCGGCCACTGGCGCGGCGATCGGCGCGGCGGCTGGCGGCACATACGCCACCCGCAGCACCACGAACCACGGATAGCGGCTGTCGAGTGGCTGGTCCGCCACCATGCCCAGCCGGCCGTCCGGCGTGACCGGCACATGCTTCATCGTCACCGCGTCGTCGACATTGCCGCCGAGCACGCTGAGCAGCCCCGGCGCCTGCGCCACCACGATGTCGCAATGCGCCGGAAAGTCGCCGGCCGGCAGGTCGGCGTAGCGAACCGGGCGCGGCGTGCGCGAGGTGCAGATCAGGTCGCCCGGCACCGGCGCGTACTGGTCGATCGGGTACGCGCTCACGTCCCAGCCGGTCGCCTGGCCGTGCGACATCTGCCAGGCCGCGTCGATATAGGTGTGATGCGACGGCGAGTAGGGGAAGCCGCCGACCGCGCCGGCGATGCGCATGACGTAGCTGATGAACGCCGCCGACCAGGCGTAGTCGCCGTCGTCGCTGGCCGGGAACTCGACACCCCAGGCGTCGTGCTTGCCGGTCCACGAGACTTCCGGCGACGACAGGCTCTGGCCCTCGTACCAGTATTCGCCGACACGCTGCCACAGCCCCTCGTAGCGTTCGGGTTTCTGATCGGGCAGCGGCGGCGGGCGGGTGCCGGGCGGGTCGTCGTCGACCGGCTGGCCGAACACCCGCCATTCGCGCATGGCGATCGCGATGGCGGCCTCACGCGAGAACGGCTCGTACGGCTTGCTGGCGAAGTCCGGCACGTTCGGGGTGGCGCGAATGACGCCGGAGGGGCCGCTCACGCCGGCCACCGTCGGCGGCCGCTTCGTGGCGCAGGCGGCAAGCAGCAGCACGCCCGTCAGGGCGATGGCCGTGTTGCGCATCGTGTTCAGGCCCGCTCGGGAAACAGCGACAGCAAGCCGCGCGCGGAGGCGTCGCAGCGTCCGCGTTCGGTAATCAGGCCGGTCACGAGTCGGGCCGGCGTCACGTCGAAGGCCGGGTTGGCAGCACCGCTCCCGTCCGGCAGCACGCGAATTGTCTCGATCGCCCCGGATGCGGTGCGGCCGGTGAGGAGTGCCACCTCGTCGCCGCCGCGCTGCTCGATCGGAATGTCGCGCAGGCCATCGGCGATGCTCCAGTCGACGGTGGTGGACGGCATCGCCACCCAGAACGGCACGCCGGTGTCGCGCGCGGCGAGCGCCTTGAGGTAGGTGCCGATCTTGTTGGCGGCGTCGCCGGCGCGCGTCACCCGGTCGGCGCCGACGATCACCAGGTCGACCTCGCCGTGCTGCATCAGGTGGCCGCCGGCGTTGTCGGCGATGACGGTGTGCGCCACGCCATGATGGCCGAGCTCCCAGGCGGTGAGCGCCGCACCCTGGTTGCGCGGCCGGGTCTCGTCGACCCACACATGCAGGTCGATGCCGCGCTCGAACGCGGTGTAGATCGGCGCCAGCGCGGTGCCCCAGTCGACGGTGGCGAGCCACCCGGCGTTGCAGTGGGTCAGCACCTCGACCGGCTTGCCGGGGCGGCGCGCGGCGATGTCCTCGATCAGCGCCGAACCGTGACGGCCGATCGCGGCACATTGCGCCACGTCCTCGTCGGCGATGTCGGCGGCCTCGGCATAGGCGGCGGCGGCGCGCTGCTCGGGGCGGGTGTTGCGCAGCCGGGTCAGCATCCGCTCGATCGCCCAGCGCAGGTTCACCGCGGTCGGCCGCGTCGCCGCCAGCGTGGCGCACGCCGCCTCCATCGCGTCGGTGGACGGGTCGGCGCGCACCGCCAGCGCCACGCCGTAGGCGGCCACCGCGCCGATCAGCGGCGCGCCGCGCACCTGCATGGAGCGGATCGCGTGCGCCGCCTGCCCGGTGGTGGCGAGGCGCAGGATGTCCAGCGACCACGGCAGCCTGGTCTGGTCGATGATGCGCACCGAGAAGCCGTCGTCGGGGTCGACCCAGACGCTGCGATAGGCCGTGCCGTCGATTTTCATGGCCCCGAAGTCCTTCAGTCGCGTTGATGAAGCACGCAGATGAGGGTGAATAGGCGACGCGCCGTGGCGAAGTCGATGGCGATCTTTCCCGCGAGCCGCGCCGCGACCAGCCGCGCGCCCTCGTCGTGCAGGCCGCGGCGGCCCATGTCGATGGCTTGCAGGCGCGCGTCGCGGCCCTCGTCCATCGCCGCCTCGTGACTGGCGACGAGCATCTGGTAGTCGCGCACCAGCCGTCGGAACGGACCCAGCGCCAGGGCATGAACCACCAGCGCCGTGCCGTCCGGGCGGCGCACGTCGAACAGCAGCCGGCCCTGCGCGATCGACAGCGCCAGCGTGAAGCCGCCCGCGCCGTCGGCGGACACGCCGCGCAGTGTCGGGGCAAAGCGGCCTTCGGCTTGCAGGTCGGCCACCGCCCGCGCGCGCTCGGCTTCCTGCATCGGCGACAGCGGCACGATGCCGGCATGATCCAGGCTGACGTTCAGCAGCCGTCCGCCGGCCGGCGCGTCGGTTGCCGTCTCAGGCTTCATCGTCGGATTTCAGCAGTCCGAGCTTGAGCATCAGTCCCACCGTGCCGCCCTTGACCGGGCGCAGCAGCAGCAGCGTAAGCGCGGCGGCCAGCGGAAGCCAGATGATGAAATGCACCCAGAGCGGCGGCGCGCAGGTCCGTTCCAGCACCAGCATCGACGGCACGACCAAGTGCCCGACGAGCAGCATCGTGAAGTAGGGCGGCGCGTCGTCGGCGCGGACGAGGCCCAGCGGCGCGCCGCAGTCGGGGCACATCTCGGCCACGCGCAGGTAGCCGCGAAACAGCTTGGACTGGCCGCAGGCCGGACAGCGGCACAGCACGCCGCGCCGGATCGCGGTCAGCAGCGGCGGCAGCGGCCAGGGCGGCGGGTGCTCCGCGCGGTCCGGCGTCCATCGAACGGTGGGCGTCCATCGGGCGGTGTTGGTGTCTGGCACGGGAATGATCCTGTCGACGGATGGCCGCGGTGCCTTCCTAATGATGCCGTGGCCGGGCGGCATCAAGCGGTCGCGCATCACATCGCCGGCGAGATGCCCCGCCGGACGATCGCGGCAAATCCGTTGTCCGTGCGCGCCGCCGATTGCGCGAGCCGGTCGCGCGCGCGGCGGCGGATACGATAAATTGCAACAGCGACGACAAAAAGCGACGCTTTCTGTTGACAGCGCAACGCGCGAGAGCAGATAGCGTTGACAGGCTCGCAAGCGCACCGATTCGCGTGTCGCTGTCGATGCCAGACTCGCCCGCGGGTGAGAGAAAGACCTGATGATGATGACGCGAGATCAGGCGATGCAAGGAGTGATGCAAGGCAGCGCGGGCCGCCACCCGCGATGCATTCTCCCAGTCCGACAAACTGGCGGCGTGCGCGGCTGCCGCGCGGAACTGCGCGACCGGGCGATCGTTCGTGCAAAGGACCAAACCCCCACGGCCAACACATCGACGGCCAACCCAAGGAGTCTTCGGGAATGAGCAAGGACGAAAACGGCGACCATACGGTCGCACAACCTCTGGCCATGCGGACGCCCACTCGTGGCGGCGCGCGCGGCACTGCTGCGCGCGGCACGGCCGCGCGCAAGCCTGGGCGCCCCGCCAAGGCGGCGGCCGGCAAGGCCACTCGCGGCGCCGCGAAGGCCACGCGCGGCGCCAAGGCCGCGAAAGCGCCCGCGCGCAAGACCGCGCGCGCGGCGGCGGCGAAGCCCGCAGCGCGCAAGGCGGCGACGCGCGGGGCGGCCGGCCGCAAGCGCCGCGGCGGCGACGGCACGCGGCAGGGCCGCCGCCGGTCGCGGCGCCAAGGCGGCGACCGCGCGCAAGGGTGCGACGCGCGCGGCGGCCGCGCGCAAGATGCCCGCGCGCAAGGTGGCCACGCGCAAAGTGGCCACGCGCAAGACGGCCGTGCGCAAGACGGCGGTCAAGGCGACCGGCACGCGCAGGACCGCCGCCGCCAAGGCGACGAGCACGCGCAAGATGGCCACCCGCAAGACGGCCGTCCGCAAGGTCGCCGGGCGCAAGCTTGGCGCGCGCAAGCCTGCCGCCGCCAAGGCCACCGGCACGCGCAGGACCGCCGCCGCGAAAACGGCAGCCAGCACGCGCAGGGGTTCGATCGCGGCGCCGAAGGTTGCCGGACGCAAGACCACGCGGGGCGCCACCGCCGGCGCGCGCGCGGCGATGAAAACGTCGCGCGCCAAGCCCACGACCGCCAGGATGCCGCGCGCGGCCAAGGCGGCGGCGGCGGTCGACAGCACGCCGAAGAAGGTCGTCACGCGCCGGCCGCGCAAGGCGAAGATGGCGGTCGAGATGCCGCCGATGGAGACCATGTCGCCGGAGCATCACGAGCCGATGGGTTCGGCCGACCACGAGGAGTAGCGGCCCGCCACGCTTGCGATAAGACTGGGCTTGCGCTGCGGCAGGCCGGGATTTTCGTCCCGGCCTGCCGTAATTTTCTGCGCGGTTCAGCCGAAATGGCCGAGCAGGTCTTCCACTTGGCCAGCGGTGAGCAGTCGCGGCCCCGCGCCGCGCAGCAGCATGAACAGCTTTGCCGCTTCCTCGAGTTCCTCGGCGGCATGAACCGCGTCGGTCAGCGTCTTGCCGCTGACCACCGGGCCGTGGTTGGCCAGCAGCACCGCGCGCGCGTCGCGCGCCGCGTCGCGGATCGCTGGCTCCATCGCCGCGTCGCCGGGACGATAATAGGCGACGACCGGCATCCGCCTGCCCACGCGCATCACGAAATACGGCGTCAACGGTGGGATGGGATTGTCGCGGTCCACCTCCGGCAGGCAGGCGATCGCGGTCGCCATCGTCGAGTGCAGATGCACCACCGCGCCGGCATCGGGACGCGCCTGGTAGAAGGCGCGGTGCATGAACACCTCCTTGCTCGGGGCGTCGCCGCCGACATGCGCGAAGCCGGAATCGAGTTCGGGCGATGCGCGCCGGATCGAGCCGGCCGAGGCAGGAATTGGTCGGCGTGATGAGGTAGCCGTCGTCCAGCCGCACGCTGATGTTGCCGGCGCTGCCGACGGAAAAGCCGCGCGCGAACAGGCTGGCCGCCAGCTCGACCAGCACGCGGCAGGTCGCGTCCTCGTTCATGGCGCCCTCTCGTCAAGCATCTCGAAGCTGTGCCTGAAGAAATCGCGGCCGCCGAAATTGCCGCTTTTGAGCGCCAGCAGCATCGGCGGCGCGGCACCGCCTTCGGCCAGCGTCCACGGCACGCCGGGGTCGATCAGGCGTCCGATGCGCAGTCGCCGCAGCCCCAGCTTCGTCACCACGGCCCCGGCGGTCTCGCCGCCGGCCACCACCAGCCGGCGCACGCCGCGCGCCGCCAGCGCCTCGGCGATGGTGGCCAGCGTGGTCTCGACCAGCGTGCCCGCCGCTTCGCGTCCCAGCCGCGCCTGCAACGCCGCCACGCGCTCGGGCGGCGCGGAAGCGGCGATCAGCACCGGCGTACAGGCCGATCTTTCCGTCGAGCCAATCGGTCGCCCGCGCCACCAGCGCGGCCGCGTCCGGAGTCTCCAGCGGGTCCAGCTCCAGGACCGGCATGTGCGCGCGCGCCGCGCCGATCTGCATCAGCGTCGCGCGCGAGCACGAGCCGGCCAGCACGGCGTTCGCCCCGTCCAGCGTCGGCAGGGCATCGGCGTCGTCGCGCGCCGGCAACACGCCGCGCCGACGGAAATTGGCCGGCAGGCCGATCGCGACGCCGGAGCCGCCGGTCAGCAGCGCGTGCCCGTTGGCGGCCTCGCCGATCGCGTGCAAATGCGCATCGGTGACGGCATCGACGATGGCATAGCGGCGACCCTGTTCCTTCAGCGCGGTCATCGCACGGCGGATCGCCGCCGCGCCCTGCTCGACGGTCGCGAAATCCACCAGCCCCACCGCACCATCGGTCTGCCGCCCCAGCACGCGCACCAGGTTGGCGTCCGTCATTGGCGTCAGCGGATGCTTTTCCATCCCGCTCTCGTTCAGCAGCGCGTGCCCGACGAACAAATGGCCCTGGAACACCGATCGCCCGTTGGCCGGAAACGCCGGGCAGGCCAGCGCAAAGCCGCAGTCCAGCGCGCCCACCAGCGCGTCGGCCACGGGGCCGATATTGCCCGCGTCGGTACTGTCGAAGGTCGAGCAGTATTTGAAGAACACCTGCACGCAGCCGGCTTGGCGGAGCCAGGCCAGCGCCGCGAGACTGTCGCGCACCGCTTCGGCAGCGGGCGCGGTACGCGACTTCAGCGCGATCACGATGGCGTCGGCGTCCGGCACGGGCTCGCCCGGGACCGGCAAGCCGAGCAGTTGCACGGCGCGCATCCCGTGCGCCGCCAGCGTCGCGGCAAGGTCCGTGGCGCCGGTGAAGTCGTCGGCGATGCAGCCCAGCAGCGGCATGTCTAATCCTCCAGCGCGGCCGCGAAGCGTCGCGCCTGCGTGTCCCAGTCCGGCAGGGTCCGGCCGCGCGCCCATGCGGCATCGGCCATCGCGCGGCGCAGGTCGGCATCGAGGATCACGCGCCGCAGCGCGCTGGACAGTGCGGCGTGATCTCCAGGTGCGGCCACCACGCCCGCTTCGGTCGGCACCAAATCCGCCACGGCGCCGCCGGCGGTCACGGCGACCGGCACGCCGCGGCGCAGCGCCTCGGCGACCGCCATGCCGTAGCCTTCGTAGTGCGTCGCCAGCGCGAACACGCCCGCGCCGCGCCACAGCGGTTCCAGCGCCGCCGGCCCGAGTTCGCCGGCGAAGCGGGTGCGCGCGGCAATGCCGAGCGCATCGGCGAGGCTGCGCAGTTCGGCCGCATAGGCCGGGTCGCGCTCGCCGCCGGCGATGGTCAGCGTCCAGTCCAGATCCGGCAATCGCGCCAGCGCGCGCAGCAGCACGTCGTGGCCCTTGCGTGGCAGCAGGGTGCCGATCGAGAGCACCGCGCAGCTACTCGAGTCGCCGGGTCCGGGGCTGCGCGGCGCGTCGGGAATGCCGGGCTCGACGACGTGGATGCGCGCCGCGTCCACGCCAAACTCGCCCGCGAGCCGCCGCGCGGTGTCGTTGCTGGTGACGATGATGCGGCGCAGGCGCCGGAGCAGCGATTGTTCGATGCCGCGCAGGCGGTTGCGTTCGGCCTCGCCGCGGCCGGTTTCCAGCGCGGTCGGATGATGGATCAGCGCCGCCGCGTCGCGTGCCGCGAGCGCATCGGCGAACGGCGCGAAGGCCGGCAGGCACAGCCCGTCGATGAGCGGACGAACCTCGTTCGGCAGGTCGCGCATGGCCTGCGCCGCGGCGGCGAGCGCCGCGTCATCGGCCAGCGGATGCGCCCCCGCGAGAGCGGCGACCGCGACGTCGTGGCGCAACGCGCGCAGGCCGTCGACGATCGCGCGGTCGTAGACGTGGCCACCGGAGATCGCGTCGAACGGGGCGGGAATTGCAAGGCACAGTCGCATCGGCCGACCCCGAACCAGTTGCGCGGCGCGCACATCTCGCATGATGCGAGGCGGGCTGTCGAATGCGGCTGGCTATACGGGGTGAGTCGTCGCGAAGGCCCTCACCCCAGCCCTCTCCCAGGGGGAGAGGGGGAAGGTCAGCGGCTTGCTCCCTCTCCCTCTGGGAGAGGGTCGGGGTGAGGGAGCCATGCGACGGCCGTTCGTCCCGGCTTGGTCTCAGATGCGTGAGGACAGGCTGATCGGCGGTGCTCGGCCGACTCGCGCGCCGGTGGCGCCGTAGCGTGATGCCGGCAGGGATGCGGGCACGGCGCGCAGCAGCGTGGCGATCACCTGTCCCTGCACGGCAATGGCGCGCTCCAGCAGACGCTTGTTCTCGCTCGCCGCCTCGGCAAGCCGGGCCGCGACCTGCCGGGCCAGGACCAGTTGCTCGGGCGACAACGCGCGCAGGCTTGCTTGCGCGGCGGAGAACGCCTCGGACTCGGCGCGCTTGCGGGCCAGCAGCGCGGTCGCGCGCGCCACGTCCAGCGCCCGCAGCGCCTGATTTTCCTCGGCGAGCGTATGCGCCAGCGCCACGGCGGCGGCGATCAACGGCTGGTTCATCCGCGTCCTTCCTGCGTGCGCAGCATCTGCCGGTACACCGGCACCGCGAGGCCCAACCCGCCGCCGCGGGCGACCGACTTGGCCATCTCCTGCGTCAGCATCGGCCGCCATGTCGCCTCGCCCTCGCCGCCGCCGAGCAGGCCGTGCGCGCTGTCCACCGTGTCGAACATCGGCGCCAGCAGCGCGCCCAGCGCCATCGCCTCGAAATCCTGTGCGGCCTTCCAGGCGCGGGCGTGCGCGGGATCGGTCAATTCGGCGGCATCGGGCGCATCGGCCACAGGCGGGAGAATCGTCACCGCACCTCCAGCTCGGCTTGCAGGGCGCCGGCCGCCTTGATGGATTGCAGGATGCTGATGAGGTCGCGCGGCCCGACGCCCAGCGCGTTCAGGCTGGCCACCAGGTCGCGCAAGGTGACGCTGCCGCGCAGGATGCCGAGCTTGCGATCGTGCTGGTCGTCCACCTGGATGCTGGTGCGCGGCACCACGGCGGTGGTGCCGCGCGAGAACGGTCCGGGCTGGCTGACCTCCGGCGTCTCGGTGACGCGGATGGTGAGGTTGCCCTGCGCGATCGCCACCGTGCTGACGCGCACGTTGGCACCCATGACGATGGTGCCGCTGGCCTCGTCGATCACCACCACCGCCGGGCTGTCCGGCTCGACCCGCAGATCCTCGATGCGCGCCAGCGTGTCCACCGCGTCGCGCCCGGCCAGCGCCACCGTGACGGTGCGCGGGTCGATCGCGTGCGCGGCGCCGGGGCCCAGCACCGCGTCGATCGCCGCCGCCATCCGCTGCGCCGTGGTCAGATCCGGGTTGCGCAGGCCGAGGCGCAGGCTGCCGCGCGCGCCGAGCTGGTTGGCCACCTCGCGCTCGACGGTGGCGCCGTTGGCGATGCGCGCCGAGGTGGGCACGCCGCGCGTGACCGACGACGCGGCGCCTCGCGCGCTGATCGCGCCCGTGACCAGCGCGCCCTGGCCGACCGCGTGAACCTCGCCGTCCGCGCCGAGCAGCGGCGTCACCAGCAGCGTGCCGCCGGTGAGGTTGCTGGCGTCGCCGAGCGCGGACACGGCGATGTCGATGCGCTCGCCGGTGCGGGCGAAGGCGGGCAGTTCGGCCGTGACCATGACGGCGGCGAGGTTCTTGGTTTGCAGCTTGGCGATCTGGTCGCGGGTGTTCACGCCCAGCCGCTCCAACATGCCGACCAGCGACTCGCGGGTGAACACCGCGTTGTCGAGCTTGTCGCCGGTGCCGTTCAGCCCCACCACCAGCCCGTAGCCGACGAGCTGGTTGTCGCGCACGCCCTCGATGTCGGCGATGTCCTTGATGCGCACCTGCGCCCGCGCCGCGTGCGGCGGCAGGACGAAGCAGCACAGCAGCAGGAGGGCCAGGGCGCGCACCCGACGGTTCTCGCGCGCCCCGATGAACCAATCGTCAAGTTTCCTTGCGCAAGCTGTGTCCCCAACAGCGGAGCGAGCGGGCCATGTTGCCGATCCAGGGATTGCCGCCGCCGACCGCGGGCGCGCCGAGGCGCCGGGCGGCGAGCGGCGAGGGGGGCTTCGGCCGGCTTGCGGAGTCGTCGCCGGCGGCGGCCGACGCGGCGGCGGGCAGCGTCGCCGGGGCGGCGCTGGCGGGGATGCTGGCCTTGCAGGAGGAGATGGGAGACTCGTCGGGCAGCCTGGCCGCGGCGAGCGATCGCCGGGCGCGCCGGCGCGGGCGCGACCTGCTGGCGGCCCTGGCCGTGGTGCAGCGCGGCCTGCTGGGCGGAGGTGCCGACGCGGCATCGCTGCGCCGGCTCGCGGAGCTGGCCGCCGAGGCGCCGGATGCGGCCGGCTGCCGCCGCCTGCGCGCGATCGTCGCCGACATCAGCCTGCGCGCCCGGGTCGAGCTGGCCCGTTACGGTTTCGATTAGGGGCCGCCGCCCCCTTGTGGCGCGCGGTTTGCGTGGCTATACGCCCGGCACGCTCACGGCTCCGGGAGCCTGCTTGCAACCGGAAACGCGCCGCCGCCGAGACGCTGCAGGAACGCTGCCATGATGGTCACGCTGCCGCCGGACTACCTGCCCTCGGACGACGAGGTGTTCATGAGCCCGCAGCAGGTGGAGTTCTTTCGGCGCAAGCTGCTGCGCTGGCGCGGCGACCTGCTGCGCGAGGCCGATGGCACGCTGGCCAGCCTGTCGCAGGGCGGCATTCACGAAGCCGACATCACCGACCGCGCCAGCGTCGAGACCGACCGCGCGCTGGAATTGCGCACCAGGGACCGGGCGCGCAAGCTGATCGCCAAGATCGACCAGGCGCTGGCCCGGATCGAGACCGGCACCTACGGCTATTGCGAGGAGACCGGGGAGCCGATCGGCCTGAAGCGGCTGATCGCCCGGCCGATCGCCACGCTGTCGATCGAGGCGCAGGAGCGGCACGAGCGCATGGAGCGGGTGCACCGCGACGATTGAGCTGGCGGCTAATCACCGTGCCGGGGGCGAATTGGCGCGATGCCGTTCGATATGGGATGGCGCGGCCGACATTCCGGACCGAGTATAACAGTCGCGCCCGCTAGGTCCGGGCAGCCGCCGAGCGGTGCGCACTCACATAGTCCGATACTCCGCGCCAGCCCGGACTGGCCAACAGCTCCGGATGGTCCGACGCCACCTTCATCGCGACGTTGTGGAAGCCGCGCGCGGTGTTCGCCGCACCCGCCGAATTGGCAATACCTGACGAGGCCGGCGCGGCGGCGGTCGCCTGGGCGACGCGCGCCTCCGCAGCCGGGGGAATCGCCGGGCCGGCGGCCGGACCCGCCGGCACCTGCGTCAGCACCGTCGCGAGCCGGCCGAGCCGGGACTGCCGGGCGCCGACCTCGGCGGAATAGTCCTGGCCGGGGTTGAAGCGGTCGGCGAGCAGTTGCAGGAACGAGGTGTGGTCCAGCGCATCGGTGAACGGCACGCCCGGCGCCACGTGCGGCGAGATCGCCAGGGCCGGCACCCGCACCCCGGTGGTCGCGATGGGGGTGCCTCCGACATCGGCCGCGATCGCCAGCGGCGGGACGTGGTCGAAGAAGCCGCCGTGCTCGTCGTACGTCACCAGCAGCAGGGTGTTGCGCCAGCGTTGCGGGTTGGCGATCAGCGTGCGGTAGATGTCGGCCAGGAACGCCTGGCCGCGCGCGATGCCGGTCGGCGGATGGTCGTCGTTCGGGGTGGCGTGCGGGCCGTCGGTGTATTCCGGCTCGATGAAGATGACGCTGGGCATCGGCGCCGCGCCGCCCCAGTGCTCGGCAAAGCGGGCGTAGCGGCGGAAGCGGCCGCGCCCGCCCGCGTCCGACAGTGCCAGCGAGGTGGTGATCTCCGGCAGCCAGCGCGGCATCAGGCTCATGAACGGGAAGAAATCGCCCCACTGATAGGCGCACCAGCTCACGCCGTGCTGGGTCAGCCAGTCATAGGCGAGCGGCTGGTCGGGCAGGAACACCGAGGCGTTGTCGAGGATCGGGCTGTGCCCGGACATCGCCATCAGCCGGTTCGGCTGCGTTCCGGTCGGCAGGGCCGCGAACCAGTGGTCGCAGACCGCGAAATGGCGCGCGAGGAAGTCGAAGATCGGCACCGAAGCCGCCTCGTAATGGCCCATGACCAGGGACGGATCGGCGGGCGCCGGCGTGCGGGTCATGTAGCTGGCGACGAACCCGCCCATGCCGCCGGATGCCCCCGAAGCCGGCGGCGTGCCGACCTGGATCGCGATGGCGGCGTGATCGTGCGGTGGGTCGGCGATCTGCTGGACCTCCGGCCCGATCGCGTGGATCGGATAGCGACGGCCGGCATAGGCGTTGGCATAGAGGTCGAGCCATGCCGGATCGTCGCGCAGGCCTTCCACGGCCAGCGGCGGCGCGGCGGCGGCGGTGCTCAGATACCCGAGGGCATGGTCGAAGGAGCGGTTCTCCAGCATCACGAAGACGATGGTCTCGATGTCGCGCAGGGGCATCGGTTCGGCCTCCCGACCGGGATCACGCGCCTGAGATTGGCCCGTACACCTCGATTTCGTCGAGATGGAACCAATCCGTCCGATCGAGGGCAACCCGGACATGGCGGGCGGGAACCGGGTGCGCGAGCCGGCAGACCAGGGGATCGTCGATGCCCGCGAACACGCGGTCATCGGCTTTCCGATAGACCCGGTTCCAGAATTGTCCGTCCAGGCTGACATGCACCGACAGATGCCGCGCGCGCTCCGGCGAGACCGCGCGGTTGAACAGGCGGACCTCCTGCACGGGCTGGCCGGACAGCAGATCGACCTGCCACCACGGGTTCGCCTCGATTTCGGTGTGGAAGCCGTGCTGCCCGTTCAGCACGCCGCAATTGCCGCCGCGCGCGTCCACCGCGCGGGCGTCCTGCGTGTCGCGGAACGGCTTGCGCGAGGCGCCCGAGACGGAACTTTGCGTGGCCGGCTTGTCCAGCGCGAGGTTGCCGACGCCGCTCGCGATCCTCCAGCCTGCATGGCTGGCGCGTTCGATCCGCAGCAGCGCCTCGCGCGCCTCGCGCAGCCGGTCGTAGCGGCCCTCGCTGAGCAGGACGTTGAACGTCCGCGCCTGGAACTTGCGCCAGAACCGATCCGGATCCAGCACCGAATGCGCGAAGCTGCCGGGCGCCTGGGCGCGCGGGTCCGATTCGAGCAGGACCAGTTCCGTGCCGAAATTAGTCACGTCGGCGAATCTTCTCAGCGGCACGCACGCGATGCCCCCGCTTGCCAGGGCGCTGGCGACGAACGCCTCGCAGATCGGCCAGCGCGTCGTCCGGCCGTCGAGGAAGGACCGCGCCAGGCGCTGCCGTTCGGCCAGCAGCAAGCGGGCGGCCCGCGCCGAGACGAACAGATTGATGAGCGCCACCCAGGCCGGCGCGTCGTACGGAAGGTCGCGGCACGACTCCGCGTGCGGCCAGGTCGGCAGCAGGGCATTCGGGGCGAAGCTGGCCACGCACTCGGCACCGCTGTCGGCCATCGCCTGCGCGATCGGCACGAGCGGGGTATTCGCCGCGGCGTCGAAATCCATGACGAAGTAGTAGTCGTAGCCGGGATGGGCCCGCTGCGCGTAGTACAGCGGGTAGTCGCAGTTCCACCACAGCACGTCCTTGTCGGGCTCGCCCGCGACGCAGGGCAGGCCGAGGCCCGCGAGATCGTGTTCCGTGAAGCCGATCTTGTCGAACGGCCGCACGTCGAACGGCGCCTGGCCGGTCTCGTTGGCCAGCACGAAGAAATCCGCGCCGTCGGACTGACGCTGCATCCGTCGCGCCGCGCGCCGCGCGAAGTCGTCCCAGAAATGCGTGCGGAACAGGACGGCGACGCTCGGGCGGCGCGTCGCCACGAGCGGGGCCTCAGGCGCCGTACGTCTTGAACCACGCCAGCATCCGCGCCCATCCTGCCTCGGCGTCGGCCTTGTTGTAGCTGGGGCGGTAGTCGGCGTGGAAGCCGTGGCCGGCGTCGGGATAGATGACGATCTCGACCGTCTTGCCGGCCTTGCGCGCGCGCGCCGCGGCTTCCTGCACGTCGGGCATCCGGATGCTGGCATCCTGGCCGCCGTACAAGCCCAGCAGCGGGCATTTCAGATCCGGGGCCACGTCGGTCGCGGTGTGCGGCTGGATCGGGCTGACCGGCCCGGCGACCGGCCCGTACCAGGCGACCGCCGCCCGCAGATCCGGGTTGTGCGCCGCGTACAGCCAGGTATCGCGGCCGCCGCGGCAGAAGCCGGTGACGAACAGACGATCCGGGTCGCCGTGGTTCTGCGCCGCCCACGCCGCTGTGCGGTCCAGGTCGGCCAGCAGCGTGGCGTCCGGCGCGCGCAGGATCACGTCATGGATGATCTGCTGCACGTCGGACAGCTTCGACAGATCGGCGATGCGCGCGTACAGCTCCGGCGCCACGGCCAGGAAACCGGCATGGGCGAGCCGGCGGCAGATGTCGCGGATGTATTCGTGGACGCCGAAAATCTCCTCGATCACCAGCACGGTCGGGAACGGGCCGTCGCCCTGCGGCCGCGCCATGTAGGCGGGCAGCGTGCCGTCGGCCACCGGGATTTGCACCGCCTCGGCGACCAGGCCATCGGTGCCGGTATGGATCACCTGCGCCTCGACCCGCGCGGTGGCCAGCGTCAGCCCGGCGACCAGGCCGCCGGTCAGCATTCCGCGCCGCGCCAGCGGATAGCGGCTCAGCCCGGCCAGCCCGTGTTGCGAGATCGCCTGTTGCGAAGCTGTCGTCGCGCTGTCGTCCATTGCCGCCTCCGCTGCCGTGCGCCGCACAGGATACAAGGGCGGCGGCGGCGGCGATGCAACGGGTGCGCGTCAGCGGAAGGTGGGCAGCGAGAGCTGGCTTTCTCCGAAATGCTGGATCTGCTTCGCCTTCAGCCCGAGCGCGGTCACGCGCACCACCGGCGGCGGCCCTTCGGCGATCAGGACGTAGTTGAGGATCACCGCCGGGCCGCCGATCGAGATCAGCGCGCCGGGCAGCAGCTCGGCGGTGATGCTGTCCAAGCGTCCCAGCACGGTGATCGACCGGCAGCCGCCGCGCAGCACGGTGCGCAGCGCGTCGCCGCGGATCACCACGTCGCGGCCGCCGCATGGCAGGTCGTAGCCGGAATCGGCGTCCACGATCAGCGCCGGCAGCGGGGTCATCACGGCGGTCACGGTGCCCTGGCGCGGGTCCGGCAGCACCTGGTTGTCCGCGCCGCTGGTCTGCGACCTGGGCGGTCCGGCGGCGAAACGGTACAGCACGCGGTTGTCGTCGCCGCTGACCCGCACCGCGTGGCCGGGCGCCAGATCAATGGCGATGACGTTGTTCGACCCGACGATGCTCAGGCTGGCGCAGGCGCCCCCGATGGTCAGCCGGTTGCCCGACCCGCGCACCAGGGCCGGGCCGCCGCGGCAATCGAGCGCGGCGGCCTGGCCATTGCCGGACCACACGGCCTGCGCCCGCGCCGGCGCGGGCAGCGACGCGACGCCGCCGAGGCAGGCCAGCACGAGTGCGGCGAACAGTCTCATGCAGCCTCCACGCGCGGCGCCGCCGCTGGTAGGTTCAGCATACCATACCAGCAACCCGGTGCGCTTGGCGTTTCCGCTTCGTGGCCCCGTCAAGCCCGGCCATGACGGTAGAAGTCACGCCGGCCTGGACGGATGGCTCGCCGCGGCCGATGCCGGATCACGCGACCCGCATCGCCGCGCGCAGGTTGTCGTCGATGCGGGCGAGGAACGCCTGGGTGTTGAGCCACGGCTGGTCGCGGCCGATCAGCACCGCCAGATCCTTGGTCATGGCGCCGCTCTCGACGGTCTGCACGCACACCCGCTCCAGCGTCTCGGCGAAGCGCGTCACGTCCGGCGTGTCGTCGAAGCGGCCGCGATAGGCGAGGCCGCGGGTCCAGGCGAAGATCGAGGCGATCGGGTTGGTGCTGGTCTCGCGCCCGCGCTGGTGCTCGCGGTAGTGGCGCGTCACCGTGCCGTGCGCCGCCTCGCTCTCGACGGTGTGCCCGTCCGGGCTCATCAGCACGCTGGTCATCAGGCCGAGGCTGCCGAACCCCTGCGCCACGATGTCGCTCTGCACGTCGCCGTCGTAGTTCTTGCAGGCCCAGACATAGCCGCCTTCCCATTTCAGCGCGCTGGCCACCATGTCGTCGATCAGCCGGTGCTCGTAGGTGAGCTTTTCCGCCTCGAACCGGGCGCGGAACTCGGCGTCGTAAATCTCCTGGAACACGTCCTTGAACATGCCGTCATAGGCTTTCAGGATGGTGTTCTTGGTCGACAGGTACACCGGGTAGTGCCGCAGCAGCCCGTAGTTCAGCGAGGCGCGGGCGAACCCCTCGATGCTGGCGCGGGTGTTGTGCATCCCCATCGCCACGCCGGGACCCTTGAAGTCATGCACCTCCAGCACCGTCGGCGCGCCGCCGTCGGCGGGCTGGTACTGCAGGGTGACACGGCCGGGGGCAGGGATTTTCGTCTCGCTGGCGCGATAGATGTCGCCGTAGGCGTGGCGGCCGATGACGATGGGCTGCGTCCAGTGCGGCACCAGGCGCGGCACGTTGGCGCAGATGATCGGCTCGCGAAAGATGGTGCCGTCGAGGATGTTGCGGATGGTGCCGTTCGGGCTGCGCCACATGCGCTTCAGCCCGAACTCGGCCACGCGCGCCTCGTCCGGCGTGATGGTGGCGCATTTCACGCCGACGCCGTGGCGCCGGATGGCGTGCGCGGCGTCGACCGTCACCTGGTCATCGGTGGCGTCGCGATGCTCGATGCCGAGGTCGTAACAGTCCAATTCGATGTCCAGATACGGCAGGATCAGCTTGTCCTTGATGAAGCCCCAGATGATTCGCGTCATCTCGTCCCCGTCGAGTTCCACCACGGGAGTTTTGACCTTGATCTTCGCCATGCCGTCCTCTGTCGTCTTGCGTCGCCCGGCCGCCCATACACACGATAACATTGGCCCCGGCAAGCACGCGCGGCCCCGCTGGCCGCGCGTCCGGCCACCATTGCGAGGCGGCGTCATGACGCGATAAGTCTGGCATTATCGGCAAGTCTGGAATGACGGGGGAGAGCGCGCCGCGTGACCACGCCTGGCAGCTTCCGGCTGCGCCGCGACACCGCGCTGAAGGGCTTCATCGTCCTCGCGGCACTGCTGCTGGCGGCCCTTACATGGGGCTTCACCCTGGTCTCCATGCGCGCCGAGCGGCGCGAGGCGCAGGCGCACGCCGAGGCGGACGTCGCCAACCTGGCGCTGGCGGTGGAGTGGCAGCTCGATCGGCAGCTCCGGTCCATCGATCAGGCGATGCTGGTGCTGGCGCGGCAATGGCGCGTCGATCCCGCGCATCTCGACTTGTCGGGCGGGCAGGGCGGCTGGCAGCGCGGGCTTGCCCTGCTGCCGTTGCTGCGCGAGGTCTCGCCCGACATGTTCGTGCTCGACGCGCAGGGCCGCGTCACCGCCGCGACGCGCCCCGACACGGTAGGCACCAGCCTCGCCGCGACCCGCGTGTTCGCGGCGTTGCGCGCCAGCGTCCGGCCGGGCCTGCTGGTGGTGCCGACGATCGACTGGAAGACCACCGGGCGATGGCGGATCGAGCTGGCGCGGCGGTTGCAGTCGCCGGGCGGCGGCTTCGCCGGCGGCGTGGTGGCCGCCTATGATCCGTGGTCGCTCACCAACATGCTCGAGCAGGTCGATCTCGGCCCGCGCGGGCTGATCGCGCTGGTCGGCGACGACGGCGCGATGCGCGCGCTGGTCTCGCCCCATGCGCTGCCGCCCGGCCAGGACGTTGCCGACTCGGCGATGTTTCGCGCCCTGCGCAGGGCGCCGCAAGGGGTCTGGGCCGGCCGCTCGGCGCCCGATGGCGTGGCGCGCATCCACGCCTTTCGCCGGCTGGCCGGTCAGGATTTGACCATCCTCGTCGGCGTCGACCGCGATGTGGCGCTGCGCGACGTGGCCGATTGGGCCGCCACGGTGCGCTGGTTTGCGTGGGGCGTCCCGGCGGCCATCCTGGTGCTGGCCTGGATGCTGTGGCAGGTGCTGGACGCCGCGCGGCTGCGGTCCGACCAGTTGGCGGCCGCCCACGCCGAGGCGGAACGCGCCCAGGCGCGGGCCGAGGGCAAGGCGGCGCAGGTCGAGGGCATCCTGAGCGGCATGTCCGACGGCGTGATGCTGCTCGACGAGCAGCTTCGCCTGGCGCTGTGGAACGAGCGTTTCGCGCTGTATTCCGGTGTGCCCGCCGAATTGCTGCGGGTGGGGGTGCCGATGGAGGACATGCTGCGGGCGCAAGCGCGCGGCGGCGAGTTCGGGCCGCTGGCGTCCGAGGCCGCGGTCGAGGCGGAGTTGAGGCGGCGCATGGATCGACTGCGCGCCGGGCGCACCAACGGGCAGCAGGAGCGCACGCGGCCGGGCGGCCGCGGCGTCGAGTTCCGGCGCAGCGCGCTGCCGGGCGGCGGTTTCGTCACCCTGTACACCGACATCACCGCCCGCCGGCAGACCGAGGCGGCGCAGGCCGAGGCTCGGCGCATGGCCGCCGAGGCCGCCGAGCAGAAAGCCGGCCTCGTCGCGGTGGTGAGCCACGAGATCCGCACGCCGCTGAGCGCGGTGCTGGGCAGCCTGGCGCTGCTGGACCAGTCATCGCTGTCGGACGCGCAGCAGGCGCTGGCCGATACCGCGCGCGAGGCCGGCACGGCCTTGCTCGACCTGGTCAACGACGTGCTGGAGATGTCGGGGATGGCGGCCGGGCGCCTGCAAGTGCGGCCGGCTCCGTTCGCGGTGCGGGCGATGCTGTCCGGCATCGAGTCGATGTTCCGCGCGCAGGCCGAGGCGCGCGGCATCCGGTTGGCGGTGGAGATCGACCCGGCGCTGCCGCGCGTGCTGCACGCCGACAGCGGCCGGCTGCGGCAGGTGCTGATGAACTTCGTCGGCAACGCCATCAAGTTCGCGGCCCCAGGCCCGGTGGTGATCCGCGCCGCGTGGGCGCTGGGCGAGGACGCCGCGGACGGCGATCGAGGGGCAGCGATCGGTGCTGATGGGCGTGCGCGACAGCGGCCCGCGCATTCCGCCGCGCGAGGCCGCGCTGCTGTTCCGACCGTTTTCGCGGCTCGCGCCGGCCCATGCGGGCGGCGTCCCCGGCACCGGGCTCGGCCTGGCGATCTGCGCCGGGCTGGTGGAGCTGATGGGCGGCCAGGTGGGGGTCGGCTTCTCGGCCGAAGGCGGCAACGAGTTCTGGCTGACGCTCCCGTTCGCTGCCGTGTCGATGGACGAGGACGCGACACCGGCGCGCGAGCAGGCCGCATCGCCGCGGGAGCGGGCGGGCGCGTCGGTGCTGCTGGTCGAGGACATGCCGGCCAACCGGCGGATCACCGCCATGCTGCTGCGCGGCGCCGGGCACCGGGTCGAGGCCGTCGACGACGGCCTGGCGGCGGTGGAGCTGGTTCGGACGCGACCGTTCGATCTGGTGTTCATGGACCTCGCGATGCCGGGGATCAGCGGCTACCAGGCGGCGCGGCTGATCCGGGCGCTCCCGGGCGCCGCCGGGCGCGTGCCGATCGTGGCGCTGACCGCCACCAGCGCGCCGGAGGACCGGCTGCGCTGCGCGGCGGCGGGGCTGGACGCGGTGCTGGCCAAGCCGGCATCGGCCGCCGATCTGGCGGCGATCATCGAGCGGCTGGCCTGGGCCGACCGCGACGCGCCGGGCGAAAGCGCGGCGGTGGCTGACCCGGCCGGCCGGGCAGGCGACGAGGGAGCGATCGATAGGGGACTGGTCGATTTGGGGCGCCTGGCGGAATTGCGCGCCGAGCTGACGGGCGAGACGCTGGCGTACCTGCTGGAGCGATGCGTGAGCGACATCCGCCGCCGGCTGGCGCTGCTGGATCAGGAACTCGGGCGCGACGATGCCGCCGCCGCCGCCGCGGGGGCGCACGCGCTGGCGGGCATGGCGGCCACCTATGGCCTGGCCCGGCTGGAGTTGCGCATCCGCCGCGTCATGGCCCTGGCGGAGGCCCGCGATGTGGCGGGCGCGCGCGGCGCGGCGGACGGCCTGGATCTGGAACTGGCCGATGCCGCCGAGGCCGCGCGCGCCTTCCTGACCCCGCAACCGGCCGTCGCATGAAGGTCTATCTGGCCGGGCCGGATGTGTTCCTGCCCGATCCGCTGGCGCGCGGGGCGGCGCTGAAGGCGGTGTGCGCGGCGCACGGGCTGACCGGCATCTTTCCGCTCGATCCGCTGGACGGCGAGCCCGAGGCATGGTCGGCACTGCCGGAATGGCGCCGCATCGCGCTGCGCAACGAGGCGCATATCCGTGGTGCGGCGGCGCTGATCGCCAACCTGACGCCGTTTCGCGGTCCCAGCGCCGATCCGGGGACCGTGTTCGAGCTGGGCTTCATGCGCGCGCTCGGCCGGCCGGTGTTCGGCTGGAGCGGCGACGGGCGGCCGTTCGCGCAGCGCACCCTGGCCTGGACGGGGGGTGCGGCGCGGGCCGACGGGCAGGGCGGCTGGCGCGATGACGACGGCATGGCGGTGGAGTCGTTCGGCTGCGTCGACAACCTGATGATCGACGGCGCCATCGCCGCCTCGGGCGGGGCGATCACGCTGGGCGGGGACATCCAGGCGGCGTGGACGGATCTCGGCGCCTTCGCCGCCTGCGTGCAGCGCGTGGCGCGGCATTTCGGGGCGGCCGGCGGCTGAGCCGCATCGCTACGCGGTGATCGCTAAGTGGTGATCGTTAAGTCTGGCCGTACGACGAGATCACCGGGTCGAGGCGGAACTCGTCCACCAGGAAGTCGATCATCGCGCGCGTGCGCGGGGCGAGGAAGCGGCGGGACGGATAGACCGCGAAGATCGGCCGCGGCTTCGGCTGCCAGTCGGCCAGGATGCGCCGCACCCGGCCGCTGTCGATTTCGTCGCGCACCATCCAGAGCGGGACGCGGGAGATCCCGACGCCGCCGACCACGGCGGCCAGCACTGCCTCGATGCCGTTGCTGCGGAAACGGCCCTTGACGGGGACGCTGACCGCGCCCTCCGGCCCGTGGAACACCCACTCCTCCGGGCTGGCCATGCGCGTGAACAGCACGCATTCGTGCGCCGCGAGCTCGCTCGGGTGCTTCGGCTCGCCCATGCGCTCCAGATACTCGGTCGAGGCGATGATATGTGCCGTGGTCAGCCCGATGCGCCGGGCGACCAGGGACGGATCGGTGATCTCGCCGGTCCGTACCGACACGTCCAGGCCCTGCTGGACCATGTCCACCACGTCGTCCTCGATCACCAGTTCCACCACCAGGTCCGGGTAGCGCGCCAGCAGCAGGCCGATCCGCGGCGCTATGTAGACGCGGCCGAACACCGCCGGGCACCCGAGCTTCACCAGCCCGGACGGCGAGGCGCGGCGCTGGCCGATCGAGGCCTCGGTCTCCGCCACGGTGTCCAGCACGACCTGCGCATGGGTCAGCAGGTCGCGCCCGTCCTCGGTGAGCGTCAGGCTGCGGGTGCTGCGCTGGAACAGCCGCACGCCCAGGTGCTGCTCCAACTGCGCCACCTGGCGCGAGATCGCCGGCTGGGTCGCGCCGACCTCGCGCGCGACGGCCGAGAAGCTGCCGGTCTCGGCAATCCTGACAAAGGTTCGAAAGGCGGTGAGCAGGTCCAAGGTCTCTTACTTTCGCGCATGAATGCCATCGTGCAACCCAACCTACCCGCTCCGCCTCTAGTGCATCATGTGTCAAGCTGCGATCGCGACCGATGCCGGGAGGATCGCGAGGAGGCTGATTATGGAAGGGCTGACGCGACAGTTGGAGGCTTTCATGGCGGGGCTGCTGGAGCGCACCGACCCGCAGACCGGGCAGGCGCTGCGACAGGCGGCCCAGGCGCTTTCGGAGGCGGGCCTGCTGGACAACGCCTTGCGCGCCGGCGACCTGGCGCCGGACTTCGCGCTGCCCGACCAGTCCGGCCGCGTGGTCAGCCTGCATGAATTGCTCAGTCGCGGGCCGGTGGTCCTGACCTTTTTCCGGGGCGGCTGGTGCCCGTTCTGCACCATCGCGCTGCGCGCGCTGGCCCGCATCAGGCCTGAGCTGCGGCGGCAAGGCGCCGAGGTGGTGGCGATCTCGCCGCAGACCACCGGCAACGCCCGCGAGACCGCCGATCGCAACGGCCTGGCGTTCCCGATCCTGGCCGATCACGGCAACGAGGTCGCCCGCCGCTATGGCCTGGTATGGGAGCTGAGCCCCGAGATGCAGGCGGTCTACGAGCGGCTTGGCCATCCTCTGCCGCGCATCAATGGCACGAACGAATGGACCCTGCCGGTGCCGGCCGGCTTCGTGGTCGGCCGTGACGGGAAGGTGGCCTACGCCCATGTCGATGCGCGCCTCACGCGCCGGCTGGATCCGACGGCGGCCCTGGCGGCGGTGCGGGAGCTGGAGATGGGGGAGGTGGGGTAGGTTCGTCAGTACCGCCGCAGCAGCGCCACCAGCCGGCCCTGCACGCGAACCCGGTCGGCCGGAAATATCTGCGCCTCGTAATGCGCGTTGGCCGGCTCCAGAGCGATCGAGTTGCCGCGCCGTCGCAAACGCTTCAGGGTGACTTCGGCCTCGTCGATCATGGCCACCACGATCTGCCCGTTCTCGGCGGTCTCGCCCTTGCGGATGATGACGATGTCATCGTCGAGAATCCCCGCGTCGATCATCGAGTTGCCGTCCACCTCCAGCGCGTAGTGCTCGCCGCCGGCGACCAGCGCCACCGGCACCTCGATCTGGCTGCCGGCATCGCGCAGCGCCTCGATCGGCAGGCCGGCGGCGATGCGGCCGTACAGCGGCAGCTCGACCGCGCCGACTTCCTTGGCGGTGCGCACGCCCGGCAGCCGGCCGGTGAAATCGCCGCGGATCACGTTGGGCGCGAACGCCGCCGGCGCCCCCAAGGCGACGGCGCCGGCATCGGCGGCCGGTGACACCGCAAGCGGCGCGCCACCCGGCAGGCGCACCACTTCCAGGGCGCGGGCGCGATGATGCCGGCGGGCCAGGAACCCACGTTCCTCCAGAGCCGAGATCAGGCGGTGGATGCCCGACTTGGATTTCAGATCCAGCGCCGCCTTCATCTCCTCGAAGCTCGGTGAGAAGCCGGTCGCCTTCAGGTGGCGGTCGATGAACATCAGCAGTTCGTGCTGCTTGCGCGTGAGCATGGCGGGCGGCTCCCCGGTAGTGCCGCCGGAACAAACCGGCAACTGTCACCATGTTCTACGGAGCCTCGCGTTTCCGGGTCAAGCGGCTTGTCCAACAATCGCCGGCTACAGCCCCAGCAAATCGAGCCGGATCACCGCAACCGGGTGCCCGGCGGCCAAGGCGGGAGCGTTCGGCGGGCGCAGCACCAGCGCGTCGGCCCGGGCCAGCAGGCGCAACTGCGCCGAATCCTGGGTCGGGAACGGCGTCACGCGCAGCGTCCCATCGGCATCAGTTTGCAGCGCCGCGCGCAGATGGTCGGCGCGGCCGTCGTTGGCGGCCACGCCGGCGGCCAGGATCGCCTGCTGCGCGGGCGGCGGGTCGCCCGCCAAGCCGCACAGGCGCTGGATCGCCGGCATGGCGAACAGCAGCGCCGTGACCATCGTGGACACCGGGTTGCCGGGCAGGCCGATCACCGGCGTGCCGCACAGCTTGCCGTGCAGCAGCGGCTTGCCGGGCCGCATCGCCACCTTCCAGAAATCCAGCGTCATGCCTCGCTCGGCCAGCGTCTCGCGCACCAGGTCGTGCTCGCCCACGCTGGCGCCGCCGCTGGTCAGCAGCAGGTCGAAATCCGCCGCCGTGTCGAGCGCGGCGGCCAACGCCGGGCGGTCGTCGGGGGCGATCGGCAGCAGGCACGGCTCGCCGCCGGCGGCGCGCGCCATCGCGGCCAGCATGTGCGTGTTCGAGCTGACGATGCCCCCGGCGGGGATGGGATCGCCCGGCAGCGCGATCTCGTCGCCGGTTGCCAGGATGCCGATTTGCGGCCGCCGATGCACGGCGAGCCACGCATGGTTGCCGGCCGCCGCCAGCCCGACGTCGCACGCAGACACCCGGCGCCCGGCCGGCAGCAGCAGGTCGCCGGCGAAAAAGTCCTGGCCCGCCAGACGCACATGACGCCCCGCCACCCCCGCCTCGGCAATCGTGAGGCGGTCGCCGTCGCGGACGGCGTCCTCCTGCAGCAGCACGCAATCCGCGCCGTCGGGGATCACGCTGCCGGTGAACAGGCGCAGCGCCTCGCCACGGCCGAGCCGGCCCGGCCACGGGTGCCCGGCCGGCGCGGCGCCAACGATCCGCAGCGCCGCGCCGGCGACCGCATCGGCGGCGCGCAGGGCGTAGCCGTCCATTGCCGAGAGGGCGCGTGGCGGCTGCGTCAGGCGTGCGACGACCGGGGCCGCCGTGACCCGGCCCCAGGCTTGCGGGAGGGCGACGGTCTCCGGGCCGGTCGGACGCAGCCCGGCAAGGATGCGCGCGCGGGCCTCCTCGATGCCGATCACCGAACGACGTCCGTTTCGGTGTCTTGGCGGATGTTGCAAGGCCGCCGCCCCTCACCCCAGCCCTCTCCCGGGAGAGGGCCGGGGAGGGCGGTCACTCCTGAACGAATCGCCGGACGCGCCGCCCGACTTGGCGGTGACGCGAACCTGCCGATGCGCATTCCCCGGTCCACCGCCTTGCACATTCGGCGAATGTTGCAAGGCCGCCGCCCCTCACCCCGGCCCTCTCCCGGGGAGAGGGGGCACGACTCCCTCTCCCTTCGGGAGAGGGCGGGGTGAGGGGCGGTTCATTCCTGAACGAAGTCGCCGGACGCGCCGCCCGACTTGGCGGTGACGCGAACCTGCTCGATGCGCATTCCCCGGTCCACCGCCTTGCACATATCGTAGACCGTGAGGGCCGCCACCGTCACCGCCGTCAGCGCCTCCATCTCGACGCCGGTGCGCCCGGTGGTGCGCACGGTGGCCGCGATGGCCACCGCGTCCTCGCCGTCCGCCACCAGATCCACGGCGATGGCGGCGAGCGGCAGCGGGTGGCAGAGCGGGATCAGCTCGGCGGTGCGCTTGGCCGCCATGATGCCGGCCAGCCGCGCCACGCCGAATACGTCGCCCTTGCGCGCCGAACCCTCGGCGATCATGCGCAGGGTCGCGGGTCGCATGACCACGCGAGCACGGGCGGTGGCGGTGCGGTCGGTGATCGGCTTGTCCGCGACATCGACCATCGCGGCGTTGCCCGCCGCGTCGAAATGCGTCAGCCCGGCATGCGTCAGCCCCGTCACGCCGCGCGGCCGAGCAGCCGCCGGGTCGCCAGGCCGACGTCGGCCTCGCGCAGCAGGCTTTCGCCGACCAGGAAGCAGCGCACCGACAGCTCCGCCAGCGCCAGGACGTCGGCATGGCCGCGGATGCCGCTCTCGGCGATCACGAAACGGTCCGGCGGCACCAGCGGCGACAGTTCGTGCGTCGTCCGCAAATCGGTCTGCAACGTCTTGAGATTGCGATTGTTGATGCCGATGAGCTTGGTTTGCAAGCCGAGCGCGCGCTGCAATTCGTGCTCGTCATGCACCTCGACCAGCACGTCCATGTCCAGCATCCGCGCGATATTCTCCAGCTCCACAGCCTGATCGTCGCTGAGTGCCGCCATGATGAGCAGGATGCAGTCCGCGCCGATCGCCCGGCTTTCATAGACCTGCCAGGGATCGAGGATGAAGTCCTTGCGCAGCACCGGCAGGTCGACCGCGGCGCGGGCGGCGCGCAGATCGTCGTTGCTGCCCTGGAAGTGCGGCATCTCGGTCAGCACCGACAGGCAGGCCGCGCCGGCGACGGCATAGGTTCGGGCCAGATCGGCCGGGTCGAAGTCCGGCCGGATCAGGCCGCCGGACGGCGAGGCGCGCTTCAGTTCGGCGACCAGGCCGTAGCCGTCCGAGGTCGCGCGCATCAGCCGCTGGCTGAAGCCGCGCGGACCGGCCGCGGCCAGGGCGCGCGCGCGCATCTGCTCCAGGCTCATCCGTTCGCGCCGCTGCGCCGTCTCGTGGCGGCTGTCGTCGCAGATGCGTGCCAGCACGTCGCCGTCGAGGGTGGCTGCCTGTCCGCTCATGCGGTTTCCCTCCGCAACGCTTCCAGCGCGGCCAGCGCCGCGCCGTCATCCAAAGCCCGCGCCGCGACGGCAACCCCGTCGCGCAGGCCGCCCACTGCTCCGGCGACGATCAGCGCGGCGGCGGCGTTCAGCAGCACGGTGTCGCGATAGGCTCCGGTCGCACCCCGCAGCAACGCGCCCAGTGCGGCGGCGTTCAGTGCCGCGTCGCCGCCCTGGATTGCCGAGACCGGCGCGGCCGGCAGGCCGGCATCGGCCGCCGTGACCGTGAATACGCGGATCACGCCGTCGGCCAGGGCCGCAACCTGGTTGTCGCCGGCCACCGTGAGCTCGTCCAGCCCGGAACCATGCACCACCCAGCACGCGGTCGTGCCGAGCCGTTGCAGGGTCTCGGCCATCGGCCGCGCCCAGGCCGGGTCGAACACGCCGGTCAGTTGGCGGGTGACGCGCGCCGGGTTGGCCATCGGGCCGAGCAGGTTGAAGATCGTGCGCGTGCCGAGTTCCACACGCGGGCCGGCAGCATGGCGCAGCGCGGCGTGGTGGCGCGGCGCGAACAGGAAGGCGCAGCCGGCCGCGCGCAGCACGCCCGGCAGGCGCTCCAGCGG
Organism: uncultured Pseudomonadota bacterium; assembly: GCA_963758455.1. Taxonomy (GTDB): domain Bacteria; phylum Pseudomonadota; class Alphaproteobacteria; order Acetobacterales; family Acetobacteraceae; genus CAVRQM01. The sequence goes on along the minus strand of CAVWVK010000007.1, from coordinate 137,999 downwards.
CACGTCGACATTGACCCCGAGTGCCGCGAGCACGTCGGCGCCGCCGGCGCGCGAGGACAGCGCGCGGTTGCCGTGCTTGGCCACCGGCACGCCGCAGCCGGCCATCACGAAGGTCACGGCGGTCGAGACGTTCAGCGTGCCGGCGCCGTCGCCGCCGGTGCCGCAGACGTCGATCGCCTCGGCCGGGGCCTCGACCGCCAGCATCCGCGCCCGCAGCGCGCGCGTGGCGCCGGTCAGCTCGGCCACGGTCTCGCCGCGCACCCGCATGGCCATCAGCAGCCCGGCGATCTGCGCCGGCGTCGCCTCGCCCGCCATGATGACGTCGAACGCCTGCTCGGCCGCCGCCTCGTCCAGCGTCTCGCCCTGCGCCAGCCGCGCCAGGACGGGTTTCAGGTTGCTGGACAACGGCAGCGAGGCTTTATGCGGCTTCGGCGGCAGCGTTGCGGCCGTGCGCGATAGCCAGGAAATTGGCGAGCAAGGCGTGGCCGTGCTCGCTGGCGATGCTTTCCGGGTGGAACTGCACGCCGAACATGGGCAGCGCGCGATGCCGCAGCCCCATGATGGTCGCCGTCCTCGGTGCGCGCGGTGGCGACCAGTTCGGCCGGCAGCGTCTCCGGCCGCACCACCAGGCTGTGATAGCGGGTCGCCTGGAACGGACTCGGCAGGCCCGCGAACACGTCGCTGCCGTGATGGCTGATCGGGCTGGTCTTGCCGTGCATCGGCCCGGCGGCGCGCACCACCTCGCCGCCGAACGCCTGGCCGATCGCCTGATGGCCGAGGCAGACGCCGAGCAGCGGCACGCGCCCGGCGGCCGCGGCGATCAGGTCGAGGCAGATGCCGGCCTCGCGCGGCGTGCAGGGACCGGGCGACAGCACGATGGCCTCGGGACGCATGGCCAAGCGCCTGCTCGACGGTGAGGCGGTCGTTGCGATGCACCTCGCACGCCGCGCCAAGCTCGCCGAGGAAGTGGACGAGGTTGAAGGTAAAGCTGTCGTAGTTGTCGATCAGCAGGATCATTTGGCCGCAGGATGCGGCGCGGGCCGGCTGTCGTCAATTTCGCCGCCTACGGCTCGACCAGCGCCGCCGGAATGAGCGCCGGCTTCGGGGTGGCCCTCTCCTCCGGAAAGCTTTGCTCCCAGCCGCCGCCGAGCGCCTTGTACAGCTGCACCAGGTCGGTGGAGACCGAGGCCTGCGCCTGCGCCACCTGCTGCTGGCCCGCGAGCAACTGCCGCTCGGCGTCGAGCACGTTGAGGAAATCCACCAGGCCGGCGCGGTACTGGTCCTGCGCCAGGCCCAGCGCCCGCCGCTGCTGCACCACCGCCCGCGCGAGCGCCGCCTCCTGTCCCTGCTGCGCCTCGTAGTTGACCAGCGCGTTGTTCACGTCGTGCAGGGCCGCGAGCACCGTCTGCTGGTAGCTGACCGCCGCCTCGACCTGCTGCGCCTTGCGCAATTCCAGCGTGCGGGTCAGGCGGCCGCCCTGGAAGATCGGCAGGGTGAGGCTGGGGCCGAACGAGTAGGTTCCCGCCGACCAGCCGAACATCTTCGTAAAGTCGGTCGCTTGCAGGGCGGCGCTGCCGGACAGCGTCACCGTCGGATAGAAGCTGGCGACCGCGACCCCAACGCCCGCGGTGGCGGAGTGCAGCGCCGCCTCGGCGCGGCGGATGTCCGGCCGGCGCCGCGCCAGGTCGCCCGGCAGCCCGACCGGAACCTGCGGCGGCACCGGCGGCACCGGCGCGTTCGTGGCCAGCTCGGCGTCGAGCTGGTTCGGCGCCTCGCCCAGCAGCAGCGCGATGGCGTTGACATATTGCTGCGCCTGCGCCTCCAGGGTCGGCAATTCGCTGGCGGTGGATTGCACCTGTGCGGCCGCGTTGGCGACGTCGAGATCCGATCCCAGGCCGCCGGCCGCGCGCTCCTGCGCCAGGTTCTGCGCGCCGCGTTCGCTGTCGAGGTTGCGCCGGGTGATCTGGATGATGCGCTGCGTGCCGCGCAACTGCACGTAGTCGCGCGCCACCTCGGCCAGCGAGGTAATCAGCGTGTCGCGCCGGCTCTCGGCCGATTGCTCCACCTGCGCGCGGGCACTTTCCACCTCGCGGCGCACCCGGCCCCACAGATCGAGTTCCCACGAGGCATCGAAGCCGGTCTGGAACAAATCGAACGGCGCGGTCAGGCTGGTGTTCGGGATGCCGCCCTCCCTGCCGCCGAGGCCGTTGGACTGCGCGCCGGGCGAGTTGCTGCCGCTGCCGCCACCGCCGCCGAGCAGCGAGATGACGCCGTTCTTGCTCTGCCGCTCGCGCGTGTACGAGCCGTTGCCGTTCAGTTGCGGGAACAGATCGGCGCGCGTCACGCCAAGCTGCGCGCGGCTTTCCGCGAGGCGAATGCCGGCCAGCCGGACATCGAGGTTCGAGCCGGCCACCCGCTGCTCCAGCGAAGTCAGCTCCGGGTCGTTGAACACCTGCCACCAATTCGGGTCGGGCGGGTCGGCGACCGGGGTGCTGGCCACGTCGCTGGCCGGCGCGGTCGGCGGCCGGCCGCCGAACCAGGACGCCGGCGAATACCAGGGCGCCGGCTTCTGGAAGTTGGGGCCCATCGTGCAGCCGCTCGCCAGCAGCGCCAGCGCGGTCGCGAGCCTAGCAGTCAGATTGGTCGGCACGCCGAACCCTCCGAGGTGGAGACAGCTCCATCCATGCCACATCGCGGCGGCGTTTTCGGCACGGCTGGCTCAACGCAGCCATGTCCGCCCGGTTTGTCTCTTTTCGTGCCGCGGCCCGGCGCGCAAGCTCGGCCCGGATGCGAAAGTCCGAGAACCAAGGGAGCAAGCCGCGCATGACCCGGACCGAACACGTGCTGCAACGCTTGGACGAGAGCGCCGACGCGGCGCAGGCCTGGTGGCTCGACTGGCTGCGCATCCCGTCGGTCAGCGCCCAGCCGGCGCACGCGGCCGATTGCCGCCAGGCCGCGGACTTCGCGTGCGGCGCGCTGGCGGCGATGGGGTTCGAGGCCAGGCTGGTCGAGACCAAGGGGCATCCGGTCGTGCTTGCCCATCATCCCGGGCCGGCGGGCGGAAAGGCCGGACCGCGCTCTGCTGTACTATGGTCACTATGACGTGCAACCCGCTGAGCCGCTGGCTTTGTGGGAGAGTCGGCCCGTTCGAGCCGCAGGTGGTCGACGGCCCGCATGGCAAGCGCGTAGTGGCACGCGGGGCGGTGGACGACAAGGGACAGGTGGCGATGTGGCTGGCCGCGTTCCGCGCCTGGCATGAGACGGCCGGCACCATGCCGGTGCCGATCACCGCGGTGATCGAGGGCGAGGAGGAGATCGGCAGCGTCAACCTCGAAACATTTCTGGCCGAGAACGCGGGCGCGCTGGCGGCCGACGCGGCGGTCATCAGCGATACCGACATGTGGGATGTCGCGACAGCCGGCGATCTGCACCAGCCTGCGCGGCCTGGTCTATATGCAGGTCGATCTGCAAGCCGCCGATCGCGATCTGCATTCCGGCATGTTCGGCGGCTGCGGCGCTGAACCCGCTGAACGCGCTGACCCGCGCGCTGGGCAGTTGCACGACGCGCGGGGCCGGGTGGCGCTGGACGGGTTCTACGACGGCATCGCCGACGTGTCGCCCGAGCAGGCGGCGCAATGGGCGTCGCTCGGCTTCGACGAGGCGGCGTTCCTGGGCGGCATCGGGCTGTCGGTGCCGGTCGGCGAGACCGGGCGCGGCGGTCTGGAGCGGCTCTGGGCGCGGCCGACCGCGGACATCAACGGCATCTGGGGCGGCTACAGCGGCGAGGGCAGCAAGACGGTGATCCCCGCCCGGGCCGGGGCGAAGGTGAGTTTCCGGCTGGTTCCGGGCCAGAACCCCGAGCGGGTGGCGCAGGCGTTCCGAGAGTTCATGCGGCGCGGGTGCCGGCGGACGCGAAGCTGACGTTCACCGACCTTTGGCGCCGCGCCGGGGATGCGGTCGCCACCGACAGCCCGGTGATCGACGCCGCGCGGGCGGCGCTGGGCGCCGAGTACGGGCGTCCGGCGGTGCTGGTGGGCGGCGGCGGGTCGATCCCGGTGGTCGAGGCGTTCAAGCGCGGCTGGGGCTGGATACGCTGCTGATGGGGTTCGGCCTGTCCGACGACCAGATCCACGGGCCGAACGAAAAGTTCGAGCTGGTCTGCTTCCGCCACGGCATGCGCAGCCATGCGCGGTTGCTGGGCAAGCTGGGCGGCCTGGATTGATGCCAGCCCAATAGGCGCCGACATCAGTAATCGAACGAGCGTAGGGCGGAAAAGCGCAGCGCCTTCCGCCGCTTTGGTGCGCCACACGGCGCCATCGGGCTCCCGACAAAAAGCGGCGGAAGGCGCTGCGCTTTTCCGCCCTACGGGTGAGGGGCGGGACCGCGTTGTCTCAGCCGCGCTCCAGGATCAGCACAGCCGCCGCCAGATCCTCCAGCGCGCTGCCCACCGACTTGAACACCGTGCGCTGGTCGGCGGAATGGCGGCCCGCGACCTCGCCGCGGCACAGCCCGGCCAGCGTGCCCGCCACCGCCGCCAGCGCGCCGGAGGCGAGCGGCTGCGATGATGTCGCCGGCCTCGGCCAGCGCCGCGTCGGTGTCGATGAACACCGCCGCGCCGCGCACCGCGTCGTCGTCGGCCTCGCGCATGGTGGGCAGGTAGCCGCCGATCAGGTCGAGATGCGCGCCCGGCCGCAGCCAGGCGCCGCGGATCAGCGGCTCGGTGGCCAGCGTGGCGCAGCTCACGATGTCGGCGTCGCGCGCCGCGCTCGCCAGGTCGGTGGTCGCGCGCGCGTCGAAACCGGCATCGCGCAGGGCCGCCGCCAGACGCTCGGCGCCGGCCGCGCGCACGTTCCACACCGCGACCGAGGCGATCGGCCGCACCGCCGCCCAGGCCTGCGCCAGTTGGCTCGCGACGTGGCCGCTGCCCACGATCAGCAGCCGCGCCGCATCCGGGCGGGCGAGAAATCGCGCCGGCCAGCGCCGAAGCGGCGGCGGTGCGCCGCGCGGTCAGTTCCGCGCCGTCGATGACCGCGAGATGCTCCCCGGTCTGCCCGTCGCACAGCAGATAGGTGGACGACACCGCCGGCAGCCCGCGCGCGCCGTTGCCGGGAAACACGCTGACCAGTTTCACGCCCAGCACCGCGTCACCGCGCCAGGCCGGCATCAGCAGCAGTGAGCGCCGTCCGGCAGATCGCATGGCGATGGCGCAGCGGCGTCGCCGCGCCTTCGCGAAAAGCCTCGCGCAGGGCGGGCACCAGCCGGTCGAACGGCAGCGCCGCGCGCACCGCCTCGGCGTCGATCAGGCGGAGTGTCAAAAGTCGTTCCGTTCGTGATAGGTTTGCAGGAAGCGGCGCAATCGCGGCTCGGGGTTGTCGTGCAGCATCTCGCGCGGCGGGCCGATCGCGGCGATGCGGCCGCCATGCAGGAAGGCGATGCGGTCGGCGGCGTGGGCGGCGAAACCCATCTCGTGCGTCACCACCAGCATCGTCATGCCCTCGGCGGCCAGGTCGCGCATCACCGCCAGCACCTCGCCCACCAGTTCCGGGATCCAGTGCCGAGGTCGGCTCGTCGAACAGCATCAGCCGCGGCTCCATCGCGAGGCTCCGGGCGATGGCCACGCGCTGCTGCTGGCCGCCGGACAGGCGGGCAGGGTAGGCGTCGGCCTTTTCCGCCAGCCCCACGCGCGCCAGCAATTTTTTCGCCCGCGCGGCGCCGCATCGCGCGCGAGCAGACCGCGCACCTGCACCAGCGCCTCGGCGATGTTCTCGCGCGGCGGTGAAGTGCGGCCACAGGTTGAACTGCTGGAACACCATGCCGATGCCGCGCCGCAATTCGCGCAATGCCGCGCGGGGGCCAGGCGCCGCGGGCCGGGCGCGTCGCGCCAGCCGACCAGCACGCCGCCGACGCGGATTTCGCCATCGTCGTAGCGTTCGAGAAAGTTCACGCAGCGCAGCAGCGTGCTTTTGCCCGACCCGCTCGGGCCGACCAGGCAAACCACCTCGGAGGCCTGCACGTCCAGATCCACGCCGTCGAGCACGCGGTTCTCGCCGAATGATTTCGCCACCGCGCGCAGGCTGACCAGGGCGGTCATGCGGGCGCGACCATGTGCCGCGTCACCGCGCGCTCGGCGAGGCGGCCGAGGCGGGCGACGATCTCCACCATCAGCCAGTACAGCACCGCCATCGCCAGGATCACCTCGAACGCGGCGAAGGTCTCGGCCCCCATCGTCTGCATCTGGTACATCAGTTCCGGCACGGTAATCAGCGACAGCACCACCGTCTCCTTGCTCAATATGATGAGCATGTTGACCAGCGCCGGCAGGATCGTCACCAGCATCGCCGGCAGCCGCACCCGGCGCAGCACCGCGGCTGGCGTCATGCCGAGGCTTTGCGCCGCCTCGATCTGTCCCGGCGGCACGGCGGCGAACCCGGCGCGGAAGATTTCCGCGAAATACGCGCTGCCATAGACGCCGAGGCCGACGATGCCGCAGGTCGTGGCCGACCAGCGCAGTCCGACCTGCGGGCCGCCGTCGTACAGCAGATAGAGCTGCACCAGGAACGGCGTGCCGCGCAGCACCTCGATCGCCGCGCGCAGCAGCCAGCGCAGGGGGGCCACCGGCAGTTGCCGCAGCAGCGCCACCACGAAGCCGAGCGCGATGCCCAGCGCGGCGCCGGCGCCCCAGCACAGCAGCGTCAGCGCGAACCCGCCGGCCAGCGCCGGGCCGTACTGGAGGTACAGGCTCCACTGCATCAGCGGCTCATTTCACGCGGGCGCCAGCCGGCGCTCGGCGAACTGGCCCAGTGTCGCCAGGGCAAGGTTCATCACCAGGTAGATCGCGGCCGCGGTGACATACATCTCCAGCGGGCGGTAGGTGGCGGCGGCGTAGCTCTGCGCGGTGCGCGTGAGTTCGGTGACGCCGATGGCCGAGATCAGCGACGACGCCTTCAGCAGCAGGATCAGCTCGTTGATTTCGGCCGGCAGCGACAGGCGCAGCATCTGCGGCAGCAGCACCCGCCGCCAGGTCCGCGCGCGCGCGATGCCCAGCGCGTCGGCGGCCTCCGCCTGCCCCGGCGGGATCGCCGCCAGCGCGCCGCGGAAAGTCTCCGAGACGTAGGCGCCGGAAGCCAGGCCGAGCGCCGTGACCGCCGCCACCAGCGGCGGCACGTTCAGGCCGATGCGCGGCAGGAACAGGTACATCAGCAGCAACTGCACCAGCAGCGGCACGCCGCGGAAGAAGCTGACATAGACCGCGCCCGCCCGATCCAGCCAGCCCACTCCGGAGCGCCGCAGCAGGCAGACCGCGGCGCCGAGCACCTGGCCCAGCGCCATGCCGAGCAGCGAGACCCACAACGTCGTGCCGGCCGCCTGCAACAGGAACGGCAGCACCCGCAGCACGACCTTCATGGCGGGGCTAGACCGAGGGCATCGGCACCGTCTTGGGCAGCGCCTGCGCCTGGCCGAACCATTTCTTCTGGATCACCGCCAGCTTTCCGTTGTCCTGCAGCCTGATCAGCGAGGCGCTGATCGCGTCGGTCAGCGTCTTGTCGTCCAGCCTTCCGACCCAGGAGAAATAGGTGGGCTGACCGAACGGCGGCAGCACCACCTTGAACGTCTGCGGCCGCTGCGAGGCGGCGTAGGCGAGGTTGGGCAGCGAGTTCACCGACGCATCGAGCCGTCCGGCCGCGAGGTCGGCGTAGGACTGGTTGTTGTCCACGTATTCGCGCACGGTGATCGGCTTGGGCAGCGTCTTGCCGAACGCCTCGACCTGCGCGAGCTGCGAGGTGCCCTTCTGGCCGCCCACGGTCTTGCCGGCCAGATCCTGCGGCTTGTTGATCGAGGTGTCGTCGGCGCGCTTCATCACCGCGGCGGTGGCGTCGGCGATCGGCACCGTGAAGCTGTAGCGCTTCATGCGGGCCAGCGTGATGGTGACGGGGGCGATGACGAAGTCGAACTTCTTCGCCTCCAGGCCGGGCAGCACGCTGGTCCAGGGCAGGTCGAGATATGTGACCTTCACCCCCATGTCGGCGCCGACCGCGTCGATCAGGTCGCGATCCACGCCGGTGTAGACGTTGTTGACCAGGAAATCGAACGGCGGGAACTCCATCTCGGTGGCGCAGGTCAGCACGCCGCGGGATTTTACGTCCGCCAGGGTGTCGGCCAGCGCCGCGCGGCTGCCGCCGGCCAGCAGCGCGGTCCCGGCCAAGGCGGTCCTGAGTGCCGAGCGGCGCGAAAGTGTCCGGTCGAAGTCGGCCATGCAAACCTCCTGGGAGTTGTGTCGGCGTTCTGTGCCCGCATTGGAGCCGCCTCCGCAAGAATTGCGCAAGCCCAGCGGTGAAGGCGGCCCCGAGGCAAGTGCGGGCGTGGCAGCGCGGGTGCCAAGCCTTGCGCCGCGTCGCCGGAACGGGGAGTTTCGTGCGCCATGTCCAGTCTCGCAGCACCCGACCACCTGTGGGTCAATCTCGACGCCGCCACCATGCAGCCGGGCGGACTCCCCTATGGCCTGATCCCCGACGCTGCCCTCGCCGTGGCAGGCGACGGCATCCTGTTCGCCGGTCCCCGCGCCGACCTGCCCCCCGGCATGTTCGCCGCCGCGGGCGCGGTGCATGACGGCGAGGGCGGCCTGCTCACCCCCGGCCTGATCGACTGCCACACCCACCTGGTCCACGGCGGCAGCCGCGCCGCCGAATGGGAGGCGCGGCTGGGCGGCGCGAGCTACGAGGACATCGCCCGCGCCGGCGGCGGCATTCTCTCCACGGTCAACGCCACCCGTGCGCTGGACGAGGCGGCGCTGGTGCGCGCGTCGCTGCCGCGGCTGGAGGCGCTGCTGGCCGAGGGCGTCACCACGGTCGAGATCAAGTCCGGCTATGCGCTGGAGCCGGAAGGCGAGTTGCGGATGCTGCGCGCCGCCCGCCGGCTGGGGCGGATGCGGCCGGTCGATGTGCGGGCAACCTTGCTGGCGGCGCACGCCGTCCCGCCCGAATATCGCGATGATCCGGACGGCTACGTGGACCTGGTCTGCCAGGAGATCATCCCCGCCGCCGTGGCCGAGGGGCTGGTCGATGCCGTGGATGCGTTCTGCGAGACGATCGCCTTTTCCCCCGACCAGGTCCGCCGCATCTTTCGCGTCGCCCGCGCGCACGGCCTGCCGGTAAAGCTGCACGCCGAGCAGCTCAGCAATCTCGGGGGCGCCGCGCTGGCCGCCTCGTTCGCCGCGCTGTCGGCCGACCATCTGGAGCATCTGGACGCCGCCGGCGCGGCGGCGATGGCGGAGGCGGGCTCGGTGGCCGTGCTGCTGCCCGGAGCCTATTACATGCTGCGCGAGACGCAGGCGCCGCCGGTGGACCTGTTGCGCCGCGCGCGGCGTGCCGATCGCGGTGGCGACCGACTGCAATCCCGGCACCTCGCCGGTCTGCTCGCTGCTGAGCGTGCTCAACATGGCCTGCACGCTGTTCCGCCTGACGCCCGAGGAAGCATTCGCGGGCGTCACCCGCCACGCGGCCCGCGCCCTGGGGCTGGCCGACCGCGGCGTGCTGGCGGCGGGGATGCGCGCCGACATGGTGCTGTGGCGCGTCGAAACTCCCGCCGAGCTGGCGTATGGAATTGGCCTCAACCCGTGCCGCGCGATCATGCGCGCGGGCGTGCTCGTGAAAGGCATCTGATGCCGCAGACCCGCCTGGACAACGAACGCCGCATCAGCGCGCCGCGTGGGCCAGAGATGACCTGCCGCACCTGGGGGGCGGAGGCGGCGCTGCGGATGCTGATGAACAACCTTGACGCCGAGGTGGCCGAGCGGCCGCAGGAGCTGGTGGTGTACGGCGGCATCGGCCGCGCCGCGCGCGACTGGGCGGCGTTCGACCGCATCTGCGCCACGCTGCGCCGGCTGGCGCCGGACGAGACCTTGCTGATCCAGTCCGGCAAGCCGGTCGGCGTGTTCCGCACGCATGAGGATGCGCCGCGCGTGCTGATCGCCAATTCCAATCTGGTGCCGCACTGGGCGACCTGGGAGCATTTTCATCACCTCGATCGGCTTGGGCTGATGATGTACGGCCAGATGACCGCCGGCTCGTGGATCTATATCGGCAGCCAGGGCATCGTGCAGGGCACCTACGAGACGTTCGTGGAGGTCGGGCGCCAGCACTATGGCGGCTCGCTGCGCGGCAAATGGATCCTGACCGGCGGCCTGGGCGGCATGGGCGGCGCGCAGCCGCTGGCAGCCACGATGGCCGGCGCGTCGATGCTGGCGGTGGAGTGCCAGCCGAGCCGCATCGAGATGCGGCTGCGCACCGGCTACCTGGATCGCCACACCGCCGATCTGGATGAGGCGCTGGGCTGGATGCGCGACGCGGCCGCGTCCGGCGAGCCGGTGTCGGTGGGCCTGCTCGGCAACGCGGCGGAGGTGTTTCCCGAACTGGCGCGGCGCGGCGAGCGGCCGGACGTGGTGACGGACCAGACCTCCGCGCACGATCCGCTGAACGGCTACCTGCCGGCCGGCTGGACGCTGGACCGATGGAGCCGCGCGCGGGAGGCCGATCCGCGCGCCGTGGAGGCGGCGGCGCGGCGGTCGATGCGGGAGCATGTGCAGGCGATGCTGGAGTTTCATCGCGCCGGCGTGCCGACGCTGGATTACGGCAACAACATCCGCCAGGTCGCGAAGGACGAAGGCCTGGCCGACGCATTCGACTTTCCGGGGTTCGTGCCCGCGTATATCCGGCCGCTGTTCTGCCGCGGCGTCGGCCCGTTCCGCTGGGCGGCGCTGTCCGGCGATCCGCAGGACATCTTCCGCACCGATGCGCGGGTCAAGGAGCTGATCCCGGACGACGCGCATCTGCATCATTGGCTCGACATGGCGCGGGACCGCATCAGGTTTCAGGGATTGCCGGCGCGCATCTGCTGGGTGGGATTGGGGCAGCGGCATCGGCTCGGCCTGGCGTTCAACGAGATGGTGGCGCGCGGCGAGCTGTCCGCGCCGATCGTGATCGGGCGCGACCATCTGGACAGCGGCTCGGTGGCCAGCCCGAACCGCGAGACCGAGGCGATGCTGGACGGTTCGGATGCCGTGTCGGACTGGCCGCTGCTGAACGCGCTGCTGAACACGGCGAGCGGGGCGACCTGGGTTTCGCTGCATCACGGCGGCGGCGTCGGCATGGGGTTCTCGCAGCACGCCGGCATGGTGGTGGTGGCCGACGGCACCGAGGCGGCGGCGAAGCGGCTCGCGCGGGTGCTGTGGAACGACCCGGCGAGCGGCGTGATGCGGCACGCCGACGCGGGATATGACGCGGCGGTGGAGTGCGCGCGAGAACAGGGGCTGGATTTGCCGTCGAGGCAATGAGAGATGCGGTTGTCGGCGAGGCGATTTTTACAAAAGCGGACTACTGCTGGTCTTTTCTGCGCGCAAGGCGTGGAGTGTGGGGAGTGCTATTGGCAACGATAGCCATCGGAGCTGCGTTCCAGGGTTTTCGGAATATGCCAGGGGTGGACGGTGTCCCATCGGCCCTGCTTTCCTGGGTTTCTGAGCTCGGCGTCGCCGCGTTGTTGATTTGTCTCGTAAGCGTACCCCGATTTTTCTTGGGTATGCGGAACTATCCAAAGTTGATGTTCTATCAGGTCAGCGCCGATCGTCTCGAGTTTAGCGGACCTTCTGGCATGGTCCTAGCCGTTCCGTTGTCTGGAATCACCCGCGTCCGCGAAACACGCTCGACATGGCACATCCGCTGGGGACGGACCTCGCTAGCTGTCCCGAAACGCGCCTTTCTCGATCCCCGCGAGGTCGCTGCTGCGGGCGCCATGCTCACCGCCCACCTTCACGGTGTTTCTTCCGGCACTTGGAAGGGAAATCATGGTTGACCTCCTGCTCGAACGTGCGGAGAGAAACGGCCGCTCGCCCGAGGAGGAGCACCGGGCAATCTTGACCGAGGCGCTCCGGTCGAAAAATACCCAGAACCGTGCCGACCGAGAGTAGTGTCGTCATCGTCGGCGGCGGCGTGATGGGCAGTTCGATCGCCTACCATCTCGCCAGCCGCCCCGATTTTCGCGGCCGCATCACCGTGGTCGAGCGCGATCCCACGTACGCGCACGCCTCATCGTCGCTATCCGCCAGCTCGATCCGCGAGCAGTTTTCGACTCCCATCAACGTCGCGATGTCGCAGTTCGGCCTGGCGTTCCTGCAAGCCGCGCCCGACCTGCTGGCGGTCGATGGCGACCGGCCGGAGCTTTCCCTTCGGCTGCCCGGCTACCTGTTTCTTGCCAGCGACGCGGGCGTGCCGATCCTGCGCGAGAATCACGCCACGCAAATCGCCAATGGCGCGGATGTGGCGCTGCTGTCTCCGGCCGACATCGCCGCGCGCTTTCCCTGGCTGTCCACCGGCGGCGTGGCCGAAGGCGCGCTCGGCCTGTCGCGCGAGGGCACGTTCGACGGGCCGGCCTTGCTGGCCGCGTTCCGCCGCAAGGCGCGCTCGCTGGGCGTGGCGTATGTCGCGCGGGAGGCGAGCGGGTTCGAGCGCGCACGGCGAGCGCGTGAGCGGCGTGCGGCTCGCCGACGGCTCGGTGCTGGCGTGCGATGTCGCGGTCAACGCCGCCGGCCCGTGGTCGGCGCGCGTCGCGGCCGCGCTGGACATCGACCTGCCGGTGCGCGCGCGAAAACGCATGGTCTATGTCATCGCCTGCCGCGAAGACCTGCCGCGCTGCCCGCTGGTGATCGACCCGAGCGGCGTCTGGTTCCGCCGCGAGGGACAATGCTTTCTCACCGGCCGCTCGCCCGGACCGGGCGAGGACGATCCCGACGAGCCGCCGCTGGAGGTGGACGAGGCCATGTTCAACGACATCATCTGGCCGGTCATCGCCGCGCGCGTGCCGGCGTTCGAGGCTGTCCGGCTGCAATCGTCCTGGGCCGGCTATTACGAGATGAACCTGTTCGACCATAACGGCATCATCGGGCCGCACCCGTCATGCCCGAACGTGATCCACGCGACGGGCTTTTCCGGCCACGGAATGCAGCACTCCCCGGCGGTGGGGCGCGGCGTGGCCGAACTGATCGCGGGCGGCGGCTACGAGACGCTCGACCTGTCGCCGCTGGCGTTCACGCGGCTGGTCGAGCAGCGCCCGCTGCTGGAGCGCAACGTGGTTTGAGCGCGTCGGCGATGCGCCCGACGATCGCCGGCACGTCGGCCAGGTCGTGATACAGCCCGAAGCCCACGCGCAGCGTGCTGCCGCGCACATCCGTGATGATTCCGGCGGCGTGCAGCGTGGCGTGCAGGGCAGGGGCGTGCGGACTGTCATAGGCGAGGAAATTGCCCCGGTCCGGTTGCGACAGCGGCGCCAGAAGATCGTCCGCGCGCAGCCCCGGGATGCCGAGCGCGTTCGCCGCCGGCACGAACGCCGCCTGCATCGCGACGGCGCGCGCATGGGCGTCCCGCGCATCGAGGCCGATCGAGGCCAGCCAGTCCATCACCGCGTTGAAGCGGTATAGTCCCGACGGATCGAAGGTCGCCCCCATGAATCGATTGCCGCCGTCGCCGTAGGCGACCGCGCCGGGCCGAGCGTCCGAGAGCGCCCCGAATGCCGCGTACCATCCGGTATCGCGCGGGCGGGGCGCGATAGCCGGGCGGGCAGTGCAGGAAGCAACAGCCCTTCGCCGCTCATCGCGTATTTGTAGCCGCCGGCGAGGTAGAACGCCCGATGCTGGATGCGCGCCAGATCGGTGGGCACCGCCATGAAGCCGTGATAGCCGTCGATCGCGACCAGGGTTGCCGGATCGGCGACGGCATCGACGAGCGCCGGCAGATCCGGCATGGCATGGCCGCTGCCGAACAGCACCTGGCTGAAGAACACCAGATCATGGGCGCCGCGCGCCGCCCGGCGAAAGCGGTCCGCGAACGTCGCGAAGGGTCGCACGGCGACGCGCTCGACGACGGCAAGCCCGTCCTCCTCCAGGCGCGCCAATTGCCGGGCGAGGGAATGGAACTCGCCATCCGTGGTCAGCACGCGCGCCACGCCGGGCGGACAGGCCGAGAGCAGGCGGCGCACGAAGTCGTGCGTGTTCGGCGCCCAGGCGATGGTGGACGGGTCCGCCAGATTCAGCAGGCGCGCCACATGCGCCTGCGCCGCCGGGATCACGGCGCCGAACACCCGCGCCCATTTCGCGTCCCACAGCGTCGCCGCGTCGTCCCACGCGGCTTGCTGGCCGGACCAGGATGCGTCGGGCCAGAGGTGGTGGCTGTGCGCCGCGAGATGGATGCGCCCGCCCGCCTGCGCGAGCGAGCGCGAGAAGCACGGTTTCAGCGATGGCCGCACGGGCGCCTCCACCGGCCACCGCCATTGTCCGCAATTCCGAGCAGCCTGTGCCGATTTGTAGGGCTTATCGTGTAGCGACGCGAGGCCTACATCGCGGTCGTCACATCCCTGGAGATTGGCCATGATCGACAAAGCAGCCGCCGACACCGCCCTGCTGGGCGACCGCCGCGTCAGGCGCATGGGCTATGGCGCGATGCAGCTTGCCGGCCCGGCGTGTTCGGGCCGCCCAAGGACCGGGACGCGGCGCTCGCCGTGCTGCGCGAGGCGGTCGGCAGCGGCGTCAACCACATCGACACCAGCGATTTCTACGGCCCGCACGTCACCAACCAACTGATCCGCGAGGCGCTGCATCCCTATCCTGACGACCTCACGATCGTGACGAAAGTGGGCGCTGTGCGCGGCGCGGACGCCTCATGGAAGCCGGCGCAGAGCCCGGCCGAGCTGACGCAGGCGGTTCGCGACAACCTGCGCAACCTTGGCGTCGACGTGCTCGACGTTGTCAACCTGCGCGTGATGGGCGACGTCCACAAACCGAGCGAGGGGACGATCGCCGAGCAGTTTGCCACGCTCGCCGAGCTTCAACGGCAGGGGCTGATCCGGCATTTGGGGCTCAGCAACGTGACGGCGGCGCAGGTCGCGCAAGCGCGCGCGATCGCGCCGGTGGTCTGCGTGCAGAACGAATATAACCTCGTCCAGCGCGACGACGACGCCCTCATTGACGAGCTTGCGGCCGAAGGCATCGCTTACGTGCCGTTCTTCCCGCTCGGTGGCTTCACGCCGCTGCAATCCTCGACGCTATCGGACGTGGCCGCACGGTGCGGCGCCACGCCGATGCAGGTCGCTCTTGCCTGGCTGCTCCACCGTGCGCCCAACGTGCTGCTTATCCCCGGCACGTCGTCGATCCGACATCTGCGCGAGAATCTCGCCGCGTCCACCTTGGTGCTCCCGGACGAGATCCTGGTCGAACTCCAGGCGGTCGGCAGGGGTGGCGATTAGCTCACCAGGCGCAGCTTCGCGTGGCGGGCCTGGGCAAGCTGCTTGTAGACGCCGAGGTAGTCCTCGGCCATCCGTCGTGCCGTGAACCGCTCCTCGAAACGGCGGCGGATGCGGCCCCGATCCAGGCTCAGCGCGCGAGGCAGGGCGGCCACCGCGCCCTTTTCGTCCTCGACGATGCAGCCGGTCAGGCCGTCCTCGATGATCTCCGGCACCGAGCCGCGGTTGAAGGCGATCACCGGGACGCCGCAGGCCATCGCCTCGATCATCACCAGGCCGAACGGCTCCGGCCAGTCGATCGGCAGCAGCACCGCCATCGCGCCGGACAGGAAATCCGGCTTCTGCGCGTCGTTGATCTCGCCGATCAGCTCCACGCCGCCGCCGTCCAGCATCGGGCGGATGTCGCGGGCGAAGTATTCGGTGTCCGCTACGTCGACCTTGGCCGCCATGCGCAGCGGGATGCCGGCGGCCCGGGCGATGCTGATGGCGCGATCGGGCCGCTTCTCGGGGCAGATGCGGCCGAGGAAGGCGAGATACGAAGGCCGCACCTCGCGCGGCGTCAGCAGGTTTTCAGGGATGCCGTGCTGCACGGTAGCGGATCCAGTTCGGGTTCGGCAACGGCCTGCGCTGCGCGTCGGAGATCGAGATCAGCGGCGCGGTCGGGAACAGGTCGAACACCGGCTCCAGCTCCGGCAGGTCCAGCCTGCCGTGCAGCGTGGTCACGAACGGCGCGCGGTCGCGCATCAGCAGCGAGAACGGCAGGTAGTCGAGATGGCAGTGCAGGATGTCGAACTGCTCGGCCTGCCGCGCCACCAGTTCCAGCATCAGCGCGTGCGGCGCGTGGCGGTCGCGGATGCCGGCGTCCAGCCGCAGCGCCTGCGGCCAGCCGGCCACCAGGCGGGCGGAGGTGACGCTGTCGCCGCTCGCGAACAGCGTCACGTCGTGGCCCATCGCCACCAATTCCTCGGTCAGGTACGAGACGACGCGCTCGGTGCCTCCATACAGCTTGGGCGGAACGGCCTCGTGCAGCGGCGATACCTGGGCGATGCGCATGGTGACTCCTTCGATGGAACTAAGTTGCTTCAACGACCGACTGCCGACGCCGGTTGCCTTGGCGGCGCCGGCTGTGGGCGGTCAGCCTCAGCGCCAGTAGCCGCGGTAGCCATAGCCGCCGCGGACCACGACGCCGCCGACCACAGGGGGCGCCGCGTAGGCGTAGCCGGGATAGCCGTAGTAACCGTAATAGCCGTACGGGCCGTAGTAGCAGCCGGACAGTGCGATCAGCCCGGCAAGCGCCACTGCGGGCAGCAGCAACTTGTGCGTGGCCGCCCGCAACTTGGGCAAGGTCTGGTTGGACATGGCAATCGCCCTCCATGAGTGTCGACTACCAGCAATATGGGCGAGGAATGCGGCGCCGCCATGTCGAGAGCGTGGCGGCAAGGCAAAGTGACCCAAAGTTACAAGTCTCAACGCGGGCGTCACCCGGGCCGATCGCCGGCGACGCAGATCCGCCACGTTTGCCGGCGACAACGCGGCGGCGCACCAAAGGGGCATCACACGCTTCGCAACAAAGTCGGACCGCAACGAACCCGCGGGCCGTCCGTTGTAGGCGCTGTTGCACCATCCCATTCGCTCGCCGCTCTTGCGCGCGGCAGTCAAACAGTGAGGTAGCCTGCCGTGCGAACCCAGCAGACCCTGTTCCGCCTTTCAGCCGCGATGGCGATCGGCGGCCTCGTGCTCGGCCCGCTTGCCGCGCAGGCGCAGCAGACCCAGGAGGCCGCGCAGGCGGCCGGCGCCGCCGGCGCCCCCGCCCCGGCCACGGGCGACCCGCCGGGCCGGGTCGGCCGGCTTGCCAGCATGTCCGGCACGGTGTCGTTCCACACCGCCGATCAGGACCAATGGCAGGCGGCGACGCTGAATTACCCGGTGACGTCGGGCAACGCGTTCTGGACCGAGCCGCAGGCGTCCGCCGCGATCGAGGTCGGCGCCACCCACATCGCCATGAACGGGCAGACCGAGTTCGACGTCGATACGCTGGACGACACGACGCTGGCGGCCACCGAGCCGCAGGGCGAAATCTACATGCGCATCCCGCAAGTGGCGCAGGGCGAGACCTACACGGTCGTGACCCCGCGCGGCTCGGTGGCCATCAGCGGCAACGGGCGGTTCGATATCGTGGCCGGCGACACCGACACGCCCACCTCGGTCACGGTGGTCGAGGGCTCGGCGCAAGTGACCGGCCCCAACCTGTCGCTGACGGTGGGCGCGCACCAGACCGCGACGATCAACGGGACGGACAATTTCCAGGGCAGCGTGGGCGCGGAGTCCGACGACGCCTTCCTGACCGCGCAGTTGCAGGCCGAGCAGCAGGCGCCGGCCGCGGCGACGGCCAACGCGACCGCGACCGCCACGGCCACCGCGACGGCCGCCTACACCCCGCCGGCGGTGGTGCAGCAGATGACCGGCTCGTACGATCTGCAGACCCAGGGCGACTGGTCGCAGACGCAGGATTACGGCGAGGTCTGGTATCCGCCGGTGCAGCAGGACTGGGTGCCCTACCGCGACGGCCATTGGGGCTATGTGGCGCCGTGGGGCTGGACCTGGATCGACAATTCCTCGTGGGGGTTCGCGCCGTTCCACTATGGCCGCTGGGTGCAGGTGGGCAATCGCTGGGGCTGGACGCCGGGCGAGATCGCGGCGGGCGGTCCCGGCTATTACCGGCCGGTGTATGCGCCGGCGCTGGTGAACTTCATCGGCATCGGTGCCGCCGTCGCGGTCGGCGCCGCGGTGGGCGTGGCCGTAGGCCTGGCGCTGTCGGGCGGCTTTCGCGGCAATGTCGGCTGGGCGCCGCTGGGCTACCGCGAGCCGTACATCCCGCCCTATTACGTCAGCCGCGGCTATCTCGGCCGGGTCAACCAGCGCTACGTGCCGCGCGCGCAGCTCACCAACATCACCAACAACTACACGCACATCTACAACAACAACCGCACCGTCAACAACACGGTGATCAACAACTACTACGGCAAGCAGGCCACCGCCCGTTTCGCCAACAGCCGCGCCGCGACCTTCGTGCCGGCCGCCGCGATGGCGCGGTCGGAGCCGGTGGCGCGGGCCGCCGTGCGCGTCTCGCCGCAGGAACTCGCGCGGGCGCGCCCCGTCGCCGCGGCGCCGGTACGGCCCACGGCGCAGACGATCGGCGCCACGCCGGCCGTGCTGCGCCGTGAGAACCCGGCGGCGGCGCGGGCCGCGCAGTCGGAGGCGGCGACGCGCAAGGCGGCACCCGGGCCGGCGGTCCGGCCGATGCCGGCGCGCGCGCCGGGTCAGCCAGGCGGCGGCGCTGGCGCGGCCACCGCTGGCGCCGCGCCCGGCCAACGCGCCGGCACGTCCCGCCGCGGGCCAGCCGAACGCCCCGCGCCCGGCGACCGAGGCGCGTCCCGCTCCGGGAGCGGCGCCCGGCGCGCAGCCGCGTCCGGGCACGCAGCCGCGTCCGGCTCCGGGTCCGGCGACGCGGCCGAATGGGTTGCCGGCGTTGGCGACGCCACATGCCGGGGTTCCCGCCGCACGTCCGGGCGCGGCACCTGGCCCCGCGATCACGCCGCGTCCCGGCGTGCCGAACGCGGCGCGTCCGGCGCCCGAAGCCGCGCCGCGACCCGGCGCCGCGCCCGGACCGGCGATCCGGCCGGCCCCTGGCACGCCACCCCGCCCGGCGCCGGCTCCCGGCGCCCGCCCTGAAGCGCCGCGCCCGACTCCGACGCCGGCGCCGCTCCGGCGCCGACGCCGCGCCGCTCCGGCTCCGGCCCGGCCGTCCGGCTCCGGCGCCTCGGCCTGCGCCAGCGCCGCGCCCCGCTCCGGCACCTCGGCCGGCACCGGCTCCGCGTCCAGCACCAGCGCCCCGGCCTGCACCGGCGCCCCGCCCAGCTCCGGCGCCCCGCCCAGCTCCGGCGCCCCGGCCTGCACCGGCGCCCCGGCCAGCTCCGGCGCCCCGGCCAGCTCCGGCGCCCCGTCCGGCCCCGGCACCTCGCCCGGCCCCCGCACCTCGGCCGGCGCCGCGTCCGGCCCCGGCGCCTCGTCCGGCCCCGCCGCCACCGCCTCGGCCGGCTCCGGCGCCGCATAAGCCTTGCCCCCCGGGTGCAAAGGCCTGCTGAAGCCAAGCGGCCGGCGCGAACTCCCCGCGGGACTCGCGCCGGCCGCCAAAGGCGACCGTCAGGCGAACAGCCGTTCCACCTGCGCCGCGTGGGTGCGCAGCACCAGATGCCGACGGACCTTCTGCGTGGCCGTCAGCAGCCCATTCTCGATCGTGAACGGCCGGCACCGTCGCGTGCCGGCGAATGCGTTCCGGCACCGCCAGGCGCTTGTTCACCCGCGCCACGGCCGAGGCCACGGCGAGGTCGTCGACGCCATCCTCGGGCACGATCAGGGCGGCCACATTCGGCCGCCCGTCGCCGAACACCACCGCCTGCGCGATGCAGGCCTCGCTGGCCAGCAGCCCCTCCAGCCGCGCGGGCGCGATGTTCTCGCCGCCGGACAGCACGATCAGGTCGCGCTTGCGGTCGGTGATGCGCAGGTTGCCGTCCGGCTCGATCACGCCGACGTCGCCGGTATGCAGCCAGCCGTCACGGATCACCGCCTCGGTGTCGGCCGGCCGCCCCCAGTAGCCGTCCATCACCAGGTCGCCGCGCACCAGAATCTCGCCATCGGGCGCCAGGCGCAGATCGACCCCGGCGAGCGGCCGGCCCACCGTGTCGATCCGCGTCGCGTGCGGCGTGTTGGCCGAGATCACCGGGCCGGCCTCGGTCTGCCCGTAGCCCTGCATCAGCGCGATGCCGAGGCCGCGAAAGAACCGCCCCACCTCCGGCTCCAGCCGCGCGCCGCCCGACATCGCCGCGCGGAACCGCCCGCCGAAGCGGGCCCGCACGCGATGGCGCACCAGCCGCTCCAGTGCCGCGTCCAGCAGCGCGTTCCGCCGGCCCCAGGCGCTCGCCCTCGCTGCGGCGGATGCCGAGGGCCACCGCCCGCTCGAACAGGGCGCGCCGCCAGGCCGGCTGGCGATGCACTTGCGCGATGATGCGGGCGCGGATCACGTCGAGCACGCGCGGCACCATCGTCATGATGGTCGGGCGCACCGTCAGCATGTCGGCGGCCAGATGCTCGACGCCGCGCGCATAGGCGATCTCGGTGCCGATGCTGAGCAGGAAGAACTGGCCGGCGGTATGCTCGTAGCTGTGCGACAGCGGCAGGAACGAAAGATACGTCTCGCGCCGCAGCCGCAGCGTGCGCAGCAGGTCGAAGGCGCCCCGGCAATTGGCCAGGATCGCGCGGTGCGGCAGCATCACGCCCTTCGGCGCCCCGCCGGTGCCCGAGGTATAGATGATGCAGGCCAGCGCCGAGGCCGGAATGCGGGCGGCGGCCTCGGCCACGTCGTCGGGGGCGGGGTGCGGGTCGGCGATCAGGCCGGCCCAGGGCACCACGTTCGCCCCGGCCGGGCCGCCCGGATCGAGCGTCACCAGCATGTCGAGCGGTCCGGCCTGCGACTACGCGCGCGGCGAGGGTGGGGGTGGACGCGATGGCCACCCTGGCGCCGCTGTCGCGCAGCATGTGGGCGTGGTCGTCGACGGTGTTGGTGACGTAGGCGGGCACCGGCACCGCGCCGATGGCCAGCAGCGCGGTCTCGGCGATCGGGAACTCGGGGCGATTTTCGCTGACCATCAGCACCCGGTCGCCCGGCGCCACGCCCGCCGCGCGCAGCGACCGGGCGGCCGATGCCGCCAGGCTGCCGAACCGGCCCCACTCCATCGCCTGCCAGGCGCCGTCGCGGTAGAAGCGCAGCATCGGCCGGTCGGCCCATTGCGCCGCGCGGGAAAACATCAGGGCGGCCAGGTTCGGCCACTCCGGATAGGTCGCCGCCTCGTCGTCCTGCCACGCCACGCTTGCCGCCATGCCTGTCCCTTCCTCTTTGACCGGAGCCGGCCGCACCTTACATCGCGGATACCTCATGAATAGGACCGACATGCCCGACGGACACGCCGCCGCCCAAGCTGTTGCCGGCGATCTGCCGCAATGGGATCTTTCCGACCTGTATCCCGCCCCCGACAGCCCGGCGCTGGCCGCCGCGCTGGACGACGCGGATACCGCCGCCCGGGCCTTCGCCGCCGCCCATGCCGGGCGGCTGTCCGGCCTGTCCGGGCGGGCACTGGCCGCGGCGCTGGCCGAGTACGAGCGCATCGAGGAAGTGCTGGGCCGGGTCATGTCCTACGCCCAGTTGCTGTTCAGCGGCGACAGCACCGATGCCGCGATCGGCAAGTTCTACCAGTCCATGAGCGAGCGGGTGACGGCGATCAGCAGCCACCTGATCTTCTTCCCGCTGGAGATGAACCGCATCGACGACGCGGCGCTGGAGGCCAAGCTCGCCGATCCCGCCCTGGCGCGCTGGCGACCCTGGCTGGCCGATCTGCGGGTGTTCCGCCCGCACCAGCTCTCCGACGAGGTCGAGCGGCTGCTGCACGAGAAGGAAGTCACCGGCCGCGCCGCCTGGTCGCGGCTGTTCGACGAGACGATCGCCGGGCTAAAGGTGCCGGTCAGCGGCGAGGCATCTCACGGTCAGCGCGGCGCTCAACAAGCTCTCCGACCCCGATCGCGCGACGCGGCAGGCGGCGGCGCACGCGATCGGCGCGGTGTTCGGCGACAACATCCGCCTGTTCGCGCTGGTGACGAACACGCTGGCCAAGGACAAGGAGATCGTCGACACGTGGCGCCGCTATCCGCGCCCCGGCAGCTACCGCAACCGCTCGAACATGGTCGAGGACGAGGTGGTGGACGCGCTGGTGTCGGCCGTCACCGCCGATTACGCGCGGCTGTCGCACCGCTATTACCGGATGAAGGCGCGCTGGCTGGGACTGGAGAAGCTGGAGCACTGGGACCGCAACGCGCCGCTGCCGGGCGACGACGACCGCCACATCGCGTTCCCCGAGGCGCGCGACCGCGTGCTGGCATCGTATCGCGCGTTCGCGCCGGAACTGGCCGAGATCGGCGCGCGGTTCTTCGAGCGGCCGTGGATCGACGCGCAGTTGCGTCCCGGCAAATCCGGCGGCGCGTTCGCGCACCCGACGGTGCCATCGGCGCATCCCTACCTGCTGCTGAACTATCACGGCCGCACCCGCGACGTGATGACGCTTGCCCATGAGCTGGGGCATGGCGTGCATCAGGTGCTGGCGGGCGCGCAGGGCTATCTGATGGCCGGCACGCCGCTGACGCTTGCCGAAACCGCCAGCGTGTTCGGCGAGATGCTGACGTTTCGCGCGCTGCTGGACGCCGAACGCGACCCGGCGCGGCGGCGCATCATGCTGGCCGGCAAGGTCGAGGACATGCTGAACACGGTGGTGCGGCAGACCGCGTTCTACCGCTTCGAGACACTGCTGCACGACGAGCGGCGCGGCGGCGAGGTCATGGCCGAGCGCATCGGCGACATCTGGATGCAGGTGCAAACCGAGAGTCTCGGGCCGGCCTTCACGTTCGACCCCGAATACCGGGCATACTGGTCCTATGTGCCGCATTTCATCCACTCGCCGTTCTACGTGTATGCCTACGCGTTCGGCGATTGCCTGGTGAACGCGCTGTATGCGGTGTTCCAATCCGGGCATCCGGGATTTGCGGAAAAATACCTGGACATGCTGCGGGCCGGCGGCACCAAGCGGCATCGCGAATTGCTGGCGCCGTTCGGGCTGGACGCATCGGACCCGGCGTTCTGGCGGCGCGGGCTGGACGTGATCTCGGGCTTCATCGACGAGCTGGAGACGGTCGCCTGATGGCCAATCAGGAGGACCGCGGCAATTTTCTCGGCGAGGTGCGGCGGTTCGCGCGCACCTCCGGCGCGGTCGGCGGCATCGCGGCGCGCATGGTCGGCAACCGCGCGTTCGGCATCAAGTCCGACCGCGCCGCGCACGCGGAGGATCTGAAGGCCATACTCGGCGGCCTGAAGGGGCCGCTGATGAAGGTGGCGCAGTTCCTGTCCACCGTGCCCGACGCGCTGCCGCCGGAATACGCCGAGGAGCTGGCCAATCTGCAAGCCAACGCGCCGCCGATGGGCTGGGCGTTCGTGCGCCGGCGCATGGCCAGCGAGTTAGGGCCGGACTGGGAAGGCCGCTTCCGCCAGTTCGGCCATGAGGCGGCGGCGGCGGCCAGCCTGGGGCAGGTGCATCGCGCGACCTTGCCGGACGGCACGGATGTCGCGTGCAAGCTGCAATACCCGGACATGCCGAGCACGGTGGATGCGGACCTGCGGCAGTTGCGCATGGGCCTGTCGCTGTACCGGCGCATGGACAACACCATCCAGCAGGAGGACGTGTACGAGGAACTGGCCGAACGGCTGCGCGAGGAACTCGACTACACGCGCGAGGCGGCGCAGATGCGGCTGTACGGCATCATGCTGGGCGGCGAGCCGACCGTGCATGTGCCGGCGCCGATCGCGGAATACTCGACCCGCCGGCTGCTGACGGCGACCTGGCTGGACGGGCGGCCGGTGATGGCGCGACTGGCCGAGGAGCCGCCGCTGGAGGAGCGCAACCGCATCGCCGAGGGGCTGTTCCGCGCCTGGTACGTGCCGCTGTACCGCTACGGCGTGATCCACGGCGACCCGCATCTGGGCAACTACCAGGTGCGCGCCGACGGCAGCGTGAACCTGTTCGACTTCGGCGCCATCCGGGTGTTCCGGCCGCATTTCATCCAGGGCGTGATCGACCTGTTCCACGCGGTCCGCGACGGCGACGACGACCTCGCGTTCCATGCTTACCAGAGCTGGGGGTTCGCTGACATGACGCGCGAGAAGATGGGCGTGCTGAACGAGTGGGCGCGGTTCCTGTACGAGCCGTTGCTACAGGACCGGGTGCGCAGGATCCAGGAGACCAACGACCCGCAATACGGCCGCGCGGTGGCCGAGCGCGTCCATGCCGGGCTGAAGCGCGTCGGCGGCGTGCGCCCGCCGCGCGAGTTCGTGCTGATGGACCGCAGCGCCATCGGCCTGGGCAGCGTGTTCCTGCGGCTGGGCGCCGAGCTGAACTGGTCGCGGATGTTCCAGACGCTGGTGAGCGACTTCGACGCCGGCGCGCTGGCCAGGCGGCAGGCGGAGGCGTTGGCGGAAGCGCGGGTGCCGGCGTCGGTTACGGCGTAAGGCCGCTCATGGCGTCACCGCGCGCGCGTCGCCGCGTTCCACCGCCGCCGGCGCGGTGAGCTTGCGCCGCAGCGCCGTCGCCTGCACCGGCGGCGCGAAGCACGGGCGCGGGATGTAGCGTCCGGCGCCGCGCACCGTGCGCAGGTCGCCGTCGGTCCACACCAGCTTGCCGGCCGCGACCGTGTGGCGCGGCCAATCCCGTCACCTGCATTCCCTCGAACACGTTGAAATCGACGTTCTGGTGATGCGTCTTGGCGCTGATCGTGCGGCTGGCCTGCGCGTCCCATAGCACGATGTCGGCGTCGGCACCCGGCTCGATGCTGCCCTTGCGTGGATGGATGTTGAAGATTTTCGCCGCGTTCGTGCTGGTGATGGCGACGAACTCGCTGGGCGTGATGCGGCCCTGGCCGACGCCGTGGTGCCACAGGATGCTCATGCGGTCCTCGATGCCGCCGGTGCCGTTTGGGATCTTGGTGAAATCGTCGCGGCCGCCGGCCTTCTGCGGCGCGCAGAAGCAGCAATGATCCGTGGCCGTGGTCTGCAAGGCGCCGCTGGCAAGACCTGACCACAGTGCCTGCTGATGGTGCTTGGCGCGAAACGGCGGGCTCATCACATAGGCGGCCGCGGTGGCCCAGTCCGGGTTGCGGTACACGCTCTCGTCGATCACCAGATGCTGCGCCAGCACTTCGCCATAGACCCGCTGCCCCCGGCTGCGGGCGCGCGCGATGGCGTAGGTCGCCTCCACGGTCGAGACGTGCACGATGTAGATCGGCGCCCCCAGCACGCCGGCGATGGCGATGACCCGCTGCGCCGCCTCGGCCTCCACGGCGGGCGGCCGCGACAGCGCGTGGCCCTCCGGCCCGGTGATGCCGGCGGCCAGCATCTGCTGTTGCAGGTGGAACACCGCGTCGCCGTTCTCCGCGTGAATGTTGCAGATCGCACCCAGCTCCAGCGCCCGGCCGATCGAGTGCAGCAGTACCTCGTCATCGACCATCAAGGCGCCCTTGTAGGCCATGAAGTGCTTGAAGCTGTTGACGCCGTGATCGCGGGTGAGGGTTGCCATCTGCTCGGCGACGTCCTCGGACCACCATGTGACGGCGACGTGGAACGAGTAGTCGGTGGCGGCTTTCTCCGCCTTGCGGCTCCATTCGTGCCAGGCGTCGACCAGCGAGGTGCGGGGCGGGGGGATGGCGAAGTCGATGATGGTCGTGGTGCCGCCGGCCGCCGCCGCCGAGGTGCCGGTGAAGAAGTCCTCCGACGCCACGGTGCCCATGAAGGGCAGTTCCATGTGGGTGTGCGGGTCGATGCCGCCGGGCATGACCAGCAAGCCGCCGGCGTCCAGCGTCTCGGCGCCGGTGGGCGGCTCGATGGCTGGGGCCACCTGGGCGATGGTGCCGCCATCGCACAGCACGTCGGCGCGGAACTGGCGGTCGGCGCTGATGACGGTGCCGCCGCGGATGAGAAGGGTCATGGCGCCTCGCCTGGTCTGCCTGCCCGCATCGGATCACCCGATCCGGGCACGGGTCAAGGCTGGCCTGCCACGGAGGCCCGTCGACGGCGGCCTGAGTGCGCGCACGCTTGACGCCCTGCGCCGCGCAGCCGTTAGCTGCGCGGGAACGCCCCGGAGGCACGCTTGACCGACCTCGCCGACATAGCGCCCGGCCGGCTCGACCCCGAGACGCTGGCGCGCAACTTCGCCGACGCCACGCCGCCGCTGAGCTCGCACGAGGCGCTGGTCGAGAGCAGCCGCTGCTATTTCTGCCATGACGCGCCGTGCATCGAGGCCTGTCCCACCGGCATCGACATTCCCGGCTTCATCCGTGGCATCAACACCGGCAACCTCCGGGGCGCCGCGCTGGGCATCCTGGAGGCCAACATCTTCGGCGGCACCTGCGCCCGCGTCTGTCCCACCGAAATCCTGTGCGAGGGCGCCTGCGTGCGCATGGCCGAGGAAGACCGGCCGGTGCGCATCGGCGCGTTGCAGCGGCGCGCGACCGACTGGCTGATGCAGCGCGAGCCGACCCCGTTCGCGCGCGGCGCCGAGACCGGCAGGCGCGTCGCCGTGGTGGGCGCCGGCCCGGCCGGACTTGCCGCCGCGCACCGGCTGGCGCGCTATGGCCACGACGTGACCGTATTCGAGGCGCGTGAAAAACCGGGCGGGCTGAACGAATACGGCATCGCCGCCTACAAGATGGCCGACGATTTTGCTCAGCGTGAGCTCGGTTGGCTGCTGGCGATCGGCGGCATCACGGTGCGGACGGGGCGGGAACTCGGTCGCGACATCCAGCTCGACGCGCTGCGGCGCGAGTTCGACGCGGTGTTCCTGGGCATGGGGCACGCCGGGGTGCGCGCGCTCGGCATTGAGGATGAGAGCCCGGCCGGGGTGAGCGACGCCGCCAGCTTCATCGCCAAGTTGCGCCAGGCCGACAAGGCCAGCCTGCCGATCGGCCGGCGCGTGGTGGTGATCGGCGGCGGCAACACCGCCGTCGACGCCGCCACGCAATCCCGCCGCCTGGGCGCGGAGGTGGTGACGATCGTCTATCGCCGCGGTCCCGAGCATATGTCGGCCACCGCCGCCGAGCGGGAATGGGCGCAGACCAACGGCGTGGCCATCCGCCACTGGGCGGCCCCGCTGCGCCTGCTGGTCGATGCGGGGCACGTCACCGGCGTCGAGTTCGCCCGTACGCGCACCGATGCCGCCGGGCGCGCCATTCCGTCCGGCGGCAGTTTCGTGATCGAGGCGGACATGGTGCTGAAGGCGGTGGGCCAGATGTTTCTGCCCGGGTCGCTGACCTTGGCGGTCGAGAATGGCCGCATCGCCGTCGATGCCGAGCGGCGCACGGCGCTTGCCGGAGTCACGGCGCTTGCCGAAGTCTGGGCCGGCGGGGATTGCATTGCCGGCGCCGACCTGACGGTCGTCGCCGTGCAGGACGGCAAGCTGGCGGCGGAGTTGATGCACCGCGCGCTGATGGAGGCGAAGCATGGCTGACCTGGCCACCAACTTTGCCGGGATCCGCTCACCGAACCCGTTCTGGCTGGCCTCGGCGCCGCCCACCGACAAGGCCTATAATGTGGTGCGCGCGTTCGAGGCCGGCTGGGGCGGCGTGGTGTGGAAGACGCTCGGCGAGGATCCGCCGATCGTCAACGTCTCCAGCCGCTACGGCGCGGTCAGCTACGGCGGCGCGCGGGTCGCCGGGTTCAACAACATCGAGCTGATTACCGACCGGCCGCTCGCCGTGAACCTGCATGAGATCGCGCGGGTCAAACGCGATTGGCCGGACCGCGCGATGGTGGTGAGCCTGATGGTGCCATGCGAGGAGGGCGCGTGGCACGCCATTCTGCCGATGGTGGAAGACACCGGCTGCGACGGGGTCGAACTGAACTTCGGCTGCCCGCACGGCATGAGCGAGCGCAACATGGGCTCGGCGGTGGGGCAGGTGCCGGACTACGTCGAGATGGTGACGGGCTGGTGCAAGCAGTTTTCCCGCCTGCCGGTGATCGTGAAACTCACGCCGAACATCACCGACATCCTGGCGCCGGCGCGGGCGGCGCAGCGCGGCGGCGCGGATGCGGTGTCGCTGATAAACACCATCCAGTCGATCACCGGCGTCGATCTTGACGCGATGGCGCCGGAGCCGGTGGTGGACGGGCAGGGCACGCATGGCGGCTATTGCGGGCCGGCGGTCAAGCCGATCGCGCTGCGCATGGTGGGCGACATCGCGCGCGACACGGACTGCCGCGGGCTGCCGATCTCCGGCATCGGCGGCATCTCGACCTGGCGCGACGCGGCCGAGTTCATCGCGATGGGAGCAGGCTGCGTGCAGGTATGCACCGCGGCGATGCATCACGGGTTCCGCATCGTCGACGACATGATCGGCGGCCTTGCCAACTGGATGGACAGCAAGGGCTATCGCGCGCTCGCGGATTTCCAGGGTCGCGCGGTGCCGAACTACGTGCATTGGGGCGACCTGAACCTCGCGTTCAAGACGCTGGCGCATATCGACCAGGATCTGTGCATCAAGTGCGGCCTGTGCCACATCGCCTGCGAGGACACCGCCCACCAGGCGGTCGCGGCGCTGCGGGTGGACGGGGCGCGGCGTTACGAGGTGATCGAGGCGGAATGCGTCGGCTGCAATCTGTGCGCGCATGTCTGCCCGGTGGACGATTGCATCACCATGCGGCCGCAGGCGGTGACGGAGCATATGACGTGGCGGCAGCATCCCAACAATCCGCTGCGGGTGGCGGCGGAATGATGCTTGTCCCGAGCCATTCCGTTGCACGGTACATCCCCGTCATCCCGGGATGACGATAGGAGGTGGAGGTGGAGGTGACGAACGAAGCGACGCGGAACATCGCCATAGACCCCGACCGCCTTTGGTCCACCATCATGGAAACCGCGGCGATCGGCGCAACCGCGAAAGGCGGCATCTGCCGGCTGACATTGACCGACCTCGACCGGCAGGTGCGCGACTGGTTCGTTTCTGCCTGCAAGGCCGCCGGCTGCACCGTCGATGTCGACGACATGGGCAACATCTTCGCCCGTCGTCCGGGCAAGAATCCGGCGCTGCCGCCGATCGCCATCGGCAGCCATCTCGACACCCAGCCCACCGGCGGCAAGTACGACGGCGTGATCGGCGTGCTGTCCGGCCTGGAAGTGCTGCGCACCCTGAACGACCTGGGCATCGAGACCGAAGCGCCGATCGAGGTGATCGACTGGACCAACGAGGAAGGCAGCCGGTTCGCGCCCGCCATGCTGTCCTCGGGCGTGTTCGCCGGCGTGTTCGACCGCGCCTTCGCCGACAGCCGCGCCGACCGCGCGGGGGCGACATTCGGCGACGAACTGGACCGCATCGGCTATCGCGGCGACGAGCCGTGCGGCGCGCGAAAGCTCGGCGCGCATTTCGAGCTGCATATCGAGCAGGGGCCGATCCTCGAAGCCGAGGAGAAAGTCATCGGCATCGTCACCGGCGTGCAGGGGATGCGCTGGTACGAGGTGACGGTCACGGGCGCGGAGGCCCATGCCGGCTCGACGCCGATGCCGTTGCGTCACGACGCGCTGTTCGCCGCCTCGCGCATGATCGCCGCCGTACACGCGACCGCGCTGGCGCACGCGCCGGATGCGGTGGGCACGGTGGGCTTGATCGAGAGCTCTCCCAACAGCCGCAACGTCATCCCCGGCTCGGTGTTCTTCACCGTCGACCTGCGCCATCCCGACGACGCCGTGGTGGCCGCGATGGAGGAGGAGCTGCGCCAGGAGATCGACCAGATCGCCTCGGAGGCGCGCGTCCGCGCGGCCGTCGAGCGTGTGTGGGATTCGCCGGCCGTGCGCTTCGACGAGCACTGCGTCGCGGCCGTGCAGCGCGCGGCGGAGTCGCTGGGCCACCCGGCGCGGCGCATCGTCTCCGGCGCGGGCCACGACAGCGCCTACATCGCGCGCGTCGCGCCCACCACGATGATCTTCGTGCCGTGCGAGGGCGGCCTCAGCCACAACGAGGCTGAGCGGGCCGAGCCGGAGCACGTCGCGGCCGGCGCCAACGTGCTGCTGCGCGCGGTGCTGGACGCCGATCAACGGCTCGCCGAGCGCGCGCGCGATGTCTGAGGCTGTCTTGGCCGAACCGGCGGGTGCGGCGGACGCCTCCGAGCTGGTGGTGGTGGCCGAGCATGTCTCGCTGGCATTCGACGCTGGCGGCCAGCGGACGGTCGCGCTGTCGGACGTGTCGCTATCGGTGCCACGCGGCGGGTTCGTCTCCCTGATCGGGCCGTCCGGCTGCGGCAAGACAACCCTGTTGCGCGCCATCGCCGATCTGGAGCAGCCGACATCCGGACGGCTTTCCGTAGCCGGCATGACGCCCTCGGAGGCGCGGCAGGCGCGCGTGTACGGCTACGTGTTCCAGGCGCCGGCGCTGTTCCCCTGGCGCACCGTCGAGCGCAACGTGCGCCTGCCGCTGGAGGTGATGCGCCTGCCGCGCGCCGAGCAGGTTTCCCGCGCGCGGCAATATCTCGAGCTGGTCGGGCTGACGGAGTTTCGCCGCCGCTTCCCCTGGCAGTTGTCCGGCGGGATGCAGCAGCGCGTGTCGATCGCGCGCGCGCTGAGCTTCGAGCCGTCGCTGCTGCTGATGGACGAGCCGTTCGGGGCGCTCGACGAGATCACCCGCGACGGGCTGAACCTGCATCTGCATCGGCTGTGGCGACGCACCGGGATGACGGTGGTGTTCGTGACGCACTCGATCCCGGAGGCGGTGTATCTGTCGTCGCGCATCGTGGTGATGTCGCCCCGGCCCGGGCGCGTGACCGAGGTGATCGACGTGGATCTGGGCGGCGAGCGGGATCTCGACGTGCGCGAGACCCCGGCGTTCCTGCGCGTGGCGCATCGTGTGCGCGAGGCGCTGCGCGAAGGGCACAGCTACGAGTAGCGCCCTCCCGCCCGCGTCAACCCCGCCCGCATCGGCCCGTCAGGCAGCCCGCGCCTCGTCGGCGGTCGGATAGTCGGTGTAGCCGCGCGCGTCGCCGCCGTAGAAGGTGGCCTGGTCCGGCTCGGCCAGGGGCAGGCCGGCGCGCAGCCGCTCGACGAGATCGGGGTTGGCGATGAACGGGCGGCCGAAGGCGATCAGGTCGGCCAGATCGTCCCGCCGCGCCCGTAGCGCCATGTCGCGGTCGTAGCCGTTGTTGGCCATGTACAGACCGTTGAACGCGCGGCGCAGCAGTTGCAGGTCGAACCCGCCGGCAACCTCGCGCGGCCCCCGCGTGGCGCCCTCGATCAGGTGCATGTAGGCGAGGTGGTGCGGGTTCAGGCGCTCGACGGCGGCCAGGAACAGCGCCTTCGGATCGCTGTCGGCGATGTCGTTGGCCGGGCTGAGCGGCGCGAGGCGGATGCCGGTGCGCCCGCCGCCGACCACGGACACCACCGCGGCGACCACCTCTGCGAGAAAGCGGGTGCGGTTCTCGATGCTGCCGCCGTAGCGGTCGGTGCGGCGGTTGGTCTTGTCGCGCAGGAACTGGTCGATCAGGTAGCCATTGGCCGCGTGGATCTCGACGCCGTCGAACCCTGCCTCCAGGGCGCGGCCGGCGGCGGCGCGGTAGTCCTCGACAATGCCGGCAATCTCATCGGTTTCCAGCGCGCGCGGCGTCACGAACGGCTGGAACCCTGTCTCGGTGAACGCCTGGCCTTCCGGGCGCACCGCCGAGGGCGCCACCGGCAACGCGCCGCCAGGTTGCAGCGAGGGGTGCGAGATGCGGCCGACATGCCACATCTGCGAGAATATCTTGCCGCCGCGCTCATGCACCGCCCGCGTCACCAGCTTCCAGCCGGCCACCTGGGCTGCGGTCTCGATGCCGGGCGTCCAGGCGTAGCCCTTGCCCTGCGCGGTGATCTGCGTCGCCTCGCTCACGATCAGGCCGGCGCTGGCGCGTTGGGCGTAATAGGCGGCGTTCATCGGCCCCGGCACGTCGCCGCTGCCGGCGCGGCTGCGGGTCAAGGGCGCCATGACGATGCGGTTGGCAAGCGTGGCCGGACCCAGCCGGACCGGCTGGAACAGGTCGGATTCCATGTGTTCTATGCTCCCGGGAAGGTCAGTCGTTGGCGGGATAGGAGGCCATCAGGCGCACCTGCCGTCGCCAGGCCCGGAACATGGGGCCGATCCCGCTGGTCTTGAAGCCGCGCGCGCGATTGGCCCGGCCGATCTCGAACGCCGCGCGGTAATGCGTGAACTGATCGGCCCAGGCTTTGCCCAGCCGCGTGCGCGCGTCCCAGATATGCGTGGCCTCGGAACCGGCGCCATTGACCTCGATCACGGAAAAATCCTCGCCCCGGCGCAGCGCCGCCAGCGAGCGGAAGCGCAGATCGAACCGGCCGAAATGAAAATCCGGCATCGCCCGCGCCAATGCCTCCATGCGCGCGGCCAGGGCGGGGGTTGCCTGGTCGGTGCCATCGCGGAAGATCGAGCCCTTGCAGTGGTTGCCGACCAGCACCAGCCGCACCCGCTCGCCGGCCGCGGGCACGGCGGCCAGGCGGCTGGCCAGGCGCGGCAGGTAGATGCGCGCCAGCCGCCCGGCGCGCGGGTCGCGCAGCACCAGGTCGCGCAGGGTGGCCACGCCGTCGCCGGTGACGGTGGGCTGGTGCTTGAAGGTGATCGAGGTGATATGTCCGCGGGCCTGGCCGGGGTGGCGGATGTAGAACACCCCGGTCTCGCCCTCCCAGGCGACGTAATGCTGCAATACCAGTTCGATCCCCGGCGGGTATTCGGGCAGCGAGCGGGCCAGGTCGGCGGCGTCGGCGAGCAGGCGCACCCCGGCGCCGTTGCAGCCGATGTCGGGCTTCAGGATCACCGGAAAGGTCAGCCCCGCCTCGCGCATCGCTGCTTCCGCAAGCGTGGC
The DNA here is from genome assembly GCA_963758455.1 of uncultured Pseudomonadota bacterium. Lineage (GTDB taxonomy): Bacteria > Pseudomonadota > Alphaproteobacteria > Acetobacterales > Acetobacteraceae > CAVRQM01. Next base: position 105,181 of record CAVWVK010000007.1, on the reverse strand, counting down.
CGGCAGGTCGGCGCGCACGCGCACGTAGGGGGCCAGCATGGCGCGGGCCGGCTCGGCCACCTGGTCGAGGATGGCGGTCTTGCTCTCGCCACACAGGCCGCCGGTCTCGATATGCGGGTTGGCCGCGGTCGGCAGGCTCATGTCGCCCCAGCGCAGGCCGAGCCAGATCCATTGCGCCACCACCGGCGCGTAGAACAGCCAGCCAGGCCAGAACTCGAACACGCTGGTCAGCCTGCCGCCGCCGTCATGCTGCGGGCCGTCGGCCTGCTCGCCGTCAGCCTCGTGCCCGGCCTCGATGGTCGTGGCGGCGGTCATCGGCGAGCCTCCGTCAGCCGGGCGGCCGCTCGCCCGATCAGGATCATCACCACGGCAAATCCGATCGCCCCGACCCAGCGCCAGGCCCCGAGATACTGCATCAGCAGGGCGCCCACCTTGAGCGAGACCCCGAACAGCAACGAGGTCCATATCAGCGTCGCCACGATCGCCGCCAGCGCGAATTGCCGCAGGCTGGCGTGCAGGAAGCCGCAGGCGGTGTAGGTCGGCAGCCTCGCGCCGGGGATGAAGCGGCTGACGAACACCACATGGAACACCCGGTCGCCCAGCCACTCGCGGCCGATGCGCTTGCGCGAGGCAGGGATCCAGCGCGCGATCATCGGCACCTTCCCGGACAGCGCCCCCAGGCCGTACAGGCCGAGATCGCCCAGCACGATCCCGGCATACAGCGACCCCAGCGCCAGCGGCAGCGGCAGCGCGCCGGCCTGCGCCTGCATCGCCGCCAGCACGGTCGCCGCGTCCTCCAGCACGAAGGTGGCCAGAATGATGATCGCCGCTTGCAGCACGGGTGCGTGCGCGGCGAGGCCGAACAGGGCTTGCGTCACGTCGGTCATCGCGGTTCAGGCCGTCATGGCCGGCGGGGTCGGGGCGATCAAGGGCAGGCGAACCTGGGGAGCGCCGCCGGGCGATTCCCGCTATGGGCGCCGGGGGGCCGGGCACGGCGCGGGGCAGGGCGGGAAATCGTCACAGGCGCTATATGCCGCACCCGCGCGATGTTTGCTCCCCCCAATTTCACCGTTGCGTGAACATTCCGGTCTGCCGGCCCTGACGCAATCGTGTTTGTGACAGCGGCACGCGGACTCGGCTTCCGGCCTTGGGCTTCCCGGCGCCGCCCGATACAGTGGGCAACGGGATGATACTGGGCGATATAGACAATGGAACGCGGAAGGTAAGCATCCTCGTGGTCGATGACGACGACGAGGTGCGCGAAATGCTGGCCGAGACGCTGCAGGATTTCGGCTATGCCGTCACCCAGGCGGCCAGCGGCGAGGAGGCGCTGCCGCTGCTGGCCGGCGATGCGGGCATCGACATGCTGATAACCGACATCCGGATGCCGGGCATGTCCGGGCTGGAACTGGCCGAGAAGGTGGCCCGCCAGCGGGCGAGCATGAAGGTGATCGTCACGTCCGGCTATTTTCAGCCGCAGCCGATCACCCAGCAATTCCTGCGCAAGCCCTTCCGCATCCAGGAACTCGCCTCGGCGGTGAAGGCCGAGCTGGGATAGGGGGCGGCGGTGCGCCCGGTCCTCGAACTCCCGGCCGCGAGAAATGTCCTGACGTCCTGGGGGGCGGGCCGCCCGTCGGCGCGCACGCGAACCGCCCTCATCGCGAGACTGCCGACCCGCAGGCGCTCGGCATTCGCGGCGTAGGCCAGCAGGCTTTCGCCGTGCAGCCACCCGAAAATCGCGGTCGCCTCATGCAGATAGGCGACTCCGCGCGTCGCGTACGCGCCAGCCGCGCCCCCGCGACAGAGTGCCAGCCGGTCGTTCAGCCCGCCCCAGCCGTGCCAGCGTGGCACGCCCATATCGCATCCTTCCAAGTCGAGGGTCGCGGCGGCGGCGCGCAGGTCGAACGGGTCGAGATAGTCCAGGTCGGGCCGCAGAAACAGCACCCAGTCCTCGGACCGGACATGCTCGCGCATGAGGCCCCATAGCCGCCCGAGGCTGCGCAACTGGAAGCAGAGGTTGCGCACGCTGGCATAGTTGTCGCCGAAACGATCCGGATAGGTTCGGCAAAACCAGTATTCATCCGCGATGAGCGCCTCCTCCTGGGTGTCCGTCAGCATGGCCTCCCAGCTCAGCAGGGCGGTTTCCGTGGGGTCGGACGGAACGGCGAACTCCCCCGAACGCGGATTGTCGATGACCTCCGGCATGTGGAAGTGCCCGAAGCAGCGCGGCGCCAGTCCGGCCTGGCGGAGCGGGGCAATGATGTTGCGGTCGATGCCGGGCGCGGTATGGCGCAGCGAACGGGTGATGCCGAAAAACCCCAGGAAAATCTCCACCTCACGCCACGGCGCAGCGGGAGGGCAGCCCGACGCAGTCGGCGAACAGCGCCTCGCGTCGCAGGTCGCGCGCGACCACGCCCAGCGTGCGCCGCCGCTCCTCGAGTGCCGCCACGTCCATCAGATGCTGGCGGCCGCGCCCCGCGGCCACGTCGCTGGCCGGGATCGCCGCGCCGATTTGCAGCTTTCGGCGCAGGAACGGCTCGGTCCACGGGCTGAAGCCGTACCAAAGCAGCAGGCCAAGCCGCGGCAGCCGCACGGCAGCGCGGTTCGTGAGATGGCGGCCGGGGTGATACGACCCGTGCGGATAACAGTGATACAGGCGGTCGTGGTACGGGATCTTTCCGATCAGCCGCGGATGCTCGTGCTCGAAATACCCGAGGCTGCGCTGGGCCGGCAGCGGCAGGTCGGCGCGCAGCGGCGGCAGGTCCACGCCGGGCGGATCGACCATGATCGCGGCGTCGAAACAGAAGCCGCGCGCCTCGTGCGACTCGGCCAGCGCCTCCGCCGCGTCCAGATGCGGGCAGCACAGGAACTCGGTGGTGGTCAGCGCGACCTTCCAGCCGGGCACGGTCCGCTCGTGCAGCATCACCTCGAAGTCGCATTCGATGGCGTCGAAGTCCTCGGTCTGCGAGCGCACCAGCGTCCAATCGGGCACCAGCGCCCGCACGATCTCGGCGGAGCGGTCGGTCGAGTGCCGATCGATCAGGATCCCGTGGTCGAACAGCGCGCGGTGGTGGCGCAGCCAGAACGGCAGCAGATACTCCTCATTGCAGAAATGGCTGATGACGGTGCGCATGGCAAATCCCTGTCCGGGACGGCCAAGGTGCCCGCCGCATATTGATGTCGTGTTACCTTCGGCCGGGCGCCCGCGAAATCGTTCGTGTCGGGAGCGGGGAACGCGGGCGATGCGGGCGGCGGCGATCATCGGGTGGGTATTGGCGACGGCGGCGGCTCCGGCGGCCACGGCTCCGGCGGCAATGGCACAGGGCTCGCCCGTGGTGCTGGAACTGTTCACCTCGCAGGGCTGCTCCTCCTGCCCGCCGGCCGACGCGCTGCTCGGGCGGTTGCAGGCGTCCGGCGCGAACGTGCTGCCGCTGAGCCTGCATGTGGACTACTGGAACCGCATCGGCTGGCGCGACCCGTTTTCCAGTGCCGCGATGACGGCGCGGCAATACGACTACGCGCGGGCGTTCGGGCAGGACGAGGTCTATACCCCGGAACTGGTGGTGGCCGGCGCGCAAGGGGTGGTCGGCTCCGACCCCGACGCGGTGGACGGCGCGATCCGCCACGCCCGCATGGTCGCGGCCAACCTGCCGAGCGTGCCGCTGCGGGTGGCGCGCGAGGGCGGCCAGATCAGCGCGGCCGTCGGCTCCGGCCCGGGCAGGGGGCAATTGCTGCTGGTCGGCTACGACGGCCGCCACGTGACCGCGATCGGCAGCGGCGAGAATGCCGGGCGGGTTCTGACCGAGACCAACGTGGTCCGCTCGCTGGCGCCGCTGGCGAACTGGGTCGGCTCGCCGCTGACAGTGCGCGCGCCGCTGCCGGCCGGGGAACACGCCGCGGTGCTGTTGCAGGCGGCGGACGGGCGGATGCTGGCGGCAAGGCTGGTGCCCTGACCTGATCTGCGATCAGGCGGCGGCCACAGCCTCCGACACGCCCAGCGCGGCCAGCAGGCGCGCGCGCAACGGCGCCAGCGCAGGGTCTGCATGGCGGCGCGGGCGGGGCAGGCCGAGCGGCAGCGCCTCGGCGATGCGCCCGCCACGCAGAACCAGTACCGCGATCGGCCAGTAGCAGCGCCTCGTCCACGTCATGCGTGACCAGCAGCACCGACGGGCGGTGCCGCGCCCACAACGCGGCCAGCAGATCCTGCATCTGCAACCGGGTCAGCGCGTCGAGCGAGGCGAACGGCTCGTCCAGCAGCAACAACTCCGGCTCGCGCACCAGGGCGCGCGCCAGGCCGACGCGCTGCGCCTCGCCGCCGGACAGAGTCAGCGGCCAGGCATCCAGGCGGTGCCCCAGTCCGACCTCGGCCAGTGCCGCCGCCGCCCGCTCGCGTGCATCCGGCCCGCGCAGACCGAGTGCGACGTTGCGCCACACCGGCCGCCAGGCCAGCAGCCGGGGTTCCTGGAACACCATGTGACAGCGCGCGGGCAGCACAAGCTCGCCGCCTTGGATGGCATCCAGTCCCGCCAGCGCGCGCAGCAGGGTGGTCTTGCCCGAGCCGCTGCGGCCGAGCAGGGTCACGAGCGCGCCGTCCGCGATGTCCAGATCCAGCCCTTCGAGCACCGCGACGCCGCCGAGGCGGCGCAACAGGCCACACACCCGCACCGTCATGCCGGGATGGGCCCGCTTCAGCCGCGGCCGATGAACGGCATGGCGGTGGCCATGATGGTGATGAACTGCACGTTCGCCTCCGGCGGGAGGGCGGCCATCTGCGCCACCGTCCGGCCGACCAGCGCCACGTCGATGGTCGGCTCGGCGCGCGTGCTGCCGTCGGCCTGCAACACGCCGGCGGCCATGCGCGCGGTCATGGCACTCGCCGCGTTGCCGATGTCGATCTGGCCGCAGGCGATGCCGTACGTCCGTCCGTCCAGCGAAATGGCGCGGGTCAGGCCGGTGATGGCGTGCTTGCTGGCGGTGTAGGGGGCCGATCCGGGGCGCGGCACATGCGCCGAGATCGAGCCGTTGTTGATGATCCGGCCGCCCTGCGGAGTTTGGTCGCGCATCATGCAAAAGGCGGCGTGCGCGACCAGGAACGCGCCATCGAGATTGACGCCGACGACGTGGCGCCACTGCTCCCAGGTCAACTCGCCGAAATTGGTCGCCCGGGTGTTCGAGCCGGCATTGTTGAACAACAGGTCGAGCCGCGCGTGCGTGCGGCCGATCGCCGCGAACAGGTCGGCGACCGACGCCGGATCGCTCACGTCCGCGGCGATTGGGGCGGCATGGGGCGTGTGATCTCCGGCCAGCCTCGCGGTTTCGTCCAGCGCCTCGCGCCGGCGGCCGGCCAGCACGACGCGCCACCCTTCCTCCAGCAGCGCCAGGGCCGTCGCACGCCCGATGCCGCTGCCCGCGCCAGTGACGAGGGCCGTTTTTCCGTGCCGATCCATGCTGCGTCCTCCCGAGCCAAGACATAGAGAGCATGGCGCGGCGCCCCGCAAGACGCGGGCTGCGGCGGACGCGCCCCCCCCCGCGCGAACCGTCGACATCCGCCGCGCGCGATGTTAGGCGTGCCGGATGGAGCTTCGCGACGCGAGAGACCTGATCTGGGGCATCGTGCAGGTCGCCCTGCTGATCGGATTTCTGGTGGTGGTGAGCTTCGGCATCTATCATCTGTTCCAGGCGCGCGTGCATCACCGCTTCTTCTGACCGGCTTGCGCGCCCGCCTGCCGCCTGACGCTTGCCGGGCGGCGCGGCTTCGGCCACGCTTGCCGCCATCAGCGGGAGAGTGGCAGTGGAGGCTACGGAGGCGCTGCGCCGGCGAATGGCGCAGGCGATGGCCGCAACGATGATCGACCATGCCGAGGAATTGTCGGCCCTGGATGCGGCATCCGGCGACGGCGACCACGGCCACAACATGCGGCGGGGCTTTCACGCCGTGCTGGACCGCCTGGACGACATCGCCACGAGGCCGCTGCCGGACGCGGCGCAGGAATTGGGCCGCACCCTGGTAATGAACGTGGGCGGCGCGTCGGGCGCGATCTTCGGCACCGCCTTCATCGCCGCCGGGAAATCCCTGCCGCCCGCGCCGACCCGCGCCGACGCGCTCGCCGCCACGGATGCCGCCATCGCGGCCGTGCGCGCGCGCGGCAAGGTCGAGCCGGGGCACAAGACCATGCTGGACGTGCTGGTGCCCGTGGCCGAGGCGTTGCGCGGCGGCAAGACCGACCTTGCCGACGTGGCGAGCCGCGCCGCCGCGGCGACCGCTTCGATGCAGGCGGTGCGCGGACGGGCCTCGTTCCTGGGCGAGCGCAGCGTCGGTCATGTCGATGCCGGGGCGCGCTCGGCGGCACTCATCATCGCCGCCCTCTGCGGCGTACTGGAGGACGCGGCGTGAAGAAGCTGATGAACAGCCCCGAGACCATGCTCGCCGAAAGCCTGGACGGGTTTGCCGCCGCGCACGCCGACCTGGTGGTGCTGGGCGAGGGCCGCAAATTCGTCCGCCGCGCGGCGTTGAAGCCGGGCAAGGTGGCGCTGATCTCCGGCGGCGGCAGTGGGCACGAACCGCTGCACGCGGGCTTCGTCGGCCACGGCATGTTGGACGCGGCCTGTCCCGGCCAGGTGTTCACCGCCCCCACCCCGGACCAGATGCTGGCGGCGGCGGAGGCGGTGGATACCGGCGCGGGCGTGCTGTTCATCGTCAAGAACTACGAGGGCGACGTGATGGCCTTCGACATGGCGCGCGAGATGGCCGAGCGGCGCAGCGGCACGCTGCTGGTGGACGACGACGTGGCGGTGCCGAAATCGACCTATTCCACGGGCCGGCGCGGCGTCGCGGGCACCCTGGTCATGGAGAAGATCGTCGGGGCCGCCGCCGAGCAGGAGCGCGATCTGCCCGCGTTGACGGCGCTCGGCGCGCGGGTAATGGCCTCGACTCGCTCGATGGGCATGGCGCTGACGAGCTGCACCGTGCCCGCCGCCGGCAAGCCGACATTCGTGCTGGGCGACGGGGAAATCGAGATGGGCGTCGGCATTCACGGCGAGCCGGGCCGGCGGCGCGAGGCGCTGCGCGGCGCCGACGCGCTGGCCGACGAGATGATCGGCGCGCTGCTCGATGATCTGGACGACGCGGCGGGCGAGCGCGTGTTGCTGTTCGTCAACGGCTTCGGCGGCACGCCCTCGATGGAGCTGTACCTGATGTACCACGCGGCGCGCGCAAAAATCGAGTCGCGCGGGCTGCTGGTGGCACGCTCGCTGGTCGGCAGTTACGTCACCTCGCTGGACATGGCGGGCTGTTCGCTGAGCGTTTGCGCGCTGGATCGGGAGTTGCTGGACCTGTGGGACGCGCCGGTGAACACGCCGGCGCTGCGCTGGGGCGCGCCGTCCGGGCTGTTCGACTGACGCTTGCCGGCCGCCGCGCCGCCCGGCGGGTTGCGCGCGCCGTCGCGAGGGCGTACGGCCGCGACATGCAGCCTCATCCGCGTCTGCTCGACGTCACCGCCCGCATCGCCGCGCGCAGCCGGGACAGCCGCGCCGCCTATCTGGCGCGCATCGACGCCGCCGCCCGGCACGGCCGCCGGCGCGGGCATCTCGGCTGCGCCAACCAGGCGCACGCCTTCGCCGCCTGCGGCCAGGTCGACAAGCAGCGGCTGGTGGGCGCGCAGACGCCGAACCTGGCCATCGTCACCGCCTACAACGACATGCTCTCGGCGCATCAGCCGTACGAGCGGTTCCCGGCGCTGATCCGCGACACGGCGCGCGCCGCCGGCGGCACCGCGCAGGTGGCCGGCGGCGTGCCGGCGATGTGCGACGGCGTGACGCAGGGCGAGGCGGGCATGGAGCTGTCGCTGTTCTCCCGCGACGTGATCGCGTTGTCGACCGCGGTGGCGCTGTCGCACCAGACGTTCGACGCCGCACTCTACTTAGGTGTGTGCGACAAGATCATTCCCGGGCTGGTGATCGGCGCGCTGGCGTTCGGGCATCTGCCGGCGGTGTTCGTGCCCGCCGGCCCGATGCCCTCCGGCCTGCCGAACGCCGAGAAGGCGCGCGTCCGCCAAGCCCATGCGGAGGGCCGTGCCACGCGGGCGGAATTGCTGGCCGCCGAAATGGCCTCGTACCACAGCCCCGGCACCTGCACGTTTTATGGCACCGCCAACACCAACCAGATGCTGATGGAGATCATGGGGCTGCACTTGCCCGGCAGCACCTTCGTCAATCCCGGCACGCCGCTGCGCGACGCGCTGACCGTCGAGGCGACTCGCCGCGCGCTGGCGATCACCGCGCAGGGCAACGAGTTCATGCCGGTGGGCCATGTGCTCGACGAGCGGGCGTTCGCGAACGGCATCGTCGGCCTGCACGCCACCGGCGGCTCGACCAACCTCACCATCCACCTGGTCGCGATGGCGGCGGCCGGCGGCATCCGGCTCGACTGGGACGACTTCTCGGATCTCGCGGAAATCGTGCCGCTGCTGGCGCGGGTCTATCCCAACGGCGGCGCGGACGTGAACCATTTCGTCGCCGCCGGCGGCATGAGCTTCCTGATCCGCGAGCTGCTGGATGCCGGGCTGCTGCATGAGGACGTCGCGACCGTGTGCGGCACGGGCCTGCGCGGCTATGTCGCCGACGCGGCGCTCGAACTCGGCCGGCGCGCTGGCCTGGCGGCAGCCGGCCGAGGCCAGCGGCGACCGCGACGTGCTGCGTCCGGCGGGCGACCCGTTCGCGGCCACCGGGGGACTGCGCGTGCTGGGCGGCGCACTCGGGCGGGCGGTGATGAAAACCTCGGCCGTGCAGCCGGACCGCCACGTCGTCGAGGCGCCGGCGCGCGTGTTCGACAGCCAGGAGGCGTTGCACGCGGCGTTTCGCGCCGGGACGCTGGATCGCGACATGGTCGCAGTGGTGCGCTTCCAGGGACCGCGCGCCAACGGGATGCCGGAGCTGCACAAGCTGATGCCGCCGCTGGGCGTGCTGCAGGATCGCGGGCTGCGCGTGGCGCTGGTCACGGACGGACGGCTGTCCGGCGCCTCGGGCAAGGTGCCGGCGGCGATCCATGTCACCCCGGAAGCCGCCGAGGGCGGGCCGATCGCGCGGCTGCGCGACGGCGACGTGATGCGGGTCGATGCGGTGTCCGGCAGGATCGAAGTCCGAGTCGACCCCGCCGCGTGGGATCTCCGTCCTGCCGCAGTCCACGACCGCGCGGCGGCGGCGTTCGGCGTGGGCCGCGAGCTGTTCGCCGCCTTCCGGGCCGGAGTTTCCGCGGCGGACCGGGGTGCGGCGGTGTTCTAGCGCCCCTTCCGGCCGGTCCATTGCCGCGTCAACGAACTGTTATCGATTCGAAGCGATGAACGCCCGGCGGCGCATCGGGTTAGCCACAGGAGATGGTTAACGACCGGCACCAAATGGCGCAACTCCAGTGATTTCCCGGTTAACCGCGCTAATCGGAGTTAGCAAGAAAATCGGTATCCCATCGAGATCACCCTGGACACGGCTCGTTCCGTACGTTACAGGGGATTCAAGGATCGGTTTAGGAATAGGAACAGGGCATGGCTGGACAATCGACGGTTCTCTCGGCTGACGGTGGGAACGTGACGGTCCCGTCGAGCGGCCTTTGGACGGCAACCGGCATTCAGCAAGTCCAGTCGCTTCTGTTCGCCAACAACGTTCATGAATTCGTCTATAACCAAGGCCCCACGGCGTTGGCTCTCGCGGCGGCGTCGATTCCCACAGTGCCGGCGGGCGATGCCGGAACCTATGTTCTGGAAATCCAGAACGGCACCGCCTTCGGGTCGCTGGCTATTCCGGACAATTACGGCGCGGCGATCTTCGGGCAGGGTTCGACCGGGTCCGTGACCGGCGGCACCGGCAACACCACGGTGCTGTCGGCGGGGTCGATCAGCTATTCCGGCAACGCCGGCGAGGTGGTGGAGACCTCCACCGTGGCGGGCACGACCGGAACCTTCGTCGACAACGCCACCGGGGCGGTGTTCGACTTCGGCGGCGGCAACTACTCGGTCACGGCCGGCGGCAACCAACAGAAAATCCAGATCGATAACAGCGCCCAGGCCGCGGTCGTCGCATCCGGCAACAACGACACGATCATCCTGGGCGATCCGACCGGCAGCTCGCCCCCGGCCACGCTGTCGGACGCGAGCCGCGCCTTGGCCGACGCGGCGGCGCTGGTGCCCGGCACCAACCTGAACATCACCGGCCGCGCCGACGTCGTGACCGTCAACACTTTCGGCAACGTCATCGCCGACCACGGCGGCGGCTCGACGACGATTTCCGGGATCAGCGGCGCCTCCACGATCTTCGCGGCCGCCAACGACGTCTATTTCGGCGGCGCCGCGACCACCGAGTTCATCAGCGGCACCGGCGCTCAGACGGTATTCGGCGGCACCGGCAACGACACGGTGTTCAACAACCCCGGCAGCTCGCTCACCTACAACGAGGGCACCGGCAGCGCCAACGTGTTCGTCGCCGGCGGCGGCAACAGCACGATCTACGGCAACGGCTCGGGCGCGGTGTTCGGCGGCAGCGGCCAGACCGCCCTGGTGCTGGGCAACGGCAACGACGTGTTCGTGGGCGGCACCGGCGGGTCGGACAGCATCTACGGCGGCAGCGTCACGCCGACCATCTTCGGCGGCAGCAACGAAAACGCCCAGATCGTCGGCAGCCACGCCTCGTTCGTGGTCGCGGGCGGCGACAATAGCTCGTTCAATGCCTCGCTCAGCAACGGCGGCAACAACTTCTTCGCCACCAGCCTGACCGGCAACACCACGCTGGTCGGCGCCAACGGGCCGGGTCCGGACACCTTCAACATCGGCAGCGTCGCCGGCGGATCGGCGCATACGCTGACCATCGAGAACTGGCACACCGGCGACGGCCTGTTCCTCGGCGGCTACAGCCAGGCCGACGTGCAGACGATGGATACCGCGGTGCTGGGCGGCAAGTCGGCCTTCACGCTGTCCGACGGCACCACCGTCACCTTCGGCGGCGGCCCGCACCCGACCCACGTCAGCGGCAACGCCATCTTCTGAACCTGGCGCCGCGTCTTTTCGGCCCGACCAGGCCCGCCTCGCAGCTCGCGAGGCGGGCCTTTTCTTGATCGCTGTCCGTCCCCCACGAAGCGATTGCCTTTCGGGCAAACGCGCCTAGACTGGGCAAAAGCGCCCGAAGCGGGTGTGTCTGGGGGAGGCGGGCGTGGAGCAGGTGGGCGCGGCGAGACGGGGCGGCGCCGCGATGCGCCTCGATCAGGCGGCGCGGGCGGCGTGGCTGTACTACGTGAGCGGGCGCACGCAGGACGAGATCGCCGCCCAGCTCGGAGTCTCGCGCCAGGCGGCGCAGCGGCTGGTGTCGCTGGCGGTCGCCGAGAAGCTGATAAAGTTCCGGCTCGATCATCCGGTAGCGGCCTGCATGGCGCTGAGCGAGGCGCTGATCGCCCGGCACGGCCTGCGCCATTGCGAGATCGTGCCCTCCGATCCCGCCGCGCCCGACGCGCTGCCGGCGCTGGCGACCGCCGGGGCGGCGTTCCTGGAACGCTGGTTGCAGCAGCGCGCGCCGGCGGTACTGGCGCTGTCCACCGGCCGGACGCTGCGGGCGATCGTCGACCAGGTCTCGCCGCTCGACGCGCCGCGCCACAAGGTGATGTCGCTGTGCGGCACCATGGGCATCGACGGCCGCGCCGGCTCGGCCGAGCCGGTGATCCGCCTGGCCGAGCGCACCGGCGCGCAATGCTACCCGATGCCGGCGCCGGTGGTCGCCGCCACCGTCGCCGAGCGCGAGCTGTTCCAGGCGCAGCGGCCGTTCCTGACCCTGTCCGGCCTGCTCGCGCAGGCGCGCTGCGTGGTAGTGGGAGTGGGCGAGATCGCTTGGCGGGCGCCGCTGCACGCGGCCGGGTTCATCAGCGACCATGAGCTCGGCCTGCTGATGGAGGCGGGGGCGGTGGGCGAGATCGCCGGCTGGTCTTTCGACGCGGCCGGTCGGATGGTCGACAGCGCGGTGAACGCGCGGGTGAACGGCCTGCCGCCGCCCACCGATCCGGCGACGCTCACCATCGGCGTCGGCGCCGGGCCGCGCAAGGCGGCCGCGTTGCGGGCCGCCATCGCGGGCGGGCTGGTGCGTGGCCTGCTGACCGACGAGGCGACCGCGCGGCTGATCCTGGAGCCGGCGGCCGAGCCCGCCCCTTGACATTGGCGCGACGGAATGGCTTTCTGCTCGGCAACCGGGCACAAGCCCATTCGTGGTGTCGTCCGGCAACGCGTCCATAGAACCAGGGGTAGGAAAATGCGTCTGAAGCAGATCCTCGCCGGCACGACCGTGCTCGCGGGCCTCGTCGCCGGGATGGCGGCCGCGGCATCGGCCGCGACCATCACCATCGCGACCGTCAACAACTCGCAGATGGTGACGATGCAAAAGCTCTCTCCCACCTGGGAGAAGCAGACCGGCAACCACATCAACTGGGTGGTGCTGGAGGAGAACGTGCTGCGCCAGCGCGTCACCACCGACATCGCGACCAACGGCGGCCAGTTCGACATCGTTACCATCGGCAGCTACGAGACGCCGATCTGGGGCAAGCAGGGGTGGCTCGCGCCGATCGACGACCTGCCGGCGAGCTACGATCCGGGCGACCTGTTCAAGTCGGTCAAGGGCGCGCTGTCGCAGGGCGGCCATCTGTACGCGCTGCCGTTCTACGCGGAGAGCTCGTTCACCTATTATCGCAAGGACCTGTTCGACGCGGCCGGCCTCAAGATGCCCGACCAGCCGAAATACACCGACATCGACAAGTTCGCCGCCAAGCTCACGGACAAGGCTAAGGGCCAGTACGGCATCTGCCTGCGCGGCAAGCCGGGCTGGGGCGAGAACATGGCGTTCTTCGATACGTTGGTGAACACTTTCGGCGGTCGCTGGTTCGACGAGAACTGGAAGCCGCAGCTCGACACCAAGCCGTGGCATGACGCTCTGACCTTCTATGTCCACCTACTGCGCGATTACGGCCCGCCCGGCGCCAGCTCCAACGGCTTCAACGAAAACCAGGCGCTGTTCTCGACCGGCAAGTGCGCGATGTGGATCGACGCGACATCGGGCGCCGGCTTCATCTTCGACAAGACCACCAGCCAGGTGGCCGACAAGACCGCCTTCGCCGCCGCCCCCGAAGGCGTCTCGCCGACCGGCTATCACTGGTTCTGGGCGTGGGCGCTTGGCATCCCCAAGAGCTCCAAGCAGGTCGCCGCGGCCAAGTCGTTCATCGAGTGGTCGACCTCGAAGGACTACATCAAGCAGGTCGGCACCGACGTGAGCTGGACGGTGCTGCCGCCGGGCACGCGCATGTCCACCTATGAGCTGCCCGAGTACCAGAAGGCGGCGCCGTTCGCCAAGACGGTCGAGCAGGCCATCCAGACCGCCGACATCGACCATCCGACCGCGCAGCCGGTGCCCTATACCGGCATCCAGTATGTCGCGATCCCGGAGTTCCAGGCGATCGGCACCACGGTGGGCCAGCTCGTCGCCGCCGCGCTGACCGGGCAGGCCAGCATCGACGCGACGCTGAAGCAGGCGCAGGCTTCGGTCACGGCGACGATGCAGCAGGCCGGCTACGGCCAGTAGGATGCGCGCGTAGAATCGCCACGAGGCGCCAGGGCGGGGGCCGGCGCAGGCCGGCCCCCCGCGACTGGTTCCCGCAAACGGCCTGGGGAGGATCGCGCATGAGCAGTACCACGATGCCGGCGGTGGCCGGCCGCGCCAAGGCGAAGGGTCTTGGCGGTCGGGTGAACACGCTGCCGCTGGTCTCGCCCTCGGTGGCAGTGCTGCTGATCTGGTCGGTAATTCCGCTGATCGTGACGCTGTATTTCTCGTTCCGGCGCTATTTCCTGCTGTATCCGGAGCGCACCGGCTGGGCCGGCATCAACAACTACTGGTATCTGCTGCGCGACCCCGCGCTGTATTCGGCGCTGTGGATCACGGTGGTGCTCGTCGCCTCCGTGCTGATTATCACGATCGGCATCGGCGCAATTCTGGCGGCGGTGTTCAACAAGGATTTCGCGGGCCAGGGCGTCGCGCGCGTGCTGATGATCTCGCCGTTCTTCGTGATGCCGACGGTCGCGGCACTGGTCTGGAAGAACCTGCTGATGCATCCGGTGAACGGATTGTTCGCCGCGATCGCGCACGCGTTCGGGCTGAACGCGATCGACTGGTTCTCGCAACTGCCGCTCACCTCCATCGTCATCATCGTCTCGTGGGAGTGGCTGCCGTTCGCGTTCCTGATCCTGTTCACGGCCCTGCAGTCGCTCGATGAGGAGCAGCTCGAGGCGGCGTGGCTCGACGGCGCCGGCGTGTTGTCGGTGTTCTTCTCCATTCAGGTGCCGCACATGGCTCGCGCCATCAGCGTGGTGGTGATGATGGAGATGATCTTCCTGCTCGGCGTGTTCGCGGAGATCTACGTCACCACGGCGGGGGGACCGGGGATCGCCACGACCAATCTCGCGTTCCTGATCTATCAGCGGGCGCTGCTGGCGTTCAACGTGGGCGGCGCGTCGGCGGCCGGCGTCATCGCCATCGTGCTGGCCAACATCATCGCGGTCTTCCTGGTGCGCACCGTGGCAAAGAGGCTGGACGCATGAGCAAGTTTCGCGGCCCGAAAAGCAGCTCGCCGGTCGCCGGGCTGATCGCCTGGATCGTGGCGCTGCTGATGTTCTTCCCGATCTTCTGGATGTTCATCACCAGCTTCAAGACCGAGGTGCAAGCGGTGCAGACGCCGCCGCTGCTGTTCTTCCATCCGACTTTCGAGGGCTATCGCGAGATCTTCCAGCAGGCGGACTATCTCTCGTTCGCGTGGAACAGCGTGGTGGTCTCGTTCGGCTCGACGCTGATCGCGCTTGCCATCGGCGTGCCGGCGGCGTTCGCGATGGCGATCTATCCCACGCCGCGCACGCGCGGCACCTTGCTGTGGATGCTATCGACCAAGATGCTGCCGGCGGTGGGCGTGCTGGTGCCGATCTACCTGATGTGCCGCGACGTGGGCTTGCTGGATACGCGCATATCGCTGGTCATCATCTACATGCTCTCGAACCTGCCGATCGTCATCTGGATGTTGTGGACGTTCTTCCGCGACACGCCGAAGGACATCATCGAGGCGGCGCGCATCGACGGCGCCACGGTGCGCCAGGTGATCTTCGTGGTGCTGCTGCCGCTGGTCATGCCGGGCATCGCCTCGACCGGATTGCTGAACGTCATCCTGTGCTGGAACGAGGCGTTCTGGAGCCTGAACCTGACGGCGCACAACGCGGCGCCGCTGACCGCGTTCATCGCCAGCTTCTCGGCGCCGCAGGGGCTGTTTTACGCAAAGCTGTCGGCCGCCTCGGTGCTGGCGATCGCGCCGATCCTGATTTTCGGCTGGATCAGCCAGCGGCAACTGGTGCGTGGCCTGACCTTCGGCGCGGTCAAGTAGAGACGCTGGGACATAGGAGCGAGCGGATGTATCTGCAAAAATACGACCTGGCTGGCAAGCGCGCCGTGGTGACGGGCGGCGGCCAAGGCATCGGCCTGGCCTGCGCGCACGCGCTGGGCGAGGCGGGGGCGTCGGTGGTGGTGGCCGACATGATCCCCGACCGCACCGAACGGGCGGTGGCCGAGTTGCGCGGCAAGGGAGTTGCCGCCGAGGCGGCGCTGCTGGACGTGACCGATTCCGCGGCGGTCGAGCGTCTGGCCGCGAAATACGAGGATGCGGCGATCCTGGTGAACAACGCGGGCGTGGCGAAAAGCGACGTGCGCGCCGAGGACACCACCGACGAGCACTGGCGCTTTCACATCGCGGTCAACCTGGACGGCCTGTTCTGGTGCTGCCGCTCGTTCGGCCGGCGGATGCTGGAGCGCAAGTCCGGCAGCATCGTCAACATCGGCTCGATGTCTGGCTTCATCGTCAACAAGCCGCAGCCGCAGGCTTTCTATAACGCCAGCAAGGCGGCGGTGCATCATTTGACCAAGTCGCTGGCCGCCGAATGGGGCGCCCGCGGCGTGCGCGTGAACGCGGTGGCGCCCACCTATATCGAGACGCCGCTGACCAAGTTCGGCATGGAAGACAAGGCGATGGCAGACGTTTGGCTGGAGATGACGCCGATGGGCCGCGTCGGCCAGCCGGAGGAGATCGCCTCGGTGGTGCTGTTCCTGGCGTCGGATGCCGCGAGCCTGCTCACGGGCAGCATCGTGCTGGCCGATGGAGGGTACACCTGCTGGTAGATGGCGGATTACGCTTCGCTCATCCGCCCTACGTCATTGCGTAGGGCGGATGAGCGAAGCGCAATCCGCCACCGTCATGGCTCCGCGTACCCCACCACGAAGCGCCCCAGCCGGTCCATCGCCTCGTGCAGCAGCTCGGGGCTTTTGGCGTAGCACAGCCGCACCAGCTTCTCGGCGCCGGCGCCGAAACTGGTGCCGGGCGCCATCCCGATGCGCGCCTCGCGCACCGCGCGGCGGCAGAACGCCATCGTGTCGCTCATGCCGTCCACCTCGAACATCGCGTAGAACGCGCCTTGCGCCGGGATGGCGCGGACGCGCGGCATGGCGGCCAGGCGCGCGGCCACGACGTCGCGCCCGGCGCGGCAGCGGGCGACGAACGAGGCTACGAACTCCTCGCCGTGTTCCAGGGCGGCGATGCCGCCTGCCTGCATGAACTCCAGGCCGCCGCTGGTGTTGAACTGGATCAGCTTCTCGAACGCGGCCGTGCAGCCTTCGGGATAGACCAGCCAGCCCATGCGCCAGCCGGTCATCGCCCATGATTTTGAAAAGCTGTTGACCACGAACACCGGGTCGTCAGGGCGGGCGATTTCGAGGAAGCTGAACGCGCGCGGCACGTCATAGACGATGCGGTGGTAGACTTCGTCGGACAGGATCGCGATGCGGCGCGCGCGACAGAACGAGAGCAGTGTCTCCGCCTCGTCGCGGTCGATCATCCAGCCGGTCGGGTTGCCGGGCGAGGCGAGATAGATCACGCGCGTGCGCGCATCGCAGGCGGCGAACACATCATCCAGCGCCAGCCGCCAGCCGTCATTGCCGTGCACTAGCGGGACTTCGCGCACCGCCGCGCCGTTGATCTGCATGGCGCGCATCACGTTCGGCCATGACGGCGTGACGGCGACGGCGTTGTCGCCCGGCTCGACCGTGGCCTGCGCCACCTGCATCACCGCGTTCATGCCGGAATAGGTGAAGGCGATACGGTCGTCGGGGATGTCGATGCCGTACAGGCGCCGGTGATAGTCGATCAGCGCGCGGCGCAGCGCCGGCGTGCCGCGGTTGTCGGAGTAGAAGGTGCGCCCCTCGAACATGGCGCGGCTGGCGGCTTCGCAGATGAAATGCGGCGTGGGCACGTCGGGCTCGCCGGCCCACATCGGGATGATGCCGGGGACGCGAAAACCCTCGCGGAAAATATCGAGGATCGGGCTGTCTTCCAGCGCCTCGATGCCAGGGCGGATGATGCTCAATGCCGGAACATCCGGACAGGGATCGCGGCCAAGTACTCGGGTAGGGCGGAAAAGCGCAGCGCATTCCGCCGCAGGGCCGTGGTGCCGATGCCGCTCGGGACGGGACGCACTGCCTCAAGACAGTGGCGGAATGCGCTGCGCTTTTCCGCCCTACGACATGCTGCGGGAATGCGAGCGTCAGTCGGCTGCATGGCCATTCAATCCACGTCCTCGTTCCACGTCCGCCCGTTGCGCTCGATCAGCGCGATGGCCGCCGACGGTCCCCAGGTTCCCGACGTGTACGGCTTCGGCGCATCGCGCGAACTGCCCCAGGCATCCAGAATCGGGTCGATCCACGACCAAGCCGCTTCCACCTCGTCACGGCGCATGAACAGCGTCTGGTTGCCACGCACCACGTCCATCACCAGCCGCTCATAGGCGTCCGGGTTGCGCACGTTGAACACGGACGCAAAACTCATATCCAGCGGCACGTGCTGCAAGCGCATCCCGCCCGGCCCGGGATCCTTAATCATCAGCCACAGCCGGACGCCCTCGTCCGGTTGCAGGCGGATCACCAGCCGGTTGGCCTCGATCGGTCCGGCGCCGCCGCCGAACACGCTATGCGGAATTGGCCGGAACGCCACCACGATCTCCGACACCCGCGCGGCCAGCCGCTTGCCGGTGCGCAGGTAGAACGGCACGCCGGCCCAGCGCCAGTTCGCGATCTCCGCGCGCAGCGCCACGAACGTCTCGGTGTGGCTGGAGCTCTCGCCCAGCTCCTCCAAATACCCCGCCACCGGGCCGCCTGCCGAGGCGCCGGCCCGGGTACTGGCCGCGCACCGTGTTCTCCCCCGCCGTGTCCAGCGTGATCGGCACCAGCGATTGCAGCACCTTCAGCTTCTCGTCGCGCACCGCGTCGGCGGCGAGCGACGTCGGCGGCTCCATCGCCGTCAGGCACAGCAGTTGCAGTAGATGATTCTGCGCCATGTCGCGCAGCGCGCCGGCGGTGTCGTAGTAGCCGGCGCGGCCCTCCACGCCCAGCGTCTCGGCCACCGTGATCTGCACATGGTCGATATGCGCGGCATTCCACACCGGCTCGAACAGCGCGTTGGCGAAGCGCAGCGCCATCAGGTTCTGCACGGTCTCCTTGCCGAGATAATGGTCGATGCGGTAGACGCGCTCCTCCGGGAACACCTCGCCGATCGCGTCATTGACGGCGCGGGCGCTCTCCAGGCTCTTGCCGATCGGCTTTTCCACCACCACGCGGCTGTTCTGCGAGGCCAGCCCGTGCTGGCCGAGCTGATGGCAGATCGGGCCGAACAGATCCGGGCTGGTGGCCAGATAGAACACGCGGATGCGCTCGGGCGCGTCGGCCAGGCGCTCGGCCAGTTCCGGCCAGCCATCCTCGCCGGTGACGTCGACCGCGACGTAGCCGAGCCGGGCGAGGAACCTTTCCACAGCGCCGGCGCCGCGGTCGCGTTCCTTGACGTGCTCCTCGATCGAGCGGCGGGCCAGCTTGCGGAACCCCTCGTCGCCGAGGTTGCGGCGCGAGACGCCGATGATTCGGGATTCTTCAGGGATCTGGCCGGCGATGTCGCGGAAATATAGCGCCGGGATCAGCTTGCGCCCAGCCAGGTCGCCGGTGGCCCCGAAAATGACGAGGTCGAACGGATCGACCGCGATGACGCGCGCTACCATGCAAGACGCTCCGAACGTGTTTGGCCGCCGCCGTTCTAGCCGCGTCGGCCGCCCGCGTCACGCCCGGCGGGTCGCCTTCAGGCGGCCAGGGGCTCCGCCGGCGGCGCCATCGCGCCGGTCATGATCGCCACCGCGTCGGACATCGAGTAGTCCGCCGGCCGCACCACCGCGGCGCGGCGGCCGAGGCGCATGATGTGGATGCGGTCGGCGACCTCGAACACGTGCGGCATGTTGTGGCTGATAAGCACGATCGGCATGCCCCGCCGCTTCACGTCCAGGATCAGCTCCAGCACGCGGCGGGATTCCTTGACGCCGAGTGCCGCGGTCGGCTCGTCCATGATGATGACGCGGCTGCCGAACGCCGCCGCGCGCGCCACCGCGACGCCCTGCCGCTGGCCGCCCGACAGCGTTTCGACCGCCTGATTGATGTTCTGGATGGTGAGCAGGCCGAGCGAGGACAGTTGCCGCCGCGCCTGCCGCTGCATCTCCGCGCGGTCGAGCGTATGGAAGATGCGGCCGAACAGATCCTTGCGACGGATCTCGCGGCCGAGGAACAGGTTGTCGGCAATGCTGAGCGCCGGCGAGACGGCGAGGTTCTGGAACACCGTCTCGATCCCCGCGTCGCGGGCGGCGAGCGGCGAGGTGAAGTGAACCGGCTCGCCGGCCATGCGGATCTGGCCCTCGTCGGGGATGATGGCGCCGACCAGCGCCTTGATGAGCGAGGACTTGCCGGCGCCGTTGTCGCCGATCACCGCCAGGATCTCGCCCTCGCGCAACTCGAAATCGGCGTGATCCAGCGCGGTCACGCGGCCGTATCGCTTGACCAGCCCTCGCGCCTCGAGCACCGGCACGGTTGGGGACAGGCTCATGCCGAGGCCTCCCGGATCCATTGGTCGATCGCCACGGCGACGATAATCAGCACGCCGACCGTGAACTCCTGCCACAGATCGTCGACGCCGCCGAGCGCCAGCCCGTTGCGGAACACGCCGACGATCAGCGCACCCAGCAGCGTGCCCCAGATCGAGCCGCGGCCTCCGAACAGGCTGGTGCCGCCGATCACCACGGCGGTGATGCTGTCGAGGTTCGAGGTGTAGCCAGATTGCGGGCTGATGGCGCCGGTCCGGCCGATCAGAATCCAGCCGGCCAGTCCGCAGACCAGGCCCGCCAGCGCATAGACGGCGAGCAGCGTGCGCCGGACCCGGATGCCGGCCAGCCGCCCGGCGGCGGGATCATCGCCGGTCGCCTTGATGTGCGTGCCGAACGCCGTCCAGTTCAGCAGGTACCAGGCGAACGCGGTCATCGCCAGCATCAGCAGCGAGCCGTACGTGACCCGCGCGCCGGCGATGCCGAAATCGTTGCCGGTCCATTGCAGGAACGGCGCGGTGGCGGAAATGTCGGTCGAGCGGAGCGTCTCGCTGTTGGAGTACCAAAGGTTGAGCGCGAAAAAGATGCTCCAGGTGCCCAGGGTCACGATGAACGGCGGCATCCGGAACAGCGTGATGAGCGCGCCGTTGAGCAAGCCGCAGGCCAGCCCCACCAGGAGTCCGGCCGGGAAGGCCACCAGCACCGGCAGGCCGTGCGTGATCGCGAGCCGCCCCATGACGACGGAGGCCAGCACCATGATCGCGCCCACCGACAGGTCGATGCCGGCGGTGAACACGATCAGCGTCTGCGCGATGCCCACGGTGCCGATGATCGTGACCTGCTGCAGGATCAGCGACAGGTTGAACGGCGCGAAGAACCGGCCGCCCACCATTGCGCTGAACAGCAGCACGCTCAGCAGCAGGATCAGGGCCGGGATGATCGTCGGGCTGCCGTGCAGCAAATGATGCACGCGCACCAGGAATGAATCCCGACGATCCTCGATCACGGCATGGGCGGCGTCGACGCCCGGCAGCACCGCCTCGGATTCCTGCATGTCGGCCTCGGCTTCTGGTTGGTCCTCAGCTTCGGCGTGCGGCGGCTACGAGGCCGGCCGCACGCCCCTTTTACGCCAAGCGCGTCTCAGGTCAGCCCCAGCACTTCTTCAGGCCCTCGTCGGTGTTGATCGACGGCACGCCCGGCACCGGATGGTCAGTGACCAGCGTGGCGCCGGTGTCGACGAAGTTCTTGCCCGCCGGGATCGTCGGCTTCTTGCCGGTCTTGGCGTATTCGGCCACCGCCTCCACGCCGTCGGCGGCCATCAGCAGCGGAAACTGCATCGAGGTGGCGCCGATGATCCCGGCCTTGACGTTCTTCACGCCCGGGCAGCCGCCGTCGATCGACACGATCATGACCTTGCCTGCCTTGCCGGCCGCCTTGAGCGCCTCATAGGCGCCGGCCGCGGCCGGCTCGTTGATCGTATAGACGACGTTGATGTCCGGCGACTTCTGCAGCAGGTTCTCCATCGCCTTGCGGCCGCCCTCCTCGTCGCCATCCGTCACGTCGTGGCCGGCGATGCGCGGGTCGTGCTCGCTGCCGTTCTTGGTCACGTCGCTGTAGGGGATGCCGAAGCCCTTCAGGAAGCCGTGGTCACGCAGGTAATCGACCGTCACCGGGCTCACCGTCAGGTCGAGCATCGCGATCTTCGCGTCCTTGGCCTTGTCGCCCAGCGTCTCCTTGGCCCATTCGCCGATCAGTTCGCCGGCCTTGAAGTTATCGGTGGCGAAGGTCGCGTCGGCGGCGTTGATCGGATCGAGCGGCGTGTCGAGCGTGATCACCAGCAGGCCGGCCTTGCGCGCCTTCTCCACCGTGGGCACGATCGCGCGGCTGTCGCTCGGCACCAGCATGAAGCCCTTGGCGCCGGCGGCGATCAGGCTCTCGATCGCCGCGACCTCGGACTCGTTGTCGCCGTCGTATTTGCCGGCGTAGGTGCGCAGTTGGACGCCGAGTTCCTTGGCCTTGGCCTGGGCGCCCTGCTTCATCTTGACGAAGAAGGGGTTGGTGTTGGTCTTGGTGATGAGGCCGACGATCGGCTCGGCGGACAAGGCAGGCGTCGCCGCGCCGATGACGAGGGCTGCCAGGCCGGCAAGGGATGATAGCGGCAGCAGGCGCGTCCGTTTGGTCATGTCGTTCGTTCCTCCGGGTTGTCTTTTTGGTTCACGCCCAGGCTTGTGCGTGGATGGCTGGGCGACCCTAGCGGAAAACGTGGAACCGTGGCGAGGGGCGCGGCGGGCATCGAGGAGAGTTTTTTCATGGCCTATGGATTGGGCATCGACGGCGGCGGTTCGGCGACCCGCTGGGCGCTCTGCGACGCGGCCGGCGGGATCCGCGCGGCCGGCGAACTCGGCCCCGTTTCGGGGCTGCTGGCCCAGCCCGACCAGCGGGCGCGCATGGCCGCGATGGCCGCCAGCCTGTCCGCGGCGCTGGACGCCGCGGCATTGGGCGGCGTCCGACCGTCGCGCGTCGTGGCGGGGATCACCGGGCTGTCGGCGGCCGCACCCGAAGCCGCCGAGGTGGCCGCGATCCTGGCGGCGGCCTGTCGGATCGACGCGGCGGATGTGCGCGTGGCCGATGACGTGTGGATCGCCTATCACGCGGCGTTCCGGCCCGGCGAGGGCCACGTCGTCTATGCCGGCACCGGATCGGTCGGGATGCATGTGCGCGCCGACGGCACGGTGATCCAGCTCGGCGGGCGCGGCGCGCTGATCGACGATGCGGGGGCGGCGTTCGGCATCGGCCGGGCGGCGCTGCGGCTGATCTATCGCCGCCTGGACGACGATCCCGATTGGACCTCGGCGCTCGCCGAACAGGTCTATGCGGCGATCGGCGGGCGAAGCTGGGAGGCGGTGCGCGGCCATGTCTACGCCGACGGGCGCGGCCGCGTGGCCATGCTGGCGCGTGCCGTGGCGCAGGCGGCGGGCGCGGGCGATGCCGACGCGCTGGCGATCCTCCGCCACGCGGGCGCGGATTGGGGCGCCTGGCGCGGGCGCTCGTGCGTCGCGAAGGCGCGCGGCCGGTGGCCTTGCTGGGTCGCGCGGCGCGGCTGCACCCGGCGATCCTGGAGGCGATGCGCGACGCGGCCCCCGGCATCGAGGTGGCCTTGCGCGAGGTGGACGCGGCGGCGGCGGCGGCGCGATTGGCGAGCGGCCCGTGAAGCCGCGACAACCTTACCCGGTCGCCTTGCGCCGATCGCCGCCACGCCGGATCAGCCGCTGGACCCGCCGCGCCAGCAGCTCGAATCCCACGAACAGCACGGGGACGAACACGATACCGACGAAGGTCGCGAGCACCATGCCGCCAAACACCGTGGTGCCGATCGACCGCCGCGCGCCGGCGCCGGCGCCGGTGGCGATGGCCAGCGGAATGACGCCGATGATGAAGGCGACCGCGGTCATCAGCACCGCGCGATAGCGCGTGGTGGCGCCCGCCTCGGCCGCCTCGCGCACCGCGTCGCCGCCTGCCAGCCGGTTCTTGGCGAATTCCACGATCAGATGCGTTCTTCGCCGCCAGCCCGATCAGCAGCACCAGCCCGACCTGCCCGTCACGTCCAGCGCCAGGCCGCGCCCCATAGCGCCAGCAGCGCGCCAAGGGCGGCGACCGAGACCGACAGGATCACCGACAGCGGCAGCGCCAGCTTTGTACGCGCGACCAGGAACAGGTAGGCGAACACCAGCGCGAAGACGAAAACCGACCCGGCCTGCGCGCCGCTTGCTGCTGCTGGTACGAGATGCTGCTCCATCGTAGCCGTAGCCCTGCGGCAGTGCTGATCCGCCACCGCGGCCATCGCCGCCAGGCCTGCCCGGTGCTGGCGCTCCCGCGGGCGGAGCCGTTGATCTCGACCGAGGATACAGGTTGTAGCGCGTGACCGCGTTGCTGCCCTGCACCGTGCTGACCTGGACCAGGCTGTTCAGCGGCACCTCGGCGCCCGAGTTGCTGCGCACGTAAAGCTGGTCGATGTCGGAAACCTTGTCGCGGAACTGCTGCGCATCCTGGACGATCACCTGGAAGACCTGGCTTTGCAGGTTGAAGTAGTTGACGAACTGCGATCCCAGGTGCGCCTGCAAGGTCGTGTAGATGTTGTCCGGCGTCACGCCCAGCAGCTCGGCGCGCGCGGTATCGACCTGCACCAGAACCTCCGGCACGGCGTTTGAGAACGTGGTGAATACGTTCGCCAGGAACTTGTTCTGGTTGGCGGCATAGATCAGCGCCCGCCCGGTCGTCGCCATCTCCTGCGACGACTGCCCCCGCGCCCTTCCAGGATGAAGTCGAACCCGCCGGTGCGGCCCAGGCCGGGGATCGAGGGCGGGTTGAACGCGGTCAGGTTGGCGCCGGGGATCGCATCGAACTGCTTTTGCAGCTTGGCGATGATCCCGAACACTTGCAGATCCGCGGTGGTGCGCTGGCCCCACGGCTTGAGGATGACGATCAGCGCCCCGGCATTCGGTTCCTGCGTGCCGCTGATGAGACTGAAGCCCGACAGTTCGATCACGTCGGACACGCCCGCGGTCTTGCGCACGGTCTGGCCGACCTGATCGATCAGCGCCTCCGTCCGCACCAGCGCGGCGCCGTTCGGCAGCCCGACATTGACGAAAAAATAGCCCTGGTCCTCGTTTGGCAGGAAACCGCCCGGCACCAGAATGAATACCAGGTAAGCCGCGGCGAAAACGCCCAGGAGGGCGATCGCGGCCAGCAGCAGCCGGCGCGACAGCCAGCCTACCGTGAGGGTGTAGCGATGCCGGCCGAACTCCAGCGCGCGGTTGAACCAGGTGAACAGGCGGAACCGCGCCTTCTGCGGCGGCCGCAGGATCAGCCCGCACAGCGCCGGGCTCAGGCTCAGCGCGTTGACCGCCGAGATCACCACCGCGACGGAAATCGTCACCGCGAACTGGCGGAACAGCTCGCCGGTGATGCCGGGCAGGAAGCCCACCGGCGCGAACACCGCCACCAGCACCAGCGTGGTGGCGATAACCGGACTGGTGATCTCGCGCATCGCCTCGCGCGTCGCCTCGCGCACCGGCTGCTCGGGATGCTCCTCCAGGTGGCGGGTGACGTTTTCGACCACCACGATCGCGTCGTCGACCACCAGCGTGATTGCCAGCACGATGGCGAACAGGTCCACCGTGTTGGCCGAGTAGCCGAGCAGGTACAGCACCGCGAACACGCCGATCAGCGATACCGGGATGGCGCAGGTCGGGATCAGGGTGGCGCGCCAGTCCTGCAGGAAGGCGAACACGACGGCCACGACCAGCGCCAGCGTGATGGCCAGCGTGGTCAGGATCTCGTCGATGTTCGCGCTGACGAAGCGGGTCGAATCATACACCACGGCATATTTCAGCCCCGGCGGAAAGCTCCTGGCGATCTGCTTCATCTGCTGCTCGATGGCGCTCGCCAGCGCCAGCGCGTTGGCGTTCGGCAACTGGTAGATGGCCAGCGTCGCCGAGGCATACTGGTTCAGCTTCGAGGACGAGGTGTAGGTCTGGGCGCCAAGCTGCACCGTCGCCACGTCGCCCACGCGCACCACGCCGCCGTTCGCGTTGGTCTTGATGATGATGTCGCGGAACTGCTGCGCCGTGGTCAGGCGTCCCTTGGTGATGATGGTGATCTGCTGCTCCTGGCCGTTGCCGATCGGCGGCTCGCCGATCTGCCCGGCGGCGGAGACTTCGTTCTGCGTGGCGATGGCGGATACCACATCGGCGGGCGTCAGGCCGAGTGCCGTCAGGCGCACCGGGTTCATCCAGATGCGCATGGCGTACTGCGAGTTGCCGAGGATCTGTGCGTTGCCCACGCCCGCCAGGCGCGAGAGCGGGTAGCGCAGGTGGATGTTGGCGTAATTCGAGATGAAAGTGCTGTCGTAGCGGTTGTCCGGCGAGGTACAGGTTCACCGCGATGACGAAGTTGCTGGTCTGTTGCGTGACCGTCAGGCCTTCCTGCGAGACCGTGCTCGGAAGCTGCGCCTCGGCCAGCGCCACCCGGTTCTGCACGTTGACCTGGTCGATGTTCGGGTCGGTGCCGATCGCGAACGTGACGCTCAGCGTGTAGGTGCCCGAGCTCGAGCTGGTGCTGCTCATGTACAGCTCGTTCTGCACGCCGTTGACCTGCTCCTCGATCGGCTCGGCGATCGAGTTGGCGACGGTCTGCGCGTCGGCGCCGGGATAGGTCGCCGAGACGTTGATCTGCGGCGGCGTGATGTTCGGGTATTGCGCAACCGGAATCGCCACCAGCGCGAGCAGGCCCGCCAGGGTGATAACGATGGCGATGACGATCGCGAACTTGGGCCGGTCGATGAAGAACCCTGACAGCATCGCTCAGGGCTGCGACGCGGCCGCCAGACCGGCCGCGCTCGTCGCGCCGCCGCCAGCCTGGGTCGTGGGGCTCACGGTCTCGCCCGTCTTGACCTTCTGCTGCCCCTGCACGATCACGTCCTCGCCGCCCGAGAGGCCCGCTGTCACGATCCAGTCCTGGCCGAGCTGGCGCCCGGTCGTGATCTTCTGTTCGCGCACCTTGTGGTCGGGGCCGACCAGCAGCACGAAGTCGCCGGACTTGTCGTTCTGCACCGCCTGCACCGGCACCAGCGGCCGGAGCTGGGGCTGTGCCCGGCTCACGTCGACGGTCACGAACCCGCCCGGGATCAGCAGGCCCTGCTGGTTGGGGAAACGGCCCCAGACCTCCACGGTCCCGGTCGACGGGTCCACCTGGTTGTTGATGAACTCGATACTGCCCGTCGGGGCGTAGCTCTGCCCGTCCGGCAGTTGCAGCCGCAACAGGGCGCTCTGGCCGATCTGCGTCTGGGTCTGATGGGTCTTTTGCAGGATCGCGACGATGTCGCTGTCGGCGACCGAGAAAACGACCCGCATCGGGTCGACCTGCACGACCGTCGCGAGCGCGCCGGTGCTGCCGCCGGGGCCGACCAAATTGCCGACGGTGTATTGCGCGCGACCGACGCGCCCGTCGATCGGCGAGACGATCGTGGTGTAGCTGAGATTGATCGCGGCGGTCTCCACGCCGGCCCGTGCCGCGGCGACGTTGGCCGCGTCGGCGTCGCGCGCGGCGGCGTCGCTGTCGATCTGCGCCTGGCTGACGACGGTGCCCGCGACCAGACGGGTATCGCGCTGATAGACGATCTGGGCGTTGCGCAGCGTCGCCTCGGCCCCTTGCAGGGCTGCCTGCGCCTGATCCAGCGCCGCCTGGTAAGGCCCCTTTTGCAGTTCGAACAGCGTCTGGCCGGCCTTGACCATACCGCCTTCCTGGAAGTCGATCTTCTCCACGAAGGCGGACACCCGGGCGACCAGGTTCACCGTCTGGATCGCCTGCACGCGGCCGATGTAGGAGTGCGTCGGCGCGACATTGCGCACCGCGACCGCCGCCACGACCACCGCGGGCGGCGGTCCGCCCTGGGCGCGCGCGAGGCTTGCCGCCCCCACGACAGGCAGCGCCCACGCGAAGGCGCGCAGCCAGGAGGCGATGCGACGGAACATGGCCTGGGCGGAACGCCGCCGGCGCACGCCGGTTCGATGAAGCGACGTCCGGCGGCCCAAGGGGGAGCCAGTCCGGCCTCCCACCCTGAGCGGACCTATTCGGCTTGTTGCCGAGCCTTCGCGGCGCGCACGAGGTCCGGCAACCCATCGTGCGGACCCGGGGCGTGTTTCGGATGATCGTCCCACCAATCCTTGCGTAGCGGTTTTCGGTCGGGATTGAGCGGATAGAAGATGCGGTTCTCAGGTCTGCTTCGTTCTCCCACCACGAGCAGGCGGACCTCGGCTTCAGTGTTGTTAAGGAAGCTGTGCGCGATCCCCGTGCCGGCCGGAAATCCGACTGCATCGCCCGGCTTCAGTCGGTGGAGATGGCCGTCGAGCCAAACCTCAGGCTCGCCTTCGATGACGTACACAAACTCTTCCTCTGCGCTCTCGGCGTGCGGAAAGGACGTGCGCCGTCCAGGTGGCAGTCTCTCGTGATGAATGCCCAGCTTCGTCAGGCCGAAATCCCTCCCGAAAGGCGCGCCGATGCTCATCAGCTCATCATCGCCGTCATAATGGCGATCATCTGATCGCTCGATCTCGCTCCAGTGGGCGATGAAGGACGGACGCTCTGGCGTTGCCATTGTGATCCTGCTGCGTGAGACGTGCATATTGCCAAAGAGCCAGGCTGCTTTCCACCTTGAACCGACCTTGGGCACGCGTGGCAAGCGTCAGACTTCTTCCACTAGCGCACGCCTTGCCGCCGCAGGATCGCGCGCAGCGCCGGGGCGGCCTCGCGCGGGTGGGTCAGCGTGTGCATCATGCGCGCCGCAAGCTGCACGCTGCGCACCGGCGCGGCCAACGATGGCACGAAGGCGCCGCGCTGCTCGGCCGGCACCTCGCCGCGTTGCAGCATCCGCACCAGGGTGAACAGCGCGGTCACGCCGAGCACCGCGATCAGGTAGGCGAACAGCCCGGCCGGCCCGACCCCCGCCATGACGCCACCGGCCAGGAACGGGCCGACCGAGGAGCCGAGCGACCAAGTGAACAACAGCGCGCCGCTGGCCGCGACATAGTCGCCGCGCGCCATGCGGTCGTTGGTCTGCCCGGCGCCCAGCCCGTACAGCGGCGCCGTCACGCCCGAATAGGCGAAGCCGATCGCCGTCAGCGCCGCGAACGGCAGGTGCCCCGCCAGCACCAGGGCGATGGCGCTGGCGAAGCCGCAGGTCAGCACCGCAAGCGTCAATTTCCGCCGGCCGAAACGGTCGGACAGCCAGCCGACCGGCACCTGCACCGCCAGCCCCGCCACCATCGAGGCCGAGATGAACGCCGCGACTTCCCCCGCCCCGTAGCCGACCCGCTGCAAATACACCGGCGCCATCGCGTAGTACGCGCTGTTCAGCAGCCCCGAGGCCAGCGCGCAGGCCACCCCGACGGGCGAGATCCGGAACAGCTTGCCGACCCCCATGTGCGCCTGCCGCGGCACCTCCGGGTTGGGCTGCATGGTCAGCGCCATCGGCAGCACGGCGGTGGCGAACGCCAGGCCCACCAGCACGAACAGCAGCGGCGAGGGCCGCACCACGTTCAGCGCCAGCGGGCCGCCGGCGCTGGCCCCCCAGGAGGCTACCAGATAGGCCCCGAACACCCGCCCGCGCGTGGTGGCGTCGGCGCGGTCGTTCAGCCAGCTTTCGGCGACCAGGATCATCCCCGAGCTGGCGAAGCCGATCGCCAGCCGCAACAGCGCCATCTGCCACGCCTGGTCGCAGAATGTCAGCAGCAGGGCCGCATCGGCCGCGGCTGCGGCGAACACCGCGAAGGCGCGGATATGGCCGACCCGCGTCACGATGCGGTCCGCGGTCAGCGCGCCGGCCAGGAACCCTACGAAATACGCCGAGGCGACCATGCCGATCGCCAGGCTCGACGCGCCCACGCGCAGCAGCAGCAACGGAATCAGCGGCGTCATCAGGCCGAGCGCCGCCTGCGCGCACACGACTCCGAGCAGGACCGGCGCGATGGGAACCAGGCGAAGCGGCATGGTGCGGTGATACCGCCGAGCGCCGTATGCCGGCGCATCGGATTTTGCGATGCCCCGATGCTACCGCCGCGCGGGCGGCGGCGATAGCGGCCCTTGAGCGGCCGCGTCGCGTGCGCGATGCTGCGCCCGCATCAGGAGCGCGACGTTTCCATGACCTTTTCCCTAGCCCCCGTCCCGGGCATCACCCAGGCGCCCGGCGCGCTCGATCAGCTTGGCGCGCTGGCGGCGTTGCTGGGCGGCGGCGCGCCGGTGCTGCTGGTGGCCGATCCCGGCCTCGCGTTCTTCGGCATCACGCCGCGCGCCGAGGCCTCGCTGCGCGGCGCCGGCCTGTCGGTCTCGGTCTACACCAACATCAAGTCCGACCCGGCGACCACGCAGATCGACACCGCCGCGGCGCTGGCGCGGATGGACGGGGCGGGCGTCGTGGTGGCGCTGGGCGGCGGCTCGGCGATGGATGCGGGCAAGGCGGCCGCGGCGATCGCGCCCGGCGAGCATCCGTCGGAATACTACGCGCTGGCGGCAAACCCGCTGCCGCCGCGCTCGCTGTGCAAGATCTGCGTGCCCACCACCTCCGGCACCGGCTCGGAGACCACCCGCAGCGCCGTGCTGAGCGACCCGGCGGGCGCCAAAATCTGGCTGTGGGGCGAGACGCTGAAGGCCGACGCGGTGCTGCTCGACCCCACGCTGACCGTGGATCTGCCCGGCCATCTGACGGCGGCGACCGGCATCGACGCGCTGGTGCACGCCATCGAGGCCAGCACCAACGCCCACGCCAGTGCCGCCAACGACATGTTCTGCCACGAGGCGATCCGCCTGGTGGCGCGCTGGTTGCCGATCGCGGTGGCGGAGCCCGCCAATCTGGAGGCGCGCGGCGCGATGCAGTGGGCGGCGGCCCTGGCCGGCATCGGCATCGACAACGCGGGCACGGCGATCGCGCACAACATCGGGCATGCGATGGCCTCGCTGCGGCCGATCCACCACGGCCGCGCGGTCGGGCTGGCGATGCTGGCGACGCTCGGCTGGAACGCCGAGCACGACCCGCACGGCCGCTTCGCCGCCGTGGCCGCGGCGATGGGCGAGCGCCGCGACGCCGCCGCGCTGGCGCCGGCGTTCGAGACGCTGCTGCGCCAGGTGGGCGTCAAGGTGTCGATGACCGGCGAGGGCCACGACCAGTTGCAGGCCGACACGCTGGCCGCCCAGATGGCACGGCCGGAGAACGCGCCGATGCGCAAGTCGAACCCGCGCCCGGTGGCCGACGGCGACCTGCTGGTGTTCGCCCGCGCCGTGCTGGCGCAACGATGAGCGCCGGGACCACGAGTGAAGGGATGATGGGCGCCGGGACGATGAACGCCATGCGCATCGAGGCCGTCGAGGTCACGCAGCACCGGATGGCGTTCGATTTTCCGTTCCGCGCCAGTTGGGACAGCAAGCCGCGCCACCACTGGGACGCCACCATCGTGCGCGTGCGCACCGAGGAGGGGCTGGAGGGCGTCGGCTCCGGCGACTACATGCTGGGTTTCGCCGGCCACGAGCACCTGTTCATCGGCCAGGACGCAATGGCCATCGAGCGGCATTTCCGCACGCTGTCGCACCTGCAATTCCATTACGGCCGCTGCTGGCCGCTGGATCTCGCGTTGTGGGATCTGGCCGGCAAGATCACCGGCCAGCCGTGCTGGAAGCTGCTGGGCGGATTGTCCGACCGGGTGCGCGCCTATGCCTCCTCGGGCACGCTGCGCGATCCGGAGGAGATGGCCGAGGCGGCGGAGCGATATCTGGATGCCGGCTTCACCGCGATGAAGGTGCGATTTCAGCGCGGCGACTGGCGCGACGACATCGCCGCCCTGGAGTCCGTGCGGCTGCGCGTCGGCGACCGGCTGACCTTGATGGTGGACTGCAACCAGGGCTGGCGGCTGCCGCAGGACACCTATGCGCCGTGGACCTTCAAGGACGCGCTGCGCGTCGCGCGCGAGCTGGAGCGGCTCGACGTGTACTGGATGGAGGAACCGCTGTTCCGCGCCGACCGCGACGGGATGCGCCGGCTGCGCGACACGGTGGACGTGCGCATCGCCGGCGGAGAGCTGACGCGCGAGCTGTACGAGTTCCGCGACCTCATCGCCGACGGCTGCCTTGACGTCTTGCAGCCGGATGCCGCTTGCGTCGGCGGCATCACTGGCCTGCGCCGGGTGGCGATGATGGCGCAGGAGCACGGCATCGCATTCACCCCGCACACCTGGGGCAACGGCCTCGGCCTGGTCGCCAATGCGCATCTGACCGCGGGGCTGGTGGATGCGCCGTTCCTGGAGTTTCCCTACGACCCACCGGAATGGGATCTGGATCGCCGCGACTACATGATGGCCGAGCCGTGCCGTGTCGACGCGGACGGGTTCATCGTGCTGTCGGAGGAGCCGGGCATGGGGTATGCGCTGGACGAGGAAATGCTGGCGCGGACGCGGATCGGATGACGGGCCGCACCCTCACCCCGGCCCTCTCCCAAAGGGAGAGGGAGTTCTGCCCCCTCTCCCTCTGGGAGAGGGCCGGGGTGAGGGGCGGGCCACCACCATGAAACCGATCGACCGCCGCTGGCTTCCCCTGAACGCCCTGCGCGCGTTCGAGGCGGTCGGACGCCACCAAAGCTTCACTGCCGCCGCGCAGGCGCTCAGCGTCTCGCAGAGCGCCGTCAGCCGCCACGTCATCGCGCTGGAGGGTCTGCTCGGCGTGCCGCTGTTCGAGCGCCGCCCGCACGCCTTCGCGCTGACCGAGGCGGGGGCGGCGCTGCTGCCGGTGGTGCGCAAGAGCTTCGACCGCATCGAGCAGACGCTGAACGACGTGATGCACGACGACGGCGGGCGGATGCGCGCGCTGCAAGTGCAACTGCCGCCCACCTTCGCGCATCTGCTGGCGGTGCCGATCCTGCGCGAATTCCGCGCCGCGTGCCCCGACATCATCCTCGACATCGACAGCATGAACGCGCACGGCCAGCCCTCGCGCGACACCGACGCCGCCGTGGTCTACGCCAAGCCGCATGTCGGCGAGCATGTCGCCAGCCTGCTGTGGATGGAGCGCCTGTCGCCGGTTTGCCATCCGGCGGTGGCGGCACGGATGGGGACCAGCGACGCAGCGGCGTTCCTGAGCGGCTGCGAGTTGCTGCACATCAACCTGGTCGGCGAGGGTCGGCATCGGATGTGGCAGATGCTGTGCCGCGAGCTGGGCACCGATGTCGATGTCGAGCGCGGGCTGGTGTTCGACACCTCCATCCTCGCCGCGCAATACGCGCTGTCGGGCGAGGGCATCGCGCTGCTCGACCGCCAGATGTTCGCCGCCGACATCGACGCCGGGCGGCTGGTCGCACCGCTGGACGCGGTGCTTGAAAGCGGGTTCGGCTACTACCTGACGGTGCTGCCCGAGGATCTGGCCGACCCGGCGATCGCGCAGTTCCGCACCTGGATGATCCAGCGTTTCGGCAAGCCTACGGACTCGCGCCCGGCATTGCGCGCCGTCGGCGGCGCGCAGGCCGCGTCATGACCGCCAAGGACCAATGGGGTTTTGCCGAGCTGGCTGGCCGCGTGGTGCTGGTCACGGGGGCGAGCACCGGCATCGGTGCCGCGGTCGCGCGCGGCTTTGCCGCGTGCGGGGCGCGCGTCGTGCTGCACTACAATACCAGCGAGGCCGCCGCGCGAGCGATTGCGTCGGGCCTCCCCGACGCCAGCATCGAGCAGGCCGATCTGTCGCGGCCCGGCACCGCCGCCGCGCTGGTGGTACGCGTGGCCGAACGCCTGGGGCGCATCGACGTGCTGGTGAACAACGCCGGCGGCATCTATGGCCGCGTGCCGGCGGCCGAGGTGGACGACGCGATGTTCCGCCGCCTGCTTGACCTGAACCTGACGGCGACGTTCGAGGCCTGCCGCGCCGTGCTGCCGATCTTCCGCGCGCAGGCCATCGGCTGCGTCGTCAACACCACGTCGGTCGCGGCGCGCAATGGCGGCGGTCCGGGCACGGTCGCCTATGCCGCCACCAAGGGCGCGGTCTCCACGCTGACGCGAGGGCTGGCACGCGAATGGGCGCCGGAGGGGTTTCGCGTCAACGCGGTGGCGCCCGGGATCATCGCGACCCCGCTGCACGCGCGCCACACCCCGCCCGAGACGCTGGAGGCGCTGCGTCAGGCCATTCCGCTGCGCCGGCTCGGCACCGCCGAGGAGTGCGTCGGCGCCTACCTGTTCCTGGCCTGCGAGAGCCTGTCCGGCTACGTGACGGGGCAGGTGATCGAGATCAACGGCGGCCAGTTGATGCCCTAGCACTCGTCGTATCGTGCGCTTCCTGCGTTATCCGTCCTCCATAGGACGCGCGGGTCAGTCGCATCCAGTTCTCGTTAAGCAAAGCCTGCTTTCGCCGCTTTGTCACGGTCAGCACCTCACCAGGGAACGGTGCGGCCGAGATAATCGACATAATGCAAACCCCGGGCGCCCTGCTTCGAAAGTAGAACATTCACCAGGCTTGGAACGCTTTCCTCGATGCTCAGCCGTGCATCCGGGCCGCCTAGGGCGGTGCGGACCCAGCCCGGAGCCATCAGCACCATCGCACGCGACGTTTCGGAGTGGCGGGCCGCGAAGCTCCGCATGAACATGTTCAGGGCCGCTTTGCTGCCGCGATATAGCTCTTCCGCGCCGCTCTCGTTGTTGCTGATGCTACCTCGCCCGGATGACATCACCCCGATCGTGCCAGTCGCGGAAACGTAGTGCTCGAGGCTCTCGACAACACGCATCGGGCTCAGCGAATTGGTCATCATAACGTGCACGAAATCATCGGTCGACACCTCGCCGATCGTTTCAGTCGGATGCTGGTTGTTCGTCCCGGCGTTGACGAACAGCATGTCGAACACTCTGCCTGACAAGCGGTCGTGCAGCGCCGCAAGCTGATCCGGTTCGCAGATATCCAGGATCTCGATCTCGACCCGGCCTTGGTACTCGTTCGCGAGGTCGTGGAGCAACGTTCGGT
The DNA here is from genome assembly GCA_963758455.1 of uncultured Pseudomonadota bacterium. Lineage (GTDB taxonomy): Bacteria > Pseudomonadota > Alphaproteobacteria > Acetobacterales > Acetobacteraceae > CAVRQM01. The sequence goes on along the minus strand of CAVWVK010000007.1, from coordinate 70,637 downwards.
TGCCGCCTCCTCGGACCGTGCCGACGACGTTCCACCCTTTCTTCAAGAACTCCGCGGCCATCGCATGGCCGAGACCGCGAGATGCGCCGATGAGAAGGATCGTTCCGGCGGGGTCACTCAAAGCCGCTTTGGGCATGATCTAATCCCTTTCATTGGCGCGGCGCCTCACCGCTCCAGGATGTAGTGCATGGTGAACGTGATGGTAACGTCCTTCTCCGCCGTGCCCGGCGGGAACGGCGGCAGGCGGGCGTCGCGGAACATGCCGGTCAGGCCCATGTCCAGCCACACCGAGCCGGAGCGTTCGACCAGCCGCACCTCCTTCACCCGCCCGTAGCGATCCACCGTGAACTGCACGGCGGAATTGCCGTCCTCGTTGTTCGCCGCGGCCTGCTCCGGGTAGTGCTTGTGCTCGTCAACCCACTCCATGAACTCGTTGCTCCAGTCCGAGCCGAGCTGTTCGGCGCCGCGCATGTCGAACGGGTTGTCCCGCTCCATGCCGCGCTGCACCGCCGGCTCGCCTGACAAGGCGTGCGAGAACGGATGCGCCGCCGACGCTACCGAGGCGGTGGACGGGATGAAGAAGCTGCGCATCATCGGCGCCGGAAACTTGGCCGACGCGGTGCGGCTCTGCCGTGACGGCGGCCGCAAGGCGGGCGCGGTGGCGGGAGGCGACGCCGGCGCGCGGGCGATCCGCGCCGGCTTCGGCGCCGGATGCGGTTGCAGCGGCGGCAACGGCGGCGCTTCCGGCTTGGGCACTGACGGGGTCGTGACCGGCGGCGGCGCGGTCGGGGCCGGCGCGGGCTTGGGTGCCGGAGGCGCCGGCGGCGGGCTTGGCTTCGCCGCGACATGCGGCGGCGCGGCTGGCGGGGTTGGAGGCGCCTGCACATGGGCCACGGCCGGCGCCGCCGGCGGCGATTCCGGGGTCACGGGCTTCGGCGACTGCGCGGCCTTCGGGCTGCCGGATTGGAACACCATCGCGAAATCGGCCGGCGGCGGCGACAACTCCGGCTCGGGACTGCCATGCAGCCGCAGCACCAGCAGTAGCAGCACCGCGAGGTGGATCGCCGCCGACAGCGCCGCCAGCCGGACCAGGCGGGATTTGCGCGGCGATGGAGGTCCGGGCGGGAATCGAACCCACATACGCGGATTTGCAGTCCGCTGCATCACCACTCTGCCACCGGACCCCAGGATGCGCCGCTTTATCTGCGCCCGCCCGCCATCGGGTCAAGCCTCCCCGCTGCTTACGGGGTGTCGGCGTTCCTGACGACCCTTCGCAGGACGTAGGGCGGATGCAATCCGCCGTCGCGAGAGGCGGATTGCATCCGCCCTACATAGTTCGTTGGTCGCAAGGCCACAGTAGCGTCCGGGCGCCGCCTTGGCGCAAGCCGCGGCGCAGCCTACAACGCGCCGCCCCAGCCACGAGACGCCGCATGGACCACGCCGCCCTGTATGCCAACGCCCGCAACCTGATGGTCGACGGGCAGGTGCGGCCGAACCGCGTCTATGATGCCCGCATCCTGGACGCCATGCGCCGGTTGCCGCGCGAACGCTTCGTGCCGGGGGCACAGGCGGCCCGCGCCTACACCGACCAGGACGTGCCGCTGGGCGGCGGCCGCTATCTCACCGAACCGATGGTGATCGCCCGCCTGCTGCAACTTGCCGACATCCGCCGGGGCGAGCGCGTGCTAGTGGTGGCCGCCGGCAGCGGCTATTCCGCCGCCCTGGCCGCCGCCTGCGAGGCGCATGTGACCGCGCTGGAGGAGTCCGCGGACCTGCTGGCCCTGGCCCGCGCGGTGCTGCCGGCCGTGGCGCCGGACGTGTCGCTGGTCGAGGGCAGGCTGGAGGATGGCTGGCTGGCGGGGGCGCCGTACGACGCGATCCTGATCGACGGCGCGGTGGAGCAGGTGCCCGATGCAATCGTGCGGCAGCTTCGTCCGACGACCGCGCAGAGCGGCGGCCGGCTGGTCACGGTGCGGCGCCGCGACGGCGTGGGGCAGGGTGTGCTGGGCGAGGCGGTCGAGGGCGTGCTGCGCTTCGCCGCGGGGTTCGATTGTTCGACCGCGAAGCTTGCTGCCTTCCGGCGCGCGCCGGGGTTCGTGTTCTGAACGGGCCTGTATTCCGAGCAGGCGAGCCGCCCGCACTTTCGACACACCTTCAAGGCTTTCGCATCGCAACCTGCGCGCCCATGTTGGCCAGGGCCGGGCGGTTATGGCAGAACAGGCGGCACGGATGTTCGGGGCCGGAGGATAGGTGATGACGGGTCGTGTCGCGAGGACGCTGACGATCGCGCTGGCCGGAACCGCGCTTGGCGCAATCGCCGTGGCCGCCGCTCCCGCCAGGGCGCAGCCGCCGTTGCCGGGCCAGCAGGTCAGCACGCTGCAGGACGCCCTGGCGCTGGCCTACACCTACAACCCGACCCTGACCGCCGCGCGCGCCGGTTTGCGTGCCACCGACGAGGGTGTGCCCACCGCGCTGGCCGGCTGGCGTCCACAGGTCATCGTCTCCGGCGGCGGCGGCTACGCGACCGGCAAGATCGACGCGATCAGCACCGCGTTCGGCCAGACCCAAAACGTCGGCAGCCCGCAATCCCGCCGCGAGGCGCAGGCCTCGATCACGCTGACGCAGCCGATCTATCGCGGTGGCCGCACCAAGGCGCAGACCAACGAGGCGATCAACAAGGTGCTGACCACCCGCGCCCAGCTCGTCGCCTCGGAGCAGCAGGTCTTCACCGACACCATCAGCGCCTTCGTCAACGTCATTTCCGCCCAGCAGGTGCTCAATCTCGACGTGCAGAACGAGCAGGTGCTGACCAAGCAGTTGCAGGCCACCAACGACCGCTTCCGGGTTGGCGAAATCACCCGCACCGACGTGGCGCAGGCGGAGGCGGCGTTGGCGCAGGCCACCGCCACGCGCGAGACCGCCGAAGGCCAGCTCCAGACCGCGCGCGCCACTTTCGAGCGCGAGGTGGGCGCGCTGCCCGGCAAGCTGATCGACCCGCAGCCGCTGAGACTGCCGACCCGCAGCGAGGATCAGGCGCGCGCGCTGGCCGGCGCGAACAACCCGAACGTGGTGGCCGCGCTGTTCAACGAGTCCGCCGCCAAGGACGCCTTCGATCTCGCCTACAGCCAGTTGATGCCCACGGTGAGCCTGCAAAGCTCGGCGTTCTACAACCGCGACGTCCAGCAGCCTGACTATCGCGGCCAGGGCGGGCAGATCCTGGCCAACGTCTCGATCCCACTCTACCAGGGCGGCAGCGAATACGCCGCCGTCCGCCAGGCGCGCCAGCAGGAGCAGCAGGCCAACCGGGAGGTCGCCGACCAGCGCCGCCAGGCGGTGCAGCAGGCGGTCAGCGCCTGGGAGACCTATGTCGCGTCGAAGGCCACGATCGGCAGTAACCAGGCGGCGATCAAGGCCAATCAGATCGCCCTGCAAGGCATCGAGCGCGAGGCGCTGGTCGGCAGCCGCACCACGCTGGACGTGCTGAACGCCCAGCAGGCGCTCCTGCAAAGCGAGGTGACGCTGGTGCAGACGCTGGCCAACTACGTCACCGCCTCGTATTCGGTCGCCGCCGCGGTCGGGCGGCTGACGGCGCGCGACCTGAACCTGCCGGTGCCGCTGTATGACGACACCGCCTACTACAATGCGGTGAAGGATCGCTGGATCGGCACCGGCGACTTTGCCACCGGCCAGCCGGGCCGCTGAGGGCATGAGTGGACAGGCACCCCCGCGTCGGCCCCGGGACGGCGACGACCACGGGAACGGCGGGGACAGCGGCGGCGATCCCTCGATGGAGGACATCCTGGCCTCGATCCGCCGCATCCTGAGCGAGGACGATTCGCCGCAAGCCGCCCCCGAGACGCCGCCCGAAATACCTCCCGCGACACCGCCTCCCGCCGCGCCGCCATCCAAGCCGCCCCGCTCACAGGCGCCGCGCCCGGGAGTGCTGGCGCTGGACCCCTCGATGCTGGTCGAGGAGCCACACCCTTCGCCGAAGCCGCCGCCGGAGACCCCGGCCGCCAAGTCCGAGGGGCCGCCCATGCCGGGGCCGCAATCAGACGTCCCGGCGAAGCCGCCGGCCGACCCATACACCGCCGCCACCAAGGATCCGATCGATATGCCCAGCCAGCCCGCGCCGCTCCAGCCGCCGCCGCAAGCCGCGCCATCGCCGCAATCCGCGCCGTCCCATCCCGGCCCGCTGGTCGCCCCCGAGGCCGCCGCCGCGGCTGCCTCGTCGGTCGGCTCGCTGCTGCGCACCATCGGCACGCGCCAGGGCGTCGGCGTGGTGCGCGGCGGTCCCACCATCGAGGATCTGGTGCGCGAGGAACTGCGTCCGGTGCTGAAGACTTGGCTCGATGCGAACCTGCCGCCGCTGGTCGAGCGGCTGGTGCGCTCCGAGATCGAGCGCGTGGTCGGCCGCGCCGACACCTGACGCGGCCGATGCTCGATCGCGCGTTCGACGCCGCGGCCGCCGAGCCGCGCATCTATCAGGCATGGGAGAAAGCCGGCGCCTTCGCGGCCCGGCCGGACAGCAATGCCGCGCCGTTCACCATCGTGGTGCCGCCGCCGAACGTGACCGGCAGCCTGCATCTCGGCCATGCGGTCACGTTCACGTTGCAGGACATCCTGATCCGCTGGCGGCGGATGCAGGGGCGCGACGCGCTGTTCCAGCCGGGCACCGATCACGCCGGCATCGCCACGCAGATGGTGGTCGAGCGCCTGCTGGAATCCGAGGGCCATGACCGCAAGACGCTCGGCCGCGCGGCGTTCGTCGATCGCGTCTGGCGATGGAAGGCGGATTCCGGCGGCGCCATCTCGCGCCAGTTGCGCAGGCTCGGCGCCTCGCTGGATTGGCCGCGCGAGCGGTTCACGATGGACGACGGCCTGTCCGCCGCCGTGCGCGAGGTGTTCGTCACCTTGCACGAACAGGGGCTGATTTATCGCGACCGCCGGCTGGTGAACTGGGATCCGCAATTCCAGTCGGCGATCTCCGATCTGGAGGTGGAGAGCCGCGAGGTGCGGGGACACATCTGGTACATCCGCTATCCATTGGCCGACGCGCCAGAGGACGGAGGTCGGCGCTGGATCACCGTCGCCACCACGCGGCCGGAGACCATGCTGGGCGACACCGCGGTGGCGGTGAACCCGGACGATGCGCGCTATGCCGAGCTGGTCGGGCGCTTCGTGGTGCTGCCGATCACCGGGCGGCCGGTGCCGATCATCGCCGACGCCTATTCCGATCCCGAGAAGGGCACGGGTGCCGTGAAGATCACGCCCGCGCACGACTTCAACGATTTCGCGGTGGGTCAGCGGCATGGGCTGGCGATGCCGTCGATCATCGACCGCGCCGGACGCATCACGCTGGTCGAGATCGCCGACGTGCCGGGCGGCGAGTTCCTGCGCTCGCTCGACGGCATGGACCGCTTCGAGGCGCGGCGCGCGATCGTCGCGGAACTGGAGCAGGCGGGCGTGCTGGAGCGCACCGAGCCGCACACCCATCCGGTGCCGCATGGCGACCGCAGCGGCGCGGTGATCGAGCCGCTGCTGACCGTGCAGTGGTATTGCAACGCCGCCGCACTCGCCAAGCCGGCGATCGAGGCGGTGGAGCAGGGGCGCACGAAGTTCGTGCCGCGGCAATGGGAGAACACGTTCTTTGCCTGGATGCGCGACATCCAGCCCTGGTGCATCAGCCGGCAATTGTGGTGGGGCCACCGTATCCCCGCCTGGTACGCGCCGGATGGCGCGGTGTTCGTCGCGCGCGACGCGGAAACCGCCGCGACCGCCGCGCGCGGAAAATACGGGCGCGACGTGGCGCTGACACAGGACGAGGATGTGCTCGACACCTGGTTCAGCTCGGCGCTGTGGCCGTTTTCGACCCTGGGCTGGCCGGAGCGGACACACGAGCTGGCGCGCTATTACCCGACCGACGACCTGGTGACGGGTTTCGACATCATCTTCTTCTGGGTCGCGCGGATGATGATGATGGGCCTGCACTTCATGGGCGACGTGCCGTTCCGCACCATCTACATCCACGGCCTGGTGCGCGACGAGCGCGGCCAGAAGATGAGCAAGAGCCACGGCAACGTGGTCGACCCCCTCGCTCTGATCGACCGTTTCGGCACCGACGCCGTACGCTTCGCCATCGCTTCGCTGACCGGGCCGGGGCGCGACATCAAGCTCGGTCCAGCGCGCGTGGAAAGCTATCGCGGATTCGTCACGAAGCTATGGAACGCCGCGCGCTTCTGCGAGATGAACGGCGCGGTTCCCGATCCGGCCTTCGACCCTTCGCGGGCGGCGCTCCCATTGTCGCGCTGGCTGCTGGCCGAGGCGCAAGCGGCGGTCGTGGAGGCCGAGGCGGCGCTGGCCGCCTATCGCGTCGATGAATACGCATCCGCCTGCTACCGCTTTACCTGGAACATCTTCTGCGACTGGTTCGTGGAACTCGCCAAGCCGGGCCTGGCCGGCGCCGAGGCGGCGGAGTTGCGCGGCGTGGCGGCGCACACCCTGGGCGTCGTGTTGCGACTACTGCACCCCGTCATGCCGTTCGTGACCGAGGCGTTGTGGGACCAGCTCGGCTACGGAGAGCCGGGCAGCCTGATCCGCGCCGCGTGGCCGACCGCGTTTGCCGTCGATGGGATGGAAGCGGCGCGCGCGGAACTGTCCTGGCTGGTGCGGCTGATCGGCGAGGTGCGCACCGTGCGCAGCGAAATGGGCGTGCCGCCGTCGGTGCGCGCGCCGGTGCTGCTGAAGGACGCCAGCGCCGAGAATCTGGCGCGCGGCGGACGCTGGCGCGAGGCGATCGCCCGGCTGGCGCGGGCCTCGGAGTTCGGGCCGCTGCCGGGCGAGGTGCCGCGCGGCTCGGCCCAGGCGGTGCTGGACGAGGCGACCATCGTGCTGCCGCTGGCCGGCGTGATCGACCTCGCGGCCGAGCAGGCGCGGCTGTCCCGCGAGCGCGCAAAAGCCGCCAAGGAAATGGAAGCCGTAGGCCGCAAGCTCGCCAACGCCGAGTTCGTGGCGCGGGCCAAACCCGAGGTGGTGGAGGAAAACCGTGAGCGCCTGGTCGCGGCGCAAGCCGAGATGGCCCGGCTCGACGCGGCGCTGGCGCGGGTCGCGCCATGAGCGCGCCCGCCGCGCCCAGCCAGGCGGTGCTGACGCTGTCCTGCCGCAACCGGCCTGGCATCGTCGCCGCGGTGTCGACCTATCTGTTCGAGGCCGGCTGCAACATCCTCGACGCGCAGCAATACGACGACACCGAAACCAACCGCTTCTTCATGCGCGTGCTGCTCAACCCGGTTGGCGAAGGCGTGGTGCCGGCCACGGTGCGCGACGGCTTCGCGCCGCTGGCCGAGCGGTTCGGCATGGCGTGGCGGATGCGCGGGCAGGGCGAGCGGCAGCGGGTGATGCTGCTCGCCTCGAAGTTCGACCACTGCCTCGCCGACCTGCTGTATCGCTGGCGCATCGGCGAGCTGGCAATGGAAGTCGTGGGCATCATCAGCAATCATCCGCGCGAGACCTACGCACATCTCGACCTCGACGCGATCCCGTTCCACCATCTGCCGGTGACGCGCGAAACCAAGATGGAGCAGGAAGCGCAGGTGTGGGAGACTCTGCGCGGCGCCGACACGGAACTGGCGGTGCTGGCGCGCTACATGCAGGTGCTGTCGGACGGGCTGGTGGCGAAACTGTCGGGGCGCTGCATCAACATCCATCACTCGTTCCTGCCCGGCTTCAAGGGCGCGCGCCCGTATCATCAGGCGCATCAGCGCGGCGTGAAGCTGATCGGCGCCACCGCGCATTACGTGACCGCCGACCTGGACGAAGGCCCGATTATCGAGCAGGACGTGGAGCGCATCAGCCATCGCGACACGCCCGACGACCTGGTGCGCAAGGGCCGCGACATCGAGCTCCGCGTGCTGGCGCGCGCCGTGCGGATGCACTTGCAGGATCGCGTCATCCCGAACGGGCACAAGACCGTGGTGTTCCCCGACTGAAGCACCCCCGACTGAAGCGCCCCCGGCTGAACCACCACCACCGCCGGGGCGCCTCCGTCGGCCCGCGCCTACGAGAACATCGCGTGGGTCGCGCTGGTCACGCCGATCAGGTCGATGCGCGTGCCGTCCGTCAAGGTCATCGCGGTGCCGCCGTGGCCATCGGCGGCGGCACCCGCCAGCACCTGATCCACGGCGCCGGCCGCGTAGCCGTGCATCGTGAGGAAGTCCTGGCCGATTTTGAACCCGTGGATCTCGACGGCGCCGCCGGCGCTGCCGGACTGGAAATTGTAGATGTCCGTGCCGGCGCCGCCATACAGGGTCGAGTTGCCGCTGCCGGCCAGCACGTCGGCCGCCCCGGTGCCCAGCACCGCCGTCGTCTGGCCGCGGCCCGTGGCGATCACGTCGCTGCCCGGGCCGGCGAAGATCGTGGTCTGCCCGCCGCCCGCGAAGAACTGATCGTTGCCGGCGCCGCCGATCCAATGATCCTGGCCGCCGCTGCCCACCATCACGTTGCCGGCGCTGCCGCCGAACACCGTGCTGCTGCCGCCGCCGGCGAACATCACGTCGCCGGTCGAGCCACCCAGCATGACGTCGCGCCCGCTGGTCCCGACCATCGTGGCCGCTCCGGCGCCGGCGAACATCGCCGTGCTGCCGCTGCCGCCAGCCATCACGTCCGCCCCGGAGCCGCCCACCTGCGTGGTGTTGCCGCCGCCGCCCCATAGCGTCTCGCGCCCGGCGCCCGCGAACTCCACCGTGCGGCCGCCGCCGGCCGCGACCAGCGTATCGGCCGCGCCCACGCCGACCAGCACGCTGGTGGCGCTGCCGGTGCCGCCCACCAGCAGGTCGCCACCGCCGGCGCCGCCGAACTCGACCACCGCGCCGGTGCCGCCATAGGCCACGAAGCTGCCGCCGGTGCCCACCACGGTCATCGCCCCGGCCGCGCCGAACACCGTGCTGGCGCCCCCGGAGGCGAAGAATACGGTGCTGCCGCTGCCGGCGTTGACCAGGGCGTGGCCGGTCGCGGCGATGGTGACGGCCCCCTGTCCGCCGGTGATGGTGTCGGCGCCGCCGGTCTCCACGACGGCGTCGCCGCCGCCCAGCACGATGGCGGTCGCCCCCAACCCGCTGGTGACAGTGCCGGCGCCGGCGCCCAGGGTGACGGCGTTGCCCTCGCCGCTCACCGCGATGTCGAACACGCCGCCCGTGACGCTGACCTTGCTGCCGCCGCCCGCGGCGTCCACGGTGCCGGCGCCGCTGGCCAGCGTCAGGTCAAGCTGCGCGCTGACCGCCGCGTAGAACTGGTCGCCGCCGGCGCCGCCGCTGATGGCCGCCGCACCCGAGCCGCCGACGATCGCCGTGCTGTAGTCGCCACCGAGCGCGTAGTCGCCGCCGGCATTGATGAGCGCGATGCCCTCCAGACCACCGGCCACCGGCGGCGACTGCCCCGGCGCCAGCGCCACCACCCTGGCGGTCCCGCCGGCGATGCGCGCCGCAATCGCCGCCAGCGCCTGATTGGCGGCATCGCTCTGCCCCTGATTGGGGAAGGTCAGAGACGGGAGAGCAGGGATGCTGGGGCCAAGACTTATGCCGGAAACTCCTGTTGGAGGCTGCTGGTCGATGCTGATCGCACGTCGGCGCGCGATGCCTCGCCGCCTCCGCTTGCCGCCACAATGCCGTCCGCGGGTGAACGAATGGTTGATCGCGTCGGCGTTCGTTCAGGAGATCGTTGCCTCCTCAGGCGACGGGCGTTCCGTGGATCTCGACCTGGTTGAGGTGCAGCCGGGACAGTCCCGCGAGCGAGATGCGAACGTGCCTGGCGGTGATCGAACCGGAGGGTCGCCAGACGAGCGGATGTCCGTCGACGCCGCCGAACGGCACGTCGTCGCTCTTGCAGTAGGCATCACGCCAGACGTTGCCGCCGTCCGACAGCCAGATCCGGAGATTGGCGGAGAGCCCCGCGTCCTGATCGAGCCGATTGAAGATCATGACGGCATCGACGGAATGCGGGCCGCCGAGATCCACTTCCCACCACGGACATTCTTGCTCATCGGTGGCGAAGGCGGCGCCGGCGCCAATTGCCCCATCCACCGCGTCACCGGCCGAGCTGGCCATTCCCGCCGCCGTCGAGCTTTGCCGACACGGTTTGCCAAGGGCGACATTGGCGCCAGGCAGCCTTGGGATCATCACCGGGGCTGTGGCGCGACCGAGGTGATCGAGCCAGTAGCGGCGTAGCGTGGTGTCCTCGACCGCATTGATGGTGCGCAGGAAGCGAGGCGTGTCTCCGGCGTCGATCATGTGGCGCCAAAGCGCCTGGCTCGAATGGTCGCCCCTCGCGCCGCGCGCGATCCGTCGAAGGAAGTCGGCCTCGGACTGGAAGGCGTAGTGGTGCAGAACAGCGGCGGCGAACACCTCCCGCGTCCGCCGCGCGAGGTAGTCCGGCGCCTGGTCGAAGTTGGCGTAGTACTGCGCCATATCGTCGCCAAGCACGTTGATGCGGCGCATCCGCGATGACGCAACCCTCTGATCCCAGCCGTGATTGAACCGTACCAGCTCCGGCGGCCGAAACGCCTCCGCGCGGATCAGGTCGGGGCGTATGGCGGAGCGGCGGGTGATCGTCTTGGTGTGCGGATCGAGACCGTTCTGCCGGCGGGTGTAGTTCAGCAGGACACTCCCGGCGGCGCGCGTCGCAAGACCGTTGTGGCCGAAAAAGGTCCAGTTGCAATAGAGACTGTCCGTATCGGCGGGATAGGAGGCGACGAACGTCTCGATATTGTCAGTGCTCCGCAAGCTGAGAAACTCGTCGATGTCGAACAGGCTGACCCACTCGAACTCGTCCCCGTGAGTTTCGAGGCAGTGCAGGTACATCCATCGCTGCGCTCCCGGCGCCCGGCAATGGTAGTAGGTGACGAACGGGTGTCGGCCGCCCAGGAACGGCAGGATCGCGTCCACGAATTCGGCGGGGTCGTCGTCATTGCAATAGAGATAAGCGTGGTCGTAGCCGAGCGAGCGGTGGTAGCCGAGCCACTCCGCGACCCGCGCGGCCTCCCAGCGCGCGCAGGCGACGATGGCGTGCTTATGCTTCATGATGGCGGCCATTCGCGCCGGCGCGTGGCGTGGGCGGGCGGACCGCGCGATCCATGTAGATCCGCGCCAGTTCGTCGGCCTGAACCGCGCCACGGCGCACGGCTTTTCCGGGCGGCGGGGGCGTCAGGTAGCGTTCCGGATCGGCATCGATGCCGGCCAGCACGCGGATCAGGTCGTCCGTGTCGCCGACATCAACCACGAAGCCGCACTCTGGCGTAACGTCGCCGGCCACGGCGCCCCGGTCCGAGGCGATCACCCAGCATCCGGCGCGACGCGCCTCGCGCGCCACCAGTCCATAGCTTTCCGGCCAAAGCGAGGGCGCCACCAGCACGTCGGTTTCCGCATAGATCCGCCCCACCTCCGACTGCGGCAGCTTGCCGCGGCAGCGGACGGGCGTGGCGCCCCATTGATCGGCCGTCTCGATGCCTGGCGGCAGTGCGTGGTCCACCACCGTCAGCGACAGGTTGTGAAAACGTGACGTCGCCAGCGCCGCCCGCAGCAGGTGGTATCCCTTGTGGTGCGCGACGCCGCCGAGATGCGCGAGGCGCACCCGTCCGTCCGGCGATCGCGCGCGCGGCCGCAGCGTGAACTCGGAGACGCCGTTTTCCAGCCCCACGACGTTGGCGAACCCGCAGGCCCGGTGCAGCGCCGCAAACGGTTCCGACACGGCCAGCACCTGCCGCGCCGCCGAGAGGTGGCCCGCCAGCGCCTGCATACGATGAAAGCTGGCGGCACCGCCCACCGCCAACTGGCGCAGCGGATCCTGATAGTCGTAGCGGCTGGGCCGCATCGTGTCGTCGAGCAGGAACTGGCTGTCGGAAATCCACCAGCCGTCATGCAGCGTCACGACATAGGGGATGCCGCGATCGCGCGTGACGCGGCACACCGCGCCGGTCAGGCGCTGGATGCAATGGAAATGCACCAGGTCGGGCTGGAAGCGCGCCAGCGCGGCGTCGAACAGCTCGCCGATCCGCGCATCGTCGGCCTCCCAGTCCGGCTTCGCCAGATCGCCCGCGGTCACGGCGGTCACGGCCACGCCATGCCAGTCATAGCGGCGCAGTTCGTACGGCGTGCTGCCGCCCTCCGATGTGGTGAAGACCTCGATCTCAAGCTCCTCGCCGTGGTCGCGCAACAGATCACGGACGTTGTCGGCCACGACCCGCGTGGCCCCGCCGATGTCCTGCGGCGGGAAGAACACGTTGACGATCAGCACCCGCCTGCGCCGGCGCCGCCCGCGCGGGGGTTTTCGTGTCACGGCTGCGAAGATGCCGCGCAGGCTCGCCACCGCGGCGGCACTCCCGTAAGCGCCGGCGCGGGCCAGGGCGGCGCGGCCGATCGCCTCGCGCAGCGCCGCGTCGCACACCAGCCGGTCCAGGGCGGCGAACCATTCCTCGGGATTGCCGGCCAGCAGCCCGTCAATGCCGTCCGCGACGACCTCCCGATGTGTGGCGGTCGCCGAGACGACCGAGGGGATGGCGAACATCGCCGCCTCCAGCCATTTAATCTCGCTCTTGCAGTCGGACAGCGCGGTATCCTTCAGCACCGCGATGCTGACATCCATTTGCGACAGCACGGACCAGTAGCTGTCGACGTCGCAGATCGGCTCGATCTGGCGGATGCGCGCCGCGTGGGCGCTGAGGCAGGGCGGCAGCGCCAGCGGCCCCATCAGCACCAGTTCGACCGCCTCGCCACGCGCGTGCAGCAAGCGGGCGAGGGCAGGGGCGGCGAGGATGGCGAAATCCTCGTTCCCGGCCAGCGTGAAGGTGCCATAGAAGATCCGCACCGCGCCGCCCGGGCGGCGCGGCATGGCGCGGGCGATGGCTCGCCTGTGCGCCTCGCCCAGCGCGTTGCGATGCACGAACGCGGTTTCCGACCGCACATGCGGCCGCATCCGGGCGGCCAGCGCCGGAGTTGAGGCGAGCGCGTAGTCGCACAGCGACATCGCCGCGCGAAACAGCGCGGTGCCAGTGACCAGGGCGCCATAGACCTCCTGCGAGACCAGGCCGCCATAGCTGGCAAGACTGTCGGGATAGTGCTGCGGGTCGAAAATCAGATCGTCGATTTCGTAGAACGTCGGCAGCGCGGCCAATCGCGCTGCCTCGATCGCGGCGACGATTTCGGGCGAAGCGGCCACCCGGTAGAAGATCACCGCATCGACGGACGCGAGCGCCGTGGCGAACGACTCCAGGTTGTCAGCCGCGTCGAACATCCGCGCGGCCACGCCGGCCTGCGCGAGCTGTTCCAGTTTCTGCTGCACACGATACAGGCGGCACTGCGGCAGCGAGCAGTCCGCGACCACGGCCACCGAGCGGATCGGCCGTCGCGCCAGTGCCGCCGGCGTCGCGGGCCGCGCGGCGGGCGGCGTCAGCACGGCGGCGGCTCGGCTCATGGCGTCGCGCGCCGCATCCAGAAAGCCGGTCGCGGCGAGGCGACGTGCCCGCGCCGACAGATCCTCGAAGCAGGCGGCGGCGGCGGCGCGCGCTTGCGCGGCAATGGCCAGGTCGCCTTGCATCCGCCCGCTCAGCTCGGCCAACCCGGCGGCCGCCTCGATACCGCGCCCGGCCTGGGTGCGGCATTTGGCGAGGTTCAGATCGGTCCAGACATTTGCCTGCCCGGTGGCGGCGGCACGAAGATACGCCTGCTCGGCGGCATAGGGATCACCCAGGCGCAGCAGGCAGTCGGCATAGTGCTGCAACCCCGCGCCGTTCGACGGCTCGGCGGCAAGCACCTTCTCATAGAGGGGTTTCGCCGCGGCGAGCCGGTCCGCCGCCGCCAGCCGGTCGGCCGCCGCGAGGTACAGGTCGGCGTTGCCCTCGACCTCGGGGCAGCCGTCGCGCCCGTCTGGAATGCCGTGGGCGAGGAGGTGGCGCATGGCGTCCCAGCGCGTCGGGCAATGCGCCGCGACATCCGGATTGGCCGCGAGATACCGCGCCGCATCGAACCCCGCCGGCATTGCCTGCGTGCGAGGCAGCCCAACGCTTTGCAGGAAGGCCGATGGGTTGGGGCTGCGGCCGGCCTCGATCCCCTGATTGAGCCAGTGCAGGTAGGCATCCGCCGGCGCCAGGCCGACCGCCTCCGGCGCCGCTTCGCTGTAGAAGGCCGCATCGAAGCGCCACTCGACGGCGATCGGGCACAGCGCCGCGCGGCCGATCTCGGCAAAATGGCGCACGCATTGCGCGGCGTTGGCGAGCCGGGCCGCGCCGTTCAGCGCCAGGTAGTCGGCCATGTCGAACAACGGCAGGAAGGCGCGCGACTGGATGCGGTTGCGGCGCAGCAGTTCGGCCATTTCGTCGCTGCCCGCGATCCACTCGTCCGGATCGAGCCGGAACACATGCTCGCCGCGCGCGCCGCCGCCGGCCAGCGGGAAGCGCACCGCTTCGCCGCCCGGCATTTCCAGCCGCAGGCAGTGGATGCGCCCGTCCATGAGGCTCGCCGGGATGGCGTAGCGAAATCCGGCCGTGTCGGTCGGGATGCCGGCGGCGCGCACGTCCTCGCGCGGCAGCGAGCACGGGATCGTGCCGGCCGGCGCGCCATCGACGACCGCCCGCAGCACCAGCGGCGTGTCCGGGGCCAGCAGGTCGATGGCCCATCCCGTGACCGTCTCGCCGGCGACGTAATCGGCGAAGCCGATATGCGACGCGGCATTTGCCGAAGTCGTATGCTGTTGCATCCAGGGTCCATTTTGCGACCTGGATGCAGCCTGCCCGGAACCCCTGAACCGGCGGTTAACGCGGCCGGGGCGTCAGGACGCTTGCAGCACCGCCGCGGCCTCGCCCGCCGCCACATGCCGCGCCGATGCCGTGCCGCACAGCGCCGCCATGATGTCGGCATGGTCGCACACGCCGAGCAGCTTGCCGTCCTGCTCGACCAGCACCGGGTGGCCGCTGTCGCGCCGCCGCGCCACCACGTCGCGCAGCGGCAGATCGGGCGGCACGGCGGCCAGCGCGCGGGGCAGCAGCGTCATGGTGCCGTGGCGCGCCCGCGACACGCCGCCCTGGGCGTCCAGCACCACCTCGTACTGGCCGCCCGCATCCAGCAGCAGCCCCGTGGCGCTGCGCTCCAAGCTCGCCGTCGGCCGCATCACATGCGACGCCCGCAGCACCGCCAGCGGATTGATGTGGCGCACGAACTCGGCCACGTATTCGTTCGCCGGACGCAGCACGATGTCCTCCGGCGCGCCGGTCTGCACGATCCGGCCGCCCTCCATGATGCAGACCGTGTTGCCCAGCTTCATCGCCTCGTCGAGATCGTGGCTGACGAACAGGATGGTCTTGCGCACCCGCGCCTGCAACGCCAGCAACTCGTCCTGCAACTTGCCGCGGATCAGCGGATCGAGCGCCGAGAACGGCTCGTCCATCAGCAGCACGTCGGCCGAGGTCGCGAACGCGCGCGCCAGCCCCACGCGCTGCTGCATCCCGCCGGACAACTCGCTGGCGTAGCGGTCGGCCCATTCCGACAGGCCTACCAGCGCCAGTTGCTCGTCGACCACCCGGCGGCGCTCGGCGGCACCCATGCCGCGCAGTTCGAGCCCGAACGCCACATTGTCGCGCACCGTGCGCCACGGCAGCAGCGCGAATTGCTGGAACACCATCGCCAGCCGCTCGCGCCGGATCTTGCGCAAGGTGCGTCCGTCGCAGCGGGCCACGTCGACGGCCGAGCCTTCGTGGCGCACCATCACCTGCCCGCGCGTCGCCGGCGCCAGGCCGTTGGCGGCGCGCAGCAAGGTGGACTTGCCCGAGCCGGACAGGCCCATCAGCACGCAGATTTCGCCGTCGCGCACCGACAGGCTGGCGCCGGCCACGCCGACCACCGTGCCGGTGGCCTGCGCGATCTCCGCGCGGCCCAGCCCGCGATCCAGCATCGCGAGCGCATCGCGCAGCCGCCGTGCCCGCGCGCCCGGGGCGAACAGGATGTCGACGTCGCGGAATTCGACCGCGCAGGCTTGCGGCTCGGTCATCGCGGCGCCTGGCTTTCAGGCGGCCGGCAGATGCGGTCCAGCATCACGGCCACCAGCACGATCGCGAACCCGGCCCCGAAGCCCATGCCGACATTGACCGTGTTCAGCGCGCGCACCACCGGCACACCAAGGCCACCGGCGCCGACCAGGGCGGCGATCACCACCATCGACAGCGACAGCATGATGCATTGCGTGATGCCGGCGATGATCGTCGGCTTGGCGGACGGCAGCTCAACCTTCCACAGCAATTGCCAGGCGGTCGCGCCGAACGCCCGGCCGGCCTCGACCAGCGGACGCGGCACCTGCTCGATGCCGAGCTGCGTCAGGCGCACCGGGGCGGGCAGGGCGAAGATCACCGTGGAGATCAGCCCGGGCACCGTGCCCAGCCCGAACAGCACCAGGGTCGGGATCAGGTAGACGAAGGTCGGCAAGGTCTGCATCAGATCCAGCACCGGGCGCAGCGCCTGGCGCAACCAGGGCCGGTGTGCCGCCGCGATGCCCAGCGGCACGCCGATCACGGTCGCCGTGATCGCCGACCACAGCACCAGCGACAGCGTCTCCATCGTCGCTTCCCAGAAACCCTGGTTCAGGATGAACAGCAGCGCCAGCGCGGTGAACAGCGCCAGCCTCCACGACCGCCGCAATCCCCACACGCCAAGTGCCAGGATCAGGATCAGCAACGGCGCCGGCACCGCCTCCAGCAGCCCGGTCAGCCCGTCCACCACGAAGCCGATGGCGCTCGACAGCATGTCGAACGCCACCGTGCTGCGGTCCTTGATCCACTCGACCAGGTCGGACATCCATGCCCCGACCGGGATCTTGTGCTCCGTGATCCAGGCGACCAGGTGCGGCATCGCGTTCGCCGGCCTAGCTCCCCAGCGCCGACTGCACGGCGGGCAGCGCCGGCTTGCCGTCGATCGTGGTGACGCCTTGCAGCCATGTCGTCAGCACCTGCGGATTGGCCTTTAGCCAGGCGCTCGTGGCCGTTGCCGGATCCTCGTTCTTGTTGAGGATGCCATTCATCATCGTGTCCTCGGCCGGCAAGGTGAAGGACAGGTTCTGCAGCAGCTTGCCGATGTTCGGGCACTCCTGCAGGTAGCCGGCGCGCACGTTGGTATAGACCGTGGCGCCGCCGTAGTTCGGCCCGAACGTCGAATCGCCGCCGGTCAGGTATTTCATGTGGAACTCGGTGTTCATCGGGTGCGGCTCCCAGCCGAGGAACACGATCGGCTGCTTCTCGCGCACCTTGCGCTCGACCTCGGCCAGCATTCCCTGCTCGCTGCTTTCGACCAGATGGAAGTCGCCCAGGCCGTCGGTGTTGGACTTGATGAGGTCGAGCACATGGCGGTTGCCGTCGTTGCCCGGCTCGATGCCGTAAATCTTGTGGTCCAGCTTTCCGGCGAACTTCTGGATGTCGGCGAAGTCGTGCAGGCCGGCCGCGTAGGTGTAGGCGGGGACCGCCATCGTGTATTTGGCGCCCTCGAGGTTGGCGCGCACCACTTCCACCGACTTGTCGGCGGTGTACGGCTTGATGTCGGCGACCATCGACGGCATCCAGTTGCCCATGAAGATGTCGATGTCCTTGTTCTTCATCGACTGATAGGTGACGGGCACCGACAGCACCGTGATCTTCGGCTGGTAGCCGAGATCCTTCAGGATGCCGGCGGTCAGCGCCGTGGTCGAGGTGACGTCGGTCCAGCCGATATCGGAAAAGCGCGGCGCCTTGCACGCGGGGTTGGCGGCCAGGGCCGGCGCGGCCATGCCGGCGGCGAAGGCGGCGGCGGCGCTTGCGGCGAGAATGGCGGATTGGGTTCGCATGGCGGCTCCTCGGTTGTTTGCAATGGGGCGTTCTTGGGCTTGCGGTTCAAGCCTGTGCGATTGAGTGCATATCGCCGCGCCGATGGCCAGCCTCGTGTGACCCCTGCATTGCATGAAGACCGGATTGCCGGGCCGTGTCGCCGCCCGCACACTTGCCCTCACAATGCGGTTTCCCTGGTTTTCCGAGCGGCGGTTGGCCGGTTTTGGCGGGGCCACGGCCGGGATGGCCCTGGGCGTCGCGGCCTATGCCTTTTTCGCGGGCCAGGATGCGTCGATCAAATGGCTGGTCTCGGGGCTGGGACACGTGGCGGTCCCGGTGTGGCAGGTGCTGTTCGTGCGCAGCGTCTTCATCGTCGGCGTCTCGGTCGTCGCCGGACGCCGCCGGATGCTCAGCCGCGCGCTGCACACGCCGCTCAAGGCCAAGCTGGTCTGGCGGGCGTCGATCACCCTGGCGGCGTGGCTCTGCTACTACTCGGCCGCCCGCTCGCTGCCGCTGGCGCAGTTGCTGACCCTGTATTTCGCGGCTCCCATCATCGCCACGATGCTGGCCGGCCCTCTGCTCGGCGAGCTGGTGCCGGTCACGCGCTGGATTTCGGTCGGCATCGGCTTCTGCGGCGTGGTCGTCGCCTGCAACCCGCTCGGCCTGCACATCTCTCCGGCGACCGGGCTGGTGCTGGTCGCGGCGACCCTGTGGGGACTGGCGATCATTCTGATGCGCCAGATCGCGCGGCGCGAGAGCAGCCTGTTGCAGATGTTCTACACCAACGGGCTGTTCCTGATCGCCACCGGCATCGCCTGCGCGCTGCACTGGCAGCCGTTGGACTGGGTGCAGGTGGCCCTGCTGACCCTGGTCTGCCTGTTCGGCGCCATCGGCCAGTTCTGCCTGTTCGAGGCGGCGCCCCGAGCGCCGGCGTCGGTCATGGCGACCGTGGAGTACAGCGCGCTGGTCTGGGCATTCGTGCTGGGCTTCGCGGTATTCGGCGACATCCCGCCGCTGCCGGTGTTCGCGGGGGCGGCGCTCATCATGGCCGCTGGCGCGTGCCTGGTGCTGACCGAGCGGCGGCGAGCGGTGCGGGTCTGAGGCGTCGCCATCGCCTTCACTCGCCCGACAGTTGGCCCTTGGGCGCGCGCGCCCGTGTCAGCGCCGCCACGATCGTCACGGCCGCCGCGTAGGCCGCGAGCGGCCACGTCGCCTGCTGCCCGAGCCGCTGCTGCAGGACCGTTGCCACCACCGCGCCGGCCAGGATGCCCACCCATGACACCGATTGCGCCAGCCAGTCCCAGCCCTCGCGCCGCCCGCAGATCCAGCGGCCGAGGCCCTGGCCAAAATTGACCAGTGTTCCGGTGATGTAGGTCAGGCTGACGCTTACCGGCCCGGCGCGATGCAGCGCCGCGTTCAGCGCCCCCATCGCCAACGTCATCGCCAGCGCGGTCGTCGCCGGCGCGGCCTGCGGCACGCACAGCAGCAGCGTCGCCGCCAGCAGCACCGCCTCCATGTGCCGCCGCCCTGCCAGGATGCCGACGACGGTGCCGCCGGCCGCCCCGCTCACAAACAGAGCGACCAGCCCGGCAATGCCGCCGGCGCGCGCGGCCTCGCCACGGCCGAGCGCCACGCCCAGCATGGTCGTGTCGCCGCTCATGAACGAGACGAACAGGCCGTGCAGGTAGGCCAGGCCGTAGGCATCGGTGGCGCCGGCCAGCGTCGCCAGCGCACAGGCCAGCAGCAGGCCGGGCGTCTCGGGCGCGTCGGGCCGCGGCTCCGGCGTCACCGCCTCAGGCGCCGGCCAGCCCGTCGCCGACCATCTTGCGCGGATCGACCACCGCATCGAACGTCGCCTCGTCCACCGCGCCGGATTTGAGCGCCGCCTGCTTCAGCGTCAGCCCGTGCTCCATCGCCTCATGCGCGATGCGCGAGGCCTGGTCGTAGCCGACCACCGGGCTCAGCGCCGTCACCAGCATCACCGATTGCTCGACGTAATGGGCGATGCGCTGGTAGTTCAGCCTGGTGCCCTCGACCGAGAACACGCGGAACTTCTCGCATCCATCCGCCAGGATGCGCGCCGAGTGCAGGAAATTGTTGATGATGATCGGCCGCATCGCGTTCAGCTCGAAATTGCCCTGGCTGCCGGCGAAGGCCACCGCCGTGTCCTCGGCGATCACCTGGATGGCGATCATCACGATCGCCTCGCAATGCGTCGGATTGACCTTCCCGGGCATGATGGAACTGCCCGGCTCGTTCTCCGGCAACTCCAGCTCGCCCAGCCCGCAGCGCGGCCCGGAGGCCAGCCAGCGCATGTCGTTGGCGATTTTCATCAGCGCCACGGCGACGCCGCGCAGCGCCGCGCTGGCGCGCACCATCGCATCCAGCGAGCCCTGTGCCGCGAACTTGTTGGGGGCGGTGACGAACGGCTTGCCGGTCAGCTCGGCGATCTTGGCGGCGATCTTGCGGCTGAACCCCTCGGGCGCGTTCAGCCCGGTGCCTACCGCCGTGCCGCCCGCCGCAAGTTCGTACAGCCCGCGCCTGCTGTCGGCCACCGCCGCCATCGCGTCGCGGATCTGGTGGGCATAGCCGGACCATTCCTGGCCCACGGTCAGCGGCACCGCGTCCTGCAGATGCGTGCGCCCGATCTTGACCACGCCCTGCCAGTCCCGCGCCTTGGCCTCGATCGCCGCCGCCAGCGCGTCCAGTTGCGGCAGCAGATGCGTGTCGATCTCCTCGATCGCGGCCACATGCATCGCGGTGGGAAAAGTGTCGTTGCTCGACTGGCCCATGTTGACGTCGTCGTTCGGATGCACCGGCGCCTTGCTGCCCAGCGTGCCGCCGAGCAACTGGATGCAGCGGTTGGAGATCACCTCGTTGATGTTCATGTTCGACTGCGTGCCGGAGCCGGTCTGCCAGACATGCAGCGGAAAATCCGCGTCCAGCTTGCCGGCGGCCGCCTCGTCCGCCGCGCGGACGATGGCCGCGCATTTCCAATCCGGCAGCCGCCCGTCGGCATGGTTCACCAGCGCCGCGGCCTTCTTGACGATGCCGTAGGCATGGTTGAGCTGCTTCGGCATCCGGTCGTTGCCGATCGAGAAGTGGACCAGGCTGCGCTGGGTCTGCGCCCCCCAGTAGCGGTCGGCGGGCACCTCGATGCCGCCCATGCTGTCCGTCTCGGTGCGCGTGCCGCGGGCGTCAAGTCCGATCGGCACGTCTCGAAGTTCCGGTGGCGTCATCGCGATGCTCCTGCGTCGTGGCGCGGATATTGTGCCAACGGCCGGGTTCGATGACCGTTGCCGCCCCGGCGCCGGCATCGCCCAGGAGGCGCTGGCTCGGAAGGCGCTGGCTCGCCTACGCCGCCGCCTCGTCGCGTTGCCTCCTGCGGATCAGGCTCTCGCGCACGTCCTCGATCGCCGAGCGCAGCAACTGCGTCATGACCGCGTGCGCCTCGGTCGGCTGTCCGTCGCGGATCGCCTCCAGCACGCCATGATGCTGGCGCAGCGCATAGTCCGGCGTGTGCGCGCCGCTGTCCCAGGACAGGCGGAACGAGCTTTCCAGCGAATTCTCGATGACATGCCCGAACGAGGCCAGGAAATAGTTGCCGGTAGCATCCAGGATCGCCTGGTGGAAGCGCAGATCGGCTTCTGCAAGGTTGCCGCTGCCGCCCTGGGCGGCCACCATGTCGGCCAGCGCCTGCTCCATGCGCGCCAATGCCTCCGGCGAGCGCCGCTCGGCGGCCAGGGCGGCGGCCGATGGCTCGACGATCTTGCGCACCTCGAACAGGCCCGACACGAAGGCGTCGGTGGGGGCGGCTTGCAGGTGCCAGGCCAGCACCTCCGGGTCGAGCATGTTCCAGTCGGTCTGCGCGCGCACCACCGTGCCGACCTTCTGCCGGCTCTGGATCAGTCGCTTGGCCGACAGCAGCTTGAACGCCTCGCGCAGCGCCGAGCGCGACACCGACAGTTGCGCGCACAGCTCCACCTCGGTCGGCAGCAGGCTGCCGGGCGGGTGCTCGCCGCCGATGATCGCCAGCCCGAGTGCGTTGGCGATCTTCTCGTTCAGGTTGCGCCCCGCCGCCTCGCGCAGCCGGTCCGCCATGCGCGACGTCGCGGGTTCCGTCACGATGCGCTGCTCCCCGCGGCCAGCGCGGCTGTCGCCGGGCGCGGTGCTGCGGCCGCGGCGGTGCGGCGGCGGCGGCGCTGTTGCAACTGCTGGTCGGTCAGCACGCCAAGCAGGATCACCGTGCCCATGACGGCGAAGTTCAGGCTCGACGGGATGCCCAGGATGTTCACCAGGTTCTGCAGGATCTGCAGCAGCACCGTTCCCAGCACGATGCCGACGATCGAGCCTTCACCGCCGCGCAGCGAACAGCCGCCAAGCACCGCCGCGGCGATCGCATACAGCTCGTAGAAGCTGCCGAACGAGGCCGGCGAGACCGAGTTGGTGTAGAACACCAGGAACACCGTGGTCAGGCCGGCCATCAGGCCGCTGATGATGTAGGTCGCGGCGATGATCGCCTGCGTGCGGATGCCGGAATAGCGCGCCGCCTCCTCGTTCTTGCCGACCGCGTAAAGG
Source organism: uncultured Pseudomonadota bacterium (assembly GCA_963758455.1). Classification (GTDB taxonomy): domain Bacteria; phylum Pseudomonadota; class Alphaproteobacteria; order Acetobacterales; family Acetobacteraceae; genus CAVRQM01. The sequence goes on along the minus strand of CAVWVK010000007.1, from coordinate 48,232 downwards.
TAGCGCCCGAACACCGAGCGGTGCAGCAGCACGCCCATGACCAGCGCCACCACCGCCAGGAATATGATGGTGTTCGGGACTCCGTACAGGTGGCCCGAGGCGAGGTTGGCCAGCGTGTCGTAGTCGCCGCCGTAGCCGAACCCCACCGAGGCGTCGTCGGTGTAGTAGCGCGCCGCACCGCGATAGATCAGCAGGCCGCACAGGGTCACGACGAACGGCTGCAGGCGCATCTTCGTGACCAGGAACCCCTGGATCGCGCCCAGCAGCACGCCGCCCGCCAGGACGGCCAGCAGCGCCCAGGGCCACGCCCATTCGTGGTTGGCCAGCAGGTCGACGAACGCCACGCCCAGCAGCGCGAACATCGAACCCAGCGACAGGTCGATGCCGCCCGTGATGATGACCAGGCCCTCGCCGATCGAATACAGCCCGAACAGGCCGACCAGGTTGGCCATGTCGCGGATGTTCACCGCCGACAGGAACAGCGGGTTGATCGCGGCCGTGATGCCGCCGATCACCACGATCAGCAGCAGCAGGCCGAGTTCCTTCTTGCCCATCGCTCAGTGGCCTCCCGTCGGCGCGCTGGCCTGTTCGCCCGCCGCCGCGCCGGCCTGTTCAATAGTGTGGCCGATCGCCAGATGCAGCACGTTGACCTCGCTGAATTGCGGCCGCTCCAGGATGCCTCCGATGCGCCCCTCGTGCATCACCGCGATGCGGTCCGAGACGCCGATCACCTCCTCCATGTCCGACGAGATCATCAGGATCGACACGCCGCGATCCGCCAGCCCGCGCATCAGCTCGTAGATCTCGCCCTTGGCGCCCACGTCGATGCCGCGCGTCGGCTCATCGAAGATCACCACGCGCGGTTCCATCGACAGCCATTTCGCTAAAACGACCTTCTGCTGGTTCCCGCCCGACAGGGTGGAAGCCAGCACGTCATCGTCGGGCGCCTTGATGCGCAGCGCCGCGTGCTGGCGCGCGGCCGTGCGCTGCTCGGCGGCGCGGTCGATCATCAGCGCTCGGGCGTGGCGCACCAGATTGGCCAGCGTCACGTTCTGCACGATCGGCATGTCCAGCACGAGGCCCGACCGCTTGCGGTCCTCCGGCGCGAGATAGATGCCGCGCGCGATCGCCTCGCGCGGGCTGCGCACCGCCACCCGCGCGCCGCCCAGATGGATCTCGCCGGACAGCGGCGGGTCGACGCCGAACAGCGCGCGCGCCAGTGACGTGCGCCCCGATCCCACCAGCCCCGCCAGCCCCAGGATCTCGCCCTGGCGCACCGACAGGTCGATGCTGCGGTCTGGAAACGCGGTGGTCACCAGGGCGATCACGTCACAGCCGCCGTCGCGCGACGGCTGCGCCGGCGGGATGTACAGCGATTTCAGATCGCGCCCGATCATCAGCCGGATCATCGCCGGATGGCTCATCTCCACGCGCGCCAGGTGGCCCACCGACCGGCCGTCGCGCAGGCAGACCACGCGATCCGCGCAGGCCATGATCTCGCCTAGCCGGTGGGTGATGAAGATCACCGCGACGCCGGCCGCGCGCAGGTCGGCGACGATCGCCAGCAGCCGCTCGGTCTCCGACAGGGTCAGGCTGCTGGTCGGCTCGTCCATGATGATGATGCGCGCGTCGATCGACAGCGCCTTCGCGATCTCGACCATCTGCCGCTGCGCGATCGACAGTTCCTCGACCAGTGTGCCGGGTCCGAAATCCGCCCCCAGCCGCGCCAGCAGCGGCGCGACGCGGGTCCGCAGCGCCGCCCCGTCCACCAGCTTCAGCGGGCCGGCAAACAGGGTCTCGCGGCCGATGAACACGTTGGCCGCGACATCGAGGTTCTCGAACAGGTTGAGTTCCTGATGCACGAAGGCGATGCCGGCCCGCATCGATTCCGTCACTGTCAGCGCCGCGTGGTCGCGCCCGTCGATGCGGATCGTCCCCTCGGTCGGCTCGACCACGCCGCCCAGGATTTTCATCAGCGTGGACTTGCCCGCTCCGTTCTCGCCGATCAGCCCGATCACCTCGCCGGGCCGCACGTCCAGGCTCACGTCGTCCAGCGCGCGCACGCCGGGATAGACTTTCGTGATGCCGGAGAGTTCGAGCAAGGGAGCGGTCATAGTCGTGTAGCCCTGGAAAAGGCCTTCATGGCCGGGCTTGTCCCGGCCACCCACGCCTTCGACGCAGCAATGTTCGGCCCGAAGGCGTGGATACCCGGCTACCGCCGGGCATGACGGCAGGCGTCTACTTCTTCAGCATCTGCCGCATGAAGCCCTGGAAATCGGCGACGTTGGATTTGTCGATCACCCTCGTCGGCACGATGATCTGCTTGTTCGCCGGGATGAACGACTTGTCGCCGTTCAGCACCTTGATCAGGTCGACCATCGACAGATAGCCGAACTGGAACGGCTGCTGCACGATCGTCGAGATGATGGTGCCGTCGGAGATGCCTTTCAGCGTCTGGATGTCCTCGTCGAAGCCGACGATCTTCACCTTGCCGGCTTTGCCCGCTTCCTTCACCGCATTGTAGATCTGCGGCGTGTTGTAGGAATACAGCCCGCACAGCAGCGCCACGTCGTTGTATTTCGCAAGCGTGTCCTCGACGTTGCGCTTGGCCTTGACGAAGTCGATCTCGTCGGTGCGGATGTCGATGATCGAGATCTTGGTGCCGGCGATCACCTCCTTGATGCCCTGCACGCGCTCGCGGGCGTTGGCGTTGTCCATGCTGCCGACGAACAGCATGATCTTGCCGCCGTCCGGCAGCGCCTTCTTGATCTCCTCGCCCGCCTGCCGCCCCGCCGCCACGTTGTCGGTGCCGATATAGACCAGCCGGTTGCTGTCCGGCGCGTCGCTGTCGGTGGTGAACAGCGCCGCGTCGGCGGCCACCTTGTTCAGCTCCTCGGTCGCGTGCGCGGGGTCGACCGCGGAGATCGAGATGCCGGCCACCTTGCGCGCCAGCAGCGCGTCGAGAATGCGCCGCTGCTCGGCCGCCGAGGACTGGCCGGGAACCTCCATAATCATGTCGTAGTCAGGATGTTCCTTGTTGGCCTTCTCGATGCCGCGCTTGGCGATCGTCCAGAAATCGGCCGAGGCGTTGGTGACCAGCGCCAGCGTCTTCTTTTGCTGCGCCTGCGCCGGCGTCGCCAACAGCGACGGCGCGAGCAGCGCAAGCAGGGCGGCGCCCGCCAGGGCGGGGGCGAATCTGCGGATCATGGGTTCTTGGCTCCTGAACATTTCCAGCTTTTTGTCGGCGCAGGGAGCGCCGCTCGTTTGTCTGGCTTATTGTGCCAAATCGGTGTGGTTCCCCCTGCTGGGCGGGAAGCTTATGTCATGCAAAACGACAGCGCAACCATCCCACAGGTCGTCGCAAAGGCTGCGGGCGGCCGGAGGGCGTCGCCCGGCCCGCGAAATCAGCGGACGTAAACCTCGATCTCGCGCGGCGGCTGCCCGGGGTCGCCGCGCGCGCCGATATGGATCTGGTCGGCCGATACTCCATCGCCCTCCAGCACCCTGGCGACCGCGGCGGCGTCCGCGGCGCCCGATTTCTGCGCCGCGTCCTGCACGGCGAGACTGGCGCGGGTCGGAATCGGCGCCACCACGTCGAACGCCACGTCGGCCTTGCGCTCGCGGGCATCGCGCGAGGCTGCGATCAGTGCGGACTGCCAGCCAATGTCCGCGCTGCCGAAGCGGATGACCGCCAGCGGCGGCGGCGGCAGGGCGCGCTGCGCGTAGTCGGCGCGCGCCAGTTGGGACGCTCCCGGATACAGGCCGGCGCGCTCGAACGTGCGCTGGTCGACAAGCTGGCAGCCCGCCAGCATCAGCAGCATCACGGTGAGGGAAAGCCGGCGCATGGCGGCAATGTCGCCGCAACCGCCGATAGGGGCAAGCCGCTCGGGCCAGCCGCTCGGGCCAAGCCGGGCCGGGGGAGGCGGCTCTTGCCGTGCCAGCCCCGCCCCCGTAAGAGCGCAGGCGATGAGGTCCACGGCCGAGACCCGCTCCGCACTGGCCGCCGCCTTTGCCGGCTCGGGCCCGGCATGGCCGAATGGTGCCGCCGACGCGGCGCTGCTGGCCGCCTTGGCGCGGCCGGGCGCCGAGGACCGGCTGCTCGCGGAATGCGTCCGCTCGCTCGCCGCGCGCCTCGGTGATGCCGATGCCAGCACGGCACCGCTGCCCGACACCGTGGATGCCGCCACCGTGCTGTGGACACGGTTCCTGAAGTTCGACGGCGCGGATCCGCTCTGGCCCGACCGCGACCGCTTCGTGCTGTCGCCGGGGCATGGCGCAACCTTGCACCAGGCGCTGCTGCAACTCACCGGGGCGGGCGATTCGCCCGATTCGTCGCTTACGCAGGGCTTCGGCGCGGCGGTGGGCATGGCGCTGGCCGAGCGTTTCCAGGCCGCGCGCTTCGGTCGCACGCTGGTCGACCATCGCACCTGGGTGCTGGCCTCCGACGGCGACCTGATGCAGGGCGTCAGCCATGAGGCAGCCAGCCTTGCGGGCCACCTGAAGTTGGAGCGGTTGACCGTGCTGTGGGACGACGCGTCGCCGCGCGAGGGCGACGGCGATGCGGCCGGCGCCGAGGACACGCTGCGCCGCTTCGCCGCCTATGGCTGGGCGACAAAAAGCGTCGACCGGCACGATCACGCGGCGCTGGCCGCGGCGCTCGGCATGGCGGTGCGCTCGCGCAAGCCGACGCTGATCGCCTGCCGGGCCGCAGCCGCCGCCGCGCCGGCCGGGCGCTCGTCGCCGCTCGCCACCCAGCCCGCGATCGCGGCGCGCTGGCGCCTCGCGGGACAGCGCGGCTCGACCGCCCGGCGAAGCTGGCTCAAGCGGCTGGCCCACCACTCGCGCCGCGCCGAGTTCGAGCGCGTCACCGCCGGCGCGCTGCCCGAGGCGCTGGCCGGGGCGCTGCACGGCGTCAAGGCCGACCTCGCCGCCGCGCGCGACGGCATGACCACGCGCGAGGCCAGCGAGCGTGTGCTGGCCGCGTTGCAGGCCGTGCTGCCCGAACTGGTCGGCGGCGCCGCCGATCCGGCGGGGCCGGCCGTGCCGGTGTTGCGCGCGCCGGCGGGTGGTTTCGCCGGCCGCTTCCTGCATTTCGGCACGCGCGAGCACGGCATGGCGGCGGCGATGAACGGCATGGCGGCGCATGGCGGCGTGCTGCCATATGGCGGCACCGCCTGCGCGCTGTCGGACTCGATGCGCCCGGCGCTGCGGCTGGCGGCGCTGATGAAAAACCGCGTGGTGCATGTGCTGACCCACGACACCCGCGCCGCCGGCGAGGGCGGTCCGGCGCACCGGCCGGTCGAGCACCTGGCCAGCCTGCGCGCGGTGCCGAACCTGCATGTGCTGCGTCCGGCCGACGCGATCGAGACCGCGGAATGCTGGGAACTGGCGCTGCGCCGCGATGACGGGCCGAGCCTGCTGGTGCTCGGCCGCGACCAGGCGCCGAGCCTGCGCGCCGGGGCGCGCGGCAACCGCTGCGCCGAGGGCGGCTACGTGCTGGCCGAGGCCGAGGGCGCCCGGCACGCCACGCTGATCGCCACCGGCTCGGAAGTGGCGCTGGCGCTGGCCGCGCGCGCGCGGCTGGCGGCCGAGCGCATCGCGGTGGCGGTGGTCTCGCTGCCCTGCTGGGATCTGTTCGCCCGCGCGGGTGCCGCGCACCACGCCCGCGTGCTGGGCGAGGCCCTGCGCTTCGGCATCGAGGCCGGCAGCGGGTTCGGCTGGGAACGCTGGCTCGGCCCCGACGGCGTGTTCATCGGCTGCGAGGATTTCTCCGCCGCCCCCGACCTGACGCCCGAGGCGATCGCCGCCACCGTGCGCCGCTGCCTCGCCGCTTGATTTTCCCGCACACGACGAAGAAGGAAGCCGCCTCATGGCCGTGAAGGTCGCCATCAATGGGTTCGGTCGCATCGGGCGGCTGGTGCTGCGCGCCATCGTCGAAAGCGGGCGCGGCGATGTCGAGGTCGTGGCGATCAACGACCTCGGCAGCGTCGAGGCGAACGCGCACCTGCTGCGCTACGACAGTGTCCACGGCCGCTTTCCGGCAAAGGTCGAGGTATCCGGCGACAGCATCACCATCACGCATCAGGGACGCATCTGGGGACCGATCCGCGTCTCCGCCGAGCGCGATCCGCTGCGCGCGCCGTATCAAGGCGTCGATGTCGCGATGGAATGCACCGGCCTGTTCACGAAAAAGGAGCAAGCGACCCAGCTCATCCGGGCGGGCGCGCGAAAGGTGCTGATCTCGGCGCCGGCCGAGGGCGCCGACGCCACCGTGGTGTTCGGCGTCAACGAGCGGGTGATGACGCGCGAGATGACGGTGGTTTCCAACGCCTCCTGCACCACCAACTGCCTCGCCCCGATGGTCAAGGTGCTGCACGACGCCTTCACCGTGCAGCGCGGCTACATGGTGACGTGCCACAGCTACACCGGCGACCAGCGTACGGTCGACACCTTGCACAAGGATTTGCATCGCGCCCGCGCCGCGGCGGTGTCGATGATCCCCACCACCACCGGCGCCGCGCGCGCGGTCGGCCTGGTGCTGCCGGAGTTGGCCGGCAAGCTGGACGGCACGGCGATCCGGGTGCCGACGCCGAACGTCTCGATGGTCTCGCTCGACGTGATGCTGGAGCGGCGTCCCGGCCGCGACGACATCAACGCGGCGATGAAGGCGGCCAGCGAAGGCGCCATGCGCGGCATCATCGACTACAACACCGAGCCTTTGGTCAGCAGCGACTTCAACCACGTCGCCGCGTCCTGCTCCTTCGACGCCGCCCAGACCGCCGTGGTGGACGGGCAGTTGTTCCGGGTGATGGGCTGGTACCGATAACGAGTGGGGCTTTTCCAACCGCATGGCCGACACGGCCGCGCTGTTCGGCGAGCTCTGAGGTGGCGCTGCGTACGCTCGACCACCTCGATGCGCGCGGCAAGCGCGTGCTGCTGCGCGCCGACCTCAACGTGCCGATGCGCGACGGGCGCATCACCGACGCGACCCGCATCGAGCGGCTGGCGCCGACTATCCGCGAGCTGTCCGGCAAGGGTGCCCGCGTGGTGGTGTGCAGCCATTTCGAGCGGCCGCGCGGCAAGCCAGATCCCGCGATGTCGCTGCGCCCGATGGCCGAGGCGCTGGCGATCGCGCTCGGCCGCCCGGTCGCCTTCGCCGAGACCTGCATCGGCGCGCCGGCCCGCGCCGCCGTCGATGCGTTGCACGACGGCGACGTGTGCCTGCTGGAGAACACCCGCTTCCATCCCGGCGAGGAGGAGAACGAGTCCGAGTTCGCCGCGGCGCTGGCGCTGCACGCCGATGCGTATGTCAATGACGCATTCTCCGCCGCGCACCGCGCGCACGCCAGCACCGAGGGCGTGGCGCGGCATCTGCCGTCGTACGCCGGGCGGCTGATGCAGGCCGAGCTGGAGGCGCTGGCGCTGGCGCTGACGCATCCCGAGCGCCCGGTCTGCGCCGTCGTCGGCGGCTCCAAAGTGTCCACCAAGATCGACCTGCTGACCAACCTTTCGGGGCGGGTGCAGGTGCTGGTGATCGGCGGGGCGATGGCCAACACGTTTCTCGCCGCGCAGGGCGTCGCGGTCGGCCGCTCGTTGCAGGAGGCCAGTCTGCACGACCTGGCCCGCGACATCCTCGCCGCCGCCCAGAACGCCGGCTGCGAGGTGGTGCTGCCAAGCGATGCCGTGACCGCGACCGAGTTCCGCCCCGACCCGCCGACCCGCATCGTGCCGATCGACGCGGTGCCGGAGGATGCCATGATCCTCGACGTTGGGCCGAAGACGGTGGCCGACCTGGAGCGCCGGCTCGCCGGGTTTCGCACGCTGGTCTGGAACGGCCCGCTGGGCGCCTTCGAGACCCCACCGTTCGACGCGGCGACCATGCGCCTGGCCCGCGCTGTCGCCGAAGCCACCCAAGGCGGCGGCCTGCGCAGCGTCGCCGGCGGCGGCGACACGGTGGCCGCCCTGCGCCATGCCGGGGTCGCGGACCAGCTCACCTACGTCTCGGCGGCGGGCGGCGCGTTCCTCGAATGGCTGGAAGGCAAGACGCTGCCCGGCGTGGCCATCCTGGAGTCGTGAGCCTACCCTGACAAACCGCTCCGCGTGCCGGTCGTTCTCCCGCCCATCCCAATGGAACAGGAGGGAGGATCATGAGCGGAACCGCGCAACTGAGCGGGCGGCGCGTGGCGGTGCTGGCCACCAATGGCGTCGAGCAGGTGGAACTGACCAAGCCGATTGAGGCGCTGAAGCAGGCCGGCGCGCAGGTCACGGTGATCTCGCCGGACGGCAAGCCCATCCAGGGCTTCAACCACGACACTCCCGGCGACAAGCTGCCGAGCGACGCCGGGCTTTCGAGCGTGAAGGCGGACCAGTTCGACGCGCTGCTGCTGCCGGGCGGCGTCGCCAATCCCGACAGGCTGCGGATCATCCCCGAGGCGGTGGCCTTCGTCCGCCATTTCACCGATGGCGGCAAGCCGATCGCCGCGATCTGCCACGGACCTTGGACGCTGATCGAAACCGGGTTCGTGCGCGGCAAGCGGATGACCTCGTGGCCGTCGCTCAAGACGGACCTGACCAATGCGGGCGCAAGCTGGGTCGACGAGGAGAGCGTGGTGGATGGGCAGCTCGTCACCGCGCGCAAGCCGGACGACATTCCGGCGTTCAACCAGCCGCATGTTGCAGCTTTTTGCCGGAGCGGCGCAGCGCCGGGCGGCGTAAGGTAAGAAGTTGCTTTCCGGCGGGGCGAGTCGCAATAATGCGACCCGTCCCGTTTACGGATTCTAAACCGATGCGCGTGATGATGCCTCGCATGATTTCCCCGGGTTCCCTTGCGGCTTTCTCGGCCAGCGTCGCGGCGACGCTCCCCTCGGCGCGGGCGGGGGGCGTGCCGGGCCTGCTGCCGGTACGCGAGCAGATTTTGCCGTCGCAGGCCAAACCGGCCCTCGGCGCGCGTCCCACGGGGATGGTGCCGCAGCCCGGCCAGCGGTTGCCGCGCGGCTCGCTGCTGGATTTGCAAGTGTAGGCCACTAAAAGGCCTTTCTTGCGCCGATAGCACGACAGCCATCGGGCCGCCGCCCTGGCTTCCATGAAGCCGGCATGGCAAAATCGAGGTGATCTCCGAGGAGCCTCGCCATGCCCGCCTTGCGTTCCCGCACCACCACCCACGGCCGCAACATGGCGGGCGCTCGCGGGCTGTGGCGCGCCACCGGCATGAAGGACGGCGACTTCGGCAAGCCCATCGTGGCCGTGGTCAACTCGTTCACGCAGTTCGTGCCCGGCCATGTCCATCTGAAGGATCTGGGCCAGCTTGTCGCGCGCGAGATCGAGGCGGCCGGCGGTGTCGCGAAGGAGTTCAATACCATCGCCGTCGATGACGGCATCGCGATGGGCCATGACGGGATGCTGTACAGCCTGCCGTCGCGCGAGCTGATCGCCGACAGCGTCGAGTACATGGTCAACGCGCATTGCGCCGACGCGATGGTGTGCATCTCCAACTGCGACAAGATCACGCCGGGGATGCTGATGGCCGCGATGCGGCTGAACATCCCCACCGTATTCGTCTCCGGCGGTCCGATGGAAGCGGGCAAGCATATCGAGGCGGGCATCACCCGCAGCATCGACCTGATCGACGCGATGGTGGCCGCCGCCGACGAGACGGTGTCGGAATCCGACGTGGCGGTGATCGAGCGTTCGGCCTGCCCGACCTGCGGCTCGTGTTCGGGCATGTTCACCGCCAACTCGATGAATTGCCTCACCGAGGCGCTGGGCCTGTCGCTGCCCGGCAACGGCACCACGCTGGCCACCCATGCCGATCGCCGGCGGCTGTTCGAGGAAGCCGGGCGCCTGGTCGTCGACCTGTGCCAGCGGTGGTACGAACAGGAAGACCCGCGCGCGCTGCCGCGCGGCATCGCCACCTTCGCGGCGTTCGAGAACGCGATGACGCTCGACATCGCGATGGGCGGCTCGACCAACACCGTGCTGCATCTGCTGGCGGCCGCGCACGAGGCCGGGGTCGATTTCACGATGGCCGACATCGACCGCCTCTCGCGCCGCGTGCCGGTGCTGTGCAAGGTGGCGCCCGCGATCGCCGACGTGCATGTGGAAGACGTGCATCGCGCCGGCGGCATCTTTTCCATCCTCGGCCAGCTCGATCGCGCCGGCCTGATCCACGCCGAGGCGGCGACCGTCCACAGCACGACGCTGGCCGACGGTCTCGACCGCTGGGACATCGCGCGCGGCGACAGCGAAAGCGTGCGCAACTTCTTCCGCGCCGCCCCCGGCGGCGTGCCGACGCAGACCGCGTTCAGCCAGTCCTCGCGCTGGGATGCGCTGGACACCGATCGGGCACGCGGCGTCATCCGCGACGCTGAGCACGCGTTTTCCAAGGACGGCGGCCTGGCGGTGCTGACCGGCAATCTCGCCCCGGACGGCTGCATCGTGAAGACCGCCGGCGTCGATGCGGCGATCCTGCGCTTCGCCGGTCCGGCGCGGGTGTTCGAGAGCCAGGACAGCGCGGTGGACGGCATCCTCGGCGGCCGTGTGGTGCCGGGCGAAGTGGTGCTGATCCGCTACGAGGGTCCGCGCGGCGGCCCCGGGATGCAGGAGATGCTGTATCCGACCAGCTACCTGAAATCCAAGAAGCTCGGGAAGCTCTGCGCCCTGGTCACGGACGGGCGTTTCTCCGGGGGCAGTTCCGGATTGTCGATCGGCCACGTCTCGCCGGAGGCGGCCGAGGGCGGGATGATCGGCCTGGTGCGCGACGGCGACCGCATCGAAATCGACATCCCCGCGCGCTCGATCCGCCTGGCGGTGGACGATGCCGAGCTGGCGCGCCGCCGCGCCGCGCAGGATGCGCAGGGCTGGCACCCTCGGGAGACGCGCCGGCGCAACGTCTCGCCGGCGCTGCGCGCCTATGCCGCTTTCGTCACCAGCGCCTCGCGCGGCGCGGTCAGGATGGTGCCGTAGCGCGCCGCGCGACGGCCGCCCTTAACGCCGCGTTCAGCCGTCCGGGCGATGCTTCCCCCATCCGGGGAGGACTGCATTGCATCTCGCTCCGACCACCGCGCGCGAGGCGGTGCCGCCGTTGCGCGCCGACGTGTCGCCGCCGCTGATCCGCGGCACCGCTGCGCTGGCCCACCACGCCTATGCCGGGCGAGGGCTGGACGATCTGCTGGCGTGGGTCGATCCCCCGGTCGCCGCCCTCGATGAGGCGGTCGCGTACCAGTTGCATTTCCGTCCCGCCGAAGCCGCATTGCTGCAAGCGCACGCGCTGGACGCCTGCCAGGTGTTCCGCGTGGGCCGCGGGTTCGTGCCCCGATCGGCGCGTCCGTTGCGTGTGCTGGCCTTGGTGGCGCCGGGCAACCTGATGGTGAACACGCCGCTCGATTTCATCACCAATCATCTCGACGTGCGGCTCGACCTGCTGTTCGTGCGGCCGGACCGCGCGCTGCCCGATTCTCTGCCCGATCACGACGTCGCCTTCTGCGCGGTCAGCGAGTGCGAGCCGGCGATCCTGAGTCGATTGCAGCCGCTGCTCCGCGCCTGGCCTCGGCCGGTGCTGAACGATCCCGGCGCGATCACGCGGCTGTCGCGCGACGGCCTGGCACGCGGGCTACGGGATTTGCCCGGCCTGCACAGCCCACCCGCGCTACGCCTGTCGCGCGTGGCGATCACGGCGCATCTGTCAGGCAACGCCGTGATCCCGCTGCTGCGTTCCGGCGCGCCGGTGCTGATCCGCCCGGTCGGCTCCCATGCGGGAGCCGACCTCGAAAAGGCCGACACGCCGGCCGACCTTGCCGCCTACCTGGCGCGCAGCGGCGCCGAGGAGTTCTTCGCCACCGCCTTCGTCGACTATCGCGGGCCGACGGCTTGTTTCGCAAGTTCCGCATCGCTTTCATCGACGGCGCGCCGTTCCTGTGCCACATGGCCGCCTCCGAGCACTGGATGGTCCACTACCTCAACGCCGGCATGGCCGAGCACGCCGAACGCCGCGCCGACGAGGCGCGGGCGATGGCCGCGTTCGACGGCGGATTTGCCGTGCGCCACGCACCGGCTTTCGCGACGTTGTGCGAGCGCATGGCGCTGGACTACTTCCAGATCGACTGCGCCGAAATGCCGGACGGGCGGCTGCTGATCTTCGAGGCGGCGGTGGCCGGCATCGTGCATCTGATGGACCCGCCCGACCTGTTCGCCTACAAGCCCCCGCAGATGCGGCGCGTGTTCGCCGCGTTCGACGCCATGCTGCGCCGCCGCGCCTCAGTGATGCGTCAATGATGCGCCAGCATCGCCGTCAGCGCGCCGTGGTCCGTCGGCACGCCCGCGGATGCGGCGCCCGCCGGCGGCGGCACTTCGCCGTTGGAGACGATGGTTCCGCCGTCGCGCTCCGTGACGAACAGGTTCTGGCCCGACACGCCGACCAGATCGAGCCTTGCCACCACCGCCCCTTGATCGGATAGCGTCAGCACGCCGTTCGCGAACGCGTGCGCATCGACCGGCGTGTTCGGCAGATCGATGTAGTTGCTGCCCTGCAGCCCGGTCACGGCGGCATGAAACGTCAGAGGCTTGCCGAGATACAGGCGCTCGTCCACGTTGGCGGTGGACAATGCGACGACCTCGCCCGAACCGACCGCGGCGTTGAAGGTGATCTGATCGCCGCTCGTGCTCGGGCCGACGTCGAACGTGCCGTTGCCGGCCACGCGCGCGTCGAACACCGGAAAGCCCGCGCCCGACAGCACCACTCCGTCATTGACGAAGACCGATCCCGGGCCGCCAGCCGTCACGGTCAGGTTCGAGGCATCGTACACGTCGATGGCGCCGGTATTCACGAACATCGCGTGCGGTCCCAGCGACAGCGTCAGAAAACCCGGGTCGATGTGGCCGCCGCCCACGACGATGCTGCCCGCGCTGCTCACCGTGCCGGCGACGTCGATCGTGCCGTATCCGCCGGGGCTGGCCGGCAGGCCGGCCATGTTGATGCTGGAATCCAGCGTCACGTCCCGCAGCGCCAGGACCGGCGCGCCGCTATCCGACGTGCCCTCCAGCCGGATCGTCAAACCGCTCAGAGTTCGCCCGCTTGCGTGCAGAGTGCCGGCGGCGACAATCACGGAGTTGCCCGCCTGCGGCACGCCGGAAGGCGACCAGTCCGCGCCGTTGCGATAGAAGCCGTCGCCGCCGAACCACGTTTTCGTGGTCATCGCCGTCTCTCCCCACGTTTTGTGGGCAAAGAGCTTACCGGCGATCACCCTGCGATTACGGGGCGGCGCGGCGGATCACGTCAAGTTTCATCCGGGCCGCATCAGCCGCGCTGGAACGGTTTCGGCAGCCGCGCGGCACCCTGGCGCTCCAGCATCCAGCCCGGATATTCCGCCGGCAGCGCGCTCACTTCATCCAGCCGCTGCATCTCGTCGGCCGACAGGCGCAGCGCGGTGGCGGCGATGTTGTCGGCAAGCTGCTCGTCGGTCTTGGCGCCGATGATGATGCTGCTGACCCACGGCTTTGCCAGCAGCCATGCCAGCGCCACCCGCGCCACCGAAACGCCCCGCGCCTCGGCCACCTCGCGCATCGCGCCGACGCAGGCCCAGGCGCGGTCGCGGTCCACCGGCGGGAAGTCGAACGTCGCGCGGCGCGCTCCCTCGGGGCCGTTGCTGCCTGGCCCGAACTTGCCGGACAGCAGGCCGCCGGCCAGCGGGCTCCAGACCATCAGCCCGATGCCCTCGGCTTGCAGCAGCGGCACGATCTCGCGCTCCAGGTCGCGCCCGGCGATGGTGTAGTAGGCTTGCAGGCTGTCCGGCCGTGCCCAGCCATGCCGCTCGCACAGGCCGATCGCCTTCATCAGTCGCCAGGCGGCCCAGTTGGAGACGCCGACGTAACGCACCAGGCCCTGCCGTACCAGGTCGTCCAGCGCGCGCAGCGTCTCCTCCAGCGGCGTCACCGGGTCGCTGGCGTGGATCTGGTACAGGTCGATGTGGTCGAGTTGCAGCCGCTCCAGGCTGCGTCGCACCGCGTCCATGATGTGCGCCCGGCTGGCGCCGCGGTCGTTCGGGCCGGCGCCCACGACGCCATGCACCTTGGTGGCGATCACCACGTCGCTGCGCCTGACATCGAGGTTGCGCAGCGACTGGCCCAGCAACTGCTCCGCCTCGCCCATCGAGTACACGTCGGCGGTGTCGATGAAGTTGATGCCGTGGTCGAGCGCCGTGCGCAGGATGCCGTCCACCTGCGTCTGTTGCAGGTCGCCGATATGCTTGTAGATGCCTCCGCTGCCGCCGCCGAAGGTCATGGTGCCGAGGCATAGCTCGGAGACATACAGGCCGGTGCGGCCAAGCTGATTGTAGCGCATGAGATTGCTCCCGTTGACGGCGGCTTCACAACGCCGGACCGAGCAGGGCGGCGACGATGCCGCCCAGCACCACCACCAGCCAGGGCGGCACTTGCCACAGCGCCAGCAGCACGAACGCCGCCACGCCAAGCGCGAAATCCGCCCGCGTCAGGATGGCGCTGGTCCAGACCGGCGTATACAGCGCGGCCAGCAGGATGCCCACCACCGCGGCGTTCACCCCGCGCAACGCCGCCTGCACGGCAACCTTGCGGCGCAGCGCGTCCCAGAACGGCAGCACGCCGACCAGCAGCAGGAACGACGGCAGATAGATCGCGACCAGGCAGATCAGCCCGCCCACCCAGCCGTCCGGCGGCGGCCGCATCGCCGTTCCGAGATAGGCGGCGAAGCTGAACAGCGGTCCCGGAACCGCCTGGGCGGCGCCATAGCCGGCCAGGAAGGCGTCGTTGCCGATCCAGCCGGGCGGCACCACCGCCTGCTGCAACAGCGGCAGCACCACATGGCCGCCACCGAACACCAGCGCGCCGGAGCGATAGAACCGCGCCAGCAGTGCCAGCCCATGCACGCCCGACGCCGCCGCCAGCAGCGGCAGGCCGAGCAGCAGGGCCGTGAACATCGTCAGCGAGACGATCGCGACGCGCCTGCCGAGGGCGAACCCCAGCTCGCCGCGCGCCGGCCCCGCGGGCTCGCGGATACGGCGCCAGCCGTACAGGGCGCCGATGCGCGATGGCGCCGACCTGCCCGGCCGCCGATGGCGCCGCCAGCACCAGGATCGCCGCGGCGCCCGCCAAGGTCGCGCGCTGCCGGTCCGGGCAGAGCGTGCGGGCCATGCTCCAGACCGCGCGCGCGACCACCGCGACCGCCACGATCCGCAGGCCGTGCAGCCATGCCGCGTGCGACAGATCGCCGAGGCGGCGCACTCCGTAGGCGAACAGGATCATCGCCACAGCCGAGGGCAGGGCGAAGCCGCACCAGGCCGCGACGCCGCCCGGGACTCCGGCGCGCAGGATGCCGATGCAGATGCCGACCTGGCTGCTCGCCGGCCCCGGCAGGAACTGGCAGAGGGCTATGATGTCGGCGTACGCCGCCTCGTCGAGCCAGCGGCGGCGCTCGACGAACTCCGCCCGGAAATAGCCGAGATGCGCGACCGGGCCGCCAAAGCTGGTGCAGCCGAGCCGCAGGAACGCCTTGAAGACAACCAGGCGTTCGCGGCTCATGCTTGCGGCTCCGTGTTGCGCAACGTTGCCCGAGGCTGACGGGATGGTAACGTCACCGCCGCAGAGCGGCAGGGTGGAGTCGCGTATCCTGTTACCCCTGTCGCGCAAGTCGCATCATAGGAGGTTTCCATGCGCAAGAATGTCCGCGTAACCCTGGTCGCCCTGGCCCTGGCCGCCGGGCTGGCGACCGGGCCGATGGTCGGCCCTGCGCTGGCGCAGCCGGCCTATGCCCCGATGCCGCCGCCCCGCGCCGAGGTGGTGCCGCCGCCGCCTGGCGCGCGCTACGTGTGGGTGGGTGGCCACTGGCGCTGGAATGGAGTCCGCTACGTGTGGCAGCCGGGCCGCTATCTGCCGCGTCCGGCGCGCTACACCGCCTGGGTGCCGGAGCATTGGGGCCGGCGCGGCGGCGCCTGGGTCTGGGTTCCCGGCCATTGGCGCTGAGCCATTTGGGGCTGAGCCACTGGGGCTGAGTCGAAACGCGGTAGCTCGCGGGCCTGGCCGGGGCTGGCGTTCGCGGGCGGTCCTCCCCATCTTGCCGGGGCAAGACGGAGGACTGTCCGTGACCCCTGGCCCCGACGCCGGTTTCGTGCTGTGCGATGAGATCGTCGCGCCCTCGGCGATGGAGCAGCTTTGGGCCACGCTGCGCCGCGAGGGCATCGAGGCGGGCGAACGCGAGAGCCTGCTGGCGCAGCCGATGGCGCACGCGCTGCTGCGCCATGCCAGCTATGCCGAGGCGCTGGCACACCGGCTGGCCGGAAAGCTGGCCGATCCCGATCTCTCGGTGGCGGCGCTCGCGGCACTGATGCACGAGGTCATCGCCCATTCCCCCGGCGTGCTGAACGCGGCGGCGCGCGATCTGCTGGCGGTGCGCGACCGCGACCCGGCCTCGGCGGACCTTGCGACTCCGTTCCTGTTCTTCAAGGGATTCCAGGGCTTGCAGGCCTATCGCGTGGCGCACGCGCTGTGGCGGCAGGGCCGCGAGCACCTGGCGCGGCATGTGCAGTCGCGCATGAGCGAGGTGTTCGCGATGGACATCCACCCTGCGGCGCGGATCGGCTGCGGCGTGATGATCGACCACGGCACCGGCCTGGTCATCGGCGAGACGGCGGTCGTCGAGGACGACGTTTCCATTCTGCAGGACGTCACCCTGGGCGGCACCGGCAAGGAATGCGGCGACCGCCACCCGAAAATCCGTCGCGGCGTGCTGCTGGGGGCGGGGGCCAAAGTGCTCGGCAACATCGAGGTGGGCGAGGGCTCCAAGGTCGGCGCCGGCAGCATCGTGCTGGAAGACGTGCCGCCCTACACCACGGTGGTCGGCGTGCCGGCCCGGCCGGTCGGCGCGCGGCTGACCGACCTGGCGGCGCTGACGATGGACCACTCGCTGCCGCAGCCGGATTACTCGATCTAAGTCACGGGCCAACAACTGCCCCTCGGTGCGGCCCGCGGATCCCCGGATCAGGTCCGGGGATGACAGTGGTTCCGGGGATGACAATGGTTCCGGGGATGACGGTGGCACAGCACCGGCGAAACCTTGCTCCCCGCCTCAGTCCGCCAGCTCCACCACCAGCGGCACATGATCCGACGGCTGCGGCTGTGCCCGCTCCTCGCGATCGGGCACGGCGGATACCAGCCGTTCCGCCAGGGTCGGCGACAGCAGCGCGTGGTCGATGCGCAACCCCAGATCGCGCTGCCAGGCGCCGGCCTGATAGTCCCAGAACGTGTACACCGGCCCGGTGGGGTGCAGCGCCCGGACGGCGTCGGTCATGCCCAGCCACAGCAGCGCCCGGAACCGCGCCCGCGTATCGGCGCGCACCAGCGCGTCGGTGGCCGGCAGGCTTCCGGGGGCGAAATCCTCGTCGGTCGGGCACACGTTGAAGTCGCCCAGCAAAGCCAGCGGCACGTCGTCGTCCAGCAGATGCCCCGCGCGCGCCCGCAGCGCATCCATCCAGGCCAGCTTGTAGGCGTAGCCGGCCTCGCCGCCGGAATTGCCGTTCGGCAGGTACAGCCCGCCGACCCGCAGCCCGTCCGCCGCGACCTCGACATAGCGCGCCTGCGCGTCGTCCTGCGGCAGTGCCGCCAGGGCGCGGCACGTCACCTCGAACGGCACCCGCGCCAGCACGGCCACGCCGTTGTACGCCTTCTGCCCGACCGCCTCGCTCCGATAGCCGAGCGGCGCGAACGCCTCATGCGGGAAGGCGTGCGCCTCGCACTTGGTCTCCTGCAGCATCAGGATGTCGGGCCGCGCGTGCTCCAGCCAGCGCGTGACGTGCCCCACGCGCTGGCGGATCGAGTTGACGTTCCAGGTGGCGAGCTTCACTCGCCGGGCCAGGCGGCGAGCTTCAAGCGGGCGAGAAGCTGGTGCCGCAGCCGCAGGCCGAGGCGGCGTTCGGGTTGCGCACGGCGAAATGGCTGCCCATCAGCGCGTCGGTGTAGTCCAGCTCAGCGCCGGCCAGCAGATCCAGGCTGGACGGGTCGATCAGCACCCGCGCCTCGCCCTCCTGGATCACCACGTCGTCGGCGGCGGCGTGGCCATCCAGCTCGAACTTGTATTGAAAGCCGCTGCACCCGCCGGCCAGCACCGCGACCCGCAGCGCCTGGCCGCTGCCTTGCGCCCGGGCGATCTCGGCAATCCGCGAGGCGGCGCGATCGGTCAGCCGGAAAGGTGCGTTGTCCATGCGGAGAACATAAGCCGACTGGCGCCCGGATTGAAGGGCAGCGGTTCAGCGTGTAGTGCCCGTCGCATGACCTCCGCCCCTCCTGGACGCGCGGCCCTTTTTGGCAGGGCAGCTTGGGCGGTGCGTCCCGAGACGGCCCGGCCGCGCCTGCACCCGGAGCCGGAGAGCACGACCCGCAGCCCCTGGCAGCGCGACCGCGACCGCATCATCCACAGCGCCGCATTTCGCAAGCTGCAGTACAAGACGCAGGTGTTCGTCAACCACGAGGGCGATTTCTACCGCACCCGCCTGACCCACAGCATCGAGGTGGCGCAAATCGCCCGCTCGGTGGCCCGCGAGCTGGCGCTGGACGAGGATCTCGCCGAGGCGCTGGCCCTCGCGCACGACCTCGGCCACCCGCCATTCGGCCATGCCGGCGAGGAGGCGCTGGCCGCCGCGATGAAGCCGCATGGCGGGTTCGACCACAACGCGCAAAGCCTGCGCGTCGTGACCCTGCTGGAGAGCCGCTACGCCGCGTTCGACGGGCTGAACCTGACCTGGGAGACGCTGGAGGGCCTGGCCAAGCACAACGGCCCGCTAAAACGCCCGCCGCCCTACGTCGCCGACTACGACGCCCGGCACAAGCTGGACCTGCATACCTACGCCTCGGCCGAGGCGCAGGTGGCGGCGTTGGCCGATGATGTCGCCTATCACAGCCACGACCTCGACGACGGCTGGCGCGCCGGCTTGCTGGATGCGGGCGACCTGGCGCATCTGCCGGTGGTGGACGAGGCGTTGCGCGAGGCCGGCCGCGCCAGCCTGGACATGCCGCCCGCGCGCCTGCGCCACGAGACCATCCGCCGGGTGATCGACGCGCTGATAACCGACCTGGTGGCGGAAAGCCGTCGCCGCATCGCGAGCCTCGATCCGGTGGACGCGGACGCGATCCGCCGCGCCAAGCGCCCGATGGTGGCGTTCGGGCCGGCGATGGCCGAGGCCAATCGGGCGATCAAGGACTTCCTGTTCGCCCGCGTCTATCGGCAATGGCAGGTTAACCGCATGACCGCCAAGGCGCGCAGGCTGACGGCGGATCTGTTCGCGCTGCTGGCCGCCGATCCGGCGCTGCTGCCGGACGACTGGCGCGGCCGCGCCGGCGAGGTGCCCGGCACCGCCCGCGCCGCGGCCGCGGTATGCGACTACGTCGCCGGCATGACCGATCGCTTCGCGCGCCAGGAGCACCTGCGCCTGACGGATTTGTCGGTCTCGGGGTAGTTGCGGGCGTGCGATGGGAACGCTGAGGGTCTCGTGCTAGGCTTCGGCCGTCGATCCTGGGTCTGCCGCCAATCGGGGAACAGCGTCAAATGACAAGACCGCGGCGGGTTGCGGTTGCAGCCGTGCTGATCTGGCTGATGGTGCCATGCGGCGGCAGCCAGGCCGCGGCCGCTGATGATCCGGCGACGGTGATCCGGACCGCGCTCGAGCGGTGGCGGACGGATTTCAACGCGAAGCGCGCGGACCATATTTGCGACCTGTTCGCTCCTGACCTGCGCTACGATTTCCAGGGCCTGCCGGAGCAGAACTACGCGCTGCTGTGCGATCGCCTGCATCGCGCGCTCGCTGATCCCGCGCGATCCTTTCATTACGGCCTTCGCATCAAGGAGGTCATCGTCTCCGGCGACCTGGCCGTGGTGCGACTGACGTGGACCTCCACCATGACCGACAAAACCGCCAAGCCGGTGAGCGATGACGAACCGGGGTTGGACGTGTTCGGACGGCAGAGCGACGGCGGGTGGAAAATCATCCGCTACATCGCGTATCCCGCGCATCCCTGATTGCAGTGGCGCCCGATCGGCTGCGTTGCATCGGTCGGGGCGGGCATCATTCCGCGCGGCGGTCGAATTTGCGCTGCGCGATGCCGATATCCGGGAGATGATGCTCGACCCAGCGATCGAGCGTGGTGATGGGCTCGCTCAGTGAGGCGCCGAGTTCCGTCAGCGAGTATTCGACTCGCGGCGGCACCTCGGGATAGGCGCGACGGGCCACGAAGCCGTGGCGCTCGAGTTGCCGCAGCGTCTGGATCAGCATCTTGTCGGAGATGCCGCCGACTTGCCGCCGCAGCTCCGCCGTGCGCGCCGGGCCGCGGGCGAGCATGTGAATGAGCAGCAGCGCCCATTTCTCGGCGAGCACCTCGAGCGCCGCGCGCGCCGGGCAGGTGGGGTTGAACACATCCCCTTCGCAGCTCCCCAATTTGCCAGCCGGCTTTCCCACGCCCAAAACTTACCACCAGGTTGGTACTTGTCCACTGGAAAGCGATGTGCGATGTGTCCGCCTGCTGCGGCGATCCCCCGCGGGCCGCCGATGCGCCGGCCCGTCTCCCCATCGCCGCCGAGGGAGATTTCCGATGAAACTGTTCTATGCGCCAGGCGCCTGCTCGCTGTCGCCGCACATCGCCCTGCTCGAGGCGGGGCTTCCCTTCACGCTGCAGAAGGTGGACCTGAAGACCAAGACGCTCGAACAGGGCAGCAATTTCAACGAGGTGAACGGCAAGGGCTACGTGCCGGTGCTTGAGCTCGATAACGGCCAGACGCTCACCGAGGGGCCGGCGATCGTGCAGTACATCGCCGACCAGAAGCCGGCCTCCGGCCTCGCGCCCGCGGCCGGCACGACGGAGCGCTACCGGCTGCAGGAATGGCTCAACTTCATCACCTCGGAGCTGCACAAGCCGATGGCCTCGATGTTCAACCCGGCGCAGACGCCGGAATGGAAGGAGGCTGTGAAGGCGACGCTCGCCAAGCGCCTCGACTGGCTTTCGCGGCAACTCGAGGGCAAGCAGTATCTCATGGGTGACACGTTCAGCGTCGCCGACGGCTATCTGTTCACGGTCCTCGGATGGGCGGAGCCGGTGAAGTTCGATCTCGGCAAATGGCCGGTGATCCAGCAATACGCCGCCCGCATCGGCCAGCGCCCGAAAGTGGTCGCGGCGATGAAGGCGGAGGGTCTGCTGAATTAGCGCCGCCGCCCGCCCTCCGCTGGGCGACGGCGCCTGACGCCGTCCGTCAGCGCGAGGTGACAATCGTTCCGGCGTAGGTGGTGTCCACCTGCCGCCCCTGCGCGTCGTAGCAGATCAGATCCTGGTAGAACTCGAAGCTCAGCACGTTCACCCCGCCGGCAGTGTCGCAATATTCGCCGCTGGAGCCGTTGGCCGTGACCATGCCCAGATACGTGTTGAACCCGACGTCGTTCGGGTTTGGCACGGTCAGCGAATACTGCCCGGCCACCAGCCCGCCGAACCGCTGCGCCGTCACCGGGCCGATCGAGACGGTGTTGAGCTGGCGTCCCCTGGAGGGAACGTAGTTCTTCTTGGTGGGGTTGTTCGCCCAGGCGTAGGCGCCGAACGCGGTCGCCGCCGGGCCGGTCGCCTCGGTGGTGCCGACCACGTAGGACAGGCTGAAATACTCGTCCGCCGCAACGCCGGCCGCGTTGACGCAATACACGTCGACCCTGGCGCCGAGCCGGTATTTGATCCAGTCCGCCACCTCGCAGCGCGCCGCGCCGCCGCCGTAGGCGGTGACTTGCGGGTTGCCGTTCGCCGCCAGGGTGGGCAGGAACGCCGAGTAGGTGCCGGCCGCATGGCGGGCCACCGTATTCAGCGCGCCGGCTGAATTGTAGTTGTAGCTGAGATCGGGCGAGTACGCAGGCGTTGGTCGGATTGTTGGCCCACAGGAAGGCCATCGAACCGCCCGACAGCGCGCCGGTGCGCGCCTGATAGAACAGCGAGAAGTCGGCGCTCAGCGGGTTGCCCGAGGCGTCGAAGCAGGCCACGTCGGCGGTTACGTCCACCCCGTTTGGCGAGCCCCAGCCATCGCTGGTGCAATAGTGGCCGACGCCGTCGGTGTTGACGGCATTGACCTGCACGTTGCTGTTCAGGCCGTTGCCCAGACCCGGCAGCGTTACCTCGAAGACTCCCGTGCCGATGATCGCCAGGCTGTTGGCGCCGCCGGCGGAGTTGTAGGTGACGGCGGATGAGATGCTGCCGCCGAGCGTCTGGACATAGCCGATCGACTGCGCTCGCGCTGTCGTGGCGCCGGCGATGCAGACAGTGAGCACGGCGAGCGCCGAGGCGCGAAGCGGATTGGCAAGCATGGCCGGTTTCCTCCCGAGTTGGATGCGGTGCGCGTTGGACGGGCGCATCCGACGCCGTTTGGCGCACGCGGTCAGTGAGCCTGCTCACACCGATCCGCTGTTCGCGTGATCGGCCATCCAATAATAAGGTGCGGCGCCCGGCCATCCCGGCCGGCGGGAGCATTTTCGTTGCAGACTGACGACGATACCCCAGGGCATAGCCCGGGGCACCCCCCGGGGTCCGACCTGTTCGCCGACATCCGCGCCCGCGTGCTCGCGGCCTTGCGCGCCATTGTCCCGGACCTCGACCCGACCGCCGCCGCGCGTGTCGAGGTCACGCCGACTCGCGATCCGGCGCATGGCGACATGGCGACCAACGCCGCCCTGCTGGCCGCCAGGCCCGCGCGCCGCAAGCCGGCCGACATCGCCGCGGCGCTGGCCGCATCGCTGGCCAGCGACCCGCTGGTGCAAAAAGCCGAGCCGGCCGGCCCCGGCTTCGTCAACCTCACGCTGCGGCCGGAAGCCTTCCAGGCGGTGCTGCCCGCCATCCTGCGCACTGGCGAGGCGTATGGCGACAGCCGGGTGGGGCAGGGGATCACGGTCAACGTCGAATACGTCTCGGCCAATCCCACCGGCCCGCTGCATGTGGGACATTGCCGCGGCGCCATCGTCGGCGACGCCCTGGCCAACCTGCTGCTCCGCGCCGGCTATCGGGTGGTCAAGGAATACCTCATCAACGACGCGGGCGGGCAGGTCACGGCGCTCGCCTGGGCGGCCTACTGGCGCTACCTCCAGGCGCTCGGCCGCGATCCGGGCGAGGCGGCCATCGCCGCCGCCGCACCGGGCGGCCTGCAATACCGGGGCGAATACCTGATCCCGGTCGGCGAGGCGCTGGCCGCGCGCCACGGCGACGCGTTCGCGGACGCCATCGCCGACTCCGGCATCATGGCTCGACACCGTGCGCGACTTCGCGGTGGCCGAGATGCTGCGCGGCATTCGCGAGGATCTGGCGCTGCTCGGCGTGACGCAGGACGTGTTCGCGTCGGAGCGCGCGCTGGTGCGATCGGGTGCGGCCGATGCCGTCATCGCGCGACTTACCGCCGATGGGCTGGTGTATCGCGGCACGCTGGAACCGCCGAAGGGCAAGCTGCCGGACGATTGGGAACCGCGTGAGCAGGAGCTGTTTCGCGCCACGCGGTTCGGCGACGACGTGGATCGGCCGCTGCGCAAATCCGACGGCAGCAACACGTATTTCGCCAACGACATCGCCTATCACGCCGACAAGCTGGCGCGCGGCGCGGATCTGCTGATCGACGTGTGGGGCGCGGATCACGGCGGCTACGTCTCGCGCATGAAGTCGGCCACCAAGGCGCTGGGCGGCACGCTCGACGTGGTGCTGTGCCAGATCGTCCATGTGCTGAAGGACGGCGAGCCGGTACGCATGTCCAAGCGCGCCGGCACCTACATCACGCTGCGCGACCTGCTCGACGAGGTCGGGCGCGATGCGCTGCGCTTCACCATGCTGACCCGCAAGCCGGACGCCCAGATGGAGTTCGACATCGCCCGCGCGGTCGCGCAGACGCGGGAAAACCCGGTGTTCTACGTGCAGTACGCGCACGCCCGCTGCCGCAGCGTACTGCGCGCGGCCGCCGAGATGTTCGGGACGGAGGCGGTCGCCGACGCGGCGCTGGCCGGGGTCGACGTGACCGACCTGACGCACGAGGCGGAAGTGGCCCTGCTGCGCCGGCTGGCGTCCTGGCCGCGGCTGGTCGAGTCGGCGGCGCTGGCAACCGAGCCGCACCGAATCGCGTTTTTCCTGTATGATCTAGCGGCCGACTTTCATATGCTATGGAACCGCGGTCGCGACGATGCTGCGCTGCGCTTTCTGCAGTCGGAGAGACCGGCCGAGACCCTGGCCCGCGTCGCCCTGGTGGCGGCCACGGCCATCGTGATCCGGTCGGGTCTGGGCGTGCTGGGCGTGCGGCCGGTCGAGGAGATGCGCTGAGCCCCAACCCGGGCTTGGCCCGGAACAGGAGGCAGGAGTGCGAGAGGAACTGGACATCCCGATGCCGCGCATGGCGCCGGCCGAACCCGGCTACCGGGTCGGCAGGTCGCGCGAGGCGATCGACCCCGCCACCAAGCGGCTGGCGATCATCGGCGGCGGCATCGCCGCGGTGCTGCTGGCGATCGGCGGCGCCTGGTCGCTGACCGGCCACCACGCCGCCGGCGTGCCGGTGGTGCAGGCCGACAGCCGGCCGCTGCGCACCAAGCCGGTCAACGCCGGCGGAATGCAGGTGGCAGGCCAGAACGACGCCATCCTGTCCGGTGCGGCCGACGGGAAGGACAGCATGGCGCCCCCGCCCGAGGTGCCGGCGCCGCAGGCGCTGAAGGAGCAGGCCGCGCAGCAGCTTGCCGCAAGGCAGGCCGCCGCCGCCGCGCCCGCTCCGGCATCGCCGGTGCAGCCGGTCTCCGCCTCGTCCACCATCCCGTCCTCGCCGCCGCTTTCGGTCGCCGCCATGCCGGAGCAGCCGCCCGCGCGTCCGGCGCCGGTCAGGCGGGTCAGCGCCACCAGCCAGTTGCCTAGCGCGCTCGGCGGCCGCGCGGTGGTGCAGCTTGCGGCACTCGGCTCGGAGCAGTCCGCGATGCTCGAATGGCAGCGCCTGACGCACCGGATGCCCGACCTGCTCGGCGGCCGTCAGCCCTCGGTGCAGAAGACCGAGGCGCATGGCAAGACGTTCTTCCGCCTGCGCACCGGCGGCTTCACGGATATCGCGCAGGCGACCGCCTTCTGCCAGGAGGTGCGCGCCAAGGGCGGCGGGTGCGCGCTGGCGCGGTTCTGAGCGCCGCCTCGGCCTCGGGCTGCCGCGCATGACGATCCAGGCTGTTTGAGGCTACGGTCGCGGCATGTTCGCGCTTTCGCCAGGAGTCGCCCTGCGTGCCGGCCTGGATCCGCTGCTGCGCCAGGCGATCGAGGCGGAATGGCTGGCTCTGGGGCGCGCCGCTCCGGTCGGCCGCGCCGGCCTCGCCGCCGCCCGCACGGCCGCACTGGCGGCTGTCGCGGAGGGCGCGGCGCTGCCGCCCTGGTTCGCGCCGATGGCCGAGGCGCTGCCGCCCAGCGCCGACCGGCTGCTCGGCGTCTGGAGCGAGATCGGGCGCGGCCAGGCGGTCGAGCCGGGCGACATCGAGGCGGTGCGCCAGCTGTGGCCGCTGATCGCTCCGGCCGAGGCGATCATGGAGACCGGCGGCGACGCCAGGCTGCAACTCGACCCGCAGACCCGGCTCAACGGCTACGGCGCGAGCCATCGGCCGCGCCCGTGGGCGATCACCTACGCCTCGACCACCGCCTCCTCGATCTCCGAGCGAGGCTACGCGGCGGCCGATGCCGCGCGCCGCGCGACCACGGCCGCCATGCTGCGCGATGCCGACCGCCGCCCCGTCGCCGGACTGCTCGGCGCGGTGCGCGGCCGGCTGAAGCGCATCTGCGGGGTGCCCCGTGACGGCGCCGTGGTGCTCGCGGCCTCCGGCACCGATGCCGAGCTGCTGGCGCTCGCTCTGTCGCACATGGCCGACCCGGCGCGGCCGATCCTGAATATCCTGGTGGCGCCGGAGGAGACAGGGTCGGGCGTGCCGCTGGCCGCGACCGGCCGGCATTTTGCGATCGACACGGCGCTCGGCCATGCGGTGATCCGCGAGGCGCCGGTGGCCGGGTTCCGGGCCGATACGGCGCTGGGTCCGATCCGGTTGCGCGAGCAGGCCGGCACGGTGCGCGCGCCCGCCGCCGTGGAGGCGGAAATCGCGGCGATGGTCGCGTCCGGCGTGGCCGCCGGCAGGCGGGTGATCGTGCATGTGCTCGATCTGTCGAAATCGGGGCTGCTCGCGCCGAGCCCGGCCTTGCTGCGCGGCCTGCGGGCGCGCTTCGGCTGCGGTTTCGACATCGTCGTGGACGCCTGCCAGATGCGGCTGTCCTGCCCGTCGATCCAGGACTATCTGGCGCTGGACGCGACAGTGCTGATAACCGGGTCGAAGTTTCTCACCGGGCCGCCTTTCTCGGGCGCGCTGCTGCTGCCGCCGGCGATCGCGGCTCGGCTGCGTTCCGGCCGGCTGCCGACGGGTCTGGACGCCTATTTCGGGCGCGAGGAGTTTCCGCCGCGCTGTCCGGCGGCCGACTTCCTGCGGCCCACGGGAAATTACGGGCTTGGCCTGCGCTGGGTCGCGGCACTCGCCGAGCTTGCCGCCTTGCTGGCGGTGTCGCCATCGCGCCGTGCGGCGGTCGTCGCCGCGTTCGGCCGCACGGTGCGCGCGGCCGCCGCCGCCGATCCGGCGATCCTGCTGCTGGAAAGCCCGCCGCCGCCGAGAGGCGCTCGCGAACAGCAATGGGAGCGCGAGCCGACCATCTTCGGCCTGGCGGTGCGCGCGCCGTTCGCCGACCGCCGCCTCGACCCGGCGGAGGCGCGCTGCGTGTATCACTGGCTGAACGCGGATCTGTCGCAGGCGCTGCCCGAGGCGCCGCGCGCGATCGCCGCCCGGCCGTGCCACATCGGCCAGCCTCTGGCGCTGCCGCAGCCGGACGGGCTGGCGGGGATGATGGGCGTGCTGCGCATCTCCTGCGGCGCGCGGCTGATCGCCGGCGAGCCGTCGCACCGGGGCCTTGGCCCGGCGCAGCGGCTGGCGCGGGAGTTCGAGGACGTGCGCACCGTGTTCGCCAAGCTGCGCCTGATCGTGGACAACTGGGATCGGCTGCGGGAGGCGGATCCGAAGCCGCTGTATCGGCCCTGGGCCGGCTGATCCGTCCGCCGACAAGCACCCGAGCCGCGCTGGTCGGGCTATCCGGGTCGGTGCTTGCGGAACCCGAGCGGAGATTGCTGGCTGCCTGTCCTCCGGCCGGCGTCATCCTGTTCCGCCGCAACATCGCCGATCCCGCCCAGCTCGCGCGCCTGGTGGCCGATCTGCGGGCCGTGTTGCCCGCCCACGCGGTGCTGATGCTCGACCAGGAAGGCGGCCGCGTCGCCCGTCTGCGACCGCCGCACTGGATGGCGCATCCCGCCGCCGCCGCCATCGGCGCGCTGCACGCCCGTGATCGGCAAGCCGGACTGCGCGCCGCCTGGCTGCACGGCGCGCTGATCGGGGCGGAGGCCCGCGCGGCCGGGTTCGACGTCGTGACCGCTCCGGTGCTCGATCTGCGCCGGCCGGGTGCCAGCGACGTGGTCGGCGACCGCGCCTTCGGCTCCGACCCGGATGCGGTCGCCGAACTCGGCCACGCGATGGCCGAGGGGCTGCTCGCGGCCGGCGTGCAGCCGGTGGCCAAGCACGCGCCGGGCCACGGGCAGGCGACCGCGGACAGCCATCTGGCGCTGCCGGTGGTGCCGGATTTCGCCGCCGGAAAACCTCGCCCCGTTCCGCGCCAATCGGGACTGCCCGTGGATGATGACCGCGCATGTCCTGTACCCGGCGCTCGACCCGGACCGTCCCGCCACGCTGTCGGCCGCCATCGTCGGCGCGGTGATCCGCGGCGACATCGGGTTCGCCGGCGTGCTGGTCAGCGACGACCTGGCGATGGGCGCGCTGTCCGGCTCGCCCGAGCAACGGGCGCTCGCGCGCACTCGCGGCCGGCTGCGACCTCGCGCTGTATTGCCCCGGCGACCCGGCCGGGACCGAAGCGGTGCTGCGCGCCTGCCCGCCGCTGACCGCCGCCGCCCGCGATCGCCTCGCTGCCGCGCGGGCGCTGGCCGCGGCGCGGACAATCGCGCTAGACCCTGCCGCCATGCACACCGAGCGGAGCGCGTTGCTGGCGTGAACGGCGTCATCGTGTCGCTGCTGCTCTGGGTGATCCCCAGCGTGATCGCCATCACGCTGCATGAGGCGGCGCATGGTTATGCGGCGCTGGCGATGGGCGACGACACCGCGCGCCGCGCCGGGCGGCTGTCGCTGAACCCGCTGGCGCATGTCGATCGGGTCGGCACCATCCTGCTGCCCGGTTTTCTGCTCATCAGCCAGTTGCTCACCATCGGCCGCGTCGCCTTCGTGTTCGGCTGGGCCAAGCCGGTGCCGGTCGCCGCCTGGCGGTTCCGCCACCCGCGCCAGGGCATGATGGTGGTCGCCGCCGCCGGGCCGGCGATGAACTTCCTGCTCGGCTGGCTCGGCGCGCTCGGCCTCTACCTGGTGCCGCTGCTGGCGCCGACCGGGCAGGAACTGCTGGCCACGCTGCTGTTCCGCTTCATGCTGGCCAACCTGGCGCTCGGCCTGTTCAACCTGCTGCCCATCCCGCCGCTGGATGGCGGGCGCATCGCGGTCGGCCTGCTGCCGGAGGCGGCGGCGCGAGTCTGGGCGCGGCTGGAGCGCGCCGGACTGCTGATCGTCATTGCCGCTGATCTGGGTGGTGCCCGAGGTGTCGCGCTGGTTCGGCACGTCGTTCGATCCGGTGCGGGCGGCGCTGCTGGATGTCGCCGAGCCGGCGCTGCGGCTGCTGGTGACGCTGGCCGGCAATCCGGCCGTAGGCCTGGCGCTGCTCAATGGCTGACGCCGAGACCCTGCTGCTGCGGCTGGACGGGTTCGAGGGGCCGCTCGACCTGCTGCTCGACCTCGCGCGCGGCGAGAAGCTGGACCTGGGGCGCATCTCGATCCTGTCGCTGGTCGAGCAGTATCTCGCGGTGATCGAGGGCGCGCGAAAAGTGCGGCTGGAGCTGGCGGCCGACTGGCTGGTGATGGCGGCCTGGCTGGCGTGGCTGAAATCCCGCCTGCTGCTGCCGCGCGGCAGCGAGGCCGCCCTCGAAGGCGAACTGGCGGCCGACGAACTGGCCGCGCGGCTGGAGGCGCTGGCGGCGATGCGCGCGGCGGCATTCTGGCTGGCCGCGCGCCCGCAGCTCGGCCATGACGTGTTCGCGCGCGGCGAGCCGGAAAACTTCGTCCATGCGGACCGCTCGCGCTTGCTGCTGGACCAGGCGGGACTGGTGCGCGCCTACCTGGCCGCGCTGCGTCGGGCCGCTTCCGGCAAGACGTACCGGCCGGCGCGCGCAAAACTGTGGTCGGTGCAGGACGCGCTGGGGCGGTTGCAGATGATGATCGGGCGCCTGCCTGACGACGGCTCGCTATGGGCCAGCCTGGAGCAGTTCCTGCCGGAGCTCGCGGCGGATGGGCGGCAGCAGCGCGCGGCGCTGGCCAGCACCCTGCTCGCCGGCCTGGAGCTGGCGCGCGACGGCACGCTGCTGCTGCGCCAGGAGGCGGCGTTCGGCCCGATCCTGCTGCGGCCCACGAGCCAGGAGGCGTCACATGACTGACACCGCGGAGGCGCAAATGCGGCTGGCCGAGGCGCTGCTGTTCGCCTCGGCTGCTCCGGTCGGCGCCCGCGCACTGGGCCAGTTGCTGCCCGAGGACGCCGACCCCGACGCCGTGCTGACCGCCTTGCGCGACCGCTATGCCGGGCGCGGCGTCGAACTGGTCGAAGTGGCCGGCGGCTGGCAGTTCCGCACCGCGCCGGACCTGGCCGAGCGCCTGCGCCGGGTGGTGTCCATCCCGCGCCGGCTGCCGCGCGTGGCGATGGAGGTGCTGGCGATCATCGCCTATCATCAGCCGGTGACGCGCGGGGAAATCGAGGCGATGCGCGGCGCCGCTTTGTCGCAGGCCACGCTCGACGCGCTGCTGGAGGCAGGCCTGGTGGCGCCGGGCGGCCGGCGGGAGGTGCCGGGAAGGCCGACGCTGTGGGGCACCACGCCGGCGTTCCTGGCACAGTTCGGGCTGGAGAGCCTGCGTGCGCTGCCGCGCCGCGAGGATTTGCTGGTCGAGCCGCCTACGGCCAGCCCTCTCCCCGAGGGAGAGGGGGCGGCGGAACTCCCTCTCCCTCCGGGAGAGGGCCGGGGTGAGGGTGCTCCCCCCGACCAGTCGCCCGGTTCCCCATGACAAGCAAGCCTGCTACCTACGCGCCATGTTCGATTTTGCCTGGACCGAGATCGGCCTGATCGGCGTGGTGGCGATGATCCTCATCGGGCCGAAGGACATGCCCGTGGCCATCAAGGCGGTCTCGGACATGGTCAAGAAGGCGCGCCGTATGGCCGGCGAGTTCCAGGGGCACGTCGACGAGATGCTGCGCGACAGCAACCTGAGCGAAGTCCGCGACTTCATCGCCGAGATCCGCGGCATGGACATCGCCGGCAGCATCAGGAACGCGGTCGACGCGGACGGCACGCTGCGCTCGGCGTTCACCGAAGACCCGTTCCACCCGGCCGCGCCGGCGCTGGACCAGGTGGGCGTGCAATCACTGGGCGCCGACGCCACGCCGGCCGAAGGATCGGTGACGTTCGAGCCATCGCACTCTGCCGAGGCCTTCGCGGCGGCGCCGGCCTTCATCCCGCCGGAAGCCGTGCCGCCGCCGCCGGTGGACGCGCCGGCGTTCATTCCGCCTGAAGCAACCCGCCCATTGACGCGCTTGGGCCGCTGAACCCTTTCCGTGGCGAAGACTCCCATCGAAGACGTCATCAACGACAAGCCGATGCCGCTGCTCGAACACCTGATCGAGCTGCGCCGTCGGCTGCTGTGGTCGGCCGCGGCATTCCTGATCGCGTTCTTCTTCTGCTATTATTTTTCGGGGCACATCTACTCGTTCCTGGCCGAACCGCTGGCCCGCGTGCTTATCAAGCACGGCGGCACGCGCGCGATGATCTTCACCAGCCTGACCGAAGGCTTTTTCACCAATCTGCGCGTGGGGTTCTTCGGCGCGGCGTTCATCGCCTTTCCGGTGATCGCCATCCAGCTTTGGATGTTCGTGGCCCCCGGCCTGTACCGCAGCGAGAAGCGCGCATTGCTGCCGTTCCTGGCGGCCACGCCGGTGCTGTTCGTGGCCGGCGCCTCGCTCGCGTACTACCTCGTGTTCCCGATCGCCTTCACCTTCTTCATCAGCTTCGCCACCCCGCACGGCGCGGCCGGATTGCCGATCGAGGTGATGCCGAAGGTCGCCGACTACCTCGACCTGGTGATGAAGCTGGTGTTCGCGTTCGGCGTGGCGTTCGAGTTGCCGGTGGCGCTGTCGCTGCTGGCGAAAGTGGGGATCGTGACGAGCAAGGGCCTGAAGCGGGTGCGGCGCTATGCGTGGGTCGGCATGTTCATCATCGCGGCGATCCTGGCGCCGCCCGATGTCATCACGCAGTGCACGCTGGCGATGCCGCTGATCGGGCTGTACGAAATCTCGATCATCGCCGCGCGGATTGTCGAGCCGAAGGTGGTCGATGCGTAGGGTGGAAAAGCGCAGCGCATTCCACCGCTTGCTTGCGTCCGCGCCGTCGCGTCGTGACGGGGCGATGAGGCGGAATGCGCTGCGCTTTTCCGCCCTACGGCGCTGCTCAGGCTGATGCACGACATTCGGGCGATTCGTGATGACTATGCCACATTCAAGGTGGCGATGGCGCGTCGCGGAAGCGAAGCCCAGATACAATACCTCGTCGAGAGCGACAACCGGCGCCGTCACACCGAGACGCTGCTCCAGGAGAACCAAGCCAAGCGCAACGTGCTGAGCAAAGAAGTCGCTGCTGCCAAGCGGCTTGCAAAGAACACTGATGATCTGGAACGAACAGGGCTGAGCCTCCGCCTTGAAGCGGAGGTGCTAACGACCGAAGCCTCCGGTGCTGCGGAAGAAGTAAAGCAGGCCCTTCTGGCGCTGCCCAACGTTTTGGACGAGGACGTTCCGCCCGGCGTCGACGAATCCGCCAACGTCGTCCTCAAACAGCACGGCACCCCGCCAACCTTCGCCTTCACGCCCCGCGAACACCCCGAACTCGGCGAGACCCTCGGGCTGATGGACTTCGCCACCGCAGCCAAGATCGCCGGCACGCGCTTCGTCATCCTGCGTGGCGCGCTGGCCCGGCTCGAACGCGCGCTGGGCCAGTTCATGATCGACCTGCACACGCGCGAGCACGGCTACGAGGAACTCTCCGTCCCGCTGCTGGTCAACGATGCCGCCGTGTACGGGACCAACCAGCTTCCGAAATTCGCGGAGGACCTGTTCCGCACTACCGACCGCCGCTGGCTGATCCCCACCGCCGAGGTGCCGCTCACCAACACCGTTGCCGGCGAGATCATTCCCGAATCGCGCCTGCCGATCCGCCTTACGGCTCTCACCGACTGCTTCCGCTCCGAGGCGGGCGCCGCCGGCCGCGACACACGCGGCATGTTGCGCCAGCACCAGTTCAAGAAAGTCGAACTGGTCAGCATCACCCGCCCGCAAGATAGCGACGCCGAGCTCGAACGCATGACCGTCTGCGCCGAGGCGGTGCTGGAGCGGCTGGAAATCCCCTACCGCCGCGTGCTGCTGTGCGCCGGCGACACCGGCTTCGGCGCCGCGCGCACGCACGACCTGGAGGTGTGGCTGCCCGGGCAGGGGGCGTGGCGGGAGATCAGTTCGTGCTCGAACACCCGCGCGTTCCAGGCCCGGCGCATGAACGCCCGCTATCGGCTGGCAGACGGCAAGACGATCGCCCACGTCCACACCCTGAACGGCTCCGGCGTGGCGGTCGGCCGCGCGCTGATCGCGGTGATGGAAAACTACCAGCAGGCGGATGGCTCGATCGCCATCCCTGACGTGCTGCGGCCGTACCTTGGCGGAATGCGAGCGCATCGCCGCACCGGCGCGCTGAACCGGCCCTAATACCGTCATGGCTGGGTTTGACCCGACCATGACGGCGATTAGGCGAACGGACCTTTACGGGTTGGGTGCCGGCGGCGTCAGCTTCTGCGCGCCGTTGGTGATCGCCTGGCCGGTGTTGGAGATGTCCTTGCCGGCGCCCGCGGTGGTGTTGCAGGCGCTCAGCAGCGGCACCGCCGCCAGCAGCGTGGCCAGTGCGAGGCAGGTGGCCAGCACATTGCGCATTCTCGTCTCCCCGGGGTTGTTGCAAGGCCGCACGCTAGATCAAAGCGCCGCCGACGCAACCTCCCGCACCGCATCGGCAAAGCCGTCCGGCCATTCCTGCGGCAGATTGTGGCCCACGCCCGGCACCACCTGCCGCCGGTAGCGGGCGCCAAAATGGCGCGCGTCGCCGTCGGTCGGCGCCGGCGGATCGACCCCGTCATCCGCGCCCTCCAGCGAGACCGTGGGCACGCCGATGGCGGGCTGCCCCGCGAGGCGTGCCTCGATCGCCTCCAGCGCCGGATCGCCGGGCGCGTAGCCGTAGCGGTGGCGATACGACTGCACCACCACGTCGACGAAATCCGGGTTGTCGAACGACGCGGCGCTGCGCTCGAACGTCGCATCGTCGAACGCCCAGGTCGGCGACCACAACCGCCAGAGCAGTCGCGCGAACGCCCGGCGGTTCGCCGCCAGCCCGGCGCGGCCGCGTGCGCCGTGCAGGTAGTACTGATACCAGCGCCGATGCTCGGTCGCCGGCGTCGCCGGCGTCGCCGAAGCCGCGATGTCCTGGATGTTGTAGCCGCCGCACGTAACCAGCCCGCGCGCCCGCTCCGGCCATAGCGCCGCCACGATGCAGGCGGCGCGGCCACCCCAGTCATATCCCGCCAGCACCGCCGACCGCAGCGCCAACGCGTCCAGCAGCGCCAGCAGGTCGGCCCCCAGCGCCGCCTGCTGGCCGGAGCGCGGCGTCGTGTCCGCGACGAATCGCGTCGGCCCATACCCGCGCAGATACGGCACGATCACTCGGTATCCAGACTCCGCCAGTCGTGGCGCGACCTCGTCGAAGGCGCGCACGTCGTAGGGGAAGCCGTGCAGCAGCACCGCCGGCGCGCCGTCATCCGGCCCGCTCTGCTCATAGGCGAGATCGAGAACGCCGGCGCGAACGCACCGCAATTCCGCCTGCTGCATGGGCGCAGCCTGCGCCCGCGCCGCCCGCCTGTCACCCGGCGTCGGCCATCCGCGCCCGCAACTGCCCGGCCGGCAGCGGATGGCTGAACAGATAGCCTTGCCCCTCGTCGCAGCCGCTGCCCGAGAGGAAGGCGCGCTGGCTCTCCGCCTCGATGCCCTCGCCCACCACGCACAGCCCCAGCGCGTGCCCGGTGGCGATCACCGCGCGCACGATCGCCGCGTCCTCGCGGTCGGCGGGCAGGTCGCGCACCAGCGAACGGTCGAGCTTCATCACCGTGAGCGGCAGCCGCTTCAGCATCGCCAGGCTGGCGAAGCCGGTGCCGAAATCGTCCAGCGCCAGCCCCACCCCAAGATCGCGGATCGCCGACAGGGTCAGCAGCGTATCGAGGCTGACATCGACCAGCATGGTCTCGGTCAGCTCCAGCTCCAGCCGCTCCGGGGGCAGCGCCGATGCCTCCAGCGCCGCGGCCACCTGGCCCAGCAGCGCGCCCTCGCTCAGTTGCCGGGCCGAGACGTTCACCGAGACCACGCCCGCCGCCCAGTCTCGCGCCTCGACGCAGGCGGCGGTCAGCGCCCAGCCGCCGATGGCGGTGATCTGGCCATGCTCCTCGGCCAGCGGGATGAAGGCGGCCGGGGAAATCAGCCCGCGCTTGCGATGCGGCCAGCGGATCAGCGCCTCGGCCCCGGTCTGCGCGCCCGACGCCAGGCACAGCCGCGGCTGGTAATGCAGCACGAACGCGGCCGATGCGGTCGCCGCGTCCAGTTCGTGCCGCAACCGCCGGCGCTCGGACGCCTCGGCCCGCCGACCCGGCTCAAGGCAGAACCGGCTCGGGCCCGCCAATGCCGCTTCAGGCTCGCGGGCGCGTATGCCGTTCATATCCGTCTCACATCCTCGCTGGATGTCTCATACTGTGCGACATTCCTTGCCAAACAGTGAGCGGCTAGGAAAACCTCCCGTTAATGCGGAGCGCGCACCATGCGCCGCGGCGGCCTCGCGTGGGATCAGCAGGAGCGGCAATGACATCCCCGGCGTCCCCGGAACGCTGCGTGCTGCGGCATCGCGGCTTCGCAGCATTGGGGCAGTATCACCTTCCGCCGCAGCCCGACCGACAACGTGCCGGTGGTGCTGGTGCCGATGGGCGGCCGCGACGCCGCTGTGCCGCTGCGCGCGCTGCAACGCGAACTGGCCATCCCCGACGACAGCGAGGATGGGCGGATGCTGGCGCTGGTCGCGGAATCGCTCGACTACGTCGCCGGCCTGCAGCCCGGCGACCTGCTGCCGCGTGAGGTGCTGACCGGCGAGGCGAGCTGGGAGCCGCATCCCGCGCACCGCCAGCGCGCGGTCGAGCGGCTGCGGATGCAATTGGTGGCGTGGCTGGGGCGCGAGACGGACGATGCCGGCTGGTCGGCGCAAACCCTGTCCCCCGAACGCATCGAGCAGGGTCCGCGGCTGCGCGCGCGGCTGGCCGAGGCGTTCGCGCGGGCGGCGCCCAGCCTCGATCTCGCCGACTCCCCGGCGGTGGCGGCCCTGCTCGAACGCGTCGCCGAGGAACTCGCCTACATCGAGGCGCTGCGCGAGCTGCTGCTGGCGCGCGTGCAGCGGCTCGCGGGGCGGCTGGACACGCTTGCCGCGGCCGGCTGGCGCGGCGACGCGAGCCGGCTGGACGCGCTGGCGCAGGTGCATCGCCTGGCCGGCGCCGCGCTGCGCCAGATCGCCGGGCGCTTCGCCGAGATCGACGCGCAGACCGGCGAGGTGATCGCCACGCTGCGCAACGCCGAGGGCCAGCGCATCTTCATCCGCTCGCACCGCGACTGGCTGCATCGCAGCCGGCTGGCCTGGGAGCCGATCCTGCGCGCCTGGGACGATCCGCCGCGCCGCCTGGACGAAGCGGCGTGGCTGCTGATCGGGCGCACCTACCAGTTCCTCGCGCCGCGCTTCATGCCGGTGCAGGAATGGCAGGTGTTCAACTCCGCCGGCCGCGCCCGCCGGCCGGGCAGGCCGGAGCATGTGCTGCAATGGTAGCGGCGGCGGCGGGACGCTGCCATATCGGGGCGGTCGATCCCCCGTGCAGGAGCCGTCATGTCCCACACCGCAACCAGCCAGCCGATCCAGCTTTGGAGCTGGCCCACCCCGAACGGCCAAAAGGTCCACATCGCGCTGGAGGAGCTGGCGCTGCCGTACGCGCTGGTGCCAGTGGATATCGGCGCCGGCGAGCAGTTCAAGCCGGAGTTCCTGGCGATCACGCCGAACCATCGCATTCCGGCGATCGTCGACCCCGACGGGCCGGGCGGTCGGCCGCTCAGCCTGTTCGAGTCGGGCGCCATCCTGATCTATCTGGCGGAGAAGGCCGGCCGCCTGATCCCCGCCGATCCGGCGGCGCGCTACGTCTGCCTGCAATGGCTGATGTTCCAGATGGGCGGCGTCGGCCCGATGTTCGGCCAGTACAACCACTTCGCCGCCTACGCGCCGGAAAAGCTGCCCTACGCCATCGAACGCTACACCAACGAGGTGGCCCGCCTGCATCGCGTGCTGGAGAAGCGGCTGGAGCAGTCGCCGTACCTGGCCGGCGAGGAATACTCGATCGCCGACATCGCGACCTTCCCCTGGCTGCGCTACCCGGACCGTCGCGGCATCGACTTGTCGGCCTATCCCGGCGGTGAGGCGCTGGCACGACGCGATCGCCGCGCGCCCGGCGGTGCAGCGCGGCGTGGCGGTGTTGTCCGATCGCCAGCGGCAAGGCCCGATGGACGAGAAGCAGCGCGAGGTGATGTTCGGAAAGACGCAGTTCGCCGAGCGATAGGGCGGTCTCGCTCGGGGCAGGCCTGCCTTCACGCGGTCATCCCCGGGCCTGGGATGACGGCGGGCCGATGACCGCGCGCATCCTGCTGGCCGGCGTCGCGACCGTCGCGACGCACGCCCTGGCCGCGCGGTTGCGCACCGAATATCTGTGCGTCTCCGTCTGCGCCAACGAGGCGGCGACGATCGAACGGGTGCGGGAGTGGCGGCCGGACCTGATCCTGCTGGAGTGCGCGCCCGACGATCAGGATTTCGCGTTCTGCCGCCGGCTGCGGGCGGAGCCGTGCAGCCGGCCGGTGCCGCTGATGCTGCTGGCGGCGGGCGCGGACGATCCGGCGGTGCGGCTGCGCGGCCTCGAACTGGGTGCCGACGACGTGCTGGGCGCGCCGATCGACACGCGGATGCTGCTGGCGCGGCTGCACGCGCTGGTGCGCGCCAAGCGGCTGCAGGATGCGCACGCCTCGGGCGATGCCGGAGCGCCGGGGTCGGCGGCCGGCGGAGATCCGTGGCCGGCGCGCGCGTGCTGGTGATCGACGACGACGAGCCGGCGGCGACGGCGGCGCAGGATGCCCTGGCGCGCGACGGCCTCGCTGTCGGCCGCGCCGCGACCGCGGGGCAGGCGGCCGATCTGTGCGCGGCCGTCGGCTTCGACCTGATCGTATTGAACCTGGGGCTGCTGACCGACGATCCGCTGCGCGTCGTGGCCGGGCTGCGTGCCGCCGAGGACACCAGGCAGGTGCCGCTGCTGCTGCTGTCCACGCCGGAGCGGCCGGTCGCTGCTGCTGCGCGCCTTCGCGCTGGGCGGGGACGAGTGCCTGATGCTTCCGGCCGCCGCCGAGGAATTGCGCGCCCGCGCTCGCAACCAGTTGCGCCGCAAGTTTTTCCTGGACCGGCAACGGGCGGATCGCGGGCAGGCGCTGGAGACGACGCTGACCGATCCGCTGACCGGCTGCTACAACCGCCGCCACCTGGGTCGGCAACTGCGCGCCCTGCTGGCGGACGGTCCGGCGCGCGGGGTGGCGCTGCTGCTGCTGGACATCGACGACTTCAAGGCGGTCAACGACCGCCTCGGCTACGCCGCCGGCGACGCCGCCCTCGGCGCCGTCGCGGCGATCCTGCGCGAGGCGGATGCGCGGCCTGGACAGCATCGCCCGATCCGGCGGGGAGGAGTTCGTCGTGGTCATGCCCGGCTGCGCG
Source organism: uncultured Pseudomonadota bacterium (assembly GCA_963758455.1). GTDB lineage: Bacteria > Pseudomonadota > Alphaproteobacteria > Acetobacterales > Acetobacteraceae > CAVRQM01. Next base: position 10,116 of record CAVWVK010000007.1, on the reverse strand, counting down.
CTGGCCGAGGCAACCGCCGCCGGCGAGCGCCTGCGGTGCTGCGTGGAGGCCCTGGCGATCCCCGCGGAGTCGGGGGAGCCCTGCACGCTGACGGTAAGCATCGGCGTGGTGGCGAGCGACGGCGACCCGACCACCCCGGAGCGGCTGCTGCATCTGGCCGCGCGGGCGCTGGAGACAGCGCGCAGCGCAGGGCGGCAATCGAGTGGCGGGGGCGGCTCTTGCCGAGGTGGGCTGAGCGGCCCGGATCCTACTTGATCTTGGCTTCCTTGAACGCGACGTGCTTGCGCGCCACCGGGTCGTATTTGCGGAACTCGAGCTTGCCCGTCTGCGCGCGGGCGTTCTTCTTGGTGACATAGAAGAACCCGGTATCAGCGGTCGAGACGAGCTTGATCTGGACGACGTTGGATTTAGCCATGATGCGAACCTCGGATCGGAGGCGGGTAATTGCCCATTGCGGGCCGCCCCGTCAAGCGTCGGCCGCGTGCGGCAGGGCAATCGCTTGAACGGTTCAGGGATTACGGCGTGGGCTGAAGTCTGATTCATGGGAGACCTCTCGTCGAAGAGGTTTCCTGATGCCTGGCCCATCGCTGATCGACCATTTTGCTGTCCTGGAGGACCCGCGTCAGTCCTGGAAGGTGCTGTTTCCGTTGCCGGAGATCCTGTTGGTGGTGCTGTGCGGCACACTGGCCGGGGCAGAGGATTTCGTGGAAATCAGGCGCTGGGGCCAGGTGCATCAGAAGTTCCTGCGCCGCTTGCTGCCCTACAAAGCGGGCGTTCCCAGCCATGACACCCTCAACGACGTCATGAATGCCATCGACGGCGCGCTCTTCGCAGAGTGTTTCACCGCCTGGGTCGAAGGCCTGCGCGAGCCTATGCCGGCCTCTTTCACCGCGCCCGAGATCGTCGCCATCGACGGTAAGACTTCGCGGCGCACCCATGACCGCAGCAAGGACCGCGGGCCGCTCCACATGGTTTCGGCATGGGCCAGCAGCCAACGCCTCGTGCTGGGCCAACAGGCGTGCGAGGCCAAGTCCAATGAGATCACGGCCATCCCGCTGCTGCTCGAGCGCCTGGCGCTCACCGGCGCGCTCGTCACCATCGACGCGATGGGCACACAGACCAAGATCGCCCAAGCCATCCTCGACCGCGGCGGCGACTACCTGCTGGCGCTCAAGGACAATCAGGCCAGCCTGCACGACGAGATCGGCGTTACTTGATGATCCCGCCGCCAAAATCCACAGCCGTTTCGACACGACCGATGGCGACCATGGCCGCATCGAGGTTCGCCGCCATCTGGTCAGCCACGACGTACCCTGGCTTACCACCACCCGCCGGTTCCCGGGCGAGCCCCGCTTCCCGGGCCTGCGTGCCATCGCCGTCGTCGAGGCCGAGGTCGAGCGAAACGGCAGCACCAGCCTGGAACGGCGCTATTACATCTCCTCCTTGACGCTCGATGCCAAGCTGCTCGCCTATGCCGCGCGCTGCCATTGGCATGTCGAAAACCGCTTGCACTGGGTGCTGGATGTCGTGTTCCACGAGGACCTTAGCCGCTTGCGATCCGGTGCCGGGCCGCAAAACATGGCTACCGTCCGGCACATGGCCATGAACTTGCTGCGTAGGCCGAAAGACAAGCACAGCCTCAAAGTCAGACGGAAATCGGCCGCTTGGGACACCGCCTATCTCGAAGCCTTGCTCAGGCAATCAGCGTGACCACGCTTCAAGCGATTCCCCTGCTGCGTGCGGTAGTGTCTCGGTTTGAATTTTCCGCCCCAATCGCGGCTCGCCTGGCCTTCGTCATGTAGGAACCTGCTCGGGCCCCGGTCCTGGCCGTGCCTGGTTCGCGGCGGATCTGATCTGCCCGCATGATCACAGTTTGGCGAGTTGCGCGGCGGTCGTGCGCAGAGCCTGGGCGGGGCTGGCCTGGTTGGCCAGCACGCTGGACAGCATGTCCTGGATGTCTGCGGAAATCTGCAGGTAGTTGGCGCTGACCAGCCGGGGCACGCCGGCCTTGAACACGGTCAGATCGGTACGGAAATAGGGAGCCTGGTGGAACAGGGTCGGTGTGTAGGCAGCTTGCACCGACGGCGGGTCACCCGAGATGACCGCACGGCGGATCTGCTGCCCCGGCTTGAGCAGCCACTGGACGAATTCGGCGGCGGCGGCGCGATGGGTGCTGCGCGCGTTGATCACCAGCGCGTCACTGGCCAGCGTGGCCACACCGCGGCCCGATTCCGACGGGAAGGGCACGTATCCGCTCTTCCCGACCACCGATGAGCCCTTGGCGTTGACCATCGACTCGACGTAGGGCCAGTTGGTCGCGAATGCCGCCTGGCCGGAGGTGAAGGCCTCCTGGACATTCTGCTCGGTCCAGCCGGTAACTGCCTGCGGGGCGACCTTGTACTTGTACACGAGGTCATGCAGGAACTGCAGGGCCTTGAGGTTGGCCGCCGTGTCGAAGTGCGCCGGGTTCAGCCCACCGCCGAAGGCGCCCATCAGGTCGATGAATACCGTCACCGCCCCTTCGTATTTGGACCCCTCGAACGCGAGCCCTTCCTTCAGCTTGGCGGATCCTTCCGCAGCGCGGCCTGCGCATCACTGACCAGCTGGGCGGGAGTCCGCGGCGGCTGCTTTACCAGGTCCGCCCGGTAGTAGAGGCCCTCCGCGTTGAAGTAGAACATCGCCGCATACAGCTTGCCCTGGTAGGTGCCGGCTGCGGCCGCGCCGGGCAACAGGCTGCTCACCGGCACGTACTTGTTCAGTGGGATGATCCAGCCCGCCCGCGCGAATGAAGCGGGCCAGGCCGTGTCCGCGTCGATCACGTCAGGCGTGGCGCTGTTGGCGATGAAGTAGTGGCTGAGCTGCTCGTAGGCGGTATCGCTGGCGGCCGCCAGCTCCAGCAGCTTGACGCTGATGTTCGGATGTGCCTTCTCGAAGGAGGTGATCTCGGCTTTGGTGGCTTGCAGTTCGGCGCCAAGCCCCGCGGTGGCGAACGTGATGGTCTGCCGTGCGGTCGCCGGAGTGGACTTGACTGCTGTTCCGCCGCTCGAACATCCGGTCACCGTCAGCGCGGAGGCGGCAGCAAACACAGTGGCGCATTGGGCCAGCCGGCGATGGCGTCTGTGGCTGAGGCTATGCATGTAGTCACTCCCTGCCCGGCCGGGCGATGGTCAGGTGCCTTCCGCCCGGCCATTCCGCCGGCCCCAGTAAGTAGGTAATCGGCCGGCTGCTGCGATTAGATGAGTAGTGGTGCCAGCGCCCGGAGTGCGAGCTCGAGCCCGGCCTCGGTTTTCTCAGCGGATCCGCCCCAGACCGGGTCTTCGTGCTCGACGGACAGCACGCCGTCGAAGCCGTGCTCATAGAGCACGTCGATGAGCCGGGGCCAGTCCACCTCACCGAGCCCGGGAACGCGGTATCGCCACCATCCGGTATCCCACGGATCGTCGCGGGACCGGCCTGCCGGGCCAGCCGTATCGGGTGCGCCGACCGGGAACAGCTCGATGTCCTTGGCCTGGGCATGCGGGATTTTCCCGACGTAGGGCCGCACAGCTTCCACCGGGTCGATGCCCATCCACACCAGGTGGGAAGGATCGAAATTCAGGTACAGCCCGAGCGAGAACATCCACTCCCACAGCTCCGGCGAGTAAGCCAGGTTGCCGGGGTAGCCGTCGGGGTGCCAGCCCTCCATCACGCAGTTCTCGATGATCAGCTTGACGCCCGCTCGCCGGCCCGTTCCACCAGCGGCGCGAAGACCCGCTCGGCCTCACGCAGGTTCTCGGCGACGGTCTTGCCGGGATCCCGGCCGATGAACGTGCCCACGCTCGGGCACCCCAGCAGCGCGGCGGCGTCGATACAGGCCAGCACGTGGTCGTTGACGGCCTTCCGCCCGCCGGATCGGGATGCAGGTTGTTGTCATAAAAGGCGATGGAGGACAACTCCAGGCCGTGCCGGTTGAACACGGCGCGCACTCCCCGGGTCGGCCGACGTGACTTCGAGAGACAGGGGCTTGCGAAACGGGCGGTCGCCGAGTCAGGCCAGGCCGCCACCTCCAAGGCCTCGAACCCGGCCGCCGCGGCCCAGCCCGCGATGTCCTGCAGGCTGCGCCCGGGCAGGCAGGCCGTCAGGCCGAGCTTCATGGGGAGACCTCCGTCCATTCCCCGGCGCGGGCCGACCGCATTACCGCCTCGGTCATGCCGGCGGCGCGAAGCCCGTCGCTGAATGCTGGCATCCCGTCCGGGCCAGCCCCGCCGACCGCGGCGTAGGTGCTGGCGATGAACGCGTCAAAGCGTCCTGGTATCCATACGGATGACCAGGCGGAAGGATCCACGATACCGCCGCGCGGCGGACGTGGGCCGCTCCGTGCCATATCCGGGTTCCGGCCGCGTACCCACCCGCACCCTCCGGCTGTTCCTGATCGAAGCTGTGACCCATCCGTTCCGTCAAAGGAGAACCACAGCCGGTTCTTCCGTCCCGGCGATACCTGGCTGGATCACTGCCGACCGCACCGCCATCGGTCTCGAACAGCACCGAGACCGCATCCTCGGTCCCGGCCGGGGTGGTGCCATCCGGCGGGCCGCTCGGAATACACGGTCAACATCCGCGCGACAGCCGGGTGATCCGATGCCCACTGACGAACTCCATCAGATCAGCCCAGTGCACCCCGATGTCGGCGAACGCGCGGGAGCGGCCACCCGCGTCTGGTCCACCCGCCAGTTGTCATCTGCGACCGCGGAAAGCCAGTCCTGCAGGTATGAGCCGTGGATGAGGTGCAGCCGTCCAGTCTCCGCGCGCCGGACCCGGCCGCGCGCAGCCCGGATACTGGGGTAGAAGCGGTAGATGAACGGGACCGTGGCCACCACACCGGCGCTGGTTGCGGCGTCCGCCAGGTCCCCGGCGGCTTCGGCACTGGTGGCGAGTGGTTTTTCGCAGATGACATGCTTTCCTGCCGCGAGCGCCTGCTGACCGAGCGATGCGTGCAGGTCGTTCGGGGTGCAGATGTGCACGAGATCCACGTCATCGGACTCGATCAGGGCAGCCGCCGAATCCGCGGCCCGGCCGGCCAGCATCGGGCCGGCCATGGCCGCGGCCCGCTCCCGGCTCGACGCCGCGACCGTGGACACCACGCCCCCGGCCGCGCGCACCGCGCGGGCATGGACCGAACCCATGAAGCCCGTGCCGATGATCCCCGAACGAGGCCGCTTCATGCCGGGCCCCGGTGCAGCGCCGGCTCGTTGTCCGCGCCCGCCGGCAACTGGCTGCTGGCCACAGCCGGAGCGGCCCCCTGGTGCGCGGTCCCGTTCGGCTCGATCACGGCTTTGACGAACCCGGCTGGCTTAGCCGCGGCGGCCTGGAATGCCTCACCCACGCGCTCGAGCGGATAGGTGTTGGTGATGAGCGGTGCCACGTCCAGGACTCCGGCGCTCATCAGCCGCAAGCCGGCCCGCATGCCGGACAGGATTGTGCTCTTGTCCCGGAAGTGCGCATTGATAATGCTGAACGCCATCCAGTTCCAGTGCCCGAGCCGGACGCTGCGGGTGCCGCCCTGGTGGTAGCCAACGATGCCGAGCTTGCCGCTCATCCGGGTCGCCGCCTCGGCCAGCTCAAGGCCGGCATTCGTCCCCGTCACCTCGAAGGACAGGTCAGCGCCCCGGCCGCCGGTAATCTCGGCAACCCGGCCGGCCAGCTCCTCGGCCGCGGTGTCCACCGTGTACGTGGCACCTAGCTGCGCGGCCCGGTCCAGGGCACCGGGGCGGACATCGGCCACCGTGACTGTCCTGGGCCCCGTGAGCTGGACGGCCAACTGCAGCAGGTTGCCCATGAAACCGGCACCGATGATCACCACATCGTCGGCCAACTGCGGGGCGGCCAGGCCCACGGCATTGATCACACATGACAGCGGTTCCGCTACCGCTGGGTACCGGCAGGTCCCGTTGACAGCCACGCAGAACCGCTCATCGGAGACGAGCGCTTCGGAGTAGCCACCGTCCTCCACCCAGCACGCCACCGTGTCGCCCGGGGCCACCGCCGTAACGTCCCGGCCGACCTCCAGCACGACACCGGCAACTTCGTGACCCAGCGGGGCGGGCATCGGCCGGTCCGCCTTACCAAGCCAGAAGTCCACATCCCCGGCGCACACCCCACAGGCCGTCACCCTGATCAGCACGTCATGGCGCCCGAGCGGCGGCAGCGGACGCTCGGTGACCTCGATGCGGCCCGCTTCGACTAGCACAGCGCTCAGCACGGATCCTCCCGTGTGTCATCGATGACACATGGCGGGACCATAGACCCGGCTCCAGCTTGGCGTCAAGGTCAGCGCACCGGCCTGCCCTGCCCAGTGCGCCGGGCGGCTAGGCCCGATACGTCCCGGTTCTGGCACAGGACCGGTGGACTCGCGGACGATCAACGTGGCGGCGAACCATTCCCGGGCTGGGACTCTCGCTGGCCTTCCGAAACCGCACGGATTACCAGGTCTGCCGCTTTCATGCCCATCTCGAACATTGGCTGGCAGACCGTCGTCAACGGTGGAGCAAGATGCTTAGCGTAGGTGTCGTCAAAGCCGACCAGCGACATCCGGTCGGGCACCCGGACGCGGCGATGGTATAGCGCTTGCAGAGCACCGGCGGCCAGCATGTCGGAGGCTGCGAATACCGCGGTTAGCCCGGCAGACTGCCGGAGCAGCCGGGTCATATAATCCGCTCCGGTCTTCACGTCGCGCCAGCCGGGATCGTGCGCATAGTCACCGAGCACGATCCGTGACTCATCAAACGGCACGCCAGCCGACTCCAGAGCATCGCGATAAGCGGCGAACCGTTCCTGGACCACCCGGTTGACCCGGTCGTCCAGCGCGCCCGGAAGACGGGTTACCGGCTCACCAAGGAACCCGATCTCCCGATGCCCGAGCGCCAACAGATGCTCGACGGCGTCGTAGACGCCCGTGTAGTTGTCCACCACCACTGCTGCTGCCTCGTCACACAGCGGCTTCTCGACCTCGACTGCAGGAACACCAGCCTCCAGGACCAGTTGAACGTTTTCCGCCCGCAGCGCAGTTGTGAAGACAATGCCGTCAACGCGCCGGGCAAGCAGCGTCTCCACGCCAGCGCGCTCCCGGTCGGCGTCATCGCGGGCATTGAAAATAAGGACGTTATAGCCGCGCTCCGCCGCGGCGTGCTCTACGCCCAGTGCCACTTCCGTGAAGAAGGGGTTGGGCAATATTCCTTGCAGGACATGCCCGAGGGTAAGCGTTCGCTGCCGCCGGAGGCCCTGCGCCACCACATTGAGCCGGTAGCCGCTCTCTTGAATCGCGGTGAAGACCCGCTCCCGCGCCGTGGCAGAGACATAGCCGTTCTCATGAATAACCCGAGCCACTGTCGCGGTTGACACGCCCGCCAGGGCAGCGACATCTTTCAGCGTCACTGCCTTTGCCCCAGTCACGCTCATGATCGCCCAAGTGTAGCCCTGCTTTCCTACGCCAGCCGGGCCGCGCGCTGGGCGAGCCATCAAGTGCGGTCAGCTGCCTGCCTGCTGGCCACGGCCTCCCCGGTGTACTCGACCGGCCCGCGGCCAGGCTTCAGCAACTGAAGGTTGTCGCTCCCTCGTCCCCGATCCATTCCCACAGCTGGACGCTGCCGCCAGTTCCGCATTGGGCAGCAGCTCGCCCTTGTCGAGTTGCTTGGCGTTGAAGCAGACCGGGCAGACCATGAACTGGCCGCCAGCTTTGTCGTACCGGGCCAGCAGGTCGGGCAATGGAGGGCAGCCCGCGCAGGCGACGCCCGTGCCGACGCCATTCAGTGCCAGCCGGACGGCTTCCTTGGCCTGGAACATCAGCGTTGGCCGGCCTGATTCGGCGGCGCCCACCGCGACCAGGAAGGCCACGGTCACCTTCTCTGGGTCCTCCAGCCCGGTGCTGAGACTGATCACTGCTTTGCCGGTCATGTCTTCCCCCACTTTCTGATCGGTGCAACCGCGGCGGAGGCCCTCCCCGTGGGCATTCCAGCTAGTTAGCACGACCGTTCGTATTACGTGAAAGTACGACCGGTCGTGCTATGTTGTCAAGACGATGAACCAAGCCGCCAACTCGAGGACCCGCTCTCAACGCCGTCTGCGTGCCGACGGCGAACGTACCCGCAGCACGATCCTGCGCGCCGCGGCATCGCTGGCCACGGTGGACGGGCTGGAGGGCCTGTCGATCGGGAACCTGGCCGCCGCGATCGGCATGAGCAAGAGCGGCCTGTATGCGCACTTCGGCTCCAAACAGGAACTGCAGCTGGCCACCGTGGAAGAAGCCGGGCAGATCTTCGCTGACGAAGTAGTACAGCCTGCTCTTGCCGCTCCGGCCGGGCTGGCCCAGCTGGTGACGGTGTGCGAGGCGTTCTTCGACCACCTGGAGCGCCGCACCTTCCCCGGCGGGTGCTTCTTCGCCGGGGCGGCGCTGGAGATGGGCACCCGCCCGGGCCCCGTCAAGGAGGCGGTCGCCGCGTTCCAGGGCAGGTTCGTGGACCTGCTCCGCGGTTTCGCCGCCACCGCCATCAAGCAGAACGAACTGGCCGCAGGCGAGGACCCGGGCCAGCTCGCCTTCGAGCTGAACGGGATCATCCTGGCCACCGACACCAACTTCGTGCTGCACGACGACCCCGCCGTCCTGGACCTGGCCCGCCAGGTCGTGCACCGCCGGCTGGGCCGGCGACGTTGATGCCGTGAGCGCCAAGGAATCCCGTGCCCAGCCTGCCCCGGCGGCCGGTGCGGCCGCGGATGGATCCGACGCGCTCAGCTACGAGCAGGCCAGGGATCAGCTCACCGAGGTGGTGCGCCAGCTGGAGGCAGGCGGCCTGACCCTGGAGCAGTCCCTCGACCTGTGGGAGCGCGGCGAGCGGCTAGCCACGATCAGTGAGCAGTGGCTGGAGGGCGCCCGGGCCCGGCTGGAAGCGGCCGCCACCCGCCCGCCGGAGGCCGGGAGCTGACCGCCCCGGCTCAGGGCTGCGGCGCCACGCTGATCGAGGACATGACCGAGAGCACGCCGTCGGCCAGCCGCCGGGCGTGCCCGGCGTCCTCGCCCAGCGACACCTCGGCCACGGCCAGCATGAGGGCCCCGCTCATCACCACGGCCAGCGCCTCGTCCAGCGCCTGTCCAGCGGGTCGGTGCCGCGGGCGAAGAAGTCGGCGTTCCGGTCGGCCCAGTCCCGCAGCCGCTGCCGCATGATCAGCTCGAAGCCGGGCGGCGCGTCGCCGCAGACGAACAGCCGGGACAGCTCCCGCTGCTGCACGCAGCCATCCAGGTAGGCCCGGGCCGCCGCGACGAACAGCTGGCGGGGCTCGGCGCTGTCCCCGCGCTCCTCCTGGGCGGCCCGGGCCTCCCGGACCGCCTGCCGGGCCCGCCGCGCCTGGTTCTCGTGGAAGTCCTCGAACAGGGTGACGTACAGATCGGCCTTACCGGTGAAGTGGTGGTAGCGGCTGCCCACGCTGGCGTTGGCCCGGGCGACGATCTCGGTCACCCCGGCCTGCGCGTAGCCCACCGAGGTGAACACCTCGCGGGCGGCGCCCAGCAGGGCGGCCCGGGTGGCCGCGCCACGGTCCGCGGACCGCACGGCAGGCTGCGGAATATCAGTCGTCATAGCCTGTCACCGCCTACGCAGCGCTCCCCACGTCCGGCGTCAGGATGAAATCGCCCTCGGCGACAAGGCTACGCCGGCCGTCTCAGCGGGCCGTCTCGGCCTCTCTGCGCTCCTTGCGGCGGGCGCGCACGATGCGGCGGCCGATCATGTCGGCTAGCGCGGTGGTGATCCAGATGATGATGGTGGCCAGCGCGTAGGTGTACAGGCGATGAATGGTCAGCCCAGGGATGATCGCGGCGACGATAATCAGGGAAATGATGGTCGAGGCCAGGGCGAGCAGCCCGGCCAGCGCCACCGACGGCTCATGGACCAGCACCCGCAGCGCGATGAGCTGGACGATCATGTGGATGACCCAGTACAGTAGTGTTCAGCTCGACGACGGCGGCCGCGTCGATGTGGAACTGGGTCAGGACGGCGCCGCAGATCAGCAGCCCGGCCGCGATGCCTATCAGTGAGGCAGCGAACCGGATAACCAACCGCATCAGCATCGAGATCCCCCCGGGTTCGGGTT
>CAVWVK010000006.1:0-28849 GCA_963758455.1 uncultured Pseudomonadota bacterium | reverse complement strand
GGCTCCTGGCGGGGCGCCTACCGCGGGCTGCTGCCCGACGCGGTCCTCGACGGCCTCGACGTCGAGCGCCGGACGGCCGGCTGGGCGGGGCTGCTCGGCGACCCGAGCCCCCGTGCGGCGGTCCTCCTCGCCGAGGACCGCGACCGTGACCGGCTTCGTGCACCTGGTCCCCACCCGAGACGGCGACGGCGACGACCGCACCGGGGAGATCACCTCGATCTACGTCTCACCGGACGTCCTGGGGCACCGGCGCCGGGCGGGCGCTGATGGCCGCCGCCGTCGACGCCGCCCGGGCGGCCGGCTTCACGGCGCTCACGCTGTGGGTGCTGCGCGACAACGCCCGCGCCCGGCGGTTCTACGAGGTCGCCGGCTGGGCCGCGGACGGCGCCACGCAAGGACGACGTCCTGGCCGGGACGCCGATCCGCGAGGTGCGCTACCGCCGGGCGCTCTGACCCGCCGGCCCGATCAGCCCCGCGGTGATCTCCGCCGAGAGCAGGACCAGCGGCAGGCCGCCGCCGGGGTGGGCCGATCCGCCGACCAGGAACAGACCGGGGACGGGCGAGGCGTTGGCCGGCCGCAGGAACGCCGCGCGGGCGCCGTTGCTCGAGGTGCCGTAGATCGCGCCGCCGGGGCTGCCGGTGTCGCGGGCGAGGTCGGCCGGCGTCCGGGCGACGCACCAGCGCAGCCGGTCGCGCACGTCCATCCCGCGCTGCGCCAGCACGTCCAGCACGCCGCGCGGCGTACCGGTCGGCCAGGCCGGGCTCGTTCCAGTCCACGCCGCCGGCGGGTCGTGCCGCGGCGCGTTGACCAGCACGAACCACGACTCGCTGTCGTCGTCGCGGGCGCAGCGCCGGGTCGTCGGGCGCGCTGACGTAGACCGTCGGGTCGCGCGACCGGCACCGGCCGCCCGCGGTGCCGGCCGACGCCGAACACCGCGTCGAACTCGGCGTCGTAGTCCTCGGGGAAGAGCACGGTGTGGTGCGCCGAGCCCGGGCGTGCGGCCGCGCAGGGCCAGCAGCAGCACGAACCCGGACAGCGACGGCGTCGCGCGGGCCAGGTCGCGGCGGACGCCGGCGGTGCGGCGGCTCCCGGGCAGCAGGTCGCCGTACAGGGCGCTCGCGTCGGCGCCGGAGACGACGACGTCCGCCGGCAGCCGGTCGCCGTCGGCCAGCCGCACCCCGGAGACCCGGCCCGCCGCGAGGAGATCTCGCGCACGGCCACCCCGGTGCGGACGACGGCGCCCGCTCGACCGCCCGCTCGGCCACCGCGTCGGCCAGCCGGCGCAGCCCGCCGCGCACGTACCAGGAGCCGTAGCCGCTGCTCGACGAACGGCACGGTGGCGAGCACGGCCGGCGCGCGCCGCGGATCGGAGCCCGAGTAGGTCGCGTAGCGGTCCAGCAGCGTGCGCAGCCGCGGGTCGCTCAGTAGGTCGCCGCCCAGGCCGCGCAGCGTCTGCCAGGGCGCCACCGTGGCGACGTCCGCGGGCGCTGCGGGCGAGCCGGCGAGGGTGGCCGCCCCGCGCAGCGGAGACGCGCAGGAACGGCCCGCTCGGTCACCGCCCACATGCGCCTCGGCCCGGCGCATCAGCGCCGACCCACTGGGCCCCGGCGCCGGCGCCGAGCGCCGCGTCGAGGGCGGCCGGCACCGCGTCGGCGGAGCCCGGCATCGGCAGCGCGCGTGCCGTCGGCGAACCGGTAGGCCACGGCCGGGTCGAGCCGGCACCAGGTCGACGGCGTCGGCCAGCGGCGCGCCGGTCGCGGCGAAGAGGTCCTCGAGCAGGTGCGGCAGCGTGACCAGGCTCGGCCCGGTGTCGAAGGCGTGCCCGTCGCGGGCGAACCAGCCGAGCTTGCCGCCGACCGTCGGCGCCTGCTCAAGCACGGTGACCGCGTGCCCGAGCGGCGGCCAGCCGGGCGGCGGCGGCCAGCCCGCCCAGGCCCGCGCCGACCACCGCGACCCGCGCCACGGGTCGACGGTAGCGGGCGGTGCCGAGACTGCGCCGGTGACCAGCGCGCCGGCCGTCATCGACCTGAACGCCGATCTCGGCGAGGGCTTCGGGCTCTGGCGGCTGGGCGACGACGACGCGCTGCTCGACGTCGTCACCAGCGCGAACGTGGCCTGCGGCTTCCACGCCGGCGATCCGTCGACGATGCGCCGGGTGTGCGCGCGGGCGGCCGCCGCGCGGGGTGCGCGATCGGCGCCCAGGTCGTCCTACCGCGACCTCGCCGGCTTCGGCCGGCGGTTCATGGACGTCCCGCCGGCCGAGCTCGCCGACGACGTCGCTCTACCAGCTGGCCGCGCTCGACGGCTTCGCCCGGGCGCGGGGCAGCCGGGTGCGCTACCTCAAGCCGCACGGCGCGCTCTACAACGCCGCCGTCGCACCACGAGGCCAGGCGCGGCGCCGTGGTGGACGCCGTCGTCGCCCACGGACCGGCCGCTGCCGGTGCTGGGGCTGCCCGGGCTCGGCGCTGCTGCGCGGCGGCGGAGGCGGCGGGACTGCCGCACGGTCCCGCGAGGGCTTCGCCGACCGCGGCTACACCCCCGAGGGGACGCTGGTGCCGCGGCGCCGAGCCGGGCGCGCTGGTGCACGACCCGGACGCGGTCGCCGAGCGGGCCGTGCGCATGGCGGTCGAGGGAGTGGTGGTCGCGGTCGACGGCACGGCGGTCGACCTCGCCGTCGGGCTCGGTGTGCGTGCACGGCGACACCCCGGGCGCGGTCGAGCTGGCCCGCCGGGTGCGGGCGGCGCTGGCGGGCGCCGGCCTGACGGGTGGCGCCGTTCGCGGCCTGAGCGGCTCAGCTCGCGGCGCGGCGGAGGTCCCCGGGCGCCAGCCGGCCGGCGAGCAGGTCGGCCGCGACGTCGTCCACCGGCCGGTCCCGGCCGTAGGCGGCGGCGCGCAGCAGGTCCAGCGCGGTGCGGGCGTCCACCTCCAGCGCCAGCCCGACCGCGCCCATCGCCTCCCACACCGCGGCGCGGCGCTGGGCCGCCGGGCCGTGCAGCCACTCGGGACCCCGGGCCGGCGTCCACGACGACCAGACGGCCGTCTCGCTGAGCACCGAGGTCACCAGGTCGCCGACGGCCATGGCCTCGAAGACGTCGAGGGCGGGGACGTCCTCGTCCCGCTCGAAGTACAGGTCCATCGCGCCCATGCCGGCGATCGCCTCGCGCAGCGGCAGCGCCACCACCGCGCGGTAGGGCGTGCGCGCCGCCAGCAGGTCGGCGAACGGCGGCCACCGCCGGCGCAGGTCGTCCATCAGCGCGAAGACCGGCTCCCGCGAGAGCTGCGCGGTCATGCACGGCCCGGCGCCGACGGTGAACTGCAGCCGCTCGGCCCGCTCGGCGTCCTCCGAGCTCGCGCCGAGCGGGATCCGCTCGCCCGTCCGGTGCCGGCGATGCTCAGCCCGGCGCCGTCGACCGGCAGCATCCGGGCGGCGGCCACCGAGAGCCGTTCGGGCAGCAGTTCCGGCCCGGACAGCGGCCCGTCGGCGACGTCCTGCAGCGCGTCCTCGAACCGCCCGGCGATGGTCATCCCTCGATCATCCGCCGGGCTGCGCCGCGTCCGCACCCCGAACCGGACCGGCGATCATGGCGCGTGCGGTGGACGACGGGCTGCGGGTGCTGCCGTGCGGCGACCGGGCGCTGCTGGTCGAGGTGGCCGACCTCGCCGCCGTCGCCGCCGTCCGGGCGGCCCTCGAGCGGACGCCGCTGCCGGGCCAGCAGGAGCTGGTGCCGGCCGCCCGCACGGTGCTGGTCCGTGTCGGACCGGCCGCCGGCCGAGACCGACGTCGCGGTGCTGCGCGGTCTGCGCCCGGCCGGCGCCGCGGACGCCGCGCCCGGCCCGCTGGTCGAGCTGCCGGTCGTGTTCGACGGCCCCGATCTGGAGGAGGTCGCCCGGCTCACCGGCCGGTCGGCGCAGGCCGTCGTCGCGTGACCTGACCGGCAGCGAGCTGACCGTCGCCTTCGGCGGGTTCGCGCCGGGCTTCGGCTACCTCACCGGGCTGCCGCCGGACCTGCACGTGCCCCGCCGGGCCACCCCGCGGACGCGGGTGCCCGCCGGCTCGGTCGGCCTCGCCGGCCGTTCGCGGGCGTCTACCCGACCGCGTCGCCGGGCGGCTGGCAGCTGGTCGGCCGCACCGACGCCGTCCTGTTCGACGTCGACCGCGATCCGCCGGCCCTGCTCGCGGCCGGGCGTGCGGGTGCGGCTCGACGGCGGTATGCCTGACGTGCTGACCGTGCTGGCGACCGGACCGCGGTCGACCGTCCAGGACCGCGGGCCGGGCCGGCTGGGCGGCGATCGGGGTGCCCCGCTCGGGAGCGGCGGACCGTCGCGGCGCACGACCTGGCCAACCGGCTCGTCGGCAACCGCCCGAGGCGGCGCGGCGTCGAGGTGACCGCGGGCGGGCTACGGGTGCGGGCGGAGCGGCGCTGCTCGTGGCGGTGACCGGCGCGCCGGCGCCGCTGTCCGTCGACGGCCGCGCCGCGCCGCTGAACGCTCCGTTCCGCGTGCCCGCCGGTGCGGTCCTGGCCTTCGGAGTCGCCGCCCCGGGGGCTGCGGTCCTACCTCGCCGTCCGCGGCGGGCATCGCCGTGCCGCCGGTGCTCGGCTCCCGCAGCACCGACACGCTGTCGGGGCTCGGCCCGCCGCCGCTGGCGGCCGGGCGACCGGTTGCCGGTCGGGGGGTTGCGCCGGCGACGAGCCGTTCGTCGACGTCGCCCCGGTCGCCGGGCCGCGCCGACCGCGTGCTGCTGCGGGTGCTGCCCGGCCCGCGCCGCGACTGGCTGGCGCCCGCGGCCTGGCCGGCGCTGGCGTTCGGCCGAGTGGACGGTCACGCGCCGACAGCGACCGGGTGGGCCTGCGGCTGGCCGGGCCGCGGCTGGCCCGCGCGCCGGTGCCGACGAGCTGCCCAGCGAGGGGCTGGTGCCCGGCGCCGTCCAGGTGCCGCCCGACGGCGCGCCGGTGCTGTTCCTCGCCGACCACCCGGTGACCGGCGGCTATCCGGTGCTCGCCGTCGTGGTCACCGCGGACCTGCCCGCCGCCGCGCAGCTGCGGCCCGGGGACCGGCTGCGGTTCAGGCCCGCGCGCTGAGCACCGCGGAGTAGACGCCGACCGTCTGCTGGGCGATCGCCGGCCAGCCGAACTCCGACAGCACCCGCTCGCGGCCGGCCGCCCCCATCGCCGCGGCCCGGCGCGGGTCGCCGAGCAGCTCGGCGATCCGCGCGGCCAGCCCGGCCTCGAACGCGGCGGCGTCGACCGGGTCGTAGTGCGACGAGCAGCCCGGTGCGCCCGTCGTCGACGACCTCCGGGATGCCTCCGACGTCGCTGGCGACGACGGCGGTGCCGCAGGCCGCGGCCTCGAGGTTGACGATGCCCAGCGGCTCGTAGACCGACGGGCACGACGAACACCGTCGCGCCGGTGATCAGCGGCACGAGCTGCTCGCGGGGGAGCATCGCCTCGATCCAGACGACGCCGCTGCGCCGCGGCTGCAGCGCCGCCGACCGCGTCGGCGACCTGCTGCCGCTCGCCGGGGGTGTCGGCGGCGCCGGCGCAGAGCACCAGCCCGGCGTCCGGCGGGCAGCCGCTCGGCGGCGGCCAGCAGGTGGTTGAGCGCCCTTCTGCCGGGTGATCCGCCCGACGAACAGCGCGTAGGGCCGGTCGGGGTCGACGCCCGAGCGCGCGGACGACGTCCGGCGCCGGCGTCGGCCTGTAGGCCTCGGCGTCGACGCCGTTGCCGCACGACGTGCACCCGCGCCGGGTCGAGCTCGGGGTAGGCGTCGAGGACGTCGGCGCGCATGCCGTCGACTGACCGCGATCACCGCGTCGGCGGCGAGGTACGCGGTCCGCTCCACCCAGCGCGACAGCCGGTAGCCGCCGCCGAGCTGGTCGGCCTTCCACGGCCGCCGCGGCTCCAGCGAGTGCGCCGTGACCACGTGCGGGACGCCGTGCAGCAGCCCGGCGAGCAGCCCCGCGGCGTTGGCGTACCAGGTGTGGCGAGTGCACCAGGTCGACGCCGGCCAGCGCCGCCGGCCATCTCCACGTCGACGCCGAGGGCCTGCAGCGCGCCGTTGGCCTGGCGCAGCGCTCGGCGGCACCGGGTGCCCGATCGCGTCGGGGCGCGGACCGCCGAAGCAGTGCACCTCGATCTCCGGCCCGGCCGGCAGCGAGCGCAGCGCGGCGACGAGGTGCTCGATGTGCACGCCGGCGCCGCCGTAGACGTCCGGCGGCCACTCCCGGGTCACCATCCCGATGCGCACGGGGTCACCCTAGGGGCGGGTGCGCGTCCGCACGGAACGCGCGCGACCGGCGCAGCGGCTACGTTGCGTGACATGCATGGGCGGTCCCCGGGTGCTCGGCATCGTCCTGGCCGGCGGCGAGGGCAAGCGGCTCGCGCCGCTGACCGCGGACCGCGCCAAGCCGGCGGTGCCGTTCGGCGGCAACTACCGGCTGATCGACTTCGTGCTCTCGAACCTGGTGAACGCCGAGATCCGGCAGATCGCCGTCCTCACGCAGTACAAGAGCCACAGCCTGGACCGGCACATCACGACAGACCTGGCGGATGTCGCCAGCTGCTCGGCAACTACGTCACCCCGGTGCCGGCGCAGCAGCGGCTCGGCCCGCGCTGGTACACCGGCAGCGCCGACGCGATCTTCCAGAGCCTGAACCTGATCTACGACGAGCGGCCCGACGTCGTGCGTCGTCTTCGGCGCCGACCACGTCTACCGGATGGACCCGCGCGCAGATGATCGACCAGCACCTGCAGACCGGTGCCGGCGTCACCATCGCCGGGCTGCGGGTGCCGCGCGACGGAGGCGACCGAGTTCGGCGTCATCGACGCCGACGAGCGACGGCAAGGTCGCGCGGCTTCCTCGAGAAGCCGGCCGACCCGCCGGGGCTGCCCGACTCGCCCGAGGAGAGCTTCGCCTCCATGGGCAACTACGTGTTCACCACCGACGCGCTGCTCGACGCGCTGCGCGCGCGACGCCGCCGACGAGGCCTCGGTGCACGACATGGGCGGCTCGATCATGCCGATGCTCGCCGAGCCGGGGCGACGCCTGCGTCTACGACTTCTCCACCAACGTCGTCCCGGGCTCGACCGAGCGCGACCACGGCTACTGGCGCGACGTCGGGACGATCGACTCCTACTTCGACGCGCACATGGACCTGGTGTCGGTCACCCCGGTGTTCAACCTCTACAACGACCGCTGGCCGATCTTCACCGCTGCCGCCGCAGCTGCCGCCGGCCAAGTTCGTGCTCGGCGGCCGCGCCGAGGAGTCGATGGTCAGCGCCGGCGTGATCATCGGCGGCGGGTCGGTGCACAACTGCGTCGTCTCGCCCGGGGTGCGGGTGGAGCGCGGCGCCCGGGTCGAGGACAGCGTCCTGATGGACGGCGTCGTACATCGGCGAGGGCGCGTTCGTGCGCCGGGCGATCCTGGACAAGAACGTCGTCGTGCCCGCCGTGGGCGCGGATCGGTGTCGACCACGCTCGCGACCGCGAGCGCTACCACGTCGAGCGCCGGCGGCGTGACCGTCGCTGGGCAAGGGCGCCCGCGCGCCGGTGAGCTAACGCTTGATGGCGACCAGCAGGCCGGCGCCGATCGGCAGGATCGCCGCGGTCAGCGTCTCGTCCTCGCGGACGGCCGGACGAGCTCGCGCCAGGCGCACCGTCTGCGGGTCGCGGGCCGTGCGCTTCGGCGATCCGGCCGCCCTCCAGCAGCGCCGTGACAGGTCAGCGTGCCGCCGGCGCTGCAGGAGCCGGAGCAGGGCGCGCCAGCTGCGGCGCGTAGCTCGCGCGGCGGCGCCGCGCGCAGCAGACCATGTCGTAGGCGCCGGTGGACAGCCGCGGCAGCACCTCGGCCGCGGCGTGCCGAAGATCAGCCGGGTGCGGCCTGCGGGATGCCGGCCTCGGCTGAACGCCCGGCGGGCGGCCGCAGCTGCTCGGGCTCGCCGTCGAGCGCGGTGAGCACGCCGCGGAGCGCATGCCCTGCAGCAGCCACAGCCCGGCGACACCGCCGCCGCTGCCGATCGAGACGACCGCGCGGGCGCCGCACGCGGCGAGCACGGCGAGCATGGCGCCCACCGCCGGTTCCACCGGGCGGGCGCCGGCAGCCGCGCCGCCCGCTGCCGGCGGCCGCGAGCACCTCCGACTCGGCGGCGAACCGGTCGGCGTAGGCGGCGCCGGGGTGCTGCCGAGCGACCGGCGGTGGTCCGAGGCGCTCATCACCGGGCGAGCGGCAGTGCGCGCCGGCTGCCGCCGCCGCGGCGCAGGTGCGACTGGCCGCGCCGGGAACACCGCTGCCCGCCCGTCCGTTGCACGTCGTGCGACTGCAGCGGGCCGACCCGCGTCCCGGGCGACGGCGCCGAGGAGGTCGCGAGCCGGTGCCGTCTGCGATCCTGGCGCGCGGTGAGCCGCCGGCCGAGCCGGCGGGCTGGGTCGCGCCGAGCTGGGAGCAGGTCGTGCGCGAGCACTCGGCGCGGGTCTACCGGCTGGCCTACCGGCTCTCGGGCAACGCGCAGGACGCCGAGGACCTGACCCAGGAGACGTTCGTCCGGGTGTTCCGGTCGCTGGCCAGCTACTCGCCGGGCACCTTCGAGGGCTGGCTGCACCGGATCACGACGAACCTGTTCCTCGACCTGGTGCGCCGCCGCCAGCGGATCCGGTTCGACGCGCTGCCCGAGGACACCGAGCGGCTGCCGGGCAGCGCGCCCAGCCCCGAGCAGGTCGTACGCCGACACCCATCTCGACCCGCAGATCCAGGCGGCGCTCGACGCGCTGTCGCCGGAGTTCCGCGTCGCCGTCGTCCTCTGCGACATCGAGGGGCTGACCTACGAGGAGATCGCGGCGACGCTGGGCATCAAGCTCGGCACCGTGCGCAGCCGCATCCACCGCGGGCCGGGTGCAGCTGCGCGAGGCGCTGGCCCACCTCGCCCCCCGCGCCGCCGGCCGCCGCGCTCGGGGAGGAGGCCGCTCGTGAACTTCCCGGAGAGCCACCTCGCCCAGGAGGCCGATCGCCGCGCTCGTCGACGGCGAGCTGACCGGCCGGCCCGGCCGCGCGCGCCGCCCGGCACCTCGCGGCTGCCGGCAGTGCCGCCTGGCCGTGCAGGCCCAGCGCGAGGCCAAGGAGGCGCTGCACCGCTCGGCCGACGTCGCCGTCCCCGGTGACCTGCTCGTCGCGGCTGCGCGCCATCCCGTTCACCACCGACGTGCCCGGCAGCGGGGCGGCACCGCTCGCCGCCGGCCGCGCGACCAGCTGACCGTCAGCGGCCCGACGGCGGCGTGGTCGGTGCCGCTGGCGCCGCCGGCCGCGCCCGACCGCGGCCGGACCAGGCCCGCTGGCTGCGCCGCGGGGTGGTGGGCACGATCGCCGCGCTCGGCGTCGGCGTCACCGCGCTGGCGCTGAGCCTGCCCGCCGGCGGCGCCGGCGGCACCGCGCGTCTCCGGCCGGCAGCCCGGCGCCCGACGAGCACACCTCCGTGGTGCCGCCCGTGCGTCCGCACCGCTCACGGTGCAGCACGCCGGCTGCCCGGACCGGCCTCGGACGGCCGCCCTGGGCGGCACGCCCTGGCACCCGTCCGACGCTCCCGGGGAGGACCCGCTGCCCCCTCCGAGCACGCGCCGACCCGTCCCTCCGGGGGCCGACGCCGCCTGGGCCCGGCCGCCCGGGCAGGCCGGGCCCTTCGACGCGACCCCGCCGACCGACGCCGAGCCGCGCCCGCGTGCGGCCGCCGGCGCCCGCGCCGGGCCAGCAGGCGGCGTTCGGCCGCCCGGACAGCGTCGGCGGCAGCTTCGCCGGCGACCGGCCGCCGCTGCCGCAGCGCCGCGGCACCGCCGCCGCCGCCCGAGGCGGTGCTGCGGGCCTTCGCGCCGCCGCCCGGCGCCAGCGGGCTGCAGGACCCGCCCGGCGGCCGCCCCGGCCGGCGGCGCACCGCCAGCGGCCCGTGGTGGAAGGCCGACGCCGCCGAGCGACCCGTGGCGCGACCCGCAGTCGCCCAGCTCGCTCGGGCCGCCGGCGGTCTACGACGAGGAGCGCCCAGGACGGGCCCGGTCGCCGTCGACGCGCGCCGGCCGGCGGCGGCTGCGGCTGCGCGACCTGTCCATCCGGCTCTCGGTGCTCGCCCTCTGGCCGTGCTGCTCGTCGGCGCCATCGGCGGCGGAGTCGGCTGGTACCTGACCCGGACGGCGGAGGAGACCGCCGCTGCACCGGTCGCACCAGCTGTCGCAGGTCGAGCGCCGGCGTCACCCGCAAGCCGGGCTCGGTCGCCGACATCGCCGCCCGCGTCATGCCCGCCGTCGTCTCGATCGAGGTGCAGGTCGGCCAGTCCGGCGACACCGGCTCCGGCGTCGTCGTCGACGGCAAGAACGGCTACATCGTCACCAACAACCACGTGATCTCCGCCGCGGCCGGGGTGCGAGGGCGCCGAGATCCGCGCGGTCTTCTCCGACGGCAGCGGCTCGCCGGCCCGGATCGTCGGCCGCGACCCGGCCAGCGACGTCGCCGTCCTCAAGGTCGAGAAGCCGGGGCTGGTCACCGCCTCGCTCGGCGACTCGACGAAGGTCGTCGTCGGCGACCCGGTCGTCGCCATCGGCTCGCCGCTCGGCCTGGCCGGCACGGTGACCAGCGGCATCGTCAGCGCGCTCAACCGGCCGGTGCGCGCTGTCCGGCGAGGGCAGCGACACCAACGCCGTCATCAACGCCGTCCAGACCGACGCCGCGATCAACCCGGGCAACTCCGGTGGCGCGCTGGTCGACGCCACCGGCGCGGTGATCGGCATCAACACCGCGATCGCCTCGCTCGCCGGCGGCACCGGGTCGACCGGGCGGCTCGATCGGGCTCGGCTTCGCGATCCCGATCAACACCGTGCGCGACATCGCCCAGGAGCTGATCTCCACCGGCAAGGCCGTGCACGCCACGCTCGGCGTCAACGCCCGCTCGGTCACCGACGGCACCCGCGACGGCGCCCTGGTGCTCAACGTCGAGCCGGACGGCCCGGCGGCGAAGGCGGGGATCCAGCGAGCAGGACGTGATCATCGCGGTGGACGGCAAGCAGGTCGGCAGCTCCGAGGAGCTGCAGGTCGGCCGTCGACGCGCACAAGCCGGGGGACACGATCACCCTCGAGATGGTCCGCGACGGGTCGTCGACAGACGGTGCAGGCGACGCTCGCCACCGCCTGAGCCGGGACCCGCGTCGGGCTCACGCTGGGCGGGGCCACGCGCTGGACGGAGGAGGGAGGCTGCGTGTTCGACTCGATCGGCTGGGGCGAGATCCTCGTCGTGGCCCTGGCCGCGCTGTTCATCTTCGGCCCCGAGCGGCTGCCGACCCTCGCCAAGGACGCCGCCGCCGGGCTGAAGCGGGTCCGCGCGGCGATCAGCGACATCCGCGGGCAGGTCGACGAGACCGCTCGGCGACGACTTCGCCGACCTGCGCGACCTCGACCTGCGCCAGTACCACCCGCGGACGTTCCTCCGCGACCAGCTCTTCGGCGACGAGGACGACGACCCGTCCTCGGTGCGGCGCGGCAGCGCGACCGGCTCGGCCGGGCTGCTCGACGGCACGGCGGGCACGCCGGTGGCCGGCGCGCGACGTCGCGCGTCCCCGCGACCCGGCGACGCCCCCGCCCTTCGACTACGACGCCACCTGACGGCCGGCGTTTTTCGCGATGAAGCACGCGGGTGCTCCATCGCGGAAAGCCCCCGTCAGGTCAGTGGCGGACGGGGGTCAGGCCCAGGGAGCGGCCGGACAGGCCGCGCTGGCGGACCGCCAGGCCGTCGGCGATCGGCGCGCAGCGCCTGGGCCGCGGGCGAGTCGGGCTCGGCCAGCACGATCGGCGCACCGGCGTCGCCGGCCTCGCGCAGCCGGGTGTCCAGCGGGATCTGGCCGAGCAGCGGCACCGCGGGCGCCGAGGGTGCGGGTCAGCGCGTCGGAGACGGCCTCGCCGCCGCCGGAGCCGAAGACCTCCATGCGCGAGCCGTCGGGCAGGTCCAGCCACGACATGTTCTCGACGACGCCGACCACCTGCTGGTGGGTCTGGCGAGGCGATCGCGCCGGCCCGCTCGGCCACCTCGGCGGCGGCCAGCTGCGGCGTCGTCACCACGAGGATCTCGGCGTTGGGCACCAGCTGGGCCACCGAGATCGCGACGTCGCCGGTGCCGGGCGGGAGGTCCATGAGCAGGACGTCGAGGTCGCCCCACCACACGTCGGCGAGGAACTGCTGCAGCGCGCGGTGCAGCATCGGCCCGCGCCACACGACCGGGGTGTTGCCCGGGGTGAACATGCCGATCGAGATGACCTTCACGCCGTAGGCCTGCGGCGGCATGATCATGTTGTCGACCTGGGTCGGCTTGTCCTCGACGCCCAGCATGCGCGGCACCGAGTGGCCGTAGATGTCGGCGTCGACGACGCCGACCGACAGGCCCTTGCGTGGCCAGCGCCGCGGCCAGGTTCACCGTGACGCTGGACTTGCCGACGCCGCCCTTGCCCGACGCGACCGCGTAGACGCGGGTCAGCGAGCCGGGCTGGGCGAACGGGATGACCGGCTCGGCGGCGTCGGTGCCGCGCACGGTCTTGCGCAGCTCGGCGCGCTGCTCGTCGCTCATGACGTCCAGGGCGACCTGCACCGAGGTGACGCCGGCGACGGCGCCGACGGCCTGGGTGACGCGGTTGGTGATCGTCTCGCGCATCGGGCAGCCGGCCACGGTGAGGTAGACCTCGACGCGGACGGCGCCGTCCGGCACCGATCTGCACGTCCTTGACCATGCCGAGCTCGGTCAGCGGGCGGTTGATCTCGGGGTCCTGCACGGTGGCCAGGGCCGCGGTGACGGCGTCCAGCGCCGGCGAGCCGGTCAGCGTGTCGGACATGGTGCTCGGTCTGTCTCCTTCGACGGGGGACCGGGCTCCCGGGCGCCGGCGTGCGACGGCGGCGACCTGCGCGCACGGGTCTCCCGCCACTGTACGGCGGCGCGCGCGGCGCCCTCCCGGCCGGAGGGGTGATCTGCTGCGCAGACCCGTCGGCCTGCACGCGCCGTCTGCTCCGGTGCCGCCGGGTGCCTCCGCCGACCGCGCCGCGACCCTGCGCGACGCGATCGGGCTCGGGATCGCGGTCGGCCTCTACGGCACCGCGTTCGGCGCGGCCGCCGCCGACGCCGGGCTCTCGCCGCTGCAGGCCCTGGCGATGTCGCTGCTCATGTTCACCGGCGCCTCGCAGTTCGCGCTGGTCGGCGTGCTGGGCGCGGGCGGGGGAGCGCTGGCCGCGGCTCTGGGCAGCGCGCTGCTGCTCGGCACCCGCAACACCGTCTACGCCGTCCGGCTGGTCCCGCTGCTGTCCCCGCGCGGCGCTGCTGGCGCCGGCTCGCGACCGGCGCACTGGGTGATCGACGAGACGACGGCGCTGGCGCTCGCCGCACCCGACCGCGCGCTCGCCCGGCTCGGCGTTCCTCGCCGGCGGCGCGACGATCTTCATGCTCTGGAACGCGACCACGCTCGTCGGTGCGCTCGGCGCGGCCGCCCTGGGGCCGACGGCGAAGGCCGCGCTCGACGCCGTCGTCCCCGCCGCGTTCCTCGGCCTGCTCTGGCCGCGGCTGCGCGCGGCTTCCCCGAGGCCGGCGGTGCAGCGGCGGGTCGCGCTCGGCGGCGCGGTCGTCGCCCTGGCGCTGACGCCGTTCGTGCCCGCCGGGCGTGCAGGTGATCGCCGCCGTGGTCGCGGTGGCGCTGGCCGGGCGGCCGCGCGCGGACGGAGCGACGGCGTGAGCGCCGGGCGCCGCTGTGGGCCGTCGTCGCTCGCCGGCGGCCTGGCTGCTACCTGCTCAAGCTGCTCGGGCTGTCGGTGCCGGCGGCGTGGGTGCAGCGGCCGTGGGTCACCCGCGTCGTCGAGTTCGTGCCCGCGGCGCTGCTCGGCGCGCTGGTCGCCGTCCAGGCGGCGACCACCGGCAACCGGCTGGTGCTCGACGGCCGGCTGGTCGGCCTGGCCGTGGCCGCGGTCGCCCTCGCGCTGCGCGCGCCGTTCATCGTCGTGCTGGTCCTCGCCGGGGTCGCCGGCGCGCTGGTCCAGGTGCTGGCCGGCTGAGCGGCGGACCTCAGCCGACGCCGACCGACGGCTGCGCCGAGGACGCCGCACCGGCCAGCCGGACGCGGGCGGCCTCCACGACCAGGCAGCGGGTCAGCACGCCCCAGTAGCGGGAGACCGGGACCTCCACCTCGGCCAGCCAGCCGCGGTCGTCGTCCCAGTGGTGCCAGGAGCGCTGCAGCCCGGGTATCCAGCGGCCCTCGTACTCGACCTCCACCGATCGCGGTGGTTCGTAGATGCGTTCCTGGAGCAGGGGAACCGTCCGCTCGACCACGTGGTCAACCTAGGACCGCCCTCCGACAGGTTCGGCGGTCAGAACAACCGCTGGCCGCGCTGCTCGAGGTCGAGCAGGAAGCGCTTGCGGTCCAGCCCGCCGCCGAAGCCCACCAGCGACCCGTCGGCGCCGACGACCCGGTGGCAGGGGACCACCACGGGCAGCGGGTTGCGGCCGCAGGCCACGCCCACGGCCTGGGCCAGCGAGCGGTCGCCGAGCGCGCGGGCGAGGTGCCGTACGAGCGCGTCTCGCCGTAGGGGATCAGGGTCATCTGCTGCCACACCGCCCGGCGGAAGGGATCGCCGCGTCGGCGCTGCAGCTCGAGGTCGAACGTCGTCCGCTCGCCGGCGAAGTACTCCGCGAGCTGGCCCGGCGACGTCGGCGAACGCGGCGTCGTCGCGCCGGCCCGAGCTGGTCGGGGTCGACCGGCCGGCCGGGCAGGTCGAAGAGCAGCGCCGACGAGCACGCCGTCGTCCCGGACGGCGGTCAGCGGCCCGATCGGCGAGGCGAGAACCGCGTGGATCCTCGGCATCGAGCAGCTACGCTGCCACCGACAGGATCGGACGTGGTCGGCCGCTGCCAGTCGCGCACGTGCTCGGCACCTCGGCGCCGTGGCAGCTCGGCGCCGGCTCCGGCACCTGGCGTCGCGAGCGGCAGGACGCCCGCCCAGTAGGGGAGCGGCGAGGTCCTCCGGCTCGTCGACCGGCGGGCCGGTGCGGACCTTGACCGACACCTCCGCCAGCGGCAGCCGCAGCACGGTGGTGGCGGCCAGCTCGCGGCGGTCCGGCCCGCGCACCTCGTCGGGCCGGCCCGGTGCGACGTGGTCGACCAGCGCGGCGAGGACGGCGGCCTTCTCGTCCGGGTCCTCGACGGCCGCGCCGTTCCGTGCACCACCACGGACCGGTAGTTGATCGAGTGGTGGAAGGCGGACGCGGGCGAGCACCAGCCCGTCGACCAGCGTGACCGTCACGCACACCTCGATGCCGCCGTCGGCCGCGGTGCGCAGCGCCCGCGCGCCGGTCGAGCCGTGCAGGTACAGCTTCTCGCCGACCCGCGCGTGCAGCTGCGGCAGCACCACCGGCCGGCCGTCGACGACGAAGCCGACGTGGCAGACCAGCGCCTCGTCGAGGACCGCGTGCACGGTCGCCCGGTCGTAGCCGACGCGCTCGGTGTGCCGGGTCGGCGTCGTCCGCGGGGTCGGCGGATAGCTGGTGCCTGTCAGCTCGACCGGGTCCCGGCGCTTCTTCTCCTTCTTCTCGCGGCGCTCGGGATCGGCTTCCTCGGGCGTCGAGCCGGCTGAGCTCGCCGCGGATGAAGTCGCGGGTGGCCAGCTCGCCGATGGCCACCCGCAGCGCCGCCAGCTCGCGGGCCAGGTACTCGGTGTCGGCCCGGGTGCTGGCCGCGCGGGCGCGGTCCTCCTCGGCCTGCACCCGGTCGCGGTCGGCCTGCCGGTTCTGCGCCAGCAGGATCAGCGGCGCGGCGTAGGCGGCCTGGGTGGAGAAGGCCAGGTTGAGCAGGATGAACGGGTAGGGGTCCCAGCGCAGCCGGACGGCGAAGACGTTCAGCGCGATCCAGACGACCACGATGACCGTCTGGATGGCCAGGAAGCGGCCGGTGCCGAGGAACCGGGCGATCGCCCTCGGCGAACCGGCCGACCGCGTCCGGGTCCAGCCGCAGGAAGCCGGCGAGGCTGCGGCCGCGCCCCGCGCGGGACGTCGAGCCGCGTCAGCCACGGCGGACCCGCTCGCGCCAGTCCTCGGGCAGCAGGTGGTCGAGGACGTCGTCCACGCTCACCGCGCCGACCAGGTGGCCCTGCGTCGTCGACCACCGGCGCGGCGACCAGGTTGTAGGTCGCGAAGTAGCGGGTGACCTCGGCCAGCGGGGCGTCGGGGCGCAGCGGCTCGAGGTCGTCGAGGACCCCGCTCACCAGCGACGGACGGCGGTTCGCGCAGCAGCCGCTGGATGTGCGCGAGGCCGAGGTAGCGGCCGGTGGGCGTGGCCGACGGCGGCCGGCAGACGTAGACCTGGCTGGCCAGCGACGGGGTGAGCTCGGGCGCCCGCACCCGGGCCAGCGCCTCGGCGATCGTCGCGTCGGGGGTGAGGATGACCGGCTCGCTGGTCATGATCCCGCCGGCGGTGTCCTCGGAGTACTTGCAGCAGCTGGCGCACCGGCTCGGCCTCGTCGGGCTCCATCAGCTCGAGCAGCCGGTTGCGGTCGACGTTGGAGAGCTCGGCCAGCAGGTCGGCCGCGTCGTCGGGGTCCATCTCCTCGAGGACGTCGGCGGCGCGGCTCTCCTCCAGCGTGCCGAGGATGGTGATCTGCTCGGCCTCGGGCAGCTCGCCGAGGACGTCGGCCAGCCGCTCGTCGTCCAGCGCCTCGGCGACCTCGTGCCGGCGCTTGATCGGCAGCTCCTGCAGCGCGTGCGCGAGGTCGGCCGGGTTCAGCTCGCGGTAGGTGGCGAGCAGCGTCTCGGTGCCCTGGCCGGTCTCCGGCAGCGCCAGCCCGGCGACCTCGTCCCAGCTCGAGCTGGTGCAGCTGGCCGCGGCGGCCGAGCCGGCCGGGCTCCTGGACGGCGAGCCGGGTGAGCACCCAGTCGCCGGTGCGGGTCTGCTCCATGCCGGCGTCGACGACCGCGGCGGCCCGGCCGTTCTCCAGCATGCGTCACCGTGCGGTCGAGCAGCTCGCCGAGCACCAGCGTCTCGCCGGCGCGCTGCTCGAAGCGCTTGAGGTTGATCGTGCCCGAGACGAGCATCACCGCGCCGGGGTCGACGCGCGGTGACCCGGCCCATCGGCACGAAGATCCGGCGCCGGGCCACCACCTCGACGACCAGGCCGAGCACCCGCGGTGCCGCCGTCCCCACCCGCAGCGCGACGACGACGTCGCGCACCTTGCCGACCCGGTCGCCGTTGGGGTCGAAGACGGTGCAGCCCGGCGAGGCGCGAGACGTATGCCCTGGTCACCGTCGTCACGGCGGGAAGGCTACCGTCGGCGGCATTTTTTTTTTTTTTTTCGCCGTCGCGCGCCTGGACTCGTCGTATTGCTACAATGCGCGAGGTATTCGGCGGTTACACCGAGACCAGCGTGCTCTAGTTGTTCGGAGTGCTACTATCGGAGTTGTATGGATCCTCGCATCCGGGTGCTGGTCGCCAAACCGGGCTTGGACGGCCATGACCGGGGCGCGAAAGTAATCGCGCGGGCTTTGCGCGACGCGGGCATGGAGGTGATCTACACCGGCCTGCGCCAGACTCCGGAAATGATCGTGAATGCCGCGCTGCAGGAGGACGTGCAGGTGATCGGCCTGTCCATC
Organism: uncultured Pseudomonadota bacterium; assembly: GCA_963758455.1. Lineage (GTDB taxonomy): Bacteria > Pseudomonadota > Alphaproteobacteria > Acetobacterales > Acetobacteraceae > CAVRQM01. The sequence goes on along the minus strand of CAVWVK010000006.1, from coordinate 11,210 downwards.
CTGTCCGGCGCGCACAACGCGATCGTTCCGCGTGTTATGGATTTGCTACAGGAAAGGGCATGGACGACGTGCTGGTCCTGGTCGGCGGCATAATTCCCGACGAGGATGCCGCCGAGCTGAAGAAGCTGGGCGTCGCGGCTGTATTCCAGCCCGGCGCGTCGCTCGAAGCCATTGTAGAATTCATTCGGTCCTCCGTAAAGCAGACCGCGTGAAGCAACCGCGGGCCGAGATGCCGCATTTTGAAAACAAAACATTGGCGCTGATCGCCGTGTACTAACGAAAATGAATGCAAGAAAAACTGAATATCGCCGTATTTGTCGATTACGACAACATTGAGATCGGCGTGAAATCGACGTTGCGGCGCGAATTTGACGTTTCGCTGCCGCTGGATGCGCTCAAGGAGCGCGGCGACATCGTCGCGAAATTCGCTTATGCCAACTGGGGACGCCAGGAAGGCGCGACCCGGCAGATGGCCGAGAACGCCGTGCAGATGGTCCAGCGCCTGCCTTCGCCCGCGCGGCGACAAGAACGGCGCGGACATCAACCTGGCGCTGGACGCGCTGGAGATGGCTTTCACCCATCACGCACGTGAACGCCTTCGCCATCGTCAGCGGCGACAGCGATTTCATCCCGCTGGTGAACAAGCTCAAGGAATACGGCAAGACCGTGTTCGTGGTGGGCGGCAAGGCCTTCACCAGCACGATTCTGCAGCAGAACTGCCACGAGTTCGTCAGCTATGAATCGCTGCTGTCGGACGCCGAGCGTGGCGCGACGTCGCGATCAGCAGTCCGCCACGGCCGCAGCGGCACGCGCGAGCAGCGACCGCCTCCGCGGCAACGCCAGCAGCGGGGCGGCCAGCGCGATGCGGCCCGCGCCGCTCGATCTGGCGCAGGCCATGCCGCTGGTGGAACGCGCTCTGCAGGTTCTGGAACGCCGCGCCGTGCAGCCGCAGCTTGGGCTGCTGAAATCCACCATGCTGCAGCTCGATTCGGCTTTCACCGAAAAAGCATACGGCGCGAACAGCTTTTCCGATTTTGTCGAGAAACTGAAGAAGGCCGAGTTCGTCAACGTGAGCGGCCAGGGCGGCCGCTACATCATCGAGCGCAAAGGCGCTTCGCAGCCGGAGCGTCCCACGCCAAAGCCGGAAGAGGCGCTGCCGCCGCTGCGCGACGTGCTCGAGACGCATCGTCTGGAAATGGAGAACGGCGTGCCGGCCGACGATCTGGCCGGCTGGGTGCAAGCCGAAGTGCCGAATTTCTCCTCCGCGGCGTATGGCTTCCAGGAATTCTCGGAGTTCCTGAACTACGCGCAGGACAAGCTGGTGGTGCGCGTCGAGCCGGACGAAGAGAAGGGGCCCGATTGTATATCATGGGCGCCGAATTCTATCCGCCCGCGGAGCCGGAAAGGGCCGCCGAGAGCCCGTCGAGGAGGAAGAAGAGAAAAGCAGCCGATTGTCGAAGGCCAGCCTTCGCTGCTCGAGCCGAATCCTCCGCCCGTGAAGCCGAAGCCGGTGCGCCGGCCACGGAAGGTAGCGGCGGGAAACACGACCGATCGGCCGCGGCGCGGCGGCGGAACACGCAAAAAGAGGACGCCGGAACATCACGGGCCGATGCAGTAAAGCGACGGCGTTACCCGTTTGCGTTTTGCTGCGCGGCCATCCTCGTTTCGCGGGCGATGTAGCCAAATGCAACGACCGCGAGGAAAAGCGTTAGCACCTCGCTGTCGCCCAAATTGTATTCGGCGAAGCCTTCTGCCAGGATGGCGATGATTGCCGCGATGGATCCGTGCAAGACGAAGCGCGATTCCGGCTCCGCCACTTTTGTCCGCAGCGTTCGCGCAAAATCCAAGAGGACTTTCGCGACTAGCCAGAGAAATATGAGGAACGTCGGCAGTCCGCGCTCGGCGGCGTACTGGAGATAGACGTTGTGCAAGTGCCCGTAGTAGCCGCTCGGCAGAGGGCGCGCGTCTGGCGGCACCCATTGATCGAATTGATATTTGATTTGCTCCGGGCCGAGCCCCAGCCAGGGGTGCGCGCGGACCATCAGCATTCCAGTTTCGCGCGTAATTGCGCGAAAGCGGTTTGAATCTACTTCGCCGTGCGGCTCAATTGTGGAAGCGATCCGTTCGCGTAGCAGTCGCGGCCCTATGAAAGAACACGATGAGCGCCGCCGCCGGCACCGCCGCCACCAGCCATTTCTTCCAAAACCACAGCAGGTAAAGCAGACCGACCGGAAAGCCGAGCAGGAAGATACTGCGCGTGAATCCCAGCACCATCGAGCAGGCCAGGATCACGGCGCACAGCCAGCCCGCTCTTTTCCAGCGCCGTTCGCGAGAGAAAAACAGATACGAGGCCAGCAGCAAGAGCACGATCATCTCTTCGGCGCCGAACGTCATCCAATGGCTCATGAAGCCCGTGATGCGCGACCCGACGTAGAATTCGTAAAAGCCGATGTGCTGGTCTTGGGACTGCTGGTAAATTCGCCAGAACTGGAAGAAGCTGCGAAGGGCCGACAAGGTCGCGATGCCGGTCCACAGCAGGACAATGGCGCGAATTTCCGAGACCTTGCGGAACGTGCTATACACCACCAGCAAAATAACGAAGACGAAGAACTTGCGGATCTGCGGCATGCCCTGCTGGACGTGGCCGGAAGCCAGCAGCGAGATCACCGTTCCGGCTAAGAAAAGCGCCAACGGAAGTTTGATTGGTGGCAGCCGGATTCTGGTCGAGGAAAGCAACAGCGCAGCCAACGCAAGTGCCAGTAGGATTTGCGAAACAGCAATCGAGAATAGAATGGAAAGTAACGCGCCGCACGTGAGATAAAACGCGCTGCGGTCAATATAGGGTTTCAACACAGTAGGCTATCAGGAATGGAAATTTATATCCTCCGGCATGGAGTTGCCGAAGATCCGCAGGCCGGACAGCCGGATTCCGACCGCGCGCTGACTACCGATGGCCGAAAAAAACTGCGCAATGTTTTGCGTGTCGGCGGCTTCGGCCGGTGTCGCGCCCTCGTTGATTCTGACCAGTCCCTACAAGCGCGCCCTGCAAACGGCTCAGCTTGCGGCGGAGATTTTGGAGTATAAAGGCGAGCTATTGCGCACGAAGGCGCTGGAGCCCAGTTCATCTTCAAAGAGCGTGTGGGACGAAATCCGAGTGCACAAAGATGAATCGCGAATTCTGTTGGCCGGGCACGAGCCTTTATTCAGCCGGTTGACGGCGTACCTGCTTGGATCGCCGAGCCTTGAGGTGGATTTCAAAAAGGGCGCGATGGTATGTGTCGAACTGGAGCGGTTTCCCGCCGAGCCGCAGGGCGTACTGCGCTGGATGCTGACGCCGAAGCTGGCGGCCGGGCAATATCAACGCCAAGCGCGCCGGCTAAACGTTGCTGCGCTTCTTCTCGTAAGGCTGCTTCAGATACTTGGCGGCTTCTTCCTGCGCGCCTTGCGTATCGTCGCGCGTGCGGATGGCCTGGTTGTATTCGTTCACGGCGCGCTCGCGCTGGCCGGAAATGTCGAAAATATTGCCCAGCTTGATGTGCGCCCATACCTCCGTCCACTTCGGATCCACGTCGCCATTTATCGCCTCGCGATATTCGTTGGCGGCCGACTGGTAGTTGTTCTGCAGGAAGAACACCTCGGCCACGCGATAGTGCGCCAATGAGCTGGACCGATTCACTTCGATGCGCCTTCTGGTATTCCTTCAGACGCGTCGCCGAACTCGCCGATCTCGGCAAACTGCTCGCCTCGCTTGATGGCCACAGCCACGCGCATCGCGGGACTCCAGCGCAGCACTGCGCCCGCTGGATCGATGGTTACTGTTTTGGGCTTGCCGAATGTGTCCACGGTGAATTCCGATGAGGTTCCCACCACGTCGACTCGCTTGGTTTCCGGATTGCCCTCGGTTTCGATCTTCAGATCCACGGGCATCTGGAAGGTGTCCAGATCCTGCGTGATCTTGCCCATTACGCGAAAACCTTTCTGCGTGCGGAACACCGTGTACTCCAGCTTGAATTCGGGCGCGCCGCTGGACTCCAGCCACTGCACGAAGAAATATTGCAAGTTTTTGACCTGAGATCTGCTCGGCCATTTTGCGGAAATCGACGGTGCTCACCGATTGCCAGCCATATTGTCTGCGGAAAAGCTTGACATCAGCTTGTTGAAATTATCGTTGCCGATCACGCTGCGCAGCATGTTCAACACCGCCGCGCCCTTGCCGGCGGTGAGCGCCCAGTATTCGGGCGAATAGTCGTCCAGCCGTCCGGCTTGAATCAGCGGCGGATTGTCGACCGTCAGGGCTTCGACGTATGTGTCGTGGAGGTCCTGCTCAAACGCCGCCGGCCCGTTGGCGTGCTCGTCCCATAGCAACTCGGCATAGCGGGCGTTGCCGTTCTCCAGCCACATATGATCGCGATCAACCGGCGACACCAGCGTCTCCCACCATTGGCGTGCGAGTCTGATTCGCCAACAGCCGCGCTGCCACTTGATTGCCGATTCCTTTGGCGAAAGGAAAATGATTCCGGGCGCCGAATATCCGTTTGGCGTTCCGTCCTCAGTCTCCACCAGCGTCAGATTGGCTTGCGGCGCGAGACCATAGATGCTGGTCAGGAAGGTCATGACTCTTTCCGGTCTCCTCGCCATAGGCGTTGGCCATGTTCTGCTTCTGCCGGAAATAAACCGACGTGGTGACGCCTTCGGAACTTACTTTCATCGGATCGCCTTGGACTACCGCGATGCTTCCTGGGAAAGAAGGCTTCGTGAATTGAAAGCTGAAGACCGTTTTGCCGCGCCGACGCTGGCTGCGAGCTTCCGATGCCGCTCGCGATCACCTGGTATCCGCTCGGCACCGTGACGTGCAGATCGGACGTGAACCGGTCCACTGCTGTAGCCGTTCACAGGGAACCAGCGCGCCGGATACATCAGATAGGCGACTCGTTTTGGATGGCAGCGAACTTGATGCCGTAGACGGGCGATTCTTCCTGGCCGGTCAAGCGGCCGTCGTAGGTGAACGTCACCGTTGTGGCTTTGCCCTTGCGCAGCGGCGCGGGGAAGCTCAGACGAACGCCCATATCCTGGCCCGAGCGCGAAGCGGGAATCTGGTGGCCGGCGTCGTCCATCACGCGCGAAACATTGAAAGCGTTGTTCAGCTCGAAGGAGGCTGAAGAGATATCGCTGTCCAGAGCGATGAAGCGTACCTTTACGCTGGCGGTGAGCGCTTGCGTCCGCGGATTGATCTCCGCGTCGATCGCAGTAGTTATCCACGTCGATACGACCGTCATGCGGCCGGACTTGTTGCCTCTGTCCTGGGCAGTAAGCAGCGGCGCCAGCGTGAGCGCTGCCAGCAGAATCCTACGAAACATGAACCATTTCCTCTTCTTTAGAATGCTTTTCGAGCCAAGTACTTCTCGACGATCGACGCCGCCACTTCCATCGGATCCTCAGGGCCCGAGAGCTTTCGCAGTTACCTCCGCCAGATCGCGCCGCATAGCTTCTCGAGCGGCTTCGTTTTCCAGCAGCGCCAGAGCTTCACGCGCCAGGTTCTTCGGCCGTCATTTCGATCCTGAATCAGTTCCGGCACAATCCGGCGCTCCGCCACCAGATTGACCATCGAATAGAATGGCACGCGAACCAGGGCCTTTCCCATCCACCAACTCAGGTTGTTCACACGATAAAAGGCGACCATGGGGGTTCCTAATAGGCAAGCCTCAATCGTGACCGTTCCACTGGCGGCCAGCGCTACGTCTGCGCAGACGAGCACGTCCCAGGTCTTTCCCTCAAGGATTTGGATGGACGCGGCGGAAATCCGTTCCCTGAAATTTGAAGCTGCCGATTCGGATTCAGAGGAAGCGTTCCGGGTGGGACCGCCAGGATGAAGGCGGGCGCGGACTTGGCCGAATTCCGCAGTCGCTCTACCGTTTCCAGCAAGATCGGCAAATGGCGTACGGCTTCACCAGTACGGCTGCCGGGAAGAAGGGCGATCAGCGGCGTGCTATCGGGGATGCCGAAGCGGCGGCGGAGTTCCGCGCGGCTGGCCGATGGCCTCACCAGGCGCGTGAGCGGATGACCGATATAAGTGGTATCGATACCGTAGCGGGCGAAAAATTCCCGCTCGAAGGGAAAGATGCACAGCAGCCGGTCGATTGTTCGGCGCATCAAGGGCAGGCGGCCTTTGCGCCACGCCCATGCTTGGGTGCCACCAGGTAAATCACTGGAATGCCAAGTTTCTTGAGCCGGCGCGCGACCCGCAAGTGGAAGTCCGGGACTGTCGGTAAGGATGGCGACTTCGGGACGCTCGCGGCGGGCGGCGCTCAGCAGTTTCCGGTACTCGCCGTAGATGCGGGAATGTGCGTGATCACTTCTACCAGGCCGACGACTGCGAGGCTGTGGGCGAATCAACGATTGGGCGAACACCCGCTTTTTGCATGCGCGGTCCGGCGCAGCCAAAAAACTCTAAGTCGGACCGGCGGCGGCCGAGCGCCTCCACCAGAGCGCGCTGCATACAGGTCCCCGGATGCTTCACCAGCCGAAATAAGAATTTTCGGAGCCACTGAACTTAGTCTAGCGCTAGGCATTGTCAACGGGCGCTTCGCGCGAACGGGCTAGTTCCCGGCTGTGATTCATTCGCAGACGGAAGGTTCATGGCGGGGGCCCGTGCTAGAATGAAGGCGATTCCATCCCATCCGATGTCCGCGCAACCCGATCCTTCTAAGCTGAGCGTTGGCCAGTTCGCGGAGCGATTCCGCGGCGATTTAATCGCTCTCAGCAATACATTCTCATACTTCTGCGCCTCAGTGCCGCTGAGCGAAGAAGACGTCAAGGAGTACCTGGAAGAGCCCATTGCCGCATTGCCTCCGGCGATTTCCGCTCTGCTGCCGAAGGTTTCTATTATGCTGGTTCCTTACCTGGAGCGCGTGGATGGAAAAGACAAGGGAACGGTGCGGCGCGATGAATTCGTTGTCAGTGAAAAGCCGCCCGAGAGCCGAGCTTCGTGGGCCACGCAGGTGCGCTTCGACAAGGAAGAGGTATTGGTCTTCGCTTTCAAAGATCAGGATGTCTCGGAGTATCACTACCGTCTTTATCACGTGCTGGCGACGCTAGCCGCCGATCACGGCGCCCCGGACGCGTTGGCCCAGTACAGCGCATTGCTGCGCGAAGAACTGAATGCACGCGTAAACGGAGAAGTAGACGAAGAAAGCTGGCACATGAAGCAGGCGCTGTTGCGGCGCAACACGAACATGCGCAAAGATACCAAGGCATTTCGCGATTATGTCCGGCAATCGCTGATCGATACGCTGACCTTATATCTGCACGGAACCTGCTGCGACATCGATGTGGAGACAGGTCCGCGCGAGTTGCCCAGCCGTTATTTACGCAAGCGCCTCAACTTGCTTTATAGCCTTTATCCGCCACCGGAGGGCTATGCGGTTTTCCCGAGCATCGGAACGCCCGCAGTAGCGGTTTACGGATCGTTACAGCGCGAGGAAACGGAGCTTGTGGTCCATGCGTTCTAAAATCATGGTTCGGAGTGGGTTGTAGATCCCGATGCGGATTTGATGGTGAGGGTCTGTGCCGGCGACGAACCAGTCTTGAAACGCTGCTGGAGAGGCATCGCCGTCAGGTAATTAACCATCTGTATCGATTGGTGCGCAATCGCGCGATCGCGGAGGAGTTGGCGCAGGACGTTTTTCTGCGAGTTTATCGCTTTCGCAATCGATATCAGCGAGAACTGGTCGCGCCTGGCTTTTGGCATCACCACGATGCGCGTTGAACTGGCGCAGATACGCGGCGTGAAACCGTGCTTCTGCCGGCTGGATGCGGCTTTTGAAGATAATCGGCGGATCCAGGTGCCGGATCGGACTCCGCAGCCCGATAACAGCCGCTCTCCGCCGACGGTCTACGAATCACTGTCAACGAAATCCGCGCTGCAATCCAGAGCTGCAACAAAACAACTCGCCGGGCTGTGTCCATGCACAAATACGAAGGCCCCCTCAACTACGCGGCGATCGCCGAGGCGCTGGACTGCTCCATTCCCGCGCTGAAATCTTTGCTGTTCCGCGCCTATGAAACGCTGCGGCGCCGCCTTGCATGTTTCGCTCCCTCCGTCCATGGTCTGATGCGCACGGTCTGACCCAGCGGTTTTGACCCGATCTGAAATGAGGATCGGAAACTGGCCACAATGGTGTCCATGAAAACAAGTTGTGCTGGGCGGAATATTGCTTTCAGCGGCGTCGGTGCAGGCGGCGAGCAACTTTGTGCTGGTGGCCCATGGAGGCGCGGGAGATGACACCAAGAGATGCCCCAGATCATCGAGGCCCGGCGCAACGCGATGGCCACAGCGATTCGCGCAGGCTACGCAATTCTCGCCCGCGGCGGCGCTGCCTTGGATGCAGTGAAGGCGACGATTCGCGTGGAGGAAGATTCAGGCCTCTTCGATGCGGGGCGCGGCGCGTACTACACCAAGGAAGGCGTTCCGGAAATGGACGCTGCCATCATGGACGGGCATACGTTGCAAGCCGGTTCAGTCGCAGCCCTGAAGCACATCGCGAATCCGATCCATTTGGCGCGTCTGGTGATGGAGAAGACTCCGCACGTGATGCTGGTTGGCGAGGGCGCCGAAGAGTTCGCCAAATCGCAAGGCATTGAGCTGGTTTCGCCCTATTATTTCTATAGCGAGCGCGAGTGGAAGAGGTACCAAGAGGCCGAGAAACAAAATACGACCGGCAGCGGCCACGGTACTGTGGGGGTGGTCGCTCTGGACATGGCGGGAAACCTGGCGGCGGGCACTTCACCGGCGGTACGGTTTTGAAAATGCCTGGGCGCGTGGGCGATTCACCGGTCATCGGCGCGGGTACGTACTGTACAACGACAGTTGCGCGATCTCGGCCACCGGGACTGGCGAGTATTTCATGCGCAATGTCGTGGCGTCGGATATTTGCGCGCGCGTCCGTTACCTGCACGTTTCCGTCGAGCAAGCCGCGAACGACGTGGTGATGCAAGAGCTGGTGGCGCAGCACGGGGATGGCGGGGTGATCGCGCTGGACCAGCAAGGTAACATTGCGACGCCGTTCAACACCACGGCATGCTAACCGGCGTGGTCCAGGCCAGGCTAACGGGAGCGATGCAAAGATTAAGCTGTCGGGCTGGAGCAAAAGCGCGGAGCCGATAATTGTCCCGGCACAATGAGTGGCCGCTAGAATGAGCTGGGGCTGGTACGCTGTTCTCTCCGCTTTTTCTTTGCGCACTGGTGGCGATCTTCGGGAAGATCGGCGTGCGCGACGTCGACAGCAATCTCGCGGTGGCTTTGACGTATCATTGTGTTCTTTGCCTGGGGCATCGTCCTGTTGCAAGGGAATGCCTCGGAGTTGCTCCGCATTTCGCGGCATCGTTTCTGTTTCTCTTTATCCGCCATTGCGACCGGCCTCTCATGGCTGTTCTACTACAGAGCTCTGCAAATGGGCGAAGCATCGCGCGTGGCGCCCATCGACAAACTGAGTGTGGCGCTAGCGGTGGGGATGGCGTTCTTATTCCTTGGTGAAAAACCACACCTGGGCAATGTACTCGGCGCGAGTCTGATTGTCGCGGGCGTTCTGGTGACCGTATTCGTTCGCTAGCTACTGCTCGGGTTCCGAACTCTTATTGTTCTTGATGAAGAAAACGGGCCCGGTAAAGGGTCGTGGCAATGAAGAAACGATTCACTACTATGAGGCTTGATAAGGTTTGTCGTTTTGCTGGCTGCTTCTGGCGCCTTTGCCAGACAACCCATTATTTCCCACCGGGCATAGCAGATTCGTACGTGAAGCATCTGGTGGTGCTCAAGGAGCCGTCGCTGTGGGAATTATCGCGCAAAGATCCTAACGCCGAATCTACCGCTTTCTTTGGCTACGAAGCTTCGATAGCCCCATCGCCATTCGGCTCATCGTAACCGGCGATGGTGGACCATTCGATCCTTAAATCAGCGATGGCATGGGAGGCTTCGAACCCGGCCATTTGATCCGCAATCGGGAATCGCGATTGTCTAAGGAAGCGACCGATTGGTTTTTGGGCGAACTCAATCAAGTCCACTTTTGGGATGTTCCTACGCGGGATAAATCCCAAGAAGGCGTTAATGGCGCAGAGTGGATCGTTGAAGGCGTTAAGCAGGGACGATACCACATGATCGAGCGCTACTCGCCGATCCCAAGGACCCAGTTCATGTTCTTGGAATCGCGCTTGCGATCGCATCTGGCACGACTCCGGCTGCTCTATCAGCAAGTGTATTAGGGACGGGGAGCGGGACCAACGTTTTCGTGTTTCATCATTTCATCCTTTTCGACTTTGCCGTCGCGGACGTGAATGATGCGGCGAGCGCGATTAGCGATGTCAAACTCATGCGTAACCAGAACGATGGTGTTGCCTTGCTGCCAAAGGCGCTCGAAGAGCGTCATGATTTCATTGCCGGTGGCGGTATCGAGCGCGCCGGTGGGCTCATCGGCCAGCAGAATCGAAGGGTTGTTCACCAACGCGCGCGCCACAGCCACGCGCTGCCTTTGTCCGCCCGAGAGCTCGTTCGGCCGGTGATTCATTCGCTATCCAGGTCCACCGCGCGCAATGCCGCCCTGGCACGCTCCGCCCGTTCTTCCTTCGGAACGCCCGCGTAGATCAGAGGCAGTTCGACATTTTGCAGCCCGGAAGAGCGCGCCAGAAGGTTGAACGTCTGGAAGACAAATCCGATTTCCTTGTTCCGGATGTGAGCGAGCTCGTCGTCTTGCATATCGCTCACCAGATTGCCGTTGAGATAGTAAAGGCCGCGCGTCGGGGAATCCAGACACCCGATCAAATTCATCAGCGTCGATTTGCCCGAGCCCGAGGGGCCTATGATCGCCACATACTCGCCGCGCCGGATCTCGATATCCACGCCGAAACCGCGTGGATTTCCTGATCGCCCATTACGTACGTCTTCCAAAGATCGTATGTGCGGATGACGATCCCCTCGCGCTTTAAGGTCTCGCCGCGGTTGACGAGTTCCGGCGTTGCGGTCGCCATGGACTAGCCTTCCGACGGCTGTGTAAGCACCGTGTTGTTAATTTTTACCTTGGCAAAGTTCCGCAGCGTTCGGATTATCTTGTATGTGCCGGTGATGATCTGATCGCCATCCTTCAAGCCGCTCAGCACTTCGATATCGGTCGCGCCGGTGATCCCGGTGGTCACCGGTACGAATTGCGCCTTATCGTTTC
>CAVWVK010000005.1:0-68926 GCA_963758455.1 uncultured Pseudomonadota bacterium | reverse complement strand
CGGCCGATAGTCCCCGAAGGGTGACGGATGATTTACTATCTATTATCAATAAGTTACTTAGGTTTCCGGGATACCCCCGAATGGGCCAAAATCACTCCCACTCGATCGTCCCCGGCGGCTTGCTGGTGACATCGTACGTCACCCGGTTCACGCCGCGCACCTCGCCCACGATCCGCCCCGCGACGCGGCCGAGGAACGCCATGTCGAACGGGTAGACCTCCGCCGTCATGCCGTCCGTGCTCGTCACCGCGCGCAGCGCGCAGGCGTATTCATAGGTGCGCCCGTCGCCCATCACGCCCACGGTGCGCACCGGCAGCAGTACCGCGAAGGCCTGCCAGATCGCGTCGTACAGGCCGGCCGCCCGGATCTCCTCCAGGAAGATCGCATCCACCCGCCGCAAGGTCGCGAGCCTTTCCGCCGTCACCGCGCCGGGAATGCGGATCGCCAATCCGGGGCCGGGAAACGGATGCCGCCCCACCATTGCATCCGGCAGGCCCAAGGTGCGGCCGAGTGCGCGTACCTCGTCCTTGAACAGCTCGCGCAGCGGCTCGACCAGGCGCATTCGCATCCGCGCGGGCAGGCCGCCGACATTGTGGTGCGACTTGATGGTGACGCTCGGACCGCCGGCGAAACTGACGCTCTCGATCACGTCGGGATACAGCGTGCCCTGCGCCAGGAAGTCCGCGCCGCCGATCTTCGCGGCCTCCTCGTCGAACACATCGATGAAGGTCGCTCCGATCGCCCGCCGCTTTGCCTCCGGATCGGTGACACCGTCCAACGCCGCCAGGAACAGCGCCGACGCGTCGCGATGCACCAGCCGGATGTTGAACCGTTCGCGGAACGTGCGCACCACCTCCTCCGCCTCGCCCTCGCGCAGAAAGCCGTGGTCGACGAAGATGCAGGTGAGCTGGTCGCCGATCGCCTCGTGGATCAGCACGGCGGCCACCGCGCTGTCGACGCCGCCGGACAGGCCGCAGATCACCCGCCCCTGCCCCACCTGCGCGCGGATGCGCTCGATCTCCACCTCGCGGAACGACGTCATCGTCCAGTCGCCCGAACACCCCGCGACCTCGCGCACGAAATTGCGCAGCAGCAGCGCGCCGTGCGGCGTATGCACCACCTCGGGGTGGAACATCGTGCCGTAGAAGCGGCGATGGTCGTCGGCCACCACGGCGAATGGCGCGCCCTCGCTGACCGCCACCGCGCGGAACCCCGGGGGCAGGCGGGTCACGCGATCGCCGTGGCTCATCCACACCTTTTCGCGGGCACCCTTCTCCCATACCCCGCGAAACAGCGCGCACGGCTCGATCACGTCAACGAACGCCGCGCCGAACTCGCGAATGTGGCCCGGTTCGACCTCGCCGCCCAGTTGCGCGCACATGGCCTGCTGGCCGTAGCAGATGCCCAGCACCGGCACGCCCGCCTCGAACACCTCCGCCGGCGCGCGCGGGGAAGCATCCTCGGGCACGCTAGCCGGGCCGCCGGACAGGATGATGGCGCGCGGCGCGAACGCGCGGATGCGCGCGGCGTCGGCGGCGTAGGGCCAGATCTCGCAATACACCCCGGCCTCGCGCACGCGCCGGGCAATGAGTTGCGTCACCTGGCTGCCGAAATCGAGGATCAGCACCCGCTGCTCGGCGGGCGTGACGTTGGCGACGGCTTCGCTCATGGGGAAAGTCCCTGTCAGGGCGCGGTGGATGTCGCCTGCGCCAGCGTCTCGATCGGGTTCCAGACATAGGCGGTCTGCATCACGTCCGTGCCCGCCACATGCACACGGTCCTCGGCGACCGGCCGCCCGCCGAGGCGGGCATAGAACCAACGGCTCGGGTTGTCGCGCAGCACCCATAGGAACGCCGAGCGGCAGCCCTGCTCGGCCAGATGCAGCGCCGCCGCGCGCAGCAGCCGGCGGCCCAGCCCGCGGTCGCGATAGTCGTCGAGCACGTACAGCGTCTCGATCTCGCCATCGGCGAGTGCCGCATGGGCGCCGCGCGCGCGGGCGCTGGTGGCGAAGCCGACGATGCGCGAGGTGCCGCCGCGCGGGCCGAGATCGACGCCGGAAACCGAGGCGACATGCACCGCCGTGCGGCCGCCGTCGCGAATGGCGCGGTCGTAATAGGCGGCCTGGCGCGGCGCCGACAGGCCGGACAGGAAAGCGTCGGGCAGGATGCCGGGATAGGCGCTGCGCCAGGCGGCGACGTGAACCGCGCCGATCGAGGCGGCGTCGGCCGGTCGGGCGCGGCGCACCGATATCACGCAAGCCGCTCCAGGATCGCGGCGAAAAACCCATCCGTGCCATGCTGGCGCGGGGTCAGCGACAGGAACGGGCCGGCCGCCGGCGCGGCACCCGGAAAACTCCAGGCACGTGCCAGCGGCAGCACGGCGAAAGCCGGATGGGCGGCGAGAAAATGCTCCACCTGCGTCTCGTTCTCCTCGGCCAGCAGCGAGCAGGTAGCATAGACCAGCCGGCCGCCCGGGCGCACCAGCCGCGCCGCATCGGCCAGGATCGCCGCCTGTTTCGGCGCCAGTTCGTCCAGGTCGGTCTGCTTCAGACGCAGCCGCGCGTCGGGATTGCGCCTCCAGGTGCCGCTGCCGGTGCAGGGGGCGTCGACCAGCACGCGATCGAACGCGCCGGCGCGGCGCTTGGCCCATTTGTCGCCCGGCTCGATCAGGTGGCGCTCGACGTTGTGAACGCCGGCTCGGCGCAGTCGGCGCACCGCGCCATCCAGCCGATGCGGGTTCACGTCGCACGCCGTGATGTGGCCCTGGTTGCCCATCGTCATCGCCAGCGCCAGCGTTTTGCCCCCGGCACCCGCGCACCAGTCCGCGACGCGCATTCCCGGCTCGGCATCCGTCAGGCCGGCGACGAGCTGGCTGCCTTCGTCCTGGATTTCCAGCAGCCCGTCGCGGAACGCCGCTCCCGTCGTCACAGGCGGCCGGCCGGTGACGCGCAGGCCCCAGGGCGAGAGCGGTGTGGGTTGGGCCGTGATGCCCTCCGCCGCCAGTGCTTCTTGCGCCTGCTCGCGCGTGGATTTCAGCAGATTGACCCGCAAATCCAGCGGCGCGGGTTCGCCCAGTGCGGCCAGTTCGGGGCCGAGCGAGGCACCGAATCGCGCCGCCAGATGCGGCAGCACCCAGTCGGGCACCTCCAGCCGCACGGAGTCCGGCATTTGCGGGTGGTCGAGTGTGTGGCCCTCAACTCCGGCCAGCGCCGTGCGCTCGGGGCCGATCAGCGGCGATGGACCGTACTGGCCGCCGGAAAAGGATTGCGCGACGCCGGCCAGAGTCCACCCCTCGGTCAGCAGCGAGGCCGCCACCAGCAGGCGGGGACCGGGGCGCAGCCCCGCGCGCTCCAGCCACCAGGACAGGCGGCGGCGCGCACGCAACACCCGCCAGCCGCGATCGGACACGGCACGGCGATCCCCGGAGCCAATGTAGCGCCGCTGGCGAAAGAAATCGTTGGCCACCGCGTCGGCGGGTTTGCGGGGCGCCGCGTCGATGGCGGCCAGCAGCTCGATGGCGGCGGCGATGCGCGCGGCGGGCGTCAATCCAGCAAGGCCGGCAACTCGGTCAGTTCGCCCAATTCCGCCACCTGCCCGCGCATCCCATACTCGTCCGGGCCGCCGGCGCGGTTGATGCGGAACGCGCGCATCCCGAATGCGTGCGCGCCGAACACGTCCCACGGATTCGACGAGACGAACGCTATGTGCTCAGCCGAGACGTCGAGCCGGTCGACCGCCAGGTGATAGACGCGCGGATCGGGCTTGTAGACGCCCACCGCCTCCACGCTCAGGATGTGGTCGAGCAAGTCCGCAAGGCCGCCGGCCCGTGCCTGGTGGGCCAGCATCGACGGCGTGCCGTTCGACAGGATCGCCCGGACGAGGCTCTTGTCGCGCAGCGCGGCCAGCGTCGGCCGCACGTCCGCGAACACGTCGAGCCGGTCGAACCCGTCGCGCAGCTCGGCCAGCAGCGCATCGTCGCGCAGATGATGCACGGCGGCGGCATAGGCCAGCGCGTCGTCGACCACGCGGGCGAAATCACGGTGCTGCGCGGCTCCCGCCAGGCTGCGCGTCCAGGTGTATTCGACCTGCTTGGCGCGCCACAGCGTCGAGAACGCTTCCCAATTCTCGCCCAGACGCGCCGCGTGGCGGCGCGTTGCCGAGACGGTGTCGAGCAGCGTGCCGTAAGCATCGAACACGACCGCGCGAATCGATGGCGACGTCGATCGTGATGTCGATCGTGATGTGATCGGATTCTTGTGAGGCACCAATTCTGGGGGCACCAATTCTGGGGGCATCACTGATCCTGCCGATAATTGGGCGCTTCGCGGGTGATCGCCACGTCATGCACATGGCTCTCGCGCAAACCAGCACCGGTGATGCGGCGGAACCGTGCCTGCGTTTGCAGGTCGGCGATGGCGGCGCTGCCGGTATAGCCCATGCCCGCGCGCAGGCCGCCGACCAGTTGGTGCAGCACGGCAGCCACCGGCCCTTTGTAGCCGACGCGGCCCTCGATGCCCTCCGGCACCAGCTTCAGCGTGTCGCGCACCTCCTGCTGGAAATAGCGGTCGGCCGAGCCGCGCGCCATCGCGCCGAGGCTGCCCATGCCGCGATAGGATTTGAAGCTGCGGCCCTGGTACAGGAACACTTCTCCCGGCGCTTCGTCGGTGCCGGCCAGCAGGCTGCCGATCATCACGCAGTCCGCGCCCGCGCCAATCGCCTTCACGATATCGCCGCTGGTGCGCACGCCGCCGTCGGCGATCGCCGGCACGCCCGCCTCGCGGCACGCGGCAGCGGTCTCCAGCACGGCGGAGAATTGCGGCACGCCGACGCCCGCCACGACGCGCGTGGTGCAGATGCTGCCTGGACCGATGCCGATCTTGACCGCGTCCGCTCCCGCGCGGATCAACGCCGCGGCGGCCTCGGGCGTGGCCACATTGCCGGCCATCACCTGCACCGTGTTGGAACGATGGCCCTTGATGCGCTCGATCGCGGCCAGCACGCCGGCGGAGTGGCCGTGCGCGGTATCGACCACGATCACGTCGACCTCGGCCTCGATCAGCGCCGCGGCACGCGCAAACCCGTCGTCGCCGGTGCCGGTGGCGGCGGCCACCCGCAACCGGCCCAGCTCGTCCTTGTTGGCCAGCGGATGCGCCTGCGCCTTGTCCATGTCCTTCACGGTAATCAGCCCGACGCAGCGATACGCGTCGTCCACCACCAACAGCTTTTCGATGCGATGGCGGTGCAGCAGCCGCCGCGCCTCCTCGGGCACCACGCTGCCGCTCACGGTAATCAGGTTCTCGCGCGTCATCAGCTCATAGACGCGCACCGCCGGGTCGGTGGCGAAGCGCACGTCGCGATTTGTCAAGATGCCGACCAGCCGCCCGGTCTCGCGCTCGACCACCGGGATGCCGCTGATGCGGTAGCGGTCCATCAGCGCGCGCGCGTCCGCAAGCGTCTGGTCGGGATGGATGGTCACGGGATTGATGACCATGCCGCTCTCGTATTTCTTCACCGCGCGCACTTGCGCCGCATGATCCTCGATCGACAGGTTCTTGTGGATCACGCCGATGCCGCCGTGCTGGGCCATCGCGATCGCCATCGCCGTCTCGGTCACGGTGTCCATCGCCGACGAGATCAGCGGGATGTTCAGCCGGATCTCGCGCGTCAGCCGCGTGCGGGTGTCGGTGGCGGCCGGCAGCACCTGCGAATAGGCGGGCACCAGCAGCACGTCATCGAACGCCAACGCCTCCTGCACGCGCGCCATGCGGGACGCGGCGGCATCTACGGACAGGCTCGCGGTATCGGGAGGCGGCGTCATGGCAGACCTTGATCGACCTTGACGGCGCCTTCTAGCCGCCGCGGAAGCCGGTGGCAACCACGTACAGCTCGCTGCTGTCGCGGCGGCTGGCCGGGGCTTGGCGTGGCGCACCAGGGCGAACGCCTGCTTCATCGCGGCCTGCATCTGCTTCTCGGAGCCGCCCTGGAACACCTTTGCGACGAAGCCGCCGCCCGGCGCGAGGGTGCGCACCGCCAGATCCAGCGCCGCTTCGGCCAGTGCCACGATGCGGATATGGTCGGTCGCGGCGTGGCCGGTGGTGTTCGGCGCCATGTCCGACAGCACCAGATCGGGCGCGCCGCCGAGCAGGGCGGCCAGACGCTCCGGCATGGCCGGATCGAGGAAGTCGCCTTCGATGAACGTGGCACCCGGGACAGAATCGATCGCCAGCAGATCCAGGCCCAGCACCGAGGCGGCGCCGCGCTGCACCGCCACCTGGCTCCAGCCTCCCGGTGCCGCACCCAGGTCGAGCACGCGCGCGCCGCGGGCGATCAGGTGATAGCGGTCGTCCAGCTCGATCAGCTTGAACGCCGCGCGCGAGCGATACCCCTGCGCGCGGGCGGCGGCGACGTACGGATCGTTGAGCTGGCGGAGCAGCCATTTCTGCTGCCCGGAGGTGCGGTTGCGGGTCTTCTTCAGCGTCACGGCGAGCTTTCGCGCACCGCCCTCGCCCGGCGGCGCGGGCGGCCGCTTCGCCGGCGGGCGGCTCATTGCGGCAGGGCTGCCCAGGCGCGATGGCGTGGGCGGCTCGGACGGGCGGCATCGCTGCGCATCAGCCGCAGCAGCATTCCCTCGCGCAGGCCGCGATCGGCCACCATGATCTGCTTGGCCGGCCACACCCGATGGATCGCGGCGAAGATGGCGCAGCCCGGCAGCGCGAACTCCGCCCGATCGGGACCGACGCAGGGATGTGCCGCCAGCCCGCGATGCCCGAGCGCCCGCAGCCGCGCCAGCGCCGCCTGCGCCGCCACGTCATCGAGCACCACACCGTCGACCAGCGCGCGGCGGTAGCGCGGCAGGTCGAGCGCCACGCCAGCCAGGGTCGTGACCGTGCCCGAGGTGCCGAGCAGCGCCACGCCGCCCTGGCGGATCTCGTGGGCGATGCAATGCACCAGGTCGAAGGCGTGGAACTGGCGGGCCAGCGTCTCCACAGTGGCGTCGAAGGCGCCGGCTCCGACCGCCGTGCCGCCCCAGGCCTCGGCCACGTCGATCACGCCGACCGGCAGCGACACGGTGCCGATCAAATGCGGCTCCTCCGTCCCGTCTTCCCTCGAAGCGGCGACACGCACCCAAGCGAGCTCGGTGGAGCCGCCGCCGATGTCCAGCAGCAGCACCCGGCGGGTGCCGGTGCGCGCCAGCGTCGCCAGCAACGGCGCGCAGGAGGCCAGCGCCAGCTCCGCCTCCTCGCGGGCCGAGATCACGTCCAGCGCCAGCCCGGTTTCGCGGCGCACCCGGTCCAGGAACAGCTTGCCGTTGCCGGCGCGGCGGCAGGCTTCGGTGGCGATGGCGCGCATGGCGCGCACCGGGCGGCGGCCGAGCCGTTCGGCGCAGGCGTGCAGCGCGGTGATGGCGCGTTCCATCGCGCCGTCGCTCAGTTCGCCGGACGACTGCAAGCCCTCGCCCAGGCGGACCACTCGGGAAAAGCTGTCGATCACGCGAAAACCGTGCGCCACCGGCGCCGCGACCAGCAGGCGGCAGTTGTTGGTGCCAAGATCCAGCGCCGCGAAGGCCGCCACGCCCGCGTGGCCGATGCCGCCCGACGCCACGGCCTTGATGGGCGCAGTGTGGGCGGCGGTTCTCACGGCTGAGTGTTCGACCATTCCAGATGACCTCTCGCCTTAACATATGGGCGAGGGGCCGAGCGGCGCCAGCGCCGTAGTTGCCCTGGGTCGTGGTTGCCCTGGGTCGTGGTTGCGCGGTGTCCGGGTGCGTGCTACCGGCCTAGCGCGCACCGCTTGGGGGATAGTTTAGCGGTAGAACTCCCGGCTCTGACCCGGGCAGCCTTGGTTCGAATCCAGGTCCCCCAGCCAGCCCAACGGAAATGCGAGCAGCGCCAGTTAGATAGCCAGGAACAGTGACTTGCGGACCGCCCAGTGATACAGAGGGATGGTCCAAATGGCGCTAGTGATGACCCGGCCCACTCCACATCCCAAGACCGGCGTGTTTCGAGTCCGGGTCGCCATCCCGGCCCCGCTCCGCGAAACCGCGCTGCGGCTGTATGGCCGCCGCAGCGAGTTCATCGAGAGCCTCAAGACGAAGGATCGAGCGGACGCCAAGCGCCTCGCTCCGGCCGCCGTAGCGCGGCTTCAGGAGATGATCGATGCCGCTCGCAATGCGGCCGCTGGTGATCGCTCCGCGGGTGCCCGGACCGCGACGTGCTGCCCTCGCCGGGGAGCACTACCGCAGCGTGCCTGCGACACCTTCGGCGATGATCCTCTAACCCGGCGACTCGCGAATGCGCGTCGGCCGACCGCCATTGCTTGAGCGCGCCATCGTTACGCGCTCGCGCAGATAGACGTGATCCGACGAGGTGCCGACGCCGAGTCCTCTGGCTATCGATATTGACGCCGGCCAATTGGACGACGCGCGCGCTGCTCTGCGGAAGGCCGGGCTGCCTTGCCGACCCCGAGACGGTGACGCGGGTTGCCACAGCGCAGTGGTGGGCCGGTGCGGAGGCCATGGGGAACTCGGAAAAGGGCGCCTAGCGGCGATTGGTCGCCCTCACCTGACGCCGACCGCTTCCCGATCACGCCAGGCCCACCCCGAGACAGCGCAGAGCCGCGACCTGTACGTTTCGATCGCTGATCCGGGGATGGGGCCTGGATCGCGGCTGGTCGGTCGGATGCCCGAGCCGATCAATCGAAACCTCTATGATCGCATGAGGACGATGGAGCGCCTTGCGACCTTCTTTGGCCATCGTGACGCCGGCCGCGTCACCAAGGCCGACGCCGTGCGGTGGAAGACGGAAGCGCAGCAGCGTGGGCTGTCTGCGGCCACCGTCCGAAACGACGTGAGCGAGATGTCCGCCGTGTGGCGCTGGGGCCTGTCACATGACATGACCTTCCTGCACGGGAACCCTTTTACCGGCATCCTGCCGCCCAAGCCGAAACGCCAGGCCACCATTCGGCCTTTCACCGATGCGGAGGCCACGGCGATCTTGCAGGCCGCCGGGGCCGCACAGGGTTGCTTCGTTGGCTGCCTTGGGTTTGCTGCCTGACTGGCGCCCGGCTGAATGAGATCGTCCAGAGCGCCAAGGAAGACGTTACCAAAATCGACGGCGCACCGTCATTCGCATCCATGACGACGGCGAGGGCCGATCGCTGAAAAATGCTGACAGCCGCAGAATGCTGCCAGTTCATCCCGCGCTCGTTGCCGAAGGGTTTCTCGATTACGTCGCCCGCCTGCCGCCGGGGTCGCCGCTGTTCCCCGACGTGAAGCCCGACGCTCAGTTCGGCAGCCGCGCCAACCCCGCCGGCAAGCGCGTCTCCTACTGGATGCGGCACACATTGCGAATCACAGATAAGCGCGCTAAGCCCGGACCACTACTTGGCGCCACTGGTTCACAGACGCCGCTCGCCGCGCCGGCATTCAGCAAGAAATACGCTCCACCCTCACCGGCCACTCGGCGAGGGCAGACGAGAGCGCGGCGTATGGGGCGGGCATGGGCAGCTTCACGAAACTTCTGGCCGACGCGATGGGCCGTATCGAGTTGCCCGCCGGGCTTGATGCGACCCGCATCCGGCCTGTGAGGTGGGGGAGGCTGCATTGGTCGGGGGCGGAGGGAGGACGGCGTGTGTTCTTGATCCGTTCTCAGCCGTCCGCTACGCTCTCGCCATGCCCGACACCGCCCCGCCCGCCGATACTCCCGTGCGCCCCGATGCGCTCCGCCAGGCCGAGCCGGACGACCTGATGCAGGCGATCGCCTTCGCCCTCCGCCACAAAGGTCGCAAGCGTGTTGACACCGCCGGCGAGGCGATGGCGCGCATCACCGCCGAGCGCCTAGTCGATCACCTGCGTCAGTCCGGGTTCGTGGTGATGAAGAAGCCGCCAGCGCGGCTGCACGGGGGATAGGGCAGAGATGTGCGGCCGCTACGCCAGCTTTCTGCCGCCCGAGGCCCTGCGCGCGATCTTCCACACCGCCAACCCGCTGCCGAACGCCGCCCCGACCTGGAACATGGCCCCGACGCAGGACGCGCTGGTGGTGCGCCGGCACCCGCAAACGGGCGAGCGGCACCTGGACGTGCTGCGCTGGGGGTTGATTCCGCGCACGGCGAAGGACGTGAAGGGGGACCGGACGAACCGGCCGATCAACGCGCGCGCCGAGACGGTGACGCGCAACAGTCTGTTCCGAGACAGCTTCGCCCGTCGCCGCTGCCTGGTGCCCGCCGGGGCGTTCTACGAATGGCGCACCACGCCTGACGGCAAGCAGCCGTTCGCGGTCGCCCGCGCCGACGGCGCGCCGCTTGCCTTGGCCGGCCTGTGGTCCGGCTGGACGTCGCCAGAGACCGGCGAAGTGATCCGCAGCTGCGCCATCATCACCACGGCCGCCAACGCCACCATGCGCGCGCTGCACGACCGGATGCCGATGATCGTCGAGGAAGCCGATTGGCCGATTTGGCTAGGAGAAGGAGAGGGCGACCCGGCGGCGCTGCTGCGCCCCGCGGCCGAGGGCGTGCTGCGGCTGTGGCCAGTCAGCCGGGCGGTGAACAGCGTGCGCAACAACAGCGCCGAGTTGCTGGACCGAACCGACGATTCCGCGACACTGCCGCCGACCGACGCACGGACAGGTGAAACCCCGTTCTAGCGCGGCCAGACCGGCACCCGCTGCGGCGGGAGCGGAACGGGCCTGGCCGGCTTCGCCCTACGAGCCCGCGGCGGCCCTGATGGCGTCACGCTCTCATGAGCCGACGCGACCAGCGCGCCCCGCCCGGCGTCGGTGATCCACCACTGGCCGCCGTCCATACCTTCGACCAATCCTTTGGATCGCAAGGCGACCAATCTATCCTCAAGCGAACCTTTCCGGCCGCTCGGCAGATGCCCGTTGCCGTCCGGGATGTCGCCGTAGGGCGCGCCCGCGGCAGGCGTCGCCGCCAGTCGCCGCAACGCATTGATCTCTGCGCGGGTCATGGTCGATCACCTTTTCAGATTGCGAGCCTTCCAATTGCCGCGACACGCGGCCCGCACTGGTTTGCTCCAGAAGCACAACGACACAGAACATGAGGTCGAATACATCGAACTCAAGTCCCGCTCGCACGCGCCACAGACCAGCGCCGCGCCTGCCGGTCCTAACTCGGAGTGAGGGGGGCTTCGCGACGCCCCAACAGGCCCATGCTGTGTCATCCAATGCGGCAGCGTGTATCCGGCCGCCACGGCAGCCTTGGCGCCGTGCCCCCTGGCCATCCGCACGGCGTCGATTGCGGTGGCCTGGTGAACATCCCCGGCTGCCCGTGCGGCGTCGGCCGCAGACGGGGCAGCCGCTAACTCGCCGCGGCCGCCAGAAGCCGCCCGCCCAAATCTGCCAGCCACAGCCGTCAGGATCGCGCGGGGGGCTGTCCCTGTGCGTGGCCGCTGCTGCCGTCCGTTTCTTGGCGGTTTGGTCCAGCGACTTCCGAGCGCCGCGGATCGCGGCAGTTGGCGCACTAGACGGACATGCAGGGCGCCTCTGGAGCCTTTTCCGAACCCTGCCCGAGCCTGTGGGACGCCACGAGTTGCGGCGCGGGATAACCAGCAGCCGCATCGAGCGGCAGCGGCGTGGGCGGCAAGAAGCCGAAAGACGGAACATACCCGGCGTCGAACCGTCGTGCCCAGCCCGCCACGGTTTCCAAATTATCCAGCCGGAGATTGGAACGGTCCCGATCCCGGTATTTGACGTGCTGGTTCCGGCCGGCTCCAGCGATGAGGCGTGCGGCCATCACCAGGTTTCCAGAAGCCTTCGTCACCGGCACCACCACATACTGCCGGCCGTCCCGATCAGTAATGGTGGTCCAGGCCAAACTGTAACCGCTGCTCAAAAGCCACTCGTAAGTCTCGGCCAGCATCTTGACCTCGCGGCCGGAACGCAGGCTCAAAAAAGCAATGGCCGCACCATCCGTGTCGGTCGCAAAGCGGACGATGGGGGCACGGCGCTGGTTGATGGGAATCATTTCGGTCCTCACAGATTGGCCGCTCGGCTCCCGCGCGTGTTGCTGCGGGCCGGCGGTGGGGTTGATGATGACGATGATGGAGGGTGGTAAGGATGCCCCGTGCGGGCAGAATGGAGGCGCTCAGGACGGGGCAGCGGCAGACATGCCTCAGGACGCCCGCAGGCGGGTGCTACAAACTCGCCAAGGCCGTGACCGCCACCCCACCTGCCGGGAGCAGGCATGAGGCGCTGGTGGGGCCTCGGAGAGTCATTCTGAGGGTATGCTGGATGGCGGCCTCTGAGACGCCCGTCGTCGGTGGCAGGGCGTGGGCGCTCAGCGACGCGCACGGCACACCCGTCAGGAAGGGCGTAGACTGCCGCTGGAGACTCTGGCATCGGGAGGCCGCTACTCTACTGCCGGGAGAGGCTGGAACGCCCTGAGGGCGGCCCTGAGACTCGCCTAGCGGGTGGTCGCTATGCGGAGGCCGCCCGGACCTTCGTCGTGGGGTCAATGGCGGCGACTAGACGATAAGCGGCGACCATATGCGCCCGCGCCGCCTCCACGTGCCGCGTCGCGACGATCAGAGAATGTCATGGACGGGCAGCGCCAAAATCCATCACTTCGGCAAGCCCGGATCGCCACCGTTAGTGCAGCAGCCTCCATCCCCTGTAGCCGTAGCACCAGCAGTTTGTGCGGCGGCTTGCCGAGGCGCGCGGCCAGCTCTGCCAGTCCAAGCCGACGCGCGGCGGCCTCAAGGTCGCTCAGGGCCGGCAGCCGATCGCACACCGCGCGGCCTACGTCGCCCACCTTGTAGGCGGCCACTTCGGGAACCTCTGGACGGCCCGCGGCGACCATCGGGACGGAATGCGGCCGGTCCCGATCGCCTGGAGCGTCCACCGTTTGACAACGAGGCGCGGCACTCCGCTGGCGACCGTGTATGGATCACCGATCATCGGCAGCTCCAGCGCACCGCTCAGCAGCGTCAGTTGCGATGCGACAACGTCTATCTCGGATACCGCCTCGCCGTCTATCGTCAGGCCGAGGCGCTCGTCAGGCTTCATCCCCTGATAGACTGCATCGCTCCCGACTGCCGTCCAGCGCCCGCCGAGAATGCCCGATGCGAGGAACGAGCGGTGCCACTGCGGAGGACAGCAGCCCCGCACCTGATGCTGGGCGGAGAAAGACATTCATGGCGACCACATCGGCCCCGATGGCGTCTGCGGCCGGCCCGAGCACGTCGAGCGGCATCTGGCGGCGCGTGTCCTTCGCTGCCCCCGGATGGGCCTTGATGCTGACGACACGAACCGGGCGCGTCACCTTGGGCGTGGCCTTGGGAACCACCTTGGCGAAATCGTCGGCGACACTGGCCGGCAGTCACGCCACTCCGCTCCGCCTCAGTCAGCAGCCGCAGGAGTCGGCCAGTAGACGCCGGGGCGGCCTTTCGGCGACTTGCCGAGTTCGCCAAAGTCCTCCTGGTAGCCGCCACCCGGCACACGGGCGATCAGGCCTGCATTGAACAGCGCCGCCGTCGCCGCTCGGAATTGCCTGTAGCCGACCTGTGATCCTGTGAAGGCTCCGGGCGTGGCCGTTCGGGTGCAAAAGGCCGGGCTGTCGCGCAGCCAGCGCCGCAGCACCCCGCCGACAATCGCACCCAAGGCCCGATGCAGCCCGTCCCGATCGCAAGCCCGCCGAGGCGCCTTCCCGCCACGCTCTGCGGCCACCACGGCAGCCACGGCGTCAACCAGGGCCATAGCGGCGGGGACTGCGGAACACCCGTCAGGACCAGCCCACGGGCGCCCCTGTGCCACTGACGGGTTGCTGCCAGCCATCCCTCGGGCGGCGGCAAGGTCGGCATTGGGGGCGGGATAACGGCGGACATCGATACAGCCTAGCTCCGGGAACTGTTACTGCATACACCCACCGGGTCCCCCCGAGCCCCCAAAGCTACCTATGAGGGTAACTACCTGTTCCCTCTTGGAGAACTCATAGGGACCATGAAGGGGACCAGGGGGAGGCCAGGGGCGAATGGTGGGGGACAGACGATGATGGGGAAGCGAGCGAGAGACGACAAGGCAGCTCAGGCCAGCCGAGGGAAGCAATGAGGGACGCCTGAGGATGGCTGGAGCGGGACGTTGAAGAGAGCAGCCGCCAAGGCCTCGCCGATGCCGTTCCTACAAGCCCGTCTGATTTTTCTTTCGCAACGAACAGCCCGGACGCCGGATCGGCAATCCTGGACCAGCTCACCGTTAGGCTCTGTCCTATACACAAGGCGACGCTAGGCGACCCGAGCGGCCCCGGCTGGGAGATTGGCGACCCCGAATGTCCACTCAGGATTAAGGTTCGTGGGCCGGGCTCGTGCAGATAGTGTTGACTAACTCATCAGGTCAGCGAGGATCATAGGAAGGCGACACAGGCTACCTTTCCATTTACCGAGCAGGAGCAGTTGCCTGCGGGCCGATCGCGCCTTGGACGCCCCCGGACCGTCTACAGCGACCCGGAGAGACACCCGGCGGGCATCCGGCGGGGCACACCCGGTGGACCACCTAGAGCCTCCGGGGACGGGAACCAAGTTGAAGGCAAGCTCTTCTTTCCGATCCCCAAGCATTCGACCCATTTAGACCCATGATAAGGCTGATCGTGAGTGTTCGTGTTTCAGTCAAGCCGGTCGCCAGTCCATCGTGAAGTAGCAGTCGCTCCGCCGCGCGACGAATTCATCCAGCCGCGACCCTCTCGGCATTCGTCAGCAGATGGGCCACATCGCCGCCTTCTTCGTTCATCCCTGCCCGTGCATCGTCGCTGTTCGCGGAAGCCATGGTCCCTTTGCGTGCGGTCGTGGTCGTCATCGTCGGCATCCCCTGCGCGAACCGAAGCGGGTTTGCTGGGGCATGGCGGGGGCGAGTTCGCATCGGGATCAATGGGGAGACACAATGCCTGTCCAACGGCTGTTTCGGGTCCCGGAGAAAGCCTAGGAATTTCAGTGTAGGTAAGTTAGTGATGGAGTAGAAAACTTGACTTTGGGCTGTGGCGGATATGCCGCACTTCCGCTTTCCCCAGATTTGGCGGCAACCGCCAGTCTCTACCCAGTCCCCTTTGACCGTGCGCGGAGCGCCGCATGTCTTTCTGGCCCGGAGAGAACCTTGCCATTCGGCTGTGGGAAACCCTGGAGCGATGCGCAATAGGCATAATGAGCCCGGTTCAAATTCGTCGGGAAGGACGCGCACACGCCGATGTTCGACGAGTTCGAAGCCTTGCTCGATGCTCAAACCGGACTAGACGTGGAGGCAATTCGCTTAGGAAAATCGTCGGCAGCACGGCTGCTCCTGACCGCACCGGATAGCCCCGCGCCCAAGAGCGAGAAGCAGTCACTCCGCCTCCAAGCTTCGCGAGCGGAGCCCCGACTAGTTGTCGCCATGACGCCGAAGGACGTTGCGACGTTGGCGAACCGACACTCCCGTCTGCGCGAAACGGAGCGGCTCCTCCACGTCAGGGCGGCCCATCGTATCGCCGAAAACTTGGCCGATGGCGTTGACGCCGGCCCCCTTCCCGATGAACGCCCCAGCAATGAATGGATTGATCGGTGGCGCGACGGGGTGGCCGAGGTAGACGGAGCGGAACTTCAGCAGCTTTGGGCGCGCCTTTTGGTGGGAGAGGTATCCAAGCCGGGATCAGTCAGTCGTAAGACCCTCGATACGTTACGTCAGTTGTCGGCGGATGACGCCCGCCTATTTGAGAGGCTAGGGCCCTATGTTGTCGATGACACCGTGATTATCCGAGCGGAGCCATATCTTGGTTCCTTTGGTTATAACGACGGCACCGCATTGCACCTGCAAGACCTCGGGCTTCTCTCGGGTGCCGAACATGGGCTCGTGTCGTCCAGTTGGATAGTCTCGGCAACCGAGCATGGTCAAGCGGCAGTCATCCGGTCCCACAGCACCATGCTCCTACTCGGCGTCAGAGAGGGTGTCTCGGAACTTAGCCTACCCGCAATACGCTTGACTGCGGCGGGCTCGCAGCTTCTCCGCCTTGGCATGTTCACGGGCGACGAAGGGTATCTCAGGGCCGTTGCCGAGTTCAGCAAGCAGCCGAGATACATCCCGCATAGTCTCGGGACGACTTGGGCTGTGATCGTAAGAGGGCGCGGCCTCGCGAACCGATGTGAATCAATCCAAGAGGAGGTAGTGTTCGGCCTCAGCGACAGCGACGGGGCACCCGTCACGGCAGGGCCTAGCGGTGCACCGTTGCGTCCCCAAGAACGCGGTAGACGCTGCTTCTAGCGATGCCCATGCGCCTTGCTATCTCCGTCGGCCTCACGCCCTCGCTGGCCAGCTTCCGAACCTCCGCGCCCTGCCTTCGCGCCGTGGGCACGCGGCCTTTGTAGCGTCCCTCGCCCTTCGCCTTGGCGATCCCCTCGCGCTGCCTCTCAAGCATCAAGGCTCTCTCGAATTCCGCCACGGCGCCCAGCATAGTCAGCATCAGGCGCCCCGTGGGACTGCGCGTGTCCAACTCGCCGCCGCCGTTCATGGCCAACACGCGCAGCGCCACGCCCTTCCCCTCCAGCCGCGTCACCATCGCCAAAAGGTCTGACGTAGACCTAGCGAGGCGGTCGAGCTTCGTCACCATCAGCACATCGCCGCTGCGAACGTAGTCCAATGCGGCCTCAAGCTGTTCCCGGCGCCCGATGGACGACACCTGCTCGGCAAAAAGCTTCGCGGCCCCCGCGGCCGTGAGGTCGCGTTGCTGGCCCTCCAGCCCGGCTCGCTGCTCCGCCGTCGATGTCCTGGCGTAGCCTACGGCGATCCCGTGGCCAGCCGCGGCGATCCCCGGCGCCTCCGCCGGTTTGCTGTCCGGCGCCTTCTGTGCTGGCCGCCTTGCCATTGCCCGCCCCCTGCTTGGTATTCCATACCGTCCCATACGGCTCATTGACCATGAGGGACGAACGTCCCAAATGTCAAGAGGTCAATTCGTGTGGGACACATTCTTTCCCTGCCGGGTCGAGTTCTACACGGGCAGGGTCTAGTGGGACGCTGTGGGCCAGCAGGGCCGCCAACAGTCCGGAGGTGATGCTGCCTTGGCGTGCTGACGCGGCTGCGCAACATCGCGCTGCTGATGTGTCGTGCTGCTGCGCTGCTGCTGCTGCGTTGCGACCAGAACGCGGCGAGGCTGGCCGTATTGTGACCGGGTAGGGGTCCATCAAGGCTCGACTTCAAAAAGCCGCTAAAGGGTTGTTTTTTTATTGTATCGACCTCGGCTTTGATGGGTAGGGGTCGCCGGGAGAACGCCGCACGAGGCCGCGTGGCAATCGCTGCGGGTCCCCGCGGGTCCATGGCGCGGGCTGTTGCTAAGTGAAGCAACTGGCAGGGCGACTACTTTCGTTGAAACTGCGGGAGCTGAACCAGAGCCGCAGGTTCCCCTGGGCTTGTCCAGTCCGACCAGTCTAGTGTAAAGTCTGTGCTTGTTGCCGCTAGGCCGGTTACGAACAGGCCACGTCTGAGTTTAGCAAAGAAAGCGAAAAGCCCCTCTTCAGGGTTGGCTTGAAATCTGTACTCGAATGTCTCATGGGCATTCCATCGACCTTGTATCAGCGTCGCATATTGAGGCATCAGTGCCATCAGGGAATCTGGAATGCCGCGAGCAATGAAGGCTTCTTTGGTCCTCCAGACCGCCCAGACAGCCCCGGTCGGAGGAGAGGTGCTCTGAAATGTTCCCAATAGAGCGCGAGAGCTGCTTTGTGAGCGAAAAGATTGAGCTGGAGCGTCGTGAACGGGCCTACTGTGACCAGCGCCGCGTCGGGGGGAACGTGAACCCCATAGCGTCTCAGGTGCTCGCGACCTCCTTCTCCGGGACTCTTTCTCCACTCGGCTAGCAATTCTGGAGCCTGAACTTCCACCCGTTTGATCAGCGTCCCGTGATCCCTGCGCGCCTCAGGACCAGCGAGATAGTCCCACCGGCTGACTACGGCGGCAGCCAGATCGGCTGTGCTCGTTCCAAGGTTACACGCCTTACAGACCGGCATCACCAGCTTATCCGGTCGGTGCGAACCGTCGAACAACGCCTTCGGCGGCATGTGCTCTCGCTCTGCCGAGCGCCCGAGTCCCCCGCAGAAGTAGCAGCCGGGATATTTGGCTATGAGTTCTTTTTGTGGCGGTCTGCTTCCTCTTCGCGTCGCCCATCTATTGCACCGCCCAACGTTCCTCAGCATCACTTTAGCAGCTGGCAGTGCGTGCTTGACAGGGTGACCAGTAGGGTGATCCAAAGATGGCTTCTCAGCTTCCGTAAGCCGCTGGATTCCCTAGCGTTCCTGTCGCCCTCCGAGGTTCCAGGTCCCCCAGCCAGGTCCTTCGGCTCGACCGACGCGCGACCCCACAGTGGGTGTGATTTCGGGAGCGGGGCATGAGGTGCGCCGTCGCGATGGTGTTGGCGCTCTGCGTGGCGGGGTGTGCCGCCATAGGCTTTCGGCCTTCGCACGGCACCGGGGCCGCCGATCTTGGGGCGACCCAGGGCTTTGGGCTGGAAGCAGCTCCGTTTCGCGCCCGGTAGGCTTGCGGACGCCTGTGTTGTGGGCTGGGTTGTCGGGCCAAGTGCGGCCACGGAGGACTGGAGTTCTGGTCCCGCGTGCCCCGACCCTGCCGCTCAGCCCCGGTGCGTCAGGTCCCGCATTGCCGCCACGATCGCCGCGAACGCCGCGCCGATGCGGGCGCTCTGGTGGCGGCCGCGCAGGTAGCCATGCACCAGCCCTTCGCCGGTGTGCAGGCTGACGGCGATGCCGGCCGCGCGGAGCGCCGCTGCGTAATCGGCGGAATCCTCGGCCAGCGGGTCGACGTCGGCGGCGAAGATCGCGGCCTGCGGCAGCCCGGAGAGGTCCGGCGCGGCGAGCGGCGCCAGTTCCGGATCATCGGTGGAACCCACGTCCTGCCGCCCCGTGTAGAGACGGCGATACGCGATGCTGTCGGCCGCGCTCAGCATTGGCACCGCCTCGCGCCAGGTGCCGATCGCGCGGCCTGCTCTCGGGTGCAGGCCGGGATAGATCAGCACCTGCCCCGACGGAGGTGCGCGGCCCAGCCGCCGCAGCCGCAGGCATAGCGCCGCCGCGAGATTGCCCCCGGCACTGTCGCCTGCGACAACAACCCGCTGGCCGGACGACGTCAGCGCCTCGTACGCGGCCTCGGCGTCGTCCAGCGCGGCCGGATAGAGGTGCTCGGGCGACAGCCGGTAGTCGAGTGCGGCCAGCGTCGTCCCGGTGCCCGCCGCGAGATCGGCGCAGATCGAATCGTGGCTTGCCAGGCCGCCGACCACCCAGCCCCCACCGTGGAGATACAGGATCGTCCGCCCCGGCACCGCGGCTTGCGGCCGATAGCTCCGCCAGGGGATTTCGCGCGCGGGATTGCGCGCGTGCAGCACGCCGTCACCGGCCGCGATGCCGAACGGATACGGGCGATCGAAGGCGTGGCACAGGCGGTCGTAGGTGGCGCGGCTTTCCGCGACCGACGCGGTGTTCGCGGACGCGGGATAGAAGGACTGGGAACGCGCGACGAACGCCGCGACCTCGGCATCCAGGCGGTACGCGCTCATGCGGCGCGGGACCCCTTCATGCCGACTTGGCGGCCCGCCTCGGCCGGCGGCGGCAGCCCGCGATGCGCGTCGCGCAGCTTTGCCGCCGCCGCCTGCACCGCCGCATCGGCCGGACAAGCGCGGTGCCGCCTGGTGTCGACATGCAGCAGCATCTGCTCGGCCGTCGCCAGCACGCGGCCGCCGTCGTCGTGGCGCATCCGATGGAACACATGCAGCCGCTTCTCGTCGGCCGCCAGCACCTGCGTCGTGACATGGAATGCCTCGCCCAGCCGGATCTCGCCGACATGGGTGATGTGCGTCTCGACGGTGAAGTAGCTGGATCCGGCCGCCAGCATCGCCGCGTCGATGCCGATCATGCGCAGCAGCGCATCTGTTGCGTCGCCGAACACGTGCAGGTAGCGGCTTTCGGTCATGTGGCCATTGTAGTCGATCCACTCCGCCGGCACGACGCCCTCGCGCAGCCGCGGCAACGCCGCCTCGCCGCCGCCGGCCGCCGCGCGCAATCGCGCTTCATAGGCCGCCAGCACCGAGCCCGCGCCAAAGTCGTGCGCCTTCAGCGCCCGCATGATCGCGACCAGGCAGTCGTCGCGGGTCTGCTCCAGCGCCCGTAGGCCACGCCCGGCGGCCTGCGCGTCAGATTGCTCCGAAAGCGTGTCGAGGAAGCGGTCGGTCAGCTCCGGCACCTCGGTCAGCCGGGTCCAGGGCAGTTTCAGCGCCGGGCCGAACTGCTCCATGAAATGCCGCATCCCCGCCTCGCCCCCGGCCAGGCGATAAACAAGGAAGGTGCCCATGAACGCCCAGCGCAGCCCGGCGCCGAAACGGATCGCGTCGTCGACTTCTTCCACCGTGGCCACGCCGTCATGCACCAGCCACAGCGCCTCGCGCCACAGCGCCTCCAGCAGCCGGTCGGCGACGAAACCGTCGATCTCATGGCGCACCACCAGCGGGCGCATCCCCAGGCCGGCGTAGAACGCCCGCGCCCGCTCGATCGCCTCGGGCGCGGTCGCCTTGCCGCCGCACAACTCGACCAGCGGCAGCAAGTAGACCGGGTTGAATGGGTGGGCGACCAGGAACCGTTCGGGACGGGCCATGTCGGCCGCCAGTCGCGTCGGCAACAGGCCGGAGGTCGAGGAACAGATCAGCGCATCCGGCCGCGCCGCCGCGGCGATTTCCGCCAGCAGCCGGCGCTTGAGCATCTCGATCTCCGGCGC
Organism: uncultured Pseudomonadota bacterium; assembly: GCA_963758455.1. Lineage (GTDB taxonomy): Bacteria > Pseudomonadota > Alphaproteobacteria > Acetobacterales > Acetobacteraceae > CAVRQM01. The sequence goes on along the minus strand of CAVWVK010000005.1, from coordinate 48,189 downwards.
GCTTTCCTGGATCAGGTCGGCGTCGCGCACCGCATCCGCCACGCTGGAGGCGACGCGCAGCGCACCCGGTGCCGCCAGCGGCGCGGAGGTCAGCGCCGCGAGCGCGCGCCCGGCCAGCGTCACCATCTCGCGCAGACGCCGCTCGGCTTCGGGATGTGGGTCGAACACCGCCACATCCACTCCGTTGAGCAGGAAGCGCGCCGCCCAGCCGCCGCCGATCACGCCGCCGCCGACGATGGCGCAGCGCCGGATGTCTGTGCCGCTCATGCCGCGCGTCCCGCGCGCAGCCGCAGTCTGGTGCGCACCTCGGCCGGGTCGAGCAGGCGCACGCCCATCGCCTGCGCCGCCGTCGCCGCGCGTTCTACCAACTGCGCGTTGGTCGCCGGCACGCCTCGGGAAAGCCAGATGTTGTCCTCCAGCCCGACCCGGATGTTGCCGCCCGCCAGCAGCGCCATCGCGACATAGGGCAGTTGCATCCGGCCGATCGAAAACGCCGAGAACACCGCGCCGGGAGGCAGGTTGGCCACCATTGCCATGAGAGTCTGCGGGTCGTCCGGCGCGCCGTACGGGATGCCCATGCAGAGCTGGATCATCACCGGGTCGTCGATCAGCCCTTCGCGGATGAGTTGCTTGGCCAGTACCAGATGGCCGGTGTCGAACACCTCGATTTCCGGCCGCACGCCCAGCGCCTGCACGCGGCGCGCCATCGCGCGCAACATGCCGGGCGTGTTGGTCATCACGTAGTCGCCCTCGGAGAAGTTCATCGAGCCGCAGTCGAGCGTGCAGATTTCCGGCAGCAATTCGGTCACGTGGCGCACCCGCTCCTCGGCGCCGGCCATGTCGGTGCCGGCGGCATCCAGCGGCAGCGGCCGCTCGACGCCGCCCAGCACCAGGTCGCCGCCCATGCCGGCGGTCAGGTTGACGACGACATCGGTCTCGGACTCGCGGATGCGCGCCACCACCTCGGCATACAGCGCCGGATCACGCGAGCCCTTGCCGGTGCTCGGATCACGGACGTGGATATGCGCGATCGCCGCGCCGGCGCGGGCGGCCTCGATCGCCGAGGCCGCGATCTGCTTGGGCGTGATCGGGACGTGCGGGTTGCGGTCGGTGGAGGCGCCCACGCCGGTCACGGCACAGGTGATGAAGGCGTCCCAGATCATGGCAGGCTCCGCTCGTTGAGTTTTGGCCGGACGGAAGTTAGGCCTCAATGCCTGAGGTTCGGCAAACCCTCGGCAGAAAGTCGAGCAGTTCGGCGACGATCGCTTCGGGAGCGTCCTCCTGAACCAAATGGCCCGCGCCCGGGACGGACCGGAATCGCGCATTCGGAATGCGAGAGGCGAGTTCCTTGCCGCGCGCGATGGGAATCCACTGATCGTCTTCGCCCCAAACGATGGAGACCGGACAGCGGACCTGGGCAAGCCGATGTTCGATCTCGTCGGTGTAGCGCCGGTCCATCTGGGCGATCTGCCGGTAGAAGGCTGCCCTGCCGATGTCCGAAAGCCACGGCTCGGCGTGGCGCCGCAGGGTGTCCTTGCTGAGCGGACCGTGTGCCGCGCCGGCGATGTAGGCATCCACGATCGCGGCGTGGATGTACGGCGGCAATCCCGCGAGCGCCCTCTCGTACCGCCGAACGTGCCGGACGAATGGCGAACCCCAGGGCGCGATCGCGACAGCATCAATCAACACGAGGGATCGGTAGTCTCGGCCGTCGAGCAGGTGAGTTCTGAGCGCCGTCGCGCCGCCAAAATCATGGGCGACGACATCCGGCAGTGCAATTTTCCAATGGTCGAGCAAGGCGGCAAACACCCGATTTTGAATGCCCAGCGATACGTCCTGCCCTTCGGCCATCTCCGAGCATCCGTACCCCAGAAGGTCGAAGTAGAAGACCGTGCGCAGCGTGGCGAGATGTGGAGCGATCCGCCGCCACACGACCGACGAAAACGGAGTCCCGTGCAAGAAGACCAGCGGTTGACCGTTTCCCACGACGCCGTATCGAACCGCCCGACCGTCGAAGGAAAACTCGTGCGCCAAAGCCCATTCTGGCTCGCGCGTCACAGCGTTGACCATGATGGATTGCTCCTTGTCGCAGACCGCCGGAACACAGAAGCAACTTCAATCCACCGGCGCGAACAAAACCTGTTGATGACGGGTATCGGCCGCATGGATCCGGGCGTAGTGAGTGCCGCCGCGGCAATCGCGGCACGAAGGACCACGCGCATGGGCAATCCGATCACATTGACGGCCGCCGACGGCCACCGCCTCGGCGCCTGGCGCACCGGCCCGGACGCCGCCGAACAGGCGCTGGTGGTGGTGCAGGAAATCTTTGGCGTCAACCACCACATCCGCCAGACCTGCGAGGCATTCGCCGCCGCGGGCTACGCGGTGATCGCGCCCGCCTTGTTCGACCGCGCCGAACCCGGCATCGAGCTCGGCTACGAGGCCGCCGACGTGGCGCGCGGCCGCGCGCTGCGGGGCCGCATCGCCGACGCCGACGCGCTGGCCGACGTCGAGGCGGCGGCGCGGTCGCTTGGCGCGGTGCGGCTCGGCATCGTCGGCTATTGCTGGGGCGGCACGATCGCCTGGTGGGGCGCGACACGCACCAACCTGTTCCGCGCCGCCGTCGGCTGGTACGGCGGCGGCATCGCGGGCACGCGCATGGAACAGCCGCACTGCCCGGTGCAACTGCATTTCGGCGAGCGCGACGCCTCGATCCCGATGGCCGACATCGACGCCATCCGCGCGGCGCAGCCGGACGTGGAGGTGTTCACCTATCCCGGCGCCGGCCACGGCTTCGGCTGCGGAGAGCGGGCCAGCTACTCGGCGCCGGACGCGGCGCTGGCCCAGCAGCGCACGCTGGCCTTCCTGCGCCGCCACCTCGCCGGCGCGTGAACCACAGCGCGGGCGCCGCGTTGACCCCGCATCGTTCAGCCTGCGGAAAGGTCTGCCGTCATGCGCTTCATCCTGCTCATCATCGTCATCATCCTGCTGCTGGGCGCGCTGCCGACCTGGCCGTACAGCGCGGGGTGGGGCTACTATCCCTCCGGCGGCCTCGGGCTGATCCTGCTGATCGTCATCGTGCTGCTGGTGTTAGGCGCCATCTGAGCAGCAAGCGTTTCCGCCCTACGCGGAACGCAGCACGCGGCCGGCGACCGCGTCCAGCTTGCGGAGCAGGTCGGGATCACGCGCCGCCGGGGCGGTGATGAGCGCGTGATCCAGCGCCCGGTCGCACCCGGCCGGGCAGGGTCCGCGCGCCGCCCCGATCACCGGCACCACGGCGGCCACCAGCTCGCGGGCGCGGTCGGCGTTGGCCAGCAGCACGGCCACCACCATGTCGACGGTGACATGGCCGTGCGTGTCGTGCCAGCAATCGTAGTCCGTGACCATCGCCACGCTGGCGTAGCAAAGCTCGGCCTCGCGGGCGAGCTTGGCCTCCGGCATGTTGGTCATGCCGATGACCGAGCAGCCCCAGCTTCGATACAGGTGGCTCTCCGCGCGCGACGAGAATTGCGGCCCTTCCATCACGAGATACGTGCCGCCGCGCGTCACCGGCAGGCCGATGGCGCGCGCCGACGCTTCCAGCGCGTCGCCGAGGCGCGGGCACACGGGGTCGGCGACCGAGACGTGGGCGACGCAGCCGGCGCCGAAGAAGCTTTTGGCACGGGCAAAGGTGCGGTCGATGAACTGGTCGACGATGACGAAATGGCCCGGCGGCAATTCCTCGCGCAGCGAGCCGACCGCCGAGAGCGACAGCACATCGGTGCAGCCGGCGCGCTTCAGGGCGTCGATGTTGGCGCGGTAGTTCAGGTCCGACGGCCCGAGCCGGTGGCCGCGCCCGTGCCGCGGCAGGAACACGCAGCGCACGTCATCCAGCCAGCCTTCCAGCAGCTCGTCTGACGCCTCGCCCCACGGCGAGGCTACCCGCCGCCAGGCGGTGCGCTGGAGGCCGGGGATGTCGTACAGCCCGGACCCGCCGATAATGCCGATGACCGGGCGGATCGGGTCGGTCACCGCGCAGTCAGCCGCCGGCGGCAAACCCGGCCCCGTCGGTCAATGCACGTCGGCCCAGACCTTGCGTTTCACGCCATAGGTCACGCCGGTCAGCAGCAGCAGGAAGATCACGATCTTCACCCCGATCCTCTTGCGCTGCTCCATCTCCGGGTTGGCGATGTAGGTCAGGAACACCGTGATGTCGTGCGCTTCCTGCGCCAGCGTGTTCTTGGTGCCGTCGGTATACGTCACCTGCCCGGCTTGCAGCGGCGGCGGCATGGCGATCTGGTTGCCGGGGAAATACTTGTTGTAGTACAGCCCTTCCTGGATCTTCATGCCGGCCGGGGCGTCGCCGTAGCCCTGCAGGATCGAATAGATGTAGTTCGGGCCACCCTCGCGCGCCTTCTCCAGCACCGACTGGTCGGGCGGCAGCGCGCCGTTGTTGGCGGCGCGCGCGGCGTTGTCGTTGGCGAACGGCGAATGGAAGTGATCCGACGGCAAGGCCGGGCGCGTCGTCTCCGAGCCGTCATCGGCGATCGCCGGCATCGTGAAGCCGGCGGCGATCGCCTTCACCTGCGCGGCGGAAAAGCCGATCCCCTCGAGGTTGCGGTAGTACGCCTCCTTCAGCGAGTGGCAGTTGGAGCAGACCTCCTTGTAGATCTCGAACCCGCGCTGCGCCGAGGCGCGGTCGAAGGTGCCGAACGGGCCGGAAAACTTCCAGGGATAATGCAGCAGCTTGGCGGTCTCCTGCGCCTGCGCCGCGCCAGCCAGCCCGCCCGCGAGGACAGCGGCGGCCAGACCTAGCCGGACGACCAGACGCAACCGGAGAAAGGGGCGCATCACGGCTTCTCCATCGGCTTGGCGGCAGCACCCGTCGGCAGCGGGCCTCCGCCGCGGATCACCGGGCGGCTGATGCTTTCGGGCAGCGGCAGCGTCCGCTCGATCTTGCCGAGGATTGGCAGGAAGACCAGGAAGTGCAGGAAGTAGTAGGTCGTGGCGACGCGGCCGATGATGATCCAGGGGGGCACGGGGCGATGGGCGCCGACAGCGCCCAGGATAATCACGTCGACCACAAGCACGATCATCAACTGACGGAAGATCGGCCGGAAGCGGGCGCTGCGCACCGGGCTGGTGTCCAGCCACGGCAGCACGAACAGCACCACGATCGAGCCGAACATCAAGGTGACGCCGCCCAGCTTGTTCGGCACCGATCGCAGGATCGCGTAGAACGGCAGGAAGTACCACTTCCGGCACGATGTCCGCCGGCGTCTGCAACGGATTGGCCTGGATGTAGTTGTTCGGGTCGCCCAGCGCGTTCGGCATGAAGAACACCACGATCGCGAGGATCAGCAGGAACACGCACATCCCCACCGAGTCCTTGATCGTGTAATAGGGATGGAACGGCAGCGTGTCGGCCGGCCCCTTCACGTCGATGCCCAGCGGGTTGTTCGACCCGGTGATGTGCAGCGCGGTGATGTGCAGGAAGATCACGCCCACGATGACGAACGGCAGCAGGTAATGCAGGCTGAAGAAGCGGTTCAGCGTCGGGTCGCCGACCGCGAAGCCGCCCCACAGCCAGGTGACGATCCCCTGGCCGATCACCGGGATGGCCGAGAACAGGTTGGTGATGACGGTGGCGCCCCAGAACGACATCTGCCCCCAGGGCAGCACGTAGCCCATGAAGGCGGTGGCCATCATCAGCAACAGCAGCACCACGCCGATCATCCACAGCAGCTCGCGCGGCGCCTTGTACGAGCCGTAGTACATGCCGCGGAAGATGTGGACATAGACCACGATGAAGAAGAACGACGCGCCGTTCATATGCACGTAGCGCAGCAGCCAGCCGTAATTGACGTCGCGCATGATGTGCTCGACGCTGTCGAACGCCATCGACTGATCCGGCACGTAGTGCATGGCCAGGAAGATGCCGGTGACGATCATGATCCCCAGCGCGATCGTCGCCAGCGCGCCGAAGTTCCAGAGATAGTTGAAGTTCTTCGGCGTCGGGAAGACGCCGTACTCCTTCTGCATCATCGTGAAGATCGGCAGCCGCTGGTCGATCCAGTTCAGCACTGGGTTCGCGACATCGCTCTTGTGCAATCCGGCCATAGGTCTGCTCCCTCAGCCGATCTTGACTTTGGTGTCGGACTCGAACGCGTAGGGCGGCTGGAACAGGTTCAGCGGCGCCGGCCCGTGCGTCACCCTGCCGTCCACGTCGTACTGGCTGCCGTGGCACGGGCACAGATAGCCGCCGTACTGGCCGCGCGGATCGGTCGGCTTGTTGCCCAGCGGGATGCAGCCGAGATGCGTGCAGATGCCGATCATCACGACCCAGGGCTCGTGGCCGGCCGCGACGCGCGCCGAGTCGGGCACCGGCTCGATCAGCTTGGACATCGGCATCGCCTGGGCGAACTTGATCTCGGCCGGGGTGCGGTGGCGCAGGAACACCGGCTTGCCGCGCCAGTTCACGGTGATGCCGCTGCCCGGCGGGATCGGCGTCAGGTCCACCTCGATCGATGACAGCGCCAGCACGTCCGAGGACGGGTTCATGCTGTCGATCAGCGGCCAGGCGATGGCGCCGATGCCGATGGCGGTGGCCGAGATGCCGACCAGCTTGAGGAAGTCGCGTTTGCCGGCGCCGTCGGGGGTGAGGTGATCGGCGGTCAGGTGATCGGCGGGCGGGTGGTCGGACGCGTGGGCCGTCGCAGACATCGTGGCGGGATTCCCTTGGGCTTCGTCGCGGCGCAACATACGGACCGGCAAGCGGGCCTGCAACATGCCGGGCTTGCCGTGCTGGGCTTGTCATGCCGGGGCGGGGATGGATAGACCCCCGCAATGCCGCAAGCCCCTCCTCATGCCGCCCTGCAAGGCGCCGCCCGCGCCTGGTTCGAGCATCTGCGCGACACGTTGTGCGCCGCCTTCGAGGCGATCGAGGCCGACGCCAGCCCCGCCCGCTTTGCCCGCACCGAATGGCGGCGGCCCACCGAGGACGGCTCGGAGGGCGGCGGCGGGGCGATCTCGCTGCTGCGCGGGACGGTGTTCGAGAAGGTGGGCGTCAACGTCTCGACCGTCTGGGGCGCCTTCTCGCCGGAGTTTCGCGGGCAAATCCCCGGCGCGGCGGACGATCCGCGCTTCTGGGCCAGCGGCATCAGCGTGGTCGCGCACATGGCCAGCCCGCGCGTGCCGGCGGCGCATTTCAACACGCGGATGCTGGTCACGACCCAGGGCTGGTTCGGCGGCGGCGCCGACCTCACGCCGATGGTGCCCGAGGCGCCCGAGGCGATCGAGGACGCGGCCGCCTTCCACGCCGCCCTGCGCGCCGCCTGCGACCGCCACGGCGCCGACTACCACGACCGCTTCAAGGCATGGTGCGACCGCTATTTCTACCTGCCGCATCGCGGCGAGCCGCGCGGCGCGGGGGGATCTTCTTCGACCACCTGTTCTCCGGCGACGCAACGGCGGACCTGGCCTTCGCCCAGGACGTCGGGCGCGCCTTTCTGGAAGTGTATCCGGCGATCGTCCGCCGCCGCATGGCCGAGCCCTGGACCCCCGAGGAGCGCGCGCACCAGTTGCTGCGGCGCGGACGCTACGTGGAGTTCAACCTGCTGCACGACCGCGGCACGCTGTTCGGCCTCAAGACCGGCGGCAACGTCGAGGCGATCCTGATGAGCCTGCCGCCGGCGGTCGGCTGGTAGACGCCGCCGTGCGGGTGGGCGTCAGTGCGCGGGCGCCGCCTGCCTGCCGCCGGCCTTGGAGCCGGTGAACAGGAACGCGAACGGCGCGATGACGAAGGCGATCACCGCGCAGATCATGAACAGGTCCGCGTACGACAGGATTTGCGCCTGGGTGTGCAACGTCTGGTAGATCAGCCCGGCGGCGGTCACGCCGGGCGGATGGCCGGCGCTGGCGATCGCCTGGTTGTTCGCCTCGACCAGCGCGTTGTATGCCGGATTGAGCGGCGTCAGATGTTCGGCGAGGTAGGATTGGTGCACCTGCGACCGCTCGGTGACGCTGGCGGTGGCGAGCGAGATGCCGATCGAGCCGAATATGTTGCGGAACATGATGTTGACCGCGGCGCCGTCGCCGTTCAGCTCCTTGGGCAGGGTGGCGAAGCCGATGGTCTGGATCGGCACGAACAGGAACGCGAGGCCTGCGCTCTGCGCCATGCGCATCTTCGCCAGAGTCGTGAAGTCCAGCGTCGGCGTAAGGCCGTTCGAATAGACCATCGCCCAGCCGAGGATGACGAAGCCCAAGCAGACGATGATTCGCGTCTGCACGTGCGGCATGGCCCGCTGCACCAGCGGGATCAGCAGGATCACGGCCAGCGCCCCGGGCGAGAGAATGTAGCCGGCCAAGGTCGCGGTGTAGCCAAGCACCGTCTGCGCGAACAGCGGGATCACCACGGCCGAGGCGTACAGGATGGCGAACACGGCGGAACTCATGAAGCAGCCGACGGCGAAATTGCGGTCGCGGAACACCGCAAGGTTGACCACCGGCCGGCGCGCCCACAGCAGCCAGATCACCGCGACGACGATGCCGAGCGCCGACAGAATGGCCATCGTGACGATGAAGCCGGAGGCGAACCAGTCGGCATCCTCGCCGCGGTCCATCACGACCTGCAAGGAGCCAAGCCCCAGCGCGATCAGCCCGATGCCGATGACGTCGATGCGCTTGTTGCCCAGGTTGGCCCACGGCGGATCCTCGACCCAGGCAGTGACCGCGAAAAGGGCGAACACGCCCACCGGAATGTTGATGAAGAAGATCCAGCGCCAGCTTGCGTTGTCGGTGATGAGGCCGCCCAGCGTCGGGCCGAGCACCGGGGCCACGATGGTGGCGATGGCGGTGACCGCGAAGGCGGCGGCGCGCTTGGCTGGTGGGAAGGTGTCGAGAATGATGGATTGCTGGTTCGGTTGCAGGCCGCCGCCGCAGAAGCCTTGCAACAGGCGGAAGATGATGAGCTGCGGCAGGCTGGTGGCGATGCCGCACAGAAAGCTGGCGGCGGTGAAGCCGCCGATGCAAAGCAGGAAGTACCGCTTGCGCCCGAACACCCGTGCGAGCCAGCCGGAGATCGGCAGCACGATGCCGTTGGCGACCAGGTAGGAGGTCAGCGTCCAGGTCGCCTCGTCATTCGAGGAGGCCAGCGAGCCGGCGATATGCGGCAGGGCGACGTTGACGATGGTGGTGTCGAGCACCTCCATGAAGGCAGCCAGCGTGACCGTCAGCGCGATCAGCCAAGGGTTCGCCTTGGGCGCCCAGCCCCGGCCGCCGCCCCCCGCGGGGGCGCCGCCGCGTCCGCTCATCTCGGCGCGCTCATTTCACATTGACCGTGGGCGTCACCGAAATGCCCAGCGGCAGCGGCAGGTTGGGATCGGTGCCGCTGTCGATGTCGATCTTCACCGGCACGCGCTGCACGATCTTGACGAAGTTGCCGGTCGCGTTCTCGGCCGGGAAGGCACTGAACTTGCTGCCTGATCCGAGCTGCACGCTGTCGACATGGCCTTTCAGCTTCAGGCCGGGATAGGCGTCCACGCCGATGCTGACCGGCTGGCCCGCGCGCATCCGGTTGAGCTGCGTCTCCTTGAAGTTGGCGGTGATCCAGACCTGCGGGCTGACTAGCGACATGATCTGCGTCCCGGCCGTCAGGTAGTTGCCGCGCTCGACATTGCGCTTCGTGACCCAGCCGTCCTGCGGGGCCACCACCCGGGTGTACGACAGGTTGAGCTCGGCCTGCGCCAGTTGCGCCCGCGCCTGGTCGACCTGGCCCTGGATCTGGCTCACCTGCTGCTCCGCCTGGCCGATGTTCTGCTGTACCGGCTCGGCCTGCTGCACCGCCGCCTCGGCGGACTGCACCTGCGCCTGCGCCTGCCGCAAGGCCGCCGTCGACTGGTCGACCGCCTGCTGCGTGGTGGCCGAGCGGGCGACCCGATGCTGGCGATCGTAGTCGGTCTGCGCCTGGAACAACTGCGCGTGCGCGTTGGCGAGCTGCGCCTGCGCCTGCGCCAGCCTGGCCGGAAAGTTCTTCTGGGCGACCTCGGCCGCCAGCTTGGATGCCCGTTCCTGCGCCTGCGCGACTTCGAGGTTGGCACGGGCCTGGTCGCGCGCCGTGATGTAGTCGCGGGGGTCGATCTGCACCAGCAAATCGCCGGCATGGACGAACTGGTTGTCGTTGACTGCGAGATCGAGCACGTAGCCGGAGACCTTCGGCGCCACCATGATAGCGCGGCCGTCAGTGTAGGCGTCGTCCGTGCTCTCGAGGTCCTTGGTGCTGAGCCACCAGATCACGCCGCCGATGATGGCCGCGATCAGCACGATCGCGAGAATGATCCACACCAGCGGCGAGCGGCGCTTGGTCTCGTTGTCGTCGCCACCGCCGCCCTTGCCGTCGTCGGATGTCTCGTCTTCGTCGTCCTCGGCGCGGCTGGCGCCGCCACGATCGTCGGCGCGCCGGGGCTGCTCGCGCTCGCGCTGGTCCGGATCACGCTCGCGCGGCCTCACCTCGTCCGTGGCCTCGCGACCCTTGGGCTCGAGGTCGAAGCCCCTCGGCTCGGAGGCGCTCGGCACAGGTCGTATCGCCATGCCCTGCCCTTCGGGTTGCTGCGTCTCGGGAGCGCGCGCGGTCGCTTCATCATAGGGCATGGGGAACCGTCAACCTGGAGTGCTGCGGTGCAAAAATCAGAACGGCGGGAAACGCTCGGCCAGAGGACGTGGTTGCCTCGCCAGCATGGGGACTGGCGCGCGCACGACAAGGGGGCAGGATTGCTCCTGCCCCCTGGTAGGCCGCAAGGTACGGTAACGCGAGATCACGGATGCCCGTGGCTACGCAGGCTGTTCGGAGCCGTCGGATCCGCGAGCTGCGCGTTGGTCGCCTGCTGGTCCAGATACGCGCTCACGCCATTCTGCGCGCTCTGCTGTTGGCCGTTGAACTCGTCGGCCATCGCCGCGGTGCCCACGACCAGGGCGGAAGCCGCAACCGCCGCGAAGAGAATGTTACGCATTTTAGTTCGTCCTATCGTCCGGCAGGTCCATCCCGCCGCTGACAGGACGACATCTGTGACCTCGACCCCGGCGGTTAAACGTTCAGCTAGATTTTGGCGCTCATGTCCTTTGTGCATGAATGCGCCGGTTATCGTTCACAGCTATGTCATGGGCACATAAATTGCATCCGTATTGCATACGTCTGGATCCGGCGCTTACGCCGTGAACGTCTGCGTCCGCACCAGCCGTGCGTAAAGCCCGTCCGCGGCCAGCAACTCGGCGTGGCTGCCCCGCTCGACCGCCTGGCCGTCGTCCAGCACCACCACCAGGTCGGCATCACGCACCGTCGACAGCCGATGCGCGACCACGATCGTGGTGCGGCCCTGGCGCAGCACGGCCAGCGCCTGCTGCACGGCCGCCTCGCTTTCAGCATCCAGCGCGCTGGTCGCCTCATCCAGCAACAGCACCCGGGCGCGGGCCAGCAGCGCGCGGGCCAGTGCCACGCGCTGCCGCTGGCCGCCGGACAGCAACTGCCCGCCCTGCCCCACCCGGGTCGCGAAGCCCTCCGGCAGCGCCGCGATGAAGTTTTCGGCGGCGGCGGCGCGGGCGGCAGCGGCGAGTTCGGCGTCGGGCGCCCCGGCGCGGCCCATGCGGATGTTGGCGGCCACCGTGTCGTCGAACAGCAGGGTGTCCTGGCCGACATAGGCGATGGCGGCGCGCAGGCTGTCCAGTTGCACGTCGCGCACGTCGGCGCCGTCGATGCGGATGGCGCCCCCGCTGACGTCGTGCAGGCGCGGGATCAAGGCCAGCGCGGTCGACTTGCCCGCCCCGGACGGCCCGACCAGCGCCACGGTCAGACCGGGGGAGGCGGTGAAGCTGAGGCCGCGCAGGCCCATGCGGCCATCGGGATAGCTGAACGACACAGCATCGAACACCACCTCGCCGCTGCCCGGCGGCAGCGCCGTCGCGGCCGGATGCTCCACCACCGCCGTCGGCTCGTCGACCACCGAGAACACCCGCGCCAGCCCGGCGAGGCCCTCCTGCAAGGCGGCGTTCAGGCTGCCGAGCGCGCGCAGCGGGCGGGCGGCGATCAGCAGGGCGGTGACGAAGCCGGTGAAATTGCCCAGCGTGCTGCCGCCCACCGCGGCCCGCCAGCCGGCAAAGCCGATCACCGCGGCCACCGCCGCACCGCCGAGCAATTCCAGCAGCGGGTCGATGCGGGCGCGCGAGCGGTTCATCTGCATCAGCGCGCGGTACAGCTTGCCGAATGCAGCGCGGGCGCGCGCCGTCTCATGCGCCTCCAGCCGCCAGGCGCGCACCGTGCGGGCCTGGGCGAAGCTCTCGTTCAGCAGCGCCGCCAGTTCGCCCATCCGCTCCTGCATCCCGCCCGAGGCGCTGCGGATGCGCCGGCCGATGCGCTGGATCGGCACGGCGGCCAGCGGGTACAGCGCGGCGGCGATCAGGCTCAGCTCCCAGTCCAGATACAGCATCGAGGCGACCAGCCCCACCAGCGTCACCGAATTGGCCAGGCCGTTGACGGTGCGGGTCATCGCCTCGCGGATGGTCGCGGCATCGGTGGTGAAGCGGGCGGCCAGCGTAGCCGGCGGCTCGCGCTCGACCCGCGCCAGGTCGGCCTGCGTCAGGTGCGCGAACATGCGCCCTTGCAGCTCGCGGATCACCAGCAGCACCACCTGCTGCACCAGCACGGTCTGGAAATATTGCGCCAGCGCCTTGATCGCGGTGACGCTCACCACCATCGCGGGGATCTGGTACAGGATGCGCTGGTCCTTGTGCTCGAACAGCTCGATCGCGTGGTCGATCAGGATTGGGTACAGCGCCTGCGTGCCGGCCATCAGCAAGGTCAGCACGCCGATGACGATCAGCTTGCCGCGATGCGCGCGGACGTGCTCGCGCCACAGCCGGCGCAGCAGCGCGAAGCTGTCGCCGCGCGCGCGGCCCGTCGTGTAGCCAGTAGCCGGCTTGTCGCGGGCCGGCTTGTCGCGAGCCGGTTGGCCGCGGAGCGGCGGCGGGGTCGCGGCGTCCATGCGCCGCCGTCTATCAGGCGCGGCGGCGCCTCGCCAGTTCGCGCTTCAGGTCAGTCGCGCTCGCGGTGCAGCCGCCGGCCAGCCACCAGCCGCGCAGCTCCCCCAGCGCCCGGCCGAGCTCCGGCCCCGGCTCATACCCGGCGGCCAGAAGGTCGCGGCCTTGCAGCGGAAACACCGGGCGCAGTGCGACGGCCACGCGCTCGCGCAGGTCCGGCGGGCTGCCCGCCAGCCACAGGCGGCCGAGCAGCACCTCGCGGTCCGTGTCGGCCAAGGCGCGACGGATGTCGGCGTCATCGGGCGACGGCGCGTTGCCGCGCGCCAGCAGAAGCAGCCGCTCGGCTTCGGCTCCGGACAGGCGCAGGCGCTGCGCGAGCCGCTGGAGATCGACCGGGGCCAGCGCGGCCAGGCGCAGCAGCGGATCGGCCGGCGCACCTGCCGCGACCAGTCGCTGCAAGGCCTGGATCGAAACGGCTTCCGGCAGCACCGCCGCGAGCACGCCGAGCCGCTGCATCAGCCGTACCGCGCCGACCGGATCGGGGGCGGCCAGGATGCGCTTGATCTCGCTCCAGACCCGCTCGGGCGACAGCCGCGCGAGGCCCGGCACGCCGTAGGCCAGTGCCCGCAGGGTGGCCGCATCGGGCTCCGCGCGGCCGTAGCGCGCCTGGAAGCGGAAATAGCGCAGCACGCGGAGATAATCCTCGGCGATGCGCAGCACGGGGTCGCCGACGAAGCGCACGCGCCCCGCTGCCAGGTCGGCGGCGCCGCCGAACGGGTCGAACAACGCGCCGTCGCGGCTCATCGACATGGCGTTGAAGGTGAGGTCGCGTCGCGCCGCGTCGGCGGTCCAGTCGTCGGTGAACGCGACCGTGGCGTGGCGTCCGTCGGTGGTCACGTCGCGGCGCAACGTGGTGACTTCGAAGCCCCGGCCGCCGGCCAGCGCGGTGACGGTGCCGTGGTCGATGCCGGTGGGAATCACCCGCAGCCCGGCAGCCGCGAGGGCGCGCGACACCGCATCCGGGGTGCGCGGCGTAGCCAGGTCGATGTCGGCGACCGGCCGGCCGAGCAGCGCGTCGCGCACCGCGCCGCCGACCACTCGCGCCTCGGGCAGCGCATCCCACACCGGCGCCAGATCCGGGTCAGAGAGAAAGCTCGGCGGTGTCCTGTCCAGGCTCAAGCGCCGCGCCTCAAGCGCCGTGGCCGGGGACGACGCGGCCGCCCTCCAGGTGCGCCGGCACGTAGCCGCCGCTGCGCGGAAAACCCGACGACAGCGCCAGCCAGGTCAGCGACGCGAGCAGCACGACCAGGCAGCCGAGCGCCACCCAGGCCAGGCGCCGGCCGCTCGAGCCAAGCCGCCACCACACGGCGAACACCAGGAACGGCGCAAGGAACAGCGCGATCTCGGTCAGCCGCGCCATGCGCTCAGCACTCCGGCGGCGAGGCGCGCAGGCGTGCCGCGAGGTTGACCAGGATCGCCGCAGTCGCGCCCCAGATGTGGTGCGTCGGATGCGGCCAGACCCAGAACTCCCGCTCGCGTCCACCCAGCACGGCGCGGCGGCGCTCCGGCGCGTCCGGGTCAAGCAGTACGGACAGCGGCAGCTCGAACACCGCGTCGACCTCGTGCGGCGACGGCAGCAGCGACAACGCCTCCAGCGCCATCCCGGACGGCAGCAGCGCCAGCACCGGCGTGATGCGATAGCCGGTGCCGGTCACGTAGTCGTCCAGCCGCCCGATGATCTCGACAGCCGCGGGATCGAGCCCGACCTCCTCGCGCGCCTCGCGCAGCGCCGCCGCCTCGGGTCCGGCATCCTGCGGGTCGATGCGCCCGCCCGGAAAGCTCACCTGGCCGGCATGGTTGGAAAGATGCGCCACGCGCCGGGTCAGCAGCACGCCCGGCGCGGCGCCGAACACGAACGGCACCAGAACGGCGGCCGGGATCAGCGTCCGGGAGCCGGGCGGATCGTCGTCGTCGAAGGTGGTATCCGGATCGTAGGTGTGCCGCCGCAGCCGCCGGCGCAGCTCGGCGGCATCGAGCAGCGGGCTTGCCTCCGCCGGCGCGCGCTGCCCGGCCGGGCTCGCGCCGCTCAATCCGCCTCGACCGAGCCGGACGCGGCATCGGTCGGCGGCAGGTCGCCGAGCGGGAAAAAGCAGCCGCAGCTCCAGACGCCCAACGCGGGAATCCCGTGCGCCGAGAGACCCGGCTCGGCCAGGGCCACCAGCTCGTAGTAGATCGCCCGGCAGATGCGCGCCTCCACCGGCAGGCGGCCGATGCCGGGGCGCACTCGCAGATACGGCGTCGGGTCGCAGGTCAGCAGGTCGTGCGCGACGCGGATCGGATGCTCGCGATCGGCGGTCACGAGCTGGTCGATGTTGGTGCGGAAGGTCAGGCGCTGGTGACGGCCGCAACCGACCCAGTCCAGCTCCACCGCCACGAACGGCGCATCCTCGACCTCGATGCGGCCGCGCTCGGCCGGGGTTTCCAGCCAGAAGCTGCCGTCCTCGGCGCGCTTCAGGACCGAGGAGAACAGGCAGACCATCTCCTTGCGCCCGATCGGGCTGCCCCGGTACAGCCAGGTGCCGTCGCGGCGGATCAGGAACGGCAGATCGCCGCATTCCGCGGGCGCCCGCCAAGGCCGGGCGGGCCTGGCGGCAAGCGGGGTGGCCTCCGGCGAATTGCCCTCCGGGAGGCGCGGCGCGCTTGTCGGGGGAACGGGGGATGCGACGGAATGCAGCGCCCTGCGTTGCACGAGTTGGTTCACGTCATGGCCTCCATCGCTGCCGGCGCGGCACATCATCGGCCGGCGGGGCGGCATGTTCGTAGTCGCGATATAGGGAGCGCCCGCGGCCGGAAGAAGCCGCGCTGATGAGTTTCCCGCGCCGTGACGGCCGCGATGGATGTCGCGGCGACTTTCGCACGCGGGGCGTTCGTGGGACACATCGACGATGCAGACATTCGCGGCAACACCGGCGGAACGCGGCGGCAGCTATTCGCCGCCCCCGCCCGCCGACCTGCCGGGCGAGATCGAGCGGCTGGGCGCCGCGATGGCGGCGGTACGCACGCAGGTAGCCCGCAGCATCGTCGGCCAGCAGGCCGTAGTGGAGCAGGCGCTGGTGGCGTTGCTGTCCGGCGGCCACGCGCTGCTGGTGGGCGTGCCTGGCCTCGGCAAGTCGCGCCTGGTCGAGACGCTGGCGATCGTGCTGGGCCTGGCCACCAAGCGGGTGCAGTTCACCCCGGACCTGATGCCGGCCGACATCATCGGCAGCGAGGTGCTCGACGAAGCCGGCGTGGAGGGGCGGCGCGCGTTCCGCTTCATCCAGGGGCCGGTGTTCTGCCAGTTGCTGATGGCCGACGAGATCAACCGCGCCTCGCCGCGCACGCAATCGGCCCTGCTGCAAGCAATGCAGGAGCAGCGGGTGGCGATCGGCGGCACCGAATATGCGCTGCCGCGCCCGTTTCACGTGCTGGCGACGCAGAACCCGATCGAGCAGGAAGGCACCTACCCGCTGCCCGAGGCGCAGCTCGACCGCTTCCTGCTGCAAATCGACGTGGGCTATCCGGCGCTGGCCGAGGAACGGGCGATGCTGCTGGCCACCACCGGCGCGACCGAGGCCGTCCCGGCGGCGGTGCTGACGGCCGAACGGCTGGCGGCGGCACAGCGGCTGATCCGCCACATCCCGGTCGGCAACCAGGTGGTCGACGCCATTCTCGCCTTGGTGCGCGGCGCGCGGCCGGAAACGGCGGAAAGTGAGGCGGTGCGCCGGCACGTCGCCTGGGGGCCCGGCCCGCGCGCGGCGCAGGCGCTGATGCTGGCGACGCGCGCGCGTGCCGTGCTGGATGGACGCCTGTCGCCCAGCCTCGACGATGTCGCGGCCCTGGCGCCGGCGGTGCTGCGGCACAGGATGGCCCTGGCCTTCTCCGCCCGCGCGGAGGGTGTGGCGCTGGACAGCGTCGTGGCCGGGCTGGTGGAGCGCCTGGGGTGAGTGATGCCGCCGGGTCGCGGGCGGCCGGGTCGCGGGCGAAGGTTCTAGCCCAGACACATCGCGCGCAGGCGCTCGGCGCGCACCTGCCGCCGCTGCTGGTGGCCGCCGAGCGGATCGCGGCGACCGTCGCGCAGGGCGTGCATGGCAGGCGGCGGGTCGGCCAGGGCGACAGCTTCTGGCAGTTCCGGCCGCTGCTGCCGGGCGAGGCGGCTTCGCGCATCGACTGGCGCCGCTCGGCGCGCGCCGATCGCGGCCATTTCGTGCGGCAGATGGAGTGGGAGGCGGCGCAGACCGTGGCGTTGTGGCGCGCCGGCGGCCCGGGGATGCGCTGGCGCAGCCTGCCCGGCCTGCCGGAGAAGCGCGAGCGGGCGGATTTGCTGCTGCTGGCGCTGGCGGCGTTGCTGCTGCGCGGCGGCGAGCGGGTGCGGCTGCTGCGCGGCACCAGGCTTGACCTGAACCGGCTGGACGTGAGCGGGCAACCGGGACTGGCGCGGCTGGCCACGGCGCTGGGCGAGGACGCCACGGAAGGCGACGCGGCGTTCCCCGATCCGGCCCGCGTGCCGCCGCACGGCTGCGTCGTGCTGATCGGCGATTTTCTGGAGCCGCTCGACGCCATTCGCGCGGCCCTGGGCGGCCTCGCCGGGCGGGGAGCCACCGGCCAGGTGATGCAGATCCTCGATCCGGCCGAGGTGGCGCTGCCCTATGCCGGGCGGATGCGCTTCACCGCGCCGCAAGCCGGCGGCCCGGCGGCGCTGATCGGGCGCACCGAGATGGTGCGCGACGCCTATGCCGAGAAGCTGGCCGAGCAGCAGGCCGGGCTGGCGGCGATCTGCCGCGCCGCCGGGCTGGGGTTGATTATGCATCGTACAGACCACGCTCCGACCGCCGCCTTGCTGGCGCTGCATGCGGCCCTCGCGCCGCGGCGCGCGCGGCCATGAGCGAGGCACGGTGATCTTCGCGGCACCTTGGCTGCTGCTGGCGCTGGTCGGGCTGCCACTGCTGTGGTGGCTGCTGCGGGTGGTGCCGCCGGCGCCGCGCCAGCAGGTGTTCCCCGCCGTCCGTCTGCTGCTGGGACTGCCGGCGACGGTGCAGACGGCGGCCCGCACCCCGCCCTGGCTGCTGGCGCTGCGGGTAGCGGCGGCGGGGCTGATCGTGCTGGGGCTGGCCGAGCCGGTGCTGCATGGCGGCGCGCCCCTGCCCGGGCGCGGTCCGCTGCTGCTGGTGGTGGACAACGGCTGGGCCGCCGCACCCGACTGGCCGGCCCGGCTGCGCGCCGCCCAAGCCATCCTGCGGCGCGCGGCCACCTCCGGGCGGCGCGTGGCGCTGCTGGCCACGGCGCCGGGCGATGCGGGGTTGGCCCCGCCCCTGGCCATGCCGGCCGCCGAACTGGGACCGCGCCTGGCAGTGCTGCGGCCGATGCCCTGGCCGGTGGACCGCGCGGCCGCGGCCACGGCGGTCGCCGCCTGGACCCGCGCGCACCAAGGCGGCGGCGTAGCCTACCTGGCGGACGGCTTGACCGATGGCGCGGCCTGGGACGGCTTCGCGGCGGCGCTGCGCGCGGCGGGGCCGGGGCTGAGCATCGCCGATGCGGTGCCGCCGGCGCGCCTGCTGCTGGCGCCGGCCGCCCTGCCGGACGGGCTGCGCGTGACGCTGGCGCAGGTGCCGCGCCCGACGCCCTCGGGCGCCGACGTGCTGGCGCAGACCGCGGACGGGCGCACCATCGCGCGGTTGGCGCTGCACCTGCCCGCCGGCGTCGCGAACGGATCGGCAAAGCTGACCCTGCCGGCCGAGCTGCGCAACCAGGTGGATCGGCTGCTGCTGGTGCCGGCACCGGGGCAGGTCTCCGGGGCCGGAGAGGTGGCGTTGGTGGACGAAGCTTCGCGACGGCGCCCGGTGGGGGTGCTGAGCGACAGCGTGGCGGCAAACACGCCGCTATCGGGCGCCGCCTATTTCGTCCAGCGCGCGCTGGACCCGTATGCCGAGCTGCGCGAGGGCAACCTCGACTCGCTGCTGGCGCAAAAGCTCTCGGTGCTGGTGCTGGCCGATCACCCGTTGCAGGCCGGACCGGAGGCCGATCGGATCACACGCTGGGTCGAGCAGGGCGGCCTGCTGCTGCGCTTCGCCGGGCCGGCAATGGCCCAAGGCTCGGCCGACCAGGCGGCGGACCCGCTGCTGCCGGTGCCGCTGCTGGGCTTCGAGCGCGAAATGGGCGGCACGATGTCGTGGGGCAAGCCGGTGCCCCTGGCGCCGTTCGCGCCGCCCTCGCCGTTCGCGGGCTTGTCCGTGCCAGCCGACGTGCAGGTGAGCCGGCAGGTGCTGGCCGATCCGGCGGGCGACCTGACGCAGGCCACCTGGGCGCGGCTGGCCGACGGCACGCCGCTGGTGACGCAGCGGCCGGTCGGCGCCGGCCGGGTGGTGCTGTTCCACGTCACCGCCAATGCCGATTGGTCGAACCTGCCGCTGTCGGGTCTGTTCGTGGACATGCTGCGGCGCATCGTGGCGCTGTCGGCCGGGGTGGCGCCGGAGGGGCTGGGCAACGACGCCGCCCCGCTGGCCGCCGCGGCGACCCTGGACGGCGCCGGGGTGCTCGGGCCGCCGCCGGCCACCGCCAGCCCGATCGCCGCGCGCGATTTCGCCGCCGCCCGCGCCTCGCCCACCCACCCGCCCGGGTTCTATGGGCCGGAAAACGCGCGCCGGGCGCTCGATCTGGCCGCCAACCTGCCGCGCCCCGAGGCCGCGCCGGCGATTGCGGGCGCGGCGCGCGAGGCGATCGGCCCGGCACCGGCCGCACGTCCGCTCGGGCCGTTCCTGGTGGCGCTGGCGTGGCGCTGCTGGCGTTCGACCTGCTGCTGTCGCTGCGGCTGCGCGGGCTGCTGGGCTCGGCCGCCCCGCTCGGCCGCCGCGGCGACGCTGCTGGCGATCGGACTGTTCGCGACGCCGGTTCATGCGGCGGGGACGGCGGGCACCGGCGCCGCCGCCGATGCCAGCGCCGCGCTGGCGACGCGGCTGGCCTATATCGAAAGCGGCGACGCCACCGTGGACGACATCGCGCGCGCCGGCCTGGCCGGATTGTCGGCCTACGTGAACGACCGTACCGCCGCGGTGCTGGCCGAGCCGGTCGCGGTGACGCCGGGGCGCGACGACCTCAGTTTCTACCCGCTGCTGTATTGGCCGCTGGTGGCCGACGCACCGCCGCCGGACGCGGCCGCCATCGGCGCGCTGAACGACTACATGGCGCATGGCGGCATCATCCTGATCGACACCCGCGATGGCGGCAGCGGCGCGGACATGGCGCCGGGCACGCGTGAGGTGCTGCGCCAGCTCGGCCAAGGCGGGGCCGGCGGATTGCTGGTGCCACCGCTGGCCCCGCTCACCGAGCAGCATGTGCTGGCGCACGCGTTCTACCTGCTGAGCGAGTTCCCCGGCCGCTATGCCGGCGATACGGTGTGGGTGGCGCGCGACCAGGACCGCACCAATGACAGCGTGAGCCCGGTGGTGATCGGCGGCCATGACTGGGCCGCCGCCTGGGCGACCGACGCGCAAGGCCGCCACCCCTACGCCACCCTGCCCGGCGGCGAGCGGCAGCGCACGCTGGCTTATCGATTTGGCGTCAACCTGGTGATGTACGCGCTCACCGGCAACTACAAGGGCGACCAGGTGCATGTGCCCGCCCTGCTGGAGCGGATGGGCCAATGAGCCAGCAGGTGATCGCCGGCCTGCGACTGGCGCCGGTGGCGCCGTGGTGGCTGATCGCGCTGCTGGCGCTGCTGTGCGCCGCCGCCCTGGCGGTGGCCTGGCGCCGCCGCGCGCCCGGGACGGCGTGGCGGGCGCTGGCGTTTGCCGTGCTGCTGGGCTGGCTGGCCGGGCCGTCGGTGATCCAGGAGACGCGCACGCCGCTGCCCGACATAGGGCTGCTGGTGATCGACCAGAGCGCCTCGATGTCGGTGGGCGATCGTGCCGCGCTCGCCGAGCGGGCGCGCGAGGCGCTGGAGGCGGACGCGCGGCGCTCGCCGGGGCTGGAGCTGCGCACCGTGACGGTGCCGGAAGCCGGCCAGGACGGCACCCGCCTGTTCGCGGCGATCGACCGCGCGTTGGCGGGCATCCCGCGCGCGCAACTGGCCGGCATCGTCGCCGTGACCGACGGGCAGGTGCATGACGCGCCGAAGGCGTGGCGCTACGGCGTGCCGCTGCACGTGCTGCTGACCGGGCGCGGCGAGGAGACCGATCGCCGCCTGCGGCTGATCGAGGCGCCCGGCTACGGCGTGGTCGGCAAATCGGTGCCGGTGCGCGTGGTCGTCGAGGATCTCGGCGTCTCCACACCCCGGCAGCCCGGCCACGCTCACCATCCGCCACGACGGCGACCAGCCGGCCCAGGAGAGCGTGCCCGTGGGCGTGCCGCACGACATCGAGATCCCCGTGACCCGCGAGGGTCCCTCGGTGGTCGACCTGTCGGTGGACAAGCTGCCCGGCGAGGTCTCGGAACTGAACAATCGCGTCGCCATCGAGATCAACGGCGTGCGCGACCGGCTGCGGGTGCTGCTGGTGTCCGGCGAGCCGCATGTCGGCGAGCGCACCTGGCGGCGGCTGCTGAAGGCCGATCCGTCGGTGGATCTGGTTCACTTCACCATCCTGCGGCCGCCGGAGAAGGACGACCTGACGCCGCTGAACGAGCTGGCGCTGATCGCCTTTCCGACCCGCGAGCTGTTCCAGGACAAGATCGGCCAGTTCGACCTCATCATCCTCGACCGCTTCCAGAACCGCGGCATCCTGCCGACCCCGTATCTGGAGAACATCGCCGACTACGTCCGCCGCGGCGGCGCGTTGCTGATGAGCGTGGGGCCGGAGTTCGCCGGCCCCGCCAGCCTGGATGACACGCCGTTGCGCGAGGTGCTGCCGGCGCATCCGCTGCGCGGCCCGGACGGCGAGCCGACCGGTGACGGCGTGGTCGATGGCGCCTTCCGCCCGTTGGTGACAGCACTCGGCACGCGCCATCCCGTGACCGCCGACCTGCCCGGCTGGCACGATGGCGCGCCGCCGGATTGGGGGCCGTGGTATCGCCGTATCGCCGTCGACGGGACCAGTGGCGAGGTGCTGCTGTCGGCCGCGCCCGGCGACACGGCGCCGCTGCTGGTGCTGAACCGGGTCGGCCGCGGTCGCGTGGCGCTGCTGCTGTCCGACCAGATCTGGCTGTGGTCGCGCGGCCATATGGGCGGCGGCCCGCAGGCCGAGCTGCTGCGGCGGGTGGCGCACTGGCTGATGCGCCAGCCGGCGCTGGAGGAGAACGCGCTGACGGCGCGGGTAACGCCGGGGACGCCGGAGGTGGGCGGCGCGTTGGGCGGCGGCCGCCTGATGGTCAGCCGCACCAGCACCGAGGACGCCAAGCCGCCGCCGGTCACGGTGACGGCGCCGGATGGCACCAGCACGACCTTGGCGCTGCAACCGAGCGGTCCCGGTCGCGCCGGCGGCAGCGTGCCGGCGTCGCTGCCGGGGGTGTGGCAGGCGAGCGACGGGACGCGCACGGCGTATGCGGCGGCCGAGGTGGCCGACGCACGCGAGATCGCCGATCTGCGTGCCACCGGCTCGGTGCTGGCGCCGCTGGCCCGGGCCAGCGGCGGCAGCCTGCACTGGCTGGCCGGCGATGCCGCGCCGTATCGCGCGGCGGGCGCGCCGGCGCTGCGCCGCACAGAGCCGGGCCGGGCCACCGCCGGTGCTGCATGGATCGGCCTGCCGGCGCGCGGCGCGCACATCGTGACCGCGCTGGCGACGGTGAGACTGCTGCCGGATTGGCTGGCGCTTGCGTTGCTTGTCGGTCTGGTGATCCTTGCCTGGTGGCGCGAAGCCGCCTGACGAGGTCTATATTCAGAGCTAATATAGGGATTTCGGCAAGGGAGAGCGTGCCTTCACCAACACCGATTATCCGCACGATCCCAGCGGCCGCGATTTCCGGGACCGTCCCGCCTCGGGTGCGGCGCTGCTGGCACTGGCGGGCTTCGTCGGCCTGCCGCTGCTGGTCGGCGCAGCCGACGCGGCGGCGACGGCGGGCAGTGTGCGGGGCTGGTACCTGTCGCTGACGCAGCCGCCCGGCACGCCGCCGAACTGGCTGTTCGGGCCGGTCTGGACGGTGCTGTACGTGCTGATCGGGGTGGCGGCCTGGCTGGTCTGGCGAATGCGCACCGCCGGGCCGACACTGCCGGCAGGCAGGCGGAGCCTGCGGCCGCTGCGGCTGTGGGGCTGGCAGTTGCTGTTCAACGCCGCCTGGGCGCCGGCCTTCTTCGGGCTACACGATGTCGCGGCGGCGCTGCTGGTGATGGCGCCCCTGCTGGTGCTGACCGCGGCGACCGCATTGAGCTTCTGGCGTGTCCGGCGGGCAGCCGGATGGCTTCTGCTGCCCTATCTGGCCTGGACGTGCTATGCGGCGTACCTGACCGTCGGATTCTGGTGGTTGAACCCGCACGCGTGACTCGCCTGTCGCGAAATCCTGGACCATTGCTGCTGGACCGTTGCCAATGACCCGCACCCGCCTCGCCACCCTCGCCATCCTGAGCCTCGCGACCGCGACCGCGGCGGTCGGAACGGCTCATGCCCAGAGTCTGCCAGGCGGCGGTGGCGGCGGGATCGCCAGCGGCGGCTTCCAGCCGCCGGTACGAGGCGGCGGCGCGGTGCCGCCGCCGCTGCCGGCACCCCCGCCGGCCCTGCCCGGAGCCGCGCGCCATGAAGCCGCGGCACCGGCCACCAAGCCGGCGCTGGACATGCAGCCGAACGACGCGCTGTTCGACGCCATCAATCGCGGCGACATGGCCACTGCGCGCGACGCGCTGTCGCGCGGCGCCGACATCAACGGACACAACGTGCTCGGCATGACGCCCCTGGAGCTGTCGGTGGATCTGGGGCGCAACGACATCACCTTCCTGCTGCTGTCGCTGCGTGGCAGCGCGGCCCCGGAAAGCCCGCCGGGCGGCGCGGCGGTGGCGGCGAATGGGCCGGCAACCGCGGGTGTGGGCAAGCATGTCGGCGCGCCCGCACATCCGCGCGAGCCAGCGCGGCTGTCGGCCGAGGTCCGGGCGACACGGCCGGCGCCCAATGCAGCATCCGCGCTGGCCCCGGCCAGCGTGCGCTACGCCGGCAGCAGCCCGGGCACCGCCATTCCGCAGGCGGGGTTTCTGGGGTTCTGAGGTCTGGCGCGAGACGGGTGCGAGCCGCGGGCTCGCACCCTTCGCAGGCTACATCTTCTCGATGGTGTCGACGATGTAGATCACCGCATTGGTGCAGGTGATCGGCGTGTTCACCAGGCTGGCGCTCAGCGTCTCGCCATTGGCAGCACTGGTCCAGGTCACTTTTACGGCGTTCGGATCCGTGCCGTCGATCGCGATCGGCGTGCCGGCCATTGATTCCACCGTGATCTTCTTGCCCATGACCTCATTCGGGTAGTGCTTGCCGTTGACGGCGTGGCTGCGCACCAGCTTCACGATCTTCGAGGTGTCCGGGAACGCATCGGCCGCGTTGTGCGTGCCGGTGGTGTATTGATAGCCGAGCAAGTCCTTGACCATGCCCGGGAACTGGGCGAACGCACTGTCGGCGGCCGGGAAGACCGTGTAGATGTCCGCCCGCGCGTAGCCCTGCAAGCCACCGGCATCGATGAGTTGCACCCAGGTTGTCAGCCGCGGGTTGGCGGCCATGAACGAATAGCCATCGCCGGCATAGGTGCGCCCCTCCTGCGCCCATGCCGGTCGTACGAGGCCGATCAAACCGGCGAGGGTAAGCCCTGAACCGGCTGCCATGACGTTGCGGCGGGAAAACTGCGACATCTTTGGGCATCTCCTTTCGTTGTGTCTGGAACCCAAGAAACTACGCGCCGCGGCCGGCGGATCGGCGGCCAAGCGCAAGCAACATAGCGTTACGAGGCAGCAGGGGTTCCAGAAACCCTTCCGGGCCCATTCACTCGACGCGGCAGCCAATCCGCCGACGTAGTTTCTTTGTATACGTCTCATATATACTTATCGTCGGGCAATTTCGGCCGCGTCATGTTCCGCCGACGGTGCCGTGACCATCGGCCGGCTCCCGGCTATGCTGGCGAGTCTCGAACGGGGGATGGTGATGCGAGGCTGGATGCTGCTGGCCGCGCTGGGCGTCGCTGCTGCCGCGATGCCGGCCGAGGCCGACCAGGCACTGAGCCTGCGTCGGGTGATGCTGTCGCAAGGCGGCGTCGGCTATTTCGAATACGATGCGACGGTCGACGGCGCGGCGACACTGGGCCTGGACGTGCCGCTTGCCGAGGTCAGCGACGCGCTGAAATCGCTGGTCGTGCTGGATGCGGCGGGCAGCGTGGCCAGTGTGGAGCTGCCGAGCGCGGACACCGGCGCCGCCGCGCTGGCTGGCCTGCCGATCCCACGCGACGCGCTGAACCGGCCGCTCGATCTGCTGAACGCGCTGCAAGGCGTCACAGTCACGGTCGCCGGCCCCACGCCAATGACCGGACGCATCCTGCACGCCGAGCCGCCGCCAGATGCGGGCAACGCGGCCCCCGGCGGGACCGAACCCCATCCGGGCGGCGATTTGGGCAAGACGCGGGTGACGCTGCTGACCGATGCCGGGCTGCAGCAATTCGTGCTTGAGGACGTCGCCGCCGTGCAGGTCGCCGATCCCGCGCTGCGGGCCAAGTTGCTGGCCGCCCTGGCCACGCTGCGCGGCAGCGCCGCGACGGCGCGGCGGCATCTGAGCGTGCGAGTCGAGGGCAGCGGCCTGCGCACCGTCCACCTCGGCATGGTGGTCGGCGCGCCGCTGTGGAAGGCGTCCTACCGGCTGGTGCTGCCGCCCGAGGGAGCCGGCGCGGACACGAACAAGGCGCGGCTGCAAGGCTGGGCGGTGCTGGAGAATGCCGGGCTGGAGGACTGGAACGGGATCTCGCTGACCCTGCAATCGGGCAACCCGGTGACGTTCCGCCAAGCCATCTACCAGACCTACTATGTGGCGCGGCCGGAGGTGCCGGTTGACACCCTCTCGCACCTGCTGCCGCCGGTCGATACCGGCGCCTCGCCGATCCCGGCTCCGGCCGCCGCCGCGCCGGCGCCGATGCTGCGCGGCATGGCGCCGTTCTCGATGGCTGCCTCCGCGCCGCCGCTGGCCGCCCCCTCGGTCGCGGCCGAAGCGATTCAGGCCGCCGCGGAGACGAGCTTCACCCTGCCGCGCCCGCTGAGCCTGGCCGCCGGACAGAGCGCATCGGTGCCGTTCATCGACCGCGACGTGCCGGCCAGCCGCGTCGACCTGCTGGCCCCGCGTGCCACGCATCCGCTGGCGGCGATCCGGCTGGTCAACGACACCGCCAGCCTGCTGCCGCCGGGGGTCGTGACCACGTTCGATCAATCCGGCGAGGCCACGAGCTTCACCGGCGACAGCAGGCTGGGGCCGGTGGCCG
Organism: uncultured Pseudomonadota bacterium; assembly: GCA_963758455.1. Taxonomy (GTDB): domain Bacteria; phylum Pseudomonadota; class Alphaproteobacteria; order Acetobacterales; family Acetobacteraceae; genus CAVRQM01. The sequence continues at coordinate 21,789 of CAVWVK010000005.1, read as the reverse complement.
CGGGCGAGAGCCGGGTGCTGAGCTTCGCCGAGGATTTCTCGACCGGCGCCATCTGGCATACCGGGCAGGCGACCAGTGTCGCGGGTGTCACCGCTGCGCGCGGCGTGCTGCGCGTCACGCGGCGCGAGCGCACAACCACGACGGTCGACCTCCAGGCGCCGGCGACGGCGGCTAAGCACGTCCTGGTGGAAATCCCGCGCGCGGGCGACGCCACGCTGAGCACCGAGCCCGCGGTGCCGGTACGGCAGACCGCGACGGACTGGCGGCTGGACGTATCGCTGGCCGCCGGCGAGCAGCGCAGCATCGCGGCACACGCCGATCGCCTGCTGTCCAGCGACATCGTGCTCGGCCCCGCCAACGCCGGCGTGCTGGTTGCCGTGCTGGCCGAGCAAGGCCTGCCGCAGGCGGCGCGCACCGCCTTGCAGCACATCGCCGACCTGCAAACGAATGCGGGCGATCGCGAGGCGGACCGCAAGCGTCTGCAAGCCCAGCGCGCCACCATCGACGCCGACGAGGCGCGGCTGCGCGCCAACCTGGCCGCCGTACCCGCCACCGATCCGCTGCACGGTCAGTTGCTGCGGGCGCTGGCTGCCGATGAGGCCAACCTCGCCGACCTCGCCGCCGCGCAGCGCCAGGCCGACGACGCCGCGAACCGGGCTCGGCAGACGCTGGCCGACGCCATCTCCAGCCTGCAACTCTGAGCGGATGGACCACGGCGCTCCGCTGGACGAGGCCGCGGTCGCGCATTACTTCGCGCTAATCCTGGGGCGGCCGCCGGAGGATGCCGCGGTGGTTCGGCACTACGCGCGCATGGGCCTGTCGGCCGCGGATTTCGTGCGCGTGCTGATGGATTCCGAGGAGGTCGCCGAGCGATACCGCCGCCGCCTGGCGCTGGCGCGCCTGGCCGAGCCGGCGCACGAGGCGGCGTGGCCGTCGCAGCCGGGGGCGGCACGGGTGCTGTTGTTCGGCGCCTACGGCAACGGCAATCTCGGCGACGCGGCGCAGGCCGAGGCGCTGGCGGTCCTGCTCGGCCGGCTGCTGCCCGCACCGCTGAGCCTCGCCGCGTGCAGTTGGGAGCGGCGCGCGCCGTTCGCCTTCGCGGGCGGCGCGCGGCTGGCGTCGGACGCGCTGCTGCGCGCGGAGCTGCTGCCGGGCGGCGATTCGGCCGCGCGGGGCCTGGTGGTGATCGGCGGCGGCGGGCTGCTCGGCGCTCCGCATTTCCCCTTGCATGTGGACCGCTGGGCGGCGTGGTTCGCGCGCCAGGGCGTGCGATGGGCGCTGCTGGGCGTCGGCGGATCGGCCGAGGCGATGGTCGAGCCGGCCTGGGCGGCGGCGTACCGCACGCTGGTCGGCGGGGCCGCGTATGTCGGCGTACGCGACGCCGCGACCCTGGATGCGGCGCGCGCGATCAACCCCGCGGCCACCTGGTTCCCCGATCCGGTGCTGGCGCGCGCGCTGCTGACCGCCGAGGCGCAGCCGGCGGACGCGGCGGCCTGGCGGGCCCGGCCGGTGGACGTGCTGCTGATCCCGCGCCACCCGAACGGCCCTGCCGATGCGGCCGCCAACCGCGCCGCGCTGGCCTGGCGCGCCGCCCTGGCCGCGTCCGGACTGCGCGTGGTGGTGGCGGGGCTGGAGCGCGTGCTCGACGCCGGCGCGCTGGCCGGCGAGGAGGTGATCTATGTCGACGACTGGACGGTGCTGGCCGGCCTGTGCCGCGAGGCCCGGCTGGTGGTCTCGCTGCGGCTGCACGGGGTGATCGCGGGGATCGCCGCGGGCTGCGTGGTGCATGGCCTGGTGCAGCCGAAGATCGGCGATCTCATGGACACGCTCGGCCTCGGGAATTGGTTCTCGCCCGGGCCGTGGCCGGACCGCGCGCCGGATGTCTCACCCGCGTCGGCCGAGGCGTTCCGGCGCGCACTCGAACCGGGACTGGAGCGGTTTCGCGGCGCGCTCGCGTCCGCGATGCTGGTTGCGGCGCAAGCCTTGGCGGCGGCTTGCCGCTGAGCGGCGCGGACGGCATACCGCATCCCCCTCAAGCACGGGTCCAGAAAGCGATGACGCAAGCCAGCGAGGTGCTGCAGCACGCGGTGACGAAGGTGCGCCGGCTGGCGGACCCGCCCTTCGAGACCGGCGCCCCGCCGCCGGGACGAGGGCGTGCATGGGTCGCCATCCGCGCGCTGCCGCCGGGCATCCAGCCAAGTTTCCTGGGCGCCATCTGGTTCTGGCATGACGGCGGCGCGGAGGCGACGTTGCCGGCGCTGCACCTGTTCGCGCGATCGGACAAGCAGGCAGGCGAGGCGCCGCCGATGCGCTACCTGAACCTGTTCCACGATCCGCAGCTTGACGGCGCCACGATGCTGGACGAGGGCGACGGCTGGCGGCGGCTCGATTTCAGCTTCTCGCTGCCGGTGGACCACCCCGGAGCGCGGGTGCGCGCGATCATCCGGCGTCCCGACGGCGACGGCCAGCTCGCCATCGAGGTCGGCACGCTGGCGCCGTCACAGGGCGTTTGGCGGTTCACGCCGGATGCCGGGCAGCCGAGATCGCCGTTCCCCGCCGCCGAGATCGCGCCGCTGCGCCCGGGATTTGTCGGCGGCGCGCCGAAATCGGGCACCACGTGGATGCAGATCCTGCTGAACCAGCACGAGCAGATCATGGCCACCGGCGAGGGCAGCCTGCTGTACAACGTCACGGTGCGCGCCAATCAGGCAGTCAATCGCTGGCTGCCGCCCGACATGTCGCAGACCGCGCTGAACGAGATGGGCAACCAGGCGCTGCTGCTGCGCATGCTGCACACCTACCGCGAGCACACCGGCTGCGCCTGGGTGATCGACAAGACCCCCGGCAATGCCCGGTTCTACCGCCGCATCCTGGCCTACGCGCCGCGCGCCAAGTTGATCCACTGCGTGCGCCACCCGCTCGATGTCGTGGTGTCGCGGCTGCACCACGAGGCCAATTTCATCGCCAACGGCGGCGCCAGCCACGAGATGGAAAGGCATGTCGAGGCGCTGCGGGGATTGCCGGCGATGCTGGCGGCGGGCGGCCCGCTGCGGCTGGACGGCGGCCTGTGGGCGGTGGTGGCGGCGGTGCTGGACGAATACGCCACGGCGCAGCGCGAGGCGCTGGAGACGCTGGGCGAGCGGCCAGGGCGGCTGCTGATCGTGCGCTACGAGGACATGCTGGCCGACACGCTGGCCTGCGCGTTGCGGGTGTTCGCGCACCTGGACGTGCCGACCACGCCGCAGCAGGCCGCGGCGTGCGTGCGCAACGCGAGCTTCGGCAATCTGCGCGACAAGCGCCAGGGGCGGTCGCACCCGTTCTTCCGCTCCGGCACCGAGGGGCAGTACGCGGCGGTGTTCAGCGCGCAGGACCAGGCGCAGGCAATGGCGCACCTGAGCGCGGCGCTGCCGCAGTTCGCGGAGTTGGGCTACGCGATGGCGGCGGCCCTAGTCTAGGCTAGATCAACTGCAAGCCGCGTTGGCCGCCGGGAACAGCCGCGACGGAGATACGCCTGTCGAGGCTGGCAAGCCGGCCACCGTGTGCGAGCAGGCTGATGTCATCGCCAGCCCTCCTGCTTGAACCAGCCGTGTGCGGCGTCGTGATTGACGTGAACTGGGTCGATGAGCGCCAGGGCCTTGGCAGCGGCGAGAACGTCATTGTCGATGGCCAGAGTTGTTCGCATGAGCTGCTGCCTTTTCAGGCAGCAGACATCGCATCAGATGCCAAGAATCAAGGGCGCTCCAGCAGCGCCTGCCGGGCCGCAGTCGCCAGGCGGTCCGCGCGCTCGTTCATCACGTCGCCGGCGTGGCCGCGCACCCAGCGCCATTCCACCTGATGCGTCGCCGCCGCGTCCAGCAGGCGGCGCCAGAGATCCATGTTGGCCACCGGATCACCCGCCGCGTTGCGCCAGCGCCGGCGCACCCAGCCGGCGTGCCAGCGGGTGATGCCATTGCGGACATATTCGCTGTCGGTGTGCAGCACGACGCGGCAGGGACGCCGCAGCGCCTCCAGCGCCGCCGCCGCCGCGGTCAGCTCCATGCGGTTGTTGGTGGTCGCCGGCTCAGCGCCCGACAACTCGCGCACCGTGTCGCGGAAGCGCAGCAGCGCCGCCCAGCCGCCAGGGCCGGGATTTGGCTTGCAGCCGCCATCGGTCCAGATCTCGACCGCCTCGGCGATGGTGGCGGCGACGTCAGATGCCGTAGGCATGGGCGTCCCGCGCGGCTCGGTGAAAGCGCAGGCGGCGGATGTAGTCCAGCGGATCCTTGCGCGTCACCAGCGCCCCCGGCGGCGTTGCCAGCCAGTCGTACAGGCGAGTGAGCGCGAAGCGCAGCGCGGCGCCCGCGCACAGCACCGGCAGCGCCGCACGCTCGGCATCCAGCAGGGGGCGGCTCGCCGCGTAGGCGGCGATCATCGCCCGCGCCTTGGTCACGTTGAGCGAAATGTCGGCCTCGAAGCACCAGGCGTTCAAGCACACCGCCAGATCATAGGCCAACAGGTCGGTGGCGGCGAAATAGAAGTCGATCAGGCCGGACAGCCGGTTGCCGAGGAAAAACACGTTGTCGGGGAACAGGTCGGCGTGGATGTGACCGCGCGGCAGGCCCGATGCGGGCCAGGCGGCACGCACCGCGTCCAGCGCCGCGCGCATCTCGTCGAGCAGCCCCGGCGCCAGCGTCGCGGCGTCGGGATGGTCGCGGCTGCGTTGCAGCAGCGGCGCCCAGCCCTCGGGGCCCAGCGCGTTGGCCCGCGTGGGCACGAAACCCTCGCCGGCGCGGTGCAAGGCGGCCAGGGCGACGCCTACCTGCGCGCAGTGCTCGACGCGGGGGCGGCGCGGCCACACGCCGGGCAGGAAGGTGGTGATCGCCGCCGCGCGGCCGCACAGCGCGCGCAGCGCGGCGCCATCGCGCCCGGCCACCGGACGCGGGCAGACGATGCCGCGATCCGCCAGATGCTGCATCAGGCCGAGGAAATACGGCAGCTCGGCCACATCAACGCGCTTTTCGTACAACGTCAGGATGAAATCGCCGCCGCCGGTACGTAGCAGGAAATTGCTGTTCTCGACGCCCTCGGCGATGCCCTTGCACGAGACCACCTCGCCGACGTCGTACTCGGCCAGGAAGCCGCTCAGCGCCTCGTCGGACACCTCGGTATAGACCGCCATCGGCACGCCATTCCCTGTGCTTGCGCGGTCTTGCTAGAGGAGGTGCCGCGTCGTGACCAGGGCTTCGCGGGGGCTTCGCGGCCGCCCGGTTGTCCTGACCATCGCGCCGCCGCACAGTGCGCCGGTTCCGACCGGAGTTGCCGATGCCCCGTCCGCCGTCCCTGTCCGTAGCCTTACTGCTGGCGCTGTCCGGCTGCGCGGCGAGCGGTCCGCAGTTCCCACCGGCCTGCCCGTCGCTGGCGCTGCTGCGCGACGCCGCCGACCTGACCCGCTACGCCGGCAGCGGCCGCGACCTGCGCGACCTCAGCTTGCAAGCGAAGATCACCGCGGTGCCGGCGACCTGCACCTGGGCCGCCAACCGCACGCAGGTGCGCGCCACCTTGCAGGTCACGTTCGACATGACGCGCGGGCCAGCCGCCACCAGCCGGCGAGCCGCCGTGCCATACTTCGTCGCGGTGACGGAGGGCGACCGCGTGCTCGACGAGCAGGACTACACGCTGGCCGCGGCGTTCCCGCCGAACGACGACCACGCGCTGTTTTCCGGCGACAAGGTGGACATGCTGCTGCCGATCACGCCGACGAAATCGGCGGCCGCCTATCAGATTTACGTCGGCTTTCGGCTCTCGCCGCAGGATTTGTCGACCAACCGCCAGCGCGGCGGCGGCTGACGCGGGCGGGCCCCGCGTCAGGCCGCCTTGCGCGACAGGGCGGCGGGCAGTCCGGCAATGGCGTGATCCACCAGACCGGCATCGGCCTCGATGCTCAACGTGGTGCGGATCACCTGCTCGGCCGCCGTGGCGGCGATCTCGGTGGCCGCGACGCGGATTTCCGTCACCGCCGCCTTCTCTGCCGCCGCGATGCGGTCCAGCGCCATCTGCTCGCGCCGCCGGGCCGAGGCTTCCGCCTCGACCGCCGCCGCCTCGGTCACGCGGCGAGCCTCGGCCTGCGCGCCGTCGACCAGCGCCTGCGCTTCCTTGAGCGCGGCGTCGCGCCGCTCCCGCGCGTCGCGCAGCATGGCCTCGGCCTCGTGGCGCAGCCGCGCGGCCTCGTCGAGCTCGGCGCGGACGGCGGCAGCGCGACCATCCAGCATCCCCGCGATCGGCGCCCACAGCTTGCGGCCGAACAGCAGGAAAAACAGGATGAACGCGATGACGACCCAGGTGCGTGGCTCGGCCCAGAGACTTCGCATCGTGGTGCATGGCGGGCGCGCCTTCCGTCTCAGATGTCGCGGGCGGCGAGCGCGGTGCCGACGGCGCCCTCGACCGCGTGCATGTCAGGGGCGGCTCCGGTCAGCCGGTGGATGACGGTGGCCGCGGTCTCGCTGGCCACCTGGCGCAGCGCGCTCATGGCCGAGGTCCGGGCCTGTCCGATCTGCTGCTCGGCCGCCTGCAACTGCGCCTCGAGCCGCTCGTTCAGGACCGCCGATCGCGCGGCCGCTTCCTGCTTTGCGTGGTCCACGGCGGCGTTGATCGCGGTCTGCGCCTGCCCGCGCGCCTGCGCTACGGTCTGCGTCATCTCGTCGATCGCCGAGTTGGCCTCGGCCTTGGCCGAGCGAGCGGTGTTCAGATCGGCCTCGATCGCCGCGGCGCGCCGGTCCAGCACCTCGCCCACCTGCGGCAGCGCCCAGCGCAGCAGCAGGATGTACAGCAGCACGAAGATGATCGCACCCCAGACGACCTGGCTGGTGGTGAGCGGCGAGTGGAAGTCGAGCTGCGGCATCCCCTGCGCCATCGCGGCACCCGGCAGGAGGCACGCGGCAGCCGCGAGTGGCACCAGGGGCCACCCGGCAACCAGGCTTCGCGTGACGCGCGCCAAATGAGGGTGCCGCATTGGTGCGATCAGACAAACAGGACGATGAACGCGATCACCAGGGCATAGAGCGCCACCGCCTCGGTCAGCGCGAAGCCCAGGATGGCCAGGCCAAACACGTTGTCGCGGGCCGCCGGGTTGCGCGCGACGCTGGAGACCAGGGCGGCGAAGATGTTGCCGATGCCCACGCCCACGCCGGCGAGCGCGATCACCGCGAGGCCGGCGCCGATCTGCTTGGCGGCTGTTACGTCCATAGGTCGATTTCCTTTCGTTGCGTCCGCGCGGACCAGGCGGCGAAGGCCGTCCGGCGCCCGTCGGAGGGAAGCGGGCTTAGTGGAGGTGGACGGCGTCGTGCAGGTAGATGCAGGTGAGGATGGCGAACACGTAGGCCTGCAGCACCGCGACCAGCAGTTCGAAGCCGATCAGCGCCACGTTGACCGCGAGCGCGAAAGCGGCGGGCAGAATCCCCAGCAGCCCCGCCGCGCCGAGCATCACGACGAAGGCGCCGAACACCTCCAGCATGACGTGGCCAGCCATCATGTTGGCGAACAGACGCACCGACAGTGAGATGATGCGCGACACGTACGAGAGCATCTCGATCGGTACCAGCAGCGGCAGCAGCAGCTTCGGCACGCCCTGCGGCACGAAGTAGCTGAAGAAATGCAGGCCGTGAATGCGCAGCGCCACCACGGTGGTCAGCACGAACACGCACAGGGTCAGCGCCAGGGTGACGGCGATGTGGCTGGTGAAGGTGAAGAACAGCGGGAACACGCCGAGCAGGTTGCCCAGCAGCACGAAGGCGAACACCGTGAAGATGAACGGGAAATAACGGCGCCCCTCGGGTCCGATGGTGTCCACGCACATGGACATCACACCGGTATAGGACAGCTCGGCGAGCGCCTGGAACCGTCCCGGCACCATCGCCTTGGGCCGCATCCCGAAATACAGCACGCCGAGCACGATCGCGCCGGCGACCAGCATCATGACGTTGGATTGAGTGAAATTCACCGAGGCGCCCAGCGGGCCTAGGGCGGTGGTCAGCTTGAACTGACTTAGCGCGTCGATGCTTCCGCCGCCAGCCGCCACAGTCCAGCCCCCGTCATCCGCGCCGCGCGCGACCCTGTTGCCTCAGCGCGGTCCGTGGGCTTTCGGGCCCATCATCCGCCACACATTCAACACCCCGGCCGCGCCCCCCAGCAGCACGAACACCGCAATGAACAGCGGCCGAGTGTGCAGCCAGCGGTCGAGCAGCCAGCCGATGCCGACCCCCACCACGAGCGCCGACACCATCTCCACCGCGACGCGCATCCCGATCCCCAGCGCGGAGGGCGTTTCGTCGCGCCCCGCCCCGGAAGCGCCAAGATCGGGTGGCACGTCCAGACCTCGCTTCGAGCGGGCGGCGGACAGACGCTCCTCGAACGAAGCCGGCCGTTGCTCGCCTTGTTGCAAGGTCATTGCGGCGTCCTGCTACCGGGGGGTGGCCGGGCTGTCAAGAATGCACGGCAAGCGGCACGCAGCCGACGGTCAGGCGTCCGTGGGGTCGACTTCCACCCCGCGATAGAGCTGCGGCAGCGGCAGCGCCACGCCGGCGGCGGGCAGTTCAAACACCGCCGATTTCTGGATGCTCGACCGTGCCGCCGGTCATCGCTACCGGCCCGCCGCCGTCGAGTTCGGAGCGCAGCTCCTGCGCACGTTCCCACTCGAGGAACTGGTCGAGAGTCATAGGCTGCGACGCGGCGCTCATGGCGGTAGCATAGCACCGATCGCGGCTATTGGCTCGCCCAGACGATGCGATGCATCCACGCCAGATCCGCGAGCTCGAAGCTGTAGCCGGGATGCTCGGGGTTGAGGCTGCGCAGATCGACCCGGCGGGCGGAGCGGCGGGCAAGCTCCTTGGCCATCACCTCGCCCGCCCTGGTGCGCGCCACCACGCGGTCGCCGCGGCGCACGGGGGCCGCCGGCGAGACGATCACCACATCGCCGTCGCGAAACACCGGCTCCATGCTGTCGCCGCTGATCTCCAGGGCGTAGGCGTTCGGATCGACCACATCGGGCAGTCCCACCTCGTCCCAGGCGCCACCCACCGGGAAGCCGCCGTCGTCGAAGAAGCCATCGGCGCCGGCTTGGGCGAAGCCGATCAGCGGCACGCGGCGGCCGGGCGGATGCGCGCCGCCGTTCATGCCGCCGCGCGCGGCGGTGCCGTGCGGTAATGCCCGCGCGCCGCCGACCAGGGCGGTAAACGCCTCCAGCGACGCGCCGGTGGCGTGCAGCACTTTCGAGAGGCTCTCGGTGCTGGGCCAACGCGCCCGCCCGTCGCCCATACGGCGCTTCGAGCGGTTGAAGGTGGTGGCATCCAAGCCGGCTTTCCGCGCCAACCCCGAGGCGGAGAGCCCGTGCTCGGCGGCCAGCGTATCCAACGCGCGCCAAACGTCCTCGTGGTTCATGACAGCGGAGGCTCCAACTCTCGTTAATAAATCGTGATTCGCACTGTGACGTTTTTGGAGCCGATTGGGAATAGGAAAGTTTGCGCAATTCGCTTGCCAAGCTTGGAAACAAATGGTTAAATGTTCATGTTGTGTTCCAGGTTCTCCCCCAAGCCGCCAGCCAAAGCCCGCCAGCCAGGAGCCTCGCTCGATGATTCCAGCCATCGCCAGCCATCGCGTCCCGGCCGTCCGCGTGCCGATCGCTCGCGCCGGCGCGAAGCCGACCGCCGACCGAACGCCCGTCCGCACGGTGCCGTTCCGCGACGCGACCGAGGCCTGGTTCTGGACGATGGCGGCCCTGGTGGCCCGCCGCGAAGCCTCGCCGCGCGGGGTTGACGGGGCAGGGCCGCCGCGCCCGGCCCTGCCGGAAGATATTGTCCGCTGCCTGGACGGCCTATATCGGCAACGTCGCATCGACCTCGTTCATGCCCGCATCCTGCGCATCTGGGGCGAGCGGGGCATGGCGCCGGACCCGGCGCGGGCCGGCGAACGCTGCGATGCGCGGATCTGGCGCGAGGCGCTGGAGCGGCTGGAGTGGCCGCTGCGGGTCAAGGGCTTCATCACCGCCCGACGAGAGTAAGGCGGGCGAGTACCCGGGCGGGCGCAACGCCCCCGCCGCGGCGTTTTCCGAAATGACCTTGCACGGCCGCATTCGTTCGGATGCGGCTTTTTGTTTGTCCCCGCATCAAGGAGCCCGCCATGTCGTTTGTCGTCCGCAACCTGTCCGTCCTGGCCTACGCCCAAGGCTTCACGCTCTGGCACTACAAGGCCGCGGACGAGGGGATCGCGGTGGTCGCGGATCCCGGATTCTTCGAGGAAGCCGGCGACATGCTCGCGGCGGGCGACATGCTGCTGGCGTCGGCGGCGGACGGCGGCCGGGTGCTATTCGCGAGCGAGCTGCGGGGCCGACTACGCACGACCCCCTTGGGGTGAGGCCTCCGGCGTGATTTCCAGCGCGTGCCGGGCGCGCCCCGGTTCGGTAATCTCATAACGTCGATCCTCGCGCTGGCGGGCCAAGCCCATGTCCGCCAGGCGCGCCAGGCATGGGCCATCCTTCAGTCCCGGCGGCCGGCCGACCGGGTCGCAGAGCAGCAGGCGATGCAGCGCGCTGCGGCAGCAAGTCTCGAGATAGGGCTGGTCGTACATGCGCGGCGTCATGGCAGACCCGGCCATGCCGCGTCCATTCACTCTGTTCGGGCCGCTCTGGTCAGGCGGGACGCCATGCGGCAGACAGCGCCATGCCCGCGCGCCTGCCCGATCTGGCCTTTCCGCTGCTGCGCCTGCTGGACGCCGAGCGCGCGCACGCCTTGGCGCTGGCGGCGTTGCGCGCAGGGCTGACTGGCCGCGATCCGACGCCGCCGGAGCCGCGTCTCGCGGTGCGCGCCATGGGGCTGGACTTGCCGAACCCGATCGGGCTGGCCGCCGGGTTCGACAAGGATGCGCGGGCGCTGCCGGCACTGATGCGCCTCGGCTTCGGCGCCATCGAAGCCGGCACGGTGACGCCGCTGCCACAGGCCGGCAACGATCGGCCGCGGCTGTTCCGCCTGCCCGAGGAGGCGGCGGTCATCAATCGGATGGGGTTCAACAATTGCGGCATCGACGCCTTCATGCGCCGCTTCGCCGCGGCACCCCGCACGCTGCCGCTGGGCGCCAATATCGGGCTGAACCGCGTGGGCGCCGACCCGCCGCGCGACTATCCGCGCCTGGTGGCGGCGGTGGCCGGGCGCGCCGACTGGATCAGCCTGAACGTGTCGTCGCCGAACACGCCGGGTCTGCGCGACCTGCAAGCGCCGCGACACCTGGCCGCCATCCTGGAGGCGATCCGCGAGAGGGCGCCGGCGCACCCACCCGTGCTGGTCAAGCTGGCGCCGGATTCTGGCGCCGACCGATCTGCCCGACATCGTCGAGACTTGCGTGCGGTCGGGGCGCGGCGGGGCTGATCCTGACCAACACCACGCTTGCCCGGCCAGCCGGATTGCGCGGGCGGCACGCGCATGAGGCCGGCGGCCTGTCGGGGCGGCCGCTGCTGGCGGCGTCGACGGCGTTGCTGACGGCGGCGGCCAGGCTGGCGCGCGGGCGGCTGGTGCTGGTGGGAGTCGGCGGCGTCGCCAGCGGCGAGGACGTGCTGGCCAAGCTGCGGGCTGGCGCCAGTTTCGTGCAACTCTATACCGCCTTCGCCCTGCAAGGTCCCTCGCTCCCGGCGCGGTTGCGCCGCGAGTTGCTGGCAGCTCTCGACCGGCACGGGCTGGCCGACGTCACCCAAGCCATCGGAACGGGACTGTGAGCATCGCGCACCTGGCTGGCCTGTCGGCCATCGCCGGCCGCTATCGGGGCTTTATCGTCGACCTCTGGGGAGTGATCCATGACGGCGTGACACCATACGACGGCGCCATCGTCTGCCTGCGCCACCTGCGCGCGGCCGGCGGGCGCGTGGTGCTGCTGTCGAACGCGCCGCGGCGCGCCGCCGCCGCCGAGGCCGGGCTGGCTCGCATGGGCATCACCCGCGCGCTGTTCGACGGCATCGTCACCTCCGGCGAGGCGACCTGGATGGCGCTGGCGGCCCATGCCGGCGCCCGGGTCTACCATCTGGGACCGGAACGCGACCGGAGCGTGCTGGAGGGACGCGACCTGCGGCGGATCGACGATCCGCTGCACGCCGATCTGCTGCTGAACACCGGGCCGGACGACCAGCGCGATCCGACCTCGCTGGACGCCTATGTGCCGGAACTGGAAAGCTGTCTGAACGCCGGGCTGCCGATGATCTGCGCCAATCCCGATCTGGAGATCGTGAGCGCGGGGCGGCGGCTGATCTGCGCCGGGGCGCTGGCGCAATGGTACGCGTCGCGGGGCGGCGGAGTGCGCTGGATCGGCAAGCCGCATCCTGAGGTGTACCAACTGGTCTGGCCGCTGCTGCCCGGGATCGAGCGGCGGCAGATCCTGGCGGTCGGCGACGCGCTGCGCACCGACGTCGCCGGCGCGCAGGCGTCGGGCGTGGACGCTTGCTGGGTGCTGGGCGGCATTCACGCCCTGGAGACGCCGGCTGAGGCCGAAGCCGAGGCGACGGCAATGGGCCTCTCTCCGGCGGCGACGCTGCCGGCGTTCGTCTGGTAGGCGACGCTTGGCGGAGTCAGGCGTGGCCGGCAACGCTGGACAGCAGCAGCGGGTCGATGTGCATCGAAGCCAGCACCCGGCGCCACATGCCGGCATGGTCGTCGCCCAGGATCACCGCCGGGTCGGGCAGCGGGACGTTGAGCCAGGCGTTCTGCTGCATCTCCACGTCAAGCTGCCCCGGCCCCCAGCCGGCATAGCCCAGCGCCAGGATGCCAAGCTGCGGGCCGCCGCCGCTGGCCAGCGCCTTCAGAATCTCCAGGTTGGCGGTCAGCGCCAGCCGCTCGTCGACCCTCAGCGTGCCTTCCGTGGTCCAGTCCGCGGTGTGCAGCACGAAGCCCCGCGCGTGTTCGACCGGGCCGCCCGCGCACAGGCGGATGCTGCGGGCCGGTGGCAACGGATCGACCGAGAGCTGGCGCAGCATCTCCGGAAAGCTTGGTTCCAGGAGCGGGCGGTTCACGACGATGCCCATCGCGCCATCCGGGGTATGCGCGCAAAGATAGATCACGCTATGGGCAAACCGCTCGTCGGTCATGTGCGGCATTGCCAGCAGCAACTGGCCGGTCAGGAAGGCACCTGCCGGAGACCCGTCCGACGGGGGCGCATTCGGCGGGAACGGTTTTGCCGGGAAGGGGTTTGGCTCGGACATGCTGCCTATGATGGTCGCCGCGCGCTCCGGCGCAAGCACCTCGTGCCCGTTGGATCGGCGGACGTGTCCAAGTGACTTGCCTGATGGCGTCCTGTAGGAGGGCGGCCGTGCCGCGCGACCGCGTAGCCCTTTGCAACAGCCAGTGAGCAATCCATGAGCACCATCAAGGTTGGCGACACCATCCCGTCGATGAAGCTGATGACCGCGACGCCGGACGGTCCAAAGGAAGTGGCCACGGACGAGCTGTTTCGCGGCAAGAAGGTGGTGATGTTTGCGGTGCCGGGCGCCTTCACCCCGACTTGCAGCGCCAAGCACCTCCCCGGCTTCGTGCAGAACGCCGCCGCGCTGGAGGCGAAGGGCGTCGATGCCATCGTATGCATGGCCGTCAACGACCCGTTCGTCCTCGCCGCCTGGGCCAAGGAACAGGGCGTGGGCGACCGGATCGTGATGCTGGCCGACGGGTCGGGCGCGTTCACGCGGGCGCTGGGCCTGGAACTGGATCTGGTTGCGCGCGGCCTGGGGGTGCGGGCGCAGCGCTTCGCACTAGTCGCCCAGGACGGGCGCGTCACGCATCTGGCGGTCGAGCAGCCGGGGGATTTCGACGTCAGCCGCGCCGAAGCGATCCTGGCCGCGCTGTAGCCCCGGACCGCCGAAGGCTCTCCGGGGCTGCGTGCGATCAGCGGCGGTGGATCAGCAGGCTAAGGACGTAGCCGATGGCACCGGCCGCCAGCAGCGCCGTGAGCGGACGCTCCTGGATGGTCTCGTCGAGATATTCGCCGAGCGAGCCCGCCTGGTCCTGCAGGGAATCGGCGGCATCGCGTAACGTGTCCCGCGCCTGCCCGAATGTCCGCTGGGCGCGACCGCCGAGCTGGTCGGCGTAGCCTTCGGCGTGCGTCTTGGTGTCGCCGGTCAGATCGCCAATCCCTGCCTTGACCTTACCCTTCAATTCATCGGCCGTGCCCGTGATCCGGTCTTCGTCCATCGCGCTCTCCGTCGGTTGCAGGGTGTGCCCGCCAGACGCGCGACCACCGTGTAAAGTTCCCGCGCGTCTCCCGCGGGGAACGAGCAGCCCGCGCAACCGTTGTGAGCGCGTCCCAAGCAGAGCCGGGACAAAGAGCAAAATCACCGACAGGAACAGCCATGCCCACACAGGCACACAAGTCCGCCGCCGAGCACCACGAAAAGGCGGCCAAAGCCCACAGGACCGCGGCGGAGCATCACGAGAAAGGCAATCACGCGGAGGCTGAGAAGCACAGCAAGACGGCCCACGAGGCGTCGAGCGCGGCGCACGGCCACTCGACCACGGCGCATGGCAAGAGCAGCGCCGCGAAGGGCTCGGGGGCCAAGGCCTAGCTAATCCCACGCGCATTGCGGGCTTTTCTGCCGAAGGAAGGGGCGAACGGGTAATCCGTTCGCCCTTTCTTCATGTCCGGCGCGGCAAGCTCGGGTGGGGACGATCGGCCAAAACGGCCGCAAGGCCGCGCAAGGGAACGCAAGGTATGGCGCCAGGCAATTCGACGCCGCCTCGCCGGGCGCACAGGGCAGTCGCCGTCGGTGACGCCGGAATGTTGCCGATCGCGGCCGGACAGACCGAAACCGCCAGCGGGATCATCCGCAACGAAATCAGCCTCGACGCCGGCGCCACGCTCACCGAGCCGAGAGGAGGGTCGCTGAGCATCTTCGGGGAGATCGACGGACCCGCGTCGGGGACGGGCACCATCGCCATTGCCGCCGGCGCGACGCTGTATGCGGCGGGGGCTGTCGGCGCGACCGTAACGGCCAGCTTCGCCGGCGCCATCGGCACCCTAGAACTCGCCGCACTGTACTTGCCCGACATGGCGGGCTCCATCGCGGGCTTCGCCGCCGGCGAGGTGGTCGACATCATCTCCGGCACGATCACGGACGCCGTGCTGGCCGGCGCCGGCACCGGCGAGACGCTGACGCTGCTGGATGAAGGGGTGGCGATCGGCACCCTGGCGCTGGCCGACACGGCGGCCGCGACCGGCTCGGTGTTCGCCGTCCCGGATGCCATCGATGGCACGCGCATCCTGCTCGGCGCCGCCATGCCGCAAGCCTCGCCGGGCGCGCCAGCCGGCACACTTTCGGGCAGCACTTTCGCATGGGCAGGCGGGGGCGCCGGTCAGTGGAGCAACGCCGCCATGTGGCGCGGTCCCAACGGCGCCGGCGCGACGCTGGCGCCGGGTGCGCGTGACAGCGTGACCATCGCGGGACCGCAAAGCTCGGGTACTGGCGGTGGCTGGAGACGGCGCCGCCGCGACCCTCAACACCCAGGGATTGCTGGCGCTGGGGGGAAGTTTTCAGGTCGGCGCGCTGATGGTCGGCACGGCTTCTACGGATGCCCTGGTTCTGACAGCCGGATGCGAGGTGATAGCAGTAACGCAGACGCTGCGCGCCGGCGTGGTGCAAGTCGCTGCCACGAACGCCGTGCTGGACGTGACGGAAGCGGCCACCCTGCAGGGGGGAATCCTCTGGGTTGCCGATGGCGGCCAGTTCGACGCCTCCGACCTGGTGCTGGCGGGGGGCGTCATGCGCCTCGGCACGTCCGGGACCGTCTGCGTGGGCGACGCGACGGGTGCGGCCGGGGTCATCACCATCACCGCCGGCGCGGTCCTGTCCGGGTTCGGCTCGCTCCATGCGCCGGTCCAAAACGAGGGCACGATCGCGGCCGCGGGCGGCGTGCTGGCGCTGTACGGCGTTCTGTCCGGCGGCGGCGTTGCCCGGATCGCCAACACCGGCGAACTCTATCTGCCGGACGGGGTGGCCTCGGGGGGGCAGATCGCCTTTGCGCCGGGTGGAGGAACACTCGAACTGTTCGGCTCGGCCGCATCCTGCGCGGCCACGATCACCGGGTTCGGCGTCGGCGACGTCGTCGACATTGCGTCCGCGACACTGTCACAGGCGAGATGGACACCCGGCGCCGGCGGGGCGATCGGCACGCTTGACCTGGGTGCCGCGGGGATGCTGGCCATTGGCCTGGCACCTGGCGTGAACCCGAACGCGGCGGTGTTCGACTATGCGGCGGATGGCGTGGGCGGCACCGCCATCACCATGATTCCGTGCTTCTGCGCGGGCACGCGCCTGGCGACGCCGGGCGGCGCCGCCGCCGTGGAGCGGATCGCGGTCGGCGATCGCCTGCTAACTCGAAGCGGCGCCGCGCGGCGGGTGCGCTGGATCGGCCGGCGCGAATATGACGCCGAGGCATTGCGGCGTGAACCGCAACTGCGTCCGGTTCGCATCTGCGCAGGTGCCCTGGGCGGCGGCTTGCCTCGACGGGACGTTTGCCTTTCGCCGCAGCACGCCCTGGCGCTGCCTACCCCGTCGGGGTTGCGGCTGGTGCCCGCGGTGGCGCTGGTCGATGATCGGTCTGTCTGCCGCGAGCCGGCCGAAGCGGCGGCTTGGTAAGTCCACATCGAACTGGACGATCACGACCTGCTGCTGACCGAAGGGGTCGCTGTCGAAAGCTTCTTGGCCGACGGGCCGCAGCGTCGGGAGCTGTTTCAGGCGAGCACCGGCGAGTTCTGGTTTCTCCATGGCCGGCTGTTGTCCCCGGCTTGAGGATGGGTCAGGGCTGGTGGCATTGCGAGCCAGGCTCGGCCTCGGCAGCCAGAAGCTTCCGACGCAAGAAGATTGCGACTTGCGAGGCAGCCTGGACAGTGTGCGATTTGCCGCGGATCGGGTGCAAATAGATGGATGGGCGATCCGCGCCAGCGAGCCGGATCGGCCGGTCAACCTTGAGTTCGTGGTGGGCGGAGCCGTTTGCGGCCACGCCGTCGCCAACCGCTGGCGGCCCGACCTCGACAACGCCGGGCTCGCCGGAGGCTCCTGCGGCTTCAGCGCGGCGCTGTTTTGCGGGTCGGACGGCCCGGCCTTGCGCCTTGCTGTGCGGCCGATTTCAGCCGCCCTTGGCTCCGACGCGCGCCTGTGACCGGGTCATTGGGGCGGCCTTGCGATCACCCTGGTCGGCCAACCGATCCGGGAACTCGCCAAGGTTGTCCTGCAACGCGGCCTCATCGACCGGCTCGCCACGGCTAGCCGAGACTTGCCCGGCCCCGGGGTTCCCCTCGATGGCGTCGAGTTCCCGGGCGCGTTCCCAGAACTCCGCATCGCGCCCCTCCGGGCGACCTTCGGCTTCCCAAAGGTGATAGGCACGCTTGCGTATCCGGGCCTCGCGATCGGGCGAGGACTCCAACGGACTGCCCGCTCCCACTCCGGCTTCGTCGCGTGCTTCCATGACCGCACCCTTCCCAACTCCCGCGGTCAACGCCGGGGCGCCAGCTCAGGTTGCCGGCCGGGACGCGCTATGCGGAGGCGGCGCGCCCCGCCAGCGCCGGACGGAAATCGGCCCCGTAGGTGCGCGCGGCGGCCTGCATCAAGCTGCGCAGATGCGCGACGTAAGCGGCGCCAGGAGCCGTGCGGCTGACCAGCACGCTGCGGCGGTCACGGGGATCCGGGGCGCGGCGGACCAGATCGAACTGCTCAAGCCGATCCAGCGCGCGGGTGATGGCCGGCTTGGCAACGTTCAGCCGTTCGGCCAGCCCGCGCACGGTGTGCGGACCATCCTCGAGAAAGCAGATCAGCAGCACACTGAGCTGGCGCGCGGACAAATCCGCCCCGTCCCGTCTTACCAGGCCGACGATGGTATCGCGCATGATCGCCGGCAGGCGATTTGCAGCAGGCATTGTCGGCATCACAAACTCCATTGCATCGGCGCTGACCGGGATCGCAGTTCACGAATTGCGAATTAGCCCCCATAAGTCAATACCGTAACATTGCCGAGTTGCCAAGCGATTGCACGCCAAGCATGTCTCGGCGCCAAGCACGCAATGAACCCTGGCGTCTCCTAGCGCCCTTTGTCACGCCGACAAAAATTACAAAGTGGACAGTTTTGCCACACAATTCCGTTTCGAGGGCCAAGCGGTCTGGTCGAAAGGATCGGCGCGGCGCTCCGCCTACGGGCCGCCGGACACGCTGGCGGCGGCGGGAGGCGAAGAACGAAACAGCATGTCAGTCTTTGTCGCGCTTCCCGCGCTGCTGCCGACCCAGTAGGCGACGACGCTGGTCGCCATCGCCGCCAACGTGCCGAGCAGCATGTTCAGGATCATGTCTCGGAACCGGCCGGCAGCGCCCGGGTCAGGGCCGCCCACATCACGACCCCGAACGTGGCCAGCACGACGACACTGACCACGGGTGCCGCCCATTGCACCGCCGAGCGGGCCTGCGACAGCCCGAGCGTCTGCGCGCGGGCGTCGGCCACGTCCTTGAGCTGGGCCGCCAGTCCGTCCAGTTCCGCCTGTCGCGCCGCCTGCTCGGCCGCCGCCGCGATCTGGGCAAGCCGCACCCGCAACTGCGTCGCAAGCTGCGGGTCGCGCGCCAACACCTGCTGCGCCGCCGTCTCGTCGGGCGTTCCCGTGACGACCTGCACCGCCTGCGCGACCGCCTGCGTGGTGGCCTGCGCGCGCGGGCCGAACAGCCAGCGCGCGAGTTCCGGCGCGAGAGAGATAGCCAGTGGTATCAGCGCACCCATCACGCGGCCTCCATGCTGTTGCTGTCCTCGTCACGCTGGCGGAAATAGGCGTCCATCGCCCGCCGCAGCTCCGGCTTGTTGCCAGCAAGCTCCAGCACGCCGTGCGTGTTGCGCCGCAGGTCCGTATCCGGATCGAAACCGAAGCGTGCCAGCACGTCCCATCGCTCGATATAGCGGCGCTTGGCCTTCTGCCCGTGCCATTGATGCTCGATGGTGCCCGCCACGGCACCAAGATTGCCCGCGATGTGCTGGGTCGCCCGCTGCTGCCACGCCAGCAGCGGGCGGCGATAGCCGGCGCTGAGATTGCCGGGAATGCTCAGTTCGACCTTGCCGGTCAGCGCCAGCGCCATGTGGTGATCGCCGGCCCCCAGCGCAGCCGTCTCGATCAGCCCGCCCAGCCACTCCAGGGCCTGCCGCGTGGCTGCCCACGCATAGCCGGGATGGGCGAACACGCCGTAGCTTTCGCCGACCGGCCGGCCGTCGTACCACTGCCGGCAGAAACCGCGATGCACCTGCACGTGTTCGCCGCGCGGCCCGAGATCGTAGCAATCCGGCCACGGCTGCACGACGTCGTGCAGTTGCAGCGCGTGAACCGTCTCCGCCGCCCAGTCCGGATTGCGGAACACGATGTCGGCGTCGATCCAGGCAATGTATTTCGCATCGTCCGGAAGCTGGGCGATGCCGAGGTTGAGCAGGTTCTCCTTCGTCCACACCATCGTGCGCGCGCGCGCCGCCACGTGCCTCACGCCCGGCGTGCCCGCAGAGGAGATGCGGGCGGTCGCCGTAGGCGCATTCCACGGTCGTCAGATGTACGCCGCTGTCGAGCATGTGGCGCTCGAACGCGCGATATAGCCGGGTACGGCTGGCCCAGCGCAGCGGATTGGCGATCGCGGTCACGACGTGCAGCAGGTCAGCCCGCATCAGGGTGCTCCGGTCATGGTGAGAGACTGATAGGGAAGCGAGCAGAGGCGCCGCGCCCATCCGAGGCCGAACAGGCGCCAGGTCGGCAGCGCGGCCATGAACATCATTCGCTGCGCCATGAACTCGGCGCATAGCGCGGCGCCCCGATGCGTGCGACATAGGCGCGACCGCCGCCAGCGTCTGACGCCGATTGCGCCGTCCGGCACCGCGCCGGCCACGGATTGCAGCCATCGCGCGGCGCGGCCGCAGCCGTTGTTGACCGCCGCATCGAACACCAGCAGCGCGAGAGGCGGCGGCAGCCTATCGCCGCGATGCCGTCCCAGTAGTCGCGCCGATAGATCGCCTGCGGCGTCGGCCAAGCTCAGCCCGGCGATGTCCAGCGTGGGGTAGGCCGCCGCGGAAATCCCGAACGCGTCCCGCGCAACGCGCCCGCGCCGACGCTGCCTCCGGTCCAGTTGCCGGGATCGCCGCGGCCTCGCGTCGTAGCCGCCCTCGTGGCCGACCACGGTGACCGTAAAGGCCCGCTCGAAATTGTCCATGCCTGATGCCCCCCGCTCAGACCGTCTGCGGCAGCCAGGCCGCCCGCCCAGCCCGGCGACCGCCCGCAGCGCGCCCCGGCCGCCGACCAGCACCGCCCCCAGCAGCACCAGCACCCGCAGGCCGCCCGAGGCGCGGGCGATCATTCGGCCATTTCCTTCTGGTCGGCCCTGATCTCGGTCAGCAGTGCGTGCAGCACGGCCATCCGCTCCTCCAGGCGCGCGATCCGCTCAACGAAGCTCAGCGGCGCGATGTCATCGACCATGCTCATTGCACCTCCGTCGAGCGCACGCGCGCGGCCCAGTGCCATGTATCGGCGTTGGGCGGCGCGACCGAGAGCGCGAGACAGCCGTTCGTGGTATCGGCACCGACGGTGAAGGCCGCCGTGCCGCCGGCGCCGATGCCGTTCGGGGCCGCCGCGGTCGCGCCGTTGACCACCTACATATTCTGCGGCTGTAGCGCCGCGATCCAGCAGCACGTCGAGCGCCCGGTATCGCGCCACGTTGCCGGCGCTGGTGGCGTCGATGCCGATCACCTCGACGAACAGATCGTCCGCGCTGTTCGCGGCCGGGTTGATGCAGTTGAGGCTGCCGGGCGCGTTGCCGTCGGTGGTCAGGCGCGCCGCCGTGGTCGAGCTGGTCTTGGCGACCAGCATGTAGGTGCACTTGGCAAAGCCGCCGGCGCCCGGCTGCGTTCCCACAACCGTGAACTTGCCGCCCGAGCGCGTCGAGATCGTCGTGGCACCTGTCAGCCCCGCCCCCGCAAGCGGCGCCGCGCCGGCCACGTCAGCCACGCCCAACGCAACCGTGCCTGCGCGCCCCGCAACGCTCTGCACCGGCGCCAGGCCGGGCGCCACCGCATCGACAAACGCGGTACTGGCGGCATTCGTGCTGTCGTCGGTGTTGGGCGTGGTCGGCGCCCACCACGCTGCCGGCGCCTTTCGGATTGAGCACGATATTGACGCTGGGATCGCTGCCTTCCGCCGTCAGGGACATGGTGCCGGAACCAGGTCGACCAGCAGGTCGTCGGCAACCGCGCCCGGATTGTCGGTGCGCAGCGATGTGCTGCCGTTCGCTTGCAGCCGAACGCCGCCCGCGACGCCCTTGCCGCTGACGTCCACGTCTGCACTCGTTGACGCACTTTCCGCGACCAAGTTCATGGCGCCGATGCCGGAACGCACCAGCAGGTCGCTGTCGCCGCCGGCGGGATTGTCGGAGCGCAGCGTCACCAGGCCGTTCGCCTGCACCCTTACGCCGCCGCTCGTGCCCTTAGCGACAAGGTATTCGTCGATGTTGGCGTTCACGCCGCCTTCGGCGATGACGTTCATGGTGCCGGCGCCGCCGCGGATCAGCAGATCGTCGAGGCATTGGCGTCGTTGGCGCGCGCCACCGTCTGCCCATTGGACTGCAGCCGCAGGCTGCCTGTGCTCCCCTTTTGCGCCAAGTGCCAGGTCAATGCTGGCATCGGAGCCGATTGCTTGCAGGCTTGGCGTGCCCCCCATGGGGAGACGCTGTAGGCGCGCGGGCTGTCGGCGTCGTTGCCGGCCGCGTTCATCAACACCGGCTGCTGCTGGCCACCG
>CAVWVK010000004.1:190000-779519 GCA_963758455.1 uncultured Pseudomonadota bacterium | reverse complement strand
GCTCAGGGCAATCGCTTGAACGGTTCAGGGATTACGGCGTGGGCTGAAGTCTGATTTCATGGGAGACCTCTCGTCGAAGAGGTTTCCTGATGCCTGGCCCATCGCTGATCGACCATTTTGCTGTCCTGGAGGACCCGCGTCAGTCCTGGAAGGTGCTGTTTCCGTTGCCGGAGATCCTGTTGGTGGTGCTGTGCGGCACACTGGCCGGGGCAGAGGATTTCGTGGAAATCAGGCGCTGGGGCCAGGTGCATCAGGAGTTCCTGCGCCGCTTGCTGCCCTACAAAGCGGGCGTTCCCAGCCATGACACCCTCAACGACGTCATGAATGCCATCGACGGCGCGCTCTTCGCAGAGTGTTTCACCGCCTGGGTTGAAGGCCTGCGCGAGCCTATGCCGGCCTCTTTCACCGCGCCCGAGATCGTCGCCATCGACGGTAAGACTTCGCGGCGCACCCATGACCGCAGCAAGGACCGCGGGCCGCTCCACATGGTTTCGGCATGGGCCAGCAGCCAACGCCTCGTGCTGGGCCAACAGGCGTGCGAGGCCAAGTCCAATGAGATCACGGCCATCCCGCTGCTGCTCGAGCGCCTGGCGCTCACCGGCGCGCTCGTCACCATCGACGCGATGGGCACACAGACCAAGATCGCCCAAGCCATCCTCGACCGCGGCGGCGACTACCTGCTGGCGCTCAAGGACAATCAGGCCAGCCTGCACGACGAGATCAGGCGTTACTTTGATGATCCCGCCGCCAAAATCCACAGCCGTTTCGACACGACCGATGGCGACCATGGCCGCATCGAGGTTCGCCGCCATCTGGTCAGCCACGACGTAGACTGGCTTACCACCACCCGCCGGTTCCCGGGCGAGCCCCGCTTCCCGGGCCTGCGTGCCATCGCCGTCGTCGAGGCCGAGGTCGAGCGAAACGGCAGCACCAGCCTGGAACGGCGCTATTACATCTCCTCCTTGACGCTCGATGCCAAGCTGCTCGCCTATGCCGCGCGCTGCCATTGGCATGTCGAAAACCGCTTGCACTGGGTGCTGGATGTCGTGTTCCACGAGGACCTTAGCCGCTTGCGATCCGGTGCCGGGCCGCAAAACATGGCTACCGTCCGGCACATGGCCATGAACTTGCTGCGTAGGCCGAAAGACAAGCACAGCCTCAAAGTCAGACGGAAATCGGCCGCTTGGGACACCGCCTATCTCGAAGCCTTGCTCAGGCAATCAGCGTGACCACGCTTCAAGCGATTCCCCTGGGGTCCCGCTTCGCGGGCTTGCGTTTTCGCGGCAGGCGCAGAACACTTCGTTCCCCGTTTCCGACCCCCTTCTGCCGATCCGAGGTTCTGGCTGTGCAAAAGTTCCCCATGACCGCCCCCGGCCTGTCGCGGCTGGAGGACGAGCTGCGAAACCTGAAGTCCGTCGAGCGCCCGGCGGTGATCCGCGCGATCGCCGAGGCGCGCACGCATGGCGACCTCAGCGAAAATGCCGAATACCACGCGGCCCGCGAGCGCCAGAGCTTCATCGAGGGGCGGATTGCCGAGCTGGAGGAGATCGTCTCGTCGGTGGAGGTGATCGACCCCTCGACGTTGTCCGGCGACAACGTCAAGTTTGGCGCGCATGTCCGCCTGGTCGATGAGGAGACCGAGAAGGAGGCTACCTACCAGTTGGTCGGCGTCCACGAGGCGGACATCAAGTTGCAGCGGCTGTCGATTTCCTCGCCGCTGGCCAAGGCGCTGATCGGCAAGAAGGTAGGAGACAGCATCTCCGTCCCTGCTCCGGGCGGCGACCGCAGCTACGAGATTCTTTCCGTCACCTACGGCTGAGCCGCCGCCTTGGGCATGATCGGGCTGGCTGACGTGCGCGCCGCCGCGGCGCGCATCGCCGGAAAAGTATCGCGCACGCCCGCCATTCACAGCGACGCCATCAGCCGCGTCACCGGTGTGGACGTGGTGCTGAAGCTGGAGACGCTGCAAGTCACCGGCTCGTTCAAGGAACGCGGCGCCGCCAACCGGCTGGCCCTGCTGAGCGGGCGCCGAACGCGCGGCCGGGGTCATCGCCATGTCGGCCGGCAACCACGCCGCGGCCTTGGCGCGGCACGCGCGGTTGCTCGGCATCACGGCGGTGATCGTGATGCCGGTCAACACGCCGCTCACCAAGGTCACGCGCACCACCGCCCTCGGCGCGCGCGTGGTGCTGCACGGCGAGACGGTCGCCGAGGCGGCGGAGCACGCGCACGCGCTGGCGGATGCCGAGGGTCTGGTGTTCATCCATCCCTACGACGATCCCGGCGTGATGGCCGGCCAGGGCACCCTGGCGCTGGAGCTGCTGGAGGATTTCCCCGATCTGGACATGCTGTCCGTCCCGGTCGGCGGCGGCGGTCTGATCGCCGGCTGTGCCGTGGCGGCAACCGCGCTGAAGCCGGGCATCGAGGTGATCGGCGTCGAGGTCGCGGCCTATGCGGCGCTGGCGCAGCGGCTCGCCGGGCAGCCGGTTTCGGTCGGTGGGTCCACGATCGCCGAGGGTATCGCGGTGCGCGACATCGGCGTGGCCCCGCTGGCGGCGATCCGCGCCCATGTGGCCGACGTGCTGGTGGTGCCGGAGCGTGCCGTGGAGGAAGCCATCGCGCTGCTGGCGGAGGGCGCGAAAGTGGTGGCCGAGGGCGCGGGCGCCACCGGGCTTGCCGCCGTGCTGGCCTTTCCCGAGCGGTTCGCCGGCAAGCGCGTCGGCATTCCGATATGCGGCGGCAACATCGACGCGCGCATCCTGGCCAACATCCTGCTGCGCAACCTGCTGCGCGACGGGCGGCTGCAACGGCTGGTGCTGGAGATCCCCGACCGACCCGGGATGCTGGCCGACATCGCCACGCGCATCGCGGCGTCGGGGGGCAACATCATCGAGGTTTCGCACCACCGCCTGTTCACCTCGCCCAGCGTGCAGGCGGCGCAACTGGAGGTGATGTTCGAGGCGCGCGACCCGGCGCACAGTGCGGCGATCGTGCAGGCGCTGGAACAGACGTACACGTTGCGGCGGATATGAGATGCTGAGAACGTCCCAGTTCGTACCGTCATCCCCGGACTTGATGCGGGGATCCACCGGCCGCACCGAGGCGCGGGTGGATGGCCGGGTCAGCCCACGGCTGTCCGGCAGGGTTCTTGCTTTCCGTATCCGCCGGCGGATCGTCTCATATGAGATTCTCTTGGCCGGGGTTTGCGGTGAGCCTGACGGGAGGTCGTTTCAGGTGATCCAGACAGCGCAGATGCATCAGGTTGGATTTGACCAGGCGGGCAAAGCCGAGCGGCGAGGCGATGGCAGCCTGGCATGTCTGCGCCAGCCGCAGCAGCAGGAAGGCAATCAGCGCAACCGCGATCTGAATGCGCACGGCGTTGTCGGAGGTGCCGAAGAAGCGGGTTATCTTCAGGGTTTGCTTGATCCAGCGGAAAAACAACTCGATCGCCCAGCGGCGCTTGTAGAGATCTGCGATCTGCTGTGCGGGGGCGGCGAGGTCGTTGGTGAGGATGCGCAGCACCTTGCCGGTGTCGATGCGCACCTGCACCTCGCGGACCGGCTTGTCGAACGGGTTGCGCCGCTGGCTGGCCAGTCGGTCGGGCAAATGGCCGATCCGGTCCGACAGAATGGCGCCGCCCGGACTGGGCCGGGTTTGCGTCACGCGCAGCGGGGTGTTGCGCTTCAGGCGGGTGACGATGCGGCAGCCGGCAGCGGCGAGGCCGGCCCACCATCCGTAGTCGTAGTAGCCGAGATCGAAGACGTAGGTTGCACCCTGCTGGATGGGCATGGCCTTGGCGGCGGTGATGTCGTTGACGTTGGCTGTCGTGACGGCAGCATAGATCGGGCAATCCTTGTCGGCATCGTAGATCACATGCGTCTTCACGCCGGCCATGTCGGCCGAGAACCGTGCCCAGCCGGCGCTGCGATTGTCCAGCCTCAGGCTGGTGCTGTCGATCAGGTAGGTCGCCCCGTCCATGGTCCGACGCAGGCCGCGATGCGCCCGCCGGATCATCGCACCCAGCAGCGCGGTGAACGGCGCCACCGGCCGGTTCCTGTTGGCGTCGGCCAGGCTCGCCCGCGACGCGGGACGCACGCCCAGATGATACAGCCGGTTGCCATGGCTTTGCAGGCCGGCCTCGATGTCGCGCAGGCTCGATGCGCCGGCAAGCTGCCCGTACAGCATCGCCGTCAGGTGGCTTCTGCAACTGAAGCTGCGCGCTCGTGCCGCCGTCCCCTGCTGCGCGACCGCCTGCTCATAGGCATCCAATTCCAAATACTGCAGCACGCCAGAAAAAACGCTACGGTCGTGTGGCACGGCATTGCTCTCCTCATGTCCGGTAACGTCGCCAAACGTCGGACCGTGAGTAGAATCAATGCCGTGCACTCGTACAAGCGAAATTCGTGCCGGACAGCCGTGGATCAAGCCCGGCCATGACGATGGAGCGAGGTTCGCGTTCCCGCGAAGATGGTCTCGGCGCCGCCATCCGCCACGAGTGGGCGCTCGACCCGGACTTCCTCACCGTCAACCACGGCTCGTTCGGCGCCACGCCGCGCGTCGTGCTGGCGGCGCAGGCCGAATGGCAGGCGCGCATGGAGGCGCAGCCGACGCGGTTCATGGTGCGCGACATGCCGAACGCGCTGCGCCACGCCGCCGACCGCCTCGCCGGCTTCATGGGAGCCGCAGGCGACGATCTAGCCTTCGTGGAAAACGCCACGGTCGGCTGCAACGCCGTGCTGCGCTCGCTCGACCTTTCTCCCGGCGACGAGATCGTGGTGCTGAGCCACGGCTACGGCGCGGTGGTGAAGACCGTGCGCTACGTCGCATCCCGCGCCGGCGCGCGCGTGGTCGAGGCGGCACTGCCTTTCCCTCGCCCGTCCGAGGACGCCGTGGTGGCCAGCGTGTCCGCCGCACTCGGCGCGCGCACACGAATTGCCGTGCTCGACCACATCACCTCGCACAGCGCGCTGACCCTGCCGATCGCCGCCATGATCGCCGCCTGTCACGCCGCCGGCGTGCCGGTGCTGGTCGACGGCGCGCACGCGCCGGGCAACGTCACGCTCGACATCCCGGCCACCGCTGCCGATTGGTATGTCGGCAACTGCCACAAATGGCTGTGCGCGCCAAAGGGCTGCGGCTTCCTGTGGGCCCGGCGCGAACGGCAGGACGGGCTGCATCCCGTCACCATCAGCCACGGCTACGGCGGCGGCTTCCTCGCCGAGTTCGACTGGACCGGCACGCGCGACATGAGCGCCTATCTCGCCGTGACCGCCGCGCTGGATTTTCACCAGCGCCTGGGTGGCCGCGCGCTGCGTGCCCGCAACGCCGCGCTGGCCGCCGAGGGCGCCGGCCTGCTGGCGGCGCGCCTCGGCACCGAGACCGGCGGCGGCAACGCGGCCGCCTGCGCGATGGGCCTGGTGCGCCTGCCGCTCGCCGGGGCGGTCGATCAGCAGCGCGCGCTGGCCATTCGCGAACGCCTGCTGGACCACGGCACCGACGCCCCGGTGAATGCCATCGATGCCGCCGCCTGGCTGCGGGTGTCGGCGCAAGCCTATAATGAACGCAGAGACTTCGAGCGTCTTGCTGAGATCGTCTCCGTAATTGCTGCATGACACACTGTTGCATTGCAGCCACATCTGTGCTCTCTACTGTGCAACAATGAGAAGCGTGTTGGCGTCCGGCTCACGTTTTCGCTAATCCCAATGCTGCCACCATCGAGGGTGACGGCAATGACCAGCCACACGGCGCCAGTGAAACTGCGAAGACGCGAGCGGCGCAATCCGCTTCTGGAATCGCCTGATCTGCCCGCCAACGTGGTGGTGTTGCACCAGCGCATCATCCCGCGGCACACCGCGTTGCTGGCGCGCTGGCTTGAGGCTGGACGGCGGATGGGGCTGTGCGATGCCTCCGCGTTCCAGCCGGAGCGGCCGCGGCTGCAATCCGAGGGGCCGCGCCACGACTACGTGCTGGTCTGGGTGCGCGAGAACATCGACCCCGCCTACATGGTGGTGCCGGACGGCGTGCAGTGGGTGGTGGTGGACGCGGTGCGCCAGCAGAACCTGGCGCGCCTGCCCAGCTTCGCCGCCGCGC
The DNA here is from genome assembly GCA_963758455.1 of uncultured Pseudomonadota bacterium. GTDB lineage: Bacteria > Pseudomonadota > Alphaproteobacteria > Acetobacterales > Acetobacteraceae > CAVRQM01. Next base: position 773,429 of record CAVWVK010000004.1, on the reverse strand, counting down.
TGCACTTCATCCGCCCCGTGCTGCCGCTGGAAGCCGCCGCATAGGCAGCGCCGCCGCGCCGCGCTAGGCTGTGCGGCATGGGAGAGAGCGTCACGACCAACGGCCGCGTCTACGTGGCCGGCACCTGCGACACCAAGGCGCGCGAGCTGGCCTACGTGCGCGACCTGATCGCGGGCGACGGCATCGCCGCCGTGCTGGTCGACCTGTCCACCTCCGGCGCCGCCCCCAACGCCGACATCGCCGCCGGCGACGTCGCGCGCCACCACCCGGACGGCGCGGCCGCCGTCTTTACCGGCGAACGCGGCGCGTCGGTGGCCGCGATGGCCATCGCGTTCGCCCGCTACATCCTGACGCGCGACGACGTGGCGGGGCTGATCGGCCTGGGCGGCTCGGGCAACACCGCGCTGGTGACGCCGGCCATGCAGGCGCTGCCGGTGGGCGTGCCGAAGCTGATGGTCTCCACCGTCGCTTCGGGCAACGTCGCCGCCTATGTCGGGCCATCCGACATCGCGATGATGTATTCCGTCACCGACATCGCCGGGCTGAACCGCATCTCGCGCCGCGTGCTGGCCAACGCGGCGCACGCCATCGCCGGCATGGCCCGCGCGCCCGCCCCCGACGTGACGGACGAGCGGCCGGCCATCGGCATCACCATGTTCGGCGTCACCACGCCCTGCGTCACCGCTGTCGCCGCCGCCCTGGAGGCCGAGTACGACTGCCTGGTGTTCCACGCCACCGGCACCGGCGGCGCGTCGATGGAAAAGCTGGCCGACAGCGGCCTGCTGGCCGGCGTCATCGACGTGACCACCACGGAAGTCGCCGACCTGCTGGTGGGCGGCACGCTGGCCTGCACCGAGGATCGGCTCGGCGCGATCGCGCGCACGCGCATCCCCTATGTCGGCTCGTGCGGCGCGCTCGACATGGTCAATTTCGGCGCGCGCAGGACCATCCCGGAGCAGTTCGACGATCGGACTTTCCATGTCCACAACCCGCAGGTCACGCTGATGCGCACCACGCCCGAGGAGTGCGACGCGATCGGCGCCTGGATTGGCGAGCGGCTGAACCGCTGCGAGGGACCCGTGCGCTTCCTGATCCCGAAAGGCGGCGTTTCGGCGATCGACGTGCCGGGCCAGCCGTTTTACGATCCGCGCGCCGACGCCGCCCTGTTCGACGCATTGGAGGCGACGATTCAGCAGACCGAACGGCGCCGCCTGCTGCGCGTGCCGCACGCCATCAACGACCCCGCCTTTGCCGCGGCCCTGGTCGAGCAGTTCCACGCCATCGTCACGGAGCCGTAGATGCCGCGCATCGAACGCAGCGCCCTGCTGGAAAAATTCGCGGGCATGGTGGCGCGGCGAGAGCCGATCGTCGGCGGCGGCGCCGGCACCGGCCTGTCCGCGAGATGCGAGGAGGAAGGCGGCATCGACCTCATCGTGATCTACAATTCCGGCCGCTACCGCATGGCCGGCCGCGGCTCGCTGGCCGGCATCCTGGCCTACGGCAACGCCAATGACATCGTGCTCGACATGGCGCGCGAGGTGCTGCCGGTGGTGGCGCGCACGCCGGTGCTGGCCGGCGTCAACGGCACCGACCCATTCTGCCATTTCGATCATTTCCTCGACCAGCTCAAGGCGATCGGCTTTTCCGGCATCCAAAACTTTCCCACCGTCGGCCTGATCGACGGAACCCTGCGCGCCAATCTCGAGGAAACCGGGATGTCGTACGGGCTGGAGGTCGACCTGATCCGTCTCGCTCGCGCCAAGGACATGCTGACCACGCCGTATGTGTTCACGCCCGACGAGGCGCAGGCGATGACCGAGGCCGGGGCGGACATCATCGTGGCGCATATGGGGCTGACCACCGGCGGCGCGATCGGCGCGCAGACCGCGCTGAGCCTCGCCGACTGCGCGCGCCGCGTGAACGAGATCAGCGAGGTCGCCCGCGCGGTGCGCTCGGACGCGATCGTGATCTGCCACGGCGGCCCGATCGCGCAGCCCGAGGACGCGCAGTACATCCTTGACCACTGCCCGGACTGCCACGGCTTTTATGGTGCGTCGTCGATGGAGCGACTGCCGGTGGAGCAGGCGCTGGTGGCGCAGACCCGCCGTTTCAAATCCCTCAACCGCTGACCGGAGGTTTCGCATGGCTCGCGCCTATGCCAGCCGCATCATCGAGGCGCCCGTCGAGGCGGTATGGGCCATCGTGCGCGATTTCTCGCGCCTGCCGCATTGGGTGGACGGCATCGACCCGTGCAGCATCGAGGACGGGCTGCCGCCCGACGCGGTGGGCTGCGTGCGCGCGTTCAGCCTCGGCGGCGGCGCGAAGGTCCGCGAGCGGCTGCTTTACCTCGACGACGCGCGCTACCGTTTCGGCTACAATTTCGAGACGCCGGCGTTTCCCGTCGCCAATTACCGCGCTGGGTTCGAGCTGATCCCCGTCACCGCCGGCGACCATACCTACGCGCAGTGGTGGGCCGATTTCGACGAGGCGCCGGGCGATGCCGGAAAATACGTCGAGATCATTTCGCGCGACGTGTTCGCCGGCGGCCTCGCCTCGCTGGCGCGTCACGCCGCCGGACAGGCCGCTCCCGCCGGCGCGGTCCGATGGCAGGGCTGGCGGCCGGCGAAGGTGTTCTGCTCGTCGGTCATCGCCGCCCCGCTCGACGCGGTATGGGCGCGGGCGCGGGATTTTGCCGGCATGGGCGCGTGGCACCCGGATGTCGCGGACATGCACATGCGCGGCGGCGGCCGGGCCGATCAGGTCGGCGGCGTGCGGGACTTCTCGATGAACGGCGGCCATCTTCTCGAACGGCTGACCTGGTTCTCCGATACGGAACACGCCTATCGCTACACCATCGACGAGAGCGCGTTGCCCTGGCTGCACTACCATGCCGGCCTGCGATTCCACCCGGTCAGCGCCGACGACACGACGCTGGGCGTCTGGACCGCCGACTGGGTGGCCGCTGCCCAGGATGACCTGGCGCTGATCCCCGCCATTCACGCCGACGTGTTCCAGAAGGGGTTCGACACGCTCGCCGAACGGCTGCGCCGCCCCTGACGGGGCCGCCCTGGCCTGCGGCACTGCCGCCCCCGGTGCGCGGCAACATTCTGCTTCCACCGCCGTTCTCGGCTCCATGAAGCCGGCATCGCGCGGCCGCGCCGGGTCGCGACGGCAGCGGAGCCGATGCCAATCGACCGGGGAGCACGCGCAAGAACCGCAATGTCCGCCTCCCAGCGATTGGCGCGCCTGAACCGTGGCTGGAGCTGCCGGGCGGCTTCCCTCCGGACACGATCAGCTTCGCCCTGCGTACCACCCTGGCGCTGCTGCTGGCCTACTACGTCGCGTTCTGGATACAGTTGGACAGCGCATCGACCGCTGGCATCTGCGTCGCCATCGTGGCGCAGCCGCAGCGAGGCCAGGCGCTGTCCAAGGCGATCTATCGCATCGGCGGCACGCTGGTCGGCGGCGCGGCGGCGATCGTCGCCACCGCCGCTTTCGGGCAGGACCGCACGATGCTCCTGGCGGTCTTTGCCATCTGGCTCGCGGGCTGCACCTTCGCCGCGTCGCTGCTGAAGGATTTCCGCGCCTACGGGGCGGCGCTCGCGGGCTACACGCTGTGCATCGTTGCGATCACCGACATCGACGCGCCGCAGGCGGCGTTCATGACCGCGTTGGATCGCGTCGCCGCCATCGTGCTCGGCGTCGTGTGCGTGGCCGAGGTGAACGGCGCGTTCGGCCGGCCGGACGCCTGGGTGGCGCTCACCGGAACCCTGCGGCAATTGCTGGCAGACGCGACGGAACACGCGATCGCGGCACTACAAGGCGAACCGGCGCCGCCGACCGGCATCGCCGGCGCGGAGCAGGCCAGCGCCATTCTCGCCCTGCGCACGCAGGCGGGCTACGTCAGCACGGAGTTGCAGGATGGCGGGTGCGTGCGGCCGGTGCCCGCAGCGCCATTGCGGCACTGCTTGGGATGCTGTCCGCCAGCGGCGCCATCGCCGTGGGCCGCGCACAGGACCAGCCGGATGCGCCGACCCGCGCCGCACTGGATCGCACGGCCGACGCGCTTCGCCACCCGGACGCGGACGACGCGCGCCGCCGCCTGGCCAGCGCCGCACAAGACGCCTCGCCAACCCTGGCGCGGTGCTTCCTGCTCGACCGCATGGATGAACTGCTGGCCCAGCACGCTCTCGCTGTGGACGGCATCGCCTCCCTGGCCACCGGCAGCCGGCCGGCCCGGCGGGTGCGGCTGCGCACGCACAGCGACATCGCGGGGGCCGTGCTGAACGCGACGCGGACCGCGATCGCCGTCGCGTTCGCCTCGGTGTTCTGCATCTACGCCGGCTGGAGCGGCGCCACGCTGATGCTGATCGAAATCTCCGCCCTTTCGGCGCTGCTCGGAATGCAGCCCAACCCGACGCAGGCGGCGCTCGCGGTGGCCCTGGCATTGCTGCTGTCCTTGCCGGCCGCCGCGGTGGTGAAGTTTGCGCTGCTGCCGCAAGGCTCCTCGTTCGCGGAGTTCTCCCTGGCCGTGGCGCCGTTCGCGTTCGTCATCTGCATATTGGGCCGCCACCCGCGCCTCGCCCGTTCCGGCGCCATAATGCTGGTGCTGTTTCTGCTGGCCCTTGTGCCGTCGAACCCGCAGACCTACGACCTGGCCGGCTTCCTCAATACCGCGATGTCGCTGGCGGCCGCGGTGACGGCGACGGTTCTGGGCTTCGTGCTGGTGCTGCCCGTCTCGCCGCCGCGCCGCCTGTTTCGCGTGGCCAACGCGGTGACGCGCGACCTTCGCCGCGCGCTGCGCAACGGCTGCCGGCTGGATCAGCCTGCGCTGCTGTCGCTGCAGTACGATCGCCTGGCCACCGCACTCGTCTGGCTCGGCCGGCGCACGCCGGCGCGCCTCGCGGCGCTGACCCACCTTCGCGACCTGGGCGAACTCAATGCGGCGCTGTGCTACGCCCGCGCGGCGCTGGATGCGGCGGCGCGGCGGATGCCGGCGCTGGCTCCCCAGGCGGCGCTGGCGCGCGCGGCGCTGTCGCGTCCGGCGCCGGACGCGGCATCGGCCGCGGCTTGCGGCCTGCTTGCGGCCGCGCAGGCCGCGGGACCTCCGCCGCCGCAGGTGCTCCGCGCGGCCGCGGCCGTGTACGGCGCATCGCTGGCTCTCGACCGGCACCGTCGCCTGCTGCTTCGAGCCGGCATATCGGGAAGGCACTGAGATGTGGAAGGAGACCGACATCGCCGGCGTGCTCATGGCGCCGATCCTGCCTTACATGCTGGTGGCGCTGGCGCTGTACCTGCTGCTTCGGCCGGTGCTGGCCCGGTTGCGCTTCGAGAGCTGGACCTGGAGTCCGCCGCTGGCCGAAACCGGGGTCTACATCTGCATTCTTGCCCTCCTGGTCGCCTTGTTCTGACACGCAGCGCCGATGTTCAAGCGCGCCCGGCGTCTGATCCGCATCCTGGTCACGCTGCTCATCCTGGCGATTGCCACGGCGGGGGGAGTGTTTCTATGGAACCACTATGTTGTCGGCCCCTGGACGCGTGACGCGGAGGTGCAGGCCCAGGTGGTCAGCATCGCGCCGGAGGTGTCCGGCCGCATCGTCGCGGTGAGCGTCGCCGACAACCAGTTCGTGCATAAGGGCGACGTGCTGTACGAGATCGACCCGTTCGACTATCAGACGGCGCTGGCCTCGGCCGAGGCGGATCTGCAAGGCAAGGAGATCAATCTGCGCCTGACGCAGACCGAGGCGATGCGGCGTCAAAAGTTGACCAGTCTCTCCATTTCCGAGGAGGAAAAGCAGACCTACAGCTCCAACGCCAGCCAGGCGCAGTCCGCCTACGGCGCCGCGCTGGCCGCGCTGTCGCAGGCGCGCATCAACCTGGAGCGCACCAAGGTCAAATCGCCGGTCAACGGCTACGTGACCAACCTGCTGCTTCAGCAAGGCGATTATGCCACCAAGGGCACGCGCAACATCTCGGTGGTCGACAGCGACAGTTTCTGGGTCGTCGGCTACTTCGAGGAAACCAAGCTGCACGGCATCCGCGTCGGCGACCCGGCGCTGATCGCGCTGATGGGCTTCGATGCGCCGCTGCGCGGCCACGTGCAGAGCATCGCGCGGGGCATCAACTCGCCCAACTACGATCCGGGCACGCTTGGCCTTGCTTCCGTGAATCCGGTCTTCACCTGGGTGCGGCTGGCGCAGCGCATCCCGGTCCACATCCATATCGACAAAGTGCCGCCCGGCGTGCTGCTCGCCGCAGGAGAGACGGCAACGGTCACGGTGGGGCCGCGCGCCGCCGCCGGGCCGCACACCACGCACGGGCTGATCGCCCGCCTGTTCTCCAATTGACCCGCCTGTTCTCCAATTGAGAGGCTAGGCCAGGCGCCGCTTCAGGCCCTCCGCCATCGTCTGCAAGATCAGGCAGCACGACGCGGAGCCGGCGTCGATGGTGCCGCGCGACCGCTCGCCGAGCCGCGCCGCGCGGCCGATCCGCGCCATCATGTCGCGCGTCGCATCCCGCCCCTGCTCGGCGGCCGCAGACAGCGCAGCCAGGCTGGCGGCAAAGTCCCGCCCCTGCGCCTGCGCCGCGTCATAGGCCTCCAGGGCCGGGATCAAGGTGTCGAGCAGCGTCTTGTCGCCCCGCTTGGCCGAGCCGAGATCCTCGACCCCGGCCAGCCCCGCGTGCAGCATCCTGCCAAACAACGGCCCGTCGAGTGTCTCGGCCCCGGCGATCACGCCGGCCATGTCCAGGAAGAACGTGCCGTACAGCGGCCCCATCGAGCCGCCGATGCCCTCCAGCAAGGTCTCGCCCAACGTCGTGAACGACGCGGCCAGGCCGCCGCGAGCCGTCGCCGATCGCCTCGCCGGCGCGGGAGAAGCCCTTGCTCATGTTGATGCCGTGATCGCCGTCGCCGATCGCGCCGTCGATCTCGCTGAGCCAGGCGCGGTTGGCGTTGATCGCGCCCACCAGATCGAGCACCACGCCGCCGGCATCGGCCAGCTTCACGCCCTGGCTCATCGCGTCGCCCCCTGGGCCACCTGCACCAACCCGAGGCAGCGCGCGGGATGGGCCACCCAGCGCGCCAGGTCGGCATCCAGCCGCATGATGGTCAGCGTCACGCCCTGCATCTCCAGCGAGGTGAACAGATTGCCGACGAACGGGTGGCGGACCGTCATGCCCTTGCTCTCCAGCACTTCGGCGACGCGGTCGTACAGGATGTACAGCTCCATCACCGGCGTCGCCCCCAAGCCCGAAACCAGCACGGCCAGTTCGTCGCCCTTCGCGAACGGCAGGTCGGGCAGGATGGTCTCCAGCATCAGGTCGGCCATCCCGCGCGCGCCGCGGATCGGCAGCACCTGCACGCCCGGCTCGCCGTGATGGCCGATGCCGACCTCCATCTGGCCGTCGGCGATGGAAAAGTTCGGCTTGCCGACGGCCGCGATGGTGCAGGGCGCCAGACCGATGCCGACGCTGCGGGTGTTGTCGATCGCCTTCTGCGCCGCGGCGATCACCCCATCCAGGTCAAGCCCCTCGTCGGCCGCCGCCCCGCCCACCTTCCACATCAGGATTTCGCCGGCGACGCCGCGCCGCTTGGCCGGCTCGTCCTTCGCCGCCGAGGCGACATCGTCGTTGGCCACCACGGTCTTGACCGTCAACCCGCGCGCCGCGGCCTGCTTGACCGCCATTTTGACGTTCATGTTGTCGCCGGCGTAGTTGCCGTACAGGCAGGCGACGCCGCGGCCGCCATCGGCCGCCACGCAGGCGTCGAGAAAGCTCTTGGCGGTCGGCGAGGAAAAAATCTCGCCCACCGCCACGGCGTCGACCATGCCCGGCCCGACATAGCCCAGGAACGCCGGCTCGTGCCCGGAGCCGCCGCCCGTGACGATCCCGACCTTTCCCTTCTTCGGCGCCCCGGCATAGCGCAGCGCGCGCGGGTTCTCGGTTGCCGCCAGCAGGTCGGGATGGGCGCGCAGATAGCCGCGCAGCGCGTCCTCGACCACCTGATCGGGATCGTTGAAGATGCGGTTCATGGAGCCTCCCTACTGAATGGTGTAGCCGCCGTCGACGACCAGGTTCTCGCCGGTAATCATGCCGGCGGCACCGCTGGCCAGGTACAGCGCCGCCATCGCGATCTCCTCCGGCTGGGCGAACCGGCCCGCCGGGATGCGGCGCTTCATCGCCGCCCCGACCTCGCCGGCCCAGGCGCGGCGGCCCAGTTCGGTCTCGACCACGGTGGGCGAGATGGCGTTGACGGTGATGCCGTGCCTGGCCCATTCGGCGGCCAGCACGCGGGTCATTCCCAGGATGCCGGCCTTGCTGGTGCAGTAGGCGAGATGCCGGTCCAGCGCCACGAAGCTGGCCTGGCTGGCCATGTTGACGATCCGCCCCGCGCCGGACTGGCACAGCGGCTGGAACGCGGCGCGGGCCATCAGGAACGGCGCCTTGAGGTTGACCGCCATCGTGGCGTCCCAGTCGTCGTCGCTCACCTGCTCGGCGGCGGCCAGCCTCACGATGCCGGCGTTGTTGACCAGCACATCCAGCCGCCCGTGCGCCGTGACCGCGGCGGCGACCACGCGCTCGGCCTCGCCCGGCCGGGTCACATCGGCGATCACGGCCAGGTGGTCCTGGCCCGCCAGCGCGGCCGCCGCCTGCTCCACCGCCGCGTCGAGGTCGGCCAGCACCAGGGATGCCCCGCGCTCGGCGAACAGGTGGGCGATGGCCAGGCCGATGCCGGCGGCGCCCCCCGTCACCAGCGCCACCTTGCCGGTCATGTCGAACGCCGCCTCGAACCCGTAGCTGGCCATCGTCCCCTCCGCCGGCGCCACGCGCCCATCGCGCAGATTTTTCCTGTCGCGTGATATTTTCTGCACCGGAGCTTGGCACGCAAGACTTGACGAGGCAACGGCGCGGCCCCCAATTCACCCGACGAGGCGCGCGGAGAAACCTCATGACCATCGCCATCGGTTGCGACGAAGCGGCCTATGCGCTGAAGGAGATCCTTAAGCGGATGCTCCAGGAGCAGGGCCACGCGGTCGAGGATTACGGCACGCGCGAGGGCGAGACGGCGGCCTATCCCGACGTGGCCTTCGCGGTGGCCGAGGCGGTGGCCGCCGGGCGGCACCAGCGGGCGGTGCTGCTGTGCGGCACCGGCATCGGGGTGGCGATCAGCGCCAACAAGGTGGCGGGCGTGCGCGCCGCGCAGTGCCACGACACCTATTCGGCCGAGCGGGCGCGCAAGAGCAACGATGCGCAGATCATCTGCATGGGTGCCCGCGTGGTCGGGCCTGAACTGGCCAAGGCGATCCTGGCCGCCTGGCTGGCCAGCGAGTTCGAGGGCGGCCGCTCGGCATCCAAGGTCGATCGCATCGTCGCCTACGAACAGACGCGGGCACCCGCGCGCGCCGCCTGAGCCGCCGCCGGCGCCCCGCCGCGGCGGGGCATGGACGCGGGTGGCGGCTTGCGGTAGATGGCCGCGACCGTGAACCTTGCGCGTTCGGGCACGTATCGTGCATGGCTTCGCTGCGCCGAAAGCCAGGGCCATCACGCAAGGGACCGAGAGCGATCCGAATTCACCCCACCCCGCAAGTCGCCGGACCAGATCCGCGCCCATCGCCGCGCAAGCAGTCCCGAGAACCGGCATGACGGGGGCTGGAAGCAGCTTTTCGGCGGCGCAAAACCTCGACTGGCGGGCGCGCCGCCGACTGCGCCGCCAAGCGGCGCTGTTGCGTGCCAGCCCGCTGTTCGATGCCGACTGGTACGCCGCGCGGTATGCCGAGGCGATCGGGGCCGAACACGATGCGGTGCTGCATTATCTGCTGGCCGGCGCCCGCGAGGGCCTTGATCCCGGACCGGCCTTCAGCACCGAGGCCTACCAGGCGGCCAATCCCGATGTGGCCGCCGCCGGCCTGAACCCGCTGGCGCACTACCTGGCGCATGGCCAGGCCGAAGGGCGGCCGCTGGGGCCCTCGCCGCTGCTCGCCGCGGGCCTGGCGCTGCCGCCGGCCGCGCGCCCGCGCCCCAGCCTGCTGCGCCGCGCCGCGTCGCTGCTGCGCCCGTTGCTGCGGCCGCGCCGGGTGCTGCGACCAAGCCCGCCGGACGGCTTCGACGACACCGCCCCGCTGCGCCCGCTGGACGGCCACCCGCCGACCGGCTGGACCATCGTGCGGGTGCCGCGCGGCGTCAGTGCCACGCGGCTGGCGCTGCGCGTGCTGCGAGGCGATGACGTCCGCGAGATCGCGCTGCCCGCCGCCGACCAGACGGCGCTGGTGCGGCTGCCGGAATTGCCGGCGCAGCTCGGCCTCGGCTGCGGCGTCCGCTCCGGCTTGCGCATCGGACCGGACGGGCTGCCGGATCGCTTCGTCATGCGCGAAATCGGCCGCTTCGAGGCGGTGCTGCGGCTGGTCCACGCGCATCATTGGGGACCGGCCGAGTTCTGGCAGGCCTGGCGCGGCCCCGGCCCGGGACTGCTGCCGGCGCTGCGCGGGCTGGCGGCGCTGCACACGCCGGCCGAGAGCAGCGGCTATCAGCAATGGATCGAGCTGTACGACACCCCGTCGCGCCCGCAGATCGCCGCGATGCGGGCGCGGGCGCGGGCGATGGCCGACCCGCCGCGCTTCTCGATCGTGGTGCCCACCTTCGACACGCCGGCCATGCCGCTGCGCGAGATGATCGGCTCGGTGCGCGCGCAGGTCTATCCGCATTGGGAACTGTGCATCGCCGACGACGCCTCGACCAAGCCGCATGTGCGCGCCATCCTGCGCGAGGCCGCCGCGGAGGATCCCCGCATCCGCCTGGCCTTGCGCGAACGCAACGGCAACATCTCGGCCGCGTCGAACTCGGCGCTGGCGCTGGCCACCGGCGATTTCGCCGCCCTGCTCGACCACGACGACGTGCTTCCGCCGCACGCGCTGCTGACGATGGCCGAGGCGATCGGCGCCAATCCGCGCACCGACATCCTGTATTCCGACGAGGACAAGCTCGACGCCGACGGCCATCGCTACGATCCGTATTTCAAGCCGGACTACAGCCCCGAACTGTTGCAGGGGCAGAACTTCATCAGCCATCTGGGCATCTATCGCATGGCCGCGCTGCGCGAGACCGGGGCCTTGCGCGAAGGCTTCGAGGGCAGCCAGGATTACGACCTGGCGCTGCGCATGGCGGCGCGCACGCGCGGGCCGATCGTGCATGTGCCGCATGTGCTGTACCACTGGCGGATGTACCCGGGCGCCAGCACTTTCTCGCTCACCCAGATGTCGCGCGCCACGGTGGCGGCGCGGCGCGCGATCCAGGAACAGGCGGCCTCGCTGGGCGAGGTGGTCGAGGTCACGGACAGCGTGGCGCACTATCATCGCGTGGTGCGGCCCGCCCCGGCCAGGTGGCCGCTGGTCAGCGCCATCGTGCCGACGCGCGACCACCTGGACGTGCTGCGCGACTGCATCGACGGCCTGCTCGACGGCACCGACTATCCGGCGCTGGAGGTGATCGTCGTCGACAACGCCAGCTCCGAGCCGGAGACGCACGCGTATTTCGCGCGCATCGCGGCGCGTGGCGTGCGCGTGCTGCCCTATCCGGGGGCGTTCAACTATTCGGCGATCAACAATTTCGCGGCGGCCGAGGCGCGCGGCGACATCCTGCTGCTGCTGAACAGCGACATCTCGATGATCGCACCCGGCTGGCTGCGCGAGATGGTGCAGCAGGCGATCCGGCCGGGCGTTGGCGCGGTGGGCGCCCGGCTGCTGTATCCGGACGGCACGCTGCAACATGCCGGCGTGGTGCTGGGGCTGGGCGGGGCCGCCGGGCACGGCCATGTCGGCGCGGGCGGCCTCGACCCCGGCTATTTCGGCCAGCTCATGATGACGCGCGAGGTCTCGGCCGTGACCGCCGCGTGCCTGGCGGTGCCGAAGCCGGCGTTCGAGCGGGTGGGCGGGCTGGATGCCGCGAACCTGCCGGTGGCGTTCAACGACGTCGATTTCTGCCTGCGCCTGCGCGAGGCGGGCCTGCGCATCATCTGGACCCCGCACGCCGAGCTGGTGCATCACGAGTCGAAGTCGCGCGGCAGCGACTTCACGCCGGAGCGGATCGACAAGTTCCACGCCGAGGTAGCCTACATGGCGCGCCGCTGGGGCGCCGAGTTGCTGGCCGATCCGTTCTACAACCCGAACCTGTCGCTCAGCCACGCCCGCCCCACCCCCGCCTTCCCGCCGCGCGCGCCGCGCCCCTGGGCCGCCGCGGGCGTGGGCCGGGGATCGCTCGGGGCGCAGCCGGTTCCCGAGAGGGAAGCGGCGCTGTAGGCTCGCGCTCCCGGCGATTGCCGCCTAGAGAACGAGCGCATGTTCATCCCAACAGGAATCGACCTGATACCGTCGATCCCCGCCGATGCCGTCAACCCCGGGCTTGACCTGGGGATCCACCGGCCGCACTGAGGGGCCCGTGGATCCCCAGGTCAAGCCCGGAGATGACGGCACTACGAGTAGGCGGCTGTTGACGGACTTCCGATGGAAAGGGGGCCATCGTGGACGCGATGACCGATCGCCGGCGATGCGCGGCCGTCGAGGACGCGGTGAATTCGCTGCTGTCCGAGCATCTCGACGCGCTGTTCTGGCGGCCGACGCGGCTCGGCGTGGACAGTGCCTGGTATGGGCACCTGCCGTTCGCGCACTGGATCGTGGTCGCGGCACGCCCGCGCCTGCTGGTCGAGCTCGGCACCCATGCCGGCGTCTCGTATGCGGCGTTCTGCGAGGCGGTGCAGCGGGCGCGGCTGGATACGCGCTGCGTGGCCGTGGACACCTGGCGCGGCGACGAGCACGCCGGGTTCTATGGCGAGGACGTCTACCAGGATCTGCTGGCCTTTCACGACGCCCGCTACGCCGGGTTCTCGCGGCTGGTGCGCAGCGACTTCGACGGCGCGCTCGGCCATGTCGGCGACGCCAGCATCGACCTGCTGCACATCGACGGCCGCCATACCTACGCCGACGTGCGCCACGACTTCGAAAGCTGGCGGCCGAAACTGTCGGATCGCGCGGTGGTGCTGTTCCACGACACCAACGTGCGCGAGCGCGATTTCGGCGTCTGGAAGCTATGGGCGGAGCTGTGCGCCGAGCTGCCGCATTTCGAGTTCCTGCACGCCTTCGGGCTGGGCGTGCTGTGCGTGGGCGAGCACGCCGCCGCGCCGGTGCGCGCCCTGTGCGCGCTGCGCGACGCGGCCGCCGTGTCGCAGCTCCGCGAACGCTTCGCGCTGCTCGGCGAGCGGTGGGTGCTGGACGCGCAGCAGCACCGGCTGCGCGCCATGATCCAGCACGATTTCGCCGCCGAGCAGGAGCACACGCGGACGCTGGAGGCCAAGTTCGCCGAGATGGCCGCGTACGCCGCGACCCTGGAGCGCAACATCGGACAGCCGCCGGCGCGGGCCGAGCTGCGGGTGGCGCTGGCGCGCGCGGTGGCCGCCGACCACGAGCGGCGCGTGGCGCTGGACCGCACCGCCGCCGCCGAGACGCGCGCGGCGATGGCCGAAGCGCGGGCCGCGTCGGCGCGCGCCGACGCCGAGACGATGCGCGCGGAAATGGACCGCATCGCCGCCTCGCGGTCGTGGCGCATCGCGCAACGCCTGCGCGCGGCCAACGAGCTGGTGGCGGGCGCGGCGCGCCATCCGCTCGGGGCGCTCCGCCATGCCGAGACGCCCGCGCCGGCGCCGGAATCACCGTCTGTCGAGCCGGCTGCCGCCCCGGCCGTCGCGCGCCGCCCTCGGGTGCTGTTCGCGGCCGGCGAGCCGAACACGCCCGGCTGCACCTATCGCTGCGCGCGCAACGCCGAGGCGGCGACGGCGGCGGGCTGGGACGCACGCTGGAAGCCGGCCGCCGAGGTGGACGCGGCCGACCTGCGCGACACCGACCTGGTGATCCTGTGGCGCGTCACCTGGAGCGCGCATGTCGAGGGCGTGATCGAGCACACGCGGCTGTTCGGCGGCCGCGTGGCACTCGACCTGGACGATCTGATGATCCGCCCGGAACTGGCGAAGGTCGAGTACATCGACGCGATCCGCTCGATCAACTGGTCCGAGGCGCATGTCCGGGCGATGTTCTCCAGCGTCATGCACGTGCTGCACGCGGTCGACTTCTGCATCGCCACGACCGACGAGCTGGCAGGCGAAATGCGCCGCCACCAGAAGGCCAGCTACGTGCTGGTCAACGGCTTCGACCGCGCCGCCCTGCGACGCTCGCGCCTGGCGGCCCGGGCGCGCGCGGTGGCGCCGGGAGACGGTTTGGTCCGCATCGGGTATGCCAGCGGCTCGCGCACTCACCAGCGCGATTTCGCCGCCGCCGCCGATGCCCTGGCCGCGGTGCTGCACGCTCGTCCACAAGCCAGGCTGGTGCTGTTCCGGAGCGGCAGCGCGCGGGAAGGCCTGGTGGCCCCGGAGGAGTTTCCCGCGCTGGCGACGCTGGCCGAGCGCATCGAATGGCGCGAGATGGTGCGATCTGGAGGCGCTGCCCGACGAGCTGGCGCGGTTCGACATCAACATCGTGCCGTTGCAGACTGGCAACCCGTTCGTCGAGGCCAAGAGCGAGCTGAAATACTTCGAGGCGGCGATTGCCGGCGTGCCGACCGTCGCCTCGCCCACCGGCCCGTACGTCCGCGCCATCCGGCATGGCGAAACCGGCTTTCTCGCGTCCGAGGCGCAAGCGTGGGAGGAGGCGCTCCTGCTGCCTGGTCGACGATGCGGCGCTGCGCCAGCGGGTCGCGCGCGACGCCTGCAACGACGTGCTGTGGCGGTTCGGGCCGGATGGCCGCGCGCACGCGATGCGCCGCTTCCTGGCGCAGCAGCAGGGCGGCGCCCACCCGGAAGACGGCAGGGTTCTGGCGAGCGGCTTCGCCCTCGGACTGGCGGCCGAGCGGCCGGACGCGCCGCGTCTGGCGCCGACGCAGCCGACCGAGACGCTGTTCATGCGCGACCAGCTCGCCGAGGCCGCCGTGACGGTGGTGATCGCGTCATACAACTACGCCGACTTCGTCCAGCAGGCGCTGGAATTGGTGCGCTTGCAAACCCTGGAGCCGCTCGATCTGGTGGTGGTGGACGATTGCTCCACCGACACCGCGACGATGGAGCAGATCCTGGATTGGGCGCACACCCATGCGGCGCGGTTCAACCGCCTGCTGGTGCTGCGCCACTTGACGAATGCCGGCCTGGGGGCGACGCGCAACACCGGCTTCGCCTGGGCCGAGACGCCGTATGTGCTGCCGCTGGACGCCGACAACCGGCTGCGCCCGGACTGCGCGGCGCGGCTGCTGGCGGCCCTGGACGGCGGCGGCGCGGCCTACGCCTATCCGCGCCTGCAGCATTTCGGCGCCGACGAGAAGATCACCGGCGGCCGGCGCTACGAGCCGCAACTGCTGGTCGGCGGCAACTACATCGACGCGATGGCGCTGGTGGCGCGCTGGGCCTGGGCGGCGGCCGGCGGCTACTACGTGCGGCGCGATGCGATGGGCTGGGAGGATTTCTCGCTGTGGTGCCGCATGGCCGAACTCGGCTTTTGGGGGGAGGCGGTGGGCGAAGTGCTAGCGGAATACCGCGTGCACGAGGACTCGATGGTCAACGCCATCACCGAGACGGCGGAGAACAAGCCGGCGATGGTGGCGTTCGTCGAGGCGCGGCACCCCTGGCTGCGCATCCTGTCGCGCGATCCGCACGCGCGGGGGTGAGGACGACAGCCGGTCCGATGCCCGCGATGAGGGCACCCACGTCACGGGCATCGCCCTCGATCATGTCTGCTCCCGGGGAGATCCAGGGCGCGGGCCTTCGAGCGAACCAGGGCAACGACGGAATGGCCTTTCGCCCGTGCGTCGCGGAGCGACGTCAAGCGGGCGTTCGACGCTCACACCAATGAAGATCGAGATCGGACATGAAGGTTCTCGTCTGGGTGCAACGGGCGAAACCGGTGTCTTTCGCAAGGCCCCTGGACACTCTAAGCAGGCTAATCACACCTTCGCCAAGGCCTCAATCTCCGCCTCGTACTTCGCCAGATGATCTTCGATCCGCACCTTGCCGAGATTGACCGCGAGGCTGCCGCCGGCACGCACCCCGTCAACGTCGTGAATGCCCATGAAATCCAACACCTTCCGAAGCACAGGCGTCACCAGATCGGCCGCTTCGCTTGGCTCGCCGGGGATATAGCTGTCACGAGAAACGACGATCAGTCTTGCTTTTTTTTGTTCGAGCATTCCCGGCCAGCCCGGCGCCAGGCGGAAAGTGAACCCCGGGCGCACCACATAGTCGATCCAGGATTTCAGCACGGCCGGAACGGTGAAGTTGTACATCGGCGTGCTAATGAGCAAAACGTCTGCAGCTTGGATTTCCGCGATCAGCTCGGCAGACAGATCGAGAGCCCGCTGCATCTCAGGCGTCCTCGGTACATCGGGTGGCGCATATACCCCGCCGATCCAGTCGTTATCCAAGTAGGGAATGCGCACGGCATTCAGATCGCGGAAGATCACCTGCCCGTCCGGGTCGTTGCTTTTCCAGTGTTCGATGAACCGCTTTCCGAGCGCGTGCGAGATGGAACGATCGCCGCGAGGGCTGACTTCGAGACTAAGTAGAGTTGGCATAGTGATGTCCGTCGGATCGAGTGCTGTGAGATGGAAGTTAGCCCAAAGTGATCCCACCATCGACACGGAGTTCCGTCCCGGTGGTAAAGCGCGACCTGATTGGCGCTACATGTCAGCACACACCGAACACCGGAACACCGCGCAACGCGCGTTCGGGCCATGACTTGCAGCGCGCCGCCGCGACCAGCAGTCGAGGCAGTATCGCTTTGAGTTCGAAGCACCGATTGAAACGGTACTGCCTTCGGCCAGGTACCGTTCGGAGCGAAACGCGTGGTACGTTCCATCCCAGGTCACGCCGTCACGGCCTTCTGGGCCGCCGCGAAGACGTCGCGTGCGGACGTCGTACCCGCTACGTGCTCCGTACCCACCGACTCCGAGGTCCATCCATCCTGCATTCACGGCCTCAAACATTTCTTCGGCAGGTCCGGTGTGGCCCTTCGGGATGCCGAATTGCTCGAACGCTGCTGGCCACCCGGCCCGTGGGACTGCAAAGGCCTTCACGTCGAGATTTAAGACTTCACCCAATTGCTCCGCGACTTCATCCGCGCTGACCATCGAGCCTAGCTCGACGATGCGACTCCCCGACCACGCCGGCCCAATCAGCAGCGTTGCCACCTCAGCACCGATGTCGTTCGTCGCGACCATGGTTGATTTCCGGTTGGTAGGATTGTAGTAGACGGGCAGCGTGCCGCCCTGGGCGACGTGCAGGCCGTAAAGGAAGTTTTCGAAGAACCCGCCGGCGCGCACGAAGGCGATTGGCGATATCAGGTCGCGAAGCCCTTGCTCCAGCAGCGACAAGGCGGTGATCATCCCGAGCCCGCTGGTCCTGTTCGCACCCACCGACGAAAGTGCCACTACCCGCGGCGGCGCTGCCTTGGTGAGCGCCTCGACATAGTTCGCAATCACACCCTTGGCTTCCTTGTAATCGGGCGAGGGCGCCCAGACAGAAGGCAACATGACAAACGCGCCTTCGACGCCTTTGAGCGCCCGCTCGATGGCTGCCGAATCATTCCAATCGCCGTCAACCAGTTCCACGCCCTGGTCCGCCCACCTTGTCGCCTTCTCGCGATTGCGGACCAGCGCGCGTACCCCCTTGCCGTGCGCCAACAGATGTTCCGCCGTGGCACCGCCCACTTTTCCCGTGATTCCCATTACTAAAAACATGTGTATTCTCCTGATTTTTGGGGACAGAGCACTGCCCCTGTTGGTTCAACGGATGAGCGGCAGAATGGCCCGGATACGGGGATCGCGCGCGTAGAGGCCGCCCCATGTCAGCGCGCCCAGAAGCAGGGAAATGATTTCCGGCGGCGACCCCAACTCACCAATGCGCACATGGGCGCAGATGGCACCTCCCAGAAAGCCCGTCACCAGGATCGCGCCGAGGACGGCGGTGGCCGGGATGGCGTAAAGGATGGCGCAGGCGAGTATGATCGGACCCACGACACGGGTCAGGTCCATCGCGAACCCGGTTTCCTGCAACATGCTGGCAATCTGTGCCGGCGCGAGAAGCTGAATCGTGCCGTCTGCCACCAGAGCGGTAACGACAATCGCACTCATTATCCGGCCGGCCCACGGGGCGCGATGCAAGGTCATAGCTTCAGGCACGTGATGCAGGTTCATGGTTTGGGACACTTGTCGCTCTCCTATGGCGTCACCTGATTTCGAGGCTTACTGTGTCTCTCAGGTATGATAAACACCGAAGAACTGAACACACTGTTCTCTCTGTGGTGGACAATACCGAGGCACGAAAATGCAAAATCTCGAACCCATCCTCATTTTCATAACGGTAGCGGAAATGGGGAGCTTCACCCACGCAGCCGATAGCCTGGGCATCCAAAAGGGGAGGGCCTCAACGGCGGTCCGGAGGCTGGAAGAAGATATCGGTGTCAGGCTCCTGCACCGGACGACGCGCAGCGTGCAGTTGACGGAGGACGGACGCGCATTTCATGCCCGTGCCCGCGATCTGCTTGCTGAAGTCGATGACTTACACTCGATGTTCGCAGGCGATCGCGTGGCGCTTCGCGGGCGTTTACGGGTCGATCTTCCGACCGAGGTGGCGCGCACAACGATCGTGCCGGCCTTGCCGGATTTCATGGCGACTCACCCCGAGTTGGAGCTGGAGCTGTCGAGTACGGATCGGCAAGTCGATCTGGTTCAAGAGGGGTTCGACTGCGTATTGCGACTTGGACCCATAGGGGACGAGACGCTGATTGCCCGCCCGCTGGGCCTGTTGCGCATGGTCAACGCTGCCAGTCCCGCCTATCTGGCGCGCTATGGCGTCCCTCGATCGATAGAAGATCTCCAGCGTCAGGAACATCGGACAATTCATTTTTCGACGATGCTGGGCGCAAGACCCATTGGATGGGAATATCCGGACGGCGACAGCTACGCGACGCTTCAGTTGCCAGGTGCGCTACACGTCAACAGCGCGCAGACCTACGAAGCCGCTGCCCTCGCCGGCCTTGGCCTGATTCAGGCGCCACTCTTGGGGATTGGTCGATACTTGGAGAGTGGAGCGCTTGTGGAGATCATACCCGATTCTCGTCGCCGGGCGCTCGCCGTGTCCCTCGTCGTGGCACATCGGAGCAATCTGTCGCGCCGAGTCCGCGCATTCATGAAATGGATCGAAGATGTGCTGACGCCGTATCTGGAATAGCGAGGCGAACATCTTCCTCCGGCCCTGGCCCCTCCCCACCCCCCGTCTTGTCAGCCATCTCCGGGTCTCGACCGTTCGACCCGCGCAGTCGCGAACATCAGATGCCTCCTTCCGTCAGGCCGCCGCCGACCATAGCAGCCCGCACCGCCTCTAGCGCCGCCTCCGCGGCCGCCGCGTCCGGCCCGCCCGCCTGCGCCAGATCCGGCGCCCGCCGCCGCCGCTTGCCGCCCACCGCCACGGCCGCCGCGCGCACCAGATCGACCGCGTTGAACCGCCCCACAAACTCGGGCGACACACCCACCACCACGCTCGCCTTGCCCTCGGCGGTGGAGACCAGCGCCACCACGCCCGGGCCCTGCTGCTGGCCGATCGCCTCGGCCAGCCCCTTCAGCTCGCGCGCCGGCACCTCGCCCATGTTGCGGGCGGCCAGCCGCACGCCGGCCACTTCCTCGCTCGGCCGCCGCGCCGCCGCCGGTCGCCAGCTTCTTCTGCAGCTCGACCACCTGCCGCTCCAGCCGCCGGCGATCATCGACCAGGGCGGCCACCCGCTCCGGCAATTCCGCCGGGCTGATCCGCAGCACGGCCGCCGCATCGGCCAGCCGGCGGTCGTTCTCCGCCAGCGTCGCCAGCGCCGCCTCGCCCGTCACCGCCTCGATGCGGCGGATGCCGGCGCTGACCGCGCTCTCGCCGGTGATGCGGAACAGGCCGATGTCGCCGGTCCGCGCGACATGCGTGCCGCCGCACAGTTCCACCGAATAGGCCGGCCGGTTGCCCTCGCCCAGACCCATCGAGACCACGCGCACCTCGTCGCCGTATTTTTCGCCGAACAGCGCCATCGCGCCCTGCTCGACCGCCGCGTCGGGGGTCATCAGGCGGGTGGTCACAGCTGGCGTTTTCCCGGATGCGCGCGTTCACCTCGGCCTCGACCGCGGCCAGGTCGTCGCGGCCGATCGGCGTCGGCTGGCTGACGTCGAAGCGCAGCCGGTCGGGCGCGTTCAGGCTGCCCTTTTGCGCCACATGCGTGCCCAGCCGCCGCCGCAGCGCCTCGTGCAGCAGGTGCGTCGCCGAATGATGCGCGCGGATCGCGCCGCGCCGCGCGTGGTCCAGTTCGGCCAGCACCGCAGTCGCCCACCGCGACCTCGCCCTGACTCTACCCGGCCGACATGCACGAACACGTCGCCGGCGCGCTTCTGGGTGTCCGTGACCACGATGCGCAAGCCGGGCGCGGTGATCGTGCCGGCGTCGCCCACCTGGCCGCCGCATCTCGGCATAGAACGGCGTCTGGTTCAGCAGCACCGAAACCTGCGCGCCCTCGCCCGCCCGCTCGACCGGCTGGCCGTCCACCACCAGCGCCGTCACCGACGCCTCCGCCGCCTCGGTCGTGTAGCCGAGGAACTCGGTGGCCCCCAGCGCGCTCGCGCAGCTCGAACCACACCCGCCCCTCGGCGGCGTCGCCAGTGCCGGACCAGGCGGCGCGGGCGCGGCGGCGCTGCTCGGCCATCGCGGCATCGAACCCCGCCACGTCCACCGTCCGGCCCTGCTCACGCAACGCGTCCTGGGTCAGGTCGAGCGGAAAGCCGTAGGTATCGTACAGACGGAACGCCACTTCGCCGGGCAGCGCGCCGCCTGTCCGGCAAATGCGCGGTCGCGTCCTCCAGCAGATGCAGGCCGCGATCGAGCATGGCGGCGAAGCGCGTCTCCTCCAGGCGCAACGTGTCGGCGACCAGCGCCTCCGCGCGCACCAGTTCGGGATAGGCCGCACCCATCTGACGCACCAGCGTGGGCACCAGCCGGCCCATCACAGGCTCCTTCGCGCCCATCATGTGCGCGTGGCGCATGGCGCGGCGCATGATCCGGCGCAGCACGTAGCCGCGCCCCTCGTTGGATGGCAGCACGCCGTCGGCCATCAGGAAGGCGCTGCTGCGCAAATGGTCGGCGATCACCCGATGGCCGGTCTTGAACGCGCCGTCCGGCGCCTGCCCGGTCGCCTCGGCGCTGGCCAGGATCAGCGCGCGCAGCGTGTCCGTGTCGTAGTTGTCGTGCTTGCCCTGCAGGATGGCGGCGAAGCGCTCCAGCCCGAGGCCGGTGTCGATCGACGGCCGCGGCAGATCGACGCGGATGCCGGGCGGCCCTTCCTCGTACTGCATGAACACGAGGTTCCAGATTTCGATGAAGCGGTCCCCGTCCTCGTCCGCGCTGCCGGGCGGCCCGCCGGGGATGGTCGGGCCGTGGTCATAGAAAATCTCCGAGCACGGGCCGCACGGGCCGGTGTCGCCCATGCGCCAGAAATTGTCGGAGGTGGCGATGCGGATGATGCGCTCGTCCGGCAGTCCCGCGATGGATTTCCACAGCCGCGCCGCGTCGTCGTCCTCGGCGAACACCGTGACCAGCAGCCTGTCGGGCGGAAGTGCGAAGTCGCGCGTCAGCAAGGTCCAGGCGTGATGGATCGCCTGGTCCTTGAAGTAGTCGCCGAAGCTGAAATTGCCCAGCATCTCGAAGAACGTGTGGTGGCGGGCGGTGTAGCCGACATTGTCCAGGTCGTTGTGCTTGCCCCCGGCGCGGACGCATTTCTGGGCGGTGGTGGCGCGGGAATAGGGCCGCTTCTCCGCGCCGGTGAAGACGTTCTTGAACTGCACCATGCCGCTGTTGGTGAACAGCAGGGTGGGGTCGTTGCGCGGCACCAGCGGGCTGCTTTCCACCACGGCATGACCGTTGCGGGCGAAGTAGTCGAGGAAGGTGGCGCGGATGTCGTTGCTGGACACGGGCATGGCGGAACGGAGTGACCTGCTGCAAGGGGCACAGGGAGGTAGCGCAGCCCTCGGTGCCTGTCACGGGCGGCTCCGGGGTACGACCCTGGCACGGCCGCCGCCGGCTACCGCCGATACGGCAACGGCAGCATCACCCGCACCGGCAGCTTCATCAGCCCGGCCAGGCCCGGTACGATCACCAGCGCCTCCGGGTCGAAATCCATGAACATCTCCCGGCACGCCCCGCACGGCGAGACCACCGCCAAGTCGCGGTCCACCTCGTCCGGCTTGGGGTGGCGCACCGCCACCACTGTCGCCACGCGGCCGTCGCCTTCCAGCACGGCGCGGCCGAACGCCACCGCCTCGGCGCAGACCGACATCCGCCCGACCGTGGCGCCGATATGGATGCCCGTCACCACCCGCCCGTCGCGCCCGCGGATGGCCGCGGCGACGGTGTGCCACAGCGGCCGGTAATGCCGGCGCAGCGCGGCGTGCGCCGTCTCGATCAGCTCCAGATCGGCGGCGTCGAGCGGCAGGCCATCGGCGGACAGCGACGGAAATGCGTCCAACAGGTCAGTCCGCCGCTTCGGCTTCCTCGGTGGCATCCGCCGAGGCCATCATCGCGCTCGCGACCGAGCCGGACAACTCGCGCACCCGCCTCTCGATCGTCTCGGCGACGTCCTTGTGGTCGCGCAAGAACTGCTTGGCGTTCTCGCGACCCTGGCCGATGCGCTGGCTGTCGTGGCTGAACCAGCTTCCCGATTTCTCAACCACGCCCGCCTTCACGCCCAGGTCGATCAGCTCGCCCACCTTGCTGATGCCCTCGCCGTACATGATGTCGAACTCGACCTGACGGAACGGCGGCGCCAGCTTGTTCTTGACCACTTTCACCTTCGTCGAGTTGCCCACCACCTCGTCGCGGTCCTTGATCGAGCCGATGCGGCGGATCTCGAGGCGGATCGAGGCATAGAACTTCAGCGCATTGCCGCCCGTGGTGGTTTCCGGATTGCCGAACATCACGCCGATCTTGAGCCGGATCTGGTTGATGAACACCAGCATGGTGTTGCTGCGCGACACGCTGCCGGTGATCTTGCGCAAGGCCTGGCTCATCAGCCTTGCGTGCAGGCCGACATGGGTGTCGCCCATCTCGCCCTCCAGCTCGGCGCGCGGCACCAGGGCGGCCACGCTGTCGATCACCAGCACGTCGACGGCGCCCGAGCGCACCAGCGTGTCGGCGATCTCCAGCGCCTGCTCGCCGGCATCCGGCTGGCTGATGAGCAGGTTGTCGACGTCGACGCCCAGCTTGCGCGCGTAGATCGGGTCCAGCGCGTGCTCGGCGTCCAGATAGGCGCAGGTGCCGCCGCGCTTCTGCGCCTCGGCGATGGCGTGCAGCGCCAGCGTGGTCTTGCCCGAGCTTTCCGGGCCGTAGATCTCGATGATCCGCCCGCGCGGCAGGCCGCCGATGCCAAGCGCCAGATCCAGGCCCAGCGAACCGGACGGGATGGTGTCGATCTGCTCGTCGCCGGCGCGCGCGCCCATGCGCATGATCGAGCCCTTGCCGAACGCGCGCTCGATCTGCGACATCGCCGCTTCCAGCGCCTTGTTCTTCTCCATGCCATCCCCCGATGCGACCGCGGAGACTCTGCGGCGGCACGCTCGAGTTTGTCACGGAGGGGAACACTTGCGCAACCGGGCATTAAGGATTTGTTCGTTATACGTTCGTCAACGCCCCTCGCGAGCAAAGCCGCGAACAAAAAGTGACAAAAGCCTAGGCCGCGGCGGGCGCCACCAACTCGGCCACCCGCTCCGCGAGCTGCTTCAGCGCATACGGCTTGGCCAGGAACGCCACGCCATGCGCCTCGGCCAGCGCGCCGCGCAACGACGTCTCGGCATAGCCGGACACCAGCAGCGCCGGCAGCCCGGGGGCGTCCAGCCGGGCGCGCACCGCCTGCACCAGGGCCGCCCCGTCCATGCCCGGCATCACCATGTCCGAGACGATGGCCGCCAGGCCGCCGCCGGGCAGGCCGGCCAGCAAATCCAGGGCGGCCTCGCCCGAGTTCGGCGGCCAGCACAAGCCAGCCCTGCCGCGCCAGCGCCCGCTCGGCCAGCCGGCGCACCGGCTCCTCGTCGTCGACCAGCAGCACCGCCCCGCGCAGCGGCGCGCTCGGCGCGGCATGGGCAGCCGGTTCCGGCAGGCTAGGTTCCGGCAGGCTGGGTTCCGGCACGGTGGGGATCGCCACGCGCTCGCCGTCATGGCGCGGCAGGTAGACGCGAAAGCTGGTGCCGCGGCCCGGCTCGCTTTCGACGCCCAGAAACCCGTCGGACTGGCGCACGATGCCGTGCACCGTAGACAACCCCAGCCCATTGCCGCCCTGCTCGCGCCGGGTGGTGAAGAACGGGTCGAAGATGCGCGGCAGCACGTCCGCGGCGGATGCCCCCGCCGGTGTCGCGCACCTCGATCATCACGTAGCGTCCGGGCGGGATCACCTCGACCCCGCCCAGCAGCGGCCGATAGACCGTCAAGTGGCCGCTCTGCAAGGTGAGGGTGCCGCCGTCGGGCATGGCATCGCGGGCATTGACGGCAAGGTTCACCAGCACCTGATCGAGCTGCGTCGGATCGGCGCGCACCCGCCTGCCGGGCTGCTCCAGCACCACCTCCAGATGGATCTTGCGCCCCAGCAGCCGGCGCAGCAGGCCGGACAGGTCGCCGATCACCGCATTGACCGCCAGCACCTGCGGCTGCAGCGTCTGCTGGCGTCCGAACGCGAGCAATTGGCGCACCAGCGCCGCCCCGCGCCCGGCGCTGGCGCGGATCTGCGCCGCATCTTCCAGCGTCTCGGCATCCAGCGCGCCGCGCCCGGCGATCGCCTCGGCCGCCCCCAGCACGGCGGTCAGCAGATTGTTGAAATCGTGCGCGATGCCGCCGGCCAGGCTGCCGACCGCTTGCAGCTTCTGCGCCTGCGCCAATTGCGCCTGCAATTGGCGCTGCAAGGTGATGTCGGTCAGCCGCAGCAGCGCCCCGGCGATCGGCCCGTCGGCGCGCAGCCCGACCACGCTGGCGCTGACCGCGGCCTCCGGCCCGGCGCGCGCATCCTCCAGCCGGGTCGCGAAGGGCGGCCGCGCCGGCGCGCCGGACAGGGCGATGCGCATTTCGTCCATCGCCTGCTCGCGCTCGGCGGCGGCGAACACCAGCCGCGCCGGCGCGCCCGGCGAGAGGTCGGCGCGCGCACCCACCATGTCGTGCAGCACGGCGTTGGCGCGCACGATCCGCCCGGCGCGGTCCACCGCCAGCATCCCCGCCCCGGCCGCCTCGAACAGCACCGCCGGCAGACCCTCCAGCCGCCCGGCGAGCTGGCGCAGCAAAGGCTGCCGCCGCCCGCGATCCCGCCACGCCAGCGCCGCCGCCAGCAGCCGCGACAGCGCCCGGCGCCACAGGTCGGTCAGCGCGCTCACGGGCGGCGCGCCGGCGCGCGCAGGCGCCAGACATAGGCGATGATTTCGGCCACGGCCTGGAACAGTACCGCCGGTATTTCCGTGTCAAGCTCGACCCGCCACAGCGCGCGGGCCAGCGGCGGGTTGGCCACCAGCGGCACCCGCGCCTGCTCGGCCGCGGCACGGATGCGCGCGGCCATCGCGTCGACCCCCTTGGCCACCACGCGCGGCGCGCCGCCCGCGCCGCGGTCATAGGCCAGCGCCACCGCATAATGCGTCGGGTTGGTCACGACCACGGCCGCCTTCGGCACCGCGGCCAGCATTCGCTTGCGCGCCCGCGCGAGGCGGATGCGGCGGATGCGCGCCTTGATCCGCGGATCGCCGTCGGCGTCGCGATGCTCCTCGCGCAGTTCCTGCCGGTTCATGCGCAGCGACCGCGCGTACGACCAGCGCGCCCGGGCCACATCCGCGCCGGCCACCAGCGTTTGCGCCGCCAGCGCCGCCAGCACGACCTGCACGCCGAGGCGCGCGACGCGGTCCAGCAGTATCCCTGGCGTCCACAGCAGCGAATCCCCCAGCCAGGAGCGGCAGGCGCCCAGCGCCCGCCACATGGCGAAGCCCACGAGCCCCAGCTTCAGCAGCGAGCGCGCCAGCTCCAGCAGCGCCGCCGGGCCGGCGATGCGGCCCAGATTGCGCCGCACGTCCAGCCGGCCCAGGCTCGGTTGCAGGGCGGCCAGGCGCAGCGAAAACCCGGTCTGCGCCAGCACCGACACGGCGGCCGCCAGCAGCCCCGCGCCGGCGAACGGCAGCACCGCCGGCAACGCCGCGAGTGCCGCCAGGCGCAGGCCGGCCACCGGCTCGATGCGGTCGGCGTGGGCGAGCACCCCAGCCAGCACGCGGCCGAGACGGTTCGCCGCCGGCGGCAGCAGCAGCGCCAGCACCAGCAGTGCCGCGGCCAGGGCGGCGGCCGGCGACACCTCGCGCGAGAGCGGGAAGTTGCCCTGCGCGCGCGCGGTTTCGCGCCGCTTCGGGGTCGCGGCTTCGGTGCGGTCCGCGCCCTCGGCCACCGCCCGCTACCACCCCCTGCCTATAGGCCGGGCAGCACGGAGAACAGCGCCGCGGCGCGGTCCTGCCAGGTGGCCAGCAAGGCGGTCGCCAGCAGCCCGAGCAGCAGCAGGCCCCACAGCATCTGCGCCGGTGCGGCCAGGCTCATGAGCTGCAAATGCGGCACCAGCCGACCGAGCAGCGCCTGGGCCACATGCCAGCCGAGGCTGGCCAGCAGGAAGGGCGCCACCAGCCGCACCGCCAGCGCGAACATCGCCGCCACCGCCGCGACCACGCCCAGCGCGGTGTCGGCGGCCGGCAGCAGCGCGCCGGGCGCGATCACCGCGTAGCTGCCGGACAGCGCCATCAGCGGCAGCGCATACAGGCCGCTGGCCAGCACCAGCACCGGGGCGGCGATTGACATCAGCCGCCCGAGGGCCGCCGTGCTGGCGCCCAGCGCCGGGTCGGGTTGCAGCACGCTGCTCATGCCGATGAGCAGCGCCGCCACCTGGCCCGCAACCGGCAGCGCCAGCAGCACCAGCCGGGCCAGCCAGCCGAGCCACAGGCCGGTGACGACTTCCGCCCCCACCATCGCCGCGACCCGCAGCGGTTGCGATGGGGCGGCGGGCAGGATCGGCAGCAACACCGGCAGCAGCAGCACGGTCAGTGCCACCGCAAACCCGGCGCGGATGGTGGCGGGCAGTTCCGCCTCGCCGATCACCGGCAGCATCATGCAGGCGCAGCCGGCGCGGGCCAGCACCAGGGCGGCGCCAAACGCCCATTGCGGTAGCGCGCGCAGCAGATCGGCATCCGGCATCGGCGGGCTCACGAGCCGCCGACCGCGACCAGGCGATCGAACATCAGGCGGGTGAAATCCGCGAGCGTGGCGTCCATGAAGCCGCCTAGCAGCACCAGGGTCGCCGCCACCGCCGCGACTTTCGGCACGAAGGCCAGGGTCTGCTCGCTGATCTGCGTCACCGCCTGGAACAGGCTGACCACCAGCCCCACCGCCATCGCCGCCACCAGCGGCGGCCCGCCGAGCTTCAGCATCACCATGAAGGCATCACGCACCAGCGCGCCGACATCGCCTTCCTGCACGCCAGGCTCCTTCCATTTTGGACGGGGTAGAGGCAGCAATCGTAGGGCGGAAAAGCGCAGCGCCTTCCGCCAGCTTTCTCGGGCGCCCCAATGCCGTCGCGTGGCATCCCGAAGCGGCGGAATGCGCTGCGCTTTTCCGCCCTACGGCACAACGGACCTGGCGTTGAAAACCCGCGAGGCTCAACCCAGCGGCAGGTTCAGATCGGCATTTTCATGATGTCCTGATACGCCTGCACCATGCGGTCGCGGATCGCCACCGTGGTCTGCAACGCGAGCTCCGCCTTCGAGACGGCGGTCACGACATCGGTGACGTTGCCGTGCCCGGCGATGGCCTGCATCGCCTGCGCGTCCGCCGCGTGGCCCGCGTCGAGCACGCCGCCCAACGCGCGCGACAGCGTAGCGCCAAAGCTCCCGGCCAGGTCCGCGCCCGTCGTGGCGGCGCCCGCGTCGACGTCGGCATAGGCGCGCACTGCCTGCGACGGCGTGATGGTGATGGTGGGAATCGCCATGCGGCTATTTCAGCATGGCGATGGTGCGCGTCAGGATCGCGCGGGTGGTCTGCATCACGGCCAGATTAGCATCGTAACTCCGCTGCGCGTCGCGCATGTCCATCACCTCGACGAAGCTGTTCACGTTCGGCATTCGCACATAGCCGCGCGCATCGGCCGCCGGGTTGGACGGATCGTAGCGTTGCGGAAACGGCGTCGGATCGGTGCCGATGCGCGACACAGCGACCGTGGGCACGCCCAGCGAGCGGTCCATGCGATCGGCGAAGGTCACGGTCTTTCGCTGGTATGGGGCGGCGCCCGGCGCGCCGCCGGTGGTCTGCTGGTTTGCGAGGTTCTCGGCGATCACCCGCAGCCGCGTGGCCTGCGCCTGCATCCCGCGCGCCGAGACCGCCAAGGCGGCGTCCATGTCCATCGTCCGCTTTTCCCCTGTTCCCGACTCTCGTTGCGTGACGCCTAGCGGCCGATCGCGGTCCGGAACATGCCGAGGTATTTGCCGTACAGGTTCGTCACCAGCGCGTGCGCGGAATCGGTGTCGGCGATGCGCACCAGTTGCTGCGTCCAGCGACACCGCGTTGCCGTCCGGCGCCTGCTCCCCGGACAGCGCGAGGCTGGCTCCGGTCGTGTCCGCGGCCGTTCCCGCCAAGTGTGCGGGATTGGTCCGCACGGGGGCAAGATCGAGACCGATGCGCGCCAACGCCTGATCGAACGGCGGCAAGTCGCGCGGCTTGTAGCCCGGCGTGTCGGCGTTGGCGACATTCTGCGACAGCAGCGCCTCGCGCCGGTCCACCCAGGCAAGGCGCCGGTCGGCCAGGGCAAACAAGGGGATTTCGCCGACATCCATGACGAGCATCATGCGTGGGAGGAGGTGAACTGCCGGTTAACGTCGCCGCCCGACGCGATGTTCAGCTTTGCTTCACCAAATCCTGTTCCGGTGCGCCATGGACACGTTTCGTTCGCCCGACGCAGACCCGCAATCGGCCGACCCGCGGCTCGCCGGGATCGGCGTCATGGTCGAGCGGCTCGACGGCACGCTGCGCACCGCCCAGGCGCTGCTGCTTGCCGCGCGCTCAGTGGATCTGTCCGGCCTGGACGCGGCGGCCGGGAGGCTGTGCGCGGCCAGCCTGGACCTGCCGCCGGAGGCCGGGCGTGCCTTGCGCGAGAAACTGGCGGAGTTGCTGGCCCGGCTGGACATGGTGGAGGCGGCGCTGCGGCTCGCCGGAACCGCGCGATGATGCGCGCGTGGCTGTCGGCCGCACTCGGCCGGATGCGGACGGGCGCGGGGGCGCTGGCGCTGGAACAGGTGCTGCCGCTCGACGGCCGGCGGCGGCTGTGCATCGTGCGCTGCGAACGACGCCGGGTGCTGCTGCTGGTCGGTGGCGCGCAGGATGTCGTTGTCGGCTGGCTGGACGACGCGGTGCCGCGAGACGCCGCGCCGTGACGCGAACCGGACGGGCGGCATCCGCGCTTGCGCTGGCTGCCGCATTGCTCGTGGCGCTGCCGCCGTTCGCGCACGCGCAATCGCTGTCCATCGACCTTGGCGCCGCCGGGTCGGCCGGGGCCACAAGCCGCATCGTGCAGCTCACCGCGCTGGTCACGGTGCTGTCGCTGGCGCCGAGCCTGCTGGTGATGATGACCGCGTTCACCCGCATCGTCATCGTGCTGTCGCTGCTGCGCGGCGCGCTCGGCACGCAGGGCGCGCCGCCCAACACCGTCATCATCGGCTTGGCGCTATTCCTGACGTTCTTCGTGATGCAGCCGGTGCTGGATCAGGCCTGGACGGCTGGCCTGCTGCCGATGAGCGACGGAAAGATCAGCGAGATGGAGGGCTTGCGGCTGACGGCCGAACCGTTCCGAAAGTTCATGGCGGGCAACCTGCGGCCGGCGGATCTGCGGCTGTTCCTCGACATCGCGAAATTGCCCGACCCGTCGACGCTGGATGCCGCACCGTGGCGCGCGCTGATCCCGGCGTTCCTGATCGGCGAGCTGCGCCGCGCCTTCGAGATGGGTTTCCTGCTCTACCTGCCGTTCCTGGTGATCGACATGGTGGTGGCCAGCGTGCTGATGAGCCTGGGCATGATGATGCTGCCGCCGACCACGGTTTCGTTGCCGCTGAAGCTGATCTTCTTCGTGCTGGTCGATGGCTGGCGGCTGGTCTCGGGCAGCCTGGTGCAAAGTTTCGGGACGATCAGGTAACACATCGCCCTGGTAGGGCGGAACGGCGCAGCGCCTTCCGCCGGTTCGCTTCGGTGCACCGTAAAAAGGTGGCGGAAGGCGCTGCGCTGTTCCGCCCTACGAGGTCAAGCACCGCGCGATGTACGGCGGCAGATGGAAACTCCCCGCGTGGATCTCCGGCGTCCAGTACCTGTGTCGTCCCAAGCACGCCGGCGGCCTCCGCCCGCGCGCGGAGCGTCGCCGCGTCCACCGCGTCAAGCCCTGCCCGCTTCGCCGCAAACCCCAGCGTCATGAAACCGCCCACATAGGTCGGCACCGCCGCGACATACGCGCCGACATGCGCAAAGAACGACCGTCGCCGCGCGCTGGTCTCCCGCAACTCGTCGGCCTGCATGAACGGCACGCCGCACTGGTTCACGATCACCCCGCCATCGCGCAGCACGCGCGCCGCGTTGGCGTAGAACTCGTCGGTGAACAGCACCTCGCCCACGCCGATCGGATCCGTGCTGTCGACGATGATCGCGTCGTAGCTGGCGTCCGCCGCCTCGCGCACATGCGCGATGCCGTCGCCCACGATTACCCGTGCGCGCGGGTCGTCCCACGCATCGCCGGCGATCATCGGCAGATGCTGGCGCGCGAGGCGGATCACCGCGCCGTCGATCTCCACCATCACCGCCCGCCGCACGCCGCGATGCCGCAGCACCCGGCGCAGCACGCCGCCATCGCCGGCGCCGATAATCAGCACGTCGCGCGCCGAGCCATGCGCCAGCAGCGGCACATGCACGATCATCTCCTGATAGACGAACTCGTCGCGCTCGGTGATCTGCACGACGCCGTCCAGCACCATCACGCGGCCATGCGACGCGCTCTCAAAGATCACGATGTCCTGAAACTCGCTGCGCTCGCGCGCCAGCTCGCGCACCACCCGGAACCGCTGGCCCCAGTCGGGATACAGCGTTTCGTTCAGCCAGACATCGGTCATCGCGGTCTCCGCAACAGTGGCGTGGGCGCCCGGGCAATCCGGGCCGGCGCTATTCGTCGAAGCGCACCGCGGTCGTGTTGCCGCCGCAAACCAGCACCGCGACGCGCTCGCCCGCAGCGGGCCGGTAGCGCCCAGAGAGCAGCGCCGCAAAAGCCGCGGCGCCGCCCGGCTCGGCCACCACGCGCAGCCCTGACCACAGCGCCGCCTGCGCTTTGCGGATCGCATCGTCGCTGACCAGCACGGCCTCGGCGACGTGCTCCCGCGCGATCGGGAACATCAGCTTGCCCACCCGGCGCGGGGCCAGGCTGTCCGCCGCGATGCCGCCGGCGGGCGCGTCCACCGGCTCGCCCGCGGCCCGCGCGGCGTGCAGCGTCGGCGCCCCGTCCGATTCCACCGCCACGATCCTGATGCCGCCGGCATACCAGGCCGCGATGCCGCCGATCAGGCCGCCGCCGCCGACCGCCACCAGCAGCGTGTCCGCGTCGGGCGCGTCGGCCTGCAACTCCAGCCCGACCGTGCCCTGGCCCAGCAAGGTCTCGGGCTGGTCGAACGCATGGACCGCCATCGCGCCAGTCTCCGCGACGCGCGCCTCGCTCGCCGCCAGCGCGTCGGCGTAGCGTTCGCCGGCGACGACCAGCGTGGCGCCGTAGCCGCGGATGCGCTCCAGCTTGGACGGCGAGGTGATGCCCGGCACGAAAATGGTGGCGGCCACGCCCAGCCGCTGCGCCGCGTAGGCGACGGCCGCCCCATGATTGCCCCCCGAAGCCGCGACCACGCCCGCTTGCGGCACGTCGCGCAGCAGCAGGTTGGCGAAGGCGCCGCGCGCCTTGAACGAGCCGGAGTGCTGAAGCTGCTCCAGCTTGAACAGCAGCGTCCCATGCGCCAGGCCGAAATCGGCCGCGTTCGCCTCGACCAGCGGCGTGCGGCGCACATGCGGGCGGATCGCGCGCTCGGTCGCGGCGATGCGCTCGCGGGTGATCGGAATCACTGGCTCCACGATGGTATTCGTCCCGCGCGCCGACCAACCCTGCGTTACGAGACGCGCCCGCGCCGCTGCTCGCCCACGTCCATCCGCTCCGGCGCGAACGCCTGCTTCAGCACCGGCACGGATAGATGCGGATCGCACGCGCCGCACATGAAGATGTCCACGGCCGCGAAGTCGCGCTCCGGCCACGTATGGATCGAGATATGACTCTCGGCCAGCACGATCACGCCCGACACGCCGCCGTTCGGCGTGAAGTGGTGGAAGTGGCTGTGCAGGATCGTCGCCCCCGCCGCCAGCGCCGCCTCGCGCAGCGCCGCGTCGATATGGGCGGGATCGCCGAGATTGCTGGCGCCCCACAGATCGACCAGCAGATGCATTCCGGCGAACTTCATGCCGTCACGCTCGACGAAATAGTCCTTTTGCTCCTCGGCCCCGGGCGAGAGGAGATCGAAAGTCTGGTTCGCGCTCGGAAAGTCCGAGACCATCCCCAGTGGCGTAGATGCGTTCATGCGCACCTCCCTTTCCAACCAGTAGACGGCCTGTTGGGCCACGCGCCGAATGCGCGCGCCCCCAGGGGCCAAGGCGGCCGTATATGAGGACCACCGATCCGGGGCGCAAGTGAAAATCCGCCCCGCCCGACGCCACCCGCGCATGGCGGGCAAGCGCGCCCGCCTGCTTTCATTCCGGCCTGTCCTTTACTTCAGCACGCTGCGCGCCAGCGCCATCTCCGCGCCGGCGCGCGGCAGGTCGGCCACCGTCTGCACCGGCCCCTCGGTCAGCACGCGCAGCAGGTCCGCCGACCTGCCGGGCGGCACCCGTGACAGATCGTGCGCGCGCAGCGCCGCCAGCACGGTGACGTCGCCGGCCTGCGCCGCGGCCGAGGCCAGGCGCAGCAGCAGGTTCGTCTGCGCATCGTCCAGCGCGCCGCGCTCGGGCAACGTGCGCTCGGCGACGCGCGCCCACGCGGCGGCGGCCTGCGGCCAGGCCCCCGCGCCCGCCAGCAGCCCCGCCCGCGCCGCGTCGGCGGCCGGCGTGCCCAGCGCCTCCAGCGCGCCGATCGCGGCCGGCAGGTCGCCGCGCGCGGCCGTGGCGCGGGCGAACAGCAGCGTGCGGCTTTCCACCAGCGGCGGCGGCAGGCCGTCCACGGTGCTGGCCGACAAGGTCAGCAGCGCAGCCCCGGCATCGTGCTGCTCCATCTGTAACGCCGCCAGCCGGCCGCCCAGCGCCGCGCGCGCGGCACCGGGGGGCGCCCGGTCCATCAGCCGTCCGAGCAACGTCGCCGCCTGATCCGGCAGGTCGAGGGCAGCCAGGCGGTCCGCCACCCGCTCGCCGAGCGCCTGCCCCTCGGCGCCATCGGGCAGCAGGTCGGCGTTTTCCTGCACCATCGCCACGAACTCCAGCGGCGGCAGCGGCCGCGCCGCGTCGCGCGCCATCGCCTCGGTGAAGGCGGCGGCCATGCGCGCGCGCAGTGCGCCCCGCTGATCCGGCCAGCCTTGCAACAGCACCGGGTCCACTGTCTCGCGCAGCATCGCCAGCGAGGCCCGCGGCTGCCCCGCCTGCATCCGCAGCGCCGCATCGCGCAGCCGCACCGCCAGCTCGCGCCCGTCGCCGCGCCAGGCGTAGATCAGCGGGTCGAGCGCATCGGCCGCCTGCGTCGGCGACAGGGCGCGCGAATCCAGCCGCAGCCCGACCGCGCGCACCGCCGCGCGGGCGGCGATGTCGCGATCCGCGCCCTGCGCCAGCCGATCAAGCCGGGCCAGCGCGTCCGGCACGTGGCCCTCCCGCTCGTCGAGCAGCGCGCGGACGTAGTCGAGGCGCGTATCCAGGGATTGCGCGTCCACCACGCGGCGCGCCGCCGAAGCCGCGCCGCCGAGCGTCATGGCGCGCAGCGCCAGTGGCAGCAGCCGATCGCGCAGCGGCGCCGGGTAGGATTGCAGCAGCGGCAGCGTGGCCGCGAGCCCCTGGGCGGCGGCCGGATCGGGTCGCTCGGCCGCGTCGGCGTCCTGAGCGGCCAGCAGTGCCCGCCACAGCGCCACCTCGTCCGCCCCCGGCTGGCCAGGGGCGCTCAGCGCCGGGTCGCCGATGGCCGCCGCCTCGCGTGGCCGGCCGGCCAGCACCGAGGCGGCGGCGCCGATCGCGCGAGCTTGCGGATCGGCGGCCAGTCTCGCGTCGTCGGTGACGGCCAGCCGCACCAGGGAAGCCGCCTCGACGCCCATGCCGAGCGCCAGCATGGCCTGCGCGGTGCGCAGCCGTGCCTGGCCACGCGCGCCGGCCGGCTGCGCCGCCTCCATTTCGGTCGCGGCGGCGAGGCGCCGGTCCAGCGCCAGCAATGGTTCGGCGGGTAGGTCGAAACGACGGCTGAAGCGCGCGGCGGCGTCCATCGGCCCGGTGCCGTCCGCGGCCGCGAGCGTCAGGGTTTCCCCCACCGCGCCTCGCTCCAGGACGAAGCCGGCGGCATCGGCGCGCAGCACCAGATCGTCGGACGCCGGCTCCACGACCACCCCGCGCCAGGTCGCCGGCAGGCTGAAGGCCGGGGCGCGGCGATCCGCCGCGATGCCGTCCGCGACGCTCCCGGCACCAGCCGGGCCGCCCGCCTGCGTGCCCACCAGCAGCAGGCCGCCGGTGTCCGGGTCGGGCATCGAAACCACGCGGCCAGGCTGGTCGAGTGGCAATTCGAGATGGCCGGACACCGCGACCGGACGGATGGCGCGCGGGGCCGGGGCGGCCGCCACGATCGCCACCGCCCAGCCGCCGGCCCGGTGCGCCAGTGCCAGCGCCCGATCCGCCGGCAGCTTCACGCGCAGCGTCGTCGCGGTGGGCAAGGTCTGGGTCAGCGCCGCCGCCAGTCGCGCGTCGCCTTGCAGGGCGGCGGGGTCGATCGCCCGCGCCTCGTCGAATACCGCGATGCCCCACGCGCCGCGCCGGAACGCGGCGGCGGCGGTGCTGGCCGCGAACGGCAGCACGATCTCGCCGGGCGCGCTGGCCTGCGCCGGCGGCGGGGGGGCGGGCGGCGGAGGAGGGGGCGACGGCGGCGACGGGCCGAGCGGGGCCGCCGTCACGGCAATGGCGGGCGCCGCTGCGATCGCCGGCACCGGGGATGGCGGAGGTGCCGCGACCACGATGCCGGGCGCCGCGACGGGCAGCGGAACAGGAGCCGGGAGGGTTTGCCGCCGGCCCGCCGCCACCGCCGGCGTCGGCTCGGCCCGCGGAGCCTTGTGGGCCGGCCGCGCGGGGGAGCGCAGCACGTCGACCACCAGCCGGCCCGATAGACGCAGCGTGCGCATCACGCTTCCGGCAGCCCAGGACAACGTCGCCGAATCACCGGCCAACTCCAGGCCGCGCAGCGCGCGCGGCGGCGGCCCGGCGGTGGCCAGCAGGCAACCGGGCACCCGCACGCGCACCCCATCCGGCAGCGCCACCAGTTCCGGGTCCACACCGGGCGGCAGGTCGAACACCAGTCGGCCAAAGCCCGGATGCTCGCCGCCGCGCACGGCGACCCGGATGGCGGCCAACTTCGTGGCGGACGGAGCCGGGTGCGGATCGGCCAACGCGGCGGGGATCGCGGCCGGCGCCAGCATCCAGGTGCCCAGCACCCAAGCCAGCAGTGGCGCGCGCCGGCGCACCCCGAACGAGCCCATCACAGGCTGGCCAGCAGCAGGTCGATGTCGCCCTGGTCCATCGCCAGGGCCGGCAGTTGCGGGCCTTGCAGCAGGACGCGCGGCGGGGCGGGGCGGCGCGGGTCGGGCGCGCGACGGCGGTCGCCGAACGCCTCCATGATGCGCGTCACCTTCACGTCGATCGCCTGCAAGGCCCCAACTACCTTGCTGATGCGCTGGCCGGTGACATCCTGGAACCCGCAGGCCTCATAGACCTCGGTGGTGGCGATGCGCAGTCCCCGTGCCGCGTCGGCGCGGGTCGGACCGCGGCGATCGCCCAGGCCCTCGGCCAGCGCGTCCAGCGTCTCGCACACCGCCAGGATGCGGTCGGTGGCGCTGGCGGTATGCACCACGACCGCCTCCAGTTCGTCGCTGGCCGCCGGGATGTGGCTGTCGGTGATGTCGTCGACGCCGAGCGCCGCAACCTCGGCGCGCGCCCTGGCGATCGTGCGGCCCAGCTCCTCGACCTCGGCCAGCAAGCGGATTTCGGGGGCAGTCAGGTCGCCGGTCATGGTAGCCAGCACGGCGCGCACCACCTCGGCCACCACCCGCGGATCGGCGGCGGGATGGCGGGCGCGGATGTCCTCCAGGCAGCGTTGCAGGTCGCTCTGCCCAGCCGCCGGCGCGAGCGCGGGTTTTGTCGTCTCGGGTTTTGCCGTCTCAGACATGCGCCAGCACCTTCTCGATCTTGTCGCGCAGCGTCTCGGCGTTGAACGGCTTGACGATGTAGTTCGACACGCCCGCCTGCTTGGCGGCCACCACGTTGTCGGCTTTGCTCTCGGCGGTCACCATGATGAACGGCACCGCGCGCAGGCGCGCGTCGCGGCGCACCTCCTGCAGCAGTTGCAGCCCTGTCATCGGCTGCATGTTCCAGTCGCTGATGACCAGGCCGTACTCCCCGGCGCGCAGGCGGGTCAGCGCCTCGGTGCCGTCGGTGGCCTCGTCGACATTGTGGAAGTCGATCTGCTTGAGCAGGTTGCGAATGATCCGCAGCATCGTCTTGTAGTCGTCGACGATCAGCACGTTGGTGGATTTGTCGATGGCGCTCATTGGCAACTCCTTGGGCGCATGGCGGTCAGTGCGATGACGCTGGCGATGACGGCGGCGACGCGCGCGGCAATGCGGGCGGGTCGGGAACCTTGTTGGCGTTGCTGCGCAACTCGGCCAGCTCGGCGGTCAGTTGCCGCGCCCGCTCCGGCTGCATCGCGGCCAGGACCGGCGCGGCCTTGCGGTCCTTCATGCGATCCATCACCTGCAACAGCACCGGCATGTCGAGATCGTCGAAAATCACGGCGGCATCCCTCGGCTTCATCGCCTCGTACACCCGCACCAGCCCCTGCCAGCTTGCCTCGTCGCGCGCCCGCCGGGCGGATTCCAAGGCCTCCAGGCGCGTCTGCAACCCGGCCAGCTCGTCCAGCCGAACGTCCAGCCGCTTTTCCGCCGCTACCGCGATGCCCTCGCGCGCCGCCAGCGCCTGCGCGCGGGCGTCGAGCTCGGCGCGGCGGCGGCGCAGATCCTGCAGCAGCGCCAATTCGCTGGCGCCGACCGGCGGATCGGCGGCCGGCGACTGCATCGTGTTCACCGCGAGCGGCATGAGCGGCGGGGGCGGGAGCGGCGGCGGGGCGTCCGGGGTCGGCACGGCGGCCGCGGCGGCGTGGGCCGGCACCGCCAGTCGCAGCAGGCCGACCGACTTCACCGCCAGCAACGCGGCCATCGCGATCATCGTCGCCGGCAGCAGTCGCGGCGCGGGCAGATGCACGCGCATCTCAGCGGGCCATGCGCAGGGCCGCGAGCAGGTCGCGCTCGGCGCGGCTGCGCACGCGCTCCGGCGCGGCAGCCGGCGCCGGCGGGGATGCGGGCACGGGCAACTCGGCGGCCAGCACGTCGCGCCAGTCCGGCCGCGAGGTCGGCGATGCGGACGGCTCGGGTGTCGCCGCGCGCGCGGCGCGCACCGCCTGGTCCATGCGGTCGGCCAGCTTCTCGCCGCGCTCGATCAGGAACGACAGGTCATCGCGCAGCATCGTCGCCGCCTCGGTCTGGCGCACGATCCCTCGCGCGGCGCCGTCGGCCGCGGCGCGCAGGCGCTCGATCCCGGCCTGCGCCTCGCGCGTGCTGCTGTTGAACTCCGCCACCAGCGTCTCCAGCGCGCCCCGGTCGCGCTTGAGCACCCCCAGCGCGCGTTCCAGGCGCATCGCGTGGAACAGCGTCGCGGCCAGCAGCAGCATCAACGCCATGTCGAGCAGCCATTGCAGTCCGCCCATGCGAAAGACCCGCTCCGAGAAGTTCGTTTGCCGACCTATCGTGGCCGACTTATCGTGGCGAGTTATCGTGAAGGAGTGGTTGCCGCGCAGGGGCGGCCGCTTCAGCGTTCGGCGGGGGCCGCCAGACGCGGCAACTCGCGTTCGATGCGCACCGCGACGCGGCCCTGCCTGCGGCCAGCCCGACCCTCGAACAGCGGGGTGGTGCCGCAACGCACCTGCACCGGCGCGTCCGGCTGGCAGCTCAGCGCGATGCGGCTGCCGGGCACCAGCGCCATCACGTCGGACAGCCGCATCGTCTGCTCGTCCAGCACCACCTCGAGGTCGACCTCGGTGTTCCACAGTTCCTCGGCCAGATGCGTCTCCCAAATGGAATCGCGACCGAACTTCTCGCCCATGAACTGCTGCAGCAGCAGCTCGCGTACCGGCTCCAGCGTGGCATACGGCAACAGCAATTCCAGCCTGCCGCCGCGATCCTCCATGTCGATGCGCAGCCGCGCCAGGATCGCCGCGTTGGACAGCCGGCTGATCGCGGCGAAGCGCGGGTTGACCTCCAGCCGCTCGAAGCGGAACGTCACCGGGCACAGCGGATCAAAGCTCGCGGACAGGTCGGCCAGCACGACATGGATCAGCCGCTCGACCAGGGTGCGCTCGATCGTGGTGTACGGCCGGCCCTCGATGCGCATGGCCGCCGTGCCGCGCCGGCCGCCCAGCAGCACGTCGACGATCGAGTAGATCATCGCGCTGTCGACCACCATCAGGCCGTAATTGTCCCACTCGTCGGCCTTGAACACCGCCAGCATGGCCGGCAGCGGGATCGAGTTGAGGTAGTCCCCGAAGCGCAGCGACAGGATATTGTCGATGCCCACCTCGACGTTGTCGGAGGTGAAGTTGCGCAGGCTGGTCGACATGATGCGCACCAGCCGGTCGAACACGATCTCCAGCATCGGCAGCCGCTCGTAGCTCACCAGCCCCGAGCTGATGATGCGCTGCATCCCGTTGCGGCCGACCTCGTCGGACGGCCCATCCTCGAAGCCGAGCAAGCTGTCGATCTCGGCCTGGTTCAGCACCCGCGTCGGCGGCGCCGGCTCCACCTCGCCGCCTTCCGCCGTCGCGGTCTCCGCCCCCCAGGCCGCGGCGAGCGCGTCGTCCGCGTCGTCGCTCACTGGATCAGCAATTCGGTGAACAGCACGTTGGTGATGCGCGCCGGCGCCACCGCCGCGTTGCCGCGCGCGATCAGTTCCTCGCGCAGCCGCCAGATGCCGGCGGAGCCGCGCAGCTCCTCCGGCCGCATCTCACGCAGATAGGTCTGGAACAGATCCTGCAATCGCGGCATCGCCGCCTGCACCGTCGGCTGGTCGGCGGCGCGCGCCAGCTCGACGCGCGCGCGCAGCTTGACATAGGCTTGGCGTCGCTCGCCGGCATTGAGGTTGGCCACCATCTCGGGCAATTCGACGAACACCGGCATCGTCGGACCGCCGGCGGCCGCGTCAACCGCGACGGGCTTGGGCGCCATGCCGAGCAGACCGGGCAGGATGCCGCCGAACCAAAGCCCGGCCAGCAGCAGCGCCACGGCTACGGGCGTGCCCAGCAGCAGTAGTTTCTTTTTGGTCGACGCGCCCGGCTTCGCCGGAGCCGGCGCGGATTCCGCCGCCGCCGCCGTTGTCGTGGCACTGCTCATGTTGGCCGCCGTCCGTGATGCGCGCGCAGCTTGGCGGGCACGCGCTTAACGAAGTCTTGCCACGGCGCAAACTGCCGAGTCGCGCGATCCCTGCCCGGCAGGATCTGCCGCGATCCCGCCGCCGCGCCCCGTCCGCCGGCGGTTTCGCGTGGCACGTCCCTTGCGCGGCACGGAGCGAGCCAACCGGAGCCGCCCCTTGGACAACACCACCAGCATCGCCGTCTCGCGCCTGATGGCGCAGCAGCGCGCGATGGACGTCACCGCCAACAACATCGCCAATTCCGGCACGCCGGGCTACCGCGCGGAGCGCGTGCAGTTCAGCGACTGGCTGGTGCGCGAGCCCACGTCCGGCGCGCCGTCGGGCGAGAGCGCGCTGACCTTCACCCAAGACCGCGCGACCTGGCGCGTGCAGCAGGCGGGGCCGCTCACGCATACCGGCAACCCGTTCGATCTGGCGATCGGCAATCCGCAAGCCTGGTTCACGGTGCAGACGCCGAGCGGGCCGCGACTGACCCGCGCCGGACATTTCATGCTGCAAGCCGGCGGCCAGATCGTCGATCCCGACGGCAACGCGCTGCTCGACAGCAGCGGCCAGAAGCTGTCCGTGGGCGCCGCCGACACCCGCATCAGCGTGGCCGGCGACGGCACCATCAGCAGCGAAAACGGCCAGCTCGGCCGCATCGGCTTCGTCGAGCCGAGCACCGAGGCCAACATGCAGGCGCAGGGCGGCCGGCTGTTCGCGACGCCCGACCCGACCAGCGCCGTGGCGGCGCCGCAACTGGTGCAGGGCGCGGTGGAGGAGAGCAACGTGCAGCCGATCGCCGAGGTCACGCGGATGATGGACGACGTGCGCCAGTTCCAGTTCGTCAGCCAGTTCGTGCAGGGCGAGGCCGACCGCCAATCGGGGGCGATCGAGAAGATTCTGAACACCAACGGCAGCTAGGAGACCAAGACGCACGAAAGCCATTGCCCGCCATTCCAACCGTCATCCCCGGACTTGAAAACAACTCGATCGCCCAGCGGCGCTTGTAGAGATCTGCGATTTGCTGTGCGGGGCGGCGAGGTCGTTGGTGAGGATGCGCAGCACCTTGCCGGTGTCGATGCGCACCTGCACCTCGCGACCGGCTTGTCGAACGTTGCGCCGCTGGCTGGCCAGTCGGTCGGGCAAATGGCCGATCCGGTCCGACAGAATGGCGCCGCCCGGACTGGCCGCGTTTGCGTCACGCGCAGCGGGTGTTGCGCTTCAGGCGGGTGACGATGCGGCAGCCGGCAGCGGCGAGGCCGGCCCACCATCCGTAGTCGTAGTAGCCGAGATCGAAGACGTAGGTTGCACCTTGCTGGATGGGCATAGCCTTGGCGGCGGCGATGTCGTTGACGTTGGCTGTCGTGACGGCAGCATAGATCGGGCAATCCTTGTCGGCATCGTAGATCACATGCGTCTTCACGCCGGCCATGTCGGCCGAGAACCGTGCCCAGCCGGCGCTGCGATTGTAAATCCGGGGATCCACGGGCCGCGTCGAGGCGCCGGCGGATGGCCGGGTCAAGCCCGGCCACGACGAAAAGGATGGCCCGCTGCGGCCACCCGATCTCTCACGAAAGGACCACCATGCGATCGCTCGACATCGCCGGCACCGGGATGCAGGCGCAGCAGACCAACGTTGAAGTCATTTCCAACAACATCGCCAACATGACCACCACCGGCTTCAAGCGGCGGCGGGCCGAGTTCCAGGATCTGATCTACCAAAACCTGCGCCGCGTCGGCTCCAACTCATCGGACAGCGGCTCGGTGGTGCCGTCCGGCGCGCAGGTGGGCCTGGGCGTGAAAACCGCCGCCATCTACCGCATCGACGAGCAGGGCAATCTGCAGCAGACCTCCAACAGCCTCGACACCGCGATCCAGGGCAACGGCTATTTCCAGGTGACGCTGCCCTCCGGCGACACCGCCTACACGCGGGACGGCACCTTCTCGCTGTCGCCGGAAGGCCAGATCGTCACCGCCGACGGGTTCGTGGTGCAGCCGGGCATCACCATCCCCAGCAACGCCACCAACGTCGCCATCAACGTCGCGGGCCAGGTGCAGGTGACGCTCGACGGACAGACCACGCCGCAGACCGTCGGCCAGATCCAGCTTGCCGCCTTTCCCAACGACGCCGGGCTGGACGCGCAGGGCGACAACCTGTTCCTGCAAACCGCGGCCTCCGGCAACGCCGTGACCGGCACGCCAAGTTCGCCCGGCTTCGGATCGGTGCAGCAGGGCTTCATCGAGACCAGCAACGTCAACGTGGTGAGCGAGATCACCAACCTCATCACCGCGCAGCGCGCCTACGAAATGAACAGCAAGGTCATCACCGCCAGCGACGAGATGCTGTCCACGCTCACCAACCTGCGCTGAGGAGGCACGCCATGCGCACGCCCCTGCTGGCGGCACTGCTCGGCGCTCGTTCTGGCCCATTCCACCCAGGCCGCGATGCTGCGCCCGCTCACCACGCTTGGCAGTGCCGTGGTGCGGCTGTCCGACCTGTTCGACGACGCCGGCGCGCGCGCGGATCTGGCGCTCGGCCCGTCGCCCGATCCGGGCCAAAGCATCACCGTGGAGGCGCCGCAGCTTGCCGCGATCGCGCGCGAGTTCGGCGTGGCCTGGCGCCCGGCCTCGGACTCCGACCGCGCGATCCTGCGGCGCCCCGGCGTGCCGCTGGCGCGCGAGGCGGTGCTGGCGGCACTTCGCGCGTCGCTGGACGGCGCGGGCGCGGCCGATGGCGAGGTAGACCTGCCCGGCTTCGACCCGCCGCTGGTCGCCCCCGAGGCGCACGCGCAGGTGGCGGTGGAGCAGATGTCGTTCGATGCCGGCAGCGCCCGCTTCACCGCCGCGCTCGCCGTCACCGGCGCCGACATGACGCCGCTGCACATGCGCGTCAGCGGCCAGCTCGAAGCGATGGAGACGGTGCTGGTGGCCACCCGCCGCCTCGCCGCGGGCGTGCTGGTCGACGCCCGTGATCTGCGGCCGGCGCGGGTGCGCAGCACCATGCTGCACGGCGAGGTGATCCGCGCCGCCGCCCAGGTCGCGGGCCTGGCACCCCGCCGCGCCGTACTGGAAGGCGAGCCGCTGTCGCTGGCCGACCTGGAGCAGCCGGCGGTAGTGCTGCGCGGCGCGCCCGTCGCCATCACGCTCGATGCCGGCGGCCTGTCGCTGGCCTCGGTCGGCGAGGCGCTGGAACCGGGTGCCGTGGGGGCGCGGATCAGCGTGCTGAACCCGACCAGCCATGCCGTGCTGCTGGCCGAAGTCACCGGACCCGGCGCGGTCCGCCTGGAGCCGGGCACCATGCCGCTGCGCCCCGGCAGCGATGCCCCGCGCGTCGGCGGCGATGGGCGCCTGCCGTGAGCCGCGCCGCTTCGCTCGCGGCATTGCTGGCGGCCAGCCTGCTAGGGGGCTGCGGCACGCTTACGCGGCTGTCGGAAATCGGCCGGCCGCCCTCGATGACGCCGACCTCGGATCCCACCGGGGCCGCGACCTGGCGGCCGCTGACCATGCCTATGCCGGCCGCGCAGGTCGTGCCGCCCGAACCCGGCAGCCTGTGGCGCGGCGGCAGCCGGGCCTTTTTCAAGGACCAGCGCGCGGCGTCGGTCGGCGACATCATCACCATCCTGGTCAACGTCAGCGACGCCGCCGACGTGAAGGACACCACGCAGGCCACGCGCAACGGCACCGAGACCGGCGGCGTCACCAACTTCTTCGGCCTGGAGAACAAGATCCCGCATACCTTCGCGGGCGCCACCCCGTCTTCGCTGGTCAACACCAGCAGCGCCAACGGCGTGAATGGCGCGGGCGAGGCCAAGCGCAGCGAAACGGTGACGCTGCGCGTGGCCGGCATCGTCACGCAGGTGCTGCCGAACGGCAACCTGGTGGTGGCCGCGCGCCAGGAGATGCGCGTCAACCGCGAGCTGCGCATCCTGACGGTCAGCGGCGTGGTGCGCCCGCAGGACATCGCCAGCGACAACACCGTGCTGCACGACCGGCTGGCCGAGGCACGCATTTCCTACGGCGGCCGCGGCGAGCTGAGCGACGTGCAGAGCCCGCGCTATGGGCAGGAACTGCTGGATGCGCTGCTGCCGTTCTGATGGCGCCCGCGCTACCCTTCCCCGCCCAGGAACCGCCGCGCCAGCGTGCTGTAGATCGGCCGCCGGCAGACCAGGCGGGAGGCGGCCAGCGCCAGCAGCGAGGTGGCGAGCAGCGGGATGGTCATGGCCTGGTTGTCGGTCATCTCCATGACGATCACCGTGCCGGTGATCGGCGCCTGCACCACGCCGGAGAAATACCCGGCCATGCCCAGCAGCACCACGGCCGGCGCCGGCGCGAACGGCAGCAGGCCGGCCAGCCACCGGCCCAGCCCCGCGCCCACCGCCAGCGAC
Source organism: uncultured Pseudomonadota bacterium (assembly GCA_963758455.1). Classification (GTDB taxonomy): domain Bacteria; phylum Pseudomonadota; class Alphaproteobacteria; order Acetobacterales; family Acetobacteraceae; genus CAVRQM01. The sequence continues at coordinate 729,206 of CAVWVK010000004.1, read as the reverse complement.
GGCGCGAAGATGCCGCCCGGCACGCCGCTGATGTACGAAATCACGTTGGCCGCGAACTTCTCGACGAAGAACACCGCCGGCAGGTGCGCGGTGCCGGCCACCAGGGCGCGCGCCTGCGGATAGCCGGTGCCGTAGGTGTCGCCGTGCGACATCAGGCCCAGCACCGCCAGCGCCAGGCCGCACGCCACCGCGAAGCCGATCGGCCGGGCGCTGGCGAACGCGCCGAGCCGCCCCGGCAGCCCGCGCGCCGCGGCGATCAGCAGCCGGCTGAATAGGCCGCCGGCCAGGCCGCCCGCCGTGGCGCACACCAGCACGGCGATCCAGCCGGCGCCGAAATCGAAGCTGGTCGGGGTGACGCCGAAATAGGTGTAGTTGCCGACCAGCGCCACGGTGACGATGCCGCCCAGGATCACCGCCGTCAGCACCGTGCCGCTGGTGCGGCCCTCGAAGGAATGGCTCAGCTCCTCGATCGCGAACACGATGCCGGCCAGCGGTGTGTTGAACGCGGCGGCCACGCCCGCCGCTCCCCCGGCCAGCACCAGGGCGCGGCGCAAGTCGGGTCGCGGCAATTCCAGCCAGCGCCCCAGCGCGTGCATGATCGCCGCCCCGATCTGCACGGTCGGACCCTCGCGGCCGATCGAGGCGCCGCACAGCAGGCCCAGCAGGGTCAGCGCGATCTTTCCCAGGGCGATGCGCAGCGACAGCAGCCGATCCATCGCCGCCACGTCGCGCAAATGCAGGCTGGCGATCACCTGCGGGATGCCGCTGCCCTGCGCGCCGGGAAACACCTTCCGCGTCAGCAGCACCGAGACCGCCAGCCCGGCCGGGGCGATCAGCAGCACGCTGTACGGCGCGCGGTTCGCCACGATCAGGAACAGCAGGCTTGCGCGGTTGGCGCAGGCGGCGAACGCGATGGCCACCAGCGCCACCACGATCGCCCCACCCCACAGCGTGATCCGCCGCCGCCACAGCCGTGGCGAGACCAGCGGCAGGCGCCGCAGCCGCCGGAAGCGGCGCGACGAGAGCCGACGCAACGATAGAGAAACGCTCAACAGACCCCCCCCGACTGCGCACCCAACCGGATGCGTCGGCGAGCGAAACGCCAGTGCGGCCGGACGGGTCAGGCGAACGACGACAGGCCGACGCCGTGGGTGTTCATGAACCAGATTTGCGTGTGATCCGCCAGCGTGACCACGGTGTTGCCGCCCGACTGCACCTGCGAGGCGGCGGCCTGCGCGTCCGCCCCGCCGCCATAGCCGATCAGGAACACGTAGTCGCGACCGGCGTCCCAGCCGCTGACGACATCGACGCCGCCGGCCCGCCCGTTGGTGAACAGCAGGCCGTTGATGCCGCCGCCCGGTGCCAGGGTGTCGTTGCCGGTCCCTGCCGCGAGGAAATCGTTGCCGCCGCCGCCCAGCATCAGGTCGCCGCCGCCGCCGCCATAGATCACGTCGCCGGCGCCGGCGGCGGTGGCATCGACCGTCTCCGGGCCGCCGCCCATCACCACGGTATCGGTCGCCGCGTTGACCAGGTCGATCTGATCGCCGGCGCCGCCGCCGAAGATGACCGCGGCGCCGCCATTGGCGGTGAGGTGGTTGTTGCCGGCCGACCCGCCGACCAGCAGCCCGCCGCCGGCGCCGCCCTGCACGGTCTCGCTGCTGTCGGTGAAGCTGGCGGCGATGTTGTAGCCGGCGCCGCCATAGGCGACGAGGTTGCCGTTGCCGTAGGCGTCGATGCCGGCGCTGCCGCCGACCACCGTGACCGCGGCGCCCACCACGGTGTCGGGCGTCGCACCGCCGTAGAACACCACGCCCCCGGACTCGCCGAACACCAAGTCGCCGGCGGCGCCCGCGGCCCCATCGGCATGGACCACGGTGTAGCCGCCGCCGGCCACCAGGGTATCCGCCCCGCCGAGCTGCACCTGAAACGACGCGACGCTCAGGAACAGCGCGTTGCGGCCGCCGGCCAGGCTGATCGAGCCGCCGACATTGCTCGCGATGGTGCTGGCGCCGCCGAGGAAGGCGAGCGAGCCGATGTTCACCAGCGTGTCGTCGGCGCCGCCGCCATCGACCAGCCGGGCCGGCCCGGCATAGCTGTCGGAATAGTTGCCGCCGCCGTTCGTGAACACGACCGTATCGTTGCCGCCGCCGCCCACGATGCTGTCGCTGCGGCCGTTGACCACGAAGGTGGTGTCGCCCGGACCGCCCACCGCGTTGTCGATCGCCGTGCCGAACGCGATGGCGATATTGTTGGTCATGCCGTCGACGCTGCTGAACGCGCCGGAGCGCAGGTCGACCAGCGCCGGCGCGCTGAACCCGGAGACGTCCAGCGTGTTGCCCAGGCCCGCGTCCCACAGCGTCACCACCGGGGCGGCGTTGATGGAGAAGTCGAAAAATGGCTCGATCGGCCCTGCGATGTTGCAGTGGAAGCCGAAAATCTGGCCGCCCGACAGCGGCGTGCTGCTGGCCACGCCGTACAGCCGCTGCGCGGCCAGGATGTCGAGCGGCATCCAGGTTGTCGGCTCGCGGTAATAGCCGTCCGAGCCGGTGCCCCAGTAGGTGCCGGTCGATTGGGAATTGGTGTAGCGGGCCGGGTCCCAGGGGTCGATGTAGGACATCAGCGACCACTGGCGGGTGTCGTACGGACCGAGCTGATCGGTCATCGGGTCGGCGCTGCCGTTGTATGGGCCGGCATGGCCCAGGCCGAGCAGGTGGCCCTCCTCGTGGATCACGGTGTCGATGCCGTAGCCGCCGAACGCGGTGAACGAGCCGAACGCGCTGGGGCTGATGCCGACCTGATACGGGTCGAACTGGACCGTGACACCAGTGGTCTGGCCCAATCCGGGCGTTCCCGACGTCGATGAAGGCGGCGAGGCCCCGGTAGAGGTGCCGGTCTGTACCACCCCGTTCGCGTTATAGATGAAAGTTACTTGCGACGGGCTTCCCCAGCCCACCTGCACAAACTGGATGTTGGCCACCGCCGACCACAGCGCCAACCCCGCGATCACCGTGTTCTCGTCCGCGGCGCTCCAGCCGGGGGCGAAGCTGTAATCGACGACTCCGCCTGGCGCGCCGGCCACCACATAGCCCGGCGTCGGGCTCCATTTATGCGGAAAGGCCGGTGGCGGCGGCGAATACGGATAGGAAATCCAGTAGCCGCTCCAGTAGCTCTCGGGGTCGACATTGCCCGACCCATCCAGCCCGCTCATGAAGCCCAGTTCGGTCTGCGCGGCTGGCGAAAACGGCTGAAACGGCACGCTCAGAGCGGCGGCGGCGCGGAACATGACGATCTCCCGGAGCCGCTCGCGGAGGCGGGCGCGGCGAGGTTTGAACCCCTCGGCAGGACTATTAGCACATCGTTAAGAAGGTGCGCAGGGAGTTCGGAACGAACGGCAAAGATTTCGTTGTTGCGCGAAACCGGCGCCCTGTTCCACAACCGTGAACGCGACCACTTAATCGCTATGAACGCGACGTCGACTGCCCCGGCGCGGATGGCCGGCACCGATCGCCGGTCCTGGTCGCCCGGTCCTGGTCGCCCGAGATTGGTCGCCCGAGATTGATCGAAGGGAGTTCGCCCAGCCATGCGCCTGCTGATCGCAAAACTTGCCAGCGCCTCGGTGCAGAGCGTCTCGGTGGCGCTGAACTCCGAGACCGACCTGGCCGATTTGGCCACCGACATCGATAGCTGCATCGAGCTGCTGCGCGGCGGCGGCTATGACCTGGTGCTGCTGATCGTCGGCCACGGCGCGCTGCGCGCCCGAGATGCCATCGCCCAGCTTCGGCACGAGGCCGGCCACGTGCCGATGGTGGTGCTGACCGAACCCGGCCCGCACGAGGGCATGTCGGTCACGGGCGCCCTCGCGGCCGGCGCGCAGCCGGGCAGCGGCCTGCGCGCCGCCGCGGCGTTGGCCGAGATGGTCGAGGCGGGCACGGAGGCCGGCATCGCGACCCCCTGGGTGTGGGACGAGCCGCCGCTGCCCGACGCGCCCGAGCCGTTGCGCCATCGCCCGCATCGCAAAAGCGGCGGCCCGCGGCGGATCTCCGTCGATGCCCACACCGAGTCGCTGCGCGTGGACGATCAGGCGGTCAGCTTGAGCCAGGCCGAGTTCCGCATCTTCGCCCGGCTGTGGGAAAGTCGCGGCCGCATCGTCAGCGCCGAGGATCTGATGGGCGCCATCTACGGCCAGGGCGAGCGCCCGGCCAGCCGGGTGCTGCCGGTGTTCCTGTTCAAGCTGCGCCGCAAGCTGACCCCGCTGGGCCTGGGCGACCTGGTCGAGACCGCCATCGGCCGCGGCTTCACCATTCGCAACGATGCCGAGATGGAAGCCCACGCCTGAGCGGGTTGACAAGCTCCGGGGCTCTGGGATCGCTTGCAGCTCTGGGATCGCTTGCCGCGATGCGTCCTGAAGCGAGGGGGATCGCGATGTCCGACGCGAATGCAGCGACGGTTGCGGCGCTGGCCGACCAGTTCGACCGCGACGGGCTGGTGATTCTGCGCAATCACTTCGATCGCGAGAGACTGGGGGCCTGGCGACGGGCGTTCCAGCCGCTGCTGGACGACCATCTGGCGCGCGAAGGCCACCGGCAGAACCGCGGCAGCGCCCGCTACTACGTGACCTTGCCGTGGGCGCCCCCGTTCGACGACCCGCATTTCTTCGAGGATCCGACCATCCTGGCAGTCGTCGAGCGCGTCGCCGGCAGCGATCCGGTCATGTGCCAGCTTGCCACCGACACGCCGCTGCGCGGTTCGGAGCACCAGGCGATCCACCGCGACACGCCGCCGCTGTTCCCCGAGATCGGCTTCGAACCACCATCCTACCAGCTCGCCGTCAACTTCCCGCTGATCGACGTGACCCCGGCGCATGGCCCGGTCGAGATTGCCCCCGGCACCCACCGGCTGCCGCGCGCCGAGGGGCTGGCGATGATCGAGCGCGGCGAGGTCGCGCTGGTCTCCTACCCAATGGCGCTGGGCGACGTGATGATCCGCGACGTGCGCGGACTGCATCGCGGCACGCCGAACCTCACCGACGAGCCTCGGCCGATGGTGGTGATCGGCTACAGCCGAAGCTGGTACTATCGCCCGGAGGTGTCGATCAAGGTGCCGCACGCGGCTGTGGCCGGATTGTCGGAACGTGGCCGCCGGTTGCTGCGCACCATGCCGGTCAGCGACGCGCCGCAAGCCCGCGCGACGGGAGAGACCTACCAAAGCTTTCTGCACTGACCGCGCGATGCGGCGGCGCGAGCGTCGAAAACCGGACCTGGAGTTGCGTGGAGTCGTCCCGCCTACGCCTCCGGGGGCGCCGCGGCGATCGGGATGTGGCGGGGTTCGGCCATCCCGGCCGGCTGGTCCGAGCCGGAAGAACCCGCGTTCGGCTGATCGCCCAATCCGGGCAACTGGCCGTCGCCGTCATCGGAGTCGCCCTGGCCGTCGCCCGTGCCGGCCTCGCCCGCATAGTCGTTGCCGGCATAGTCGTTGGACGACGGGCGACGCTGCTGCTGCTGGCCGTTCTGTGTCGACTGGTTCTGCTGTGCCTGCGTCATGGCGTTCAAGATGCGGAAATAATGCTCCGCGTGCTGAAAATAGCTCTCCGCCATCACCCGGTCGCCGACGCTGGTGGCATCGCGCCCCAGTTGCAGATACCGCTCGAACAATTGTTGTGCGGTGCCGCGCACCCGCAGGTCGGGCCCATTGCTGTCGAACACATGATTGCGGTTCAGCGGAATGCCGCCGCCGTGCTGCCTGATCGGGCCGCCGCCGCCGCCACCGCCCCCACCACCGCCACTGCGATGGTTCCGTCCGCGCATCCGTTTCATGTTCATGCGTGTAAGCCGCGCTTTCCTATATGCGCCCACAGGCCATCAAGGGTCGTGGTCGGCGGGCATCTTGCCCGCAGCCACACCTGTCACCCGGGGCCGCTTCGCCCAGCCGGCTTGTCGCCGTCAGGGCATCCTGTTCATGGCTTCGGCACGGTGCCTTCGCCACCCCAAACCGCTTGAGGGCAACGTTGACGCGGGGGCGTGCCTCGGCACGCTAACCCGACCGCGCAACCGGAAGGTAGTCGCGCGCCGCCGCAATGCCAACCTGTTTTTTCGCAACCTGCACCCCAACGACCCGCACCACCCCGCCCAGGTCGCGGCGCTGCCAGGCAGGCCCGAGTCCCACCCCCGCCGCCATCGCACCCACCGTGGCCGCCTGTCCCGCCCCTACTTCCAGCACCGCGACCCCGCCCGGAGCCAGAAGGCGCGGCAGGTCGGGGACGATGGCGCGATAGGCGTCCAGCCCGTCCGCGCCGCCGTCCAGGGCACGCCGAGGCTCGTGCAGCGCCACTTCCGGCATCAGGCCGGCGATCGCGGCGGCCTCGACATAGGGCGGATTCGCGAGCACGAGGTCGAATGTTCCGCCCAGACAGGCGGCCCAGTCGGCAGCGACGAAGGCCGCCCGATCGGCCAGTCCGTGCGACCGCGCATTGCGACGCGCCAACGCGCAGGCGGCCGGCGATGCGTCGACGCCGATTCCGGTGGCCGCGAGGAACTCCGACAGTGCCGCGAGCAGCAGCGCCCCGGTGCCGGTGCCCAGATCCAGCACGCGGGCCACCTGGGAGCGATCGGGGAATGCCTCCAGCGCCGCCTCGATCAGCGTCTCGGAATCGGGGCGCGGGATCAGCGTGTCGCGCGACACCTCCAGGTCGAGTGTCCAAAAACCCTGGCGTCCGGTGATGAGCGCCATCGGCTCGCGCCCCAGGCGACGCGCCAGCAGCGCCCGGAACGACTCGGGCGCCGGCGCGGCGCGGTCCGGCGGCGCGTTCGCGGGCACGCCGCGCGCGTGCGCCAGCAGCAGCCGCGCCTCGCGTGCCGGCGCTTGCACGCCGGCCTCCGCCAGGGCCGCCGCCGCCCGCGCCAGCGCCTCGCCCGCCGTCACGCTTCGGCGGCCAGCCGCGCCGCCTGATCCTCGGCGATCAGCTTGTCGATGAAATCGTCCAGCTCGCCCTGCATCACCCGATCGATCTTGTACAGCGTCAGCTCGATGCGGTGATCGGAGACGCGCCCCTGCGGGAAATTGTAGGTGCGGATGCGTTCGCTGCGATCGCCGGTGCCGACCTGCGCGCGGCGATCGGCCGCGCGGGTCGCGTGCAGGCTGGCCCGCTGCTGCTCGTACAGCCGGGCGCGCAGAATCTTCATCGCCTTGGCCTTGTTCTTGTGCTGGCTCTTTTCCTCCTGCATGGCCACCGCGATGCCGCTCGGCAGATGCGTGATGCGCACCGCACTTTCGGTCTTGTTGACGTGCTGTCCGCCGGCGCCCTGCGCGCGATAGACGTCGATACGCAGATCGCCCTCGTCGATGGTGACGTCAACCTCCTCGGCCTCGGGCAGCACGGCCACCGTGACCGTAGAGGTGTGGATGCGTCCCTGGCTCTCGGTCGTCGGCACGCGCTGCACCCGATGCACGCCGGATTCGTATTTCAGCCGCGCGAACACGGACCGGCCGGAGATTTCGGCGATGGCGCCCTTGATGCCGCCCAGCCCGGTGTCGTCGTATTCCAGCGTCTCGAAGCGCCAGCCGCGCAGGCCGGCGTATTTCTGGTACATCGCGAACAGTTCCGCGGCGAACAGCCCGGCCTCGTCGCCGCCGGCGGCGGGGCGGATTTCCAGAATGGCGGATCGCTCGTCCGCCTCGTCGCGCGGCAGCAAAGCCAGGCGCAGCGCGTGCTGCAATTCCGGAATGCGGCCCTTGAGGTCGGAGAGCTCCGCCTCGGCCAGTTCGCGCATGTCCGGATCGGCCAGCAGCGCCTCGGCCTGCGCCGCCTGGTCCTCGGCCGCGCGCAGTTCGCCGATGCGCGCCACCACCGGCTCGATCTCGGACAATTCCCGCGACGCGCGGACATAGCTCTCGCCGCTCGCGCCGTGGCTCAGCGCGTCGCGCAACTCGTCGGCACGCGCGGCGATGCGGTCGAGTTTCAGCGAGAAGCTCATGCCAGCCTGGCCGCGAGCTCGGCGATCGGCAGTTCCATCTGCTCTCCGGTCGCCAGATCCTTCACCTGCGCCATGCCGCGCGCGAGCTCCGCCTCGCCGATGATGACCGCCGCGCGCGCATTGCTGCGGTTGGCCCGTTCCAGCCGGCGCTTGAGGTTGCCGCGATAGGCAATCTCGGCACGGATGCCGGCCGCCCGCAGCGCGGTCAGCACGTCCAGCGCCGCCGCCTCCATCCCCTCCCCGGCTGGGATGACCGCCACTGCGCGCGGCGCCACGGGGACGCCAGGCAACAACATAGCCAGCCGCTCGACACCCGCGGCCCAGCCGACCGCGGGCGTCGGCGGGCCGCCCATCTCGGCCACCAGCCCGTCATAGCGGCCGCCGCCCATCACCGTGCCCTGCGCGCCGAGCCGGTCGGTGACGAACTCGAAGGCGGCATGGTTGTAGTAATCGAGCCCCCGCACGATGCGCGGATTCTCGCGGAACGGCACGCCGAGCCGCGCCAGATGCGCCTGCAAGCCGGCGTAGATGCCGGCGGCTTCGGGCGTGAGGTGGGCCGCGATCGTGGGAGCGCCCTCGATCACGCGCCGGTCGCCTTCGTCCTTGCTGTCCAGGATGCGCAGCGGGTTGCGCTCCAGCCGCGCCAGGCTGTCCTCGCTCAGCGCCGCGCGATGCGCCGCGAAGTATTCGACCAGGGCGGCCCGATAGGCGTCGCGGCTGGGACGGTCGCCCAGCGTGTTCAGTTCCAGCACCACGCCTTCGTCGACGCCGAGCGCGCGCAGGATGTGCCAGCCGCAGGCGATCACCTCGGCGTCGGCCAGCGGCTCGGCGGGGCCGATCAGCTCGCAGTCGATCTGGTGGAACTGCCGGTAGCGGCCCTTCTGCGGCCGCTCGTAGCGGAACATCGGACCCGCGTAGAACACCCGTTGCGGCAGCGATTGCGTCAGGCCGTTGCTGACCAGCGCACGGCAGATGCCGGCGGTGGCCTCCGGCCGCAACGTGATGCTGTCGCCGCCGCGGTCGGTGAAGGTGTACATCTCCTTGGTCACGACATCGGACGTCTCGCCCAGGGTGCGGGCGAACACGGCGGTATCCTCGAAGATCGGCGTGGCCCATTCGTCGAAGCCGTACAGCGCGGCCACGCGCCGGGCGGTGTCGATGACATGGGCGTGGCGGCGCTGGTCGTCGCCGATGAGGTCGCGGGTGCCGCGAACCGGCTGGGGGGCGGTCACGTCAGTGAACGCCGCTGAAAAAGGCCCTGATGATGAGTGCCACGATCCCGCCGATCACCAGCGCCAACTGCCATTGAACAAGATTAAGCCGACCCTCGACCCGTTCGATCCGCACGCTCAGGTCGGAGCGGACCGCGTCAGTCCGCTGGTTCGACTCCGCGCGGAGCTGGTCGAAGCGGAGATTCGAGTCGGCCCGGCCATGCTCGAACCGCTGCGTCACGTCAGCCCGAAACAGATCGATCTGATGGTCGAGCCCGTCGAATCGGCGATCTATCGAGACGAACCGATCCTCGTACAACGAGAGCGCCTCCGCGGCGGCGCGCGACTTGCCTTCCGAGGCGCCAGCCTCGCGGAATGCGTCATAGACCTCGGCGATCAGAGTCGTCATTTGGTGAAGCCTAGCACACTTTATTCCGCCGCCAGCTTCGCCGCCGCCTGCTCCGCGGCGATCGCCGCCGCCCGCCGCTCGACCAGTTCCACCACATGCTCGATCATGCCGTCGCCCGGCGTGGTGTGATCGGTCTTGCCCGCCGCATAGACCATGTGCCGCCCGGACCCGCCGCCGGTTACGCCGATGTCAGTCATCAGCGCCTCGCCCGGCCCGTTCACCACGCAGCCGATGATCGACAAGGTCAGCGGCGTCTCGATGTGCGCCAGCCGGTCCTCCAGCTTCTGCACCGTCTCGATCACATTGAAGCCCTGGCGCGCGCAGGACGGGCAGGAGATGATCTTGACCCCACGATGGCGGATGCCGAGCGATTTCAGCAGATCCCAGGCGACCAGCACCTCCTCCTCCGGCTCGGCGGAGAGCGAGACCCGCACCGTATCGCCGATGCCGGCCCACAGCAGGTTGCCCAGGCCGATCGCGCTTTTCACCGTGCCGGCGCGCTTGCTGCCCGCCTCGGTGATGCCGATGTGCAGCGGGTGGTCGCAGACCTCGGCCAGTTGCGTATAGGCGGCCACCGCCATGAACACGTCGGAAGCCTTCACGCTGATCTTGAACTCGTGAAAGTCATGGTCCTGGAGAATCTTCGCGTGCTCCAGGGCGCTTTCGACCAGCGCCTCCGGGTTCGGCTCGCCGTATTTCTCCAGCAGATGCCGCTCCAGCGATCCCGCGTTCACGCCGATGCGCATGGAGCAGTTGTGATCGCGCGCCGCCTGCACCACCTCGCGCACCCGCTCGGGACTGCCGATGTTGCCCGGGTTGATGCGCAGGCACGCGGCGCCGGCGCGGGCTGCCTCGATGGCGCGCTTGTAGTGGAAGTGGATGTCGGCCACCACCGGCACATCCACCTGGCGCACGATGTCCGCGAGTGCCGCGGTGCTGGCCTCGTCGGGGCAGGACACGCGCACGATGTCCACCCCGGCCCGCTCGGCGCGCCTGATCTGCGCCACCGTGGCGGCCACGTCGGGCGTCGGCGTGTTGGTCATGGTCTGCACGGTGATCGGCGCACCGCCGCCCACCGGCACCCGGCCCACATGGATCTGCCGCGACACCCGCCGCGTGATGTCCTGGTACGGACGATAACTGCTCATGGCGTGCTGCCCATCCGAAGAAGTTCGACTCAGAGATTGTGCGGCGATGCCCGCCTGCCTACTGGCCGCCCGCCCACCGGCCGGTCGCCTACTGATTGTGTGGCAACAGGATGCGGCGCGGCGCGGCCGCCGGGGCGTTGGCCGCCTGCCTGCCGCCCTTGATCGCGTCGGCATTGAGCGGCAGGTCGCGGCGCACCGCGCCGTCGCCGCCCAGCGGGGCGCCGGCAACCCCGTCCACCACGAGTTCGGTGCCGCCGGCATTGCCGGTGGTCAGCAGCAGCCCGGTCTTGCCCGCCGGCACCGGCCAGGTCTCGCCGGCCCGCAGCACCCGGTTCAGGAACACCTGGCCGCTCTTGTCGCGCACCTGGACCCAGGCATCGGCGGTGGCGCGCAGCACGACTCCGGCGGCACCGGCCGGCGCCGCGGCGAGGTCGGCCGAAGGCGGCGCCGGTGGTGGCGGCTCCGTGGTCGCGGCGGCGGCGGAACTGGGCGATACCGACGGCGGCGGCGCCAGGGCCGCGGCCGGCGGCGGCACGGCGGTCGCGACCTGCGTGTCCGCCGGCGGCGGCCTGGGTGACGCGGGCGCGGGCGGGGCCACGCTGACCGGCTTGTCGGCGACCAGCGGCACCAGACGGTCGGGCACTTGCTGGACCATGTCCGCGGCGGGGTGGCGGTTGCCGCTCATGCGATACCACCCGGCATAGGCGCCGACCACCAGTACCGTGCCGACCAGTACCATCGCCAGCGCCGGCACGCCGCGATCGGGCACCGGGGCCGGGAAGTCCAGCGCGGTCTGGCGACTGACCTCGCCCGCCTCGGCGCGGAACCGCCGTCCCACCTCGTCCACGTCCAGGCCCAGCGCCTGCGCATAGGTGCGGATGAAGCCGACCGCGTAGGCATTGCCCGGCAGGTCGTGGGTGCGGCCCTGCTCGATGGCCTCCAGGAACGGCAGCCGGATGCGCAGGTGCGCCGCGATCGCCGGCAGGGTCCAGCCCAGGCGCTCGCGCGCCGCCCGCAGGTCGGCCCCCAGCCGCGCCGCCGGAGGGCCGTCGCTGCCAGACGCCGGGCTGCCAGACGCCGGGCTGCCAGACGCCGGCTGGTCGTTCCAGGCCTTTTCGTCACGCGCAGACATCATGAACCGGCCTTCTGCCAGATTGGACGTGCGATCATGGCTCATGCAGCGGCGCATCCCGCTTCGGTCGGTGAGGGCCACCCCGGGCATCCCGGCAGCCTGTTACGTTTATCCCCTTGTAAACCGGGCCGGCCCGAAAGCCAACCACGGCCGCGTGCGCGCGCCGGCTACTGACGCAGCCCGTGCTCGCGCGCCCACGAGGCGATCGGCTCGCGCAGGCTGGCCTGCGCCCCCGCGTTGCGGCGGATCGCCGCCAGCACCGGCCGGAACGCCGCCAGGTCGACCCCGGCCAGAAACGCCTTGATCGGCAGCAGGGCGGTCGCCGGCATCGACAGCGTGGTAAGCCCCAGCGCGGCCAAGGTCAGCGCCTCAAGCGGTCGCGCGGCGATTTCGCCGCACACCGACAGCGCCACCCCGGCGGCCTCGGCCTGCACCCGCAGGCTCTCCAGGATGTCCAGGAACGGCGGGCTCAGCGGGTCGTAGCGATGCGCCAGCGAGGCGGTCCCGCGATCGGCCGCGAACAGGAACTGCATCAGGTCGTTGCTGCCCAGCGAGACGAAATCCGCCTCGGCCAGCAGCGCCGGCATCTGCCACAGCAGGGCCGGGATCTCCAGCATGGTGCCGACCGCCAGATGCCTGGGCGCCGGATTCACCCGCGCCGCCTCGGTCATCAGCAGCGCGCGGGCGGCGCGGAACTCGGCGACCGTGGCCACCATCGGGAACATCACCGACAGCGGACGCCCGGCGGCCGCCGTCAGCAGCGCGCGCAGTTGCTTGCGCAGCAGCGCCGGGCGGTCCAGGCCGATGCGCAGGCTTCGCCAGCCCATCGCCGGATTCTCCTCCGGCTCGCGCTGGGCGCCCGGCAACAGCTTGTCACCGCCCAGGTCGAGCGTGCGGAACAGCACCGGCCGCTCGCCGGCCGCGTCCAGCACGCGCGCATACAGCGCCGTCTGCTCGCCCAGGTCGCCCACCTTGCCGCGCGCCAGCATCGCGATTTCGGTACGGAACAGACCTATCCCGTCAGCCTCGGTGGCATCGAGCTGGATCAGCTCCAGCGGCAGACCGACGTTCAGCATGAGCTGGATGGCCACGCCGTCGCGGGTGGCCGGCCGGCGGCCGCGCAGTTCCGCCCAGCCGGCCTGCCGCTCGGCGCGGTCGCTGATGGCGCGCGCGTACACGGCGCGCACCGCCAGCTCCGGGCGCAACACGAACTGCTCCTCGTCGGCGTCCAGCACCGCCTCGTCGCCGTCCTCGGCGGTGTCCAGCACGCCGCGCACCCCGCCCAGAGCCGGCAGGCCGAGGGCGCGCGCCAGGATTGCCGCGTGGCCGGCGGCGCTGGCCTCCTCGACGACGATGCCGATGATGCCGCGCCCGTGCCAGTCGAGCAGTTCGGCCGGACCCAGCCGGCGCGCCACCAGGATCGCCCCGGGCGCGGACGGCAGCGGTGCGGCGCCCTCGTCGAGTGCCGCCAGCAGCCGGCCGGCCAGGTCCTCCAGGTCGGCCAGGCGCTCGCGCAGATAGGGGTCGGTGACGCGGCGCATCCGGTCGTGCAGCTCGCCGGCCACCCGGTCGACCGCGGCCTCGGCGGACAGGCCGCTGCGGATCGCCTCGCCGACCCGGCGCACCCAGCCCTGGTCGGCGGCGACCAGCCGGTAGGCCTCCAGGATCTCGCGCGGCGCCTGCCCTTCGGGCAGGCCACCCGACAGCAGCTCGTCCAGGCCGCGCTGCACGATGCCCAGCGCGCGGGCCAGCCGCCCCATCTCCCAATCGGGATCGTCGGCCAGCAGCCGGCGCGGCGCCTGGCGGGTGCCCAACCGCACCACCGGGCCGATCGCCAGCCCCGGCACCAGGGCGGTGCCCTCGAAACGGCGCGGCACCGTAGCGGCCAGGCCCTCGGCGGCGCCGTCATGCGCGCCGGCGGCGGCCAGCACCTCGGCCAGCAGCATCGCCACCGTCTCCAGCACCTCGGCCTCGTCCGCGTCGTAGCGGCGTGAGGTGCGGTTCTGCACCGCCAGCACGCCCAGGATGCGCCCGGCCCGGCGCACCGGCACGGCCAGCATCGAGGCATAGCGGTCCTCGCCGGTCTCCGGCCGGTAGGCGAAGGCCGGGTGGTTTTGCGCGTCCGGCAGGTTCAGCGGCTGTCCGGTGGCGGCGACCAGGCCGACGATGCCCTCGCCGACCCGCAGCCGCGTGTGTCCCACCGCCTCGGTGCGCAGGCCCTCGGTGGCCACCAGCTCCAGGATGTCGCCCGGCCGCAGCGCGTAGACCGAGCAGACCTCGCTCACCAGTTCGCCGGCCACCAGCCGCACCAGCTCGGGCAGCGGCGCCGCGTTGTGCGCCATCAGCTCGCGCAGCCGGGCCAGCAGCCGGCGGGGAGCGGAGATCACGCCTAGGAGGCCAGCACTCCCTCACCCCGGCCCTCTCCCAAAGGGAGAGGGAGAAGGTCGCCCCCTCTCCCTTTGGGAGAGGGCTGGGGTGAGGGGTGTCGCGCCGCCAGCGCCGCCGTCGCCTGGCCGACCAGCTCGGCGATGATGTCGGCCACCGTTTGCACGCCGGCGACCATGCCGACCGACTGGCCGGCCATGACGCTGCCCTCGTCCACGTCGCCCTCGATCACCGCGCGGCGCAGCGAACCGGCCCAGAAATGCTCGATCGACAGTTGCGCCGCCTCGCGCGTCAGTTCGCCGGCCTCGAAGGCGCGGATCGTCTCGGCCTGGTGCGCCACGAATCGCCGGGTGCCGCCGTTGATGAGGCCGCGCACCGGGATGATCGGAAAGCGCGCGTCGATCTGCGGCGTCGGCAGCGCGTCGCGGGCGTTGGCGCGGACGAAAGCCTGCTTGAACCGCTCATGGGCGATGCTCTCGACGGCGGCCGCGAACCGCGTGCCCAGTTGCGCGCCGGACGCGCCCATGTCCAGGAACGACAGGATCGCCTCGCCGCGCCCCAGCCCGCCGGCCACGAACACCGGCACCTCGCGCAGATGCGGCAGGATCTCCTGCGCCAGCACGGTCAGGCTCACCGGGCCGATATGCCCGCCCGCCTCGCTGCCCTCGATCACCAGCGCGTCCGCCCCCGAGCGCACCAGCCGCCGCGCCAGCACCAGGGCCGGCGCGAAGCAGACCACGCGCGCTCCGCCATCCTTGATCGCCCGGATGGCGCCGCCGGGGGGGATGCCGCCGGCCAGCACCACATGGGTCACACCCGAGGCCAGGCATACCTGCACCAGCTCGTCGAGCTGCGGGTGCATGGTAATCAGGTTGACGCCGAACGGCTTGGTGGTCAGCGCCTGCGTCGCCGCGATCTCGGCCTCCAGCAGCGCCGGGTCCATCGCCCCGCAGGCGATCACCCCGAAGCCGCCGGCATTCGAGATGGCCGAGACCAGGTGCCGCTCGGATACCCAGCTCATCGCCCCGCCCATGATGGCGACACGGGTGCCCAGGAACGCGGTGCCGCGCGCCCACAGCGCGTCGAGCCGGCCGCGGGCTTCGGAGTCAGGCGGCATCGAGGCCATACGCGGTGTGCAGCGCCCGCACCGCCAGCTCGGTGTATTCGGCGCCGATCAGCACGGAAACCTTGATTTCGCTGGTCGAGATCACCTGGATGTTGATGCCGCGATCGGCCAGCGCCTTGAACATGGTTCCCGCGACGCCGGCATGGCTGCGCATTCCCACGCCCACGACGCTGATCTTGGCCACGTCCGGATCGGTGGCGATGTCCGCGTAGCCGATCTCGGCCCGCGCCGCCTCCAAGGTGGCGCGGGCCCGCGGCAGGTCGGCGCGGCCGACCGTGAACGTCATGTCGGTGGTCCCGCTGGCGGAGACGTTCTGCACGATCATGTCCACGTTCACCCCCGCCTGCGACAGCGGCCCGAAGATCGCGGCCGCGATGCCGGGACGGTCGGGCACATGCCGCACCGTGACCTTGGCCTCCTCGCGGGAGTAGGCGATCCCGGCCACCAGTTCCTGTTCCACGATCTCGTCCTCGTCCACCACCAATGTTCCGGGCGTGTCCTCGAAGCTCGACAACACCTGCACGCGCACCCGCTGCTTCATCGCCAGCTCGACGCTGCGCGTTTGCAGCACCTTCGCGCCGACCGAGGCCAGTTCCAGCATTTCCTCGTAGGCGATCCTCGCGAGTTTTCGCGCGCGCGGGACGATCCTGGGGTCGGTCGTATAGATGCCGTCCACATCGGTATAGATGTCGCATCGCTCCACGCCCAGGGCCGCGGCGAGCGCCACGGCGGAGGTGTCCGAGCCGCCGCGGCCGAGCGTGCTGATCCGCCCGTCCGGGGCGATCCCCTGGAAGCCGGCCAGCACCGGCACCTGGGCCGCCGCCATCCGGCGTAGCAATTCCTCGGCCACGATCACGTCGATGCGGGCCTTGCCGTGCTGGCCGTCGGTGCGGACCGGCACCTGCCAGCCCTGCCAGGAACGGGCGTCGACGCCGAGATCCTGCAAGGCGATGGCCAGCAGCCCGGCCGTCACCTGCTCGCCGGTGGCCACCACGGCGTCGTATTCCCGCGCATCGTGCAGCGGCGACAGCGCCTGGCACCAGCCGACCAACTGGTTGGTCACGCCGGCCATCGCCGAGACCACGACGGCGACCTCGTGCCCGGCCTCGACCTCGCGCCGAACCCGTCCGGCCACGATGCGGATGCGGTCGAGGTCGGCTACCGAAGTGCCGCCGAACTTCATGACGATGCGGGTCATCGCGGGGATTCCAGGTCGCGAGCGCCGGCGCGGCGGGGGCGAAAGGGTCGAGGGTTGGTGACGGGGAGCGGGCGCACACATACTGGCGGCGGCATTGAGGGGCAACATGCAACCGAGCGTTCAGGCGAATGTCTCCGACGCGGAGGTGGCGCGTTTCGACGCCCTGGCGGCGCAATGGTGGGATCCGCGCGGCCCGATGCGTCCGCTGCACGCGATGAACCGGCTGCGCACGCGCTGGATCGGCGAGCGGCTGGGCAGCGGCGCGCGGCTGCTGGACGTGGGCTGCGGCGCGGGCATCGCGTCCGAGGCGCTGGCGCGGCTCGGCCATCGCGTGTTGGGCATCGACGCGGCGGCCGAGACCATCGCCGCGGCGCGGGCGCACGCCGGAGCAAGCGGGCTGGCGGTGGAGTATCGGATCGCCGCCGCCGAGGATCTGCTGGCCGAGAGCGCGCGGTTCGAGGCGATCACGGCGCTGGAGGTGATCGAGCATGTGCCCGACCCGGCGGCGTTCCTGCGCACGCTGGCGGGCCTGCTGGCGCCTGGGGGAAAGCTGTTCGTCTCGACGCTGAACCGCACGGCGCGCAGCTTTGCCGTGGCGATCGTGGGCGCGGAATACGTCGCCGGGCTGCTGCCGCGCGGCACGCATGATTGGCGGCGGTTCGTGACGCCGGCCGAGCTGTCGCGCGATCTCCAAGCCGCGGGCCTGCGGCTGGCCGACATCGCCGGAATGCGGCCCGACCCGCTGCGCGGCGGCTGGCGGGCAGGGCGGGATCTGGCGGTGAACTACATCGCGATGGCGGCGGGATAGCGCGGGGCAGGCTCGAGCCTGAAAGGGCGACGGGTCCGCGCGCGCAACGGCCTTCGTCGAGGCAATCAGCCAACCTGTGCAAGCGCACCCGATTGCGCCGGCGCCGTCTCCTGCGCGGCCAGCGCCCTGACGGCGGCAATCGTATCGGCGTCGGCCGGGAACAGCAGTTCGAGAGCGAGCTCGGAAAGCGTCACGTCGGTCGGCGTGCCGAAAATCGTGGTCGTGTTCAGGAACGACAGCGTGCCGGCCTCGGTCGCGATCTGCAACGGCGTCGCGTAGCGTCGCGGGCCTTCGCTCGGAGCGGCGGCAATTCCGGCGCCCGCGCGCGACGGGTAGGCCATGACCTCGGCGAGCAGGGCCTGGACGCCGGAATTGGCGCTGGCTTCGATTTGCTGACGGAGCACGGTGACGACGTGTTCCCGCCACTCCGCGAGATTGACGACCTTCGGCGCAAGGCCGAGCGGATGCAGCACCAGCCGGATCGCATTGACCGGCGGCCGCATCAGGTCGGCCGCCACGTCGCGATAGAGTTGAGGGATCGCCCGGTTCGAGAGAACGATGTTCCAATGCCGGTCAACCGCGAAACCCGGATAGGGATTGTGCGCCTCCAATATCTGCTCGATCGCGAACCGGGCAGACGCCAGTTCAGCGAACGATCTCTCCTGGAACGCCGGCGCGAAGCCGGCGCAGAGCAGAAGCCTGTTCCGCTCGCGCAGCGGGATCTCCAGATCCTCCGCCAGGCGCATGACCATCTCGCGGCTCGGCTGCGCGCGCCCGGTCTCGAGGTAGCTCAGATGGCGCGTGGAGCTGTTCGCCGCTGACGCCAGATCCATCTGCGTCATGCGCCGATGCTGCCGCCAGCGGCGAAGCAGCACGCCGAACGGAACCTGGTGCGTGTCCACGCCTCCCATCATAGCGAGTGCGTCCACCCCGTTCCATGACCTCGCAGGTCAAGCCGCCGTCGCCGCAGCCGTCGCTTTTTGACCTGCCACGTCATCGACCGCCGGACAGCGCCGAGCCAGGTTGGCGTGGCCGAGACGTTCCGTGGACAAGGGAGTGGCTTATGAACGAGGCTCAAGACATCGCCGATCGCTACGTCGCGGTTTGGACCGAAACCGATCCAGCCGCCGCGCCCCGCAACGGTGGGCGGCACGAATTCGTGCGCACGCCCGACGGTCGGACGCGCCTGGCCGTTCGCGACTGGGGCGACGGACATCCCGTGCTGTTCCTGAGTTCGTGGGGATTGTGCTCCGACGCGTGGAACTATCAGATGGCTCCTCTGGCGGAAGCGGGCCTGCGCTGCATCGCGTATGACCGGCGCGGGCACGGCAGGTCGGGCGATCCGGGCGGCGGCTACGACTACGACACGCTCGCCGACGACCTTGCCGCGGTGATCGAGACGCTCGACCTGTCCCGCGTCACGTTGGTCGGGCATTCGATGGCGGGGGGCGAGATCGTGCGCTATCTGTCGCGCTACGCGGATCGCGGCCGGGTCGCGCGCATCGCGCTGGTCGGGGCCACGACTCCGTTCATGCTCAAAGACGCCGGACAACCCGGATGGCATCGACGGCGCCGTGTTCGAGCAGTTCCGGCAGGAATCGCTGCTGCGGGATCTGCCGAAATGGCTTGAGGAGAACGTCCGCCCGTTCGTCATGCCGGACACGTCCGTCGCGATGATGGAATGGATCAAGACACTGCTCTTCCAGTGCTCGATGCAAGCGGCCCTGCAATGCAACCGCGCGGTGACGTCGACGGACTTTCGGCCGGAGTTGTCGTCGATCAAGGTTCCGGCGCTCGTTGTGCATGGCGACAAGGATGTCTCCGCACTGCTCGAGCTGACCGGCCGCAGGACCGCGCGGCTGATCCCCGGCGCGGAGCTGAGGGTCTACGAGGGCGCCCCGCACGGCCTGTTCCTCACGCATCAAAGGCAGCTCAACGACGATCTGCTTGCATTCGTCAATGCGTAGCCGCGCCGCCCTGTCAGTAGGCCCCTGGTCAGTGGCCCCGGTTCAGTGACCCCGGTTCAGTGGGCGGCCGCGAGACGCCCATCGGCGGGCAGCGGACAGACCTCCGCGCGCCGCGCCCGCCGCATCACCTGCCCGGCAAAGATCACGCCGCCGGGGCGGACCGAGGTTCCCGCCGCGCGCAAGGCGTCGGCGCTCCAGGTGTTGCAGGTGTAGCCCAGCGTGTAGGTCGCGGCGGCCGCGTAGAACCGGCTGCCGCGATACGGTCCGGTGGCAATCAGGCGCGGGCCGCCGGCTTGATCCTTGGCCAGCGCGCGCCACAGGAACACCGACAACGCGCGTGCCCCGCCCTGCGGCAGGTGCAGGGTGATCGTCGCGGCTGGACCATAGGCGGCATCCGGCATCACGCTCAGATCCGTCACCAGGATCGCACCCGGCCCCGGGAACGGGCCGAGCAGGTACTCCCGCCAGGTCTCGACCTTGGCGGTGAAAAAGCTGCGCTTGCCGAAGCCGAACACGAATGCGCGGGCAGCCGGGAACAGCGTGCGGAACACCGTGGCGCCCCCTGACAGCTCGCGCGCTGGAATGCCGACGTCGGTGTGCCAGCCGTGATCGACGACATAGACGACGTCGCGACCTGGAGCGGCGCCGCCGCACACCGGGGCGCCCGCGCATCCGGCGAGCGATAGCGCGGCCAGCAGCAGGGTCAGCCGCCGCAAGCGCCCGCTATCCGGCCCTGATCCACTTCTGGGATCGCCCGAACAGCGAGGCGCCGACGAAGCCGCGCACCACCGTCCGATTTTTCCAGCCACGTTTCCAGGATCGTGTGTGGACGGACCCGGCAGTGCAGGGGGTGACGAAGACGGCCGGGACGGGTTAAGCCACGAAACGGATCAACCGAGGCTCGACCGAACCGAGAAGCACCGTTACGATGGACGTGATGGCAACCCAGGACTCTACTTCTGACCGGAGGCAAGAAAGGGTTCAGGTCACGGCCAGTCGCCCTGAAGCATTGCCTGAACTGAAGGACTACTTGAATGAGCGTGATCGTCGAGTGTGCAGAATTCGGCCCAGACAGGCAATTCCTAGACATCCGGGTCGAGCTTCCGGATCTCAGGCCAGGGTGGATGGTCGCACTTCATGCGAAGGGTGGCGAGCCGGTTCGTTGCCCCATGCAGCCCTGCGTTTCCCAAGACGGTGCAGAGGCGTCCGTTCGCTTCTACCCATTCTTACCTCCCGGAGACTACAGAATGAGCGTGGGGCTGCTGCCCCCCCAAGCCAGCCTCGCCGCCGGGACGAACAGAGAGATCGCCGATATTGGCTCCTTTTCGGTGCCGCCATTGGACGTAACTCACGCCGCGGAACGGCTTCGGAGCGACGGGGCGGAACTCAATCAGGCCGCCAGCCGCGCATTGCTGCCGCTGTGCGTGGACCGCAACGGAACGCCATGCTTCTGGCCGTTGCGGGGCCCTTCGCCCCGCCCCGTCGCTGTCCTGTCGATACCCAAATCGGGGACGTATCTCTTGGCCAAGCTGCTGGAAAACTTGGGCATCGTGAACTGCAAGGTTCACCTAACGCGGGGCCACATGGAGGACTACAAACTCAGCGACGTTATGTCGAGCACGCCATCACGCCATCTCGATTTGGCATTCTCATCTCGGCTTGTTCTGCCCGGTCAGTCCGTGGCGTCGCACACTCCGAGGGAGCTGGCAGCTGAGGTATGTTTGCACAAGTTCAGCAAGCTCTTCGCGTATCGCGAGCTGAGGGCGGCGCTCGTGTCCAGTTTTCGTGCAACTCGCAGAAACAGGATCAGGGTTCTTGGGCATGCACCTGGAGGCTCGGAGCCGCTTCGGAAATTAGAAGACGACTCCGCGGGCTTCGCCAAGTGGATCGGGCCCGCGATCGAGCGGATGCGGCCCAGGTATGAAGCCGTTTCGGGCTGGTACGATCATCCTGATGTATGCGGAGTGGCTTTCGAAGACATCATGGGCGATGCCGGCCCACAACGACAGCGTGAGGTCGTGACCTCAGTCGCCGCGCAGTGCGGCATTGAGCTACCTGAAGATCAGGTAAATGTCGTGCTTGAAAGGACGATCGGAACCAACACGCTGACGTCTTCCGGGACACGTTCGAACGTCGACGAGTATTGGACGCCAAAATCGGAAGAAAAATTCCAAGCTTCCGGCTTAGACAAGCTTAATGTCTTGTTCGGGTTCCACTGATGGGTCGCTGTGATCAACCCTTCAAGAACCGCAGGTCCGCTGGGGACAAATCCGAAGCGTCTGCGTCTCCGGACTCGAACTGGGTCAGCGAGCCGAGCGCTCGGACCGACGCTACTCGGCCCTGATCCAGGTCTGCGATCGCCCGAACAGCGAAATGCCGACGAAGCCGCGCACCACCAGCTTCCGGCCGCCATCCTCCAGCCGCATGGTGCAGCGATAGGTCTCGCCGTTCTCCGGATCGAGGATCTCGCCGCCGTCCCAGCGCGCGCCGTCCGGTTTCATGCCGCGCATGATCTGCATTCCCATCACCGGCTTGTCGCGCCGATCGTCGGTGCATTTCCGGCACACCGCGTCCCGCTTGGCCGGGTCCAGGATCGCGGCGACCCGACCATACAGCACGTCCGCCCTGCTCCCAGATCTGCACCCGCCCGCTCTCCTTGCCCGGTCATGTCCGAATAGGTGCTGCCACAGCCCTGCCGGGCTCGCCGGCTGTGCCACGGCCGGCACGACGCCGCCAAGCAGCAGCAGCACGCCCGCCACACGCCAGGCCCGCGTCATGCGTCGGCGCGGGGCAGCCACGGTATCTGCGCCACCTCGATGCCGTCCTCGGCCAGCGCCTCGGCCTGCTCCGGCGTCGCCTCGCCATAGATGCCGCGCCTGGCGCTCTCGCCGTCATGGATGCGCCGCGCCTCGGCGGCGAAGCCCTCGCCGACATACTCGCACCGCCGTTCCACCTCGCCGCGCATCCGTTGCAGCACCGCGCGAACGTGGTCCGGCATCCGCTGCACGACCTGCTGCCGGGGGGACGGGACTGGGGTCGGCTCCGGGATGGCCTCCGCCGGCACCGCCTCGATCACGGACTGGGCGGCCTTGCGGCCCTTGCGCGGCAGCGCCGGCGCCATCAGCGCGCGCGCGACCTGCCGCTCGCCGCAATGCGGGCACTCCAGCAGGCCGCCGCGCGCCTGCTGCTCATAGGCCGCGCTGTCGCGGAACCAGGCGTCGAACTCGTGCGCCGCGCCGCAGCGCAACTGGTAGTGGATCATCGGGCGTCCCACGGCACTGCTGTCATGCAACAGACATGGCGGCTTCCGGCAGACCCGGCAAGACAGTGCCAGCGCGCCTCTCACGCTGTCGCGAGCATGGCATCCAGCTTGCCGGCCCGCTCCAGCGCGGCCAGCTCGTCCGAGCCGCCGATATGGCGGCCGTCGATGAAGATTTGCGGCACGCTGGACCGCCCGCCCGAGCGGCGACGCGCCTGTTCGCGCGCGGCGCTGCCGTTCGGGGCCTCGATCTCGCGGAACGCCACGCCCTTGCGGTCCAGCAGGTTCTTGGCGCGCGAGCAGTACGGGCACCAGGGCTGGGTGTAGATCTCGACAGTCGCCATGCGCAGCTTCTCCGGAGCACAAGGTTTGGGCAGGGCCACAAAGGTTTGGCCGCGGCCGCGCGGCTGCAAATGCCTCAGCCGTCGCGCCGATCAGCAACCCGTGCCGCCACCAGCACGTCCACCGCGGCCGCGCCCGCATCCAGCAGCGCGCGGGCGCAGGCGCCGGCCGTGGCGCCGCTGGTCAGCACGTCGTCGACCAGCAGCACCCGGGCGCCCCGCAGCGCCGCAAGCCTGCGCCGGCGCGCGGCAAACGCGCCCTGCACCGCCGCCTGCCGCTCGAACCGGCCGAGATGGCCGAGCGACGCCGTGACGCCGCACCCGCCGCAGCGCGTCCAGCAGCACCGGGCGCCCGGCCAACCGGCCACGGCGCGCGCCAGCAGCGCCGCCTGGTTATAGCGCCGGCCCAGCAGCCGCCAGCGATGCAATGGCACCGGCACGAGCAGGTCCGCCTCGCGCAGCAGCGCGGCGCCGGCGCGCGCCATCATCCGCGCCAGCGGCCGCGCCAGTTCCAGCCGGTCGGCGTGCTTCAGCGGCAGCACCAGCCGCCGCGTCTGCTCGTCGTAGCGCAGCGCCGCCCGCGCCCGCCGCCAAAGCGGGGGCGCGGCCAGGCAGTCGGCGCAGGCGCCATCGGGCTGAGAGCTGCCCGGCATGGGCCAGCGGCTTCGCGCATTGGCCGCAGAACGGCGCGGTGATGAATCCGGTCAGCCGGAAGCAGGCGGCGCAGAGCTGGCCCGCGACCCCTACCGGCTGATCGCAGCTCAGGCACAGCGGCGGCAGCAGCAGATCCAGCACGCCGATCCCGGCGCCGCGCGCGAACCCGTCAGAACAACGGAAAGTCGCGCCATGCGCTGCTGCTCCCGGCCAGGCTGGCGTACAATGCCGCGATGAGCGCCCCCACGAACAGATGCACGTGTTCGACCGCCGCGCCGTCCGCCTCCATCGCGACCGCGCGGCGGCCACCGTCCAGCGTGTCGCCCCGGTGCTGCACGAGGCGGCCGAGCGGCTGCTCGACCGGCTTGACGACACCACGCGGCGTTTTTCCCGCGCGCTGGACCTGGGCGGACGCGGCCTCGTGGCGCCCCTGGCTGCACGCCCGCGGCATCGAGGCGGTCTCCTGCGATCTCTCGCCGCGCATGGCCGCCGCGCGCCGGCGGGCTGGCGGTCGCCGCCGACGAAGCGTGGCTGCCGTTCGCGCCGGCCAGCTTCGACCTGATGGTGGCCAGCCTGTCGCTGCACTGGGTCGACGACCTGCCCGGCTGCCTGATCCAGCTGCGCCAGGCCCTGCGCCCCGACGGGCTGCTGCTGGCCAGCTTGCCGGTGCTGGGCACGCTGGCCGAGCTGCGCACGGCGCTGACCGACGCCGAGGCCATGCTGCGCGGCGGCGCCTCGCCGCGCGTCTCGCCGTTCCCCACGCTGCGCGACTGCGCCGACCTGCTGCAACGCGCCGGCTTCGCGCTGCCGGTGGCCGACCTCGACGAGATCCGCCTCGCCTACAGCAACCCCCTGGCCCTGCTGCGCGACCTGCGCCACGCGGGCGAGGCCAACGCGGTGCTGCTGCGCGACCGCCGCATCCCGCCGCGCGCATTGTTCCCCGAGGCGCTGGCGGCCTTGCCCACCGACGACGGCGGGCTGGTGCAGGCGCGCTTGCGTCTGGCCATGCTCACCGGCTGGGCGCCCGCCGCCCTCGCAGCCGCGGCCGCTGGCGCCGGGCAGCGCGCGGCACTCGCTGGCGCGGGCGCTGGATGGATCGCCATGAACCGGACCGCTCGCGCAACCTTCCGGGGCGGCAATGCGTAATGCCCTCGCAACCGATCACATTCCGGGAGCTGACAGAGATGAGCCGTGCACCTGTGCGCCGCCGCCGCCGCGCTGCTGCTGCCGCTGGCCGGCTGCGCCGTTACGTGCCGTCCCGCACCGGCCCGGCCCGCGCCCGTGGTGGTGCAGCAGCCGACGCCGTCCACCGGCACCGTGGTGGTGCAGCCGCAGCCCTGACGGCCGCTAGCCGCCGGTGACGCTCATGTGCCGCGTCACGGCGGGCCGGTTCGTGGCGGCGGTCGATGATGAAGTCGTGGCCGCGCGGCTTGCGCGCGATGGCGTCGCGGATCGCCTGATCCAGTGCGGCCTCCGAGGCGCCGCCGCGCAGCACTGCGCGCAGATCGGCCGCGTCGTCCTGGCCGAGGCACAGATACAGCGTGCCGGTGCAGGTCAGCCGCACGCGGTTGCAGCCCTCGCAGAAATTGTGGGTCATCGGCGTGATGAAACCGAGCCGCCGCCCCGTCTCGGCCACCGTGTAGTATCGGGCCGGCCCGCCGGTGCGGTAGTCGCTCTCCTCCAGCGTCCAGCGCCGCCGCAGCCGTGCGCGCACCAGCGACAGCGGCAGATACTGGTCGGCCCGATCGGCGCCCACGTCGCCCAGCGGCATGGTCTCGATCAGGCACAGATCGAGCCCCTGCCTGGCCGCACCACTCCAGCATGGCGTCGAACTCGTCCTCGTTGACGCCGCGCAGCGCCACCGCGTTGATCTTCACCGCCAGCCCGGCGGCCTGCGCCGCGGCAATGCCCTCCAGCGTGCGCTCGATCCGGCCCCAGCGGGTGATCTCGGTGAACACTTCGGGACGCAGCGTGTCGAGGCTGACATTGACCCGGCGCACCCCGGCGGCGGCCAGCGCCTCGGCATGGCGGACCAGTTGCGTGCCGTTGGTGGTGAGCGTCAGTTCGCGCAGGCCGCCGTCCGGGCCCAGCCGCCGCCCGAGTGCCTGGAACAGCGAGACCACGTTGCGCCGGGCCAGCGGTTCGCCGCCGGTGATGCGGATTTTTTCGGTGCCCAGGCGGATGAAGGCGGCGCAAACCCGCTCCAGCTCCTCCAGGCTGAGGATTTCCGCGCGCGGCAGAAAGGTCATGTCCTCCGCCATGCAATAGACGCAGCGCAGGTCGCAGCGATCCGTGACCGAGACGCGCAGGTAGGTGATCGGACGCCCGAACGGGTCGATGACCGGGGCGGTGCGAACGCGGGAGGACATGCCCCCGATGTCGTCGGTCGGCCCCCGACCGTCAATGTCGAGCCGGCTCAATGCCGCTCGGTTCAATCCCGTCCATCCACCATCTCCAGCACCGCCGAGCTCGACGTTGATCGAGAACCTTGCCGGCGTTCTCGAAATTGACCGTGACGCGATTGCCAATCACCGACTGCACCTGCCCCTCGCCCCAATCCGGCCGGGCCGGCAGGCGCACCCGCTGGCCGGGTTCCAGATGCGGCGATGCGGCAGGGATGGGCGGCGCGTCCGGAAACGGTAGTCTCCCGTCGATGTGGCTGCCTCCAAGCGGCTCGGCAGCGCATTCGTTCCAACAGAGTTCCACGGCGGAGGCAAGCCGCGATGACCACCCCCCATCACCCCGCCGCAGACGGCGTCGGCCCCGCCGGAGATGGCGCTGGCCGAGGCTGCTGGCCACCCGCCTGTGCCACGACTTGGCCGGGCTGTGCGGCACGCTGCTCAACGCGCTGGAACTCGCGGTCGAGGACACGGCGCGGCGGCCGAGGCGCTGCCGCTGGCGCACGAAATGGCGGCGACGCTGGCTGCCCGGCTGCGGCTGCTGCGCGCCGCCTGGGGCGCCCCGGGCGAGGCGCTGGACGGCGCGGCCCTGGCGGCGCTGGGCGCCGGCCTGCCGGGCGCGCCGCGCGTGGTGCTGGATTTGTCCGGCATGGCCGCCGACACGACGCTGCCGCCGGTCGCCGCGCGGGTGGTGCTGGCCGCGCTGCTGCTGGGCGCCGAGGCGCTGCCCGGCGGCGGCACGCTGGCGCTGTCCGGTGACGCGCGGGCGCTGAGCCTGGCGATCACCGGCCGCCGCGCCGCCTGGCCCGCCGCCCTGCCCGGCCTGCTTGCCGCCCCGGAACACGCGGCCGCCGCGTTGCGCGAAGCCGGCCCGCGCGGGCTGCAAGCGCCGCTGCTGGCGATGATGGCGCGCGCCGCCGGCTGTGCGCTGCACTTTGCCGGGGCGGCGGCCGACCTCGCAGCGCCGCTGCGGATCGCGCTGGCCCCGGCGTGAACGCGCCCGCTTAACCGTTCGTACCGATCCGCTCGCCTACCCTGCGCGGCCAGCGGAGGATGGGATGGACGATCTGATCGGCGAGTTCCTGACCGAAACCGGCGAGGGCATCGCCGAACTCGACGCGGCGCTGGTGCAGCTCGAACGCACACCGGACCATGCGCCGACGCTGGCGCTGGTGTTCCGGCTGATGCACACCATCAAGGGCACCTGCGGCTTCCTCGGCCTGCCGCGCCTGGAGCGGGTGGCCCACGCCGCCGAGGAGGTGCTGGGCCAGGTGCGCGACGGCACGCTGGCCGCCGACCCGGCGCTGGTCGGCGCGGTGCTGGCCGCACTGGACCGCATCAAGCTCATCCTGGCCGGGCTGGCCTCGGTCGGCCATGAACCGGCCGGCGACGACGCGGCGATCGTCGCGGCCCTCGCCGCCATCGCCGAGGGGCGCCCGTCCGCGGTGGTGCAGGCCGCCGCCGAGCCCGCACCCACCGAACCCACGCCGGGCGATCCCGGCGCCGAGGCGGCGCCCGAGCCGGTGGCGGCGGCGCAGACCATCCGCGTCGCG
This sequence comes from uncultured Pseudomonadota bacterium, assembly GCA_963758455.1. GTDB lineage: Bacteria > Pseudomonadota > Alphaproteobacteria > Acetobacterales > Acetobacteraceae > CAVRQM01. The sequence continues at coordinate 701,646 of CAVWVK010000004.1, read as the reverse complement.
GTCGAGGTGCTGGAGAACCTGATGACCCTGGTCAGCGAGCTGGTGCTGACCCGCAACCAGCTCATGCAGCTTGCCCGCACCCAGGATTCGCACCGCGAGGGAAAAATCGGCGGCGGCGGGGTGTTCACCACGCCGTTGCAGCGGCTGTCGCAGATCACCTCGGATTTGCAGGAAGGCGTGATGAAGACGCGGATGCAGCCGGTGGGCGCGGCCTGGAACAAGCTGCCGCGCCTGGTGCGCGACCTCGGCCACGACCTGAACAAGCGCATCGACCTGGTGATGACCGGGGCGGAGACCGAACTGGACCGGCAAGTGCTGGAACTGATTCGCGATCCGCTGACGCACATGGTGCGCAACAGCGGCGATCACGGGCTGGAGGACGCCGCCGGCCGCCGCGCCGCCGGCAAGCCGGAGGTCGGCCGCATCACGCTCACCGCGTTCCACGAGGGCGGCCATATCGTCATCGAGATCGGCGATGACGGGCGCGGCCTGGATGTGGCGCGCATCCGCGCCAAGGCGCTGGCGCAGGGGCTGGCGACGCAGGCCGAGCTGGACGCCATGCCGGAGGCGCAACTGCATCGCTTCATCTTCCATCCCGGCTTCTCGACCGCCGCGACGGTAACGGCGGTGAGCGGCCGCGGCGTCGGCATGGATGTGGTCAAGACCAACATCGAGAGGATCGGCGGCACCATCGACCTGAAAAGCGTGGCCGGTGAAGGCAGCACGTTCACCATCAAGATCCCGCTGACCCTGGCCATCGTCTCCGCGCTGATCGTGGAAGCGGCCGGGCAGCGTTTCGCCATTCCGCAACTGAGCGTGGTCGAGCTGGTCCATGCCAGCGCCGCGCCCGCCGCCACGGCCGCCGCCGACAGCCACGCGCCGGACCCCGCGCGCGAGCGCAGCGTGATCGAGGATCTGCGCGGCACGCCGGTGCTGCGGCTGCGCGAGCGACTGCTGCCGCTGGTCTCGCTGGAGGCGCTGCTGCGGCTGGAGCCGACCGCCGCCGCCGGCATGGCGGCGCCCGCGAACCGGCATGTGGTGGTGGCGCAGGTGGGCGCGGCCAGCCTGGGCATCATCGTCGATCGCGTGTTCGACACCGAGGAGATCGTGGTCAAGCCGGTGGCGCCCATCCTGCGCCACATCACCATGTTCAGCGGCAACACCATCCTCGGCGACGGCTCGGTCATCATGATCCTCGACCCGGTGGGCATCGCGCGCGCCACCGGCATGGGCGCGGCCCCGGGCGCCGAGGCCAGGCTGCGCGGCCGGACGGACCGGGCCGGCGCGCCAGGCACATCGCCGCCCGGCGCGGACGCGATGCAGGCGGTGCGCAGCGACGACAAGCTGGCGATGCTGCTGTTCCGCGCCGGCGGCGTCCTGATGGCGGTGCCGCTCGGGCTGATCGCGCGGCTGGAGGAGATCGCGCGCGACCGGCTGGAGCGCGACGCCGGCGACGGCTCGGACCACGCCTATGCGGCGGTGACGCAGTATCGCGGCGCGCTGATGCCGCTGGTGCCGCTGGCCGGCGTGCTGGACTGGGAGCGGCCGCGGCAATCGGTGCTGGTGTTCAGCGACGGCGCCGCGGATGGCGGCGCCCGCGAGCGCCGCGTCGGCCTGGTGGTCGACGAGATCGTGGACGTGGTGGAGGAGACGCTGCGCGTGGAACTGGGCGGCCGGCGGCCCGGCACGCTCGGCACCGCGGTGGTCGCCGGCCGCGCGGCCGGCGTGCTGGATACCCGCTACTGGCTGACCTCGGTCTACAAGGGCTGGTTCGAGCAGCCGCCCCCGGCCGCCCAGCGCACGCCGCGCGTGCTGGTGGTGGAGGACAGCAGCTTCTTCCGCCAGCTTGCTGCTGCCGGTGCTGGCCGCCGCCGGCTACGCGGTCAACGGCCGCGTCGGGGGGCGCGCAGGCGCTGCGGCTGCGCGACGGCGGCGCGATGTTCGAGGCCATCGTCTCGGATATCGAGATGCCGGCCATGGAGCGGCCTGGATTTCGTGGCCGCGCTGCGCGCCGGCGGCGCCTGGGCGGCATCTGCCGGTGATCGCGCTGTCCGGCCGCGTGGCCCCGCGCGACATCGAGCAGGGGCGCGAGGCCGGGTTCACCGACTACATCGGCAAGTTCGAGCAAGAGCTGCTGCTGGCCAGCCTGCGCCAATGCCTGAACCATGCGGCGCCGGTGCGCGGCGCGGTCGCGGCCTGATCTCCCAGGGAGACGCACAGATGCGGACGATGGCCGAGACCGGCCTGCCCGGCGACGCGAACGCGGCCGAGGCGGTCAGCGTGCTGGTCACGCTGACCGTGGCCGGCCAGTTATGCGCCGTGCCGGTGATGGCAGTGCGCGACGTGCTGGGCGAGCAGGCGATCACGCCGGTGCCGCTGGCCCCGCCGGAGATCGCCGGAAACCTCAACCTGCGCGGGCGCATCGTCACCGCGATCGACCTGCGCCGCCGGCTCGGCCTGCCGTGCGCGGCCGCCGGCCAGCGGCCGATGTCGGTGGTCGCCGAGCAGGGCAGCGAATATTACGCGCTGCTGGTCGACGAGGTGGGCGAGGTGCTGACCCTGGAGACCAGCCTGCACGAAGCCACGCCGCCCACCCTGCCCGCCGCCCTCGCCGCCTTCGCCGATGGCGTGTTCAGGCTGCCCGAGACGCTGCTGATGGTGCTTTCGGTGCCGCGCCTGCTCGACATCCGCGCCGGAGAATGATGCCGGACGCTGGAATGATGCCGGGTGCTCGCCGCCACGCCGGGAACACCCCCACCCCGGCCCCGGCGTGACCCCGCCCGACATGGTGCGCGTGATGGTGGTGGACGACAGCACGGTGATCCGCGCGGCGATGGCGCGGCTGCTGGAGAGCGAGCCAGACATCCGCGTGGTGGCGCGCGCGGCCGACGGGCGGCGGGCGGTCGAGGCGCTGGCCCGGCGGCCGCCGGATGCGCCGATCGACGTGGTGCTGCTGGATATCGAGATGCCGGTGCTGGACGGGCTGGCCACGCTGCCGCTGCTGCTGCGCGCCGCGCCCGGCGTGCGCGTGGTGATGGTCAGCGCGCTGACCACGCGCGGCGCCGAGATCACGATGCAGGCGCTGCGACTGGGCGCCGCGGACTACATCGCCAAGCCGAGCGTGGCCGACCTGACGGATGCGGGCTTTGGCCGCGACCTGCTGGCGAAGGTGCGCGGCCTGGCGCGGCGTCCTGGGTCCACGCCGCCGGGGCACGCCGCGCCGGCCGTGCTTGCCGCTGCCGCATCCGGGACTCGGCCGCCGCTGCTGCTGGCGGTCGGCAGTTCGACGGGCGGACCGCAGGCGCTGTTCACGCTGGTCGCGGCGCTGGGGCCCGACTTTCCCGTGCCGGTGGTGGTCGCACAGCACATGCCCGCGGCCTTTACCCCGATGCTGGCCGCGCATCTGGATCGGCTGGGCGGACCGGCCTGCGCCGAGGCGCACACCGACGAGGCGCTGCGGCCCGGCCGCGTGTACCTGGCCCCCGGCGGCCAGCATCTGCTGGTGCTCAGCCAGGGCCAGGCATTGCGCGCGTTCCTGTCCGACGCGCCGCCGGAGCATTTCTGCCGCCCATCGGTGGACGTGCTGCTGCGCAGCGCCGCCGAGGCCTGCCAGGGCCGCGTGCTGGTGGCGATGCTGACCGGCATGGGCCAGGATGGCCTGCTCGGCACCCGCGCGGTCATCGCCGCCGGCGGCGTGGCCGTGGCGCAGGACGAGGCCAGCAGCGTGGTCTGGGGGATGCCGGGCGCCATCGCGCAAGCCGGGCTGTGCCGGGCCGTGCTGCCGTTGCCGCGCCTGGGGGCGTGCCTGCGCGCGCTTGTCGGGCAGCCGGCGTGACGCCGCGCAACCTGCAAGCCCTGGCGGGGCTGCTGCACCAGCGTTGCGGCATCGTGATCGGGCCGGACAAGCTGTACCTGCTACAAACCCGCCTGGCCGGGCTGCTGCGCGACGCCGGGCTGGCCAGCCTTGACGCGCTCGCCGAGCATCTTGCAGCGGCCCCCGAAGGCGAGCTGGCGCGGCGCGCCGTGGAGGCGATGACCACCAACGAGACGCTGTTCTTCCGCGACGAGCCGGCGTTCGCGCATCTGCGCGACGTGGCGCTGCCTCAGCTTCGCGCCGCGCGCAGGTGCGCGAACGCTGGCTCGTCGCGCCTGCGGGTATGGTCGGCCGCCGCCAGCACCGGCCAGGAAGCCTATTCCGTCGCCATGCTGCTGGCCGAGGCGCGGCCGCCTTGGCCGCCCGGCGACATCGAGATCCTGGCCAGCGACATCGCCCGCGCTCCCCTCGCGCGCGCCGAGGCGGCCATCTACTCGCCGTTCGAGGTGCAGCGCGGCCTTTCGGACGACCGGCTGGCGCGGCATTTCGAGCGCGTGCCGGAGGGCTGGCGGATACGCCCGGAATTGCGCGCGATGGTGCGCTGCCAGGGCTGGAACCTGCTGGCCGATCCGGCGCCGCTGGGCCGGTTCGACATCGTGCTGTGCCGCAATGTCCTGATCTATTTCGACGGCCCGACCCGCGGCCGCGTGCTGGCGCGCATCGCCGAGGCGCTGTTGCCGGACGGCTACCTGTATCTGGGCGGCTCCGAGACGCTGCTGGAGCGGCAGGGCGGCCTGCGCCCGGCCCCATGCGGGCGCGGCGTGTTCGTGCAAACGCCGGCAACGAGGGCGCGCGCCAGATCATCGCCGCTTTTGGAAGACGCGTCTGGCCCGTGCGCCTGGCCAGACTAGGTTTCGCGCTCCCCCGAGTCCCGCCTACTACCCGCCGCTGATCGCGGTCAGGATCACCACCTCCGCTCCGGGCGCGACCCGCGTGCCAAGCGTCGCGCGCTCTCCCTCGACGAAGACGTTGATGTGGCGACGGATGGCCGGCGTCGAATCGCAGATGCGATCGCGCATCCCTGGCCAGCGGCCATCCAGCGCATCCATCACCTCGTCCACCGTGGCACCGGCCACGTCGACCTGCCGCGCGGCGCCGGGGAACAGGTTCACCAGTGCCACCGGCAGCAGCACCGCGATCAGCGGCCGCACATGTGCGGATTCGTCTCCCGGCATTCCCGCAATCTCCGCGCGATCCTATGCCTCGACTACAAGCGTTTCCACCGAGCTAATCGCGGGCAGATGCTGCGCGATGCAGGCCCAATGGTCGCCCTCGTCGGCGCTGGCGAACAGCGCGCCCGAGCTGGTCCCGAAATAGACGCCGGCCGGTTCAAGTCGGTCGGTGCTCATGGCCTGGCGCAACACGCCGAAGAACGCGCGTTCCTGCGGCAGCCCATCGCGCAGCGCCTCCCAGGTGTCGCCGCGGTCGCGCGTGCGCCAGACCGCCGCAGCCGCGTCCGGCACATACCGCCCCAGCGAGTCGCCGTTCAGCGGCAGCAGATACAGCGTCGCCGGATCGCGCGGATGCACCGCGGCCGGAAAACCGAACGTCGAGGGCAGGCCGGCCTCCACGCTCTCCCACCGCCGGCCGCCATCCTCGCTGCGGTACATCCCGCAATGGTTCTGCTGGTACAGCCGATCGGGCATTCCGGGCGCCATCACCAGGCAATGCACGCACTGGCCGAACTCCGGATAGTTCTGCCCAGGCGGCAGGAAGTCGGCCCGAGTCCCAGGTTTCGCGGCTCCCAGCTCTCGCCGCCGTCCGCGGTGTGAAACACGCCGGCCGCGGAGATGCCGACCCAGAGCCGCCGTTCGTCGCGCGGGTGCGGCACCAGCGAATGCAGGATCAGGCCGCCGCCGCCCGGATTCCACTGCGGCCGCGATGGGTGGTCGCGCAGTCCCGCGACATGCCGCCACGATTGGCCCTGGTCATCGCTGCGGAACAATCCGGCCGGCTCGACGCCCGCGTAGATGCTCCCCGCCGCGTCGGCCGCCACGCTCCAGACGGATTTGATCGGTTGTTCTCCGCCCTGGTACGCCAATCCCTCGCTCGAATGCGTCCAGCTCGCACCCAGGTCGGTCGATTTCCAGACCGCCGGGCCGAACCACTCGTTGCCGCCGCCGCCATAGATCGTGCCGGTCGCGGGGTCGGCGGCGACGTGGTGCATCGGCCATGTCTCGCAGAACGGGCCGCGCAACTCCCACGCGCGTCGCTCGGCGCCGCCATCGAGAATGAAAGCGCCCTTCTTCGTGCCGACCAGGAGAAGAATCCGCTTCGTCATCTTGGCCTCCGCCAGGGCTGCCCTGGACAATGATGTTGAACCTGCCGACGTTGAACCGTATGACGCCCACCGCCAATCTCAAGCGTCCTGAACGTCGGGACGGGAGCTGATCGATGTCTCGATGCGTGTTCCTGGCCGGCGCCAGCGGCGTGATTGGCCGCCGTCTCGCACCGCTGCTGATTGCCGACGGCTGGCGAGTGGTGGGAACCACACGCTCCGCCGAGAAAGCCGCCTCGCTCCGGCAAGCCGGCGTCGAACCGGTCGTGGTGGACGTGTTCGATGCGCCGGCGCTGCGCGATGCCGTCGAACAGGCGCAGCCGAGCGTGGTCATCCACCAGGTGACCGACCTGCCGCCAGGCTTGGACCCCGCCCGCATGGACGAGGGCAGAGCGCGCAATGCCCGGCTGCGCGACCGGGGCACGCGCCACCTCGTCGCCGCCGCGCTGTATGCCGGCTGCGAACGCCTGATCGCGCAAAGCATCGGGTTCGTGTATGCCAGGGGGCCGACGCCGCACCCGGAAGACGATCCGCTGGATTTGGATGCCCCAGGCAGCGCCAGCGTGACCGCCCGCGGCATCACCAGCCTTGAGCGACAGGTGCTCGACGCGCCGTTTCAGGGGATCGTGCTGCGCTATGGCCGGATCTATGGTCCAGGCACCGGCTTTGATCGCCCCGCCGGCCCGGTTCCCGTGCATGTCGATGCCGCCGCGCACGCGGCCCGTCTCGCCACGACGCGGGGCGCGCCCGGCATCTACAACATCGCCGATGACGACGGCGAGATCACCAGCCGAAAGGCAGCCGACCAGCTCGGATGGAGCGCGGATTTTCGCGCCCGCCCCGATCAGCCGAACGCGTAGGCGTCCATCCGCAACATGCTGAACATGGCGCTGGCGTGCAGCCGGCGGGCCGCCGCGCCCGGACCGGCGGCGCCGAGCGCCACGTACAACGGCAGCAGGTGCTCCTCGGTCGGATGGTTCTCGGCCGCGAACGGCGCCCGCGCGCGATAGTCCAGCAGGTCGTCGAGCCGGCCGCCCTGCACCGCCGCGTCCATCCACTCGGCGAACGCGATCACGTCCGGCGTGGCGGGCGCGTCCTCCGCCTGCCCGCGAAACCGCCCGAGGTCGTGCGTCCAGCTTCCCGAGCCGAGCACCAGCACATCGTCATGGCGCAACGACGCCAGTGCCGCGCCCAGGCGCAGGTGATGCGCGGGGCCAAGAGCCGGTTGCAGCGAGACTTGCAGAACCGGGATGTCGGCGGCCGGCCAGGCCAGCAGCAGCGGCACCCAGGCGCCGTGATCCAGGCCGCGCGCCGGGTCCAGCTCCGCCGCCATCCCGGCCTCGGCCAGCAGGCCGCGCACCCGCTCGGCCAGCGCCGGGTCGCCCGGCGCTGGATATGTCAGGCGGTACAGCGCCGCGGGAAAGCCGCGGAAATCATGGATGGTCGACGGGTGCGCGGCTGCTCCCACGGCCGGCCGCGCCGTTTCCCAATGGGCCGACGCCACGACGATCGCCCGCGGCCGCGACAACGTGGCGGCCAGCCCGGCCAGGAAGCCGCGCGCCGGCGAGTCACTGAGCGGCAGGGTCGGCGCGCCGTGGCTGACGAACAGGCTGGGGAGCATGAGGCGACCTCGCTGACGTCGCCCTACCCGTTAGCACACCCGCGCCGCGCTGCGATGCAACATTGCCGCTTCCGACACTGGGGAATTAGGTGGACAAACGGTTTCCGGACCTGTCGCACGAAAGCCGCCGCCGATGCCGTCGCTGCCGCTGCTCGCCTTGGCCGTCGCCTCGTTCGGCATCGGCACGACCGAGTTCGTCATCATGGGCCTGCTGCCCGATGTGGCGCGCGACCTCGGCGTGGGCGTGCCGCAAGCCGGGCTGCTCATCAGCCTGTATGCGCTGGGCGTGATGGTGGGCGCGCCGCTGATGACGCTGGCGCTGGCCGGGCTGCCGCGACGGCGGGCGCTGCTCGGACTGCTGGCGCTGTTCGCGCTGGGCAACGCCGCCTGCGCGCTGGCGCCGAGCTATGGCTTGCTGCTGGCGGCACGGCTGCTGACCTCGCTGACGCACGGCACGTTCTTCGGCATCGGCGCGATCGTCGCGGCGGGGCTGGTGGCGCCCCGGCAGCGGTCGCGGGCGGTGGCGCTGATGTTCTCCGGCCTGACGCTCGCCAACGTGCTGGGCGTGCCGGCGGGCACCGTGCTGGGCCAGGCGTTCGGCTGGCGGGCGACGTTCTGGGCGATCGTGCCGATCGCCGTGCTGGCCGTGGTCGCCGTGGCGCGCTGGGTGCCCAGCCTGCCGGCGCCCCCGCGCACCAGGCTGCTGCGCGAGCTGTCGGTGCTGCGCCAGCCGCAGGTGATGCTGGCAATGGCGATCAGCGCGCTGGCCTCGGCCAGCCTGTTCAGCGCGCTGACCTTCATCACCCCGATGCTGGAGCAGGTCACGGGATTTTCGCCGCATGGCGTGACCTGGGTGCTGGTGCTGTTCGGCGTCGGCATCACCGCGGGCAACCTCGCCGGCGGCCGGCTGGCGGACTGGCGGCAACTGCCGGCGCTGATCGGCATTCTGGCCTGCCTGGTGGTCGCGGCCACGGCACTCGGCTGCGCGCTGCACGACGTCGTCGCGGCGACGCTGGCGGTGATCGCCTGGGGCGCGGTGCAGTTCGCCTGCGGGGCGCCGTTGCAGACCCGCGTGGTCGAACAGGCGCGCGACGCGCCGAACCTCGCCTCGGCGCTGAACCAGAGCGCGTTCAACGCCGGCAATGCGGCCGGCGCCTCGATCGGCGCGATGTCGCTGACCGCCGGCCTGCCCTATGCCGAACTGCCGTTCGTGGCCGCCGGCATCGCCTGCGCGGGGTTGCTGGTCGCGGTGCTGGCGGCGGTGCTCGACCAGCACGGGCGCGGCCGGCGGGGACAGGTCGCGGCACTCTGATCGACGGCGGCCTCGACGCGGGAGTGGGGACGATCTAGTAATGATTGCCGGGGTCGCCGAAGGTGGAACGATGGCCGCGAATGTCCTGCTGTGCTGCGACGACAACTACGCGCGGCACATGGCGGTGTGCTGCCTGTCGCTGGTCGAGAGCAGCCCCGGCCTGTCGTTCAACGCGGTGCTGCTGTGCAACGGCATCTCCGCCGGAAACCGTGCGCGGCTGGAGACCACGCTGCGGGGCTGCGCGCGGCTGTCGTGGAGCATTGTTGATCGGGCCAGCCCGGAGATCGACGCACTGCCGGCCTACCAGCCCTACACGCGCGAGATGTGGGCGCGGCTATGGGTCGACGACTATTTTCCCGAGGGCGTCGATCGGGTGCTCTATCTCGACCCCGACATCGTTGTGCGGCGCCCGGTCGATCACCTGTTCTCGGTGGATCTGCAAGGCAAGCTGCTGGCGGCCGTATCCATCCCCGGCGCGGCGCGACGCGCCGAAACGCTGGGGATCGAGCCAGGCCGCGGCTATTTCAACAGCGGCGTGATGGTGATCGACGTCGCCAAATGGCGGGCGATCGGGGCAAGGCGGACGCTGCTCGCCTATGCGGCGGCGCACACGGACACGCTCACCGACCCCGATCAGGACGCTCTGAACGCCTGCTTTTCGGCCGACCGCCTCGACCTGGATTACGTGTGGAACGCGATCTCGCCGTTCTACCGCCCCGAACTGGCGCCACCGCTGCCCCGGGCGGAGATCGAGCGGGTGCGCGGGCAAGCCCGCATCGTGCATTTCAATGGCCAGTCGAAGCCGTGGACGTTCATGTGCCGCCATCCGGCAAAGCGGCTGTACTTGAAGGTACCGCGCGCGCACCGCCTGGGGCAACCAGCGGGCGGCCGACCGCACGCCGCTGAACATGGCCAAGAAACTCGCCGACACGCTGCTGGGCCACCGGCTCATCGGCCAGGCCAAGCGGGCGCTGGCGGCCGCCGCGGTCTGGGTCAGAACGACAGCGCGGTTGCCTGCACCACCAGCGGCAGGCGGCGCACCGCCGCCAGCACCGCCTCGGGCACGCTTCCGTCGACGCTGACCAGGCAGATCGCGTCGCCGCCGGCCTCGGCGCGGCCGAGATTGAAGGTCGCGATGTTGATCCCGGCATCGGCCAGCGTGGCCCCGAAGCGGCCGATGAAGCCGGGGCGGTCCTGGTTGGTCACGTACAGCATGTGACGCCCGAAATCCGCCTCGACCTTGATGCCCTTGATCTCGACGATGCGCGGCCGCGAACCCGCGAACAGCGTGCCGGCCACCGCGCGGGTGTGCGCCTCGGTCCGCACCCGGATGCGGACCAGCGTCTGGTACTCGCTCGGCCGGTCAAGCACCGTCTCGGCCACGTCGATGCCGCGCTCGTGCGCCAGCACCGGCGCGTTGACCATGTTGACGCCGGCCATCACCGGCCCCAGCAGGCCGGCCAACGCGGCGGCGGTCAGCGGCCGGTGATTTAAGGCGGCGGCATTGCCCTTGTACTCGACGTCGATGCGCCGGATCACGCCGTCGCGGCTATGCGTGAGCTGGCCCGCGAACGCGCCGAGCAGACGGCACAGCTCCATGTAGGGGCGCAGGCGCGGCGCCTCCTCGGCGGAGACGGACGGCATGTTGATCGCGTTGGTCACGGCGCCGGTCAGCAGGAAGTCGCTCATCTGCTCGGCGATCTGCAAGGCGACGTTCTCCTGCGCCTCGGCGGTCGCGGCACCCAGATGCGGCGTGCAGACGACGTTCTCCAGCGCGAACAGCGGATTGGCGGCACCCGCCGGCTCGGTCTGGAACACATCCAGCGCGGCACCCGCGACGTGGCCGGAGCGCAGCGCGTCGGCCAGAGCCGCCTCGTCGATCAGCCCGCCGCGCGCGCAGTTGACGATGCGCACGCCGGGCTTGGTCCGCGCGATGGAATTGCGCGAAAGGATGTCGCGCGTGGCATCGGTCAGCGGCGTGTGCAGCGAGATCATGTCGGCGCGCGACAGCAGCGCGTCCAGCTCGACCTTCTCCACGCCGAGTTGCAGCGCGCGGGCTTCGGTCAGGTACGGATCGTAGGCGATGACGCGCATGTGCAGGCCCTGCGCGCGGTTGGCGACGATCGAGCCGATATTGCCGCAGCCGATCAGGCCCAGCACTTTTCCGTACAGCTCGACGCCGAGAAAGCGGTTCTTCTCCCATTTCCCGGCGCGGGTGCTGGCGCTCGCCTCCGGGATCTGGCGGGCCAGCGCGAACAGCATGGCAATGGCGTGCTCGGCGGTGGTGATGGCGTTGCCGTTCGGCGTGTTCATCACTACCACGCCGCGCGCGGTGGCCGATTTGATATCGACGTTGTCCACGCCGATGCCGGCGCGACCGACCACGCGCAGCCGGTCGGCGGCGTCCAGCAATTCGCGCGTGACCTTGGTGGCCGAGCGGATGGCCAGCCCGTCATACGCGCCGATGATGTCGCGCAGCGCGGCGGGGGACAGGCCCGGCCTCATGTCGACCTCGACCCCGCGCGTGCGAAAAATCTCGATGGCGGCCGCCGAGAGCTGGTCGCTGATGAGGACGCGCGGGGTCACGCCGCCACCTGCTTGGCGTGGGTGGCGGCTATGTGCGCGTGCGCCCAGTCGAGCCACGGCAGCAGGGCCTTGATGTCCGCCGTCTCGACCGTGGCGCCGCCCCAGATGCGCAAGCCGGGCGGCGCGTCGCGGTACGAGGCGATGTCGTAGGCCACGCCTTCGCGGTCCAGCAATGCGGCGATCGCGCGGGCGGCCTCGGCTTGCGCGCCGGCGTCCAGCGCGGCGAACCAGGGTGCCGCGATGCGCAGGCAGATCGAGGTGGGCGAGCGCGTCGCCGGATCGTCCGCCAGGAACGCGGCCCAACGACTGGTGCCGACCCATTGCGCGATGGCGGCGAGGTTGGCCTCGCTGCGCGCGACCAGGCCCGCCAGGCCGCCGACGCTCTCGGCCCAGCGCAGGCCGTCCAGCGCGTCCTCCACGCACAACATGCTCGGGGTGTTGATGGTCTCGCCCTTGAAGATGCCTTCGGCGAGCTTGCCGCCGGAGGTGAGGCGGAAAATCTTCGGCAGCGGCCAGGCGGGCTTATGCGTCAGCAGCCGCTCGACCGCGCGCGGCGACAGCGCCAGCATCCCGTGCGCCGCCTCGCCGCCCAGCACTTTCTGCCAGGACCAGGTGACGACATCGAGTTTCGGCCACGCAAGGCGCATGGCGAACGCGGCCGAGGTGGCGTCGCACAGCACCAGGCCATCGCGATCCTCGGCGATGAAGTCGGCGTTCGCCACGCGCACGCCGGAGGTGGTGCCGTTCCAGGCGAACACCATGTCGTGCGCCGGGTTGACGGCGCCGAGATCGGGCAGCTTGCCGTACTCGGCGGACAGCACGCGCGCGCCGGCGAGTTTCAGTTGCTTCGTGATGTCGGTGGCCCAGGCTTCGGAAAAACTCTCGAACGCCAGCACGTCCACGGGCCGCGCGCCGAGCAGCGACCACATGGCCATCTCGATGGCACCCGTGTCGGATGCCGGCACGATGCCGAGCCGCCAGTCGGCGGGAATGCCGAGCATGGCACGGCTGCGCTCGATCACCTCGGCGAGCCGGGCTTTCGGCCCCTTGGCGCGATGGCTGCGCCCGAGCAGCGCGCCGTCGAGTGCGGCCAGCGAAAAGCCGGGGCGCTTGGCGCAGGGTCCGGAGGAGAAGCAGGGATTGGCCGGACGCAATTCCGGCTTCGCGGCGAGATCGCCCATTGCGGCTCTCCCTTTCAGAAGAGAAGCGTCCCGGTGGGGGGACGTGGCCCGCGGCCCTCGTAGCGTGCCTTGCCGGCGTGCTCAAGCTGACCACGGGATCAGAGCAACGTTGACTTGCCGCAGCCGTTCTCGCCCACAGGGAAGGTTACGGGCGCGGTGAAGGCCAACTGCCGCAGGTCGCGGATCAACGGCACGATCCAGGGATGCGCCCCCGGATCGGGTATATGGTCGGGCCTGCGGCTCATGCCGTTGAGGAACACAGCGCCTCCGGGAGCAGCTTCATGGATCGCCATAGCATCGCGGCAAACGGTCTGGCCGCCACCATCGCGGCCGATGGCGCGGAGCTGGTCTCGCTGCGGGCCGACGATGGGCCGGAACTGATCTGGCAGGCCGGTCCCGCCTGGCCGCGGCACGCGCCGATCCTGTTTCCCATCGTCGGCCGACTGAAGGGCGACACGCTGCACCACGACGGCCGCGACTATCGCATGACGCAGCACGGCTTCGCGCGCGACCGCCGCTTCACCTGGCTGGAGCGCGACAAGGCCGGCTGCCGCCTGGTGCTGGTCGACGACGAGCAGACCCACGCCGCCTACCCGTTCGCGTTCCGGCTGGAGGTCGCCTACGCCATCGCCGACGCCGCGCTGTCCGTGATCCTGCGCATCCACAATCCCGGCACGCAGACCCTGCCCGCCTCGGTCGGCGCGCACCCGGCCTTCGTCTGGCCGCTGCGCCCGGGTGCGGCGAAGGACGCGCACACGCTGACGTTCGAGCAGCCCGAGCCAGCGCCGATCCGCCGCCTGTCCGGCGGCCTGCTGCTGCCCGACGCGGCGCCCAGCCCGGTCGACGGGGCCGTGCTGCGGCTGCACGAGGATTTGTTCGCCGATGACGCGGTGATCTTCGACCACCTGTCCAGCCGCCGCCTGCGCTACGCGGCCCCGGGGACGCCCGGCATCACGCTGGAATCGGACGGCCTGCCGCAGCTCGGGGTCTGGAGCAAGCCGGGCGACTTCCTATGCATCGAACCCTGGCACGGGTTCGCCAGCCCGATCGGCTTCGACGGCCCGTTCGCGGACAAGCCCGGCTTGCTGCACATTCCCCCCGGCGCGGCGGCCCAGGTCTGGTTCAGCATCGGTGTCGAACCTCCATCAATGCATGATTGACATTTGATGAGTGGCGTCCCAATTTCGGCCTCGTGACCGGAGGAGGGCACGCATGACCCGCTACACCATCAACATCGGCGACGACTTCCCGCTCGGCGGCGACGAGCCTCCGGCGCATGGCGACCCGCGCGACGGCCGGCATTGGCGCGGCCGGCGGCATGGCCTGTTCCTGCGCGTGCTGTTCTTCCTGGCGGTCGCGGCCATCGTCATCTCGCACCCGCTGCATACGCTGCTGCTGCTCGGCCTGGTGCTGCTGATCCGCCGCTCGCCGTGGTTCGCCGAGTGGCGCGAGCGGCTGCGCGGCGCGTGGCGCGATGGCGCGTGGCGCACCGCCTCGTGGCGCGACTCGAAATGGTGCCGCGACGGCTGGAGCGCCTGGCAGGGCCGCTGCGGCCAGCATCGCGCGGCGCCGCGGCAGGATCGGCCGGACGAGTCCGACCATGACGGCGGCTATCGGGGATTCGTGTGATCGACCGCGAGACCGCCAGCCGGGGCCGCCGCGCACGCTGCGGCCCCGAGGAGGCGCGCGGCACCACCCGCGTGCAGCTCGAGATGCCGCCGCAGGCGATGCAGCGGTTGCAGATGCTGAAGGACAAGACCGAGGCGGCGAGCTACGCCGAGGTGCTGCGCAACGCGCTGCGGCTGTACGAGGCGCTGATCGCCGAGGCCGAGAACGGCGCCGAGTTCGCGGTGCGCGGCGCCGACGGACGGGTGACGCCGTACAAGATTTTCGTGTAGCTGGCGCCGTCGCGGAACACCGTCATGGCCGGGCTTGACCCACGGCTGTCCGGCACGAATTTCGCTTGTACGAGTGCACGGCATTGATTCTACTCACGGTCCGACGTTTGGCGACGTTACCGGACATGAGGAGAGCAATGCCGTGCCACACGACCGTAGCGTTTTTTCTGGCGTGCTGCAGTATTTGGAATTGGATGCCTATGAGCAGGCGGTCGCGCAGCAGGGGACGGCGGCACGGGCGCGCAGCTTCAGTTGCAGAAGCCACCTGACGGCGATGCTGTACGGGCAGCTTGCCGGCGCATCGAGCCTGCGCGACATCGAGGCCGGCCTGCAAAGCCATGGCAACCGGCTGTATCATCTGGGCGTGCGTCCCGCGTCGCGGGCGAGCCTGGCCGACGCCAACAGGAACCGGCCGGTGGCGCCGTTCACCGCGCTGCTGGGTGCGATGATCCGGCGGGCGCATCGCGGCCTGCGTCGGACCATGGACGGGGCGACCTACCTGATCGACAGCACCAGCCTGAGGCTGGACAATCGCAGCGCCGGCTGGGCACGGTTCTCGGCCGACATGGCCGGCGTGAAGACGCATGTGATCTACGATGCCGACAAGGATTGCCCGATCTATGCTGCCGTCACGACAGCCAACGTCAACGACATCACCGCCGCCAAGGCCATGCCCATCCAGCAGGGTGCAACCTACGTCTTCGATCTCGGCTACTACAACTACGGATGGTGGGCCGGCCTCGCCGCTGCCGGCTGCCGCATCGTCACCCGCCTGAAGCGCAACACCCCGCTGCGCGTGACGCAAACCCGGCCCAGTCCGGGCGGCGCCATTCTGTCGGACCGGATCGGCCATTTGCCCGACCGACTGGCCAGCCAGCGGCGCAACCCGTTCGACAAGCCGGTCCGCGAGGTGCAGGTGCGCATCGACACCGGCAAGGTGCTGCGCATCCTCACCAACGACCTCGCCGCCCCCGCACAGCAGATCGCAGATCTCTACAAGCGCCGCTGGGCATCGAGTTGTTTTTCCGCTGGATCAAGCAAACCCTGAAGATAACCCGCTTCTTCGGCACCTCCGACAACGCCGTGCGCATTCAGATCGCGGTTGCGCTGATTGCCTTCCTGCTGCTGCGGCTGGCGCAGACATGCCAGGCTGCCATCGCCTCGCCGCTCGGCTTTGCCCGCCTGGTCAAATCCAACCTGATGCATCTGCGCTGTCTGGATCACCTGAAACGACCTCCCGTCAGGCTCACCGCAAACCCCGGCCAAGGAATCCTCATATGAGACGATCCGCCGGCGGATACGGAAAGCAAGAACCCTGCCGGACAGCCGTGGGCTTGACCCGGCCATCCACCGGCCGCTCGGCGGGGCCAGTAGATCCCCGGATCAAATCCGGGGATGACGATCGCGGGGGAGTGCCGCGCGCGTCACTCTCCCCCGCGCCGTTTCTGGTTCAGGCTGTCGATCAGCACCGCGCCGAAGATCACCGCACCCTGGATGAACTGCACCCAGAACGGCTGCACGTTCTTCAGGGTCAGGCCGTTGTTGATGAGCCCGATGATGAGCACGCCGAGCAACGTGCCGACCATGCTGCCCTTGCCGCCGAACAACGACGCGCCGCCGATCACCACTGCGGCGATGGCGTTCAGCTCAAGCCCCACGGCGGCGATCGGCTGCGCGCTGTCCAGCCGGCCGGTCAGCACCACGCCGCCCAGCCCCGCCAGCGCGCCGCTGATGACGTAGGTGGCGCCGATCCGCCGCGCCACCGGGATGCCGGCCAGCCGCGCCGCCTCGGCGTTGCCGCCGACGGCGTACACCTCGGCGCCGAACACGGTGCGCGACAGCACCAGCCAGGCCGCGGCGAACACCGCCAGCGAGATCAGCCCGGCGACCGGCAGCGGCCCCAGATTGCCGCCGCCGATGTTGTCGAAGCCGTCCGGGAAGCCGAAGATCGTGTTGCCGCCTGTGACGATGAACGCCAGCCCGCGCGCCATCGCCAGCACCGCGAGCGTGACGATGAAGGCGCTCATGCCCAGCAGCGTCACCGCGAGCGCCACGAAGCCGCCGATCGCCGCCCCCATCCCGACGCCGGCCGCCACCGCGAGCCAGATCGGCGCGCCGGCGTGGACCACCATCCCCGCGATCACCCCGGTGAACGCCACCACCGAGCCCACCGACAGGTCGATCCCGCCGGTGACGATGACGAACGTCTCGCCCACCGCGACGATGCCGATGAGCGAACTGGCCAGCAGAATCGACAGCACGTTCGCGGTGCTCAGGAACGCCGGCGTGGTCAGCGCCAGGTACAGCGAGATGGCGACGAAGCCCACGACGATGGTGAGCTCGTTGAGCGTCCGGCGCAGGCCGGCAAGCCCGAACGCGCGGCGCGGCGCGGCGACGTGCTCGGACATCAGCCGAGTGCCGCCAGTTGCATCACCCGCTCCTGGCTGAACGCCGGCCGATCCAGCTCGCCCGCGACGCGCCCGCCGCGCATCACCACGATGCGGTCGCACAGACCCAGCAGTTCCAGCAGATCCGACGAGACCACGACCACGGCACCTCCTTGTTCGGCAAGCTGGCCGATCAGCCGGTACACCTCGACCTTGGCGCCGACGTCGATGCCGCGCGTGGGCTCATCCAGCAGGAACACCCGCGGCCTGGTGGTCAGCGCGCGCGCCAGCACGACTTTCTGCTGATTGCCGCCCGACAGGTTGCGCGCCGGCTCGGCGACCGAGGGCGTGCGGATGCGCAGGTCGCGCACGGCGTCGCGCGCCAGCCGGTCGGCGCGGCCGCCGGCCAGAAAGGTGCGCAGATAAGCCAGGCGGCCGAGCGTGGACAGACCGACATTGCGCCGCACCGAGAACGGCAGGATCAGCCCCTCGCCCTTGCGGTCCTCCGGCACCAGCGCCAGCCCGGCGGCGATGGCCTGCGCCGGCCGCCGCGCCAGCAGCGGCTTGCCGCCCACGCGAACCTGGCCGCCGCGCGCCGGCATCGCGCCGTACAGCGCCTTCAGCACCTCGGTGCGCCCGGCGCCGATCAGCCCCCCGAGCCCCACCACCTCGCCAGCGCGCACCCGCAGCGACACGCTCTCGAAACGGCCCGGCAGCGATAGGTTCTCGACGTCGAGCAGCACCTCGCCCAACGTCGCGTGCCGCGCCGGAAACAGCTCGCCCAGCTCGCGGTTCACCATCGCCTGGATCAGCGAGGCCTCGGTCCAGTCCGCCACCGGCCTTGTCGCGACGGTGCGGCCGTCGCGCATCACCGTGACACGGTCGCAGACCTCGAAAATCTCCTCGATGTGATGGCTGATGAACACCAGGCCGACACCGGCCTGCTTCAGCGTGGCGATGGTGGCGAACAGGATGCGCTGTTCGGTCAAGGTCAGCGTCGCGGTCGGCTCGTCCATGACGATGACGCGCGCGCTCCGCGACAATGCGCGCGCGATCTCCACCAGTTGCTGCTGCGCGATGCCGAGCCGGCGCACCAGGGTCCGTGGCGCGATGTCGAGTCCGACGCGCAGCAGCAATTCGCGCGCGGCGCGATGCAGCGCGCGCCGCCGCACCAGGCCGAGCGCGTTGCGCGGCAGGTTGCCGAGAAAGATGTTCTCGGCCACCGTGCGATCCGGCACCAGGCTCAGCTCCTGGTGGATCACCACGATGCCCTGGTCCAGCGCGTCGCGCGGCCGGCGCGGCGCGAATGGCTGGCCGTCGAGCGCGACGGTGCCCTGATCGGCGCGATAGACGCCGGCGAGCACCTTCATCAGCGTCGATTTTCCGGCGCCGTTCTCGCCGACGATGCCCAGCACCTCGCCGCCCTCCAGCGTGATGCCGACATCGTCGAGTGCCCGCACGCCGGGGAAGGATTTCGAGATCCCCCGCATTTCGAGCAGCCGCGCCATGCGGGGAACCGTCCGGCGCGGACTACTGGCCCTTCGTCACCTCGTCGCCCCACAGGCCGTACACCTTCGCCGCGGGGCTGTCGATGTTGTCCTTGGTCAGCAGCAGATGCGGCCAGAACTGATGCGCCGGGATGTTCTTGTCGCCGTGCAGGTACTGCTCGACATAGGCGACCGACTGTGCCGCCATCGTCACCGGGTTCTGCGACAGGGTGGCGTCCATCTGGCCGTTGCGGATGGCGGTCAATCCCTGTTCGGTGCCGTCGATGCCGACGATGATGATGTGGTTCTTGTCGCCGATCGGATGGAAGCGGTTGGCCTGCTTGATCGCCCGCATCGCGCCCACCGCGTTGTCGTCGTTGCCGTTGAACACGGCGTCGATCTGACCGTTGGCGGCGAGCAACTGCGTCATGATGTTGAAGCCCTTGTCGGCGTCGAAATCAGCGGCCTGGCGCGCGATCAGCTTCAGCCCGGGATTGGCCTTGGCCAGCGCGTCGAACTCGTCGGAGAAGCCCTGCTCGCGCTCGTCGCCGGCGGTGGTGCCGCGCAGTCCCTCCAGGTCGACGATGTTGCCGCGCACGCTGCCGTACCGCTGCTTGAGCTTCTGCGCGATGAAGTCGATGCCTTCCTTGCCGAGCGCGACGTTGTCGGTCTCGAGGAAGTTCACCTGGCACTTGCCGCAGGCGGCACCCCGGTCGAGGGTGAATACCGGGATGCCCTTCTTGTTGGCTTGCTTGACCACGGGCACGATCGCGTCGGCGTTGATCGGGTTGAGGATCAGCGCGGCGACGCCCTGGTTGATGAGATCGAGCACCTGGGTCGCCTGCTGGTTGGCGTCGCCATTGGCGCTGGTGTTGATGAGCGTCAGGTCGGGATACTTGGCGACCCCCATCACCACGCCCTTGCTCATGCCCTGGAAGAACGGGTTGGCGAGCGTGGCGACGCTGAGGCCGACCTTGTGCTGCTGCGCCCGGGCGGCACCCGGCGCCGCGCAGGCAAATGCGAGAGCCACCACGAGAATGCGGCGGACGAGAGGACGGGGCATCGGCGTTTCCCTTGCTTTTCTTGTCGGGGCAGTCTCGGCGGAGAACGTTTTTGCGTCAACCGGGCGCCGGGCAATCGCATCCTCTACATCGTCGACCAAGAGCCAAGGGCCGTTCGGCGCGTTGACCAGCGCGAGGAGACCCTGGGGCAGACGGCAAGCGATGGAGGCGAATGATGGAGATCAAGCGAGCGGGCTCTCAGCCGTCCGGCAAGGGGCCGGCGGACTGGTTCACGGGCACAGTCCGCATCGACCCGCTGTTCAGTCCGCCCGACCCGGCCCGGGTCGGCGGCGCGCTGGTCACGTTCGAGCCGGGTGCGCGCACCGCATGGCACACGCACCCGCTTGGCCAGACCCTGATCGTGACCGCCGGCTGCGGCTGGGTGCAGCGCGAAGGCGGACCGGTCGAGGAGATCCGGCCGGGCGACGTCGTCTGGTTCCCGCCGGGCGAGAAGCACTGGCACGGCGCCTCGGCCACCACGGCCATGAGTCATATCGCGGTCCAGGAGAAGCTGAACGGCTCGCCAGTGGACTGGATGGAGCACGTCAGCGACGCGCAGTATCGGCGCTGACCTTTCAACCAACGCTGACCTTTCAAGGGTTCGGGACCCACGAGGCAGGAATACTGAACGGAAGGATGGACAATGCCGCACGTACTCATAAAGCTCCAGACTGGGAGATCCGAGCAGCAGAAAGCGAGGATCGCGGAAGAAGTCACGCAGGCCGTCATGACCGGCGCGAACTGCGCGGAGCAAGCCGTGTCAGTCAGTATCGAGGACGTCGAGCCGAACGACTGGGTCGAGAAGGTCTACAAGCCAGACATCATCGGCAAGGCCGACAAACTCTACAAGAAGCCCGGATACAACCCTCTCTGACCACGGTGGGCGCCGACTGGCACGGGCCTGGCGACGGCCACAGCCCAAACCGGAGCCGCCCGTGCAGCCTCACGACGGCAGCTTCACCACGATCATGCGAAACGTCCCGGTCTGCGGGATCAGCCGCGGATAGGGCCGCGTGCGCGTCGGCGCCTGCACGGCGGCGATGTCGGAGGTGACGGTGAACAGCCGGCCGCCCTCGGCGTCCAGCGCCATCGTGCGCGCGCCGCGCGGCATCGCGATCGTGCCGTGCACCGCGTAGTGGTCCGGGTCGTCCATGCGCACCAGCGTGATCGAGCCGCCGCCATTGGCCGCGATCACCAGCTTGCGCGCGGCGTCGAACGCCAGCCCATCAGTGCCTTTCCCGGTCGGCAGCGCGGTCATCTCGCGCCCGCTGGCGGCGTCCAGCACCAGCATCTGCCGGTCGCGGCAGCCAACGAACAGCCGCGCCGCGTCGGCGTCCATCGCGATCGGGCTGGGCCGCTCGCAGCCGATCTTCCAGCGCGCGCGCACCCGCAGCGTGCCCGCGTTCACGCGGATCACCTCGCCCTGGTCGCGCAGCGTGATGAACACGCGGCCGCGCCCATCGGCCACCGCCGCTTCCGGCTCGCCGCCCGCATTGAGGCGCCCGACGACGCGCAGGGTGGCCGCATCCACCGCGACGATCTCGTGCGTGCGCGGCAGGAACGCCAGCACGCGATGGCTGACCGGGTCATAGGCCAGCCCGTCCGGCTCGCCGCCCAGCGGCACGTTGCGCTGCGCGGCCAGGCTCGCCTGGTCATAGACGCCGAGCCGCCGCGCCGCCGCGTCGCTGGTGAACACCCGCCGCTGATCCGCCGCGATCACCGCGCCATGATCGCCGGTACGGGCGCCGATGGTTGCCTCCAGCTTGCCGGTATCGGCACGCACCACCAGCACGCCGTTGTAGCGGCCGATGAACACCCGTTGATGGGTGGGGTCGTAGGAGACGTAGTCCCACGGCCCATCGCCGGGCAGCTTGAACGATTGCTGCTCGGCGGACAGCGCCGCCGCATCGTCAGCTCGCGCGGACGGGGCGAGTATGAGGAAGAAACTGGCAAGCAGCGACAAGCCAAAACCGCACGCCGTCATCCCCATGCGACAAACTCCTCGGGCCGCCCCCCGCCATGCCCCAGCGGACCCCGCCCGTGCCCCAGCCTGGGAGCCGCCGTGATCGCCGCACGGACATAGGCGCGCGCCCGCACCACCGCCTCGCGCAGCGCCATGCCCTGCGCCAGCCCAACCGCCACGGCACTTGCCAGCGTGCAGCCGGTGCCGTGGGTATGGAAGCTTTCGATGCGCGGCGCCTCGAACACCTCGATGCCAGCCGCCGTCGCCAGCACGTCGAACACCGTCGCACCCGGCAAATGGCCGCCCTTCAGCAGCACCGCGGCCGCCCCGGCGTCCAGCAGCAGCCGCGCCGCCGCCCGCATCGCCTCGCCATCGCAGATCGCCATGCCGCACAGCGCCTCGGCCTCCGGCACGTTGGGCGTCAGCACCGCCGCGCGCGGCACCAGGCGCTCGCGCAGCACCGCCACCGCGTCGTCGGCCAGCAGCTTCGCGCCGGAGGTCGCCACCATCACCGGATCGACCACCACGGGCGCCGCTTCGGGCAGGGCTGCGCACACCGCCTCGATCAGCGCGGCGTCGCCCAGCATCCCGGTCTTGACCGCGTCCGCGCCGATGTCGTCCAGCACCACGCGCATCTGCCGTGCCACGAACTCGGCCGGCACCGGCAGCACGCCATAGATGCCCTCGGTGTTCTGCGCGGTCAGCGCCGTGATCGCCGTCGTCGCATAGCCGCCCAGGGCGAAAATCGTCTTGAGGTCGGCCTGGATGCCGGCGCCGGCGCCCGAATCCGAGCCGGCCACCACCAGCACCCGGCCGCGCATCACACGGCGCCCGCCAACTCGGTCGCCCCGGCGATGGCCGCGCACACCTCCTCGACGATCAGATGCACCCGCTCGGCGTTCTCGGCCTCGGCCATGACGCGCACCACCGGCTCGGTGCCGCTGACCCGGATCAGCAGCCGCCCGGACCCGCCCAGCGCGGCCTCGGCCGCCGCGATCGCCTGCTGCACCCGCCCCGAGCGCAGCGGCGAAGGCCCCGTGAAGCGCACGCTGCGCAGGCGCTGCGGCAAGGGTTGGAACACCGTCAGCACCTCGCTGGCCGCGCGACCGTCGCCCACCAGCACCGCCAGCACCTGCAACGCCGCCAGCAGCCCGTCGCCGGTGGTGGCGTAGTCGGACAGGATCATGTGCCCGGATTGCTCGCCGCCGACGTTGAAGCCGTCCGCGCGCATCTTTTCCACCACGTAGCGGTCGCCGACGCGGGTGCGGTGCAGCGCCAAGCCGCGGCCCTCCAGGAACCGCTCCAGTCCGAGATTCGACATCACGGTGGCCACCACGCCGCCGCCGGCAAGCCGGCCGGAATCGCCCCACGACCGGGCGATCAGCGCCAGCACCTGATCGCCGTCGACGATCTGCCCCGCCTCGTCGCACAGGATCAGCCGGTCGGCGTCGCCGTCCAGCGCCAGCCCCAGATGCGCGCCGTGCCGCTGCACCTCGCCGGACAGGAACGCCGGGGAGGTCGAGCCGCAGCCGCGGTTGATGTTGAAGCCGTCGGGCGAGACGCCGACCGGGATCACCTCGGCGCCCAGCTCCCACAGCACGGTCGGCGCCACGCGATAGGCGGCGCCGTGCGCGCAATCGACCACGATGCGCAGCCCGTCCAGCCGCAGGCCGCGCGGGAAGCTGGACTTGGCCGCCTCGATGTAGCGGCCGCCGGCATCCTCCAGCCGCGCCGCGCGGCCAAGCCGCTCCGGGGCGGCCAGGCGCTCGGACACGCCGTTGGCCATCAGCGCCTCGATCTCCGCCTCGGTCGCGTCGGACAGCTTGAAGCCGTCCGGGCCGAACAGCTTGATGCCGTTGTCCTCGAACGGGTTGTGGCTGGCCGACAGCATCACGCCGAGGTCGCAGCGCAGCGAGCGGGTCAGCATGGCGATCGCCGGCGTCGGCAGCGGGCCGACCAGGGTCACGTCCATGCCGGCGCCGATGAAGCCCGCCACCAGCGCGGGTTCGAGCATGTAGCCGGACAGCCTGGTGTCCTTGCCGATCACCACCTGGTGGCGGTGCGGGCCGCGCGTGAACAGCAGGCCGGCGGCCTGGCCGAGACGCAGCGCCGTCTCGGCGGTCATCGGCTCGGTGTTGGCGGTGCCGCGGATGCCGTCGGTGCCGAACAGGCGGCGGGGAGTGGCGTCCATGTGTCTCTCTCGTTGTGGCCGGCTCGTTGTGGCCGGCAAGGATCCGGACGCGCCGTTATGCCGCGTCCGCGATCCCGGTCCAAATCCGCAGCGCCTGCACGGTTGCGGCCACGTCATGCACCCGCAGCATGGCCGCACCCCCCAGCACCGCCGCCATGCCGGCCGCCAGCGATCCGGGGATGCGCGAAGCCGGTTCCGGCTCGGCGGCGGCCGCGCCCAGGAATCCTTTGCGCGACGCGCCGACCAGCACGCGGCAGCCAAGATTCAGCAGCAGCGGCAGGCGCGCCAGCATCTCCAGATTGTGCGGCGGCAGCTTGGCGAAACCGATGCCGGGGTCGACCATGACCAGGGCCGGATCGAGGCCGGCCGCGTCCAGGCGCGCGGCCAGTTCGCGCGTGACCTCGACCGCCACATCGCCGTAGCGGGCCAGGTCGGCCATCGTCGCGGGCACGCCGCGCATGTGCTGCACCACCACAGGGCAGCGCCGTTCGCGCACCACGTCCGCCGCGCGCAAGTCGAATGCCAGGCCGGAGACGTCGTTGACGATGCGCGCCCCGGCATCGAGGCCGGCGGCCATCGTGGCGGCATGGCGGGTGTCGACGGACACGACGGCACCCTCGGCCGCCAGCGCGCGGATCACCGGCAGGATGCGCGCCTGCTCCAGCGAGGCGGGCACCTCGGCCGCTCCGGGTCGGGTGCTCTCGCCGCCCACGTCGATCAGGTCGGCGCCCTCGGCGAGCAGCCGATACCCGTGCGCGACGGCATCCGCCGTGGCCGCGTGCAGGCCGCCGTCGGAAAAGCTGTCGGGGGTGACGTTCAGGATCCCCATGACCAGGGGCCGATCCGTGGGCAGCCCGGCCCAGGCGGGCGGGGCTGCGGTGATGCGGGCGCGCTCGACGGACCAGCCGGGCGGGATGGCGGCGACAGCCCTCACCCCGGCCCTCTCCCAGAGGGAGAGGGAGCCTGCCCCCTCTCCCTCTGGGAGAGGGCCGGGGTGAGGGCCTGCCTCATGCAGTCGCGCCAGCGAAAATGCCCCCGGCCCTCCGGCCAGCGGCAGAGCGACACCGGCCGCCACCGCCGCGCGCGCCGCGGCGCCGTGCAGCAGGCCCAGCGGCTCGATCAGGCGCATCGTTGCGCCGGAACCACCCTCACCCGTGCTGCGGTGCGGCCCCCAGGCCGGGCGCGGGCGGCAGCGGGCGGCCGGCGGTCGGCACCGAGGCGCGGCGGCCGTCCGGGGCCGGTTCGTCGTTGACCTTGCGGGTCACGGGCTCGCCGCGCAGGACCGTGCGGATCTCCTCGCCGGACAGCGTCTCGTACTCCAGCAGGCCGCGCGCCATGCGGTGCAGTTCGTCGATGTTCTCGGTCAGGATGTGCCGCGCCTGCGCATAGGCGTTGTCGATGATGCGCTTCACCTCGCCTTCGATCTCGCGCGCGGTCTCCTCGGAGACGTTCTTGCTCTGCGTCACCGAATGGCCGAGGAACACCTCCTGGCTGTTGTCGCCATAGGCGATCAGTCCGAGCTTCTCGCTCATCCCCCATTCCGTCACCATGCGCCGGGCGATCTCGGTCGCCTGCTTGATGTCCGACGACGCGCCCGACGAGACCTTGTCGGCGCCGAAGATGATTTCCTCGGCAACGCGGCCGCCCATCGCCATCACCAGCTTGGCCAGCAGATACGCCTTGCTGTGCGACAGGCGATCGTTCTCCGGCAGACTCATCACCAGGCCGAGCGCCCGCCCGCGCGGAATGATGGTCGCCTTGTGCACCGGATCGCATTCCGGCTCGTGGATGGCGCACAGCGCGTGGCCGCCCTCGTGATAGGCGGTCATCCGCTTTTCCGCCTCGGTCATCACCAGGCTGCGGCGTTCCGCGCCCATCATCACCTTATCCTTGGCGTCCTCGAACTCGGCCATCGCGACCACGCGCTTGCCGATCCGCGCGGCAAGCAGTGCCGCCTCGTTGACCAGGTTCGCCAGATCCGCACCCGAGAAGCCGGGCGTGCCGCGCGCGATCACCTTCGGCTCGACGTCGCTGGCCAGCGGCACCTTGCGCATGTGGACGCGCAGGATCTTCTCGCGGCCGTTCACGTCCGGGTTCGGCACGACCACCTGGCGATCGAATCGGCCGGGGCGCAGCAGCGCGGGATCCAGCACGTCCGGCCGGTTGGTCGCGGCAATCAGGATGACGCCCTCGTTGCTCTCGAAGCCGTCCATCTCGACCAGCATCTGGTTCAGCGTCTGCTCGCGTTCGTCGTTGCCGCCGCCGAGGCCGGCGCCGCGATGGCGGCCCACCGCGTCGATCTCGTCGATGAAGATGATGCAGGGCGCGTTCTTCTTGCCCTGCTCGAACATATCGCGCACGCGGCTGGCGCCGACACCCACGAACATCTCGACGAAATCCGAGCCGGAGATGGTGAAGAACGGCACGTTGGCCTCGCCGGCGATGGCGCGCGCCAACAGCGTCTTGCCGGTGCCGGGGGGGCCTACCAGCAGCACGCCCTTGGGGATCTTGCCGCCGAGCCTCTGGAACTTCTGCGGGTCTTTCAGGAACTCGACGATTTCCTGCAATTCGCTTTTCGCCTCGTCGATGCCGGCCACGTCCTCGAACGTCACGCGGCCCTGCTTCTCGGTCAGCATCCGCGCGCGCGACTTGCCGAAGCCCATCGCGCGGCCGCCGCCGGATTGCATCTGGCGCATGAAGAACACCCAGACGCCGACCAGCAGCAGCATCGGGAACCAGTTGACCAGGATGCGCAGCAGCGTGCTGTCGCTTTCTTCCGGCTTGGCGGTGACGCGCACGCCCTTGTCGGTCAGGCGTGACACCAGCGAGGGATCATCCGGCGTGTAGGTCTGGAAGGTGCGGCTGTCGTTCAGTTCGCCGCTGACCACGCGCCCCTGGATCAGCACTTCGCGGACCTGCCCGCTGTTCACGTCCGTGATGAAGTCCGAATACGGGATCTGGCTGGCGGCACTGCGCCCCGCGCCCGGCTGGAACAGGTTGAACAGCACCACCAGCAGCAGTGCGATGATGACCCAAAGGGCCAGGTTGCGGCCGAAATTGCTCATGTCATCCCTTGCCCCGCGGGGCCTGCGTCCCGTTCGGCCCCACGGCCGCCGCGTCGTCCCCGTCCCACCGTGCCGCACGCGGCGGCATGGCGTCATGGGCTTGCATCCACAACATAGGCGCCCCGCCGCGGTTCTCCAGCCCCAAGACGGGTCGCGAACAAATCACACCGTCACCCCGCTGTCGGGGCGACGAAGCCGCCGCCCGCCAGTGGCGCCGGCGGCCACCAGCATAGCCCTGCTTCGCTTGTCGGAGGGTACACGGCCGGCCGGACCCGATCCAGCATTGCCACCCGGTCCCCGCCCCGGATCGCGGCCGCAAGCGCACTGCCCGCGGGCAGCTCCGGCCCGCCCGGCAGCAGCCGCACCCTACCATCCCAGATCGCCCCCGGAACCGCCGCGACCGCAGACGCCATCGCGGCCGCCTCGCGGCACACCATCCAGGCGCCGGTTCCGGCAGCGGCCCTGGCCCGCCGCCCCGCCGGCCGCAGCACCGCGCCCCCCAGGGTCGCCGCGCGCGGCCGCGCCAGCCACGCCGCCACGGCCGCCGCGCGCGGCGGCCGTGCGGCCCCGGCGACGATGCGCAGCAATGCCGCGAGCGGCGCGGCCGCAGGCGGCAGCGCGTCGAGCAGCGCGAAGCCCTCGGGATGCAGCGTGGCGTGCCGGCCCAGCCATGCGGCGGTCGCGTCCTCGTCCACCCGCCGGGCACGGCCGCGGGCGGCGGCGGCGCGCACGGCGGCGGCGGTGACAGGGCCCGCCCCGTCTGGATCGCGGCGCAGGGCGCGCAGCCGGGCGCGCAACGTGGTCATGTCGCGG
Source organism: uncultured Pseudomonadota bacterium (assembly GCA_963758455.1). Lineage (GTDB taxonomy): Bacteria > Pseudomonadota > Alphaproteobacteria > Acetobacterales > Acetobacteraceae > CAVRQM01. The sequence continues at coordinate 673,929 of CAVWVK010000004.1, read as the reverse complement.
TTGCTGGGGTCTTCCACCCACGCGCATCCCCTCGCCCGCAGCGTAGCGCGCAGCCGCACCGGGGCCAGGGTCAGCAACGGCCGCAACAGGCGCACCCGGGCGGTCTCCACCAGTGCGGCCATGCCCGCGAGCCCGTCCGGGCCGCTGCCGCGCAGCATCCGCATGGCGATCGTCTCGGCCTGGTCGGCGGCGTGATGGCCCAGCAGCAGATGCAGGATGCCGTGTCGCGCGCATTCGGATTCGAGCGCGCCGTAGCGGGCCGCGCGCGCGCGCTCGGCCAGCGCCGGGCCGCGCGCCAGGCCGCGCGCTGCCACGACATGCGAGTCGACCCCGCGTTCCGCCAGGCGCGCGGCGGTCAGTTCCGCCTCCTGGCCCGACGTTTCGCGAAGGCCATGATCGACGATCACCGCGAGACAGCTTCCGCGCCGCGTCCGCGCCCAGTCATTCGCGAGCAGAGCCAGCGCCATGCTGTCCGCCCCGCCCGACACCGCCACGGCCAGCCGCGGCTCCGGTTCGAACGGCCCGAGCCGATCCAGCAGCGCGGCGAACTCGTCGGCAGCGACCGCGACCGCCTTCAGCGGCAGCCGGCGCGGCCGCGGGCGGCGGCAATCGAGGGGCGCAGGTCCGGGCGCACCGTGGGGAACTGCGCGTGCAGGCTGTCGAGAGCCGCGCAGGCCGCCTTCTTGTCGCCGAGCAAGTTCAGCGAGTTGGCCAATCCCAGCAGGCTGTCCGGCGCCCGGTAGCCGCGCGTGTTGCGCTTGAAGGAGTCGTCATAGGCGATGGCGGCAGCGGCGAAGTTGCGCTCTCCGGCCAGCGACTGCGCCAGCAGGAATTGCCCATCCGCGCTGCGCGGACCGCGTCCGCTCGCCAGCACCTCGCGCGCCGCCGCCTCGGCCGCCGGGTAGTCGCGCCGGGCCAGCGCCGCGTTGCCGGCGGCCAGCGCCATCTCCGGCGTGCGGCGCACCGGCGCGGCAGGCGGCGGAGGCGCGGGCGGCCGGCCCCCCAGCACGCCCGGCTGCGGGCTCAGCGTCTGCCCGGGGGGAGGCGACGCGGCCACGCCGGCGCCGCCGGTCAGCTTGAACTGCAAGTCGCCGATCTGCTTGGACAGGTCCGCCTCGGCTTGCTGCCGGGCGTTGTCCACCTCGTCGATGCGGCCGCGCAACTCGCGCACCTGCTCCTCGAGCTGGGTGACGCGCGCGAGCAGGGTCGCGGTGATGTCGTTCGATCCGCCCTCGCCGCCCGCCGGCGGCGTCCCATAGGCGGGGGGAGCATAGGCCGGGGGAGCATAGGCCTGGGGCGCGCCGCCCTGAGGAGCGCCGCCCTGGGCGCGGAGCTGCTCCAACTCGTGACGCAGTTCGAGGATCTGGTTTTGCAGCGCGATGCCCTCGCGGCTCTCCATCTGGGCGCGGGCCGGCGACCCCGCCAGCACCGCGAGGCCCACGGCCAACGCCACGCCCGCCACCACGCGGGCGGGGACAATCCTGAGGACGCTGACAGTCCTGAGGACGCTTCTGGGGGCCGGCAGCCTGCTCATGCTCGTCTCTCCAAGCCGGATCGGCAGGATAGCCTCGCCGGCCCGCAAAGAAAAACCGGCGGCCCACTGTCGCGCGTGGGGCCGCCGGCTTCCAAGAACGTCCCGTGCGTGACGGCGACGATTTACTGGACGGTGGTGATGGCGTTGCGGTTCTGCGCCCAGGCCGCCTCGTTGGAGCCCTGCGCGGTCGGGCGGTCCTTGCCGTAGCTGATGGTGCTGATGCGCGAGCTGGCGACGCCCTTGGCCACCAGGTAGTCGCGATCGGCGTTGGCGCGGCGCTGGCCGAGCGCGATGTTGTATTCCTCGGTGCCGCGCTCGTCGCAGTTGCCGGCGACCTGCACGTTGTCCTGCGGATACTGCTGCAGGAACGCCGCCTGGCGGTCCAGCGTGCTCTGCGCATCGCTGCTCAGATTGGACTGGTTGAAGGCGAAGAAGATGCGATCGCCAGCCTTGGCCACCAGGTCTTCCTGGCTCCCCGGGGCCGGACCGGCGGTGGTCGCGGTGGTGCCGGCGCCGGTCGAGACGGCGGTCGGCGGCGGCGGGCTGCTGCAGGCGGCGAGCAACGAGGCGAGCGCCGCGGCGGCAAGGAGCTTGGTTGTCATGTGTCGGTGTCCCTGGAAAGTTCAGTCGGTCGCGTTGTGGCGGATCGGCGGTGACGGGTCGGTGATCGAGGTCGCCGCGAATACCCGCACCGACCCTTCACGGCACCGCGGCAAGAACAATCGACGCGCATAGTGGTCGTAACGGAGCCGGTCAAGGTTCGTCGCACGATCACGTGCACATGACTGCCCCGCTCACGGAAAATCGTCCTCCGTCACGCCAGCAACGGTCCCCAGGCCGGGTCGGAGCCGTCGGTGGGCGTCAGGATCTCGCGCTCATTGAAGCCGGTGATGTCGATGGAGACCAGCCGCGACGAATAGCCCTGGCCCTGGCTGCCCGAGGCGGTCTGGCGATAGAACATCAGCACCCGTCCGTTCGGGCAGAAGGTCGGGCCCTCGCAGAAATAGCTCGACGACAGGATGCGCTCGCCGCTGCCGTCCGGGTTCATTACGCCGATGGAAAAATTGCCGCCACCCAACCGGGTGAAGGCAATCAGGTCGCCGCGCGGCGACCAGACAGGATCGGCATAGCGGCCGCTGCCAAAGCTGATGCGATGCACGCCGCCGCCGTCGGCGCCCATGACATAGAGCTGCTGGTCGCCGCCGCGATCGGAGTTGAACACGATCTGGCTGCCGTCCGGGCTGTAGCAGGGCGACACGTCGATTGCGCCGCTGTCGGTCAGCCGCCGGCTGCCGCCGCCGCCGAGGCCCACCACGTAGATGTCCGAGCCGCCGCCATGCGTCTGCGCCATGATGACGCTGCTGCCGTCCGGGCTGAAGCGCGGCGACAGCGTGATGCCGGAGAAATCGCCCAGCACATGCTGGCTGCCGGTCGCCAGGTTGAACAGGTACACCCGCGGCCGGTTGCCGGCGTAGCTCATGAAGGCGATCTCGTCGCTGTTCGGCGCGAAGCGCGGCGTCAGCACCATCGAGCTGCCGTTGGTCAGGAAGCGGTTGTTGGCCGCGTCCTGGTCCATGATCGCCAGCCGCTTGGTGCGCCGCCCCTTCGGCCCGGTCTCGGCGACATAGACGACGCGGGTGTCGAAATAGCCCTTGTCGCCGATCAGCCGCTGATAGACGGCATCGGAAATCTTGTGCGCGATGCGCCGCCAGTTCGAGGCGGGCGTGGTGAACGCGGTGCCCAGCGCCTGCTGGCCTGGCAGCACGTCCCACAGCCGGAACTCCACCCGCACCGAGCCGCCGTCATCGGCCACCGTGCCGGTAATCAGCGCCTGCGCGCCGAGCGCCTTCCAGTTGGTGAAGTTGGGCACGGCGCCCTCCGGCGTGCCGCCATAGGCGGCCTGGTCGATCGGGCGGAACAGGCCGCTGTTCTGCAAGTCGCCGGTGACGACCGCCGTGATCTGGTTGCCCAGCGGACTGCCCCCGGCCAGTGGCGTGATGGCGATGGGAATGGGCGCGGTATGGGCGCGGTCGACGATGATCTGCTGACCCGAAGTTGACGGCGCCGGCGCCGGCCGGCGGGGCCAGCGGCTGCGGCACCGGCGCCGGGCCGGACGGCGCGCCGCCCAGCACGGATTGGGCGTGCGCCAGGCCCGGCGCGGCAAGCAGCGACGCCCCGCCCGCCACGACAGCCCGCCTGCTCGATGCGCGGCCAGTCAAACCGATCGTTAGTCGTCATGTGTCTACCTCGTGCTCTCACGATGTGGTGCGGAATGCGAAGGCCGGCTGGGTGTCGGCACCCTCACCCCGGCCCTCTCCCAGAGGGAGAGGGGGTCAGACTCCCTCTCCCTCTGGGAGAGGGCCGGGGTGAGGGTGTTCCGGCCGTGCGTCATGGGCGGAACAGGAACTTCAGCCGGTCGATCCGGCCCAGGTCGCGGGCCGGGATCATCTTGCTGAAATCCGAGCAACGGGCCTCCAGCGGCGCGCGCACCGCCCGGTCGGCGAACGCGGCGAAACGTGGATCGCTCATGCGGCCCTGGCTTTCGGGCGCCACCACCGCGTCCCGCGCGATGCCGGACTGGTCGACGGTGACGATCAGCACCACGCTCATCTTCTCCAGGTCGAGCGCGCCGGCGTCCTTGGTCCAGCACTCGCGCACCTGGTCGCCGATGGCGCCGCGCTGCTCGCCGGTCAATTGCGCGGTGATGTCGCCGTTGATGGCGCCGCCGAGCTTGGGCGCGCCGCCTTGCAGCGGGTTGTATTTGTGCGTCGGCGGCTGCGTCTGCTTCAGCATCGAGCGCAGTTTTTCCAGCGTGTTGTCCAGCGCCTGCGTGTCCGGGGCCGGATTCTTGGTCGCGTTCGGCTGGCTGGTCTGGCTGGGCGGCGAGACCACCGGCTTGGGCGGCGGCGGCACTTTCGGCGGCGGCGGCGGCCGGGGCGGCGGCGGCACCGGGGCCACCTTCGGCGGTGGCGGTGGCGGCGGCGGCTTTGGCACCGGGGTCGGCGCGGGTGGCGGCGGGGGCGGCGCCTCGGGCGCGGGCGCGGGCGGCGCCGGGGCCACGTCCGGCGGCGGCGGGGGTGGCGGCGGAGGCGGTGGCGGCGGCGGCGGCGGCTCGGGTGGAGTCGGCAGCGGCTTCTGGTCGGCCGGCGGCGCCGGCACCGGCGTCGGCGCGATGGCCGGCGCCGGAGTATCGGACTGCTTGTCGGCTTTCGTCACCTTCTGCGGCGGGCCGGGGACGAAGGCCATCTCGACCTCGTCCTGCGGCGGCTGGTCCGGCGGCGTGCCCTGGGGCAGGCCGACCAGCAGCGCCACGATCAGCGCCGCGTGCAGGATCGCCGATGCGGTGGCACCTCGCTTCAGCGCGGGGCTCATGGCGGCAAGACCTCAGCCCTTCGGCCGCGCCTGGCTGCCCGGCACCGATGCGGCCGGAGCGGTGGCGGCTGGAGCGGGCGCGGCGGCGGCCGGCGCAGCCGATCCCGCTGGTGCCGCAGGCTCGGCCGCGGCGGCGGGCGCCGCGACACCGGGCGGCGTCTCGGACAGCAGCGCCACCTTGGTGAACCCGCCCTGGACGATGGTGGCCATCACCTCGATGATGCGGCCGTAGCTGTTGGCCTTGTCGCCGCGCACGAAGATGCGGCGGTCCTTCTGGTCCTGCGCGATGGCTTGCAGGCGCGCGACCAGGTCGGGAAGCTGCACCTGCAAATCCTGCAGGAACACGTTGCCGCTGGCATCGACCGAGACGGTGATCGGCGTGGCATCCGTATTGATCGGGCTGGCGTCGGCCTTCGGCAGATCGACGTTGATCGCCGAACTCATCAGCGGCGCCGTGACCATGAAGATGATGAGCAGCACAAGCATCACGTCGACCAGCGGGGTGACGTTGATCTCGGCCAGCGGCCGGTAGCGCCCGCGGGTGCGGCCGTTGCCCAGGGATACGGCCATCAGCGGCGCGCCGCCGAGGTCCGCACGGCGCCCATCACGCCCGCTCCTCGCTCTGGCGGCTCAGGATCGCGCCGAACTCGGTGCCGAATCCCTCCAGGCGGCCGGCGAAGCGGGCCAGGTCGGTGCTGATCTTGTTGTAGGCCAGCACCGCCGGAATGGCCGCCACCAGGCCGATGGCGGTCGCGAACAGCGCCTCGGCGATGCCCGGCGCCACCACCGCGAGATTGGTGTTGTGCATCGCCGCGATGGCGGAAAAGCTGTGCATGATGCCCCAGACGGTGCCGAACAGGCCAATGAACGGCGCCGTCGAGCCAACCGAGGCGAGGAAGATCATCCAGCGTTCCTGCCGCTCCATCTCGCGGGAAATCGTCACCGACATCGCCCGCTCGACGCGGTCGCGCACGCCGCTGCGGCTCATGTCCGCGCCCACCACGCGCTGGCTGCGGCGCCACTCGCTCATGGCGGCGCCGAACACCGCGGCGATCGGGTGGCGCGGCTTCTGCCCCTCGTCGTCATACAGCTCGTCGAGGCTGCCGCCGGACCAGAAGCGATCCTCGAACGCGTCGGCGGCGCGGTTGGCGCGGCGCAGGCTGCTGACCTTCTCGAACACGATCGCCCACACCCAGACGCTGGCCACCAGCAGCGCCAGCATCACCAGCTTCACCACCCAGTCGGACTGGAGGAACATGCCCCAGATCGACAGGTCGTTCATGACGGACGGGGCGGCCAGGCTCGCCGTATCAACAGTCGGGTTCACGGTCCTCAGTCCTTATTCTGCGGCCAATCGCGCCAGGGCGGCGCGCCAGCGATCCGGAATCCGCGCCGGACGCCACGCACCCGCGACGCGGCCGACGCAAACGAGCAAGACTTCCGCCACCACCAGCGGCCAATTCGCCACCCCAATCTCCACCCCGTCTGCTTCACCGGGTCCGGTACGGAAGAAGGATTGGCGAAGCTCGACGCTGGCCGGACCGAGCGCGGTCGGCTGCGTCACCACCACCAGCAAGTCGTCGAGCCGTGCCGGGGCGGCATAGTCCACTTTGACGCGCCGCACCATGAAGAACAGGTCATGCTCCGCAATCAAGTCCGCGTGCGCGATGCCGAGTTCGCGCAACGCCTCGGTGCGCGCCCGCTCGGCCATGCGCAGGTAGTTCGCGTGGTAGACCACGCCGCCGGCGTCGGTGTCCTCGTGGTCCACGCGGGTGACATAGCGGTGCGCGCCGGGCGCCGGCGTGGAGGCAGGATGGCGGTTCATTCATCCGGACCCAGAAGATCCAGCATCGGCTGCGGCCCGCTCGGAGGCATCAGGCCCAGGTGCCGCCAGCCGCGCTCGCCTAGCACCCGGCCGCGGCTGGTGCGCAGCACGAGACCCTCCTGGATCAGATAGGGTTCGACCACGTCCTCCAGCGTGTCGCGCGCCTCGGCGAGTGCGGCGGCCAGCGTCTCGACGCCGACCGGGCCGCCCGCGTGATGCTCGGCGATGCGCGTGAGGTAGCGGCGGTCCATGCCGTCCAGGCCCAGCGCATCCACCTCCAGGCGCAGCAGGGCGGCATCGGCGATGGCCCGATCCACCGGCGCGTCGCCCGCGACATGCGCGAAATCGCGCACCCGCCGCAGCAGCCGCCCGGCCACCCGGGGCGTGCCGCGCGAGCGGCGGGCGATCTCCGCCGCGCCGTCGCGGGTCAGCACGAACTCCAGCTTGTCCGCGCCGCGCGCGACGATGCGGGTCAGTTCCTCGGGCGTGTAGAACACCAGCCGCAGCGGGATGCCGAAACGGTCGCGCAGCGGGGTCGCCAGCAGCCCGGCGCGGGTGGTGGCCCCGATCAGCGTGAACGGCGCCAGGTCGATGCGCACGCTGCGCGCCGCCGGCCCCTCGCCGATGATGAGATCGAGCTGAAAATCCTCCATCGCGGGATACAGCACTTCCTCGATGGCCGGTTGCAGGCGATGGATCTCGTCGATGAACAGCACGTCGCGCGGCTGCAAATTGGTGAGAATCGCCGCGAGATCCCCGGCGCGCTGGATCACCGGGCCGGAGGTGGCGCGGAACCCGACGCCCAGCTCGCGCGCGACGATCTGTGCGAGGGTGGTTTTTCCCAAGCCTGGAGGACCGTGAAGAAGAACATGGTCAAGGGCTTCCGAGCGATCCCTAGCGGCCGTGATGAACACGCGCAGGTTCTCGCGCGAGGCCTGCTGGCCGGTGAACTCGGCCAGCGTCTGCGGCCGCAGGGTGGCCTCGGCGGCGTCCTCGGGCGCGCGGGCGGCGGAGATGGGACGGGTGTCGGTCATGACATTCGGCCGGCGGCAAGGCCCTCACCCCGGCCCTCTCCCAGAGGGAGAGGGGGCAGCTTCCCCCTCTCCCTCTGGGAGAGGGCCGGGGTGAGGGGCGCGCGGCCCCTCATTGCGGCGGCAGCGGGCTGCATGCCGCCTCGGCGGCGCGGGCCAGCACCATCATGCGCCGCGCGGCCACGCCCGCGCCGGCCAGGTCGCCCGCGACGTGGCCCAGCAGCGGATTCGACAATACCGCGCGAACAGCCGTGTCGGCGGCCCAGTTGGTCGCCGCCACCCGCGTCGCCGACCGGCGGCGCGGCGCAGCAGCGACAGCGTGCCGAGCAGGCCGGGGCGCATCCCGTGCAGGGCGGCGACCTCGCGCAGCAGGCGGATGCCGCGCCAGGCGACCGCCAGCCCGTCCAGCGCCGGCGACGGCACGGCCGCCGTCAGCGCCAGCATCTGCACCGCCGCCGCGCGCCCCAGGGCCTGCGCCCGCACCTGCAAGTCGGCGCCTGGCCCCGCGCGCAGCAACGCCAGGATCGAGTCCGGATCGTTGGCCGCCAGCACGGCGGGCAGCAGCGCCGCGCCCTCGGGCAAGCTGGCAAGCCAGGTCCGCGCCGCCTCGCGCCGGGTGGCCGGGTCGACCATCGCGGCGCGCAGGGCATCCACCCGCTCCAATCCGAACAGCCCGCGCAACTCGCGCGCCACGCCGGCCAGCAGCAGGCCGCCGCCGCAGGCGGCCACGCCCAGCGTCACCCAGCCGAGCACCGCGCTCCGGGCGAACTGGGCGGCCACGAAATTGCCGATCTCCAGCGCCGCCAGGCCGCCCACCAGCACCGACAGCCCGGCCAGCCCGAGTGCCACCGTGCCCATGCCGCGCGCCGGGCGTTCGGCCACCAGCGCCGGCAGCGGCTCGGCCTCGAAACGCTCGGAGCGCAACTGCTCCAGCTCGAAACGCGGACGGACGGGAGATCCTCGGTCACAGCAGGTCGTCGAGCAGGAACGCCAGCAGTCGGTCAAGCTCCAGGTTGGCGACACCGCCGCGGCCGCCCAGCGGCACCCGCAGCGGCGCGAAGTCCGGCAGCGCCAGGAACGGATGCGCCCAGAACCCGGCATCCGGCAAGCGGTCCGGCACTTCGCCGGGATAGGAGCGCCCGGCCCTGCCCTCGCCCGCCACCAGCCCGCGCACGGCCGAGACCGGCCGGCCATCCAGGGTCCACACCACGTCGTCGGTGCAGCGCGCGGCGGCGATGGCCAGCGCCGCCTCGGCGCCGCCGGCGGGTCCGGTCATGGCGCGCACCAGGGCCGCGAGGTTGCCGCGCTGGCGCTGTGCGACGTGGTCGGACTTGCTGGCGCAATAGGCGACGCGGCCGATGCCGCCCAGCACCGGAAACAGCGGCGCCAGGAACGCCAGGAACGGCATGAACGGCCGCTGCCGGTGCAAGGCGCCCGACACGGCGGACAGGGCGGCGGCCACGTCGGCGAAAGCGGCGGGGCCGGCGTGCAGCGCGCTCAGCACGTCGGCCAGCACCACCAGCCGGTCGAGACGCGCGAAGCCGGGCGCCAGCAGGTCGCGGCGCGCCGCGTCGCGATAGGCGTCGTAGCGGCGCGACAGCAGCCCGGTCAGCCCGGAGGCGCCGAGCGCCGGAAAGAACGCCAGCCACGGCGGCGGCGGTCCGGGCGGCGGCATCAGGAAGCGCCCCGGCTGCAGCAGCGACAGCCCAGCCTCGTCGCGCAGCCTCCGCAAGGCCGCGACATAAAGCGCGTGGCCCTCGCGCGCCAGCGCCTCGTCGGCGGGTGCCGCGCGCGGCAGGGCGCGCGCGAAGGCGACGAAGGGCGCGGCGCGGGGCAGCGCGTCCAGCCGGCGCAGCGTGGCCTCGGACCATTGGGCGAAGTCCTGGCCCAGCATGGGCAGGTCGAGCAGCCACTCGCCAGGATAGTCCAGCAGCTCCAGCCGCAGCTTTCGCGCCGGCAGGATCGCGGCGGCGCCGGACCGCTCGATGTCCAGATCAAGCGCCAGCAGCGACACCGCATCGGTGCGCTCCGGCCAGCGCGGCGGATCGGCGGCCAGTGCTGCCAGATGCGCCTGGTAGTCGAAGCGCGGCAGCGACTCGGCCGCGGCGGGGGCGAGCGCCACCCGCAGACGGCCGCCGAGCCGCGTCTGCAACGCCGGCAGCGTGGGCAGGCCGGCGCCGGCGGCGAGCAGGTTGGCGGCCAGGGAAGTCAGCAACACGGTCTTGCCCGAGCGCGCCAGCCCGGTCACGCCGACGCGCACCGTCTGCCGGCCGGGCCAAAGGTTCAGGGCGGCGGCTAGGGGGTCCATGTGCCGGGGCTGGAAAAGACCCTCACCCCGGCCCTCTCCCAGAGGGAGAGGGCAGGCCTGCCCCCTCTCCCTCTGGGAGAGGGCCGGGGTGAGGGTCTGCCTCACGCCCGCTGAATCAGCTCGATCTTGTAGCCGTCCGGATCCTCGACGAACGCGATCAGCGTGGTGCCGAACTTCACCGGCCCCGGCTCGCGGGTGATCTTGGTGCCCGCCGCGCGCATCCGCTCCGCCGTGGCGTAGATGTCGGGCACGCCCACCGCCAGATGGCCGAACGCGGTGCCGATCTCGTACGGCTGGTCGTGGCCGTAATTGTAGGTCAGCTCCAGGACCGTGTGCGTGCTTTCGTCGCCGTAGCCCATGAAGGCCAGGGTGTACTTGCCGTCGGGCACGTCGACGCGCCGCAGTTCCTTCATGCCGAACTGGTCGCGGTAGAAGGCCACGCTCTGGTCCAGGTTCTTCACGCGCAGCATGGTGTGCAGGTAGCGGGGCTCGCTCATGGCGTCAGTCTCCGTTTGCAGGGTCGATGCCGAGCAGGAACAGCCCTGCCCGGTCCGCCGCCTCGATCGCGGCCTCGCGCTCGGCCAGGATGGTGCCGCCGGCCTCGAACGCCATGCCGCGCAGCCCGGCCGCGGCGGCGGCGCGGATGGTGCCCGGCCCGATGGTGGGCAGGTCGGTGCGGCGGTCCTGGCCCGGCTTGACCAGCTTCACCAATACCCCGCCCGGACCCGGCCGGGCCAGCCCGGCGGCGCGCGCCAGCATCGCGTCGGTGCCCTCGACCGCCTCGACCGCCAGCACGATGCCCTGCTGCACCACGCACGCCTGGCCGACATCGGCCGCGCCCAGCGCGTGCAGCACCGCGCGGCCGCGCTCGATGTCGGCCCGCGCCTGCGCATCCGGGACCGCCACGCCGAGCAGGCCGTGCCCGCCCACCGCTTCGGTGAGGATTTCGTGCGCGCCGAGCACGCGGAAGCCTTCCTCGGCCAGCACGCGATGGATCGCCGCGAGCAGCCCGTCATCGCCGCCGAACGCGGCGCGGCCGACGCGCGCCAGCAGCCGCGCGCCCTCGGCATCGGGCCGGATGTCGAGAATCGACGGCCGCTTCACCGGCCCGATCAGCACCAGGTCGCGACAGGCATTTTCCCGCAGGAGCAGCAGGATGCGCCCAGCCGCTCCGAGCCGCGCGGTGGCGTGCGGAAACGGCGCGATCACCGCCGGCTCGGCATAGCCCTCCAGCCCGATGACGAACACCGCCCGCCCGGACGCCCGTGCCGCCGCGGCCACCCTGCCGGGAAGAATGCCGCCGCCGGCCAGGATGCCGAGCGTGCGGCGTTCACTCTCAGCCATCTTCGTCCGCCGGCTCGATCGCCAGCGTCGCGCGGATCAGGCCGCGCCTGCTGGGCGCCTCGACGAATGCCAGCATCTCGGCCACCAGCGGCTCGGCGCCGTACTGGCAGCGCACCGCCTCCAGCCGGTCGGTGAACACGCCGGCATCGCCGAACAGCGCGCGGAAGGCGGCGCGCAGCGCGTGGATGCGGGCGCGCTCGTAGCCGCGCCGCTTCAACTGCACCAGGTTCAGCCCGCGCAGCCGCGCGCGGTTGCCGATGACGCTGCCGAACGGGATCACGTCCGCCTCGACGCCGGAGACGCCGCCGATCATGGCGCCGCCGCCGATGCGCACGAACTGGTGCAGCGCGGCGGCACCGCCGATCACCGCGCGGTCGCCGATGCTGACATGGCCGCCCATCACCACGTTGTTGGCGACGATCACGCCGTCGCCCAGCTCGCAGTCATGCGCCACATGCACCACCGCCATCAGCAGGCAGTCCGCGCCGACCCGCGTGACGCCGCTGCCGGTCGCGGTGCCGCGATGGATGGTGACGTGCTCGCGCACCGTGGTGCGCGCGCCCACCTCGCAGCGCGTCGGCTCGCCCTGGTATTTCAGGTCCTGCGGCGCCAGCCCGACCGTGCAGAACGGATACAGCCGGGCGCCGGCGCCGATTCGCGTGCGGCCGTCGACGACGACGTGGCTGAGCAGCACGGCATCGTCGCCGATCTCGACCTCGGCGCCGACCTGGCACCAGGGGCCGATGCGCGCGCGCTCGCCGATCGTGGCACCCGGTGCCACGATCGCCGTCTTGTGGATGTCCGTCACCTGGTGCGCTCGTCCGTTTCCTGCAAACCCGGCTGCGGTCCCGGGGCGACGCGGTCCATGATCATCGCGGCGTAGGTCGCCTCGGCCACCGACACGCCATCGACGCGGGCGACGGCGGAGAACTTCCACACGTTGCCGCGATTGCGGTCCTTGGTGACATGGATGCGCAACTGGTCGCCGGGATGCACCGGGCGGCGGAACTTCGCCGCCTCGATCGACATGAAATAGACCACCTTGCCGGCCGCCTCCGGCCCCAGCGTCTCGACCACCAGCACCGCCGCGGTCTGCGCCATGCTCTCGATGATGAGCACGCCCGGCATCACCGGATGGCCGGGGAAATGGCCCTGGAAGAAGCCGTCGTTGATCGAGACGTTCTTGACGCCGACCGCCGAGCGGTTGCGGAACAGCTCCACCACGCGGTCGATCAGCAGGAACGGGTAGCGGTGCGGGATCGCGTGCATGATCCCGCCGATGTCCACGACGGCGCCCGTCCCGGGCGCCGCGCCGGGCGCCGGCGTCCGCTCCAGCTCGGCCTGGCTCTCAGCGCCGTCCATGCACGTCAGCCCGCTTCACGTTCGCCCTTCCCCTCGCCGCGCCTCGCCAGCCTTCGCACCGCGGCGAACTGGCGCAGCGCCGTCTGAACCGGCTCGGCCGGGCTGCCCAGGAAGTCGCCGCCGGCCGGAAGGTTCCGCATCACCCCGGCCTGCGCGCCGACGCGCGTGCCGCGGCCGATATGCAGGTGGCCGACCAGGCCCGCCTGACCGGCGATCGTCACGAAATCCTCCAGCACGGTGGATCCGGAAATCCCGGCCTGGCCGACGATGACGCAACACCGTCCAAGGCGAACATTGTGGCCGATCTGCACCAGGTTGTCGAGCCGCGAGCCGGCGCCGATCACCGTGTCCTGTGCCGAGCCGCGGTCGACCGTGCTGTTCGCGCCGACCTCCACATCGTCGCCGATCAGCACGCGGCCGAGCTGCGGCACCGTGACGAACGTCCCTTGCGCGGTGGCGGCGAAGCCGAACCCGTCCTGGCCGATCCGCGCGCCCGGATAGATGCAGACGCGCTCGCCCAGCAGCGAATGCGACACCGAGGCGTGCGCGCCGATGCGGCAATCCCGCCCCAGCACCACGCCATCGCCGATCACCGCGTGCGCGCCGATGCGGCAGCCCGCGGCAATCTCGGACTCCGCCCCCAGCACCGCGAACGGCCCCACCTCGGCGGCCGGGTCGAGCCTGCACGACGGGTCCACCACGGCGGAGGGATGCACGCCCGGGCGCGGCGGCGGCGGCGGATGGAACAGGGCGGCGGCGCGCGCCCAGCCCAGATACGGCTCGGCCGTGACGATCGCCGCACACCCCGGAGGCACGCGCGCGGCATGATCGGGGTGGACGATCACCGCCCCGGCCCGCGTCGCGGCCAGAGCATCGAGGTAGCGGCGGTTGTCCAGGAAGCTGACATGCGCCGGTGTTGCGCTTTGCAGCGGCGCCACGCCGTGCAGCGGCAGGTCGGCGTCCACGCCGCAAGCCAGCACGCCGCCGGCCGCTGCCGCCACGGCGCGCAGCGGATGCGGGCCGGTCCGGGCGAAGAACCGCGGATCGCCCGCGGCCGGATCGCCCGACCCGCTCACGGCTTCTTGGGCGCCGTGGCCGGAGCAGGCGCGGAGGCGGGCGGCGCGGCCGGAGCGGATGCCGCGCCCGGCTTGGCGTTCGGCGGCAAGGTGATGGACGACGGCGGGATCGGCGGCACGGTCGGCGGCTCCACGCCGTCCGGCGGGATGATGACCGTCGGCAGGATCTTGTTCATCTGGTCCGTCACCTGCTGGGTGATGTCGAACTCGTTGACGTTCAGCGCCACCTGCTGGCGGTGCAGCACCAGGTTCATCCCCCGGCTGTCGGCCACCTGCCGGATCACCGCGACCAGCGTGCGCTCGATCTGCGCCAGGGCGTATTGCGCCGCCTCCTGGATGATGCGGCCGCGCTCGCGGAACGCGCGCTGCGAGTTGGTGATGCGCTCCTGCAAGGCCCGCTCGCGGGCGCGGGTCTGATCCGCCGACAGCTTGCCGCGGTCGTTGACCAGCGCCTGCTGCATGTCGCGCCAGGCGGCCTGTTCCTTCTGCGCGTCGTCGGCCAGCTTCTGCCGGCGCTCGCCGATGGTCTTTTCAGTCTGCTGGGCGGCCGAGGAGGCGCGCATCACCTCCGGCACGCCCATCACCCCGATCACCGCCGCCGGCGGCGTGGTGCCCTTGGGCAGGGCCGGCAGGTTGGGCGGCGGCGGCAGCGCCTGCTGCGGCGGCGGCGCGTTGCCGACGTCGGCCGGCTCCGGCGGCGGCGGCGGCTCGACAGGGGGCGCCACCGGCGCCACGCGCCGCGTCCCCTGGCGCGGCGTCGCACGCGGCGCCGCCTTCGGCTGGCCGGGGATGAAGTAGCCCTGTGCGGCCGCGGGCGACGGTGCCGCGGACAGGCCCGCGAATATCAGCCCCGCGGACATCAGGGACGCCACCAGCAGGCCGGCGCGAAAGCGGACGGGAAGACGACGACGCATATGCTGCACTAGAACCTCGTACCGAAGCCAAACCGGAAAATCTGGGTCTTGTCGTATTTCTGTTTCACTACCGGGTCGGCCAGGTCGAGGTTGATGAGGCCGAACGGCGTCTTCCACGACACGCCGACGCCGGCGCCGACGCGCGGGCTGGAGTTGTCCGTGACCGGATCCTTGCCGAGGGCCGTGACCTGCGAGAGCGCGCCCACATCGACGAAGGCGCGGCCCGTGAGCCCGATATCCGGAGAGATCGGCAGCGGGTAGCGGAACTCGGTGGACTGCGTCCAGATGAACCGGCCGCCCAGGCTGTCGCCGGTGGTCTCGTCATGCGGGCCGGCGCCGCCGGATTCGAAGCCGCGCAAATTGTCGCCGCCCAGGAAGAAGCGGTCGATGATCTTCTCCTGGGTGTTGTTGAGCTCGAACAGGTAGCCGGCGCCGGCCGACAGCGCCAGGCCGTAGTCGGGATCGCCGAACACGCTCTCCAGCGGAATGAGGTAGGTGCCGTCGAGCTTGGTCCGCACGTAATGCGCGTCGCCGCCGAGTCCCGCGAAATCGCTGCCGAAGCGGATCACGAAGCCGCTGCGCGGATCCACCGTGCTGTCGCGATAGTCCAACGTCAACGTCTGGCCGAGCTGGGACAGCAGCGAGGGACCGGCTTCGTCCAGGATGTAGATGCTGGCGCCGGTCTGCACGTTGTAGATGTTGCGCTGGATCAGCGAGTAGGTCAGCGCCTGGCGCAGGTGCTCGGTGAACTCGTAGCCGAGTCGCAGCGAGCCGCCGGTGCGCCGCTCGCTGTACTGGGCGATATCCTGGTTGTTGTTCTGGACGTGGAACAGGTCGAAGCCCGCGACCATGTTGCGGTCGAGGAAATACGGGTCGGTGACGGAAAGATCGACCTCGCTTTCCTTCTGCGCCAGCACGCCGTTGATGCCGGCGTCGATGCCGGTGCCGATCAGGTTGCGCTCGTGCAGGCCGACGTTGGCCAGCGCGCCGTCGTCGGACGAATAGCCGCCGCCGATGGTCAGCTCGCCGGTGGCCTTTTCCTGGACCTGGGTGTTCAGGACCACCTTGTCGTCGGCCGACCCGGGCTGCTCGGTGATCGCCACGGTGTTGAAATAGCCGAGATCCTCCAGCCGCTGCCGCGAGCGGCGCACCAAGGCGGCGTTGAACGCGTCGCCCTCGGCCAGACGGAACTCGCGGCGGATCACCTTGTCCTGGGTGCGGGTGTTGCCGGTGATGTCGATGCGCTCGACATACACGCGCGGGCCCTGCGCCACGTCGAACACCAGGTCGACGGTGTGCTTCGCGGGGTTGCGCGAGATGCGCGGCTTGACGTCGACGAACTGATAGCCGCGCGCCAGCACCGCGTCGTTCAGCGTCTGCACATTGCGCTCCACGGCGTCGCCGTCGTACCAGTCGCCCACCGCGATGCCGACCAGCGGCCGCAGAGCCGCACCGCTCAGATGCGGCAGGGTCGAGTCCACCGAGACCTTGCCGATGCGATAGCGCGCGCCCTCGTCCAGCGTGAAGGTGAGGAAGAACGCGCTTTTGTCCGGCGTCAGCTCGGCCGCGGCACTCGTCACCTTGAAGTCCGCGAAGCCGTTCTTCAGGTAGAACCGGCGCAACAGCTCCTTGTCGAAGCTGATCCGATCGGGGTCGTAGGTGTCGGTGTTGGAGAAGATGCGCCAGAACGCCTCCTCGCGGCTGTTGACGACTTCCTTCAACCGCCCTTCGCTGAAGGCGTGGTTGCCGACGAAGGCGATGCGGCTGATCTGGGTCAGCGCGCCTTCATGGATCTTGAACACCACGTCGACGCGGTTCTGGTCGAGCTTGATGATCTCCGGCTCGACGGTGGCGGCGTAGCGGCCGCGCTTGGCGTACAGGTCGAGCAGCCGCTGCCGGTCGGCCTGCGCCAGCGCCGGCGTGAACACCGCGCGCGAGCGCAGTTGCAGTTCGGGGCGAAGCTGCGCGTCCGTGACCTTGTGGTTGCCCTCGAAGGCGATGCGGTTGACGATCGGATTCTCGACCACATGCACGACCAGCGTGTTGCCCTGCCGCGTCAGTTTCACGTCGGAGAACAGGCCGGTCGCGTACAGCGTCTTGAGGCTGCGGTCGATGCGGTCCGGATCGAACGGATCGCCCGGCTGCACCAGGATGTAGGACAGGATGGTTCCCGTCTCGATGCGCTGATTGCCCTCCACGCGGATGTCGGCGATCGTCCCGCCGGACGCGGGCGCGGCGGCGGCGGCCTTGCGCGCGGCCGGCGGCGGGGCGCCCTGCGCCGCGGCGGGCGGCGGGGACATCGTCATCAGCAGCATCAGGGCGGCGGCCAGCCAGATCAGGGCGGCGCGGGTACGAAACAAAGGCGACATCCTTACGGCAGCGCCGCCCCCGCATGCGGGACAGCCGAATCCTGGGTCAGCCCCAGACGGCGCGGACAATAGCGATAGCCTCCGCGCCGCGCCAGCGCCGCGGGCGCCCGTCGTGTTTCCGCTGCGCCCCCGGCTTCGATCGCCCTGGCCGCGAGGTCTCCAGTCCTAGAGGATCGTCCTTTGCGACGCGACGATCCCGACGGTCATTGACCGTTGCTGTCGTGGAATCATCGCGGGAACCGCGACGTTCCTGCTTCGGATCAGGTGCGGCCCATCAGGCCGGCTACCCAGTGCATCAATCCCAGATGCGACAGGTCGTTCCAGGTGACGAACACGAACAGCGCGGCCAGCAGTGCGAAGCCCGCGCGAAAGCCGTACTCCACCGCCCGCTGCGGCAGCGGCCGGCCGCGCACCGCCTCGATCAGGTAGAACATCAGGTGCCCGCCATCCAGGATCGGGATGGGGAACAGGTTTATCAGCCCCAGATTGACCGACAGCACGGCCACGAAGCTGACCAGCGTGGAAAATCCGAGTGCCGCCACCTGCCCGGACAACTGGGCGATGCGCAGCGGCCCGCCGAGCTCGCCCGCGCCACGGCCGTCGGAGATCATCCCCCAGATTCCGGCGAGGGTTTCCCGCGCCATGTCCCACGTCTGCCCCACGCCGCGCGTAATCGCGGTCCCGAGCGGCAGCCGGTGGTACTCGAACGACGAGGTGATGCCGAGCGTGCCGATCCGGCGGCCGCCCTCGACATGCGAGTTGGTGGTGAGCGGCAGCGTCCGCTCGGCCGCTCCGCGACGCACTTGCAGCATCAGGCGCGCGTTCGGCCGCGCCACGACGAGGTTGCGGATGGCGGCGAAATCGGCGGTGGCCTGGCCGTCGACGCTCTCGATCCGGTCGCCCTTGAGCAGCCCGGCATGGGCGGCGGCACTGCCCGGCTGCACCTCGCCCACGATCGGGCCGGGCTGGGCCACCGGCTGCCCGACGGTGGCGAACAGCGCCGCATACAGCACCGCCGCGAGCACGAAATTGGCGATCGGGCCGGCCGCGATCACCACCGCGCGGGCGCCGACCCGCTTCTCGTGGAAGGTGCGGCCCGGCTGCCACGCCGCGCGCACGTCGGCCGAGACTTCCTCGGGGCGCTCCTGCCCGTGCAGCTTCACGTAGCCGCCCAGCGGCAGCCAGGACAGCCGCCATTCAGTGCCGAGCCGATCGGTCCAGCGGGCGATCGGCTGGCCGAAGCCGATCGAGAACGCTTCCACATGCACGCCCATCCAGCGCGCCGCGAGGTAGTGGCCGAGCTCGTGGATGAACACCAGCACGCCAAGCACGATGAGGAACGGGACGATCGAGTTCAGCGGCTGCGGCAGGAAGTGGAACACGGCGGCAGTCCTCGAAAGACGGGGTTTACTCTAGCTGGATGAGACCCTCACCCCGGCCCTCTCCCAGAGGGAGAGGGAGAAGCGCTGCCCCCTCTCCCTCTGGGAGAGGGCCGGGGTGAGGGCGTCGCGATCACGCAACCGAGCGGGCGCGGCTCGCGGCGAGGCGCGCGCAACACGCCTCGGCCACTTGGCGCGCCTCGGCATCGGCGGCAAGCACCTTCGCCAGATCGTCGGCCGGACGTTCGCCCGATTTCGGCCAACGCCGCCTCGGCGACGCCGACGATGTCGAGAAAGCCGATGCGCCGCTGGATGAAGGCTTCCACCGCGACCTCGTTCGCCGCACTCAGGATGCACGCCGCCGCGTGGCCAGCCGCCAGCACCTCGCGCGCCAGGCGCAAGGCGGGGAAGCGCACCGGGTCGGGGGCGGCGAAATCCAGCCGGGCGAGTGCCGCCAGATCCAGTCGCGGCGCGGCCGTCGCGATGCGGCCGGGCCAGGCCAGGGCATGGGCGATCGGCACCCGCATGTCCGGGCTGCCGAGCTGGGCCAGCACGCTGCCGTCGGCGTAGTGGACCATGCCGTGAATCACCGATTGCGGATGCACCAGCACGTCGATCCGCTCGCTCGGCAGGTCGAACAGCCGCGCCGCCTCGATCACCTCGAGCGCCTTGTTCATCAGGGTGGCGCTGTCGATGCTGATCTTGGCGCCCATCGACCAGACCGGGTGGCGCAGCGCCGCCTCGGGCACCGCGCGGCGCATCTCGTCGAGCGTGGCGGTACGGAACGGGCCGCCTGAGGCGGTGAGCGTGATCCGCTCGACCGCGCCACGGTTGCCTTCGGCGAGCGCCTGGAAGATGGCGTTGTGCTCGGAATCGACCGGCAGCAGGGTCGCCCCATGCTGGCGGACGGCGGCCAGCATCACCGCGCCGGCGCAGACCAGCGCCTCCTTGTTGGCCAGCGCCACGGTCTTGCCGCGCGCCACGGCGGCCAGGGTGGCGTGCAGGCCGGCCGCCCCGGTGATCGCGGCCATCGTCCAGTCAGCTTGCAGCGTCGCGGCCTCGATCACCGCCTGCGGGCCGGCTGCCGCCTCGATGCCGCTGCCGGAAAGCGCCTCGGACAGCTCCCGCCAGCAGGCGGGATCGGCGATCACCGCCAGGCGCGCCTGGTGGCGGCGCGCCTGTTCGGCCAGCAGCGCCGCGCGCTTGCCGCCCACCAGGGCCACGACCCGGTAGCGGCCGGGCTCGGCGTTCTCCAGCAGATCCAGCGTCTGGGTGCCGACACTGCCGGTGCAGCCGAGCACGGTGACAGACCGCCCGGCGGCGGCCGGCGCGGCGATCGCATCGGATTCGCGGCTGGAGTCGGCCAGGGCGGCCGGCGCAAAGACTGTCATCGCCAGAACACTACCCCGTGGCCCGCCTGCATCGCCAGTAGGGCGGCGACGGGGGCGGCGGCCAGAACCCCGTCGACCCGGTCGAACAGGCCGCCATGTCCCGGAATGAGCCGCCCGGAATCCTTGACGCCGAAGCCGCGCTTGACCGCGCTCTCCAGCAGGTCGCCCGCCTGCGCCGCGATGCCCAGCGCCGCCCCGGCCAGCACGGCGGCACTAGCCGGGCGCGCGCCGCCCACCGCCAGTCCGACCAGAATCGCCGCGAGCAGGCCGCCGGCCGCACCTGCCCAGGTCTTGCCGGGCGAGATGGCCGGCGCCAGCAACGGGCCGCCGATCGACCGGCCGGCCAGGTAGGCGCCGATGTCGCTGGCCCAGACCACCAGCAGCAGGAACAGCACGGCGCGGGCGCCCACCACCGGATCGGCGCGCAGCCACAGCAGCGAGGCGGCGGCGAGGCCCACATAGGGAATGCCCGCCAGCAGCGCCGCCCAGCGCCGGGCGCCGCGCAGCCGGCGGCACAAGGCCACCCATTCGAGGCCAAGGCCGCTTGCCACCAGCACGATCAGCGCCGCCCAGGGCAGGCCGCCCCACCACAGGCAGGCCAGGCTGACGGCTGCCAGCAGCACGCCGGAGACGGCGCGCAGCCGCAGATCCGCCCAGCGCCGCGTCGCTCGCTTGGGCGTCCCGACTTCGGAGCGGGACACGCTAGAGCGGACGGGCGCCGAACCGGCGCTCGCGGCGGGCGAATTCGCCCAGCGCCGCGGCCAGATGCTCGGCCGAGAAATCGGGCCACAGCACATCGAGGAACACCAGCTCGGCATACGCCGACTGCCACAGCAGGAAATTGGACAGCCGCTGCTCGCCGCTGGTGCGCAGCAGCAGGTCGGGGTCGGGAATGCCGCTGGTGTACAGCAGCTTGCCGAACGCCGCCTCGTCCAGCCGGTCCGGGTCCAGCAGCCCGTCGCGCACCGCCAGCGCCGCGCGGCGCGCCGCCGCCAGGATTTCCGCGCGCGCGCCATAGGACATCGCGATCACCACGTTGAGCCTGGCGCCGGAGGCCGTCTGCGCCTCGGCGCGGGTGATCTCGGCGCGGATGTCGGCGTCGAAGCGGTCCAGGTCGCCGATGAAGCGCAGCCGCACGCCGACCCGCGCCAGCTCGGCCACCTCGTGGCGCAGGTAGTGGCGCAGCAGGCCGGTGAGGTCGAACACCTCCTCGGCCGGACGCTGCCAGTTCTCGCTGCTGAAGGCGTACAGGGTCAGCCAGCCGATGCCCTGGCGGATCGCCGCCTCGATGGTGCGGCGCACCGCCTGCGCGCCGGCGCGGTGGCCGGCCACGCGCGGCAGGCCGCGCCGCGCCGCCCAGCGGCCGTTGCCGTCCATGATGATGGCGACATGCGCCGGCACCGCGGCCGGCGCGGCCTCGCGCGGCGCGGCGGCGGCGGCGCAGCGGCCGCGGCGGCGTAGGAGCGGGCGATGGCCATGCTGCGGTCCTCGACCTGTGCCGTCTCAGACCTGCTTGATCTCACGATCCTTGTCGGCGAGCTGCTCGTCGATGCGCTTGATGTAGCCGTCGGTGACTTTCTGCACCTCCTCGGCCCAGTTCTTCGCCTCGTCCTCGCTGACGACGTTCTTTTTCTCGGCCGCCTTGATCTGCTCCATGCCGTCGCGCCGCACGCCGCGCACCGCGACCTTGGCGCCTTCGGCGTAGCGGCCGGCGGCCTTGGACAGCTCGATCCGCCGCTCGCCGGTCAGTTGCGGGATCGGCACGCGCACAAGCTGCCCGTCCGAGGCGGGGTTGAGGCCGAGGCCGGAGTCGCGGACGGCGCGCTCGACGGCGCCGACCAGGGTGCGGTCCCAGACCTGCACGGTCAGCATCCGCGCCTCCGGCACGCCGATGGTGCCGACCTGGGTGAGCGGCACCTCGCTGCCATAGGCCTCGACCCGCACCGGCTCCAGCAAGGCCGGGCTGGCGCGGCCCGACCGCAGGCCGGCGAACTCACGCCGCAGCGTCTCCAGCGCGCCGTCCATGCGGCGGGCGAGATCCTGCTTGAGGGTGTTGAGGTCGGTGGCCACTTCGGCGATCTCCGGCTGCGAGGTCGTTCTATCAAGCACTATGACGCGACTGCAGGACGCGGCCTAGTGCGCCCCGCCTCTCCGGAATACCTCCGAGGCGATTAACGCGGCTCCACGATGGTCGTGAACGGCCCCTCGCCGCGCATCACGGCGGCGAAGGCGCCGGGGGCGCGGATGTTGAACACCACGATCGGCAGGCCGTTTTCCCGCGCCAGGCTGATCGCGGCGGCATCCATCACCCGCAGATCCCGGGCCAGCACGTCCAGGTAGGTCAGTTGCTCGAACCGCTCGGCACCGGCCACGCGGCGCGGGTCGGCGGTATAGACGCCATCGACCTGCGTGCCCTTCAGCAGCGCGTCGCAGCCCATTTCGGCGGCGCGCAGCGCCGCGGCCGTGTCGGTGGTGAAGAACGGGTTGCCGGTGCCGGCGGCGAAGATCACCACCCGCCCCTTTTCCATGTGCCGCTCGGCCCGCCTGCGGATATACGGCTCGCACACCGTGGCCATCGGGATCGCCGACTGCACCCGGGTCGGGATGCGGCACTTCTCCAGCGCGTTCTGCATGGCCAGCGCGTTCATCACGGTGGCCAACATGCCCATGTAGTCGGCCTGCGCCCGGTCCATGCCGCCGGCCGCCGCCGAGACGCCGCGGAAGATGTTGCCGCCGCCGATCACCAGGCAGACCTGCACGCCGAGACCCACCACGTCGCCGATGTCCACCGCGATGCGCGCGACGGTGTCGGTGTCCAGGCCGAACTCGCGCCGGCCCATCAGCGCCTCGCCGGAGATTTTCAGCAGCACGCGCTGGTAGATCGGCGTGCCGCCCGCCGGGGTCGCATCGGGGCTTGTTGCGTCGGGGCTCAGGGCGCCGGGCCCCCGGGTTGCGGGCCTGGGGGTTTCGGGCTCTCCGGCGCCAGGCCGGCGGCGGCGGCCACCTCGGCGGCGAAGTCGCCCGAATGCCTGGCGATCCCCTCGCCCAAGGCGTAGCGCACGAAGCCGGCGAGCGTCACGCCGGCCTTCTTGGCCACCGCGCGCACCCGGCTCTCGCCGTCATGCACCCAGACCTGCTCGAGCAGCACCACTTCCTCGTAATACTTGCGGATGCGGCCCTCGACCATCTTGGCGATCACCGGCTCCGGCTTGCCCGAGGCGCGCGCCTGCTCCTCCAGCACCGCCCGCTCGCGCTCCAGCGCCGCCGGGTCGACCGCGTCGATGTCCAGCACCTCGGGCCGGGCGGCCGCGACGTGCATCCCGACCTGGCGGCCCAGCACCTCCAGCGCCTCCAGCTCGCTATCCGCCTCGACGGCCACCAGCACGCCGATCTTGCCCAGGCCGGGGCGGACCACCGAGTGGACGTAGGTGGCGACCGCGCCGCCGGCCCACCGTCAGCACGGCGGCGCGGCGCAGGTTGATGTGCTCGCCGATGGTGGCGACCAGGTGCGTCAACTGCTCGCCGACGCTGCGCACGCTGTCGGGATAGGGGGCGGCCTTGATGGCGTCCAGGTCGTCGCCGACCTCCAGCGCCACCGCCGCGGCGGCCGCCACGAACGCCTGAAACGTCTCGTTGCGCGCCACGAAGTCGGTCTCGGCGTTGACCTCGACCATCGCGGCCCGCCGCGGCGCCGAGGCCACGCCGACCAGCCCCTCGGCGGCGACGCGGCCGCTTTTCTTGGCGGCGGCGGACAGACCCTTCTTGCGCAGCCAGTCGATCGCCGCCTCGGTGTCGCCGCCCGCCTCGACCAGCGCCTTCTTGCAGTCCATCATGCCCGCGCCGGTCCGCTCGCGCAGATCCTTGACGAGGGCGGGGGTGATCTCGGGCATGGTGGTCGGTCTCCAGGGTGGCGTGCGGCGAGCTCTGAAGGCGGGTTCAGGCGGCGGCGGCGGACTCGGACTCGGGCAGCTTCTCCGGCGGCAGATCCTCGGCCGCCCCCATGTCGCGGCCCGAGGCGATCATCTCGGCGCTGATGCCGTCCAGCACGGCGCCGGCGACCAGGTCGCAATACATCGTGATGGCGCGGATCGCGTCGTCGTTGCCGGGGATCGGGAAGGTCACGCCCGTGGGGTCGGAGTTGCTGTCCAGCACGGCGACCACCGGGATGCCGAGCTTGACCGCTTCCTCGACCGCCAGCTTCTCCTTGTTGGTGTCGATGATGAACAGGATGTCCGGCAGGCCGCCCATCTCCTTGATGCCGCCCAGCGCGCGCTCCAGCTTTTCGCGGTCGCGGGTGATGTCGAGGATTTCCTTCTTGGTCAGGCCCTGCGTGTCGCCGCCCAGCATGTCGTCGATCTGGCGCAGCCGCTTGATGCTGCCGGTGATGGTCTTCCAGTTGGTCAGCATCCCGCCGAGCCAGCGGTGGTTGACGTAGTACTGGCCGCAGCGGCGGGCGGCGTCGGCCACATGCTCGGCGGCGGCGCGCTTGGTGCCGACGAACAGCACGCGCCCGCCGGCCGCGGTCACGTCGCGCACGGCGCGCAGCGCGCGGTCGAGCAGGGGGACGGTCTGTTGCAGGTCGATGATGTGGACCTGGTTGCGGATGCCGAAGATGTACGGCCCCATCTTGGGGTTCCATCGGCGGGTGTGGTGGCCGAAATGCACGCCGGCCTCGAGAAGCTGGCGCATCGAGAAGTCGGGCATCGCCATCGGGCGATCTCCTTTCCAGAACAGTCCGGTTGAGCCTCCGCGGGGGCTTGCCCTGTGCAGGCACCGGATTCTGGCCAAGTCGGCCGGAAAGGCGCCCCGCGTGTGAATTACCGCCGGGACGGTCCCGGTGGCGCGCGGGATATGGCGCAGATGCGCGGCGCGGGCAAGGGCGGCGGCCGCGGGCGGCGCGGCGCGCGCGGCAGGAGGAAGGAGCCGAGCCGGCGGGCCGGACACGCGCGCGCCGGGCGGGGCCGCAGATCGGGTGGGCGGTCGGGGTTCGGCCGGGCTGGTCGCTTCGTGCGTTCCCGCCGCGGCAGGACCAAGGCCGGGGCCAAAGTGGGGCCGGGGCGGACGCCCAGCATCCGGCATAGCGGACGCAGCAGGCGCCCGGCCTGCGGGGCGGCTTGGAGCAGGGAGGCTAGTTCCGGCTCGCAGAGGAGGGCCTGCAACTGGCTGCCGTAGACCGCCGTCTCCGGCGCCAGCCGGACCAGCCAGGCGAAGCCGCGCGGTGGCCGGGGCGGAGCGGCGTCAGCGGAGCGGCGGGGGCGTGGGTTGCGGGTCGCTGGCGTGAAGCGTCGGGCGGGGTGCCGGCCGGCGTGGAGCCTTGCCGCCAGGCTTTCGAGCCGTCCCGCCCGGCGGCGCAGCGCGGCCCAGAGTTGGCACAGCAGCGGTTGGATTTCCCGCTGTCTTGCCGCGCGGACCGCGATCACGGCGCATAGCGAGGCGAGGATGCGGGCGAGTCGGCGGGCCAGGTCGGGTGGGGTTAGAGGGGACACGTTTGGAATGTTAGTATGACTGACGGGTCCTGTCAAGAACTAACGTCCCATGTCTTTAAATGCGGCGGTCGGCCTTCGCCAACCATGACCGCACCCCTGAGATGGGTGGCAATCCAGGGCGGGTTGGTATGAATGGCGGTGTTCCTCCATTGCTAAGGTGACGCGCCTACCGCAGGGTTTAATGGAAGGCAGGCAGACCGATCGCTCCTGCGAAGTCTCTGCGCCCATGCCGGTCAGCCCACCTCTCGGAGCTTCTCTGAGAGCCCAGCGTTTATTCTTGGCGGACCGACAGACGCCCCGGTGGCGGGTCAATTTTTCCCGCGCAACCTATTGACCAACCTAAACGGGTATAATCCCCGTTCTTAACATGGAACCCGTCCAATTTTCCGATGCCTCACGCCTCACTGAGCTCTCAGAAAGCCAGTTGCGAGAGTGGTGTGGAAAACGAGGGCTCTTCCAGCCGACCGTTCCAGCTCGCGGTCCCGGGCGCGTCGCGCTCTATTCCTCGGCAGGATTCGTTGCGCTGCGAGTTTTCCGGGAAATATTTTCAGTCTTCGGCGGACGAGCAAGCAGCTGGGCACCCGGCATTCGCGAGTTGCGGCGCTCCCTCAACGGCCAGTTCTTCCCGAACCTTTGGGGTAGGTGCGCAATCTTCATGGACCAACGATCCGCTATCCTTGGCACTTTTTCCACTGCTACGTCGGCGAGTGCGGCCTTGTTCGTGCCCCTCGATCCGCATCTTGCAGTAGTCGCCGGTCGCGCCACACCCGAGGAGCTTCAAGGACAGCTGCCCCTTGTTGAAATAGGTTGAGATCGTCGCAATGACCGAAGCCCGCTGAGTGCCCAGTGGAGCAAACGGTTTGGCCTTGCCCGATCGTCGATGTTTGCGTTCGAGCAACCCGGTGCGAGTGGGGAACATGATCTTTTGCTCGACGGCGGTCACGGGTCATTCGGCATGTCGATCGTCGAAGAACGAGTCGACCCGACCGCAGCCGCTGCGTGGGCTTGGTCGAGCGACCTACCACATCACGTAACGGTCAGCGACAACGAGGTTCAAGTCGTGCGCTGGGACGCCGCGCGCGAGGCGCAGGTCTATTCCCTAAACTCGGTAAATCGCGATCTTGATGGCTTCTATCGCTTTCTGTGCGGAGACCAACTCCGCTCCAACAGGACCGTCGTCCAGCATCTCGTGAACCTGTTTGGCCGTATTCGTTCACTTATCGCACATGCGGGCCTACCCGACGAGCGCGCGATAGACGCCTTCGTGACCGTGCTGGGCGATTTGATCGCTGGCGAGGAGGCTCCCGCCGATGCGGCCACTTTTGGGCTCCCGCACGATGCGGCTGATCTGCGGTCAGCGCTGGCTGGGCCATTGCTCGATGAAGCGCTGCGCGACATTCGCACGGCACCTGCGGCACTGTCGGCGCTTACGCTGCACCCGAGCCTTGCGATCCGTCACGCCGGCGGCCAGCTGTTCCAGGAAGCGCACCTCGACCTGGTACGTGCGCCGCCACCAGACCTCTTCGGCTTTGCCGGCAAGGTGACGGCCGAACGCAACTCGCACGGTGGCACGCATTTCACGCCGCCGGCGCTCGCCCGTAGCATCGTAGACCATACCATACTACAGGTCGCCGATCTGGCGGGCCGAACTCACGCTCACCATCAGCGATCCCGCTTGCGGCTCGGCAGCATTCCTGCACGAGGCACTGCGCGGATTTCGGCGCGTCGGTTTCGATGGCGCGCTTCGGATCCGGGGCCGCGACATATCTGGCCCGGCGATCGCGATGGCGCGGTTCACACCAATCCTGGCGCTGCGTGACTGGGCCCCTGCGGGCGGCGCGACGCTTGACCTTGGGATTGGAGAACTCGCTTGCGGAGCCGGCTTTCCCCTCGGCCGACGTTACAGTTATGAATCCACCCTTCATCTCGGTGATCGCCCAGACATCCGAACAGAAGGCGCAATTGCGCGCCATCGTCGGCGACAAGGCGGGAAGCCGAGGCGACTATAGTATGGCGTTCGTGACGCGGGCGCTCGAAGCACTTGCAGATGGCGGCGCGATGGGAACGCTGTTCCCGGCCGATCTCCTTACCCATGAGGCGGCGACCCCCTGGCGCGAGCGGCTGGCGAACGAAGGCGACATTCGGTTGCTTGGAAGCATCGGCGATTTTCGCCTGTTCAGCCAGGCGCTCGTCCATGTCGCTTGTGTCGTTATTGCGAAAGGCCAACCGCGTCACCGCGAGTTCACGGCGCTTGTCACTGGCAACGAGCCCGGGGCTACCGGCGATGCGCTGCGGGAATTGCGTAAAACTCACGGCGCGCCGCCGGTGATTGCGGCGGGTGATAGGCGGTGGAAGCTGTTCGCGACCGATGCCACCGTCCTCGATCGCAAGCTTCCGTGGCGCATCCTGACGCCGCAGCAACGTAGCGTGCTGGATGCGCTCGAAGCTGCGCAGACACCGACGGTCGGCAGCCTGTTCGACATTGCGCAGGGCGTGCAAACTGGCAATCTCAAGGTTTTCTTACTCGACGATAATGATTTCCGCCAACTTGGTTTGACCGCCAAGGAAAGGCGCTATTTTCGCGACGCTCTGATGACTGACTCAATCGACAGTGGCCAAATCGTGAAGAGATATCATTTGTTCTTCCCGCACGGGCGCGACGGCTCATTGTTCGCAAACGAAGCCGCGGTGGCCGCGGCGGTCCCTAATTATTATCGCACCATGCTCAAGCCCAATGAGGCCACGCTGAAAAGCCGGATTTCCATTGTACGGGCGAACCGCCAGGATTGGTGGGGCCTCATGCATCCGCGCGTCGGCACCTTTGCACTTAGTGACCGGCCGCGCATCGTCTCAAAGTTTTTCGGCGCCGAAGGCAGCTTCGCGCTTGATGCAGATGGACAGTACCTACCCTCGACCGGTCACGTTTGGGTTCCGAAACGCATCATTGCAGCCGAAGTTTCGGACGAGAGTTACAAATCTGACAAGGAAGGTGCTGCATTGATCGAGATAATGCGGGCTTATGTCGCCTTGCTCAATTCACGGGCGTTTGTCCGGCTGGTTTCATTCCGGTCGGTGACAATTGCCGGCGGGCAGTTCGACCTGAGCAGTCGCTTTCTCGGCGCCCGTGTTTCTCCCGGACCTCTGGGAGAAAGCCGAAGATCCCATCCTACGTGAGCATGTGCGCCGGCTGACTCGCGTTACCCTTGCCACGGAGCGCGGCGAGATTGTACCCGAAGGCGATGTGGACCGATTGGTTGCCCAGTTGTACGGAGTGCCCGCGCTTGCCGAGGGTTGAGCCAGCCGAACCTAGTTTGTCGGCGTCAATGTTCAGCCAGCGCTGCAAGACGCTCGCTGTTCGATTCGGCGAAGCCGTTGGGCTTGCGACAGGCGAGGTAGCCTTCGCGCCAGAGATGAGTAACGCCGCCGCGGTAATGACACTTGGCGGGCGCGCCAGCGAGATGATCGCTCGTAACCGCGGAAGGACACACCGCGTCATTCCGCTCTGTCCGGTGACCGACGATGTTCTTGCCTGGACGGGCTACCGCGAGCGCTGGCGAAAACAAGGCGCAGAACGGATTTTCCGGTTTGTTGAAGGGGGCTTCACCCTGCATGTCGGCCGTCAAGGGGAACTGTCGAAACCACAAATTCTGAGAAGCGAATGGATCGGACGAGGTAGCGACGCCTTCATCCACCAGGCGGGACATCCGCATTGGCAACTCGATGTTCTTGAGAGCGCCCGGGCGGACGTTCCTAAAGCGTCGCCGCGGTTCAACGATCTAGCTGCGCCGCCTACGGTGCTAGAGTTCAGCAGCGAGCCCGCATCGGTTGTTGGCGACAATCTCCTTCTTGGTCTGACCGTCGAGCGCATGCACCTCGCAAGCGCCGCGCTTTGGTGGCAGGTGCCTAGCGTTCCCGTTGCCCATCTGCCGGCGACGGTCGCCGACCTCGATCGTTGGATTTTGGGGTGTGTCGCCTATCTGCGGCAGGAAGCTGGGCGCTGCGCGATCGTTGCCGTGCCAACTTAGTCGGCAGTGGGGGCGCTCCCAAAGGTTCTCCGTGGCACCGAGTTCTTCTGCACGCAATCAACCGCAGCACCACGCCCGGCTCAGCTTCAGCCTGTCCAGACGCGCGATCTTGCCGTCGCTGCGGTCGCTCACGGTCGCCGACGTGAACAGCGTCGCCGGCAGGCCCTCGCCCATGTGGCGCAGGAAGTGCCCGAGCCAAGGCGCGAACTCCACCACAGGCAGCACGGCCCGCATCAACGCCGCCTCGGTCAGCGCGGGTCGCCGCGCGCACGCGCCCGATCAGCGTCTGCGTGCGCTCGCGCAGGCCCGCGTGCTCAAGCAGGCCGACGACCGGCAGCACCAGCCAGACGATACCGACATAGCGGTTGACCACGAAAGCGTGGCCAGGCGCGGCGAGCAGGTGCAGGCCACCCACGAGCCCGGTGACGATCGCCGCCGTGGCCACGACCAGCATGGGGTTGATCCCGGCCGCGAAGCCCGCGACCACGACCAGAACGCCAACCAACGTCAGCATGGGCGGCCGGCCGCCCAGGTGGCGAGATCCTCGGCGACGTGCTCGATCACGTCTGCCCACGCCTGCGGCCTCGGCTGGCGGTACAGCCGCAGCGACGGATACCACGGCGACTCCATCCGCCCCATCAGCCAGCGCCAGTCGGGCGCGAACGGCAGCATCACCCAGGCCGGCCGGTCGAGCGCGCCGGCCACGTGGCCCAGCGAAGTGTCGACGCACACCACGAGATCGAGGTTGGCGACCAGTGCGGCGGTGTCCTCGAACCCGTGCAGCAGCGGCGCGGCGTCGAGCAGCCGCGCGCGATCCGGCCAGCCGGCGATCTGTGCCGCGGCCGGCCCTTTTTGCAGCGAGACGAAGGTGACGCCCGCGACGCCTGCCAGCGGCGCCAGCGTCGCCAGCGCCACGGTGCGGTTGCGGTCGTTGTTGTGCGTGGGCCGCCCCGCCCAGGCGATGCCGACCCGGCGCTGTCCGCCAGCCGCCCGCGCGTCAAGCCACGCCCGCATCGCCTGCGCCCGCGACGGCTCGGCGCAGACATAGGGCACCGGCGCCGGCACCGTCTCCAGCAGCGTCCCGGCCAGCCGCGGCAGGCCGGACAGCGGGCAATAGGCGGCATGGTCGGGGATGTCGTCCCAGCGCGCGTGGTAGGCCGGACCGGGGAACAGGCGCGCCAGCAGCGGCGCCAGCTCGCCGGAGCAGGCGACCGTCACCTGCTCGGCGCGCCCGCTCGCCCAGGGCAGGTAGCGGGCGAACATCAGCACGTCGCCGAACCCCTGGTCGGCCACCAGCAGCAGGCGCTGCCCGGGTCCGAGCCGGCTGCCGTCCCATTGCGGCCGCGCGCCGCGCGCGAGGAATTGCGCCGGCATCAGCGGCTGCGCGCCGGCGATGCGGTAGCGCCATTCGTATTCCGCCCAGCCCTCGGCGAACGCCCCGGTCAGCAGCAAGGTCTGCCCCAGACGCATATGCGCCTCGGGCATGTCGGGACGCAGGGCGATGGCGCGGCGGGCGGCGCGGATGCAGGCGTCGGTGTCGAGCTGCTCGTAGTGCAGCATCGCCTCGTTGAAGTGGCAGATCGGGTCGGTGGGCGCCATCGCGGCGGCCCGGCGGATCGCCGCCAGGCCTTCGGCGATGCGGCCCTGGATGCGATAGACTTCGGCGAGGTTGCAGAGCTGGCGCGGCGCTTGGGCTCCGGCGGCCAGGGCCTGCTCCATGATCTCGGCGGCCTGCTCGATGCGGCCGCGCTTGAAGGCGATGAAGCCGGACAGATGCAGGGCTTCCGGGTGGCGCGGCTGCGTGGCCAGCAGGTGCGCCAGCAGCCGGCCGGCGGCGTCGAAGCGGCCGGCGTCGATGTATTCGCGCACCACGGCCAGCAGCTCGGGCAGCGGCACCGCCACGGTCGGGGTGGCGGCGGCGGCGGCGAGAGATTGCACTGCGGCGCTCATGGCTGCGCGCATACCATGCGATACGCCAGCGAACCAGCTTGCGCGGGGGGCGCGCGCGCCGGCCGAGGGAGGGAGCGAACATGGAACTTGCGAGCAGAGAACTTGCGAGCAGACGGGCCGGCGACGCGCCGGATGTCATGGCACCCGACGGGTCGGAGGTGCGCGTGCTGTGCGCCACGGCGCGCGGCGGGATGGCCCTGTTCTCGCTGCCGCCGGGCGCCGTCTCGAAGGCCATCGCGCACAGGACGGTGGACGAAGTCTGGTATTTCGTTTCGGGCAGCGGGCGCATGTGGCGCAAGCTGGGCGAGCGCGAGGCGCTGGAGGACGTCGGCCCGGGCGTGGCCGTGGCGATCCCGGTCGGCACGCGGTTCCAGTTCCGCAGCGACGGTGCCGCGCCGCTGGTGGCGGTGGGCGCGACCATGCCGCCCTGGCCGGGCGACGATGAAGCGGTGTTCGTGCCCGGGATCTGGGAGGCCACGGCCTGAGCCGATTGCAGTCGTAGCCGATTGAAGTCGGTCCGGCCGCGCGCGCATGATCGGCCGGATCATTCCGGAGACAACGCGATGGCAACCGTGACCGTCTATGGCGCCGCCTACAGCACCTATACGCGCACCGCCCTGCTGGCCCTGCGCGAGAAGGGCGTCGATTACGCGCTGTCCGAGGTCGACATCTTCAAGCCGGTGCCGCCCGAGCACACGCGCCGCCACCCTTGGGGCAAGATCCCGGTGCTGGAGCATGACGGCTTTCGCGTCTTCGAGACGGCCGCCATCACCCGCTATGTCGACGAGGCGTTTCCCGGCGCCCGGCTGCAACCGGCCTCGGCGCGCGACCGGGCGCGCATGATGCAGGCGATCGGCGTGCTGGACAGCTACGGCTACAAGGCGATGGTCTCCGAGCTGGTCGTGCAGCGCGCGGTGCAGCCGATGTTCGGGCAGCCTTCGGACGAGGCGAAGATCGCCGCGGCGCTGCCGGAGACGGAAAAGGCGCTCGACGCGCTGGGCGCGGTGCAGGGCGGCGACACCTGGCTGGCCGGCGATGCGTGCAGCCTGGCCGACCTGCATTTCGCGCCGATCTGCGTGTATCTGCGCATGACGCCGGAGGGGGCCGCGATGCTGGAGCAGCGGCCGGCGCTGGGCGCGTGGTGGGAGCGGATGGCGGCGCGGCCGAGCATGGCGGCGACGCGGTCGCCGCTGGAGGGGTAGCGCGCCGCCGCCACCCATCGCGCCGCGAGCGGTGCCCGTGCGCGCGGCATCGCCACGCTAGGCGGCGTCGTGCGTGATCTCCATCCTGACCGCGAGCCCCGCCCGGTCAGCGAGACCAATCAGGGCATCCAGGCTGAACCGATCGGTTCGGCCGCGCAGGAGGTCATTCAGCCGGGGCTGGGTCACGCCGAGCCGGCTGGCAGAGCGAGCCTGCGTCATCCCCCAGCTCTCGACGGCGGCCCGGACGGCAATCGCCAACTGCGACCGAAGCCGCATGTTGGCCGCCTCGTCCGGCGTCTCCTCCAGGGCATCCCATACGCTCGCGAAGGTATGCACGGGTTCGTCGGTCATCCTGCTTTCCCCCCGCCAACCTGCCGCAGGCGCGTCGCGGCAATCTCCAGATCCCGCCTCGCGGTTTGCTGAAGTTTTCTTCTGAAACGCGCGCAGCACGTACACGGCATCCGTCAGCGCCGCGACATAGATGACGCGAAACGCTCCCATAGTGTCGCGCACTCGGATCTCGCGCACGCCCGGCCCCACGCCGGTCATCGGCTTCCAGTCATCCGGCTCAAGGCCGCGCTGCACGCGGTCGAGCTGATAGCCTGCTTCACGCCGCGCGTTCACCGGAAAGTCTCGCAATTCGTCCAATGCACCGCCCACGAAGGTTATCGGCTTCACGAGAGTCCTATACTAAATTGGATATAATACCAGCGGCCGAGTTGGTTGACCGTTGCGCTCCCAATCCGTCATAGCCAGCCCCCGGATCAAGTCCAGGGGACCCGGCTATCCAGTGCCACCACGCGGATTTGCGGACCTTGGACCGGATGGCCGGGTCAAGCGACTGTCTTGCGTGTCAAGGGCCGTCCCGATGTTCTGATGGTCTGCGCGCGTTTCGGCCGGTTCAAGGCTGGCGCTTCGCGCCCCCGCCTGCGGCGGCTGCGGCCTTGAGCCGTCCGGCCCGCGCGCAGCTTCCGGCATCCATCAGGCCGACGTGGTGGTTTGGCCGTTTTGCCATGGCTGGTTGCTCCGGATCGATGGCGTTGAGGATGCCGAGCAGCTTGTGCATGCAGGCGACAAGAGCGACCTTGGGCCGCTTTCCGGCGGCGATCAGCCGGGCGTGGAAGGCCGCCAGCACGGGGTTGCGGCGCACCCCGACGAGTGCTGCCATATAAAGACTGGCGCGCAAGGCCATCCGACCCGGTCAACTTCTTCGCTCACGCCGTCGCGTGGAACGGCTTGCCCAGCGCCGCCGGGGCGGCCAGCTTCAGCCGCACCCGGTCGCGCGAGATCAGCACCAGCACCACTACCGTCACGATATACGGCAGCATCGCCAGCAATTGCGGGTTGATCGACAGTCCGAACGCCTCGGCCTGGTCACTGCACCACGGTCACGAAGCCGAACAGCAGCCCGCCCAGCGCCAGCCACAGCGGCTTCCAGGTCGAGAACACCACCAGTGCCAGCGCGATCCAGCCGCGCCCGGCCACCATGTTCTCCGCCCACATCGGTGTGTAGGCCAGCGACAGATAGGCGCCGCCCAGCCCGCTCATGGCGCCGCCGAACAGCACCGCGGCCAGGCGCACGCGGCGCACCGAGTAGCCGAGCGCGTGCGCGACCTCGTGGCTTTCGCCGACCGCGCGCAGCACCAGCCCGGCGCGGCTGCGGTAGATGAAGGCGGAGGCGGCGAACGGCAGCACCGCCGCCAGCCACACCAGCGGATCGAGCAGCAGCACTTGCTGGACCAGCGGCGGCGCATGGCTGAGGCCGGGCCACAGCGAAATCGCCAGGCCGGCGATCGGGATGCTCTGATACGGCGCGCCGATCAGCGCCGACAGGCCGGCGCCGAAGATGGTCAGCGCCAGGCCGGTGGCGACCTGATTGGCCAGCAGGTACAAGGTCAGCACCGCGAACACGCCGGCCATCGCCGCGCCGCCCAGCATGGCGACCAGCAGGCCCACGACGATGCTGCCCGACGCGGCGGTGGCGAAAAACCCCGATGCCGCGCCGACCAGCATCATGCCCTCGACGCCGAGGTTCAGCACGCCCGAGCGTTCCGCCAGCAATTCGCCGAAGCCGGCCAGGATCAGCGGCGTGGCGGCGCGCAACGTGGCGACGACGATGGCCAGCAGCACCAGGCGGTCATGCATGGCCGAGCGCCGTGCCGCGGCCGCGCACCACGCGGACCCGGTACAGGATCAGCACGTCGCAGGCGAGCAGGAAGAACAGCAGCAGCCCCTGGGTCACGCCGGTCACGGCCAGCGGCAGTTGCAGCGTCATCTGCAACCCCTCGCCGCCCAGATACAGCAGCGCCATCAGCAGGCTGGCCAGCAGGATGCCGAACGGATGCAGCCGTCCGAGAAAGGCCACGATGATCGCGGCGAACCCGTAGCCGGGCGAGATGTCCGGCGTCAGTTGCCCGTCCGGGCCGGCCACCTCCAGGATGCCGGCAAGCCCTGCCAGGGCGCCGGCCAGCAGCAGGCAGAACCAGACGATGCGCGGCTGCGAAAAACCGGCGTAGCCGGCGGCGGCCGGCGCGAAGCCCACCACCCGGATCTGGAAGCCCATCAGCGTGCGCCCCAGCAGCAGCCAGGCCAGCGGCACCGAGGCCAGCGCCATCAGCGCGCCGATATGCAGCCGCGTGTTCGCCACCAGGATCGGCAGCAGCGCGTCGTCGGCGAACTGCTTGGACTGCGGAAAGCCGTGGCCCTGCGGATCCTGCCAGGGACCGTGCACCAGGAAGCTGAGGAACTGCACCGCCACGTAGCTCAGCATCAGCGTGGTGAGGATCTCGTGCGCGTTGAAGCGGGTTTTCAGGAATGCCGGGATCGCCGCCCAGCCGGCCCCGGCGGCGATGCCGGCGGCCAGCATCAGCGGCAGCAGCCACCAATGCCCGGCGCCGCCGAACGTCAACGCCACGCCGCCGCCGGCGATGGCGCCCATCGTGAACTGGCCCTCGGCGCCGATGTTCCACACCTGCGCGCGCACGCCGATGGCGATGCCGATGGCGCACAGCAGCAGCGGCGTCGCCTTCAGCGCGAGTTCGGCGAGGTTGTCGGTGCTGGACAGCGGCTGGACGAACAGCACGCCCAGCGCCTCGATCGGGTTGCGTCCGAACGCCGCGAACAACAGGCCGACGGCGACCACGGACAGCCCGGCGGCCAGCACCGGCGACAGCCACAGCATCGCGCGCGCCGGCTCGGCGCGGGCGATGAGGGTCAGGCGCATGGGCTGGCGGCAGCGGCGCGGCCGCCGCGCTCGCCGCGAACGCCGTCATGGCCGGACGTGATCCGGGGACCCACGGGCAGCACCGGGGCGGCGGCGGATGGCCGGGTCAAGCCCGGCCATGACGGCGTTCGTGATATCCGGACATCCGAAACCTCATCTCCGCATGTGCCAGCACGCCCTCTGTCACCGGCGGCGCCGCCTCGGGTGCGGGGGCGTGATGCCCGCCCATCAGCAGGCCCACCGCCTCCACGCTGGTCTCGGCCACCGGCAGCGGCGCCGACAGTCGGCCTTGCGACAGCACGGCGATGCGGTCGCAGATCTCGAACAGTTCGGACAGATCCTCGCTCACCACCAGCACGCCCGCGCCGCTTTCCGCCAGGTCGATCAGCGCCTGGTGGATCGCCAGCGTGGCGCCGATGTCCACGCCCCAGGTCGGGTGGGCGGCGAGCAGCACGCGCGGGCGCTGGCCGAGCTCGCGGCCGATGATGAACTTCTGCATGTTGCCGCCCGACAGGCTGCGCGCCGCCGCCCCGATGCCGGCGGCGGCGACCCGGAAGCGGTCGAACACCGCCTGCGCGTAGCGGCGGATCGCGTCGGGCCGCAGCCAGCCGCGCCGCACCAGCTCGGGGCGCTGCCAGCTCGTCAGCAGCCCGTTCTCGGCCAGCGACATCTCGCCCACCGCACCCCGGCCCAGCCGCTCCTCGGGGATGAACGCCAGTCCCATGCGCCGCCGCTGTGCCGGGCCGGACCGGCCGGCCGGCCGGCCGGCAATGCGCACCGCCGCCGCACTTGCCGCCCGGCGTTCGCCGGACAGTGCCGCGAGCAGCTCCTTCTGGCCGTTGCCGGCGACCCCCGCGATGCCGAGGATTTCGCCGCCGCGCAGGCTCAGCGCGATGTCGTGCAGCGTGGTGCCGAACGGCTCGTCGGCCGCCAGCGACAGCGCCTCCACGGCCAGGCATACCGCGCCGGGGCGGAGCTGCGCCGCGCGCCGGCAGGGCGGCACGGCGCTGCCGGTCATCATCTCGGCCAGTTGTGCCGCACTGCTGGCGCGCGGGTCGGCGGTGCCCACGACGCGCCCGGCGCGCAGCACCGTGGCGCGCTCGCACAGCGCCAGGATCTCGTCGAGCTTGTGGCTGATATACAGGATGCTGCACCCCTCGGCCGCCAGCCGGCGCAGCACCGCGAACAGGTCGCCGACCTCCTGCGGCGTCAGCACCGAGGTCGGCTCGTCCATCGCCAGCAGCTTCGGTTCCTGCAACAGGCAGCGCACGATCTCGACCCGCTGCCGCTCGCCCACCGAGAGGTGGTGGACGTGCCGGCCGGGGTCCATCGCCAGGCCGTAGCGCCGCGACACCTCGGCGATGCGGGCGGACAGCGCGCCGATCGCCTCGCGCGTGCCCAGGCCGAGGGCGATGTTCTCGGCCACAGTCAGGCTCTCGAACAGCGAGAAATGCTGGAACACCATGCCGATGCCCAGGCGCCTGGCGGCGTTCGGGTCGGCGATGACGACCGGGCCGCCCTCCCATTCGATGCGGCCCGAATCCGGCTGCACCACGCCGTAGATGGTCTTGACCAGCGTGCTCTTGCCGGCCCCGTTCTCGCCCAGCAGCGCGTGGATTTCCCCGGCCCGCACGTCGAGGTCGACGCCGTCGTTGGCCAGGGTCGCGCCGTATCGCTTGGTGATGCCGAGAAGCCGGAGGCGCAATGCGGCCATGACGAATACTCTACGCACCTGCAATCGTCGCGCAACAGCGGGCAATTGTCACGCAACAGCGGGCAATCGCCACGCAACGGCGGGCGGTCTGGCGGCGCACCCGGCCCGGGTCTAGGGTCGCGCCGCAAAGGCAACAGGGGATGCGTCATGCGGGTCGGAGTTCCGAAAGAGGTCAAGTCGCACGAGTATCGGGTCGGCCTGACTCCGGGCGCCGTCCGCGAGTTCACGGCGCGCGGCCACGAGGTTTCCGTCCAGCAGGGTGCGGCGACCGCCATCGGCTTTTCCGACGATGCCTACCGCGCCGCCGGCGCGGCCATCGTGCCCGGCGCCGAGGCGGTGTTCGAGCGCGCGGAACTGGTCGTCAAGGTCAAGGAGCCGCAGGCCTCGGAAATCGCCATGCTGCACAAGGGGCAGGTGCTGTTCACCTACCTGCACCTCGCCGCCGACCGCGAGCAGACCGAGGGGCTGATGCGCTCCGGCGCCACCTGCATCGCCTATGAGACGGTGACGGACAGCCGCGGCTCGCTGCCGCTGCTGTCGCCGATGAGCGAGGTCGCCGGCCGCATGTCGGTGCAGGTCGGCGCGCACTGCCTGGAGCGCGAACAGGGCGGCGCGGGGATCCTGCTGGGCGGCGTGGCCGGCGTGCCGGCGGCGCAGGTGGTGGTGCTGGGCGGCGGCGTGTCGGGGACCAACGCGATCCGCATGGCGGTGGGCCTGGGCGCCTATGTCACGGTGATCGACCGCTCGATCCCCCGCCTGCGCGAGCTGGAGGCGGAGTTCGGGGGCCGGGTGCAGACGCTGTTCTCGACCGCGCAGGCGATCGAGCAATCGGTGCAGGCGGCCGACCTGGTGATCGGCGCCGTGCTGGTGCCGGGGGCTGCTGCGCCAAAGCTGGTGACGCGGGCGATGGTGGCGGCGATGCGGCCCGGCTCGGTGCTGGTCGACATCGCCATCGACCAGGGCGGCTGCTTCGAGACCAGCCGGCCGACCAGCCACGCCAAGCCGACCTTCATCGAGCACGGCGTGGTGCATTACTGCGTCACCAACATGCCGGGAGCGGTGGCGCGCACGTCGACCCTGGCGCTGGGCAACGCCACCCTGCCGTTCGCGCTGGAACTGGCCGACAAGGGCTGGCACGTGGCGCTGCGCAAGGACGTGCATCTGCGCGCCGGCCTGAACATCCACGACGGGCGGATCACCTACCCGGCGGTGGCGCGCGACCTCGGCCTGGAGGCGACGGACGTGGAGAGCGTGCTGTATTGAGGGCGGCGGCGATTTGTTTGTTGGGCGGTGGCGCGCGACCTGGGACGTGGAGAGCCTGCTATGCTGAGGGCGGCGGCGGCCCGGGTCGCACCCACGATTCGTTTCTTTGGGCGTAGGGCGGAAAAGCGCAGCGCATTCCGCCGCTTTGCTGGTGCGGGCACGAGGCTGGCGGAATGCGCTGCGCTTTTCCGCCCTACGATCCGAACGGATCCGAACAGATCGGACAGTCTTTGCGAAGTCGATATATTCAGTCCAGCCACTTCGAGGGTTGGCGTGGGATCGGGCGGCGCCTGCCGGCGAGCAGGCCGTGGCGCATGGCCTCGTCGATCACGGCCAGCAGCTTGGGATTGGGTTCGCGGGAATGCCCCGCCCGCTCGGCGAGCCGAAACGCCTCGGCGACGACGCGGGCCAGCGGCGTGGGGGCGGACGGGAGGGAGGGATCGAAATCGAGCATCCCGTCTCATAGCATGGAACGGGAGGTCCGGATGCAGTCGATCCGGATGATTGTCGCAGGTCGTCCTTAGGTGTATAATTCTCGGTAATCATACACATCGAGGCGGTCGTGCGAACCAACATCGACATCGACGACAAATTGCTGGCGGCGGCAATGCACATCCTGGGTCAGACGACGAAGCGCGGAACCGTCGAGGAGGCGTTGCGGCGGATTGTGCGGCTGGATCGTCAGCGCAAGGCGCTCGACGAGATTCGCGGGATGGGTTGGGAGGGCGATCTCGATAAGATGCGCGGTGGCCAGTAGCCCGTGGTGGTCGTGGACAGTTCGGTGCTGATCGCCTGGCTGCGAAAGATGCAGACGCCACAGACCGAATATCTCAACAGGATCGTCGGGCACGAACTGGTGCTTTTGGGCGACCTGATTCTGCTGGAGGTGCTGCAAGGCGCCCGCTCCGATGCCGATGCCGCCGCGCTGGAGCGTCAATTACGGGAATTCGAGATCGAACCGATGGTCGATGTGGACATGGCGACGAAAGCAGCCCGGCACTTCCGCGCGCTGCGCGCGCTCGGCATCACCATCCGCAAGCAGGTCGACCTGCTGATCGGCACGTTCTGCATCGCGCACGGCCACGCATTGCTGCACGCGGACCGCGACTTCGACCCGATGGCCCGCCATCTCGGCCTGCGCGTCGCCGGCGCCCCCGACCCGCTGCACTGATGGCGGCGCGCTACACCCCCGGCAGCTCGTTGACACAGACCACGCGCCAGCCCTGGTCCAGCCGGTCCAGCCGGGTCAGCGACAGATTGTCGATCGACAGATGCAGCGCGCTGTCGGCGCCGATGCCGAGCGCATGGCCGACCGAGGCGCGGATGATGCCGCCATGCGTCACCGCCACCACGTCCCGGTCCGGATAGGTCTCGGCCAGACGCTCCAGCATGGCGCCGGCCCGCACGATGCCGTCGGCCATGCTTTCGCCGCCGGGCGGCCGCTCCTCGCCGGAGATCGACCAGAAGCCGTGCGCCGGCCTGGTCAGACGCGGCGGCAGATCCCGGTGCTCCAGGCCGTGCCACTCGCCGAAGCTCAGTTCGATCAGGTCCGGCTCGATAATCAGCTTCTGCTCCGGATAGCCGGCCGCGAAGATCGCCGCGGCGGTGTGCTGGGTGCGGCTCAGCGGCGAGGCCAGCCAGAGCGTGCGGGCACCCGGGGGCGGCAGGCGGCGGGCCAGCGCCGCGTGCATCGGCACCTGCGCCACCAGGTTCTCCGGGCACAGCGCCACGTCGGTCGAGCCATAGATGCGGCCAAGCTCGTTCTCGGCCACGATCGCGTGGCGGATCAGCCAGAAGCGGGTCTCGGTCATGCGGGGGTTCTCTACTCGCCGATGGAAATGAGGGCGCCGCGCACCCGCGCCGCCCGGAACTGCCGCGCGAACAGCAGGCAGGCGGCGGCCAGCCATAGCACGTTCAGGCCGGCCGCCCAGGCCAGATGCTCCCAGGCGATCGTGCCCCGGTCCAGTGCGGCGCGCATACCCTCGAACACATGCGTGGCCGGCAGCGCCAGCGCCACCGGGCGCAAGGCGGCCGGCAGCACGGCGACCGGGTAGTAGATCGCGCACAGCGGCGCGAAGCCGAACATCAGCGACCAGGCCAGCGCCTCGGCCCCGGCGCCGTGGCGCAGGATCAGGCTGACCACGCCGAGGGACATCCACCAGCCCATCACCATCAGGTTCATCACGAACAGCACCAGCACCGGCCCCAGCGAGAAGATGTCGAACGCGTACAGCGCCCAGGCCAGCACCACGGCGGGCAGGATGCCGGACAGCATCCGCAGCACCGACATGCCGATCAGGGCGGCGACCAGCTCGACCGGCCGCAAGGGGCTGACGAACACATGGCCGAGGTTGCGCGACCAGATCTCCTCCAGGAAGCTGGCCGCGACGCCGAGCTGGCTGCGGATGGCGACCTCCCACAGCAGCACGCCGCCCAGCAGCGTGCCGGCCACCATCGCGCCGGGATGGCCGACCCGGGCGGCGAAGAACCGCGCGGTGAAGCCCCACACCAGCATTTGCAGGATCGGCCAGTACATCAGCTCCAGCAGCCGCGGCCAGGAGCGGCGGTACAGCGCCAGGTGGCGATACATCAGCCCCCACACGCGTCGCAGCGAGGCCCTCACGTCGACACCGAAGCGGCGCGGCCGCGCGCGATGTCGAGGAACACCTGCTCCAGATCGTCGCGGCCGTAGCGGGCCAGCAGCGCGTCCGGCGTGCCGCGGTCGACGATGCGGCCGCGCCGCATCACCAGCACCTGATCGCACAGCCGCTCGACCTCGCCCATGTTGTGCGAGGCCAGCAGCATGGTGCAGCCGGTCGTGGCGCGATACCGCTCCAGCCAGGTGCGCACCAGGTCGCCGGTGTCGGGGTCGAGGCTGGCGGTGGGCTCGTCCAGCAGCAGCACCTCCGGCCGGTTGACCAGCGATTTCGCCAGCGCCACGCGGGTTTTCTGGCCGGCCGACAATTCCCCGACGGGACGGGCCAGCAGGTCGTCGAGATCCAGTTCGCGCGCCAGCTCGGCGATCCGCGATGCCGGGCGCGGCACGTCGTACAGGTGGCAGTAGACGCGCAGGTTCTCCGCGACCGACAGCCGCGCCGGCAGCGCCACGTAGGGCGACGAGAAGTTCATGCGCGCGAGGGCGGCGAAACGGTCGCGCGCCATGTCGTGCCCGAGGATGCGGATGCTGCCAAGCGACGGGATCAGCAGGCCCAGCAGCATGGAAATGGTGGTGCTTTTGCCCGCGCCGTTGCCGCCCAGCAGCCCGACCGTGGCGCCGCGCGGCACCGCGAAGTCGAGCGCGTCGACGGCGAGCGTCTGCCCGAATCGCTTGGACAGGCGGCTTGCCACGATCACATCCATGCGCGGGGATTAGGCCGGCGCGGCGACCTCGCCAAGAGCCGCGCGGCGCCGTGCCGGCCCGGCTGGCGGCGGCAGGCTGGCCGGCACGCGGCCGCCGCGCACCGCCAGCCGCCCGGCGAACAGCCCGATGCCGCGCGCCCGCCCCCAGGCGATCGCCTCCGGTGTGTCGGCGCGCGCCAGCACGACGCGCCGCGGGTCCGACGGCAGGCTGTCGCGCGCCAGCAGCGCCGGCGACCAGCGCAGTTGCAGCAGATCCAGGCCGGACAGCCCCAGCGGCAGCACGTCCAGCAGTTCGGCCGTGACCGAGCGCAGCAGCAGGCGATAGCCGCGCGCGCCGGCGAAATCGCGGGCGAACAGGAACGCCGCCGGGTCGGCCAGCACGTCGGCCGGCAGCAGATCCAGCACCACCCGGCCGCGCAGGCCCGGCGGCAATGCCGCATCGAAGCGCAGGAACTCGGGGGCCAGGATGCTGCCGATGTTGAGGTTGATCGCGAACGGCCCGGCGTCGCGCAGCTCGCCCTGCGCGGCCAGCAACGCCATCATGCGGTGGTCCAGCGTGCGCGTGAGCCGCCGGAACAGCCAGGGATCGGCCTGCGCCGAATGGTCCGGCGCCAGGGTCTCGGACAATTCCGCCACCGACAGGAACCGCTTCTCCCAGCGCAGCGCGAAGCGGCCGGCTTCATCCAGCGCGCATACGTCGCGGCGGCGGGCGAAGCGCGACACGTCGGCGCGGGCCAGCCGCGCCTCAAGCGTGGCCAGCCCGACCGTGTCCAGCGCCGCGCGCATCGCCGCGGGCGGCGGCGCGGCCGGGGGGGCGCGCGCCGCGTCGATCGCCCAGAGCAGCACCGCCGCGTCGCCCGGCAGCGTCAGGCGCCGCGCCAGCTCCGGCAGGTCGGGCAGCCCCGCGCCGGCGAACAGCTTCTCGATCGCCGCGAGGCAGCCCTGCACCGCCGCGTCGGCGGCGCCGCGCCACACCGCCACCAGGTCGCAGGCGGGGTCGCGCGACAGCCGGAACAACTGCGCCCGGTCGGCGCGCAGCAGGCCATCGAGCGCCGCGCGCACCAGCCGCAGGTGATGCGGCCGCGTCAGCTCGCGCGGCAGGCGGGACAGGCGCAGCAGCAGGGCGTTGCGCCCGACGCCCGCCGCCTCGCAGGCATCGAGCAGGCGGCACAGCGCCTC
This sequence comes from uncultured Pseudomonadota bacterium, assembly GCA_963758455.1. Taxonomy (GTDB): domain Bacteria; phylum Pseudomonadota; class Alphaproteobacteria; order Acetobacterales; family Acetobacteraceae; genus CAVRQM01. Next base: position 630,622 of record CAVWVK010000004.1, on the reverse strand, counting down.
GGCCCCACCCCCGCCGGCCTCGATCACGCCGCCTCCCGCACGCGCGGGGCCGCGTCGGCCACGCCGGGATGCGGCACGGCGGCATCGAGCAGCCGGGTGTTGCGGCAGAACCGGCGCCCCGCCTCGCCCGCCGCCTCGCCCCGCTCGGCGCATTGGCGCAGCGTGCAGCCCCCGGCTTGCGGGCAATCGGCCAGCCGCGAGGCGGCCAGCATGGCATCGACGTGGCGACCCTGGAACCGGCGGATGCCGCGCGCCAGGCCCCAGCGCACCGCCGCCTCGGTGTCGGCGCGCAGCAGCACCAGCCGCGACGGGCCGAGGCGCGCCAGCGCATCATCCAGCCGCTCGGCGCCGGTGCGATCCAGGGTGGCCAGCGACGGCGCCCATTCCAGCTTCAGCAGATCCGGCCGCAGCGGCCCGAGCTGCGTCAGCATCAGGGTCAGGTGCGAAACCCGGTCCAGCACCAGCAGCAGGCCGGCCGCCTGGACGCGAACCCGCGCCTCGGCGAAGCCAGCGGGATCGGCGCAGGCCTCGATCAGCGACACCTCGATGCCGCCGCGCGCCGGGTGGCCATCCAGACTGACAGCGTCCGGGGTCCGGCCGCACGATGCGGCGAACCGCGCGAACGCCGCCGAGGCGATCGCCGGCAGCGTGAGGTTGAGGTGCGCCGGCGGCGCGACGTTGGAGGCGGCATCGAGCGGGCCGCCGCCGCCATGCGCCTCGGCCAGCAGATCCAACATGCGCCGATCCAGCCGGCTGGCGAGGTGACGGAACAGGTACGGGTCGGCGTGCGCCGAGCCGCCGCCAATGCGCGCCTCGAGCGCGGTGACGGAGAACGAGATTTCGCGAAACAGCGGCCGCAGCGCACCCCGGCCGCCGCCCGCGCCGGACAGCGGCAGGACCACGGCGGTCTGGCGGCGCAGCAGGTCGGTGATGTCCGCCGCCGCCACCGCGGCCGCCAGCGCGTCCACCACGCCGGTCTGCGCGGCGCGGTCCGGCTGGCTTCGCGTGGTCTCGGCGGCCGGCGCGGGCGGCGGCGGCTCGACCGCGCGCGCGGTGGCGTAGGCCAGCAGCGGCGGCGGCCATCGCCGGCAGCGGCCACAGGCTGACCAGCGGCGCCGGATCCGGCGCATCCACCCGCAGCAGCCGCGCCAGCAAGGCCGGCAGGCCGAGCACCGAGCCGTCGCCGCCGGCCGGCTCGGGGCACAGCAGCACCAGGTCGCCGCCGGCCAGCGTCAGCATCTGCCCGCCGTGGCGCAGGGCCGCTTCGTGCAGCATGGCGCGCGCGATGCGGCGATGGTGCGGACGCGGCGCCGGCGCCGGCATGGCCGACAGATGCAGCGCCAGCGCCAGGCTCGGCCGCACCTGCCGCGCGGCTCGCCTGGCCACGTCGAGCAGACGCTGCTCGGCGGCACCCACCGGCGGGGATTCGGCGCGCATCGTGCGGCAGTGGCCTCCGGGGCGGTTTTGGGCGGTCGCGGACTCGCCTTGCGGGTCGCAGGCTGCCGGAGAATCCCTTAACCGCGCGTTGCCCTGCCCATCGCGCGGGCCGCTTGCCAGCATGGTGCGGCTTCGCTACGGGCTGGAGGATGCAACCCCGCGCCGATGCCGAACCTGGGGGCCCGGTGGGCACGCCGCCGGGTGCCTTCGACCCCGAGATGCTGGGGCCCGCGGCGCTGGGCGAGGCCGCGCAGCGCCTGGCCCGCGCGTCGGTGCTGGTGGTGGGCGACGTGATGCTCGACCGCTGGGTGCATGGCGAGGTGTCGCGGATCAGCCCCGAGGCGCCGATCCCCGTGCTGGCCGTGCGGCGCGAGCAGGACGTGCCGGGCGGCGCCGGCAACGTGGTGCGCAACCTGGGCGCGCTGGGGGCCGCGGTGGCGTTCGTCTCGGTGGTGGGCGACGATCAGGCCGGGTCGGACCTGACCGGCCTGATCGGCGGGCAGCCCGGCGTGGAGCCGTGGCTGCTGGTGCAGGGCGGGCGCATCACCACGCAGAAGATGCGCTTCGTGGCGCACGGCCAGCAATTGCTGCGCGCCGACCGCGAACACGCCGCCCCGGTGCATCCCAAGCTGGGCGAGCGGCTGATGCGCATCGCGCGCGAGGCGATGGCGGCCACCTCCGTCACCATCCTGTCGGACTATCGCAAGGGCGTGCTGACCGGCGAGGTCGCCCGCACCCTGGTCGCCGCCGGGCGGGAGATCGGGCGGCCGGTGGTGGTGGGCACGCGCGGCCCGGATTTCGCCCGCTTCGCCGGGGCGGACGTGCTGGCGACCGGCTGGCCGGACATCGCCGACGTGACGGGCCAGCCGGTCGAGAGCGACGCCAGCGTGGCCCGCGAGGCCTGCGCGCTGGGCCGGGCGCACGCGATGGGGGCGGTGGTGGTGGTGCGCGCCGGCATGAGCCTGACCTTGGCCAGCCGGCTGGACCAGCACGGCGCCGAGCCGCTGGTGCTGCATCTGCACAACCACGCCGCCGAGATCATCGACATCTCCGGCACCGGCGACACCGTGCTGGCGGTGCTGGGCGCCGCACTGGCCGCCGGGCTGGATCTGGCGGTGGCCACCGCGCTGGCCAATCTCGCGGCCACGTTCGTGGTCGGCCGGGTCGGCACCGCCGTGGTGCGGCCGCGCGACCTGCTGGCGGCACTGGCGCCGCCCGAGGGGGCGAAGCTGCTGGATCCGGAGGTCGCGGCCGAGCGCGTGGAACGCTGGCGCCGGGCCGGCTTGCGCGTCGGCCTGGCGCACGGCGCCTTCGCGTTGCGCGCCACCGAGGAGACCCGGCTGCTGGAGCAGGCGCGCGCCGATTGCGACCGGCTGATCGTGGCGGTGACGCAGGACCGCGGCGAGGCGACGGGGGAGCCGGCGGATGCGCAGTCCGAGCGCGCGGCGTGGGCGGCGGCGCTGGCCTGCGTCGACCTGGTCGTGCTGTGCGAGGGCGAGATGCAGGCCGACCTGCTGCGGATGCTGCGCCCCGATCTGCTGGTGGAGCAGGCGGCCGGCGCCGCCGACCCCGCGCCCGAGGCGGCGCTGGCGCGCGGGTGACGCCAGCGGGCGCGCAACTGTCGTCCAGCTCGGCCGCTGGGCCGCTGTTCCTGTTCGGCGCCGGACTGCTCGCGGGGACGATGAACGCGCTTGCCGGCGGGGGTTCGTTCGTCACCCTGCCGGCACTGATCGCCGCCGGCGTGCCTTCGGTGCAGGCGAACGCATCGAGCACGGTCGCGCTCTATCCCGGCGGCCTGGCAAGCGCCTGGACCTATCACGCCGGCCTCGGGTCGCTGGTCGGGATTGCGACGCGCAAGCTGATGGCCGTGACCCTGGCCGGCGGTCTGGCCGGCAGCCTGCTGCTGCTGTGGACGCCGGTCGCGGCGTTTGACCTTGCCCTGCCCTGGCTGCTGCTGCTTGCCACGCTGGCGCTCGCGTTCAGTCGCCGGATCGGGGCGGCCATGCAGGCGCGCGTGGCTGTCCGAGCCTGGGCCGTGCTGCTGATCCAGTTCGGGCTGGGCATCTACGGCGGCTATTTCGGGGGCGCCGTCGGCCTCATGATGGTGGCGGCCTGGTGCCTGCTCGGCGAGACCGAGATCAAGTCGCTGAACGGGCCGCGCACGCTGTTGGTCTGCACAGCCAACACCATCGCCGCCGTGATCTTCGTGCTGGCCGGGGCGGTCCGCTGGCCGCAAACCGTCGCGGTGCTCGGCGGCGGCGTCATCGGCGGCTTCGCAGGCGCGCGCCTCGGCCGCGTGGTGCCGGCCGGCGTGACGCGGGCATTGACGCTGGCGCTGACCGCCGGGATCACCTGCGCGTTCTTTATCCGCGCCTACGTGATGGCGCGGTGATCCCGACACGCATGATGCAGTCGCGATTCCCGTGACTTCGCGCGGCCTGGCGCGTATAAGCGGGAGAGGAGGATCGAGGATACGGCCTCGACCCTCCCGCCCTGGTCTACCGGCTGATCGTGATGACAATTCGCAAAACGCGTCGCCTCCAGAGGATCAGGCGGAAAACTAGGAGCAGCGGCATTTTGGTCATGCCGTTCTCCCTCCAAGTGGCGGGCCGGCTGATTCCGGCCCGCCACTTCCATGTCTGGCAGGGTCGTTGCGCTGGCGCTACACCCTAGGCGGCAGGCTCCCCGCCGGCGGGCAGCTTGATCCCGGCCAGCGCCTCCCACACGCGGATGACGAACGCGTCGTCGCGCCCGCCATGCCCGGCGGCGGCGGCGGCGAGGAAAAGCTGGTGCGCGCTGGACGCCATCGGCAGCGGGAAGGTCAGCGCGCGCGCCTGATCCAGCACGATGCCGAGATCCTTGACGAAAATGTTCACCGCCGACAGCGGCGTGTCGTCGCCGGCCAGGATGTGCGGCACCCGGTTCTGCCACATCCACGAACTGCCGGCCGAGGCGCTGATGACCTCGAACAGCGTTTGCGGATCGGCCCCGGCGCGGATGCCCAGCGCCAGCGCCTCGGCCGCCGCCGCGATATGCACGCCGGCGAGCAACTGGTTGACCATCTTGACCGTGCTGCCGGCGCCCGCCTCGTCGCCCAGCCGCCAGATTTTTCCGGCGATCGCCTCCAGCACCGGCTCCGCCCGCGCGAACGCCTCGGGCGGGCCGCTGGCCAGCACGTTCATCGCTCCCGCCCGCGCCGCCGCCGCGCCGCCGGATACCGGGGCGTCGAGCATCAGCAACCCCTGCCCGTCCAGCCTCGCCGCCAGCGCGCGCGCCGCCTCCGGGGCAACCGTGGTGCAGCACAGCACCACCGCGCCGCGCGGCAGGCGCGGCACCACGCCGGCGGGGCCGAACAGCACCGCCTCGACTTGCGCCTGGTTGACCACGAACAGCGCCAGCACTTCGAGGTCGTCCGGCAAGCTCGGCGGGCTCGGCGACGGCGCTGCCGCCGGCCCGCTGCAACTCCTCCCGCGCCGCCTCGCGGATGTCGCAGCCGGCGGGGGCAAAACCCTTGGCGGCCAGGTTGAGGGCAGCCCCCATGCCCATCGAGCCGAGGCCGATCACACCCACCCGCGTCATGGAGATGCCCGGTCTGAGGTTTGGCGGGAGTCCATCAGTTGCTCCTCATCGGTCGGATCGGCCCCGCCATCATGACGCGCGGCGCCCGGTACCCTAATGCGGCATGGTCAGGGCTGGGATTCCGCACCTTGGATGCACGCCCGCCCTCGCGCATTCGCCGGGCGGCTTCAGACCAGGGTGGCAGCGTGTTTTCCGATTCAGTCCAGTGCACGACGGATGCCTCGTCGCACCAATCAAGCAGACGCGGCATCACCGCCCGGTGCGCGCCAGCCGTCATATAGTTCCGCATGTTTGCCTCACTGTCCCATGCCGTCATGGTCCAGAACGCCCAGGCTCGATCAGCCAACAGCGATCCACCCTGAAAACCTGGCGCCGCTGTCACCTGCCGGCGGCTGCGGAGGAAATGCAGCGCAAAGGGCGGCAGGAAGCGGACTGATCGAAGCCTCAGGCGCGTGACGCTGATGAAGGACATCGCAAACTCCGGCCCAAGCCGATTTCAGACCGAGACGCCACCCCCATCATTGCACGGGTCCTTTTCTACGACGCGGCCGGCGCCGGACGGCCGCCCAGGCGCTCGGCATCGCGCAGGAGCGTCCGGATCGCCGGCACGGTGCGCTGCGCGAAGGCGCGCACCTGGCGGTCCGCGCCGTTCCTGGCCTCGTCCTCGAACAGCGCCAGCATCGCCTTGCGGTCGGTGGCCTGGCTGTTCAGGTAGGCCAGGTCGAAATCCCGCCCGTGCAGCTTCGCCAGCGCCGCGTACGCCTGCTGATGCGCCAGATCCATTTGCAGCGGCGGGTTGATCCGCTTGGTCGCCGCCAGCCGGGTGAGCTTCTGGTTGATGGTGGTGCTGTCCGCGATGACGCGCACGGCGAAGGCGCGGATCGCGGTGCTCGCCGTCTGGGTGCGGGCGAGCTGGCCGAATGTCACCGCCTCGATGCCGGCCCGCGCGGCCTGGTCGAAGAACGCCGCATCCCTGGTCGACAGCGTCGGATTGGTGGAAGCCTGGGCGGCCGCCTGGACGTGCGTGGCGGCCCGGTCGGCGGCGACACAGCCGAGCAGCGGCAAGGCCAGCAGCAGGCCGAGCATCGGCGGTCGCATCATCAGGCCGTCTCCTCCATCACGACGCCGGGCACGACGCGCATGAGGCCGGGATCATAACGCGGCCAACGCGGCGGCGCGGCGGTTCGTTCGCTGCCCGGACGCAGCTTGCCGATGTTCAGCGGCCAAACCGGAACCGCTCGACGGCGGCGACCAGGGCGCGGCGCACCCCCGGCTCCAATGCCGAATGGCCGGCATCCGGCACGATCGACAGCCGCGCCTGCGGCCAGGCGGCGGCCAGCTCGAAGGCGGTGCGCGCCGGACAGATCATGTCGTAGCGCCCCTGCACGATCTCCGCCGGAATCGCGGCCAGCCGGTGCATGTGCGCCAGCAGGCCGTCGGGCGGCAGGAACAGGCCGTGCGCGAAGTAATGCGCCTCGATGCGCGCCAGCCCCAGCGCGCTGCGGTCCTGGGCAAAGCTGTTGACCGTCTCCGGACTGGGCAGCAGCGTGCTGCACGAACCCTCGTAGATCGACCAGGCGCGCGCCGCCGGCAGATGGATGGCGGGATCCGGGTCGGTCAGCCGGCGCAGGTAGCCGCCCAGGAGGTCGCCGCGCTCGCTCTCCGGCAGAAAGCTGGCAAACGCCGCGTGCGCGTCGGGAAAGATCGCCGCCAGGCCGTGCAGGAACCACTGCACCTCGGGCGGCCGGCCGAGGAACACGCCGCGCAGCACGCAGCCGGCGACCCGCTCGGGCACCGCCTGCGCGTAGGCCAGCGCCAGGGTCGAGCCCCAGGAGCCGCCGAACAGCAGCCAGCGCGGCACGTCCAGGTGGCGGCGCAAGGTCTCGATGTCGCCCACCAGGTCGGCGGTGGTGTTGCGCAGCAGGCTGCCGAGCGGGCGCGAGCGGCCGGCGCCGCGCTGGTCGAAGATCACCAGCCGCCAGAACGTCGGGTCGAAGAAGCGGCGATGCACCGCGCCGGCGCCGGCGCCGGGGCCGCCGTGCAGGAACAGCACCGGCATTCCGCGCGGATTGCCGACCTGCTCCCAATACATGACATGGCCCGCCGACAGCGGCAGGTAGCCGGTTTCGTACGGGCCGATCTCGGGGAACAGGTCGCCGCGGGGCATCGGACGGCAAAATACCCGACTTGCCGGGCGCGGGGATAGTAGCGAAGCGGCGCGGATCGCCTATACGGCACCGTATGGAACGGCTGTGGATCGGGCTGGGCGGAGTGCTGGGGGCGGCAGCCGTGGCGATGGCGGCGATCGCTGCACACGGGCTGGCCGGCCGCTACGACCCGACGGCGATCCAGCAGGTGCGCAGCGCGGTGCAGATCCAGGGCTGGCACGCGCTGGCGCTGCTGGTGGTGGGCGTGTGGTCGCGGCGCGGCGGCTGGCCGGCGCAGGCGGCGGGCTATGCGTTGGCCATCGGCACGGTGCTGTTCTGCGGCGCGGTCTATGCCCTGGCGCTGGGCGGAGTGCATCTGTCCGGAGTGGCGCCGGCGGGCGGCCTGCTGCTGATCGCCGGCTGGCTGCTGCTGGCCGGCTCGGCGTTCGCCGGGCGTTGATCGGCGCTTGCTATCTGGCCCCCGAGGGGCTGGAGGCGGTGCTGGCCGAGGAATTGTCCCGCGCCGGGGTCACGGTCGCGGCGTGGCACGGCCGGCTGGCGCTGTCGCCCGAGCCGCCGATGGCCAGCGCCTGGGCGCTGGACGAGTGGACGGCGCCGGTCGAGACGGCGGTGGCCTCGGTGCGCGCGGCGGCGGATGCGCTGCGCGCGGTGCAGCGCAACTGGGCGGCCTATCCGGTCGAACATGCCGGGCGCATGGGGCTGATCGCCGCGCGGCTGCCGCCGGTGAAGGCGGCGGCGCTGGTGTTTCCGGCGCGGGCGCCGGCCTCGCATCTGGGCGCCTGGACCCTGCTGGCGCCGGACCGGCTGCTGTTCAGCCCGACCAAGACCAGCCCGTTCGCGAACGGCGAATGCCGTCTCGTGGAGGACCGCGCCGGGCCGCCGAGCCGCGCCTATCTGAAGCTGTGGGAGGCGCTGGTCCGGCTGGGCGCCTGGCCCGCGCCGGGCGAGACCTGTCTCGATCTGGGCGCCGCGCCGGGCGGCTGGACCTGGGCGCTGGCGCGGCTGGGCGCGCGCGTGACTGCGGTGGACAAGGCGGCGCTGGACGCGCGCGTGGCCGCGATGCCGGGGGTGAGCGTGCGCCAGGAGAGCGCCTGGGCGCTGGCGCCGGAGCCGGTGGACTGGCTGTTCAGCGACGTCGTGGCCTATCCGGCGCGGCTGCTGGCGCTGGTGACGCGCTGGATCGAGGCCGGCGCCGCGCGGCGGATCGTCTGCACCATCAAGTTCCAGGGCGAGACGGATTTTGCCGCCGCCGAGGCGTTCGCGGCCATCCCCGGCGCGCGGGTGGCGCACCTGTTCCACAACAAGCACGAGCTGACGTTCTGGTGGGCGGCCGCGACGGCGCCGGCCGCGAAATGCGCATAGGCTTCCCGAGTGGCGGACCAGCGAACTCGTCAGCCTCAAACCGATTGTCGGGCTGTTGCCGCAGCCCCGGACTCCGCCCCGGACTTCGCCACGCAATCCGGCGGCCCCACGGCCTCGGGATGCAGGAACGCGAACACGTTCTCGCCGCGCGTGAGGTATTCGCGCTTGCGCCGCGCCAGGACGGAGAAGAAGGCGTGGCCGGTGCCTTGCCAGGTGCCGAGCCACTCCCAAAGGTTGTCGTGCGCCTCGAACACGATCAGGGGAATGTCGTCCACCCAATCCGTGTTGCCGCGAAACAGTTCGGTCTCGGCGCCTTCGATGTCGATCTTGACGATGACGGGTCGAAGCGTCGCGTCGCGCGCCAGCAGTTCGGGAACCGTGACGCCGCGAACCCTCGGCTTGCCGCCCACCGCCTCCTCGACGCGGCAGGCCCAGCCGGTGCCGCCTTCGTGGGCCATCGAGAGCGCCGTGGACCTGTTCCACAATCCGGCGTTGAACAGCGTGATGTTCGGGCGTCCCTCGACGTTTTTCTCCAGCACGGCGAAGTTGCCGCGATCCGGCTCGATGGCGAATATCCGGACGCCGGGAAAGTTCAGCGCGAACCACAGGGTCGAGGCACCGATGTTGGCGCCGGCGTCGATGATGAGCGGCACATGGCCCGCCTCGCGAATGCCGTCGCAGAGCCGCTGGAGGTGCCGCTGGTACGGATCGCACCAGCTCAGGTCGTAGTCGCGCGCGAAGAAAATCTGCAGGACCACATCGAGGTCGCTTCCCTTCGGGCGCATCCAGAAGCCGGACGGCAGGCCGTGCAGCGGCACGCGCACGACGGCATCGCGCCGCGCGCCGCGCCGGGCCTTCATCCAGTAGATGCGCGACGCGGACGGTATTCCTAGCAGGCGCGAGGTCGCGAGAGACTGCCGGGCGACGTTCCTCAGTTCCATCCCAAATGCCTTTCGGCTCGCGTTGGAGCTGTTTGCCTTATGGCAAGCAACTCTACCACGCGCGCCGGGGCACCTCGCGGACAACATGACGATACGGCATGACGATACGGCGAAAAGAACGCCGCGGCCGTCGCGCGGACGGTCAGCCGTTCGCCCGCACCGCCGCGCACACCCGCGCCACATCGGCGTCCGTCAGATCCGGATGGATCGGCAGCGCCAGGATGCGGGTCGCCAGATCCTCGCTCACCGGCAGCGCCGCGCCGTCATGCGCGTGCGCGTAGGCCGGCTGCCGGTGCAGCGGGCGCGGGTAGTAGATGGCGCTCGGCACCCCCGCCGCGCGCAGCGCCGCCTGCACGCGGTCGCGTGCGGCGCCGTCGTCGAGCAGGATGGCGTAGATCGCCCAGGCGCTGGCGCCGTTGGCCACGCGCGCGGGGATCGTCACCGCATTGCCCAGCCCGACGTCATACGCCCGCGCGATCCGCTCGCGCGCGCGCAGCTCGTCCTCGAACACACCCAGCTTGGCCAGCAGCACGGCCGCCTGGATGGTGTCGAGCCGGCCGTTCATGCCGGTGCGCAGCACCTCGTAGCGCGTCGTGCCCTCGCCATGCGTGCGCAGGCTGCGGTACAGCGCGGCGCGCTCGGCGCTTTCGGTGAACAGCGCGCCGCCGTCGCCATAGGCGCCCAGCGGCTTGGAGGGGAAGAAGCTGATCGCCGTCGCGTCGGCCATCGTCCCCAGCCGCACGCCGCCCAGTGCGGCGCCAAAGCTCTGCGCGCAGTCGTCCAGCGTGAACAGCCCTTCCCGCGCCGCCGTGTCGCGCAGCGCCGGCCAGTCCGCCGGCTGGCCGAACAGATCCACGCCGATCACCGCCCGCGGCCGCGCGGCCCCCGCCGCGCGCACCTGCGCCACGCGCGCGGACAGATGCGCGGGGTCGATCTGGAAGGTGCGCGGATCCACGTCCACGAACACCGGCGTCGCCCCCAGCAGCAGCGGCACCTCGGCGGTCGCGGTGTAGGTGAAGGCCGGCAGGAACACCGCGTCGCCGCGGCCGATGCCCTCGGCCATCAGCGCGATCTGCAAGGCGTCGGTGCCGGAGCTGACCGACACGCAATGCGCCGCGCCGCAGAACGCCGCCAGCGCCTGCTCCAGTTCGGCCACCTCCGGCCCCAGCACGAACTGGCAATGCGCCAGCACCCGGTCGAGCCGGGCGCGCAGGTCGGCGGCGATGCGCGCCTGCTGCGCCGGCAGGTCGAGGAACGGGATCGGGCGCTGCGTGTCCATGCCGGCCTTCATGCCCGCCCGGCCGCGACAAATCCAGCCGCCGGGCGGCCCAGCGCGGTGACGCTGGGCGCCTGCACCACCGCGAAACCCTCGCGCCGCGCCAGCGCCACCACGGCGCTCCAGCGCCGGACCCTCCATGCCCGCGTCGGTGATGACCAGCGATTCCGGCGCCTCGCCCGCCTCGCGCAGCCGCGCCAGCACCGCGTCCGCGTCGGCCAGGCTGCCCAGCACCGGGCAGCCCTGGATGCGCCGCCCGGTCTGCGCGCCGCCGCCGGACAGCAGCCCGATGGCGCGGTACCGGCGGCGCCGGATCGGCCGCCAGCGCGGAGAGGAACAGATCCGCGCCATCCCCCGCCCCCAGCAGCAGCACCGGCGGCGGCTCCGGCCCGGCCGGCGTCGGCGGCGTCTCGCGCAGCAGGCGGTAGGCGATGCGCGGGAAGGCCAGCAGCACCAGCAGGCACAGCGCCAGGCTCACCGGAAACGACGGGCTCGGCAGCGGCACGCCGGCGAGATGCAGCCCGAGCGAGAACACCGCGGCGGCCAGCACGCTGCCGGCGGCGACCCCCACCAGCTCGCCCACTCCGGCATAGCGCCAGTACTGCACCGACAGGCGGAACGGCAGCCCGGCCAGCAGCAGTGCCGCCGCCCCCCACGCCGAGGAGGCGATCGGCGGCAGCGGCATCCGGTCGGGCGCGGCCAGCCAGTCGGCGAGCGGCACGGCCGCGGCCGCCAGCAGCGCGTCCAGCCCGACATTGACCGCGATGCGCACGAGGGCGGGGCGTTTAGCCATCCGACCGCCTATAGCCGGGAACACGGCGCGCCCGCTAATCAGGCGGCATGACCCTGCTCGCGGTGCTGCGCCATATCGCTTTCTGCACCGGGCTGGCGGGGGTGTCCGCGCTGGTGGTGCTGGCCATGCTGCAAGCCGGCGTGGCCGACCGGCCGGACGCGCGAAAGGCGCATACCCGCACCACGCCGAAGGGCGGCGGTGTCGGCGTGGTGGCGGCGTTCCTGCTCGGCATCACCGTGCTGTACGGCTATTCCCAGTTCTCCCGCCTGGCCGACCCGTATTTTCGCGGGGTGATCCTGGCCGCCGCCAGCATCGCCCTGGTGTCGTACCTGGACGACCTGCGCGACTGGCCGTTCGTCATCAAGCTGGCGGCCCAGGTCGCCGCCGCGATGGCCGCCGTGGGCAGCGGGCTGTTCGTCGAGGTGTTCCATGTGCCCTATGTCGGGGCCGTCGACCTCGGGCTGGGGCCTGGGCGCGCTGGCCACGCTCGGCTGGATCCTGTTCGCCACCAACGCGATGAACTTCATCGACGGGCTGGACGGCCTGGCCGGCGGCACGGCGCTGGTCGCGGCCTGTTCCTGGCGGTGATCGCCGAGCGGCAGGGCGGCTGGTTCGTCTATTTCACCTCGCTGCTGCTGGCGTCCGGCCTGGTCGGCTTCCTGCCGTTCAACTTTCCCCGCGCGCGCATCTTCCTCGGCGACGTGGGCAGCCAGTTCTGCGGCTTCATGCTGGCCGTGCTGGGCGTGGCGGCGGCGCGGTTCGAGGGTGTCGCGCTGTCGTTCCTGCTGGTGCCGATGCTGCTGTCCGGCGTGCTGTTCGACGTGGCGTTCACGCTGGCCCGCCGCCTGCTGGCCGGCCAGACGGTGACGCAGCCGCATCGCAGCTTCCTGTTCCAGATCGCCCATCGCGCCGGGATGGATGCGCGGCGGATCGCCATGCTGCACTGGGGCTTCGCGGCGTTCGGCGGTTTCGTCAGCCTGGCGTTCGAGGCCGCGCCGGGGATCTGGAAGGTGGTGCTGCCGTTCGCGGTGCTGCCGCCGCAACTGGTCTGGCTGGGCTACGTGGTCTGGCGCGCGCGCCGCGCCGGCATCGGCCGCTGGTAGGGCACGCGGGCCAGCAATGCCGCGCCGGCCAGCAGGAACAGCACGATCACCGCCATGCCGGCGCGCAGGCGACAGGCCGGCGGCGGTCACGGCGCTGATGGTCAGCGGCCCGAGGAACCCGGTCACGCGCCCGGACAGCGCGAACAGCCCGAAATAGGCGGCGCACTGGCCCGGCGGCGCGAGCTGGGCCATCAGGCTGCGGCTGGCCGCCTGCGCGGGGCCCACGAACAGGCCGAGGGCGGTGGCCAGCCAGATGAAGCTGGCGCGGTCGGCGGCGGCCAGCACCGCCGCCCCGAACCCGGCCAGCGCCAGCACGCTGGCCAGCGCCGTCGCCTTGGCGCCGATCCGGTCCTCGATGAAGGCGCAGCCCAGGGTGCCGATGCCGGCCGCGATGGTCAGGCGGATGCCGAACGCCAGCACGCCCCTGGCGTCCAGGCCGAAGCGGCTCGCCGCGTAGATGCCGCCGAACGCGAACAGGGTGATGAGGCCGTCGGTGTACAGCGCGCGCGCCACGATGAACCGGCGCAGCGCCGGCACCCGCACCGCGTCGCGCCAGGTGGCGCGCATCTGCGCCATCCCGGCCCGCGCCGCCAGGCGCCAGCCGAGCCGTGCCGCCGCCGGCGGCACGAACACCGCGACCGGCCAGCCGAACGCGGCGATCCACAGCCCGGCCAGCACGGCGCAGGCGCGCACCTTTCCCGCCGGCACGGCCGCGAGAGACGGCAGCAGCCCCGGCCGGGTCAGCAGCAGCAGGCACAGCGCCAGCGCGCACAGGCCGCCGCCATAGCCCGCCGCCCAGGCCAGCATCGACAGGCGGCCGAACCGGCCCGGGCGGGCCAGCGTCGGCAGCATCGCGTTGTAGAACACCGTGGCGACCTCGAACGCCACGGTGCCCAGCGTCACCAGCGCCAGGGCCCGCGGCAGGTCGCCCGCGTGCGGCCGCACGAACCACAGGCCGAGCGTCGCCGCCGCCATCGCCGCGGTGGCCAGCGCCAGCATCGCCCGCCGCCGCCCGCCGCGATCGGCGATGGCCCCGAGCGGCACCGCCAGCACGGCGATCACCACGCCCGCCACCGCCTGCGCCGCCGCCCAGGCCGTGGTCCCGTGCGCCGCGTCGCGCGCCACCGCCTGCGTCACATAGGTCGCCACCACGAAGGTCGAGACCACCGTGGTGAAGGCGCCATAGGCCCAGTCGTACAGCACCCAGGCCGCCACCGCCCGCCGGCCCGGCACGGCCGCATCGCTGATCGAGCCGTGCATCGGGCGTCTCCCACCCGGCGCGTTTCGCCGCCCGGCGTGACAGGCTACACCATGCAACGCGTTCACGAGGGAGCCTTCGATGCAGATGTTCCGGATGCTGGTTGCCGCCGCCGCAGTGCTGAGCCTGCCCGCCTTGACCGATGCGCCCCCGGCCCATGCGCAAGGCGCGCAGAATCCGTCATTCAACCTGCTCAATCGCGGCGGCAGCGCCATCACGCAGGTGTTCGTGACGCCGGCCGGCGATGCGCGCTGGGGCCAGAACCGCCTGCAAGGCCGCAGCATTCCCGTCGGCGGCAGCTTCGCCGTGCGCCGGCGCGTGGACGGCAACTGCATCTTCGACATCCGCGTGGTGTTCGCCGATCACCGCATCCTGGACCGGCGCAACCTCAACACCTGCAACACCGACGACGTCGCGGTGGGTGGCGGCACTCCCGCCGCCGCCGGCGCCACGCGCAAGGCGGCGGACGATCCCTCGTTCCGCCTGGTCAACCAGGCGAGCCAGCCGGTCACGGAGCTGTTCGCCACGCCGGCGGGCGACGCACGCTGGGGGCAGAACCGGCTCGACACGCCGCTGCCGCCGCGGGCCGGGCGGGTCATCGCCATCGCCAAGCAGCCGAACACCTGCCTGTACGACCTGCGGGTGGTGTTCGCCGACCACTCGGCACGCGAACGCCACCGCACCGATCTCTGCCGGGTCTCCGAACTGCCGGTGCAGTAGCCCGCCGCTCAGCCGTGCGCGCGTCGCGAGGCGGTTTCCTGCGCGGCGGCCGACTTGCGCGAGGTGGTCGAGGCATCGGCCATGATGCCGCGCAGATCGCGCAGGAACGCGGTGCCCTTCAGCGTGCGCTGCACCAGCACGCTGCGGCGGTCCATCGGGTCGACCTTTCGCCGCGCGAGATCGAGTTCGCCGAGGCGGTCCAGCGCCCGGGTGATCGCCGGCTTGCTGACGTTCAGCTCGGCGGCCAGGCCGCGCACGGTATGCGCCCCGTCCTGCAGGTAGCAGGTCAGGAACACGCCGAGCTGGCGTGCCGAGAGGTCGGGGCCATCGCGGCGCACCAGCGCCACGGTGGTGTCGCGCAGGATGCCGACGAGGTTGTCGGCGGTCGGGGAAGTCGCCATTGTACAATCCTTTCTTTCCGTTATGCGGGCAGGCCCGTTATGCGGGTTGGCCCGCCTGCGCCGCAACCGGCGCAGGAACATTCGTGTCCCGACTCGACGGACACTGTGTTCGTTACTTAGGCTTAGCGGCGGAAAAGGTTGCAGGGTAATCCCGATTACGTTACCGCCCTGTTCCAGAATCTTGAAGATTACGGGTCCGTCATCCCGCGAACTTGCCCTCTATCGCCGCGACCAGCGCGCGCAGCGCCTGCGCCTCGCCACCCTCGGGCCGCCCCGGACGCGCCTGGTCGTTCCACGCATACAGATCCAGATGCGCCCAGCGCACGCCGGGGGCCACGAAGCGCCGCAGGAACAGCGCCGCCGTCACCGCGCCGGCCATCGGCTTGCTGGCGACGTTGCCGAGGTCGGCCACCGGACTGTCGAGCCAGTCGGCGTAGCCGCCCCACAGCGGCAGGCGCCATACCGGATCATGAACGCGATGCGAGACCGCGACGAGAGACGTTGCGAAATCTTCATCATCGCAGAACAGCGCCGGCAGGTCCGGCCCCAGCGCCACCCGCGCCGCCCCGGTCAGCGTCGCGCAATCCACCAGCAGGTCCGGCCGCTCGTCGGATGCCTCGGCCAGCAGGTCGGCCAGCACCAGGCGGCCCTCCGCGTCGGTGTTGCCGACCTCGACGGACAGGCCGCGCCGGGTGGCGATCACGTCCGACGGGCGCATGGCCGCGCCGGAGACGCTGTTCTCGACGCAGCCGGCCCACAGCGCCAGGCGGATCGGCAGGTCGGCCTGCATCAGCACCCGCGCCACGCCCAGCAGTGTCGCCGCTCCGCCCATGTCTTTTTTCATGCGCAGCATGGACGCCGACGGCTTCAGGTCGTAGCCGCCGGTGTCGAACACCACGCCCTTGCCGCACAGGCTTATCAGCGGCGCGTCGGCCTTGGCGCGGCTGCCGCGCCAGCGGAACCCGGCCACCACCGGCGGCCGCGCCGAGCCGCGCCCGACGGCGGCCACGGCCGGGTACGCCGGCCTCCAGCGCGGCGCCTTCGTGGCGGAACGGCTCGGCGCCGTGCGCCGCCGCCACGGCCGCCACCGCATCCGCGAGTGCCGCCGGTCCCAGCAGGTTCGCCGGCTGGTTGATGAGGTCGCGCACCATCCAGGCCGCCGCGGCCAGCGAGCGGGCGCGCGCCTGCCCGTCTGCCACCAGCAGCCGCGCCGGCTCGCGCGGCGGCGGCTTGAAGCCGCGAAACGCGTAGCCGCCCAGGCAAAATCCGAGCACCGCGTCGGCGCGGTCGAAATCGCCGTCCGCCAGGCGCCACGGCCGGGCGCCCGGCAGGCGCATCGCCAGATCGCCGAACGCGAACGGCGAGCGGTCCTCGCCCAGCCCGAGCACCGCGTCGGCGGCGCCATCGGCCGCCGGCAGCAGCACGAGCTGGCGCGGGGCGGCGGCGAACAGGCTGGCGTCGAGGAACCCCGCGAGCGGCGGCGGCAGGCTGGCGAGGAAGGCGGGAAGCTGCGACGGCCGGACCGCGTGCAGCGCGCGCGCGCCGGCCGGGTCGGTGGCGATCGGCAGGTCGGTGTCTTGCATCGCCCGACCCTACGGCCGGGCGATGCGCTTCGCCAGCCGGGTCAGGCGGGGTTTGCCGGGCCCGGGCGGTTGCGGCGGCGGCGGACCATGCCGATGCCGAACAGGGCGGAGCCGAGCAGCGCCAGCGACGCCGGCTCGGGCACCGCCGTCACCGATCCGTCGACGCTGGTGATGGAGGGACCGCTTGCGGTGAGGGTCAGCACCTCGGTCAGCGCGAACGGGTTGGAGGTCGCCGCCACATTGGTGGCGGACAGCGCGAACGGGCTGTCGCTGGAACTCAGCGTGCTGAGCAGCGTGCCGGTGCCGAGCAGGTTGTTGGCGGCATCGACATAGGTCTGCAACGTCATGCTGACCTGGCCCAGCGAGAAATTGCCGGTGAACTGCGTCAGCCACGCTCCTAGCCCGACCGGGGTAGTGAGGTCGTTCTCGGACAGCGTCACCACCAGCGAGCCGCTGCCGAAGCTGGATACGTCGAGCGACCCCAGATCCAGGGACGGCGCCGGGCCGGACAAGCCGATGTCGCCGCTGAACAGGAAATTGCCGATGGTCTGGCCGACGATCAGCGGGCTGGTGCCGGTCTCGTTCCAGGTGCTGCCGCCGGATTGGAGCTGGATTTCCAGCGACGCCCGTGCCGGCGCCGCCGCCAGCGCGGTGACGCCGGCGAAGGCGGCCGCCGCGATCATGATGCGGCTGGCGGAATTGGGTGTCCTGGCCATCGGGCGCTCCTGCAAGTTCTCGTTGCGGAGCCGGTTGCACGATGCGTGCCATAGGATTTCGATAGGAAACTTAGCAACTTACCTGGAGCGGTTTGTCCGTGTGTAAGATCCGCCGACACGCCGGCCCGTGCCGCTGGACGGCGTGGGTGGCCGGGTCGAAGCCCGGCCATGACGATCGAAAGGCTTGATCTGGCCGGATGCGATCGCGGCCGCCCCTCACCCCGGCCCTCTCCCGGAGGGAGAGGGAGTTCTGCCCTGCCCCCTCTCCCCTGGGAGAGGGCCGGGGTGAGGGGTAGCCGCGGCGAGCAGGGCGGCCTCCAGCGCGCGGGCGAACGCGGCCGGGTCGCGCGGCGGCTCGCCGTCCTGGATGCGCGCCAGATCGAGCAGCAGCGCCGCGCTGTCGGCCATGTCGGCCCCCGACGCGGCGCGCGCCGCCAGGGCGGCGATCAGCTTGTGGCGGGCGTTGACCTCCAGCGCCGGCGCCGCCGCGAACCCGCTGCGTCCGGCGCGGCGCAGCAGCCGCTGCATTTGCAGGTCGGGGCCGTGCGCCGCGGCCGCCAGCACCACCGCGCTGTCGGCCAGCCGCTCGGTGGCGCGCACCTCGCCCACGGCATCGCCCAGCGCCGCCTTCAAGGCCGCCACGAGCGCGGTCACGTCGGCCGCCTCGCCCCCCGCAGCGGCCTCGGCCGCCGGCAGGGCCGCGAGATCGGCCACGCCCTGACTGGCGCTGCGCAGCTTGTGGCCCTCGAAACTGTCCAGCCGCTCCGGCCAAAAGGCGTCGATCGGGTGGTCCAGCAGCAGCACTTCCACGCCGCGCGCGCGAAAACCCTCGATCTGGGCGGAACGGGCCAGCGCGTCGGTGCTGTCGCCGACCAGGAAATAGATCGCCTGCTGGCCTTCCTTCATCCGCGCCACGTAGTCGGCCAGCGTGGTCCAGCCCTCCTGGGCCGTGGAACGGAAGCGCAGCAGCGGCGCCAGTTCGGCGCGATGCTCGGCATCCTCCCAGACGCCTTCCTTCAGCACGGCACCGAAATTGCCCCAGAACACTGCGTAACGCTCGGCGTCCTTCGCCGCGTTCTTGAGTTCGGTCAGCACGCGGTTGGTGACAGCCTTGCGGATGCGCGCCAGCACCGGGGTGGCTTGCAGCATCTCGCGGGACACGTTCAGCGGCAGATCCTCGGTGTCCACCACGCCCTGCACGAAGCGCAGCCACGGCGGCAGCAGGCCGGCCTGGTCGGTGATGAACATGCGCCGGACATGCAGGCGCACACGCGAACTCGCGCTCCTCCTCGACCGCCATGAACGGCTTCGCGTCGGGGATGAACAGCAGCGCGAAGAACTCCAGCGCGCCCTCCGCCCGCCATTGCAGGGTCGCCCACGGCTTGCCGAAAAAATTGCCGAGATGGCGGTAGAAGCCCTCCAGGTCGGCCTCGCTCACCTCCGACTTGGGACGGCGCCACAGCGCGGTGCCTTCGTTGGCCGGCTGGTCGGCGCCGTCGCGGGCGATGGTGATGGGCACCGTGATGTGGTCGGCCCATTTGCGCACCACCGTCTCCAGCCGGGTCGGCTCCAGATACTCCTCGGCGTCGGATTTGATGTGCAGCACGACCGTTGTGCCGGCGGCGTCGCGGCTGGCCGGCTCGACCGTGAAGGCGCCGCGGCCGTCGCTGGCCCAGGTCCAGGCCTCGGCCGCGCCGGCACGGCGCGACGTGACCTCGACCCGGTCGGCCACCATGAAGGCGGCGTAGAAGCCAACGCCGAACTGGCCGATCAGGGCGGGCGCTGCCGCCTCGCCCGGCTTGGCGCTGGCGAGCGCCTGGCCGAAGGCCCGCGTGCCGGAGCGCGCGATGGTGCCGAGATTGGCCACCAGCTCGTCATGGCTCATGCCGATGCCGTCGTCGCTCACCGACAGCGTGCGCGCCGGCTTGTCCGGCACGATGCGCACGCGCGCCTCGCCGGCCGGCGCCAGCGCCGGGTCGGTCAGGCTCTCGAAACGGCGGCGGTCGATGGCGTCGGCGGCGTTGGCGACCAGCTCGCGCAGGAAGATTTCCCGCTCGGAATACAGCGAGTGGACCACCAGATCGAGCAGCCGCCCGACCTCGGCTCCGAACTCGTGCCGTTCGGTCCCCTGGTCGCCCGTCCCCTGGTCGCGTGTGGTGGTTTCCGCTTCGCCCATCGCCTCGCCTCCCGCTGCCAGCAGCGGGCCATATGCGCGGCAATCAGGCCCGGTTCAATGCGCGGCGCGCACCAGCCTGCCGTCGGCGTTGCGGTGGATGCCGCATTCGGTCTTGGCCAGGCCGGCCCAGCGCCCGGCCCGCGCATCCTCGTCCGGCGCCACCGCGCGGGTGCAGGGCGCGCAGCCGATCGAGCGGAACCCCAGGGCCGCCAGCGGGTGCGACGGCAGGCCGCGGCGGACATGCTCGGCGGCGATGTCGGCGACGCTCCAGCGCGCCAGGGGGTTGAGCTTGATCCGCCCGTCCATCCGCTCGACCGTCGGCAGCGCGGCGCGGCCGGAGCCGTGATACCGCTTGCGCCCGCTTATCCACGCATCGAAGCCGGACAATCCCGCCTCCAGCGGCGCCACCTTGCGCAGCGCGCAGCAGGCGTCCGGGTCGGCCGCCGCCAGGCCACCGGCCGGGTCTTCGCGAGCGACCTCCCCGGCGTCCGGCTGCAAGCTGCGCACGTCGCGCAGGCCGAGCCGCCGCGCCAGGGCGTCGCGATAGGCGATGGTCTCCGGAAAATGCCGCCGCGTGTCGAGGAACAGCACCGGCACCGCCGGGTCGATCTCGGCAGCCATCGCCAGCAGCACGGCGGATTCCGTGCCGAACGACGACACCACCGCCACCCGCCCGCATAATCCGTCAAGCATCGCGGCGCGCAGCAGCGCGGCCCCTTCCAGGTGATTGACGGCAAGGCCGTTCGGGAGAAGGAGATCGTCGTTCAACACGTCCTGCATGGGGGGATAGTGCGGACGTTATTCACGCGGCGCAAGTGGGGTTATAACGAATCCACGCCTGACGCCCATGCGCCGGACGCATCTCCCGTTCGGAAAGCCCGCGGCAGCCGCGGCGCTTGCTTTCCCCGGGCGCGCACCCAACCATCTTGTTCATGCTGGGACTAGCTCCCCGGGTGCGCGCCGTGCTCGGCCCCACCAATACGGGCAAGACGCATCTGGCGATCGAGCGCCTGCTGGCGCACAGCTCGGGCATTATCGGCTTTCCGCTGCGCCTGCTGGCGCGGGAAAACTACGACCGCATGGTGGCGCGCAACGGCATCCGCAACGTCGCCCTCATCACCGGCGAGGAGAAGATCGTGCCGCCGGGCGCACGCTGGTTCTCCTGCACGGTCGAGGCGATGCCGCTCGATCGCCATGCCGAGTTCGTGGCGGTGGACGAAATCCAGCTCTGCGCCGACCCTGATCGCGGCCACGTGTTCACGGACCGGCTGCTGCACGCGCGCGGGCTGGTGGAGACGATGTTCCTGGGTGCGGAGACCATCCGCCCGCTGCTGCACCGGCTGATCCCCTCGGCCGAGATCGAGACCCGGCCCCGCCTGTCGCAACTGACGCATGTGGGCGCGCAGAAACTCACCCGGCTGCCGCCGCGCAGCGCGGTCGTCGCGTTCAGCGCCGCCGAGGTCTACGCCATCGCCGAGCTGATCCGCAGGCGGCGCGGCGGCTGTGCCGTGGTCATGGGCCGCCTCAGCCCGCGCACCCGCAACGCGCAGGTGGCGCTGTACCAGGACAAGGAAGTGGATTTCCTGGTCGCCACCGACGCGATCGGCATGGGCCTGAACATGGACGTGGACCATGTCGCCTTCGCCCGCCTGACCAAGTTCGACGGCCATCGCCCGCGCCGCCTGGCCGCCGCCGAACTGGCGCAGATCGCCGGCCGCGCCGGACGCGGCATGCGCGACGGCACGTTCGGCACCACGGCGGACTGCCCGAGGCTGCGCGACGACCTGGTGGCCGCGGTGGAGGAGCATCGCTTCGAGCCGCTCGAGCAACTGACCTGGCGCAACGCCGACCTCGATTTCTCCCACGTCGACCGGCTGCTGGGGTCGCTGACCGCCCCGCCGCCGCGCGCCGGATTGTTGCGCGGCCGCGACGCCACGGACCTGGAGACGCTCGCGGCGCTGGCGCGCGAGGCGGATGTTCGCGCGATGGCCAGCGGGCGCGGCCGGGTGCGGCTGCTGTGGGAAGCCTGCCAGGTGCCGGACTTCCGCAAGTTCGCCGACGACAGCCATGCGCGCCTGTGCGGCCGGATTTTCACCCATCTGGTGCGCGACGGCGGCGTGCCGCCCGATTGGATCGGCGGCCAGATCGCGGCGCTGGCCCGCGCCGACGGCGACATCGACACGCTGATGCAGCGGCTGGCCGGTGTGCGGGTGTGGACCTACGTGGCCGCGCGCGCCGATTGGCTGCGCGACGCCGAGCATTGGCAGGGCCGCGCCCGGGCGGTGGAGGATCTGCTGTCCGACGCGCTGCACGAGCGGCTGACCGCCCGCTTCGTCGACCGGCGGGCGACGCACCTGCTGCGCCGGCTGGAGGCGGGCGAGGCCGAGACGCTGCTGTCGGCCGTCACGCGGCGCGGCGAGGTGGTGGTCGAGGGCCACCCGGTCGGCCGCGTCGAGGGCTTCGCCTTCGTGCCCGACCCGGAATCGGTGGGCGATACCCGTCGCCTGGTGCTGCGCGCCGCCCGCCGCGCGCTGCGCCAGGAGATGCCGGCGCGGCTGGCCCGCCTGGAAGCCGCGCCGGATTCCGCGTTCGCCTGGCTGCCAAGCCAGCGCATCGCCTGGGAAGGCGCCCCGGTGGCCCGCCTGCGCCCAGGCGCGGCGCCGCTGTCGCCCCGGGTCGAGGTGGAGGACAGCGAGCACCTCGACGGCCCGCAGCGCGAGCGGGTGCGCCGGCGGCTGCAACGCATGGTCGATGGCCACATCGCCGCGACGCTGGCGCCGCTGGCCGCCGCGGTGGCCGGAGCCGCCGATGCCCCGGCCCTGCGCGGGCCGCTGCACATGCTCGAACAGGGGCTGGGCGTGGCCGAGCCGCCGGCCGGCCAGCCCTTGCCGCCGGCCGTGCGAGGGTCGCTGAAATCGCTCGGCGTGCGCGCCGGGCGGTTCGCGCTGTTCGTGCCCGCGCTGCTGAAACCGCGGCCGGCGCTGCTGCGGGCGCGGCTGTGGGCGCTGTGGCACGACACGGCGACGCCTGCGCTGCCGGCGCCGGGATTGGTGTCGATCCCGCCGCCGGAAGGCTGGCCGGACGGCTTCGCGTTCGCGCAGGGCTGGATTGCGGCCGGCCCGGTGCTGCTGCGCCTGGACGTGGCCGAGCGGATCGCCGCCGAACTGGCCTGGGCCAGCCGCGGCCGGCGCGTGCCGGTGCCGGCCGGACTGGCCTCGCGCCTGTCGCTGCGCGCGGAAAAATTGCCGCCGGTGCTGCACGCGCTGGGGGTGCGGCTGTTCCCGGCCGCGGCCCTGCCGCCCGGCCAGTTCGGCCCGCCGGCGCCGGCGGGCATGGCCACCGAGCGCCCGCGCAAGCCGCCACCCAGGCCAGCCGCTCCCGCCAGGCCGCACGGGCCGTTCGCCGCGTTGGCCTCGCTGCGGCTGTGAGCGGCGAGGACCGCGAGTGGCAGCGGCTGGACAAGTGGCTGTGGTGCGCCCGCTTCCTGCGCCACCGCCCCGAGTGCGCGCGGCTGGCGCAGGCCGGCCTGGTGCGGGTCAACCGCCAGCCGACCGACAAGCCGCACGCCCGGCTGCGCGTGGGCGACACGCTGACCCTGCCGCTGCGCCATGCCGTGCTGGTGGTCGAGGTGCTGGCGCTGGCCGCGCGGCGCGGGCCGGCCGCCGAGGCGCGGGCGCTGTACCGGGAGATTTCTCCTCCCAGCTCGCGCAACCCGTTCGGGAGCGGAGTCGGGAGCGACGTCGGGGCCGGCGGGCGGGGGTTGCGAGGCGGGGTCGGACGCGGCATATCCCCAGCCCCGCCCCGAACTCGCCGACCGCCAGGAGTGCGCGATGACCTATGTGGTCCTCGACAGTTGCATCCGCTGCAAATACATGGATTGCGTGGAAGTTTGTCCGGTGGACTGCTTCTATGTCGGCGAGAACATGCTGGTGATCCATCCCGACGAGTGCATCGACTGCGGCGTGTGCGAGCCGGAATGCCCGGCCGAGGCGATCGTGCCCGACAGCGACGACCGCGCCGCCGCCTGGGCCGAGCAGAACCGCACCTATGCCGCGCAATGGCCGAACATCACCCGCAAGGGCGAGGCGCCGGCCGATGCCGACGAGTGGAAGGGCAAGCCGGACAAGGCCGCCCTGTTCTCCCCGGAACCCGGCACGCCCTAGCGGCCGCCTGGCATGTCCGCCGGATGAACGGCCGATGAGCGCCGCCGGTGAGCGCCGCGGGCGGTGACGGCTGTCTTTCTTTGTGTTACAACGCTGGCTGTGGCGCAAGCCGCGATCCCGCCTTGAGGTCGACCAGGCGAAGACCGATGTCTGGTGATGTCTGGGAGGTCGCGCGCGCCCGTTGATGGCCCCGCTCCCTACCGCGGCGGATCCGCCCGAATGGCGCGGCCGCTGTCCCGGTGGTGGTCGGGCGGCGCGCCGGCGCGATGCCGGATTCGCGAGATGAACGAAGGACTGCTGAATGAAGGCTTCCGCCGTGTCGGCCCACCCCCATCATTCCCCGGCTGGTCTCCCGCAGGCTCGCTCGCGTCCGGCTGACCGCGTGAAGGGCGGAGCGCCGCCATCCAAGCCGACGCCCCGCGCCGCCGCCAAGCCTGGCGCTGCCAAGACCGCCGCCAAGGCCGCGCAGACGGGCGCTGGCAAGACGGGCGCTGGCAAGACCGGCACCCGCAAGCAGGCACCCGCCGCCGCCAAGCCGGCGGTCCGCAAGGCCGCCACGCCGGTCGCCAAGCGGCCGGTCGCCGCCAAGCCGGTCGCCACCAAGCCGGCAGCGCCCAAGCCGGCCGCGCCCAAGCCGGTGGCCGCCAGGCCGGCCGAGGCCGCGCCGCGCCCGGCTCCGGCGAAGGCCGCCGCCCTCAAGCGGCCCGACGCCATGCCCGCCGCGCAGGCCGCGCGCCCGGCCGCCGCGCGCCCAGCCGTTGCGCGTCCGGCCGTCGCGCACCCAGCCGTTGCCCACCCGGCCGTCGCACACGTGGTCGCTCCCGCACCGGCGCCCGAGGCCGGCCCGGCAGCCGCCGCGCCGCCGGCAGAACCCGCACGGGCGGCCGCGGCGGCACCAGCCGCACCTTCGGCGCCCGCGCCGCAAGCGGCCGCGCCGCCGGCCGCCCCGCGACCGTCGATTCCGCAGGGGCCGATGAGCGGCCGGCCGCCGGTGATCTCACGCAACAGCGGCAAGGACGAGACCTTCGCCGAGGGCGATCATGTCGTGTACCCGACGCACGGCGTCGGCCGGGTCGAGAAGATCGCCGTGGAGGACATCGCCGGGCACCGGCTGGAGCTGATCCACATCACCTTCGAGGAAAACCGCATGACCCTGCGGGTGCCGGTGGCGAAGGCCCGCACCGCCGGGCTGCGCAAGCTGGCGACGCGCAAGATTTTCGACGAGGCGCTGGCGGTGCTGCGCGGGCGGGCGCGGATCAAGCGCACCATGTGGTCGCGCCGGGCGCAGGAATACGAGGCGAAGATCAACTCCGGCGATCCGCTGGCCATCGCCGAGGTGGTGCGCGACCTGCACCGCAACGCCGGCCAGCCCGACCAGAGCTTTTCCGAGCGGCAGATCTACGAGGCGGCGATGGACCGGCTGGCGGCCGAGCTGGGCGCGCTGGACGCGACCGACAAGGCCACGGCGGCGACCAAGCTGGCGGATTTCCTCAAGACCATCACCTGACCGGGACCGCCCCCAACGTGGCCGACATCACCGCGATCACGCAGGCCGACCGGGCGCGCTGGGGCGAGCTGTGGCGCGACTACCTGGCGTTCTACGAAACCGCGCTGCCGGAGGCGCAGTACGACTTCACCTGGACGCGGCTGCATGACGGACGGATGCACGGCCGCGCCGCCCGTGATGCGTCCGGGCGGATGATCGGGCTGGTGCATTTCCTGTTCCACGAACACGGCTGGACGCCGGGGCCGGCCTGCTATCTGCAAGACTTGTTCGTCGATGCCGCGGCGCGCGGCAGCGGCGCGGGACGCGCGCTGATCGAGGCGGCGGCGGCGGCGGCACGCGAGCGGGGCGCCAGCCGGATGTATTGGCTGACGCAGGATACCAATGCGACAGCGCGCCTGCTGTACGACCGGCTGGCGCGCAATTCGGGGTTCATCGTGTATCAGTACGCCCTGGCGTGAGTGAGGCCGTCGCGGACGATCACGCTGCCGCAATGACCCGGTCTGGCTGAACGCGCCTACATGGCCGCGGCGATCCACTCCTTCAGCACGCTCTTGGGCGCCGCGCCGACCTTGGTCGAGACCTGCTTGCCGTCCTTGAACAGGATCAGCGTCGGGATGCCGCGCACGTTGTAGGTGGTCGGCGTGTGCGGGTTCTCGTCGATGTTGACCTTGGCGATGGTCAGGCGGCCGGCGTACTCGCCCGCGATCTCCTCCAGCGCCGGCGAGATGGCGCGGCACGGGCCGCACCACTCGGCCCAGAAATCGACCACCACGGGGCCGCTGGCGTGCAGCACGTCCTGGTCGAAGCTGGCGTCGCTGACGGGCTTGGTGTTGCTGTTGGCAGCCATCACGCAAATCCTTTCGTTGCTTGCAGGCAAGATGGGCCTGCCGTCGCGGCGGATCAACGGGACGCCGGCGGCGGCGCATGGCTGTCCAGCAGCGGGTGCGGCAGCGCCATGACCCGCGCCCCGGTGGTCCACACCAGCAGGCAATCGACCGGGCGGTCCGGGAACGCGGCGCGCAGCACCGCGCGATAGGCGGCCATCTGGCGCAGATACAGCACCGGCACGTCCTCCGGCCGCGCCGGCGGGGTGCGGGCGGTCTTGTAGTCGGCCACCAGCACCCGGTCGGGCAGCACCGCCAGCCGGTCCACCAGGCCGCCCACCACCGATTCGCCGATGCGCCCGGTCAGCGGCACCTCGGCCCGGCTGCCCGGCCCGAACAGCGGCGCCAAAGCGGGGTCGCCCAGCACCGCCAGCACGTCGGCCAGGGCGGGCGCGATCTCGTCCGGATCCAGGCCGCTGCCGGGGCGCGTCGCGAACCGCTCGGCGGCGGCGGCACGATCGGGCGGCGCGATCTCGGGCAGATGCTGCAACAGCGCGTGCAGCACCCGGCCGCGGCGAAAGCGCGCGGCGCCCGCGCCGGCGCCGAACAGCGGCGAAGCGGCTTGCGGCACCGGACCGAACCGCGCGTCGGCCGGCCGGCTCGGGGCCAGGCGTTGCGGCAGCGCCGGCTCGGCGGCGGGCGGGCGCGGCGTCCAGGCCGGAGCCGACCCCACCCAGCCGGGCAGCGGCGACGGCGTGGCAGCCGAGCGTGACGGCGCCGGCGCGGTCGGGCGGTTCCTCCTGCGGACAGGCGTACACCAGGCGGTCGCCGGTCTCGCCGTGCGATCCGCTCGGGCGCCGGGTCGAGCGCCGCGAAACCGCGCTCGACCAGGCGATACCAGCACCCGTCGGGCGGGGCCTTGCGCGGCTCGTGGCCGCACACGATCAGCCGGTCCTCGGCGCGGGTCAGCGCCACGTACAGCAGCCGGTTGTGTTCCTCGGTCCGCCGCCGCGCCGCTGCCTGGCGCAGCGCGTGCACGGCGGCGCAGCGCAGGTCCTTGACCGGCGACCACACCGGCACGTCGAAACCGGCGCCGCCGGCGCCTGACCACATCAGCGGCCCGTCATCCTGCGGCATGGCGGTGGTGTCGGGCAGGATCACCAGCGGCGCCTGCAACCCCTTGGCGCCATGCACCGTCATGATGCGCACCAGATCGCCCTGGCCATGCGGCTCGCGCTTGATCTCGGCGGCCGAGCGGCGCAGCCAGTGCAGAAAGCCTTGCAGGGACGGCGGCTCGGTCCGCGCATGGGTGAGGGCGGCGGCGAGCAGCTCGTCGATCGGCTCGGCCGCCTCCGGTCCCAGCCGGCCCAGCAGCCGCGCCCGGCCGCCGCCCGCGCCCAGCGCCTCGACCAGCAGCGCGTGCGGCGTCGCGTAGTCCACGCGGGCGAACAGCGCGGCCAGCATGGCGTGCGCCGCGGTCCAGTCGGGCCGTTCGGGCGCGCGGCGGCGCAGCGCGTCCCACAAATGCCGCTCCGTCCGGCCGGCCGCCAGATCCATCAGGCTGTCGTCGGTCAGCCCACCCAGCGGGCTGGTCAGCACGCAGGCCAGGGAAAGATCGTCCTGCGGCAGCAGCAGCGTGTCGCACAATGCCAGCAGGTCGGCCACCGCCGGCTGCCGGGTCAGCTCCATGCGGTCCAGCCCGGCCACCGGCACGCCGCGCTGCTTCAGGCAGCGCACCAGGGCGCGGCCGAAATCGTTGCGCCGGCGCAGCAGGATCAGCACGTCGCCGGGGGCCAGCGCGCGGCCGCGGCTGGGCAGCCACGTAGTCCCCGCGGTCTCCTTCGCGATCCAGTCGGCCAACGCCTCGGCCAGCAGTTGCGGCGCGCTCTTGGCCCGCATCCGCCGGCGCGGCACCTGCCAGGCGGGCGGCTCCTCGTTCGGCGTGTTGCGGATCAGCGGCCACAATTCGACGGCGCCCGCCTGCCCCGCGCGATCCGAGTGATGGCTCGTGACCTCGACGCCGCTCACCCCGGCCGCCTCGGCGAACACCGCGTCGACCAGCCGCAGCACCGGGGCCGTCGAGCGGAACGACACGTCCAGCGACACCTCGCGCCAGCCCTGCCCGGCCTCGCGGACCTGCCGCTCCAGCCGGCCGCGCCACGAGTTCGAATGCGTCCGGGTCGGCGCCCTGGAACGAGAAGATCGACTGCTTCTTGTCGCCCACCGCGAACACGGTCCGCCGTGCCTCGCGCGCGCCGTGCCCCGTGAAAAACTCGGCCACCAGCGCGCCGGCGATGGCCCATTGCGCGGGCGCGGTGTCCTGCACCTCGTCGAGCAACAGGTGGTCCAGGCCGCCATCGAGCTTGAACAGCACCCAGGCGGCGCCGGGCTCGCGCAGCAGCGCGGTGGTGCGGTCGATCAGGTCGGCGTAGTCGAGCCGGATCGTCCGCTCCTTGCCGGAGGCGTAGGCGCGCGCGATCGGCAATGCCAGGGTCAACAGGCTGGCGGAAATGTCCGCGACGCGCGCGGCCCGCAGCGATTCGCAGAGCGCCATCACGCGCGCCTGCTCGGTCTCCAGCGCGTCGCGCAATCCGGGCTGGCGTCCGGCGAGCGCCTGGCCCACCAGCGTCTTCCACGAGCACGGCTCGCCCTTGTCGGTGACGAACGAGTCCGCGTACTCGGCCCAGCCCGCCGCGCGCGCGGCGGCATCGCCCTCCAGCCACCGCAGCCGCGCCTGTGCCGCCGGCGCGGACTGTTTCGGCGTGCCGTCGGCGGCGATGACGCGCAGCGCCGCGCACAATTCCTGCTCTTGCGACGCCTGCTCTCGCGGCCAGCACACCGCACGCGCGAGAATCTCCGCCTCGGTCTGGTCCGCCCCGAGCGCGGCGCGCTGGGCCGCGATCACCTGGGCCAGCGGGCGCGCGAGCAACGCGGCGAGGCGTTCGCGGCTGTCGATGATGCCGCGCACCAGCTTGTCGAACTGGAACAGCGCCGCCAGACCGGCGATCCGCGTGAGCGCGGCGCGGCCTGCCTCGATCGCCTGCGCCCGGCTGGCCGCGATGCCGGTCGGGTCGCGGTCCTCGCCCAGCACCGCCTCCTCGGCGTCGCGCCGCGCGGCGTCGGCCTGCGCGTCCTCGATCAGCCGGAAATGCGGCGAGATTTGCGCCTCCAGCGGGAACCGGCGCAGCAGCGACTGGCAGAAGGCATGGATGGTGCCGACCCGCATCCCGCCCGGCAGGTCCAGCACGCGGGCGAACAAGGCCCTGGCCTGCGCGCGGGCGGCCTCGGTCGGGGTCACGTCCAGCGCGCGCAGCCGCTCGTCCAGCGCCGCATCGGGCAGCGTCACCCACTGCCCCAGCACCGCTTGCAGCCGCAACGCCATCTCGGCGGCCGCGGCGCGGGTGTAGGTCAGGCACTGGATGCGCGCCGGATCCGCCCCGCCCAGCATCAGCCGCAGCAGCCGGTCGGTCAGCAGCTTGGTCTTGCCGGAGCCGGCCGAGGCGGAGACGAACGCCGACACCGCCGGGTCCGAGGCGGCGCGCTGCTCGGCGTTGGCGCGGGCGCGGGCGGACATTTCGGCGTCCATCGGCCCCTCACCCCGGCCCTCTCCCGGAGGGAGAGGGGGTTGGTGGCCGCTCTGCCTGTCGGACAGCCCCTCACCCCGGCCCTCTCCGAGGGAGAGGGGTCCCTCTCCCTCTGGGGGGCTGGAGGGTGCGCGCGGAAGCCATCTAGCCGTCCTCGTCCTCGGCGGCGGCGAGTTCGCCGGCGCGGGCAAGCTGTGCGTAGTCCAGCCAGCGCGGCACCCGTCCAGGGTGGGGGCAATGCGGGTACGGGTGCGCCGGATCATCGAACCCGTCGAGCAGGGCGCGCACATGGCCCGGCGTGTCGGCGATCAGGTCGGCCAGCTCGTCGGGCGATTTCAGCGGCGTCTCGGCCACGCCGGGCTCATGGCCGCCGCTGAGCTTCCAATAGGTCAGCTCGCGCACCTCGCCGGCGAGGTCGGGGAATGCCCCGGCCTGCGCCATCGCCGCCTCCAGCGGCAGTTGCGGCGCGGTGCCGGCGTGCAACTGCTTGCGGCCGGGCGGCGTGCCGGTCTTGTAGTCGAGGATCGCCAGGCTGCCGTCGGCGCGCATCTCGATGCGGTCGGCCTTGGCGACCAGCGTGAACTCGCCGAGCCGCCATTCGCCGCGATGCTCCACGGCGATGCGCACCGGGGCCGAGGCCGCGCGGCGGCGCTGGTCCTCGCCGGCGATCCAGTCGGCGATGCGCTCCAGCCGCGGCGCCCACCACGCGGCGACCGCCGGGCGCAGCGCCATGTCGCCCAGTGCCGCCGCCATCGCGATGCGCAGGGCGCGCGCCGGATCGGCCGGCCAGTCGGCGGCATAGCGGGTCAGGAACAGCTCGATGCCGCGATGCACCAGCGTGCCGTAATCCAGCGCGTCGGTCTCCTGCTCCAGCGGATCGAGCGGGCGCAGGCGCAGGACGTGCTTTGCGTATATGGCATACGGATCGGCGATCAGCGTCTCGATCTCGGTGACGCTGAGCTTGCGCGGCCGCAGCGCCACCGGCGGGCACGGGTGCGGCGGCTCGACCGGCCGCGCCCTGCCATTCTCAGGCAGATCGAGTTTTCGCGCCCAGTCCAGCGCCGGATGGTCGGGCAGCGCGCGCCCGAGCCGCGCCTCCAGCCGCGCCAGCCAGCGCGCCGGCACCGCGGGCGCGCCGTCGCGGCGGCGCGGCGCGGACAGCACGCATACCGGCGCGCTGCACGCCGCCATGACGAAGTCATGCGCGGCCTGGCCCACGCGCGCGTCCGCGTCGGGCAGGCCGGCGTTGGCGCGCATCGGCCGGCTGAGCCACGGGCCGGGATCGGTGGCCGGCGGCCAGACGCCTTCCGACAGGCCGCCCAGCACCACCAGGTCGACCGATTGCAGCCGCGCCTCCAGCAGGCCCCAGATGAAGATGCGCGGATGCTCGGCGGCGGCGTCGCGGCCGCGCAGGGCGCGCCTGGTGCGCACCATCTGCCCTTCCAGCAGCGCGTCGAGCAGGCCGGGCAGCACGCCGGCCGGCTGGTCGGGCAGCAGCGCCAGCGCCGGCAGCGCGGCGGACAGCAGCGTGGCCAGCGCCTCGCCGTCCTCGCCGCCCCACAGCCGCGCGGCACCCGGCTCGGAGTCGGTCCCGGCCGTGGCCTCCGCCGCCTCCAGCAAGGCAGTCAGCAGGGCCGCGGGCGCCACGGCGTTGGGCGGCACGAGATGCAGCAACGGCGCCAGCGCCTCGACCAGCCGCTCGATCAGGTCGGCCGCCGCCGGATCGGAGCGGCGGTCGAGCGCGCGGCGCAGGCCCGTGAAACCGGGCGGCGGGCGCGGGCCGCGCAGCGCCAGCCGCTCCAGCGTGCGCGTCGCCTGCCGGCAGGACGCGGTCGGCAGGCCGCAGCCGCCAGCGGGTGCTTGAGCAGGGACAGCAGCGGCACCGGCGCCAGATCCTCCGCCGCCGCGCGCGCCAGCAGGCGCAGGAACACCGCCGGGGGCGTGTCGGCGAGAGGCTCTCCGGCGCTGTCATCGGCGACCACGCCCCAGCGCAGCAATTCGGCCGCAACCCGCACCGCCAATCCCCGATCCGGCGTCACCAGGGCCGCGCGCCGGCCGGGCTGCTCGATGGCGTCGCGCAGCAGCAGGGCGATCGCGGCCGCCTCCTCCTGCTGGTCGGCGGCGGACAGCCGGTGCAGGCCGCCGGGCGGCGGCGGCGGCGCGTGCTGCCAGGACCGCACGCGATCGGCCGGCAGCAGCGCCCCGGCCAGCAGCGCCTCGCGCGAATGCGGCACGTCGGAGGCGCCGGGCCACGCCTCGGCCTCGTCGGCGGTCGCGCCCATGCCGGCCAGCAGCGCGTGCAGCGCGGCCTGCGGGTGCATCACGTCCAGTGCCGCGCCGGCCAGCGAGCGGTCGAACCAGGGCAGCACCACCTGGCCCTTCCGGCAGCCCGGCCACCACGCGCAGCAGCCGGGTGATGGCGGGCGTGGCCCCGGTCATGCCGGCGGCCCAGACCGGCGTGCCGGGCGGCAGCGCCGTCCAGGCGGCGGCCTGCGCGTCCAGCAGCGCCCGCTGCCGCGCGGCGGGGTTGGCCAGGCCGTGCGCCTCCAGCCAGGCCGGCCAGGCGGCGGTCACGATCTGCAGGAAGCGCAGCGTGACCTCCCAATGCTCGGCGTAGGCGCCGCCGCAGGCGCGGGCCAGCGCCGCGTCGAGCGGCACCTCGGCCGCCTCCGCCTCGTCCATCAGCACGGCCAGTTCGCGGGCCAGCGCCCAGGCGCGGTCGGCCGCGCGCACGCCGCCGCGCTGCTCCGGCAGTTTGAGCACCAGGCTGGCGAGTGCCGCCAGGCGCTGCATCGGCTCGACCGCCGGCGGCAGATCCAGCGCGCCGGCCAAGGTCAGCGGCGTCTCGTCCAGCGCCCCGAGGGCGGTGATGCGCGGCAGCAGCATCGGCCGGCCGCCGGAGACGTGCAGGAACGAATCCGCCAATGCCCGCGCCGCGCGCCGGGTGGGCAGCAGCAGCAAGCCGCGCGAAGGGTCTGCCGCATACCTGTCCAGCCAACGGGTCGCCAGGACGTCCAGGAACGGCGCGCCGGGCGGAATGGCGGCGATGCGCAGGGCGGTCATCGCGCCTCGCCGGTGGCGCGGTCGTGCAGGCTGCTTTCCGCGCGCGCCAGGTCGGGCGGCGTGGACAGGTGGAACCACAGCCCGTCATGCACCACGGCGCGCAGCCGGCCGGCGGCGATCGCCCGGTCCCACGGCAGGTTCATGCTGAAGCCGCCCGCCGGCGCGGCGGCGAACAGCGCCGCCGAGGCGAGCTGCACGCCGGCATAGACGTAGGGCACGATCTCATGCTCGACCGGGCGGCGCACCAGGCCCCAGGGGTCGAGCGCGAAGTCGCCGCGCCCGACATCGGCCAGCACCTGAAAGCTGCGATGCACCAGCAGCACGCCGTCGGTCGAGTCGTCCCAGGCGAGGGCGAGACGGTCCAGCGCGGGCGTGGGACCGTCCAGCCAGAAGGCGTCGCCGTTGACCACGAAGAACGGGCCGGCGCCGAGCACGTCAAGCGCCGCCGCCACGCTGCCGCCGGTGTCGAGCAGCGCCGGCTCGTGCCGCGGCACCAGCTTCGGCGGCCCGGTGCGCGCGGCCAGATGGGCGGACGATGCGCTCGGACTGCCAGTGCGCGTTGACCACCACGGTCTGCACCCCGGCGGCGGCCAGCCGGTCGAGCGCGTGGTCCAGCAACGTCCGGCCGCCCAGCGGCAGCAACGGCTTTGCCGTGGCCTGGGTGAGCGGCCGCATCCGGGTGCCGAGACCGGCGGCCAGCAGCATGGCGGTGCGCGGACGGATCACCCGAGCGCTCCCAGCCGGTCCGGCCAGCCGGCGATGCTCGCCACGCGCGCGTCGTCCGAGACCGGCACCAGCGTCACCTCCAGCGCGTCGGCCGGGCGCAGCGCGCCGAGGCGGTCCGGCCATTCCACCAGCACCAGATCACGCAGCGCCTCCTCCCAGCCCAGCTCTGTCAATGCCGCCGGGCCGTCGAGTTGCCACAGATCGAAGTGATGCGCCCGCAACGCCGGCAGCTCGTAGGTCTGCACGAGGGTGAATGTGGGGCTCGGCACCTCCAGCGCCGGATCGGCGGCGGCGTGGCGCAGGAAAGCGCGGACGAAGGCGCTCTTGCCGGCGCCGAGCGGCCCTGCCAGCAGGATCGCGTCGCCGGCGCGGGCGAGGTCGGCGACGCGGCCGGCCAGGCGTTCGGTGGCCGCCAGGTCCGGCAGCGGCAAGGCGAGCGACGACGGCATCCATCCGGGGTAGCATGGGGGCATGAACCAGACCATCGACACCGATGTCGCCATCATCGGCGCCGGCCCCGTGGGGCTGTTCGCCGCCTTCGAATGCGGGATGCTGAAACTGTCCAGCGTGCTGATCGACGCGCTGGGCGAGGTCGGCGGCCAATGCACCGCGCTGTATCCCGAGAAGCCGATCTACGACATCCCGGCGCACCCGGTCATCGACGCCGGGTCGCTGATCGAGCAGCTCGAACACCAGATCGCCCCGTTCGCGCCGCCGCGCCTGCTCGGCCGGCGGGTGGAGCGGATCCAGGGGCAGGCCGGCGCGTTCGCGATCGGCACCGACCAGGACGACCTGGTGCGCGCGCGCGCGGTGCTGATCGCCGCCGGCGTCGGCGCGTTCGGGCCGAACCGGCCGCCGCTGGAGGGGCTGGAGGCGTACGAGGCCACCGGCTGCGTGCAGTACTGGGTGCGCTCGCGCGAGGCGCTGCGCGGCAAGCGCGTGGTCATCGCCGGCGGCGGCGACTCGGCGGTCGACTGGGCGCTGGCGCTGCGCGGGGTCGCCGCCAGCATCGCCGTGGTGCATCGGCGGGCCAAGTTCCGCGCGGCACCCGAGACGGCGGCGCAGCTCGCGGCGGCGGCGGATGCGGGCGAGGTGCGGATGGTGGTGCCCTGCCAGCTCGCCGCCCTGCACGGCGAGGCCGGGCGGCTGGAGGCCGTGACGGTGGCCGATCTGGACGGGGTGGCGCGGCGGCTGGAGGCGGACGTGCTGCTGGCGTTCTTCGGCCTGTCGATGGATCTGGGGCCGATCGCCGAATGGGGCCTGGCGCTGGAGCGCCACCATGTCGCGATCGACCCGGCGACCTGCCAGACCAGCGTGCCCGGCATCTTCGCGATCGGCGACGTGACCACCTATCCCGGCAAGCTGAAGCTGATCCTGCAAGGCTTTTCCGAGGCGGCGGTGGCGGCGCACGCCATCCACCCGATCGCCCGACCCGGCACGGCGCTGCATTTCGAGTATTCCACCACCAGCGGCGTTCCCGGGTTGGCAGCGGCGGCCGCGCCCGCCACATCGGCGGCATGAAACGTCGCACCGGCTGCCGCCCTCACCCCGGCCCTCTCCCAGAGGGAGAGGGAGCAGCACTCCCTCTCCCTCCGGGAGAGGGCCGGGGTGAGGGTCTTGCCCGCCGCACCCTGCTCGCGCTGCCGTTGCTGGCGGCGATGCCCCGGCTCGCGCTGGCGCAAGGCTTCGTGCCGACCGCGCAGGACCGCGCCGATCTCGCGCGGATCGAGGCATATCTGAACGGGCTGACCACCCTGAAGGCGCGCTTCCTGCAAGTGGCGCCGGACGGCAGCACCTCGAGCGGCACCGCCTGGCTGCAGCGGCCGGGACGGATGCGGTTCCAGTACGACCCGCCCTCGCCGCTGCTGCTGGTCGCCGGGCACGGGCTGGTGGTGTTCTACGACAAGCAGCTTGACCAGACGACCAACATCCCGATCGGCTCGACGCCGCTGGGCATCCTGCTCGCCGACCACATCGCCCTGAGCGGCCCGATCGAGGTGGTGGGCATGACCCGGCAGACCGGGCAGATCCAGGTGACGCTGCGGCGCACCGCCTCGCCCGGCGACGGCACGCTGACGCTGGTGTTCTCCGACCCGCCGCTGGCGCTGCGGCAATGGGTGGTGGTCGATGCGCAGCGGCAGGAGACTCGGGTCAGCCTGTTCGACGTGCAGCTCGGCGGCACCTTCGACCAGCAGATGTTCGTCTTCATCAACCCCAAGTTCATGCCGGGCGCCAACAAGACATACCATTGACGCATAAGGGTGTTGCAGCGCGGCAAAAAGGTTTCATTTTTCCGCCATCTTGCGCGATGATGCTGCCGTCATGACACGGCCGCTCGTAGGCATATCCTGCTGCACCAAGCTGTTCGGGCAATTCTCGACGCCCAACCATGCCGCGTCCGACACGTATGTGCGCGCGACCGACGAGGTGGTGGGCGCGGTGCCGGTGCTGCTGCCGGCCAGCGCCTCGGCCTGCGACGCGGCGGCCCTGCTGGGGCATCTGGACGGCATCATCCTGACCGGCAGCCGGTCGAACGTGCAGCCCTGCCTGTACGGCGGCCCGGCGCATTGCGAGGGCACGCCGGAAGACCCGGCCCGCGATGCCGCCACGCTGAAGCTGATCCGTGCGGCGATCGCCGCCGGCGTGCCGCTGCTGGCGATCTGCCGGGGATTCCAGGAGCTGAACGTGGCGCTCGGCGGCACGCTGCACCAGCGATTGCAGGATCTGCCGGGGATGCTGGACCATTCGACCCCGGCGCAGCCGCTCGCGGGCGTGCGGATCGGCAAGGCGCATCGCGTGGACGTGGCGGCGGGAAGCTGGCTGCATCGCGTGGCGCGGGCGCGGGCGGTGGCGGTGAACTCGCTGCACAACCAGGGCATCGACCGCCTGGCGCCGGGGCTGGCGGCGGAAGCGGCCGCCCCGGACGGGGTGATCGAGGCGGTGCGGGTGATGAACGCGCCCGGTTTCGCGGTGGGCGTGCAGTGGCACCCGGAATACGATTTTGCCACCGATGCGGTGTCGCGGCGCATCTTCGAGGCGTTCGGCGACGCGGTGGCCGCGCACGCCAATCCGGCGGCGGCGGCAAGGCTGGCCTCGGCGGCGGATTAGCTCAGCGCGCGGCCAGGCGGGTAGTGCGGTAGAGCGCCGCCAGTTCGACGCGAAAACCGATGCTGTCCAGCGCCAGGTCGCCATCGGTGATTGTTTCCGGCTCCCCCGGCCAACTGCCATCGGGCCGCCGGCGCAGCAACTCGGCGCCAATGACATGGGCGCGCACCACCAGGATCTCCTGTACGCTCTGGATGCTGGTGTAGGTCCAGACATTGGCCCAAGTGTCGGCCTGGTTGCTGGGCGACAGGATCTCCACGATCAGCACCGGATCGGTGACGGCCCGCTCCTCCGTGTCGTATGGCGTGCGAGCGACCGCCAGATCAGCGACCCGCATGTTGTGCGCGCCCAACAAACGGGGAACGATTCCCGCCTCGACGATCACGGACCACGCGCTCCGAGTCTCTCGGAAATGGACCGCAAGGTATCCTGCAAGCTCGCCGGCGATGGCGCCGTGGGTGCGCAGCGGCGGCGTCATGGCCCGAGGCTCTCCGTCGACCAGTTCCCAGCGGCCGTCCGTCACATCGGCCCAGTCCAGGAACTCCTGGACCGACATCCGCACCGGAACGCTGGCGGCGGTGAAGGCGATGTTCATGCGACGCATCCTACCACAGTCCCGACCCAGCGGCACCCTGCCTTGGATTGCCGCGGCGGCGCTCCTAAGGTCCGGGCGAACCTCGGAGAGATCAGCGAATGCCCGACTACGTGATCCCGCCGCCGCCGGTGGCCGCCGTGCCGGTGCAGGGCGGCGGGCTGTTCCCGGTGCGGCGCATCTTCTGCGTCGGCCGCAACTACGCCGAGCATGTGCGCGAGATGGGCGGGGATCTGCGCGAGCCGCCGTTCTTCTTCACCAAGCCGGCCGACGCGATCGTCACCGGAGGGGCCGCGATGCCCTATCCGTCGCAAACCGCCGAGCTGCATCACGAGATGGAACTGGTGGCCGCGATCGGCACGGGCGGCGCCAACATACCGGCGGCGCGGGCGCTGGCGCATGTGTGGGGCTACGCGGCCGGGCTGGACATGACGCGGCGCGACATGCAGGCGGCGGCGAAGAAGGCCGGCAAGCCGTGGGACATGGCCAAGGGGTTCGACCACTCGGCGCCGATCGGCGAGCTGGTGCCGGCGGCGCGCTTCCCCGACCCGACGCGGGGGCGCATCGCGCTGCGCGTGAACGGCGCGGTGCGCCAGGAGTTCGGATCTGTCGAACATGATCTGGAGCGTGGCCGAGACGGTCGCCTATCTGTCCGGCCTGGTGGCGCTGGCGCCGGGCGACCTGATCTTCACCGGCACGCCCGAGGGCGTGGCGGCGGTGGTGCGGGGCGACGTGCTGGAAGGCGAGATCGCGGGCGTGGGCGTGGTGCGCGCAGCGATCACCTGACCCCGATCACCTGAGTGCCGTTCGCCGTCGCCCTGGCCCAGCTCGCCCTGTCCATGATGCTGGTGGGCGGCAACGTCGTGGTGGCCAAGCTGCTGGCCCTGGCGCTGCCGGTGCCGGTGGTGCTGTTCCTGCGCTGCGTCATCGGGGCGTTGCTGCTGGCGCCGCTCGCGTTGCGCGAGGACGCGCGGCCGCCGCCGCCGCGGATGCTGGGGGTCAGCGCCTTGCAGGCGCTGTGCGGCACGCTGGTCTATAACAGCCTGCTGCTGGCCGGCCTGCGCCGCACCGGGGCGCTGGAGGCAGGCCTGGTGCTGGCCACCCTGCCCGCCGTCGTGGCGATCGGCGCGGCCGTGGTGCTGCGCGAGCGCCTGCCGCCGCGGCGCTGGGCGGGGGTGGCGCTGGCCGCGTTCGGGCTGATGGCGCTGACGCTGGCGCGCAACGCGGGCGGCGGCCCCGGCGCAGGATCGTGGAGCGGCAACGCGCTGGTGCTGCTGGCGGTGTGCGGCGAGGCTTCGTATGTGCTGCTGACGCGGCTGATGGCGGTGCGCCTCGCGCCGCTGCGCGCGACGTTCTGGTTGCAGGTCTGCGGCTTCGTGCTGATGGCGCCGCTGGCATGGCCGAGGCTGGCCGGCGCGATGCCGGCCCTGATGCAGCCGCGCGTGGCGATGCTGCTGGTGCTGCACGCGGCCACCGCCAGCGTGGCGTGCAACCTGCTGTGGTTTTCCGGGATGCGCCGCGTGCCGGCCAGCCTGGCGGGGGTGCTGGGCGTGTTCCTGCCAGGCACCGCCGCGGTCGCGGCCGTGCTGGTGCTGGGCGAGCGTTTCACGCCGGCGCTGGCGGCCGGCTTCGTGCTGATGCTGGCGTCGATCCTGCTGGCCACCTGGCCGGGGCGGGCGGCGAGGCCGGTGCAACCCGCCTGACGTTTGTTCGTTCACGGCATCTCTCGGGGGTGTCGCTGCGGCATGAGACAGGTGCGATGAGGCTGGTGGTGTTCGGCCTCACGATCAGCTCTTCCTGGGGCAACGGGCACGCGACGCTGTGGCGCGGCCTGGTGCGGGCGCTGCTGGACGCCGGGCATCGGGTAACGTTCTTCGAGCGCGACGTGCCGTACTATGCGGAAAATCGCGACCTCGCGACGCTGCCGGACGGCGGCGAACTGGTGCTGTTCGACGATTTCGGCGACATCGCCGCGCAGGCGCGGCGCGCGCTGGCCGAATGCGACGTCGGCATGGTCACGTCGGTACTGCCCGACGCCATTCCCGCCACGCGCCTGCTGGAGGCCAGCGCGGGCATCGTTCGCTGCTTCTACGATCTGGACACGCCGGTGACGCTGTCGCGCCTCGATGGCGGCGAGCGCGTCGACTATCTCGGCCCGGATGGCCTGGCGCCGTTCGACCTGGTGCTGAGCTATACCGGCGGCGCGGCGCTGGCCGCGCTGCGCGATCGGCTGGGGGCGCGGCGGGTGGCGCCGCTGCATGGCTGGGTCGATCCCGAGTTGTACCGCCCGGCGCCGCCGCGCGCGGACGTGTCCGGGCTGCTGACCTATCTCGGCACCTACGCCGCCGATCGGCAGGCGGCGCTGGAGCGGCTGCTGGTGGCATCGGCGCGGGCGCGGCCATCGGAGCGGTTCATCATCGGCGGCGCGCAGTATCCGCGGAGTTTTCCGTGGGCGGACAACATCTGGTTCCTCCGCCATGTGGCTCCGCCGGACCATCCGGCCTTCTACGCATCCGGGCGCATGACGCTGAACGTGACGCGCGCGGCGATGGCGGAGATGGGCTGGTGCCCGTCGGGGCGGCTGTTCGAGGCGGCGGCCTGCGGCGTGCCGATCCTGAGCGACGACTGGCCGGGACTGGATGCGTTCTTCACGCCGGGCGAGGAGATTCTGCTCGCCTCCACGACCGAGCAGGCGCTGGCGGCGCTGGCGACGCCGCCGGACGTGCTGGACGCGATGGCGGCGCGGGCCCGGGCGCGCACGCTGGAGCAGCACACGGCGGCGCGGCGGGTGTCGCAACTGCTGGCCGCACTCGATACCGCCCGCGCGCCGGCGCCGGCCTGAGCATGTGGGGCATCATTCCGGCGGCCGGCAGCGGCACGCGGCTTCAGCCGCTGGCGTTCAGCAAGGAATTGCTGCCGGTGGGCAGCCGGGTCGACGAACGCGGCGTGGAGCGGCCGCGCGCGGTGAGCGAGTACCTGGTCGAGCGCATGGTGCTGGCCGGCGCCAAGCGGTTGGCGTTCGTGATCTCGCCGTGGAAGAGCGACATCGTGCAGTATTACGGCGGCCGCTATGACGATGCCGACATCGCCTATTGCGTGCAGGATTCTCCGCGCGGGTTGTGCGACGCGATCTTCTCCGCGCTGCCGGTGGTGCCGCGCGACCAGCCGGTGCTGGTCGGCCTGCCGGATACCATCTGGTTCCCGGCCGACGGCCTGGCGCGGCTGCCGGGCGATCGGCTGTCGTTCCTGCTGTTCCCGGTGGAGCATCCCGAACTGTTCGACGCGGTGGACGCCGACGCCGCCGGGCAGGTGCGCGAGATCGAGGTGAAGCAGGCGGCGCCGCGCAGCCGCTGGGTGTGGGGCGCGTTCCGGCTGCCGCCCGGCGGGCTGCACAAGCTGCACGCGCTATGGTGCGCGCCGGGCGCGTCGCGACGAATATCTCGGCACCCTGGTCAACGCCTGGATCGCCGAGGGCGGTGCCGCGCACGCGGTGCGCGCGGGGGAAAGCTACGTGGATGTCGGCACGCTGCACGGCTATCGCGAGGCGATCACGCTGCTGGGCGGACGGGCGGCGCCGGCGATCCCGTCATACGCGGCGGCCCGGCCGGCGGCGCGACGCATCGGCGCGGCGTCATGAGCGCCTGGACCCAGGAACGCATCCGCGCGCGGGCGGCGGAACTCGGC
This sequence comes from uncultured Pseudomonadota bacterium, assembly GCA_963758455.1. Lineage (GTDB taxonomy): Bacteria > Pseudomonadota > Alphaproteobacteria > Acetobacterales > Acetobacteraceae > CAVRQM01. Next base: position 589,861 of record CAVWVK010000004.1, on the reverse strand, counting down.
CCCGTGGTTCCACAATCTCGATCTGCATGGCGTGCGCACCGCGCCGGAGCATTTTCTCGGCGATTTTCCGGCGATCAAATGGGCGACCTTCGCGGATTGCCTGCCCGCCGACATGAGCGGGCTGAGCGTGCTCGACATCGGCTGCAACGGCGGCTTCTACAGCATGGAGATGAAGCGGCGGGGCGCGGCCCGCGTGCTGGGCATCGACTACGACGAGGACTACCTGCGCCAGGCGCGCTTCGCCACCGAGGTCGAGGGGCTGGATGTCGAGTTCCGCCGCTTGTCGGTGTACGATGTCGGCGCGCTGGGCGAGCGGTTCGACGTCGTGTTCTTCATCGGCGTGCTGTACCACCTGCGCCATCCGCTGCTGGCGCTGGATCTGATCCACGAGCACGTCGCGCGCGATCTGCTGGTGTTCCAGTCGATGCAGCGCGGCAGCCCCGAGATCGCGACGGTGGCCGACGATTATGGGTTCTGGGACGCGGCGCATTTCGACGCGCCCGGCTATCCGAAGCTGCATTTCATCGAACACGCCTACGCCAACGACCCGACCAACTGGTGGGCGCCCAACCGCGCGGCGGCGGCGGCGATGCTGCGCAGCGCGGGGTTCGCCATCGAGCAGCACCCGGAACAGGAGATGTTCATCTGCCGCCGCGTCGAGCGCGCGGCGGACGGCTACGGCGCGGTGTATCCGGCAAAGGGGCGCACGCCATGATCGAGGCGGCGATGATCTGGAACGAGCCGAACAACAAGTCGCACTGGGATCTGGAGGCCGATCCCGATTGGGCGGTGTTCGCGCGCATGACGGCACTTGCCGGGCAGGCGATCGCGGCCGAGGCGCCGGGCCTGCCGCGCGTGCTGGGCGGGATCTCGCCGATCGACCCGGATTTCATCCGGCTGCTGGCCGCGCGCGGCGCGCTGGAGCATCTCGACGCGGTGGCGGTGCACGGGTTTCCGCTGGACTGGAACCATTGGCGCGCTCGACCAGTGGCCGGAGAAGATCGCCTCGATCGAGGCGGTGACGCCGCTGCCGGTGTGGGTCAGCGAGGTCGGCGTTTCGAGCTTCGGCGCCGAGGAGGTGCAGGAATGGGGGCTGCGCCGCACCGCCGAGCTGCTGCGCGGGCGCGCGCCGCGCATCCATTGGTATTCGCTGTACGACCTGCCCGCCGCATGGCCCGCGACGACGCGGCACAAGGAGGCGGAAGGCTCCAGCTACTACCGGCATTTCCACATGGGATTGCTGGACGAGCACGGGAAGCCCAAGCTGGCGGCGCGGCATTTTTCCGATCTCACGCCGGAGGTCGGGCTGTGCCAGTGGTTCCATTTCGAGGATCACCGGCTCGATGACGCGGTGCGATGGATGCGCGATCTGGGCGTCACCTACCTGCGCACCGGGCTGTCCTGGGCCGACTGGTATCGGCCTGACGCGGAGGCCTGGTTCGATCGGCAGATGCGCGCGCTGGACGGCTTCGACGTCACGGTGACGTTCTGCTTCACGCCGGAGGATCAGGGCACCTGGGCGCACTACACCGCGCCGCCGCTGCGGCCCGAGGCGTTCGCGGAGTTCTGTGCCGCGATGATCCGCCGCTACGCGCCGGGGGTGCGTGCGCGCGAGCCGGCGGCCTTGCGGGCCTGACAGGAATGCGCGTGCTGTCGGTCGCCTACCCGTTCGCCGCCGTCGGCCGCGACGCGGTGGGCGGCGCGGAGCAGGTGCTGACGGCGATCGACCGCGCGCTGATGGCGCGCGGACATGCCTCCACGGTGATCGCCTGCGCGGGATCGCGGGTCGCGGGCAGGCATGTCGCCATCGCCGCCTGCGACGGCGAGATCGACGACGCGGCGCGACGGCGGACGCACGCGGCGGTCGCGGCGATGGCGCGGCGCGCGATGGGCGACGCGGACCTCGTCCACATGCACGGCATCGACTTTTCCGCCTACCTCCCGCCGGCGGGACCGCCGGTGCTCGCCACCCTGCATCTGCCGCCCGACTGGTACGACCCGGCGGTGTTTCATCCGGCGCGGGACGGCACCTGGCTGCATTGCGTGTCCGCGGCGCAGCATCGCGCATGTCCGGCCTCGCCCGCCCTGCTGCCGCCCATCGGCAACGGCGTTCCCGTGGCGGATTTCGGCTTGGCTCGCCACGCGCGACGCCGTTTCGCCCTGATGCTGGGCCGCATCTGCCCGGAAAAGGGCCAGCACCTGGCGCTGGACGCCGCGCGCCGCGCCGACGTGCCGCTGCTGCTGGCCGGCGAGGCGTTCGCCTACCACGCGCATCGCGACTACCTGGAGCGGCGCGTGCGGCCCCGGCTGGACGCGCGGCGGCGCTGGCTCGGCCCGGTCGGGTTCGCGCGCAAGCGGCGGCTGCTGGCGGCGGCGCGCTGCCTGCTGGTGCCGAGCTGTGCCGCGGAGACCAGTTCGCTGGTGGCGATGGAGGCGGCGGCGTGCGGCACGCCGGTGATCGCCTTCCGCGCCGGGGCGCTGCCCGATATCGTGCGCGACGGCGTGACCGGGTTCATCGTCGATGACGCCGACGGCATGGCCGACGCCATCGGCAGCGAGCACGGGACATCGACGCCGGAGGCGTGCCGCGGCGCACGCCGCGGAGCATTTCGACGAGACGCGGATGGTGGAGGCCTATTTCGCGACCTACCGGCGGCTGCTGTCGTGACCACGCCTGGTCGCCGATCTGCTGCGAGACGAAGCGCTGCTGCCGCGCTCGCTGGCGAGTGGGCGGCGCTGTGGACGGCGGACGCGCGCCTCGCCGTTCCAGCATCCGGCATGGCTGCTGCCGTGGTGGGCGCAGTTTCGGCACCGGCGCGCCGCGCGTGGCGATGCTGCGCGGCGGCGACGGAAGGCTGCTCGGGCTGCTGCCGCTGTACGAGCTTGGTCGCGGAGCGCAAAGTCCTGCCGATGGGTGCGGGACTGTCCGACTATCACGACGCGCTGCTCGACCCGGATGCGCCGACGGACGCGGCGCGGCGCGCTGCTGCGCGCGGCGCTGGCGCGGATGCGATCTGCCGTGCCATCTGACCGACCTGCCGCCCGGTGCGGCGCTGCGCGCCGCGCCCGCCCCGCGAGGCTGGACGCCGGCGAATTCGCGGGCGATCCCTGCCCGGTGCTGCGCCCGCAGGACGTGCCCGCGCAGGCAACGACGGAAGCTGCGCATGGCGCGGCATCGCGCCGAACGCATCGGCGGCCATGATCATCGTCGCCAACGATCCCGGCCTGTTCGCGCATCTGGTTCGCCTGCACGGCAAACGGTGGCGGGAGCGCGGCGAGGCCGGCGTGCTGGCCGATCCGCGCGTGCGCGCGTTCCACGCCGCCGCGCTCCCGCTCCTCGCCGAAGCCGGATTGCTGCGCCTGCGCGGCCTGCGGTTCGGCGACGCGATCGTGGCGGTGATCTACGCGCTGCAAGCGTCCGGCCGCGTGTTCTTCTACCTGTCCGGCTTCGACGCGGCACATGCGCCACGAGAGCCCCGGCACCATCCTGCTCGGCGCCATGATCGAGGAAGCGGCGGCCGAGGGCGTGGCCGAACTGCATTTCCTGCGCGGCGCCGAGGCCTATAAATATGCGTGGGGCGCGACCGATCGGCACAACGCGACGCGCATCCTGGTGCGCGCATGACGGTCTCGGCGGAAGTGGCGCTCGCGCGACTGCTGCTGAATGGCGGCGACCTCGATGCCGCGCCGCCCGCCGTGCGTCGCCTGGCCGAGACGCACGCCGCCGGCATCGCGACGCTGCGCGCCATGCTGGCGCAGGTCGATCATGCGGCGCCCGCCGACGTGGCGCATATCGCCGCGATGTTCGACGCGGCGGTGGCGCGCGCGCCGGAGGCCAGCGTCGCCGCCTATTCGCTCGGCGACCCGGCGACGCTGGCGCGCGCGACCGATGAGCTGGTGGCGTGGCTGTCGGCGGAAAGCCTGATCGGGCCGGATCGCGACGTGCTGGATCTCGGCTGCGGCATCGGCCGCGTGGCGGCGGCATTGGCGCCGCTGTGCCGCGCGGTGCTGGGCGTCGATGTCTCCGCCGGCATGATCGCCGCCGCCCGCCAGCGCCACTGTGCGCCGAACCTGCGCTTCGAGCAGCGGCGATGCAAGCGGATTGCGCGGCGCAGGCGTTCGACCTGGTACTCGCGGTGGATGCCATGCCGTACATGGTCCAGGCGGGCGTCGCCGAGCACGCCGTCGCCGATGCCGCGCGCGTGCTGCGCCCGGGCGGCGCGACTGGCGGTGCTGAACCTGTCCTATCGCGGGCTGGACGCCGACCGCGCCACCGCCCGCGCCTGGGCGCGCGATTACGGGTTCGCGCTGGTCCGCGACGGCACCGCGCCGTTCGCGCTGTGGGACGGCACCGCCTTCGTGCTGCGCCGCGTGACGTAAAGCAGCACCGCCGCCCCCGCCGCCGCGGACAGCAGCGAGCCCATGAACACGGAGAACTTCATCTCGGTGTCGCGCGCGCCGGCCGGGAACGACAGGCCGCCGATGAACAGGCTCATGGTGAAGCCGATGCCGCACAGCACCGAGGCGCCATAGATCAGCCGCCACGACAGGCCCTCCGGCAGGTCGATCAGCCGGGCACGGCAGGCCAGCCAGGTCGTGCCGAACACGCCGACCTGCTTGCCCAGGAACAGCCCCGCGACGATGCCCGGCACGACGGGATCGGCCAGCGTGCGCCACGACAGGCTGCCCACATGCAGCCCCGCGTTGGCCAGGCCGAACAGCGGCAGGATGACGAATGACACGACGCTGTTCAGCCCGCGCTCCAGCCGCCGCCCCGCACTGTGCTCGCCGGCCATCGGCACCACGAACGCCACCGCCACCCCGGCCAGCGTGGCGTGGATGCCTGAGCGCACCATGCAGCCCCAGAGCAGCACGAAGCCGAGCAGGTACGGCATCAGTGCGCGCACCCCGAGCCGGTTCAGCGCGAACAGCGCCAGCCACACCACCACCGCTCCGCCGAGCGCGTAGAAATTGACGCCGGCCGTGTAGAAGACCGCGATGATGAGGATGGCGCCGAGGTCGTCGATGATCGCCAGCGCGGTGAGAAAGACCTTCAGCCCGGCCGGCACGCGCCCGCCCAGCAGGCGCAGCACGGCGAGCGAAAACGCGATGTCGGTGGCGACCGGGATCGCCCAGCCCTGCCGCGCGCTCGGGTCGCCATAGGCGAAGGCCAGATAGATCAGCGCCGGCGCCGTCATGCCGCCGATCGCGGCCACCAGGGGGGCGGCCGCGCGCGACGGCGAGGCCAGTTGGCCCTCGGTCACTTCGCGGCGGATTTCCAGGCCGACCAGCAGGAAGAACACCGCCATCAGCCCGTCGTTGATGACGAAGTGCAGATCCGCCGCCGCCGTGCGCGCGCCCACGGTCAGCGCCAGCGGCAGATGCAGCAGCGCCTCGTACGCGCCGCCTCGCGGGGAATTGGCCCAGGCGATCGCGGCGATCGCGGAGGCGACCAGCACCAGGCCGCCGGCGGTCTCGCCGCGGATGAAGGCGAGCAGCCCGGCGAGGCGCGGCGTTCTCTCGGGCGGTCCGTCGCGCATGAACTCTCCGATGCGGGCGTGCGAACGCCAGATGCCCCGTTACGTTGCCGCAGGGCAATGCAGGTGTTCGGGAACTCCGGTGACGGCTGGACGGCGGCGATGCGCGGCGGCGATCTTGCCGGCGCGTGGCGGATCAGCGACGCGGCACTGGCGGCGCGCGATCCGGCGACGCGCGACGATCCGGGGCTGCCGTATCATCTGCGCTGGGTGTGGGACGGCACGCCGCTCGCCGGGCGGGACGTGCTGGTGCGCTGCTATCACGGGCTCGGCGATACCATCCAGTTTTCCCGATATCTCGCCCCGCTGCGGGCGCGGGCGGCGCGCGTGACGCTGGAGGTGCAGCCGGAACTGCTGGCGCTGCTGCGCGGGGCGGCGGACCGGGTGGCGGCGTTCGATGTCGCCCACCCGCTGCCGGCCGCCGAGGTGGATGTGGAGATCATGGAACTGGCCCACGCGCTGCGGCTGGCCCCGGATGGATTGGCGCCCCCGGTGGCGCGCCCGGCGCCGATCCGGACCGGCGCGGTCGCGGTGTGCTGGGAGACCGGAGGCTGGGGCGCGGGGCGGTCGGTGCCGCTGCCAGAACTGCTGGACGCGTTGTGCGGTGGGCCCCTCACCCCGGCCCTCTCCCAGAGGGAGAGGGAGAAGGCGCTGCTCCCTCTCCCTCTGGGAGAGGGCCGGGGTGAGGGGGCTGGCGCCGCTGCGCTGCTCAGCCTCCAGCGAGGCGCGGCGGCGCGTGATGCCACGGCACCCGCTTTCCTCAATCCGCGCGACGACGACCGCGACATCGGGCGCACCGCCGCGCTGATCGCCGGCGCGCGGCTGGTGGTCACGGTGGATACGATGGTCGCCCATCTCGCCGGGGCGCTGGACGCGGCGACCCTGGTGCTGCTGGTCCACCAGGCCGATTGGCGGTGGGGAGACGGCGAGAGCACGCCCTGGTATCCCTCGCTGCGCCTGCTGCGGCAGCACGCGCCGGGCGACTGGTCCCGGCCGCTGGCGGAAATCAGGCGCCGGGCGGCAGGTTGACCGCCAGCACCTCGGCGTCATGCGCGTGCAGCCGCACCACGCTGCGCGAAGCCGGGTCGATCGCCATGCGGTGCATCAGATCCAGCGGCGCGCCCAGCACGTTGGCCAGCACCGCCTTGATGACATCGGCATGGCTCACCACGACCACCGCCGCATCCGGCCAGCCATCCCGCAGCCTGCCAAGAGCCGCGAGCGCGCGCGCCTGCGCCAGCGCCATCGTCTCGCCGCCAGGGATTTGCGCCAGGCCGCGATGGCGGTTCCAGGCCTGCCAAAGCTCATCGCCATGCAGCTCGGCGAAGGCGCGGCCGGTCCAGTCGCCGAAGTCGATCTCGTCGAAGCCGGCCTCCGTCGCCACCGACGCACGGCCGCGCGCGGCGATCGAGGCGGCGGTCTGCTGGGCGCGCAGCATGGGGCTGGCCACGATCGCCGCGAACGGCAGGTGCGCCAGGCTATCCGCCAGACGCTCGGCCTCGGCCAGCCCGGCCGCGTTCAGCGGCCAGCCCTCGGCGCGCCCGGCCAGGCAATGCCCGATGGCCGCCGTGCATCCGTGACGAACGAGGTGGACGGTAACGGCCACTCAATGCTGTGCCGAGCCGGGCTGTGCCGAGCCGGGCTGTGCGGTGCCGTTGATGAACGCCTCGGTACGCAGCCGCGCCTCGTGGTCGTCGAACTGCTCGGGCGGGCTTTTCATGAAGTAGCTCGACGGGCCGACCAGCGCGCCGCCTTCGCCGCGATCCAGCGCCAGCTTGGCGCAGCGCACCGCGTCGATCACCACGCCGGCGGAATTGGGGCTGTCCCACACCTCCAGCTTGACCTCCATGTTCAGCGGCACGTTGCCGAAGGTCGTGCCCTCCAGCCGGATATACGCCCATTTCCGATCCAGCAGCCACGGCACATGATCGCTCGGCCCGACATGCACATCACCGGGCGGGAGCTGGATGTCGAGCTGGCTGGTCACGGCACGGGTTTTCGAGACCTTCTTGCTTTCCAGCCGCTCGCGTTCGAGCATGTTCTGGAAATCCGTGTTGCCGCCGAAATTGAGCTGGTAGGTGCGATCCAGCCGCACCCCGCGCTCGCGGAACAGATTGGCCAGCACGCGATGCACGATGGTCGCACCCACCTGGCTCTTGATGTCGTCGCCCAGCAACGGCAGCCGCGCCTGCTCGAAGCGGGCGCGCCAGGCGGGATCGGAGGCGATGAACACCGGGATGCAGTTGACGAAGGCGCAGCCGGCGGCCAGCGCCTGCTCGGCGTAGAACCGCGTCGCCTGCTCGGAGCCGACCGGCAGGTAGGAGACCAGGATTTCCGCGCCGCTGTCGCGCAGGGCGCGCGCCACGTCGACCTGCGGCGCGTCGCTTTCCGCCACCACGTCGCGCACGTAGCGCCCCAGCCCGTCCAGCGTCGGACCGCGCTGCACGGTGACGCCGCTATGCGCCACCTCGGCAAAGACCTGCGTGTTGTTCGGCTCGGCGCCGATCGCCTCGGACAGATCGCGCCCGACTTTTTGCGCCGCCACGTCGAAGGCGGTGACGAACGCCACGTCGCCCACCTTGTAGCCGCCGAGATCGGCGTGCATCAGGCCGGGCACCTGCTCGTTGGCGGAGATGTCGCGGTAGAAGCTGACGCCCTGGACCAGCGACGAGGCGCAATTGCCTATGCCCACGATGGCAACCCGCACCTCACGCCCCACGCCGCACCCACCTTTGTTGTTCCCCGGTCGAACGCCACGCGAACCGTCATGGTTGCAGCGAACCGCGATGGCGCTCGCCGGTTAGCAGGCACACAGCGCGAGGAGAACGCCATGAGCAGCGGCCAGACCACCACCGATCACGCCACCATCCGCAAGTGGGCCGAGGCGCGCGGCGGCCGGCCCAGCGTGGTCAAGGCGACCGAGGACGCGCATCACGAAGGCATCCTGCGCTTCGATTTCCGCGAGAAGGACGCGAGCCTGGACGAGGTCGACTGGGACAGCTTCTTCGAGACGTTCGAGGATCGCAAGCTGGCGCTGCTGTATCAGGACAAGACCGCGGACGGGCACACCAGCCGGTTCTTCAAGTTCGTCAAGCGCGAGGGTTGAACGGCCGCACGGCCGGGGCCAGGACGATCAGCGCCGCGGCGCCGGCGAGCAGCAGCAGCAGGGCGGCGCGCAGGCTGGTCGCCTGGGCCAGGAAGCCGATCACCGGCGGGCCGGCCATCAGGCCGAAATAGCCGGTGGTGGCGCTCATGGCGATGCCGGAGGCGCCGGCGCGGCGGCCGGCGGCGCTGAACATGACCGGGACGATGTTCGAGACCCCAAGGCCGACCAGCGCGAAGGCGGCCGCCGCGAGTACCGGCGTCGGCATCGACAGTCCCGCCGCCGTCCCGATCGCCGCCAGCGCCCCGCCCGCGCGCTGCGTCGCGACCGGCCCGAACCGGCGCACGACCGTGTCCCCGCCCAGCCGCCCGCACGCCATCGCCAGGGCGAACGCGGAATAGGCGGCGCTGGAGACCGGCGGCGACGCCGCGAGCGCGCCGCGCAGGTACACGCCAATCCAGTCGGCGACCGCGCCCTCCATCGTGAAGCAGACGGCGGCGATGGCGCACAGCGCGGCCAGGGCGCGGCCAGGCAGCGCCAGAAGCGGCGGCGGTCCGACGCGGCGCTGCTCGCCATGCCGCAGCGGCAATGCCGCCAGCGCCAGCGCGCCCGTGGCGCAGCCGCTTACCGCCAGCGCGGCCAGCAGGCTCCAGCCCACCGCGGCGAACAGCCCGGCCAGCGCCGACCCGGTCAGGCCGCCGACGCTCCAGACCGCGTGGAACGACGACATGATCGGGGCGCCCCAGCCCACCTCGACCTCGCTGCCGCGGGCGTTCATCGCCACGTCCATCGTGCCGAGCGACATGCCAAGAGCCGCCATCGCCGCCAGCAGCAGCGGCCAGGAGCCGCCGCGCGCCACCACGAGCGCTGGCAGCGGCAAGGTGAGCACGAGCGCCAGGCCGCCCAGCAGGGCCATGCGCGCCGAGCCCACGCGCGGCGCCAGCCGCCCGGTCAGCGGCATGGCGACGACCGCGCCGGCGCTGACCGCGAGCAGGATCACGCCGAGCAGGCCATCGGGCAGATGCGCCGCCTCCTTCAGCCGCGGGACATTGCCCGCGATTGCGCCGAAGGCGATGCCGTTGCCGAGAAAGACCGCCATCATGGCGACGCGGGTAGGCCATGAGCGGCGCATGGCGCGGTGTTTGGCACAACGGTGCCAAAATGGCACTGCGCCAAGGGTGAACCGCGTCCGAAAGGCAAGAGCGAGTGGAATTGGCCGTCGGGAGTCGCCAGCCGACCCCCGGAACTACCGCGGGTAAACGCAAGTCTCCCTCATCCAGCCCCTCTATACGGGGCAATTTTGTTTCTGTATCAGGGTGAGGCGACACAAAAATGTGATCGGGGAGATTTTAAGATGGACGACCTGAGCCGCAGGCAGCTTTTTGCAGGAACGGCTGCGCTTGGCATCGCGGTTGCCGCGCAACCGGCTGCTGCGGCCCAGGGTGCGGCAGATGTTGCGAGCGAAGACTGGATCGTTCTTGAGACAGCAATAAAGGAGACCGTATTCGACGGCCATCGCGTAAGGCTCCGGGCCTATAATGGCCAAATTCCTGGTCCAACGATCACGATCGTGCCCGGGCAGAAGCTCCGCGTTCGGCTCAAGAACAGTCTGCCGCCCTACGATTCCTCGCAGTGGAACGGGGACCACAATGTTCCGCACGGCCTCGATGCGACCAACCTTCACGTCCACGGTCTGGACGTCGTCCCTCACATGTTCGAGCCGCTCGGCACCTCGGATCCGGATGCGCCACAGATCGTCGTCCGGCCAGGCCAGACCTATGACTATGTATTCGAGATTCCCTCGGACCACCCGCCAGGCTTCGACTTCTACCATCCGCACAAGCACGGCTCGACAGCGGTTCAACTTGTCAGCGGGCTCGCGGGCGGGCTGATCGTCCGCGGCGCGATCGACGAGGTTCCGGAAATCAAGGCTGCCCGCGAGATCCCGCTGGTCATCCAGGACATCGGGCTCTTTCCAAGCGAGACCGATCCGGATGTCTGGACTTACGAACCCGTTCAGAACGCGGTCTGGCAGACGTTTGGCGGCTTCGTCACCATCAAGGGAGAGCGCACGAACCTGCGCGGCGGCTATACGACAGGTGACTACCGACTTCGCTACTACCTCCTCAACGGCAAACCCTTCTTCAAGGAGACGCACAACGACGATGTGGACAAGGCGAGGGAGCCGATTGGTACGCAACTGCCGGTCCAGCGTTTCACGATCGCAGCCCGGCGAAGTCGTTCGTTTCCGGATGCTCAACGGAAACTCCGACTTGACCATGCCGATCGTCGTTGACGGACACGATGTCCATCAGATCGCGATGGACGGCACCAACTTTTCGGCGGTGCGGATGGTTCCCGCGCGGGCGCCCGGGGATACGTCGGAGCAAATCCTGCTGGCCTCGGCCAACCGCGCGGACTTCCTCATCAAGGGGAGCACGGCACCGGGCATCTACAAGATTCGTCAGCTTGCGCAATCACAGCAATTCCTGATTGCCGAGGAGAAGGTCATTGCGGAGATCGAGGTGACCGGCGATCCGAAGAACATGGGCCTGCCCGACAAGCTGCCGATTCCCGCGCGGGCCTATCCGCTGATCGAGCCGTCGGAAGTGAAGCGCATTCGCATGATCGAGTTCACCGGCAACACCCCGGCCTTGATCAACAAGATCGTCGGCGGCGACTACCTAATCAATAACGCCATCTACGGGATGGAAGAGATCCCCACGGTCGTCAACCTCAACGACGTCGAAGAATGGCACATCCGGGTCGGGATGAGCCATGCCGGAGGCCCCGAAGGCCACCCGTTCCATATCCATGTCAATGCGTTCGAGGTGATCTCAGTCGGCGGGAAGCCGATGCCACCCGGGACGATCCAGGACACGGTCTGGGTTCCTCAAGACCAGCCGGTCATCATCCGGATGCGGTTCAAGCAATGGGTCGGCAAGTCGGTCTATCACTGCCATATCATTCCGCACGAAGACGTCGGAATGATGCAGAATTTTCTCATCGTCGATCCGACGAAGATGGCCGAAATGCTGTGACCTTTAGCTGCCTCCAAGCCTGAGGCCGGCCACGTTCGACCCCGTCGGCACCTCATGACGGCTGAAGGCTGTCGGCACAGTCGTGCCAGATCCTTCCGGACTGACGGCAGGAGACCTGAACCGCGCCGGGTTTGTTCAGCGAGGACATTCTTGCGATGCCTCGCGAACTAGCTTTTCTCGTCCTTTCTCTGGCACTGCTCTGGCCCGCCGCGGCCGCCGCGCGCACGCTGACCGTCGCCACCTGGGATCTCGGCTGGTTCACGCAGCGCCCGGCCGGCGACCCGGCGCTGCCGGAGCGGATCGGGCCGAAGCGGGCCGAGGATGTGGCCCGTCTCGCCCGCTACGCCGCGGCGCTGCACGCCGATGTCGTGGCGTTCCAGGGCATCGACGGCCCGGCCGCGGCGGCGACCCTGTTCCCTCCCGGGCAATACGTGGTCCACATCACCGCCGACCCGGTGCTGCAACGCAGCGGCTTCGCCATCCGGCGCGGCCTGAACGTTACTGCCGAACCGGACGACACGGACCTCGATCCGTACCCCGACGCGCGCTTTCACCTGCGCAGCGGCGCCGACATCGCCTTGCACCTGCCGGGGGGTGCCACGCTGCGCCTGCTGTCGGTGCAGCTCAAAAGCGGCTGCCGTGACTTTCCGCTGACCGACGCCGGCAAGCCGGCCTGCGCCACGCTGGGCTTCCAGGCCGACGCCCTGCGCGACTGGATCGCGGCGCGCGCGAAAGCCGGCGAGCCGTTCCTGATCCTCGGCGACTTCGCGCGGGTGATGGACGGCGACGCCTCGTTCATGGACCGGCTCCAGGCGGGGGCGCCGCTTGCGCGGGCAACGGAGCATTTCGCCTCGCCGTGCTGGGGCGGCGCCAATTTCGTCGATCACATCCTCGGGGGAGGCGCCGCGCGGGGCTGGATGCAGCCGCAAAGCCTGCGCGTAATGGCGTTCCGCGAAACCGGGCCGGCCTGGCGCGATCGGCTGTCCAGCCACTGCCCGGTTTCGGTGCGGCTGCTGCTGCCCGACTGACATTTTACCTTATGGGAGACACCGCCATGCCCTACACGGCGCACGCCACCACGACCGGGGGCCGCAACGGCCATGTCGAGACCTCGGACGGACTCATCAAGGCCGATCTGTCGGTGCCCCGCGACATCGGCGGCCCCGGCAAGGCCGGCGCGTCGAATCCCGAGCAGATGTTCGCCGCCGGCTACTCCGCCTGCTTCGGCGGCGCCGTGGAGTTTTTGGCGCAGCAGGAGAAGCTGAAGGCCGGCCCCGTGACCGTGACCGCCGACGTCACGCTGGACAACAAGCCGGAGCGCGGCTTCTTCCTGGCCGTCCACCTCAAGACGCATGTCGAGGGCGTCGATCACGCCACCGCCGAGCGGCTGGTGCATAAGGCGCACGACGAGGTGTGCCCGTATTCAAAGGCCACGCGCGGCAATATCGACGTCACCCTGGAGGTGGTTTGACCGCCCGGCTGGTTTTCGTCACCGGCGCCTCGTCGGGATTCGGCGAAGCCATCGCGCGCCGCTTCGTGCGCGATGGCCACCGCGTCATCGCGACCGCGCGGCGTGCCGACCGGCTGGAGGCGCTGGCGCGCGAGCTGGGCGCGGCGCTGCTGGCGTACAAGCTGGATGTGACCGACGACGCGGCCGTGGCCGCCCTGCCCGGCAGCCTGCCGGACGGCTGGCGGGACATCGACGTGCTGGTGAACAATGCCGGCCTGGCGCTCGGCCTCGATCCGGCGCAGTCGGCGAAACTGTCGGACTGGGACACGATGGTGGCGACCAACATCAGCGGGCTGCTGCACATGACCCGGGCGCTGCTGCCCGGCATGGTGGCGCGCGATCGCGGCCATGTGGTCAATCTCGGCAGCGTCGCCGGATATTACCCGTACCCGGGCGGCCATGTATACGGATCGACCAAGGCGTTCGTGCGCCACTTCACCATGAACCTGAAAGCCGACCTGATCGGCACCGGCGTGCGCGTAACCGATATCGAGCCGGGCCTGGTCGGCGGATCGGAGTTCTCCGCCGTCCGCTTCGGCGGTGATTCCGAGCGCGCCGCGAAGACCTACCAGGGCACCACCCCGCTCTCGCCCGAGGACATCGCCGAGGCGGTGGCGTGGGCGGTGGGCCAGCCGGACCACGTCAACATCAACCGGATCGAGATGATGCCGACCTGCCAGGCGCCGCAGGCGCTGGCGATCAGGCGCCGATGAGGGGCCGCCGATGAAGGGCCGCCGATGAAGGCACGGGACATCGACCGCGCGCTGGACCGCTGCCGCGTCACCGAGGCCAAGGGCTTTCGGCTGAAGGACCACGATCCCGACGATTCCGGCGGCAAGGCGATCGACAAGCCAGCCGCGGACGCGCTGCTGGCGCAGGGCGTGCAGCGGCTGTCGGAGTTGCAGGAGCTGCTGTACCCGAACGCGAGCTGGGCGCTGCTGTGCGTGTTCCAGGCAATGGACGCGGCGGGCAAGGACGGCACCATCAAGCACGTCATGTCGGGCATCAACCCGCAGGGCGTTGCCGTCACATCGTTCAAGGCGCCGGGGCCGGAGGAGCTGGCGCACGATTTCCTGTGGCGCATCCACCGTGCGGTGCCGGCGCGCGGCCAGATCGGGATCTCTCAACCGCAGCCACTACGAAGAAGTGCTGGCGGTGCGCGTCCACCCCGACATGCTGGCCCGCCAGCATCTGCCGAATGGGCTGGCCGGCAAGAAAATCTGGGAGCACCGGCTGCAGGACATCGCGGCGTTCGAGCGATACCTGGACCGGCAGGGCATCCTGCCGATGAAGTTCTTCCTCAACGTCAGCCGCGCCGAGCAGAAGCAGCGGTTCCTCGAACGGCTGGATCATCCCGACAAGAACTGGAAGTTCTCGGTCAGCGACCTCGCCGAGCGCGACCATTGGGACGAGTACATGGACGCCTATCAGGAGGCGATCGAAGCCACCGCCAGCGAGCAGGCGCCGTGGTACGTGATCCCCGCCAACCACAAATGGTACGCGCATGTGCTGGTGGTCGAAGCCATGATCGAGCGGCTGGAGGGCTTGCACCTGAAGCCGGTCGCGGTGCCCGCCGAGCAGCAGGCGCGGCTGGCGGCGGCGCGCGCCAAGCTGGAAGCGGAGTAGCCGGGGCCGCAAACCAGCACGGCGGGGGCGCGTTCCTGGCGGGGATGCGTTCGGGGGCGGCATGGCGGCCAGCGGGATTTCGGTCGGGCGGCGCGGCGTGTTGCTCGCGGGCGGGTCGTGCCTGGTGACGGCGGTCACGGCGCGTGCGGCGACGATCAGTGGCGGGATGCCCTGGGCACCGAACCAGGCCGATCCGCCAACTCCCGCGGGCCCCGGTTCCTGGCGATACTTCACCGCGGAGGAAGGTGCCGCGGTGGAGGCGCTGGTGGACCGGCTGATCCCGCCCGATCCCGACACGCCGGGCGGCAAGGACGCCGGATGCGCGGTGTTCATCGACCGGCAGCTTGCCGGGCCATATGGGACTTCGCGCGGCCTGTACATGCGTCCGCCGTTCCATGACGGCACCCCGCAACAGGGCTTGCAGTCTCCGCTGACGCCAGCCGGCCGCTATCGCGCGGCGCTGGCGGCGCTGGACCAGCATTGCCGGACCGCCTTTGTGGGCAAGACCTTTGCCCAGCTCACCGGCGACCAGCAGGACCAGATCATCCACGGCCTCGAGAGCGCCGCATTGCCGCTCCCCGGCACCAGCGGCCGCGCGTTTTTCGAGCTGCTCATCAAGGACACCCAGCAGGGTTTCCTGGCCGATCCGATCTATGGCGGCAACCGCGACATGGCCGCATGGAAGATGATCGGGTTTCCCGGCGCCAGGTACGACTACCGCGACTGGATCGACCGCCACAACGAGCCCTATCCGCACCCGCCCATCGGCATCGGCGCGCATCCGGACTGGAACCCATGACCGCGACAAAACTGCCGGCCAAAGATGTCGTCATCGTCGGCCTGGGCTGGACCGGCTCGATCCTGGCGCACGAGCTCGCCGACGAGGGGCTGGAGATCGTCGCCATCGAGCGTGGGCCGTGGCGTGACACGGCGACCGACTTTCCGCCCTTGTACGCGCCCGATGAATTGCGCTACCGCATCCGGCACGATCTGTTCCTGCGCCCGGCGCAAACCACGTTCACGTTCCGCGACACCGACGACCAGACCGCGCTGCCGATCCGCACCTGGGGCGCGTTCATGCTGCCCAACGGCGTGGGCGGCGGCGGCACGCATTGGAACGCCGAGACCTGGCGCTTTCTGCCCACCGACTTCCAGCTCCGCTCGCATCTGACCCAGCGGTACGGCGCCGGCTTCCTGCCCCCGGACATGACCATCCAGGACTGGGGCATCAGCTACGACGACCTGGAACCCTATTACGATCGGTTCGAGTATCTGTGCGGCACGTCCGGCACCGCCGGCAATGTGCAGGGCAAGATCATGCCCGGCGGCAACCCGTTCGAGGGGCCGCGCTCGCGGCCGTATCCGACACCGGCGCAGAAGCAGTCATACAGCGCCACGCTGTTCGCCAAGGCGGCGACCGACCTTGGTTATCACCCGTTTCCGCAGCCTTCGGGCAACCTGTCGCAGCCCTATGTCAACCCGCTCGGCGTCACCATCGGCCCTTGCACCTATTGCGGATTCTGCGAGTGGTTCGGGTGCGGCAACTACTCGAAGGCTAGTCCGCAGACCACCATCCTGCCGGTGCTCATGCGCAAGCCCAATTTTCAGGCCCGCACCGAGTGCGAGGTGACGCGCGTCAATCTGGACAGCACCGGCAAGCGCGCCACCGGCGTCACCTACATCGACAGCGAGGGCCGCGAGTGGGAGCAGCCGGCGGACCTCGTGCTGCTGTGCGCGTTCAGCGTGTTCAATGTCCAGCTTCTGCTGCTGTCTGGCATCGGCACGCCGTACGACGTGCAGACGGGCAAAGGCCAGATCGGCCGCAACTTCAGCCACCAGACCGTGTCCAGCGCCATCGGCTTCTTCGACAAGGACAAATACCGATTCAACCCGTTCATCGCCTCCGGCGCGATCGGGATGTGCATCGACGAGTTCAACGGCGACAATTTCGACCACGGCAAGCTCGGCTTCGTGGGCGGCGGCTACATGGGGCAGGTGCAGACCAACGGCCGACCGATCGAGACGACGCCGGTGCCGCCCGGAACGCCGCTGTGGGGGCATGGCTGGAAGCGGGCGCTGCGCGACAATTACAACAGCACGGTGTTTGCCGGCGCCGGCGTGCATGGCAGTTGCTACAGCTATCGCGCCAATCACCTCGATCTCGACCCGACCTATCAGGATCGGCTCGGCCGGCCGCTGATGCGCATCACCATGAACATCCACGACAACGAGCAGAAGATGAGCGCGTATCTGACGGACAAATACGCGGAGATCATCCAGCGCATGGGCGCCACCCAGGTCGTCAAGCAGCCGCGCAAGGCGCCCTACAATATCAAGGCGTATCAGACATCGCATGTGTGCGGCGGCGCCATCATGGGAGTCAATCCGGGCGACAGCGCGCTGAACACCTACCTGCAAAGCTGGGACGTGCCCAACCTGTTCGTCACCGGCATGAGTTCGTTCCCGCAGAACGCCGGCTACAACCCGACCAACACGGTCGGCGCGCTCGCCTTCCGCACCGCCGAGGCGATTCGGACCAAATACCTGAAATCTCCGGGGCCGCTGGTCCATGCGTAGCGCGCATCGGCTGGCCTTGCTGGCGGGGCTGGTTCTGTGCACCGCCGGCGCGTCGCCGAACCCGCAGAACTTCTCGCAGATTCAGGAAGGCCGCTACCTCGCCACGCTCGGCGATTGCGCCGCCTGCCACACCGCGCCGGACGGCAAGCCGTTCGCGGGCGGTCTGCCGGTGGAAACGCCTTTCGGCATCGTCGTGTCGGCGAACGTCACGCCCGACCCGGATACCGGCATCGGCGCGTGGAGCGACGACGATTTCATCAGTGTCATGCAGCGCGGCATCGGGCGCGACGGCAAGCACCTGTATCCGGCGATGCCCTACCAGTACTATACCCACGTCACGCGAGCGGACGATCTGGCGATCCGCGCGTGGCTCGCGACACTTCCGCCCGTTCGCCACAAGGTCGTCTCGGACAAGCTGCCGTTCCCGCTGGATGTCCGCGCCGGCATGACGGCGTGGAACGCGCTGTTCTTCTCGTCCTCGGCGTTCCACCCGGATCCGTCCAAGGGCGTCGCCTGGAACCGTGGCTCGTACCTGGTCAACGGACTCGGCCATTGCGGCGCCTGCCACACGCCGAAGAACCCGCTCGGGGCGGACGAAACCTCGCAATACCTGCGCGGCGCGCGATTGCAGGGCTGGTTCGCGCCCAACATCACCAATGACCAGCGCCGTGGCCTGGGACGCTGGTCGGCGGACGATGTGGTGGCCTATCTGCGCACCGGGCACAACCGTTTCGCCGCCGCCTCCGGCCCGATGGCGCAGGAGGTGTCGCACTCCAGTTCGCAGTGGACGGACGCGGACCTGCGCGCGGTCGCGACCTATCTCAAGGACCAGCCCGGCCAGAACGAGGCCGCAACTCCCGTCGACGCGAACAGTGCCGCGATGCGCGAGGGCGCGGCCATCTACGCCGACGAGTGCTCCGCCTGCCACGCGCCGCGGGGCGAGGGCATACCCAACCTGTTCCCCGCACTGCACGGCGCGCCGGCGATCCAGTCGCGCGCGCCCACCTCGCTGATCCGGGTCGTGCTGGAGGGTGCCAAGAGCGTGGCCACGGACGGCGCGCCCACCGGACCGGCGATGCCGGCGTTCGGCTGGATGCTGTCGGACAAGCAGGTCGCGTCGGTGGTCACTTACGTCCGCAACGCCTGGGGCAACGCGGCCCCCGCCGTGTCGGCCGACCAGGTGCACAGCGCGCGCCAACGCTCAGGTGGCACGTCGGGATAGCCGGCGCGCGACTCTGCGCGGCGCCGCTATGCTGCCCTGGCGAGGGCAGATCATGCAGTTGCCGGCGGACACTGAAGCGAGAATCGGGACGCGCCGGCAGGTCGGCGGCCAGACGCTGATTCTGGGCGACTGCATGGAGGTGCTCGCCGAGATGGCGGCGGAATTGGTCGATGTCGTCGTGACCTCGCCGCCGTACAACCTGGACATCGGCTATCGCCGCTATGCGGACAGCAAATCCGAGTCGGCGTACCTGGAGTGGATGGTCGCGGTCGCCGCGGCCTTGCGGCGGGTGATGCGCCCAGGGGCGTCGTTCTTCCTCAATATGTCGGGATCAGGCAGCCGGCCGTGGCTGCCGTTCGAGCTGATCGTGCGGCTGCGCGGGCTGTTCGTGCTGCAGAACCACATCACCTGGATCAAGTCGATCGGTATCGGCAGCGATTCCGTGGGCCACTTCAAGCCGATCGGCGGCCAGCGATTCCTGCACCACAACCACGAGCACGTGTTCCACCTCACGCTGCGCGGCGACGTCAAGCTGGACCGGCTGGCGATCGGGATGCCGTTCAAGGACAAGAGCAACATCGCCCGCCGGGGCCACCCGCGCGACCTGCGCTGTCGGGGGAATACCTGGTTCATCCCGTATGCGACGGTGAACAGCCGGGCCAAGAAGTTCGACCATCCGGCCGGCTTTCCGGTCGAACTGCCGCTGTGGTGCATCCGGCTGCACGGCCTGGCCGAGCCGACGGTGCTGGACCCGTTCATGGGCGCGGGGGCCACGCTCGTGGCGGCGCGCGCCGAAGGCGGTCGAGGGATCGGGATCGAGATCGACCCGGTCTATGTCGAGGCGGCGAGCCGGCGACTTGAGGCTGGAGCGGTCCGAGTTCGACCGCCCATGCCAACCGTCATGGCGGGACTTGATCCGGCGATCCGCCGCCAAGCGCGCGATATGCCTCTCGCGGGAGCGGATGCCCGGATCAAGTCCGGGCATGACGGCGGGCATGACGGTGAGAGTTAGCGGGAGTCGAGCGCCCGAGTCTGTCTCTCGCCCCCCTTCTCGCCTCCTCTACTCCGCCGTCTCCGGCTCCCGCTCGCTCGATCCCTCGTCCGGGTCGCCTTCCGGCTTCGGCAGCGCCGGGACCGCGGCTTCCACGATGTCGAAATCCAGCTTGCCGTCCTTCAGCGTCACCTTGACCGAGCCGCCCTTGACCAGCTTGCCGAACAGCAGCTCCTCGGCCAGCGGCTTCTTGATGTACTCCTGGATCACCCGGCCCAGCGGCCGCGCGCCATACAGCCGGTCGTAGCCGCGCTCGGCCAGCCACTCCTTCGCGGCGGACGACAGCTCGATGGTCACGTTGCGGTCGGCCAACTGCGCCTCAAGCTGCATGACGAACTTCTCGACCACGCGGCCGACGATCTCCGGCGTCAGGCCGGCGAAGGTGATGGTGGCGTCCAGCCGGTTGCGGAACTCCGGCGTGAACATCCGCTTGATCGCCTCGTCGTCCTCGCCGACCCGCGCCTCGCGGCCGAAGCCGATCGCCTCGCGCGCCATGTCGGACGCGCCGGCATTGGTGGTCATAATCAGGATGACGTTGCGAAAATCGACGGTCTTGCCGTTGTGGTCGGTCAGCTTGCCGTGATCCATCACCTGCAACAGGATGTTGAACAGATCCGGATGCGCCTTCTCGATCTCATCGAGCAGCAGCACGGTGTGCGGATGCTGGTCGATCGCGTCGGTCAGCAAGCCGCCCTGGTCGAAGCCCACATAGCCGGGCGGAGCGCCGATCAGGCGGCTGATGGAGTGGCGCTCCATATACTCGCTCATGTCGAACCGGGTCAGCTCGATGCCCAGCGTGCTGGCCAACTGCCGCGCCACTTCGGTCTTGCCCACGCCGGTGGGGCCGCTGAACAGGTAGTTGCCGATCGGCTTCTCCTGATCGCGCAGCCCGGCGCGCGACAGCTTGATCGCGGCGGCCAGCGCCTCGATCGCCGCGTCCTGGCCGAACACCATCGAGCGCAGGTCGCGCTCGAGGTTGCGCAGCGTCTCCTTGTCGTCGGCCGACACGCTTTTCGGCGGGATGCGGGCGATCTTGGCGACCATCTCCTCGACGTCGCGCAGGGTCACGGTCTTGCGGCGCTTGTGCTCGGGCTGCAGCATCCGGCTGGCGCCGACCTCGTCGATCACGTCGATCGCCTTGTCCGGCAACTTGCGGTCGTGGATGTATTTCGCCGACAACTCCACCGCGCCGCGAATGGCCTCATCCGTGTAGCGCACCTTGTGGTGCTTTTCGTAGTTGGTCTTGAGCCCGCGCAGGATCTTCACGGCGTCCTCGGCGGAGGGCTCGTTGACGTCGATCTTCTGGAACCGCCGCACCAGGGCGCGGTCCTTCTCGAAGTAGTTGCGGAACTCCTTGTAGGTGGTGCTGCCGATGCAGCGCAGCGTGCCTTGCGCCAGCGCGGGCTTCAGCAGGTTGGAGGCATCCATCGCGCCGCCGCTGGTGGCGCCCGCGCCGATCACCGTATGGATCTCGTCGATGAACAGCACGGCGTTGGGCTGCGCCTCCAACTCAGTCACGACCGCCTTGAGCCGCTCCTCGAAGTCGCCGCGGTAGCGCGTGCCGGCCAGCAGCGCGCCCATGTCCAGCGCGTAGATCGTGCTCTTGGCCAGCACCTCCGGCACGTCGCCCTCGACGATGCGCTTGGCCAGGCCCTCGGCGATGGCGGTCTTGCCCACGCCGGGATCGCCCACATACAGCGGGTTGTTCTTGGTGCGGCGGCAGAGGATCTGGATGGTCCGCTCGATCTCGCTCTCGCGGCCGATCAGCGGGTCGATCTTGCCGTTCTGCGCCTTTTTGTTCAGGTTGACGCAATAATTGCTCAGCGCGTCCTGGCCGCGACGGGCGGGCTTCTCCTCGCGCTCGCCGTCGTCCTTGCCCTCACCGGCGTTGGCCGAGCCTTGCGCCGGGCGCGCCTGGCCGCGGCCGGGCGCCTTGGCGATGCCGTGGCTGATGAAGTTGACCGCGTCCAGCCGGGTCATGTCCTGGGTTTGCAGGAAATAGACGGCGTGGCTCTCGCGCTCGCTGAACAGGGCCACCAGCACATTGGCCCCGGTCACTTCGTCCCGGCCGGAGCTTTGCACATGGATGGCGGCGCGCTGCACGACACGCTGGAAGCCGGCGGTCGGCTTCGGGTCGCCTGGCCGGTCGGTGGCAAGCCCTGCCAGATCCTTGTCGAGAAACTCGACCAGTTCGCCGCGCAGCTTGTCCAGATCGACGCCGCAGGCGCGCAGCACGGTGGCCGCATCGCTGTCGTCCAGCAGGCCGAGCAGCAGGTGCTCCAAGGTCGCGTATTCGTGGCGGCGCTCGCTGGCCATGCCGAGAGAGCGATGCAGCGTCTGTTCGAGATTGCGGGAGAGCATGGTCAAGACGCTCCTCAATTCAGGTCGGGCACGCTCCCGCCCGCACCCGGACGGCCGATCCATACAAGCCACTTGGCCTTTCGTGCGCGCCAGGCAAGTGCAGTCTTCGCCGACGCGCAATGTCCGGCGCCGTCAACAGTCAGTGTCTCGCTAACCGGGGTGCCATGCACCAGGATTCTTCGCCGCCAACACTTAAAATTCGGCCACGATCATCGCACCCGGCCGATCGGCGGGGTTGCGCGGCGGGGATGCAGGCAGCGGGCGGGGGGATTCAGTCCTTTTCGATCGTGCATTGCAGCGGATGCTGGTTCTGCCGGGCCAGGTCCATCACCTGCGTCACCTTGGTCTCGGCGACCTCATAGGTGAACACGCCGCACACGCCGACGCCGCGCCGATGCACGTGCAGCATGATCCGCGTCGCCTCCTCGCGCGACTTCTGGAAGAACCGCTCCAGCACATGCACCACGAACTCCATCGGCGTGTAGTCGTCGTTCAGCATCAGCACCTTGTACATCGCGGGCTTGCGCGTCTTGGGACGCGCCTTGACGACCACTCCGGTGCCGGGGCCGTCGCCGCCGCGGCCGCCGTCGTCACGGCGGGCGGCTATGCCGGGCCGCATGAACTCCGCGCCTTCGAACGCGCCCGCGTCGGGCGCGTCGCGGTCGGACTTGCGTGGCCACAGCCGGATCTTCATCGCCGCTCGCATGTTCCCCAACGCTGAACCCCGAGGCCGGACCGGCCGCTGGGCCGATTGGCGCGGCGCGAACTGGATCCGACTCCAAGCAGTTTAGCGGAAACCACCCGCCCCCGGGAAGGGTTGCGCGCGGCAGTCATTGACGATGGGAGAGGCCCGGACGATCCGCAAGGCCCGGCGGTCAAAAGCAAGCACGGCCCGCGCCGGGCGGGCGCGAGCCGTGCAATGCCGTGAGCCGAAGCGGCTCGTCGCCGAAGCTGTCGTCGGGCCGGCAGCTTACGCCGCGGTGCGGCCGAAACGCTCGGCGGCCAGGGTCAGGCGGGCGGTGATCGGCGCCATCGTCTGCTCGGCGAGCTTGAGCGAGGCGTCGGTCAGCTTGCCGCCTTCCGCGACGACCTTCTCCACCGAGGCGCGGGCCAGGGTCGATTGCAGCTCGACGGCCTCGCGCAGCGACTTGACGCCGGTCAGGGCCTTCACGGTCCCCATCGTCTCGTCCATCTGCGCCTGCGCGCTGGCGGCCCAGTGGCGGCCCAGATCCTGCAAGCCGGCGGCCCAGATCTGGCCCGACTTCACCAGCGCCTCGAAATTGCCCTGCTGGAAGGAAATCAGTTCTTCTGCTGTGGTCATCACTCTCTCCATGTTGATCGGTAGCGGGTTGGTCGGCGGGTTCGAGGCGGTCGGCGCGAGCGCGGGCTCGCGACTTTCGGTCTGCGCGGGAATCTCGGTCGGCGCCGGGGAGGCCGCGCGGGCGACCTCCTCGACGGCAGGCATCGCGGGTTCGACCGCGGCCGCCGCGAGGGCGACGGGAGTCGTGTGAACCTCGGGGGCGGGCACGGCAGGCACGGTGGCCGGCGGGGAAGGCGCCACGAACGACCTTCCCACGGCGACGTCGCGGCGGGCCGGCGACGGCTTCGCGGCGCCACGCGGCATGGCGGCGGCGCGGGCGCCAGGCTCGCCGCGGTCGCGGCCTTGATCGCGTCCGCGACGCTGCCGCTCGTCTTCTGCACCGCCGGCGCGGATGCCGCGCGGGCGGTCTCGTTGGGTTTCCTGTCGGCCATCTTCCTCCCCTCGCCGCTTGGGCTTGCTGCACTGCAACAACGGGGAAATAGGCAATCGCGGACTGCGATGCAAGCGATTTTTGTGCGCTGCAACAAAATGGATTCGACACGTCATCGCGCGGCCGCGCGGGCGCCCGCCGCCGGGAACTGCCGCGAGACCACGCGAAAATCATTTCCTAACGGTCTCAAACTGCTCCGAAATCCGCCGTTTCGGCTGGACACGGTCCGGCTCGGCCAAGTAGCGTGCGCGGCGGCGGCGCGGCGAAAGGCGGGGAATGGACGAAATTGGCGTGGGGAGCGGTGCGGGACCAACACCTCGCATCCGGCTGGGCATCTGGCCGGGCATCTGGCTGGCACATGGCATCCGGCTGGCGCCGCGGTTGGCGTTGCTGCTCGTGGGGTTGTGCGCGACCGGGGCGCCGGCGCGCGCGCAGGTCGGCTCGGCGCGCTATAGCTCGATCGTGATGGTGGCGGGAACCGGGGACATCGTCTCCACCGTCAACCCGGACGCGCCGCGCGCGCCGGCCAGCCTGACCAAGCTGATGACCTTGTACATGACCTTCGAGGCGCTGCGCGACCGCCGCATAGCACTCGACCAGCTCGTGCCGGTCAGTCCGCACGCCGCCTCGATGGAGCCGACCAAGCTGGGACTGCTGCCCGGGATGCGCCTGACGGTCGAGCAGGCGATCGAGGGGCTGGTCACGAAATCAGCCAACGACGCGGCAGCGGCGCTGGGCGAGTTGCTGGGCGGCGGCGACGAGGCGCGGTTCGGGCAGATGATGACCTTGCGGGCCCGCGCGCTCGGCATGAGGAACACGGTGTTCCGCAACGCCTCGGGCTTGCCCGACCCGCAACAGTTCAGCACGGCGCGCGACCTCGCGATGCTGGCCCGTCACCTGGTGCAGGATTTCCCGGCTGAATATCACTACTTCAGCATTCCCAGTTTCGTGTTCGCCGGCCACGTGATCCCCAACCACGACCACATGCTGCAAAATTATCCGGGCGCGGACGGCATGAAGACCGGCTACACCCTGGTCTCCGGCTTCAACCTCGTGACCTCGGCGGTGCGCGGCAACGTGCGGCTGATCGGCGTGGTGCTGGGGGCCGCACACCCCGCCGAGCGCGATCAGCACATGGCTGTCCTGCTCGACTCCGCCTACACCCAGCTCGGCGTGCCGATCTCGCCGCAGCGGCCGGCCCCAAGCATGGCCGGGCGGCTCGGCCTGGTGGCAAGCGCGCAGGCGGCGACGCTGCCGGCGGCGCATGGACGGACCGCCGTGGTCAGGGTCGGCCTGCGCCACGTCGCGGTGGCCCATCGCATCCCCCTCGCGGTGCGGCCCCTGGCGGCGCACCACGCCGTCCGGGCGACCCCGTCGCATCGCACGGCGCATGCGCCCCCCAAGCCGAAAGCCCGCACCCGTGAAGCAGCCCAGCACGGCTATGTGCGCCAAGCCTCGCGCGACGCCGGCGGCTGAGCCCCGGTAGCCTTGCGCGCCGGGATCTTGCGCGCGGGCTTGCGGTTGCGCATCTTCGCCGTCGGGGCAGCGTTGAGGGGGCGCACGGAGAAGCAGATGGACGGCGGCACTGACGCGCGGCGAATCACGCTGTATCGGCCCGAGGATTTCGCGGGGATGCGCCTGGCGGGCAGGCTGGCCGCCGAGACGCTGGACATGGTGGCGCCGCATGTCCGCACCGGCGTGACCACCGGCGAGCTGGATCGGCTGTGTCACGATTTCATCGTGGCGCATGGCGCCACGCCCGCCCCGCTCGGCTATCGCGGCTATCCGAAGTCGATCTGCACCTCGATCAACCACGTGGTCTGCCACGGCATTCCGGGCGAGCGCCGGCTTGAGGCGGGCGACGTGCTGAACATCGACGTGACGGTGGTGCTGGACGGCTGGCACGGCGACAGCAGCCGCATGTTCAGCGCCGGCGCGCCGTCGACGCGCGCCCGCAACCTGATGGACATCACCTATGAGGCGATGCTGCGCGGCGTCGCGGCGGTGCGGCCGGGCGCCACGCTGGGCGATGTCGGCCACGCGATCCAGGCCTTCGTGGAAGCCAACCGCTTCAGCGTGGTGCGCGATTTCTGCGGCCACGGCATCGGCCGGCGCTTTCACGAGGCGCCCAACGTGCTGCATTTCGGCCGCCGCGGCGAAGGCCCGGTGCTGCGGCCCGGCATGTTCTTTACCATCGAGCCGATGGTCAACGCCGGCCGGCCGGAGGTGAAGGTGCTGGATGACGGCTGGACGGCGGTGACGCGCGACCGCAGCCTGTCGGCGCAGTTCGAGCACATGGTCGGCGTGACCGGCGACGGCGTCGAGGTGTTCACCAATTCGCCGGCCGGCCTGGACAAGCCGCCCTACGCCATCGCCGCCTGAGCGGGGCGACCCTGACGGATTAGCGGCGGTTTCACGGCGGTTTGCCGTGACCTCGCGCGGGGCGTGCCAATCCTTGCGCTATGGCAAGAACGCGCGGCCTGTCGGAGCAGGAGCTGTTGCTCGAACCGCCGCCGCGCGGCGACGAGGCGCCGGTGGTGGCGGGCGCCGAGGGGCACCGTGCCCGCTTGCGCGCGCGCCTGCTGGGCGCTGGGCCGGAGGCGCTGGCCGATCACGAGCTGATCGAGATGGTGCTGTTCATCGCCCTGCCCCGGCGCGACACCAAGCCGATCGCGCGCGCGCTGATCGCCCGGTTCGGCAGCTTTGCCGGCGCCATCTCGGCTACGCTGCCGGAGCTGCGCGGCATCGACGGCCTGGGCGAGGCCGGGATCGCCGCGCTGAAGACGGTGCGCGCGGCAGCACTGCGGCTGGCGCGCGGCGAACTGGCGGGTCAGCCGGTGCTGTCCAACTGGGACAAGCTGATGGAATATCTGAACGCACAACTGGCGCGGGAGAAAATCGAGCAGTTCCGCATCCTGTTCCTGGATGGCCGCAACCGGCTGCTGGCCGACGAGGCACAGGCGCGCGGCACCGTCAATCACACCCCGGTCTATCCGCGCGAGGTGGTCAAGCGGGCGCTGGAGCTGCATGCGACGGCGATCATTTTGGTGCATAACCACCCCAGCGGCGACCCCACGCCGTCGCGCGCCGACCTGGAGATGACGCAGGAGATCCAGGCCGCCGCGCGGGCGCTGTCGGTGGTGCTGCACGATCATGTGGTGGTGGGCAACGGACGCTGGCTGAGCTTTCGCAAGGAGGGGCTGCTGTGACGCTGGTCCTGGATCCGGCCGCGACGGCGCTGCTGGTGATCGACGTGCAGGTGGCGTTCGACGAAATGGAGGCCGCCGGCGAGCACCGCAACAATCCGGATGCCGTCGCGCGCGTCGCCGATCTGCTGGCCGCTTTTCGCGAAGCGGGCGCGCTGGTCGTGCATATCCGCCACGCCAGCACCGAGCCGCACTCCCGCCTGCGCCGCGCGGCGCCGGGGTTCGCGGTGCGTCCCGAGGCGCGCGAGCTCGCGGGCGAGACGGTGCTGGAGAAATCGGTCAACAGCGCCTTCATCGGCACCGGCCTGGAGCCGCTTTTGCGCGCGCGCGGGATCGCCGCCGTGGCAGTGGTCGGCGCCACGACGAACCACTGCGTCGAGACCACAACGCGCATGGCCGGCAATCTCGGCTTTCGCGCGCTGCTGGTGCGCGACGCCACCTGGACGTTCGACCGCATCGGCCCCGACGGCGATTTCCACGACGCGGCATCGGTTCACGCCATGACGCTGGCCAACCTGCACGGCGAGTTCGCCGAGATCGTGCGCGCGGCCGAGGTGATCGCGGCGTTGCGCACGCGCGCACCGCCGGGCCGCAAGGGAGGGTAGGATGCGGATCTGCGTCTTCGGGGCCGGCGCGATCGGGGCCTATCTCGCAGTCGAGCTGGCGCTGTCCGGCCAGGACGTCTGCGTGGTGGCGCGCGGCGAACATCTGGCGGCCATGCAGGAACACGGCCTGCGCCTGCGCAGCCACGGCCGCGAACGGGTGGCGCGGGTTCGCGCGAGCGACGATCCCGCGCAGTTCGGAGAGCAGGACTACGTCATCTGTGCGTTGAAGGCGCACCAGGCATTCGCGGCGGCGGACCGCTTCATCCCGCTGCTGGGTCCGGATACCGCCGTCGTGACTGCCATGAACGGCATTCCGTGGTGGTATTTCTTCTCCCACCCCGGCGCCTTGGCGGACCGCCATCCGGACTCGGTCGATCCCGGCGGCCGACAGTGGCGCATCATCGGCCCGCAACGCGCGATCGGCTGCGTGGTGGACCCGGCCTGCGAGATCATCGCGCCAGGCGTGGTGGAGCACCGCGCGTACAGCCGCTTCATCCTTGGCGAGCCGGCCGGCGGCAGTTCGGAGCGGATCGAGCGGCTCGGCCGCGCGCTGGCGGCGGCCGGCTTCGATGCGCCGGTGCGCGACGGCATTCGCTGGAACGTCTGGCTGAAGCTGCTCGGGAACGTCTGCTTCAGCCCGCTCAGCCTGCTCACCCATGCGACCCTTGATCGCATGGCGACCGAACCGGCACTGCGTGCCCTGTGCCGCGACATCATGCTGGAAACGCTCGGGGTGGCCGCGGCCCTGGGCGTCGCCATTCCGGAGAGGCTGATAGACCGCCGGCTCGATTCCGTTGCCGGCATCGAGGGGCACCGCATTTCGATGTTGCAGGATCTGGAGCGCGGCCGCTCGCTCGAGATCGACGCCCTGGTGACTGCCGTGCAGGAACTCGCACGCTGGACCGGCGTGAACACCCCGCGCATCGACCTCGTGCTGGCGCTGGCGCAGGAGCGCGGCCGCAGCGCCGGGCTGTACGAGCCGCTCGCGGAGCGGCGATAGCGCGGCGGATACGGCATCGGCACGCCGGCCGGCCGGCTACAGCCGGCCCGCCACCTCGTGCGACCCCTCCCAGATCAGCTTTATCGCGATATACAGCACGACCAGCAGCCCGCCCCAGGCGATCCAGCGATACCGCTGCAGCAGCCGCGCCACCAGGCTGGCGGCCAGCCCCATCAGCACCACCGACAGGCTGATCCCGACCACCAGCACCCAGAGGTGGCCCTCCGCGGCGCCGGCCACCGCCAGCACGTTGTCCAGGCTCATCGACAGGTCGGCCAGCACGATCTGCACCATCGCCTGCCGCAAGGTCTTGGTGGGCCGAACCGCCGTCGACCGCCTGCGCGCCGTGGCGCAGTTCGCGGTACATGCGCCAGCACACCCACAGCAGCAGCAGGCCCCCGGCCAGAACCAGGCCGATGATCGCCAGCAATTGCAGCGTCACCGCCCCCAGGCCCACGCGGATCACCGTCGCCGCGGCGATGCCGCCCAGGATCGCCGGGCGCTGCTGGTGGCGCGGCAGCCCGGCGACCGCGAGGCCCACCACCACGGCGTTGTCGCCGGCCAGCGTCAGGTCGATCAGCACGACCTGCCCCAGCGCCGCCAGCTCGTGCAGCAGCGTCGGGTCGAGCATCGTGCTTCCTTCGGTTGCGGCCGGCGATGGCAAGCCCTACAGGGCCGGCATGGTTCCCCGTTACGCCCGTCCCGCGATGACCGCCATCTGGACGCCGGAAAACCGCTATCGTCTGTGGTTCGAGATCGAGGCGCTGGCCTGCGAGGCGATGGCGGAACTCGGCCAGATCCCCGCCGAGGCGGCCCGCGCCATCCGCGCGCGCGGCGACGCCGCGATGGCCGCGTTCGGGCCGGCCGACCTCGCCCGCATCGAGGCGATCGAGGCCGAGACGCGCCACGACGTCATCGCCTTCCTGACCTGGCTGGCCGAGACGATCGGGCCGGACAGCCGCTTCGTGCATCTGGGCCTGACCAGCAGCGACGTGCTGGACACCTGCCTGTCGCTGCAACTGGCGCAGGCCACCGACCTGCTGCTGGCCGATCTGGATGCCGTGCTGACCGCGCTGCGCGCGCGGGCGATGGAGCACCGGCACACGCTGACCATCGGGCGCAGCCACGGCATCCACGCCGAGCCGACCAGCTTTGGCCTCAAGCTCGCCGGCCACTGGGCCGAGTTCTCCCGCAACCGCGCCCGCCTGGTCGCCGCCCGCGCCGAGATCGCGGTCGCCGCCCTGTCCGGCGCGGTCGGCACGTTCGCCCATGTCGATCCGCGCGTCGAAGCGCAGGTCGCCGCGCGGCTGGGCCTGGCGGTCGAGCCGGTCTCGACGCAGATCATCCCGCGCGACCGCCACGCGGCTTATTTCTGCGCGCTGGCGGTGATCGCCTCGGGCATCGAGCGGCTGGCGGTCGAGGTGCGCCACCTGCAACGCTCGGAGGTGCGCGAGGTCGAGGAGTTCTTCCACGCCGGCCAGAAGGGCAGCTCGGCGATGCCGCACAAGCGCAACCCGGTGCTGAGCGAGAACCTGACCGGCCTCGCCCGCGTGGTGCGCGCGGCCGTGGTGCCGGCGCTGGAGGACGTGGCGCTGTGGCACGAGCGCGACATCAGCCATTCCTCGGTCGAGCGGGTGATCGCGCCGGATGCCACCATCACGCTGGATTTCGCGCTGGCCCGGCTGGCCGGAATGGTCGAGCGGCTGGTGGTCTATCCGGAGCGGATGGCCGCGAACCTCGAGTCGCTGGGCGGCGTGGTGCATTCCGGCGAGGTGCTGCTGGCGCTGACCCGCGCCGGGCTGTCGCGCGAGGCGGCGTACGCGATCGTGCAGCGCAACGCGATGGCCACCTGGACGCGGCTCGGCCGGCCGGATGGGCGGAGTTTCCGCGAGAACCTGGACGCCGACCCGGAGATCGCCGGCCGCGTGGCGCCTTCGGTGCTGGACGCGGCGATGGACAGCCGGGCGCATCTGCGGGCGGTGGATGAGCTGTTTGCGCGGGTGTTCGGAGCGAGTGTGTAGGCCGTTGAATCGCACACGTCGAATGTGCTTGATTGTGTGCAGGAGAGGCGGAAAATGGCGGCATCGTCCAAGCAGCGCACCAATGTCTCGATTGATGCCCAACTCCTGCGCGACGCGCGATCGAGCGGTATGAACCTGTCCGCGACTCTGGAGGAAGCGTTGCGGCAGCGCCTGAATGAACAGAGGCGGCAGGCCTGGCTCGCCGAAAATCAGGAAGCGTTCGAGGCCGCGAACAGGTTCATCGAGAAGTACGGACTCTGGAGCGATGGTCTGCGCCAGTTTTGATGCAATTCGACGTATACGAGAACGGCCGGGCAGATCGTCGAGAAACGCCTTGGCTGGTGGACATACAAGCGGATCTGCTTTCCCGCCTTCCAACCAGACTTGTAGTGCCGCTTGCGTTGCCTGATTTGTTCGGACCAAGGATTACCCGCCTGCATCCGTTATTACCTCTGTTCGGGGCGGAGTTCGTGCTGGCCACCCACCTCCTTGCGGCCGTTGAGAGGCGTCGCCTGTCGGCGTCGGTCGGGTCGCTCATGGCGAGGCGCGACGACATCGTCGCCGCGGTGGATGTGCTGCTCGCCGGCGTCTGACCGGGGCTATCTGACCGGGCGTGGCCAGCCTCGCCTCCCGCTGCTATACCCGATCACCGTCGCTGCCCTGCGGCATTGCAGCATGGCCCACGAGGCCAGCGTCGAGAGGAACCCCCGCATGGCCCGCCGCCGGCAACTCTATGAAGGCAAGGCAAAGATCCTGTTCGAGGGGCCGGAGCCCGGCACCCTCGTGCAGTATTTCAAGGACGACGCCACGGCCTTCAATGCGCAGAAGAAGGGCGTCATCACCGGCAAGGGCGTGCTGAACAACCGCATCAGCGAATACCTGATGACCCGCCTGGGCGAGATCGGCATTCCCACCCACTTCGTGCGCCGTCTTAACATGCGCGAGCAACTCATTCGCGAGGTTGAGATCATCCCGATCGAGGTGGTGGTGCGCAACGTCGCCGCCGGCAGCATCTCGACCCGGCTGGGCATCCCCGAGGGCACCCGCCTGCCGCGCAGCATCATCGAGTACTATTACAAGAACGACCAGCTCGGCGACCCGATGGTGGCCGAGGAGCACATCACCGCGTTCGGCTGGGCGCACACGCAGGACATGGATGACATCGTGGCGCTGACCTTGCGCATCAACGACTTCCTGACCGGCCTGTTCCTCGGCGTCGGCATCTCGCTGGTCGACTTCAAGGTCGAGTTCGGCCGGCTGTGGGAGAACGAGGACATGCGCATCGTCCTGGCCGACGAGATTTCCCCGGACAACTGCCGGCTTTGGGACAGCAAGACCAACGAGAAGATGGACAAGGACCGCTTCCGCCGCGACCTGGGCAAGGTCGAGGAAGCCTACCAGGAGGTTGCCCGACGCCTGGGCATTCTGCCCGAGGCCGGGGTGCGCGACCTGAAGGGGCCGGAGACGATGCAGTAGGCTTTTGTGTTGGTCAGACCAGGTGGTCTAGTGTGCGGACATGGGCGAGATCGTCAACATCTATGATGCCAAAACTCATCTTTCGAGTCTGGTCGAGCGTGCGGCGGCTGGCGAAAACATCGTGATTGCGCGCGCAGGAAAGCCGCTCGTTCGCCTTGTTCCCGTTGACGAGGACGACCGCAAGCCGCGGGAGTCGGGACAGCTTCGCGGATTGCCAATGCCGGAGTCCTTCTTCGATCCTTTGCCGGAAGATGAGCTGGAACCCGATGAGTGAACTTCCTGCTTGACACTCACGCGGCGGCTTGGTGGTGGTTGGCGGATAGCCGCCTTCCAGATTATGCCAGGAGCGTCGTCGAGAATCCGGCAAATGATGTGTACATCAGTGCAGTTTGCGCATGGGAGATTGCGACCAAGCATCGGATCGGCAAATGGGCCGAGGCGGCCCCTATAGTTTCAGGCTTTGACCTGCTCAGTGCGAGATCCGGATTTACGCCTTTGCCGATCACGATTGCCCACGCCAGGCTAGCAGGCAATCTGCAGGGGAAACACCGCGACCCGTTTGACCGAATGCTTGTAGCACAGGCCATGCAGGACGCATTGGTCGTGGTCACAAGTGACCCGGCGATCACGCAATACAGTGTCCTCACACTTTGGGATCTTGCTGCGTGAAAGCCTTCGTCACCGTCATGCTGAAACCCGGCGTACTCGACCCACAGGGTCGGGCCATCGGCCAAGCTCTGCATGGCCTCGGCTTTACCGGCGTCGGCGAGGTACGGGCGGGCAAGGTGATCGAACTGGAACTGGCTGAAGCCGATCCCGCGAAGGCGCGCGAAACCGCCGAGGCGATGGCGCGCAAGCTGCTGGCCAACACGGTGATCGAGAGCTTCCGCGTGGAACTGGCCTGATGCGCGCCGGCATCGTCGTCTTTCCCGGCATCAACCGCGAGCGCGACATGGCCATCGCGCTGCACGGCAGCTTCGGCCGCGCCCCGCGCATGGTCTGGCACAAGGAGAGCGACCTCTCGGGCCTGGATCTGATCGTGCTGCCGGGCGGCTTCAGCTATGGCGATTACCTGCGTTGCGGCGCGATGGCGGCACAGTCGCCGGTGATGCGCGCGGTGCGCGACCACGCGGCGCGCGGCGGCCTCGTGCTGGGCGTGTGCAACGGCTTCCAGATTCTCACCGAATCCGGATTGCTGCCGGGCGCGCTGCTGCGCAACGCCGGGCTGCGCTTCCTGTCCTCCGACTGCCACTTGCGGGTGGAACGCGCCGACACCGATTTTTGCCGTCACTACCAGCCGGGCGAGGTGTTTCGCGCGCCGCTCGCGCACGGCGACGGGAACTACTTCGCCGACGACGCCACGCTGGACCGGCTGGAGGGCGAGGGGCTGGTGGCGTTCCGCTACGCGACCGCGTCCGGCGACGTGACCGCGCAGGCCAACCGCAACGGCAGCGCGCGCAACATCGCCGGCATCTATTCCGCGAACCTGCGCGTGCTGGGCCTGATGCCGCATCCGGAGGATCTGGTCGATCCGCTGCTGGGCGGCACCGACGGGAAGCCGCTGTTCGACGCGCTGGCTGCGGCCACGGCATGAGCGACGGCCGCGCCCTCACCCCGGCCCTCTCCCAGGGGGAGAGGGGGCGTCTGCTCCCTCTCCCTTCGGGAGAGGGCCGGGGTGAGGGTGATGCGAACCTCGCAAGAACCTTCGGTCTCAGCGACGACGAATACGGCCGCGTCCTGGCGATCATGGGCCGCACGCCGACGCGCACCGAGCTTGGCGTGTTCTCGGTCATGTGGTCGGAGCACTGCTCGTACAAGTCATCGAAAATCTGGCTGCGCACCCTGCCCACGACCGCGCCCTGGGTGATCCACGGACCGGGAGAGAATGCCGGCGTGGTGGCGATCGGCGACGGGCTGGCCGCGATCTTCAAGATGGAGAGCCACAACCACCCGAGCTTCATCGAGCCATACCAGGGCGCGGCCACCGGCGTCGGCGGCATCCTGCGCGACGTGTTCACGATGGGCGCGCGCCCCGTGGCCAATCTCAATGCGCTGCGCTTCGGCGACCCGAAGGATGCGCGGACAAGGCGCATCGTCGACGGCGTGGTGCGCGGCGTCGGCGGCTACGGCAATTGCGTCGGCGTGCCCACCGTCGGCGGCGAGGTCAATTTTCATCGCGCGTACAACGGCAATCCGCTGGTCAACGCCATGACCGTCGGCATCGCTCCGGCCGACCGCATCTTTCTCTCCGCCGCCGCCGGCATCGGCAACCCGGTGGTCTATGTCGGCAGCAAGACCGGGCGCGACGGCATCCACGGCGCCACGATGGCGTCCGCGGAGTTTTCCGCCGACAGCGAGGAAAAGCGCCCCACGGTGCAGGTCGGCGACCCGTTCACCGAAAAGCTGCTGATCGAGGCGTGCCTGGAGCTGATGCGCACTGACGCCATCGTGGCGATCCAGGACATGGGTGCGGCCGGACTCACCAGTTCCTCGGTCGAGATGGCCGGGCGCGGCGGCGTCGGCATCACGCTGGATCTGGACGCCGTGCCGCAGCGCGAGGCGGGGATGAGCGCCTATGAGATGATGCTGTCCGAAAGCCAGGAGCGGATGCTGATGGTGCTCCGCCCGGACCGGCAGGACATGGCCCGCGCCATCTTCGACAAATGGGATCTGGATTTCGCGGTCATCGGCCGGCTGACCGACACCGGCCGCATCGTGGTGACGCATCGCGGACAGGTCGAGGCGGACATCGCGCTCGATCCGCTGGCCGAGCAGGCGCCGCTGTATCACCGGCCGGCCGCCGAGACGCCCCCGCCCCCGCCGCTCGGCCCGGTGGCGGACCCGCTCGGCCTCGGCCCTGCCCTGCTGAAGCTGATCGGCTGTCCCGATCTGTGCTCGCGGGCCTGGGTGTGGGACCAGTACGACAGCACGGTGGGCGGCCAGACGATCAAGCGCCCTGGTGCGGCCGACGCCGCCATCGTGCGCGTCGAGGGCACACGGCGGGCTCTGGCGCTGACCACCGACTGCACCCCCCGCTACTGCGCCGCCGACGCCGAGGCCGGCGGCGCGCAGGCCGTGGCCGAGGCCTGGCGCAACATCACCGCGACCGGCGCGCGTCCGCTGGCGATCACCGACAACCTCAATTTCGGCAACCCGGAAAAACCCGAGGTGATGGGCCAGTTCGCCGCCGCGATCCGCGGCATGGCGGCGGCCTGCGCCGCACTCGATTTTCCGGTCGTGAGCGGCAATGTCAGCCTGTACAACGAGACCGAGGGCGCGCCGATCCTGCCCACCCCGGCGATCGGCGGCCTCGGCGTGCTGGACGACGCTGCGCGGGCCGTCGGCATTGCGCCGGCACCGGGGCTGGACCTGCTGCTGATCGGCGGCGCGCCGGGCTGGCTGGGACAATCGCTGTGGCTGCGCGAGGTCCTGGCCCGCGAGGACGGAGCGCCGCCGCCGGTCGACCTGCGAGCCGAACGCCGCAACGGCGATTTCGTCCGCGAACGCATCCTGGCCGGCGCCGTGCGGGCCTGCCACGACGTATCGGACGGCGGCCTGCTGGTGGCGCTGGCCGAGATGGCGCTGGCCGGAGATGTCGGAATCACGCTGACCACGCCGGGCGATCACGGCTTCTGGTTCGGCGAGGACCAGGCCCGCTACGTGGTCGCCGTCACCGATTCGGCCGCCCTGCTGGCCGATGCGGCGGCGGCCGGAGTGCCCACCCGGCGGCTCGGACGCGCCGGCGGAGGCGGTTTGACACTGCCGGAGGGCACGACCATATCGCTTGAGGTGCTGCGAGACGCGCACGAGGCCTTCTTCCCGGCCTGGATGGACGCTGCCAGCTAGGAGTTTTCGGCACATGGCGATGGCCG
This sequence comes from uncultured Pseudomonadota bacterium, assembly GCA_963758455.1. Taxonomy (GTDB): domain Bacteria; phylum Pseudomonadota; class Alphaproteobacteria; order Acetobacterales; family Acetobacteraceae; genus CAVRQM01. The sequence continues at coordinate 553,902 of CAVWVK010000004.1, read as the reverse complement.
CCAGCGACATCGAGGCGCTGATCCGCGCCGCCCTGCCCGACGCGCGCGTGACCGTGGAGGATCTGGTTGGCGACGGCGACCACTATGCCGCCACCGTGGTCAGCGACCGTTTCCGCGGAATATCGCGCGTGCAACAGCACCAGATCGTCTACGCCGCGTTGCAGGGTCGCATGGGCGGCGAACTGCACGCGCTGGCCCTGCAAACCTCCGCCCCCGAGTAAGGATTTTCCGGCATGAGCAATCCCGTCTTCGAGCGCATCCAGTCCGAGGTCGCGGCAAATCCCGTGATGCTCTACATGAAGGGCAACGCGATGTTCCCGCAATGCGGGTTCTCCGCCCGCGTCGTCCAGATCCTGAGCCACCTGGGCGTCGCGTTCCACACCGCGGACGTGCTGGAAGACCCGCAGCTCCGCGACGGCATCAAGCAGTTCTCCAACTGGCCGACCGTGCCCCAGCTTTATGTCAACGGCGAGTTCGTCGGCGGCTGCGACATCGTCACCGAGATGTACCAGTCGGGCGAACTGGCCACCTTGCTGGCCGAGAAGAACATCCCGCATCAGGCCGCCGCCTGAGCGTCGAGGCGCCTGCGGCGGCGTTCGTGCATCGGCGCCGCATCGTCTGGGCCGACAGCGATCCCGCTGGCATCGCCTATACCGGCCGCTTCGCCGACTTCGCCCTGGAAGCCATCGAGGCATGGTGCGCCGAGCGGCTGGGCGTGACCTGGTTCGCCTCGCACGCCGGCGGGACCATCATGCCGTTCGTGCATATGAGCCTGGATTTCCGCGCGCCCGCGCGGCCGGACGACGAGTTGCTGACCACCGTGCTGCTGGACAAGGTCGGCCGCAGTTCGGTCACGACGCGCGTGGTCGGCCGGCTGGCGGACGGCAGCGTGTCGTTCGAGGGCCGCTTCGTGCAGGTGTTCGTGGGCGGTGCCACAATGACCCCGCGCGACATCCCGCCCGCTTTCGCGGCACGGCTGGCCCGGGAAAGCGCGTTCAGCCGCACGGAATTGGACAAGCCATGATCGCCGCGCTGCTCGGCGTGGCCGGCGCGATGCGGTGGGCGCTGGGCTGGCGCGAGGTGGCGCATGACGGACAGGTGCTGGATCGCCGGCTTGGCGCGCTGTTCGCGTTCTTCCGCCTGACCGCGGTGCGCGCCTATGCAGTGCCGACGGTGCAGGAGATGCGTCGGGCAACGCTGCGCACGCCGGCGCTGTTCGGCACACGCTCGCAACGCAGCGTACGCACCCGCGCGGTGCAGATCCCCGGGACGCCGACGCTGCCGGCGCGGCTGTATCTCCCGCGTGGCACTCCGCTTTCCGACGCAACGCTGCTGGTGTATTTCCACGGCGGCGGCTTCGTGGTCGGCGATCTGGACACCCACGATCCCACCTGCCGGACGCTGGCGGCGGGGTCGGGCATGGCGTTGCTGGCGGTCGCCTATCGGCTGGCCCCGGAACACCAGTTTCCCGTGGCCGTCGACGATGCGTTGCGCGCCTTTGATTGGGCCGCCGCGAATGCGACCTCGTTGGGCGTGGCGGCAGGTCAGGTCGGTGTCGGTGGCGACAGCGCCGGCGGCAACCTTGCGGCAGTGGTGGCGCAGGCGCGCCGGGGCGGCGCGGTGGCGCCATGCGTGCAAATGCTGCTGTATCCGGCGGTGGACGTGGCGGGCGAGATGCCGGCGAAGGTGGCACTTGGCGCGATGCTGGACGAGCGGCTGCTGCGCTGGTTCGGCGCGCAGTACATTCCGCCCGGCCAGGACGCGACCGACATCCGCCTGTCGCCGCTGCGCGCGGCGGATTTTTCCGGCCTGTGCCCCGCCATCGTCGTCACCGCCGGATTCGACCCGCTGCGGGAGCAAGGGCAGGCCTATGCCGAGGCGCTGCGGGTGGCGGGCGTGCCGGTCGACGCGGTGGACTACCCAAATCTGGCGCATGGATTCGCGGACTTCGCCGGCGTGGTCCCCGCGGCCCGCGCGGCGCTGGAGGACGTGGCGCGGCGGCTGGGGCGCATCCAGACCATCGTTTCGCCGTCGCGGCCCGGCTCGACCCGGCCGTCCAGCGCCGCACCCGAGATTTTCGCGGTGGAAATGGATGGCCGGGTCGGGCCAGGCCCTGACGGCATCTGATGCCGGCTGATACCGGGGCGCCAGGCCGACGCCGTGCCTGCGTTCTCCCGCGTGCTGGTTCGTGGCGTCGCCGCGGTCGTCAGCCGACCTTGGTGATCGCCCATTTCACATGCTGCGGGCCGTCCTGGTAGCCGGTCAGCACCACCTGCTCGGCCCGCCGCGGCTCCGCGCCGCCCAGATATAGACTCTCCTCCAGCGTCATCTTCGCCCCCTCGACGCGCAGCCGCCAGCCGCTGCCGGACGGCAGGCGCAGCAGCACCGCCTCGCCGTCCTGCTGCAAGTTGGCGTCCACGGTCGGATGCAGATGAAAGCGCACCGTGTATGGCTGCGGGCTGGCGGCCTCGACCGCATCCTCGCCGCGCACGTCCTCGCCGCTTTCGGCCAGATACAGCCGGCGGCGATGCACCGCCCCGAACGGGCGGCGCCAGCCGTCGTGACTGGCCTCCAGCCAATGCGCGCCGTTGGCCTCCTGCCGCTGCACCTCGACATGCTCCGGGCGGCGGCCCAGGCCGTGCTCGCGGATACTCGCTGCTGGACGTGTCGGCCAGCACCAGCGTGCTGTGCGCGGCGGTGGCGCGCGTCGCCTGGCGCCACTCGGCCCCCGCGGCGGGAGCGGCGCCGACATTGACGATCATGCGCTCGCGGCCGACCGACAGCTCGAAGGCCAGCGTGCCGGCATGGGCGTGGCGGTCCTGCTTCGGCCCGGCCGGGGCGCCGCAATCGACCACCAGCACGGTGCGCCCGGCCTGCAAACGCTGAAAGCCGCCATCGGCCAGCGCGGCGGCGGGGCGCCCGGCGCGGCCGGCCTGGTTCAGCACCAGGTCGATCAGCATCGGGTCCATCTCCTTGCTGCCGTTGAACAGCGCCAGCCCGCCGTCGCCGTGCCGCAGCGCGCGCAGCGCCGGCACCATGTGCTCGATGGCCAGCGGCAGCGCCGGCGGCGCCGCGGCTCCGGCTGATTGCAGCAGCGCGCGGATCTCCACCAGATCCTGCAAGGCGCACAGCAGCATCGCCGGGCTGCGCTCGCAGTGGCTGCCGTCGGCAAACACCTGCCGGGCGAGTTCTCCGGGCAGCACGCGCAACGCCCGGCCGAGGAAGCCCGCGTGATCGGGCAGCGCCACGGATGCCGCGATCACGCCCTTCAGCGCGGTCAGCGCGCGGCCGTCCAGTTCCTCGGTCGGCAGCAGCGCGGCCAGCGCCCTTGCGTCGCCGACCAGGCGGCCCATCAGGCGCTGGCGGAACACATCGTCGGCCGAGGCGGCAAAGAAATCATAGTGGCCCAGCCACGCGGCAATCCGACCGCCGGCCACGTCCGGGGACGCCGCCACCGGGTCCGGGGTGGCGGCGATCCAGTCGGCGACCAGGGCGCGGGCGCGCATCCGCGCGGCATCGGTCCCGAGCGCGCGCAGGTCGCGCAGCCAGGTGAATCCGTGCGCGTGGCCGCGCAAGGCGGCCGAAGCGGTGGCGGGTGGGAACGCGCCGGGCAGCAGGCTGGCGGCGCTGCCGGCATAGGCGAGCTCGCCCTTCAGCAATGCGGCACCGCGTCCCGGGTCGCCTGGCCAGGGGTCGCGCACCGGCAGCGCCGGCGCGTCCGGCACGCCGCGCATCCGCAGGCTCGGCAGCCGCGCCATCTGCCGTCGGGCGTCGCGCAGCCACCGCCCCAGCCCGGGCGACTTTCGTTCCGGCGGCATCAGCGCGTGCCACCCCGGCGAACGGGCGGCGGGCTGGCAACTGCGATCAATCCCGACATCGGTCCGTTCTAGAGGCCCGGCGCCGTGGCGCACAAGGAACCGGCCCGGCCGCATTCAACACGCCACCATATCGGCCAGTTCCCAAAGCTTCGGGGTAACGCCAGCGGCCATCGCCGGGGTGCAACGGAGCGTCTGGTGAATGCGAACGAAGTTGTAGTGCATGGTGTGGATCGCGACAGAGTGCGCGTGATTCTCGACCTTCTTTGAAAAGGCGTTCGTCAGCCGAGTGAACCGGCGCGACCCCATCCGCAGCGTGAGGTTTGCGCGTTTCGCGTAGCTGGTGCTGACGTGCGCCTGATCGGGGATCCCTTCCACCCGGCGCTGTTCTTGCGCCAACGCACTCGCCAGGGCTGTAGCGGCCTTGGCCTGGCGTATCGCCGTAGATTTTGACCAGCATGGCGTAGTCGATATCGGCGCCGAAGGACTGTTCCACGGCCTCTAGGTAGGGCTTGTGGCCGTCGCTGGTGAGTTGCACGCGGTTGGCGAGGCGAGAGGCCAGGTCGCCGATGAACGCCTGAGCCGCGTAGGCATCCCGTGCGCCGACATAGCCCGCGCACGTCAGCGGCGGCGAAAGCGGGCGACGAAGAAGCCGTCCAGCCCGGCGCGCTCGGGCCACAGCGCCGGAGTGGTGCGCACCCAGCCCTCGGGCAGCAGCGCCGCGTCGAGCTCCGGCAACTCCGCCGCCGTCGCCGGATCGGGATCGAGCGGCAGCCGGCCGAGTGCCGCGGCGGCCCGCGCCGCGCCTTCTTCCGGCTGCAGCGAGCACACCGCATAGACCAGCCGACCGCCCGGCCGCAGCATGGCGCAGGCGGCATCGAGCAGCCGGTCCTGCCCGGCGGCCAGCGCGGCGATGTCGCCGGCGCGCTTGGTGTGCGCCACGTCGGGGTGGCGGCGGATGGTGCCGGTGGCGCTGCACGGCGCGTCCAGCAGCACCGCATCCAGCTTTTCGCCTGGCCGCCATGCCGCCGCGTCGGCCGCGACCAGCTCGGCGGACAGGCGCAGGCGGGCAAGATTCTCCCGCAGGCGCCCCAGACGTGCGGGATCACGCTCGATGGCGGACACCGTGGCACCGGCGGCGGCAAGCTGCGCGGTCTTGCCGCCCGGCGCGGCGCAGAGATCGGCGACGCGCTCGCCCGGGCGCACCTTCAGCAACCGCGCGGGCAGCGTCGCCGCCGCATCCTGCACCCAGAAGTCGCCGGCCGCGTAGCCGGGCAGCTCGGCAACCCGGGTGCCGGCGGGAAAGCGCCAGCCGCCGGTCGGCAGCGCCATTCCCCCCGGCGGCGGAGCGCGTCCGGGCAGCAGCGACAGGTCGAGCGGGGCGGCGACCTGGTGCGCCTCGGCGATCGCCCGCGCCGCGGCGCCCCAGCTCGACCAAAGCCAGGGCGGGGTGTCCAGCCGCGGGCCGTCGAGTTCGGCCAGGGCGGCGGGACCGTCCACGGCGACGCGGCGCAGCACGGCGTTGACCAGGCCCGCGAACGGCGCCAGGCGCTGCGCCCGCGCCAGCGCCACGGCGGTTGCCACGGCCGCGTGCGGCGGCGTGTCCAGCAGCAGCAGGCCGGCCGCGCCGAGGCGCAGGATATGGCGCACCGGGGTCGGCGGCGCGCGGCGCAGATGCGGCTCGAGCACCGCGTCCAGGCTGCCCAGCCGGCGCAGCACGGCGGCCGCCAGCCGGTGCGCGGCGGCGCGGTCGCGCGGGTCGCTTGGCGGCAGCGCGTCGAGCGCCTCATCCAATGGGCGATGGCGGTCGAGCACGGCGCCGAGCAAGGCGAGCGCGGCCCCACGGGTCGGGTCAGGCATGGCGGCGTGCTACGCTGGAAACATCGGCCGCGCCAGCGCGGCGGGTTGCCCTGATCGGTCGCGGCGTCCTACAGCACGCCGATGCTCGCGCGCCTCAGCCTGCTGGCGGACAGCCGCCCGCGCCTGCTGCTGGTGGCGTACTGCCTGCTGTGCTGGCTGCCGGGCTGGTTCACCATACCGGCCACCGACCGCGACGAATCCCGCTTCGCGCAGGCCACCAAGCAGATGCTGGAGACCGGCGATTTCGTCGATATCCGCAACGGCGCGGAGGCGCGCAACCGCAAGCCGATCGGCATCTACTGGCTGCAAGCCATCCCCGCGGCGGCGGCCCGCGCGGCGGGCATCGCCGAGCGGAACCCGATCTGGCCGTATCGAGTGCCGTCGCTGCTGGGCGCGCTGGCCGGCGTGCTGGCGACCTACGGCCTCGGTCGCCGCCTGATCTCGCCGCGCGCGGGCCTGCTGGCCGCCGCGATGCTGGGCGGCTCGGCGCTGCTGACGGTCGAGGCGCACCTGGCCAAGACCGACGCGGCGCTGCTGGGCGTCACGACGGTCGCTATGGGGTTTCTGGCGCGCGCCTATCTGGCGCCGGAGCGCCTCTCGCGGACGCAGGCGGCGCTGTTCTGGCTGGCGATCGGCGCGGGCGTGCTGCTGAAGGGGCCGATCACGCCGATGGTGGCCGGCCTGACCGTGGCGACGCTCGCCATCGCCGACCGCGGCACCGGCTGGCTCCGGTCGTTGCGCGCGCTGTGGGGCGTGCCGCTGACGCTGGCGGTGGTGCTGCCCTGGCTGGTGGCGATCGAGGTCGCCACGCATGGTCGTTTCCTGTCCGACGCGGTCGGCGGCGATCTCGCGCGCAAGCTGGCCGGCGGCGACGACGCGCATGGCGCGCCGCCCGGCACCTATCTGCTGCTGCTGTCGCTCACGCTGTTCCCGGCGGCTTTTGCGGCGCTTCGCGCGCTGCCGGCGGCCTGGGCGGCGCGGCGCGAGAAGGCGACCCGGTTTCTGCTGGCCTGGGCCGGCCCGTCCTGGCTGGTATTCGAGCTGATTCCGACCAAGCTGCCGCATTACGTGCTGCCGCTGTATCCGGCGCTGTGCCTGCTGGCGGCGGGATGGATGGCCGGCGGCGGCCGCGCGCGATGGCGCTGGCTGGCGGTGCTCTCGGCGCTGCTGTTCCTGGCGGCGGCGTGCGTGTTCGGGGCCGGCGCGGTGGCCCTGCCGGTGGTGGTCGGGGCGGGCGCGCGGGCGGCGCTGCTGCTCGGCCTGCCGGGGCTGCTGGCGGCGGCGATCGTCGCGGCGCTGGTGCTGCGCGCCGGACGCGACGATCGGCGCGCGGTGTGGTCGGGGCTGCTCGCCGTGCCGCTGCTGTGGTGGGCGATCCTGGCGGTCGAGCTGCCGCATTTGCCGCAACTGTGGGTCTCGGCGCGGGTCGCCGCGTGGCTGCAAGGCCGTCCGGTGAGCGGCTTCGCGGCGGTGGGCTATGCCGAGCCGAGCCTGATGTTCTCCGCCGGCACCGGCACGCGCTGGCTGGACGCGGCGGCGGCGGCGCGATTCCTGGCCGCCGATTCCGGGCGCGTCGTGGCGGTGGCCGAGCGGCAGGTCGGGCCGTTCCTGGTCGCCGCCGGCAAGATTTCGCCGCAAGCGCCGGCGCCGCACGCCTTCGCCACCGTGCGCGGGTTCGACTACTCCGACGGCAAGACGGTGGCGCTGACGCTGTTCGAGGGCGCCAGCCATGCCGGGTCGAAATAGCGGTCCGCCGCGCCGTCGTACGGCAGCCGCGTGATGTCCCAGTGACGGATGAACGGCGCATAGACGTTCCACACCGCGATCCCGCCGCCCACGAACACCACCCGGTCGGGAAACCGCGCCAGCACGTCCGCGGGGCGCATGTGCGAGCGGATTTCCACGATCGTGCGCTCGCGCGCCGCCTCGGCCGGGATCGAGGCGAAGGTGGCGGGGCCGGCGATCAGCACGTGCCCGCGCGTCAGCTCCCAGAAGCGGGCCACGTCGAGGCGGTATTCCTCGCCCTGGTTGCCCTCCCAGGGGAGTTTTCCGCGCAGCCCAAGCTGGCCCCGCCGGCCGATGGCGCAGACGCTGCGGATGTCGGGCATGTGCACCTCGGTTCCGGTGCGCCGGGGCGGCTGGTGGAGCTGAGCGGGATCGAACCGCTGACCTCCTCATTGCGAACGAGGCGCTCTCCCAACTGAGCTACAGCCCCGCCCTGCGGCGCGCGGCAACATGCTGATGGGGGGCTGCCTAGTCAAGCCGCCTATCCGCCGGGCGTTGCGGGCCGGCGGGGGTGCCGATAGGTTGCGCGCCCCATACGAAGGCGATCCCCCGCGTGCTGACCATTCTGTTCACCGTCGTGAATGCCATCCTCAACCTGTTCTGGTGGGCGATCATCCTCGCCGCGATCGTGCAGACGCTGATCTCGTTCGGCGTGCTCGACACCCGCAACCGCATCGTCTGGTCGATCGGCGACTTCCTGTACCGTGTCACCGAGCCGGCGTTGCGCCCGGTGCGGCGCATGATGCCGAACTTCGGCGGGCTGGATCTGAGCTTCCTGGTGGTGCTGCTGCTGATCTGGGTAGCGCAGATGCTGCTGGCCCGCATCTATTTCGCGGCGATGACCGGCAACATGCAGGGATTGGTGATGTGACCGCGCGCATCATCGACGGCCGCGCCGCCGCCGCCGCGCTGCGCGAGACGGTCGCGGCACGGGTGGCGGCACTCGGCTACCAGCCGGGCCTGACGGTGGTGCTGGTGGGCGAGGATCCGGCCAGCACGGTCTATGTGCGCAACAAGGACCGCGCCGCCGCCGCCGCCGGGATCGCGGCGCGCACGCGGCGGCTGCCGGCCGAGACCACCGAGGCGGCGCTGCTGGATGTGGTGTGCGGCCTGAACGCCGATCCGGCGGTGGACGGCATCCTGGTGCAACTGCCGCTGCCGCCGCACATCCGCGCCCGCGCGATCATCGAGGCGATCGATCCGGCCAAGGACGTGGACGGGTTTCACCCGGTCAATGTCGGCCGCCTGCATGACGGGCTGGCGACCCTGGCACCCTGCACGCCGCGCGGCGTGATGAAGCTGCTGGAGGCGTCGGGCGTGGCACTGCGCGGCGCGCGCGCGCTGGTGCTGGGCCGCTCGGCGATCGTCGGCAAGCCGATGGCGGCGTTGCTGACGGCGGCGGACGCGACGGTGACGCTGGCGCACTCGCGGACGCGGGATCTGCCGGCCGAGTGCCGCCGGGCGGAGGTGCTGGTGGCCGCCGTGGGCCGCGCGGAGATGGTGCGCGGCGACTGGATCGCGCCGGGTGCGGTGGTGATCGACGTCGGCATCAACCGGCTGGACGACGGGCGCCTGGTGGGCGACGTGGCCTACGCCGAGGCGGCGGAGGTGGCGGGCGCGATCACGCCGGTCCCGGGGGGAGTGGGGCCGATGACCATCGCGTGCCTGCTGGAGAACACGGTGCGGGCGGCGGAGGGGCGGCGCGATGCGGATCAGGTAGCGATGCTGGTGAGCAGCATCCTAGTGGCCGACGATACTATTTAGAGGCCGTTTTGGAATGCCTCTGCAACGGAGGGGTTGGATGGCCGGAGGAGGTGTGATTCCAACAGGTTGTCGAGACCGAGTGGGATGGACAGCCTCATGTGGACTCCGACCACCCGCGCCCAGCATAGGCGGGACGGATTGCGTTATGGAAGTGATGTCACCGACGCCGAATGGCGGTTGCTGGAGCCGTTGCTACCACCGCCGCGTCCTCGAGGGCGCGATCGGCAATGGCCGATGCGCGAACTGGTGAATGCGATTTTCTACGTCATGCGAGCGGGCTGCCCCTGGCGGATGCTGCCGGACTGCTTTCCGCCGTGGAGCACGGTCTATCGCTGGTTCGCCATCCTGCGCGACGCTGAGGTCTGGACATCGATCAACCACCATCTCGTCATGTGCGATCGCGAGCGCGTCGGACGGGAAGCCAGCCCCAGCGCCGGGGTGCTGGATAGCCAAAGCGTCAAGACCACCGAGGCCGGCGGTCCGCGAGGCTACGACGCTGGGAAGAAGATCAAAGGACGCAAGCGCCAAGTGCTGGTCGATACCGACGGACGCGGGCTGGTCCTGCAACCGCAGCCGGCATCGGTGCAAGATCGCGACGGCGCCGAGCCAGTGCTGCGGGCCGCACCGCGCCGCTTTCCGTTCATCGCCCGTGTCTTCGCCGATTCCGGCTACTCCGGCGAGGCGCTCGCCCGGGCCACGCGGATCGCCATCGAGATCGTCCGCAAGCAACCCGGTCAGATCGGCTTCGCCGTCCAGCCCCGCAGATGGGTCGTTGAACGCTTCCTCGCCTGGATCAACCGTAACCGGCGCCTGGCCAAGGACTTCGAGGCCACCATCGCTTCCGCCACCGCCTTCCTCTATGCCGCCTCCGTCATGCTCCTAATGCGGCGGCTTGCTCGTTGTGGGTAAGATTCGAAACGGACTCTTAGGGGGATGAGAGATGGATCAGGGGAATCTCCCGTCTCTTGTAAGCTTCGATATGTAGCCGTGAGCTCATCAAGTCGACTGTCCGTGACTCCAAGTTGAGAAATGGCAACTTCGAGCTGGTGATGGCGCGGCTTCGGGCATGTACCAGCAATTGGTCAAAGTAACGATCTCGAACATCAGGATTAATATTCAATTGGTTAATCCTACTGTGAATACCAAACAGAATAAGACCACAAAATCTATCGATCCACTCCCGATGGATACGCAATATCTCCTGATTTTCTATGCCTATCTCCTTCAGAGTGTTAACTATTTCGTCCCTGACGCGAAATCTGTCCTCAATGCTGAGGCTCTTTCGAGACTCTCCGAACGAAGTAAGCTGCAAGATAAGGGGCTCTGCCAGTGATACAGATAGCCTACGAAGTTGTTGAATTTTTATTTCTACCTCTTGCACAGACCTAACAAGTTGTGCTCTAAGACCAAAAAGGGATATAGTCTGTATATCTGGAAGTCGCGTCAATATAATTGCCGATACGCCAATGGCTCCTAGAACAGCGGCCCCAGAATTGTTCTCAAACCAAAAAACTGCAGCGGCGGGCGCTGCGATGAGATACGTCGGGAGTAGCCAATCCGATATGAGCTGTCGGTAGGGGCATGTCGGATTGGGCATTGTTCAATCCTGTCTGTTGGCAAGAGAGGGACACCACATGGCAAGTGTTGGCTCGTTCCTCGCGGTCATCTACCTGATGCGCCTCGAGGTATATGCGATCCCGCGCCAGCGGAGGGCCGTCGCAAGCACGGTGCCGAAAGAATTGTTGCAGCGACCCTGCCATTACGGTGCCGAGCATGTTCGCAAGGGCCCGCGAGGTATTTTGGGCGTAGCGTATCGACTCTCCGCGTGACGATCTTCTGCGGCGTGCAAAACACGAGTTGACAAGCAGACGCGCCCCATCGTCCCCCTCACCCCTCCGGCAAGCACGCCGCCGCGAACAGCTTCATCGCCCGCGCGCGATGGTTGTTGGCCAGCTTCTCCGCCGGCAGCATCTGCCCGTAGGTGCGCCGGTCGCCCTCCGGCATGAATATCGGATCGTAGCCGAACCCGTTCACGCCCGCCGGCGGCCAGGTCAGCTCGCCCTCGACCCGTCCCTCGAACACCGCCGCCTCGCCATCCGGCCACGCCAGGCACAGCACGCTGACGAATTGCGCCGAGCGGTCCGTCGTCTCGCCCAGCGCGTCGTGCACGCGCTGCATCGCGGCGGCGAAATCGCGCGGCACGCCGGCCCAGCGCGCCGAGTGGATCCCCGGAGCGCCGCCCAGCGCGGTCACGCACAGCCCGGAATCGTCGGCCAGCGCCGCCAGTCCCGAGCCGCGCGCCGCCGCCAGCGCCTTCAGCCGCGCGTTGCCGGCGAAATCCGGCTCGGTCTCCTCCGGCTCCGGCAGGCCCAGCGCGCGGGCGGCCACCGTGTCGATGCCGAACGGCGCCATCAGCTCCGCCAGCTCGCGCAGCTTTCCGGGATTGTGCGTGGCCAGCACCAGCCGCTCGCCGCGCGCCAGCCGCCGGATCATGTCACCGCCTCCAGCGCCGCGCGCTGCATCGCGAACAAGGCGCCGCAGCCGGCGCGGGCCAGCGCCATCAGCTCGGCGAATTGCGCCTCGCTGAACGGCGATTTCTCCGCCGTGCCCTGGATCTCGACGATGCCGCCGCCGTCGGTCAGCACGAAATTGGCGTCCGCCTCGGCGCCGCTGTCCTCCGCGTAATCCAGGTCGAGCACGGCGGCGCCGCCCACCAGTCCGCAACTCACCGCCGCCACCTGCCCGCTCAGCGGCACCGCCTTCAGCACATTCATCCGCACCAGATGCCGCAGCGCCAGCGACAGCGCGACCCAGGCGCCGGTGATCGAGGCGCAGCGCGTGCCGCCATCGGCGTTCAGCACGTCGCAATCCAGCGTGATGCTCATCTCGCCGAGTGCCGCGCGATCCACCACGGCGCGCAGCGAGCGGCCGATCAGCCGCTGGATCTCCTGCGTCCGCCCCGACTGTTTGCCGCGCGCCGCCTCGCGGTCGCCGCGGGTGTGCGTGGCGCGCGGCAGCATTCCGTATTCCGCCGTCACCCAGCCCTGGCCGGAATTGCGCAGGAACGCCGGCACCCGCGCCTCCACGCTGGCCGCGCACAGCACTTCGGTCTGGCCCATGCGGATCAGGCACGAACCCTCCGCGTGGCGGGCGAAACCGGGTTCGATGGAGACGGTCCGCAAGGCGGCGGCGGCGCGGCCGGATGGGCGCATGGCGATGGTCCTTGACCTAGGCCGGGTGTGCTACATCATGTAGGACATTGGAGGCAACCGATGGCCGAGACGATCACCGCGCGCGAGGCGAACCACCATTTCTCGCGGATCCTGGACGACGTGGCGGGCGGGCACGAATACGTGGTGACGCGCAAGGGTATCCCGGTTGCGCGCATCGTGCCGGAGCGCGCCCCCGACGGGCGCCGCGTGCTGACCACCGAACAGGAGCGGCTGCTGGCGGAGAGCCGCGAATGGGCGCTGCACCATGAAGTGCCGGCGGACGCGGAGCCGATGGACAAGTTCAATCGCGACGAAATCTACGACGAGCGGATGCCCCGATACCTGCGCGACCGATGAGGCTGACTGTCGACACCAACGTGCTTATCTACGCGATCGATTCGCGATTCCCGGAACGCCGGCTTGCCTCGAACGAGATCCTTGCCGCATTGGTCCGGTGCGACAGCATCATCACGCTGCAAGCTCTGGCGGAGTTTCTTAACGCGACCGTGCGCAAGGGCATCACGTCGCCGGCATTCGCGAGCGCCCAAGTGCGGCGCTGGCTTGGCCTGTTTCCGCCGCCTGTGCTCGCCAGTGTTACGGCCCTGGAGATCGCCATCCGCGCGCGCGATGAACGCCGGTTTGCCTTCTTCGATGCCTTGCTGGTCGCCAGCGCGGGGACTGCGGGCTGCGACGTGGTTCTTTCCGAGGACATGGGGCACGGCGCCGCGCTCGACCGCGTGCGCGTGGTCGGCGCCTTCGACGCGCAAGGCGGGGTTTCGCCTGCCGCCCGCGCCGCGCTGGGCATGGCCTGATGCCGCCGCCCGGCCCCCCCGGCCTGGACCCGCGTTCCGCCGCCATCCTGCGCGAGATCGTCGAGCAGTACGTGGAAACCGGCGAGCCGGTCGGCAGCCGCACCCTGTCCCGCCGCCTCCCCATGACGCTGTCGCCGGCCACCATCCGCAACGTCATGTCCGACCTCACCGATGCCGGCCTGCTGTTCGCGCCGCACACCTCGGCCGGCCGCCTGCCGACCGACCTCGGGCTGCGGCTGTTCGTCGACGGGCTGTTGCAGACCGGCGAGATCGCCGACGAGGACCGCGAGGCCATCGGCGCCGCGCTGGAAGCGGCCGGGCGCAGCCTGGAGGACACGCTGGCCGAGGCGTCCTCGATGCTGTCCGGCCTGTCGGCGGCCGCCGGCCTGGTGCTGGCGCCGAAATCCGACGGCGCGCTGCGCCATATCGAGTTCGTGCCGCTGGGTTCCGGCCGCGCGCTGGTGGTGCTGGTCGGCGCCGACGGGCAGGTGGAGAACCGGGTGCTGGACATCCCGCCCGGCCTGCCGCCCTCGGCCTTGCAGCAGGCCGGCAACTACCTCAACGCGCGGCTGTCCGGCCGCCCCCTGGCCGAGCTGCGCCGCATCGTGGCCGAGGACATGGCCGCCGACCGCACCCAGCTCGACGAGCTCTCGGCCAAGGTGGTCGCCGCCGGGCTGGCCACCTGGACCGGCGAGGGCCGCGGCGGCAGCCTGATCGTGCGCGGCCAGGGGCGGCTGCTGAACGACGTGACGCAGATCGAACGCCTCGGCGCCATCCAGCGGCTGTTCGAGCGGCTGGAAACCCAGGAGACGATGCTGCGATTGCTGGAACTGGCCGAGCAATCCGACGGTGTCCGCATCTTCATCGGCGCCGAAAGCGGGCTGTTCGGGGCGTCCGGCGTGTCGATGGTGGTCGCCCCGTCGCGCAACACCGCCGGGCGGATCGTCGGCGCGATCGGGGTCATCGGGCCGACGCGGATCAACTACGGCCGGATCATTCCGGTGGTCGACTACACCGCGCGCGTGGTGGGGCGGCTGCTGGGCTGAGCGGGGCCGCCGAGGGCAATGGCGTTCCGTGGTTCGACGCCCGTTTCAGCCGCGTCCGGCCCGTGCCGCCGCCACCGCCGCCTGGAGTTCCTGCAACGGCACCGCGCCGGGCAGCAGCCTGGATCCGACCACGAACGTGGGCGTGCCGTCGATGCCCAGTCCTTGCGCCAGCGCCAGGTTCGCGTCGATCCGCGCCCGGATGTCCGTCCCGCCCATCTCCCGCTGCAAGCGGGTCCAATCCAGGCCGGCGCGGTCGGCGGCGGCGTGCAGGCTGGACTCGGTGATCTGGCCGGTGCCGGACATCACCGCCTGCTGCAGCCGCAGGTAGCCGCCCTGACGCTGTGCCGCGAGCACCGCGCGGGCACCCAGCACGCTCGGCGGCCCCAGCACCGGAATGTCCTTGAACACCAGCCTGACCTTCGCGTCGCGGGTCAGCAGGTCGGCCACGACCGGCAGCATTTGCCGGCAATACGGGCAGCGCAGGTCGTAGAACTCGACGACCGTCACGTCCCCGTCCGGGTTGCCCGCGACGGGATCGCCCGGATTGCGCGCCAGCGCCGGACCGGCGCGGCCGATGGCGACCCGCGCGGCCGCCTCCTGGGCGCCGGAATCCGCCGCTTGCAACGCCGTGACGGCATCGCGCAGGATGCTCGGATCAGCTTTCAGCGCGGCACGCACGACATCGACGATCTCCGCCCGCTGCGCCGGCGTGAACGCCGTGGGCGCGGGTGCGGGCGCGCTGACCGCCTGCGCCCGGACAGGCGATCCCGCCAGCAGGGCGGCGAGCAGCATTCCGATCCAGCCGACGGCCGAGCAAGCGCGCACCGGATTTCCCCTGTCTGTGCCATCGCGCCGTAGCGCGTTCGCGATGCCGTGTCGATTGCGACATGCCGATGCGCGGCCGTTGGCGGGCCGGCCGGGCACGGTTGCCGACCCTGGCGAACGAGGCTATGGCGAGCGGCCCATGCCGACACAGCGCACCGGGCCGGCGCCGCGGCCGGCCGTAATCCCCAGGGAGATCACCGAATTGCGCAGAGCCATGCCTCGGCGCAGGGCGGCGACTGCCGGCGTGCTGGCCGCCAGCCTGGTCCTCAACGGCTGCGGCTTCCTCCAGAACAACGTGCTGGGCGGCGGCGGCGGCCCGGTCGTGGGCACGCCCGGCTTCGTGCAGGGATTTCTGGGCGGGGTGGCGGCCGATGAGCCGCGCGCCGCCCTGGCCGGCCGCGACGTGCTCTCGGGCGGCGGCAACGCGGCGGACGCGGCCGTGGCGATGGGGCTGATGCTGGCGGTGACGTTGCCCTCGCGCGCCGGGCTGGGCGGCGGCGGCGCCTGCCTCGCCTATGCCCCGAAACCGGGCGGACCGGGCGGCGGCGTGCCCGACGCGGTGATGTTTCTGCCGCAGGCGCCGGCGCATCCGCGACCGGGAGACCGGCCCGCGGCGGTGCCGCTGCTGGCGCGCGGGCTGTACGCGCTGCACGCCAAATACGGCAGCCTGCCGTTCGAGCAATTGTCGGTGCCCGCCGAACAGGCCGCCCGCTTCGGCATCCCGGCCTCTCGGGCGCTGGTGCAGGACGTGGCGGTGGTCGCCGGACCGCTGGCCGGCGATCCGGTGGCGCGCGGCATCTTCCTGCCCGGCGGCCAGCCGCTCGCCGAGGGCGCGCAGTTGCGCCAGCCGGAACTGGCCGCCTCGCTGGCCAAGCTGCGTACCGCGGGCGTCGGCGACCTGTATCAGGGCCTGCTGGCGCAGACGCTTGCCAGCGCCGCGACGGATGCCGGCGGCGGCCTGTCGGCCGAGGATTTCCGCACCGCCTTGCCGCACATCGTGGCCCCGCTCCAGATCGCCGTCGGCAACGACCGCGTCGCCTTCCTGCCGCAGCCGGGCGAAGGCGGCCTGGCCACGGCGGCGGCGTTCCAGGCGCTGCGCCAGGATCCCCGCGACGCGGCACAGGCCGGCGCGCGCGCCGATGCGGCGGCGGCGCAGGCGCGCGGCATGAGCGCGCTGCCGGCGCTGCCGGCGTCCACCACGTTTGCCGCGCTGGATCGCAACGGCGGCGCCGTGGTGTGCGCGCTGACCATGAACAACCTGTTCGGCACCGGCCGGATCGCGCCTGGGACCGGCGTGCTGCTGGCGGCCTCCCCCGCGGCACGGCCGCCGCCCCTGCTGGCGCTGACCCTGGCCTACAACGCGCACATCCACGCCTTCCGCGCCGAAACCGGCGGCTCCGGGCAGGAAGCCGCCCCCCTGGCGGCCGCCTTCGCGCTGTCCGAGGCATTGGCCGACCGCGCCTCGCCGCCGGCCCCGATGCCGACCCCGCCCCCGGATCCCGGCCGCGCCAACGTGATCGAGTGCAACCACTACCTGCCCGATGCCGAGCAATCCTGTGCCTGGGCCACCGACCCGCGCGGCGCCGGCCTGGCGCTCGGGAGCAGTTGAGCGGCGGCCTGGACGGACGCGGCAGGATCGCGGACAAGCCGGACCATGCGGATCCACCATCACTGGGACGGCCTGCCGCCCGAATCACGCGGCGCCACCGTGGCACTGGGCAATTTCGACGGCGTGCATCTGGGCCACGCGCAGGTGCTGCGCAGCGCCCACGCGGCGCGGCCGGAGGCGCCGCTCGGCGTCCTGACCTTCGAGCCGCATCCGCGCGAGGTGTTTCGCCCGCAGGATCCGCCGTTCCGCCTCACCCTGCCCCCGACCCGCTCGCGGCTGCTGGCGGCATTGGGCGCGGAAATCGAATACGAGCTGCCGTTCGATCCGGCGTTCAGCCTGATGACCGCCGAGGCGTTCGTGGCCGAGGTGCTGCATGCCGGGCTGGGCGCCCGCCACCTGGTCTGCGGCCCGGATTTCGCGTTCGGCCACCGCCGCGGCGGCAACGCGGCGTTCCTCGCCGCGCGCTGCGAGGCGCTGGGCATCGGCCTCACGGTGGTCGCGCCGCTGGCCGATGAGGCCGGCCCGATATCCTCCTCCCGCATCCGCCGGGCATTGCAGGACGGCTATCCGGAACGCGCCGCCGCCCTGCTCGGCCGCTCCTGGGCGATCGAGGGCGCCGTCGCGCGCGGCGACCAGCGCGGCCGCACCCTGGGCTTCCCGACCGCCAACATCGCGCTCGGCCGCCAGCTCGAGCCGGCGCGGGGGGTGTACGCCACGCGGGTCCGCACGCCGGATGGCGCGGTCCACGCCGGGGTCGCCAATGTCGGCCGCCGCCCGACCCTGGGCGGCGACCCGGAAAGCCGCCTGGAGGTGCATCTGTTCGATTTCTTCGGCGACCTGTATGGCGCGGACCTGTCGGTCTGCCTGGTCCACTTCCTGCGCGCGGAACAGAAGTTCGCCGGGCTCGATGCGTTGCGCGCCCAGATCGAAGCCGATGCCATCCAGGCGCGGGCCTTGCTTGCGTCCCCAGGCTCGGCATAGGTGCGCGCATGAGCGAGACTTCGAGACTACCGCGACACCGTGTTCCTGCCGTCCACGCCATTTCCGATGCGCGGCGACCTGCCGAAGCGCGAACCGGCGATGCTGGTGCGCTGGGCGGACATGGATCTCGGCGGCACGGCTGCGCGAAGCCGGGCGCGGAAGGCCGCGGTTCGAGCTGCATGACGGGCCGATCTACTCCAATGGCAATCTGCACATCGGCCACGCGCTGAACCGCATCCTGAAGGACGTGCTGGCCCGCGCGCACCGCATGGCCGGGCAGGACTGCAACTTCATCCCCGGCTGGGACTGCCACGGGCTGCCGATCGAGTGGAAGGTCGAGGAGGAATACCGCAAGTCGGGCCGCGACAAGGATGCGGTGCCGGTTCTGCAATTCCGCGACGAGTGCCGCCGCTACTCGGCGCACTGGATGGCGGTGCAGGCGCGAGGAGTTCTACCGCCTCGGCGTGCAGGCCGAGTGGGACGCGCGCTATTCGACGATGGATTTCTCCTCCGAGGCGGCCATTGCCGAGGAAATCGGCAAGTTCCTGCTGAATGGCGCGCTGTATCGCGGCCTGCGCCCGGTGCTGTGGAGCACGGTTGAGAAGACCGCGCTGGCCGAGGCGGAAGTGGAATACCACGACCACACCAGCACCACGGTGTTCGTGCGCTTCCCGCTGGTCGATGGCCCCGGAGCTCTGACAGGAGATGTGGCGGGCGATCTGGCGGGCGCCAGCGCGGTGATCTGGACCACGACGCCCTGGACGCTGCCGGCCAACCGCGCCATCGCCTATGGCCCGGCCATCGACTACGCGCTGGTGCGGGTGGACAGCGTCGCCGAAGGATCGCGCGCGCGGCCGGGCGAGACGATCCT
The DNA here is from genome assembly GCA_963758455.1 of uncultured Pseudomonadota bacterium. Lineage (GTDB taxonomy): Bacteria > Pseudomonadota > Alphaproteobacteria > Acetobacterales > Acetobacteraceae > CAVRQM01. The sequence continues at coordinate 535,322 of CAVWVK010000004.1, read as the reverse complement.
GACGGCGCTCGCCCTGCTGCCGCAGGTCTGTGCCGAGACCGGCATCGCCACCCACCACATCCTGCGCGTCGTGCCCGGGGCGGATCTGGCCGGGCTGGTGGCCGCACACCCGTGGCGCGGCCGCGGCTACGATTTCGCGGTGCCGCTGCTGGCCGCCGACTACGTCACCACCGAACAGGGCACCGGCCTGGTCCACACCGCCCCCAGCCACGGCGAGGACGACTTTGCGCTGGGCCGCGCGCATGGGCTGGAGGTGCCGGAGACGGTCGGCGACGATGGGCGGTTCAACGCCTGGGTGCCGCTGTTCGCCGGGCTGCACGTGTTCAAGGCGGCCGAGCCGGTCTGCGCCGCGCTGGACGCAAGCCGGCGCGCTGCTGGCCCGCGGCAAGCTGGTCCACCCGTACCCGCATTCGTGGCGTTCGCGCGCGCCGCTGATCTTTCGCGCGACACCGCAGTGGTTCATCCGCCTCGATGGCCCCGAAGCGATCCGCCAGCGCGCGCTCGACGCGATCGACCGCACCGTGTTCGTGCCCGAAAAGGGGCGCACCCGCCTGGCCAGCATGGTCGCCAACCGGCCGGATTGGTGCGTCAGCCGGCAGCGCGCCTGGGGCGTGCCGATCGCGGTGTTCGTCGAGCGCGCCACCGGCGAGGTGCTGCGCGACCCCGCGGTGATGGCGCGCATCGTCGAGGCTTTTCGCGAGGAGGGCGCTGACGCCTGGTACGCATCGCCGCCCTCGCGCTTTCTCGGCGAGGGCCGCGACCCGGACGCGTATGAGCAGGTGCGCGACATCGTCGACGTGTGGTTCGAGAGCGGCTCCACGCACGGTTTCGCGCTGCAGGCGCGCGGCCTGCCGTGGCCCGCGGATCTGTACCTGGAAGGCTCCGACCAGCATCGCGGCTGGTTCCAGTCGAGCTTGCTGGAAGCGGTCGGCACGCGCGGCGCGGCGCCGTTCAAGGCGGTGCTCACGCACGGCTTCACGCTCGACGAGCAGGGCCGCAAGATGAGCAAGTCGGCCGGCAACGGCGTCGAGCCGCAAAAGGTGCTGGACCAGTACGGCGCCGACATATTGCGCCTGTGGGTGATGAACACCGACATCACCGAGGACCAGCGCATCGGCCCCGAGGTGCTGAAGCAGACCGCCGAGCTGTACCGCCGGCTGCGCAACACGCTGCGCTGGCTGCTCGGCTCGCTGTCCGGCTTCACGCCGGCCGAGGCGGTGTCGCTGGCGGAAATGCCGGAGCTGGAACGCTGGGTGCTGCACCGGCTGTCCGCGCTGGACGCGCTGCTGCGCCGCGCCGTGGAGACGCATGACTGGGCCGGCGTGTATCCGGCGATCCATGCCTTCTGTTCGGCGGACCTGTCGGCGTTCTATTTCGATGTGCGCAAGGACGCGCTGTATTGCGACCGCTTCGACAGCCCGACCCGCCGCGCCGCGCGCACCGTGCTGGACCATCTGCATCGGTGCCTGACCACCTGGCTCGCGCCAGTGCTGGCGTTCACCGCCGAGGAGGCCTGGGTGGCGCGGTTCGGCGACACGGCGAGCGTGCATCTGACGGAGTTTCCGGAGCTTCCGGCGGCGTGGCAGGACGAGGCGCTGGCGCTGCGCTGGGAGGCGATCCGCCGAATGCGCGGCAAGATAGATCACCGCAGGAGGCTGAGACGCGGCGCACGGACGCATCAGGTCCTCGCTGGAGGCGGCGGTGCACGCTCCGCTTGGAGGGCGACGACGAACTTGGCTGCGAGAGGGAGTGGGCCGAACTTGCATTGTTTCCAAAGTGCGGTTTGCGGGCGACGCGCTTGCACGCTCGACACGGGATCGTCGGCAGGCCGGGCCGCAAATGCGCGCGCTGCTGGAAGGTGCTGGAGGAAGTCGGCTCGGTGCGCGCCCATCCCACGCTGTGCCTGCGCTGCGCCGACGCGGTCGAGTCCGGTTTGGTGGCGCGCGCGGCATGATCGAGCGGCCGGAGCACCCTCACCCCGGCCCTCTCCCAAAGGGAGAGGGAGAGTGCGCGCCCCCTCTCCCTCCGGGAGAGGGCTGGGGTGAGGGGTCTGCGGCCCGCGCCCGCGACCTTCGCCGGCTTTCGACGCCGGCCGAGCGTCGGCTCTGGCAAGCTCTTCGCAACCGCGGAGTTGCCGGAGCGAAGGCTAGACGGCAGGTGCCGTGCGGCCCGTGGATCCTGGATTTCCTGTTCGAAGCCCAGCGTCTCGTCGTGGAGGCGGATGGCGAAACCCACGCCTCGCCCGACACCGTCGCCCGCGACGCCCGGCGCGCCGTCTGGCTCGCCGCGCTACGGCCTGCGGGTGCTGCGGTTCTCCAACCGGGAGATAATGGGCAATTTGGATGGCGTGCTCGCGGTCATCGCCGCGACGCTGGAAGACCCTCACCCCGGCCCTCTCCCGGAGGGAGAGGGAGTTCTGCCCCCTCTCCCTCCGGGAGAGGGCCGGGGTGAGGGGGCGGCCCGTCCATGACCCGCGCCGGCGTTCTTGCCGCCCTGCTGGTGCTGGCCTGCGACCAGGGCAGCAAATACTGGATCCTGCACGTCCTCGACCTGCCGCAACTCGGCTCGGTCGCCGTGCTGCCGGTGCTGAACCTGACCTATGTCGCCAACACGGGCGTGACGTTCGGGCTGCTCGGCGGCTTCGGTGCCGGCGGGCATGTGCTGCTGGCAATCGTGGCGCTGGCCGTGGTGGTGGCGCTGGCGGTGTGGCTGCGGCGCGCCGAGCGGCTGTCCGTCGCGCTGGCGCTGGGCGCCATCGCCGGCGGCGCGGTCGGCAACGTGATCGACCGCATCCGCTACGGCCACGTCGTGGACTTCATCCACGCGCACGCCTGGGGCTGGTCGTGGTACGTGTTCAACCTGGCCGACGCGGCGATCGTCTGCGGAGTTGCCGTGCTGGTGATCGACGGGCTGCTGCCGCGCCCGACGGCGACGCCGCCGGCCGCGGGCGATCTTGCCCCGCGCTCCGGGGGGCGGTAATCGTGGACGCGATGAAGCAAATCCTGTTCCTGCTGCCCGCCTTGGCGCTCGGCCTGTCCGCCTGCAATGGCGATGACCTGTCGCGCACCTTCGGCATCACCCGCGACACGCCGGACGAGTTCACCGTCACCACCCGCGCGCCGCTGTCGATGCCGCCCGATTTCGCGCTCCGGCCGCCGCGGCCGGGAGCGCCCCGGCCGCAGGAGCTGACCGCGCCGCAAGCCGCCGAGGGCGCGCTGGTGCCGCAATCCACCCTGGTCGACCCGCAATCGGGCGCTCCCAGCCCCGGGCAGCAGGCGCTGCTGGCCGCCGCCGGGCCACCGGCGCCGGCCGACATCAAGCAGGAGATCGAGCACGACGCCTCGCTCGACCAGCCGAGCGAGAGCCTGACCGACCGGCTGGAGTTCTGGCGCAAGCCGCCGCTGCCCGGCGTGGTGGTCGATCCGACCAAGGAGGCGCAGCGGCTGCGGCAGAACGCGGCGCTGGGCCAGAGCGAGCAGACCGGCGACACGCCGATCATCCAGCGGCAATCGCAGGACACGGGGCTGCTGAACGGGCTGTTCTGACGCCGCCGTTCACGATCCACGGATGCCAGTCGCCGCGCGCACCCGCGCAACGTAAGTCGGCTAGAATAAGTCAGCCAGTAGAATAAATCAGCCAGGCTGGGGCCGCAGCTTCGAGGAGCGATCCGGATGACCGACGCCGCGCCGTTCGACCCGCACGCCCGCGATGCCGCCTGGCGGCGCATCGCCGAACTCGCCGCGGCACCCGACGCGGCGGCCATCCGGCCGCTGTTTCGCGCCGATCCGGCGCGCGCCGAACGCTGCACGCTGCGCCTGGACGACCTGACGCTGGACATCTCGAAAACCTCGGTCTCCGACGCGGCGCTCGACGCGCTGCTGGCGCTGGTCGATGCGTCCGGCTTCGACGGCTTCCGCCGGCGGCTGTTCGCCGGCGAGGTGGTCAACCCGACCGAGGGGCGCGCGGCGATGCACATGGCGCTGCGCGCGCCCCGCTCGGACGGCATGCGCGCGGCGCTGCCCGGCGGCATCGACGACGCCGCCGGCATCGTGGCCGAGGAACGCGCGCACATGCGCGACTTCGTCAGCGCCGTGCACGACGGCACCCTCAAGGGCGCCACCGGCCACACCTTCGACAGCGTGCTCAACATCGGCATCGGCGGCTCGGATCTGGGGCCGCGCATGGCGTGCGACGTGCTGACGATGGTGGGCGGCGGCGAGATGCGCGCCCGGTTCCTGTCCAATGTCGATGGCCACGCCTTCGCCGCCCTCCAGCGCGAACTGGACCCCGCGCGCACCCTGGTGCTGGTGGCCTCGAAGACCTTCACCACGCTGGAGACGCTGACCAATGCGCGCGCCGTGCGCGCCTGGATCACCGCGGCACTCGGCGAGGCGGCGGTGGGCGCGCATTTCGCCGCGCTGTCCACCAATCGCCAGGCCGTCGAGGCGTTCGGCATCCCGGCCGACCGCATGTTCGGGTTCCGCGACTGGGTGGGCGGGCGCTACTCGCTGTGGTCGTCGATCGGGCTGTCGATCGCGCTCGCCGCCGGCTGGCCGGCGTTCCAGGCGATGCTGGACGGCGGGCACGCGATGGACCAGCATTTCCGCGCCGCGCCGCCGCGCGAGAACCTGCCGGTGCGCCTGGCGCTGACCGGGATCTGGCATATCGACGGCCTCGGCCTGCGCACCCATTGCGTGCTGGCCTATGACGAGCGGATGCGCCGCTTCCCGGCCTATCTCCAGCAGCTCGAGATGGAGAGCAACGGCAAGTCCACCCTGCTGAACGGCGATCCGACGCAGCACCCGACCTGCCCGGTGGTGTTCGGCGAAACCGGCACCGACGCGCAGCACAGCTTCATGCAGTTGGTGCATCAGGGCACCCAGTCGGTGCCGGTGGACTTCCTGCTGGCCGCGATCGGCGATCACGACCGGCCGGAGGCGCATCGCATCCTGGCCGCCAACGCCTTCGCGCAGGCCGAGGCGCTGCTGCGCGGCAAGACCCGCGACGAGGTCGTGGCCGAGATGCGCGCCAAGCACGTGCCGGAGGACGAGATCGCCCGCGTGGCGCCGCACCGCGCGTTTTCCGGCAACCGTCCCAGCAACACCATCCTGTTCCGACGCCTGGACGCGTTCACCCTCGGCCGGCTGATCGCGCTGTACGAGCACAAGGTCGCCACGCAAGGCTGGCTGTGGGGGATCGACAGCTTCGACCAATGGGGGGTGGAACTGGGCAAGGTGCTGGCCGGTGGCATCATCCCGGATTTGCAGCCGGGCGTGCATGCGGATCCGGGCACGCACGACACCTCCACCGCCGGCCTGATCGAACGGTTCCACGCGCTGCGGGCGGACGGAACGGGCACGCCGCTTTAGTTCCGTGACAGCCCCTCACCCCGGCCCTCTCCCGGAGGGAGAGGGAGGTCCGCACCCTCTCCCTCCGGGAGAGGGCCGGGGTGAGGGGCACGCCGCCCCGCGCATCCGCCTGCTGCCCGAAGCCACGGTCAACCGCATCGCCGCCGGCGAGGTGATCGAGCGGCCCGCCGCGGCGGTGCGCGAACTGGTCGAGAACGCGCTCGACGCCGGCGCGACCCGCATCGCCGTGCGGCTGGAGGGCGGCGGGATCGCGCGCATCGAGGTTGCCGACGACGGCAGCGGCATGGATGCGGCGGGGCTGGCTCTGTGCGTGCAGCGCCACGCCACCAGCAAGCTGGCCGACGACGACCTGGTGCGCATCACCACGCTGGGGTTCCGCGGCGAGGCGCTGCCCAGCATCGGCGCGGCGGCGCGGCTGGCGATCACCAGCCGGCCCGCCGGCGCGGCGCACGCCTGGCGCATCGCGGTGGATGGCGGCGTGGTCGGCGCGGTGGCGCCCGCCGCCGGGCCGCCCGGCACCAACGTGGTCGCCGCCGAGCTGTTCTTCGCCACGCCGGCGCGGCGCAAGTTCCTGAAATCCGCGCGCGCCGAGGCCGACGCCAGCGAGGCGGCGGTGCGCCGCCTGGCGCTGGCCGCCCCCGCCGTCGCGTTCCGGCTCGACAGCGACGGGCGCACGCTGTTCGACCTGCCGGCGCAGGACCGCGCTTCCCGCGTCGCCGCCCTGCTGGGGCCGGACGCCGCCGGCGTGCTGCTGGCGGTCGCCGGCGAACGCGGCGGTGCCGCGCTGTCCGGCTACGCCTGCGCGCCGACGCTGACGCGCGCCACCGCCAGCGCGCAGGCGCTGGTGGTCAACGGCCGCCCAGTGTCCGACCCGCTGCTGCGCACGGCGGTGCGCGTCGCCTATCGCGACGTGACGCCACCCGGCCGGCACGCGATCGTGGCGCTGTTCCTGGACCTGCCGCCCGAGGCGCTGGACGTCAACGTGCATCCGGCCAAGGCCGAGGTGCGGTTCCGCGACCCGGACAACGTGCGGGCGCTGGTGATCGGCGCGCTCGGCCGGGCGCTGGCGGCCGGCGCGGGCGCGGCGGCCCCGCCGCGCCGTTTCGCCGCGCGGCCGCAGTTGCGGCTGGTGACGCCGCCGCGGCCACTCGCGACCGGGTTCGCCGAGGCGCCCCTGCCCTTTGCACCCTCGGCCCGCGTGCTACCCGAGCCACAGCCGGCCTCGGCCGAGCATCCGCTGGGCGCACCCGTGGCGCAGGTACTGGATACCTACATCATCGCCGTGGCGTCCGACGGCAGCCTGGTGCTGGTGGACCAGCACGCCGCGCATGAGCGGCTGACGCACGAGGCGATCCGCGATGCGATGCTCGCCGGCGGCGTGCGCGCGCAGCCGCTGCTGCTGCCGGCGGTGGTGGACCTGCCGCCGGGCGATGCGGCGCGGCTGGTGGCCCGTGCCGCCGAGTTCGCCCGTTTGGGCCTGGAGCTGGAGGCGTTCGGCGCCGGCGCGGTGCTGGTGCGCTCGCTGCCGGCGCCGCTGGGTGCCGCGGACCCCGCGCCGCTGCTGCGCGATCTGGCCGACGAGCTGGCCGAGCTGGACGAGACGCTGGCGCTGGAGGCGCGGCTGGACGCGGTGATCGCCCGCATGGCCTGCCACGGCAGCATCCGCGCCGGCCGCCGGCTGGGCCAGGTCGAGATGGCCGCGTTGCTGCGCCGGATGGAGGCGACGCCCCGCGCCGCGACGTGCAGCCACGGGCGGCCGACCTTCCTCAAGCTGAGCCGGGCGGAGATCGAGCGGCTGTTCGGGCGGCGATAGCGACGACTGGTTCGTTCATGAGCCAGAGTAGTTCGCCAAATGTTCCTTTAACCGGCCATAGACAGAGCGCGGTAGACTCGAATCATCACGATTCGGGGTGCCTGAAGTGCCAGCCAGCTTCGACCGCGACCTGAAGTATCTGCTTCAGGCGGCTGGATGCTTTTATGTCCGACCAGCCAAGGGCAGCCACGAGTTGTGGTGGTCGCCAATCACCGACCGGCACTTCGTAGTGCCGACCAATATCGCTAGCCGACACACCGCGAATGGTGTCCTGAAACAGGCGGGACTGCCGAAAGAGTTCTAATTCGTTCTGCTACACGCCGGAACGACGGTCATGACCGTCCTGTGGTCCTCCCGCAGCTTCACCCCTGACGAATGAAGCGCCTGGTACTCCACCAAAACGCCGCCCGATGCGCGGCCGTTGGCCGCAAGGAGCTCTCCGATCACGGCTCCGCAGCGCTCCACCAGCTCATCGAATGTGGCAGCTTCCGTCACAAGACCGGGGATGTCGTCGCTTTCGGCCCACCATACGCGGGCTTCGGCGTCCCACCGAACCGTGACATGCCGAGTATCGCGCCTACTCAGCAGGGACATGACAGGCATTGATGGAAGATGGACCGTCTCCGATCGGCTTGCAACCGGCGATGCCTATCCCTTCCCTCCAAAAACCCGCTCCAGAAACGCAGCCAGATCGCGGTTCGATTCCCGCGCCACCATCTCGTCGCGCCCGATCGGATACGGGCGGCTGCCGGTGCAAAGGGCGAGAATCACCTTGCGCGTGAAAGGACCGCTCATCGGCAGCAGCGTGCGGTTGTCCGTCACCGTGCCGTCGCGGTTCACCTCGAAGCTGCAATCGGCGAGGTGGCGGCCGATCACCCCGAGGGGCCTCTCGCCGTCCCATTGATGCACCGCGTCGGGATAGACGATCACCCGGACCGCGCTGCCGCCGGCGCGCAGATCCGCGGCCACCCGGGCGCACCGCGCCGGGTCGATCAACTGGTCGCGCCCGCCATACAGCATCAGCAGCGGCGCGCCGGTGGTGCGGCTGTCGCGGAAGCGGGCGATGCAGGGCGCGTAGTAGGCGACATGCGCCGCGAACCGCTCTCCATCCGGGGCCAGCGCCCGCGCCATCTGGTCATAGATCGCGTAGGTCGCAGCCATGCCGCCATAGGAGAAGCCGATCAGCGCCACATGCCTCGCGTCGATCTCCGGCCGCGCCGCCAGGTAGCGCAGGCCGGCATAGGCGTCGGCCACGAACATCGTCTCGGTGATGTGCAGCACCCGGGCCAGAAAGCTCTGCCCGAGATCGGGACGGCTGGCGTAGCTCTCGACCACCAGCACGGCGACGCCCTGTGCCGCCAGCGGATAGCCGTAGCGATCGCCGCGCTCCTGCCAGTCGCCCACCGAGCCGTGCAGCAGCACCACGGCCGGCGTGGCGCGATCGGGCCTGGCGCCGCGCGGCAGGTACAGCCGGGCGGCCACGCGCCGCGCCGGCGCATGGCCGATATCGGCGGGGACGAACGGGTCGCTGCTGGCCAGGGTCACGTCCCGCGCCACGGTCGCCGCCTCGGCGGCCGGACCCTCGGGCCAGGGCGTCGCGAAATGCGGCACGGCGCGCGCGGCCCCGGTGGCCGCGATCAGGCAGCAGAGCAACAGGACAGGCAGGCGCAGGATGACGGGCGCGCGCACGGCGGCTCCTCGGCTAGCCGGACGCCACCGAAACGTAGGCGGCCAGCATCACGAAACCCCCGATCGCCAGCGTCGCGTGGATGGCGACGGCCACGACCGGCGGCCGGCGACGGCGCACCTGCGCGGCCACGATCGTCAACGCGATCAGCAGCGTGACCCCCAGGAACCCGGCGGCGATCAGCCCGAACGAGCCCGCGCCCTGGCGGACGCCGCGCGCCGGCCCGCGCAGGCCGAGCAGCAGCACGGCGAATCCGGCCGCCCCGAGCAGCCCGTGCATCGCCGCCGGCCAGCGCGCCATGCCGGGCCGAGCCAGCGAAAGCCGGACAACCAGCGCCAGCCCGGCCAGGATCGCGACACCGAGCAGCATCATCGCGGCGAGCAGCATGGCCCGACCTGATGCGGCGGCGCGGCACTGCCGTCAATCCCGGCGTGCCTCGCATGCCACTTGCGCGTCGCCGCCGCGATGTTCTTCAATGGGATGGCGTTGCACGATGTCGCGCAAACTTAACGTGCGCGACACGACTGGGATCGTATGTGCTGCGCCGCGATCACGGGCCTCGGTCACAATCGAAACGAACGGCTGGTCGCATGAACGCCATCACCCATCCCAGCCACGCCGAGCGCCGCTACCGCACCGTGTTCATCTCGGACACTCATCTGGGCACGCGCGGCTGCCGCAGCGACTTCCTGGCCGATTTCCTGTCTCGCATCACCTGCGACAAGCTGTATCTGGTCGGCGACATCATCGATGGCTGGCGGCTGCGCAAATCCTGGTACTGGGACGCGCAGCACGACGAGGTGCTGCGGCTGATCCTGCGCCACGCCCGCGCCGGCGCCGAGGTCGTCTACATCCCCGGCAACCACGACGAACTGTTCCGCGGCTGGCTGCCGCTGGGCCTGGAGATCGCCGGCGTGCGGCTGGTGGGCGACGCGGTGCATGAGACCGCCGACGGCCGCCGCCTGCTGGTGATCCACGGCGACCAGTTCGACAGCGTGGTGCGCTACGCCCGCTTCCTGGCCCTGCTGGGCGACTGGGCCTACACGGCGGCGCTGACGGTCAACACCTGGTTCAACGCCGCGCGCCGCCGGCTCGGCTATCCCTACTGGTCGCTCTCGGCCTGGCTGAAGCGTCAGGTCAAGGAGGCGGTCAAGGCGATTGACCGTTTCGAGACGGCGCTGGCCGGGGAGGCCCGCAGGCGCGGGCTGGACGGCGTCGTGTGCGGCCATATCCACCATGCCGAGATGCGCGAGGTCGCCGGCGTGCTGTACCTGAATGACGGCGACTGGGTGGAGAGCTGCACCGCCCTGGTCGAGCATATGGACGGCCGGCTGGAGCTGCTGGACTGGGCCGCGCTCAATGGGCTGTCGTTCCACGCCCCGCGCGGCGGCGTGGCCGTGCCCGCCAGCGCCGCCGCCCCCGCCGTCGCGGGCTGAGCCGGATTGCCACGGGACGCCTCCATCGCCGCGACGCCGATCCGGCCGGCCCGCGAGAGAGGCGACCCTCGCAGACCCGACGCCGGCCGAGCGCCGCCGCTCGGCGCCGGACTGTCGCCCGCGCGGGTGCTGATCGTCTCCGACGCATGGCTGCCGCAGGTCAATGGCGTGGTGCGCACGTTGCAGACGGTGGCCGCCGAACTGGCCGCGATGGGCCACGCGGTCGAGGTGATCGGGCCGGACCGCTTTCGCACCCTGCCGATGCCGACCTATCCCGACATCCGCCTGTCGCTGCGGCCCGGCCGGAAGCTGGGCCACATGATCGAGGCGTTCGCGCCCGATGCGCTGCATGTCGCCACCGAGGGCCCGCTGGGGGGCGCCGCGCGCCGCTGGGCGGTGCGCCGCGGCTGCGCCTTCACCACCGCGTTCCACACCCGCTTCCCCGAATACCTGCAAGCGCGCACCGGGCTGCCGACCGGGCTGGCCTACGCCTGGCTGCGCCGCTTCCATGCCGCCGGGCAGGGCATCATGGTGGCCACCGAGAGCCTGCGCGAGGAGCTTTCCGCGCGGGGGTTCCGCGATCTCCGCGCGTGGTCGCGCGGGGTGGATCTGCTGGCTTTCCGGCCGGAACTGCGCAAGGCCGGCCCCGACCCGTTCGCGAATCTCCCGCGGCCGGTGTTCCTGTACGTCGGACGGGTCGCGGTGGAGAAGAACATCGCGGCCTTCCTGGCGCTCGACCTGCCCGGCTCGCGCGTGGTGATCGGCGACGGCCCGCAACTGGCATCGCTGCGGCGCGATCATCCGCGGGCGCATTTCCTGGGCGCGCGGTACGGCGAGGCATTGGCGCGCGCCTATGCGGCGGCGGACGTGTTCGTGTTCCCCTCGCTCACCGACACCTTCGGCCTGGTGCTGCTGGAGGCGCTGGCGTGCGGCACGCCGGTCGCGGCCTTCCCGGTGACGGGGCCGCGCGACGTGCTGGCCGGTGCGGCGGGCATGGTGGGCGCCCTGGACGGCGATTTGCGCGCCGCGGCACTGGCGGCCCTGTGCGGCGATCGGGCGGCGTGCCGCGCCCATGCCGAGCGGTTCGGCTGGCGCGCCTGCGCGGAAACCTTTCTGTCGCATCTGGTGCTGCTGGGCGCCCACTGAGACCGCCGCGCAGCGGCATTTGCCGCCCGCATGGCCCCATGCTACCGCGCCACCATGCTGAAACGGTTGCTGCGACGTCCGGCCGCGCAGGCGATGCTGGCCGTGCTGCTCGGCCGCTATCTGGCATTCGCGCTGGCCACGACGCACTGGACGCTGGACGGGGCGGAGCACCTGGCGCCGTTCCTGGCGGGCCAGCCGGCGATTTTCGCGTTCTGGCACGAACGGCTGCCGCTGATGCCGGCCGGCTGGGCGCTGGTGCGCCGACGCTCCGCCGCGGCCAGGCCAACCACGCGGGTGTTGGTCAGCCGTCATGCCGACGGGCGGTTCATCGGCGCGCTGATGCGCGGCTTCGGGATCGACGTGGCGCACGGATCGAGCAGCAACGGGGGCGCGGTCGGGTTGCGCGCGCTGCTCGATGCGCTCGCCGCTGGTGCCGATGTCGGCATCACGCCGGACGGTCCGCGCGGCCCGCGCCGGGTCGCGGCGGCGGGGGTGGCCAGCCTGGCCGCGCTGTCGGGTGCTGCGGTGCTGCCGTGTGCCGCCGCGACCACGCGCCGCCGGGTGCTGAAAAGCTGGGACCGCATGGTGCTGCCGCTGCCGTGGGGGCGCGGCGTCGTGGTCTGCGGGGCGCCGATCATGGTTGCCCGCGAGGCCGGCGACACCGCCCTGGCCATGATCGGGGCCGCGCTGACCGAGGCCGCCGATCGGGCCGATCGGCTGGTCGCCTCCGGAAGTCGCGGCGTGATCGCGGCGTGATCGCTCGCCTTTATGCCGGCGCCGCCACGCTCGCCGCGCCGGCGCTGCGGGGGATGCTGCGGCGGCGACTGCGCCGCGGCAAGGAAATCGCCACCCGCTTGCGCGAGCGCTGGGGCGAGGACGGCACCGCGCGGCCCGATGGCAAGCTGCTGTGGCTGCACGCCGCCAGTGTGGGCGAGGCGGTCTCGGTGCTGCCGGTGTTGCCGGTGCTGGCGCAGCAGGCGCCGGATCTGTCGGTGCTGCTGACCACCGGGACCGTCACGTCGGCGGCCTTGCTGGCCCGCCGGTTGCCGGAGCTGGGGCTGGAGACCCGGGTGCTCCACCGTTTCGTGCCGCTGGACGTGCCGGCCTGGGGCGCGCGGTTCCTTGCGCACTGGCGGCCCGATGCGGCGGGCTTCGTGGAATCCGAGGTCTGGCCCAACCTGCTCGCGGCATGCGCCCGCTCGGGGGTGCCGGTGATGCTGCTGAACGCGCGGCTGTCCTCGCGCAGCGCGGCGCGCTGGCGATGGCTGGGGCGGTTCGGCCGGGCGCAATTCGCGCGTTTCGCCTGCATCCAGGCGCAGTCGCCGGCCGATGCCGAGCGCCTGTCCGCTCTCGGCGGCCGCAATGTCTCCGCGCCCGGCAACCTCAAATTCGCCGCGGCCGCGCTGCCTGCGGCGGCGGCCGAGGTCGAGCGGCTGCGCGCCCTGCTCGCCGGGCGTCCGGCCTGGCTTGCCGCCAGCACCCATCCAGGCGAGGAGGCGCTGGCGATCGAGGCGCATACGACGCTGCTGGCCCGACACCCGGCCCTGCTGACCATCATCGCGCCGCGCCATCCGGAGCGCGGCGCGGAGGTGGCGCGACTGGCCGCCCCCCTGCCCGCCACCCGGCGCGCCGCCGGTGAAGCGCCGCCCGCCTCGGGCGGGATCTGGGTCGCCGACACGCTGGGCGAGCTGGGACTGCTGTACCGCGCGACCGGGCTGGCCTTCGTCGGCGGCAGCCTGGTGGCGCATGGCGGGCAGAACCCGCTGGAGGCGGCACGCCTCGGCTGCGCGGTGGCGACCGGCCCGCATACCGGCAATTTCGCCGAGATCGTCGCCATCCTGCGCGACGCCGGGGCGCTGGCGGAGGTCGCCGACGGCGCGGCGCTGGTCGGCTGGCTGGACGCGATGCTGTCCGATCCGGCGGCGCGCGCCGCGATGGGCGATGCCGGCATCGCCGCCTCGCGACGCCACGCCGGCCTGCCGCGGCAGGCGGCCGCCGCCCTGCTGGGCCTGCTGGGCTACGGCCGCCGCTGATGCGCGCCCCACGGTTCTGGGATCGCGACGGATTGCTGCCGGCGCTGCTGGCGCCGGCGGCCCTGGTCTACGCGACGGCGACCGCTCGGCGGCTGCGGCGGCCAGGCTTTCGCGCGCCGGTGCCAGTCATCTGTTGCGGGGGCGCGACGGCGGGCGGCGCGGGCAAGACGCCGCTGGCGCTCGACCTGGGGTCGCGGCTGCTGGCGCGCGGGCGCCGCGTGGCCTTCCTGACGCGCGGCCACGGCGGAGCGGCGCGCGGGGTGCTGCGGGTCGATCCGGCCAACCACGACGCAATGCTGGCCGGCGACGAGGCGCTGCTGCTGGCCGCGCTGGCGCCCACCTTCGTCTGCGCCGACCGCGCGGCGACGGCGCGCGCGGCGGTAGCTGGCGGGGCGGATGTGCTGGTGATGGATGACGGGCTGCAGAACCCGGGATTGCGGCAGGATCTGGCCCTGCTGGTGATCGACGGCGGAGCCGGGTTCGGCAACGGCCGCGTCATCCCCGCCGGCCCGCTGCGCGAGCCGGTCTCGATGGCCGCCGCGCGCTGCCGGGCGGCGGTGCTGATCGGCGACGACGCGGCCGGCGCGCTCGCGCGGCTGCCGGCGGCATTGCCGGTGCTGCGGGCTCGGCTGGTCGCGGAGGCGGACGCGGCGCTGCATGGCGCGCGGGTCTTCGCGTTCGCGGGCATCGCGCGGCCGGAGAAGTTTTTTGCAACGTTGCGCCAGGGCGGCGCGGAGCTGGTGGCCTGCCGCGGCTTCGCGGACCATCACCGCTTCACCGCTTCCCAACTCGATCGGCTGCTGGCCGAAGCGAACGCCGCCGGGGCGGAGCCGGTGACGACGGCGAAGGACGCGGCGCGGCTGTCGCCGGCCTATCGGGCGCGCGTGCGCGTGCTGCGGGTGCGCCTGGCATGGGACGCGCCGGAGGCCATCGAGCGTCTGCTGGACGACCTGGCGTGACACGACGCGACATCGCGTGGCGTGCCGAGGCGGCGGTGGCGCGGGCGGCGCTGGCGCTGCTGCGCGCCCTGGGGCCGGTCGCCGCGTCCGACCTGGGCGGCTTTGTCGCGCGCGGCATCGGGCCGATGCTGCCGGTCTCGCGCGTCGCGCACGCCAATCTGCGGCGCGCGATGCCCGAGCTGGACGACGCGGCGCGCCGAAGGATCGTGCGCGGGGTGTGGGACAATCTCGGCCGCACGGTGGCCGAGTTGCCGCATGTCGGCGCGTTACGGCCGACCGATCGCGGGCCGGGATGGACGTTCGAGGGTCTGGATGTGCTGCGTCCGCTCGCCGCACGCGGCGGCCCGGCGGTTTTCGTGTCCGCGCATATCGGCAACTGGGAGGTGCTGCCGCGCGTCGCGGCGCGCCAGGGCGCGTCTTTCGCCAGCTTCTACCGGCCCGCGGCCAACCCCCATGTCGACGCGGTGCTGCGGCGGCTGCGCGAGGAAGCGATCGGCGCAAAGCTGCCGGCCTTCGCCAAGGGCGCGGCTGGCGCGCGCGCGGCGCTGGCGCATCTGCGGGCGAACGGCATCCTCGCCATGCTGGTCGACCAGAAAATGAACGACGGCATCGAGGCCCGGCTGTTCGGTCTGCCGGCGATGACCGCCTCGGCGGCGGCGGCCTTCGCGCTGCGCTTCGGCTGTCCGCTGATCCCCGGCCGCACCGAGCGCGTCGGCCCGGCGCGGTTCCGGGTGGTCTGCGAACCGCCGCTGCCGCTGCCCGACAGCGGCGACCGCGCCGCCGACGTCGCCGCGCTGACGCAGGCGATCAACGACCGGCTGGAGGCTTGGATCAGGGCGCGGCCCGAGCAGTGGCTATGGTTGCACCGCCGCTGGCCGCCGCCACCAGCCTGATCGCGGCGCCGCTGCGTCACAAGCCGCCGCCTTTACTCCGCCGCCACCGCGCCCCGTGCCCGCGCCGCGTCGCGCGGATGGCGGTGGAACGCGCCGTCCTTCATCACCATCGGCAGCCGTGCCCGATCCTGCATGATGCGCACGTCGCGCGTGGGGTCGCCGTCGACCAGCAGCAGGTCGGCCAGGTAGCCCTCCCGCACCAGCCCCAACTCGTCGCCGCGCTGCATGATCTCGCCGCCGACCTTGGTGGCGCACGCCAGCGCCTCGGCGGGCGAGTAGCCGAACAGGTTGACGAAATGCTCCAGGTCGCGCGCGTTGGTGCCCTGCGGTGTCCAGGCGAAGCCGTAGTCGCCGCCGATCACCACCCGCACGCCGCGCCGGCGCAATTGGTTGTACACCGCCGACGTCAGCTCCAGCACGCGGCGCATCCCCAGCCGCTCGATCATCGCCTCGTCGATGCCGAACTCCGGGCCGCGCTCGATGGTGTTGAAGATCAGGCCGATCGCCGGGCCGGTGAACACGCGGTCCTTTTTCGCCTCAAGCAAGTCCATCGAGGCCGCGTCCATCAGCTCGCAGTGGTAGATCACGTCCACGTCGCATTCGATCGCGCGCCGCACCGAGCCTCCGGCGCGGGCGTGGCAGTTCACCCGGCGGCCGAAATCATGCGCCGTCTCGACCGCCGCGCGCACCTCGGCCTCGCTCATCACCGTCATGCCGCCCTTCGCCGGATTGACGAAGTCATCGCCGGAGATGTTGACCTTGATGTTGTCGGCGCCCTCGCGGATGCACATGCGCGCGGCGCGGCGCACCTCCTCCGGACCATCGGCGGTCAGGCCGAAGCTGCTGCGGTTCTGATGCACGCGGCACTCGTCGCCCAGGCCGCCGGTGACGGTGATCTCGGGCGAGCAGGCGCGGATGCGCGGCCCCTTCAGCCGCCCGGCATCGACTTCGTTGCGGATCACGATGTCGAGCCGGATTTTGGCGCTGGCCGCGCTGTATGCGGAGGTGAAGCCGTGGTCGAGCAGCAGCTCGGCGTTGCGCATGGTGGCCAGCAGATGCTCCTCCACCGGGATGTCGCCGAGATCGGTGTTGGTGCGCGCGCCGCAGAACGAGAGATGCGCGTGGCCCTCGGTCATGCCGGGCATCAGCGTCAGGCCGGTGGCGTCGATGATCTCGCAGCCCGGCGCCTCCAGGCCGGCGTTCGCGTCGGCCACGGTGCGGATGCGATTGCCGCGCACGATCACGTCGGCCGGGCGGGTCGCCGCCCCGGTGCCGTCGAACAGGTTCGCGTTGCGGAACAGCACGTCAGCCATCGTCGCCTCCTGGATTTTTCTTGTTACGGCGTGCGCGTCGCCTTCTCGGCCGGGTACAGCGCCCGGAAGCGGGCCAGCCGGTCCGCGTGCGTATCGCCCGACGGCGAAAACACCGCCTGGATGGCCAGGCCGCGGGCAGACCGCCGCCTCGTCGCCCGCTCCCGCCGCCAGCATCGCCAGCCGTGCCGCGCCGAACGCCGCCCCGTGCTCGGCGCCCTCGGGCAACGACAGCGGTATGCCCAGCACGTCGGCCAGCATCTGTCCCCAGAACCGGCTGCGCGCGCCGCCGCCGACCAGCAGGCAGTTGGCCAGCGGCGCGCCGGCCTCGAGCAGCACCGCGTGCCCGTCGGCCAGCGCCAGGGCCACGCCCTCCAGCACGGCATAGGTCAGCGCCTCGGGACCGTGCTCGGCGCGCAGCCCGGCGAACATGGCGCTGGCCGCCGGATCGTTGTGCGGCGTGCGCTCGCCCGACAGGTACGGCAGGAACAGCGGCGCGTGCTGCCGCTTGACCGCGTCCGCAGCCCAGGCCTCGGTGCGCGCCAGCAGGCCGGCGATGTCCGCGCCCTGGCCCACGATCTCGGCCACCCAGGTCAGCGCCGCCGCCGCCGAAAGATGCACCGACATGCCGTGCCAGCGCCCCGGCAGCGCATGGCAGAAGCCGTGCATGGTGCGCAGCGGGGCCGAGACGTAATGGTCGGCCACCACGAACATCACGCCCGACGTGCCGAGCGACAGGAACCCGTCGCCTGCGCGCACCGCGCCGATGCCGACCGCCGAGGCCGCGTTGTCGCCGCCGCCGCCGGCGATTACCACGCGCTGCCCCGCCACCCCCCACTCCGCCGCCAGTTCGGCCGACAGCACCGCGCTCGCGGCCGAGCCCTCGACCAGATCCGGCATCGCCGCGCGGGTCAGGCCGGTCGCGGCCAGCAGCGTGTCGTCCCAGGCGCGCCGCGACGACATCGAGCCACAGCGTGCCCGACGCATCGGACATATCCGACACATACGCGCCGCTCAGCCGCCAGCGCACGTAATCCTTCGGCAGCAGCACGCGGCTGGTCGCGGCGAACACCTCGGGCTCGTGCGCCCGCACCCACAGCAGTTTCGGCGCGGTGAAGCCGGGCATGGCGATGTTGCCGGCGCGCTCGGCCAAGTCCGGCACGCGCCGGGTGATCTCCGCGCATTCCGCACCGCTGCGCCCGTCGTTCCACAGAATCGCCGGCCGCAGCACGCGCCCCGCGTCGTCGAGCAGCACTGCGCCGTGCTGCTGCCCGGACAAGCCGATGCCGCGCAACTCGCGCCACGCCTCGGGAGCCGCCGCGCGCACCTGCGCCACCGCGGCGAGCAGGCCCCGCCACCAGTGTTGCGGGTCTTGTTCGGACCATAGGGGGCGCGGGCGGGAGACCGTGAGTTCGGCCGAGCCGTGCGCGACGACGCGCTGCGCCGCGTCGATCAGCAGCGCCTTGACCGAGGACGTGCCGATGTCCAGTCCGAGGAAGCTCGCCACGCCCGTCCGTCTCCGTTCCCGCCCCGTGGTCGACACTACGGCGCGGGCGGCACGTCGCCAATGGCCGGCGCGGCGCGCCGTCCCCGCATGGCGGCGCCGGCCCATTGCCGCGCCAATGCCGCCATGCCGCGCGGCCGCCAGGGATCTGCCAGCACCACGCCGATCCGCCGACGGCGGCGGGTGGTCCACAGCCGCTTGTACGGATCGTCGCCGCGCCCGAAATCCAGCGCCGTCCCGCCTTCCTCGATCAACCCGCGGATCATCCAGGCGGTCAGCACGGTGCCCGGCGACAGTGCCCGGTGCGCCTCGTCATGCGCCAGCTTCAGCACCGTGGCGACGCCCTGGCAGACGATCCAGTACTGCGCGGCGATCGGCGCGTCATCCAGGGTGAGCGTGCCCAGCCGGAACACCCCCGCCGCCGCGGCGGCGCGCAGCAGCGCCGCGTCGAACAGGGGAACGGCTCGGGCTTTTTCCAGCTTCGCCGATAGACGTCGAGATAGCCGCCGATCGCCCCCTCCACCGCATCCGGCGCATGCGCGCATTCCAGCAGCATCCGAGGATCGCGCTCGGCACGGACCAGCTTGCGGCGGATCGTCTCGCGCAGCGCGCCCGGCCGCCCAGCCAGATAGGCGGACCAGCCGACGCCCGCCGATCGCTCTCGCGCCAGTTGCCGAAATGGTCGAAGCGGGCGGCCCGATAGCCCGCCCGGCGCAGCCCGGCCAGCAGCGGCGGCAAGCCCGGCCAATCCGGATCCAGCGCATCCAGCCGCAGCACCGGCCAGCCGCGGCAGGACCGCCCCAGCGCCTCGCCCGCCCGGACCAATGCTCGCCGCCTCCGCATCCGGCGCCACCAGCGGCTGCCAGGTCACCGTATAGGGCGTCGTCAGGCTCGACAGCCGCCCGCCATCCACCAGCAGCGGCACCAGCGCCATCGCCCGCCCAGCATCGCGGCACAGCACGAAGCGCGGCTCGCGCCCCTTGCGGCAACGCGGCCTCCGCGACGCAGCGCCACCATGCGGGGCATGACTGGAACGGCGCCCCGCGCACAGCGCCACCGCATCGTCCGGCAGCGCCCCGATCGACGCGAAGACCCGCGCCTCAGCCATGCGCGCGCCAGGCGCGGAGGCGATACCACGCGCAGCCGATCCATTCGTGCAGCGCATCGAAGCTGACCGCCCAGGCGCCCGCGCGGGGCAGCAGGCCCTCGGCGATCCACTCGGCCGGCTGGTCGCGCCGCACCGGCGCGAGCGTCACCGCCAACCCGGTCGGGGCGAAGGCGATCAGTGCGCGGCGCATGTGCCAGGCGCTTGTGACGACATACACCGAACGGACGCCCACCGCTTCCAGGATAGCCGCGCTGTCGCGCGCATTCTCCCAGGTGGTCGGCGAACGCTGCTCGACCCAGCGCACCGGCACGCCGAAATCGTCGCGCAGGCTGGCGGCCATCATTTCGGCCACTGGTGCGGCACGGTCGCACGATGCCGCCCGAGACCAGCAGCGGCAGGCCGGTCCGCCGCTGCAGCGCCGCCGCCTCGCGCAGCCGTTGCAAGGTCAGCGCGCCCGGCGCGGCGCGCAGCGGCGAGCCGCGTCCCGCGCCAGATCGCCGCCCAGCACCACGATCGCGGCCGGCGACGGCGAAGCCACCGCGTCGGCAGTCCCTGCTCCAGCGGCGCAGCAGCCGGTCGGCGACCGCCGGCAACGACAGCAGCAGCAGCGCCGCCAGACTAGCCCCACCAGCCAGCGCCCGGCCCGATGCCGCCAGAATGCCAACCCGATCGCCGCCAGCACGGCCAGATTGGCGGGCGGCACCACCAGCACCGTCGCAAGCTGATCCAGCGTCATGCCGGCCGTCGCTTGCGGCGCGGCGCGCGAGAATTGCAGCGCTGCCGCTATGATCGCCGAGATCACGCTGCGCGAAGTGCCGACCTGGCCGCCCTGGAATCGCCCTGGCGCGACGCTGGAACAGCGTTCGGCCGGCTCGTTTTTCCAGCGATGGACCTGGGTCGGCTGCCTGGCCGGCGAACGCTATTCCCGACCCGTGCTGCTGCAAGCGCATGAACAAGGCCGGCTGGTGGCGCTGGCGCTGTTCAACCGCCGCCCTGCCCGGCTTCGCCCCCGCCACGCTGTTCCTGAACGAGACCGGCGACCCGGCATTGGATGCGGTGTTCGTCGAGCATAACGGCCCGCTGATCGAGGCCGGCCACGAGGCGCTGCTGGCGCCCTGCCTGGAAGCGCTTCGCGCCCTGGTCCGGGCCGGTCGCGCGTCGCCGCGCGCTGGTGCTGAGCGGCGTCGGCGACGCCGTGCTGGCGGCGGCGCGAGCCTGCCCGCGGCCTGCCACGTCAGACGATCGCGGCCCGCACCGTTCGTCGATTTCGCGATGCTGGGAGCGGCGATTTCGCGGCCATCGCTGGGCGCCTCGACCCGCTACCAGTTGCGCCGTTCGCTATCGCCGCTATGCCGCGACAGGCGACCTTTCGGTGCGCCGCGCCGCCGATGCGCCGAGGGCCTCGCCTTCTTTACGCGCTCGCCGCGCTGCATCAGGCCGACCTGGCCGCGGCGCGGCCGCGGGGCGCCTTTGCCGACCCGGCGATCATGCGGTTCCATCGCGAACTGATCGCGCAGCGGCCTGCCGCGCGGAGAGCTCGACCTGCTGCGCATCGACGCCGGCGTCCGGCCCATCGGCTACCTGTACAATTTCCTGGCGAACCGGGCGGCCCCGCTGGGCCGGCAACTACCAGGGCGGCTTCGATTACGCACGCGCGCCGCCGCACCAGAAACCCGGACTGACCTGCCACCATCTAGCTATCGACCTCTACCGGTCCGAGAGAATCGCAGCGAATACGACTTCCTCGCCGGAGACGACCGCTACAAGACCAGCATGGCCCACGGCGGCACACGCGGCTGCACTGGCTGGAGGTCACGCCCAAGCCCGGTCGGTGCCTCGGCCTGACCGCGGCCGGCAAGGCGGCTCTGCACAAATTTGTGAGCGGAACGCGGCGCCGTTATAGCGCGCTGATATCGCCATCGGATGCCACTTTAATGGTCTTTTCACATTGACCTTGGATGATGCGGGGCTATGGATGGGGACAGGCCATGAGGATTTCCGGCCACATGGGGGCATTCCCGGCATCGTGCCGGCCATAACCACCGAGAGAACCGAGCCGCGGCCGCTCTCCTGGCCGCTGGCGGCGGCGGTGATTGTGCGGCCTGTCGGTTGGCCTGTGGATCCTGGGATACCGCTTCTTGGGTTCCTGTTCGGCTTCTAAACGGCTGGATATCCGCCACCCCGCCCCATTGACGCTGTCCGTCGTCACGATAGCGGTGCGCCGTGCAGCGGCACCCAGCTCTGGTCATCCCAACTCCTGTCATCCCAACTCTGGTCATCCAGGAACAGGCGCAGCGTCGCGCCGGCCGCCTTCCGCTCATCCGGTCTCGCACCGCTTGCCGCCGAGACGACCACCAGCACCGGGGCGGTGTCGCTGCCAAGCACGCTCGCCCTCGCCTGGCGCAGGCGCATCCCAAGCGCCGGCGCCTGGCGACGCCGCCGACCCGCAGCAGGTAGCGATCAGCCGATCCGGCCCGATGGTCTGCGTCACCTGCCATTGTCGCGGCTGGCCACTTCGCAGCGTCCAGGTCGAGACGGAGGCATCTTCGGCCGCGAATTCGCCGGTCGCTCGCGCAGCGGCGGCAATCAGGGCCGCCGGGCTGACGTGGACGGGAAGTCCGCGACGTGAGCCCCGATCGGACGCCCCCGCAGTCGAACCGGCCCGGCGCCGTCATGCGGCAACCGGACCGCGCCGCCGGCGGCACCGGCAGGCCAGCTGGCAGCATTCCCGCCTGCTCGCCGTCGGCGCGCTGATCCAGCAGGCCGAAACGGCCGGCGCGGTCGCCGCCAGCACCAGCACGGCGCAGCGCCGAGCAGCAACCGCCGACCCGTCCCGGGCAAGACCGCATCGGCGGGCCGTCCGGCGGGCGAGGCGTGCGGGATGCATCCTCGCGGAACGGCAAGCCCGCCCAGATCAGCAGCACGATGACGCCGAGAAGAAGATCCAGCCGTACACCAGATGATCCACCGCCGCCGCCTGCGCGCTGCCCGCAGGTGGCCCAGCACCACGATCCCCAGCGCCCGGATGCCGTTGGCAATCACCGGCACCACCGACAGGCCGCCATGAAGCCGATCCGCCGCCCGGGGCTGCGATAGAGAGCGCAGGCATAGACCATGCCGAAAGCGATCGCGGCGATCACGAAACGCAGGCCGGCGCAGGCCTCGGCGACGCGGAACGTGCCCTCCGGGATCTCGATCACGAACCGGGTCACGACATGCGCGATGCCCAGCAGGTCCAGGCCCAGGTCGATGAACCGCGCGGTGAAGGCCTGCAAGGGCGGCACCAGGAAACCGCCGAACGGCACCAGGAGGAACAGATACAGCAACGGCACCGAGAACGCCCACCACAGCCGCCGCCCCAGCACGGCTAGCACCAGCACCAGCAGCAGCGCCACCGCGACCAGTTGCCGCCCCTCCATCACCCCCAGCCGCTCGGCGGCGAACCAGGCGGCCGCGAGCGGCAGCGCGGCCAGGGCGGCCGCCGGCCAGGGACTCGGGCCGCCAGCCGGGCCAGCGCGCCGCGCCGCTCCCAGGCCAGCCAGGCGGCGATCGGCACCACCAGGAAGCAGTGGCCATAGGCGGTCGAGCCGCGCCAGACATGCAGCGCCGCCGCCGCCTCGGCATGGAACAGCAGCAGCAGCAGCGCCGCGCCAGCGCCCAGCACCGCCAGCGGCATACGCCAGCCGGCGACCTCGCCGATCGGCCGGGCGGCGATGCCGGCGCTCATGGGCCGCCCGTCTCCCCATCCAGCAGCGCACCGAGCCCGGCCAGCACGCGGGGCCACGCATAGGAGGCGATGATCGCCGCGCGCGCCGCCGCCCCCATTCCGGCATGGCCGCCCGCCGCCAGCTCGCCCAGCCGTGCCGCAAATGCGTCCGCCCCGTCGGCCACCAGCAAGATCGCGCCCGACCTCGGCGCGCACGCCGAGAAAGGCCTGCGGCGAGGCCACCACGGGCCGGGCCATCGCCATCGCCTCCAGCACCTTGTTCTGGATGCCGCGCGCGATGCGCAGCGGCGCCACCGCCGCCGCGGCGTGCGCGAGATATGGCCGCACGTCCGCCACCCGCCCCGTCACCAGCACGTCCGGCCCGGCCAGCGCGCGCACCGCGGCGGCGGGATTGGCGCCGACGATCGCCAGCCGCGCCGCCAGGCCGCGCGCGCGCAGCCGGGGCATCACCTCGCGCGCGAACCAGGCCACCGCGTCGATGTTCGGCCGGTAGTCCATCGTGCCGGTGAACACGAACACCGGACCGCCGCCGGACGGGTACGGATCGGCAAACTCGCCCGGGGCGAAACGCTCGAGATCCACGCCGTTGTCGATCCAGGAGATGCGCTCGCGGCTCTCCGGGGCAAGCTCGCGGAACCGCTCCGCCTCGGCTTGCGAGACCAGCACGGTGCGCTCGCATTCGGCGGCGGCGCGGCGCTCGAAGGCCAGCAGGGTGCGGGCCTCGCGCGCCCACAGCCGCCCGCGCCGGCCAGCGGCTTGCCGCGGCATAGTCCCGCCACTTCTCGGAATCGACGTCGACCATGTCGAGCACCCGCCGCATCCCCGCCTGCCCGGCCAGATACGGCGCCATCGCCGAACAATAGATCAGGGCGTGCCCGATCCCCGCGCGCGCGCTTGCCGGCGACCCAGCGCCGCAGCCGGGCGTCGGCGAAATAGCCGACGCTGAGCGGCTGGCCGGGACGCGCCCGCAGCAGCGAGCGCACGCGCTGTCGCCCCGGATCGAGGCCGAAGCAGGCCACGTCGGCGCAGACCGCGCGCAAGGTCTCGACATGCGCCCAGTCGTCCGGCTCGTCGACGAAGCAGCCGAGATGCACGCGATGCGTCGCCGCCAGATGCAGCAGCATGTGCCAGGCGCGGATCTTCTCGCCCTTGTCGGGCGGATAGGGAATGCGGTGCGCCAGGAACAGCAGATCCCTCACCCCGCGCCGCGCACCACCAGCGGGCCGAGCAGGTTGGCCACCGGCAGCGGCAGCCGTTTCCAGCCGGCGATGAACAGCCGGTATTTCGGGTTCAGCGGGTTGTGGTCGGGGATCGCGGCACCCGGCGCCAGCCGGTAGCGGTGCACCAGGGGCGTTGGCGCGAAGCCCCAGTTCTTCTTGAAGGCGAACGCGCCGGTGCCGTGCTTGCTGCGGCCGAAATCGAACAGCCTGCACCCGCGCGACGCCGCGTGGCGCATCACCTCCCAATACATGAAATCATTGGCGTGGCAGGCGCGCGCGGCCAGCGTGCCGCCGCCGTAATAGGGCAGCACCTCGTCGCGCCAGTAGAAGTTCAGCACGGCGGCCACCGGCACGCCCGCATCCAGCACGCGTCAGCACGTCCATCCGACCGGCGAAGGCGTCGCGCAGCAGGCGGAAATAGCGGCGGGAGAACACCGGCGTGCCGAGGTTGCGCACGCTCTCGGCATAGATGCGGTGCAATCCGTCCACGTCCTGATCGACGCGGCTGGCCAGGCCGCGTTCGATACCCTTGCGCACCATCGCCCGCTGCTTGCGCGGAACGGCCTTCATGTTGGCCTCGTCGTCGGGGCCGATGGCGCGGCGGAACGTGGCATACAGGTCGTCGCGCGCCGGCCACGCCACCGGGTCCAGCCAGTCCTCGGCCGGCGGATGCAGAAAGCGCAGCTCCAGCGCGCTGGCGCCCAGCCGTTCGCGCAGCGCCGCCGCCGCCTCGCACAACGCCGCGAACGCCTCGCGATCGGCGGCGAGCGGGCCGCCATAGACGCAGAACGGCGTGGAGGCGAGCACATTGCCGAACAGCCGCGTGCGCATGTGCAGCAGCGGCAGCACGCCCACCACCGCGCCGTCGCGCTCGGCGAGCAGGGCGTGCGGCGCATGGCCGAACGCGCGCGCCAGCACCTCCCCCCAGGCGGCGAGATGGAAGAACGTCGCCTGCGGATGGGTGCCGACGAAGGCATCCCACGCGGCGGTCCTGGCCGGGTCGAGCGGACGGACGACCAGAGTCAAGTGGCGGCACCCGCCAGTGCTGGGGCAAACGCCCGGTCGAGGCGGTCCCACGAAAAATCATGCAGCAGGCGGACCAGGCGCCGCTCGGTGGCCGCCAGATTGACGCGGTGGCGGAAGCGCGAGCGCCGGCCGGCTTGCGGCACGTCCGGCTGGCCGGGGTCGATCTCCCACGGGTGGATGTAGAACAGCCCTGCCCTCGCCTCCGCGCGATGGAACCGGCGCAGCGCCATCCGGAACAGCGGATACGGCAGCAGCCGAAAGAAGCCGCCGCCCGAACAGGGCAGCCTGCGGCGGCCGGCCAGCAGCGTGGTCATCGGGATCTCGACCACGCCGCCGGGGCGCGGAGTGTGCGCGAAACGCGGCGCGTCCGGCGCGCCGTACAGATCGTGGCGCACCGGGTAGACGCTGGAGCTGTAGCGATAGCCCTGCTCGGCCAGCACGTCCCACGCCCAGGGCGTATGCGGGCCGATCGAAAAGGTCGGCGCCCGATAGCCGCCGACCGCCACGCCGCCCGCATCCTCCAGCACCGCGCGGGCGCGAGAGATGTCCTCGGCGAACGCTTGCGGGGTCTGCGCATCGACGCGGCCGTGCCAGAAGCCGTGGCTGGCCAGTTCGTGCCCGCCCGCGACGATGCGCCGCACCAGCGCGGGATGCCGCTCGGCCACCCATCCGAGGGTAAAGAACGTGCCCCGCACCCCGGCCTGGTCCAGCAGCGCCAGCAGGCGGTCGGTGTTGGCCTCCACGCGGCGCGGCAACGTCTCCCACGCGGCGCGGTCGATCACGCCGGCAAATGCCTGCACCTGGAACCAGTCCTCGACATCGACGGTCATCGCATTGACGATGCGCGCCGGAAGCTGCGAGCGAACCTGCGAGTCCGGCGTGGTCATCGCCGCCTGCCGAGCGTGTCGAGCAGTTGCTGGAACACCCGCTCGCGCCGCGCCACCTGCCGCTCCAATATCTCCACGCGATGCTCCAGGTCATCGTGGCGCAGCGCCTCCGCCACCTCGCGATGCAGCGTGTCGGCGGGCACCACCACCTCGCGGTCGGCGGGCACGGTGTCGCCGGCGCCGGATTCGAGATCCTGGTCGAGCTCCTCGGCGGTGCTCTCGACCATCTCGGCGCTGAGCCGGTCGGCCTGCTCCAGCGCGCCGTAGATCAGCACGCGCGCGCACAGCCGGTTGATGCGGCGCGGGATGCCGCCGGTGTGGCGATGGACGGACAGGAACGCATCGTCCTCCCAATGCGGATTGCCGCCATCCCAGCCGACCGTGGACAGGCGGTGCTCGACATAGGCGCGGGTGTCGCGCTGGGTCAGCGGTCCGAGATGGAACGAGGCCAGCACGCGCTGACGCAACTGATCGAGCTCGGGGCTGGCCAACATGCGGCGGAACTGCGGCTGGCCCAGCAGGATGGTCTGCAACGAGGCCCGCCCGTCCTCGGTGATGTTGGACAGCATCCGCAATTCTTCCAGCGCGGCGATGGGCAGGTTCTGCGCCTCATCGACCACCAGCAGGCAGCGCCGCCGCGCGACGCGGTGCCGGCGCAGCACGTCCTCGAAGCGCAGGATCATGCCGGCCTTGTCGCCGCCGCTTTCCCCGGGCACGCCGTCCACCCCGAACCCGGCCATCGCCATGCGGAACAGATCGTCGCCGGACAGCCGCGTGGTGTTGATGCGCACCAGCGTGAACGTGTCACGGTCGAGCTGCGACCACAGGCGCTCGATCAGCGTGGTCTTGCCGGCCCCCACCTCGCCGGTGATGACCACGAAGCCCTCGCCTTGCGCCAGGCCGAAGGTCAGGTGCGCGATGGCGCGCGCGTGGACGCGGCTTTCGAAAAAGAACCGGCTGTCCGGCGTCAGTTGGAACGGCGAGCCCGAAAGCCGGTAGAAGTCCTCGTACATGATCCGTTCAGAATGTCTTGACGACGCTGAGCAGCAGGATGTTCGCGCGGTCGCTGCCGCCGAACACCGTCGAAGACGTGCCGCCGGTGGTCTGGTCGTGGCTGAACTGCAAGGTGCTGTTCAGTTGCGGCCCCAGCGCATAGGACAGTCCCGCGCTGGCGACCAGCACATCCTGCGTGGTCGCGGGCGGTCCCTCCAGCGTGCGGACGCCGTACTGGAACAGCACGTTGCTGGTGAGCCGCGGCGACAGCTCATGTGCCCAGGTCAGCGCGCCGTAGGTGCCCGAATTGGAGCCAAGCGTATCCGTGGCGGCAAAGCTGGCCTGCGAGATGACGGTGGACTTGTCGTTCTCGACCGAGATGGAGAACGTGTCGCGATCCAGCAGGTAGGCGCCGGAGATCGAGGTGCGCCGCAGCCGCTCCAGGGAGTCCTGCACGCCGAAGAAATTGCTGGCGTCGAAGATCGGCGCGCCGGTGGCGTGGTCCACCGGATTGCCCAGCGCGTCCAGATCGGTGGTCGCCAGCGCGTTCTGCAGCTCCTCCTGGTTGGTGGTGAGGCCTTCGGAGTAGCGCACATAGAGGCGCGTGCGCGGGCTGGGCGCCAGCGCGCCGTCGACCAGCAGGCTGTCGAACCCGTCATGGTGGCCGTAGCGCACGATGAGCGTGCTGTCGGCGTTGGGGGTCAGCCGCACGCCGAAATCCCAGATCGCGTCGCTGATCCGCACGGGCACGGTGCCGCCATAGGCGATGTTCTCGTAGCCGGCGGTGGCCAACAGGGTGATCGTGCGGGTGATGGCATAGCCGTTGTCGATGGTGAAGATGTCGCGATGCGCGCCGGACAGCACGCCGCTGCCGTCGTAGTGCGTCGCCGAGGCCAGCGCCGTGCCGCTGTAGCGCCCGAAATCCTCGCCGGTGACGAAGGCGGCGTGCGCGTTCTGCGTGGTGGTGTTCGCGTTGATGGCCGAGGACGGCACGACCTGGCCGGGCAGCGGGCCGAACGGGCTGATGAACGGGTTGCTGCCGCTCAGCCCGTTGGTCGGGCTCTGCACGGTGCGCGCGATGCTGTAGCCGACCTCGCCGGTGCCGGTCGAGCCGAAGCGATGCACCAGATAGGGGGAGGCGGAAAAGCTGAAGGACTGGGCGGTGTCGTTG
The DNA here is from genome assembly GCA_963758455.1 of uncultured Pseudomonadota bacterium. Lineage (GTDB taxonomy): Bacteria > Pseudomonadota > Alphaproteobacteria > Acetobacterales > Acetobacteraceae > CAVRQM01. The sequence continues at coordinate 507,040 of CAVWVK010000004.1, read as the reverse complement.
GGCGACAGCGTGGTCGATGTGTTCGGACCCACGCCGCCGAACACCGACTGCTCGGTGGCCAGTCCGCGCAGATCGAGAAACAGCGTCTGCGGGATCAGGGTGGCGAGCGCGCGGCCGTTGAACTCGTGGCCGACATAGTCCTGGTTGCCGTTGCGGGCGTACAGGTAGATTTGCGGCGAATAGGCCAGATTGACTTGCAGCCGCTGCGTGTCGCCGGTCAGCGCCAGGCCGGGCTGCAGGATGCTGATGAGATCGCCGCCGCGCCCGGCGCCGGCCACGCCGCCGGGCACGCCGCCCGACATGCCTTGCACGTTGTCCGTCAGCTCCTCGGTGACGCCGATCGAGGGCGTGAACTGCCAGGCCGGCCCGGTGGCGGGGCCGCCGCCCGGCGGCGCGAACACCTGCGCGATCTGCCGCCCGAGATCGCCGGGCCGCACGCTGCTGACGCTGCCGGTGTCGCCGGTGCCGAAGCCCGTGGCCGGCAGCACCGTGGGGGTTGCGGTGATCGGCCCCGGAATCGATGCGGGAATCGCCGCGGGTTCGGATGCGGGCGCCAGCGCGGCCGCGCCGGTGTCCGGCACGGCACCCGGTACGGCGTCCGGGGCGACTTGCTGGGCCGCCGCCCGGCCGCATAGCGGCGCCCACAGCAGCAGCGCGAAGGCGATCCGCCGGCCGGCCGGCCGGCGAGCGGCGTCAGGCGCCGTAGTAATCGTAGTCCCCGAACGCGTGCCCGCTCGCGCCGCGGATCTTGTTCAGCAGCAGCATGACGTTGGGACAGGTCTTCACCAGGTCGAGCGTGTGCTCGATCTCCTCGCGCTGCGTCCGCTCGGCTTCCACCACTACCGCCACCAGCCCGACCATCGGGGCCAGCGCCGCCGGCTCGCTGGTGGCAAGGCAGGGCGAGGCATCCAGGATCACCACCTGCCCGGCCAGCCGCCGGGCGATCCGCTCCACCGCCGCGGCAACCCGGCGCGTCAAGCCGTGCTCACCGCCGCCGCCGTCGCGCGTGCCCAGCGGCAGCACCGTCATGTCGCGGACCGCCGTGGGCACCAGGACCGCATCGGGCCGCAGCGCCGCGTCGGCCGCCAGGTCGAACAGGCCGCGCCGCGCCTCAAGCCCAAGCTGCGTGGTGATCGAGCCCGGCTTCGGGTCGATGTCGACCAGCACCACCCGCGCCAGGCCGTTATGCGCCAAGGTCGCGGCAAGGTTCAGCGCCGAGAAGGTTTTGCCCTCGCCGGGCTTGGCGCTGGTCACGAGCAGCAAGTTGCCGAACGCGCTCGCTGGCAGCGAGGCATCGCCCGTGCCTTTGCCGGCGCGCAGGGCGCGCAGCACCGTGCCGGCGGTGACGCTGAACTCCTCGGCGATGCGGGTGCGGCGCCCGATGCCGAGCGCGACCCCGGCCCGCTCCAGCACCGCCATCGCCACCGGCTCGGCCGGGGCGGCCGCCGGGCGTTCGATTGCCGAGTGTTCGGCTGGCGGCTGCTCGATCGCCGGTGCCTCGGCGTGCGACAGCGGCAGGGCGGCCGCCGGGTCGGCTTGCGGCGAGCCGCGGCGCTCCGCCCGGGGTTGCGAGCCGGACAGCCCAAGCTCGTCGCGCAGCCGCATGGCCGCGCGTTCGACCAGGTGGCCCTGACGGATTTCGTTCATGCCGAACCACCCGCCCGCAGCACCCGCAGCACCAGGCCGCCATAGACCCCGCACAGCAGCAGGATCGCCACCCCCGCCGCGGTGACGCCGGCCAGCCGGCGCATTCCCAGCCGCGCCGCCGCGGTGCCCGCCGCGAGCGAAATGCCGCCGGCCACCGGCAATCCAAAGCCGCGCAGCTCGTCCAGCGAGTAGAACGAGCGGTCGAGCTGCACCAGGGCGCCGGCCACGGCGATGCCGCCGGCCAGGCCCATCGCCAGCACGCCGGTCAGCAGCAGCAGGCGCTTCGGGCCCACCGGAATGCGCGGCACCTGCGGCGGATCGACCACTTGCAGCTTCACCTTATCGGCATTGTCGTTGGCCGCCGAGGACAGCCGCATCTCCTCGCGCCGGGCGATCAGCGAATCGTAGTTCTTGCGCACCACGTCGTAGTCGCGGTCGAGATTGACGTATTGCGCCTGCAAGCCCGGCACGCTGCGCGCGATCTGCTCCAGCCGGGCGCGTTCGCGGGTGGCGTCGGCCACCTGGCGCGTCAACGAGGCGATGTCGCCGTCGGTGTTCACCAGTTCGACCTTGAGCTGGGCATAGATCTGGTTGGGCACCGATTGGCTGCGTGCCGGCGTGCCCTGCTGCGCGGCGTCCCCGATGCTGTGCCGCAGCTTGGCCACCAGCCGGCGCTGGCGGATCACCGCCGGGTTGGCCTCGGTGTCGCTCACCAACATCTCGTCCAGCCGGGTCTGCGCGGCCGCGAGCTGGCCGTCGCCGGCGGCGGCGATCGCCGGATCGGTTTCGGTCACGATCATCTGCGGCGTCGCCGCCAGTTCCTCCTCCAGCCGGCCGCGCTTGGCGATCGTATCGGTGAGCTGCCCCTTCAACGACCGTTCCTCCTGCTGCGCCTCCTCGAGCTTGGTGGTGCCGCTGGCGTCCGACGGCAGCAGGTCGACGTATTTGGTCTTGAACTCGGCGCGCTTGCGCTCGGCCTCGCGAAGCTGCTGCTCGTAGGAATTGATCTGCTGCTGCAGGAACACCCGCGCGTTTTCCATGTCGCTGCGGCTGGTGCCGGCCCGGGTCTCGATGAAGATGTTGAGGATGCCCTGCACCACGTCATAGGCAAGCCGCGGCTTGGAGCTGCGATAGGTGATGGTGAACAGGTTGCGGGTCTGCGGCACCAGCTTGATCTGCTCGCCCAGCCGCGCCACCAGCCGTTCCTTGTCGGCCGGGCCGGCGACCTCCGAATTCCAGGTCGGTCCTGGAGATCAGCGTCTCCAGGTTGGGCCGGCTCAGCAGCGTGCGTTGCAGCACCTCAAGCTGGTTGTCGGCGTTGTTGTCCAGCGCCAGCCCCTTCAGCAGCGGCGTCAGCACCGCGTCGGCATCGACATACAGCCGGGCGTCGGCCTCATAGACGTTGGGCACGAACCAGGTCGCCGCCCAGCCGCCGCAGCACAGCAGCCACGCCACGCCGATAGCGATCCAGCGGTGACGCCAGGCGCCGACCAGGTAGCGGCGCAGCAGGAGACGCAAATCGTGCATCCGGGGCCTCAGAACCAGCTTTGCGGGATAATCAGCGTATCACCCGGCTGCATCTCGATGTTTTGCGAGATGTCGCCGTCCTTGATGAGATCGCTGAGATGCACATGCAGCTTTTCCGGGCCGTTCGGGCCGCGGCGGATCACCACGGCGCTGTTGCCGGCGGCGAAGCGCGTCAGGCCGCGGGTCTGGATCATCACGTCCAGCAAGGTCATGTGCTCGCGATAGGCGATGGCCTGCGGGTCGGCGGCCTCGCCGATCACCCGGATCTGGCGGTCGAACGGCCCCACGAAATCGTGTACCATGACGGTAACGTTCGGGTCGCGGACATATTTCTTAAGCCGCTCGTCCAGCTCGTCGGACAGTTGCGCCGGGGTCTTGCCGGCCGCCACCACGTCATCGGCCAGCGGGATGGAGATGCGCCCGTCCGGGCGCACCGGCACGTCGGAGACGGTGAGCGACGGCTGCTCGTAGACGAACACGCCGAGCTTGTCCCCGGGGCCGATCACATAGGGCGCCGTCATCGCGGCGGTCGACACCGCGGCGGCGGCGGGCGGGCCGCCTGACGCGGCGCATCCGCCCAGCCCCAACGCCAGCAGCCCCCACGTGAACAACGCCGGCGCGGCGGCGGCGAGCGGCATCCCGCGCCGCGCCCGTCGCGGGGCCGCAGCTCGCGGGGCGGCAGCAAGCACCGTCGCCGGAGTGGTCTCAACCATGACTGCCGCCCTTCGCCATTGCCGCCCTCGTCGGTTGGTAGGCGCGGAAGGGAATCGAACCCCCGACCTCTGCCATGTACCAGCAGTGCTCCGCCACTGAGCTACGCGCCTTCATATCAGCATTCCGTCCGCACGGATGCAGCCATTCCTATCTTTCGCTGTCCCTAACAGCGCGCCAGCACCGCTGCGAGCGCGATCCCGGCAGTCTGCCCGCCACTTGTAGCATCGAGTTAATGTTGCAACCAAGAACTGGCTTTCACCGCGCGGATCCGCCATGCACGGCCCGCGCAACGGGCCCGGAACGGTAAGACGGACCCTAGCACGGCTAGCGCCTCCGACACCGTGTTAATGTTTCACTATATCGTTAACCAAATACCTTCCGGGAGCGGACAATTTTCCCTTGACCCGATCGTGAGCGAAGTGTTAATTGATCGTCAGTGAAGGCGGAGATGCACACGGCGAGCATGACGAATCGGGCCTAGCGGCCATTGCCGGAACGGGACGCGGGCCGAACGGGCCCGGAGCTGACTGAGAACCCCGACCCAGCGGCATGAACGCCAGCCAGACGACGCGTGACGCAGAACGTGGTGCAGCCTCCGGCTTCCCGTCTGGATTTCAACATTGACTCAAGGCTTGGGTGCCTGCCGCCCGGCGCGCATCCTCGTCCCGCCCGTCATGTTGCTGTTAAGTAACGAATTCGTCATCGCTCCCGGGCGTTCCGGGCGATGGGTGTGGTGCAGCGGCTGGTGCGTGACGAGGGCGGCATGACGCGGATCTTCGGCTATCGTCTCTCGCTTGAGATGCTGCTGCTCTGGCTCGTCGAGAGCGCCATCTGCTTCGTGGCGCTGTATTGGCTGCTCAGCGGCGGCGACGCGGCGCTGCCCGAGCCGGCCGGCAGCCACGCCGTCGACGGCGCGGCGGCGCTGGCGCTGACCATCGGGCTGGTATCGTCGGCGATCGGCCTGTACCGCCCCGAAAGCTGCCTGGAGACCCGGCGGCTGCTGCAAAAGGTCGTGGTCGCGGCGTGCGTCTCGCTGCCGGCGATCTGGCTGGTCGGCAAGATCGTGCACCTCGACCTGGGCGCGCTGTTCGGCTGGGACCCGATCTGGCCGCTGCAAATGCTGGTCGTCTGGACGGCGCTGCTGCTGGCCACGCGGCTGGCGTTCGGGCTGGCGGTGCGCATGGGCCTGTTCACCCGGCGCATCGTGCTGCTGGGCGCCGAAGCGGAGGTCGCGCGCACGATGGCCGCCATCGACGCTCGCCAGCGCGGCCAGTTCCGCGTCGCCGGCACGGCGGCATCGGTCGCCGACGCGGTGCTGCCGCCGCACCGGGTCTGGGGCATCATCGTCGGTCCCGCAATGGCCGCCGGCCTGCCGGAAGGCACGTTGCGGGCGTGGCGCGACCAGGGATTGCGCGTGCTGCCCGAAGCGGCGTTCTGGGAGCGTCACCTCGGCCGCGTCGATACCGCCGCCGCGTCGGCCGCCGGGGTGACGGCGTCCGGCTCGGACCGCCTGACGCGCCTGGCCAGCCGCGTGCTCGACCTCGCGTTCGCCGGCGCGCTGCTGCTGCTGACCGCGCCGCTGATGCTGCTGACGGCAGTGGCGATCCGGCTCGACAGCGCCGGTCCCGTTTTCTATCGCCAGGAGCGGGTCGGGCTGGATGGCCGCCCGTTCACGCTCATTAAGTTCCGCAGCATGGGCAGCGACGCCGAGGCGAACGGCCCGGTGTGGGCGGCCAGCGGCGACGCGCGGGTAACGCGGGTCGGGAGCTTCATCCGCCGCGTGCGCATCGACGAGCTGCCGCAGTTGCTGAACATCCTGAAGGGCGAGATGAGCCTGATCGGCCCGCGCCCGGAGCGCCCGCATTTCGTCGAGCAGCTCGCCGCCGCCATTCCGCTGTATCGCGAACGCGCCCGCGTGAAGCCCGGACTGACCGGCTGGGCGCAGGTCAACTTCCCGTACGGCGCCTCGGTCGAGGATGCGCGGACCAAGCTTTCATACGACCTGTTCTACGTGAAGCATCGCAGCCTGGTGCTCGACCTGATGATCCTGCTCGCCACCATCCGCGTCGTGCTGTTCCAGGAAGGCTCGCGCTAGTGCCGGATCGCGTCGCGCGTGCTTGACGCGGCCGCCACGACGACCCTGCTGTACGGGCTTTGCGGCGCGGTCTACCTGCTGCTGGCGGGGTTGGTGCTGTTGCAGCCGGCGCGGCGCGGACGCATCGGCGCGACCGCCTCGCTGCTGGCGCTCGGCGCCGGCGGCACCGCCGCATGGGCCGGGGCCGCGGCGTGGCAAGGCTCGGCGCCGCTCGGCGGACTGCCCGGTAGCCTCGACCTGGTACGCGCGCTGATCTGGTACGGCTTCGTCCTGCACCTGTTCCGCGGCACCGTGAGCTCCGAGCGCGGCTTGCCGCGCGCGGCGGCGTGGCGCCTGTTCGCGGCACTGGGGGCGATGCTGCTGGCAGGCGTGGCCGCGGCGGTGCTGACCGGGCGTGGGGCTGGCGGCGGCGGCATGACGCTGGCGGCACCCGGACTGGCATTGCGTGTAGCGCTGGCGGTCTGTCAGTTGCTGCTGCTGGAAAACCTGTATCGCAATACGCCGCAAGACCTGCGCTGGAACGTCAACCTCGCCTGCGTCGGCCTCGGGGCGGTCGCCGCGTTCGACCTGGTGTTGTGCGTCGAGGCGGCCCTGCCGCGGGGCGCGTCGGCGGCATTGGTGGACGCGCGCGCCGTGGCGGCGGTGCTGGTCTGCCCGTTGCTGGCGCTGGCGGCCGCGCGCAACCGCAACTGGTCGGTCGACATCCATGTGTCGCGCAGCGCCGCGTTCCACAGCGCCACGCTGGTGGTCAGCGGCGCGTTCCTGCTGGCGGTCGCCGCATCGGCGGCTCTGGCGCGCCATTTCGGCGCCGGCATGGGCGTCCGGTGGGGCGGCATCGCGCAGGTCAGCCTGCTGTTCGCCGGCATCCTGACGCTGGCCGTGCTGCTGACCTCGGGTTCCGCGCGCGGCCTGCTGCGCGGCCTGCTGATCGACCATTTCTTCAGCAACCGCTACGACTACCGCCGCGAATGGCTGCGCTGCATCGACACCCTTTCGGACGCGCGGGCGCACGGCGCGCTGCACGGCCGCGTGGTGCGCGCCGTGGCGCAGGTGGTCGACAGCCCGGCCGGGATGCTGCTGCTGCGCGAGCCGGGCGCGCTGGGCCTGCACTGGGCGGATTCGTGGAACCTGCCACCGCTCGCCGCTCCCCTGGCACCCGGCCACGCCTTGCTGGCGGCCCTGGAGGACGGCGCCAGCGCGGTCGAGCTGGCGCTGCTGCCCGGTGCCGGGGATGCCTCGGATCCGACCGCGGAATTGTGGCTGGCGGTGCCGCTGCACGACGCGAGCGGACTGTCCGGCTGCGTGCTGGTGGCGCCGCCGCGCGCGCCGTTCCGGCTGGATCGCGAGGTGTTCGAGCTGCTGCGCATCGTGGCGCGCGAGGTCGCGACCCATCTCGCCGAGCAGCGGGCCACCCGCGTGCTGCTGGAGACGCGCGAGATGCGCGCCTATGGCGAGCGGTTCGCGTTCGTGGCGCACGACATCAAGAACGTGTCCAGCCAGCTCTCGCTGCTGCTGTCCAACGCCGAGACGCACCTGGCCAACCCGGATTTCCAGCGCGACATGCTGCTGACCGTGGGCGCGTCGGTGCAGAAGATCGCGGCGCTGATCCAGCGGCTGCAAGCCCCTCCGCCGACCGAGCAGGCGCCGCCGCCGACCACTGCCGCCGCCACTCCCGCCGGCTTGGGCGGGCGCCGCCCGGCGATGCCGCGCACGCTGGCGCCGGTGGAGCGGCTGGCGCTGCTGGCCGAGCGGGCCAGGCAGTTGCGCGGCACGACGATTGTGGTCGAGCACGACGAGGCGGCCGACGCCGCCGCGATGATGGTGGGGATGGAACCGCCGGTGTTCGATACCGTGGTGACGCATCTGCTGGACAACGCCATCGAGGCCGCGGGCGCCGACCGGCCGGTGCGGCTGCTGGCACGTCGCGACAACGGACGCGTGCAGGTCGACATCGTCGACACCGGCCCCGGCATGACGCCGGAGTTCATTCGCGACGAGCTGTTTCGTCCGTTCCGCACCTCCAAGCGCCACGGCAGCGGCATCGGCGCCTACCAGGCGCGCGCCCTGCTGCGCGCCGCCTCCGGCGACCTGCTGGTGCTGAGCCGCCCCGGCAAGGGCACGACCATGCGCCTGCTGCTGCCGCCGGCCGTCCCGGCCGCAACCGGGCGGCGGCGCGCGATCCTGCCGGCGTGACCTTTTGCCTCGCCTTTCGACAGGCGCATCGCATGGCGATGGCGCTACTGGTTTCGCTTCGGGCCTGCTAGGAATTGATGCATGGCAAAAGCGAAGCTGCTGATCGTCGAGGATGATGCCGGCCTGTGCAGCCAGTACCGCTGGGCGTTCCCCGCCTGCGAGGTGCTGTTCGCGCACGACCGGGCACAGGCCCTGGCGCTGGCGGCGCGCGAGCGGCCGTCGCTCTGCCTGCTCGACCTCGGGCTGCCGCCCGATCCGGACGGCGTGACCGAGGGGTTCGCCACGCTGGACGCGCTGCTGCGCCAGTTCCCGCTGATGAAGCTGATCGTCGCCACCAGCCACGGCGAGCGCGCCCACGCGCTGCGCGCGGTCGCCGCCGGCGCCTACGATTTCTGCGACAAGTCGGTGGAGATCGAGGTGCTGCGCACGGTGATCGAGCGCGCTGCGCGGCTGGCGGCCCTGGAGGCGGAGAACCGCCGGCTGGCCGAGGCGATGCCGGCCGCCGCCGGGGTCAAGGGCATCATCACCGCCAGCGAGGCCATGCTGAAGGTTTGCCGCACGGTCGAGCGGCTGGCCGAGACCAGCATCACCGTGCTGCTGGCCGGCGAAAGCGGCACCGGCAAGGAGGCTCTCGCGCGCGCCCTGCACGAACTGGGGCCGCGCGCGTCGGGGCCGTTCGTCGCCATCAACTGCGGCGCCATTCCGGAAAACCTGCTGGAGAGCGAGCTGTTCGGGCACGAGCGCGGCGCCTTCACCGGCGCGGTCGCGCGCAGCATCGGCAAGATCGAGAGCGCCACGAAGGGCACGCTGTTCCTCGACGAGATCGGCGATCTGCCGCAGCCGTTGCAGGTCAAGCTGCTGCGCTTCCTGCAAGAACAGACCATCGAGCGGATCGGCGGTCGCCAGCCGATCGCCGTCGACGTGCGCGTGGTCTCGGCCACCAACCTGTCGCTCGAGGACCAGGTGGCGCAGGGACGCTTCCGCTCCGACCTGTTCTATCGGCTGAACGCGGTGACGGTGCGCATCCCGCCGCTGCACGCCCGCCCGGGCGACGCGCTGCTGCTGGCGCGGTTTTTCCTCGGCCGCTTCAACCGCGAGTTCGGCCGCGCGCTGCGCGGGTTCACCGAGGAGGCGATCGCCGCGATCGGCGCGCATCCCTGGCCCGGCAACGTGCGCGAGCTGGAGAACCGGATGAAGCGCGCCGTGGTCATGGCCGACGGCCGGCTGGTCGACGCGCCCGACCTGGAACTGGCGCCCCCGGCGGCGCCGGCGCAGGAACTCGATTTGCGGGCGGCCCGCTTCCGCGCCGAGCGCGAGGTGCTGCAAATGGCCCTGGCCCGCAGCAACGGCACGCTGTCCACGGCGGCGAAGCTGCTGGGCATCAGCCGGCCGACCCTGTACGGGCTGCTCGACACGCACGGCCTGATCGCCGACGGCGCCCGCTCCGAAATGGCGGCGGCGGCGGAGACGCCGTGACCATGCGGACCCCGCGCCACGCGATGCCGACACATCGATCTTGCACCGTCATGGCCGGGCCTGACCCGGCCATCCGCCGGCGCCTCGGTGCGGCCCGTGGATCCCCGGGCCAAGCCCGGGGATGACCGTGCCGGAATACGTCGGCCCGAGCCATGAATAAATGGCTTGCCGCCCTGCTGGTCGCCGCCCTCGCGGTGGGCGCGTCCGCCGGCTGGTATGTGTGGCTGCGGCCGCACGACCGCCTGGCCCTGGCGCGAAACCTGATGGCGCAGGGCGATGCGCGCGCCGCGAAACTGGCGCTGCGCGGCGCCTTGCAGGACGATCCGGCCAACGCCGAGGCGCATTTCCGGCTGGGCGAGGTGCAACTCCGCCTGGGCGATCCGGTGGCCGCCGAGACCCAGCTCACCGAGGCCCGCCAGCGCGGCTGGGACGCGCGCGCGATCGAGCCGAAGCTGGCGCGGGCGGTGCTGTCGCAGGGCCGCGACACCGAGGTGCTGGCGTCGTTTCACCCCGACGGCCTGCCGCCCGACCAGGCCGCCGACGTTCTGGCGACGCGCAGCGCGGCATCGCTCGGCCTGCATCGCGCGGACGCGGCGCGCGACGCGGCGGCGCAAGCCGAGCGCCTGGATCCGCACGCGACCGGGCCGGCGCTGGCCAGCGCGCGGGCCGCCGCGGCCTTGGGCGATCAAGCGGCCGCCGAGCAGGCGGTCGGCCGGGCGCTGGCGATCGACCCGCGTTCCGCCGCCGCGCTGCTGCTGCAAGCCGAGCAGCGTCACGCCCGCGGCGATGCGGCGGGCACGCTGGCCTCGCTCGATGCGGCCATCGCCGCCGCCCCCGATTTCGCGGCGGCACGCCTCGCCCGCGCGCAATTGCTGCTCGGCGCGGGCCAGGATGCGCGCGCCCGCGCCGACGTGGCCGTCCTGCTGCAAAACGACCCGCGCAGCCCGCTGGCCAACTACCTGCAAGCGCAATTGCTGATCCGTGCGCGTGATTTCGCGGCGGCGGACGCGGCGTTGCAAGCCGTCGGGCCGGCACTGTCCCGGCTGCCGCGCGGCGAGATGCTGCTGGCGGTGGTCAAGGCGAACCTGCGCCAGCCGGAACAGGCGGCCGAAGCCGCCGCGCATTATCTGGGCCACGCCCCGGCGGATCCGGCCGCCTACAAGCTGGTCGCCAGCATCGCGCTGGCGGCGGGACGCGCGACCGAGGCGGCGGACGTGCTGGACCGCGCCGTGGCGGCCGGCCATGCCGACGCCGAGACCTACGACCTGCTCGGCCAGGCCGACGCGCGGAGCGGGCGCGGCGCCGCCGCACTCGCCGCCATGCAACAGGCGGCGGCGCTGGCGCCCGGCGATCCGGCGATCCTGACCCGGCTGGCGACGCTGCGGCTCGGCGCCGGCGATGCCAGCCACGCCGCGCGCGACCTCCAGCGCCTGCTCGCCACGCAGCCGGTCCCGACGCCCGCGCCGCAAACGATCGCCGACACGGGCCAGACCGCCCCGGCGGCGGCGGCAAACCCGCCCACGCCGGCACAGACCGCCGCCGAACTGGTGGTGGCCTCGTTGCAGGCCGCCGAGCCGGACCGCGCGGCGGCGGCGCTGGAGCGGCTGCGCACGCTGGAGCCGGACAGCGCGCAGCTTGAGTCGCTGACCGGCCTGGTGCGCCTGGCGCAGCTCGATTTTCCCGGCGCGCGGGCGGCGTTCGAGGCGGCGGTGAAGCGCGATCCGTCCGCGGCCGCGGCGCGGATCAACCTCGCCGGCGTGCTCGGCCTGCAAGGCAAGCAGGACGACGCCGAGGCGGAGTTGCGGCAGGTGCTGGCGCACGACCCCGGCAATCTCGCGGCGCTGTCGGCGCTGGAGCAATTGCTGCTGGGCACCGGGCGTCGCGCCGGGGCGCTGGCCGCGCTGGAGGCGGCGCACGCCAGCGCCAAGGGCAATCCGCTGCTGACCGCCGCCCTGGCCGACCTGTACGACCGCGCCGACCAGCCGGCCCGCGCGCTGGCCATGCTCGACGCCGACGCCGACGCGGCAAGACACCCCACCCCCGGAGAGACGCCGGCCGGCTCCCAAGGCGCCGCCCTGGTCATCCTGGCCGCGCGGGCGCGCGCGCAGCAGGCGCTGGGCCAGCATCACGCGGCCGAGGACAGCCTGCGCCGCATCCTGACCGCTCAGCCGCGCGACCTCGCGATCCGGCGGCAATTGATCGACCTGCTGCTGGCCGACCGCGATTTTGCCGGGGCGCAGGCGGTGATCGCCGATGGGCTGGCGGCGCAGCCCGGCAATCCGGCGCTGCTGGCGGCCTCGGTATCGGCGGCGGCACAGGCCGGCGGGGTGCAGGCCGGGCTGGACCGCGCGGACGTGCTGGCCCACGACCCGGCCAACCTGCCAGCCGCCCGGCTGCTCAAGGGCGAGGTCTACATGGCCGAGAAGCGGTATCCCGAGGCCGCCGCGGCCTTCACCGCCGAATTGCACGGCGACGCGCCCGGCAGCGTGGCGGTCGGCGCCGCGCAGGCCGAGCAGGCGGCGGGCCACCCGGATCGCGCCGCGAGCCTGCTGCGCGACTGGCTGGCCGGCCACCCGGACGCGACCGACGTGGCTTCGGCGCTGGCGGTCATGGACATCGGCGCCAAGCGGCTCGACGCGGCGCGGACGGAACTGCAAGGCGTGCTGGACAGACAGCCGAACAACCCGGCGGCGCTGAACAACCTCGCCTGGGTCGAGCAGCGCCTGCACCAGCCGGAACAGGCGAAAAACCTGGCGCAGCGGTCCTGGCTGCTGTCGCCCACGCCGCAGGCGGCGGACACGCTGGGCTGGATCCTGCTCGGCGGCGACCACGCGGCGCCCGCTTCCAGCCAGGCCGCGACGGCGCTCGGTCTGCTGCGCAACGCCGCCGCCTCGCTGCCGGACGACCCCGATGTGCAGTACCACTACGCGGTGGCGCTGAACGACAACGGCCAGCACCAGCCCGCCGCCGCCATCCTGACCAAGCTGCTGGCCGGGCACGGCCCGTTTGCCGATCGGGCGCAGGCGCAAAAGCTGCTCGACGCGCTGCCGCACACCTGATCGCGGGCAGTCGTCGGCATGGTGGTGCGGCTGCTGACGTTCACGACGCTGTACCCCAACGCCGCGCAGCCGACGCACGGCGTGTTTGTGGAGAACCGGCTGCGGCAACTGGTCGGCACCGGCGAGGCCAGCAGTACCGTGCTGGCGCCGGTGCCGTATTTCCCGGCAGGCCTGCCCGGCCCCGAAAGCTGGCGGCGCTACGCGATGGCGCCCCGCCATGAGCGGCGGCACGGGCTGGAGGTGTTCCACCCCCGTTTCCTGGTGCTGCCGAAACTCGGCATGGCCGTGGCACCAGCACTCCTGCTGGCCGCCAGCGTGCCGGCGCTGCGGCGCATGGTGGCCGGAGGCGCGGCGTTCGACGCCATCGACGCGCACTACCTCTATCCCGACGGGGTGGCGGCGGTGCGGATGGGGCGGACCTTTCACCGCCCCGTGGTCGTCACCGCGCGCGGCTCGGACGTGACGCAGCTTGCGGACCACGCCATCCCGCGCCGGCTGATCCGCTGGGCGGTGGCGCGCGCGGACGCGCTGATCGCGGTCAGCGCCGCGCTCGCCGAGCGGCTGGTCGCACTCGGCGCGGCGCCGGATCGGGTGACGGTGCTGCGTAACGGCGTCGACATCGAGGCCTTCCGCCCCGTCGACCGCAAGGCCGCGCGCGCCGCCCTGGCGCTGGACGGCCCTGCCCTGCTCTCGGTCGGGCACCTGATCGCGCGCAAGGGCCACGACCGCACCATCGCGGCGCTGCGCGGGCTGCCGGACGCGACGCTGCTGATCGCGGGCGAGGGTCCGCTGCGCGGCGAGCTCGAGGCGCTGGCCGTGAGGCTCGGCGTCGCCGGCCGCGTGCGGTTTCTCGGGACGCGGCCGCAGGCGGAGCTGCCGGCGCTGTACACCGCCGCCGACGCGCTGGTGCTGGCCTCGTCGCGCGAGGGCTGGGCGAACGTGCTGCTGGAGGCGATGGCCTGCGGCACCCCCGTCGTCGCCAGCCCGATCCCCGGCAATCCGGAAGTGGTGCGGTCGCGCGAGGCCGGGGTGATCGCGCCCGCCAACACGCCGGAGGGCATCGCCGAGGCGGTGCGCGACCTGCTCGCGTCACCCCCCGACCGCGCGGCGACGCGCGCCTACGCGGAACGGTTTGGCTGGGCGCCGACCAGCGCGGGGCAGCTTGAGGTGTTCCGGCGCTGCATCTGAGGATGCCGGACACCACCATCGAGCTGAAGCCGGCGGCCGCCGGAACCCGGCTCGTGCTTACCGAATAGGGCGCGTCGCTCCGAGGCTGACGCGCCCCTCACCCCGGCCCTCTCCCAAAGGGAGAGGGAGAAGACGCTGCTCCCTCTCCCTCTGGGAGAGGGCCGGGGTGAGGGCGCCATGCGACGGTCGTTGAATTCACCAACCGCTATCGCGTTGCGCCCTCGAACCGCTCCGCATAGGACTGGAACATGCGTTCCTGATCGTACTGGCGTTCGGCGCGGGCGCGGTTCGCCGCGCCCAGTTCGCGACGCAACGCGGCGTTCTCCAGCAGCGCCCGCAACGCGCCGGCCAGCGCCGCATCGTCCGCCGCCACCACGAAGCGGCGGTTCGCCTCGGACAGCATCGCCGCGACATCGCCCACATCGGTGGCGGCAACGGGCAGCCCGGCGGCCATCGCCTCCAGCACCGAAAGCGGCATCTGCTCGGTATCCGACGACAGCGCGAACACGTCGAAGCCGGCATAGGCAGGCTCCGGCCGCGACAGGTGGCCGGTGAAGCTCACGCGATCGCCCAAGCCAAGCCCGGCGGCCAACGCCCGCAACGAATCTTTCTCCGGCCCCTCGCCCACCACCACCAGGCGCCGCGCAAGGTCGGGCGGCAGCATCGCGAACGCCCGCAGCAGCCGCGGCAGGTTCTTCTCGGGACGCAGCGCGGCAACGGTGCCGATCACCGCATCGCCATCCGACGCGCGCGGGCTGGCTGCGAAGCGATCAAGGTCGATGCCGTTCGGCACGTAGCGGATGCGCGCCGCGTCGAGCCGCCAGACGTCGGCGGCAATGCGCTCCAGCGTGCGCGACGGCACCACCACGGTCGCGCGCCGCAGCGCCAGCCGGCGCAGCCAGACGCGGCGCGGTAGTTGGCGGTGCCGCTCCTCGGGGCCGAAGCCGTCCTCCATGTGCAGATGGCGGGTCAGCGGGCGAGTGAACGGCAGCGCGTTGGCCAGCGCCCACTCGATCGCGCCGAAATTGCTCGTCACCAGCACCGCCGGCCGCAGCGCCCGCAACGCCGCGCGGGCGCGACGCACATTGCCCAGCGTGTCGCCCTTGCGAAGATCGAGTTGCGGGAAACTGACATCCAGCGACGGCGCCAGTCGCTCGCGGCAGGCCAGATTGCCGTCCATCGCGACGACCGCGTGCCGCCACGCGCGCCCGAAACGGTTGGCGATGGCGGCGAAGCGCACCTGCGGGCCGCCGGTCGCGAACGTCGAGAACACATGCAGCAGAAGCGGGGCCGCGGTCACTGCGGCGCGAAAATCCCGATCGCCGCGCGCACGAACGCCTCGCGGTCCGCCACCGGATGCCAGCCGAGATCGCGCGCGGCATCGTTGCAGTCGAACCGCGCCAGCAGCCCGCGCGAGACGAAATCGCGCTGGCTGGGGGCGGCGACATCGCGGCCGGTGGCGCGCTTGACCAGCCACTTGCCGCTGTCCTCCAGCCACAGCCAGCGCGGCGACTGCGGATGATAGCGCAGCGGCCGGCCGAGCGCCTGGCCGAGTTGGGCGATGTACTCGCGCGCCGACAGCCGCACGTCGCCGACCAGGTTATAGCAGCGTCCATCGACGTCCGGCGCGAAACTGGCCAGCACCACGGCCTCGGCCACGTCGTCCACCAGCACGAACGGCAGCGGATTGCGCCCGGCGTTCCAGCCGATGCAGTGCTGCTCGGTGTTGTAGAAACCAAGCCCGCTATGGAACGGCGAGCCGCCCTCGCCCACCACCAGGCCGGGGCGCAGGATCACCACCGGCAAGCCTTCCGCCGCGTGCAGCCGCAGCAGCAACTGATCGCTCAGCACCTTGGCCCGCGCGTAGTCGGCGCGCTGCTCCGGTTGCGGGTCGGGCGGCGTGGCCCCGGTGATCGGCTCGGGTTGCGGGCCGCAATACAGCGAGGCGATCGAGCCGACATGCACCAGCCGCCGCGTGTCCGCCGCGATGCAGGCGCGCGCCACGGTCTCGGCACCGCCCACCATCGCGTCGCGGATCGCCGCAAACGTGTCGCCGCCGCCGCCATGCGCCAGGTTCACCACGACCGGCGTGCCGGCAATGGTGTCGGCGACCGCCGCCGCGTCGCGGATGTCGCCGCGATGCAAGGTCACGCGCGCGTCGTCGAACAGCGGCGGCAGGTTGCGCACGCCGCGCGCCATCACCGCGACGCGCTTGCCGGCATCGAGGAAATGCTCGACCACATGCGCGCCGATGAAGCCGGTGCCGCCCAGGATCGCCACGTCGCAAGGCTCGGCTTGTCGCTGCGTGACCACGGCGGGGGTCGCCAGGGCCGCCTCCGGAAAGGCCGCGGCGGCGAGACGCTCGCAGGTCTCGACCAGGGCCGCGCCGAAGCGTCCGTCGAGTTCGGGCGCGCGGCCGGCGTCCACCGCCGCGTGGAACGACGCGATGCTGGCGCGCATGCTGCGAAAGAACGGATCGCCGCGCGGCCGCAGTTTCAGGGTCGACAGCACGGTGCCGGCGGCATTCGCCACGCTGTCGCGCGCCACGCCGCCGGCGGTGGCAAGACCCGACAGCAGCGAGTCCGACACCTCCAGCCAGCGCGTGCGGCCGTAGCGCAGCAGGCGGTCGGCCAGGATGTCGGCCACCGCCACGCCGTCGTCGCAGATCACGCTCACCTGCCAGAAACCGAACGCCTGCCCCACCGCGAACCGCAGCTCCGCCGGCAGCCGCGCGCCGGACAGGGCCGCGGTCAGCGACGGCGTGAACGGCAGGCCGGGGGCGACCTCCAGCGGCCTGCCGCCGATCGCCTGCACCGCGTCGATCGGACCGGCCAGGGCGACGATCTGCGACAGCGGATGCACCGCCTGTTCCAGCAGGATGTTGACCGGCGCGCGGAACATCCAGTGCGTGAACTGCCGCGCGGCCATCTGGCGCAACGCCACGTTGTAGACGCAGGAGACGAAGCCGGGCCGCCCCAGCGCGCCGCTGTCCACCAGGCGGCGCAGGCGGACGAAGGCCGGGTGATGCACGAAGTTCTGGTTCACCCCGACTGCGGCACCCGAGGCGGCGGATGCCGCGACCAGGCGCGCGCACGATTTCGGCATCGGTGGCCAGCGGCTTTTCCAGCAGCACCGGCTTGCCGGCCGCCAGCAGCACCGCCCCGATGTCGGCGTGCCGCTCCGGCGGCACCAGCACATGCGCGCGGTCGAAGGCATTCTCGGCCAGCGCCTCATCGACCGACGCGAACGCGCGCACCTTCTCGCCGCAGTCGCGCGCGCGACGTTGGGCGGCGGCGAAATCGGGGTCGACGACGCACGAGACGGCGTGATCGCGCAGGCTCGCGACGGCTTCGGCGTGGGCGCGCGAAATCGCGCCGGCGCCGATCAGACCGATCCGGCTCATGCCGCGACGGCCGCCGTCTCGGTCGGGGTTGCGGCCGTCTCGTTGGCCAGAAAGCCCTCGAACACCAGCAGCAGCCACAGCGGCGTGGCGTGGTCGAACCGCCGCCGCTCATGCTCGTCGATCAACTGCGCCACCGCACCCGCCTCGAACAGCCCACTGTCCTGCATCACCGGCCCCAGCAGGCGCGCGCGCAGCCGATCCGCGCCCGCGCGCAGCGGCTCGGCCAGCGAGGTCGCGAACCCCTGCTTGGTCCGATACAGGATCTCGCGCGGCAACAGCGGCTCCATCGCGCGCTTCAGCAGGTATTTGCCGTTCGTGCCGCGCAGCTTCAGCTCCGGCGGCAGCGACATCCCCCATTCCACCAGCCGATGATCCAGCAGCGGCGCGCGCGCCTCCAGCGAATTGGCCATGCTGGCGCGGTCCACCTTGGTCAGGATGTCGCCGACCAGCCAGGTGTTGAGGTCGGCGTATTGCGCCTGGATCAGCGCGTCCTCGCTGCCGCTCTCGTCCATCAAGGCGGCAATGCGCGCGTGCGGGTCGTGGCCGTCGATGGCCGATTCCAGCGACGGCGAGAACAGCGCGCGACGCCGATCGTGATGCACCCGCGCGACGGTGCGGTAATAGCCGAGTGCCGAATCCAGGCTGAGCTCGGTCAGCGTGTGCTTGGCGCGCAGCCAGCGCGGCGCGCGATCCAGCTTCGGATAGACCCGCGCCAGCCGCCCCAGCACGGCGCGGCGCAGGCCGGGGGCCAAATGCGCGCGCACCGCGTCGACCATGCGTGCCAGCGATAGCGGCGATAGCCGGCGAACACCTCGTCGCCGCCATCGCCGGACAGCGCCACCGTCGCGTGCCGGCGCGCCAGCCGGCACACCGCCTCGGTCGGCACCGAGGAGGTGTCGCCGAACGGCTCGCCGAACAGTCGGCCCTGCTGGCGCGCCGCGGCGATCCAGTCGGTCGCGGCGGCGGTCTGGTTGTGCTGCGTGGTCGCGTACCGCTCCGCCACGAGGGCCGCGAACGGCGTCTCGTCCTCGGCGCCCGCGAAGCCGATGGTGAACGTGTCCAGGCCGGGCGAGCCGGCGTCGGCGCGCAGCGAGGCGGCGTTGGCCACCACGGCGGCGGAATCGACGCCGCCGGACAGGAAGGCGCCGAGCGGCACGTCGGACATCAGCCGCGCCGATGTCGCCTGCCGCAACTGCCGGCGCAGGCTGCCGGCCGCCTCGGTCTCGTCCATGCGCAGGGTGGCCAGCGTCGGGCGCCAGTAGCGCACCGGCTCGGGCAGGCGCGAGGCTCCGGCGTCGAGCAGCAGGTAGTGCGCCGCCGGCAGCTTGCGGATGGCGGAAAAGATGGTGGCCGGATCGGGCACGTAGCCGAGCGCGAAGAAATCGTCGACCGCCTGCGGGTCGATGCGCCGCGACAGGTCGGGGATCGGCGCGAACGCCGACAGTTCCGAGGCGAAGGCAAAACCCCGCTCGGTTTGCGCGTAGTGCAGCGGCTTTTTCCCAAGCCGGTCCCGCGCGAGAAAAAGCTGGCGGCGGTTGCGATCCCACAGCGCGAACGCGAACATCCCGTCGAGATGGGCCAGGCAGTCCGGCCCGAAGCTTTCCCAGGCATGGATGATCGCCTCGGTGTCGCAGCGGTTGCGGAAGACGTGGCCGAGCGCCTGCAATTTCGGCCGCAGGTCGGGGAAGTTGTAGATCTCGCCGTTGAAGACGATGACCACCGAGGAATCCTCGTTGTACATCGGCTGCTGACCGCCGCCGACATCGACGATGGCCAGCCGGCGGTGTCCTAGTCCCACGCCCGGCTCGGCATGGAAGCCGTCGCCATCCGGCCCGCGATGCGCGATGGCGGCCGTCATGCGCCGCAGCAGCGCCGCATCCACCGCACCGCCATCCGGCCGGAAAAGGCCTGTCAGCCCGCACATCGCGTCCGCCCCCGCATCATTTGCCCGGCCCGCATCATTCGCTCGTCCGTCCGGTTATCCAGGCCGGCCGATCACGGTGCAAGCCACATTGCGACACCGCTGACCGCTTTGAGTACGAAATCAACCCGGAAGGCTCCACGTCGGCCGGCCAGTCGAGCAGCGTCGCGCCCCGCCTATGTGGCCCGATTTTTGAATGTCCAAGAACCGTACCACCTTCCAACAGACCAGCAGCAGGATGTTCACGGAGTATTAACTGTGGACATTACGATTTCTGGGTCATCTCGCGCGGTGGGTTGCATCTGAATCACGTCGATGTTACCCGGAGCTACTGTCCAGACGGACAGTACCATTATGGAGGATTTTCCTATATGTCTGCAACCGGATTTCAAGACCGCCCTATGCGCCACCGTGCTGCTGGCCACACCGGCCGCCGCACGCACACTGATGGTCGGTCCCGGACAACCTTATTCGGTCCCATCGGCCGCGGTCGCGGCCGCCCACGCCGGCGACACCATTTCGATCGCCGCCGGCACGTACTCGGATTGTTCCAGCATCTGGATCAACAACCTGACCATCGCCGGGGCGGGCGGGGCGCTGACCAAGATCGGCGGCACCTCGTGCGACGGCAAAGGCGTGCTCGTGGTCTACGGCAACAACATCACGGTGCGCGACCTGACCCTGCAAAACGCCAGCGTGCCCGACCAGAACGGCGCCGGCCTTCGCGCCGAGGGCACCAACCTGGTCGTGGCGCGGGTGCATTTCATCCACAACCAGGACGGCATCCTGGCCGACGGGGTGACGGGCTCGACCATCATGGTGCGTGACAGCCTGTTCGTGGACAACGGCTATTGCGGTTCCTCGGGCCAGAACTGCGCGCACGCCCTGTATGCCAACGGCGTCGCGAAGCTGACGGTCGAGCATTCGACTTTCCGCGACACGCAGACCGGCCACAACATCAAGTCGCGCGCCGCCATCACGGAGGTTCTCGACAACACCATCGACGACGGGCCGAAGGGCACCTCGAGCTACCTGATCGACGCGCCGAACGGCGGCGCGCTGACCGTCCAGGGCAACCATATGGAAAAGGGACCACTCTCGGGCAACCCGGTGGCGATTTCCATCGGCGAGGAGGGCGTGACGTGGCCGGCGGCGCCGCTGCTGATTACCGACAACGTGTTCCGCAACGACTTTGGCTCCGCGACCTTCGTATCCAACACCACCTCGGTGTCGGCGAAACTGGTCGGCAACACGATGGAGGGCAACCACACCACTCCGCTGCACGGACCCGGCACCGTCCAGTGATGCGGCCGCGCCGCTAGCACGCGGCGACGGGCGGGGGCGCGCGCGCCCCCGCCTATCCGGCCGCCGGACGCAACCGCAGCCAGGCGCGGGCGCGGGCCACCACGGCGGCCTCCGGACCGTCCGGGCGTCCGGAGCAGGCCCACAGCAGCAGCATCGCCAGGACGAAGGCAGCCGCGCCGACCGCGACCTCGATGGCCAGGCGCAGCGCCGGGCTGCCGACCGAGGCCGGATACAGCAGCCGGACCGCCGCCGCCATGCCGGCCGCGGCGCATACCGGCCGCCAGGACGGACGCAGAATGTCGCCGGCGCTGATCGGCAGCACCCGCAGCAGGGTGAAGAACACGCCGGGCACCAGCAGCGCCGTGACCACCGTGCGGGCGATCGCGATGGTCAGCACGTCGCCCAGCAGCCCCGCCGCGATCAGCACCGGGACCGTGACCAGCGTGCGCGTGGTGGCCAGGACGGCGCTGAGCCGGACATGATCGGTCGAGCTGAGCAGGGTGATGACCCCCTGCATGATGCCGTACAGGCCGCCGCTGAACGCCAGCACCTGCACCAGCGGCACCGCATGGGTCCATTGCGGCCCCAGCGCCACGGCCACGAAGTCGCGCGCCACCAGCGCCATGCCGACCGCGCAGGCGCAGCAGATCGTCATGGTCGCCGCGAACACGTCGAGGAATCCCCGGCGCAGCGCCACCGGGTCGTGCGCGATCTTGGAGAAGATCGGGAACAGCGCGCGGGTCATCGGCACCACGATCTCGACGGTCGGCGCGGTGGCCACGTCGGCGCCGACATTGTAGGTGCCCATCGCGCTGGCGCTGGTGAGCGTGCCCACCACCCATTCGTCGGCCTTGTCCTGCGCGTACTGGGCCACGTGGACCACCAGCATCCAGCCGGAAAAACCCCACACCGCGGAAATCTTCGAGACATCCAGCCGCGGCCGGTACGGGTGCATCACGTAGCTCAGGATCACGCTGAGCAACTGCCCGCCGATGATGCCCACCACCAGCGCCCGGTAGTCGCGCAGCCACAGCGCCACGCCGATCGTGGCCACCAGCGTCAGCGCCCGCTGCAACACCAGGAAGCGGAACTCGCGGGCGAAATCCAGCTCGCGGCGGAACGCCACCGTGCCGACGTTGAAGAACCCGCCGATCAGCGTGCGCAGCGCCAGCGCCTTGACCAGCCCCGACGCCCGCGGCTCGTGGAAATACAGGCTGGCCAGCGGCGACAGCAGCCACAGCACGACGGTGATCGTGGCGCAGACCATGATCCCCAAGGTCCAGACCGAATTGTAGTCCGCGCGGCCCGGGTTGGGATGGCGGATCAGCGCCAGCAATTGCCCGGTGTCGCCCAGCGCCTCGACCAGGCCCACCACCAGCATCGCCATCGCCACCAGGCCGAAATCGCTCGGCGACAACAGCCGGGCGAGCACGAAGGTGTTGATGAGCCCCAGCCCGCGCACCGACCAGCGCATCGCCACCATCCAGGCGCTGCCGTGCATCAGGCTGCGGCCGACGTTCAGCGTCCCCGGCGTGGCCACCCGCCTATGACCCGCGCGCGCGGACCAGCCGCTTCAGCCGCCGCGCCGGAGGAGTGCCGCCGAGCACGAACAGCAGGTTGGGCAGCGGCGGCTCGCCCAGCAGCATGGCGTGGCCGAGCAGGCGCAGACCGTCGCGGTAGTCGCCCTGGCTGTAGGCGCTGCGGCCGATCCGCGCCCAGCGTTCGCGCAGGATGGCGCGCCGCTCGCGCCCCGACAGGCGATCGCGCTGCTCGGCCAGCAGGCGCTGGATCATCGGCATCGTGACGTCCACCAGCACCCGCCAGCCGCCGCTCGACAGGCTGTCGGGCCGGAACGTCACCTGCACCAGGGTGTCCTTGGCGTGTTGCAGATGGCCGTGCAGCGCCAGCCGGATCCACAGATGCTGGTCCTCGCTGACCCGCAGCGCCGGATCGAAGCAGCCGACCGCCAGCAGCGCGTCGCGCCGGGCCACCACGCTGGAGGTGTGGATCACGTTGCGCGCCAGCAGCCGCCGCCAGGCGTCCGGCACCCGGCGGCGGGAACTCGCCGCCGAACAGCACGCCGTATGGCTTGCCGTCCAATGAAATCGCGGCGGTGTCGCAGGTCGCCAGCACGATGCGGGGATCGGCGGCGAACAGCGGCACCTGGGCCGCGAGCTTGCCCGGCAGCCACGCGTCGTCGGCGTCCAGGAATGCCACCAGCGCGCCGCTGGCCGCCGCGATGCCGGCATTGCGCGCGGCCGAGACCCCGGCATTGGCCGGCTGGGACAGCAGCCGGACGGCGCGCGGCGCGTAGGCGCCGACCACCTCGGCGGTGGCATCGCCGCTGCCATCGTCCACCACGATCACCTCCAGCGGCGGGCAGGTCTGCGCCAGCACCGAATCCAGGGCGCGGGCAATGGTCGCGGCCGCGTTGTAAGCCGGGATGACGACAGAGACAGGCAGGGCTGCTGCGGCCATGCCGGGTGTATGGCATATCGAGTCTGCAACAGGAAACGTCGCGACGGTTGTAGTCGGCTTCGGCCTATGGCACCTGCATCGGATGCTCGACATGCGAGGCGCCGCGCCGACCGGCTGCTTGCGGCATGGCCGCCGGCCTGGCGGCCCCGCTACGGTCTGGGCCGCCAGGCCGCGCCGCGCGGCGGCTTGCGGGCCGTCCGGTTGCGGTCGGATTGCGGGTCGGGCCTGGCATCCTCCGCCGGCATCGCCAGCAGCCCCGTGGTCGGACCGTCCGGAGCCGCGCCGTCGTTGCGGATCTCCCAGATCACGATCACCACGATCGCCAGCACGCCCGCCAGGAACAGCAGCCCGTCCATCGCGCATCCCTTCGCAGGCCGCCGACCTCGCCCGCCGGCGCCCCCGGCGTCAAGGCTTTCCGTGCGCGACCTGATTCTCAGTCGCCTGCGTGCTGGGGCTGCTGCCGGTGATCCTGCGCTTCCCGGCCTGCGGCGTGCTGGCCTGGGCGTGGTTCTCGATCCTCAGCCCGCATCAGCAGGTGTACGGCTTCGCCCACGGCCAGCCGTTCGGCATGGCGATCGCGCTGGCCACCCTGATCGGCTGGCTGGCCTCGAGCGAGCGCAAGCGGTGGACGCCGGACGCGATGCCGTGGCTGATGCTGCTGTTCTTCGCGTGGCTGACCTTCAACTCGGCGTTCGCGCCGTATCCCGACTGGTCCTGGCCGCTGTGGAACCGCACGGCGCGGATCATGGTGTTCGTGCTTCTGGTGTTCGTGCTGATGACCACCAAGGCGCGCATCCATGCGCTGGTCTGGGTGCTGGTCGCCTGCATCGGCTATTTCGGGATCAAGGGGGGCGTGTTCACGCTGACCAGCGGCGGCTCGGCGATCGTCTACGGGCCGCCGGACACCCTGCTGTTCGACAACAACCAACTGGCCGCGGCGGTGGTGATGACGCTGCCGCTGGTCAACTACCTGCGCCTCCAGACCAGGGCGGCCTGGCTGCGCCTGGGGCTGGCCGGGGCGATGGCGTTGCAGGTGCTGATGGTGTTCGGCTCGTATTCCCGCGGCGCGGTGATCGCGCTGGGCGCCATGCTGGCGATGTTCTGGTGGCGCAGCGACCGCAAGATCCTGTACGGGGTGCTGGCGGCGGTGGTCGTGGTCGGCGGCCTCAGCGTCATGCCGGAGTCGTTCTTCCAGCGCATGTCGACCATCCAGGACGCCTCGCAGGACGCCTCGTTCCACGGCCGCGTAGTGGCCTGGCAGGTGGCGACCTTGTACGCGCTGGAGCACTTCCCGTTCGGCGCCGGCTTCGCGGCACCGCAGCTTCCGGCGATCTTCAACCACTATTTCCCCGACGAGACGCCGCACGCGGCGCACAGCATCTATTTCGAGGTGCTGGGCGAGCACGGCTTTCCCGCGCTGGCCATCTACCTGACGATGCTGGCCCTGGGCCTGCGCAACTGCTTCGTGATCGCGCGGCGGACGCGCGGGCGGCCGGGCCTGCGCTGGGCCTATGACCTGGCGCGGATGCTGCAAGTCAGCCTGGTGTCGTTCTTCGTCGGCGGCGCCGCCCTGAGCATGGCGTATTTCGACGCGTTCCTGGCCCTGCTGGCGCTGATCTCGACCCTGCGCGAGCTGACCGCCCGCGCCGTCGCACCCGCCGCGGTCCGGGGAACCGTCCGGCCGGCGATCCCGCCACCGCCGGAGCGGGCGATCGCCCGGCTGCGATAACCAGCCTCACGCCAGCGTCTCGCGTCCCATCTCCAGGAACTTCTCGGCGCGGCGCGCGCGCAGCGTGGCCGCGTCCAGCGCCAGCAGCGGCGCCAGCGCCGCGGCGACCGCGTCGCCCACCGCGGCCACCGCCACCAGCGGGTCGCGATGCGCGCCGCCCAGCGGCTCGATCACCACGGCGTCGATCAGCCGCAGCCGCCGCAGATCCTCGGCGGTCAGGCGCAGCGCCTCGGCGGCCTGCGGCGCCTGCGCGGCGTCCTTCCACAGGATCGCGGCACAACCCTCCGGGGAGATCACCGAATAGATGGCGTGCTCCATCATCAGCACGGCATCGCCCGCCGCCAGTGCGATGGCGCCACCCGATCCGCCCTCGCCGATCACGGTGGCCACCACCGGCACCGGTGCGTCCAGGCAGGCCTCGATCGAGCGGGCGATGGCCTCGGCCTGGCCGCGCGCCTCCGCCTCGATGCCCGGAAAGGCGCCGGAGGTGTCGACGAAGCTGAGCACCGGCAGGCCGAACCGCCCGGCCAGCTCGATCAGCCGCCGCGCCTTGCGATAGCCCTCGGGGCGGGCCATGCCGAAATTGTGCGCCACCCGGCTCTCGGTGTCGCGGCCCTTCTCGGTGCCCAGCACCACCACCGACCGGCCGCGAAACCGGCCCAGGCCGCCGATCACCGCCGCGTCGTCGCCGAACGCGCGGTCGCCGGCGAGTGCGGTGAAATCGGTAATCAGGCCGGACAGGTAATCCCCCGCCTTCGGCCGCTCCGGGTGGCGGGCGACCTGCACCTTCTGCCACGGCGTCAGCTTGGCGTAGATCGCCCGAAGCTGCTTGTCGGATTTCTCGACCAGGCGGGCGACCTCGTCGGCGATGTTGAGCCCGTCCGTCTCGGACATGGCGCGGAGTTCGTCGATCTTGCCTTCCAGCTCGGCGACCGGCTTCTCGAAGTCCAGGTAATGGCGCATCCGCAGGCGCTTAGCGGTTGCCGGAGCCGCTGGCCAGCGGGTGATGCGCCTCCACCAGACGTTGCAGCCGCTCGGCGAGCACGTGGGTGTAGATTTGCGTGGTCGCGATGTCGGCGTGGCCGAGCAATAATTGCAGGCTGCGCAGGTCGGCGCCGCGCGCCAGCATGTGGCTGGCGAAGGAATGGCGCAGCACGTGCGGGCTGACCCGCGCCGGGTCCAGGCCGGCGGCCAGCGCCACCCGCTTCAGCAGCAGCCCGAATCCCTGCCGGGTCATCGCCTGCGCGGCGGCGCGGCCGGGGAACAGCCAGGCCGGACGGCGCGGGCCGGGATGCAGGGCGGCGGCGGCGGCGCGCGCCGCGTCGGACAGCGGCACCACGCGCTCACGCCCGCCCTTGCCGCGCACCAGCAGCAGCGCCGCGTCGCCGGCCAGGGCGCGGCCGCGCAGCGCCAGCAGTTCGGAGACCCGCAGCCCGGTCGCATACAGGATCTCCAGCGCCGCGACGGCGGGCGCGGACTGCGCCGGCGGCAGGGCGCGCGCGGCCGCGAGCAGCGCGTCGACCTCCGCCTCGCTCAGGTATTTCGGCAGCGGCGCGGCCAGGCGCGGCGCGTCGAGCCGCTCGGTGGGGTCGTCGGCGCGCACGCCCTCGCGCAGCAGGAAGCGGTAGAACTGGCGCAGCGCCGACAATCGCCGCGCCGCCGTGCGCGCCGACAACCCGGCGCGGGACAGGCCGGCGAGATAGGCGCGCAGCCCGGCCTCGCCGGCCTCGGCCAGCCGGCCGCCGACGGCGGCCCCGGCATCGGCCAGGTCGGCGGCGTAGGCGGCCTGGGTGTTGAGCGCGGCCCCACGCTCGGCGGCGAGCATTTCGAGGAAGGCTTCGACGTGCCGATCCGCAGCCGTGTGCCGCACGGCTACTGGCTGCCGTGGCCAAAGCGGTCGTTCGGCAGCACTTTCTGCACGGTCTGCTGGTGCGGCGGCGGCGGAAAGGCGCCCAGCATCAGCACGCCCACGGCACCGACGACCAGCAGCAGGAGCAGCACGACGAGGAACAGACGGCGCATGGCATCCAGTCAAACGGGGGGCAAGCGGCGGCGCCCGCAACGGGCCGCTCGCTTGGCGCGGGCGGTCCCTGTGCTAACCTCGCCGTCTATGACACGCAACACCGCGCTCCAGGTCGGGCCATCCGGCGGCCCCGCCCCCCTGGAATCCGCGGTCGCCGGCCCGGTGCTGGATCGCGGCATCGTCCTGGTCGGGCTGATGGGGGCCGGCAAGACCGCCATCGGGCGGCGGCTGGCGAGCCGACTCGGCGTGCCGTTCCGCGACGCGGATGCGGAGATCGAGCTGGCGGCCGGCCGCAGCATCGCCGAAATCTTCGCCCGCTACGGCGAGAGCGCATTCCGCGACGGCGAGCGGCGGGTGATCCGCCGCCTGCTGTCCGGGCCGAAGCTGGTGCTGGCGACCGGCGGCGGCGCGTTCATGGACGCCGAGACGCGGGCGGCGATCCGGGCCGGCGCCACCAGCCTGTGGCTGCGCTGTCCGCTGCCGGTGCTGGTGCGCCGCGTCACCGGGCGCACCCATCGCCCGCTGCTGCACGGGCAGGATCCGGCCGAGGTGCTGACCCGGCTGATGGCGCAGCGCAATGCGACCTATGCGGAGGCGGACATCGTGGTGGACGTGGGCGACGAGAACCCGGAGCTGACCACGACCCGGGTGCAGGACGCGCTGCTGGGCTGGCGGCGGCCGCAGACCCTGCCGGTGACGCTGCCAAGCGGCGCCTATGACATCGTGGTGGGCGACGGCCTGCTGCGCCGCGCCGGCGCGTGGCTCGCCCCGGTGCTGCCGCAGCGCCGCGCGGTGGTGGTCAGCGACGCGACCGTGGCCGCCCTGCATCTGCCGGAGTTGCTGGCCGGCCTCGCCGAGACCGGGATCGAGGCGCAGTCGGTGGTGGTGCCGGCGGGCGAGGCGTCGAAGGATTTCGCCACGCTGGCGCAGGTGGTCGACGGATTGCTGGCGGCCGGCGTGGAGCGGCGCACCACGGTGATCGCGCTGGGCGGCGGCGTGGTCGGCGACCTGGCCGGGTTCGCGGCGGCGGCGACCCTGCGCGGCCTGCCGTTCGTGCAGGCGCCGACCACGCTGCTGGCCCAGGTGGACAGCTCGGTGGGCGGCAAGACCGGCATCAACACGCGGCACGGCAAGAACCTGGTGGGCGCGTTCCACCAGCCGCGCATGGTGCTGGCCGACACCGCGACCCTGGCCACCCTGCCCGCCCGCGAGCTGCGTTCCGGCTACGCCGAGATCGCCAAGGCCGGGCTGATCGGCGACGCGGATTTGTTCGCCTGGTGCGAGGCGCACGGGCGCGCGGTGGTGGACGGCGACCGCGCGGCACAGGGCGAGGCGATCGTGCGCGCCTGCGCCTTCAAGGCGGCGGTGGTGGCCGACGACGAGCGCGAGGAGCGGCCGGCCGGCGGGCGGGCGCTGCTCAACCTGGGCCACACTTTCGCGCACGCGCTGGAGGCCGATCTGGGGTACGGCGCGATCCTGCACGGCGAGGCGGTCGCGGTCGGCATCGGCCTGGCGTTCCGACTGTCCGCGCGGCTCGGGTTCTGCCCCGCCGACCAGGCCGAGCGCGTGGTGGCCCACCTGGCCGCGGTCGGGCTGCCGGCGGAGCTGGCGATGCTGAACCGGCGCTTCTCCGCGGCCCGGCTGGCCGGGCTGATGCGCCGCGACAAGAAGGTTCGCGACGGCGCGCTGCATTTCGTGCTGGCGGCCGGCATCGGGGCTGCGTTCACCAGCGCCGAGGTGCCGGCCGAGGCGGTGCTGGACCTGCTGCGCGACCAGGGATGCGAAGCATAGTCACGTCGCCGTGTGGCGTCCCGGCCACAGGGTGAGGCGCCGCCGCGACATTTGTGTGAACGTTCGGATGAACGACGCGGCAACCTCGCTTATGTAAGGCACAGGCCGCCCGGATTCGGGCCGTGACGACGAAGGACGCCGATGCTGTACCAGTTGCACGAATGGCAGATCGCCTCGCTGGCGCCGATGCGCGCCGCCGCCGCCGGCACGCTGTCGCTGCTGGACCTGCCCGGCAATCCCTGGCGGCCGACCCCGCTGGGGCGCTGGGCCGCCGCGGCACTGGACCATTTCGAGCACAGCACGCGCCAGTTTGGCCGCCCGCCGTTCGGCCACACCAGCACGGTGATCGACGGCGCGGAAATCCCCGTCATCGAGGAAGTGGCGCTGGCCCAGCCCTGGTGCGCGCTGCGGCGCTTCCGCCGCATGCTCGACCAGTCGGGCGACCAGCGGCGACCAGTCGGGCGACCGCCCGAACGATGCGAAAGTGCTGATGGTGGCGCCGATGTCCGGCCACTTCGCCACCCTGCTGCGCGGCACGGTGGAGGCGTTCCTGCCGGATCACGACGTCTATGTCACCGACTGGACCGACGCGCGCGACGTGCCGGCGCTGGCGCCGGGGTTCGGCCTGGAGGATTACGTCGACACCATCATGGGTTTCCTGCGCCACCTGGGGCCGGAGACGCACGTGATCGCGGTTTGCCAGCCGGCGGTGCCGGTGCTGGCGGCGGTGTCGCTGCTGAGCGCCGAGGAGGCCTCGGCCGCGCCGCGCAGCATGACCCTGATCGGCGGCCCGATCGACACGCGCGAGGCGCCGACCGCCGTCAACACCTTCGCCAAGCAGCACAGCCTGGACTGGTTTCGCCGCTCGGTGATCCATCGCGTGCCGTTCGGCCGGATCGGCTTTCTTCGGGAAGTCTATCCGGGGTTCCTGCAACTCGCCGGGTTCATGGCGATGAACCTGGAGCGGCACTGGGACGCGCATTGGCAGATGTTCCAGCACCTGGTCGATGGCGACGGCGAATTGCTGGCGGCCAAGCGCGCGTTCTACGAGGAGTACCGCGCCGTGATGGACATGCCGGCGGAGTTCTTCCTGGAGACCATCCAGGCGGTGTTCCACGAGCACCGCCTGCCGCGCGGCCTGCTGACCCATCGCGGCGAGCGCGTGGACCCGGGGGCGATCGAGCGCACCGCGATGCTGACCATCGAGGGCGAACGCGACGACATCTCGGGCCTGGGCCAGACGCGGGCGGCGCACAAGCTGACGACGCGCCTGCCGCAGACGATGCGCGAGCATTCCGAGCAGGCGGGGGTCGGGCATTACGGGCTGTTCAACGGCCGCCGGTTCCGCGAGCGGATCGCGCCGATGATAAAGGGGTTCATGGCGGCGCATCGGTAGCGGGTCGCCGGCGCCCTCACCCCGGCCCTCTCCCAGAGGGAGAGGGGGCAGCTCTCCCTCTCCCTCTGGGAGAGGGCCGGGGTGAGGGTGTTCGACCAGTCGAGATTCGCGCCACTCTCTCATCATCGCGCGCCGCAAATACGTTCCGGTATAGGAACATTATGCCTGTGCGGGAGCATCGCCGGTCTAGATCAGTATCGGCGGGTCGTCGGCGTCCCGGCGGGGCGGCAGGAGGAAGGAGCCCAGCGGCCACACGCGGGACGGGCGGGGACGGAGATCGGGCGGCCGGGCTGGCTTCGGCCGGCTGGGACGTGGCGGACACTCCGCCCGCTTGAGGGCGAGAGGCGGCGCGGGGCGGACGCCCAGCATCCGGCACAGCGGACGGAGCAGGCGGCCCGCCTGGGGCGCGGCTTCCAGCAGCGCGGTCATTTCGGGTTCGTCGAGCAGAGCTTGCAGTTGGGTGCCGTAGGGCGCCGTCTCGGGCGCCAGCCGGACCAGCCAGGCGAAGCCGGTCGGCAGGCGCGGGCGCGATGCGCGTGGCCGGTCCGGCCGCCGCTTGCGGGACGCTGGATGTGGGGCCGGGAGCCGCCCGGCGTGGACCCTTGCCGCCAGTCGTTCGAGCCGCCCGGATAGCCGCCGCAGCGCGCCCCAGAGATGGACCAGCAGCGGCCGGGTCGAAGCCTGCTTCGCCGCGCGGGCGGCGATGGCCGCGCAGAGCCAGGAGAGGATCGTGGCGCAGCGGGCGGCTGGGGGTGGCGGGGCGGCGGGGGCCATGACCGGGATTGTTAGTTCAACTGACATAGAATGTCAAGTCGGGTGGGCGGGCGTGGCGTTGCGCGGTCTGTCGGACAGGCCTGTGCCGCTGGACGGCGTGGGTGGCCGGGTCAAGCCCGGCCATGACGGTGCGGAATACGATCATGTAACAACACACTCACGTCATGGCCGGGCTTGACCCGGCCATCCA
The DNA here is from genome assembly GCA_963758455.1 of uncultured Pseudomonadota bacterium. Classification (GTDB taxonomy): domain Bacteria; phylum Pseudomonadota; class Alphaproteobacteria; order Acetobacterales; family Acetobacteraceae; genus CAVRQM01. The sequence continues at coordinate 476,131 of CAVWVK010000004.1, read as the reverse complement.
CGCGGCGCGGCACGAAAGGGGTGGACGGGCGGCGTATCACGGCGCGCGCGACAGGTGGGAATCCACGCGTATCGTCTTCAAATCAGCAACTCGTAAAGATCAACCCAGCCCGGATTGCTCTCCAGGATGAGGCGAACCTTCCACGCGCGTCGCCAATGCTTCATGTTCTTCTCGCGCTGGATGGCATCGTGAATCGTCTCGTGCTGCTCCGAATGGACGAGGCGTTTCAGCCCGTAGGTCTTGGTGAAACCCGCGATCACTCCCTCCCGATGTTCCCATGCTCTACGGGGAAGATCCGTGGTCACGCCGACATACAGCGTGCCGTTCGGGCGGTTCGTCATGATGTACACCCACGCTCGGCGCATGGCGGCATGTTCACCGCGTGGGTGGCCGGGTCAAGCCCGGCCATGACGATCGGGAAACATGCCCGGACCTGATCCGGGCATCCACGCCGTGCCGCAACATGACGGTGCGGAATGGCGACGCGCTTGAACCTTCGGCCTGGCCAGACGTTTTGCCGGCGGGTAAACGCCACAGGTGAGTCCCGATGCGGACGTTGTTGCCGGCAGGCGCCTTCGTGTTGCTCGCGGCGGTCGCACCGGCGGCGGCGCAGGTGCCGCCGGCGCTGACCTATACGCAGCCGCTTGCGCCGCAGGCGGTGCAGATGGTGCAGCAGCAGTTGCAGCAGCAGGGCGCGTATTCCGGCCGGATCGACGGCGTGTGGGGCGCGGACAGCGAGGCGGCGCTGGTGCGGTTCCAGCAGGATCACGGATTGCAGCCGACCGGCCAGTTGAACCAGGCGACGGTCGCGACCCTCGGCGTGCCGGCCGACCAGTTGCTGAGCGCCGGGCAACCCCCGCCGCCGGCGACGGCTGCGACAGCGATCGCCGGCAATACGCTGAGCCGGAGTTCGATCCAGGCAATCCAGTCGCGTCTGCGCGCCCTGAACTTCTATGACGGCGCCACGGACGGCATCTGGGGTGGCGCCACGCAGCAGGCGATCGAACGCTTCCAGCAGGGACGCGGCTTGCAGGTGAACGGACAGCTCAACCCGGCAACGATCACCGCACTGGGCCTCAATCCGAATATCCTGGTGCCCTCCGCATCGCCCTAGACACATCGCCCTAGATGGCGGCCGCCGACCAGGCCTGGATTTCGTGGCCAGGCGCATACCGCGCGTTGCTCTGCGCCGGATTGCGGTTCAGCAGCGGGCGCGCGTACAGCGGGTGCTTCATGCTGCGCACCTCATGCTCGGCCGTCACCAGCAAGTCGCCGCTGTCCACGTCGACGATGTCCTGGAAACGGTACTGGTGCTGGTCGCTTTCCTCCGTCACCAGCCCGCGCGCCAGCAGCCAGGCGTGCGGACTCGAAAAATCCGCCAGCGACACCTGGATGTGGTTGCCGTTGTACTCCGGCTGCGTCGCGTCCGTCTCCTGATAGATCAGCGAAAACCCTGCCCCCACCGCAACGCGGGCAACACGGCCGTCCGCCGTCGCCGGCGCGCGCAGCGCCTCGCGGTAGAAGCGGGCGATGCGCGAAGCCGTGCCGGGCGGGCAATCCATCTCCAGATACGGCATTCCCAGCACCATGCCGCCCCAGCGCGGATGCGGCGCGTGGACGCGGATGCGGTTGCCCCAGGGACAGGTCACATCCATCGCCCCGTCGCGCCGCGCGAACCCGAATTGCGTGCCCGCCAGATGCCCGCGCACCCGTGACAGCCGCGCCTCCAGGGCATCCGGATCCGGCAGCACCAGCCCGATCGTCCCGCGCAGCACCTGCGCCCGCCCGTGCGGCAGGTGGAACTGCGCGGTGCCGACATTGATCCACATATTGTCCACCCCGGTCATCAGGAACGGGTCGCGCGTCAGCCCCAGGCCGGTGACGTAGAACAGCGTCGCGATGCGCTGGTCGGGCACGAACACGTTGACGTGCCCGAACTCCACGATGTTGCCGACGTCCTCCGCCGTGCGGTCGAACGTCCGTGCCGCCGTCGCCTGATCCATCCCGGCCTCCCCACCTGTTCCGCCCTCCGCGGCCCGGCTAGGCTTGCCGCCCGCCACGGGAGGGATCGCCATGCAGCCTAGCCTATTCGGCACGCTTGAGGATGGAAGTCGCGTCGAGGCCTGGGATCTCGGGGTCGCGGGCGGGCTGCGGGCGCGCATCCTGACCTACGGCGCGCGCATCGCCGGGATCGACGTGCCGACCGCTTCCGGCCCGCGCCGCGTGACGCTGGACCGGCCGAGCCTGCGGGCGTACGTGGCCGACACCGCCTATCTCGGCGCCGTGGTGGGCCGCGTCGGCAACCGCATCGGCGGCGCGCGATTCCCGCTGGATGGGCGGACGGTCCAGCTCTCGGCCAATGACGGCGGCAACACGCTGCACGGCGGCAAGGTCGGCTTCGACCGCGCGGTGTGGCGGGCCGAGGCGGATGGCGACGGCGTGCGCCTGAGCCATGTCAGCCCGGACGGCGACATGGGCTTTCCGGGGACGCTGACCGCGCATGTCACCTACGCCGTGCGCGGCGACGCGCTGGTGATCGACTACGCGGCGAGCACGGACGCGCCGACAATCGTGATGCTGACCAACCACGCCTATTTCAACCTCGACGGCGCGCCCGACGTGCTGGGGCACCAGGTCAGCATCGCCGCCGAGCAATTCACGCCGGCCGACGCGGCACAAATCCCCACCGGCGAAATCCGCCCGGTGGCCGGCACGCCGTTCGATTTCCGCGCGCCGCGGCGGATCGCGGCGCGCATCGGCGATGATGACGAGCAACTGCGCATCGGGCACGGCTACGACCAGAACTACGTCCTGGCCGACGCGCCGCGCCGCGAGCCGGCGCACGCAGCGCGGGTCGCGGCCGGCGGCATCGCGATGGAGGTGCTGACCACCGAGCCGGGCATCCAGTTCTATTCCGGCAACATGCTGCCGAAGGCCGGGCTGGCGTTGCGGGCCGCGCTGTGCCTGGAGACCCAGCATTTTCCCGACGCGCCGAACCATCCCGGCTTTCCCTCAATCGTGCTGCGGCCGGGAGAGACCCGGCACAGCCGCACGATCTATCGGTTCGGCCCCGGCTGACCGGAATTGCCCTGATCCCGGGTGCGGCCGCAGGCCCGGGCGCCCGATTGACGGCTTCGTGAACTTCGCCTCTATTTCATCAGACAAGCCCCGACGAGGTGGAGCGTGCCGACGCTGCTGGAGGTGGCCAATCTGCACAAGAGCTTCGGCCCGATCAGCGTGCTGCGCGGGATCGACCTGGCGCTCGACGCCGGCGAGGTGGTGGCGATCGTGGGCGACAACGGTGCCGGCAAGTCGACGCTGATAAAGCTGATTTCCGGCGTCTATCCCGTCGATTTCGGGCGAGATCCGGCTGGACGGCAAGCCGCTGGAGCTGCATTCGCCGGCCGATGCCCGCCGCTACGGGATCGAGACGGTGTATCAGGACCTGGCGCTGGCCGATGACCTGTCGGTCGGCGCCAACATCTTTCTCGGCCGCGAGCCGGTGCGGCGCTGGCTCGGGTTCCTGCCGGCGATCGACAATCGCAAGATCCGCAACGAGACCGAGGCGCTGCTGGCGCGCATCGAAAGCCGCATTCCGCGCAAGGCGCGCACCGTCTCGCGCCTGTCCGGCGGCCAGCGCCAGGCGGTCGCCATCGCCCGCGCGCTGTACTGGCACGCCAAGGTGGTGATCCTGGACGAGCCGACGGCCGCACTGGCGGTGATGGAGCGCGAGCATGTCATCCAGCTCTCGCGGCGGCTGGCGGCCGAGGGAGTCGGGGTGATCTATATCGGGCACAACCTGATCGAGATCCTGGAGGTCGCCGACCGGGTGGCGGTGATGTATCGCGGCAACATCGTGATGACGGCGCGCGCGAGCGAGACCGATCAGCAGGAGCTTATCAAGTACATGACCGGCTTCACCGAAACGGCGGAGCAGGTGGCCAACTGAGGCTGCAACAAACACCAAAACAAGGGAGGCGTGCGTTGAGAAAACTGACGCTGCTGGCGGCGACCGCCGTGGGACTCGTCCTGGCGCAACCGCCGAGTTCCGCGCGGGCCGCCGACTTTGCCGGCACCCGCATCGTGGTGATCGTCAAGGCGACCACCTCGCAATACTGGGCCACCGTGTTCGACGGCGCGGATGCCGCCGCGAAGGTTCTGGGCATCCAGATCTCCAAGCTGGGCGCTGCCGCCGAGACCGACGTGGCCGGCGAGGTGTCGATCATGGAGAACGCCATCTCCACCAAGCCCGCCGCCATCGTCATCGCGGCGACCAACGCGCAGGCGCTGGCGCAGCCGATCGAGAACGCGACCGCGGCGGGGATCCCGGTGATCGTCGTCGACTCCGACGCCAACACCAAGAAATACGTGACGTTCCTGGCCACCAACAACGTCACCGGCGGCATGAAGGCGGCCGACGAGGTGGCGACGTGCGTCAAGGCGCGCACCGGCAAGCAGGAAGGCGACGTCGCCTACCTCACCGCGCTGGCCGGCGCGCAATCGCTGAACGACCGCGACCACGGCTTCGTCGAGGAGCTCAAGAAGTATCCTGGCCTGAAGATCGTCGAGCATCGCACCGGCAACAACGATCCGGCGCGCGCGCTGTCGGATTCCGAGGACATCCTCACCCGCCACCCCGACCTGGTGGGCATGTTCGCCGACAACGAGCTGGAGGGTGACGGCGCCGGCCGCGCCATCCAGGAGAAGAGTCTCGGCGGCAAGATCTGCGCCGTGGCGTTCGACACGTCCGACCAGGAGATCGCCTTCGTGAACAGCGGCGAGCTGGACGGGCTGATCGTGCAGAACCCGTTCATGATGGGCTATGCCGGCGTGTGGTACGGCCTGGCCGCGTCCAAGGGCGTGGTGTTCCCGAAGGTCGTCGATTCCGGCGTGAGCGTGGTCACGAAAGCCAACATCGCCAGCCCGGCGATGGCGGGTCTGCTCGATCCGAAGAAGTATCAGCTCACGCCGTTCCTGGGAGACTGAGTGAGCGTCTCCGCAAGCAGCACGGCGACCCCGAGGCCGCGCACCTGGCGCGGCCTCGGCCACAACCTGCCGGTCGAGACCTGGGTGGCCGGCTGCACCGTGCTGCTGTGGATCGTCCTGGCGGTCGCCTCGCCGTACTTCCTGACCACCGGCAACGTCTTCAACATGATGCGTCAGGTCTCGGTCGACGCGATCATCGCCTATGGAGAACTGTTCACCATCATCACGGCGGGGATCGACCTGTCGGTGGGGTCGGTCGCCGGCCTTACCGGCGTGGTCTTCGCGATGCTGCTGTCGGGCGGCATGAACGTGTTCGCGGCGGTGGTGCTGGCGCTGCTGCTGGGGCTGGTGATCGGCGTGGTGAACGGGCTGGCGATCGACCGGCTCGGGATTCCCGCCTTCATCGTCACCCTGGCCGGCCTGCAAGGGTTTCGCGGGCTGACCATGCTGAGCTCCGGCGGCATGACGATTTCCGGCGTGCCGCCCTCGCTGGGGCTGGTGGCCAACACCTCCGTCCTCGGCATCCCCACGATGTTCGTGGTGATGCTGGTGTTCGCCATCGGCTCGCAATACCTGCTCGGCGCGACCCGGCTGGGCCGCTACATGTACGCGCTGGGCAGCAACATCGAGGCGGCGCGGCGCGTCGGCATCAACGTCACCCGCGTCACGGTGGTGGCCTATGGGCTGTCGGCGGTGTTCGCCAGCGTCAGCGGGATGCTGCTGGTGGCGCGCCTGACGATGGGCAACCCGAATGCCGGCTACGGGTCGGAACTGGAGGCGATCGCCGCCGCGGTGGTGGGCGGCGCCAGCCTGTTCGGCGGGCGCGGCACGGTGCTGGGCTGCTTCATCGGCGCGGTGCTGTTCACCACCATCGGCAACGGCGCCAACCTGCTGGGCGTCAATTCGTTCTGGCAGTTGGTGATCGAGGGCCTGCTGATCGCCGGCGTGGTCTATCTGGACAACCTGCAAAAGCGGCGGAGCAGCGGACAGTAGCGGCGGCGCCTCGCTGCCGCTTGCGTCAGGCGCGCGGCAGCGAGATCCGCCAGGTGGCGAACCCTCGGCTCAGCCGCTCGAACCGGCGCGAGACGCCGCCGGGAGCGAACAGCACGTCGCCCTCGGCGCATTCCAGGATGTCGCCGCCACAGTGCAACGTCCCCTCGCCCGCGATCACGACATAGATGGCGTGACGGTCGCCCGGCTCGTCGGGCCATGTCTCGGCGCCGTCGCGGGCCAGGACATCGAACACCAGTCCCGCCGCCCCGCGCTCCAGCACGCGGACGGTTTCCGGCGCGCCGTCCGGGCGCGGCAGGCGTTCGGCGATCTGGGTGAGGTTGACCGCCCCACTGTGGTCGGAAGGGCCCTGGTCAGGAAGCATGGCATCGCTCCTCAGGATGCGCGCGGCCGCTAGATCAGTCCCTTGACCCGCTCGGCCGCAGGTCCGCCGTTCGGATCGGTGGCGCGATCCAGGTGCAGGTAGTTCGGATTGAAATCGGCCGCCTCGCGCAACCCGGCACGATCCAGAATCCGCAGGCGCCGGCTGCCCTCGAAGGCGATCAGGCCGTCGTCGCGCAACCGCTGCAACGTGCGGTTCACATGCACCGTGGTCAGGCCGGTGGCGTCCGCCAGGTCGGTCTGCGTGGCCGGCCACTCGAACGTGTCGTCCGACGTGGCGCCGACCACCCGCAGGCGCACCAGCACCTCGTAGATGATGTGCGCGATCCGCTGGCGGGCGTCGCGACGCCCGATGTCGATCAGCCGCGCCCGCAACACGCCCTCGTCCTGCAACGTGCCCCACCACAGCGCCAGCGCGATGCCGGGCCGGTTAATCAGCAGGTCGCGCATCGCCTCGCCGGGAATGGCGGCGACGATGCTGGGCGACAGGACGCAGATGCTGTGGTCCATCTCCTTGAGGATGAAAATCTCGGCGTCGCACAGGTCGCCGGGCACCAGGAACGCCATGATCTGCCGCGCGCCGTCCGGCAGCAGTTTGTACCGGCAGGCGAACCCCGACATGATGAGGTGGTTTTCGGGCGAGTGCTCGCCCTCGCGGATGATGTCCTCCCGAGCGGCGTATTGCCGCTGCCGCCCGTTCGCGAGCGCATCGAGCCGCTGTCTGTCCTCCTGGGAAAAGCTGGTGAACTGCTCCATCTTGAGGGTCCAGGGATTTACCATCAGGGCTGCTCTCCGTGATTTCGCTACGGCGCGGCTTGCGGGGACAACGCGCGCGCTCGGCGATTGGCGCATCGCGGCGAGGTCGCGGCCGCCAAATTATTGCATAGTTTTACACATAGGTTAACGCGCGCCCGGTCTTGGCGGCGGACAACAAGGGCATGGAATATCTTGGTCCGATCGAGCAGGCCCTCGCCGCCCTTGACCGCTGCCGCGCCGCGGCCGACCGCGCGCGGCGGGCGGCGTTGCGCGCCAGCGAGGCCCTGGAGCTGGCCAAGCAGACCGCGGCCACCCGATCCGCCGAGACCAGGGATCGCCTCGACCGGGCGGAACTCCATGCCGGCTCCATCGTGAAGTCGAACCGCCGCGTCGCCTGCGACACGGCCGAGCCGATTAGCCGGGCGGCCTATCGGGCCTGACCGTGCCCGCGATGGTGCGCATCAGCGCCTCCAGCCGATCCGCCTCGGCCGCCGGCTTGTCGCGCCGCAGCCGGGCGATGCGCGGAAAGCGCAGCGCCACGCCGGAACGGTGCCGCGTCGAGAGCTGCGCCGCGTCGAACGCCACCTCCAGCACCATCGTCTTCTCCACCTCGCGCACCGGGCCGAACCGCGCGGTGGTGTGATTGCGGATCCAGCCGTCCAGCCAGGCCACTTCCGGGTCGGTCAGCCCGGAATAGGCTTTGCCCACCGGCACCAGTTCGGGCGCTCCCGCGGCGTCCTCGCGCCAAAGCCCAAAGGTGTAGTCGGAATAAAAGCTGCTCCGCCTGCCGTGGCCGCGCTGCGCGTACATCACCACCGCGTCGATGGTCAGCGGATCGCGCTTCCATTTCCACCATAGCCCGCGCGGCCGCCCGGGCACGTACGGGCTGTCGCCGCGCTTGAGCATCAGCCCCTCGATCGAGGCGGCGCGCGCGCCGGCGCGGCGTTCGGCCAGCTCGTCGAGCGAGGCGAACGGAATCTGTTCGGACAAATCCATCCCCGCCGGCTGTTCGCGCGCGAACCACGCCTCCAGCCGCGCGCGGCGCGCATCGAACGGCCGCGGACGCAGATCCTCGTGGCCGTCGAACAGGATGTCGTACAGCCGCACGCCGACCGGGAAGTCGCGCAGCATCTTCGCGGTCACGCCGCGGCGGTTCAACCGCTGCTGCAACTCGGCGAACGGCGCCACCATGCCGTCGCGCATCACCAGCAATTCGCCGTCCAGCACGGCGCGGAACGTCATGCGGTCCACCACCTCGGGAAAACCGTCCGAAATATCCTCCGCCCCGCGCGAGTACAGCCGCCGGCCGCCCGGCGTGGACACCAGTTGCACGCGGATGCCGTCCCATTTCCATTCCGCGCGATAGGCCGCCGCATCGAGCGTCGCGAAATCGGCAGGCTCCAGCGGATGCGCCAGCATCGGCGGGCGGAACACCGGAGCGTCGGCCGGGTCCGGCTTCTCCGCGCGCCCCTCGATCCAGGCGAACAGCGGCGCATAGGGCGGCGCAAGCCCGTGCCAGACTTCCTCGATGTCGTCCGGCGCGACGCCGCCGCCGGCGATCTCGGCCAGCGCGATCTTCGCCAGCCGCCCGGACGCGCCGACGCGCAGGCTGCCGGTCATCAGCTTCAGCAACGCGAGGCGCACCGAAGGCGTGGACGCATCCAGCCAGCGCGCCAGCAGATCGGGCAGCTCCGCCTTCGGCGTTTCGGCGAGCGACCGCGCCACTTCGGGCAGGCCCGGCGGAGCGGCGTCGGTGGGCGAGGCCGGCCACATCAACGACACGGTCTCGGCCAGGTCGCCGACATAGTCGTACGACCAGGCGAACAGCTCGGGGTCGGTGCGTGCGGCGATCAGCTCGCGGATCAATCCGGGCTTGGCGGCGGCGAACGACAGCTCGCCGGTGATCGCGGCCAGCGCGATGCCCCGGTCCGGATCCGGCTGGGTCGCGAAATAGCGGCGCAGCAGCGCGATCTTCGCCAGGCGCCCCGGCGTGAACACCAGCCGTTCCAGCAGGTCGGCGAAGGCGATCACGTCTCGGCGTCCGCGCTGGCTCCGGGTGCCAGCACGGGCGCCGGAGAGTTGTCGTCCTCGTCGCCGTAGCCCACCAGCCGCAGCGCCCGGCCGCGCACGCCGCGCAACGCGAGGGCGCGGATCAGCGCCTCCTCGCGGCCATGCGTCACCCAGACCTCCGCGGCGGCCACTTCGGCGATGGTGGCCAGCAGCTCGTCCCAATCGGCGTGGTCCGAGATCACCAACGGCAATTCGACGCCGCGCGATTTCGCCCGCTGGCGCACCCGCATCCAGCCCGACGCGAGGCACACCACCGGATCGGCCAGCCGCCGCGCCCAGCGGTCGGCGATGGCGCCGGGCGGCGCCAGCACGATCCTGCCCACCAGCTCCTCGCGCGCCGCCACCGTCGCGGGGCGCAGGTCGCCCAGCGCCACGCCCTGCGCTTCGTACACCCGGCACAGCGGCAGCAACGCGCCGTGCAGGTAGATCGCGCCGTCCCATCCGGCCTGGCGCAGCAGCGCGATCAGCCGCTGGCACTTGCCCAGCGCATAGCAGCCGACGACATGCGTGCGCTCGGGAAACAGCGCCACGCTGTCTAGCAGTTTGCGGATCTCGCCGCGCGGATCGGGATGGCGGAACACCGGCAGCGCGAAAGTCGCCTCGGTGACGAACACGTCACACGCGATCGGCACGAAGCCGCGTGTCGTCGGATCCGGCGTGCGCTTGTAGTCGCCGCTGACCACCGCGCGGCTGTCGCCCACCGTCATCGCCACCTGCGCGCTGCCCAGCACGTGCCCGGCCGGCTGCAAAAACACCTCCGCCGCGCCGATGCGCCGCGTCTCGCCCCAGGCCAGCGGGATTTCGCGGGCGAACGCGCCCTCGCCCAGGCGCGCGCGCATCAGCGCCAGCGTCTCGGGACTGGCCAGCACCTCGCCGTGCCCGGGCCGCGCGTGGTCGGAATGGGCATGCGTGACGACAGCGCGCGGCACGGCGCGCACCGGATCGACGAAGAAGCCGCCGGCTTCGCAGAACAGGCCCTCGGGGCGGGGTTGCAGCCAGGTCTCGGGATGGGACACGCCGGCACAGATGGTGGCGTGCCGGGCGATTTTCGATCATGAACCTGGAATGAGCCTCGGCCCAAACCGCCAGCAAGACCTCTGTTGGACACAGCTCGTTCAACTCGTCCGCCGGATCGGCCAGTGAAGATCGGTTGCGAGTACGTGCGACGCTACCGGAACGGCCTGGCCGTGACCTCCTGGCCCTGGCAGACGGGAATGCCGCAGCTTAGTTAAGGGCGGCGTACGGAGTGGAGCGGGCCGCATGACCGTCAGCACAAAGCGTGAAGCGGGATCGAGCGAGATCGCAAAGGGCGGCGTGATACCGACTTCCACGATGCGAATTCCGATGCCTCCCGGTGCTACGCCGCCGCCTGCACCATCGTTGAAGCCGGCGGCAAACTAGCTCTGCGGCCGAATGTCGGTCCCATGAAGGCAAACTCGGCCCGACCATTGGGTGAGCCTGATCCACCACGCAGGCCGGGCTGCGCGCGGTCCGCTTCGACTCGCGTTGCTGCTTCGCCGCCGGCAATGCGAGGCGGAGGATAACGGAAGCGGTTCGAGGTATTTGACGTGCGCGGGGTGGAATAGGATCGCTGCCGAAGCGGCAGACGGGGAAGAGCTTCACGGAATGAAAATGACACCTCGGCTACGGGAGCGTATCAAGCGCGGAGGAGCGCTGGGGCGAGCCGCAGCAAGAATCTTCTATATCGCGGTCTGCATTTGGGCTCTCTTCTTCCGCTCATTCGCACACAATGGTGCCTTGTCAGGCACGGTATGGCTCTTATGGGTTGGCAGTCTTGTAATTAGCGGCGCAGCCGTGTCGTCCGTCGTTCAGGCACATCGTTATCCGAAGTATATGGCCTTTAGGATACCACAAGTTATCCTGGACCTAATCCTCGTCATACTTACAAATGCTTTCCTGTTCAGCGTTGCTGGCGTAAGAGATACCCACACGAATGCTGTTGTGCATGACTGGTTTATTTCGATCTATTTCTCGGTAACGACAGTCACCACCGTTGGTTATGGCGATTTCGTGCCGGCTACAACTGCAGGTCGATTGTTCGCGCTTGCCGAAGCTCTATCGGGCTACATTCTTCTAGCCCTCCTGATCGCGACCGCGGTCGAGGCATTGAGGACACAAAAAGTGCCGTGAGGACCAAAAGAGGCGACATGTTCGCACCGCCCATTAGCCGCTCAAACGGCGTGGTTCCTGGTCACACTGGTCCAGGCCTGCCACCGGCGCGGACAATGCGCCGGCAGGCAACTTGACGGGGTATCGCCACAGGGCTACTTCGCCCCCTCGCCGCAGCCGGAATGCCCAGGTGGCGGAATTGGTAGACGCGCAGGTTTCAGGTACCTGTGGCAGAAATGTCGTGGAAGTTCGAGTCTTCTCCTGGGCACCAACGCCTGCCTCCCCCCATGCCGATCGGCCGCACACTGACGGGAATGCCTGACATCACCCAGTTCATGGCCGGCGGCACCATCCACCTGCACCGCCACGACCTGCCGGACGGGCTTTCGCTCGGGCCGATGGTGGCCGTGGACACCGAGACGATGGGCCTGGATCCGCGCCGCGACCGGCTGTGCCTGGTGCAACTGTCCGGCGGCGACGGGCACGCGCACCTGGTGCAGATCATCCCGCCGGCGCTCGGCGGCCACGGCACGGACTGTCCGAACCTGGCCGCCATGCTGGCCGACCCGGACACCGTCAAGCTGATGCACTTCGCCCGCTTCGACGTGGCCATGCTGCAGCAGGCGTTCGGCGTCACCGTCGCACCCGTCCGCTGCACCAAGATCGCCTCGAAGCTGATCCGCACCTTCACCGACCGGCACGGCCTGCGCGACCTATGCCGCGAGCTGCTGGGCGTGGAGATTTCCAAGCAGCAGCAGACCTCGGACTGGGGCGCGGTGGAGCTGTCCAGCGAGCAGCTCGCCTATGCCGCCTCCGACGTGCTGCACCTGCATGCGCTGTGGGCGCGGCTGGAGGCGCTGCTGCGCCGCGAGGGGCGGCTGGATCTGGCCATGCAGTGCTTCGCCTTCCTGCCGACCCGGGCGCGGCTGGACCTGCTGGGTTGGGAAAACCCGGACATTTTCGCGCACTGACGCAGCACCCTACCGCGTTGTCACGTTTCGAGAGATTGCGGCGGTTGACCGCCCCCGGCCCCGGGCGTACCCCGCAGCCATGGACGCAGCTTTCGCGAGCCTCCTGAACAGTCCCGACGAGCTTCCCACCGGCGACCTGGCCGTGGGGCGCGGCGTGCTGGCGACCGAGGCCGCCGGGCTGCACGCGCTGGCCGCCTCGCTGGACGGCGCTTTCACCGGCGCGGTCGCGACCCTGGCCGCCGTGACCGGGCGGGTCGTGGTGTCCGGCATGGGCAAATCCGGCCATGTCGCGCGCAAGATCGCCGCCACGCTGGCCTCCACCGGCACGCCCTCGCTGTTCGTCCATCCGGCCGAGGCCTCGCACGGCGATCTGGGCATGGTGGTGCCCGGCGACGCGGTGCTGGCGCTGTCCAACTCCGGCGAGACCGCCGAACTGGCCGACCTGATCGCCCATACCCGCCGCTTCGCGCTGCCGCTGATCGCCGTCACCGGGCGCGCGGCCAGCACGCTGGCGCAGGCCGCCGACACGGTGCTGCTGCTGCCGGACGCCGCCGAGGCCTGTCCGCTGGGCCTGGCGCCCACCACCAGCACCACCATGCAACTGGCGCTGGGCGACGCGCTGGCGGTGGCCTTGCTGACCAGGCGGGGCTTCGGCGCCGCCGATTTCCGGCAAATCCACCCCGGCGGCCGGCTGGGCTCGCGGCTGCGGCGGGTGCGCGAGCTGATGCACACCGGCGAGGCGCTGCCGCTGGCCACGCCCGACCTGGGCATGGACGCGGCGATCGTGCGTATGTCGGAAAAGCGGTTCGGCTGCCTGGGCGTGATCGACGACGCGGGCGTGCTGCACGGCATCCTGACCGACGGCGACCTGCGGCGCGGCATGGGGCCGGATTTGCTGACCCGGCGCGTGGGCGAGCTGATGACGCACGGTCCGCGCACCATCGGCGCCGACGCGCTTGCCGCCGAGGCGCTGCACGCGATGAACGCGGGCGCGCGGCCGATCACCACGCTGTTCGTGGTCGACCAGCAGCGGCGGCCGATCGGCATCCTGCATATCCACGACCTGCTGCGCGCCGGCCTGGCATGAGCACGCCGGCATGAGCAAGCTGGGCATGAGCAAGCTGGGCATGAGCAGGCTGGCATGAACGCGGCACCGCCCCCCTCGGCCGCCACCCGCGCGCGCCGCGGCCTCGCGGTCGGCACCGAGCGCCGGCGCGCGCCGCCCACTCCTGGACGGATCGCCCGGCGGCGCCGGGCGATCGGGGCCGCCAAGCGCCTGCTGCCGGTGGCCGCCCTGGCGTTGCTGGCCACCGTCATCCTGTGGCCCGAGTTCTCCCGCTGGGTCGATCAGGCGCGGATGCGCGCCGGGCGGCTGGCGGCACAGATGCAGACCGGGGTGCTGACCGATCCGGTGTATCACGGCGTGGACCAGCGCGGCCGGCCCTACACCGTCACTGCCAAGACGGCGCGGCAGGTTTCGCCCGAGCGGGTTGACCTGGCCACGCCAAAGGGCGACGTGACCCTGGAGGACGGGCGCTGGCTGATGGTGCAGGCGCGCCAGGGCGCCTACATGCAGCACCTCGGCAACCTGGACCTGTCCGGCGATGTGCAGCTCTACCGCGACGACGGCACCACCATGACCACCCACGCAGCCAACATCGACCTGAAGGCCGGGGCGGCGGCGGGGTCGAACATGGTCCATGCCGAGGGACCGTTCGGCACGCTGGACGCGCAGGGCTTCACCCTGATCGACCGCGGCACCGCCATCCAGTTCGCCGGCCCCGGGCGGCTCGTGCTGAACGGCAGGCAATGAGGGGCGCGCCGTACCTGGTCGCCGCCGTCTTGCTGGCGGCATCGGCGGCGGCATTGGCGCCGGGCTTGCGCGCGCAGGGCATCGACCTGTCGAGCGGCGGGCCGGTGCAGGTGACGGCGCGCGGCGGCTTCGAGTGGCGCGAGTCCGACCAGGAGATCATCGCCACCGGCGACGCGCGGGCGGTGCGCGGCAACGTCACCGTGCTGGCCGACCGGCTGATCGCGCATTACCGCAAGAAGGCCGGCGCCGCGCCGGCCCCTGGCACTCCGGCGGCAGCCGCGACCCCGGCCGCGGCGGCTGCCCCGCAATCGACCGCCAGCGTGCTGGGCGGCGCGGACAGCGGCGACACGGAAGTGTACCGAACTCGAGGCCGATGGTCATGTACGCATCGTCACCCCGACCGACGAGGCGCTGGCCGACCATGCGATCTACGACATCGACCAGGCGGTGCTGGTGCTGACCGGGCGCCATCTGAAGCTGACCACCCCGCAGGACGTGATGACGGCCCGCGACAGCCTGGAATACTGGTCGCAGAAGCACCTGGCGGTCGGCCGCGGCGATGCCGTGGTCGTCACCAGCGACGCCAAGCGGCTGTCCGCGGACACCCTGGTGGGCTACACCACCCCTGCCCCGGCCACGCCCGGCGCATCCGGCGCCGCGGCACCGGCGGCGCCGGCGCCGGCCAAGCCGGGAGCCGACCCCCTGGCCGCCTCGGCCGGGAAGCTGCAACGGGTGGAGGCGTATGGCAATGTCGAGGTACGCACCATCGCCGACACGGTGCGCGGCGACCGCGGCGTGTACCTGCCGGACACCGGGCTGGCGCGCATCATCGGCCATGTCCGCATCACCCACGGGCAGAACCAGATCAATGGGCCGGCCGCCGACATCAACATGAAAACCGGCATCGCCCACATGATTAGCGCGCCCACCGACCGGGTGCAGGGCATCATCATGCCCAACGAGGCCAGTACGCAGGCGGCCGGCGCCCCGGCCAAGGCGGCGCCGCGATGAACGAGGTGCGTCCCGACCTGCCCTCCGTCCTGTCGCGCAGCGAGCCGCGCGCGTCGCGCCGCCGCGGCGGCGACGGCGACATCGCCGGCCTGGCGGCGCGCGCGGTCGGCAAGTCGTTCAAGAAGCGGCCGGTGGTGCGCAACGTCACCGTCTCGGTGCGGCGCGGCGAGGCGGTGGGGCTGCTCGGCCCGAACGGCGCCGGCAAGACCACCACCTTCTACATGATCGTGGGCCTGGTCCGCCCCGATGTCGGCGACATCGCGCTGGACGGCGCCGACATCACCGGCCTGCCGATGTATCGCCGCGCGCGCCTCGGGATCGGCTATCTGCCGCAGGAGGCCAGCGTGTTCCGCGGCCTCAACGTCGAGCAGAACGTCATGGCGGCGCTGGAGGTGGTCGAGGCCGACGCCGACGCCCGCGAGCGGATGCTGGACGCGCTGCTGACCGAGTTCGGCATCGGCCACCTGCGCCGCACCCCGGCGCTGGCCCTGTCGGGCGGCGAGCGGCGGCGGGTGGAGATCGCCCGCGCGCTGGCCTCGCACCCCAGCTACATCCTGCTCGACGAACCGCTGGCCGGCATCGACCCGATCGCGGTCGGCGAGTATCCGCGACCTGGTGGGCCACTTGAAGGACCGCAACATCGGCGTGCTGATAACCGACCACAACGTGCGCGAAACGCTGGAGATCATCGACCGCGCCTACATCATGCACGACGGCGCGGTGCTGATGGAGGGCCGTCCGGAGGAGGTGGTGGCCAACGAGGACGTGCGCCGCGTCTACCTCGGCGAAAGGTTCAGCCTGTAGCCTGGCCTGTAGCCTGGGGGGGCCCATGACGGCACCCCAGCACGATTCTTGCTTGCCACGGCCGGCGTCCCGCGCTGCACTGCGCGCCGGCGGCGCGTGCCGTCTTCGCCCCCACCCCTGAAGCACGGCACCGCATGGCCATCGGCCCGCATCTCGCGCTACGGCAGTCGCAATCGCTGGTGATGACGCCGCAACTGCGGCAGGCGATCCAGTTGTTGCAGTTCTCCAATATCGAGGTCTCCGCCTTCATCGAGGAGGAGCTGGAGCGCAACCCGATGCTGGAGCCCGATCACCGGGCGGCCGACGATTGGGGCGACGTGGAGCGGCCGGCGCCCGACCAGATCATGCCGGCGCTGGCGCAGCCGGCGGACGCGGCGGAGGCGGCGCGTTCGGGCGAGCTGTGCGCCGCCGCGTCCGAGCCGCTCGATGCGGTCCATGCCGAGACCTACGATCCGGGCGGCGCGTCGGACGGCGCCGCCTCGCCCGCGCGCGGCGCCGGCGGCTTGGACGGCGAGGCGCGGGGCATCGACGAATACGCGCCGGCCACCACTACGCTGCGCGAGCACCTCGCCATGCAGATCCGCCTCGGCTTCGACGATCCGGTGGACCGCATGATCGCCGGGCAGTTGCTGGCCGCCCTGGAGCCGAGCGGGCGGCTGGCCGTGGCCTCGGAGCGGTTCGCCGCCGCCCTTAACACCGATGTCGCGCGGGTCGAGGCGGTGCGCGCCAAGATGCGGCATTTCG
The DNA here is from genome assembly GCA_963758455.1 of uncultured Pseudomonadota bacterium. Taxonomy (GTDB): domain Bacteria; phylum Pseudomonadota; class Alphaproteobacteria; order Acetobacterales; family Acetobacteraceae; genus CAVRQM01. Next base: position 459,454 of record CAVWVK010000004.1, on the reverse strand, counting down.
ACCCCACCGGCATGTTCGCCCACGACCTGCGCGAGTGCCTGGCGGCGCAACTGGCCGAGCGGGACCGGCTCGACCCGGCGATGGCGGCACTGCTGGACAACCTGGATTTGCTGGCGGCGCGGCAGACGCGGCGGCTGATGGAGCTGTGCGAGGTGGACGCCGCGGACCTGGCGGACATGATCGCCGAAATCCGCCGCCTCGACCCCAAGCCCGGCGCGGCGTTCGACGCGGCGCCGCTGATCCCGGTGGTGCCCGACGTGCTGATGCGCACGCTGCCGAACGGCGAGTGGCTGCTGGAACTCAACCCGGAGACCATGCCGCGGGTGCTGGTGAACCAGGTGTTTTCGGCCCGCGTGCTGGCCGGCGCCACGCGCGACGAGCGGGCGTTCGTGGCCGAGAAGCTGCAAACCGCGAACTGGCTGGTCAAGTCGTTGCAGCAGCGCGCGCAGACCATCCTGAAGGTGGCCGTCGAGATCGTGCGCCAGCAGGACGCCTTTCTGCGGCGCGGGGTGGGCTATCTGCGGCCGCTGATCCTGCGCGACATCGCCGATGCCGTCGAGATGCACGAGAGCACGGTCAGCCGCGTCACCGCCAACAAGTACATCGCCACGCCGCGCGGCATCTTCGAGCTGAAGTACTTCTTCACCACCGCGATCGGCGCCACCGGCGGCGGCGAGAGCCACAGCGCCGAGGCGGTGCGCTGGCGCATCCGCGCCATGATCGCGGCCGAGCCGCCCGACGCCGTGCTGTCCGACGACGCGATCGTGGCGGCACTGGGCGGGGAAGGCGTTGCCATCGCCCGGCGGACCGTGGCCAAATACCGCGAGGCGCTGCGCATCCCCAGTTCGGTGCAACGCAAGCGGGAGAAGGCCGAGCCGGTCTGACAGCATCGTCTGTCCAGGCCGCGAGGCGGTCCCGAATCTCGGTTGGCGAGGACGCTGCCATGCAGATCACCGTTTCCGGCAAGCAGGTCGACCTTTCGGACGCGCTGCGAGTGCGGGTGTCGCAGCAACTGGAGACCATCGCCGGAAAGTTCTTCGATCACGCGCTGGAGGCCAACGTCACCTTCAGCCGCGCCCGCAGCTTTTTCTGCTGCGACATCAACGTTCACGCCGGCCGTGGGCTGACCCTGCGCGGCGAGGGCGAGGCGGCGGACGCCAACAGCGCCTTCGACGACGCGGCCGAACACATCGCCAAGCGCCTGCGCCGCTATCGAAGGCGGATGAACGAGCACGCCCGCGACGCCGGCGCGCGCGAGAAGCCGCAGGCGGCGCGGCAATACATCCTGCGCCAGGAGGACGAGCCGGAGGGGGCGGCGGGCGCCGAGGGGGCGCTGCCGGCGGCCGCCTATGCCACGGTGATCGCCGAAGCGCCGGCGGAGATCGCCCGGCTTTCGGTCAGCGACGCGGTGATGCGGATGGATCTGGCCGACCAGCCGGTGCTGATGTTCCGCAACAGCACCAACGGCGAGCTGAACGTGGTGTACCGCCGCAGCGACGGCAACATCGGCTGGATCGACCCGGCGGGCGGCCAGTAGCGGCCGCCAGCGGGCCGCCACCAGGACATCATCCGTTGCGGAACGTGTAGCTGTAGCCGTTGAGCGCCGGCGCGCCGCCGAGATGGGCGTACAGCACCTTCGATCCCCTCGGGAAGAACCCTTTCCGCACGAGGTCGATCAGGCCCTGCATCGACTTGCCCTCGTACACAGGGTCGGTAATCATGCCCTCCAGCCGGGCCGACAGCCGGATCGCGTCGAGCGTCGCCTTGGAGGGGACGCCGTAGGCCGGGTAGGCGTAGTCCTCGTTCAGCACGACATCGTCCTCGGCGATGTCGCGGCCCCCCACCAGAGCGGACGTCTTGCGCGCGATGTCGAGCACCTGCGCCCTGGTCCGTGTCGGGGTGCATGAGGCGTCGATGCCGATGACGTTTCGCTGGCGGCCGTCCCCGGAGAAGCCGACGACCATGCCGGCGTGGGTCGAGCCGGTCACGGTGCAGACGATGATGTAGTCGAATGTGCAGCCGAGTTGCCTCTCCTGGGCACGGACCTCCTCGGCGAAACCGACGTAGCCGAGGCCGCCGAACTTGTGGACGGAGGCGCCGGCGGGAATGGCGTACGGCCGGCCGCCCTTGGACTTCACGTCCTCGATCGCCGCTGTCCAGCTCGCGCGGATGCCGATGTCGAAATGCTCGTCGACCAGATGGATTTCGGCGCCGAGGATGCGGGAGAGCAGGATGTTGCCCACGCGGTCATAGACGGCGTCCTCATGGGGAACCCAGCTTTCCTGGACCAGGCGGCACTTCATGCCGATTTTCGCCGCCACGGCGGCGACCAGGCGGGTATGGTTGGACTGCACGCCGCCGATGGTGACCAGCGTATCGGCGTTGCTCGCGATCGCATCGGGTATGATGTATTCGAGCTTGCGGAGCTTGTTGCCCCCGAACGCCAGCCCCGAATTGCAGTCCTCGCGCTTGGCGAAAATCTCGACGCCGGCATCCAGATGCGCGGTGAGCCGCGACAGCTTCTCGATCGGGGTGGGGCCGAAGGTCAGCGGATGACGTGCGAAGTTTTCGAGCACCGAACACTCCCGCTGGCCCAATGCGGTATGGGCCACGACGCGGTTCCCGCGCAAGCGCGGACGCCGCCCGGCGGTGCCGGGACGCGCGCCCCCGCCGTTCAGTGGACCAGCGCGGCCGCCATTTCGTGCTGCAGGATCGCCGCCACCGCGAGATCCTGATCGCCCGCCACCGCCATCGGCTCGCCGTCGGCGGCGTGGATCGCGTAGGCGCGGGTGCCGTTCATCATCACGGGCTTGACGTAGGCGACCTGCGAGACGCCAAGCTGCGCCAACTGCTCCTCCGACAGGTGGCGGATGTCCAGGCGCACGGCGGACGCGCTCTCGATGCCGGCGATCTCCGCGCCGGTTTCGCGGGGGGTGTTCATGGTCGGATTCTCCTTGCTGTTCGGCGCCCCCGATCACGGGCAACGCCGACCTCGGCTCATAGTTCGGCGGCAGGCACAGGCGCCGCCTCAGCCCTCGGGTTCGGCTTCCAGAACTTCCCCATCCCCTGCCTCGTTTCGCGGCCGCTTGTCCGGCAGCGCCGAGGCTTGACCGATCTTGATGGTCTTTACCCGGCTCTCCGGCTGCGGCCGGGCCAGGTCGACATGCAGCAGGCCGTTGTCCAGCCAGGCGCCGCGCACCTCGATGCCCTCGGCCATGACGAAGGCCCGCTGGAACTGCCGCGCGGCGATGCCGCGATGCAGGAACACCCGCCCCTGGCAATCGTCCGTCTGCCGGCCGCGGATGACCAACTGGTTGTCCTCCTGCGTGATTTGCAGGTCGTCCATGGTGAACCCCGCGACCGCCAGGGTGATGCGCAAGCCGGTCGGACCGGTCTGCTCGATATTGTACGGCGGATACCCGTCGGACGTGTTCTTGGATGCACGTTCGAGCATCTGTTCGAGATGGTCGAAACCAAGGAACAACGGCGAGGTGAAAACGCGCGCGGTCATCGGGGCCCCCTCCTGCGAGCGAAGCGGCGCCTGGTCCCGAAACGGCAACCCGGCATCCCGCAGATTGGCACGAGGCGCCCGGGTTGCAACCGGGGGGGAGCGATCGCTAAATCCCGCCAATGACCACGCTTCTTGCCCCGGTCGAGTCCGCAACGACGCTGCCGATCCTGCTGGCCCCGAACCCCGCGCTGAAGACCCGCACGCGCCCGGTGGGCAGCGCCGACGCCGATGCCGTGCGCGCGCTGATCCCGCGCATGTTCGCCACCATGTACCAGGCGCCCGGCATCGGGCTGGCGGCCCCGCAGGTGGCCAGCCGGCTGCGGCTGGCCGTGGTCGACCTGATGGCCAACGACGCCCCCGCGCCGATGGTGCTGGTCAACCCCGAGGTGATCGGCCGCAGCGACGACACGGCGACTCGCGAGGAGGGCTGCCTCAGCCTGCCGGGCCAGTACGCCGACATCACGCGGCCGGCGCGGGTGCGCATCCGCTACCAGGACGAGACCGGCGCGCGGCGCGAGATCGAGGCCGACGGGCTGCTGGCCGCCTGCCTCCAGCACGAGATCGACCATCTCGACGGGGTGCTGTTCGTCGACCACCTCTCGGTGCTGAAGCGCAACATGATCCTGCGCCGGCTGGCCAAGGAGCTGCGTCAGAAGGCGGCCGACGAGGGCCGCTAGGGTGCGCCTCGCCTTCATGGGCAGCCCGGATTTCGCGGTGCCGGCGTTGCAGGCGCTGCACGATGCCGGCCACCAGATCGCCGCCGTCTATTGCCAGCCGCCGCGCCCGGCCGGACGCGGCCAGGCGGTGCGCCCCTGCCCGGTGCAGGTTCGCGCGGAGGCGCTGGGATTGGCGGTGCGCACCCCTGCCCGGCTGCGGCGCGACGCCGGCCAGCACGCGGCGTTCGCGGCGCTGGATCTGGATGCCGCCGTGGTCGCCGCCTACGGCCTGATCCTGCCGCCGGAGATGCTGGAGGCGCCGCGGCGCGGCTGCCTCAACATCCACGCCAGCCTGCTGCCGCGCTGGCGTGGTGCCGCGCCGATCCAGGCGGCGATCCTGGCCGGCGACCGGCGCAGCGGCGTCACCGTCATGCGGATGGATGCCGGTCTGGATACCGGCCCCATGCTGGCGCGCGCCGAGGTGGCGATCACGCCGCGCATGACCGCCCCCGAACTGCACGACGCGCTGGCCGCCCTCGGGCCGCCCCTGGTGCTGCAAGTGCTCGACCACCCGCCGCCGCCGGTGCCGCAGCCGGACGAGGGCGCGACCTATGCCGAGAAACTGACGCGCGAGAGCGGCCGGCTCGACTGGAGCCGCGACGCGGCGGCGCTGGACCGCCGGGTGCGCGCGCTGAACCCCTGGCCGGGCAGCTTCACCACGCTGGGCGGCGAGACGCTGAAGGTGCTGGCGGCGGAGCCGGGCGGGGGCAGCGGACCGCCCGGCACGGTGCTGGATGGCGCGTTCACCATAGCCTGCGGCGGCGGCGGGACGCTGCGGCTGATCCGGGTGCAGGCGCCGGGGCGCGCGGCGCTCGACGCGGCGGCTTTCCTGCGCGGCCGGCCGGTGCCGCCGGGCACCCGGCTGGGCTGATGCCGCGCTATGCCCTGCTGATCGAGTACGACGGCGCGGGTTTCGTCGGCTGGCAGCGGCAAGCCGCCGGGCGTTCGGTCCAGGCGGTGCTGGAACAGGCCGCGTCGCACCTGGCCGGCGGCGCCGCGGTGGCCAGCGTCGCCGCCGGCCGCACCGACGCCGGCGTCCACGCCGCCGGACAGGTGGCGCATATCGACCTGCCGACCGCGCGGCGGCCCGAGGCCGTGCGCGATGCGCTCAGCTTCCACATGCGGCCGCATCGCGTGGCGGTGCTGGCGGCGGCCGTGGTCGGGGCGGAGTGGAACGCGCGGTTCTCGGCCATCGGCCGCAGCTACGTCTATCGCATACTCAACCGCCGCGTCCGCCCCGCGCTGCTGCATGGGCGGGTCTGGCATCTCGGCCACGCGCTCGACGCGGCGGCGATGCAGGCGGCGGCGCAGGCGCTGGTGGGGCGGCACGATTTCACCTCGTTCCGCGCCGCCGCCTGCCAGGCGAAATCGCCGTGGCGCACGCTGGACGCGCTGGAGGTGCGGCGGGACGGCGAGATGATCGAGATCGCCGCCGAGGCGCGCAGCTTCCTGCATCATCAGGTGCGCAACATGGTCGGCACCCTGGCGCTGGTCGGCCAGGGACGCTGGCGGCCGGAGCGCGTGGCCGAGGCGCTGCAAGCCCGCGACCGCGCCGCCGCCGGCCCGACGGCGCCGCCCGAGGGGCTGACGCTGCTGCGGGTGCGCTATGCGGAGGATCCGTTCGCCGGGGTCTGGTAGGAGCGCCCTCACCCCGGCCCTCTCCCAGAGGGAGAGGGGGCAGCACTCCCTCTCCCTCCGGGAGAGGGCCGGGGTGAGGGGCTTGTGTCCTACTTCACCGCGCCGAGCGTGAGGCCGCGGGCGATGTATTTGTGCACGATCACGCCGCCGATGATGACCGGGGCGCAGACCAGCGTGGCGCTGGCCATCACCTTCGGCCAGGGCACGATGTAGCCGCCGAGATAGGTCAGCACGATCATCGGCGCGGTGCGCACCGATTGCGCCGGCGTCAGGATGAAGCCGTACAGCAGGTCGTTCCAGGCGAAGATCCCGGCCAGGATCGCCGAGACCGCGATGCCCGGCTTGACCAGCGGCAGGCAGATGCGCAGGAACACGCCGAAGCGGTTGAGCCCGTCGAGTTGTGCCGCTTCCTCGAGGTCGATCGGCACCGAGCGGAACTGATCCACCAGCAGCCAGACGATCAGCGGCACGATGAACACCTGGTACACCAGCACCAGCACGATCAGGTTGTTGATGAGGTGCAGCGTCGAGGCGGTGAGGTAGAACGGGATCAGCACCACCACCGGCACCAGCATCCAGTTCGTCACGTACCAGAACCACACGTCGCGCCGGCCGCGGAACTGATAGCGCGCGATGCCGTAGGCGGCGGGCGCGCCGACCAGCAGGCCGAGCGCCACCGCGCTCACCGTGACGATCACCGAGTTCAGCAGCGCGCCCAGCACGCGGTCCTGCTGGATCGCCTGCGCGTAGGCGTCCAGATGCGGCTGCCAGGTCCAGACCGGCGGGATGCGGAACAGCTCCGCCTCGGTCTTCAGCGAGCCAGCCACCATCCAGTACAGCGGGAACAGGATGACGACCAGGATCACCACGACGCCGATGACATGCAAGACCCGCAGCGCGTAGTCCTTGAGCACGGCGCCCCTCCCCCCGGTTCAGGCGATTTCGCGGTAGAACAGGCGGATGTAGACGCGCGCCAGCACGATCGAGAGAATCAGCATCAGGATCGATTCCGCCGCGGACACGCCGATGTCGAAGCCGCGGAAGGCCAGCCGCTCGATTTGCAGCATGGCCACCTCGGTCGCGGTGCCGGGGCCGCCCTTCTCGATCGAGTAGATCATGTCGAACTCCTTCAGCGTGAACGCCGTCTGGAACACCAGCGCCGCGGTGATGCCGGGCCACATGAAGGGCAACTGGATGAAGCGGAAGCGCGGCCACCAACGCTCGGTCTCCAGGGTCGCCGCCTCCTCGATGTCGGTCGGCACGGTGGCCAGCGCCGCCGACAGCACCAGGGCCACGAACGGCGTCCATTCCCAGATCTGGACGATGATGACGGTGATGAAGGCGTTGGTGGTGTTGCCCAGCCAGTCCACCTGCCCGATGCCGATGCCGCCGAGCAGGTAGTTCACGATGCCGAGCTGCTGGTTGAACATCAGTTCGGTCAGCAAGCCCACCACCGCGGGCGTGATGGCGATCGGGATCACCAGGCAGATTTGCAGCAGCCGGCGCAGCACGGCGACGCGGGTGGAGTTGAGCGCCAGCGCGATCAACATGCCCAGCACCAACTGGATCGGCAGCGACACCGCCACCAGGACCACGGTGCGCAGCACCGCGTCGCCGAAATCGCTGGAGGTGAGGGCCGAGACGTAGTTGGCAACGCCGGTCCACGCCGGCGCCCCCATTCCCATCACCCAGTATTTGAACGAGATGACGAAGGTGAAGATGATCGGATACAGGCCGATCACCAGCAGCAGCACCAGCGACGGCGCCACGAACAGCCACGGCGCCAGTCGCTCGCGCAACGGAACCAGATCGGGCGGTGCCGCCGGGCGCTCCATCCCGGCGGCGACACTGGCGCCCGTGTCGTTCACGGTCCCGTCAGCTCTGCTTCATGTACTTCTCGGGCGTGTTGGTATGCTCCCAGCACTTCGTATTGTTCATGTAGTCCGTCAGGCTCTTGGCCATGCTGTCCAGCCCGGGCTTGACGCCGATCCGGTTCAGCTCGATGCGCGAGCCCCAGTCGGAAACGATGTCCGAGAAGCGCGGATAGCATTGCAACTGCGGCCGCCAGTCGGGCACCGTCGCCTTTTCCCACGCTTCCACCTCCGGCTTGAGGTTGGGGAATTTCGCCTGGATTTGCGCGTCGGTGTCCGAACTGCGCCGGGCCACCACCGCGCCGTGCTCGATCAGCGGCTTGGCCATCGCCTTGGAGGTCAGCCATTGCACGAACAGCCAGGCGGCATCCTGCTTGGCCTCGGGCACCTGCGCGCTCACCATGTAGGCGAAGCCGCCGAACGCCGCATAGGCGCCGTCCGGCCCTTTCGGCTCCGGCGCGATGCCGAGATCGGCGGCGATCGGCGACTTGCTCAGCGTCGGGTAGAACGCCGACCACTCGGTAATCATCGCCACCCGCTTCTGCGTCAGCATCTCGACGACCTGGCTGTGGTCGTCGGAGACGATGCCGGGCGGCATGAACGGCAGCAGCGCCTGACGGAACTCGATGCCGGCCTGCGCTTTCGCGTCGTTCACCGTGATCTGCTTCTTGGGAATGTCCAGGAAGCGGCCGCCCCAGGGCCACAGGAAGCGGGCAAAGGCGTCCGCCGTCTGCGTCTCGCCGCGGGCCGATTGCAGCGCGTAGCCGTACACGCCCTTGCTCTTGTCGGTGAGCTTCGGCGCGTAGGTCTTGGCCAGCTCGTCCCAGGTGGCGGGCGGCGCGTCGAAGCCGGCGGCCTTCAGCATCGCCTTGTTGTAGTACAGCAGCCCTGAATAGGAATCGAACGGCAGTCCGTACAGCTTGCCGTCGATGGTGAAGCTGGCACGCCAGACCGGAAAGAAGTCCTGCACGTCGATATCCGGATCGGCCAGCTTCTTGTCGTCGAGGAAATGCTGCACCGGCACCACCCACCCGGCATCGACGAACGTCACCGGCCAGACCACGTCGGACAGGATGACGTCGAACTGCTGGCTGTTGGAGACGAAGTTCAGCGTCTCCTCCTTCAGCGAATCCTCGGTACGGAAACGTCACCCAGTTCACGGTGATGCCCGTCTCCTTGGTGAACTCGTCGGTAAGCTGCTGCGCCGCCTGATAGCTCGGCCGGTCGAGGCCGACGACGCTGATCGACGTGCCCTTGTACGGTGCCGCGGCCTGTTGCAGGCTCCACGCCCACGCATGGCCGGACAGCGCCACGATCGCGGTCGCGGCCGCCGCCGCCAGACCGCATCTTGCCAGATCCCACTTCCTCATTGCCGGCCTGCCTCCTCCCTGGGTCGGCGGCAAGCGGGCCGTCCGCCGGTTCGAGCCTGGTTCGACGCCCCGCCGCAATCACGTTCGCGCGACGATCGCTCACGCGCGACCGCCGGCAATGCTCCCGCCGAAGCGGCGATGTTGCCGCGTTCGGGCGTCGCGAGACAATCGAATATTCGTGTGAGCGGCGGCATCCGGCGGCTCTGGACGGCGGCGGCGGCGGCGGGGATCATGCGCGCGCAGCAGCGGGGACGTTCGATGGCCCAGGTGACGCTCGGCAACATCCGCAAGGCGTTCGGCGAGACGACCGTGCTCGACGATGTCAGCATCGACATCGCCGACGGCGAGTTCATGGTCTTCGTCGGCCCCTCCGGGTGCGGCAAGACCACGCTGCTGCGCACCATCGCGGGCCTTGAGCGGCCCAGCGCCGGGCGGGTGGTGATCGGCGGGGACGAAGTGACGTCATGGCCGCCGGCGCGGCGCGGCGTGGCGATGGTGTTCCAGTCGTATGCCCTGTATCCGCACATGACGGTGCGCGAGAACATCGCGTTCGGACTGAAGCTGGCAAAGATGCCGCGCGCCGAGATCGACCAGCGGGTGCGCGACGCCGCCGCGACCTTGCAGATCGAGCCGCTGCTGGATCGCCGCCCGCGCGAGCTGTCCGGCGGCCAGCGGCAGCGCGTGGCGATCGGCCGCTCGATCGTGCGCCACCCGAGGGCGTTCCTGTTCGACGAGCCGCTGTCCAATTTGGACGCCGAGCTGCGGGTGCAGATGCGCATCGAGCTGATCGACCTGCACCAGCGGCTGCGCGCCACCATGATCTATGTCACGCACGACCAGATCGAGGCGATGACGATGGCCGATCGCATCGTCGTGCTCAATCGCGGCCACGCCGAGCAGATCGGCGCGCCGCTGGAGCTGTACCAGCAGCCGCGCAACCTGTTCGTCGCGGGCTTCATCGGCTCGCCGAAGATGAACTTCCTCAAGGTGACGGCGAGCGATGTCGGAGCCGAGGGCGTGACCGTCCGCCTGCCGGGCGAGGTGGCGCTGACCATCCCGGTGCAGGCGGCCGGGGCGCGGCCGGGTGGGGAACTTACCTTCGGCGTGCGCCCCGAGCATCTCGGCCTGGACGGCGCCGGCGCCGGGCGGGCCGACGCGCACCTGCCGGCGCGGACCGGGGTGGTCGAGCATCTGGGCGGCGAGATCGTGGCGCACATGCTGCTGGCCGACGACACCGGCCTGGAGGTCAAGGCCACCGGCGAGAGTCCGCTGCGCCGCGGCGACCAGGTCTCGATCGGAGTGCGGGCCGAGCTCTGCTACCTGTTCACCGACGACGGCACGGCGCTGCCGCCATTGCGGCCGCGCCCGCTGATTACCACCCGCGACCGGCCGCACGCGCTGGCAAGCTGAGGCCGACCCGGCCGCAAGCGGGGGCGCACGAAGGCGTGCGCTGGCCGGACAGGGGGATGAACCGGCACGCCGATGCTGCTAGGGCGCCGTCATGCAACGCGACATCCGATCCCTGACCGGCATCCGCGGCGTGGCGGCGTGCCTGGTGATGTTCTACCACTTCACCGCCGGCGGCGTCGGCCCGGCGCCGGTCAAGACGTTCATCGCGCACGGCTACCTCGCCGTGGACCTGTTCTTCGTGCTCAGCGGCTTCGTCATGGCGATGACCTATGGCGGCCTGTTCGAGTTCCGCTTCAGCCCGCGCGAATACGGGCGCTTCCTGGCCAAGCGGCTGGGCCGGGTCTATCCGCTGTACATCGCGACGACGGTGCTGCTGACCGTGCTCGGGGCCACCGGCGTCAACCGGATCTGGCTGCAACCGGCCGGGCGCGTGGTCTCCAACGTGCTGCTGATGCAGACCTGGGGGTTCGACTGGAGCATCAACCAGCCCGGCTGGTCCATCAGCACCGAATGGGCCGCCTACCTGCTGTTCCCGCTGCTGGCGCGGGCCTGCCTGTTCGGCCGGCGCGGCACGGCCGCCGGGGCCGGGGCGGCGGCGCTGCTGGCGATCCTGTGGCTCTCGCTGCAATCGGCCGCCTTCGTCGGCTGCGTCGGCCATAGCGGGCCGCTCGACATCTACAACGGCATGACCCCGTGGCCGCTGCTGCGCTGCATCGCCGGCTTCTGCCTCGGGCTGGCGGCCTGGCGGGCCTCCAGCGAGGCGCGCGTGCATGAGTTCGCGCGGCGCCCCTGGGTGGGCGGCGTCACCGGGCTGCTGATCCTGGCGCTGCTGACGGTCCGCGGCAGCGACGTGGCCCTGGTCGCCTTGTTCCCGGTGCTGATCGTCTGCCTCGGCGCCGCCCGCGAGGCGCCGGCCGCGCGCCTGATGGCCTGCGGGCCGGTGCACTGGCTCGGCCTCGTGTCGTACTCGATCTACCTGGTGCATTACCCGATCCAGCAGCTCCGCCAGCCGCTGCAAGACACGCTGGCCGCGATCGGCGTGCCGCACAGCTTCACCGCGGCCTCGGTGCTGCTGATGGCGGCGACCATGGGCGTGGCGGCGATCACCTTCGCCTGGATCGAGGAGCCGTTCCGCCGCCTGTCGCGCCGCTGGATCGGCCGCGACGCGCCGCGCCTGCCGGCCGGATCGGAGCCGGTCACGGCGCCCTGAGCGCCGCCGAGGGCTGTCAGCCGCCGCCGGCCTGCTGTGCGGCGGTTTCCAGCAGCAGGAACAGCGCCAGCAGGGCCGCCGTCAGCAGGTCCATGACCACCACCAGCACCACCGCCCGCCCGGCCGAGAGGTGCAGGCCGCGGCGGCCGAGGAACCAGTGCAGGCCGAGCTGATAGGCCAGCACGCTCAGCATGGCGCCGAGGCCCACCGCGTGGCGCGGCAGGCCGGCGGCGGCGAGCAGGCCGGCCAGCGCGAACACCGCGACGGCGGCCAGCGTCATGGTCCATTGCGACCAGTTGAACGCCACCGCGAAGCGCCCCCAATCCGGCTCGCGCCGCCACCAGCGCGCCAGCGCCTCCGAGGCGACCAGCGGCAGCAGCAGGGCCGCGATCGCGGCCAGCAGGCCGGCCAGCGCGTGCGCGTCGCCGCCCTCCAGCACGGCCAGCAGGGCGAACACCAGCGGGAAGGCCAGCAGCGGCGCCAGGCTGGCCAGCACGTCCTGCGGCTCGCCGCCGAGATGGCGGAACCCGGCCGCGTCGAAGCGGGCCAGCAGCAGCAGCCCGCGCAGCACGCCGACCAGCTTGGCCGTCACCGCAGCACGGCCGCCAGCAGGCCGGCGTAGATGTCGGCAAGCTGGCGCAGCTCGGCCACCGGCACCCGCTCGTCCGCCTGGTGCATGGTCGCACCCACCAGCCCGAACTCGGCCACCGGACAGTGGCGGGCGATGAAGCGGGCATCCGAGGTGCCGCCGCCGGTGTCCAGGCGCGGCGCCATCCCGGTCGCGGCCTCCACCGCGCGGCACAGCGCCTCGGTCCAGGCGCCCGGCTCGGTGCGGAAGCTCTCGCCGCTGACCGCCACCTCCAGCTCGAACCGTTCGGCGTGGCGGGTCAGCACGGCGCGCAGCCACGCCTCCAGCGAGGCGCCGGTGTGGCGGTCGTTGAAGCGGATGTTCAGCGCCGCGCGGGCGTTGGCCGGAATGACGTTGCTGGCCGGGTTGCCCACGTCGATGCTGGTGATCTGCAAGCCCGACGGCTCGAACCATTCGGTGCCGGCGTCGAGCGGCGCGGCCAGCATGGCGGCCAGGGCGGCGGTCAGGCGATGCACCGGGTTGTCGGCGCGATGCGGATAGGCGCTGTGGCCCTGTGTGCCATGCACGACGATGCGCGCCGACAGGCTGCCGCGACGGCCCACCTTGACCATCTCGCCGAGCCGCACGGGATTGGTGGGCTCGCCCACCAGGCAGAGATCCGGGATTTCGTCCCGCTCGGCCAGCCATTGCAGCACGCGCACCGTGCCGTTGGTGGCCGGGCCTTCCTCGTCGCCGGTAATCAGCAGGCTGACCGAGCCGCAATGCGTGCGATGCCGCGCGCAGGCGGCGACGAAGGCGGCCACCCCACCCTTCATGTCGCAGGCGCCGCGGCCGTACAGCACGCCGTCGGCCACCTCCGCCGCGAACGGGTCATGCGTCCACAGCGCCGCGTCGCCCGGCGGCACCACGTCGGTATGCCCGGCGAAGCACAGATGCGGCGCGCCCTGCCCGCGCCGGGCGAACAGGTTCGGCGTGGTCGCGAAAGTCGGGCGCTCGACCACGAAGCCGAGCGGCTCGAGTGCCGCTTGCAGCACGTCCAGGGCGCCGCCGTCCTCGGGCGTGACCGAGCGGCAGCGGATCAGCGCCCGCGCCAGCGGCAGCGGATCGGTCGCCTGGTCGCTCAATCGCGCAGCAGCTCGTTGATCGAGGTTTTCGCGCGCGTGCGCTCGTCGACGCGCTTGACGATCACCGCGCACGCGAGGCCCGGACCGGGCGAGCCGTCGGGCAGGGCGCGTCCCGGCATGGTGCCCGCCACCACCACCGAATAGGCCGGCACGCGGCCGATGAACACCTCGCCGGTGGCGCGGTCGATGATGCGGGTCGAGGCGCCGAGGAACACGCCCATCGACAGCACGCTGCCGCGCTCGACGCGCACGCCCTCGGCGACCTCGCTACGCGCGCCGATGAAGCAGTCGTCCTCGATCACCACGGGCGCCCCCTGCAACGGCTCCAGCACACCGCCGATGCCGGCGCCGCCGCTGATGTGGCAGCGCGCGCCGATCTGCGCGCAACTGCCGACCGTGGCCCAGGTGTCGATCATCGTGCCGCCGCCGACATGCGCGCCGACATTGACGAAGCAGGGCATCAGCACCACCCCGGGCGCGATATAGGCGCTGGCGCGGACCACCGCCCCCGGCACGGCGCGGAAGCCGGCCTCGCGGAATCGCGCGGCGTCCCAGTCGGCGGTCTTCATGCCCACCTTGTCGAACGCCGGCGCACCGCCCGCCCCCGGCATCGGCGTGCTGTCGTTGAGCCGGAACGACAGCAGCACCGCCTTTTTCAGCCACTCATGCACCACCCAGGCGGCGTCCGGCGCGTTGCGTCCGTCTTCCGCCGGGGAGGCCACGCGCAGCTCGCCCGCGCCCAGGGCGGCCAGGATCCGCTCGACCGCCTGGCGCGCCTCGCCCTGCGTCCGGGCGTCGATCTGGTCGCGGCGGTCCCACAGGGCCTCGATGGCCGCGCGGAGCGGATGGTCGGTCATGGGATGCGGCCTCGTCGCGGTGGTGCCTGCCCGGCGCGGCGGACGATGCTCAGCGGGCCGGAGACTTGTCAATCAGACGCCGGCGGGCAGACGAGCCGCGCCCGCAATAACTCGCGATTCACCCGGTTGGTTTTGGATGGCGGCCGCAGGGCCTGTCCTGCGGGAGCATCGTCGCGGATGAAGGACGCCAGAGCGCCGGTCAAGCGAGCCCCGCGCCAGCCTTCCGGCCTTGCGACGTCGAGCGGCGACATGGCGGACGGCGCGGTGCTGGAGGCGCCGGTCTCCGCTCCCCCGACGCGCGGCGACCCGTTGCGCGACGCGCTGCTGGACAGCCGCCAGCGTTGGCGCGACCTGGTGAGCCTGGCCACCGACATCGCCTTCGAGACCGATGCGGCGGGACGATTCGTGTTCGTGGCCCCGGCCGAGACCCTGGGCTGGGCCGCCGACGCCCTGCTCGGCCAGCCGGCGTCGCTGCTGCTGGCCGACGCGGGCGGCGGTCCGGGGTTCGACCCGTTCCGCGTCGCCTGCCCGGTGCGCGCCCGCCGCGCCTGGCTGAAACGGCGCGACGGCGGCCTGGCCTGCCTGGCGTTCGCGGCGGCGCCGCTGCTGGACGGCATGGGCGGCATTGTCGGCGCCCGCGGCGTCGGCCAGGACGTGACCCAGCAGGATGGCGGCGACGCGGCGGTCGCGGCGGCGCTGCGGCGGGCCGAGGTGATGGACCATATCCTGTGGCGGATGCGCCAGGAGGTGCTGGCGCCGCGCATGATGCAGGTGACGCTGGAGGCGCTGGGCGGGGCCACCGGGGCCGAGGGGGCCGCGGTGATCGACATGCTGGGCGACGGCGTCTCGCCGACGCTGCTGCACAGCACCGGGCGGCAGGTGCCGGCGGTGCTGCATCCGGCGCTGCTGCTGCTGGAGCAGGGCGGTCCTGAAGGCGGCCACGCGCTGGCGCCGGACGGGCGGCCGCTGCTGGTCTGCCCGTGCCAGACGCGGTTCGGCGAGCAGGCCGGGCTGGTGTTGTGGCGCCCGCCGGACAGCCGGCCGTGGGACGACGACGACCGCGCGGTGGTGGCCTCGACCAGCATCCTGGTGCGCGTCATCCTCGAACACGAGTTCGATCCAGCGCGAAATGGCGCGCCAGGCGCGCACCGATCCGCTGACCGGATTGCTGAACCGCCGCGCCTTTCTCGACGAGGTCTCGCGGCGCATCGACCGGCTGGATCGCGAAGGCATTCCGGGCACGCTGATGTTCATCGACCTGGACAATTTCAAGCGCCTGAACGACGGCCGCGGCCATGACGTGGGCGACGAGGCGCTGTGCATCGCGGCCAACCTGCTGCGCGCGGCGGTGCGCCCGTCGGATCTGGTGGCCCGCCTGGGCGGCGACGAGTTCGCGCTGTGGCTCGACGGCACCGACGAGCTGGCCGCCGCCGAGCGCGCCGAGATGCTGCGCGTCGAGGGGCCGCTGGCGCTGGCGCATCTGTGCGAGACGCAGGGCCACGGCGTCGGCATGTCGATCGGCATCGCCACCCGCTGGCCGGGCCGCGGCGAGGACATCGACACGCTGATCCACCGCGCCGACCAGATCATGTACGAGGTCAAGCGCGCCGGCCGCGGCCACTGGCGGGTCTCGCGTTCGGACGGATGGTGATGGGCCACGCGCCGGCCTTCGCGGCAGCGCCACAGGCGACGGCGGGACAGGCGACGGCGGGACATGCGACTGCGCACGACGACGAGGCGGCTTGCGTGCGCCTGGCCGCCAGCCCGCACACCGCGCCGGAGCTGCTGCGCAGCCTGGGCGGCGACAGGCGCGTGACGGTGCGCGCGGCGCTGGCGCTGAACCCCGCGGCGCCGGCCGGGCTGCGGGACGCGCTGGCCGAGGATGGCGACGAGCGGGTGCGTGCCCTGCTGGCGCGCAGGCTGGCGCTGCTGATCCCGCACATGGACGGCGCCGGGCGCGAACAGATCGGCCGGCGCGCGATAGCCACGCTGTCCTGCCTGGTCGATGACGAGGCGACGCGGGTGCGCGCGGCGATCGCCGACGTGCTGAAGGAAATGCCCGAGGCGCCGCGCGCGCTGATCCTGAAGCTGGCGCATGACAGCGCGGTTCCGGTCAGCGAGCCGGTGATCCGCCTGTCGCCGCTGCTGACCCCGGAGGATCTGCTGGCACTGCTGGCCGCACCGCCCGGTCCGGCCACCGCCGCCGCCATCGCGCGCCGCCCGGGCCTGGACGGATCGGTCTGCGAGGCGATCGCCGCGACCGCCGACAGCGCCGCCATCGCGGCCCTGCTGAGCAATCGGTCGGCGGCGATCCGCGAGGCGACGCTGGACGCGCTGGTGGCGCGCGCGGCGGGGCACGAGGAATGGCACGACCCGCTGGTGCGCCGCCCGCAACTCTCGGCGCGGGCGGCGCGCGTGCTGTCGGAGATCGTGGCCACCCACCTGCTCGAGGTGCTGGCCGGCCGCGCCGACCTGCCGCCGCCGATCGCCGCCGAGCTGCGCCACCGCCTGGTCGAGCGCCTGGCGCCGCCGCCCGCCCGAGCGCCCGCGTCCGACGGCGGCGCGGCGGAGCAGGCGCTGGCCGGCGCGCGCGCGCTGTTCGTCAAGGGCCGCCTGAACGAGGCCGCCATCCAGTCCGCCGCACAGCGTGGCGACCGGCAGATGTGCGGCGCGATGCTGGCGGTGGCGGCCGACGTGCCGATGGCGACGGTCGAGCGCGCGGCGACGCTGCGCAGCGCCAAGGCGCTGGTGAGCCTGGTCTGGGCGGCCGGATTTTCCATGCGAACTCGGCGCCACGATCCAGGCGGCGCTGGGGGCGCTGGCCCCCGACGCGATGCTGCGCGCCACCGCCGGCGGCGACTTTCCGCTGGCGCCCGACGAGATGCGCTGGCAGATCGACCTGCTCAAGCGCATGGGCCGTTGACAAAAATCAACCCTCGGCCCGCGCACGCCAGCACGTGCAGTCGATTGACGAATGTTTAACAATTTCGCACCGGGACGCGAACGCGCCTGCCACGCACCTGTCATTCCGGCACCGCCACGCTTTCGATCGCCCAACTAAAATCGGCGCCTGGGCGGGAACCTGCACAGCATGGACGATCTGAACGTCATCCGCGGCACGCCCATCACAACCCGGGCCAGATCCTTGCGCATCGACGCGGCGGCCGGGATCGCGGCGGGAATCGCGGCGGGGGGCGCCCCCAAAAGCGTCGCCGCCACCGAGCGGCGATGCGGCACGGTCTGGTTCGACTACACCGACCTGATCCACTATTTCGATGACAACCGGGTTCCCACCGGCATCCAGCGGGTGCAGATCGGGATTTTTCGCGCCAGTCTGGCGCGCGCGGCGGGTGCGGCGCCGGAACGCCTTGCGGCGTGCGGCTTCGACACGCAGCGCCGCTGCTGGGTGGTGGTGCCCGACGCGCTGCTGGCCTCGGTCTGCCGTTCCGCCTGCCAGGCCTCGACCGGCCCCGGGTCGTCCGCCGATGACGACGAGCCCTGGCGGGCGCTGACCGCGGCGCTGCGGCAGAGCGTGGCGACCGCCGCCGCGGCGCCGTTCGCGCCCGGCGATGTGCTGGTCAACATCGGCAGCTCGTGGTGGATCCCGGACTACCTGCGCTACGTGCATCACCTGCAACGCGAGCGCGGCGTGCTGTACGCGGCGTTCGTGCATGACTGCATTCCGCTGCGCGTGCCCGAGACGTGTGCCGCCAACCTGGTCGACGAGTTCGGCGAGTGGTTCGCCGCCGCCATGCGCATCGCCGACATCGTGCTGGCCAACTCGGCGCATACCGCGCGCGACATCGCGCTGCTGGCGCCCGCGTTCTGCGGCCAGGCGGTCACGTCGCACGTGGTCCGGCTGGATGCCCGCTTCGACGACGGCCCGCAGCCCGGCGCGGTCGCGGCGGCGCGGCTGGACGCCAGCACCCATGCGGCGCTCGGCATCCGCCGCCCGTTCGCGCTGTTCGTGGCGACCCTGGAGGCGCGCAAGAACCACATCTTCGTGTTCCGCTGCTGGGAGGCGCTGATCGAGCGGCACGGCGAGGCGGTGCCCGACCTGATTTGCGTCGGCAAGCAGGGCTGGCTGTTCGACTACACGCAGAACTGGCTGCGCGTGCATCCGAGGCTGGCGCATCGCGTGCGGCTGGTCGGCACGCTGTCGGATCACGACGTGGCCGCGCTGTACCGCACCGCGCAGTTTTCCGTCTACTGCTCGCACTACGAAGGCTGGGGCCTGCCCGTCACCGAAAGCCTGTGCTACGGCCGCGTGCCGCTGGTGCCGAACCACACCGCGCTGCCGGAAGCCGGCGGGGCGTTCGCCGCCTATTACGAGCCGGATTCCCAGGAACAGTTTTGCGCGCAGGTCGAGCAGCTCATGGACCGCGCGCGGCGAAGCGAGCTGGAGGCGCGCATCCGCGCCCGCTACCGGCCGCGCGCCTGGTCGGACGTGCTGGCGCAGATCGTGGCCACGGTGCGCGAGGCGCCGATGCGCGACGGCGCGGCGGCCGCGGCCTTCGCGGTGCGGCCCGGCTGCATCTACAGCCTGGCGCGGCCGCGGCGAGGCTCGGCGACCGAGCCGGGCGTGGAGCCGGGAGACCGATTGCGCCACGGCATCGGCTGGCACCCGGCCGAGGAATGGGGCGGCTGGTCGCGGCTGGCGCAGGCGCAGTTGCTGTTCGCGGTTCCAGGGCGTCCGCGCGACGTGCTGCTGTATCTGATGGTGCGCGGCGGCCCGGCCGAACAGGTGCTGCATGTGCAGGCGGCGGGGGTGCGCCTGCCGCCCGCGACGCTGCATCCCGGACAGCGGCGCCTGCTGCGCGTGAAGCTGGATCGCGCGGCGGCCGGCGGCGAATTGCTGGTCAGTTTCGCCGCCGCGCCGTACAGCCTGGCCGGCTTCACCGGCGGCGGCGACCAGCGCGAGGTCGGCTTCGGGCTGGAGGCGCTGGCCATCGCCGACGCGCGCGACGCCGCTTCACGCGTCGAGGTGCTGGAGCACTTTCTGGCGCCGGCGTGAGAACCGCGCCGATGCCGTCACTCGGCGACGGCCACGAACCGCCCGTCCGCCTGCATGAGCTGCAAGATCCCGGTGCGGATGTCGAACGTGGCGCCGTGCAGCCGCAGCGTCCCCGCCGCCTCGCGCGCGGCGACCCAAGGGAAGCCGCGCAGGTTGCGCAGCGACAGCCGCACCGCCTCGTTCTCGCAGGCGGTCTGCATCGCCTCGCTCGCGGGATCGCCCGCGGGCGTGCAGGCCAGCACGCGCTGGTGCGCCGCGCGCGCGACCTGCATCCAGGGGCCGACGAAATCGGTCGGCGCCTCGCCGCCTTGCAGCAGGAACCGGATGCCGCCGCACATGCCATGCCCCAGCACGATCAGGTTCGGCACCTCCAGCGACACCACGCCGTATTCGATCGCGGCGCTGGTGCCGTGATAGGCGCTGTCCGGCTGATACGGCGGCACCAGGTTGGCGATATTGCGCACGACGAACAACTCGCCGGGACCGGCGCCGAAGATCATGCCGGGGTCCACGCGACTGTCCGAACACCCGACCACCATCGCCACGGGCCGCTGCCCGTCGCGGGCGAGGTCGTGGAACAGCGCCCGGCGTTGCGGCCAGACGGAGCGGCGGAAACCGCGGTAGCCGTCGAGCAGGCTCTCCATG
This sequence comes from uncultured Pseudomonadota bacterium, assembly GCA_963758455.1. GTDB lineage: Bacteria > Pseudomonadota > Alphaproteobacteria > Acetobacterales > Acetobacteraceae > CAVRQM01. Next base: position 439,499 of record CAVWVK010000004.1, on the reverse strand, counting down.
CCGTCAGCCCCCCGCGCGCAACTGCGCGATGGTGGCGCGCGTGGTGATCTGCTCGGGGTCGGTGCGCAGCGCGATCACCGCCGGCTTGCCGCTCGCCACCGCGCGCTGGAAGGCGGGGGCGAACTCGTCGGTGCGAGCGACCGTCTCGCCGTGCGCGCCGTATGCCTCGGCAAGCCGGGCGAAATCGGGATTGGTGAGCGCCGTGCCGCTGATCCGCGCCGGGTAGGCGCGTTCCTGGTACATGCGGATAGTGCCGAACATGGCGTTGTCGAACACCAGGATGATCGGCGCCGCGCCGTGGTGCATCGCGGTCGCGATCTCCTGGCCGGTCATCAGGAAGCCGCCGTCGCCCACGAACGCCACCGCCTGCCGCCCCGGATGCAGGATCGACGCGGCGACGGCGGCCGGCACCGCGTAGCCCATCGCGCCGCAGGTCGGGCCGATGAACCGCTGGCGATCCGAGAAGTGCATGAAGCGCGTCGGCCAGGTGGCGAAGTTCCCGGCGTCGCAGGTCAGCACCGCGTCGGGCGCCAGCGCGTCCTGCAAGTCGTGCAGCACGCGCGCGACATTCAGCGGACCGGGATAGTCCGGCGCCTCCGCCTGCGCCAGCCGCCGCGCCCGCAGTCGCCGCGTCCAGTCGGCCCAGGGCGCTTTCGCACGCGGCCAGGCGGCGAGGGCGTTCGCGAACGCATTCAGGTCCGCGACGATCCCCAGCGCCGGGCGGAACACGCGACCGATTTCGGCGGCCTCCGGATAGACGTGGACCAGCGTGGCCGCGCTCGGCGGATCGAACAGCGTGTAGCCCTGCGTCGTGGCCTCGGGCAGCCGCGTGCCGATCGCCAGCACCAGATCGGCCTCGCGCGCGGCCGCCACCAGTCCAGGGTCGGCGCCGACGCCCAGATCGCCCACATAGTTGTCGCGCGTGCCGTCGTACAGCGCCTGCCGCCGAAAACCGACCGCCACCGGCAGGTCGTGCGCCGCCAGGAACGCGCCGATCGCCGCCCTGCCCGCCTCGCTCCAGCCGCCGCCGCCAAGGATCGCCAGCGGCCGCCGCGCCTCGCCCAGCAGCCCCCGCAGCCGCTGCATCGCCGCCGGGTCCGGATGCGGCCGGCTGACCGGCGCCGGCGCGATGTCGGGGATTGCGGGCGCGGCGGTCTGCATCTCCTCGGACAGCGCCACCACCACCGGGCCGGGGCGGCCGGAGGTGGCGACATCGACCGCGTGGGCCACCAGTTCGGGGATGCGCGCCGCGTCGTCGATCTGCGTGACCCACTTCGCAATGCCGCCGAACATGCGGCGGTAGTCGATCTCCTGGAAGCTGTCGCGATCGGTCTCGGCCGCGGGGATCTGGCCCACGAACAGCAGCAGCGGCGTGGAATCCTGCTGGGCGACATGCACCCCGATCGCGCCGTGGCAGGCGCCGGGGCCACGGGTGACGAACGCCGCCGCCGGCCGGCCGGCGAGCTTGCCGGCCGCCTCGGCCATGTCCACCGCCCCGGCCTCGAACCGGCAGGTGACGAGGTTGACGCGGTCGCGCACCGCGTACAGGCCGTCGAGCACCGGCAGGAAGCTCTCGCCGGGAACGCAAAAGGCGTGCGTGATCCCCTGCGCCACGAGGGCGTCGGCCAGGATGCGGCCGCCGGGGCGGGGGGCGTGTTCGGGCATGTCGCTTTCCTGCATGGACGGACGTTGCTACCACTGGCCGGTCAAACGGGTCGAGGCCGGGGGTCGATGCGCGCCATCTACGTGATGATAAAATGCGAGATGGGCCAGGCCTACCGCGTGGCGCAGGAGGCGGCGGACACGATCGAACAACTGTCCGAGTTGCACTCGACATCGGGGCAGTACCGACCTGTTGGGGAAGTTCTACCTGGAGCCGGAGCAGGACACCGGGCTGTTCGTGACCGAGCGCGTGCAGAGCCTGCCGGGCGTGAAGGACACCTACACGCTGATTACGTTCAATGCATTCGTGGGCGGCAAGGGGTAGGGTCGGGCGGCCGGACCCTCACCCCGGCCCTCTCCCGGAGGGAGAGGGAGTTCTGCCCCCTCTCCCTCCGGGAGAGGGCCGGGGTGAGGGGCTGCCCTAAGCGCCGCGCAACGCCGCGAGCCGAAGCGCCACCCGCCGCAAGGCGCAGCGAAAGGAGAAGCACCATGAGAAAAGTTCTCGGCGTCTACAGCGCCCCGCGCGGCCATTGGGTCGGCGACGGCTTTCCCGTCCGCTCGATGTTCTCGCATGCGAGCCACGGCGAGCATGTCAGCCCGTTCCTGCTGCTCGATTATGCCGGTCCGGCGGAATTCACGCCGACCGACAAGCCGCGCGGGGTGGGCACTCATCCGCATCGCGGCTTCGAGACCGTGACCATTGTCTATGAAGGCGAGGTCGAGCACCGCGACTCCACCGGCAAGGGCGGCGTGATCGGTCCGGGCGATGTCCAGTGGATGACCGCCGCGGGCGGCATCCTGCACAAGGAGTTCCATTCCGAAGCGTTCACCCGCAAGGGCGGACCGTTCGAGATGGTCCAGCTCTGGGTCAATCTACCGGCGAAGGACAAGAACACCGCGCCGAGCTACCAGACGCTGCTCAACCGCGACATACCGTCGGTCGACCTGCCAGGGGGCGCCGGCAAGCTGCGGGTCATCGCTGGCGAGTATGACGGCAAGCGCGGACCCGCCCACACCTTCACGCCGATCGACGTCTGGGATGTGCGGCTCAATCGGGGCGGCACGGCCTCTTTCACCCTGCCGGAAGGCCACACCGTCGGGGTGGTCGTGCTGAAGGGGGCGGTCCAAGTCAATGGCGACGCCCTGGCCCATGAAGCGCAGTTCGTCCTGCTCGATCGCAACGGCGGCGAGATCAGTCTGGAGGCCAACAGCGATGCGTCCTTGCTGATCCTCAGCGGCGAGCCGATCGACGAGCCTGTTGTCATGCACGGCCCCTTCGTCATGAACAATGCCGACGAAATCCGGCAGGCGATGGTCGACTTCCAGAGCGGGAAGTTCGGAGACATCCCCTGATAACGCTTGGCGGCCGGTTTTCGGGCTCGGCGCGTAGCTAACGCGGACTGCTCGGAGCGACGCGGTACGCCTGGCTCCGAGCTGTCTGTCGCGGAGCAGATATTGAGGGATAGAGACATCTTTCTGCTCGGCTGGGTTTTCGCACAGCCTTCCCGCGTCACCCCCGCATATACGCGGCGAACGCCTCGGCGAAATCCGGGTGCCAGCGTGACAGCGCCGGGCGGTTGAGCACGATGTCGTCCATCGCCCAGCGCATCCGCTTCTCGTCCATCTCGCGCGTCACCGCATTGTCGGGGCACAGGATGTAGAAATCGCCCCGACCCAAGCCCTCCAGCATGAAATCCGCCGTCTGCTCCGGCGTCCACGCCTCGGGCGGTTTTTCGGCGTGGCGCGATCGCGTGATCCCGGTGAACACGAAGCCGGGGAGCAGCAGGTGCGCCGTTACCCGGCAGCCGGCGATGCCGCGCAGCGCGTGCGCCGTGGCCTCGGTCAGCACGCGCACCGCCGCCTTGCTGACGTTGTAGGCGGTGTCGCCCGGCGGCGTGGTGATGCCCTGCTTGCTGCCGGTGTTGACGATGGCGGCCGGCGTGCCCTGCGCGATCATCGCCTCGGCGAACACCTGCACCCCGTTCAGCACGCCGCCCAGATTGACCCCCAGCACGCGATGCCAGCCGTCCAGGTTGTCCCAGGGGCCGCCGCCGCCGCCGATGCCGGCGTTGTTCATCAGCACCGCCACCTCGCCGAAATCGTCGTAGGCGGCATCCTTCAGGCGCCGCACCTCGTCGATGTCGCTGACATCGGTGGGCCATGCCAGCACCCGCGCCGCGCCGCCCAGGGCGATCGCCGCGCGCTCCAGCGCGTCGCCCGGCAAGTCGGCCAGCACCACGTTCATGCCGAGCGCCGCGAACCGCCGCGCGGCGGCCAGGCCAATGCCGCTGGCCGCGCCCGTGACGATCGCGGTGCGCCCGGCGGCGATTGCCGGATGTTCGGTCATTGTCGTCCCCCCCTTCAGTATCCCAGCGCGACCCCATCCTTGCGCGGGTCCGACCCGCCGACCAGCAAGCCGCGCGCGCGGTCGATCAGGATGGCCTGGCCGCCGCCGAGCGGCTCGGCCACGCGCGCGACCACATGGCCCAGCCGCCCCAGGCGGTCGATCGCCTCCAGCGGGATGCCGCGCTCCGCCTCGACGCGATCCTCGAAGGCGAAGCAGCGCGGCAGGTCGATCGCGCGCTGCACGTCCAGCCCGTACTCGAAATGGTTGGCCAGGAACAGCGTCTGCCCCATCGGCTGAAAATGGCCGCCCATGACGCCATACGGCATGATCGCCTCGCCGCCGCGCGTGACCATGCCGGGAATGATGGTGTGCAGCGGCCGCTTGTTCGGCGCGATGCAGTTCGGATGCCCGCGCGCGATGCGAAACCCCAGCCCGCGATTGTGCAGCATCACGCCGGACCGCTCGGCCAGGATGGCGGAGCCGAACGACTGGAACAGCGAGTTGATGAGGCTGCACGCATTGCCGTCGCGGTCAACGACCGACAGAGTCACCGTGTCGCTGTGCGGCGGGTACGCCAGTTCGCCCGGCGGCGGCAGGTCGCGCAGCGCCGCGTCGTCGCGGATCAGCGCGCGCAGGCCGTCGAGATAGGCCGCACTGGTCAGCCGCGCCACCGGCACGTCCGCCTGCGCCGGGTCGGCGAGAAAGGCGTTGCGGTCGCGATAGACCAGCCGCGCCGCCTCCAGATGCCGGTGCAGCCGCACCGGGTCGAGCGGCCCTTCCGGCACCGGATCGAAGCCGCCCAGAATGCCCAGCAGCATCAGCACCAGCAGGCCGGAGCCGTTCGGCGGGCACTGCCAGACCTCCATGCCGCGCCAGGCGGTGCGGATCGGTTCGACGAACTCCGCCGCCGAGCGGCCGGCGGCGAAATCGGCCTCGGTGTGCAGGCCGCCGCGGGCGCGCAACGCGGCCACCATGTCGGCGGCGATCTCGCCCTCGTAGAAGGCGCGAGCGCCGCCGCGCGCGACGGCCCGCAAGGTCGCCGCCAGCGCCGGTTGCGCGAAACGCTCGCCGACCGCGGGGGCGCGGCCACCGGGCAGGAACGCCGCCGCGCCGGTCTCGCGCAGCTTGTCCGCCGCCAGCGCCCAGTCGTGCGCCACGCGCGGATGCACCGGATGGCCGACCTCGGCCGCATGGATGGCCGGTTGCAGCACCTCGTCCAGCCCGCGCGTGCCGTGCGCGGCGAGCAGCGCCTCCCACGCGCCGGCGGCACCGGGCACCGTCACCGCATGGGGCGAGGTCGGCTCCAGCGCCGCGATGGCGTGCTGCTCGAACCAGTCGATCGAGGCCGCCGCCGGCGCGCGCCCCGAGCCGTTCATCGCCACCACGCGACGCTGCCCGGCGGGCGCGTAGAGGCAGAAGCAGTCGCCGCCGATGCCGGTCGCCTGCGGCTCGATCACGCCGAGCAGCGCCACCGCCGCGATGGCGGCATCCATCGCGTTGCCGCCGCCGCGCAGCACGTCCAGTGCGGCGAGCGTCGCCGCCGGCATCGAGGTCGCCGCCATGCCGCTGGCCGCGAAGGCCGGGCCGCGCCCCGGCAGGTGGAAATCACGCATCGCTCCGATCTCCGGCTCGCACGCCGCGATCATGGCCCGATACGCGGCCAGGGCAATCCCGAACCCGGGATCGGTGCCCCAGCTACCCGCGATACCCGACCGCGGTGCCGCCATGCCCGTCGCTGGCGGCGGCAAATCCGGCCTGCGCGTAGCGGCCTTCCAGCGTCAGGCTGACCACCTGCGCGCCGCCCGAGACCTCCAGCGTGCCGCTGGCGGCGTCCGACTGCTGCCATGACAGGGCCGGCGCCGGCCCGAACACCACCGCCTGCAAGTCGATGATGTCCTGCGGCGAGACACCAAAATCCGCGATCGGGTTGGCGATCGCGCCGGTCTGGTCGAACCGCATCGTGGCCCCGGCATCGCCGAGGAAGGAGATCGGGCCGCCGCCCGCCGCCCCCGCCTGCGCCGCCTCCAGCACGCCGCCGTACAGCGCGATGGCGAAATCCCCGTTGCCGGCGTTGGCCAGCACCACATGGCCGCCACCGACCGAGAACGGATCGACCGGGCCGCCCTGCGGCGCCACCACGCCCGCCAGCACCAGCCTCGATCCCGCCGCCGCCCCGAAGAAATTACCGACGTTGCTGCCGCTTACGGCCGTGTTGTAGGACAGCGCGATCGACTGCGTCACCGTCACCGTCGAGTGCGCTACGCCGGCGGTGGCCAGCGCGGACAGCGCGCCGCCGGTCATCACGATCACCCCGCCCAGCAGCCCGGCCGTGGCATCGAGCAAGACCGCGCCGCCGTCCTGCAAGCCGTAGCTGCCGAACTCCACGCGCCCGTGGTCGGTGATGCTGACCGTGCCGCCGGGGATGGTGCCGTGGACGAACAGGCCGTCGCGGTTGCTCCACAGCGAGCCCGCGCCGCTCACGCTCACGGTGCCGTCGCCGGTCTCGCCGATATTGGCCCCCAGATCGGTCACATGCGCCGCCCGCCGCGATGTCGAGCGTGCCGCTGTACCAGCCGCCCACGTCGATGATCTGGAACCGCAACAGCGATCCGGAATCCGTCACCGCTACCGAGGCGCCGGCGTCGGTGCCGCCGATCGTCATGGTGCTGCTGGCGTCCGGGTGCCCCCAGGCCGACCCGTCGCCGACATGGCCGCCGTCGCGGATCAGCAGCGAGGCCGCGGCGGCGCCGCCGAATTGAAAGCTCTGGTCGATGCCGGAAGTCGCCCACCGCGCGCCGGCGCCCTCCACGGTCACGCTCACGGCACCGAGGCGCCCGGCATAGACCTGCGCATCGGTGAGCGTGCCCTGGATGTCGAGCGTCGCCGCCGAATCGTCGCCGAGCGCCACCGTCTGGGCGCCGAGCAGCGCCGCCCCGGCGGCCACCTCCAGGCTGCCGCCGCCGTCGACGCGCAGGCCGACGCCGGAAAAGAACTGCTTGTCGAAGGGCGAATGCACGCCGCGCAGCACCCCGTCCGCAAGCCGCACGGCGCCGCCGCGCAGATCGACCTGCCCTACGTCCAGCGATGCGCCGGCGGCCGCCGCAAGATCGACGGTCGATGCGCCGCGCCCGAACTGGGCCACCTCGCCGGCTGCCGGCACCCCGGCGCTCCAGTTGGCGGGGTCGTCCCACAGATGGTCGTGGCCGCCGGCGTTCCAGCGTGTGGTCACGGGACGGGGTGCGGACATGGCGGCTTTCTTTCCTGCAAGGCGCAACAGGCATTCATTGCGGTTCGCTGTCAATCGCGCCGAGCGGCGGCGCGCGCGCCTTGCCTGGCCGCGCGCCAGCCGATACACGCCGTTGTCGCAATCGCGGTGGCATGACGTTGGCAACGATCGAGGATTTCGACCGGCTCGACATCCGGGTGGGCACCATCGTCGCCGCCGAGCCGTTCCCGCAGGCCCGCAAGCCGTCGATCAAGCTGGTGGTCGATTTCGGGCCGGAACTGGGCACCCGGCGGTCCTCGGCGCAGCTTGCGGTGCATTACGCGCCGGAGCGGCTGATCGGCCGCCAGGTGATCGCGGTGGTCAATTTCCCGCCGCGCCGCATCGGCCCGTTCGAGAGCGAGGTGCTGACCTTGGGTGTGCCGGACGCGGATGGCGCGGTGGTGCTGCTGGCGCCCGACCAGCCGGTGCCGAACGGCGGCAGGCTGTTCTGATGGCGACGCACTACTACACCGTGACCTGGGACCAGTTGCATCGCGACGCCCGCGCGCTGGCCTGGCGGGTGATGGCGCTGCGCCCGCTGCGCGGCATCGTGGCGATCACCCGCGGCGGCCTGATCCCGGCGGCGATCGTCGCCCGCGAGCTGGACGTGCGGCTGATCGAGAGCGTCTCGGTCGTGACGTACGAGGAGGAGGCGATCGGCGAGCCGCGCATCACCAAGGCGCCGACCGCCGCGGGCGACGGCGAGGGTTTCCTGGTGGTCGACGATCTGGTCGATACGGGTGCGACCGCGCGCGTGGTGCGCGCGCTGCTGCCGCGCGCGCATTTCTGCTGCGTCTACGCCAAGCCCGCCGGGAAGCAAGTGATCGACACCTTCATCACCGAGGTCAGCCAGGATACATGGATCCTGTTTCCCTGGGACACCGAGCCGCAATTCTCGGTGCCGCTGGTCAAGCGGGAGCCGGCCGCGTAGGCATCGTCGCTGCGATCGCCGAAAAACCTTCGGAATATTTCCGCGCACTTGCCAGTCGTCCAACCCGGGCGCGCATGACCGTGCCCGATGCGGCCGGCAGCACAGCAAGGAGCGGGACCATGACCGATGGCACGCACGGCAATCGCCGTGCCTTTCTCAAGACCGGAGCGATCGCCGGGGCGGCGATGGCCGCCGGCGTGGCGACCGCGGGCAAACAGGCGGCAGCCGCCGATGGCTCGCTGACGCGCGGCGACATCGCGATCCTGCGATTCCTCGCGGCGGCCGAAATCATCGAGAGCGATCTGTGGCTGCAATATGCCGAACTCGGCGGGGTGCAGGACCACGAATTGCCGGGACTGCCCACCGGGGGCAGTGCTGCCTACACGGCGGCCCTCAACAATCTCGACCCGGACATGTCCCAGTATATCCACGACAATACCGAGGACGAGTTCAGCCATTGGCACTTCATCAACGCCTATCTCGCGTCGCAGGGTGCCGAACAGGTCGACCTGCATCAATTTCGGCAACTGCCGAGCAGCCGGGCAACCGGGGCCAACCAGATCGCCCGGCTCACCAACCTGATGCAGCTCACTGTCGATACCAGTTGGTACACCCGCTACCGCAGCCGCATGAACAACCCCGATCTCGACCCGGGCTTCAAGTTCCCGCAGGCGGTCCCCAGTCTGAGCAGCGGGCAGTTTCCAGCGATTCCCCGCAGCGATGCCGATCTGAGCCCGCAGGGTCACATCCAGGCCATAGCCAACACGGCGGGATTTCATTTCTGCTTCATCGAGCAGGGCGGCAGCAGCCTGTATCCGACTCTGGCGCAGCAGGTCACCAGTCCGGAAGTGCTGCGCATCCTGCTCAGCATCGGGCCGACCGAGACGTCGCACTTCCAGACCTGGCACGACAAGGCCGGCAACGCCGTGCAGCCGCCGCTGGCGCCGCTGACGGATCCCACGAACGCCGCGCTGGTCTTTCCGAATCTCGATGCGCTGCCGCCACCCAACCAGGACTTCCAGGCCAACCTCATCATGCCCGAGCCTTGTCCGTTCCTCAGCCGGCAGTTGCCGCCGGTGTCGGTTATCCGGCCGACCTCGACCCAGAACAGCGGGGCCATGGCGGCGGTGAAAGCCTTGACCGCTGACGGTCTGTTTATCGGGCAGTCCGCAGCGTTCTTCGAGTTCATCGTCGATCTCGCCAGAGATGCCGACAGCGCCAGACGCGGACAGATAAGCTGAGCCTGCGGCCTGCTCTCACGGGACCTGCCGGCCGGTGTGCCGGCCGGTTCCGTGGCGCGGGTCAGGCCCGAAAATGGTCCCAGCCGCCGGCGCCGAGGCGGAGTTCCGCGACCACCGACCTGCGCATGACGGGCGGGAGGCCGATGACGATGCGCCGCTCCGTCCTGTATCGTCGCGGAGAAACGTCGGGGACAGGCCGAGGATGGCGGTGGTGACTCGGGCTGCTCGCGGCGCTGTTGTGGGGTGTCACCGACTTCCTGATTCGCGTCGCCGGCCGCAGCGTAGGCGTGCATCGGTCCATGCTGTACGCGCAAGGGTTCGGCGCCGCCTCGGTCGGCCTCTGGCTCGCGTGCAACCCGGCGGCGCGCCAGCCGCTGCACCACCCGTCGCTCGCCGCGGTCACGGCGGCGGTCGCCACGGCCGGCCTGGGGTTTCTGGCGACCCTGGCACTCTACCGAGGCCTGCAAGTCGGGCGCGTCGGCCTGATATCGCCCATCGCCGGCACCTATGGCGCGGTCACGGCGGTGTTGTCGCTCGCGAGCGGCGAGGCCATCACCCTGTCCGCGATTGCAGGCATCGCGATCATCGTTGCGGGAACCTTGCTGGTATCCGCGCCCGCCCGTGCGCCCGGCGCCCCGGACGAAGGCCGCGTGAACAACCGCCTCGGCGCCGCCTGGGCCATCGTCGCCTGCGCGGGCTTCGGCGCGCAGTTCTGGGTCCAGGGCCGCTTCGCCGTACCGCGCCTGGGCGCTGTCATTCCGGTATGGACCACCTATGCGTTCAGCACGCTGGCCTTGGCCGTGGCCGCGATGGTTCGGCGTCCGTCACTTGCGCTGTCGCTGCCCGAGGCGATTTCGGTCTTCGGGACGGGTGCGGTTGCCGCTGGCGGCTTCCTCGTGGTGTCGGCGGGGCTTGCCACCGGCCACGTGGCGATCGTCACCGTCCTCAGCTCGTTGCAGAGCGCCGTCACGGTCGGACTGGCCTGCGCGTTCCTGGGGGAACGGCTGGCGCGGCATCAATGGATCGGCGTTACGGCAATAGTGGTGGGACTTGGCCTGGTCCGTTCGGCCTGAACGGTCAGGACGACCGCAGATGGCTCCAGCCGACCCCGGCCAGCGGCAGGTCGCGCCCGTCCGCGCGCAGCACCCGCACGGCCGGTTCGCCCGCGACGAAGCGGCCGATGCGCGTGACCTCGGTCAGGGCGAGCGCCGCGGCCTCGCGCAGCGCCGGCGCGCGCTCCGGGGGCACCGCCAGCAGCAATTCGTAATCGTCGCCGCCGGTGAGGCACAGCGACAGGCGATCGGCCTTCCGCGCCGCGACGGATAGCGGCAGGTCCTCGGCCACGATTTCCGCGCCAAGATCGCCGGCGCGGCAAAGGTGGCCCAAATCCTGGACCAGCCCATCGGACACGTCCATCGCCGCCCCCGCGATCCCGTGCAGCCGCGCGCCCAGCGCCAGGCGCGGCTGTGGCAGACGATAGCGGCCGGCCAGGAAGCCGTCCGGGTCGGCGATCTCGCCGCGCGCGGCCAGCAACCCCAGCGCGCCGTCGCCGATCGTGCCGCTGACCCAGATTTCGTCGCCTGGCCGCGCCCCCGCGCGGCGCAGGGCGTGGCCGGCCGCGACCGTGCCCGCGATCGTCAACGACAGGCTGACCGGCCCCGGCGTGCTGGTGGTGTCGCCGCCCAGCAGCGTGACGCCGAACTCGGCCTGGTCTTGCGCCAGCCCGGCCGCGAACGCCGAGAACCAGGCGTCCGGCGTGGCGCGCGGCACCGAGACGGTCAGCAGGTAGCCGAGCGGCTCGGCGCCCATCGCGGCCAGGTCCGACAGGTTCGTGCGCAGCAGCTTGCGCGCCACCAGGTCGGGCGGATCGTCCGCCAGGAAGTGCACGCCGCCCACGATCGCATCGGCGGCCAGCACCAGTTCGCGGCCCGGCGGCGGGGTCAGCACGGCGGCATCGTCCGCCAGGTCCAGCGCGCCCTCGCCCGCCAACGGGCGGAAGTATCGTCCGATGATCGAAAACTCGCGCGGCAGCGCGGCCTCGGTCACGAAGTGCCCGGGAAGTCCCGCGGGCGCAGCAGGCGGGCCAGCCGGTCGAGCACGCCGTTGGCCATGCGCGGCTCCTCGCCGGCGAAGAACCCGTGCGCCACGTCCAGATACTCGTTGATGACCACGCGCGACGGCGGGCCGTCCGGCATCGACAGCTCCGCCGCTCCGGCGCGCATCACCGCGCGCAGCACCGGATCGAGCCGGCCCATCGGCCATTCCGCCGACAGGCTTTCGGCGATCATGCGGTCGATGGCATCCTGCTGGCGCGCGGCAGTGCGCACGATGCGCGCGAACAGCGCCGCGTCGGCATCGGGCACCCGCCCCTCCTCGTAGCCGCCGCCGCCGAGATGCTCGGGGCCGGGCAGCTCGCCGAGGCGATGGCGGATGAACTCGTCGATCACCGCTTCCGGGTTGGACTGCGCCTGCTCGCTCTGGAACAGCGCCTGCACGGCGGCCACGCGCGCCGCCGTGCGCGGCCGCGGCTTGACGCCGGGCGCGGCGGGCGGGCCGGCCATCATTGCCGCGCCAGCCAGCGCGCGGCGCGCACCTGCAACAGCGCCGCGACGGCGGCCTCGGCGCCCTTGTTGGGACCGGCGGGCCCGGATCGCGCCACCGCCTGATCGAGGCTGTCCACGGTCAGCAGCCCGTTGCCGAGGCACAGCGCATGGGCCTGCACCACCTGCGTCAGCCCCGCCATCGCCTCGCGGCAGACGTATTCGTAGTGGTCGGTGTCGCCCCGCACCACGCAGCCCAGCGCCACGAAAGCGTCGAACCGCCGCCAGCCGCCCACCGCGAGTTGCACCGCGCCGGCCAGCTCCAGCGCGCCGGCGACATCGAGCACGTCGGCGCCGCAACCCGCCTCGGCGATGATTTCGCGCGCGCCATCAAGCAGCCCATCCACGACCGCCTTGTAGTAGGGCGCCCGCACGATCAGCAGACGCGGGGCCGGCGCGTCCAGACGCGGCGCCGACGGCCGCGTCGCATCGGCCGTGCTCATTCGATGTTCCCGGCGATGTTCCCGGCGATGTTCCCGGCGGTGGTCCGGATCGGCCGCTGTTCGGCGATGGTCAGCCCATAGCCGTCCAGGCCGATGATGGTGCGATGCGTGTTGGACAGCAGCACCATGTCGCGCACGCCGAGATCCAGCAGGATCTGCGCGCCGATGCCGTAGTCGCGCAGTTCGGTGAACGGCCGCGCCGCGCCGTCGAGCTGCGCCACCCGCTGGGACAGGCGCGTGGGTCGGCTTTCGCGCAGCAGCACCACCACGCCGCGGCCTTCGGCCGCGATCATCCGCATGGCGTCGTGCAGCGTGGCGCCGTGATGGCCGCCCACGATGTCGTCGAGCAGATCGACCGCGTGCATCCGCACCACCACCGGGCCGGGGGCGGTGAGGTCGCCCTTCACCATCACCAGATGTTCGACGTATTCGACCGTGTTGGCGTACACCGACAGCCGCCACTCGCCGCCGACGCCGTGATGCAGCACGCCGTCCTGCACGCGGGCCACCAGCTTTTCGGTGCGGCGGCGGTGCGCGATCAGGTCGGCGATGGTGCCGAGCTTCAGGCCGTGATGCTGCGCGAAGGCCACCAGGTCGGGCAGGCGGGCCATCGTGCCGTCGTCGTTCATGATCTCGCAGACCACGCCGGACGGGTTCAGCCCGGCCAGCCGGGCGATGTCCACCGCCGCTTCGGTGTGCCCGGTGCGCACCAGCGTGCCGCCCTCGCGCGCCAGCAGCGGAAACACGTGGCCCGGTGTCACGATGTCCGCGCGGCCACATTCCGGGTTGATCGCCACCGCTATGGTGCGCGCGCGGTCATGCGCCGAAATGCCGGTGTCGACGCCGGTGGCCGCCTCGATCGACACGGTGAAGGCGGTCTGGTGGCGCGTGCCGTTGTGCTGGCTCATCAGCGACAGGCCGAGCTGCTCGACCCGCTGATGCGTTAGCGCCAGGCACACCAGCCCGCGGGCGTGGCGGATCATGAAGTTCACCGCCTCGGGCGTCGCGAACTGCGCCGGGATGACCAGGTCGCCCTCGTTCTCACGGTCCTCGTCGTCGACCAGGATGAACATGCGGCCGTTGCGCGCCTCCTCGACCAGTTCCTCGGCCGAGGCGAGGTAGTCGGCCAAGCTGCTGGTGGGCAGGCTGCGGGTAATCAGGTCGTCCATGTCAGGTCTGCTCCTGCAGCCGGGCGACGTAGCGCGCCAGCGTGTCGATCTCGATGTTCGCGGCGTCGCCCACCGCGAGCCGCCCGAACGTGGTGACGTCGTGCGTGTGCGGGATGACGTTGACGCCGAATTCGGCGCCGTCCACTTCGTTGACCGTCAGGCTCACCCCGTCCACCGCCACGCTGCCCTTGGGCGCTATATAGCGCGCCAGGCCGGCGGGCACACGGATGCGCCAGCGCGTCGAGCCGTGCTCCGGCGTCATGGCCACCACCTCGCCGATGCCATCGACGTGCCCGGCGACGATGTGGCCGCCCAGCTCGTCGCCGACGCGCAACGGCCGCTCCAGGTTGACCGTGGTTCCCACGCGCCAGCGTCCCAGCGTGGTTTTCGACAGCGTCTCCGCCGAGGCGTCCACGGCAAACCAGTCCGGCCCGGTCTCGACCGCCGTGAGGCAGCAGCCGGAGCAGGCGACCGAGGCCCCGACCGCAATGGCCGCGGTTTCCGACCAGGCGGTGTTCCTGGCGGGCGTGGCGATGACCAGGCGCATGTCGCGCGCGGCGCCGATCGGCTCAAGTGCCCGGACGTGGCCGAGGCCGGTGATGATGCCGGTGAACATGTCCGACCTCCCGGTCACACGGCCCTGGGGGCAGGAGTCTTGTGCGGCACGCCGGCCACGGCGGTGGGCTGGCTTGAAACCCGATACTCGGTCAACCGAAACCTCCTGTGCTCGTCATGGGCGATCGTTCTCGGACCGGCGCGCATACCCACTCGAAGACAATCACGCCGCACGGCGCAGTTCCGTCAGGACGTCGTCGCCCAGATCCATCGACCGTTCGCGCACGAAGCGCGGCATCCGCGCCAGCGCCGTCACGCCGAACGCCTGCGCCGCCGCCCAGCCGTCGCCGCCCATCACCGCCGGCGCGTGGAACCAGGCCAGCCGGTCCACCAGATCGGCGCGCAGCAGCGAGGCGGCAACCTGCGCGCCACCCTCGACCAGCACGCGGGTGATGCCACGACCAGCCAGCGCCCGCAGGCCGGCCTCCAGGTCGACGCCCACGGCGGCGCTCGGCACGCCCACTACCTCGACCCCGGCCCCGGCCAGCGCCTCCATGCGGTCGGGATCGGCGTCCTGGCGTGCCAGGATCCAGGTCGGCGCCTCGCGCGCGGTGGCGACCAGCCGGCACACCAGGCGCAGCCGCAGCCGGCTGTCGGCCACCACGCGCACCACCTGCGTCGGGCGGAACCCCTCGATGCGGCAGCGCAGATCCGGGTCGTCGGTCAGCACCGTGCCGACGCCCACCAGCACCGCGTCGTGCCGGCCGCGCAGCGCGTGGGCCATGCGCCGTGCCGGCTCGCCGCTGATCCACCGGCTTTCGCCGGCACGGGTGGCGATGCGCCCGTCGAGCGTGGAGGCCAGCTTCAGCGTCACCAGCGGCCGGCCACGCTCGACCACGCTGAAGAACCCGGCCGCCACATCCTCCGCCGCCTCGGCCAGCACGCCCTCGACCACCTCGATGCCGGCCGCGCGCAGGCGGGCGATGCCACCGCCGGCCACGCGCGGGTTGCGGTCGCGCGTGGCCACCACGACGCGGGCGACGCCGGCGGCGATCAGCGCGTCGGTGCAGGGCGGGGTGCGGCCGTGGTGGCAGCACGGCTCCAGGGTCACGTACGCCGTCGCACCCCGCGCCGCCGTCCCGGCCATCGCCAGCGCCAGCGCCTCGGCATGGGGGCGCCCGCCCGGCGCGGTCACGCCGCGGCCCACCACGCGCCCGTCGCGCACCACCACGCAGCCCACCGACGGGTTGGGCCAGGCGGTGCCCAGGCCGCGCCGCGCCAGCGCCAGGGCCGCGGCCATGTGCGAGGCATCCTCCGCGCGCGCGGTCACGGCGGCGGCTCGCCCAGTTCACCGATGAACGCCTCGAAATCCTTGGCCTCGCGGAAATTGCGATAGACCGAGGCGAAGCGGACATAGGCCACCGCATCGACCTCCTTCAGCGTCTCCATCACCAGCTCGCCGATCTGCTTGGAGGCCACCTCCGCCTCGCCCGAGGCTTCGAGCTGGCGGACGATGCCGTTGACGATGCGCTCCAGCCGCTCCTCGGCCACCGGCCGCTTGCGCAGCGCGATGCGCACCGAGCGCAGCAGCTTGTCGCGGTCGAAGGCGACGCGGCGGCTGTCCGACTTCACCACCACCAGCTCGCGCAACTGCACCCGCTCGACGGTGGTGAACCGCTGGCCGCAACTGGTGCAGGAGCGGCGACGCCGGATCGCCGCCCCCTCGTCGGCGGGGCGGCTGTCCTTCACCTGCGTGTCGTCATGGCCGCAGAACGGGCAGCGCATCAGTGTCCAGCTTTCTTGGTGCGACGCTCTTTTCGCGGCGCGCCGCGATGGCGGAATGCGCTGCGCTTTTCCGGCGCGCCGCGATGGCGGAATGCGCTGCGCTTTTCCGCCCTACGGTTGGCGGCGGTCAGCATAAATCACGGTTGGCGGGGATCGGCATAAATCAGCGGCGGTCGGCATAGATCGGGAACTTCGCGCACAGCGCCAGCACGCGCGCGCCCACGGCCTGCTCGGCCGCCGCGTTGCCGCCGTCGTTGCTGCGCGCCAGGCCGTCCAGCACCTCGCCGATCATCTCGCCCACCTGGCGGAACTCCGCCGCGCCGAAGCCGCGCGTCGTGGCCGCCGGGGTGCCGAGCCGGATGCCCGACGTGACCGCCGGCTTTTCCGGGTCGAACGGAATGGCGTTCTTGTTCGCCGTCATGTGCGCCCGCTCCAGGCTGGCCTCGGCGGCTTTCCCGGTGGCGCGCTTGGGCCGCAGATCGACCAGCATCAGGTGGCTGTCGGTGCCGCCGGTGACGATATCGACGCCCTGCGCCACCAGCGTCTCGGCGAGCACATGGGCATTGTCCACCACGGCGCGCTGGTAGCTGCGGAACTCCGGCCGCAGCGCCTCGCCGAACGCCACGGCCTTGGCGGCGATCACGTGCATCAGCGGGCCGCCCTGCAAGCCGGGGAACACGGCGCTGTTGATCTTCTTGGCCAGATCCGGATCGTTGGTCAGGATCATGCCGCCGCGCGGGCCGCGCAGGGTCTTGTGCGTGGTCGTGGTCGAGACATGCGCGTGGGCCACCGGGCTCGGATACACGCCGGCCGCGACCAGCCCGGCGAAATGCGCCATGTCGACCATGAACACCGCACCCACCGCGTCGGCCACGGCGCGGATGCGGGCGAAGTCGATGATGCGCGGATAGGCCGAGCCGCCCGCGATAATCATGCGCGGCTTCTCGGCGTGCGCGAGGCGCTCCAGCTCCTCGTAGTCGAGCAGCCCGTCGTCGCGCCGCACCCCGTACTGCACCGCGCGGAACCATTTTCCCGACAGGTTGGGCGCGGCGCCATGCGTCAGGTGGCCGCCGGCGGCCAGGCTCATGCCGAGGATGGTGTCGCCCGGCTTGAGCGTGGCCAGGAACACCGCCTGGTTGGCCTGCGCCCCGGAATGCGGCTGCACGTTGGCAAAGCCCGCGCCGAACAACTGGCGGGCGCGGTCGATGGCCAGTTGCTCGGCCACGTCGACCTCGACGCAGCCCCCGTAGTAGCGCCGGCCGGGGTAGCCCTCGGCGTATTTGTTGGTCAGCACCGAGCCCTGCGCCTCCAGCACGGCGGCCGAGACGATGTTCTCGCTGGCGATCAGCTCGATGCCGTCCTGCTGACGCGCCAGTTCGCGGCCGATGGCGGAGGCCAGTTCGGGGTCGCTTTCGGCCAGCGAGGCGGAAAAGAAGCGGTGCGGGCTGGCGGGCTGGATCTGCTCGTTCATGGGGGCTGCCTCCTGGCGCTGGCTGGATTTCCGGCAAGACGGCGGGCTTGTCCAGCGTTATGCAGCGCAGGCCAGCCCAGAGACACCAGATAGAGACCACCAGATAGAGACGACCAGACGAGGTGATCGCTCCATGACCGTCGGCCGCTATCCCGCCACCCGCCTGCGCCGCAACCGCCACGACGGGTGGACCCGCCGGCTGGTGGCCGAGCACCACCTGTCGGTGGACGACCTGATCTGGCCGGTGTTCGTGCGCCCCGGGCTTGCGCAGACGGAGCAGGTCGCTTCCATGCCCGGCGTGGAGCGGGTCACGCTCGACCGGCTGGCCGCGCATGTCGAGGCCGGCGTGAAGCTGGGGATCCCGATGATCGCACTGTTCCCGGCGACGCCGGCCGAGCTGAAAGACGCGGACGGCAGCGAGGCGGTCAACCCCGACAACCTGATCTGCCAGGCGGCGCGGCTGCTGAAGCGGGAGTTTCCGGAGGTAGGCCTGCTCGGGGACGTGGCGCTCGATCTGTACACCACTCATGGGCACGACGGAGTCTTGCGCGACGGCTACGTGGCCAACGACGAGAGCGTGGCCGTGCTGGTGCGTCAGGCGGTGGCGCAGGCGCAGGCGGGCATCGACGTCGTAGGTCCGTCGGACATGATGGACGGCCGGGTGGGCGCGATCCGCACGGCGCTGGACGAGGCCGGGCTGACCGACACACGGATCATGAGCTATGCCGCGAAGTATGCGAGCGCGTTCTATGGCCCGTATCGCGATGCGGTGCGCTCGGCGCGGCTGAACGGCGACAAGAAGACCTATCAGATGGATCCGGCCAACGGCGACGAGGCGCTGCGGGAGGTCGAGATGGATCTGCTGGAGGGTGCCGACATGGTCATGGTCAAGCCCGGAATGCCCTACCTGGACATCCTGCGCCGGGTGCATGAGCGGTTCGCGGTGCCGACCTTCGCCTATCAGGTCAGCGGCGAATATTCGATGCTGATGGCCGCCGTCGGCAACGGCTGGCTGGACCACGACCGGGCGATGATGGAGAGCCTGATGGCATTCAAGCGCGCGGGCGCTGCCGGCGTGCTGACCTACTTCGCGCCCACCGCCGCGCGGCTCATCGCGGGCTGATCGCGCGCGGTCAGTGCGACTTCTTCTCCGCCGGACGCTTTTCCTCCTGCCTTCCGGCGGCGGTTTCGCTGGCGTGGCGGTCGCTGTGCGGCGTGCCCTTCGCCTCGTCGCCGTGGGCGTCGCCGCTGGATGGGCGGCGGACCGGGGTGTTGGGCGGCGGGTCGCTGGCCGGAAAACTCTCCTCGATGGTGTCGTCGAGCCTGTCCTCGTCGTCGAGCGGGTGGATCGTCTTGCCGGTGCCGGACATCCGGTGTCCCTTCTGTGCTAGACGGACGCAACGTGCGCGGCACTCCCCGGTTCGGGGTCGCCGGGCGTCGCACAGGATCGGAGCAGGTGGCGAATGGGTTTCATCGACGACATGCTGGGCGAGCTGGCGTATGGCGAGGACGCGGTGCACCCGCATTTCGCGCAAGCCTTGCAGGGGATGCTGGGCGGCGACGAGGAGGCCGGTCTGGGGCTGGATGGCCTGCTTGACCGCCTGCGGGCGGTCGGCATGGGCGGCATCGTCGAGTCCTGGCTGGGCAACGGCACCAGCCTGCCGATCGCCCCCGACCAGGTGCGCGCGGCGCTCGGCGAGGCCGACACCCGGGCGATGTCCGCGCGGGTGGGACTGTCCGAGGAGGCGTTCCTCGGCGCGCTGGCCGAGCATTTGCCCGGGCTGGTCGACCGGCTTTCGCCGAACGGCCAGTTGCTGCCGGCCGGCGCGGGGGCGACCTCCAACGTCTGACCGCGGATGTAACCGGGGTCGCAGCACGCGGCGCCACACGCGACAGGTTCGCCCGACACTCAGCCCGACGCTCACACGGAGATACCCCATGCGCCGCATCGTCCTGTCGCTTGCCGCCCTCGCGATGCTCGTCGCGATGGCGGTGCCGGGCCAGGCCGCGCCGGCCGCGCGCGTGGCGCTGGTGATCGGCAACGGCGCCTACCGCCATGTCGACACGCTGCGCAACCCGGACACCGACGCGCGGCTGATGGCCGCCACCCTGCGCGGCCTGGGCTTCACGCTGGTCGGCGGCGGCGCGCAGCTCGACCTCGATCGCGCCGGCATGGAGAGCGCGATCCACCGCTTCCACGCGGCGATTGCCCCGGGCAGCGTGGCGTTCTTCTACTATTCGGGGCATGGCGTGCAGGTGGACGGCGCCAACTACCTAGTGCCGGTCAGCGCGGCGCCGGCCACCGAGGCGGACGTGCCGGTGCAGATGGTCGCCGCCGACCTGGTGCTGCAGGACATGGCCGACGCCGGGGCGGCGCTGAACATCGTCGTGCTGGATGCCTGCCGCAACAACCCGTTCGCCGCGATGATGGCGCAGGAAGGCGCCCGCGGCCTGCGGCCCGGTGCCGCTCAGCCGGCGGCGGGGAACGCGGCGGGCCTGGCCGAGATGCACGCGCCGCGCGACACGCTGATCTCGTTCGCCACCCAGCCCGGCGCCGTCGCCTATGACGGCGCGGCCGGCGCCCCCGACAGCCCGTACACCACCGCGCTGGCCGGGACGCTGCGCCAGCCCGGGCTGGACGTGGTGCGCGCCTTCAACCGCGCCGGCATCGAGGTCGGCCGCCTGACCGCGCAGCGGCAGGAGCCGTGGCTGGCGATCTCGCCGCTGGAGGACGACGTGTTCCTGGCCGGGCCGGCCGCGTCCGGCGCGCAGCCTGCGCCGCCGTCGCAGGCGCGGCCGATGGCCGCCGCGCGCGCCGCGCGGATGCCGTCGCGGCCCGTCGCCCCGGCGGCGATGCAGACCGCTCCCGCGTGCCCGCAGGCGGGGTTGCGGGCGGTGCGCAACGGTGCCGAGCCGGTGCGCTACCAGGGCGCTGCCCCGGGGGCGCCCGGCACCTGCCTCGCGGACGTGGCCGGCGTGGCGCAGGCTCGGGTGGGCGGCATCTGGCCGGCCAACTGGCCCGGCGCCACGGCGGCCGAGACGGCGCTGCGGCGGGTGCTGGCCGGGCCGCCCGGCAGCACGGCCAGCTTTACGCAGACCGCCGACGTCGCGGGCATCCGCGACACCGTGAACAGCGAGAGCTGGCGCTTCACCCTGACCAACGAGGGGCCGGCCACGCTGGCGGTGGCGGGCACGGCACGGCCGGCGCGGCTGGTCCGATGGGAGGAACGCGACCTGTCGCATTCGTACCTCGCGCGGGCCGAGATCACCTTGGACGCGCGGACGGGGGCGGTGCTGGCGCAGAGCTTCCGCGTGCTGAGCGGCGGCACGGCGGCGGCGTATCAGTTCTGGTCGGCCTATCAGGGCGGGGTCGGCGGCGTGGCGGATTTCCGCGTCACCGCGCTCAACTGATACCCTGGTCGGGCGGGTGGAGCACGGCGCCCACCGCTTGCAGTAACTGCGCGGCCTTGAACGGCTTTTCCAGCACCGGATAGCCGGGATCGCCGCCCTGGATTTCCGCGGCATCGGCGTAGCCGGTGGCCAGCAGCACCGGCAGATCGGGCCGGCGGCCGCGCGCGCGGTCCGCAAGCTGCAAGCCGTTCATGCCGGGCATCGCCAGGTCGGCGATCAGCAGGTCGACCGCGGCGCCGCGATCGAGCAGCGCCAGCGCCGCCGCTCCGTCGCCGGCGCGCAGCACGGCAAAGCCCGCATCCTCCAGGCATTGCTGGGTCACGTCGGCCACCTCGGCATCGTCGTCGACCAGCAGGATCGACCGGCCCGGCCCGGCTTCCCCCGCCAGCAGCGGCGGACCCGGCTCGGGGGCGACGTCGGCTGCCGCCTCGGCCGGGGCGCGCGGCAGCCAGACCGAGACGGTGGTGCCCTGCCCCACCCGGCTTTCGATGGCCAGTCCACCGCCCGACTGCGCCGCCACGCCATGCGCCATCGACAGGCCGAGGCCCGACCCCTTGCCGGCCGGCTTGGTGGTGAAGAACGGTTCCAGCACCCGCGACAGCGTGGCCGGGGTGATGCCGGTCCCGGAATCGCGCACCGCGATGCGCACATAGCAGCCGGCCCGCAGCCGCGCTGGATTGGCAGACCCTTCACTCCCCGCCGTCACGCCCACCGCCTCGCTGCCCACCGTCTCGTTGGAAGCGACGATCGCCAGCGCGCCGCCCCCGGGCATGGCGTCGCGGGCGTTGATGGCCAGGTTCAGCAGCACCAGCTCGAGCTGGCTGGCGTCGGCGCGCGCCGGCCACAGCCCGGGGTCGGTCGCGACGTGCAGCACGACCGTCGGGCCGACGCTGCGGGCCAGCAGATCGTCCATGCCGGCCAGCAGCGCGGTGACGTCGATCGGATGCAGCCGCAGGTATTGCTGGCGCCCGAATGCCAGCATCCGCTGCGTCAGTGCCGCCCCCCGCTCGGCCGCGCGCATGGCGCTGGCCAGCAGCCGGCTCACGGTGGGCCGATCGCCGCTGCGCAGCGCCGCCAGCTCCAGATTGCCGATGATGGCGGTCAGCAGGTTGTTGAAATCGTGCGCGACGCCGCCGGTGAGCTGGCCGATCACCTCCATCCGCTGCGCCTGCTGCAACAGCGCCTGCGCCTGCTCGCGCTCATGCGCCTCGGCGTCGCGCTGGCGGGTGCGCTCGGCGACGCGGCGTTCCAGCTCGGCCTGGTGGGCGCGCATTCCGCTGGCCGTGTGCTCGAAGGCGGTCAGCAGCTCGTTCAGCGCGCCGCCGATGCGGCCGAGCTCGGACACGGCATCGCCGTCCGGGACGCGGGCCGAGACATCGCCGGCGCGCCAGCGGGCCACGGTGCGCAGGATGCGCTCGACCGGGGTGGCGATGGTCCGACGCGCCAGCAGCAGCGCGCAGGCCAGGGCGAGCGCCAGGCCGGCGGCGAACATGGCATAGCTGCGCAGCGCCGCCCGCTGCTGCGCCGCCGCCGCCGGGGAATGATCGAGCCGCACCAGGACCGCGAGATCGGGCAGCGCTGGCGGCCGCGATGGTGCGCCGATGGCCGTCCGCCTCCGTCACCCGTCCGACCGTCGGCCCGTCGCCGTCCAGCAGCGGCCGCTCGGCCTGCGCCAGCAGGGTGCCGGGCGCCGGACCGTCGGGCGCATCCACCAGCACGGTGCCGTGGCGATCGACGATGGTGACGTGCGCGCCGCCTTGCAGCGCCAGCGCCCGCATCTGCACGCCAAGCCAGCCAAGGCCGATGTCGGCGGTCAGCACCGCGCTCGGGCTGCCGGCGGGCGAGGCGACCGTCGTCTCGACCGGCATCGCGGTGGCGAGCAGCCCGGCCGCCGGCGTCCAGTGCCCGAACAGGTAGCCGGCGACCGCGAAATGGCCGCGTGCGCGCGCCAGGCGAACGTGCGGCCAATGCGCGGCATCCTCCACCAAGGCCGCCCGCGGCGCGCTGGCGCATACCACCCGGTCGTCGGCGCCGATCAGCGCCAGCGCGCTGATGGCCGCGAAGCGGCCGCGGATCGAGCGCAGCAGCAGGGTGCAGGCGGGCGCGTCCTGCGCCTCGATCGCCGGCATCGCGGCGAGCGCCACCATCGCGTCGCGGGTGCCGTCCAGGATGCGCCCGACCTCGGCGGCCACCGCGCGCGCCTGGCGCAGCGCCTCGTCGTCCAGCTCGGCGCGCTGGGCGGCGCGCAGGGCGTGCTGGTTGTAGATTTCGGCGCCCAGCGCCGGCAGCAGGGCCACCAGCACGACCAGGATCACCCGGCGCAACAAAGTCACGGGTTGCTCGACCTCCGGATGGCAAGCCCAACCGGCTCGCCTCTAGCCGGCGTCCCTCTAGGCCGCGACGCCGGCGCGGTCCAGGCAGGCGGCCCGATCGCGGGGACAAGCGCGCGCGGCAGGGTTGCCGCGACCGGATGACGGCCTGATTATAGAATGAGCGTCCGGCGCGGGCGCGTTTGCAGCAGACTGGTCTTCGCATGTCAGACGCCGAGTGGTCCATCCCGAAGAACTTGCAGCCGGACCCGGACGACTACCGCTTCGACCTGGAGCGGGCGTTGCGCGCCGTGGTGGGCCTGCGCGCCAATGTGCCGGCCGATGCCTTCACCGCCGACGCGCTGGGCACCGAGCGCAGCGGCAGCGGCGTGGTGATCCGGCCTGGCCTGGTGCTGACCATCGGCTACCTGATTACGGAGGCCGAAACGGTCTGGCTGATCGCCGCCGATGGCCGGGCCGTGCCGGGGCACGCCCTGGCGTACGACCAGACCACCGGGTTCGGGCTGGTGCAGGCGCTAGGCCAGCTCAACTTGCCGGCCCTCGAACTGGGCGACAGCGATTCGCTGGCGATGGGCGCCACCGGCATCCTCGCCGCCGCCGGAGGGCGGACGCACGCCATCGAGACCAAGGTGGTGGGGCGGCAGGAGTTCGCCGGCTATTGGGAATACCTGCTCGACGAGGCGATCTTCACCGCGCCGGCGCATCCGTTCTGGAGCGGGGCCGCGCTGATCGGGCCGGATGGGCGGCTGATGGGCACGGGTTCGCTGATCCTACAGCAGGGCGACGGCAAGCGGCGGCACGACATGAACATGGTGGTGCCGGTGAGCATCCTGCGCCCGGTGCTGGACGACCTGCTGACGCTCGGCCGCGTCAACGCGCCGCCGCGGCCGTGGCTGGGGCTGTACGTGATGGAAAACGAGGGCGGCCTGGTGGTGGGCGGCCTGGCCGACGACGGCCCCGCCGACCGCGCCGGCGTGCGGCCGGGCGACCGCGTGCTGGGGTTCGGCGAGGAGGACGTCACCGACCTGGGCGTGCTGTGGCGGCGATTGTGGTCGAGCGGGGCGGCGGGCACGCCGGTCAAACTGCGGCTGATGCGCGACCGGGACGAGGTGGTGATCCGGGTCAAGAGCGCGGACCGGCAGAGCTTTCTGCGCGCGCCGCGGATGCATTGACAGGAGATGGCCTCTGAAATCCAGGTCCCTCTCGAATTCCTGGTGCATGGCACCCCGGTTTCGGTTCAGGCAAAACGGGCCGACTCCCGAGCGGCGTGGAAAGCCAGGGTCAAGCGAGCCAGCTCCGACGTACTTCCGGACGCTCACTTCTCGACGCGATCCGCCCTGTCGGTCACTCTGTTCTATTTTCCGGATGCCGCGATGAAAGGCGACATCGACAATATCGTCAAATTGGTGTTGGACGCCTTGTGTCGGCATGTCTATCGGGACGATGATCAGGTCGAACGCGTTCTGGTCCAGAAATTCGAACCTGGGAAAGTGTTTCAGTTCAGCGATCCTTCCGACGTACTGACCCAGGCGCTGCGTGGCGATAAGCCTCTTCTTTTCGTTCGCTTGTCGGATAATCCGACAGAGGAGCTGGTGTGATGTCGGCAGCCTATGAAAGCACCGTTCTCGAAGCTGTGCTCCCAAACCTGAAGGCGGAGGGCTTCGAGGTTTTTCTGGATCCTGCGCGGACGATGCTGCCCGCGTTTATGCATCCGTATCGGCCCGACGCTATCGCGATAAAGCGGGACAAGAAGTTAGCAATCGCGGTGACATCCGGCGGACCCAGCTCCCAAGCGAGGCTTCGACATGCGCGGGAACGGCTGTCGGGACACCCCGACTGGGAACTTCGCGTGTTCTATGCGCCTCCTCGCCAGCCGGAGGAGACGATCCAGGCCGTTTCGCTCGGGACGGTGGTCGAGGCTCTCGACGGCCTTCTCCGAATTTATGACGAGGCCGGCCCGGTTCCGGGACTGCTGACCGGATGGTCCGTATTCGAGGCGGCGGCGCGACTTCTGGTGCATCACGATGTCGGAAGATCGCCGGCCGCGGCTCAGCTTCTCCAGGATCTTGCCTCGGACGGATACATAACGCCCGAAGAGGCGGACCAACTCCGAAGGTTGGCGGGTCTTCGCAGTGAAGCGGCTCACGGACGGCTGGATGTAGCGGTTACTCGAAATGATATGGAGAGATTGGTCGAGATAACGCAAGTCATGCTTCGGTCGGTGGATCCCGATGAAACGGTGGCTTCCGCGTAGAGAGCTGATGGCCACCAGCCTGCTGCGGCGATCCAGGGCCCTGACGGCGTGCGCCGTCCCTTAATCGCGACGTCGCAAGAGCTACTCGCGATGACTTGAGACCCTGCGCACAAACAACTCGCCATCGACCACACCTTCTGGGATGCGGTCGGCATGATCCGCCGGAAGCTGGACAACGCGCTACGGAGCAGCCATCATTTCCCCGTAAGCGCGGGCCGCCGATGAAGAGTCCGCCGACCACGGGAGGAAATGTCAATGATGTTTCGCGACACATTGCGGGCCGGCACGGCCCACATCGCGCCGATGGCCCTCGGACTGATCGGCGGCCTCGCGCTTGCAGCCGGCGCGGCGCACGCGCAGAACACGCCGAGCGCGCAGGAATTCGTCAACGCGGCCAGCGACACGGCGAACTGGATCCTGCCGGCGAAAAGCTACACCGGCAACCACTACAGCGACGCCATGCAGATCACGCCGGACAACGTCGGCGGACTGCAACTCGCCTGGAAGTTCGTGGCGGACGACCCTGGGCCGATGGAGGTCTCGCCCATCGTCTATAACGGAACGATGTACGTCACCACCGCGCACGACCATGTGTACGCGCTGGACGCGGCGACCGGAAAGATGAAGTGGGAGTTCAAGGACAGTCCGCATGTGATCTCGTTCGCGGCCAATCGCGGCATCGCGCTGCTGGACGGCAACGTCTATCTCGGCACGCTGGACGGCCACCTGATCGCGCTGAACGCCGAGACCGGGGAGAAGGTGTGGGACAAGGTGACGGTGGACGACACCAGCAACGCCTTCTACACGATGGCGCCGGTGCCGTATCGCAGCCCGGCCACCGGGCAGGACATGCTGTTGCTCGGCGTGTCCAACGGCGACTGGGGCGGCAACGGCAACCTCTCCGCCTACGATCCAAAGGACGGCCATGTGTTCTGGCGCTGGGAAACCGTGCCCGGCCCGGGCCAGCCGGGGCACGAGACCTGGAGCGGCGATTCCTGGAAGCGCGGCGGCGCTTCGACCTGGGGCGGCGTCACGATCGATACCGATACGCAGACGATGTACCTCAATCTCGGCAATCCCGGGCCGGACTTCCTGGGTTCGGTGCGCCAGGGCGCCAACCTGTATTCGGACTCGATGGTCGCGCTCGACATCTCCGGCGACCAGCCGAAGCTGAAATGGTATCACCAGTTCATCCCGCACGACACGCATGACTGGGATCCGCCGATGCAGCCGGTGCTGTTCAGCGGCAAGGTGGACAATGCCAGCCGCAAGCTGGTCGCGACCGGCGACAAGGCGGGCAATTTCTGGATTCTCGACGCCGGAACCGGCCAGCTCGTCGATCACACGGCCGCCAGTTTCCAGAAAGGCCAAGGCACCGAACCCAGCGTCGAGGGCAACATCGCCTGCCCGAATACGCTGGGCGGCATCGAGTACCAGGGCGGGGCGTTCGATCCGGCGACCAATGCGTTCTACGTCCCCAGCCAGAACGAATGCGGGTTCTGGACCGCGGACAAGGACGTGGTCTACATCGCCGGCCAGTTCTACCTCGGCGGAACGTTCCCGAAACTGGTCGGCCCGAACACCGGGCAGATGAACGCCATCGACGTCTCGACCGGCGTGTTCAACTGGCGCCATCATTTCGACCTGCCGAACTACGGCGGCGCTCTGGTCACGGCATCCGGCCTGCTGTTCTCGGGCAATCTGGGCGGCACCGAGAACGCGTTCGACAGCAAGACCGGCCGCCTGCTGTGGAGCTATGACACCGGCTCGTACATCCAGGCGCCGAGCGAGGCGTACGAAGCCCGCGGCAAGGAGTTCGTCGTGGTCGCCTCCGGCCAGGCCGGGAACGCAGTGATCCCGGAACTGCCGGCGCCGACCGGGCAGCAATCCGTCATCAGCGCGTTCACGCTGAAGTAGGGTCGCCGGATGACTCGCGTTTCGCTCGCAAGCCCTGCGCGCCTCGCGCCGGCCCGCATGGTCGGGCCGGCGCTGCTGCTCGCCGCGGCGGCACTGGCCGCGCCGCTTCCGGCTGTGGCGGCCGGCGCGGACGACCATCAGACCGCCCTCGCCGCACTTTCGGATCTCAAGGCCGCGGTCGCCGAACTGGTGCAGGCCGACGCCAGCTACGCGACCGATCGCAGGGTGTACCATCGCGCCAGCCAGCGCGCGATCAACGCGCTAGTCGGCGAGCGGGCGCGCGACTACGTCGCCGCCGCCGGCTCGCCGGCCGACGCGGCAGGGGCGATCGGCCATGTCGACGCGCTGCTGGACCGCAGCGAGACGCCGGTCTGGGCCGCGCCGCTGCACGGGGCCGAGGCCAACATGCGCGCCGCGGTCGCGCATTTGCAGGATTCGATGAAGCGGCGCGAGCTGATGGACTACGAGATCGCCGCCTCGCGCGCGCTGACCTACCTTGAGGTGGCGCGCGGCCGCCCGACCGAAACCGGCGTGCTCGGCGGGCTGGAGGGCGCGCTCGCGAACACCGTGCTCGGCGTGCCGGACGGCGCGCCGCAGGCGGACGGCTGCGGTACGCCGGGCGGCGCGGGAACGTACGGCACGCATGGCGGCTACATCGCCTGGGTGACGGTGGCCGGCGGCGACGGCGCGCACGCGCTGGCCGAGGATCCGGGCGGCGCGGACATCACCGTGCAGGGCGGCACGATCGCGTTGCGCACCGCCGCGGCCGGACTGGTCGCCAAGGCCTGCGCCAGCGGCCATGCCGAGGCCGCGCCGGCCACCGCCCCGCCGCCCGCACCGCACCGGCGAGCCAGGCCGCTTCGGCCACGCCCGCCGGGGGCGGCTCGCGCCCGGCGCTGTACACGCAGGCGCAGGCGCTTGCCGGCGCGCAGATCTATGCGGCCAAATGCGTGAGCTGCCACGGCAGCAACCTGCAAGGCACCGCCGCTCCGTCGGTGGCGGGGCGGGATTTCCTGGGCACCGCGCAACACAACGGCTGGACGCTCGCGGTGATCCGCTACCTCGTCGTCCACATGATGCCGATGAACTCGCCGGCATCGCTGGCGCCGGCGCAGTATGCCGACGTGCTGGCGTTCCTGCTCGCCGCCAACTGCTATCCCGCCGGCGCCACGGCATTTCCGACCGGGGACGATCCGAGATTCGCCGCCATCAAGCTGGCGCCGCCGCCGGGCAAGCTGCCGGGGCAGAACGACAAGGGAGTGTGCGCGGTAGGCTGATCGCGTCCCGAACCACGCTACCCCTCCGCCAGCGCCTCCCGGCTTGCCTGCACCCTATCCACCCGCCTGCCGTCCATCGCCATCACCTCGAACAGCCAGCCGCCGAACACGATGCGGTCGCCCGCCCGGGGCACGCGGCGCAGCAATGCCAGGATCAGGCCGGCCA
Source organism: uncultured Pseudomonadota bacterium (assembly GCA_963758455.1). Lineage (GTDB taxonomy): Bacteria > Pseudomonadota > Alphaproteobacteria > Acetobacterales > Acetobacteraceae > CAVRQM01. Next base: position 410,675 of record CAVWVK010000004.1, on the reverse strand, counting down.
GCGTGTGATAGCTGCCCTCGGCCGGCAGATCCGGCAGGCCCAGCCGGGCCTTCAGCTCATCGACCGGCATCTTTCCGTCCAGCGCCAGCACCCCCGGCGGACCCGCGGCGGCGCCGGCCGGCGACGGCTCGGCATCCGGCTCGCCGGTGATGGCTTGCAGCACGTCCGCCGCCGTGACCACGCCCTCGAAGCTGCCGTACTCGTCCATCACCAGCGCCAGCCCCAGCGGGTCGGTGCGCAGCCGCTCCAGCGCGTCCAGCGCGGTGACGGTATCGGGGATCACGCCCGGCGTGCGCAGCGCCTCGGCGATGGACAGCGAGTGGCCGTCGAGCAGCCGGTTCAGCAAATCCTTGGCCAGCACCACGCCCACCGGGTTGTCCACGCCGCCGTCGCAGATCACCAGGCGCGAGTGCGGCTCGGATTTCAGCGTCGCCGCGATCTCGGCCGGCGTGTCGGTGCGATCGATCCAGGCCAGGTTGTTGCGCGGCGTCATGATCGCGCGCACCGGCTTGTCGGCCAGCCGCAGCACGCGCTCGATCATGCCGCGCTCCTCGGTCTCGATCACCCCGCTCTGCTCGCCCTCGGCAAGCAGCGCGTGCAGTTCCTCCTCGGTCACGGTTTGCGACAGCGGGCGATGCGCCCCGGCCAGCCGCAGCACCGCCGAGGTCGAGCGGCCCAACAGCCAGACCACCGGGCCGGTCATCCGCGTCAGCGCCATCAGCGGTCGCGCCACGAACGCCGCCACCCGCTCCGGCTGGCGCAGCGCCAGTTGCTTGGGCACCAGTTCGCCCACCACCAGGGTCAGGAAGGTAATCAGCAGCACCACGACGGTGAGCGACAGGCTGGCCGCCGCCTGGCTCGGCAGGCCGGCGCGCACCAGCAGCGGCGTCAGGCGGTCGGCGAAGCGGGCGGCGCCGAACACGCCGGACAGGATGCTGACCAGCGTGATGCCGACCTGCACCGTGGGCAGGAAACGCTGCGGGTCGTCGGCCAGCACGCGGGCCAGCGCCGCGCCGGACACGCCCTTGCGCTCCAGCACCGCCAGGCGCGCCCGGTTGGACGAGACCAGGCCGAGCTCGGACAGCGCGAACATCGCGTTGACCGCGATCAGCAGCAGCACGACCACGACCTCGACGATGACCACGCCCATCCCTGCCCGAACCCAGTGACCGAATGTTCCAGCATAGCGGATCGCGGCGCCGGCCCTAAGCCGCGTAGGATGCGGCCGAATCCATTGCGGAGACAGCCTCATGCACCGCCGACTTCCCACCCTCGCCTGGCTGCTGGGCCTGGCCGGCCTGATCCCGTTCGTGGTCTGCGCCCTCGGCGCGCTGCGCGGCACCGACGTGGTGCAGTCGGGCCGCTTCCTCGGCGGGCTGCTCGCCTATGGGGCGGTGACGCTGGCGTTCCTGGGCGGGGTGCATTGGGGCTTCGTGCTGCAAGGCCCGGCGCCGGAGGCGTTCGCGGTGCAGGCGGCGCGCGAACGCTACCGGCTGGTGTTCGGCGTGCTGCCGGCACTGGTCGGCTGGGTGGCGCTGCTGGCCCTGCTGACCCTGGGCCTGCCGGACGCCGCACTGGCCATCCTGATCGCCGGCTTCGTCGCCACCGTCGCCGCCGAGGCGGAGCTGCGCCGCCGCGGCCTGGTGCCGGCCGGCTACATGTGGCTGCGCTGGGGGCTGAGCATCGTGGTGATCCTGCTGCTGGCGACGGTGCTGACGTTGCGGATCATCGGGGCGCGTATCATTTTTTAATCATATCTCTGGATTTGCGACGCCGTTCATGATCTCTTAACCCGCGCGGTTGCATCGCCGGAGAGGGATCATGCGGGACGGGACCGAGGCGACGCGGCAGGCGGTGATCCTGGATTTTCCGGCGCGCGGCGAACCGGCCGCGCAGGACAGGCTGCGCCGGGCGCTGGCCGCACTGGATGACGCGACGGCCCAGCAACGCCGGGCGGTGGCGGAGTGGCGCCTGGCGCTGGCCGCCCTGCAACATGCCGTCGGCGGGTTGCAGGGCGCGGTGCGCGCGCAGCATCGGGCGTTCGGCGATCTCGCCCGCGGCGTCGACGCGCTGCATGGCGAGTTGCTGCGGCTGCGGGCGTGGGGCGAGGCCGCGGCCCGGCCGCGCGGCTGAGGCGGATTTTCGGTGCGGGCGGCAAGCCCCTATACTGGCATCGCTGCGTCCGCCGGCTCGCGTCGCCAGCACTTGAGGCCGCCGCCACGCTTGAGGAGATGCCATGCCGGATATGCCGAGTGCGCCGGATCTCGCGCTTGAGGACGACCGTCCGAAGCGGGATCTGCGGCGGATCGGGGTCCATCCGGCGCACTGGTATCCGCTCGCCTGGTCACGGGAGCTGAAGCCGGGGCGGACCTATGCCGCGCGGTTCGCCGGCGACCCGGTGGTGCTGGTGCGCCCGAAAAGCGGTCCGGTGTTCGCGCTGGAGGATCGCTGCGCGCATCGTCAGGTGCCGCTGTCCAAGGGCGTCGTGGCCGGCGGCACCCTGCGTTGCTGCTATCACGGCTGGACCTATGACGGCGCCGGCCGGTGCGTCGACGTGCCCTATCTCGGCCGCGACAAGCTGCCGAACGGCGTGCGCTCCTATCCGTGCCGCGAGCAGGACGGGCTGATCTTCATCTGGCCAGGCGATCCCGCCGCCGCCGGCGACCTGCCGCCGCTCGGCTCGGTGGCCGACAAGGCGTTCAAGACGCGCCGGTTCGGGCGCCAGGTCGCGTGCCACTACAGCTTCATGCACGAGAACCTGATGGACATGAACCATCAATTCCTGCACCGGCGGCAGATGGGCCAGATCGCGCCGCGCTATCTCGGCCGCCGCCTGGGGCCGGACTGGCTCGAATGCGACTACACCTTCGCCCGCACCGGCGGGCGCCAGCCGCTGGGCGAGGCGGCGATCCTCGGCAGCCGGCGCGGCGCCTCGGCGAAGCAGCGCGACCTGATGACGATCCGCACCCAGTATCCGTACCAGACGCTGAAAATCTGGACCAGCGGCGACGATCCGGTGATGGATCTGTGGATCGCCTATGTTCCCGTGGACCAGGCGCAGCGCAGCAACCGCACCTTTGGCCTGCTGTCGGTGCGGCGGCCGAAGATCCCGGGCGTGCTGGAGCTGGCCTGGCCGCTGCTCATCTGGTTCACCGAGCGGATCTTCGCCGAGGACCGCGCCATCGTGGAAGTGGAGCAGGCGGCGCATGACGCGCAGGGCGCGGACTGGAACCAGGAGGTGTTTCCGGTGATCCGCGACCTGCGGGCGCTGCTCGCCGAGAACGGTCAGGCGCAGCCGGATGCGCGCGCGCGCCCGTGCAGCCCGGGACGCGCCATCCGATGAGCGGTGCCGCGATGATCGAGCGGCTGCGTGCCGCGCGCGTGGTGCCCGTGGTGCGCACCCGCGACCGCGCCACCGCCGCGACCGGCATCGCCTGGCTGCGCGAGGCCGGGTTCCGGGTGTTCGAGATCACCATGACGGTGCCCGACGCACCGGCGCTGATCGGCGAGCTGGCGGCCGACCCGGCGCTGCTGATCGGCGCCGGCACGGTGCCGGATGCCGCCGCCGCCGCCGCGTGCCTGGAGGCCGGCGCGCGGTTCATCGTCGCGCCCTGGGTCGATCCGGCGCTGGCCGCGCCGTGCCGGGCGCGCGGCGCGGTGCTGATGCTGGGTGCCACCACGCCCACCGAGGTGCGCGCGGCGCGCGCGGCGGGGGCCGATGTGGTCAAGATTTTTCCGGCGGCCTCGGCGGGCGGCCCTTCGCACATCAAGGCGCTGGCCAGCGTGTTCCCCGGCGTGGCGTTCTGCCCGACCGGCGGCGTCGATCCCGGCAACTACCAGGCATACCTTGCGGCCGGCGCCGCGTTCGTCGGCATGGGCGGCAACCTGGTCAACGAGGCGTGGATCGCCGCCGGCGACCGCGACGCGATCCTGGCCGCGGCGAAGGCGGTGCTGCCGGCGTGATCCGCACCGCTCGCGCGCGATGATGGAGCGCGTCGGCATGACCCTCGCCGGCCGCTTCGGGCATTGCGCACGTCCTGTATCGCCTCGCCGCGGCCGCCTGACTTGCGACCGCCACCCGGCTCGGCGATGCTCCGGCCGCCAGCAGGGGAGCCGGACGGTCCATGACCACACCCACCAGTTGCCCCACGATCCGGGCCGTGCGCGCCTTCGTCGTGCGCGGCGGCGGCGGCGATTATCACGATCAGGCCGGCGGCCACTGGATCGACGACCACGTCGCCACCCCGATGGCGCGCTACGAGAAGTATCGCGCCAGCCGCCAGAGCTTCGGCATCAACGTGCTGGGCACGCTGGTGGTCGAGGTCGAGGCCAGCGACGGCACCATCGGTTTCGCGGCGACCACCGGCGGCGAGCCCGCGGCCTATATCGTGGAGCGCCACCTCGCGCGCTTCATCGAGGGCGCGAAGGCCACCGATGTCGAGATGCTGTGGGACCAGATGTACAACGCCACGCTGTACTACGGCCGCAAGGGCCTGGTGGTGAACGCCATCAGCGGCGTCGATCTGGCGCTGTGGGATCTGCTCGGGAAACTGCGCGGCGAGCCGGTGTACCATTTGCTCGGCGGCGCGGTGCGGCCGGAGTTGCAGTTCTACGCCACCGGCGCGCGGCCCGATCTGGCCAAGCAGATGGGTTTTCTGGGCGGCAAGATGCCGGTGCAGCACGGCCCGGCGGAGGGCGACGCGGGCCTGAAGCGCACCGTGGAAAAGCTCGCCGACATGCGCGGGAAGGTCGGCGACGATTTCTGGCTGATGTTCGACTGCTGGATGAGCCTCGATCTGAACTACGCCATCCGCCTCGCGCACGCGGCGCACGCGCACGGCCTGAAATGGATCGAGGAGGCGCTGCCGCCGGACGACTACTGGGGCTATGCCGCGCTGAAGCGGGCGGTGCCGGCGGGCATGATGGTCACGACCGGCGAGCACGAGGCGACGCGCTGGGGGTTCCGGCTGCTGCTGGAGATGGAGTGCTGCGACCTGATCCAGCCGGATGTCGGCTGGTGCGGCGGCATCACCGAGCTCATCAAGATCTCCGCCCTGGCCGATGCGCGCGGCGTGCTGGTGGTGCCGCACGCGAGCAGCGTCTACAGCTACCACTTCGTCATCACCCGCCATAACAGCCCGTTCACCGAGTTCCTGATGATGGCGCCGGGCGCCGACGAGGTGGTGGCGATGATGCACCCGCTGCTGCTGGATGAGCCGCTGCCGGTGGGCGGGCGGATGAAGCTGGCGGAGACGCCGGGGTTCGGCGTGCGGCTCAATCCGGCCTGCACGCTGCACCGGCCCTACGCGCGCTGACGAGGGGGGCTTGCCGCGCGCTCGCGGATCGTCTCACTATCGGGCTGATAACGACTGCCGATACGGCAGCAATCCAGGGGAAACGTCCATGATCCGCCTCACGAGACCGACTCTCGCCGCGGCGCTGGCGACCATGCTGATGGCCGGCACCGCGCTCGCCGCCGGGCCGAAGATCGTCTCCGGCCCCAGCAGCGACCCGCAATGCTTCAAGCCGTGGAACGCGCAGACCAAGTTCTTCCAGTGGCCGGCCAAGAAGCCGCCCTATCGCATCGCGCTGGCCAACGGCTATGTCGGCAACACCTGGCGCATCCAGATGATCAAGACCGCCAAGGCCTATGCCGACCTGCCCGAGGTCAAGAAGGATCTCAAGGAGTTCAAGATCGTCTCGACCGGCGTGGACGCCGCGGCCCAGCTCGGCGCGATCGAGGACTTCATCAACCAGGGCTACGACGCGATCATCGTCGAGGCGGTCAGCCCGACCGGCTTCGACCGGGTGATCCGCATGGCCAACGCGCATGGCGTGATCCTGGTGCCGTTCGACAACCAGCTCGACACCGACAAGGTCATGCAGGTCAACGAGGACAATCACGCCATGGGCGTGATGGCGGCGAATTGGCTGCTGAAATACGTCGGCGACAAGGGCAGCATCCTGGAGGTGCGCGGCGTGCCCGGCAACTCGGTGGACCGCGACCGCCACGACGGCTTCACCGACACCATGAGCAAGGGCGGCAAGTTCCAGATCACGCAAGTCGTCGGCAACTGGGCGACCGGCGACAGCCAGAAGGTGACGGCCGACGCGCTCGCGGTGCACGGGCATTTCGACGGCGTGTTCACCCAAGGCGGGTCGGACGGCACGGTGCAGGCGATGATGGACGCCAAGCAGCCGTTCGTGCCGGTGGCCGGCGAGGGCGAGAACAATTTCCGCAAGCAGATCGCCGACCATTCCAAGGACGGGCTGAAGGGCATGTCGTACGGCCAGTCGCCGGCGCTGGTGGCGATCTCGATCAAGGCGGCGATCGCCGCGCTCGAGGGCAGCCCGATGCCGCAACTGATCTCGGTGCCGATCCCGGTGGCCGATTTCACCGACCTCAAGGCGGGCGACAACTACTTTCCGGATCTGAGCGAGCAGTTCTTCTCGGACAACGCCTTTCCGCCGTGCGGCGTCAACTTCACCGCGCCGCAGATCATGGCGCAGAGCGAGGCGAACGTGAAATAGCGGCGATGCGGCCGGCCCCTCACCCCGGCCCTCTCCCAAAGGGAGAGGGGGCAGAACTCCCTCTCCCTCTGGGAGAGGGTCGGGGTGAGGGGCGACCTCCGCTGCTCTCGCTGTCGGGCGTGAGCAAACGCTACGGCGGCGTGCGCGCGCTGTCGGGCGTGGATTTCTCCTGCCGCGCCGGCTCCATCCACGCGGTGCTCGGCGAGAACGGCGCCGGCAAATCGACGCTGATAAAGATCATCTCCGGCGTGGTGCAGCCGGACGAGGGCACCATCACGCTCGACGGCAGCGTGGTGAACCTTCCGACCCGCAGGCCGCCAACGCCGCCGGCATCGTCTGCATCTTTCAGGAATTGTCGCTGATGCCGGACCTCTCGGTGGCCGACAACATCGGCATCACCCGGCCGCCGCGGCGCTTCGGCCTGATCGACCGCCGCGCCCAGCGCCGCCGCGCCGAGGAGTTGCTGGCCCGCGTCGGCTGCGAGGACATCAATCCGCTGACCCTGGTCCGGCAACTGCCGCTGTCGCGCCGGCAGATGGTGGAGATCGCCAAGGCGCTCGGCCGCCAGCCGCGCCTGCTGATCCTGGACGAAGCCACCAGCGCGCTGACCGCCTCGGACGTGAAGAAGGTCTACGCCATCCTGCACGGGCTGCGCGACCAGGGGCTGTCGCTGCTGTACATCTCGCACCGGATGCACGAGATCGAGGAACTCGCCGATACCTGGTCGGTGTTCCGCAACGGCCAGCACATCGAGACGTTCGCGCGGGGATCGCGCACCGACGAGCAGGTGGTGCAGATGATGATCGGCCGCGACATCCACACCGTCTATCCGCCGAAACCCGAACCCGCCGCCGCGAACGCGGCCCCGGTGCTGGAGGTGCGCGGCCTTGCCTGGGACGACCGGCTGCACGGCATTTCGTTCGGTGTCGGGCGCGGCGAGATCGTCGGTCTCGGCGGCCTGGACGGGCAAGGCCAGCGCGACCTGCTGCTGGCGCTGTTCGGCGTGCTGCGCGACGTGTCCGGGGAGGTGCTGATCGACGGCGCGCGGCGAAAAATCGGCAGCCCGGCGCAGGCGAAGTCCCCCGCCATCGGCATGGCGCTGATCCCCGAGGACCGCAAGACCGAGGGCCTGATGCTGCCGATGCCGGTGGCCGACAACATCTCGATGGCCGCGCTGGCTTCGATGACGCGCGGGCTGGTGATCGACCGCTCGGCCGAGACGCGGCGGATCGCGGCGATGGTGCAAAAGCTGCACATCAAGACCGGCGCGCTGAGCGATCCGGTGGCGACTTTGTCCGGCGGCAACCAGCAGAAGGTGGTGATCGCCAAGTGGCTGCTGACCGGCGCGCGCATCGTGCTGCTGAACGACCCCACGCGCGGCATCGACGTCGGCACCAAGCAGGAAATCTACCAGTTGCTGCGCGACCTGGCCGACGCGGGCACGGCGATCGTGCTCTACTCGACCGACTACGACGAGCTGATCGGCTGCTGCGACCGCGTGCTGATCCTGTACGACGGCCGCGTCGTGCGCACGCTGTCCGGCGCGGAACTGACCGAGGCGAACATCGTGGCCAGCTCGCTGAACCTGTCGCTCGCGGCGGCCGCGTGAGCGACCTGGCGCTCCGCTTGCGGCAAAGCGTCGGGCTATGGCTCGCCATACTGCTGTTCGTGGTGCTGTACGGCCTCTATAACGGCCTGCACCCGAAAGGCTTTTCCGTCGATCTGCTGGTCGAGAACAGCAACGAGAGCCTGGCGCTGATCTTCGTCAGCATGGCGCAGACGGTGCCGGTGCTGACCGGCGGGCTGGACCTTGCGGTGGGTGCGACCATGACGCTGGTCAACTGTCTCGCGTCCACGCTCATCATCGGCAGCCCCGGCGCGATGGCGTTCGGCATTGTCGCCAGCCTGGTCGCGGGCACGCTGTGCGGCCTGTTCAACGGCATCATCGTCGTGGTCGGCCGGCTGCAGCCGATCATCGCGACGCTCGCGACGGGTGCCATCTACATCGGCATCGCGCTGTTCCTGCGCCCGACGCCGGGCGGCAAGGTGGACGACAACCTCTCGTGGGTGACGACCAACGCGCTGTCGGAGATGGACACCACCTATCACTGGTTCGCCCACGGCCCACCGTTCTGGTTCGCGCAGGGGGTGGGAAAAATCCCGGTGCCGATCCTGATCCTGCTGGCGGTGGTGTTCCTGGTCTGGCTGCCGTTCCGCAACACCGTCACCGGGCGCGGCTGCTACGCGGTCGGCTCGGCCGAGGGCGCCGCCTACATGTCCGGGCTGAAGGTGGGACGCAGCAAGCTCGCCGCCTACACGCTGGGCGGCTTCTTCGCCGGCTGCGGCGGGCTGTACCTGGCGTTGCAGACCGGCAGCGGCAATGCCGACATCACGCAGGCCGGCGCCTACACGCTGAACTCGATCGCCGCGGTGGTGATCGGCGGCACCTCGCTGTTCGGCGGCTCGGGCGGGGTGATCGGCTCGATCTTCGGCGCGCTGGTGCTGCGGGCGATCTCGTTCTGCTTCCGGGTGTTCGACCCGGCGGGGCCGCTGGGCTTCGTCGCCAACCCGCTGCTGCAACCGATCTTCGAGGGGGTGATCCTGCTGCTGGCGGTCTCGCTGGGCGCCGCGCGGGTGTTCCGGATGAAGAACCGGCTGAGTCTGTTCACATGAAGGATTGTGGCCCGATTGTTACACCGTCATGGCCGTGCTTGACACGGCCATCCACGCGGTGAGGCAGCCGGCATGCATCGAGCCTGGGTCGAGATCATGACCAACCGCCATTCTGCAGGGCAATCCTGGATGGGCAGACCTCTACGACACGTCGAGATGAAATCCTTCGGCGCGGCATCCGATGCGCGGCACCGCGTGGATGGCCGGGTCAGGCCCGGCCATGACGGAAAGAATGATTGCGGCACACGGTGCCGAGTTGTTCGTTGGCCGGCAATGATTCGCGCCATCGACCGCCCGACGCTGATCGCCGGCAGCTTCATCGTCGCCATCCTGATCGCCGGCACCGCCTACACGCTGGCAACGCAGGGCACCGCCTCGTTCATCGAGCCGACCTACCTGTTGCAACAACTGCGCATCGCCGGCTTCCTCGGCGTGATCTCGGCCGGGATGATGCTGGTGATATTGCTCGGCCACATCGACCTGTCGGTGCCGTGGACGCTGGCGGCGAGCGCCATGCTGGCCACCGCCGTCGGCGGCGCGTGGGCCATCCCCGTAGGCCTCGGCGTGGGGCTGGCCGTGGGTCTGTTCAATGGCTTCGGCGTCGCCTTCCTGCGCGTGCCGTCGATGATCTTCACGCTCGGCGTCAACGCGGTGCTGCGCGGGCTGATGGTGATGCTGACCGGCGGGTTCGCGCCGCAAAGCTCGGCCACGCGCCCGATGATCTGGCTGGCCAACGGCACGCCGCTGGGGGTCACGAACTCGGTGTTGGTGTGGGCGATCCTCGCCGCCGGGATCATCTTCATGCTGACGCGCACGCCGCTCGGCCGCTACATCTACGCCACCGGCAACCGCGAGGCGGCGACGTACCTTTCCGGCATCAACACGCGCGCGGTGCTGATCGCCAGCTTCGTGATGTGCAGCCTGTGCGCGTCGCTGGCCGGCCTGCTGATCGCCGGCTATTCCAGCAAGGCGTTCCAGTCGATGGGCGACGTGTACCTGCTGCCGTCGATCGCCGCGGTGGTGGTGGGCGGGACCAACATTCTCGGCGGCCAGGGGCGGATGTCCGGCACCATCGTCGGCACCATCCTGATCGTGCTGCTGCAAAGCGTGCTGTCGGTGATGCAGATGCCGGAGGCCGGACGGCAGATCATCTACGGCGCGGTCATCATCGCCATGCTGCTGGTGTACGGCCGGAGCAGCGCGATCCGCACATGAAAGCCTTCTGGGACGCGGCGCAGCGCGCCCACGCGCCGACCTTCTTCCTGCAACGCGGCCTGGTGCGGCCGTTCCTGGAAACGCCCGCGCGCGCCGACGCCCTGCTGGCCGGCTGCCGCGCGGCCGGGCTGGAGATCGTCGCACCGCCGCCGGCCGACCGCGCGGCGATTCTGGCGGTACACCCGGCGCAGTACCTCGATTTCCTGCGCGATGCCCCGGCCGCGTGGGACGGGCTGGACGAGCACGGCGACGAGCTGGTGCCCAACGTCCATCCCAGCCCGGAAATGCTCGCCAACGGCGCGCGCGAACCCGCCTCCGTGGTCGGCCGCCTGGGCTGGCACACCGCCGACACCTCCTGCCCGATGACGCACGCCACCTGGCCGGCAGCCGTTGCCGCCGCCGCCTGCGCCATCGCCGCGGCCGACGAGGTGCGCGCCGGGCGCTCGGCCTATGCGCTGTGCCGCCCGCCCGGCCACCACGCCTACCCGTCGCGCGCCGGCGGGCACTGCTACCTGAACAACGCCGCCATCGCCGCCGAGCGGCTGCGCGCCGGCGGTGCGGGGCGGATCGCGGTGCTGGACATCGACGCGCACCACGGCAACGGCACGCAGGGCATTTTCTGGCGGCGCGACGATGTGGTGGTGGTCTCGCTGCATGGCGACCCCAGCCACTACTACCCGTTCTATGTCGGCCACGCGGGCGAGCGCGGCGCCGGGCCGGGAGCGGGATGCAACCTGAACCTGCCGCTGCCGCGCGGCTGCGCGGACATGGCCTGGCTGGAGGCGCTGGGCCACGGCATCGCGTTGGTGCGCCGCTGCGGCGTCGATGCGCTGGTGGTCAGCCTCGGCTTCGATGCGTCGGCGAGCGAGCCGCTGCGCTTCCTGTCGGTCGGTGACGACGGATTTGCGCGCGCTGGCGCGGCGATCGCGGCGCTGCGGCTGCCGACGGCGCTGGTGCAGGAAGGCGGCTACGACGCGGCCGCCCTCTCCCGCCTGCTCGGCCGTTTTTGCGAAGGTTTTGGCGCGTAGGTCGGTTCACGCGCGCGTCACGACGAAATACATGCGCGGCCGTAATCATTCGCGATGGCCATCGCACGCATCCAAAGCTACGCCTTTTCCGGCATCGAGGCGGTGCCCGTGGAAGTGCAGGTGCAGATCTCGCCGGGTCTGCCGGCCTTCCTGGTGGTGGGCCTGCCCGACAAGGCGGTGGGCGAGGCGCGCGAGCGGGTGCGCGCCGCACTCACCGCGATGGGCCTGTCGCTGCCGCCGCGCCGCGTGCTCATCAACCTGGCACCGGCCGATCTGCTGAAGGAAGGCAGTCATTTCGACTTGCCGATCGCGCTCGCCGTGCTGGCGGCGATGGACATCATCGGCCACGAGGACGCGTCGGAATACGCGGCCCTTGGCGAGCTGTCGCTGGACGGCGGGGTGAACGCGGTGGCCGGCGTGCTGCCGGCGGCGATCGCCGCATCGGCCGCCGATCTCGGCCTGATCTGCCCGGCGGCACAGGGCGGCGAGGCGGCGTGGGCCGGCCGCATCTCGGTGCTGGCCGCGCCCGACCTGCTCTCGCTGGTCAACCATTTCCGCGGCACGCAGTTGCTGGCCGCCCCCGAGCCGGGCGGCATCGCGGAGGCTCCCGCCATCGCCGACATGGCCGACGTGCGCGGGATGGAGACGGCCAAGCGCGCGCTGGAGGTCGCCGCCGCGGGCGGGCACAACCTGCTGCTGGTCGGGCCGCCCGGCGCTGGAAAGTCGATGCTGGCGACGCGGCTGGCCGCATTGCTGCCGGACCTGCTGCCGCGCGAGGCGCTGGAGGTCAGCATGATCCACAGCGTCGCCGGAATGCTGGACGGCGGCCGGCTGGTGCAGCGCCCGCCCTATCGCGAGCCGCATCACAGCGCCTCGCAGGCCGCACTCACCGGCGGCGGCCAGCGGGCGCGGCCGGGTGAGGTGTCGCTGGCGCATCGCGGCGTGCTGTTCCTCGACGAGCTGCCGGAGTTTCCCCGGCCGGCGCTGGAGGCTTTGCGTGGGCCGATGGAGAGCGGGCGCACCACGGTCGCCCGCGCGATGGCGCATGTGACCTACCCCGCGCGGTTCCAGATGATCGCCGCGATGAACCCGTGCCGCTGCGGCCATCTGGGCGACGCCTCGCGCGAATGCGGCCGCGCGCCGCGCTGCGGCGAGGACTACCAGGGGCGCATCAGCGGCCCGCTGCTCGATCGCATCGACCTGTCGGTGGCGGTGCAGCCGGTGGCCCCCGCCGAGTTGTCGCGCGCGCCTACAGGGGAAAAATCCGAGGTGATCGCGGCGCGCGTGGCCGACGCCCGCGCCCGCCAGCGCGCCCGCGCCGGGGAGTTCAACAACGCCGAGGCGGATGTGGCCGGCTTCGTGCTGGCCCCCGAGGCGCGTTCGCTGGCCGAGCAGGCGGCCGACAAGCTGCGCCTGTCGCCGCGCGGCTATGCGCGCACCTTGCGGGTGGCGCGCAGCATCGCCGATCTCGCCGGCGCCGAACCGATCCGGCGGCAGGACGTGGCCGAGGCGCTGGGATTCCGCCACCGGATGCCGGGACGACAGGGGTAGCTTCCGGCATGGCGGTCGCCGCGCGCTAGGTCCAGCCCGCATCCACCACGAAGGTCTGGTTCGTCACCATGCGGCTGTCCTCGGCCGCCAGCCATAGCACCATGCGCGCGATGTCCGGCGGATACAGCCGGCCGGGGAGGCACTGCACGCGCTTCAGCAGCGCGTCGGTGCCGTCGTCGACCCACAGCGCCAGTTGCCGCTCGGTCATCACCCAGCCCGGCAGCACGCAGTTGACGCGGATGTTGTGCGGCCCGAGGTCGCGCGCGAAACTGCGGGTCAGCGCCTCGATCGCCGCCTTGCTGGCGGTGTAGCCGGGCATCCCGCCGATGCCGATGTGCCAGCTTGTCGAGCCGAGATTGACGATGGCGCCGCCGCCGGCCGCGACCATCGCCGGGGCCGCCGCCTGGATCGCGAAAAACTGGTGGCGAAGGTTGACCGCGATACGCCCGTCCCAGTACTCCGGCGTCACGTCCTCCCAGCGATGCCGCTCGTCGTGCGCGGCGTTGTTGACCAGCACGGAAAACGCGCCGACCGCCTCCGCGCAGGCCGCCATCGCTGCGCGCAGCGCCGCGATATCGGTGACGTCGGCGTGCCGGTAGCGTGGCGGTTCGAGACCGGCTTTCGCCAGCGCCTCGACGAGCGCCGCGGCCGCCGCGTCGGCGATGTCGAGAAACGCCACGCGCGCCCCCTGGCGGCAGAAATGCTCCACGATGCTGGCGCCGATGCCGGTCGCACCGCCCGTCACCAGCACCGACCGCCCGCGCAGGGTGGGATAGACGGCCTCATCGCGCGCGGCCAGGCTGGCCTCCGTCATCGTGCCGCTGTCCGCCATCGCCATTCCTCCTATGCTGCGGCGCACGGGCACGCGCCGGGGAGGAACTTAGCGATGACGCTGATGCACGACGAGACCCGCGAGAGCGCCGATGCGGTGGCGCGCTGCGTCGCCCAGCACGCGGTGTTCGCCGCCGCCGCCAGCCGGCTGCGCGCGCTGGATCCGACGCTGGTGATGGTGTGCGCGCGCGGCAGTTCGGGCCACGCGGGCACTTTCCTGCGCTATCTGCTGGCGCGCGACCTGGGCGTGGCGGCGGCGGCCGCGATGCCGTCGATCGCCAGCCTGTACGGCCGCCGGCAGCGCCTGGCCGGCGCGCTGTTCGTCGCCGTCAGCCAGTCCGGCCGCAGCCCCGACCTGGTGCGCCAGACCGAGGAGGCGCGCGCGTCCGGCGCGTTCTGCCTCGCATTGGTCAATGCGCCGGCCTCGCCGCTGGCCGCCGCCTGCGACATGGTGATCGACGTCGCGGCCGGCCCGGAGCGCAGCGTCGCCGCCACCAAGACGGTGATCGCCACACTGGCCGCCGCCCTGGCACTCACCGCCGCCTGGACCGGCGACGGCGTGATGGCCGCCGCGGCGCAGGCGCTGCCGGAGCGCCTGGCCCGCGCGATGGAACTGGACTGGTCGGCGCTGGCGCGCGTGCTGGCCGGCATCGACCGGGCGCTGGTGGTGGGCCGCGGCCCCGGCCTGGCGATCGCCAGCGAGGCGGCGCTGAAGCTGAGCGAGACCACCGGGATCGCCGGTCTCGCCTACAGCTCGGCCGAACTGTCGCACGGGCCGCGCGTGCTGGCCGGCCCGCACATGCCCGTGCTGGGCTTCGTGCAGCACGACGCGGCGCGCGCGGGAACGCTGGCGCTGCTGCGCGACCTGGCCGGGCACGCGCCGGTGCTGGCGGCGGGTGCGGACGGCGAGGGCATCGCCGCCTTGCCCGTGCTGCCGGCGGCGCATCCGGACGCCGACCTGGTGCCGATGCTGGCCCGGTTCTACCTCGCCGCCGAAGCCGCCGCCCGCGCCCGCGGCCTGGATCCGGATCGGCCGGTGGGGTTGCTGAAGGTCACGGAGACGATGTGAGGTCGCCGCAGCTCGGGGCAGTAGAAGGACGCGGCGTCATGGCCGGGGTCGGCCCGGCGTCCGTCGCGAGGTCCGGGAATGTCCGGGGTCGCGCTGGATTGCCGGGTCAAGCCGGTCAAGCCCGGCAATGACGGTGTTTCCTTAACTCCTGCCGTAACTGTCCTCCAGCCGCTCGATATCGTCCTCGCGCAGCACCGGGCCGGTCTGCACCTCGATGAACACCATCTCCGCAGCCCCGGGATTGGCCACGCGATGCACGTCGCCGAGACCGATCGCGACGCTCTCGCCGGGGCGAACATCGAACGTCTCGCCGTTGCGGGTGACGCGCGCGAGGCCGCAAACCACGGTCCATTGCTCGGCCCGGTGCTTGTGACGCTGCAAGGACAGGATGCCGCCGGCGGCCACGCGGATGCGCTTGACCGCATAGCCGGGCCCGGCATCCAGCACCGCCCAGTCGCCCCAGGGACGCGCGTCGCTCTGGCCGGCGGCGTAGTCGTTGTGCATTTCGGTGGTGGCGCTCATGCGTGCCTTCATCCTTGTCCGACGAGCAGTATAGCCAGCCAGGGTGCAGGTCGCCATGAAGCTCAACCGCGCGCATCTCCTGTTCGCGACGATGTGCCTGATCTGGGGCGCCACCTGGATCGCCGTGAAGGCCGGCATCTCGGTGGTGCCGCCGAGCCTGTTCGCGGGAACGCGCTTCATCGTCGCCGGGTCGGTCCTGCTGCTGTTCCTGCGCTGGCGGGGCGAGCGGCCGCGCATCGCCCGCGCCGACCTGCCGCGACTGGCGGCGGTGACGCTGCTGATGGTGGTGGCAACCTACGCCCTGCTGTTCTGGGGCGCGCGCTTCGTCAGTTCCGGCCTGGCGGCGATCCTCGACCTGGCGTTCATGCCGGTGGCGCTGCTGACGATCGGGGCGCTGCTGGGCGAGGACCGCTTCACGCTCGCGCGCGGCTGCGGCGTCGCGGTGGGCATAGGCGGCCTGCTCATCCTGTTCGGCCCGAAAGCCTTCGCCGGCGGCGCGGCGGCAAGCCCGATGGAATTGATCGGCGGCGCGGCCATCGTGCTGTGCGCCCTGGTCTATAGCTTCGGCTCGGTGCTGGCGCGGCCGCTGCTGCGGAGCTATCCGCCGATGCTGCTGTCAGGCGTCACGCTGCTGGGCGGCGGCATTGTGCTGCTGGCCGGATCGCTCTGCCTCGAACCTGGCGCCAGACCGGCGCTGTCGGGCCACTGGGGCACGGCGGCCTGGGCGGGCTGGGCGTTCCTGGTGCTGTTCGGCTCGCTGGTCGCCTTCACCATCTACCTGCATCTGGTTGGCGAATGGGGCGCGTCGCGCGCCGGGGCGTACGCCTTCGTCTCGCCGGCGGTGGCCGTGCTGCTCGGCATGTGGGTGTTCGGCGAGGTGGTCACGCCGGTCGATGCGCTCGGGATGGCGACGATGCTGGCCGGGGCGTGGCTCACCCTGCGACCTGCCCCGCCCCGACCTCCGCCGGCTCCTCGTCGCGCAGCGCCGCCTGCGGCGCGGGCGCGGCGAGCTGCCACGGCACCGTGACCACCATCACGTCCGGCGCATCGCGCAGCAGGGCGCGGCGCAGCCGGCGCTCGCGGTGGGTGTGCAGCAGCGCCTCCCAGCGGCGCGCCTCCACCAGTTGCGGCAGCACCACGGCGACCGGGCGGCCCGGCTGCTCGGCGTGCCAGGCGAGGATCTGGCGCAGCAGCGGCCCCAGCAGCGAGCGGTACGGCGACGGCTCGATGCGCAGCACGGGCGCCGGCAAGCCCGCGTCGCGCGCCGGGGCGGCGACGAACCGCTCCCACTCGGCGCGCAGCCTGGCGTGCTCGGCCGCCTGCGCCGGGGCCTCGCCGTCCGGTCCCGCGGTCTCGGTCACATGCAGGGTGGTCACGTCCGGCGACAGGCGCATGGCGGACGCGAGCGCGTGCCGCGCCAGGTTGTCCCAGCGTTCGATCGGCACCAGCACCAGCGGCGACGGCGCGTGCGCGGCGACCTCGATGCGCCGCTCGTCGCCGCGCAGCACCTGCTGTTCGATGCCATCATAGTAGCGCCGCGTGGCGCGCAGCAGCAGCAAGGTCGCCGGCACGACGATCACCGTCAGCCAGGCCCCCGCCGTAAACTTCGCGACCAGGATCACCGCGAGCGCGATGCCGGTGGCCACCGCGCCCGCCAGGTTGACGGCGAAGCGTGGCAACTGCCGCCGCCAGCCGCCCTGCCGCCGCCAATGCGCCGCCATGCCGGCCTGCGACAGGGTGAAGCTCGCGAACGCGCCGATCGCGAACAGCGGGATCAGCCGGTCGGTGATGCCGCCGAACGCCAGCAGCAGCGCCCCCGAGCCGCCGGCCAGGAACAGCACGCCCACCGAATACACCAGCCGTCGCCCCGGGATAGCGAACGCGGCCGGCAGATAGCGGTCCTCGGCTACCAGCCGGCACAGCCGGGGAAAGCCCACGAAGCTGGTGTTGGCCGACAGGCACAGCACCGCCAGCACGCTGGCGATGGTGACGTAGAACACCACGCCGCGCCCGGCCACGGCCGCGGTCAGTTGCGCCAGCACGCTGCGATAGCCGGGCCGCGATTGATCCATCGCCATGATGCCGTAGTGGTGCGCCAGCCAGGCGATGCCGGCCAGCAGCAGTGCCAGCGAGGCCACGATCGCCGCCAGCACGCGCTGGGCAGTGCGCACGCGCGGCTCGCGAAACGCCGAGACGCCGTTGCTGACCGCCTCCACCCCGGTCATCGCCGAGCAGCCGCTGGCGAACGCGCGCAGCAGCAGCCACAGCCCGACCGCCTCGGCCGGACGCGGGGTGGCCGGCGGCGGCACGACGGGCGCCGCGTCGCCGAACGCGACCCGCAGCACGCCCCAGACCAGCACGCCGCCGAGCGAGGCCAGGAACAGGTATGTGGGCAGCGCAAACACGGCGCCGGACTCCCGGGTGCCGCGCAGGTTGAGCACGGTCAGGCCGGCCAGGATCGCCAGGCACAGCGGCAACGTGAGCGGATGCAGCATCGGAATCGCCGAGGTCAGCGCGCCTACCCCGGCGGCGATGCCCACCGCCACATTCAGCATGTAGTCGACCATCAGCGAGGCCGCCGCCAGCAGCCCGGGCAACACCCCGAGATTCTCCCGCGCCACCGTGTACCAGCCGCCGTTGCTCGGATAGGCGGCGATGGTCTGGCGGTAGGACAGATACAGAATGCCTAGCAGGACCAGGATGATCCAGGTGATCGGCTGGATCGCGCCGAGGCCGCCGGCCCCGGCGGCGGCCAGCACGGTCAGCGCGGCTTCCGGCCCGTAGGCGGCGGACCCCAGCCCGTCCAGCCCGACGGCTGGGACGCCGGACCAGACGCCGAGCTGTTGCTCCTTTGCCTCGCGGTTGGCCAATTTGCGGCCGAACAGGGCTGCGATGAACGAATGTGTCATCATTAAGGCGACTCTATGGCCAATTGTGGTAAGGGGCGCGGATCGAAGTTGATCGCGGCTTCGTGTAGGTGCCCGGCCCACCGTCGAAGTGGCCAAGGTTGCGGAGTGGAGCTTGCAAAACCTGGCCTTGCTGAACTTCTTCGTCGCCGACATGGGCACCTCGTTCGGCCCGTTCGTCTCCGTGGCCCTGGTCCATGCCGGGTGGACCCAGGCCTGGGTCGGCTACGCGCTGGGCGCCGGCAGCCTGGCCGCCCTGGTCGGCCAGGTGCCGGCCGGCGCGCTGATCGACGTGACGCGGCACAAGCGCCGGCTGGCCGCCGTTGCCCTGCTGGGCCTCGCCGGGGCGGCGCTCACCATCGCCTGGATGCCGGCGCACGCCCCGGTGCTGGCGGCGCTGATGACGCAAAACTTGGCCGGCGTGGTGCTGGCGCCGACCATCGCGGCGTTGACGCTGAGCCTGAGCCACAGCGCGGCCCTCGGCGAGCGGCTGGGCACCAACGTGCGGTTTCAGGCGATGGGGGCGGCAGGGGCGGCGATCGTGCTGGGCGTGCTGGGCCAGAAATACGGCTCCCGCGCGGTGTTCCTGGCCGCCGCCGGGCTGGCAGTGCCGGCGCTGCTGGCGCTGCGCGGCATCCGGCCCGAGGCGCTGGCCGCCGTCGCCCTGCGCGTCACCCATCCGGCGGCGCTGTCGCCACGGCTGCGGCCGCCGCCGCCGCCATCGCCGCGCATGGTGTTCCGCGACCGCCGGCTGTGGGCGTTCGGCCTGTGCGTGGTGCTGTTCTTCATGGGCAACGCCGGCATCGTCACCCTGGCCGCCGACGGGTTCGCGGCCTCCGACCCGGGCATCGCCAACCTGCTGGTGCCGGCGGCGATCGTGCTGCCGCAGGGCCTGATGGCCCTGCTGTCGCCGCGCCTCGGGCGGCTGGCGCAATGCTGGGGGCGGCGTCCGGTGCTGCTGATCGGCTTCGCGGCGGTGCCGCTGCGCGCCCTGCTGTTCGCGATCGGCGGCCCGCCCGAGCTGCTGGTGCTGTATCAGGCGCTGGACGGGCTGGGGGCGGCGACATTCGCGGTGATGCTGCCGCTGATCGTGGCCGACATCACCCGCGACAGCGGCCATTTCAACCTCGCCTATGCCGGGTTGGGCCTGGCCATGACCGGGGGCGCCGCGCTGAGCAACGCGCTGGGCGGCGCCATCGCCGGGGCTGTCGGCGTCGCGCCGGCTTTCCTGGCCCTGGCATCGGCCGGTTTGCTCGCCATGTGCGCGGTGGCGTTCGTGCTGCCGGAAACCCGCCCGGCGGTGTGACGTCCGCATCGCCGTCGATCCTCCGCGTCCACTCCCACGAAAGAACGCCATGCCGCCGCAAATCACCATCGGACCGCCGCAGCTTGTCATCCATCAGGGCGAGGTGGTCTGGGCCACCGATCCGGACGGCCAGTTGGCCACCGATGGCGACAAGGGCCTGTTCTTCCGCGACACCCGGCTGATCGCGATGTGGGCGCTGTACGCCAACGGCGCGCGCTGGCAACTGCTGAACGGTGGCGCCATCACCCATTACGCCGGGCGCGTGTTCATGACCAACTACCCGATCCTGACGCAGGACGGCACCATTCCGGAACACACGCTTAGCCTGGTGCTGGGCCGCTGGATCGACGGCGGCATTCACGAGGATCTGGACCTCACCAACCACGGCATGAAGCCGGTGCGCTTCAACCTCGAACTGATGATCCGCGCCGATTTCGGCGACGTGTTCGAGGTGAAATCGGGCAAGCAGGTGCGCCGCGGGCGCATCAGCACCACCTGGGACGAGGGCGCGCAACGGCTGGTCAACAGCTACCGCAACGAGGACTTTCATCGCGCCGTGACCACGCGCATCCGCAGCGACGTGCCGGCCACCTACGGCAACGGCCGCGTCAGCTTCGAGATCGCGCTGGAACCTGGCGAAAAGTGGCGCGCCTGCCTGCTGTCGGACATCGAGGACGGGGCGGAGGTCATCTCGGCACCCAGCCATTGCACCGGCGAGAACCGCGACAGCGCGGTGGGGCGGGCGCTGACCGCCTGGCGCGACGAGGCCACCAAGCTGCGCACCAGCAACGAGGAGGTGTACCGCTCCTGGCATCAGGCGATCGACGACATGGCGGCCCTGCGCCTGCCGGTGCCCGACGGCGACCGTACCGACGTGATCCCGGCCGCCGGCCTGCCCTGGTTCGTGGCCCTGTTCGGCCGCGACAGCCTGATCGTGGCATTGCAGACCGCCCCCTTGACGCCGGAGTTCCTGCGCGGCGCGCTGATGGTCCTCGGCGAGCGGCAGGCGAGGGAACGCGACGACTACCGCGACGCCGAGCCGGGCAAGATCCTGCACGAGATGCGCCGCGGCGAGCTGGCGCATTTCAAGCTGATCCCGCACACGCCGTATTTCGGCACCGCCGACGCGACGCCGCTCTACCTGATGGCGCTGCACGCGGCCTGGTGCTGGACTGGCGACCGGGGGTTCATCGAGCGCCTGTTGCCGATTGCGGAACGCTGCCTGAGCTGGATCGACGACTACGGCGACCGCGACGCCGACGGCTTCCAGGAATACCAGACGCGCAGCTCGGCCGGGTACGAGAACATGGGCTGGAAGGATTCCGAGGACGCGGTGCTGTATCCGGACGGCACGCTGGTGCGCGGCCCGAAGTCGCTATGCGAGTTGCAAGGCTACGTCTATGCATCCTGGCAGGGCATGGCCGAGATTTTCGAGGCGCTCGGCAACACCGGCCGCGCGGCGGCCCTGCGCGGCAAGGCGGCGGCGTTGCAGCGGCGCTTCGACGACGCGTTCTGGAACGAATCGTTCGGCGGCTACGCCTATGCGCTGGACGGCGACAAGCGGCAGGTGCTGGTGTCGTCGTCGAACATCGGCCATTGCCTGTGGACCGGCCTGATCCCCCGCGAACGCGCGGCGCGCGTGGTCGAGCGGCTGGTGGGCGAGGACATGTTCAGCGGCTGGGGCATCCGCACGCTGTCGACCGAGCACGTGGCGTACAACCCGTACTCCTACCACAACGGCTCGGTCTGGCCGCACGACAACGGCATCATCGCGCAGGGCTTCGCGCGCTACGGCTTTCATGAGGAGGCGGCGAAGGTCGCGCGCGCGATCAGCGGGGCGGCGAGCTATTTCGAGATGCACCAGATGCCGGAGCTGTTCGCCGGGGTGCATCGCAACGACAGCAATTTTCCGGTGCAGTTCTGGGGCAGCAACGTGCCGCAGGCCTGGGCGGCGGGGTCCACCTTCGCGCTGGTGCAGGCGCTGGTCGGGCTGCAACCGGACGCGGCGGCGGGCAAGCTGTATGTCAACCCGCATCTGCCGCACTGGCTGCCGGATCTGGAGCTGCACGATATCGACGTGGGCGACCTGCAATTCGACCTCCGCTTCGCGCACGGCGAGGGCGGCGACGGGTTCGAGGTGCTGCGCGGGCCCGCGGACAGGGTGGTGCGGCGCCCCGCCTCGGGCTGACGCCGCGGCTTCGGAAGGTTATACCTCGGCCATGAACCTCGATTTCAGCGAGTTCTGACATCCAGCGTTACGCCCGCCACATCCTGCTGCCGGAGGTCGGCGGCATCGGCCAGGCCCGCCTGGCGGACGCCAGCGTGCTGGTGGTCGGCGCCGGCGGGTTGGGCAGCCCGCTGCTGCTGTATCTCGCGGCGGCCGGCGTCGGGCGCATCGGCATCGTCGATGATGACGCGGTAGAACTATCCAACCTTCAGCGGCAGATCGCCTTCGGCACCGCCGACCTGCACCGGCCCAAGGCGATCGCGGCCACCGAGGCGGCGCTGCGGCTCAATCCGGGCATCACGGTCGAGACGCTTGCGGTGCGGCTGGATGCCGGCAACGCGCTGGATCTGGTCGGCCGCTTCGACATCGTCTGCGACGGCACCGACAACTTCGCCACCCGCTTCCTGCTGTCCGATGCCTGCGTGCTGGCGCGGCGAACCCTGGTCTCCGCCGCCGTGCTGCGCTTCGAGGGCCAGCTCGGCACCTTCAAGCCCCACGCCGATCCGGGGCACCTGCCCTGCTACCGCTGCCTGCATCCCACCCCGCCGCCGCCCGGCCTGGTGCCGGCGTGCAGCGAGGCCGGGGTGATGGGGGCCGTGACCGGCGTGCTCGGCACCTTGCAGGCCACCGAGGTGCTGAAGGAGATCCTGGGGATCGGCGAGAGCCTGGCCGGGCGGCTGCTGCTATGGGACGCGCTGGCGGCACGGATGCGCACCATCCGCCTGCCGGCCGACCCCGCCTGCCCGGCCTGCGGAGCGCACGCCACGCTGCGCGACCTGTCCGCCCATCGCACGATCATGCAGGAGCCGCTCTGTGCCATCTGACCCGACGATGCCGGCCGCGCGGCTGGGCATCCTGCTGATTTCCGGCACCCATGAGCGGGCGCATTACGCCTTCGTCATCGCCGCCGCCGCCGCCGCCGCCGGGCGCCAGGTGGTGCTGTTCGCGACCAATGACGGCTGCCACGCGCTGACCGAGGACTGGTCGGCGCTGACCGGCTCGGGACGCGACGCAGCGGTGCGGGCGCTGGGCGTCGCCGGTCTGGGCGAGCTGCGCGAGGCGGCCACCATGCTGGGGGTGCGCTGCCTGGCCTGCGAGGCCGGGCTGCGGCTGGCCGCCGTGCCATCCCGAGCGTTGCGGCCGCATGTCGAAGTGACCGGGGTGCTGACGTTTCTCGACGCGGTGCGCGACGGCCAGGTGATGACGCTGTGAGGACGCTGGCTGTGAGGACGCTGGCCGCGCTGCTGCTGGGCGCGTGCCTGGCGGCGATGCCGCTTGCCCCGGTGCTGGCGCAGGGCACCATCTCGTCGCAGCCGCTGCCGCCGCCACAGCCGCCATCGAGCGGGCCGACCGTGCTCAAGCCGCCGACCCATCCCCGGCCCCGGCCCGCGCCGCATCGCGTGCCGATCCTCAAGCCGCCGCACGCGCCGATCAAGAAGCCGGCCGCGAAAATCGCCGCCAAGCCGGCCAAGCCGGCGCCGAAACCGGCCAGGTCGGCGCCGAAACCTGTCGCCAAGCCGGCGGCGCCCGGCGCCCGCGCCCGTTGCTGCCCCGGCGCCCCCGAAAATCGACCCGACCAAGGGCACCACCACCGGCCTGCCGCTGCCGCGCTGGGCGGCGTTCCGCTCCGACGACGTGAACCTGCGCTCCGGCCCCGGCACGCAATACCCGATCGACTGGGTGTATCACCGCCGCGACCTGCCGGTTCACATCCTGCGCGAGTTCGAGGTCTGGCGGCTGGTGCAGGAGCAGGACGGCACCAAGGGCTGGGTGCATGAGGCGACGCTGACCGGCCGGCGCGGCTTCATCGTGCAGGACGGCGAGCAGGTGCTGCGCGCCAGCCCCGCCGACACCGCCGATCCGGTGGCCAGGCTGGAGCCGGGCGTGGTCGGCCACATCCGCCGCTGCCCGCCCGCCTCCGACTGGTGCGACGTGCAGGCCGGCAACTATCACGGCTGGCTGAAGCGCGCCGCGATGTATGGCGTGTCGCCGGGCGAGGCGATCGAGTGACGGCCCCCTCACCCCGGCCCTCTCCCGAGGGAGAGGGAGAAGAAAGCCCTCTCCCTCGGGAGAGGGTTGGGTGAGGGGTCTTGCTGCGATCGTCGGTGCCGTCCTGGCTGTCTCCCTGCTGCATGGCACGGGACACGCCGCATCCTTGCCGGCGATCGAGGGCGCGCGTTCGATGGTGGTCACGGCACAGCGACTGGCGACCCAGACAGGCGCGGACATTCTGCGCGCCGGCGGCAACGCGGTCGATGCGGCGGTCGCCATCGGCTACGCCGAGGCGGTGGTCAACCCGTGCTGCGGCAACATCGGCGGCGGCGGGTTCCTCACGCTGCGCCTGGCCGACGGACGCACGACGTTTCTCGACTTCCGCGAGACCGCGCCCGCCGCGGCCTCGGCCGGCATGTATCTGGACGCCAACGGCAAGCCCATCGCGCGGCTGAGCCTGGACGGCTGGCGCGCGGCCGGCGTGCCGGGCACGGTGGCCGGGCTGGACGCCGCCTTGCAGCACTACGGCACGATGCCGCGCGCAACGGTGATGGCGCCGGCGATCCGGCTGGCGCGTGACGGCTTCGTGCTGAGCCAGGCCGACGCCGACATCCTGCACGCCGACACGCGCCGCCTCGCCGCCGATCCGGCCACGGCGCGCGTGTTCCTGCATCCCGACGGCACGCCCTGGCAGGCCGGGGAACGTCTGGTGCAGACCGACCTCGCCGCCACCTTGCAGGCGATCGCCGACGCCGGGCCTGCGGCGTTCTACGGCGGCCGCATCCCGACCGCGATCGAGGCGGCGTCGCGGGCCGGCGGCGGCTTGCTGACGGCGTCCGACTTCGCCGCCTATCGGGCGCTGGAGACGCCGCCGCTGCGCTGTTCCTATCGTGGCCTGGAGATCCTGTCGGCACCGCCGCCGTCCTCCGGCGGCGCGACGCTGTGCGAGATTCTCGGCGTCCTGGCCGGCTACGACCTGCACGCGATGGGCTTTCATTCCGCCGCCGAGGTAGGCGTCATGGCGGAGGCGATGCGGCACGCCTTCTTTGACCGCAACACCTATCTCGGCGATCCCGCCTTCGTCGCCAACCCGCTCGACTGGCTGCTGTCGGACGCGCATTTCGCCGCCATCCGCGCCGCGATCGGTCCGCGCGCCACGCCGTCCAGCGCGTTGCGTCCGGGCGTGGCGCCGCACGAGCAAGCGGAGACGACATCATACGTGGTAGTCGACGCGGCGGCCGATGCCGCCAGCGTCACCTACACGCTCAACAACGGCTTTGGCGCAGCGGTGATGGCGCGCGGGACCGGGGTGCTGATGAACGACGAGATGGACGATTTCGCGGTGGCGCCCAACACGCCGAACCTGTTCGGGCTGGTGCAGGGCACGCGCAACGCCATCGCGCCCGGCAAGCGGCCGCTGTCGTCGATGGCGCCGACCATCGTACTGCGCGGCGGACATCTGGCGTATGTGCTGGGCTCGCCCGGCGGCAGCCGCATCATCACCATCGTGGCCGAGGTGCTGATGGACATGGTCGATCACGGCATGGCGCCGCAGCAGGCCGTGGATGCGCCGCGCCTGCACATGCAGGGCCTGCCGGACACGCTGTTCGCCGAACCCTTCGCACTGTCGCCGGATACCGCCGCGTTGCTGCGCGAACACGGCTACCGGATCGCCGAGCAGGCGCCGTGGGGCGCGGCCGAGCTGATCGCCGTGGGGCCGCAAGGCGCCACCACCGGGCCGGCGGCATCCGGCAACGACGCGGCGCCGGTGCGCGCGACGCGTCCCGGCCGGCTGTATGGCGCGAACGACCCGCGCCGCCCGGCCGGCAACGCCATCGGGCAGTAGAGGCGAGCGGGCTACGAGGGCGGCCTGGTGAAGAACCAGGGATGGCCGTCCAGGTCGCGCACCGTGCAGGTGCGGCCGTAGCCTGCGTCGTGCGGCTCCTGCGCGATCTCCGCTCCCGCGCCGCGCGCCCGCTCGACCAGCGCATCGACATCGGCCAGGTAGACGAAGATGCCCTGCGTCGCGGCCTTGGCGTCGTGGACGCTGAGCATCCGCCATTCGTGGCTGCCCTGGCCCATCATGATGCGCTGGCCGTCGAACGTCATCTGCGCGTGCATCCCGCTCGGCGTCGGATGGCGCATCTCCTCGATGAAGCCGAAGGCGCGCGCCAGCCAATCGAGTGCCGCCGGCACGTCGCGATAGAAGATGTAGGGGATGATCTCGGTGCGGATCGTCGGTTTGGTCGGGGCCATCGCTTTTCCCTCCGGGTGAACGAGGATCGCAGCCTGCCGCGCGGTTGGGGGCTCGTCTTGGAGTTATGTTACCTCAATCGACAAACCCGCCCCCATCCGGCAGTCCACGGCATAGAAACGCCGCTGGCGGACTGCCGGCAAACGCGCGAAAATCCCGCGTCAGGTGCGCCTGATCCGAGTAGCCGCAGACATCGGCGAGTTCCGCCCACCCCGCGAGCTGGCCATGCCGCAACAAGCGAACGGCGCGATCGAACCGCAGCACGCGCGCGAACGGTTTCGGCGCCATGCCGAACTCGCGGCCGAACCGCACCGTGAGGTGCTTGCGGCTGCAGCCGATCTCGGCGGCCAGAGCGGCCACGCCGATGCGTCCGGCGCTGGCTTGCATCCGCCGCAACGCCCAGACCAGATCCCGCGGCGGCGGTCGCCCTGGTCGCGTGAGTCCGCGCGTCGTGTCCGCTTCCAGGATCGCGAGCCGGGCGGCGTGCGTGGGCGCGTTCCGCAAGCGGTCGATGGTGTCTCGCGCCGCCGCGCCGAACAGGTCGACCGGATCGATCAGCCGATCGCCGACCTCGCTGAGCGGAAAGCCGAGCAGCAGGCGGGCACCGAGCGGCGTCAGCATGACCTGCGCGCCGTCCTGCGCGTGATCGGTTTCCGTGATCGCATAGGTGTCGTGCAACCCGGCAAGGAACCCGCGGCCCGCGGCAAAGGCCGTGCGCGTCGCTGCGGGATGCTCGACGCGCAATTCCCGACCCAAATTGAACACCAGCGTGGCCAGGCCGGACGGCGGCTCGCGCCTGCGGGTGAATTGTGTTCCGTATTCCGTGTACGCGTTGAATCGCCGCACGAAGGGCGCCAGCGCATCGGCCGGCGCAAGGAATGCAATCCGCCAGGAGCCGCGCTCGGAGGCGTGCTCCACGGCAGTGATCCGGGGCGCCTGGTGCGTCATCAGCGCCATCCGGCTACACCGAGCCTCCGCTTTCTATGTCCCTAGTGCGCTAATCTGGGACCGCCCGCACGCTGTTGGCGGGACGAGACGATCGCGCCACCCTGGCAACTCAGGGCGAGTGGCAGCTCATCGACCCGGCGTTCGCGCCCTGGCTGCCGGCGCAGATCATGTTGCTGGGCATCGACGGCATCGATGGCATGGAAGGCTGCGTGATGGCGAACGGGTCGCTGGGCGGCCTGGGTGGAGTCGCGCGCTGCTGTGCCGCATCGTCACGCGCCTGCTGGGCTTGCTGGGCTTGCTGCGCCTGCTGGGCGGCCGCCGCGTTTGCCGCCTGCTGACGGCGATTCGCGGCCGCCTCCGCGGCGCGCTGCTGGGCGGTCCCCATCATGCAATGCGCGAAGGCATCGCTGCCGGGCCGGAAGCCGTAGCCGATGCAGGTCTGCTGGTCGGCCGCCTGTTGCTCGGCCGGCGACAGACCGCACGCGGCAAGCGCGATCGTGGCGAACAGACAGGCAATGGTCCTCGTGGTCACTGTGGCGCTCCCGGATTCGTTGCGCTCACGCTGCCACGGTCACTGCCCGTTGGCAACGCGCCGCGACGTCATTTTCCGCGCGCGAACGCCAGTCCGACGCCGGCGCCGACCAGCATCCCGCCGGAGACGCGGTTCAGCAGCCTGCCGCGGCGCGCGATCCAGCCGCGCATCCGACCGGCCAGCATCGCCCAGATCGAATCCAGCGCGCTGACGATGACCAGGAACGTCACCGACAGCACCACTAACTGCATCGCCAGCGGCCGGTGCGGCGAGACGAACTGCGGGAAGAACGCGCCGAAGAACAGCAGCACCTTCGGGTTGGTCAGCGACACGAACATGCCGCGCCCGATGGTCCGCCGCACCGAGCGCCCGCGCACCGCCGCGGGCGCCAGTTCCGGTGGCGGCGCGCGAAAGGTCTGGATGCCGATCCACACCAGATAGGCGGCACCCACCCAGCGCAGCACGGAGAACCATTCGCCGGCGGCGACCAGCAGCGTGCTCATGCCGACCGCCACGAAGGCGAGCTGGATGGCCAGCGCCGTGCTGGTGCCGGCCAAGGTCAGCAGCCCCCAGCGCGTGCCGTGGGAGACGCTGTTGGACACGATCAGCGCCATGTTCGGCCCCGGGAACAACGCCAGCAGCACGGTCGCCAGGACGAACGCCGCATACAGCCCGAAATCCATCGCCCGCTCCCTATCGGTCCCGCAGCAGAGCTTGCACCACCGAGGCCGGTGCCGCCACTCCGCCGACGCGGCCCTCGACCGCGCCCACCTGCACGCCGCCCGCCTCCCAGGTGCCGTTGCGCAGGCGCACCAGCAGCGGCGCGCCGGAGGTGCCGCGCGTGGCGGCGCAACTGTGCAATTCCAGCGCCCGCCCGCTGGCGTCGGGCAGCGTGCCCAGAACCCGGCAATCCGGATCGGCGAAGATCGCCTCGGCGCGGTCCTGGCTGTAGCCGCCCAGCATCGCGCGCTGACCCGATTCCGCCGCGACCAGCACCAGGACCGCGTTCGTCACCGGCTCGGCCAGGGTCAGCAGCGCCGCGTCGCCGGCCTGTGCCTGGTGGTCCAGGCCGGGCACGAACTCCGGCGGCAGGCGGTACGAAATGGCGAGGCTGTGGCGGGAATACCCGCCGAGCGCATAGCCCGACAGCACATGCACCGAGCCCGCCGGCATCATGCGCCCGAGGGCGCGGCCATACAGGCAATGCGCCGCCGTCACCACCAGCCGCGGCGCCACGGCAAAGCCGGTGCAGAACGACACGCCAGGGATCTGCACGCGCAGCACGGCCGACCAGGGCAGTCTCGCGGCGTCGATCCGCTCGCGCTGCTCCTGCGCGCCCAGCCCCGGCAGCAGGATGGCGGCGGCCAGCAGCGCGCCCCGAATCACCTCAGCACATCACGTCACCGCATCACGTCGGCACATCACGTCAGCAGTTGCGTATCGCCGTCCACCGCCAGCGCCTGGCCGCTGATCGTGGCGCCGAACGGGCTGCACAGATACAGCGTCATGTTGGCGATGTCCTGTTGCGTGACGAAGCAGCGCAGGCTGGTGGTGGCCAACGCCCGCTCGGTCTGCGCCGCCTCGGACACGCCGAGCGCCTGCGCCTTGGCGCGCAGCACGGCGCGGATGCGCGGGCCTTCGACCAGGCCGGGCAGGATGGCGTTGACGCGGATGCCGTCCGGGCCGAGTTCGATCGCCAGCGATTTCGTCAGGCCGACGACCCCCCATTTCGCCGCCGCATAGGGGCTGCGGTGGGAGAAGCCGAAGCGGCCGGCGGCGCTGGACAGGTTGACGATGCTGCCGCCTCCGGCCGCCCGTAGCGCCGGCACCGCCCGCCGCGTCGTGTGGAACATCGCGGCGAGGTCGATGCGCAATGTGGCATCCAGTTCCGCCGGCGCGATGTCCTCCACCCGCGCGGTCGGCCCGGCAATGCCGGCGTTGTTCACCAGCACGTCCAGCCCGCCCAGCCGGGCGATGGCCGCATCGACGAACCCCGCCATCGCGTCGGCGTCGCCGGCGTCGGCCAGCATCCCGTCGTGGCCGCAGGCCGCGAGTGCGGCGGCGTCGATGTCGCAGACGAACACGCGCGCGCCGCGTGCCGCGAAACTGTCGACGATGACGCGGCCAATGCCGCTCGCCCCGGCGGTGATCGCGACCCGCAGCCCGGCCAGCTCCACCGGCAGACATGACGCGGCGCCAGCAACCATCCGCCCCTCCTCGCGACACCCTGATTGACAATCTAACAGGATAATGTTAGTTGGACTACCGCCGTCGATGGAGACCGATCAGTGCCCGGCGTCCCCGACGACACCCTCTCTACTCCATTCATGTTCGTTCCGCACGACGATCCCGAGCCGCTGGAGTGGATGCAGGCGCACCCCGGTTGGGTGAAGTTTCCGGCGACGATGGTGCCGCGACCGTCGCCGGAGCAACTCGCCCCGCACAGCGCGTCGGAGCCGTCCCGCCCCCGACCGCGCTTCTCCGGCGGTTCGCCCTGGGACGTTCCCGCCGGGATGCGCAGTCCGGGCGAGGGAGTCCCGCACGATCCTGCCCCGCCGGACGCCGAGTTAAGTCTCTCGGATTTCGTGGCGACCTACAACCACGCGTCTCGCCTGATCGGGGCGCCCCCGCTGACGCCGCCCGCACCAGCCGAACCGCCGGATTTCTTCGGCGGGATGGGCAGGGGCGCTGCGGAGCTCCTCGGAATACCGGCGGCGCGGGCGCAGCCGGTGGAGGACGAACCCTCGCGACGGGGTGCGCCGGACCCGGCCGATCCCGAACCGGCCGAGGCGCTGCGGCTGCAACGGTTCGGCGCGGCGATGCGGGCGATCCGAGCGGTCGAACCGGACAACCCGCAACTCACCTATCTCGCGACGCCGGAATTCATTCCGGACGAGGCCACGGTCGAACGGGTGGAAGCCGAGGCCCGCGACGCGACCGCGCGTCGAGCGCGGCGGCTGCGGGTCGATCGCGCTTTGCCGGAAGGCTTTCGGGATCAGGCGGCGTTGCAGAGGTTCACGGAGCAACTGCGAAAGCGACTTGCCGAAGGGGGTATCACGGACGAGTCAATCGGCCTTGTAGGCAGTTCAGTAACTGGCGTGCGATATAGCACCGGAGCACCTTTTGGACCGGAGAGCGACCTCGATGTTTATGTGCTCAGTCCCGAGCTACTCAGCCGCGCCAAGGAGCGGGGAATGGAGCTTCGCAGCGGCGGAACCAGGACAAGATCCATAAAATTGGCCAGAGACGCCAAGAACCTTGGCTTGCCGGCCTCAACCGTCGGCGAGCTATCGAAGTTGGCGGCCGGTCGGAATGTCAGCGTTATGATCTATGGCGGCGCGGAGGCTCTTTTGAGTTGAGCGATGCCCTACATGGTTCTATCGGGAAGTGAGTTGAATGATGAGTGACGAGACGTTTGGCTTTAACGGACACTCAATTGACGAAATGAGTAGACTTATATCTTCTATATTGAAACTCCCAGCAGAAGCAAGAGAGAATGCTTATTGGGGAGACTACTATTTATTCAGAACAGGGATTGATTTCGGTAATGATCATATTCTAGTTTGGAACGAAATCCCGTCTCGCAACCCCGATCCAGACGAGGCAGCGGAACCCGATTTCCTCGATTACAAGTGCATTTTCTGGACCGCTGAGGGACACGAATCGCCAGAGCTGCGCCAAGCTCTTCTAGCGATACCCGGCGCCAAGCTGCTCCGCGAGCGCAAGGCCTAAACAGTCGCGGCGCCAACCCTGACCGAGCGCGCGAGCCACTGCGCGGGACACGCCAGAGGAGAAGTAAGCGATGAGTGACGAAACCCTCGGGTTCAACAGCTACGAGGTGGCCGAGCTGAGCCGGATTATATCGGGCGTGCTGAAGCTCCCGGCGATCGAGAGAAATAACACATGGTACGGCACTTACTACCGGTTCCGGCCACATCCGAATCACGATCACGACCACATCCTCGTCTCGAACGAGATTCCGCCGGGTTTCAAAGATCGCGACGACGCGCCCGAGCCGGATCTGTTCGACTACAAATGCATTTTCTGGACCGGGCACGGCTACGAGTTCGGCAGAGCTGCGCCAGGCTCTCCTGGCGATCCCCGGCGCCAAGCTGTTGCGTGAGCGCAAGGCCTAGGCACGGCTTTCCCGATACGCCCCGCGCGTCGGATGCCACGACACGCATCGACCTTCTGACGAGAAATGCGCCAAGCCTTCAAAACGCTCCGTTTGATGCCTACGTCGACGGGCTAACAAACGCCCGCAGGTAGCGCGCGGGGCGCGGTAGCCATATACGGAGGCTGAACATGGAATTAGCCATCATCGGCGCGGGCAACGTCGGCGCGGCGCTTGGAAAGGGCTGGGCTCGGAGCGGACACAAGATTGTGTTCGGCGTGCCGACGCCTTCCGATCCGAAATATTCGACCGCTGCAAAGGCGGCGGGTGACGCCAGGGTCGAAGCTGTGGGCGACGCCGTCCGGAACGCGGACGCAATCGTCCTCGCCGTGCCCTGGGACGCCGCATCGGCGGCCATAACGTCCTGCGGGAATCTGGCTGGGCGTGTGCTTATCGATGTCACAAACCCGCTTCGCTTCGGCGCAAGCGGCCTGGAACTCGCCCTCGGATACGATACGAGCGGCGGTGAGATGGTCGCGCAAATGGCCAAGGGCGCGGCGGTAATCAAGACGATGAACCAGGTCGGGTTCGCGGTTATGGCGGCTGCCGGGCAGTACGTGACCCGGCCCGTGATGTTCGCCGCCGGCGACGACGCCAAAGCCAAGACCCTCGCGCTCGGCCTTGTCAGCGATCTCGGCTTTGAGGCACGGGATGCGGGCCCACTCAAGATGGCGCGGCTTCTGGAACCATTCGCGATGTTGTGGATCGATCAGGTAATGGTCCACGGTGCGCCGGGCGACAACGCGTTCGCCTTCCTCTCGCGGCGATCCTGAGGGCGCTCACCGGCGCGCTGCCGACGTGCGGGACGCGCTGAAACCGTCGCTGCACTCCGAGCTGAACACCGTCCGGCGTTCGTTGATGGAGCGCAACTGTCTGGACGGGCTGCGGGGGCTGTAGAGAGCGTCGCCATCGGGCATGATCGCCGCCGATCCCGTCCCCGAGGAACACGCCATGCCGACCGCCGCCCCCGGCTTCCCCGACTGGGCCATTCCCGTGGCGGTGCTGGTGCTGATCGTGGTGATCCTCGCCCGCGCCACCCGCACCGTGCCGCAAGGCCAGGTCTGGACGGTGGAACGGTTCGGCGCGTTCACCCGGCTGATGCACCCCGGCCTGAACCTGCTGGTGCCGTTCGTCGATGCGGTCGGGCGCCGGCTGAACGTGCAGGAGACGGTGCTGGACATCCCCGAACAGGGAGTGATTACCGGCGACAACGCGACCGTGGTGGTGGACGGCGTGATCTACTACCGGGTGATGGAGCCGGAAAAAGCCGCCTACCAGGTCGCCAACCTGAACCAGGCGCTGTCGACCCTGGCGATGACCAACATCCGCGCGGTGATCGGCGAGATGGAGCTGGATCACGCGCTGTCGTCGCGCGAGCGCATCAACACCTCGCTGCTGACGATCCTGGATGGGGCCACGCATCCCTGGGGCGTCAAGGTTAGCCGCGTGGACATCCGCAAGATCGAGCCGCCGGAGAACCTGATCCGGGCGATGAACCTGCAAATGACCGCCGAGCGCGAGCGCCGCGCCGTGGTGGCCCGCGCCGAGGGCGAGCGGCAGGCGGCGATCCTGCGTGCCGAGGGACAGAAGCAAAGCCTGGTCTTGGCCGCCGAGGGCCGCCAGCAGGCGGCGATGCGCGATGCCGAGGCGCGCGAGCGGCTGTCGCAGGCCGAGGCGTTCGCGACCCGCGTGGTGGCCGACGCCGCGCGCGACGGCGGCGAGCCGGCGCTGCGCTACTTCATCGCCGACCGCTACGTGCGCGCGTTCGCGGGGCTGGCCACGGCGCCGAACAGCCGGCTGGTGGTGGTGCCGATGGAAGCCTCGGCGATGGCCGGCGGCATCGCGCAGGCGATGGAATTGCTGCGCGCCGCACCAGCCGCCCCCGCATCGCCGGCCAGCGTGCCGCGCGCATGATCTGGCTGATCGCCGGGGTGGGCCTGCTGATCGCCGAGATGCCGGTGCCGGGGCTGTACCTGATGTGGCTCGGCATCGCCGCGCTGGGCACCGGGGCGGCGACGCTCGCCCTGCGCCTGCCGCTCGGCGCGGAAGTGGCGGTGTTCGCGGCGTTGGCCTGCGTCGCGGTGGCGGTCGGCTGGCGGCTGCGCCGTCCGCACGCCCGCGTGGTCAACACGCCGCAATCGGGACTGGTCGGCCGCGTCGCCGTGCCGCTGGACTTTCGCGGGGCCGAGGGGCGCGTGCGCGTCGGCGACAGCGATTGGCCGGCCCGACTGGTCTCGGCCAGCGCCGTGCCGCCGAGCGCCGAGTTGCGCGTGGTGGGCGTGGAGGGCACGACCTTGCTGGTCGCACCCTCCGCGTGAAGATCCGACCGCCGCGGGCTATTTCAGGATGATCTCCACCCGCCGGTTCTGCGGCTCGCGCACGCCCTGCGCGGTCGGCACCAGCGGGTTGGTCTCGCCGAACCCCTGCGTCACGATCTCGTTGCGCGCCACGCCGTCGCGCACCAGCTCGCCGGCCACCGCCTCGGCACGGCGCACGCTGAGCTTCTGGTTGTAGGCCGGCGAGCCGGACAGGTCGGTGTAGCCGTTGACCTCGATGCGCGTCACCTGCACGCGCGCCACGTTGGCTGCCGCCTCGCCGATGATCTGGCGCGCGCGGTCGGTGAGGTCGGCGCGGTCCCAGTCGAAGAACACCAGGTAGGTGCGCGACGGCGCCGGGGCGGGCGCTGCCACCGGGGCGGGCGCCGGCGGCGGCGGCGGGGCGGGCACGTTGAAGGCATAGCGCAGGCCGACCAGCACCGAGTGGTTGTAGTCGCTGGCGACCTTGAGGGTGGAAGCCGACGGCACGCCCGGCGCGATCAACTGGCTGTTGTATTTGCGATCGTTCGGCGTGCTGTAGAAGCGGTACTCGGCAGTCAGCGACAGGCCCGGCACGAAGCCGTACAGCGGGAAGGAAACGCCGGCGATCGCCTGATAGGCGAACTGGTCGACGCCGTTGTTGACGTTCACCGAGCTGTAGCCCGGCTCGAAGCCGAGCGGGATGTTGACGCCGTGCCACTCGTTATGCGCCCAGCCGGCGCCGACGCCGACATACGGGTTCAGCGCATCCAGGCCGAGCATCGACAGGCCGATGTCGCCGAAGCTGAAATCATACAGCGCGTTGACCATCGCGCCGTATTTCTGCTCGCTGCCGCTGGGGCGCAGCGCCGGGCTGGCCAGGCTGACGGAGCGCAGGTCGTTGGTGCGATAGTTGCCCTCCAGCTCGAAGCGCAGGCCGTTGCCCAGGCCGTAGCCGATGCTGGCGACGCCGCCATAGCCCAGGTCGAACTTCGGATTGGAGCCGTTCAGCGGGACGCTGCCGGTGGGTGTGCCCAGCCGCTTGATGGTCTCGTTCTGCAGGATGTTGCCCAACGCGCCGGCGCCGACATACAGCCCGGTGACGGGTTGTGCCGCGGCGGCCGTCGGCAGTCCGATGATGGTCGCGGCGAGCAAGGCGTTCCTGATGGTCATCGTGGTTGCGTCCTTCGTGTCGAGCGTGGGCGTGTCGGGGCGTGTCTGGCGTCTTGGGGAGTGTCTGGCCGAGGTTTCGCGTCGCGGCGGAACAACTACTCACGACGTAGCGCAGTTCCAGGGTGGCTGGCGCGCAAGGCTTCGTGAGCCGTGTATGGGCTATCCGATGTGGCTGCGCGGCATCAGTTGCGAAACAGCAAATGGAGGCACCAGAATGCGGGCCGGATCGACTTCATATATGCTTGCCGGAACGTTCCGCCGTCTGTGCTGGACGGAATGGGGCGCCGAAGATGCACCTCCTGTTGTTTGCATGCACGGCCTGACGCGCAACGGACGCGATTTCGACACGCTGGCGCGGAGCCTGTCCGACCGGCTGCGGGTGATCTGCCCGGACCTGCCGGGGCGCGGCGGTTCCGATTGGCTCGATCGGCCTGAGCTGTACGCCATGCCGAGCTACACGGTGGCGCTGTCGCATCTGCTGGCGGTGATCGGCCGCCCGGTCGGCTGGGTCGGCACCTCGCTCGGCGGCCTGTGCGGCATGGCCATCGCGGCGATGCCGGGCAATCCGGTCGCGCGGCTGGTGCTGAACGACATTGGCCCGCACATCCCGACAGCCGCGCTGGCGCGCATTCGCGACTACATGCGGGCCGCGCCATCGCGGTTCGCGGACTTCGGGGCGCTGGAGGCGCATTTGCGCCGCGTCCACGCGCCGTTCGGGACGCTGAGCGACACGCAATGGGCGCACCTCGCCCGCCACTCCGCTCGCGCGCTGGCCGATGGCGGCCTGGCGCTGCATTACGATCCAGCGATCATCCAGCCGATCCTCGCCGCGGAGCCCGCGGATGTGGATCTATGGCCGGTGTGGTCCGCCGTCGCCGTGCCGCGCCTGGTGCTGCGCGGCGCGGACAGCGACCTGCTCGACAGCCCGACGCTGGCGCGCATGGCCCACGACGGCGCGGCGA
This sequence comes from uncultured Pseudomonadota bacterium, assembly GCA_963758455.1. Taxonomy (GTDB): domain Bacteria; phylum Pseudomonadota; class Alphaproteobacteria; order Acetobacterales; family Acetobacteraceae; genus CAVRQM01. The sequence goes on along the minus strand of CAVWVK010000004.1, from coordinate 374,487 downwards.
CGGTCACGGTGGCCGATTGCGGCCACGCGCCGGCGCTGATGGATGCGGCGACGATCGGCGCCGTGCGGGAGTTTCTGCTGGCCTAGCCGCGCCCGCGCAGATACGCCGCGAAGGCGTGCAGCGTCGCATCCGAAACGTGGTGCTCGATGCCCTCGGCATCCTGCTCGGCCGACTCGTCCGGCACGCCCACCGCGCGCAGCAGATCCACCACCAGGCGATGCCGCGCCCGCACCCGTGCCGCCAGCGTCTCGCCCGCTTCGGTCAGAAACACGCCGCGATACGGCCGCGCGGTCGCCAGCCCCTCGCGCTTGAGCCGGCTGATCGCCTTGATGGCGGTCGCGTGCGACACCCCCAGCCGGCGCGCGATGTCGGTCGGCCGCGCCTCGCCGCCGGTGGCCAGCAGGTCGGCGATCAGCTCGGCATAGTCCTCCAGCACGGCGGTCGATTGCGCGGTGCGCGCCTTGCCGAACCGCCGCGCCTGCGTCGGCTCCTCGGGGAGCGAGGCGGGAGGCAGGCAGGCGGGCGCGCCTGACGCTGTGAGGCCGGTCTTCATGCCGTCTGCGTATCACGCATGGTTGCGGTTGCAATGGGCGGAGCCGGATATTATCTCCGTGGCCCGATAATGTAGTCTAGGCTACACTTTGGCGACTGGGGCGTGCGGCAGGACGCGCGGGCAGGACGGGAATCGAGCATCGTGAGCGAGACGGTTATGCGCCAGACGGCCATGCGCGAGGCCGACGCCCTCAGCCGGGAGGACGCCCTGCGCGCGCGCGACCGGCTGGCCGTGGCGCGGAGCCGGTCCGGCAAACGCTGGCTGCGGCTGCTGTGGCTGCTGGCCGGCCCCGGCGTGCTGGTCATGCTGGGGGAAAACGACGGCCCCAGCATGGTCTCGTACGCGACCACCGGCGCCACCTATGGCATCGGCTTCTTCGTGCCGTTCATCCTGCTGACCTTCGTGATGGCGTTCGTGGTGCAGGAGATGACGGTACGGCTGGGTGCGGCCACGCATCGCGGCCATGCGGAGCTGATCTTCCAGCGGTTCGGGCCGTTCTGGGGCTATTTCGCGATGGCCGACCTGGTGTTCGGCAACGTGCTGACCCTTGTCACCGAGTTCATCGCCATCCAGGCCGGCGGCCTGTATTTCGGGCTGCCGTCATGGCTGTCGGTGGCGATCGGGATCGCGCTGGTGGTCGCCTCGCTGGCGCTGCGGCGCTACGCCACCTGGGAGCGGGTGCTGATGACGCTCGCCGCGGGCAATCTGCTGTTCATCCCCGCCGCCCTGTTCGCGCACCCGAACGGGGCGGCGCTGGTCCACGCGGCCGCCACCTGGGGACCGCTGCCGGGCGGCTTCAACACCGCGTTCGTGACGCTGATCCTGGCCAATGTCGGCGCCACGGTGACGCCGTGGATGATCTTCTTCCAGCAGAGCGCGGTGGTCGACAAGGGCCTGACGCGCGCGGATCTGGCGCAGGGACGGATGGATACGGCGATCGGCGCGGTGGTCGCCGCGATCGCCGCGATCGCCACGCTGGTCGCCGCCGCACCGCTGTTCGCCGCGCATGTCGACGTCTCCAAATTCGCCAGCGGGGCCGATTTCGCGACCGCGCTGCGCCCGATGCTCGGGACCACCGGCGCCTCGCTGTTCGCGCTCGGCATCGTCGAGGCGGGGCTGGTCGCCGCGGCCACCATCTCCACCAGCTCGTCGTACGCACTGGCCGAGACCGTGTCGCACCGGCACAGCCTGAACCTCGATTTTTCCCAGGGACGGCTATTCTACGGTGCGGCGATCGTCTCGGTGCTGGTGGCGGCGTGCGTCGTGCTGATCCCCGGCGCGCCGCTGCTGGCCATGACGCTGACGGTCAACGTCATCGCCACGCTGCTGATGGCCCCGGCGCTGCTGCTGCTGCTGCTGCTGGTCAACGACCGCGAGATCATGGGCGACCTGGCCAACACCTGGCGGGCCAATCTGGCGGGAGGCACGATCGTCGTCGCGATCTCGCTGATCGGCGCGCTGTACGGCGTCATCACCGTGTTTCCCGACCTGTTGGGCACGTAGGAGGCGGGCGGTGCAACACGACCCCCACCCGATCAGCGCACTCGATCCGGCGCAGCTCACCGCGGCCAAGCAGCGCCCATTGCCGCGCCGGCGGCTCGGGCGCGGCGCGCTGGCGCTGCTGATCGTGCTGCGCGTCTATGTCTTGATCGCCATCCCGATCGTCGGCTACGCCTTCGTCCACGCGCTGCTGGCGACGCGATAGGGCATCGGCGCTGTGCGGGTGCCCCCTCACCCCGGCCCTCTCCCGGAGGGAGAGGGAGCAGCACCTTCTCCCTCTCCCTCCGGGAGAGGGCCGGGGTGAGGGGTGATCCTACCGGATGCCGGCGTCGATCAGCGGCACCAGGCCGCCGATGGTCTGCGGCGTGATGACTCCGGCGCCGGTGTTCAGCGACAGGCCCGGCATCTTGTATTTCGCCGACATCACGCACTGCACGACAGGGAAGAACCCCTGCAGGTACAGCAACTGGTCCAAGGTCGCCGATACGTAGCCGGACTTCAGCCCGTCGATGGTGGCCGGCGCGAGGTCGATGCCGCCGACGGTGATCTCGCCGGGCTTCTTGCCGGCTTTTTTCAGCACGTCGGCCAGCACGCCGGTGACGCCGCCATGCTGGGTGCCGATCGCCTTCAGCTTCGGATGCGACTGCACGTAGGCGGTCAGCACCGGCACGGCGAGCGTCGGGTCGCTGTTGGCTTCCTGCGTGATCTCCAGCCGATCGACCTTCAGGCCGGCCTTTTGCAGCGTGTCGGCAAGACCCTTTTCCGACTGGCCGCGCTCCGCCTGGCTGAACACGCCATAGACCATCGCCTCGTCGCCGGCCTTCAGGTGTCCGGCCGCGATCATTGCGTTCGCGGTCAGCGTGCCGCCGGCATACAGGTCGACGCCGGCATAGCCGAAGCCCTTGGTGCCGAACTCGGCTTGCAGCGGCGTCAGCGGAGAGTTGCCGTCGGTGACGACCACGCCCTGATCGACCGCCTGTTTGACCAGGTCGTGAAACGCGTCGCTGCCGGGATGGCCCATGATGACGATGCAGGACGGTTTCGCGGCCAGCGCCTGCTTGAACTGCTGGATCATCGTCTCCGGCGCCCAGGCCGAGAACTGCGCGTTGAGCCGATCGACGCCCAATGCCTTCGCGGCCGCGGAGGCGCCATTCTGGCGGGCGAGCGTGGCGCCGTCGCCGGGATTGCCGCCCATCTGCATGTAGATGGTGACGCCCTTGCCGGGCGCCTCGTCGGCGGCGCGCGCGCCGCCCGCGAGGGCGAGCACGGCGGCGGTCGCGAGCAGGATTGTTTTCATGGGTTTCCTCCGTTTGTTGGGTCGCGGCGTCAGCGTGGTCCGACGGCGGTGGCCGTCCGTGACACGGGGGGCGGGGCGCGGCGGAAGCGGCCGAAGAACGCGGCGCGGCGCGCGGGCTGCTCGACGAACAGATAGAACACGATGGCGATCAGGAAGATCAGCCCCTGCACCGTGCGCACCCAGGCGCCGGTCAGCCCCGAGGCGACCAGTCCCGCCTCCAGCATCCAGATGATGAGGCAGCCGAAGATGGTGCCTATCAGCGTCGCGCGGCCGCCGAAAATGCTGGTGCCGCCGATCAGCACGGCGGCGATGGCGGTCAGCAGATAGCCCTCGCCCTGGTTGCCGAAATAGTTCTTGTTCTCCAGCGTCAGCATCATCGCCGCGACCGCGGCCAGCAGGCCCATCAGCGTGAACAGCTTGATTTTTTCGCGCGCGACGTCGATCCCGACCACGCGCGCCACGTCGTTGCTGTCGCCCAGGAATAACACGTGCTCGCCGAAGCGATGGCGGTTCAGGATGAACCACAGGAACAGCACGATCAGCGCGGTCCACAACGCCTGCACCGAAATCTGGTCCTGCCAGGCGATCGAGTTGGGATCGCCGAACACGCCGACGATCATCGTGTAGACGCTGCTCTGTTCGGCGCCGCGCAGGGCATAGCTCTTGCCTCCGGACAGCACCGTGGCCATGCCGGACCAGAAGAACTGGGTGCCGAGCGTGGCGATGAAGCTCGGAATCCCCACGCGCGCGATCAGGACGCCGTTGACCACGCCCACCAGCATCCCCGAGGCCAGCGCGCCGATCACCGCCAGCCAGCCGAGCTGGTACTGCTTGAACAGGATCGCGAACACGAATCCGGAAAACGCGATCACCGCCGGGAACGACAGGTCGATCTCGCCGGCGCCGATCACGAACGTCAGCCCCGCCGCCAGCAGCACCAGCGGCGGCGCGGTCGACAGCAGCGTGGTGTAGATGTTCGGGTGCAGGAACACTTCCGGCGCCGTGTACATGAACAGCGCCAGGATCAGCGCGAACACCACGATGATCGGCAGCCCCTCGATGCGCGACCAGATCGACGGCGGCGCCGGCGCGCGGGCCATCAATGCGCGCCTTGCAGGTTGATGAGGTATTCCGTCAGCTCCGGCACCGTCATGTCGCGCGGCGACACATCGGCCACGATCTCGCCGCGGTCCAGCACCACCATGCGGTCGGCCACCTCATGCACATGCGCCAGATTATGCTCGATATAGATGCAGGCGCGGCCCGACGCCTTGATGCGGCGCACGAAGTCCAGAACCTTGCGCACCTCTTTCACCGCCAGCGCCACGGTCGGCTCGTCGAGGATGATGAGGTCGGAGTTGAAGTGCATCGCCCGCCCGATGGCAATGCCCTGCCGCTCGCCGCCGGACAACTGCCCCACCGTGCTATCGACGGTGATGCCGACGCCGCGGAAGCCGATGGTGTTGAGCAGGATGTCCTGGGCGATGCGCTTCTGCTCGCGCACCCGGATGAACCCGAAGCGGTCGGTGATCTGGCGGCCGACGAAGAAGTTGCGCCATAGCGGCTGCTTCTCGCCCAGCGACTTGTCCTGATAGACCGTCTCGATCGACAGCGCGTGCGCGGCACCCACCGAGAAGCTGCCGGCGTCGATTTCCTGGTCGCGCACGAAGATGCGCCCGGCGCTGGGCGGCATGACGCCGGTGAGCGTCTTGATGAGGGTCGATTTGCCGGCGCCGTTGTCGCCGATCAGGCCGACGATCTCGTTGCGTCCGATGGCGAGGTCGATGTCGCGCAAGGCCTGCACGGCGCCGAAATACTTCTGCACGCCTTCCATGCGGACGATGTGCTGGAACTCCGCCGCCACGGTGCGCCTCGTCTCTTCCCCTTGGGGCTTTTATCCGACAATACCGGGATGGCGTCAACGCCGCCCATCGGGGCTATAAGGGCCGATCGGCGGGGATAGCCCCGCCCAAGCGGGGAGCGATCCATGCAGCCAGACACCCACATCACCCTCGATCCGCGCTTCCGCCCGCTGGTGTTCGGGCACACGCGGCTGGAGAAGCTGTACACCGGCTGCCGCTGGGCGGAGGGGCCGGCGTATTTCGCGGCCGGCCGCTACCTGGTGTGGTCGGACATCCCCAACGACCGCCTGCTGCGCTACGACGAGTGCGACGGCAACGTGTCGGTGTTCCGCCAGCCCGCGCACAACGAGAACGGGCATACGGTCGATCGCGAGGGACGGCTGATCTCGTGCGAGCATCGCGGCCGCTGCGTCTCGCGCACCGAGCATGACGGCACGCGCACGGTGCTGGCGTCACATCATGACGGGAAGAAGCTCAATTCGCCGAACGACGTGGTGGTGAAGTCCGACGGCACGATCTGGTTTACCGACCCGACCTATGGCATCGACAGCCATTACGAAGGCGACGTCGCCGAAAGCGAGATCGGCGCCAGCCATGTCTATCGGTTCGACCCGCGCGACGGGACGCTCGGCATCGTCGTGGACGACCTGAGCAAGCCCAACGGGCTGGCGTTCTCGCCGGACGAGAGCCTGCTGTACGTGGTCGACACCGGCAACACGCACGACCCCGCCATCACGCCGAAAATCTGCGTCTATCCGGTGCGCGGCGATGGCGGGAAGCTAGGTGCGGGAAAGCTGTTCAGCGAGTGCGATTCCGGGCTGTACGACGGGCTGCGGGTGGACGAGCGCGGGCACGTCTGGACCTCGGCCGGCGACGGCGTGCATTGCCTGCACCCGGACGGCACGCTGCTTGGGAAAATCCCGGTGCCGGAGATCGTGGCCAACGTCTGTTTCGGCGGCATCAAGCGCAACCGGCTGTTCATCTGCGGGCAGACGTCGCTGTACTCGCTGTTCGTCAACGCGCACGGAATCTCGCCGTACTGATCGCCAGCTCAAGGCGCCGCGGATCGTGTTGCCCAGGGATCGGTCACGCCTGTTCCTAAATCATCGTAATGCCTGACGTTGCGCGTTGCGACGACGGCTCGCCGGACCAGTGCGATGCCAGCGATCAGGGTGTCGCGCACGTCGACGGGCCGCCCGACTGCCTCGCGTCGCGCAGCAAGTTCGCCTGCGGCTTCGGCCGCGGCGCGGTCGAGCGGAGCCACGCGTCCCGCGAGATCCTCGCGCAAAAGGCCCGCGAGGGCTGTCTCCAGGGACTCTCGCCTACGCCCCGCGGCCATGCGAGCCAGGCCGAAGCGGAGTTCGAACACCGTCACCGACGTCGTCCAGACCTGGAACGGCTCCTGCGCATCCAGCCAGGCAATGATCGTGGGATCGAGCGGGTCACGCATGAGCGCCGAGAGCACGTTCGTGTCGAGCAGGATCATGCCGACCCGAAATCGGCGGGCCGCCCCCGCTCGCCACGCAGTTCGGGCAGTTCGGCGTCGAGTCCGAGGCCGGCAAAACGCCGCGCAATTCGCGTGCCCAGTCCGGTGCCGGTCTGCGCCTCCTGCGGCTGGTCAGCGGCGGCGCTGAGGATGTCGCGCACCTCCTCCTCCATGCTCCGGCCACGCAGCGCGGCGCGGCGGCGGAGGCGTTCCTTTACGCCATCGTCAAGATTGCGAACGAGCAGTTGCGCCATGCGGCCCTCCGTTCTGTCCGGTTGATAGCGTGATAGCATTCGAAAGTCAGAGCGGCAATTCGCGCAGGGCCGCCGGCGTTTCGCCCCCCTAAGCCGGCGTGCTCCGATGCAGTGCCACGCCCAGCGCCCCGCCGGCGGCGATCACCGCGCTGCCGGCCACCACCGCCCAGGCCACGCCGATCGCGCCGAACACCGCCGGCGCGGCGGCCAGGCACACCAGCGTGCCGAGATTCCATGCCACCAGGGTCGCGCGCATCGCCGCCGCCTGGTCGTGCGGCGCAAGCCGGGTCTGGCGCAGCACCGCCACCGGGATGTCGGACATCGGGCCGCCGAACGCGCCGAGCGCCGCCCCGGCGCAGAAGCCGGCAACCTGCCAGTGCGGCGGCAGCAGCAGGCGCGAGACGCCGATCAGGCCGAGGCCCACGCCCAGCACGACATCGGCGCCGAAGATCAGCCAGGCCGGACGGCGCGGCATCGCGGCGCCGCCGACCAGGAAAGCGCCGAGCAGGTTGGTGCAGCCGTAGCTGGAGATCACCAGCCCGAAATCGGCGAGGCGATCGCCCGCCGAGCCGCCATCCTGCATCCGCGCCAGCATCAGCGGCACCGCCAGGAACAGCACCGAGTACCAGATGCCGGACGCGGGCGCGGCGATCGCGACCGAGAAGCCGAGCAGCTTGTGGCGCCGCATCGCGGCAAAGCCCTGCACCATGCCGCCCAGGATGCGCAGCCGCGGCGGCGGTGCGTGCGGGGCCGTGCGGCGCAGGCGGAACGTGGCGGCGATGGCCAGCGCCGAGACCAGGAAGCTCGCCACGTCGATGGTCACGTAATGCACCAAGGGCACCAGTGCCGCGAGCAGGCCCACCAGCCCGGGCCCCACCATGCGCGCGAGCCGGGCGGTGGTCTCGAACAGCCCGTTGGCGGCGGGCAGCAACGCGGGGTCGCCGGCCAAAGGCGGCAGGGCGGCCTGCATGGCCGGGCGGAACAGCGCCTCGCCCGCGGCCAGCGCCACCACGGCGGCGACCAGCACCGCCACGCTGGGGCGGCCGGAGACGAGCCACGCCGTGACCAGGCCCGTCAGCACCGCCGCGCGGAACAGATCGGCGGCGATCATCATGCGGCGCGGCGCCAGCCGATCGGCCCAGCGCCCGGCCAGCAGCGCCACCGTCACGATCACCGCCGGATTGAGCGCGGTGAGATAGCCGGCCCGCGCGCCCAGCACCTGCACCGCGATCCAGCTCAGTGCCACGATGAACAACTGGTCGCCGATCGCCGAGGCGGCCAGGCCGGCCCACAGGCACGCCAGCGCCGGATGGCGCAGCGGCCGCATCACCCTTGGCAGCCGCATGGTCAGCCTCGCGCGAGCCAGTCCTGCAAGGTCAGGCGCGCGCGGGTGAACACGCCGGGGCCGCTGGCGCGGATATAGCCGCCAGGACCCCAGACGCGGCCGACCAACCCCAGCTTTTCGGTGTCGATGCGGCAGCGCGCGGCGTCGAGCACCGCGTCGTCGCGCACATGCATGGCCAAAACCTGGCCCACCACCAGCGTGCGCCGGTTGCCGAACTCGACGATGGTGTGGCGTTCGCACTCCAACGCCACCGGGCTGTCGGCGATGCGCGGCGGGGCGACCCTGGTGCTCGGCAGCGTCGCCAGCCCGGCCGCGCCCAGTTCGTCGGTGCCCTGGTCGAACTGGACAGCGGTGACGTGCATCGCCTGCATCAGCGATTCGGGCACCAGGTTGACCACGAACTGCCCGGTGGCGCGGATGTTCGCACCCGTGTCCTTGTAGTCGCTCTCGCCGTCGCGGCCGCCGATGCCGATGCACACCACCGGCGGATCTTCGCTGAACACGTTGAAGAACGAGAACGGCGCCGCGTTCAGCCGGCGCTCGGCGTCCTGCGACACCACCCAGGCGATCGGCCGCGGCACGATGGTCGAGGCCAGCAGCTTGTAGCGGTCCGGCGGCGGCAGCTCGGCGAAGTCGAACAGCATGGGAGGCGGCGCTCCTGCGGCGGCGAGGCGCCGGGCGCGCCAACCTTCAGCACTGTTTAAGCCCGAGAGCGCGGGCTGGACCAGCCACTCCCGCACCGTTCTCCCATGCGCGCGGACGCCACGCTCAGGCTGCCCCGATCACGGCCGGCGGAACAGCATCACCGCCGTGTCGATGCAAAAGCTGCCATCCGCCTCGATGGCGAAGTGGCGCACGACCGGCTCGCTCATCGCCGCCTGCAACGCGCGGATCGCGGCTGCGAACACCGGCGGCGTGGCGATGCGCTCGATCCACGAGGCGAAGTCCAGCCGCAGCCGGGCCGGAGTCGCGGCTCCCGCCAGCAGCCCCGCGGCGGCGGCGGCGGCCTGCCATTCGGCCAGCGAGCGGTTGCGCACATGCGAGACGTCGCGCAGCACCTCGACCGCTTGCAGGAACGTGTCCAGCACCGCCGCGCCCGGCGAGACCACGTCGGCGAACCCGGCCAGCCCGCCCGGCCGCAGCACGCGCGCCGTCTCGCGCAGGCCCGCGTCGAAATCGCGCCAGTGATGGGCGCTGTAGCGGCTCAGCACGACATCGAACGCGCCGGCCTCGAACGGCAGCGACTCGGCCGGCCCTTGCTGCGTGGCAATGTCCAGGCCGCGCGCACGGGCCTCGCGCGCCACCACCGCCAGCATCTCCGCCGACAGGTCATAGGCGACGACCTCGGCTCCCGCCGCCGCCGCGGCATAGGCGACGTGACCGCCGCCGCTGCCCAGGTCGAGCACGCGGCAGCCCGGACGCTCGCGCACCAGGGCGGCGAGCGCCGCCAGGTCGTCGCCCTGGGAATGCACCTGGCTGGTCAGATAGGCCCCTGCCCGCGCCCCGAACTGACGCGCCGCCAAGGCGTCCTGCGTGTCGCTGCTCATCATCCCGCTCCCTTCGCGCTGCCGATCCGGCCGCGATAGCCGCATCCGGATCGCCTCGGACAGATGGGCAGATATGCTGGTATGCACACTACCATGCAGCCGAACCCCGCCGATCTCACCCCGTCCTTGGGGGCTTTCATCCGCGCGATGCGCGAGCGCGCCCCGCCGCCCGCCTCCGACCACCCTGCCCGGCGGCGGACCAGCGGCTTGCGGCGCGAGGAACTGGCGGCGGCCTGCGGCATCAGCGTCACCTGGCTCACCTGGATCGAGCAGGGCCGCACCGTCGCCGTGTCGGCGGCGGCACTCGCCCGGCTGGCGCGCGCGCTGCGCCTGTCGCGCGCCGAGCGGGCGTATCTGTTCACGCTGGCCGGGCGGCACGACCCGCAGCCGGCGGCCGCCGGGCGCGGCGACGTGCCGGACTCGCTGCTGGCCTGCCTGCGGGCGATCGGCGGCCCCGCCTACCTGCTCGACCCGCTGTGCGAGGCACGCGGCTGGAACGGCGCGGCCGAGGCGCTGTTTTCCGGCTGGCTCGACCGGCCGGACGCGGCCGGCGGCCACAGCCTGCTGCGCTTCCTGTTCCTGTCCCCCGAGGCGCGGGCGCTGCTGCTGGACTGGCCGGAGCGCGGCCGGCGGGTGGTCGCCGAGTTCCGCGCCGACGCGGCGGTCCGTCCGGACGATCCGCGGGTGCGCGAACTGGTCGGCGAACTAAGCGCCGCCAGCGCCGCCTTTCGCGCGGCGTGGAGGGCGCAGGGCGTGGTCGAACGCGAGGGCGGCCCGCGCAGCTTCCGCCATCCGACCCGGGGCGTGCTGCACCTGGAGCAGCACGCATTCGCCGCACTCGGCTGGCCGGGCGTGAAGTTGGTGATGCTGACGCCGGCGCAGGCCCCCTTGCGCGCCTAGCCGCACCTGCCACGCTGCGCCGATGCGGCTGGTCCGGCGGCTTATGCGCATCCTTGTCGGGCTGGCCCTGACGCTCGTGCTGCTCGCCATCGCCGGCCTCGCCGGGGCGGCGTGGCTGACGCTGCCCAGCGCCGGCGACGCGCGCATCGCCATCCCCGGACTGCACGCCGCCGTGTCGGTCAGCCTGGACACCGACGGCATCCCGCGCATCCGCGCCGCCGACGAGCAAGACGCGGCGGCGGCACTCGGCTTCCTGCACGCCCGCGCGCGGATGTTCCAGATGGAGCTGATGCGCCGCGCCGCCTCCGGCCGGCTGTCCGAGATCGCCGGGCACGCGACGCTGCCGTACGACCGATACATGCGCACGCTCGGGCTGCGGCAAGCCGCGCGGGCCGAACTGGCGGGGCTGGCCCCGGACGCGCGCGCGGGGCTGGAGGCGTACGCGCGCGGCGTTAACGCCTGGATCGCCCGGCGCGGCCGGTTCGCCGCGCTGGAGTTCCTGCCGCTCGGGGCGCCGGCGCCGTGGACCCCGGTTGACAGCCTGCTGTGGGGCAAGACGATGGCGGTCTACCTGTCCGGCAACTGGCGCGCCGAGCTGGCGCGGCTGGCGCTGGCCGGCACGCTGGACCCGGCACAGATCGACGTGCTGTGGCCGCCGGAGGACGGCGGCGGCCACCCCGAGGCGGCGGTGGCGCCGGACCCCGCGTTAGGCGCGATGGCGACCCGGCTGGCGGCGGCGATCCCGGCGTTTCCGGCGGCGTTCACCTTGCCGCCTGAGGCCAGCAACGAATGGGCGGTGGACGGCACGCATTCCGCGAGCGGCACGCCGCTGCTGGCCGGCGACCCGCATCTGGGCTTCGCGCTGCCCGGCTTCTGGTATCTCGCGCGCATCGACATCGCCGCGAACCACGAGACGCTGGCCGGGGCCACCGCGCCGGGCGTGCCGATGCTGGTGCTGGGGCACAACAGCCACATCGCCTGGACCTTCACCACCACCGGGGCGGACACGCAGGATCTGTTCATCGAGCAGCCGGCCGGCAACGGGATGTATGCCACGCCCGACGGCCCGCGCCCGTTCGTGGTCCGCGACGAGACCATCCATGTGCGCGGCGGCGCCGACGAGGTGCTGCATGTGCGCTCGACGCGGCACGGGCCGGTCATCAGCGATCTGGTCGATCCGAACGGCCCTGTCCTGGCGCTGGCGGCCGCCAACCTCGCGCCGGGCGACACGCAGGCGGCCGGGCTGCTGGCGCTGAACCGCGCGACGAGCGTGGCGCAGGCCGGCACGGCGGGCGATGCGATCACCTCGCCGGTGCAGAACCTGCTGGTGGCCGACCGCCGGCGCATCGGGCTGTTCGTGACCGGGCGCGTGCCGATCCGCCGCGCGGGCGACGGCAGTCGGCCGCAACCCGGCGGCGACGGCGCGCATGACTGGGTGGGCTTCGCGTCCGCCACATTGCTGCCGCGTTACATCGCGCCCCCGAGCGGGCGGCTGGTCAACGCCAACGAGCGGGTGGCGCCGCCCGATTACGGCATCTTCCTCGGCCGCGACTGGTACGGCGATTTCCGCGCCCGCCGCATCCGCGCGCTGCTCGCCGGCCGCGACAAGCTGACGGCGGCGGATTTCGCGCGGATGCAGACCGACGTGGTCGACACCTTCGCGCAAGCCGTCCTGCCCCGGCTGCGCGGCGTGCATCCGGCCGGCCCGCATCAGGCGGCGGCGCTGGCGCTGCTCGATGGCTGGGACGGGTCCGCCACGATCGATGCGCCGCAGCCGCTGTTGTTCAACGACTGGATGCGCCGCTTCGCCGACGCGATGCTGGCCCGGCTGCATGTGCCGCCCTCGGCGCGCGAGGCGGCCGCGCCCTGGCCGGACCTGGCCGGGCGCGCGCTGGGCGGAGACGGGGCCGCGCTGTGCGGGACGGCGTGCGACGGGCTGCTGTCCGCGACGCTCTCGGCCTCGGTCGCCGCACTCGGCGCGCAGTACGGCGCCGACCCGCGATCGTGGCGCTGGGGGGCGGCGCATCCGGCGGTGTTCCCCGACCCGCTGCTGCGCGCGGTGCCGTGGCTGGAGCGGCTGGTCGAGGCGCGCATCGCCGCCCCCGGCGACGAGACGACGATCGACCGCGGCGGCTTTCGCGAGGGCGATTTTCAGGCGGTGCACGGCGCCAGCTTTCGCGGCGCCTACGACCTGGCCGACCTGGACCGCAGCCTGTTCGTGGTCGCACCCGGCCAGTCCGGCGATCCGCTCAGCCCGCTCGCGCGCAATTTCGTGCGTCGCTGGCGCGATGGCGGCACTGTCATGCTGGGGGCAGATTCCGGGCCGGGCGCATCCCATATCACCCTCGTTCCTCCAGGAGACTCGCCATGAGCTATGGCCATCAGGAGCCTTGGACGCCGCCGGGCGCCGCCGTCTGGCACGATTCAGCGTGGCACGACCCGGCGCTGACCGAGGGCGTGCTGCGGCGGCGCGTCGCCGCCTTCGTGCTGGACGGCATCATCCTCGCCGTACTGTGCGGGGTGCTGTGGTTCGCGCTGCTGGCCTTCGGGCTGCTGACGCTCGGCCTCGGCTTGCCGCTGCTCGGCCTGCTGCCGGCGGTGCCGCTGCTGTACAACTGGCTCTCGGTCGCATCCGGCGCGGCGGCCACGCCGGGGCAGCGCCTGCTGGGCCTGACCGTGCGGCGCGACGCCGATCTGGCTCCGCCGACAACGCTGGAGGCGCTGGTCTGGACCTTGGGGTTCATCGCCACGATTTCGCTCGGCGCCATCTGGTTCGGCGTCGCGCTGCTGACCACGCGCCGGCGCGCGCTGCACGACCTGGTTTCGGGTCTGACGGTGGTGCGTCGCCGCGCGCTGGATGAGGCGTTGACCGGCCCCGGCGTGGTCTGGGATGCTTCCCCTGGAGGCCCTCGATACGTATGAGCTACAAGCCGCCGCGCCGGCCGCAATTCTTCTACACCACCGCGCCGCTGCCCTGCCCGTACCTGGCGGGGCGGACGGAGCGCAAGGTGGTGACGGAGATCACCGGCCCGGACGCGGACACGCTGCATGATCGCCTGTCGCGCGCGGGGTTCCGGCGCAGCCACAACATCGCCTATGCGCCAGTGTGCCCATCGTGCCAGTCCTGCGTGCCGATCCGCATCCCGACCGCGACGTTTCGCCCCGAGCGCACGCTGCGCCGCATCCTCAAGGCCAACGCCGCGCTGGAGGGCTTCGAGGTGCCGGCGCGGGCGACCGCGGAGCAGTTCCAGTTGTTCCAGCGCTATCAGCAGGCCCGCCACGGCGAGGGCGACATGGCGACGATGAGTTTCTACGACTATCGCGCGATGGTCGAGGACACGCCGATCGACACCATGGTGGTCGAGTTCCGCGACCCCGACGACCGGCTGGTGAGCGCCTGCCTCACCGACCGGCTGGGCGATGGCCTGTCCGCCGTCTATTCGTTCTATCTCCCCGGCATGGCGCGGCGGTCGCTTGGCACGCTGGCGATCCTGTGGCTGATCGAGCGGGCGCGGGCCTGCGGGCTACCTGTACGTGTACCTGGGGTACTGGGTGCCGGAGAGTCCGAAGATGGCCTACAAGGCGAGGTTCCGCCCGGTCGAGGTGCTGGTGGGCGGGGTGTGGCGGATGCTGACCGACGCGGAAGCGGCGGGGCCCGCAGGGGTGGAGGCGGCGACGCTGGTGCCGGAGACGGCGGGGTAGGCTGCTGCGTAGTGTCGACTTTCAACAAGCGCCAAGGGCCAACTTTTGAGCGCAGACAACGATCTCGGAATTCGGCGCTTGGATGTTGGAGCCGGGTCAAGCCCGGCCAAGACGGTATGCTTCTGTAGAACTTGGTTACGGAGAGGCGGACGGCGCCCCGACCCACGAAGGCCTTTCGTTAGTCTTCTAAACTTCTTTGCTTGTAGGGCGGAAGCTATTCCGCCTCTATCGGCGCCCCAACTGGCGCGCACGCCTCCGCCAGCCAAGCCCGCTCCCCTGCCGGCATCGCCGGCCCGATTTCCGCCAGCACCCGGGCGTGGTACGCGTCCAGCCACTCCCGCTCCGCCTCGGTCAGCAGCTCCGGCGCGATCATCGTCCGGTCCCACGGCGCCAGGGTCAGCGTCTCCATGCGCAGAAACCGCCGTGCCCCCGCGAACGCCGCCGGCTGCACCAGCAGTAGGTTCTCCAGGCGGATGCCGTACTGCCCAGGCACGTAGAATCCAGGCTCGTCGGACAGGATCATGCCCGCCTCCAGCGGCACCGGGCGGGCCTGCTTGCTGAGGCTGACCGGGCCTTCATGCACGGACAGGTAGCTGCCGACGCCGTGGCCGGTGCCGTGGTCGAAATCCAGGCCGACCTGCCACAGCGCCTGCCGCGCGAGGGCATCCAGGTGCGCGCCGGTCGCGCCGTGCGGAAACACCAGCGTGGCGATCGCGATGTGCCCCTTCAATACGCGCGTGTAGCGGTCGCGCAGTTCGGGGGGCGGGGCGTCCGGGCCGGTCCAGACGGTGCGCGTCACGTCGGTGGTGCCGCAGCCGTACTGCGCGCCGGAATCGATCAGGTAGAGCTCGTTCGCGCCGATCGGCCGGTCCGATCCGGCATCGACGCGGTAGTGCATGATCGCGCCGTGCTCGCCGGCGGCGGTGATCGCGGGAAAGCTTTCCTCGCGAAAGTCCGCCTGCTCGCGGCGCAGCGCCAGCAATCGCGCCGCTGCCGCCGTCTCGGTCAGGCCGGCGCGCGGCGCCTCGGACAGCCAGCGCAGGAAGCGGCACAGCGCCACGCCGTCGCGGCGGTGGGCAGCGCGGGCGCCGTCCTGCTCAACCGGGTTCTTTTGCGCCTTGGCCAGCAGGCACGGGTCCATGCCGGCTACCACCGTTGCCCCCGCCTGGCGCAGCCGTTGGGCGAACCAGGCCGGACTGCCGGCGGCATCGACGCGCACCCGCCTGCCGGACAGCGCATCCAGCGCGCCCGGCAGCGCCGCGCGACCATGCACCGCCACGGCATTGCCCAACCCGGCCCGCACCTCGGCGGGGAGTTTTTCCGGCGCCATGAACAGGTCGACGCCGGCATCGGCCCGCGCCACGGCAAAACCCAGCGCCACCGGCGTATAGGCCAGATCGGCGCCGCGCAGGTTGAGCAGCCAGGCGAGCGAGGCCGGGTCGGTGATGACCGCCGCATCCTGTCCCTGCTCGCGCAGTGCGGCCGCGATGTCCTCGCGTTTTTCGGCCGAGCTTCGGCCAGCCAGCTCCGGCGGATGCGCCCAGGCCGCTTGCAGCGGCGGCGGCGGGCGGTCGCGCCAGATCACATCGATCGGGTTCGGGTCCAGCGGCACCATGTCGCAGCCGGCATCGACATAACGCTGCAAGGCCTCCTCGCTCAGCAGCATCGGGTCGTAGCCGATGCGCGCACCCGGAGCCGCGCGGGCCAGCCACGCGGCCGGAGGCTCCTCGATCAGGTGCCGCCGCTCCCAGATCGCCGCATCGGTCTGGTTCGCGGCTTGCAGCACGTAGCGGCCGTCGACAAACAGGCAGGCGCGATCGGGCAGCACGATCGCCACGCCGGCGCTGCCGGAAAAGCCGGTGAGCCAGGCCAGGCGTTCCGCCGAGGGCGGGACATATTCGCCCAGATGCTCATCGGCACGCGGGACGATGAAGCCGTCCACGCCCACGCGGGCGAGTTCCTGACGAAGATCAACGACTTGCTTCGATCCCATGCTATGCGACTTTCAGAATTGGGTCACAATTAAGTCATAGCTCGTTAAGTAGCCAAGCGCATCACGCATGGCTGTAACGGTTAACCGGCATTTTTCAAGGCCGCGCCAAGCATCTATGTTGCACTGCATCAAACGGCGACCGCCCGCCGCCGCGCCGCACAGAAGGACTACCCCGATGAGTGCCATTTCCGCCAAGACCGAGTTCGCCTTCGACGCCGCCCGCTACACGCAGCCGGTCAGCGTCGGCTATAGCGCGGCCCGCGCCAAGCCCGGCCTGCGCGACCGCCTGGTGGCGGCGGCGCAGTGGGTTGCCGAGCAGCCGCGGCGGCGCGCCGTCATCAACGAGCTGAGCGCGCTGACCGATCACGAGCTGGCCGATATCGGCCTGATGCGCGGCGACCTGTCGCGCGTGTTCGACCGCGACTTCGCGGCCGCCCGCCGCATCTGACGGCCCGCTGCCGCCATCACGTCCGGCGCAGCACGAGGGTGGCCCAGCTTCCCTCGTGCAGCCGCCGTTCCAGCACCAGCCCCTGCCGCCGATGCGCCGCCAGCACCCACGGCGCCTGGCGGACCAGCAGGCCGGACAGGATGGCGCTGCCGCCGGGAGCCAGGTTTGCCGCCAGCGGCCGGGCCATCGCGCAGAGCGGGCGGGCCAGGATGTTGGCCAGCACCAAGTCATAGGGGCCGGCGCGGCGCACCCAGGCCGACCGCCAGCCATCCGCCCGATCAACCCGCACCCGGCCTGACAGTGCGTTCTGCCTGACATTGGCGCGCGCGGTGCGCACCGACCACGGATCGATGTCGGCCGCGCGCACATGGGGGTGGCGGAGCAGGCGCGCGGCGGCCATCGCCAGGATGCCGGTCCCGGTCCCCAGATCCAGGATGCGGCGCGGCCGCCGATGCGCCAGGCTTTCCAGCGCAAGCAGGCAGCCGCGCGTGGTGCCATGCTCGCCGGAGCCGAACGCCATCGCGGCATCCAGCACCAGGGGGATCCGGCCCGGCGAGGCGGCTGGCGGCAGATGCGTCCCGCGTATGACGAACCGCCTGCCGACGCGCTGCTCGGGAAACGCGGACGCGGTGCGCGCCAGCCAGCCCTCGGCCTGCGTCGGCGTGCGCGTCAGCGGCGCGTCCGTCCCGCTGGAGGCGGCGGCCAGCGCCAGGGCGGCTTCCAGCACCGGCTCGGCCTCGCCCTGCTGCTTCACCCCCTCGACCGTCCACAGCCCGGTGTCGTCATCGAGGAAAAAGCCGACCGTGCCGCAGGCCTGCGCGAACGCCGCCTCATAGGCCTCCAGCGCCGCCTCCGGCACCGTCACGCGCAGCGTCTCCAGCGCGGTCGCGTGGCGCATCGCCGTCACGCGACCTGCACGAAACTGTCGAGCAGCCGCTTGGCCCCGGCCTTCTCGAAGGCGATGTCGAGCTTGTGGTCCTCGGACGCGGTCACGGTGCCGTAGCCGAACTTTTCGTGGAACACGCGCGTGCCGACCGCGATGGCCTGGGCCGGCGGCGCGCGCGGCGTCTGCTCCCACGCCTCCACGTCGCGCACCCTGCGCGCCAGCAGCGGGAACTGGCCGGGAAACACGGTGGGCCCGTTCAGCAGCCGCTCGCGCCCGAGGGCGGCGGACCCGCTGCGCTCGATCTCGGCATCGGGCAGTTCGTCGATGAACCGGCTGGGGATGCTGCTCTGCCAGTTGGCGTACACCCGGCGATTGGCGGCGTGGCTCACCACCGCCCGCTTGCGCGCACGGGTCAGGCCCACATAGGCCAGCCGCCGCTCCTCCTCCAAGCCCTTGAGGCCGCTCTCGTCCATCGTGCGCTGGCTGGGGAACAGCCCCTCCTCCCAGCCGGGCAGGAACACCGTGTCGAACTCCAGCCCCTTGGCGGCGTGCAGGGTCATCAGGCTGACGCGGTCGGTCTCGGCGCTTTCCTCGTTCTCCATCACCAGGCTGACATGATCCAGGAAGCCGGCCAGCGTGTCGAAGTCGGCCAACGCCCGCACCAGCTCCTTGAGGTTCTCCAGCCGGCCGGGCGCCTCCGGCGACTTGTCGTTCTGCCACATGCCCATATAGCCGCTCTCGTCGAGCATGGTGGCCAGCGTGGTCACGTGCCCGTCGCGCCCAAGCTGCTCGCGCCAGCGGTCGAAGCCGTGCAGCAGGTCGCGGATCGCCTCGCGCGCCTTGCCGCGCAACTGTCCGCCCGCCACCAGCGCCTCGGCGGCCGCCGTCAATGGCACGGACTGGGCGCGGCCGTGGTCGTGCAGGGCGCGCAAGGCCTGCTCGCCGACGCCGCGGCGCGGCAGGTTCACGATGCGCTCGAACGCCAGGTCGTCGGCCGGCGTCTGCAACACCCGCGCATAGGCGATAGCGTCGCGGATTTCCTGCCGCTCGTAGAATCGCAGGCCGCCCACCACGCGGTACGGCAGGCCGATGGCGATCAGCCGCTCCTCGAAGGCGCGCGTCTGAAAACCGGCGCGCACCAGCACCGCCATCTGCGCCAGCACATGCCCGTCGCGCTGCAAATCCTCCATGCGTCCGGCCACCATCCGCGCCTCCTCGTCGCTGTCCCACAACCCGACCACCGAGACCTTCTCCCCAGCGGAGTCGCGGCGACCGGAGCGCAGCGTCTTGCCGAGCCGACCCTCGTTGTTGGCAATCAGCCCGGAGGCCGCGGCCAGGATCGGCGCAGTGGAGCGGTAGTTGCGCTCCAGCCGGACGATGCGCGCGCCCGGAAAGTCCTTCTCGAAGCGCAGGATGTTTTCGATCTCCGCCCCGCGCCACGAGTAGATGCTCTGATCGTCGTCGCCGACGCAGCAGATGTTGCGGCGCTCCTGCGCCAGCAGCCGCAGCCACAGGTATTGCACCAGGTTGGTGTCCTGATACTCATCGACGAGAATGTAGCGGAAGGCGCGATGGTCCTGCGCCAGCACGTCCGGCTGGGTACGCAGGATCTCCGTCATGTGCAGCAGCAGGTCGCCGAAATCGGCGGTGTTGAGCGTCTTCAGGCGTTCCTGATAGTTGGCGTACACTTCCGTGCCGCGCCCGTTGGCGAAATCGCTGTCCTCGGCGCGGGTGACGCGCGCGGGCGTCAGGCCGCGATCCTTCCATCGCTGGATCAGCCCCATCATCGCCTGCGGCGTGAACCGCTTGGCGTCGATGCGCGCCGCCTCCATCACCTGCTTGAGCAGCCGCAACTGGTCGTCGCTGTCGAGGATGTTGAAGTTGGGCGTGAGTCCGACCTGCTCGGCGTGACGGCGGAGCATCCGCGCGCACAGCGCATGAAAGGTGCCGAGCCACAGCCCTTCGGCCGGCCGGCCGAGGATGGCGGCCACGCGCTCGCGCATCTCGCGCGCCGCGCGGTTGGTGAAGGTCACGGCCAGCACCTGCCCCGGGAAGGCGCGTCCGCTCATCAGGATGTGGGCGAAGCGGGTGGTCAGCACGCGGGTCTTGCCGGTGCCCGCGCCGGCCAGCACCAGCAGCGGGCCGTCCACCGTCTCGACGGCCTCGCGCTGCTCGGGATTGAGCGGTCGCAGATAGTCCACGGCGCTTATGCCGGCACCCTCACCCCGGCCCTCTCCCAGAGGGAGAGGGAGTTCCGCCCCCTCTCCCTCGGGGAGAGGGCTGGGGTGAGGGTCTTCATCTGCAACGGCATCGGCATCAGCCGGCGGCGCCGGCGGGCCGGACGCCGAGGATGTGGGCGATGGCGAACACCAGATCGGGGCGGTTCAGCGTGTAGAAGTGAAACTCGTCGATGCCGTTGGCTTGCAGCAGCCGCACCTGCTCGGCGGCGACCACGGCGGCGACCATGCGCCTGGTGTCCGGATCGGCCTCGGTGCCGTCGAACATCGGCCCCAGCCAGGCTGGCACGCTGGCGCCGCACATCGCGGAAAACTTCGCCGCCTGCGCGAAATTGGAGACCGGCATGATGCCGGGGACGATCGGTGCCGTGATGCCGGCGGCCAGGCAACGGTCCAGGAAGCGCAGATAGGTCTCCGCCTCGAAGAAATACTGGGTGATCGCCCGGGTTGCGCCGGCATCCAGCTTGCGCTTGAGGTTGTCCAGGTCGGCATCCGGGCTGGCCGCAGCCGGATGCGTCTCCGGGTAGGCCGCGACCGAAATCTCGAACGGAGCGATCCGATGCAGGCCGGCCACCAGATCGGCGGCGTACGAATATCCTTCAGGATGCGGCGCGTAGGCCGCCTCCCCGGGCATGTCGCCGCGCAGGGCGACGATGTGGCGCACCCCTGCCTCCCAGTAGCGCCGCGCGACCGTGTCCACCTCCGCGCGGCTGGCCCCCACGCAGGTCAGGTGCGCGGCCGGCACCAGCGTGGTCTCGGCGACGATGCGCGCCACCGTGGCATGGGTGCGCGCCTGCGTGCTGCCGCCGGCGCCGTAGGTGACGGAGACGAAGCGCGGCGCCAGCGGAGCGAGGCGGCGGATGCAGCCCCAGAGCTGGCCCTCCAGGGCCTCGTTGCGCGGCGGGAAGAACTCGAACGACAGCGCGGGCGCCGGCAGCCGCGCGTCGCGCGCCGGCAAGGCCGCGAAGCGGGGGCCGGTCAGCCAGCGTTCCAGCGGCGGCAGGGTGGCGTTCGGGACGGCGTGATGCAACGAAGCAACTCCTTGGGCCTCTCGGGCCGCGTATGTTGGGCCGACGGCCCGGGGGCGCAACTTATCGTGCAAAGGCACGTAGCTGTCGCCGTGCCCTGGCCGAACCTTGTGCAGCGAGGACAGCTTGCTATAGACGTGTCCTCAATAACTGATGCAGCACAATCGTGGGCTATCCAGCATCGGGCCTCGGCCTCGAACCAGTCTGCCACCGTCTCCACACGCCGCTGAGGTTCTGATGGGCGCTCCGTTCCGTTCCAAGCCATTGCAGAGTCGTGTCCTGAGCCTGCTCTGGCTGGGCGTCTGCCTGGCGCCAACGCTGCTGGCCGGGTGCGCGACACCGCCGCCCGCCTCCGACCCCGAGGCGCTGGCCGATTATCGCGCCACCAACGACCCGTTGGAACCCACCAACCGGGTAATCTACCGCGTAAACAACGGGCTGGACGAGGCGATCCTGCGCCCCGCCGCGATCGCCTATCGCGACGCGCTGCCGGAGGTGGTGCGCACCCACACGCACCAGTTCCTCACCAACCTGTCCAACCCGGTGACGCTGGCCGACGACATGCTGCAAGGCAAGCCGCGACGGGCCGGCGACACGCTGATGCGGCTGCTCATCAACACCACGGTGGGCGTCGGCGGCATCTTCGACGTGGCGACGGGCTGGGGCTATCCGCAGCACGACACCGATTTCGGCGTCACCCTGGCGCTGTGGGGCCTGCCGGACGGCCCGTATCTGTTCCTGCCGCTGTTCGGGCCGTCCGGGCCGCGCGACGCCACCGGCATCGCCGCGGACTACGCGCTCGACCCGTTCACCTGGGTGGGCAAGGGCGCCACCGTCACGGCGCTCGACGCCGCCCGCTTCGGCGTCACCGCGCTGGATGCCCGGGCCGCGCATATCGACGACATCGACCAGATCAAAAAGACCGCGCTCGACCCCTATGCCACCTTCCGCAGCCTGTACCGGCAGCACCGCGACGCGCAGATCCAGCAGACCAGGGATGACAACCGCGCCACCGTGCCGGCATGGTTTCCGCGCCCCCAGGCCGCAGCCCCGGCTTCGGCCTCCACGCCCGAACCCGGGGTGGGCGTCGGGACCGCGCCGGAGGTGAAGTAGCCATGCCATCTTCTTTGAATCGGAACGGGATCGCCATGCTGACACGTCGCCGCCTGCTGCTCGTGGCCGCCTCCGGTGTCGCCATCGCCGGCTTGGGCCGGATCGGCGTGGCCCGGGCGCAGTCGCCGGCGGCGGCCGCCGCGTTCATCGAGCAGACCGGGCGGGCGCTCGCGGCCGTCGCGAACTCGACCGGCCCGCAGGAGCAGAAAAAGGCGCAGCTCGCGGCCATCGTCGAGCGCACGGTCGATGTCGACGGCGTGGCGCGGTTCTGCCTCGGCCGCTTCTGGCAGCGCGCCACGCCGGCGCAGCAGCAGCAATACACGCAACTGTTCCACCGCGTGCTGGCGACCAACATCACTGCCCATCTCGGCGAGTACCGCGGCGTCAACTTCACGATGGGCCGCACCCAGCAGGCCGAGGGCCACATCGCCGTCGCCACCACCGTCACCCGCCCGAACGCCGGCCCGGCCGACGTGCAATGGGTGGTCGACCAGGTGGGTGGGCAGCCGAAGATCATCGACGTGGTGGCCGAGGGCACCAGCCTGCGCCTGACGCAGCGCGCCGACTATGCCAGCTACCTGTCGCGCAACGGCAACAACGTGCAGGCGCTGATCGACGCCATCCGCCGCCAAGTCGGCGGCTGAACCGCCGACCGGCTCGCCCGGGGCACGACCCCGCTAATCCTTGGTCAACCCGCCGCCGCTAGGCTGCGGCGATGCGCTCTCCCCTCCTAGTGCTGGTGGCAGCCCTCGCCTTGCTGTTTGGCGCAAGGGTCGGGCGGGCCGAAATGCCGCCGCTGTGGATGCTGGCCCGGTCGCTGCCGGCCGCCGCACCTCGTTTCATCGCCGCGCCGTCGCCCGGCGCCGGCACACCGGGCCTGCAATGCCGGGCCGCGATCGAAGCGGCGGAGCGGCAGGGCGGTATTCCGCCGCATCTGATGGCGGCGATCGGCCGGGTCGAAAGCGGGCGGCGCGACGACGCCACCGGCCGCGTCGACCCTTGGCCGTGGAGCATCAATGCCGCCGGGCTGGACCATGTCTATCAGACCAAGGGCGAGGCGATCGCCGCCGTGCGCGCCTTCCAGACGGCGGGAGTCCGCTCGATCGACGTCGGCTGCATGCAGGTCAGCCTGCTGTTCCATCCCGACGCGTTCGCCTCGCTCGACGACGCCTTCGACCCGGCGCGCAACGCCGCCTACGCGGCCCGCTTCCTGGCCGAGCTGCGTGCGCAGACCGGCAGTTGGCAGACCGCGACCGCCTGGTATCACTCCGCCACGCCGGAGCTGGGGGCGGATTATCAGCGCCGGGTGATGGCGGTGCTGCCCGAGGAGGAGCAGCGTCCGGCGGCGACGCCGGCGCGGCGGCGGCGGCCACCGGACGCGGGGCATTCATGCTCGGCCACGGCGCGGCATCGGCCCGCTTCCTCCCGCTGCCTCCCGGCGCGCGGGGTCGCGGCCTCGCCGCCTATCGCGCGGCCCCGATCCCGATCGCCTCGCGCGTGGCGCTACGCTAGGGCCGCATCGTGAAATTGGCGTAACGTCCCTCAGCCGCTCGTGACTGGCGTGCCACCGGGTGCCATGCTGCATTGCACATCTGCTTCTGCACTGCACGGATCAGGCTCATGCCAGGGATAGGTTTGCCGCGGCCCCTCAAGGCCGGTTTGGGGCTGCTGGCGCTCGCGGCCATGCTTGCGCCGATGCTGCCGCGGATCGATGCCCGCGCGCAGGCGCCGGCGTCGTCGCCGCATCCGGCGCAAGCCGGCATCCCGGTGCAGGCGCAGGCCGCCACCCGCCAGGACGTGCCGGTCGTGCTGCGCAACATCGGCAGCGTGCAGGCCTATGATTCGGTGCTGCTGCGCGCCCGCGTCGACGGCACCATCGACCGCCTGTTCTTCACCGAGGGCCAGGACGTCAAGGCCGGGCAGCCATTGGCACAGATCGACCCGCGCCCGTACGCCGCCGCCTATGCCGCCGCCGCCGCCAAGAAGGCGTCCGACCAGGCCGCGCTGGCCAACGCCCAGCGCGACCTGGCGCGCTACAGCAGCCTGGCGCGCAACGACTTCGCCTCGCGTCAGCAGGTCGATACGCAGCAATCGTCGGTGGCGCAGTTGCAGGCAGCCATCCAGGGCGACGACGCGCAGATCGCCAGCGCCCAGCTCAACATCGACTATGCCCACATCACCTCGCCGATCGACGGGCGCACCGGCATCAGGCTGGTCGATCCGGGCAATCTGGTGCAGGCGAGCCAGGCCACCGGGATCGTCACGGTGACGCAGATCCACCCGATCTCGGTGGTGTTCACCCTGCCGCAGGACGACCTGCCGCAAATCCAGGCCGGCATGGCCGAAGCCCGCGCTCATCAGGGGGCGCTGCCGGTCACGGCCTACGCCCCGGACGACCGCACCAAGCTCGGCGATGGCACGCTGCTGACCATCGACAACCAGATCGACCAATCCACCGGGACCATCAAGCTGAAGGCCACCTTTCCCAACCCCGACGATCGGCTGTGGCCCGGCCAGTTCGTCAACGCGCGCATCCAGGTCGGCACCTTGCACAACGCGCTGGTGATCCCGTCGAGCGCCGTGCAGAACGGGCCGGATGGGCAGTACGTGTACATGGTCAAGCCGGACCGCACGGTGGCCCAGGTGCCGGTCGGCATCGGCCTGGACACCGGCCGCATCGCCGTCGTGCAAAAGGGGCTGGCGGAGCACGCGACGGTCGTCACCGGAGGGCAGGAACGCTTGCAGGCCGGCACCAAGGTGGATGTGACGCCGGCGCAGGCGGCAGGCTGAGGCGGCACTTCGCATGAGCATCTCGACCCCGTTCATCCGCAGGCCGGTCGCGACGTCGCTGCTGATGGCCGCCCTGCTGCTGGTGGGCCTTGCCGCCTACCCGCTGCTGCCGGTGGCGCCGCTGCCGGCGGTGGACTTCCCGACCATTTCGGTCAGCGCCAACCTGCCCGGCGCCAGCCCGGAGACGATGGCCTCCACGGTGGCGCAGCCGCTGGAGCGGCAGTTCGCCGAGATCCCGGGCGTGGCGCAGTTGACCTCGGTCAACACCCTGGGCCAGAGCCAGGTGACGCTGCAATTCGACCTCAGCCGCAACATCGACGGCGCGGCGCAGGACGTGTCCGCGGCGATCAACGCGGCCGGCGGGCAGTTGCCGAAAAACCTGCCGAGCCCGCCGACCTACCGCAAGGTGAACCCGTCCGACGCGCCGATCCTGCTGCTGGCGGTGACATCGGACGCGCGCCCGCTGATCGGGGTGGACGACTACGCCGACAACATCCTGAGCCAGCAGATCAGCCAGATCAACGGCGTCTCGCAGGTCATCATCGGCGGCGAGCAGAAGCGCGCGGTGCGCGTACAGATCGACCCGGCCCGGCTGGCCGCGATGGGCCTGACGCTGGAAGACGTGCGCGGAATGCTGGTCAACGCCACGGTGGACAGCGCCAAGGGGTCGATCGACGGGCCGGCGCGGGCCTACACCGTGTACGACAACGACCAGCTCACCAAGGCGGCGCAGTACCAGAACGTGATCGTGGCCTACCGCAACGGCGCCCCGGTGCGCGTGCGCGACATCGGCCGCGCGGTGGACGGGCCGGAGAACGTGCTGCTGCACGCCTCGCAGAACAACCACCCGGCCATCCTGCTGATTATCTTCAAGCAGCCCGGCGCCAACGTCATCAGCACGGTGGACGCGGTCAAGGCGAAGCTGCCCTCGCTGATCGCCTCGATCCCGCCCGACGTGCATGTGCGCGTGGTCAGCGACCGCACGCTCACCATCCGCGCCTCGGTCTCCGAGGTGCAGTTCACGCTGCTGCTGGCGGCGATGATGGTGGTGATGGTGATCTTCCTGTTCCTGCGCAACGTGTGGGCGACCATCATCCCCAGCGTCACCGTGCCGCTGGCGCTGATCGGCACGTTCGCCGTGATGTTCGCGCTGGGCTACAGCCTGGACAACCTCTCGCTGATGGCGCTGACCATCGCTGTCGGCTTTGTCGTCGACGACGCGATCGTGATGCTGGAGAACATCTTCCGCCATATCGAAGGCGGGATGAAGCCGCTGGACGCGGCGATCAAGGGCGCCGGCGAGATCGGCTTCACCATCGTATCCATCAGCGTCTCGCTGGTCGCGGTGTTCATTCCGCTGCTGCTGATGGGCGGCATCGTCGGCCGCCTGTTCCGCGAGTTCGCCGTCACCGTGACCATCGCCGTGGTGCTGTCGGCGACCATCTCGCTCACGCTGACGCCGATGATGTGCTCGCGCTTCCTGCGCCACCAGCACAGCCACGGCCGCATATACCGCATCACCGAGCGCATGTTCGAGGCGCTGATCGGCTTCTACGGCCGCACGCTGGAGGTGGCGCTGCGCTTCCGCTTCATCACCCTGATGGTGTTCCTCGGCACGCTGGCGCTGACCGCCTTCCTCTATGTCACCATCCCCAAGGGCTTCTTCCCCGACCAGGACAACGGCCTGATGTTCGGTGTCTCCGAAGGCGCGCCGGACAGCTCGTTCGCCGCGATGTCCGATCGCCAGGCGGCGCTGATAAAGGTGCTGCTGTCCGACCCGGACATCCAGGACATCTCCTCCGCGGTCGGCTCCGGCGGCGGCCAGACCGAGAACAACGGCCGCATGTACATCACGCTGAAGCCATTCTCGGAGCGCCACGCCAGCGCCCAGCAGATCATCGCCCGCCTGCGCCCGAAGCTCGCGAAGGTCGAGGGCGTGAAGATGTTCCTGCAAGCTCGCCAGGACGTGCAGGTAGGCGGCCGGCTGACCAAGACGCTGTATCAGTACACCTTGCAGGACGCCGACGGGGCCGAGCTGTACCGGCTGGCGCCGAAGGTGCTCGACAAGCTGAAGAACCTGCCGCAGTTGCGCGACGTGGCCACCGATCAGGAGATGGGCGGCAACACCGCCACGCTCACCATCGACCGCGACGCCGCCTCGCGCTTCGGCATCCTGCCCGCGGCGATCGACAGCACGCTGGCCGATGCCTTCAGCCAGGCGCAGATCACGCAGTATTTCACCCAGATCAACTCGTACCACGTGATCCTGGAGGTGCCGGACGCCGAGCGTGGCAATCTCGACACGCTGAACAAGCTGTACGTGCGCTCGGCCAGCGGCGCCACGGTGCCGCTGTCGGCGTTCGTGCATGTCGACACCAAGCCGGTGCAGCCGCTGGCGATCAACCACCAGAGCCAGTTCCCGGCGGTGACGATCTCGTTCAATCTCGCGCCCAACATCGCCCTGGGCCAGGCGGTTTCGGCGGTGAACGCGGCGATGGCGCAGCTTCGGGTGCCGGCGACCCTGCAAGGCAGCTTCCAGGGCACCGCGCAGGCGTTCCAGTCGTCGCTGTCCAGCGAGCCGTACCTGATCGCGGCGGCGCTGATTACCGTCTACATCATCCTGGGCATCCTGTACGAAAGCTACATCCTGCCGCTCACTATCCTGTCCACGCTGCCGGCGGCCGGGCGTGGGCGCGCTGCTGATGCTGATGCTGTTCGGCTACGAGTTGTCGGTGATCGCGCTGATCGGCATCATCCTGCTGATCGGCATCGTCAAGAAGAACGGCATCATGATGGTCGACTTCGCCATCAACGCCGAGCGGCGCGACGGGGAAACGCCGCTGGCCGCCATTCGCCAGGCTTGCCTGCTGCGCTTCCGGCCGATCCTGATGACCACGATGGCAGCCCTGCTGACCGGCCTGCCGCTGATGCTGAGCGGCGGCGCGGGATCGGAACTGCGGCGGCCGCTGGGCTTCGCGATGGTCGGCGGCTTGATGGTGAGCCAGGTGCTGACCTTGTACACCACGCCGGTGATCTACCTGTACCTCGACCGCGTGCAGCACTGGCTGGCGCCGCGCCGCGCCAGCCGGATGCCGAAGCTGGCCGAACGGATGGGTGCTGCCGCCGACTGAGGCGCAAGCAACCCGCGTTGCCGGGCGGCGTTGCGCCAGCGTGATGGATGCCATGCCGCGCGACGACGACGACCTGCCAGGGCGGCTGCTTCCGGTGTTGCGCCGCCTCACCGACGACGCCGCCCGGCTCGACCGCGACGCCCTCCTGCCCGACGCCGTCGTGGAACTGCTGCACGGCGCCGGCGCTCTCGCAGCGCCGCTGCCGCGCCGCCTTGGCGGTCTCGGGCTGGGCACCGAGCCGAACGCGGCACAGCTCGCCTGCGCGGTGCTGCGCCAGATAGGCCGCGCGTCGATGCCGCTGGGCCGGCTGTACGAGGGCCACCTCAACGCGCTGCGGCTGATCCTGCTGTACGCCACTCCGGTCCAGGCCGAGACGGCGGCCGCGGACGCGCGGGCGGGGCATCTATTCGCCGTATGGATCGCCGAAAACTCCGGCCGGCCGGTGCGGATCGACAACGGCGCGCTGGTCGGCGCGAAAAGCTTCGCGTCCGGCGCCGGAGCGGTGACGCGCGCGCTGGTCACGGCACAGGACGAGCGCGGCGAACGCATGGTGCTGGCGGCATTTCCGCGCGCCTCGGCGCGGATCGGCGCGCGGCCGGATCTGCACGGAATGCGGGGTGCGGCCACCGCGTCGGTCGATCTGACCGGCCTGCCGGCCCCGGCCGAGGCGCTGATCGGCGGCGCCGGGGACTACATGCGCCAGCCGGAGATCACGCTCGGTTCCTGGCGACCGCTGGCGGTGCTGTCGGGCGGGGCGTCGGCGCTTGTCGATGCGCTGCGCAGCGACCTGGCCGGGCGCGACCGCGCCGCGCATCCCGACCAGCGCGCCCGATTGGCCGCGTGCCTGGTGGCCGAGGAGACCGCGCGGCTATGGATCCACCGGGCGGCCGATCTGGCCGAGACGCGGGCCGATGCCGATGCCGCCGGCTATGTGCAGCTCGCCCGCGCCGCCGTGGATGCCGCCTGCACCAGCGCGATCCAGCTCGCGCAGCGATCGGCGGGGCTGGCCGCCTTCGCCCGGCCGCACCCGATCGAGCGCCTGTGCCGGGATCTCGCCACCTACCTGCGCCAGCCGGCGCTGGACGAGGCGATCGACGAGGCGGCGGCGTATTTCCTCGACCGGCCGCTGCCGGAATGAACGCGGGCGTGGCCCGGGCGGCGATCGAGGCGCTGCCGATGCGCGATTTCCCCGCGATCTTCGGGCGAGCGCCGCTGCTGATCCTGGCGCCGCACGCGGACGACAAGTCGCTCGGCTGCGGCGGCGCCATCGCCGAAGCGTGCGCGCGCGGCCATCCGGTGCATGTGGCGATCCTGACCGACGGCACGATGTCCCATCCCCGTAGCCGCCGGTGGCCAGCCGCCCGGCTGGCCGCGCAACGGCGGCACGAGGCGCACGCGGCGGTCGCGATCCTGGGGCTCGGCGCGGACCGGCTGACGTTCCTCGACCAGCCGGACAGCCGTGCGCCGCATGACGGCCCGGCGTTCGCGGCGGCGCTGGAGGATCTGTGCGCGCTGCTGCGGGCGCACGCCATCGGCACCGATTTGCGCCACCTGGATCGGCGATCCGCACGGCGACCACGGAGCCGCGGCGAAGCTGGCGGCGGCGGCCTGCGCGCGGACCGGCGCGCGCAACCTCGCCTACCCGGTCTGGGCCTGGATGGTGGCGGACGGCAACCGCCTGCCGACGGTCGCGCGGCGGCGCCAGGCTCGACATCGCGCGCCACCTGCCGGCCAAGCGGCGCGCCATCGCGGCGCACGCGACGCAGTACCAGCGGGATGATCGACGACGACCCGACCGGCTTTCGCCTGCCGCCGGAGTTTCTGGCGATGTTCGACCGCCCCTGGGAAGCGTTCCTGGAACCGCCTTGAGCGAGGCGCGCGACGCGGCGTTCTTCGAGGCGCTGTATGCCGCCAACCCGGATCCCTGGCGCTTCGCGAGCAGCCCCTATGAGCGGGAAAAGTATCGCGCCACCCTCGCCGCCCTGCCCGCCCGCCGGTTCCGCTCGGCGTTGGAGGTGGGCTGTTCCATCGGCGTGATGACCCGGGCGCTGGCGCGCCGCTGCGACCGCCTGCTGGCGCTGGATGCCGCCGAGTCCGCCCTGCGCCACGCCCGCCGCCGCCGTCGCGGGCTGGCCGGGGTGACGATCGCGCGCCGGGCCGTGCCGGACGAATGGCCGCGCGGCCGGTTCGATCTCATCGTTCTCTCCGAGGTGCTGTATTTCCTGAGTGCCGCGGACGTGCGCCGCGTGGCCGACGCGGCTTGGCGCGGCTTGCTGCCGGGCGGTGTGGCGGTCCTGGTCAACTGGACCGGCCCGACCGGCACCGGCGCTGAGCGGCGAGCAGGCCGCCGCGGCCTTCCTGGATCGCCTCGGCGGAAAGCTGCGCCGGATCAGTCTGCGGCGGCGGCCAGGCTATCGGCTGGACGTGCTGCGCCGACCGCGATAGGCGAGGCGTCCAGCCGCAGCCGGTCGCGCAGCAGCCGCGCCCGCGCCGTCTGGCGCGGCAGCTCGTCCACCCGCACGCGGCGGCGCGCCAGCACGGCGCTGGCCGCCTCGACTGCCGCCCATGCCGCGCCGAAATGGCTTTGCCCCAGCAAGGCGCCCAGATGCGGCAAGGCCAGGCGCAGGTGATGCGCCAGGTCCGCGCGGCGCATCGCCTGCCTGGAAGGCGACGCGCGCGAGGCGCCGCAGCCTGGCCCGCCGCACCGCGTCGTCCACCCGCTCAAGCTGGTCGTCGAGGAACAGGTCGGGCGCCAGCAGCCGGCGGCGGATGGTGTCGGCCATGCCGCCCACCGCGCGGCCCTCGATGCGGCCCGAGACGCTGACCCACACCTCCGGCGCGTGGCGGATGCGGCAGTCGCGCCGGCGCAGGCTGTCGATGAAGCCGCGATCCTCGCCGAACGGCAGCGGCGCCAGGCCGCCGACCAGACGCCAGGCCGCCTCCGTCACCGCGATGCTGGCGCCCGACGCCTCGGCATGGCGCGGCCACGGATCGGCGTCGTCGGGATCGAGCAGGCTGGCGATCTCGTCGAGCAGGGCGGCATAGGCGCATTCGCGCGCATCCGCCGCGTGCAGCGCCTCGGGGATCAGCCGCGCCTCGTCCGGGTCGATCACCGCGCGCCCTGTCACCGCATCCGCGCCCGCCTCCAGCGCGGCGAGGTTGTTCGCGAGCCAGTCCGGCGGCACCACCGCGTCGGCATCGGTGGTCAGCAGCACGCCGCCCGGGCCGGCCAGCGCCGCCGCCCGTTGCATGGCGAGCTGGCGGGCGGTGCCGGCGTGCGCCCGCCAAGGCGGCAGGTCGACGCGGCGGACATCGATGCGCGTCGGCAGCGAGGGCGCCAGCGCGCGCACGATCGCCTCGGACGCGTCGGTGCAGTTGTTCAGCAGCAGCGCCACGACCGGCGGCGGCGCGCCGCACTGGCCAGCGAGCGCGCACAGACAGGCGGCGATCCGCTCGGCTTCGTCGCGCACCGGGATGGCGATGGCCACCGGACGATGCAGTCGCGGGCGATCCAGGCTCTGGCGGGCAAGCCCGATCCGGTGCGGCACCGCGAGACAACGGGGTGGCCGCCATGCGGTTGCGGCGGCGCTACTCCTCCTCCTCGTCCTCGTCCGGGTCGTCCTGGTGCTCGTAGTACCAGTCCAGCACGTCGTCGTGGAAATCAGGGTCTTTCAGCAGGCGCATGGCCAGCGCCAGCACGATCTCCGGCGCCGCGGACAGGTCGGTGGCGCCCTCCGGCACGTCGGCGCCGGCGACCACGCGCACCGACATGGCGCCGTCGTCCTCGCCGACGATGAGCGCCACCTCGTTCTTCTCCAGATCCACGGCGGTGGCGCTGTCCTTGTTCGGCTGCGGCATGGTGCCTCCTCCTGCGTCGCCGCGCCTGCTTAGCAGAGGCCCTTGCGGCGCAAAACAGCGACCGGGCCAGCGCGCGATGACGTGTGGTTCAGATGAACGTCCCGCGCAGGAAGCCCAGCGCGGGCAGCGGGGTCCAGGGCCGCGGCACATCGGCCCGGCGGATCGGCGCGACGCTGTAGCGCGGCACAGCCTGCCTGGTGGCGCGCAACAGGGCCGCATAGGCGCCCACCTGCTGCTCGCGCCAGGCGCGGTCGGCCAGGGCGGCATTGCGGGTCGGGTAGATGTCGGCGATGCGTTCGGTGCGGCCCAGCGAGGCCATCACGGCCCAGATCGTATCCTCGCCCGCGCGGGGCAGCCTGACGATGTCACCCATGCCAGGCGCAGGGTAGCGTGATCCGCCGGTCGGTGCCACCAGCCACACGCGGCAATCGCCGGTCGGGCGTCTGACATCTGCTTGTGCGGCATCTGCTTGTGCGAGGGGGCGGTTCGGCGACATTCGCGCCGATGGGCGCGGCGCGGCATGTGGTTCTGGGCGGATGCGGCTTCATCGGCCGGCATGTGGCGCTGGCTTTGCTGCGTCGGGGCGAGCGCGTGGTGCTGGCCGGCCGCGCGCCGCCCACCGAGGCGCCGCCCGACATCGACCCGGCCCTGGTCTCGTTCGCGCCATTCGACCTCGGGACCGCGGACTGGGGCACGCTGCTGCGCGATGGCGACGTGGTGCATCATTATGCGTGGTCCACCATCCCCAAGACCGCCAACGAGAACCCGCTGGCCGACCTGGACGTGAACCTGCGCGGCACGCTGCGGCTGCTGGAGGCGCTGCGGCGGCGCCACGGCGCGCGGCTGGTGTTCTCCTCGTCCGGCGGCACCGTCTATGGCCCGCTGCACCGCACGCCGGTGGCCGAGGATCACCCGCTGGATCCGGTCACGGCCTATGGCGTGTCGAAGCTGGCGGCGGAGAAGTACCTGGGCTTCTTCCGCGCCATTCACGGCCTGGATTGCCGCATCGCCCGCATCTCGAACCCGTACGGAATCGGCCAGGATCCGCGCCGCAAGCAGGGTGCCGCCAGCATCTTCCTGCAACGCGCGCTGGCCGACGAGCCCATCGAGGTCTGGGGCGACGGCGGCGTGGTGCGCGACTACATCCACGTGGCCGACGTGGCGGACGGGCTGCTGGCGCTGGCCGACGCCGCGCCGGAGCGCCTGCCGCCGCTGCCGGTGTTCAACATCGGCAGCGGCGAGGGCGTGTCGATCACCGAAATGCTCGACGCTGCTCCGGCGGCTCCTGGGACGCGGACTGGCGGTGCGGCATTTTCCGGGACGGCCGTTCGACGTGCCGATCAGCGTGCTGGACGTTTCTCGCGCGCGCGACGTCTTGGGATGGCGGCCGCGGATCGACTTCGCCGACGGCATCGAGCGCGTGCTGTGCGACCACCGGCGCGGCTCGCTGGTGTTCTCCAGCCTGGTCGATCCGGTGTCAGCGTGACGCCAGGAAACCTGCCATCTCGCCCACCATCCGCGCGAAGGTGAACTGAGCGGCGGCCAGCCGGCCGCCGCGCGACAGCCGCGCGCGCAGCGGCGGATCGGCGGCGAGTTCGCCGATCGCCCGCGCCAGGTCGGCGGCGCTGCCCTTGTCCGACAGCAACCCGCTCTGTCCGTCGCGCACGATCTCCGGATTGCCGCCGGCGCGCGAGGCGATGGTGGGAATGCCGCAAGCCAGGGCGTGGATCAGCGTGAGCGAGAACGGCTCGTACAACGACGGAAACAGGTAGATGTCATGTGCGTCGAACAGCGCGGGCAAGGCCTGCTCTGCCACCGCCGGATGCAGTTCGATGTCGGCCGCGCGCGGGCTGCGCGCGATGGCGTCGGTGAGCCGGGCCATGTAGGCGCGGTCCTGCGCGTCGCCCACCAGCGTCAGCCGCACGCACGCGACGCCGAGGCGCGCGCGGTCGAGCAGCGCCATCGCCTCGACCGCGACATGCGCGCCCTTGAGGTCGACGAAGCGGCCGGCGAACAGCAAACGCAGCGTGCCCTGCTCGACTAGCCGGGCGCGATCCGGGCCGGTGGCGGGTTGCGGGGCTTGGCGCACGCCGTTGTGGATGATCCTGTGGCGGGCGAAGTCGATGCCGCCGGCGCGATACAGGTCGCGCATGTAGCCCGAGCCGAAGATCGCCTCCAGCCGCGAAGTGTCCGCGCCCGGGAGCACGCGCGCGAGCCAGCGGCGCAATCTCTGCCTGAGCGTCACGCGGGGCACGACGAGCGGCGCGTCGCCGTGGATGGTGTCGCGAAAGAACTCGCTGACGAACACCGGGTTGCGCATCACCAGCAGCCAGTTGTCGGTCAGCATGACCACGGTGCGCAGGCGGCTGCGCTCCAGCGTGGTCAGCATCTCGGCATCCAGGAAAAACAGGTTCCACGCGAACACCACATCCGGCCGGATCTCGCGCAGCACCCGCTCCAGCGTTTGCACGTTGCGCCGGCCGATCGCCGCGCGATCCTCGGTGGACCCCGCGAACGGCGCGTAGATGTCGTCGTGGCCGGTCAGCAGATCGAGTTCGCGCAGGATGCGCTGTGCGGGATACTCGGCGAGCTTGCCGCCGTGCCGGCTGGTCAGCACCACCATCTCATGCCCGAGCGCCGCCAGCCCCGCGGTGACGTCGAAGCACAGCCGCTCGTAGCCGCCCACCACGTTGGGTGGATAGAGGTTGCTGACAATCAGGATGCGCACGGGACGCCCGGACCGTAGGGCGGAAAAGCGCAGCGCCTTCCGCCATCTTTCGTCGGTCGCTCCGGATGGTCGCGTGGCGCACCGAGGCGGCGGAATGCGCTGCGCTTTTCCGCCCTACGGCTTTCGGTCGTTCGCGTCACACCCAGGCCCGGACACGTTGCGGGAACGGAAAAGCGCAGCGCCTTCCGCCATCTTTCGTCGCTCGCTCCGGATGGTCGCGTGGCGCACCGAGGCGGCGGAATGCGCTGCGCTTTTCCGCCCTACGACTTCCGGTCGTTCGCGTCACACCCAGGCCTGGACCCGTTGCAGGAACGCGGTGTCGGCGATCAGCGGGTTGCGGTCGAGCGGCGTGGCGCCATGCCGGCGCAGGTACGCCATGCACAGATGCACCGCGCGCCCGAGTTCATGCCGCCGCAGCACATTCTCGATCAGCGACGCCTGCTCCCAGGCGATCGGCGGCGCCTCTGCCCGGTCCCACAGCAAGGTCAGATACGCCGCCGCCGCGATCGCCCATTCGGCGCGCACGCGGCGGTGCTCCTCGGCGATGGTGTTGCCGGGATGGATGCGGTAGCGCAGCAGCGGCCGTTCAACCAAGGCGATGCGCCGCCCCAGCGCCAGCGCGCGCAGGGCGAAATCCAGGTCGTGCGCGTAGCGCAGCGCCGCGAAGCCGCCGATGGCGTCCAACAGGCACCGTCGGATCACGAAGTTCGACGTAGTCATCAGGAAGTTGCCGTTGACGAGGGCGGCGCCCATGTCGCCGCAGGCGCGCCAGGAGGCCAGCGCGTCGTCGTACCAGGGATTGTCGATGCGGCGGCCGTCCGCGTCCATGAACGCCAGGCCGGATGCCGCCATGTCCGCCGCCGCATCGGCGTCGAGGGCCTCGGCCAATGCCGCCAGCCGTCCGGGCAGATAGGCGTCGTCGGAGTTCAGGATAGCCAGCAGCTCCGCCTCGCTGTCGCGCAAGCCGGCCGCGATGGCGGCGTGCGCGCCCTGGTTGTCCTGCGCGCGAAAGCGGATGCGCGAATCCCGCGTGGCCAGCCCGCGCATGATCTCCGCCGAGGCGTCGGTCGAGCCGTCGTCGATGACGATGATCCCGCGCACGATCGGCCCCTGCGCCAGGATGCTGGCGATCGCCTCGGCGATGTAGCGCGCGTGGTTGTACAGCGGCACGATCACGTCGATCCGGCCATTCGCCGCGTCGGGGCCTGGTCGCCCGCGGAAGGGCAGCCGCACCCTACAGGGTCCGCGCCGCCAGCCGGCTTGCCAGGCCGGGAGGCACGCGCGTGGCCATCGCGGCCGGCTCGGCGGCGCAGGCGATCGCGGCGGGGCCGCCCAGCAGCACGCCATGCTCGGCGACGAACTGGCTGAGCGCCACCGGACTGGAAATCTCCACGATGGTCGACGTGTCGACATAGAGCGCCGGCTGGGCGACCTTGATCCAGCTATGGCCGCTGCGCTCGCAGACATGGAAATACAGCCGCTCGATGGCGTGCGCCGGCGTCTCGTCCACCTGCGCGTCCTCGGCGGGAAAGTCGTCGAACGACAGGCGCAGGTCGAGCAGCGGACGCAGCGCCGCCGGCCGCGCCCAGAACATCGAGCCGGACGGAAAGTCCAGCGCGCGCGTCGGCGACAGCGTGATGCCCATGCGCGCCGCCAGCGATTTCGCCTGCTCGAAATTGCCCTGCCATCCCAGCCAGCGGCGGATACCCTCGTAATGCTGCGGCGCCACCATGCCGAGATCGGGCAGTCGTGCGAACGCCTCCAGGATGCTGGACACGACGGCCTCGGATCCGAGCAGATTTTCGAGCAGGAAGCCACGCCACGGCGCCAGGAACCCGGCGTGGTTGGAGACCTTCGAGTGCAGGTGCAGTACCAGGTCGTAGCGGTCGTATGCGTCGGCAAAGCCCACCAGCTTCGGGGCGATGTCGCGGCCGCGATTCTGCATGACTCGCAGATCCATGCGGCCCTTGTCCCAGCCACCGAACGTCGCTTGCAGGCTGGCGCATTTCTCGGCGCTGTCGGTTGACAGCAGCAGATCCGCCGGCACCGGAAGGTGTTGCAGGTAGTACAGCACCTCGCGCGCGACCTCCGCGTGGAACAGGTGGCAGATCACCGCGATGCGGGGCGGCCGCGACTGGGCGGGCGGCGGATAGCCGAACGGCACGGCGGCGCTGTAGTCCGTGCGCGCCGGGCGGCTGACCACCGGCGCGGCCGGCGGTTCGGGTGGCGGCGGCGGCGGGGCGTGGCGGCCGGTGCGTGCCTGCTCCGGCATCCGGTGCGTCAGCTTCACGTCGGCCAGGATGGCGCGCAGCTTGGCGGAGAACCTTTCCGGCGCGCATTCCTGGCGCGCGCGGGCCAGCGCGCGCTCGCGCAGCGACTCCCACAAGGCCCGATCCTGATAGGCACGCGCGCAGGCGGCGGCAAACGCTTCCGGCGTGTCGGCCACCAGCAGCTCAATCTCGTGGTTCCAGCCAAGCTGCTCGGCGACCAGGCCGGTCACGACCATCGGAATGCCCAGCATGGCGGCCTGATGCACCTTGTGCGGAATGCCGGCGGCGAAGCGGGTCGGCACCACCAGCACCCGCGCGCGCGACAGCCCTTCCGCCAGGTCGTCCACGGCGCCCAGCAGATCGAGCGTGTCGCCATCCATTGCCGCGATGCTCGGCGCGTCGTTCATGCCGACCACGGTCAGGCGGAACGCCTCGCCGAGCGACTGGCGCAGGATCGGCAGGATGTCCTCCGCGAACCAGCGCAGCGAGTCCGCGTTCGGCGTGTGGTCGTCGTGGATCGCGCCGAGAAAGGCGATCTGGTCGCGCTCGTCGAAGCCGGTGGCGATCGGCGCATCGTCCAGCGCGTGCCCCAGCAGACGCACTGTTGTCGCACCGTAATCCTGCATCATCGCCTGTTCGGCGGACGCCACCGAGATCACCGCGTCGGCCATCCGGGTCAGCGTGATCTCATCGGCCACGATGCGGTGCCGCTCGTCGGCCGCGGCGGGCGTGCCGGCGGCGGCCAGGCGTTGCAGCTGGCGCGTCGCGAACACCGCCTCGGCGTCGTACAGGATGGTCATTCCGGCCACCAGTCCGGGATCGGCCTCGATCGCCTCCTCGAGCATCCGCATGTTGTGCGGACGGCACACCAGGACGGCATCGAAATGGCCGCGCCGCGCCTCCAGATAGGCGCGCAGCTCGCTGCCTTCCGCCGAGATCAGCACCTCCACCCGCTTGTCGAGCGCCTGACGCACAGACAGCCAGCTTTCCCTGTGACGATACATCGGAAAGAACGTCACCTGCGCGCCGGCCTCCAGCAGCTCATGGACAATGCGGTTGGCGCGCGGATAGCCGGAGCCCAGCTCGATCTTCGGAATGCGATCCTCCAGCACCAGCACGCGCTTGGCGGCGTGCGCGGCGCGGGCGGCCAGCACGTTGCCGGGCGAGGCCGCGTACTGGCCGGCCAGCCAGTCGCGGTGCTGCTCGACAAAGATCGCGTGATGCGCGGCCTGCAAGGCCAGCGCGTCGCCGCCGGCTTGCGAGCTGGCGAACTCGTAGTGGATGATCGCGGCGTCGGGATCGAACACCACGCGGCGCCCGCTTTCCCACAGCCGCACGCAGTAGTCGGTCTCCTCGTAATATGCGGGAGCGAACCGTTCGTCGAAACCGCCCAGCTCGCGGAACATCGCCGTCGGGGTCAGCAGGAACGCGCCCGAGCAGTAATCCACGTCGCG
This sequence comes from uncultured Pseudomonadota bacterium, assembly GCA_963758455.1. Classification (GTDB taxonomy): domain Bacteria; phylum Pseudomonadota; class Alphaproteobacteria; order Acetobacterales; family Acetobacteraceae; genus CAVRQM01. The sequence continues at coordinate 336,105 of CAVWVK010000004.1, read as the reverse complement.
CTGGAACATGAAATCGGGGACGTTGGGATCCTCGCCGCGCCCGTAGCCGGTGCAGGCGCCGTCGCGCCAGATGATCGAGCCGGCCTCCTGCAACGTGCCGTCCGGCAGGATGATGCGCCCGCCGACCGCGCCGATGTCGGCGCCGAAGTCCAGCGTGCGCAGCGCGGAAGCGACCGCGCCGGGGAGCAACTGCGCGTCGTTGTTCAGCAGCAGGATGGTCCGCCCGGCCGCCGCCGCAGCGGCCTGGTTCACCGCCTTCAGGAAATGCAGGTTGGAGCGGTTGCGCAGGACCGTGGCCCCCTCGACGCGATCGAGCAGGGCCGCCGTCAGGTCGTTCGATTGGTTGTCGACGATCACCACTTCGATGCCGGGCGCGTCCGCTCCGAGCGTCTCCGCGATCGAGCCGAGGCAGGCGAAGGTCAGTTCCGCCTGGTTGTACAGCACCAGGACGATGCTGACCTCCGGCCGCTCGGCGCGCGGCAGGCGCAGGGTGCGCGGGCTGGCGAGGAACGTCTGCAGCCGCGCGAGCAGCAAACCGCGCAGCGCGTCCTTCGCCGGCGTCGCGTCCATGACGTCGCCACCGGACTCCGGTTCGGCAACCGCCGCAATGATCGGCGGCGGCGCCAGCGGCGCGGGCGGCGGCGGCAACGGCTCCAGCATCGGCGGCCGCGCCTCGCGCCGCAGCAGCCGGATGGCCGCGCGCAGCGGCGCCGTAACCCGCCACGAGGTCGACTCCGTGAACGCCTGCGTCACCGAATGGCGCAACGCCTGCGTCTCGTGCTGAATGCGCGCGATCTCGTCCAGCCCGGCGAGGAACTCGCGCCGTGCCACGTCGCGCTCCACCACGGCTGCCGCCGAATCCGCCTCGGCTTGCGCCATCCGCTCGCCGAACTCGCGACGCAGCTCGCGCAGCTCGGCCTGCATCCGCGCCGTCGAGGCGTCGCGGATGCGGATCAGCGCGTCGCGCGCCTCCAGCGCGGCGGCGCGGCCGGCCGCGATGTCGTCCAGCCAGGCGATGCGCGCATCCTTGGCGCGGATGGCCTCGGCGCGCGCCTCCAGCAGCATGTCGCGCCAATGCAGGTGCTCGCGCAGCGCCGCGGCGTCTTGCGCGACCGCCTGGATCTGGCCGGTCAGGTTCTCGATGTGGGCGGCGGCATCACCCAACTGGATGCGCAGGTTCTGCGCCTCGACCTGGCGCTGGAACGCCTCGCCGCGCGACGAGATGCGGCGGCGGAAATGTGCGCCGCTCGACATCGCCGCCCAGCTCGAACAGCGCGCGCATCGCCTCGGTCTGCTCGCCGCCCACGCCCAGCACGCCGAGGCCATTGGAGTGGCTGAACTCGAACGACGGGTATTGCGCGCTCAGCTCCCGCCACAGCCGCCAGACGCCGAACTCGCGCTCGCGCACGTTGGTGTCGTGGAACAGCACCACGGCGCGCTGCGACAGCGCGGGCCGCCATGCCTCGAAATCGTGCCGGACGGCATCGTAGGTGTGCATCCCGTCGATATGCAGCAGGTCGATCGCCGCATCCGGGAAATAGCCGCGCGCGTCGTCGAACGTGCTGCGCATCAGTGTCGAGAACTGGCGGAAATGCTGGTCGTTGAAGGTGGCGACATCGGCGAACACGTCCTCGCCGTAGCGGCCGGCGTGCTCGTCGCCTTGCCAGGTGTCCACCGCATAGGCCCGCCCGCCCGGCGCCAGCACCGCGATCGCCTGGCAGAACGCGAAATACGAATTGCCGGAATGGGTGCCCAGCTCGACGAAGGTGGCCGGGCGCAGCGCCTTGACGAGCCAGAACGCGAACGGTAGATGGCCGACCCAGGGGTCCGGCGGCACGACGCGCACCGGGTCCCACGTCAGCTCGTCGCCGATTCCCATGCGGTCTTCCCAATCCGGCATCAGCGCGTCCGCTCCTTCTCGCAAATCGTCCTGCCGCGTCACAGCCCGATTCGCCGCAGCATGGCATCGAGCCGGTCCCGCCAGCCCTCCAGCGACAGGCTGGCCCGCGCGTGACCCAGACCGCCGTTGGACAATTGCCGCCACAGCACCGGGTCGGTGTGGACATCGCGGACGCAGGCCGCGAACGCCGCCGGCGTCGAGGCCACCAGCACGCCGCCGCCCGGCGCCAGCGCCATGCCCTCGGCGGCGACCGGAGTTACCACGCACGGCACACCCGCGGCCAGACTCGACGCCACCTTGCCCTTGGCCCCGGCGCCGTAGCGCAGCGGCGCCACGCTCACCCGCAACGTTTCGAACCACGCGTCGATGTCCGGCACATGGCCCAGCACGCGCACGTCCCCGGCCACGCCGTCCAGCAGCCCCGCTGGGAAGTTGTCGCCGACGATGCTGAACGGGCAATCCGGCATTGAGGCCCGCACCAGCGGCCAGGTCTCGGCGAGAAAATACCGCACCGCGTCGACGTTGGGCGCGTGCGCGAAGCCGCCGACGAAACCCACCCCGCGCCGCTGCGCGAAATCCGCGCGCGGCGGGCGCACCGGGCGGGCCAGCGGCATTTGCACGACGTAGGCATCGGGCAGGCTGTCGGCCAGCAGATCGCGCTCGGCGCTGGACACCACCATCGTGGCGTCGCTGCCGCGGATCACTGCCTCCTCGCGGCCGCGCAGGCTGAGCGCGACGTCGAGCAGCCCCTGGTCGCCCAGCACCCGGGCGCGGCGCTCCTCGCGCACGAAATTGAGGTCGATCGAGTTGAAGACGATGCGGGCCCGGCCGCAATCGCGCTGCACCTGTTCGAGGAACCGGCCGCCGCAGAACACCCGGCACAGCACGACCAGATCCATGCCGGCGCCGTGATGCAGAATGAACTCCTCCACCGAGGAGGCGTCGGCGGGGCGCACGCAGCGTATGCCGCGCCGTTCGAGCAGGTCGCGCGCCGGAAAATCGCCGACAAGCTGGCTGGCGGCGGCGAATGTCACCTGAAAGCCGAGCGCGCGCAGCGAGTTCGAGCAGGTTGCCGATGTCAACCGACCCGGAATCCCGGTCCAGGGTCGGCCAGTGGTCGTCGATCACCAGCGCCGCGCCACGCACCGGCGGCGCGGCCACCGCGACCGCCCCGACCGGCGCGGCCGGCGCTCTTGCCCGGCGCGCGATGCGAAACGCCGCCTCGCGCAGCGGCGGGGGCATGAGGCGCAGCAGGCGCAGCGCCGGGGCCGCCAGGCGGCGCAGCCGGGTGATCTCGTCCTGCGCCCGCACCAGCCGCGCGTGGTCGCGCCTGGCCTGCGCCGCCGCCATCGCCGCCGGCACGGTCGACGGGCCCGCCTCCGAACCCGGCGGCTGCGCCCGCGCCGGATGCGCGCGGCGAAAACGCGGCTGCCCGTCCACGCATTCCAGATTGGCGTTGAGATACGGATCGTGCCGGGCCAACGGCCCCCAATCGCGCGCCAGGCGGCTCGCCGCGCCGGGCATCGGCACGGCCCCGGCCTGTTCCAGCACCGCCAGCGGCGTCCAGACGGTGCGATACCCGCAGGCCGCCAGCCGCAGGCACAGATCCGCGCCGGCCTCGGCCGCCGGCAGCGCCGGATCTACCCCGCCCACCTCGCAAAACACCTCGCGGCGCAGGGCCACGCACGCCGCCGTCACCGCCCACACGCCGCGCGCCAGCGCCAGCAGCCCGAACGGGTCATCGTCGGACTCCAGGGCGCCGCGTAGCAGGTGGCAGGGCCGGCCGGCGGCATCGGGCGTCAGGCCGGCGTCGCGGATGCGCCCCTCGGCATCCAGCAGCTTGGCGCCGACCGCGCCCACGCCCGGCCGCAGCACCTGGGCCACCAGCGCGCCCAGCCAATCCGGGCGGCGCGCGGACATGCCGGCGTCCAGCAGGACCAGCACTTCCCCCCTCGCGCGCATGGTCGCCGCGCGGGCATCTGCGTCCGCGACCAGCACCTCCAGCGCCGGATACTCGGTGCCGCCTTGCACCCGCGCGGCGGAGGCGCGGGCGCCGGCGGGCGTCGTGCCATCGCCGGCGGTGACGATGACCGAGACCAGCGGCGGCGGCTCCGGCAACGCGTAGGCGATGCGGGCGCAGTCCTCATGTCCCGGCACCGGGCGCAGGGTCGCGGCGACCGCCTCGCGCCGCAGCCTCGCCTCGACCGCCGAGCGGAACGCGGCGGCATGGCCGTCCGGCGAGCCCCCGCGATGGCACAGCACCGCCGGGATGTGGCGGATGCGGTCCGGCCTTATGGCCCGCGCGACCTCGCTGGTCAGCGCGTAGCGCCAGGCCGGCCCGGCGGCGCTCGACGCGGCGAGCGCCTCGCGCGCCAGCGAGACACGGACAAAGGCAAACGGGCCGACCAGGTCGCGCCCCTGTTGCAACTCCGCGTCCCATCCCGGCTTGAAAAACGGCCGGCTCCGTCGCCCGGCCGAGTCCAGCCAGTCCTCGTCGGCGAACACCATGTCGAGCAGCGGGGCCTCGGCCAGCGCCGCGCGGACGATGCCGATGGCCTGCGGCGCCAGGCGGTCGCCTAGGTCGATGCAGCAGAGGAACTCGGCATCAAGCCGGGCCAGCGCGATCGCCATTGCGTCGGCCGGCCGGAAGCCGTCCGGCACCGCTTCCCAGCGCAGGCCGGGATGCTCCTCCAGCGGCAACTCGCGCGCCGCCATCTCGATATCGGGATGCTGTCGGGAATCATGCAATACCAGAACGATGGAGGGCGCGGCTGCCATCGCCGCCTCGCGCAGCGGTGCGGACAGCGTGCCGGGCGCGGCGCCGGCGGCGATCAGCACCAGCGCCAGCGAGGGCGCGCCGGAGCCGCCGGACGCGCCAGCCTCGGCCAGCACCGCGGCGAGGCGAGCGGGTTCCTCGTGGACGATCCAAGCCTGGTAGGCCGCCTCGTGCTCGGCGTCCGCCGGCGGCTCCGGCGCCGCGGGAACGCGGGAGGTCGCTTGCGGCGTCACGGATGCCGGCGGCGACGCGGCCGTGCGCGGCCGCGCCCCGCGCGCCCGGTCGGCGGCCCAGCGCACCGGCCTGGTCCAGCGCCAGATGGTGCTGGTCTCCAGCGCCGTGACGCGGGCGCGCAGCAGGCGGGCTTCCGCCTCCGCGACCGCCAGCGCGGATTCCAGCCGATGCTCGGCGGGCAACGCCGGCTCCGCGAGACCTGCCCGGTTGGCTTGGACGATTCTACGCGTGGCCTCGCCGCCGCGGTCGTGCATCCGGCCGTTCAATTCGCCGCTTGCTCTGCCGCGCGATGGCGCACCATGCCCGTTCCCTCGTCCCTGCACCGTGACAAAACCGCCACCTCCATACACGGGCCGATGGCGAGCGTCACGCCAGGGCGCCGGGCCGGCGGCGGGACCGCAGCGACGCTATCGGTTCGCCGCGACGTCGTGTTAAGCCCGAGGCGGCACGGCGGGAAACGCGAACGTGAACCGCCGGCTTTGTAGAACGTCGCACGACGCGTCTGGGGGCAGGGTCAACACGCCGGCATGAATTATCTGGCATGAATTATTTCTTATCCGTTACGGGCGACCACTCCTCCCCGCCGCGAGGTGCCGCGGACACCATCACCCCGGCATCCAGGCATCCGAGCATCGGCGGACGGCACGCGGCGCTGTGGCTGATCGTCGCGATCGTCAGCCTGTGGCTTCGCGCGGGCTTTCCCGTCGTCGCTATCGGGTGGGCCATATACGATGACGCGTTCTTTGTCCGCACCGCGCACTATCTAAGCGCCGGAAAATGGCTTGGGCCGTATGATGGCCTGACGCTGACCAAGGGGATGTTCTATCCCCTTTTCATGTGTCTGGCCTCGCTGGCGGACATTCCCCTGAACATCGCCGAGCAGGGCGCCTATCTCGCCGCCTCGGGCTTGGTCGCCTGGCTGGTGGCGCGCCAATCGGGGCGGCGCTGGCTCGGCTCGCTGCTGTTCGTGGCGCTGGCCTTCAATCCCTCACTGTGGAACCCCGAACTCGCCCGCGTGATACGCGAAGGGCTTTACGTCAGCCAGTCGCTGGCCGTGGTCGCGATGGCGGTGATCGCGGCTTTCCCAGGGAAAGGTCGCGACATCGGCAAGGCAGCACTGCTCGGCGGCGCTTTGGGATTGCTCGGCGCAGGATTCTGGCTGACCAGGGAAGAAGGCGTGTGGCTGGTCCCGGCGGTGGCGATCGTCGTGCTGATTGCGATTGCCGCGAGCGTCTGGCCGCAACCGGCCGCGCCACGCCTGCTGGCGATTGGGGCCTCCCTCGTTGCGGCCGCCCTGGTGTTCAGTGCAGGGATCGGCGTCGTGGCGCGGCTGAACGCGCATTATTATGGCGTCGCCGAGACCAACGAGCTGAAATCGCCAAACTTCGAGCGCGCATACGGCGCCCTGGCGAGGATCAAGCCGGATGTCTGGAGGCGCGACGTCGTATCCTCCGCCGACTCCCGCAGACGCGCCTACGGTGTCAGTCCGGCCGCGCGCGAACTGGCGCCCTGGCTGGACGGGCCGCAGGGCGACAGTTGGCACCGTATCGGATGCGATGAAATGCGCATCCCGGTGGCGAGCTGTCCCGACATTCTGAGCGGCTGGTTCATCTGGGCGCTGCGCGACGCCGTCGCCAGTGCGGGCCATCGGTCCGCGCCCGACGCCCAAGCCTTTTACGGTCGGCTGGCGGATCAGATCGATGCTGCCTGCAAGCAGGGCAAACTCGCCTGCCTGCCTCCGCGCGCGACCCTGGCACCACCGTTCCGGTGGCAATACCTTCAGGACTCCGTGCGACCCGCCGGTCGGGTTCTGTGGCTGCTTTTGACCATGCGGCAGGGTGACATCGGTTCTGAACCCAGCGTTGGAACGCCGGCGCAAATCGCGACCTTTGCCGACGCTGTTGGCACCGTATCTCCGGTCAAGGCAGTCTGGGGCGGCATCAGCGGGTGGGCTGCCGCCAAATCCGGCGTTCCGAAAATATGGGTTCGCGCCAAAGGCGGCGAGAGCGCCGGGACGACTACGCTGTCGCCGGCCGACTATGTCCGGGCGACGTTTCCCGACATGCAGCCCATCCATTTTGATATAAGTGCAAATTGCATGGACGCCTGCAAACTCGTGGTCCAGGCGCCCGGAGAGCCCGAGGTCGTCAAGCCGTGGAAAGACGTGAAGCCCGGCATGGTGATCGACAATGGCCAGGTCCGGGCGTGGGTGGATTTCGCGTCCGTGAACGACAATGCCGCGATGACGGGACGGCGCCGCGCGTTGCAGGTCGGGATCGCAAGGGTCATCGGCCGGATCTACGCGGCGATCTTTCCAGCACTGACGATCGTTGGCCTGTGCGGGCTGGGCGTGGCCGTGGTGCGCGCACGTCGCGGGCTTGGGCCGACCGCCTTGCTGGCGTTGGCAGTCGGCAGCGCACTCGCCATCAGCGCCCGCGTGGCGCTGCTGGCGTATCTGGATGCGACCTCCATGCCGATCGTCAGTCTCCACTACGCCTCGCCGGCGATCCCGTTCGTCATCGTCGTGGCGGTGGTCGGCACATATCTCGGCGCGCAATCCTTGCGAGAGATGGACCGAACCCGCCGGTCCAAAGTCGCGGAGCGGTCGTGACGCGCCTGCTGAGCCTGCCGGACGGTTTCCCGCTTCCCGGCATGAACCCGACGCTTGACGACGCCGACACCATGCACGCCGGGCAGGACGCGCACTACCTTGCCGTCGGCCTGTCCGCCCTGCGCGCCATCGAGGCGGCGCTGGGCGGGCGCACGCCGCGCGCCATCCTCGACCTGCCTTGCGGATTTGGCCGCGTCACCCGGATGCTGCGCGCGCGCTATCCCCGCGCACGCATCACCGCCTGCGACCTGGATCGTCCGGGCGTGGATTTCGTGGCCGCGCAGTTCGCCGCGCGGGCCGCCTACTCGGTGGAGAATTTCGCCGCACTCGATCTGGGCGAGACCTATGACCTGATCTGGGTCGGCTCGCTGGTGACGCATCTGAGCGAGGCGCAGAGCCGCGCCTTCCTCGCCGCGATGGCCCGTCACGCCACGCCGCGAACCGTGCTGGTGGTGACGTCGCACGGGCCTTCGATCGCGCTCGGCCTGCAAAGCTGGGGCTACGGCCTCGACCATCTTTCCGTGCGCGGGCTGCTGGACGACTATCGCGCGCATCGCTACGGCCATCGCGGCTACGGCGGCGGCGAGGGCTATGGCATCTCCATGACCGATCGCGCCTGGTGGCAGAGAGCGGTCGCGGGCGGCAAGCTGCGCCTGGACGACTACATCGAGCGCGGCTGGGACGATCATCAGGATGTGGTCGTGCTCGGCCGGCGCGGCCAGGCGAGCCTTGCCGCCGCCAGGCTCGCCCGCCGCCTGCGCGGACCGTTCGGCACACCCGCATGGGAGTATCCGCCGCCCCCGCTGCCGGAAATCCCGGAGCCGGAACGGTTCGATGCCGGGTACTATCTCGGCGCCTATCCGGATGTCGCGGCCGCCGTGCGGGCCGGCAGCTTCGTGTCGGGCCACGACCATTACCTGCGCCTCGGCCGCGCGGAGGGTCGCCGGCCGTATCCGGACGTGCCGCCCATCCCGGCGGCGGCGCCGTAAGGCGCGGCAAAGCGCAGCGCATTCCGCCGTCCTCGCCGCCGGCAGCTCGATGCGGTCAGCGAACCTTGCGCAGCCACAAGCTGCCGCCGGGGTTCTTTATGAACAGCGGCATCGCGCGCGCCATCATGTCAGCATGGACGCGCCCCATGAAGTCGTTGAAGAACACGATCTCCCAGGCCGCGTTGTCCTGCAGGAAAGCGTGCAAGAAATAGACTTCGTTCCAAGAGCGATTCTCGGAGATCGCCCATTTCTCAGGGTATTCGAACGGGTAGAAAACGTCATGGAAATGGACCATCACGCCCGGCCGGAGCCGCGGCAGAACGCGCGTCAGGTGATGAACAACATCGCTCCCAGTCTTTGCGACATGAGTTGAATCAATGAACAGCACATCGCCGGCGCCGAGCCTGTCGAAGATCTCGAGTTCAACATCTTGAACCGGCGCCGAGCGTATTTCGACCCGTTCCGCGTCGTCGGAGCGCAGCAATCCAAGCAGCCGATGATTTGGATGCGGGTCTATGAACAGACAGCGCGTCGTCCAGCCGAGACTATGTTCGACGATGTCCAACGCCGCCGCCGAGGAATAGCCGGACCCAACCTCGATCAAGTTTGCCGGCCGCTGGATCAGCAGGGTGCAGGCCAGCACGATCGCGTCGCCGTAGCTGAAGAAGTCGTTCTCGTGACTGACCTCAGCCCAGGCCGCGCCGCCGAGGCGAACGGCAGGCTGTTGTAGTGCGCGGCCATTCGTTCCGCATAGCGAAGCTGCTCGGCTTCGCGCAGATCCACGCCCTGCGGTGGCCTGGAGCGATCGAAGATCGTGGCCGATCGCCCTTCAAGATCCCGCGGGTTGACGATCGGCGAGTAGAAGTGACCGGGAGACACGAACAATGGCGCCTCGGGCGCCTTGTCGTCGCTCCGCGCGACGGCGGCGCTGGCCACGGGGGCCTGCGCGCTTGCCCGCAACGCGGCGAGTTCACCCGCTTGCCTGGCCAGTTCGCGCCCCAGCCGTTCCTGCTCCACCCTGACGGCGTCGGTCGATACGTCGATGCGGCGCAGCGCCTCGTACAGCCTGCGAACAGGAGCGAGACGCAACGCCATGCGCGTAACCGAGGATTGCGGTATCATGCGGACCAGACCTCGCTGACCTTGGCCTGGAACGAGGTCGTGGCTTCCTCCGAGGATAGGCTGGTCACGCGCGCGAGTCCCTTCGGGGTGGAAGGCTGAGCTACCACGAGGCGCAGGCCGAGAGGTAGGGTGGCAGCGGCGCCCCGGGCATGAACAGCGACGCTACGCGGGCATCATCGTCATGGCACTCCGTCGAAACCGGAGTCAATTTGGACAGATCAGCGGCAGATTCGGAAAGTAGATGCGATAACGAGCCGCATCGCGAGTCAACAATCGATAGCCCGCGACGGCGGCATGAGCGCCAATAAAGAAGTCCGGGAGCGGCGATCGCTTCATTCCGCCTCGTCGCCGGTAGATGAGGAACGACTTCCCCGCGAGAAAGGCGGCCTCATGGGGAATCGCCTCGCGGTCGACCATGTCTTTCGGCAGCGCCGCTTCAAGGTCCTCGATCCGCGAGTAGCGAACCGAAACCTCGGCATAGACCATCGAATTGATAACGAGACGAAAGCGATCGGCCGCGCTTTCCATCGCCGTCGCTGACCACGTGAACCATTGCGAGTTTTCGGTCATCACGTCGAGCAGGACATTGCTGTCGACCAGCACGGCGGACATTCATTCGTCCCGGGTCAGCGCCATGATGGCATCGGTACTCATGCGGACATCGCCACGTCCGCGCACATGAGCGACAAGGCGCGCGCCTCGGCTGTCCTTGTTCGGGCCGGCAGCAGGAAACATCCGCACGACCTCGCCGTCGAAGTCGAACTCCACCTCGGTGTGCGGCAGAAGACCAGCCTGCTCGCGAATTTCCGCGGGGATGGTGACTTGGCCCTTCGATGTGATGCGCATGGCGATACACCCTTACTCTTACACGTAAGGGTAAGACAGCCGGCGCTCGACGGCAAGCCGGAGCCACGGCCTCATGAACTCACAGTTCGCCGGGACAATCCGATTGGCGACGGCGAAGAACGGGAGCGTCGAACCTGCCGTTGCGGATATCAGATCGGATGCAGGTTGGCGGAGGGGATGGGATTCGAACCCACGGTACACCTTTACAATGTACAACGGTTTAGCAAACCGTCGCCTTCAGCCGCTCGGCCACCCCTCCGCCGGGATCGCGCGAAGTCACACGACGTTTGCCCCGCCCTCATAGGGGCCGCCGCCACCCCCGTCAATTCGCCTCCAGCGCCCGGCGCAGCGCCTCGTTGACCAGCGCCGGATTGCCCTTCCCGGCCATCGCCTTCATCACCTGGCCCACGAAAAAGCCGAACAGCTTCTCCTTGCCGGCACGATACTCGGCCAGCTTGTCCGCGTTGGCCGCCAGCACGCCGGCCACCGCCGCGTCGATGGCACCCGTGTCCGTGACCTGCCGCAGCCCGCGCTGCTCGATGATCGTATCCGGCCCGGCGCCGCTGTCCATCATCGCCTCCAGCACATCCTTGCCGATGCGCCCGTTGATGGTGGCGTCGGCCATCAGGTCCAGCAGGCGGCCCAGCGCCTCGGCCGACACCGGGCTGTCCTCGATGCCGCGCCCGGTGCGGTTCAACCCGGCGAAGAAATCGCCCATCATCCAGCGCGCCGCCTGCACGCCGTCGCGGCCGCGCGCCACCGTCTCGTAGAAATCCGCGATCGCCTGCTCGGCCACCAGCACGCCCGAATCGTAGGCGGGAATGCCGTACTGCGCGGCCAGCCGCGCCCGCTTGGCGTCCGGCAACTCCGGCAGCGCCGCGCGCAACGCCTCCACCCAGTCCGGTTCCAGCACCAGCGGCAGCAGATCCGGGTCGGGGAAATAGCGGTAGTCGTGCGCGTCCTCCTTGCTGCGCATCGAGCGCGTCTGGCCGCGCTGAGGATCGTACAGCCGGGTCTCCTGCTCGACCGTGCCGCCGTCCTCCCACACCGCGATCTGGCGGCGTGCCTCCGCCTCGATCGCCTGCATCACGAAGCGCACCGAGTTGACGTTCTTCACCTCGCAGCGGGTGCGGAACGGCTCGCCGGCGTGGCGCACCGACACGTTGACGTCGGCGCGCATGGACCCCTCCTCCATGTTGCCGTCGCAAGTGCCGAGGTAGCGCAGGATGGTGCGCAGCTTGCGCAGGTACGCGCCGGCTTCTTCCGGGCTGCGCAGATCCGGCTCGCTGACGATTTCCATCAGCGCCACGCCGGAGCGGTTCAGGTCGATGTAGCTGCGCGTCGGATCCTGGTCGTGCAGGCTCTTGCCGGCGTCCTGCTCCAGATGCAGGCGGGTCACGCCGATCGGCTTGACGGTGCCGTCGGCGAGCTCGATGTCCACCACGCCGGCACCGACGATCGGGTGCGCGTACTGGCTGATCTGGTAGCCGGCGGGAAGGTCGGCGTAGAAGTAGTTCTTGCGGTCGAAACGGCTGACCATGTTGATGCGCGCCTCCAGCCCCAGCCCGGTGCGCACGGCTTGGGCCACGCACTCGCGATTCAGCACCGGCAGCATCCCCGGGAACGCCGCATCGACGAAACTCACCTGCGTGTTCGGCTCGCCGCCGTACGTGGCCGACGCGCCGGAGAACAGCTTGGCCTGGCTTATCACCTGCGCGTGCACCTCCAGGCCGACCACCACTTCCCACGCGCCGGTGGCACCTTCCAGCGTGTAGGTCATGCGACCTCTCCGGCGTGGATGGCGGGCAGCGTCGCAAACCCCGCGGCGCGCTCGATCGCGGCGGCGACGGCGAACACCGTCTCCTCGTCGAACGGCTTGCCCAGCACCTGCAAGCCCAGCGGCAGCCCGGCGGCGTCCAGGCCGGCGGGGACGGAGATGCCGGGGATGCCGGCCATGTTGGCGGGCACGGTGAACACGTCGTTGAGGTACATCGTCACCGGATCGTCCATGCGCTCGCCCTGCGCAAACGCGGCGGTCGGCGCGGTCGGCGTCAGCAGCGCGTCCACGTCGCGAAACGCCTCGGTGAAGTCGCGCAGGATCAGCGCCCGCACCTTTTGCGCGCGCAGGTAGTAGGCGTCGTAATAGCCTGCCGACAAGACGTAGGTGCCGATCAGCACCCGCCTGCGCACTTCCGCGCCGAACCCGGCGGCACGAGTGTTCTCGTACAGCTCGGTCAGATCCGCGCCGTCGTCGCGCCGGCCGAAACGCACGCCGTCGTAGCGCGCGAGGTTCGAGGACGCTTCGGCCGGTGCCACGATGTAGTAGGTGGCCAGCCCGTATTTCGTGTGCGGCAGCGACACGTCGACGATGGTGGCACCCGCCTCGCGCAGCCAGTCGAGGCCCTGTCGCCACAGCGCCTCGATCTCCGGCGCCATGCCGTCGCTGCGGTATTCGCGCGGCACGCCGATGCGCAGGCCGCGCACGCCGCGCGCGCAGGCCGCCGCGAAGTCGGGCACCGCGATGTCGGCGCTGGTGGAGTCCTTCTCGTCGAACCCGGCCATCGAGCCGAGCAGGATCGCCGCGTCCGCCACCGTGCGCGCGATCGGCCCCGCCTGATCCAGCGACGAGGCGAACGCCACCACGCCCCACCGGCTGCACCGCCCATAGGTCGGCTTGATCCCCACCACGCCGCAGAAGCTCGCGGGCTGGCGGATCGAGCCGCCGGTGTCCGTCGCCGTCGCCCCCAGCGCCAGCCGCGCGGAGACCGCCGCCGCCGAGCCGCCGGACGAGCCGCCGGGCACCAGTGGACGGTTGTCGCCCGGCCGCGACCAGGGACTGACTACCGGGCCGAACGCGCTGGTGATGTTGGCCGAGCCCATCGCGAACTCGTCCATGTTCGCCTTGCCCAGAAACACCGCGCCGTCGCGCAGCAGGTTCGCCGTCACCGTGCTCTCGTACGGCGGCACGAACGGCTCCAGGATGCGGCTGCCCGCCGTGGTGCGCACGCCCTGGGTGCAGAACAGATCCTTCACCGCGATCGGAATGCCCGTGAGCGGCCCCGCCTCGCCGCGCGCCAGCGCCGCGTCGGCGGCGTCGGCTTGCGCCAGCGCCCGCTCCGGCGTGGGCGTGATGTAGGCATTCAGCCGCGGGTTGAGGCGCTCGATGGCATCCACATACGCGCCGGTCAGCTCGCGGGCGGATATCCTGCGCGCGCGCAGGGCGTCGCGGGCTTCGGCGAGCGATAGGTCGAACATCACTCGACCACCTTCGGCACCGCGTAGAACGCGCCCGCGCGCTCCGGCGCGTTGGCCAGCACCGCCTCGCGCTGGCCGCCATCCGTCACCACGTCGTCGCGCATCCGCAGGCCCATCTGCGCCGCCCCGGTCAGCGGCTCGATGCCCTCGACATCCACCTCGTTCAACTGCTCGATCCAGCCGAGGATGCCGTTCAGCTCGGCTTGCAGCCCGGCCACCTGCTCGTCGGCGACATGGATGCGGGCGAGCCGGGCGATGCGGCGCACGGTCGCGGGATCGAGCGACATGAAATCTCCTTGAGGCTCAGGAAGGGCGGGACCATAGACGCGCCAATGCCTGTCTTCAACATGACCCAATTGCGTGCGCTGCTGCGGCCGGGCCAGCGCCTGGTCGGCCTGGACCTGGGCCGCAAGACGATCGGCGTGGCGCTGTCGGACGTCTCGCTGCTGCTGGCCACCCCGTATGGGGCGATCCAGCGCGGCAAGCTGGCCGACATGGCGGTGGCGATCCGGCGCATCGGTGCCGCCGAGGCGGTGGGCGGCCTGGTGGTCGGGCTGCCGTTGTCGATGGACGGCACGCTCGGCCCCGCCGCGCAGGCGGCGCGCGACTGGACCCATGCGCTCTCGACGGCCACAGGCTTGCCCGCGGCATCGTGGGACGAGCGGCTGTCCTCGGCGGCGGTCAACCGGGTGCTGATCGACGAGGCGGACGCCACGCGCCGGCGGCGGGCGGCGGCGGTGGACAGCATGGCCGCCGCCTACATCCTGCAAGCCGCGCTGGACGCGTCGGCGGACGTTTGAAATGTCATGTGAGTTGATGGCTTGACCGTCATCGGTTAGTGTCCACACATGAGTACAAAGCCCGGCTCCGATGAGTGGCAGGCATCGGCCGCACGTCATCAATTTTCGCGCGTTATCGACGCCGCGGTAGCTGGCCATCCTCAGACTGTTCGGCGCCGCGATGGCCGCGAGGTCGTTATCGTCTCCAAGGAGTATTTTGAGCGCACGAAGCCAACCCTGAAGTCCGTTCTGTTAAACTTCAAGTTCAAGCATGACGACGGATCTTTTGAGGCAGCTCTCGCCGAGGGGCGGCGACTCGTGGGGGCTGCGTTGACACCACATTTTCAGTTCGAAGGGCCATCTGAGCATGACAATGCTGGACACGATGGTGATAAGCGATCTGCGCGGCCGAAGTCAAAGAAGGCCGCTGCTTAGCGACTGGGTCGCCGGGTTGAGCAGCGATGTGTGTCTCTCCGCGGTCACGATCGCCGAGCTACAGTTCGGTGCCTCGAGCGTCTCCACTCGAAGGCCGTCGTTTGCGGCGGAACTGAACGAGTGGCTGGACGAGATCATCGCGACGATGCGAATTGTGCCCCTGGAGGGCGAAGCGGCTCGCTTGCTGGGCAGGATGCAGGCCGTGGGCGCGCTGCGGCATTTGGCCGCCCGTCCGCTGGACGCACCCCGCTTCGGATCTGATCTCGGAATTGCGGCCACCGCGATTGTCGCGGGCGTCCATCTCGCCACTCTCAACACGCGCGATTTTCACCTGATCGCCCGCCACTTCCCCGATCTGGTCGTGGTCGACCCGCTCGGATCGGGCTAGGCTGCGCCGGCTTGTTTCTTGCGTGCCCTCGCGGCCGCCAACCAGAATTGGGGAACCCTGATGCCTACCCGCCGGCATGTCCTGCAATCCACCCTCGCCCTGTCCGGCGCCGCCGTATTGGGCCGTCCCGCCCTCGCCGCCGCGCCATACCGCGCCGCCTGGGTTTACGTGGCGCCGATCGGCGACGCCGGCTACAGCTTCCAGCACGACCTCGGCCGCCGCGCCGCAGCCGCGCATTTCGGCGCCAAGCTCAAGACCAGCTACGTCGAGAACGTGCCCGAGGGCGCGGACGCCGAGCGGGTGATCCGCAAGCTGGCGCAGACCAACCAGTTGGTGTTCACCACCTCGTTCGGCTTCATGGAGGCGACGGTCAAAGTCGCCCATCAGTTCCCGAAGGTGAAGTTCGAACACGCCACCGGCTACAAGCGGGCCGCCAACCTGGCCACCTACTCGGCGCGCTTCTACGAAGGTCGCTATCTGGCCGGCGTGATCGCCGGGCGGATGACCAAGAGCAACATCATCGGCTTCGTCGGCGCCTTCCCGATCCCCGAGGTCATCAACAACATCAACGCCTTCACCCTCGGCGCGCGCTCGGTCAACCCGAAGGTGCAGACCAAGCTGGTGATGGTCAGCGCCTGGTTCGATCCGGGCAAGGAACGGGCGGCGGCGGAAACCCTGTTCAGCCAGGGCGCCGATGTCGTGACCACGCATACCGACAGCCCGGCGGTGCAGCAGGCCGGCGAGGATCGCGGCGTGTGGACCGTCGGCTACGATTCCGACATGGCGCGGTTCGGCCCCAAGACCTGCCTGACCTCGGTGGTCAGCGACTGGGACGGCTACTACATCCAGGAGGTCGGTGCGGCCATGAACGGCACCTGGAAAAGCCACGACACCTGGGGCGGCCTGAAAAGCGGCATGATCGTCATGGCGCCGTTCAACAAGGCGCTGCCCGCCGCGGTGGCCGACGAGATCCGCGCCAAGCAGGCCGCCATCGAGGCCGGCACGCTGCTGCCGTTCGGCGGTCCGCTCACCGACCAGTCCGGCAAGGTGAAGGTGGCGGCCGGCGCCTCGATGAGCGACGACGACATCAACAGCATGAACTGGCTTGTCCAAGGGGTGCAGGGCACCGTCTGATCCTGCCACCGCCGTGCTCGACGCGGCCCCCGCGCGCGCGGCGGTGGCGTCCGGGGCGCGGCGCTATTTTGCCGAGCGGCGCGCGCGTGTTGGCCCGTTCGTGGACCGGCATTTCTCGTTGCGCGGCACCTTGGCGCTGCATCGCCGCGCGCTCGGCTGGGACATCGCGCGCGCGCCGCTGAACCTGTCGCTGGCCGGCCCGCAGGTCGCGGCCAGGCTGGGGGCGATGGCGGCCGACCGGCTGGGCGCGCCGCGCGTCGCCCGCGCGCTGCGCCGGCCGCTGCTGCTGGAGACGGCGGTGGCGCGCGAGATCGAATGGCTGGTGCGCACCGAATTGCTCGAACTGCCGTGCCGGCTGGGCGAGCGGCGTTTCGAGCGCGACGCGCTGGCCGAGGCGATCCTGGCCGAGCCGATCCTGGCCGACGCGATCGAGGGCCTGCTGGCCGGCTTCGGCGAGCAAGCCGCCGATCCGGCGTTCCGCGAGCGGGTGGCCCGCGCGCTGAGCGAATACGGCATCAGCCGCTCGGCCGCCGCCGAGATCACCACGGGGATGCTGACGCTCAGCGGCGGCGTGATCGGGCTGCACAAGCTGACGCCGGGCGCGGCCGCGCTCGGCACCACGCTGGCCGGGATCATGGCGCAGCAGACGGCGGTGGCCTCGTTCCCGCTGGGCGCCTGGCTGGGCGGCGTCTGGTACGGCCTGTTCCCCGCACTGCCGACCACCGGGCTGATCGCGGCCACCGCCGGCGGCCTGATGCTGGCGGCCACCACGTTCGCCGCGTTCGCCGGCGTGGTGGCCGACCCGGTGCAGCGGGCGCTCGGCCTGCACCGCCGGCGGCTGCTGCGCATGATCGCGGCGCTGGAGCGGCAGTTCTTCGACCCGGCCGCGCCGGGATTCGCGGTGCATGACCAGTACGTGGCCCGGCTGCTCGACGTGTTCGACATGATCGGCACCGCGATCCGGCTGGCGCGGCTGTAGCGGGGCGCGGCTATCGCCCGACGCGGCCGCGCTGCCCAGCCGGGACGCCTGCCAGCGCGGCGCTCAGCCTTCGCATCGGGGCGGTGAGGCGCCAGGACCGGCTCTGCCGCAGGGCAGCGACCTTGGTGCGCTCCGCGTCGGCCTCCCGCAGCCGCCCGGCGGCGACAGCCTCCGCGTCGTCTGCCCGGCGCATGGCCGCGTCGCGTGCCGCTTCCGCGGCGGCCGCGCGTTCGACGGCGGCCGCCTGCGAGCGCACCGCCGCTTCCAACGCCTCCCGCGTCGCAGCCGCGCGTCCACAAGCCGCCGCCTCGCGAAGCCTCGCTGCTTCAAGGGCGAGATCAGCCGCGACGGCGCGCTCACCGGCAACCGCCTCGCCATGCTTGGCCGCTTGCAGCGCCGCCTCCGCGACGGTGGCACGCTCACGGGCGAGAGCTTCGCGATGCTCGGCCGTCGCCAGCGCCGCATCGGCCGACGTGCGGGCCGCCGCCGTTTCCTGGCTTACCCGCGCCAGCTCGCGACCCAGCGCGATCCGATGCAGCCGTTCCCGTTCCGGATACGGGGCGGCGCCGCTGGCCGCGTCCGACGGCGGCTCGGCAAGTTCGGCACGCAGTCGGACTTTCGCGGCGTCGGCGATCCCGCGATGCACGTCGCGCGCCCGCGCAACGGTGGTTCCCGGCGGCAGACACGGTTGCAGAAGTCGGAAGACGTAATCGGCGTCCTGCACCAGACGCGGAAAACCCATCAGCACCACAGGGATAGCCGCCCGCGCCAGACGTTCCAGCAAGCGATGCAACCCGACCGCGAGCAGCCGCGCCTGATCCACTGGATTGAGCGAATACAGCACACCTCCGGGCGTGGTGCCCCAGGCGTCCCAGCCGTCCTGGAGCTCGGACATCCACGGCGCGCTTTGATACATGGCACGCAGTTCCAGCGTGACGCGGCTCGATGCCGCCTCGGCCAGATCGCGCATCGGCACCACGACCGCGTCGATGTGGAGGTCCGGCCGCACCAGGACTTCGTCAATCAACTCGTGCAGCCAGGGAGTCTTGACCACATACGGCAGGGCTTGCCAGTCGCCCCTCGCGACGTTTTCGTTTTCTTCGAGGCCGGCATTCGCGTGCTCGTCCCAGAAGGCGGCGTCACCCTGGCGCGACAGCGTCGTGTCCAGGCCCAAACCCGTCAGGTAGCGCACCAGGAAGCTGGTTCCCGCACGGCCCGTTCCGGCGATCAGAAGATGCGACCGTCGGGTCTCGCAAGCCAGCGCATCCATCGAATATGCCACCTCTCCATCGGGATTGCCGACATCATGCCGCCGCTTCCAGCAACGGCAAAATCCGCATCCCCGGCACCGTCACCAGGCCCTTGTCGGTCAGCCGGATCTCGGGGATCACCGACAGCGGAATCAGATTGAACCCCATATACGGCAACGCGCAGCCGAGTTCCCGCCAGGCCCGTTTCAGCGCCTCGGCTTGCGCCGCCACCTCGGGCGCGCGCTTGTCGGACAGCAATCCCGCGACCGGCAACGCCACGCGCGCCAGCACCGCGCCGTCGCGCACCACGGCGACGCCGCCGCGATCCGCGGCAACCGTGGCCAGGGCGAGCTGCATGTCCGCCTCGCCGCGCCCGGCGACGACGATGTTATGCGCGTCGTGGCCGACGCTGCTGGCCACCGCGCCGGATGTCAGCCCGAAATCCTGCAGCAACCCGTGCGCCACGCCGCCGCCCAGGCCGTGCCGCTCGACCACCGTCACGAAGCACAGGCGATGCCGGTCCAGATGCGCCGACCAGTCGGCCGCCGCCTCCAGCGCCACGATTTCGTGGAACAGCACGATGCCGGGCGCCGCCGCGCGGATCACGTTCACCCGGCAGGCCTCGCGCGGCAATTCCGGTGTCAGCCGCACCTGCGCCGGCACATGCACCGTGCGATAGGCCGCATCCGGATACACGTAGCGTTGCGACGCCAACTGCGCCTCCAGCAGCGGCGTGATGTGTCCGTCGCGCACCACCAGCTCGCCGCCATACCAGGTGCTGCGCGGCCGCAGCAAGTCGTCCAGCAGCACCAGATCCGCCCGTCTGCCGCCGCCGCAGCCGCCGATCTCGCCGTCCATGCCGAAGCGCGTGGCGCCTTGCAGCGAACCAAGGCTCCAGGCGCGCTCGGGCGACAATCCGGCGCGCACCGCCTCGCGCACCACCCAGTCGAGGCCGAAGGCGAACAGGTCGTCGGCGTCGCGATCGTCGGTGCAGACGGCGACGCGCTTCGGATTGGCGCCCAGTTCCGTGATCGCGCGGATGGCTTGCGGCAGGCTGTGCCACGGCGTCGTCGGCGGCCCGCCGCGCAGAAAAATCCACACGCCGGCTTCCAGCAAATCCAGCGCGATGTCGCGGTCGATCGCCTCGTGCGTGTCGGTGACACCGCTGGCGGCGTAGGCGGCGACGAACTCGCGGCCGTAGATGTGCCCGCTGACCGGCCGCCCGCGCGACAGCGCGGCGGCCAGGATCGCGTGGCTGCGCTCGTCGCCCTGCGTCACCTGCACGAAGTCCATCTTCTCGCCGAGTGCGACCGCCTCCGGCCAGGCATCGAAGATCGCGCCGATCTTGTCCGCCGTCAGATCCCCGCCGGCGGTCTCGAACGCCGCCGAGGTCGCCGGAACCGTGCTGGGCACCGTGAGGAAGATGTTGAGCGGCGCCTCGCGCGCGTCCTCCAGCATCCACTCGATGCCCTGCCGGTCGCACACGTTGCCGATCTCGTGGCTGTCGCAGAAGATCGTCGTGGTGCCGTTCAGCAGCGCCGCCTCGGCATAGGCGCAGGCGGTCATCATGCTGCTTTCGATGTGCAGGTGCGGATCCACCAGCCCCGGCGCCAGCAGCCCGCCCTGCGCATCGTGGAACGCGGCACCGCTGTCGCGCTTGCAGGCGCCGGCGGGCTTGACCGCGGCGATGCGCCCGCCCTCGATCCACACCTCGCGATCCGCCAGCACGCGCTCGGTGTAGGTGGACAGCACGCGCGCGCCGGTGATGACCGATTGCGGCGCGCGCCGGCCCGACGCGACATCGGCCAGCCGACGCGTCATGGTGTGCAGCGGGGCCACGGAGAAGCGGTTCATGGGAATACCCTTCCGGCAAAGCCGCCGGCATCGGCGGAGCTTCCGGTGGGCGTGGTGATCGGCAGCGCACCGGGCGAGCCGGTTTGCAGGTCCGACGTCTTGCCCGCGAACGCCAGGATGGCCGCGGCGGCGATGCGTCGCCGGCGCGGGAGCAACGCAAGGCGCGGATCGCCCATCAAACCAGCCCCCGGGTTGGATGCAGTTCAATCTGGCCAGTCCACGAAATTATCACAAGGCTCGACAGGGCGACGGGGCGGCGACGGCGGCGCGAGGGGCCACGGCCCGCCATCATTGCCGCGCCAGTTCGCGCAGCGCCTCGCGGATCACGGCGCCCGCGGCGGCATCCTCGCCGAGCCGCGCCAGGACCCGCGTCACCGCCGGCAGCGCCTCCGCCCGGCGATAGCCCAGGTTCGCCAGCGCGGACAGCGCATCGGCCTCCGCGCCGGTGGCCGGTGGCGGCAGCACCGGGGAAAAGCCGATGCCGGTCGGCATCGCGCCGGCCCGCTCGCGCAACTCGGTCAGCAGCCGCACCGCCAGCTTCGCGCCGACCCCGGCGGCGCGCGTCATCGCGCCGCGATCGCCGGCCTGGATGGCCGCCACCAGCTCGCGCGGCGACAGCGCCGAGAGGATGTTCAGCGCCACCCTGGCGCCCACCCCCTGCACCGTCAGCAGCAGGCGGAACCAGTCGCGCTCGGCGGGGTCGGCGAAAGCGAACAGGGTGATGGCGTCCTCGCGCACCTGCATCTCGGTCAGCACGGTGGCGACCGCGCCGCTCGGCAGGGCCGCCAAGGTGCGGGTCGAGGCTTGCACGAGGTAGCCGACGCCGCCGACATCGACGATGCAGCGATCAGCCTCGATCATACCTATTTTGCCGGTAAGCTGGGCGATCAAGGCTTTCTCGTCGACGTTGTGGGCATTCGTGGGTAAGATGGTGGCATGACGACAATGGTGGCTGAGCTATACGACGCCCTGCGGGAGGCAGGGGCGAGCGACGAGAAGGCGCGCCGGGCGGCAGAGGCTCTCGCCAACTACGACGATCGCTTCAACCGGCTGGGGCGGCAGATCGGCGATTTGGATGGTAAGATCGACCGGGTCTTCGTTGGGCTGGATCATAAGATCGATCAGGTGGACAGCAAAATCGGTCAGGTGGCCGGCAGGCTGGACAGCAAGATCGATCAGCTGGCCGGCAGGCTGGACAGCAAGATCGACCAGGTAGCTGGCAAGCTGGACAGCAAGATCGACCAAGCGGTTGCCGTGCTGGAACGCAAACTCGATGCGAGCAAAGCCGAGCAGAATTTGCTGCGCTGGATGAGCGGAACCTCTCTGGCATTGTCTCTCGCGATCCTGGTCAAGCTCTTTATCCACTGACCTCACGCCATCCGCCTACCCGCGTCCCACCGCGAGCGGCTGGCGCGGTGGTGGGCATGGCAGATCGCCACCGCCAGCGCATCGGCCGCATCGGCGCGACGGATCAGCGCGCCGGGCAGCAGGCGGCGGACCATCATCTCGACCTGTCCCTTGTCCGCGCCGCCGGTGCCGACCACCGCCAGCTTGACGGATTTCGCGCCATATTCCGCGACCGGAATGCCCGCCAGAGCGGGCGCCAGCAGCGCCACGCCGCGCGCATAACCCAGCTTCAAGGTCGCGGCGCCATTGCGGTTGACATAGGTCTCCTCGACCGCCGCCTCATCCGGCCGGTGCAGCGCCAGCAGGGCGGCCAGCGCGTCGTGCAGCACGCGCAGTCGCTCGGGCACGCTCGCGTCGCCATCGGTCGCGATCACGCCGTCAGCCAGGTGGCGCAGCCGGTTGCCATCGGATTCCACGAGGCCCCAGCCGGTGAAACGCAAGCCCGGGTCGATGCCCAGCAGGCGGATCACCACGCGCTGTGTTCTCCATGACGATTGATGGGGTGTCGAAGTGCCGTCACGCCGCCGACAGCTTCTGCAGCACCG
Organism: uncultured Pseudomonadota bacterium; assembly: GCA_963758455.1. Lineage (GTDB taxonomy): Bacteria > Pseudomonadota > Alphaproteobacteria > Acetobacterales > Acetobacteraceae > CAVRQM01. The sequence goes on along the minus strand of CAVWVK010000004.1, from coordinate 313,601 downwards.
GCTCGGGAATGTCGAAGTTGGCATACACGTTCTGCACGTCGTCGCTGTCGTCCAGCACGTCGACCAGCTTCAGCACCGACGCCGCACGCTCCTCGTCCAGCGTCACCGACACCGTCGGGCGCCACTCCAGCCGCGCCTCCTCGGCCGGCCCGAACCGCTGCTCCAGCGCGTCGCGCACAGTGAAGAAATCCTCGACGCCGGTGGTGATCTCGTGCCCCTCCGGGCCGCTCTCGACGTCCTCGGCGCCCGCCTCGATCGCCACTTCCAGCATCGCGTCCTCGCTGCCCGCCGACGCCGGATAGCGCACCACGCCGAGCCGCTGGAACAGGAACGACACCGAGTTCGTCTCGCCCAGCGCGCCGCCGTATTTTGCGAACGCCGAGCGCACGTCCGACGCGGTGCGGTTGCGGTTGTCGGTCAGCGTCTCGACGATGACGGCCACCCCGGCCGGTCCGTATCCCTCATACCTGACCTCGGCGTAGTCCTCGCCGCCGGCCGCCCCCGCGGCCTTCTTGATGGCGCGCTCGATGGTGTCGCGCGGCATGTTGGCCACGCGCGCCGCGGCGATGGCGGCGCGCAGGCGCGGGTTGGCGCCCGGATCGGGCAGGCCCTGGCGGGCGGAGACGGTGATCTCGCGGATCATCTTCGCGAACTGCCGGGCGCGCCGGGCATCCTGCGCGCCCTTGCGGTGCATGATGTTCTTGAACTGCGAATGGCCAGCCATCGGCGGTGTTTCCAGGAACGCTCAGACCCGGCGGCGCCAGCCGGCGGCGGCCAGCACCAGCGCCGTCGCCAGCGCCGCCTTGACCAGGTCGGCCAGCAGGAACGGTGTCGCCCCCAAAGTCACGGCGCGATGCCAGCCCACGAAGGTCGCGAGCCAGGCCACTCCCGGCGCGTAGTCCAGCGCCACCGCGCCGAGCATCGCCAACCCCAGCGGCAGCGGACGGGCGGCGAAACGCTGGCCGGCCCATCCCGCAAGCCCCGCCGCCAGCACGAAGCCGAGCAGATAGCCGCCGGTCGGTCCCGCCATGTAGGCCAGGCCGATCCCATGCGCCGGCGTCCCGGCGAACACCGGCAGGCCGGCCGCGCCCTCGGCCAGATAGGCCGCCATCGCGGCGAGTGCGATGCCCGGCCCCAGCAGGCCGCCGATGGCCAGCACGGCCAGCGTCTGCAAGGTCATCGGCACCGGCCAGAACGGCACCTGGACACGCGCCGACGCCGCCAGCACCAGGCTGAGCGCCACCGCCCACAGAACCGTGCGCGGAATCGTCCGCGCGGGCCCGAGGGCGAGCATTCTTTCCGACATCGGCCAACTCCGCGCTGACGATGCGGCGAGGCTACACCGCCGGCATCGCCTGCGACAGCCGCCCACCCAGGCGCACCGGCTCGACCCGCCGCGCCAGGCCAGTGGCGTCGTCGGTCTCGACGAACAGGCCGCAGACCGTGGCCTCGCCCTCGGCGGGCGCCAGCCGCTCGCCCGGCATCTTCTTCCAGAACCTTGTGGCCGCCCCCTCCTTGGCCATGCCGATCACGCTGTCGTAGTCGCCGCACATGCCGGCATCGGACTGGAACGCCGTGCCGCCGGGCAGAATCTGGTGGTCCGACGTGGGCACATGCGTGTGCGTGCCGACGATCAGGCTGGCCTGCCCGTCGAACGAATGCGCGAACGCCGCCTTCTCGCTGCTCGCCTCGGCGTGGAAGTCGATCACCACGGCTGCCACCGTGCCGCCCAGCCGGTAGCGCGACAGCTCGACCGCGGTGCCGCGAAACGGGCAGTCCAGCGCGTCCATGAACAGCCGCCCCATCGCATTGACCACCAGCGCCCGCCGCCCGTCGGCCAGCACGACGACCACGCTGCCGGCACCCGGCGTGCCGGGCGGGAAGTTCAGCGGCCGGATGACGCGGGGTTCCTGCGCGATGTAGGGGACCAGTTCCTTGCGGTCCCAGGCGTGGTTGCCCAGCGTGATCGCGTCGGCCCCGGCGGCGAACAGCGCGCCCGCCATGTCCGGGGCCAGGCCGAACCCGTGGCTGGCGTTCTCGGCGTTGACGACGGCCAGATGGATGCCGAGCCGCGCGCGCAGAACCGGCAGGGCCGTGGCGGCGGCTTCGCGGCCGGAGCGGCCGACCACGTCGCCGAGGAACAGGATGCGCATTCAGGGGACTTCGCTTCAGGAACAGACGATGAAGCGGCGCTCGGTGGCGACCGCATGGAGCCGGCGGTCGTACTCGCCGGCGGGCACCGCGTCCAGTTCCTGCGCGGCAAAGGCGCAACCGATGGCGATGGCATCCGCCAGCCCGGCCAGGGTGCGGTCATAGAAGCCGCCGCCATAGCCAAGCCGGCGGCCGGTGCGGTCGAACGCCAGCAGCGGCACGAACAGCACGTCCGGCCGCCCTTCGGGCGAGTCCGGCGGCGGGCACGCGGTGCCGAACCGCTCGGCCATCAGGATCATGCCCGGCCGCCAGACGCGGAACGACAGCGGCAGCCCCCGGCGCGGCGTCACCGGCAGCAGCACGCGATGGCCGCGCGCGTGCAGGGCCGCGAGCAAGGGCCGGATGTCGATTTCGCCGGCCATCGGCCAGTAGCCGGACACCGCCGCGCCGGCCGGCGGCGGCCGCTCGGCCAGCACATGCTCGGCCAGCCGGCCGCCCCAGGCCGGATCGCATCCCGCGCGCGCGGCCAGCGCCCGGAGGCGTGCCGCCTGCTTGGCCTCGTCGAGAGGAGAGTGCGGAGCCACCCTGGCCGTTGGACTTGTCATCCTCCCAAGGCCTGCTTGCGCAGGTGGGCACCAGATACCGCGACCAGGATCGCGACAGAGCCAGTTCCCGAGGGAGTGCTTATCGGCCCAGGGGATGTGCTGCCTGACGCACCGGGCAGCCCCGCGTCCCTTACGTGCAGGATCGGAGGGGGTGTTTCAAGGTGCGGTCTTCAGCTTGGCAACGAGGGCCGATATGCCGAGATCCTCGGCCAGCAACTCGTCCAGCGTGAACGGACACTCATCCGGGAGCGCCCGCACCGTGGCGCCGATCTGAGCGCCCTCGCGCACCTGATCCAAGGCCTTGCGATACAGGTCGCTCAGCACGATCCGTCGCCGCATGGAAGGGGAGAACCGGGATTGCGCGTCGGCGAGAAAGCCAATGGTCTCGCCGCGCCAGTGCGCAACAGGACCGTCGGGAAACGCCCAGATCTTCATGAGATGCACCAATGCCTGTCGCAGCAGGCTCTCGCAGCCGCTCAACTGCGACAGCCCCACGTCCTCGATCTCCTCGATCACATGCGGCCAGTCGATGGCGTCGTTGATCCGTTCGCCGTGCGCCAGGCGACGCAACAGGCTGGCCTGCTGTTCGGCCCATACCAGGGCATCCCGGTCATAAAGGTCGTCCGGCATGGCGACGTCTTAGCATACGTCGGCCGACCCGGCACGTGGCGAGCTGCGGGCTGCGGCCCTTAGCCCGACGGCTGCTCCAGTTCGGCCGCAATCTGCTCCGCCCGCGCCGCCATGCGGGCCAGCCGGCGCGCTGCGTCGGCCTCGGATTTCTCCGCCCCCGCCCGCTTGCCCCCGCCGCGCTGCGCCATCGCCCGCAGCGTTTCCAGCTCCACGCGGGTGTCGTGCAGCTCATCGGCCATCAGCAGCGAGGCCAGCACCAGCAGGCGGGCCTCGCCCGACGGGTTGCCCAGCGCCTTGATGCTGTCGATGCGGCCCTCCACCTCGGCGGCCATCGCCGTCAGGTGGTCCTCCTGCCCGTCTTCGCAGCCGACGGTGTAGGCGTAGCCGTTGATCTTGACAGTAACCTGGGCCATGCGCCCTCCGCTGAAAAAAGGCTCGGTCCCGGGCCGACTCAGTCCCGGTCCAGGGCGGTCCGCAACTGCGCGATCAGCGCATCCAGCCGTGCCGCCACCTCGCGGGTCGGACCGGGGTCCATGATCGACTCGGCGGCTGGATGCCGACCGCCCGACGCGGCACGATGCGCGGACGCGGCGATTCGCTCCAGCGCCCGCTCCAGCCGCTCCGCCGCCAGCGCCTGATCCTCGTCAACCCCGCCATCGGGCACGGGGGCGTCGTCCTGGTCCGGCAATCCGGTCTCCGGGCGCTGTGAGCCTTGCGTTACACCGCGCCGGGCGGTTCAAGGTCAAGCATGGAGTGGCCGCGCGCCGTCGTCGTCCACGGGTTCGGCCACGCCCGCGCCGCCCTGGCACCCGGCCGGCCGGTGACGCTGCTGTCCGGAACAGGCGCCGCCGTCTATGGCGGAATCGGCTGGTGGCTGGCTCTGGTCGCCGCAGCCCGCGCCGCCCACCCCGGCACGCCGGCCCACGACATCCTCGATTGCGCCGACGCGCCCGGGGCCGCGATGGCGGCACTTCGGCGCGGCCAGGCGGCGCTGGTGCTCGATCCCGCCTGCCCGGCGTTCGCGGCCGTGTCCGGCGCGGCCGCGGCATGCGGGGCGCGGGTGCTGGACCGCCGGCCGGCGGCACTGGACCTGGCCGACCCCGCCGCGTCACGACGGCTGGAGGCGTGGCTGGCCACGGATGACAGCGACCCCGGCCTGCGCTAGACGCCAATGCGCAACGGGAGGTTTTCATGCGCATCACCGATCCGGTCCGCCGCATCCTCGACTGGTACGAGTCGGAGAACCCCGGCACCAAGGCCAACCTCGCCCGCATCCTCATGGAAGGAAAGCTCGGCGGCACCGGCAAGCTGGTGATCCTGCCGGTCGACCAGGGCTTCGAGCACGGCCCGGCGCGCAGCTTCGCCTCCAACCCGCCGGCCTACGACCCGCGCTATCATTTCGAGCTGGCCATCGAGGCCGGGCTCAACGCCTTCGCCGCGCCGCTCGGAATGCTGGAGGCCGGCGCCAGCACCTTTGCCGGCGCCATGCCGCTGATCCTGAAGATGAACAGCAGCAACAGCCTGACCACGATCAAGGATCAGGCCGTCACCGCCAGCGTGTCCGACGCGCTGCGGCTGGGATGTGCGGCGATCGGCTTCACCATCTATCCGGCCAGCGATTTCTGCTTCGAGCAGATGGAAGAGCTCAGGGAACTGTCGCGCGAGGCGAAATCGGCGGGTCTTGCCGTGGTGGTCTGGAGCTACCCGCGCGGCCCGATGCTGGACAAGGACGCCGAGACCGCGGTCGACGTGTGCGCCTACGCCGCGCACATGGCAGCCCTGATGGGCGCCAACATCATCAAGGTGAAGCCGCCGACCGCGCATCTCGGCCTGGACGCCGCGAAGAAAGCGTACGAGCACATCGACATCAGCACCCTGCCCAAGCGGGTCGCGCACATCATGCAGTGCTGCTTCGCCGGGCGGCGCATCGTGCTGTTCTCCGGCGGCGAGGCGCAGGATCACGTCGACACGGTGTACGAGACGGTGCGCGGCCTGCACGCGGGCGGCGCCAGCGGCAGCATCATCGGCCGCAACACCTTCACCCGGCCGAAGGCAGAGGCGCTGGCGATGCTCGGCAAGATCATCGAGATCTTCCAGTCCAAGGCATGATCGAGGATGCCGGCGGCTGTCGCCTGTACCTGGTGACGCCGCCCGCCATCGACTTGGCCGTATTTGCGGACCTGCTCGCATCGGCGCTCGATGCGGGCGACGTGGCGGCGGTGCAGTTGCGGCTGAAGGATGCCGCCGACGCCGACCTGCATCGCGCCATCGACGTGCTGCGCCCGATCGCGCAAAGCCGAGGCGTGGCGTTCCTGCTCAACGACCATCCCGGCATTGCGGCCGCCACCGGCTGCGACGGCGCGCATGTGGGTCAGACCGACACGCCAGCCCGCGAGGCGCGTCGGCTGCTTGGTGAGGGCACGCTCGGCGTCACCTGCCACGACAGCCGCGACCTGGCGATGCAGGCCGGCGAGGACGGGGCGGATTACGTGGCGTTCGGCGCATTCTTTCCCACCTCGACCAAGGAGGCGCCGACCCGCGCCGAGCCGGAGTTGCTGACGTGGTGGTCGGAGCTGATGCAGCTTCCCTGCGTGGCCATCGGCGGCATCACGGCGGAGAATTGCACGAAGCTGGTGCGGGCCGGCGCGGACTTTCTCGCGGTGGTCGGAGCGGTATGGGCGCACCCCGACGGGCCCGCCGCCGGGGTGCGCGCCATGAACACGGCGATCGCGAGCGCCCGAGGGATGTAGGCTCGTCGGAGCGGCCCCCCCTCACCCAACCCTCTCCCAAGGGAGAGGGCTTGCGACTCCCTCTCCCTCGGGAGAGGGCCGGGGTGAGGGGGCACGCCGCCGAGATCAGGGCATCAGCACATGGTCGATGACAAAGATCACGCCGTTGCTCTGATACACGTCGGCCGTCGTCACCATCGCGGTGCCGCCCTTGGCGTCGGTCAGCTCGATGCCGCCGCCGGGAGCCATCGAGGCGATCAGCGGCTCGCCCTCCACCGTGGTCAGCACCGCCTTGCCGCCGCCGTCCTGAATCATCTTGTCGATCGCGGCACTGTCGAGGCGGCCCGGCACGACGTGATAGGTCAGGATCTTGACCAGGGTCGGCTTGTTCGCGGGCTTCAGCAGAGTCGCGACGGTGCCCTTCGGCAGCATGTCGAACGCCTCGTTGGTCGGCGCGAATACCGTGAACGGACCCGGGCCCTCCAGCGTGTCTACCAGCCCCGCCGCCTTCACGGCGGCCACCAGCGTGGTGTGATCCTTGGAGTTGACGGCGTTCTGGACGATGTTCTTGGTCGGATACATCGCCGCGCCGCCAACCATCGGATCGGTCATCGGCATGGCCGGGGCAACCGGCTGCGGCCCGGCGGCGGCGATCTGGGCGGACGTCGTCGCGGGCGTCTGGCAGGCGGCGAGCAGGCCGGCGGTGGCCACCATCGGCACGAACATGCGCAGCTTCATCGGGTGTTTCCTCATGTGCAATGGACCGCCCAGCGCGGCCCTACACACGCAATCGCGCCCACCCGCACACATGGATGCAGGAGCGTTCGTTGCGATCACCACCACGTGACATCTCAGCCACAGGCGTTCCCGCGCAGGGTGAACCCGATCACCCGGCCCGCCGCCACCTCGAACGTTGTCTCGCACACCCGCTGGACCACCTGCGGCGGGAAATCCCCGCCGTAGCCGTAGCCGAAGCCGCCCCACCCGTACGGCCGCCACGGGTACAGCGGCGGCAGGATGTCCACACTGCCCTGGTCATAGGCCAGGAAACGGTGGCCGCCGGCCTCATAAACGCGCGTGGGCACCCCGAAAGCGCGGACCAGGTCGGTCTCGCTCTGGCCCACATAGCCGGCCAGCGCCGCCTCGCGACGTTGCAGCGCATACGGATCGCAGGCCGACAGCAGCAGCAGGGCGATGAGCAAGGCGCGCTTCATGGCGGCGGCAACCATAGCACCTGCTCGATCCGCGCCGTACCGGCGGCCAGCATGGCGAGACGGTCAAACCCGAGTGCGATTCCGGCCGCCGGGGGCATCCCGTGCGCCAGCGCCGCCAGGAAGTCCTCGTCCAATGGCCAGTCGTCAGCGCCGTTCAGCGCGTGCCGTCGGGCGCGGTCGGCGACGAAGCGGGCGCGCTGTTCGGCGGCATCGGTCAGCTCGACGAAGGCGTTGGCCAGTTCCAGGCCGCAGGCGAACAGCTCGAAGCGTTCGGCCACGCGCGGGTCGGCCGGGTCGCGCCGCGCCAGCGCCGCCTGCGATGCCGGCCAGTGGGTCAGGAAGGTCGGACGGCCGTAGCCGATCGCCGGCTCGACGCGGCCCAGCAGCAGGCGGAAGAACAGATCCTCCCAATTTTCGCCATCGCGCAGCCGCTCGCCCGCCGCCGCCGCCAGGCCCGGCGCGTCCCCCTCGGTCGCCAGCACGTCCGCGCTGGCGTAGCGGTCGAACGCCTCGGCCACGGTCAGGCGCTGGAAGCTGGACAGGTCGCAGGCCGCATCGCCGATGCCCACCGTGGGCGGCAGCACTGCGCGCAGCAGCGCCTCGGTTTCGTCCATCAGCCCTGCGAGGGTTGCGTCTGGCCTATACCATTCCAGCATGGTGAACTCGGCGGCATGGTGATCGGATCCCTCGTTGTTCCGCCACACCCGCGCGAGCTGAAAGATCCGCCCCGCCCCGCCGACCAGGAGGCGCTTCATGGCGAACTCCGGGCTGGTGTGCAGCCACAGCCGCCGCCGCTCGCCCGTGGCGCCGACGCGCTCGGTGGCGAAGGCGCGCAGATGCACGTCTTCGCCCGGGGCGGTAACGGCATACGGGGTTTCCACCTCGGTGTAGCCGCGCGCGTCGAAGAAGGCGCGCACCGCGGCGGCCAAGCGGGCACGGCGGCGCAGCAGCGGCAGGCGTGCGGCGAGGCTCTCGGGATGCCAGGGCGGCAGCACGGGCGCGAACCTACTGCACGCAGCCGCGCCCGCGCCAGGGCGCAGCCCGCTTCCGCCTGGACGCGCCCCGGCGCGGCGTGTCTGGCGGCTATTCGGATGCAAGGGAGCGGAGTATTCAGCGGCGTTGCGGCGCGATCGCCCGCAAGTCCGACACCTGATACGAAAAAGCACCATGCGCCCCGGAATGCTCTTCCTCATTGCCTGGATCGGCTGGGCGGTCTCGTGGGTGGCGGCTGCGGCATGGTCCGGCCGCACCGAGAAGCGGGCCGCGACGCGGGAGGTCTGGCTGTATCGCGCGATCATTCTCGCCGGCGCGATTCTGTCAGGGCATTGGGCCACCGTGGCGCTGGGCGCCGGGCGAATCTGGCACGTCAGCTACGATGGTGCCTACCTACTTGCGGCGGCGACCTTTGCCGGCATCCTGTTCGCGTGGTCGGCGCGGATTCATCTCGGGCGTCTGTGGTCGTGGGCGGTAACGCTCAAGGAAGGCCACCATCTCGTCGAGAGCGGCCCGTATGCGCTGGTGCGACATCCTATCTACACCGGGCTGCTCGGAGCCGTACTTGCGACGGCTATCGTGCAGGGAACCGCGCCGGCGCTCGCCGGTTTCGTGCTGCTGGCGGTCGGCACCTGGATGAAGGCGCGCGTCGAGGAGCAATTCCTTGCGGCCGAGCTTGGGCCGGAGACCTATGCGGCCTATCGGCGCCGTGTCCCGATGCTGCTGCCGTTCCTGCCGCATGGCGGCTAGGCGCTCCAGTCCCGTGCTGCGCACCACCAGCGCGCTCGTCGGCGCCGGGATGGTGCCTGCCTCCGAGCGTCCCGCGCTCGAAGCCGTGGCCGCGCGCTACGCGATCGCCGTCACGCCGGAGATTCGCGCGCTGATCCAGCATCCGGGCGATCCGATCGGCCGGCAGTTCCTGCCCGATCCGTCCGAACTGATTATGGCGCCGCACGAGAACACCGATCCGATCGGCGACGACGCCTTCTCGCCGGTCAAGGGCGTGGTGCATCGCTACCCCGACCGCGCGCTGCTGAAGCCCCTGCTGACCTGCCCGGTCTATTGCCGCTTCTGCTTCCGTCGCGAGCATGTGGGCAGCGGCGGCGTGCTGAGCGGGGCCGAGCTGGAGGCGGCCTATGCCTGGATCGCCGCCCATCCTGCCGTCGGCGAGGTGATCCTGACCGGCGGCGACCCGCTGATGCTCTCGCCCCGCCGCCTCGGCGCCATCGTGGCAAGCCTGTCGGCTATCGCGCATGTGCAGACCATCCGCATCCACAGCCGCGTGCCGGTGGCCGATCCCGAGCGGCTGACTCCGGCCTTGGCGGCGGCGCTGCGCACCGAACGGGCGATGTGGCTGGTGGTCCACGCCAACCATGCGCGCGAGTTCACGCCCGCCGCCCGCGCGGCGATCCGCCGCGTGCAAGCCGAGGCGATCCCGGTGCTGGGCCAGTCCGTGCTGCTGCGCGGCGTCAACGATTCCGAGCGGGCGCTGGAGGATCTGTTCCGCGCGATGGTCGCCGCCCGGGTGAAGCCGTACTACCTGCACCAGCTCGACGCCGCCCCCGGCACTGCCCGCTTTCACGTGCCGATCGCCGAGGGCCAGCGGCTGCTCGCCGCCCTGCGCGGCCGCGTCACCGGGCTGGCGTGGCCCACCTATGTGCTGGACATTCCCGGCGGCCACGGAAAAGTGCCGCTGATGCCGAGCTTTGCCGACCTGGAGATGGCCAGCGTGCGCGATCCGTCCGGCCGGGCGCACCCGCTGTCCCGGCCTGACTTGGCCGACACGTCACCGAATCTGCTCGACGGCGATGCCGAGTTCGACGCGCGACCAAGCCTGATCCGCGGTCAGGACCAGGGCGGATAGCCGATCGCCCAAGGCCAGGCACGCCCGATCGCCGAACGATAGGCCGGCGGCGCGGGTCCATCGGCGCAAGGCGCCGGCACGCCGCGCGTCGTCGGCCGTGAACGGTTCGACATTGATGCGCAAGCGTCCCAGGATCTGCACGATATGAGCATCGGCAAGCCGGCGCTCGACCAGCTTGGCGAATACCTCGCTCCAGTTCACGGAACTGATCGTCGCCGTCTGGGTCTCGATGGCGGCGAGCACGCGCTCCCATCCCGGTTCCCGCTGAAATCGCGGCCAGCACCGCGGAGGCATCCAAAACGGTCGGAAGCTCAGTCGCCCCGGACAGAAGCCGCTCTCCGGTCGCGGATCAGTTCATCGGACAGGCTGTCGGAGGGATCCACGTAGCGGCTCAGGATGGCCTGCGCCTCTTCCAAGGCGACCCGAGCGGGTGACTTTTTCGCGCCGTCGTCAGTGTCGGAGGCATTGGGCTGTGCGTCCGTCGTCATCGCCATCTCCCACAAGTCGGGCCGAAGCTCGTGGCGCGGCACACCCGTCAGCGCCTCCACGATTTTCGCATGTTCCGCCGGGCATTGCGTCCACTGCGCGACCGCCCCTGTGCTGATCCTGGCCGCGCGGGCGATCCGCGAGGCGTTTCCACGGGGTGCCAGTGCGCGAATAAGTGCCGCATCCTTCATGCGATCTAAGCTAAGCTCGGCTGAACTATCAGTCAAGCTTATCGCCGCGAACACCGGAGCAAAGCGGCCGGGCGGCTCGCTTGCCGCCCATGCCGCTTCGGTCTAGGACACGCGCTTTCCCCAAGTCCTCAAGAGCATACCCCTATGAAGCAGCAGGCGAACCTGATCCGCGCCGGTCAGGTAATCGAGCACGATGGCCGCCGCTGGACCGTGCTGAAGCAGCAGATCATCACCCCCGGAAAAGGCGGCGCCTTCATCCAGGTGGAGATGCGCGACCTGCGGACCGGCAACAAGACCAACGAACGCTGGCGCACCGCCGACACCGTCGAGCGGCTGCAGACCGACCAGAAGGAATACACTTACTCCTACACCGACGGCGACAACCTGGTGCTGATGGACCCGGACAGCTTCGAGCAGACCATGATCCCCGCCGCGATCCTGGGCGACCAGGCGCCGTTCCTGCAGGACAACATGACCGTCGAGGTCGACCTGGTCGAAGGCGACCCGGTGGGCATCCACCTGCCGCAGACCGTCGTGCTGGAAATCATCGAGGCCGATCCGGTGGTCAAGGGCCAGACCGCCGCCAGCAGCTACAAGCCGGCCAAGCTGTCCAACGGCGTCAAGACCAGCGTGCCGCCGTTCATCGAGACCGGGGAGCGCATCGTAGTGCGGACCGAGGACGCCAGCTACGTCGAGCGGTTCAAGGGCTGAGGCCGGCGCGGGAAAGGCCGTATCATGGCACTCCGCCTGTCGCCGGTGATGACGGTGATGCAGAACGCGGCGCAGCGCGCCAGCAAGCGCCTGCTGCGCGATTTCGCCGAGGTCGAGCAGTTGCAGGTCAGCGTGAAGGGGCCGGGCGACTTCGTCAGCCAGGCCGATCTGCGCGCCGAGGCCAGCCTGCGCGACGACCTGAACAAGGGCCGCCCGGGCTACGCCTTTCTGATGGAGGAAAGCGGCGCCTCGGGCAGCGAGAACTGGGCGTGGCGCTGGGTGGTCGATCCGCTCGACGGCACTTCGAACTTCCTGCACGGCATCCCGCACTGGTCGATCAGCATCGGCCTGGAACGGCGGCTTGACGACGGCGGCTCGGAGGTGGTGGCGGGCGTGGTATACGCGCCGGCCAGCGACGAGATGTTCTGGGCCGAGAAGGGCACCGGCGCGTTCCTCAACGAGCGGCGGCTACGCGTCTCGGCGCGGCGCGAGATGAGCGAGGCGATGTTCGCCACCGGCATCCCATTCGCCATCACGCCCCCGGCGATGCGCCTGGCCTTCGCGCGCACCTTGGGCACGCTGATGCCGCAGGTGGCCGGCATCCGCCGCTTCGGCTCGGCGGCGCTGGATCTGTGCTGGGTGGCGGCGGGGCGGTTCGACGGGTTCTGGGAGATGCGGCTGAAGCCGTGGGATCTGACGGCGGGGCTGGTGATCGTGCGCGAGGCGGGCGGCTACGCCACCGCCCCGGACGGCGGCGATCCGCGCGCGAGCGGCGACACCGTGGCCGCCAACCCGCATCTGCACCCGACCCTGTGCGAGGCGGCGCGGCTCGGGCTGCTGGCCGGCGGGGCGGCCGGCGGGGCGTGAGGACGGGCCGGGTTCTCCTCGCGGGCCTGCTGCTGGCTGCCGCCTGGAGCGGGGCGGCGCGCGCGCAGACCACGGTGAACCCGCAGGCGCTGGACCAGCTCGCTCCCCCCGTCGCGACACACGAACGCGCGCCGAAGCGGCCGACGCATCCGCCGGTGCGCAAGCCAGTTCGCCGGCCGGCTCGTGCGCCCGAGCACACTGGCGGCAAGCCGAACCCGCACGCCGCCCTGCCCGGCACCTTGGCGCCGAAGCCCGCCGTCGTGAAGCCGGGCGCGCTTAGCGTGCCGGCGGCCCCGCCGCCCGCGCCGGTGCTGCCGCCGCCCATCGTGGTGCCGATGCGCCCCGTGCCGCCGCCGCCGCCGGTGCCGGTGGTGGCCGATGCGCCGGGCACCGCCATCCCGCGCAAGGATGGAATGCGCATCACCTTCGGCGCCGGCCGCGCCGACCTCAATCCCGCGACCGACGCGGCGCTGCGCGGCCTGGCGCACGCAGCCCCGCCATTCGCCGCGACGACCTTCGCCGTCACCGCCTACGCGGCCGGCAATGCCGACGACCCCTCGACGCCGCGGCGTCTGGCCTTGTCGCGCGCGCTGGCGGTGCGCGGCGTGCTGATCGCCGAGGGCATTCCGTCCACCCGCATCTACGTCAAGGCGCTCGGCGCCTCGGTGCCGCCCAACGCCGCGGCCGAAGCCGGCGCGCCGGCCGATCGCGTGGACATCGTGGCCACCACGCCGACGCCGGCGACGCCCCCGCAGCCGGCGCAGGGCCGCGCGCCGTGACCCGGCCGACCACCTTCGTGCTGCGCATGGTGCTGTTCCTCGCCGCGGTCGCGATCGTGGTGGGGCTGCTGTCGCGCGTGCTGCTGACGGCGTTCGACAACAACGTGCTGCTGAACAGCTTGATCCTGTTCGTGCTCGCGGTCGGCATCTTCTGGAATCTGCGGCAGGTGGTGCGGCTCAATCCCGAGGTGCGCTGGCTCGAAACCTTCCAGCGCGCCCGCGGACGCATCGCCACCCTGCCAGCGCCGCGTCTGCTGTCCCCGATGGCCGCGATGCTGGCCGCGCGCACCGCCAAGAGCCGCGATGGCCATGAACGGTTTACCATCTCGGCGCAGGCGATGCGCTCGCTGCTGGACACCATCGGCAGCCGCCTGGACGAAAGCCGGGAACTGTCGCGCTACATGGTGGGGCTGCTGATCTTCCTCGGCCTGCTCGGCACCTTCTGGGGATTGCTGCTGACCGTGCAATCCGTGAGCGACGTGATCGGCGGCATGTCGGTCGGCTCCGGCGACATCAACGTGCTGTTCGAGCAGCTCAAGACCGGCCTCGCGCGCCCGCTGCACGGCATGGGCACGGCGTTCTCCTCGTCGATGCTGGGACTAGCCGGCGCGCTGGTGCTGGGGTTTCTCGATCTCACGGCGGGACAGGCGCAGAACCGCTTCTTCAACGAGCTGGAGGAATGGCTGGCCGGGATCACCCGCCTGTCCTCGGGCGTGCTGGGCGGCGAGGGCGACGCGTCGGTGCCGCTCTACGTGCAGGCGCTGCTGGAGCAGACGGCGGAGAACATGGAGGGGTTGCAGCGCGTGCTGATCCGCGGCGAGGACGGCAGGCGCGAGGCGAACCAGGCGGTGCTGGCGCTGACCGAGCGGATCGGCACGTTGTCGGACACCATGCGCGCCAACCAGCAGTTGATGCTGCACATCGCCGAGACGCAGCAGGCGCTGGCCCCGGCGCTGCACCGCCTGGGCGACCGCCGCGGCGAAGGCGGCCCGGAAGAAGCCGCGCGGGCGCATCTGCGCAACATCGAGCTGTATTTGCAGCGCCTGCTGGCCGAGACCGAACAGGGCCGGTTGCAGAGCACCGCCGAGCTGCGCGCCGACCTGCGCATTCTCACGCGTACCATTGCGGCCTTGGCCGAGGAGCAGCCGCGGTGATGCTGAAGCTATGGGCCGGATCGATTCCAGCAACGTGATGAAGGCGCTGTGGCTGCTCGATGAACTCGGACTGGCGTACGAGCGCATCGACGCCTGCCGCGGATTTGCAGCTTTCGTTGCCATGTAGGGCGGAAAAGCGCAGCGCATTCCGCCATCGCGGCCGCATGATTGTGCCTCGTCGGTAAGGGACTCGGGATCAACCGCATCGTGCGGCGGAATGCGCTGCGCTGTTCCGCCCTACCAAATCCGATTCGGGGCGGCGACGGCTCGCGTCACGGGCCGAACTCCACGCCGACACCGTGGGCGAAATCGGGCGGGACCACCAGCACGTCGCCGGCGCGCCGATGCGGGACCGACCGGCGCTCCAGCCCGTCACGAGTGGCCACGAGGTCGCGCACCGCTACGCGCACCGAGACGAACCGCGGCGAGTCCGCGCCACGGCGCACCGACAGCCGCCCCGACGCCGGCCCGAACCGCAGGTCGCCGGAGTCCGAAGCGACGGCCGTCTCCGTCGTGAGACGTTCCAGGAAGTCCCGCGTTGCCGCGGGATCGGTGGCGGACATCTCAATCTCGACAATACTTTCGGCGCCGTTCAGGTGGCGCTGGTATTCCGGCTTCCAGAACAGCTCCGGCGGGTGCCGGTGCTGGCAGGTGAAGAACGCCGCGTCCGGCATCGCCAGATGCGTGACGAACGCCAGGGAAAAGCCGACATGCGCCACGCCGCCGTCCGGCTGGATCGCCTCGCGGCCGAAATCGAACGGCTCGTAGGTACCCAGCCCGGCGCCGCGGAAGGCCGCGACGTCGGCCCGCGCGTCCTGCGTGGCGAAGGCCAGTGCCGAGGCGCCCTCGCCGCACCGCTCCAGGAACGCCGCGTTGAACGCCGCGAAGCTGAAACGGCCAGGCACGTGCGGCGGAATTGCCGAGCGGTCGCCGATCGCCAGCAACTCCAGGAAATTGCGCCCGGCTAACTGCACCAGGCTGTTGCGTGTGCCGAACGGGTGCGTGGCCGGCGGCGTCAAGGTGAAGCCGAGCGCCGCATAGCTGGCCCGCGCCCGGTCGAGGTCGGCCACGCACACCACCAGATGATCGAACGCTCGCATCCGTTTGGGCTCCTCGCCTTGACCCGATCGGCGCGGCCGGCAATAGGGTCGCGCACATGGACACTCTGCACGCCGTCGCCGTCGCCGTCATCCAGGGCGCCACGGAACTCTTTCCGGTCAGCAGCCTCGGACACGCGGTGGTGCTGCCGGTGCTGTTCGGCTGGCACCTCGATCAGCGCGGGCCGAGCTTCCTGCCGTTCCTCGTCATGCTGCATGTCGGCACGCTGGTCGCCCTGCTGGGATTCTTCTGGCGCGACTGGTGGGCGCTGCTGATCGGCGTGCTGGGGCTGGCCCCGGCGCACGACGTGGCCGAGAGCCGTCGGGTGTTCCTGCTGATCGTGGTGGCCACCATCCCGGCGGTGATCCTGGGTGGCCTGTTCGAGCATCTCCTGCGCGCGCTGTTCGGCACGCCGGTGGTCGCCGCAGGCTTCCTGGTGCTCAACGGCATCATGCTGATCGTGGGCGAGCGGCTGCGCACGCTCGGCCATCGGCCGCTATCGACGCTGCGGGTGCCCGACGCGGTGGCAATCGGCCTGTGGCAATGCCTGGCATTGCTGCCGGGCATGTCGCGCTCGGGGGCGACCATCATCGGCGGCCTGCTGCGCGGCATCGACCACGAGGGTGCGGCGCATTTCTCGTTCCTGATCGCCGCCCCGATCATCCTGGCGGCCACCGTGCTGGAAGTGCCGAAACTGCTACACGCCGGTATCCCCCCCGGCACGTTGTCGATCGCGGTGCTGGCCGCCGTGGTGGCCGGCGTGGTGGCGTGGCTCTCCACCTGGCTGCTGATGCGCTGGTTCCGCAGCAACGACGAGTGGGCGTTGACGCCGTTCGGCTGGTACTGCATCGCCTTCGGCCTCGGCGCCGGCATCTATCTCGGGGTGACGTGATATGCGCCGCATCGCTCTGCTGCTGCTGGCCGCCGCGTTCGCGATGGGGGCGGCGCCGCTGGCCGCCATCCCGATCTCGCGCGACAATGTGCCCTGGTGGCACGCGCGCCACCTGGAGAAGCTGCGCGAGGCGCACGCGGGGCCGGTCGACCTGGTGTTCCTGGGCGATTCCATCACGCAGAACTGGGAGAGGTCCGGGCCGCCGCCCTGGCGTGACTTCCGGCCGGTCTGGCAGCATTTTTATGGCGGCCGGCACGCGCTGAACCTCGGCTTCACGGGCGATGCCACCTCGCATCTGCTGTGGCGGCTGGAGCACGGCGAGGTCGCCGGCCTGCATCCGCGCGCCGCGGTCATCCTGATCGGCGCCAACAATCTCGGCCGCCTGCACTGGCCGGCGGACGCCGACGTGACCGGCATCGAGGCGGTGGTGGCCGAGACGCGGCGCCTGCTGCCGGGCACCAGGATCCTGCTGCTCGGCGTGCTGCCGAGCGACCGCGGCGCCTGGGTGTTGCAGACGACCGCGGCGATCAACCGGGCGCTGGCCGCCCGCTACGGCGGCGGCGCGGTGCCGGGCGTGACGTTCATGGACCTGTCGCGGATGTTCCTGCTGCCCGACGGCCGCGTGGACGACAGCCGCTTTCTCGATCCGCGCCTGACGCCGCCCGAACCGGCGCTGCATCCGGACGCGCAGACGGCGGCGCGGATGGCCGCGGCCATCGAGCCGACGCTGGCCGCTATGCTGGGCGACCGCCCGCGCGCGCCCTAGCCGCCGAACGCCACCTGCATCGGCATCCCGATGCGCGGCCGCTCGAGGGCGCGTACCCGGTTCGGGCGGTCCAGGCAGAGCCGGTAGCCGCCGCCCTCGTTGACCAGCAGGCGCGCGGTGTCGGGCATCGACTTGATCTTGCGGCGCAGGCGGTAGATATGGGTCTCGACGGTGTGGGTCGACGCGTCGGCGCTGTAGCCCCAGACCTCGTGCAGCAGCACCTCGCGGGCCACCGGGGCGCCGCGCGCGCGGTACAGGAACTTGAGCACCGCCGCCTCCTTTTCGGTCAGCCGGATCGGCCGCTTGGCGCCGGGTACCTGAAGCTGCTTGGTGCCGGGCCGGAACACGTAGGGGCCGATGGCGATCTCGACGTGCTCGCTGGTCTCGAACGCGCGCAACTGCGCGCGCAGCCGGGCGGCCAGCTCGGCGATGCGGAACGGCTTGACGATGTAATCGTTGGCGCCGGCGTCCAGCCCGCGCACCACGTCCGCCTCATGCCCCGCCCCGGTCAGCATCAGCATCGGCATGTTGTGCCCGTTTCGGCGCAGGCGCTGGCACAGGTCGCGCCCGTCGCCGTCGGGCAGGCGCACGTCCAGCAGGATCGCGTCGAAGCGCACGCCGCGCGCGACGGCCGCCAGGGCCTGCGCCACGCTGCCCACCTCCGTCACCGCGCAATCCATGATGTCGGCCAACTGCTCGGCCACGAAGCCGCGCAGCTCGTCGTCGTCGTCCGCCAGAAGGAAGTGCCGATGGGGCATCATGTCCACTCTCCGCAACCCTCGATGCAGCCGATATTGCCCTCGTCACGCCCGATCACCTGTGACGGACATCACAGTAACGCAGGAATCACGGAACGCGGAGGAAAATCGTCCGGCATCGTCAACGAGAGGGATGGGGCGGCCTGTGAGGGCCGGGTGGTGCTGCCCGGGTGGTGCTGCCCGGCTGGTGCTGCCCGGCTGGTGCTGTTGGAGAGGATTGAACTCTCGACCTCTCCCTTACCAAGGGAGTGCTCTACCACTGAGCTACAACAGCGTGCCGGGGCCGGTGGCCGGGGTCGGGGGCATCCCTAGCGAGCGCCCGCACCCGGCGCAAGACTTGCTTGACGCAAGACTTCGCGCGATGGGCTATGACCGGGCCGTGAAGCCCCCGCCCGCCCCTCCCGGCGCCCCGCCGCAAGCCTCCGCCGCCGCGCGGCAGGCGGCCGAGGCGCGGCGCGCCCGCGAGGCCGCGGCGCTGCGGGCCAACCTATCGCGGCGCAAGCGGCAGGCGCGCGCGCGGGCCGGCGGGGCGGCCGATCCGAAGCCGCCGGAGCGCAACCCGGAATGACGGTGATGAGCGACCGCTGGATCCGGCGCATGGCCACCGAGCACGCCATGATCGAGCCGTTCGTGGAAAGCCAGAGAGCCTCCGGAAAGATCAGCTACGGCCTGTCCAGCTACGGCTACGACGCGCGCGTGTCCGACGAGTTCAAGGTATTCACCAACGTCGATTCCGCGATCGTCGATCCCAAGGCGTTCGCCCCGCAAAGCTTCGTCGACCGCCGCGGCCCGGTGTGCATCATCCCGCCCAACAGCTTCGCCCTCGCCCACACCATCGAGTATTTCCGCATCCCGCGCGACGTGCTGGTGATCTGCCTCGGCAAGTCCACGTACGCCCGCTGCGGCATCATCGTGAACGTCACGCCGCTGGAACCGGAATGGGAAGGCCAAGTCACCATCGAAATCAGCAACACCACCCCGTTGCCGGCGAAGATCCATGCCTTCGAGGGCATCTGCCAGTTCCTGTTCCTGCACGGCAACGAGCCGCCGGAGGTCAGTTATGCCGACCGCGCCGGCAAATACATGGGCCAGCGCGGAGTTGCCCTGCCTCGGCTCGGCTGAGCCCTTTCCCGGCTCGGCCGAGGCGCGCTAGACCGTCACGGATGGACAAGATACGCATTCGCGGCGGCCGGCCGCTTTCCGGCGAGATCAGCATCGGCGGCGCCAAGAACGCCGCCCTGCCCCTGATGGCCGCCGGCCTGCTGACCGATGAGCGGCTGGTGCTGAGCCGGGTGCCGCTGCTCGACGACATCCACACCATGACCAGCCTGATCGCCCAGCATGGCGTGACGGTGGAGCGGCTGACCAATGACGGGCGCAGCCTGTCGATCGGCGGCGCGATCACCAGCAACGAGGCGCCGTACGACATTGTGCGCAAGATGCGCGCCTCGGTGCTGGTGCTGGGTCCGCTGGTGGCCCGCGTGCGCGAGGCGCGGGTCTCGCTGCCCGGCGGCTGCGCCATCGGCACGCGCCCGATCGACCTGCATCTGCGCGGGCTGGAGCAGTTGGGGGCGACGATCCGGCTGGACGCCGGCTACGTTCACGCCGCCGCACCCCAGGGCCTGCGCGGCGCTGTCGTCGTCATGCCGTTCCCCTCGGTGGGGGCGACCGAGAACCTGATGATGGCGGCCAGCCTCGCGAACGGCCAGACCGTGCTGGCCAACGCCGCGCGCGAGCCGGAAATCTCCGACCTCGCCGCCTGCCTGGTGGCGATGGGCGCGCGCATCGAGGGCATCGGCACCGACCGGCTGACCATCGAGGGCGTGGCCAGGCTGCACGGGGCGGCGCATGCCATCATTCCCGACCGCATCGAGACCGGCACCTACGCCTGTGCCGCGGCGATCACCGGCGGCTCGGTGCATCTGCGCGGCGCGCGGCTGGACCACCTCGGCGCGGTGGTCCGCATCCTGGCCGAGAGCGGGGTCGATATTGCCGAGGCCGACGACGGCCTGACGGTGCGCCGCCTGAACGGCCTGCACGGGACGGATGTTATGACCGAGCCCTATCCCGGGTTTCCCACCGACATGCAGGCGCAGTTCATGGTGCTGATGTCGGTGGCGCAGGGGGCGGCGATGGTCACGGAGACGATCTTCGAGAACCGCTTCATGCACGCCCCGGAACTGAACCGCATGGGCGCGCGCATCAACGTCCACGGCGCGTCGGCGATCGTGCGCGGGGTGGAGCGGCTGTCCGGCGCGCAGGTCATGGCGAGCGATCTGCGCGCCTCGGCGTCCCTGGTGCTGGCCGGGCTGGCCGCGTCGGGTGAGACGGTGGTGGGCCGGGTGTACCACCTGGATCGCGGCTACGAGGCGGTGGAGCAGAAACTGGCGGCGTGCGGGGCGGACATCGAGCGGGTGGCCGGGTAGCCTACAGCACCAGAAACGCCACGCTGGCCGCCCCCATCGCCGCGGCCGCCAGCCATCCGACGGCGCGCATCGTCCACGACAAGGTCAGCCGGCCCATGATCCGCGGGTTGCTGGCGATCAGCAGCATCGCCGCCATCAGCGGCGCGGCCAGCAGGCCATTCAGCACGGCGCTCCAGTAAAGGGCCTTGATCGGGTCGATCGAGGTGAAGTTCAGCGCCATGCCGATCAGCGTCGCCACGGCAATGATCGCGTAGAACGCGCGCGCGTCCTTCAGCTTGTGGTCCAGGCCCTCGACCCAGCCGAACGTCTCGCACACCGCGTAGGCCGCCGAGCCGGCCAGCACCGGCACCGCCAGCATCCCGGTGCCGATGATGCCGCAGGCGAACACCGCGAAGGTGAACGGGCCGGCGATCGGGCGCAGCGCCTCGGCCGCCTGCGACGACGTCTGGATGTCTGTGATCCCGGCGGCGTGCAGCGTCGCGGCCGTCGCGATGATGATGAACAGCGCGATCAGGTTGGAATAGCCCATGCCCACCCAGGTATCGGTACGGATGCGCGTCAGCTCCGCTCCGGCGAACCGGGGCGCCACGTAGAGCGGCTTGTGGATGCGGCGGATCTGCTCCTCGATTTCCTGCGCCGCCTGCCAGAAGAACAGGTACGGGCTGATGGTGGTGCCGAGCACCGCCACCAGGGCCTCGGCATGGGTCGCGTCGAGCGAAATCTTCGGAACCAGCGTGTCCAGCAGCGCCCGCCCCCACGGCACGTGCACCGCGAACACCACCGCGACATAGGTGAACAGCGACAATGTCAGCCATTTCAGCAGGGAGGCGTAGCGGCGGTAGCTGAGAAAGGTTTCCAAGGCCACGCAGCCGACCGCGAACAGCACGGTATAGATCCAGCCGCGGCCGCCGATCAGCAGCCGCAGGGCGTCCGCCATCGCCCCCAGATCGGCGCCGAGATTGGCGACGTTGGCCACCAGCAGCGACACCACGGCGGCGCGCAGCACCCACGGCGAGTAGTGCCGGCGCAGGTTGCGGGCGATGCCCCGGCCGGTCACGCAGCCGATCTGCGCGCTGATGGCCTGCGTCACCGCCATCAGCGGGTAGCTGAACAGCATCACCCAGCACAGCCCGTAGCCGAACTGGGCGCCGACCTGGCTATAGGTGGCGATGCCGCTGGGGTCATCGTCGGCCGCTCCGGTCACCAGCCCCGGTCCCAGCGCCCGCAGGAATCCGGCCTTTGCGACCGGCGGAAGGACAGCCTCGCTCATGCGTCGGTCCGATCCTGGTCCGGAAAGATCGGCTTATACCCTGGCAATCGCCGTGCAACCGCGTATATAAGGAGCCATCGGCGCTTTTCGGTTTCGGGCTGCTCGTGCGTTGCGGCTCGTTCGCATTCGGCGCTACCCCTCCATTGAAAAGTATTTCGACCCGCGTGTGCGGGTCGCCGATATATGTAGAAAGAGACACGCGATGTCGGTCGGCACTGTTAAATGGTACAACGCCCAGAAGGGCTACGGCTTCATCCAGCCCGATGACGGCTCCAAGGACGTGTTCGTTCACGTCTCCGCCGTCGAGCGTTCGGGCATGGGCGGCCTGAACGAGGGCCAGAAGGTCAGCTACGAGGTCCAGCGCGGACAGCAGGGGAAGATGTCGGCCGAGAACCTCAAGGCCGCCTAAATCCCCGCTTTCGTCGGGCTTTTGTCGGCGCCATCCATCCGGATGGCGCCGATTTTCCGGAGGCGACAATGACGCGCCACAAATATGCCATCGGCCAGCAGGTCGAGTTCCGTCCCGGCAGCATGGACGGCAACATCCCGCTCGGCACCTACACCATCGTCAAGCCGCTGCCCATCGAGTTCGAACCTCTGCCGCTATCGCGTGAAGAACCAGCGCGACGGGCATGAGCGCGTGGTGGCCGAAAGCCAGCTCGCCGGCGGCGCGGACCGCTGATACCCCGGCTTTCGCAGCCGCTTCTTTCGCAACCGCTGCGGGCGTTGTAGATGCCCGGCGCATGACCGCGTTCTCTGCCGCCGCCAGCACCGAACCCAGCGTTGCCGGGCCGATGATCCTGGCGCTGCCCAAGGGCCGCATCCTCGGCGAGTGCGCGCCCCTGCTGGCGCGCGCCGGTATCGTGCCGGCCGACGACTACCTCGACGACGACAGCCGCCGGCTGCGCTTTCCGACCGACGACCCGGCACTGGACATCGTGCGGGTGCGCCCGTTCGACGTCGCCACCTTCGTGGCGTTCGGCGCCGCGCAGATCGGGATTTGCGGCGCCGACGTGCTGATGGAGTTCGACTACCCGGAAATCTACGCGCCGCTCGACTTGCGCATCGGCGCCTGCCGGGTCTCGGTCGCCGAGCCTGCGGAGGGCGCCGGAGACGACGATCCGCGCACCTGGTCGCGGGTGCGCGTCGCCACGAAATACCCCAACATCGCCCGCCGCCACTACGCCGCGCGCGGCATCCATGCCGACGTGGTGCATCTGAACGGCGCGATGGAACTGGCGCCGAGGCTGGGCCTGACGCGGCTGATCGTCGACCTGGTGGCGACCGGCTCGACCCTGCGCGCCAACGGGCTGGTCGAGTCCGAGGTGATCGCCCACGTCACCAGCCGCCTGATCGTCAATCGCACCGCGCTCAAGACCCGCCCCGACCAGGTGGGCGCCTGGATCGCCCGCTTCCGCGCGGCGCTGGACGCCGCGTGATACGCCTCGACACGCGCGACGCCGGCTTTGCGGATGCCTTCGCCGCCCTGCTGGCACAGGCCCGGGAGACCACGTCATCGGTCGGCGAGGCGGTGCGCGGCATCATCGCCGACGTCCGCGCGCGCGGCGACGCCGCGCTGTGCGATCTCTCGGCCCGCTTCGATCGCGTGACCCTGACCCCGGACCGGCTGCGCGTCGGCGCGGACGAGATCGCGACGGCCGCCAGCCGCATCCCGGCCCCGCTGCGCGAGGCGCTCGAGCTGGCGGCAGCGCGGATCGAGGCCTTCCATCGGGCGCAGATGCCGGCCGACCTGGCGCTGGACGATGCCGCCGGCCTGCGGCTGGGGATGCGCTGGACCCCGCTGGATGCGGTTGGGCTGTATGTGCCCGGCGGCAAGGCCGCCTATCCCTCGTCGGTGCTGATGAACGCCCTGCCCGCGCGCGTCGCCGGCGTCGCGCGCGTCGCGATGTGCGTGCCGACGCCGGACGGGGTGCTGAACCCGCTGGTGCTGGCCGCCGCCCAACTGGCCGGCGTCACCGAGATTTTTCGGGTCGGCGGCGCGCAGGCGGTGGCCGCGATGGCCTACGGCACGGACACGATCGCCGCGGTCGATCGCATCGTGGGACCGGGCAACGCCTATGTGGCCGAGGCCAAACGGCAGGTGTTCGGCCGCGTCGGCATCGACGGCATCGCCGGCCCATCCGAAGTGGTGATCCTGGCCGACGCCGCCTGCGACCCGCGCCATGTGGCGCTCGATCTGCTGGCGCAGGCCGAGCACGACGAGGCCGCGCAATCCATCCTCATCACCGACGCCACGGCGTTTGCCGATGCGGTGGCCGCCGCAGTGGCGGCGGAGCTGCCCCGCCTGCCGCGCGCCGCCATCGCCGGCGCGTCCTGGGCGGCGCATGGCGCGATCATCCTGGCGCGCGACTGGAACGAGGCGGCGGGGCTGGTCGATCGCCTGGCGCCGGAGCACCTGCAAATCATGACCGAGGCGCCCGAGGCGCTGTTCGCCAAGATCCGCCATGCCGGCGCGGCGTTTCTGGGCCGCAACTGCCCCGAGGCGGTCGGCGACTATGTGGCCGGCCCCAATCATGTGCTGCCCACCGGCCGCAGCGCCCGCTACGCTTCGGGGCTGTCGGTGTATGACTTTCTCAAGCGCACCACCTGGGTCGCCGCCGATCGCGCCGGCCTCGGCCGGGTCGGGCCGGCGGCGATCGCCCTTGCCGAAGCCGAAGGGCTGCACGCGCACGCCGCCAGCATCGCCGTGCGCCTGGGTTGACCGGGGTTGGCCCGGTCATCATCTTGCGCACCTGTTCAAACCAGCAAAGAGGCTAGATGTCGAAAGAAGACATGATCGAGTTCAGCGGCACCGTGATGGAGCTGCTGCCCAATGCGATGTTCCGGGTGAAGCTGGACAACGAGCACAGCATCCTCGCGCACACCAGCGGCAAGATGCGCAAGAACCGCATCCGCGTGCTGGCCGGCGACCGCGTCAATGTCGAGATGACGCCATACGACCTCAGCAAGGGCCGCATCACGTTTCGATTCAAGTAGCGCGCGGGCGCCCGCGCCTCATCCTGGCCTCGGCCAGCCCGCGCCGAGCCGCGTTGCTGGCGCAGATCGGCATCGTCGCGGACGCCACCATCGCCCCCGAGATCGACGAGACGCCATTGGCCGACGAGACGCCGCGACAGGCCGCACTGCGCCTGGCGCGCGCGAAGGCCGCTGCCTGCGCCGACCCCGAGGCCTACGTGCTGGCCGCCGACACTCTGGTCGCGGTCGGCCGTCGCATCCTGCCCAAGGCCGAGACCGAGGCACAGGCCCGCGCCTGTCTGACCCTATTGTCCGGCCGCCGCCATGACGTGCTGACGGCGGTGGTGGTGATCGCGCCCGACGGCAGGCGGGCCGAGCGCATCGCCGAGAGCGTGGTCGGTTTTTCCCGACTCACCGAGGCGCAGGTCGCGGCCTATCTCGCCGCCGGCGAGTGGCGCGGCAAGGCGGGCGGCTATGCCATCCAGGGCCACGCCGCGGCGTATGTGCGCTTCCTGTCCGGCAGCTATTCCGGCGTGGTCGGCCTGCCGCTGTTCGAGACGGCGCAATTGCTGCGGGGCCTCGGATGGTCTCCCCCATAACCATCTTCGCCTCCGCCAGCCCAGGCGAGTTGCGGGTGGCGGCGGCGCAAGACGGGCGGCTGGTCGACTATGCGATCGAGCGGCAGGGCGCGCCCGATCTGGTCGGCGCGGTGCTGCGCGGCCGCGTGACGGCCAGGATGCCGGCGCTGGCGGGCGCCTTCGTGGCGCTGGGCGGCGCGGCCGACGGATTCCTGCCCGACAGCGCCGGCGGCGCGGGCGTCACACAAGGGGCGATCGTCGCCGTGCGCGTCACCCGCGCGGCGCAAGGCGGCAAGGGACCGCGGCTGGCGGCGGTCGCGGAGCCGCCTGGGGACGGGCCGCTCGGGATGATCGCTCCCGGCCCCGGCGCGCTGGAGCGGTTGCAAGCCCTGCACCCGGATGCCGCGATGGTGGTCGACGACACCGTCGTGCTGGCAACCGCGCGCGCAACGCTGCGCCGGGGCGCGATGCTGGTCGCACGCGCTTTCGACGATGCGCTGGAAGCGGAGGTCGCCGCGCTCGCCGAGGCGCGCGGGGCGCTGCCCGGCGGCGGGATCATCACGATCGAACCGACCGCCGCCCTGGTGGCCATCGACCTCGACCTGGCCGCCGCCAGTGTTGGCGGACAGCCGAAGACCGCCTCGCACACCGCTGCAAATACGGCTTTCATCCCGGAACTCGTCCGGCAGATCCGGCTGCGCAACCTGGGCGGTCCGATCGTGGTCGATCTCGCTGGCCTCTCGCCCCGCCGCCGCGCGGCGCTCGGGCCGGCGCTAGCCGAGGCGCTCGCCGGCGACCCGCTGCAACCGCGCTTTCTTGGCTTCTCGGCGCTGGGCCTTGCCGAAATCCTGCGCCCGCGTGTTCACCCACCCTTGCACGAATTGCTGACGACACCGCACGCGATCGGGCTGGCCGCCTTGCGGGCACTGGCGCGCGAGCTGGCCGCCGACCCCGCGCGCGCCCCGGTGCTGCGCGTCGCGGCCGACATCGGCGACGCCTTGCTGGCCGACGCGGCGGCGCGTGCCGACATCATCCGGCGCTGCGGGCGCAAGCTGCTGCTGCGCGTCGATCGCGCCCTGCCGCCGCGCGCCTGGCGGCCGGAGGGCGCGTGACCGGCGCCCGGCCGCTCACGGCGGGCATCTCTGCTGATCCGCCGTGCATCCGGCGGCGGTGCCGAGCGGCATCCCGGCCCGCTGCTGGATCTGCTTGTCGAGCTGCTCGAGCGTGCCGGTCTGCTGCTGCTGCTGCTGTGGCGACAGCGCGACGCCCGTCGATTGCTCCTGCTGGGTGGTCGCCGACGGATTGGGTTCGTGCGCCGTGCCGTTGTAGACGTTGCCGTTGCGCGTCGGCACGTCCGGTGTCTGCGTCTGCGTCTGGGCCAGCACCGAGGCGGTCGGCAGTGCCAGCGTGGCCAGCAACGCCCATCCGATGCCGCGAATCATCGCCTTCGCTCCCGCTGTGACAGATCCCCAACGCGGCAAAACCCCGGCGGCTGCCACGCCATGACCGCGCGGGCGGAGGTGTTGCTGCTGGGTGGCGGCCATGCGCACGCGGTTGCGCTGCGCCGCCTCGCCCGCCGGCCCTGCCCGGCGCTGCGGCTGACGCTGCTCACCGCCGATCGGCACAGCCTGTATTCCGGAATGCTGCCCGGAGTGATCCGTGGCGACTACCGCGTGGAACAGGCAAGGATCGACTGCGCCCGGCTGGCCGAACGCGCCGGCGCGCAACTGCTGCTGGGCGAGGCGCGGTCGCTCGATCTGGCGGAGCGCACGGTGCGGCTGGCGGACGGGCGGCGGCGCGGCTTCGATCTGTTGTCGCTGGACCTGGGCGGCCGCTCCGAGCCGGTTCCCGGCGCGATCGCGGTGCGCCCGATCGGCAAGCTGCTGGCGCGAATCGCCGCACTGGACGGGGGCGCGGCGCCGGTCGCCGTGGTCGGCAGCGGGCCGGCCGGCGTCGAACTGGTCCTGGCGCTGGCGCGGCGCTGGCCGGGTCGCCGGCTGATCCTGGTGACGCGTGACGCGGCACCGCTGCCCACGGCGCCCGAACCCGCGCGGCGGCACGCCGCGGCGGCCCTGGCGCGGGCCGGCATCGCGGTGGCGGCTGGCCGGGAGGCGGTGGGCTTCGCGCATGGCCGCGTGGCGCTCGCCGACGGCCACTCGATCGTCGCCTGCGCCGCGCTGTGGGCCACTGGCGCCGTCGGCCCGGCAATGCTGCGCGACAGCGGCCTGGCGTTGGACGCGCTGGGCTGCGCGCGCACCGATGCGGCGCTGCGCAGCGTCTCGCACCCGTTCGTGCTGGCCGCCGGCGACTGCGCCGCCTGCGACGCGTTCCCGCGCCCGAAAGGCGGCGTGTGGGCGGTGCGCGCCGGCCGGCCGCTGGCCGAGGCACTGCGCGCACTGGCCGAACGGCGCGAACCAGCGGGAACACCCCTGCGGCCTCATGCCGCCACGATGCTGGGGCTGGGCCAAGGGCGGGCGATCGGCTGGCGCGGGCGGCTGGCATGGTCGGGACGCCTCGCCTGGTGGTGGAAGGACCGCATCGACCGGGCCTGGATACGTCGGTTCCAGTAGCCGGCGACGCGGAGTTGCGCGCGGCGACCCGGCCATGAGAAACAATTCGGATGAATATCAAAACCGCCGGGATCGCCTGCGGTGCCCTGGTGCTCGGCTCCGCCGCCGGCCACGGCCAGACCCGCGCGTGGCCGCAAGGTCCCGACAACTTCCTGCCGTTCATCAACGCCCCCGCCCAGGGTGCCGCGATGACGCAGGTTCCCAAGCTGCTGGTCTCGTTCGGGGGCAAGCCGGTTCCCGCGGTGCTGGACACAGGCTCGACCGGGGTGGTCGTATCCGCCGCCATGATCCCCGATTTCGAGCGCCAGCCCTCGCTGGGGCCGGCCACGCTGAGCTATTCGAGTTCCGGCCGCGTCATGCACGGCCGATGGATCGTCGAACCCGTCACCCTCATCGGGCGCGACAAGACCTCGATCACCACGCAGCCGATCAGGATCATGGCGGTGACTCGGGTGACGTGTTTTCAGAACGCCCGCGACTGCGCGCCCGAGGCGATGCCGCGGCATGTCGCGATGCTCGGCGTTGGCTTCGCCCGCGAGGCCGATCATCAGCCGCAAGGCACGCCCGACAAGAACCCGCTGCTCAATCTGCCAGGCATGGCCAAGGGCACGGCGCGGCGCGGCTACATCGTCACGCGTGAGGGCGTGCATGTGGGCCTGACCGCCGCGAACGCCGACGGGTTCGGCTTCGTCCGGCTGACGCGCGGCGCGCCATTCCCGGACTGGTCCGCGACCCCCGCCTGCATCACCATCCAGGACCGGGCCGCGCCCGCCTGCGGCACGGCCCTGGTCGATACCGGCGTGGCTGGCATGTTCCTCACGGTGCCTCGCGACACGCTGGCCCAGGACGCGCAAGGCCGTCCGCCGCTGCCGGCGGGCGGCACCATAGTCATCAGCTTCGGGGGCAGCCCCGGGGCGCCTCAGTCCGTGGCCGCTTACAGCTTCACTATCGGCGGGCGGGACGCGACGGCCCCGAGCCATGTGACGCTGGTGGCTACTGGTCAGCGAGCAACCTTCGTCAACACAAGCTTTCATGTCCTGAACGGGTTCGATTACCTGTTTGACGCGGATGATGGCCTTGTCGGACTCCGCGAGGCGCCGCTGGCACCGCCTCCGGGCTGAACGACGGTCCTGTTTCCGTCAGCCGACGCCGTCACGCGCCGCGTTCGCGGCGGGTCGTCTCCAGGTCGTCCTGCACGAACGCGCGCACCACTTCGGCCAGCGGCTCGTGCGGAGCGAACCCCAGCGCGCGGCCGCGCGCGGTGTCGAATGCCGCCGGCCAGCCGCTCACGATTGCCTCGATCGCCGCGTCGGACCGGCGGGCCACCTGCGCCGAGGCGCCGGGGCGCACCGCATCCAGGGCGCCGAGCAGCTCGGCCACCGTCACGGTCATGCCCGGCGGGTTGATGCCGCGGTCCAGGCCCATCTCCGCGGTATCCATCGCGGCCGCGTGCAGCAGCCACTCCACGGCGCGCCGGGGACTGGCCACCCAGGCGGCGAAATCGTCGGTCACCGGAAGCTCGGCCGGTAGGCCCAGCAGCGGCTCGCGCACGATCGCCGAGATGAAGCTGCTGGCCGCGCGGTTCGGCCGGCCGGGGCGGACGATGATGGTGGGCAGGCGCAGGCACACCGCATCGAGGAAGCCGCGCCGCGTGGCGTCGGTCAGGAACAGCTCGGCCGCCGCCTTCTGCGCGCCGTAGGAATTGGCCGGGAGCTGGCGCGCGTCGTCGCCCAGCACCTGCCCCGGACGCGCCGAAAAGCTGGCGATGCTGCTGGTGAACACCACGCGCGGGGGCGCCCCCAGCCGGCGGCAGGCGTCGATCACCGCATCGGTGCCGCGCACGTTGACCCGGCGGCCGAGGTCGTAGTCCGCCTCGGCGGCGGCGCTGACCACGGCGGCCAGGTGGAACACCACGTCGGTGCCGGCCGGGATCGCATCCTCGGGCAGTTCGGCGAGGTCGCCGCCCAGGCTCGTGACCCGGAACGCGGCACCTTCGGGCGCCGGCGGCGGCGCCAGGTCGAACAGCGTCAGCGAGCGCACCGCGCGGCCGCCCAGCGCGCCGTCGGCCGCCAATCGCGCGGCCAGCTTGCGGCCGAGGAAGCCGCCGCCGCCGAGAATGCTGATGTGCATGTCGCCACCTCCCGCAATGCCGCGATCCGGGATAAGCACGACGGCAGCATGAACGAAAGCAGCATTGCCGCGAGCAAGGAACAAGGCTGGTCGGAACTGCTGCGGCACGGCAACGCGGCGCGCAGTGCGGTGATCGGCGGCGGCATGGTGATCCACGCCGTCAACGTGTTCATCGTCGCCACCATCCTGCCCTCGATCGTGCGCGACATCGGCGGGCTGCGGCTGTTCGCCTGGAGCACCACGCTGTACGTGGTCGCCTCGCTGCTGGGCGCGGTGGCGTGCGCGCGGCTGCTGCGCCGGATCGGCGCCCGGCCGACCTATCGCGCGGCGCTGTGCGTGTTTGCCGCGGGCTGCGCCGCCTGCGCGCTGGCGCCGACCATGCCGGTGCTGCTGGCCGGCCGTTTCATCCAGGGCCTCGGCGCGGGCACGCTGTCGGCGCTGTCGTTCACGCAGGTCCGCGCCCTGTTTCCCGAGCGGCTGTGGGCGCGGGCGCTGGCGGTGATCTCGGCCACCTGGGGTGTCGCCACGTTGATGGGGCCGGCGATCGGCGGGGTGTTCGCGCAGTACCACGCCTGGCGGGCGGCATTCTGGAGCCTGCTGGCGGTCACGCCCTTGCTGGCGCTGCTGGTCGAAATCGCGCTGCCGCGCGGCGCGCCGCCGCCGCCCGACGCACGGGTGCGGATGGCCTGGACCAACCTGGGTTTGCTGACCGGCAGCGTGCTGGCGGTCTCGGCCGGCAGCATGGCGCGGTCGGGCATGGGCAACCTGCTCGGGCTGGCCGCGGCGATGCTGGGCCTGGCGGTGTTCGCCCGGCGCGAGGTGGCCGGCCCTGCCCGGCTGCTGCCGCGCTCGGCCTGCCTGCCCGGCACCATGCTGGGCGCCACCTACGGGACGATGGCGCTGCTGCTGGTCGGGCTGACGACCGAGATTTTCGTGCCGTATTTCCTGCAAACGCTGCATGGGCTGCGGCCGCTGCACGCGGGCTACCTGTCCGCGCTGCTGTCCGGCGGCTGGACCCTGGGCTCGATGACCGTCGCCGGCACCGGCGCGCGGTTCGTGCGCCCCGCGCTGGTCTGCGGTCCGCTGGCGGTCGGCTCCGGGCTGGCGGGCCTGGCCCTGCTGATGCCCCGTGTCGCGGCACCTGGGGCGGACGTGGCGGTGATGGGCGCCTGCCTGCTGTCGATGGGGCTCGGCATCGGCATGTGCTGGCCGCAACTGGCCACCCGCGTGTTCGCCGGCGCGGCGGCGGGCGAGCAGGCGCTGGCGGCGGCCTCGATCACCACCGTGGTGATGGTCGCCAACGCGTTCGGCGCCTCGCTCGGCGGCATGGTGACGAACCTGGCCGGCATGGCCCAAGGCGGCGTGGTGGGCGCGCGGCCGGCGGCCGGCTGGCTGTTCGGCCTGGCCATCGCCGCACCGCTGTCAGCGGCACTGCTGTCGCGGCGGTTGCGGACCGGGGCGGCGGCCGTTTAGTCTTGGTACGCTCGCCAGATCGGCCGCCCCGATCGCGCCCGAGTGCAGGGCGGTCGCGACCAGCACGCCGGCCGCCCCCGCCTCGGCCAATGCCCGCAAATCCCGCGCATCGCGGACGCCGCCGGCGGCGTAGACCGCGCGGCCGCCGGCACGTCGCACGACGTCGCGCACGCGGGCAAGGTCCGGACCGGCGTCGGCGCCGACGCGGGCCAGCGTCATTACGATGCACCCGCGCCGGCCACGCCGCCGTATCCTCCAGCAGCGCCGCCGGACCCAGAAACTGCTCGCCGCGAAAATCCAGCGACAGCAGCACGCGCGCCTCGCCCGCCAGCGCGCGCGCGATGGCCGCGTCGCGCTGCGACTCGCTGCCGATCACCAGATGGCCCGCGCCCCGCGCCAGCCACGCGCGCGCGGCATCGAGATCGCCGGTGCCGCGATCGACCCATGCCTGCAGCCGCGGCCACCTGGCGGCGATGGCCGACAACGCGGCCGCGTGCTCGCCCTGTCCGGCGATCGCATCGAGGTCGGCCACGTACAGGCGCGCGAACGGGTGCACGCGAAGCAGGCCGGCGACCACATCGGCGGGCGTGCTGCCGACGCAAAGCGGCGTCGCGATCGGCCGGTATGCGTCGCGTCGGCCGCCTTGCGCATGGACCACCTGGCCGCTCATGAGGTCGATGACGGGGATCACTTGCATCGCACCTATCCTGGGCGGCATGGCGGTCGCGTCAAGCGGAGCGGGCCATGCGCAGGATCATAGGCTGGGATTTGGGCGGGGCGCATCTGAAGGGCGCCCGCGCCGAGGACGGCCGCATCGTCGATGTGGTGCAGCTTCCCAGCCGGCTGTGGCTTGGCCTGGCGGAGCTGGAGGGCGCACTGGCCGAGGCGCGCGAACGTCTAGGCGAGGCCGATCTGCATGTCGCCACCATGACCGGCGAACTGGCCGACCTGTTCGCCAGCCGCGCGGAGGGCGTGACGGGCATCACGGCGAGCCTGCGTCGCCAGCTCTCGCCGCTGCGCCTGTACGGCGGCCGCGCCGGCTGGCTCGATCCGGATGCGGCGGCGGACCACGCGGCCGACATCGCCTCGGCCAACTGGCACGCCAGCGCGGCACTCGCCGCACGGCGCGCGCCCGAGGCGCTGTTCGTCGATATGGGGTCCACCACAACGGACCTGGTGCCGATCCGCGCCGGGCGCCTGAACGCGGCCGGCTACACCGACGCGGAGCGGCTGGCGGCGGGCGAGCTGGTCTACACCGGACTGGCGCGCAGCTTCGTCATGGCACTGTGCCCGCGCGTGCCGTTCGCCGGAGTTCTGGACGCCGCTGGCCTGCGAGCATTTCGCAACCACCGCCGATGTCTGGCGCATCCTGGGCACGCTGCCGGACGGGGCCGACCTGATGCCGACGGCGGACGGGCGCGACAAGTCGCTGGCCGCCTCGCGGGCGCGGCTGGCGCGCATGGTCGGGCGCGACGCGACGGACGCCGACGATGCGGCTTGGCGCGACCTCGCCGCGTGGTTTGCCGAGGCGCAGCTTCGCCAGCTTGGCGATGCGGCGATGCTGGTCGCCTCGCGCGGCGCGGCCGGCGGGATCGGGGCCGACGCCGTGCTGGTGGGCGCGGGCGTGGGGCAGCATGTCGTGCAATGTCTGGCGCAACGCCTGGGGCGCGGCTATGTCGCGTTCGCGGACCTGCTGGACGAGGCAGCGCGCGCCTGGATCGGCCATTGCGCGCCGGCGATCGCGGTGGCGTTGCTGGCGGATCAGCCCGCGTAGTGGTCGGCCACCGCCCGCATCAGCCAGCCCCATGCCTCGCGCTCATCGTCGCCGGCGGTCTTGTCGATGGCGACGGCAAGATAGGCGATCTCCCGCTCCACCTTCTCGCGCGGCAGCATGGACAGGCGGCTGACCAGGATCGCCGCCTCCACCACCGCGGCTTGCGCGCGCGAAAAGCCGCGGAACGGCGCGTGGGTATGCAGTCCGCTCACCCGGCAGGTGAAGCGCGGGCGGGTTTCGTCATCGGCCACCGACACGACCTGCATCTCGGCATGGGCCAGTGCCGCGGCGAGGCGCGGCGGACGTCCCGGCGCGGTCGGCGCGCACGGCCAGTCGCGCCGGCCGGTCAGACAGCCCGCGAAGATCCGCACGTCGTCGACATAGTTGGCGACCAGCCAAGGCACCGCGCGCAGATTGTCGAGCGTGGTGGACGGACGGAACGGCGCGATGATCCAGTCCTCACCCTCGGCGATCAGACCGAACGGCGCGATATGCACGCGGCCCTCGGCCGAGATCGTGGTGACGATGGTCTCACGGATCGTCGGCATCGCCACCCCGCTTGGCCTGCAACGTGGCACCGGGGGCTGCCGGGCGGGTGCGGTCGCGCTCGACGCGCGGCACCGCGCAGCCCCAGTCGAGAGGCGAGTCCTGCGCGTACCGCTTGCCCAACGCGAGCGCGATTTCGGCGCGCGCCAGCTCGGTCCCGAGATAGAAGGCGTGCGGCCCGTCGCGCCGCACGTCAAGCAGCGGCAGGAAGTCCATCGCCTGATGGCGGACCGCGTGCATGTGGCCGTTATAGACATGGATGCCGTCCTCGGCGATGGCGATGCGGAAATTGGCATCGCGAAGCTCGGCCGCGACGGCTGCTATGTCGTCCCGCGATTGCGTGAACGGGGCGCGGTCGTGCACTTGCAGCAAGCCGTCGCCGTAGCCGCGCGGCAGGTCCGAGTTGGCGTGCGCGGCATACATCATGCGGCGCGCCACGTCGTGCTCGGCGATGGTGCGGCGGGTGTGCGGACTGACCTGCACCACCAGTACGTGACCGATGCGCAGTTCCGAGCAGATGCCCAGCAGCATCGCCGTGACGCCGGAGGAATCGGCGTCGGTCAGCTCGGTCAGGTTGCCCGTGCCCATCAGGATCTCCGCGTCCGGCAGACGCTCGCGCAGCGCCGCGTAGCGCGCCAGCGCCGCGGCAAAGCCGAAATGGATCGGATCGAGCACCGGGTCGAGCAGGCATTCCATGCCGCGCGCACGCGCCGCCTCGGCGGCACGCACCAGGCTGTCGAGATCGCCATGCGTCTTCGGCACCAGCACCGGCACGGCGGCCGTGCCGTCCGTGACATCGAGCGACTCTTCCGTCAGGCTCAGCAGGAAGTCCGCCCCCGCGAGGGCGCCGCGACGCAGCTCATCGAGGTTGCCGGAATTGACGCTGACCCGCGCGCCGTCGGCCCGCAGCATCCGCACCGCATCCTCCAGGCCGGGAAACGGCGTGCCCGGCTGGCAGCCAAGGTCGATCACGTCGGCACCTTCGGCGCGCATCGCCCGGGCGCGGGCGAGCAAGGCGTCCGGAGACAAGGTCACGGCGTCGACGATCTCGGCGAAGATGCGCAGATCGTGCCGCGACAGATCGGGCGGCCGCCCACCCATGCCCAGATAGCGCGGAATATCGGCGATTTCGTCCGGCCCACGCTCGAACGCCACGCCGAACGCCTCGGACAGACGCGCCGGATCGACCCCGGCACGGCCGGGCAGCAGCACGCGATCGGCGGCAACCGGGCGCGCTAGGCGGCGCAGAATGATCGGCTCGGTCATCAGCGCCGCGACCTTGACGCCGATGTTGGCGATGTCCCAGGCGAACGCCGTCTCACCCATGTCCAGCAGCATCCGCCGCAACCGAGGCTCGGCGAGATGGCCGGTAAGGAACAGCAGGCGCTCAGTCACGCGGCCCCACGGCGGCCCGGCGCGGCGGCGCGGCTCCGGTCATGCCAGCACCGCCACATCGGCCGGACCCACGATCTGCACCAACCCGGCGATAAGCGGCGCGGAAGCGGGGGAATGCCGTCGTCGACCAGCCCCTCGCGTGCCAGCGCCGCCACATCGGCGTCGGCCTCGGCGGCGCGATGCTTGACCAGCACGACGCGGCCGGCGTCCAGCAGATGCGCCAGGTGCAGCGCAAGACTGTCCGACGTGACCGACCAGGATTCCGGGATGTCAGTGCCGCGCAACATCGCCGTGGGCGACCAGACTGGAACCCGCGAT
Source organism: uncultured Pseudomonadota bacterium (assembly GCA_963758455.1). GTDB lineage: Bacteria > Pseudomonadota > Alphaproteobacteria > Acetobacterales > Acetobacteraceae > CAVRQM01. Next base: position 278,257 of record CAVWVK010000004.1, on the reverse strand, counting down.
GCGGCGATCGCCGCGCGCATCGCGTCCAGGCTGCCGGCCAACACCAGGCCGCTCGCGAGGCTGGTCAACGCGCGTCCGTACTGCGCCATCGCCAGCAACGCCATGTCGTGCGCGGCCGCGTCGTCGAAGCCCATTGCCGGCTGCGCCGCGCGTACCGCATCCGCGAACGGGCCGCCGCCCGGCACCAGCACCACCCGGCCCGCGGCGGCTTCGATCGCCCGCAGCCAGGCCCGCAGATGCGGCGCGAAGGCGTGGCTGCCCCCCAGCTTGACCACGGTCAGCACGGCTCGACCGAGAACGCGACCCGTGCTGCCCAGGCCCGTCAAGCCGGTGCAAGCACGTCGGGGCGAACCGTCAGCGCCAGTTCGTCGGTGTTGAAGAACAGCCGATGCTCCTCGTCCGGCCGGCGCGGGAACGACACCTCGAAGCGCGCCTTGTGCGCCGTATCGCCAGGCATCCGCTTGGCGAGCCCTGGGCTGGGCAGTCCGAACGCGGCCTGGAACTTGATGCTGCGGCCTCGCTCGTCCAGCACGGCCTTGAAGCGCGGCAGCGCGGCGTCGCCGAGTGGCAGCATCAGGCCGCCGATTTTCACGACGTCGGTCCGCAATTCGTAGTGGTCGACCACCAGCAGCGAAATTCCCTGCAAGTTCTTGTTGACCTGCACGAAGCGCGGCCAGTTTGAATAAAGCTGACCTTCCGCCTGAGTGTGGTAGCTGTGCTTGACCGCAAGCACCGTCTCGATCCTCGCGCGATCGAACGGCTCGCCGAGGAAGTCGTGCAAGCCCTCGAGGGTTCCCGATGCCCGCGCCACGTCTTCGTATCTGTACCAGAAACGAGTCGGAGTCGGCCCTGCTCAGCTCCTCGAGCAGCGCGTTGAACACCTCGAAGTATGCGACCTCCTTGTCCTTTTGGAACTCGCTCTGCACCACGTCCTTGGGTTCGCGGATGTTGTAGATGATCGCGCAGCCGGGAAAAATCCGGCGCATGAACGCGATCTTCTTCGCCAGGTTTTCCGGCGAATAGCGGATCTCCTTGAACCCAAGGCAGCGGATCTCCGCGGGATCCGCGCCGCGCAGCAGCACGTGCTCCATGAACAGGCGGATGCCGTCGGCAAGCGTCGCGTCGTTGAAATGCTCGAACCCGAAGAATGGATCCCTTGCCCGCGTGGGCCTGTCCTTGTCCGAGCCGTCCACCGCGCGAACCACGCCGAACCGCGGCAAGCGCGTGAAAAGCGTCTCCAGATGCCGCATCGAATCGTAGTTCTCGCCGCGGATCAGGTAGCCGGGGAGCGCGTTCAGCACGCCCTGCAGCAGCGTGGACCCCGAACGCCCGTACGTTACGATAAAGATGTCGAGCGTACCTTAGCTTTCAGCAGCCGGGGTTCCGGCGGTCCCAGAATCTGATTTGTTGTCGTCTGGCATCGCAACCCGCCCGCGCCTTGATCGGTAGCAACCTATAATGAACGCGGCGACTCCCGCGCGCAAGGCGGCCGTCTTGTTCCGACCCCTATTCCGAAGTCTCGGCGGCCGGCGCCACGGCTGCCGCCGCCACGCGCGTCCGCTCGATCGCCACCCCCACCACGCCGGAGCCGGTGTCGAGCTTCTCCAGGCGCACCGAAACCTTCATCACGCGCGGGTGCTCCAGCAGCATCGCGGCAATCCGTTCAGCAAGCGTCTCTACCAGGGCGATGTGCCCGGCATCGACCAGCATCCTGATGCCGTCGCTGATGATGTCGTACGAGAACACGTCGCGCATGTCCCGCGTCGGCCGCGTCACGCGCGCCACCGCCGCGTCGATGCAGAACCGCACGCGCTGCGGCGCGCCGTGCTCGCGCGCATAGGCGCCGATGTGCACCGGCAGCACCAGGTCGTGCACGAAGATGCGGTCGGTCCGCGACGGGTCGAACGCGGCATCCTGCGCGTAGAACCGCGCCGCGAGCAGCCGGTAGTCCACCGCCGGCCCAGCCGCTGCCTCGGGCGGGATCAGGCCGCGGATCGCCTGCAGCGCGCTCGCATCGAGGCCGGCGGTGCGCCCGCCCGCGCCGCACAGCGCCCCGCGGAAGCCCAGCACGTCGGGGCGCAGCACCAGCAGGCGCGGCACGTCCGGCGCCTCCAGCGATCCGGCCAGGCCGGCCCGCAGGCCCCGCGCGCGGCATACCTCCAGGAAGTCGCGCAGCCGCGGCAACGCCATCGCGTCCAGCAAGCCGCCGCCGCCCTTGTCGGCGGTGTCCAGCATGGCGCCCCAGAAGCCGTTTTCCGCCAGCGACGCCAGCAAGCCGAGATCCGGCGCACGGTCGGCGAACAGCACGGCGACCAGCCGCGCCCGCGCCGCCAGCGGAGCCAGCGCGCGGATGCAGGCCTCCGGCGCGCCGCCCGGAAAGATGCCCTGCTTGACGATGCCGGCCCCCGCCTCCGCCATCGCTTCGGCTGCTGCCCGGATGGTGGCGGGGTGCATCGGCCCATCCCCCGTCACCGCGCTGACCGGGCGACGGCCGGCCACCAAGGCCACGGTCTCGCGCACCACATCCGCCGCGACCGCGCCCAGCGCGCCGTGCGCCGGATCCTTCAGGTCGATGATGTCCGCCCCGCCATGCAGCGCCAGCGCGGCCTCCCGCGGGCCGGTGACGCTTGCCAGCATCAGCGTCATGGCGTGCTGGCGGGCTGCGCCAGCAGGCGATTCTTCACCAGGTAGCTCACGCCGCGGCTCCATGACAGATCGGTGTTGCCGCGGATGTCGACGCTGCCCGCCGCGATCACCTTGCCGCTGTCGGCATCGCGGATCACCGCGTTGATGTTGAGGATCAGATCCGACACTTTCTGCACCCACGCCACCACCGAGACCCGCGCCCCCACCTGCGTGGCCAGCGCCGTCTCGCAGCCGTGGCAGGTGTAGAGGTCGCGCTGGTTCGCCGCCGCCGCGACCGGCGCCGCGTCGACGAAATCGTAGCGCCCCGACCGGGTCAGCAGGTCGCGCAACTGCATCCCTACCGCCTTGACGCGCGCCAGCTCGGCGGGCGTCGGCGCCTCCATGCTGGTATCGTCGAACTCGACCGGGAACAAGGCCGCTTGCAACGCGGCCGCGTCCACGCGCGCGACACTCGCGCCAGCCAGCAGCAGCAGCATCGCAAGGCCCACGCGTTGCAAAAACTTCATGTCGGCGGGCTGATCCTTCACGTTCCTGGCACCACGGCCGCCCTTGAACAAGCGGTGCGCCTTGTCCATGCTGCCCGCATGAAACCCGCAAAACCGGCGGCGCGCAACGGCATTGGCCGCCGTGCCGTGCTCCCGCTGCTCGCCGCGTGCGGCGGGATGCTGGCCTGTGGACGGGCCGCGCACGCCGACGCGGCGGCGGCCGTCCGGCTGGGCTACATCCGCTCGACAGTGCGCACGCCCACCATTTCGCTGCTCGAGAAGCCGGCGGCCAATGACGGCCTGGCGGGCGCGAAACTGGCGATGGCCGACAACAACACCACCGGCCGCTTCATGGGCCAGAGCTTCGAGCTCGTCGACACGCCGGTGGGCGCCGATGACGACCCGGTGGCAGCCCTCGCCCAGCTTGCCGGCCAGGGCGTCCTGCTGGTGATGACCGATCTGCCGGCGGCCGCCGTGCTGAAGCTGGCCGATGCCGCCCGCCCGAAGGGCGGCCTCATCTTCAACATCGCGGCCCCCGACGACAGCCTGCGCAACCAGGACTGCCGGGCCAACCTGGTCCATGTGGCGCCCTCGCGCGCCATGCTGGCCGATGCGCTGGCGCAGTACCTCGTCTGGAAGAAATGGACCCGCTGGGTGCTGGCGGTCGGCTCGCATCCCGGCGACGTCCTGCTGGGCGACGACTATCGCCGGGCCGCCAAGCGGTTCGGCGCGCGCATCGTCAAGGACATCACCTACACCGACCGGGGCGGCTCGCGGCAGACCGATTCCGGCGTGGTGCAGACGCAGCAGCAGATGCCGGTGTTCACGCAAGGGCTGCCCGAGTACGACGTGCTGGTGACGGCCGACGAAAACCAGGTGTTCGCGGGCTACCTGCCGTTCCGCACCTGGGACGCGCGCCCGGTCGTCGGGTCCGCCGGGCTAGAGCCGGTAAGCTGGGATCCTAGCAGCGAATCGTGGGGCGGCGCGCAGTTGCAGGACCGCTTCGTGCGCATGTTCCATCGCACCATGACGGCGCTGGACATGCAGGCCTGGACGGCGGCACGCATGGTGGGCGAGGCCGCGAGCCGCAGCAAGTCCACCGACCCGAAAGCCATCGCGGCCTTCATCCAGGGTCCGGGTTTCGAGGTCGCCGCCTACAAAGGGCAGAAGCTGACCTTGCGCGACTGGGATTGGCAGCTTCGCCAGCCGATCCTGTTGTCCGATGGGCGCACTGTGGTCTCGATTTCGCCGCAGCCCGGATTTTTGCACCAAGTCACCGAGCTCGACACCCTTGGCTACGACCGGCCCGAGACCAAGTGCCGGCTTAAATAGGACGATGAGAGGAAGCGCGATGCGGCGAGCGGCGGCTTTGGCCTGGGTGATCGCGGTCGGGCTGGCCGGTCCGGCGCACGCCTACACCGCCTATGTTTCCAACGAGCGCGACAACACCGTAAGCGTGGTCGACCTCGACGCCGGCAAAACCGTCCACACCATTCCCGTGGGCCAGCGCCCGCGCGGCATCGCCATCACGCCGGACGGCAAATACGTGCTGCTGTGCGCCAGCGACGACGACACGATCCAGATCATCGACACGGCGGCGCAGCGGGTCGTCGGCGAGCTGCCGTCCGGGCCGGACCCCGAGACCTTCGCGCTGGATGCCGCGGGTCACTATCTCTATGTCTCCAACGAGAACGACGCGCTGCTGACCGTGATCGACGTGCACACCCGGCAAGCCGTGGCGCACGTGCCGACCGGCGTGGAGCCGGAGGGCATGGCGGTAAGTCCGGACGGGCAGACCATCGTCAACACCTCCGAGACCACCAACATGGCGCATTTCATGGACTTCAAATCGCGCAAGATGGTGGCCAACGTGCTGGTGCCGCCGCGGCCGCGGGCGGCGATGTTCACGCCGGACGGCTCGGAGGTGTGGGTTTCGTCCGAACTCGGCGGGACAGTCACGGTGATTGACACCAAAACGCACGCCATCAAGGCGACGATCAATTTCGCGGTCCAGGGATTGCGCTCCGACGTGATCCAGCCGGTCGGCATCCGCATCACCGCGGACGGGAAGACCGCGTTCGTGGCGCTGGGGCCGGCCAACCGCGTCGCGGTGATCGACGTCAAGACCTACAAGGTGAAGAAATACCTGCTGGTGGGCCAGCGCGTCTGGCAGCTCGGCTTCACCCCGGACGGCAAGGAGCTGCTCAGCACCAACGGGCTGTCCAACGACATCTCGGTGATCGACGTGGCCGACTTGCGGGTGGTGCGCTCGATCCCGGTGGGACGACTGCCCTGGGGCGTGGTCGTGTCGCCGAAGTGAGCGAGGCGGCGGCACTGCTGGACAGAGGCGTGACGCCAGCCGAGGCCGAGCCGCCGGACGCGCTGACGGTTGCCCACGTCAGTCACCGCTACGGAGCGCGGCAGGCGCTGGACGATGTCAGCCTGACCGTGCCGCAAGCGCGGTTCGTGGCGCTGCTGGGGCCGAACGGCGCCGGCAAGACCACGCTGTTCTCGCTCATCACCCGGCTGTACGACACGCAGGTCGGCCGTATCGCCGTGCTGGGCCACGCGGTGACGCGCGAACCCGGCGAGGCGCTGCGACGGCTCGGCGTGGTGTTCCAGGCGCGCACGCTCGATCTGGATCTCTCGCTGCTCGACAACCTGCTGTATCACGCCGCGCTGCAAGGCATCCCCCGGGCGCTGGCGCGGCCGCGCGCGGCGGAAGTGCTGGCCGAGGTGGAGCTGGCCGACCGCGCGCGCGAGACGGCGCGCAAATTGTCGGGCGGACAGATGCGCAGGGTGGAGATCGCGCGCGCGCTGCTGCATCGGCCGCGCCTGCTCGTGCTGGACGAGCCGACCGTGGGGCTCGATGTCGGCTCCAAATGGTCGATCCTGGCCTATGTGCGGCGCCTGGCGCACGAACGCGGCGTGGCGGTGCTGTGGGCCACGCATCTGCTCGACGAGGTGGAGCCGGGCGATCGCGTGGTGGTGCTGCATCGCGGCCAGGTGCGCATGGCCGACACGGCGGCCTCCATCGTCGCCCGCACCGGCGCCGCCGATCTGCGCGCGGCGTTCACATGGCTGACCGACGGCGGCGGCATGGGAGAAGGCACGTGAGCCAGGCGGTCGCCGTCCAGCCGCGAGGGTTTCGCGCGGCGCAGTACCTGATCTGCCTGCGCGGCATCATGTGGCGCGAGGCGCTGCGCTTCGTCCACCAACGCGAACGGTTCATCTCCGCCCTGGTGCGGCCGCTGGTCTGGCTGTTCATCTTCGCCGCCGGCTTCCGTCAGATTCTCGGCGTGTCGATCATCCCGCCCTATGACACCTACGTGCTGTACGAGGAGTACGTCACGCCCGGCCTCATCGCCATGATCCAGTTGTTCAACGGGATGCAGTCGTCGCTGTCGATGGTCTACGACCGCGAGATGGGCAACATGCGGATGCTGCTGGTCAGCCCCTTCCCGCGCTGGTACTTGCTGGTCAGCAAGCTGCTGGCCAGCACGGCGGTCTCGATCCTGCAAGTCTACGCCTTCCTGCTGGTGGCCTATCTGTGGGGCGTCGAGCCGCCGCATATCGGCTATCTCACGGTGCTGCCGGCGCTGGTGCTGTCGGGGTTGATGCTGGGTGCCTTGGGAATGCTGCTGTCCTCGGTGATCCGCCAGCTCGAGAACTTCGCCGGCGTGATGAACTTCGTGATCTTCCCCATGTTCTTCGCCTCCTCGGCGCTGTACCCGCTATGGCTGGTGCAGCAGTCCAGCCCGGTGGTGTACGCCGTCTGCCGGCTCAACCCGTTCACCTACGCCGTCGAGCTGACCCGCTTCCTGCTATACGCAAAAATCAACTGGCTGGCGCTGGGGGTGGTCGTCGGCATGACGGTGCTGTTCATGGTCGGCGCCATCGTCGCATATGATCCGGCGCGCGGCCTGATCTCGCGCCGTGGCGAGGGAGGTGCCTGAGCATGACCATGCGATGCGCGCTGATGCTGACGCTGATGCTGGCGGGCGTGCCGCGGATTGCCGCCGCGGCGATGCCGGCGCAGGCCGACCCGGATTGGCCGTGCCAGCAGATCAAGGTGCCGGAACTGTCGGTCGGCACGATGTGGAACGGCCCGACCCTGGATCCGGTCATGCGGACCTGGTCGCAGGATTCCGACGTGGCCGCCCTGGTCCGCCAGATCGCGCCGCGGCGCATCCCGGTCGAGCAGGCGCAGGCCGAGATCACCGCGTTCGCGCAGCGCGCCGGTCCGACGCGCCAGCAGCGGCTGACGATGCTGATGGCCGGCCTGTTCGACACGCTTGGGCAGGAGCGTGCCAGCGTGATGGCCGGGCTGGACCGCTATGGCCGCCGGCAGCGCGCGTTCGCCGACGAGATCCGCGCCGACAACGCCGCCCTGCAAGCGCGGCAGAGCGACAAGGCCGCCGACCCCTCGAAACTGGCGCAGGAGGTCGCCCAGCTCAACCTGGAACTGCGGGTGTTCGAGGATCGCCGGCAGACGCTCAGCTACGCGTGCAACGTGCCGACCACGATCGAGCAGCGCCTGTTCGCGCTGGCGCAGACGATCCAGCAGGCGATGGGCGGCGGCTGAGCTATTGCGACGACGGCCGTGGCTGCGGCGCGCGCGGCTCCAGCGGCAATCCGGCCGCCCGCCAACCCGTCGTGCCGTCGGGATACCAGGCGACCGGCGCGAAGCCCAACGCCAGCGCGCGCTTCGCCGCGTTCCACGACATCCAGCAATCGGCCAGGCAGTAGAACACCAGCGGCCGTTCGCGCGCGTTCCCGCGCGCCGCGCGCAGCCCACGCACGAAGTAGTCCTGCATCGCCGGGGCCAGCGCGCCATAGCCGGTGTCCGGCAGCCAGACGCTGCCCGGAATGTCGTCGCGCGGCTTGTCCCGCCAGATCGTGCCGGGGGGCAGCCCGGCCGGACGCGGCACCTGCGGCAGCACATCCACGAAAATCGCAGCCCCGGTCCGCCACAGCGCCCGTGCGTCGGCCGTAGTCAGCACCTCCGCGCCGCGCAAGGTGGCCGGAGTCGGCGCGCGGTATTCGTCTTGCCGGTAGCCGGAGGGCTCGGGCGGAAACATCGTGCCGGCTTGCGCGCGCGGCGTGATGCACGACAGGGCCAGCAGCAGGCTTGCCGCGGCGCGGCGGCCGCGCGCCGTCATGGGCTGGCGAGCTTGCCCTGCTCGTCCAGCAATGGCACGCCGTACTCGGTCAGGATGCGGTCGATCTCGGGCTGGTTCTGCGCGATCAGCTTGTTCAGCGTGCGCTTCCAAGCCTGGTCGCTGTGCCGCACGCCCATCGCGATCTGGAAGTCCATCATCGCGTTGGGCGGCTCGCCCAGCAGCGGCACCACCGTCACGGGTGCGGCCGCGTGCTTGGCGTAGTAGCCGGCCATCGGACCCCACAGCACGCCGGCGTCGATCTTGCCGCTCAGCAGGTCGGCGAACATGGCGATCGGCGCGGAATCATAGCGGGTATCGATATGCAGCTCGTACGGCACGGCGCGCGCCATCAGTCCGTCACGCACCATCAGCGTCGCGGGCGGCGTGCCGGCCACCACGCCCACGCGCTTGTCGCGCAGGCGCGGATCCTCAAGCGAGGTCACGCCGTCCAGCCCGTTGCCCGGCTTGAAGATCAGCGCATAGGCGGTGTGATAGTACGGGTTGGTGGTCTGCACCAGGTCGTCGCCCTGCGCCCAGCCCATCACCACGTCGCACTTGAAGGCGTTCAGCGTGTTGCGCACGAAGCCGATGCCGAGCGGGAAATAGGTGTACGAGATGCTCTTGCCGAGCTGCTTGGCGAACAGCTCGGCCAGCTTGTTCTCGAACCCCTCCCCGGCCTGATCGGAAAACGGCAGGCTGCGCGGGTCGGCGCAGACCCGGAACACATGCGGGTCGACCAGTTCCACGGACGCGCCCAGCCCCGGCGCCTGCGCCCTCGCGCCGACGCACGGCAGCAACAACAGGACCGCGGCCGCCGCCAGTGCCGTTCGCGCGCGCATCGTCATCCCATGCATTGGTTTTCAGCCGTGGTGAATGCTTCCGGTTTCGGATCGTGTTCCGCGGGCCGGCCGCGGCCGATCGCGCCGTCCGCGCGGCCGCGCAGGTAGACGTAGATGTCGTCGATGTAGCACATGACGTTCTTGTTGTCGCCCCATGCCGGCATGACCAGGTTCTGCGACGAGCTGACATTCTTCATGCCGCTGGCCACGACCGTCAGAAACTGAGTGTAGTCCATGGTCTTCAGCGCGTCGACCAGCGACGGCGCATAGGTCGACCCCAGCCCGTCGGGACCGTGGCACACCATGCAGTTCGCGGTGTACCGGATATATCCGGCGAAGGCGTAATAATCGAGCTTGTTGCCGTTGAGGTGATAGGTCGGGTTGCCGGCCTTGTCGACCCATTTGCCGTCCTGCTGGGTGACGGCGGCGGAACTTGCCGGCGGCTCGGCGCGAGCCGGCCCGGTAGTAGCCAGGACGAACGCCGCCATCATCGGTACGGCCAGCGTCGATACGGCCATGGTCGATACGGCCGCGCGCGCGAACAATGTCACTGCTGGGGGGATCCTCGGCGAGAGAAACAAAAAGAAGGGCCGGCGCTCATGCGCATTGTGGCGTGAGTGCCGGCCCGTTCAGCTCAACGCGGCAAGTTTCGCGATCAGGTCTTGGGCAGCGCGAACACCGTGAGCGTGCCGCCCAGCACCGTGTAGTTGCTGAGCGCCGCATAGCCGCCCACCGCGCCGAGGCCGGCGTGGGGATCGGTCAACCCGGCCGCCAGCCCGATGCCGGCCCAGCCGCCGACGCCGGACAGCACCGCCACGTATTGCTGGCCGCCATGCTCGTAGGTCATCACGTTGCCGATGATGCCCGACGGCGTCTTGAAGCGGTACAGCTCCTTGCCCGTCTTGGCGTCGACGGCCTTCAGGTAGCCCTCAAGCGTCCCGTAGAACACCACGTTGCCGGCGGTCGCCAGCGCCCCCGACCAGACCGAGAACTGCTCCGGATCGGACCAGACGATCTTGCCGGTGCTGGCGTCCCAGGCGATGAAGTTGCCCATGTTGGTCTGGCCCGGAGGCGGATACATGGACAGCGTGGCGCCGACATAGGGCTGGCCCGCGGTGTATGAGACGCGGAACGGCTCGTAGTCCATGCACACGTGGTTGGTCGGCACGTAGAACAGGTTGGTGTCCGGCGAAAAGGCGGCCGGCTGCTCGTCCTTGGTGCCCAGCGCGGCGGGGCAGATGCCGGTGCTGTTGTTGTCCTCGCCGTTGTGCTCCGTCGAGTACTTGTCCACCACCTCCGGACGGCCGTAAGTCGGGCTGCTCTTGTCCATGTCGACCTTGGTGGCCCAGTTCACCACCGGGTCGTATTTGGCCGCCACCAGCAGCTCGCCAGTGAGGCGATCCAACGTGTAGCCGAAGCCGTTGCGGTCGAAATGCACCAGCGTCTTGCGGTCCTGCCCGTCGATCTTCTGATCGGCAAGGATCATCTCGTTGACGCCGTCATAGTCCCACTGGTCGTGCGGGGTCATCTGATAGACCCACTTCGCCATGCCGGTATCGGGATCACGCGCGAAGATGGTCATCGACCACTTGTTGTCGCCTGGCCGCTGCGCCGGGTTCCAGGTCGAGGGATTGCCGGATCCGTAATAGATCAGGTTGGCCTGCGGATCGTACGAATACCAGCCCCAGGTGTCGCCGCCGCCGATCTTCCACTGGTCGCCCTGCCAGGTCTTGAGGCTGGAGTCCTCGCCGACCGGCTTGCCGAGATCGGTGGTGTTCTGCGGGTCGATCAGCATGTCCTTGTCGGGGCCGGTCGAATACGCCTTCCAGGCCAGCGAGCCGTCCTTGACGTTGTAGGCGGCGAACCAGCCGCGCACGCCGAACTCGCCACCGGACACGCCGACATAGACCTTGTCCTTGACCACCATCGGCGCGTCGGTGCCGGTGGCGCCCTTGGTCGGGTCGGCGGTCTTCACCGACCACACCACGTTGCCGGTCTTGGCGTCGAGCGCCACCAGCGTGGTGTCCGCCTGATGCAGGAAGATCTTGCCGTCGCCGTAGGCCACGCCGCGGTTCACCGTGTCGCAGCACATCACCGGGATCACGTTCGGATCCTGCTTCGGCTCGTACTTCCACAGGATCCGGCCGTCGTTGTTCAGATCGAGCGCATACACGGTGTTCGGGAACGGCGTGGTGAGGTACATCACGTCGCCGATCACCAGCGGCAGCCCCTCATGGCCGCGCAGCACGCCGGTCGAGAACGTCCAGGCGACCTGCAACTTGCCCACGTTGTCGGACGTGATCTGCTTCAGATCCGAATAGCGGTGATTGTCGTAGGTGCCGGTGGGCATGACCCAGTCGGACGAGTTCTTCTGCATCTGCAACAGGTCGTCCGCCCGCGCGTTCTGCACGGCGAGCAGCGACCCGAGCGCCACGCTGGCCGCTAGGAGCGACCTAATCGGTATATTTCGCATGTTTCCTCCCCTTGTCGTCCACGAACCTCCCGACGGATCCCAACCGAATGCCGACGGGATGGCTACGAACCATCGCCTGACAGGAAGAAATCAACGGCAGCGTGTCACGACGCGCGGGGGCTTCGGAACCGACCAGGCCGGCCCGTGCATTCACATTGCCCACGTCGTCTTCGACGAACAGCCCGCCCTCCCTAACAAGCGGATGCCCTTGAAGCCCGTTGATCGCCAACAAAGGTATGATAGCTGTTCATTCGCCCGCAAGGGGTTTTATCGCATTTTCGCATGTCACGATGCCGGCAGGGCATTGATCGTGTAACGGCACGGGCGAGGTGAACGGCAGCCGAGTGCAGGATTCGTCGATCGCCATGTCTGACTTTTCGAGCACCGATCCACGCCTGACGCGGCGCGGCATCTGCCTTTGTTGTGCGGCTTGGGCTGTCGCATCCGGTTCGGCCGCTATCGCCGCGGACACGCCGTTCGCCCCGCTGACGCAGGCCGCGCCGGGCTGCTTCGTGCATTTCGGTGTAGTCTCGATGACCACGCCGGCCAATGCCGGCGATATCGCCAACCTCGGCGTGATCGTCGGACGCGATGCGGTCGCGGTGATCGACACCGGCGGCAGCGTCGCCGTGGGCGCGGCGCTGCGCTCGGCCATCGGCCGGCTGACCGACAAGCCAATCCGCTACGTCATCAATACCCACGAGCACCCCGACCACGTGTTCGGCAACGCCGCCTTCGCCACCGCCGGCACGATCTTCGTCGGCCATCAAAACCTGCCGCGCTCCCTGGCCGAGCGTGGCGACTACTATCTGCGCTCATTCAGCGATCAGCTCGGCGCGGACGCCATTGCCGCGGTGCGCATCATCCCGCCGACGCGCTTGGTCGCGGCATCGCCTGACGCTCGATCTCGGCGAACGGCCGCTGACGCTGGTCGCCTGGAGCCCGGCCGCGCACAGCGACTGCGACCTCACTGTGCTGGACGAGAGCACCGGCACGCTGTTCGCGGGCGACCTGCTGTTCCGCCAGCATGTGCCGGTGATCGACGGCAGCTTGCTGGGCTGGCAGTCGGTGCTGCCGCGGCTGGAGCAGATGGCGGCGGCGCGCGTCGTGCCTGGACACGGACAAGTGATCGGGGCCTGGCCGCAAGCGGCCGGGGACGAGGCCCGTTATCTCGGCGCGGTGGCGCGCGATGCCCGCCGGCTGATCGCCGACGGCACGCCGCTGGCCCAAGCCGTGCCGCGCATCGCGCAGGACGAGCGGCCGCGCTGGTCGCTGTTCGACGACTACAACCCGCGCAACGCCACCGCGGCGTTCAGCGAGCTGGAATGGGAGTAGGGTTGGCGCCCTCGCCCGACCCGCCTATGTGCCGACCAACAAGACCACCGGATCCCGGGAGAAAAACCATGCCGGCCCGCCGCGAGACGCTGCAATGGGTTGCCGCCGCCGCCGTGCTCGGCGGCGCGCGTCCGGGGTTTGCGCAGGCGCCCCAGCAGGTCGATCCCTGGCCGGATCTGGCCAGGCAGATTTTCGGCGGCCGCCCGCTGCACGACGGCAGCGCCATCGTGGCGATCGACGCCCCGATGCGCGCCGAGGATGCGGCGGTGGTGCCGGTGACGCTGCGCACCACCCTGGCCGCCGGCGATCCGCGCCGGCTGCGCGCCCTGACCCTGGTGATCGACGAGAACCCCTCGCCGCTGGCCTTGCAGGCGACCGTGGGGCCGCGCGGCCCGGCCAGCCTGTCGACCCACGTGCGCGTCGATTCCTACACCAACATGCACGTCGTGGCCGAACTCAGCGACGGCAACTTGTACGTGACGAAGCGCTTCGTGAAGGCGGCCGGCGGCTGCTCGGCGCCGGCCGCCACAGCAGGAGAGCGGCGGCATCAAGCTCGGCACCATGCGGCTGCGGCAGCTTCCGGCTGACCCGAACGCGCCCGGCGGCGTCCGCACCGCGCTGCTGATGATCCGCCACCCCAATTATTCGGGGATGCAGATGGACCAGCTCACCCGGCTGTACGTGCCGGCGCACTTCATCACCGAGGTGCGTGTGGCCGAGGACGATGACCTGTTGCTGGCGCTGAAGACCGGCATCTCGATTTCCGAGAACCCGCAGTTTCGCTTTCCGCTGCCATCCGGGCCGGCCCATGTGCTGCGCGCGGAGGCGCGCGACAACAAGGGCGCGGATTTCAAGGGCGAGTGGCCGGCGGTCAACTCAGCGGCGTAAGGCTCAGAAACACCGCACCTCGGCCTCGGCCTGCGCCTCGCGCAGCGCATCGACGATCTGGTTGGTGGTCTGCACGCGGAACTCGCCGGCCAGGTAGCCGCCGCCGGGCATCTGGCGCATCCGCAGCACGGTCTCGGCTTCTTCGTACTGGTCGTACGGAAGTGCCGCGGCGATTACGTCGATCGAGCAGGAGCAGCGGTCCAGCGCCTGCTGCGAGCCGCCGTTCACGTTCATGCAGGCGAACACGTAGTCCGCCCGGGCCGCCGTGGGATAGTCGTTGGCCGCGGAAACCGGGGCCGCCGCGTGCGAGGCCGCGGGAAATGCCAGCGCCAGCAGGCCGGCCACGACGTACAGCTTGGTCATCGGCGTCCCTCCCGGCCGCATCATGCCGCGGGACCGCGCAGCACGCCATCCACCCGTCGCCAGACGCCGAACGGATTGCCGTCGCGCAGCACCTCGGGCAGCAGCGCCTGCGGGAAATCCTGGTAGCACACCGGACGCAGGAAGCGGCGGATCGCCAACGTGCCGACCGAGGTCGCGCGCGCGTCCGAGGTGGCCGGATACGGTCCGCCATGCACCATCGCGTGCCCCACCTCGACCCCCGTCGGCCAGCCATTGACCAGCACCCGCCCGGCCCGTCGCTCCAGCGCGGGCAGCAAGGCGCGCGCGGCCGCCGTGTCGGCCGCGTCCATGTGCAAGGTCAGCGTGAGCTGGCCCTCCAGCGCCTCGACCAGCGAGGCAATCTCGCGCAAGTCGCGGCAGCGGACGACCAGCGAGGAGGCGCCGAAAATCTCCTCCTTCAGCGACGGATCGGCCAGGAAGTCGGCGGCGGTGGTCTCGAACAGCGCCGCCTCGCCGCGGTTGGCGCCGCTGGCGGCCTGCCCGCGCGCCACGCGCCGGACGCGCCGGTTGGCTTCCAGGCGCGCCACGCCGTCCCGGTAAGCCTGGAATATGCCGGGATGCAGCATGGTGGCCGCGGCATTGCCGCCCAGCGCGGCGGCGGCGGCGGCGATGAAGGCGTCCAAATCCGGCCCGTCCAGCGCCAGGATCAGGCCGGGGTTGGTGCAGAACTGCCCGGCGCCCAAGGTCAGCGAGGCCACGAACCCCTGGGCGATGCGCTGCGCGCGGGCGGCCAAGGCGGCCGGCAGCAGGATCACCGGGTTGATGCTGCTCATTTCGGCAAACACCGGGATCGGCTCGGGCCGCCCGGCCGCGATGCGCACCAGCGCCAGCCCGCCGGAGCGGCTGCCGGTGAAGCCCACGGCCTTGATGCGCGGGTCGGCCACCAGCGCGCCGCCGAGCCAGTTGCCGGCACCGAACAGCAGCGCGAACACACCGGGCGGCATTCCGGTCTCGGCGGCCGCCGCCTGCGCGGCGCGGCCGACCAGTTCGGAGGTGCCGGGATGCGCCGGGTGCGCCTTGACCACCACCGGGCAGCCGGCCGCCAACGCCGATGCGGTGTCGCCGCCGGCCACCGAGAACGCCAGCGGGAAGTTGCTGGCGCCGAACACCGCGACCGGGCCGATGCCGATCTGGCGCAGACGCAAATCCGGGCGCGGCAACGGCGCGCGGTCGGGCAGCGCCGGGTCGATGCGCGCATCGATCCAGCCGCCCTCCCGCACGACGTCGGCGAACAGGCGCAACTGGCCCACGGTGCGGGCGCGCTCGCCCTGGATGCGCCCTGGCGGCAGGCCGGTCTCGGCGCAGGCGCGCTCGACCAGCGCGTCGCCCAACGCCAGGATGCGCGCGGCGATGGCGTCGAGGAACGCCGCACGCTCGGCGAGCCCGGTCTCGCGATAGGTGTCGAACGCCGCCCTGGCCGCGGCACAGGCGCGTTCCAGGTCGGCGGGGCCGGCGCCGCCATAGGCCGGTTCCAACGGCGCGGCGGCCGCGGGGTTGGTGGCGCGGAACGGTTCCCCAGCGCCACGCACGGCGCCGCCCTCGATGAGTTGCTCGCCCGTGAGGTTCATGTCGTTGCTCCGCCCGCTTCCAATGTCATTGCAACTCCGAGTATCGTCGCGAGCGGTGTTTCACGACGGCGATGGCCCTACCGCCCCCAACGCAACACCAGCGGGTCCAGCCGCCGCGCCGTCTCGATCAGGCCGGCGCGGGTCTGCGGATGCAGCGGCGCCACCGGGGCGCGCGGCGCCTCGCAGGCGATCACCCCGCCTTCGGCCATTAGCGCCTTGGCCGCCAGCAGGCCGCATTGCCGGTTCTCGTAATTGATGAGCGGCAGCCAGCGTGCATAGCCCGCCACCGCCGCCTCGCGCCGGCCGGCCAGGTGGTCGCGGATGATCGGACCAATGCCGTCCGGATAGCCGCCGCCGGTCATGCTGCCGGTAGCGCCCGCGTCCAGGTCCGGCAGCAGGGTGATCGCCTCCTCGCCGTCCCACGGACCCTCCACCGCGTCGCCGCCGAGGCGGATCAGCTCGCGCAGCTTCGCCGCGCAGCCCGCGGTTTCGATCTTGAAATAGGCGACGTGCTCGATTTCGCGGGCCATGCGCGCGAGGAATGCGGCCGAGAGCGGCGTGCCGGCCACCGGCGCGTCCTGGATCATCACCGGAATGCTCAGCGCGTCCGACAGGGTGCGCAGGAACGCCTCGATCTGACCCTCGCCGACCCGGATGGTCGCCCCGTGATAGGGCGGCATGACCATCACCATCGCCGCCCCCTCACCCTCGGCGCGGCGGCTGCGCTCGGCGCAGACACGCGCGGAGAAATGCGTGGTGGTGACGATCACCGGCACCCGGCCGGCGACGTGCTTGAGGATGACGCCGATGAGGGTGTCGCGCTCGTCGTCGGACAGCACGAACTGCTCGGAGAAATTGGCCAGGATGCACAGGCCGTCGGAACCCGCGTCGATCATGAAATCGACCGCGCGGCGCTGGCTGTCCAGGTCGAGCGCGCCGCCGGCGTCGAAGGTGGTGGGCACCACCGGAAAGATGCCGTGATACCGCGTGTGACCGCTCATCATCCGCTCCCTGCTGTTTCGGCGCGCGCCGCGTGCTCGGCGATCATGCCGAGCGCCACGGCTTGCGCCGCTTTGATGCCGTCCACCCCGGCCGACAGGATGCCGCCGGCATAACCCGCGCCCTCGCCCGCCGGATACAGACCGGCGGTGTTCAGGCTGCAAAAATCCCCGTCGCGCGGGATGCGCAGCGGCGAGGAGGTGCGCGTCTCCACCCCGGTCAGCACCGCGTCATCCATAGCAAAGCCGGCGATCCGCCGCTCGAACGCCGGCAGTGCCTCGCGGATTGCGGCCACCACGAACTCCGGCAGGCAGGCGGCGAGATCGGTCGGCGTCACGGCGGGTCTGTAGGACGGCAACACGGTGCCCAGCGTCGTCGATGCGCGGGCCGCCATAAAGTCCCCGACTCGCTGTGCCGGGGCCGCGTACGTGCCGCCGCCGGCCTCGAACGCGCGGCTCTCCCAGTGGCGCTGGAAGGCAATCCCGGCCAGCGCGCCGCCCGGATAGTCGGTCGGCGAGACATCGACCACGATGCCGGCATTGGCGTTGCGTTCATTGCGCGAGTACTGGCTCATGCCGTTGGTGACGACGCGACCGCGCTCGGAGGTCGCGGCGACCACGGTGCCGCCGGGGCACATGCAGAAGCTGTAGACGCCGCGCCCGTCGGCGGTGTGATGCACCAGCTTGTAGTCGGCAGCGCCCAGCCGCGCGTGTCCGGCCAGCTCGCCGAACCGCGCGCGGTCGATCAGCGACTGCGGGTGCTCGATGCGCACGCCGATCGAGAACGGCTTCGCGTCCATGCGCACGCCGCGCGCGTGCAGGGCAGCAAACGTGTCGCGCGCGCTGTGGCCGATCGCCAGCACGACATGCTCGGCCGGCAAGCGGCTCGCCATCGGCCAGCACCAGCCCGCGCATCCGCCGCGCGCCGTCCGCCGCCTCGGCGATGTCGAAATCGACGACCCGCGTCTCGAAGCGGTATTCGCCGCCCAGCGCCTCGATGGTCTCGCGCATTGTCTCGACCATGCCGACCAGGCGGAACGTGCCGATATGCGGCTTGGCCACGTACAGGATCTCCGGCGGCGCGCCAGCACGTACGAACTCGGTCAGCACCTTCCTGCCGAGATGCTGCGGATCCTTGATCTGACTGTACAGCTTGCCGTCCGAGAACGTGCCGGCGCCGCCCTCACCGAACTGCACGTTGGACTCCGGATCGAGCACGCCGCGCCGCCACAGCCCCCAGGTGTCGCGGGTGCGCGGACGCACCATGCGGCCGCGTTCCAGGATGATCGGCCGGAACCCCATCTGCGCCAGCAGCAAGCCGGCGAACAGGCCGCACGGGCCGGCGCCGACCACCACCGGCCGCGCGGCGAGGCCGCCCGGCGCGCGGCCGACGAAGCGGTATTCGGTGTCCGGCGCCGCCGTCACGCGATGATCCCCGCCGTTGCGCGCCAGCAGCGCCGCCTCGTCGCGGACCCGCGCGTCCACGGTATAGACCAGCGCGATGGCCGATTTCCGCCGCGCGTCATAGGCGCGGCGCGCGACCGTGTGACCGAGCAGCGCATCCGCCCCGAGATGCAGGCGCTGACGGATCGCCGCTTCCAGATCGCCCTCGCTATGGTCGAGCGGCAGCTTGAGCTCGGTCAGACGCAGCATGGCCGCGATATAGCCTCCCTGCCCGCCCGGCCCAAGCTGGGGTAGAACACGGCAGCCATCCGGCGGCGCGGGCGTTGCCGGTCCGGACGGAAACGGAGGTTTTCCCATGTCAGGCTCGGCGTCAGGCTCGGCTTTCCACGCGGACCCCGCGATCCAGCCGGTGCGGCTGGCGCAACTGGATCAGCCGCTGTTCGACCCGACAGCCTACGGCAACGGCCCGCAGGACAGCGTGACCGACACCACCGAGGCGGCCGCCGTGACTCACCACGAGGTTTCGCTGGCCGGCAAGCTGATCCGCTACACCGCGACGGCCGGCCATCTGGTCACGGTGGACGCGAGCAGCTCGCAACCGTCGGCGAAAATCTTCTCCGTGGCGTTCACCGCCGACGGAGCGGACCGCGACACCCGCGCGGTGACGTTCTTCTACAATGGCGGCCCCGGCTCATCCTCGGTGTTCGTGCTGCTCGGCTCGTTCGCGCCGATGCGGCTGCGCACCTCGCTGCCGGATTTCACCCCGCCCGCGCCGTACACGATCGAGACCAACACCGACAGCCTGCTCGATCGCAGCGACCTGGTATTTATCAATCCCGTCGGCACCGGCTATTCCGCCGCCGTGGCGCCGCGCAAGAACAAGGATTTCTGGGGGGTCGATCAGGACGCGCGCTCGCTGTCGCAGTTCATCAAGCGATGGCTGACCAAGAACGACCGCTGGAACTCGCCGAAGTTCCTGTTCGGCGAATCCTATGGCACGGCGCGCTCGGCGGTGCTGTCTGTACGTGCTGCATGAGGACGGGGTCGATCTGAACGGCGTCACCATCCAGTCCTCCATCCTGGACTACACGCAGGCCGGCAACCCGGTGGGGCTGCTGCCGACCCTGGCCGCCGATGCCTGGTATCATGGCCGGACGACGGTGCAGCCGAAGCCGACCGACCTGCCCTCGTTCATGGACACTGTGACGCGCTTCGCCAGCGGCCCGTACGCGGCGGCGCTTGCGGCCTTTCCGCACGCGGACCCCGCGACCGTGGCGACGCTGAGCGCCGACATCGGCATCGACCCGACGGTTCTCACGAGCTGGTCGCTGAACGTGGCGGCCGCGAACCAGGTGGGCACGCTGTCGTTCCTGACCACCCTGCTGGCAGACAAGGGCTTGGCGCTCGGTTCGTATGACGGGCGGGCGACCGGAATCGGCACCGGCATCGCCGCGACGATCGACCCGAACTCCGGCGGCAACGACCCGACCATGACGGCGGTGAGCGGCGCCTACACCGCGACGTGGAACACCTACCTCAACGACCAACTGCGCTACACCTCGACCTCGTCGTTCACCGACCTCAACGACCAGGCGTTCCAGAACTGGGACTTTTCGCACATCGACCCGACCGGGGCGCAGCGCGGCATCGACGCGAAGGGCAACGTGGTCCTGTACACCGCCGGCGACCTGGCCGCGACCATGAGCCTGAACGTCGACCTGAAGGTGCTGTCCGCGAACGGCTACTACGACGCGGTGACGCCGTTCTGGCAGACCACGCAGGACTTGCGGGCGATGCCGCTGGCGGATGCGACGGTGCGCAAGAACCTGACGGTGCGCTATTACCCATCCGGGCACATGATCTATCTGGACGGCGGCTCGCGCACGGCGCTGAAGGCGGCGCTGGCGACGTTCTACGACAGCACGGTGTCGGACCATCAAGCCGTGGCCCGGGTACGCGCGCTGCAACGCCCGCCGCCGCCGCGCGCATCGTGACCGCGCGCCCGCTGGTCGGCGTCATTTGTTGCGCCCGACGCATCGGCGACGATCCCGGAACGATGGTGGCGGCACAGGTGGTCATCGAGCGGTATCTGCGCGCGGTGATCGCGCACGCCGCGGCCGACGCGGTGCTGATCCCGGCCCTGCCAGACCTGCAAGACGCGCGGCAAATCCTGGCGCGGCTGGATGGGGTGGTGCTGACCGGCAGCCCGTCGAACGTGTACCCGGCGCTGTACGGATCCGACGATCCGGGGCAAGGCCCGTTCGATCCGGCGCGCGATGCGACCATGCTGGCGCTGGTGCGCGAGGCGGTGGCGCGCGCTCGCCCGCTGCTGGGCATCTGCCGCGGGTTGCAGGAGGTGAACGCGGCGCTCGGCGGCACGCTGCGCGACGATTTCGCGGCGGCGGACCGCGCCGTCGCGCACCATGCGCCGGCGGGCGTCGACGCGGCGACGATGTTCGGCTTCGGCCATGACGTGACGCCGGTGCCGGGCGGCGTGCTGGCGCGGCTGTACGGCGCGGCGCCGTTGCGGGTGAACTCGGTGCATTTCCAGGGCATCGGCCAACTGGCCTCCGCGCTGGTCGCCGAGGCGCACGCGACGGACGGCACGATCGAGGCGGTGCGCGCCCCCGGCGCCCCGGTGCTGGCGGTGCAATGGCATCCGGAATGGCAGCCCGAGGAGACCGGCGCCGTGCCGCTGCTGCGGATGTTCGGCGCCGTGCTGCGCGGGGCGTCGCTGGCGGAGGCAGCCGCCCAGGCGGCGGTCGCGACGGCGGTGGGTGAGGAAAGTCACTCCTGACGCGGGCTGGCGTCACTCCGCCGGGGCGCTGACCGGCGTGTCGTGCGCGCCCAGGCTTTCCACCAGCCGCCCCGGCGGGCGCTCGAACCGCAATGCGCGGTCGTGATGTCCGGCCACCGCCGGGCGATGCGCGATCGAGACGATGGTGGCGCCCGGCAGGCGACGCTTCAGCATGGCGTAAATCTCACCCTCCGATTCAGGGTCGAGATTGGCGGTCGCCTCGTCCAGGAACAGCCATTCCGGCCGCGCCAGCAGCGCGCGCGCGATGGCCAGGCGCTGCAATTCGCCGCCCGACAGGCGCTGTGTCCAGTCTTCCTCGTCACCCAGCCGGTCCGCGAGATGGGCCAGCCCGCAATCGGCCAGCGCCGCGCGCACGGTCGCCTCGTCATGCGCGGTCTCAGCGTCCGGATAGGTCAGCGCGTGGCGCAGCGAGCCGAGCGGCACGTACGGGCGCTGCGGCAGGAACAGCGCGCGGCCGCGCGGGCGCTGCACGTGGCCGCTGCCGAACGGCCAGATGCCGGCAAGCGCGCGGAACAGCGTCGACTTGCCGCTGCCGGAGCGGCCGGAGATCACCACGGACCGGCCCGGTTCCAGGCGGAAGTCGGAATGCGCCAGCAGCACCTCGCCCGAGGGCAGCGCGATGGTGGCGTCGTGCAGCGCGTAGTCGTCGCCGAGCTGACCCTCGGCGGTGATGCCGGTGCCGGCGGCCGCGCGCGCCGCCTCGATGGCGCGCTGGAAGGTGGCGAGACGTTCGACCGTGGCGCGCCAGGTCGCAAGATCGGCGTAGTTGTTGACCAGCCACGACATCGCATTCTGCACCTGCCCGAAGGCGTCGGCGACTTGCGTGACGAACCCGAGCGGCATCTTGCCGAAGAAGTAGCGGGGCGCGGCCACCACGAACGGGAACACGGTCGCCACCTGGCCGTAACCGCTGGTCAGCGCATTCAGGAACAGGAAGCGGCGCATCAATAGCCACCAGTTGTCGATGATGCTCGAGAAGCGGTTGCGCAGGTTGCCCTGCTCCTCGGCCTCGCCACCATACAGTGCCACGCTTTCAGTGTTCTCGCGCAGGCGCATCAATCCGAAGCGGAAATCCGCCTCGACCCGCTGCTTCTGGAAACTCAGCAGCGCCAGCGGGCCGCCGACGAGATGGGTGAGCCAGGTGCCCGCCGCGGAGTAGATCAGCGCGATCCAGACCATGTAGCCGGGGACGGTGATACCGAAGACCTGCACCGAACCGGACAGCGCCCACAGGATCCCCAGGAAGCTGAACAATTCGACGACGTTGGCCAGCAGATCCACGCCCAGCGCCAGGATGCCGCGCGAGCCGATGATCGGGTCGCCGATGAAGTCGCGCAGGTCGTCGGCGATGCGCTGATCGGGGTTATCGGTGCGCTTGCCTTTGGCATCGCCGCCCTGGATCAGGCTGATCCGGTAATAGGCGCGATCGGACAGCCAGTCGTCCAGCATCCGGGCGGTCATCCATTTCCGCCAGCGTATCTGCAGCCACTGCACGATGTAGACGCGGTAGACCGAGATGACGATGATGACGGTCGCTATCCAGACGAATCCGGGCATCCATCCGGTAGGTGTTCGCTTGTACAGCAAGAAAAGCTGGATGAACGCGTGCCAGTCCTTGTTCTGAAGCGCGTCGTAGAAATCGCGGTTCCAGTAATTGAACACCACGTCCATGCCGACCAGCACGAAGCGCATGACGAGATTCAGCGCCAGCATCCCGCGGGCGAACCATCGCTCCTCGGAGTTGTAGTACGGCAGCGCCAGGCGCCACACGTCCCGGAAGAACGGTCCAAGTCCACGCATGGGGTCGGGAAACTCCGGTCAGGGTTGGGCGAGCGCGCGATCCAGCGCCGCCAGCCAGGTTTTCAGCCGTCGTCGGTTCACGCCGAAATCGGACCTGCCATAGACGCTGCGCGACCACAGCACGAGCGTGCCGTCGGGGTTGATTTGCGCGGCGATTAAATCGGGGAAATTGAACACCAGGCTGCGCGCCACGAAATGCGCCTGCATCCGGTCGTCATAGGCGACTTGCAGCCAGGTGCGTGGTTGCGCCAAAGCGACCTGCCGCACCAGCGCGTACAGCCGCGCCGGCGCGATGTCGTAGCGGCGGGTGACGATGTCCGGCGCCGGCGTGAACCCCGCAGGCGCGGCCAGCGCGGTGTTCGGCGTGGCCGGGCGCGCGAGGTGGGCGAAATCCATCGGCGGGGGCACCGGAATGCCCTGCGCGCCGTGCCCCGAACAGCCCGGCAGCAGCAGGCCGAGCAGCAGGGGAATAAGCCGTCTCACGCCTCGCCGGGCGCGGCCGGGCGGATGCGCAGGCCGATCATCATGCGTTCCTCGGTCACGGCCGCATCATGTGCGCCCAGTCGCACGGGCGGCAAGGTCGCGGCAAGCACGAGCCCTCACCCCGGCCCGCTCCCAGAGGGGAGAGGGAGAAGGCGCTGCTCCCTCTCCCTCTGGGAGAGGGCTGGGGTGAGGGAGCGGCCCGGGGATGAACTGGGCGCGGTGGCGGAGGCTCAGGCCGCGGCCAGCCGGCGCACCACCTCGAACATCACCGCCTCGAACATCGCGGGCGTCAGCCGGCCCGTGGAGGTGTTGTAGCGGGAGACATGATAGCTGTCGGCCAGCAGCAGCCCGTCCGGCAATTCGTGCATCGCGCCGTGGCTGAAGCGCACGCGGGTCGGCGGGATGCCGCAGGCCTTCAGCACGGCGGCATGGGCCAGCACGCCCAGCGCCAGCACGACCCGCAGAGCCGGCATCCCTTGCAGCTCGGCGGCGAGGAACTGGTTGCAGGTGGCGACCTCGCGCGGCTCGGGCAGGTTGGCCGGCGGGACGCAGCGCACCGCGTTGACGATGCGGCAGTCGTGCAGCGCCACGCCATCGTCCGGCTCGGCGCGATAGCTGCCGGATGCCAGGCCGAAGCGGAGCAGCGTCTGGTACAGCAGGATGCCGGCGTGGTCGCCGGTGAACGGCCGGCCGGTGCGGTTCGCCCCCTTCACGCCGGGCGCCATGCCGGCGATCAGCAGCCGCGCGTCGGCGCCGCCGAAGCTCGGCACCGGGCCATTGAACCAGCCGGGATTGGCCGCCCGGTTGGCCGCGCGATAGGCGACCAGCCGCGGACACAGCGGGCAGTCGTGCGGCGGGGCGGCGATGCCCTGCCCGGCGGGCGGGCGGGCCAGCACGGCGATCGGCCTGGGCCGGGCGGCGTCAGGCGGCGTCGGTCGGATCGACATAGGGCTCCGCCGGGGTCAGGCGCGTGCCGCCGCGCGGCGGGCGCGGCTCCGTCTGGCGGCGGGTGAACTCGGACGAGATCTCCGCCAGTTCGATGAACTGGTCGGCCTGCCGGCGCAGTTCGTCGGCCGCCATCGGCGGGGCGGTACGCACCGAGGACACCACGGAGACCCGCACGCCGCGCCGCTGCACCGCCTCGACCAGGCGGCGGAAATCCGAGTCGCCGCTGAACAGCACGACATGGTCCAGCTTGTCGGACAATTCGAGCATGTCGATCGCCAGCTCGATGTCCATGTTGCCCTTGACGCGGCGGCGGCCGGCGGCATCGGTGAACTCGCGCGCCGGCTTGGTGACGAGCGTGTAGCCGTTATAGGCCAGCCAATCGGTCAGCGGCTTCAGCGGCGAGTATTCCTCGGTTTCCAGCACCGCCGCGTAGTAATAGGCGCGGATCACTCGGGTCTGCTTGCGGAAATACTCCAGCAGGTTGCGGTAATCCACGTCGAAGCCGAGATTGCGCGAGGCGGAGTAGAGATTGGCGCCGTCGATGAACAAGGCGGTGCGCTCGTCAGGAAGGAAATGCGGCATGGACCAGCCCTTTGATGGATGCGGATGCGGGCCAGGCGATGCGGCCCCGATGCCGCGACGGTATAATCATCTTCCGGGCTTGCCGAAAGATGAATGCCTTGCGGGGCGGCAATGGCGATGATCCTGGTGGCGATCGGCGCCAACCTGCCCGGCCCGCATGGCGAGGCGCCGCTGCAAACCTGCGAGGCGGCGGTGGCCGCGCTGCGCGACCTGCCCGGCCTGCGGCTGGCGGCGGTGTCGCGCTGGTATCGCACCGCGCCGGTGCCGCCCTCCGGCCAGCCGCCCTACATCAACGGCGTGGCGCGGCTGGAGGGGCAGGCCGATCCCGCCTGGCTGCTCGGGCGCCTACAGGCGATCGAGGCCGGTTTCGGCCGGGTGCGCGGGGAGGCGAACGCGGCGCGCACGCTGGATCTGGACATCGTCGCGATGGACGGTCCGGCCGGCCCGATCGTGCGCGATGCCCCCGATCCGGTGCTGCCGCACCCGCGGATGCACCAGCGCGGCTTTGTGCTGCACCCGCTGGCCGACGTGGCCCCGGACTGGACACATCCCCGCCTCGGGCATAGCGTCCACGACCTGATCGCCGGCCTGCCGCCGCAGGGCGTGGCTTTGCTGTAGTGCAGCAAAACCTTGCCGTGGCGCGGCCGCATCGCTATCTTCACACTCTCGCTTGAACAACAGGGTCGGAGCAGGACCGCATGGCGCGCGTTACCGTCGAGGATTGTGTCGACAAGATCCCGAACCGCTTCGAGCTGGTGCTGCTGGCGGCCCAGCGCGCCCGCAACCTGGCGCGCGGCGAGGAGCTGACCCTGGACCGGGACGACGACAAGAATCCGGTCGTGGCGCTGCGTGAGATCGCGGACGGCACCGTGACGGTCGAGAAGCTCAAGCTCGACCTGATGAAGGCGCTGTCGCGCGCGCCCGAGCCGGAGCCGGCCGACGAGGAGGTGATGGACCTGATCCCCACCGACCAGAACATCTTCGGTCTCCAGGACATCTCGGCCGAGGAGGAGGCGGCGAGCTTGCCGGTCGAGGGCGAGGATATCGCGCCCGAAGACCTGGAAGCCGCCATCGAGGCGGAGCTTGGCGGCCGCGCCCGCCGCTAGAGCGAAATGACCGGCGGCGCGGCCGACACGTTCCGGGCGTCGCCGCTGTTCCTGCCGGACGGCACGGCCAGCCCGGGCCGCGCGTCCGGGCCGCCGCCCGCCCCCGGGGAAAGCCTTGACGGCCTGATCGCCTCGATGCGGGCGATGGATGCCAAGGCCGACATCGGCGTCATTGAGGCGGCCTTCGCCGCCGCCGCCGAGGCGCATCGCGAGCAGAAGCGCGACAACGGCGACCCCTACATCACGCACCCGCTGGCGGTGGCCGGCATCCTGGCCGGCTACCGGCTGGATGTCGCCAGCATCGCCACCGCGCTGCTGCACGACACCATCGAGGACACCGGCCTGCGCCTGCCGGACCTGTCGCGCCGGTTCGGGCCGGAAGTCGCGGGGCTGGTCGATGGCGTGACCAAGCTGACGCAGCTCGAACTGCAATCCGACCGCACCAAGCAGGCCGAGAACTTCCGCAAGCTGGTGCTGGCGATGAGCCGCGACATCCGCGTGCTGCTGGTCAAGTTGGCCGACCGGCTGCACAATATGCGTACCCTGCATTTCGTCGTGGACCCGGAGCGCCGCAAGCGCATCGCGCGCGAGACGATGGAGATCTACGCGCCCCTGGCCGAGCGCATCGGCATGGATGCGGTGAAGACCGAGTTGCAGACTCTGTCCTTCGCGCAGCTTGAGCCGGAGGCGTTCGACACCATCCAGGCCCGCCTGAACTTCCTGCGCGGACAGGGAGCGGACGTGATCGAGGAGGTGAAGCTCGAACTCGCGCGCGTCTGCACCGAGTTCGGCGTGCCGGCGGTGGACGTGTCGGGGCGGGAGAAATCACCGTATTCGATCTGGGAGAAGATGCAGCGCCGCAACGTGCAGTTCGAGCAACTGTCCGACATCATGGCGTTCCGCATCTTCGTGCCCACGCGCGAGACCTGCTACATGGCGCTCGGCGCGGTCCATGCCGCCTATCCGGTGATCGCCGGGCGGTTCAAGGACTACATCTCGACGCCGAAATCGAACGGCTACCAGAGCCTGCACACGGGCGTCACCCTGCGCGAGCCGCGCAACCAGAAGATCGAGGTGCAGATCCGCACCCCCGAGATGCAGGACGTGGCGGAGAACGGGCTGGCGGCGCACTGGTCGTACAAGGAACGCGGCAGCGGCACCGCCGCGGCGCAGAAGTTTCCCTGGGTGCAGGATCTGCTGGAGATCCTGGAGAACTCCAGCCCCGACGAGTTCCTGACCAACACCAAGCTGGAGCTGTATCAGGACCAGGTGTTCTGCTTCACGCCGAAGGGGCAACTGATCCAGCTTCCGCGCGGCGCCACCACGGTCGATTTCGCCTATGCGGTCCACAGCCAGGTCGGCGACACCTGCGTGGGCGCCAAGGTCAATGGACGGCTGATGCCGCTGCGCTACGAGTTGCAGAACGGCGACCAAGTCGAGATCATGACCAGCCGCGGCGGCACGCCGTCGCCGCAATGGGAACGCTTCGTCGTCACCGGCAAGGCGCGCGCGCGCATCCGCCGCTGGGTGCAGGCGCAGCAGCGCCAGCAGCATCTGGATGCCGGCCGCGCGGCGCTGGCCAAGGCGTTCCGGCAGGAGGGCGTGGACGGCTCGGAACGCACGCTGGAGCCGGTGCTGAAGGCACTGAAGCAGGCTTCGCTGCAAGATTTGTACGTGGCGGTCGGCAACGGCAACGTCACGGTGCGGGAAGTGGTGGGGGCCGCCTACCCGGAGCTGCGCGCGCCGCCGCAAGCGCCACGGATGGTGCCGAACCTGACGCGCTCGACCTCGCGGCCGGCGGCGGGCGCCGACCCGCCGATCACCGGGCTGGTGCCGGGGGTGCCGATCAGCTTCGCCGGCTGCTGCCATCCGCTGCAAGGCGATCGCATCGTCGGCATCATCACCACCGGCAAGGGCGTCACCATCCACACCCGCGACTGTCCCACGCTGGAGAGTTTTGCATCCCAGCCGGAGCGTTTCACCGATGTCGACTGGGACACGGGCGCCGCCGCGTCCGGCAGCAAATCGGCGCGCGAGCGTGGCGCGCCGGGCCACACCGGACGGGTCAGCGTGATCGCCGACAACGAGCCGGGCGCACTGGCGGCAATCGCGAACGCGGTCAGCAAGCATGATGGCGCGCTGTCGAACCTGCGCACCATCAACCGCCAGGCGGATTTCTTCGAGGTGCTGGTGGACGTGGAAGTACGCGACCTGCGGCACCTGTCCACGGTGATCGCCGGCCTGCGCGCGGCGCACGGCATCCGCCAGGTGGAGCGGGCGCGCGGGTGACGGCCGTTCGATGATTCTGGGTCTTGGCTCCGACATCTGCGACATCCGCCGCATCGAGGCCGTGATGGAGCGGTTCGGCGAAAAGTTCCTTGCCCGCGTGTTCACCGAAACCGAGCGGGCCCGCGCCGAGCGCCGCAGCGGGCGCAACCGCGCGGGCACCTATGCCAAGCGATTTGCGGCCAAGGAAGCGTGCGCCAAGGCGCTGGGCACCGGGTTCGCGCGCGGCGTGTTCCATTCCTGCATCGGCGTGGTGAACCGTCCCGGCGGCCAGCCGACCCTGCTGCTGACCGGGGGCGCGGCGGCGCGGCTGGCGGAACTGGCGCCGATGGGGATCGAGCCGCGACTGGATGTGACGCTGACGGACGAGTATCCGTATGCCTACGCGCAGGTCATCATTTCAGGGTAGCGGACCTGTCGTGTCTCGCCCGCGCTCAGCCGGCCGTCGCGATGTAGCGGCGATAGTATTCCTCGAACGTCAGCCTCTCGCGGCGATGGAACTCGTAGCGCGTCGACGGGTCCGCCCACGCGATCCCGAGGTCGCGGATCACCCGCGGATGCAGCGGCACCTGATAGTGGCCCATGTAGTCGTCATAGGTCGCCAAGTCAGCGCCCTCGACGCCAATGCCCAGCTTCGTCACCAGTTCGGCCGCCAGTCGCCCGATCAGCGCGGCGGTAGGATGCGCGATCGCGTGGAACAGTCGCGTGCTGCGGTAATGCTCGGCGATGTGGCGGCCGATGGTGCAGCCCAGCCTCGCGTCGTCGGCCAACAGCCGCGCTTCCTCGGCGGCGGCGACGCGGCGAATGTCCGGCGGGTCGGGAATGTCGAGATCGCGGTAGCGGCGAAGCCGCGCCTCCGGGTCCGGCACAAGCTCGCGCAGCCGCGCCAGCAGCCCATCCTGGAAGCCGAATGGAAACTCCTCGCCCCTTTCACGCGCGGCCTGCATGGCACGCAGCATCGCCTCGTCGGCCCCGGCCAGCATGGCGTCGAACGGCCATAGCGCGGCGACGTAGCAGAACGGGAAGCGCACCACCGGCAAGCCGGCCGGCAGCGCGTCGCGCAGCGGATGGCGGTCCCAATTGCGCAGGTCCTGTTGCAGCAGCCCCTCGGCATCGGCGAAATCCTCCAGGTTGCGGGCCAGGGTTTCGCCCGTCGCCCAGAGGTCATGCACCACGACATCATAGCGCGCGGTGATCGCCGGCGTGTTGGTCAACACCACACCCAGCGCGCCAGCCTGGCAGTTGCCGTACAGGATCAGTTTCGGCTTGCCGGCCGCCGCACGCCGCCGCGTCTTGCGCGCCACCAGGGCCGCCAGCGCACCCACGGGCTCCGGATCGAGGGCTTCTTCCGGAGCGAAGGTTATGCCGAACGCGCGCTCCACCTCCAGCCGCAGCCGCGCGTGCGCCAGCGAATCCCAGCCCTGCACGTCATCGGACGTGGTTTCCGGCCGCACCTCCAGATCCGG
Source organism: uncultured Pseudomonadota bacterium (assembly GCA_963758455.1). GTDB lineage: Bacteria > Pseudomonadota > Alphaproteobacteria > Acetobacterales > Acetobacteraceae > CAVRQM01. The sequence continues at coordinate 248,568 of CAVWVK010000004.1, read as the reverse complement.
CTGGCGGAACGTCGCGCGCAGCACCGACGCCAGGCGGTCGAACACCCCATCAGGCTCGCCGGTCATGTCGCCAGGATCGAGCCCCAACTCGCGAAACAGCGGCTCGATTTCGTCGGGCGACCCGACCGGGTGGTTCGGCACATGCCGCCGCTGCTGCCGCGCCACCGCCACCGCCGAGACCACGTCGCCGCGCGCGCGAAAGTAGCGGAACATGTCGCGGTACGGCAGCGCAGAGGCTTCCCAGTCCGGGTGGAGCTGCACGGCTTTTACCGAACATACGAAACCCAGATCGCCGCGTCCAAGGTCGGCATAGACGCGCGACATCCGATACCACACCCAGTAGTCGAGCGACCCGGCACGCCACATCACCGCCTCGAACACCGCGGCCTGCGTCTCCAGATCGCGCCGCGCGTCGAGCTGCTCGAGCGCGCGGAGCAGCGCGTCACCCGGTTGCTCGCTCGCGATGATGCTCTCGATCAAGGGGCGTCCGCTAAGCAGGCGGCGCGTCCTCGGCCAGCTTGCGGATGATCGCGTCGACCACCTGCTCCACCGGCGGCCCGAGGTCGACGCTCAGCGCATGTTCCTCCGGCGCCGGCGGCTCCAGGGTCGCGATCTGGCTGTCCAGCAGGCTGGCCGGCATGAAATGGCCGGTGCGGTGCGCCAGCCGCTCGGCCAGCAGCGCGCGGTCGGCATGCAGATAGACCAGCCGCACGCCCTGCCGGGCGCCGATCAGCCGGTCGCGATAGGCCCGCTTCAGCGCCGAACACGTCACCACGCCCGGCTCCCCCGCCGCCTGCCGCGCGTCGATCCAGGCGGCGATGGCGTCCAGCCACGGCCAGCGGTCCTCGTCGTCCAGCGGCCGGCCGGCGTGCATCTTGGCCACGTTGGCCGGCGGATGCAGGTCGTCGCCCTCCAGGAAGACCCAGCCCAGGCGCGCGGCCAGCGGCACCGCGATGGTGGTCTTGCCGCTGCCCGACACGCCCATGACGACCAGGATTTGCGGCGGCACGCCCCCGGCCGCACGCCCAGCCGCGCCCCGGACCGCGCCCTCGGCCGCGCCCATGCCTAGGAGACCAGCCGCGCCCAGCGATGACCGTCGCGCGCCAGCATCGTCTCGCTCTCCGCTGGCCCCGCGGTGCCGGCCTCGTATTCCTCGACCGGCAAGCTGTTGGCGGCGACCGCGTCCAGGATCGGCTGCACCGCGCGCCAACCGGCCTCGATGTTGTCGGCACGCTGGAACAAGGTCGCGTCGCCGGTGAACACGTCGTACAGCAGCGTCTCGTAGCCGGTGGCGCTGACGGTCTTGAAGTAATCAGCATAGTTCATGTCCATCGTGACGCCGCCCAGATGCACCTTCGGCCCCGGGATCTTTGCGCTGAACTGCAAGCTCACGCCCTCGGTGGGCTGGATGTGCAACGTCATCACGTTCGGCGTCAGGCGATCCACCGGCGTGTCGCGGAACAGCGCGTACGGCGCCTGGCGGAAATGCACCACGATCTCGGTCTTGCGGATGGTCATGCGCTTGCCGGTGCGAACGTAGAACGGCACTCCGGCCCAGCGCCAGTTGTCGATCCCGAACTTCAGCGCGATGTAGGTTTCCGTCGTGGAATGCGGATCGACGCCCGGCTCGGCGCGGTACGCCGCCACGTCCTCGCCGCGCAGCTTGCCGCCCGCGTACTGGCCGCGCACCACGCAATTGTGCAGCCCCTCGGCGCTGTAGTGATGGATGGCGTCGATCACCTTGGCCTTCTCGCCGCGCACCGCCTCGGCGTCAAAGCTGTTGGGCGGCTCCATCGCCACCATCGACAGCAACTGGAACATGTGGTTCGGCACCATGTCGCGCAGCGCCCCGGTCGGTTCGTAGAACTTCGCGCGCTGCTCGACGCCGATCGTCTCGGCTGCGGTGATCTCGACATAGTCGATGTGCTCGCGGTTCCACAGCGGCTCGAAAATGCCGTTGGAGAAGCGCAGCGCCATGATGTTCTGCACCGTCTCCTTGCCGAGGAAATGGTCGATGCGATAGATCTGGTTTTCGTCCAGCACCTTCAGGATGCGCTTGTTCAGCGCCTCCGCCGATGGCAGGTCATGGCCGAACGGCTTCTCGATCACCACGCGGCGGAAGACGCCGTTCTTTTCCTCCAGCAGGCCGGCCTCGGCCAGCTTGTCGATCACCGGGCCGAAGAACTGGTCGGCCACGGCCAGATAGAACACGGTGCAGCGATCGCCGATCCACTCGCCCAGCGCCTTGAACGTCGCCGGATCGGCGAAATCCGCCGACTGGTACGACAGCCGATCGGTCAGCCATTTCAGCTTCGCCTCGTCGATGCTCTTGGGCGCGAACTCGCCGCCGCGGTCGCGGACGAACGACTCCATCGTGTCGGTCTGCTCCTTGCGGAACGCCTCGTCATCTCCGGGCGCCCGGTCCACGCCGCGCACCGCGAACTTGTCGGCCAGCAGGCCGGCGACGGAGAGGTTGTACAGCGCCGGCATCAGCAGCCGTTTGGTGAGATCCCCGTGCGCGCCGAAAATCACCATCGCGCAGGCCGGCGCCGGATCGGCCTTGGCGAGCGCCTGCGGGTCGTCCGAAAGCACCGTGTCCAGGACATGCACCATCGGGTCAGCCTCCGGTCTTTTTCGTTGCCTGCTGGCGCGCGGCGTCGAACACCGCCTGCACGCTGAAGCCAAACTTCTCCTGCAACTTGGCCAGCGGCGCGGAGGCGCCGAAGGTGTGCATGGCGATGATCGCGCCATCCAGCCCGGCGTAGCGGTCCCAGCCCATCGTCGCCGCCTGCTCCACCGCCACGCGCGCGGTGATGTGGCGCGGCAGCACGCTCTGGCGATAGGCCTCGTCCTGCTTCTCGAACAGATCCCAGGACGGCATCGAGACCACGCGCGCGCGGATGCCTTCGCCGGCGAGCTTCTCCGCCGCCGCCAGTACCAGCGACACCTCGCTGCCGGTGGCCATCAGGATCACCTGCGGCTCGCCGCCATCCGGCTCGCGCAGGATGTAGGCGCCACGCTCCAGCCCCGAGGCTTTGGCGTATTTGTCGCGATCTATGGTGGGCAGCGCCTGGCGCGTCAGGGCCAGCGCCACCGGCTCGTGCGTCTGACGCATGGCCACGCGCCACGCCTCGGCCACTTCGTTCGCATCGGCGGGCCGGATGGTAATCATCCCCGGAATGGCGCGCAGCGTGGACAGTTGCTCGATCGGCTGGTGCGTCGGCCCGTCCTCGCCCACGCCGATGCTGTCATGGGTGAAGATCCAGATGACCGGCAACTCCATGATCGCCGACAGGCGGATCGGCGCCTTCATGTAGTCGCTGAAGATCAGGAAGGTGGAGCCGTAGCTGCGCAGGCCATAGGTCGCCATGCCATTGACGATGGCGCCCATCGCGTGCTCGCGGATGCCGAAATGCAGGTTGCGGCCGCCGTATTCGCCGGCCTCGAAGCTGCCGGCGCCCTGGAAGGTCATGTTGCTCTTGGTCGATGGCGACAGGTCCGCCGCGCCGCCGATCAGCCAGGGCACATGCGGGCCGATGGCGTTCAGCACCTTCTGGCTGCTGTCGCGGGTGGCCATGCCCTTGGGGTCGGCCGGGAAACTCGGAATGTCGGCGTCCCAGCCGTCGGGCAGCTTGTGCTCCACGATCAGGTCAAGCTCGCGCGCCAGGTCGGGATATTCGGCGCGGTAGCGCGCGAACAGCGTCTCCCAAGCGTCGGACAGCTTCTTCCCGCGCGCGCCCAGCTTCTCGGCGAACCGCTGCTGCACGCCGTCGGGCACCAGGAACTGCGCATCCTCCGGCCAGCCATAGAACTTCTTGGCCCCCTTGACCTCGTCCACGCCCAGCGCCTCGCCGTGCGCCTCGCGGGTGCCGGCTCTGTGCGGCGCACCGCGGCCGATGATGCTGTGGACGCGGATGAAGCTGGGGCGGTCGGTCACGGCCTTGGCCGCACGCAGGGCGGCTAGCATCGCCTGCGTATCCTCGGCATCGGCCACGTCCTGCGTGTGCCAGCCATAAGCGGCGAAGCGGTCCTTCACGTCCTCGTCGAAGGCGAGGTCGGTGCTGCCCTCGATGGTGATGTGGTTGCTGTCATAGATCCAGGTGAGGTTGCCGAGTTGCAGATGCGCGGCCATCGAGGCGGCCTCGTTGGAGACGCCCTCCATCATGTCGCCGTCGCCGGCCAGCACCCATACGTGATGGTCGAACAGATCGAAGCCCGGCTTGTTGTAGCGGCTGGCCAGCATCCGCTCGGCCATCGCCATGCCGACCGAGTTGCCGCAGCCCTGGCCAAGCGGCCCGGTGGTGGTCTCGACCCCGGTGGTCATGCGGTATTCGGGATGGCCGGGGGTCTTGCTGGAGAGCTGGCGGAACTGCTTCAGGTCATCGATGGTCAGCGCCGGCTTGCCCTGCGGGTCGGTGATGCCGGACAGGAAGATCAGCGCATAGAGCAGCATCGAGGCGTGGCCGACGGACAGCACGAAGCGGTCGCGGTTCAGCCAGTCCGGCCGGTGCGGGTCGTAGGCGTACATCTCCTGCCACAGCGTATAGGCGACCGGGGCCATCGCCATCGGCGTGCCGGGGTGCCCCGAATTGGCTTTCTGGACCGCGTCCATCGCCAGGGTGCGGATGGTGTTGATCGCCGTGGCGTCGATGCCTTGGGAATCGCTCATGCGCTGGGCCACCTTCGGTTTGCGGATGCAGACATATCGCATTCACCGATGGAAGGAATACGCCGCCGGCGTTGACGTGGCCGTGAAGCCGGCTGTCCCCGGTCTCACACGGGCTTCTGACTGGCCACCCGAGCCCCGCCGGCCCAGGCTCCCGCGGCCGTTCAGGGAGCACCGCCATGCAGCGCCGAGACCTGTTCAAGACCGCGGCCGCCGGCCTGGCCGCCACCGCCGCCGCGGCCACCGCGGCGCGTGCCCAAGACCAGGATCCGCAGGACCATCCCGGCCCGCTGCCCAAGCTGACCGACCCGGGCGAGCTGCGCGGCGAGATGCTGTTCCGCAAGTTCGGCACCACCGGCGAGACGGTGTCGGCGATCGGCTTCGGCGGCTCGCACTTCGCCAAGCCTGGGATTAGCGAGGCGGAGTCCATCCGCCTGTGCCACCAGGCGATCGACCGCGGCATCAACTTCATGGACAACTCCTGGGACTACAACAAAGGGCTCAGCGAGGAACGGATGGGCAAGGCCCTTGAGCAGGGCGGCTTGCGCAGCCGCGTGTTCCTGATGAGCAAGGTCGATGGCCGCGACGCCAAGACGGCGCAGCGGCAGCTCGAGGATTCGCTGCTGCGGCTGCGCACCGATCACCTCGATTGTGGCAATTCCACGAGACGCTGCGCTGGGAGGATCCGGACCGGGTGTTCGCCAAGAACGGCGCCATCGAGGCCGCGATGGCCGCCAAGAAGGCGGGGAAGATCCGCTTCATCGGCTTCACCGGCCACAAGGATCCGCACATCCACCTGTACATGCTCGCCGTGGCGCGCCAGCACGGGTTCAAGTTCGACGCCGTGCTGCATCCCAGCAATCCGATGGACGGACATTTCCGCAGCTTCGCGCGCATGGTGATGCCGGTGGCGCTGCGCGAAGGCATCGCGGTGCAGACCATGAAGCCGATGGGCGGGGCGGACGGCATCATCCTGAAGTCCGGCACCGTGACGCCGGTGGAGTGCCTGAACTACGCGCTGAACCTGCCCACGTCCGTGGTCATCACCGGCATCGACAACCAGCGGGCGCTGGACCAGGCGTTTGCGATCGCCAAGGCGTTCAAGCCGCTGGACGACCAGGCGGTGAGCGCGATCCTGGCCAAGACGGCGCAGGTGGCGACCACCGGGGAATACGAGCTGTTCAAGACCTCGGCGCGGTTCGACAGCACGGCGCAGTATCCGGAATGGCTCGGCAAGCCGACCGAGGCGGTCGACAAGCTGGCACCGCAAAACGCCGGCTGACTGGCTGGACCGGCCGAGGCCGCCGCCCTAGAAGCGTCGGCATGACCGCTTCCGTTCCGATCCGCCTGGTTGTCACCGACGTCGACGGCACGCTGGTGCGCAACGACAAGACGCTTGCCACCTCGACCATCGCGGCCGCGCATACGCTGCGCCGGCTTGGCATCGGGCTGGGGCTGGTCAGCAGCCGTCCGCCGCACGGCCTGGACGTGCTGCTGGAGCCGCTGGCTATCGACACGCCGCGCGCCGGGTTCAACGGCGCGGAGGTGCTCGCCCCGAACGGCGACCGTCTGGCGGAGCTGACCATCCCGGAATTGGTGGCGCGCGAGACCGTGGCGCGCATGGAGGCCGGCGGCATCGACGCCTGGGTGTTCGCCGACGGCAAGTGGTTCCTTCGGAACGAAGCGCGCCCACTACATCCCGCGCGAAAAGCTGTCGATCCATCAGGATTATGTCGCGGTCGCGGATTTCGGGCCGCATCTGGCGCGAGTCCACAAGATCATGGGCACCCATACCGATTTCGACCTGATGGGGCGCATGGAAAGCGAGCTGCGCGAGGCGCTCGGCGAGCGGGCGGCGGTGGCGCGCAGCCAGAGCTACTACCTGGACGTGACGCACCCGCAAGCGAACAAGGGTTTTGCCGCGCTGTCTCTGGCGAGGCTCATGGGGATCGACCCGGCGGCGATGGCCTGCATCGGCGACATGCCGAACGACACGCCGATGTTCTCGGTATGCGGCGTGGCGATCGCGATGGGCAATGCGCCGGACGAGGTGAAGGTGCTGGCCGATGCGGTCACGGGCAGCAACGAAGCGGATGGCTGGAGCGAGGCGATCGAGCGGTTCGTGCTGCCGCACGCCAAGGCTTGATCGCGCCGGGCGCCCTCCCCCCCCCTCCCGAGAGAGGAGAGGCCTGCTCCCTCTCCCTCTGGGAGAGGGCCGGGGTGAGGGTTGCACGTCGCGTCACGTCGGGGAGAACAACGACGCCTGTTTCCGGCGCTTTTCTGACGTCGAGTTGTGGGCATAGGTATCCCATGTCGGTTCGTAATCGGCGCCGGCTTGATGCCCCCAGCTTGACCAGCCCTCCCTTGCCCCTCGCGCAAAAAGCTCCAGCCTGGGTCCAGGCGAACATGCCTCGATCACGGGATACAATTCGTCGGGCTTGCGCGAATGCTCCCGCTTGCGGGTGGCCAGGAAATTGACCTGGGTCCGGCCAGGTGGCAGCGTTCGCGCGCTCTTGCCGCGCACCCCGAACAGCACGATTTCGGTGACGTTGCGGAAGTAGAAGCCGACCCCGCGCCCGTCCGGGCCGCCATCCTTGCGGACCTTGTGCCAGACGAGGTTCGACTTGTACTCGAAGCCCCAGGCCCGCATGACCTGCAAGCCTTCCGGCAGCAGCGCGTTCGGCACCCACAGATAAAGGTGGGCCTTGGCGGCAACGACCTCGGCCACGGGAAGAGCACAGATCGACTCCAGGCCCATCGTCGCGTATCGGGTCAGCCGCCTGTGCTCCGGCGCGACTTTCCCGGTGCGATTGATGAACTGCCAAGGCGGATCGGCCAGCAGCGTGGCGAAACGTCGTGTGCCGCCAAATGCCAGCAGTTCCGCAACGGGATCCGGAATGAACGTGTCGGGCAATGCGTCGCTCCCAGCGACGCATTGCCGCATATCGCCCGTCACCACGTCAACGGCCGGTTGATGCCGCGCCCCAAACACGACGGGCCGCCCGATGCCGATCGGGCGGCCCGTCCAGCCCGGCTGGACCCTCGTCGGGCGCCGATCAGGCCGACTTGGCCATGATCTCGTCGGCGATGTTGCGCGGCACCGGGTCGTAGTGATGGAACTGCATGGTGAACGAGGCGCGGCCCTTGGTCATGCTGCGCAGGTCACTGATGTAGCCGAACATCTCCTTCAGCGGCACATGCGCGCGCACCATCACCGTGCTGCCGCTGCTCTCCTGGCTCTGGATCATGCCGCGACGGCGGTTCAGGTCGCCCACCACGTCGCCGACATGGTCCTGCGGCGTCGTCACCTCCACGTCCATGATCGGCTCGAGGATCACCGGGCCGGCCTTCTTCATGCCCTCGCGGAAGCACGCCTTGGCCGCGATCTCGAACGCCAGCGCCGACGAGTCCACGTCGTGGTATTTCCCGTCCGTCAGCGTGTCCTTGAAATCCACCGTCGGGAAGCCCGCCAGCACGCCGGTGTCGGCCTGCACGCGGATGCCCTTCTCCACCGCCGGGATGTATTCCTTGGGCACCGTGCCCCCGACTACCTTGTTCTCGAACAATACGCCCGCGTTGCGCTCCTGCGGCGCGAACACGATCTTCACCTCGGCATACTGGCCCGAACCGCCGGACTGCTTCTTGTGCGTATAAGTCTCGGTGTGCGTCTTGGTGATGGTCTCGCGATAGGCCACTTGCGGCGCGCCGATATTGGCTTCCACGCCGTATTCGCGGCGCAGCCGGTCGATGATGATTTCCAGGTGCAACTCGCCCATGCCCGAAAGGATGGTCTGGCCGCTCTCCTGATCGGTTTTCAGCCGCAGCGACGGATCCTCGCCGGCCAGCTTCTGCAAGCCAATGGTCATCTTCTCGACGCTATCCTTGGTCTTCGGCTCCACCGAGATGTCGATCACCGGCACTGGGAAGGCCATGCGCTCCAGCACCACCGGATCGTCGGCCGAGGCCAGGGTGTCGCCGGTGCCGGTGTCCTTCAGGCCCACGAACGCCGCGATGTCGCCGGCCGAGACTTCCTTGATCTCGGCACGCTTGTCGGCGTGCATCTGGAACATGCGGCCGACCCGCTCCTTGCCCTCCTTGGTGGTGTTCAGCACCGTGTCGCCGCTTTTCAGCGTGCCGGCATAGACGCGCACGAAGGTCAGCGTGCCATATTTGTCGTTGATGATCTTGAACGCGAGGCCCGCGAACGGCGCGTGCGGATCGGCCTTGATGCGGCGGCGGTCGCTGTGCTCGCCGTCCTCCTCGCCTTCCTCGGCGGCGATCGAGATGCCGGGGACGTCGATCGGCGACGGCAGGTAGTCCAGCACCGCGTCCAGCAGCGGCTGCACGCCCTTGTTCTTGAACGCGGTCCCGCACAGCACCGGGCGAAAGTCGCCGGCGATGGTGCCGATCTTGATGCAGCGCTTTAGCGTCTCGACGCCGACATCGCCCTTGTCGAAATATTCCTCCATCGCCGCGTTGTCGACGGACACGGCGGTGTCGAGCAGAAGCTGGCGATACTCCTTCGCGCGCTCGACGAGATCGGCCGGGATCGGCTCGTCGTGGAACTTGGCGCCCAGCTCGCCACCTTCCCAGATGATCGCCTTCATCTCGACCAGGTCGACCACGCCGGCAAACGTGTCCTCCACGCCGATCGGCAGTTGCAGCGGCAAAGCCACGATGTCGAGCTTCTCCTTCAGCGTGTCGAACGCGCGATAGAAGTCGGCCCCGGTGCGGTCCAGCTTGTTGATGAAGATGATGCGCGGCACGTTGTAGCGATCGGCCAGGCGCCAGTTGGTCTCCGACTGCGGCTGCACGCCGGCCACGCCCTCGATGATGAACACCGCGCCGTCGAGCACGCGCAAGGATCGGTTCACCTCGATGTTGAAGTCGATGTGGCCGGGCGTGTCGATAATGTTGATGCGGTGGTCCTTCCATTCGCAGGTGACGGCCGCCGAAGTGATGGTGATGCCGCGCTCGCGCTCCTGCTCCATGTAGTCGGTCGTGGTGTTGCCGTCATGCACCTCGCCGATGCGGTGCGACACGCCGGTGTAGTACAAGATACGCTCGGTCGTAGTGGTCTTGCCCGCGTCGATATGCGCGGTGATGCCGATGTTGCGGATCTTGTCGAGCGGCGTGGTGGACATAGCGGCCTCCAGGAAACGGGCTAGCATTGATGGCGTGCGGCGAGCCGAGGCCGAACGGCGCGGCGGACGTATGTCCCCGCGCCCCAACCCGGACCTTCAGGCGAGCAGGCGCGTGACATGCGCCGCGGCGGCGCGATTTGCAAGTCCGCCGCTTACATTCCGTAACACAACGCCCGTTCTGTTCTGCCCTATAAGGCCGCACATGGATACCGACGCGATGCACGCGGCGATCCGCTTCGGGTTGGGCCGCAAGAACGGCGAGCCATTGCCGGCCGACCCGCGCCGCTGGCTGGCCATGCAGCTCGAAGGTCCAGACCCGGATTTGGCGCGATCCGCCCCCGCGGTCGGGCAGATGTTGGCCGCCCTGGCGCAGGACCGCCGTGAGCGGCGTGCCGGGACGCCGACCCCAACCCATGTCAAGGATCTGTGGCAACCCGAACTGGGCGCGGTGATGAGCAACCTGGTCGCCACCGATGTTCCATTCCGGGAGCGGCTGGTCTGGTTCTGGGCCAACCATTTTACCGTCAGCATCCGCCAGCCCGCGGTCGTCCCGTGCCTCGGTCCCTATCTGCGCGAGGCGATCCGGCCACACGTTACCGGGCGGTTCGCGGACATGCTGCTGGCGGTAATGAGCCATCCGGCAATGCTGTTCTATCTCAGCAATGCCCATTCGGTCGGGCCGGACAGCCCGGCCGGGCTGCGGCTGCATCGCGGGCTGAACGAGAACCTCGCCCGCGAATGCCTGGAACTGCACACCGTCACTCCGGCCTCCGGCTACACTCAGGCCGACGTGACGGCCTTTGCCGCCGTGCTCACCGGCTGGTCGGTCGACCTGGCACGGCGCGAACCCGGCTTCGTCTTCCGCCCGGCCGCGCACCAGCCCGGCACGCAGGTCGTGATGGGCCAAAGCTGCGCGCCGGGCCAGCAGGGCGGCATCGATTTCCTGACCTGGCTCGGCACGCATCCGGCCACCTACCGCAGCCTTGCCCGCAAGCTCGCGGTGCATTTCGTGGCCGACAGCCCGCCCGCCGCCGCCGTCGGCAGGATCGAGGCGGCGCTGCACGATACCGGGGGCGACCTGAAGGCGGCCAGCCTCGCCGCGACCGAGGCGCCGGAAGCATGGCGGGGCCTGGCCAAGTTGCGCACCCCGTTCGACTACGTGACCGCCGCCCTGCGCGCCGCCGGCGTACAACCCGAGCGGCCGCAGATTGTGGCGGGGTGGCAGGGCCTGCTCGGCCAGCGGCCGTTCGACGCGCCGCTGCCCAATGGCTGGTCGGACCAGGCGGCCGAATGGTCCGGCGGCGAGGCGCTGGTGCGCCGCATCGACTGGGCCTGGGCGATCGCCGGCCACCGCGCCGACGATTTCGACCCGATGCAGGTGGCGCGGGACTCGCTCGGGCCCCTGGCCGCGGCCGCAACCCTCGACCAGGTGCGCCATGCCGGCTCCAGGCGGGAGGCGCTAACCCTGGTGCTCGCCTCGCCTGAGTTCATGCGCCGGTAGGTATGCGGGAGACCGATATGCAGATCACCCGACGCTCCGCCCTGCTGGGCCTCGGCGCGGCCGTGACGCTGGGGCGCTCGTCGCTTGCGCTGGCCGCCGCCGGGACCGACCAGCGGTTCGTGGTGGTGATCCTGCGCGGCGCGCTCGACGGCCTGGCCGCCGTGGCGCCGTACGGGGATCCCGCGCTGGCGTCGCTGCGGGCCGAACTGGTGCCGGCGGCGGTCGGCGTCGCCGGCGGAATGCTCGACCTCGGCGGCTTCTACGGCCTGCACCCGGCGCTGGCCCCGCTGCATCCACTCTATGCCAGCGGCGACCTGCTGGTGGCGCACGCCATTGCCGGCGAGTGGCGCGTGCGCAGCCATTTCGAGGCGCAGGACTATCTCGAATCCGGCGTCGACCAGCGGCTGAGCAGCGGCTGGCTCAACCGCGTCGTGCAGGCACTGCCCCGCACGGGCCGGAAGGCCGGCGAGGCCATCGCCGTCGGGCAATCGGTCCCCCTGCTGCTGCGCGGCCGCGCCGCCGTCGACAATTGGACGCCGCACACGCTGCCCGAGGCGAGCGCCGACCTCTACGCCCACGTCGCGGCACTCTGCGCGCACGACACGCTGATCGGGCCGGCCGTCGCCATCGGCCTGCGCGAGCGTGGGTTCACCGATTCGGTGCTGGCCGGGACCGAGGCTCGGCAGGGGCGCGGCGCCTTTCCCGTGCTGGCCGCCGAGGCGGCGCGCCTGCTGGCCGCCCCCGACGGTCCGCGCATAGCGGCACTGGAGATCGGCGGCTGGGACACGCATCAGGCGCAGGCCAAGCGGCTCGAAGCCCCGCTGGGCGAGCTCGCGGCCGGGCTGGTGGCGCTGCATGACGGGCTTGGGCCCGCGTGGCGGCAGACGGTGGTGCTGGTGATGACCGAGTTCGGCCGCACCGTGCGCGTCAATGGCACCAGCGGCACCGATCACGGGACCGCCACGGTGGCGTTTGCGGCCGGCGGCGCGGTGGCGGGCGGGCGTGTGCTGGCCGACTGGCCGGGCCTCGGCCAGGCCCGCCTGCTGGATGGGCGCGACTTGCAGCCGACCACGGATTTGCGCGCCTTCGCGAAAGGTCTGCTCGGGGCGCATCTGGGCCTCGGCCCCGCCACGCTCGCGCAGGTGTTTCCCGGCAGCCTGGGCGTGGCGCCGCTGCCCGGCCTGTTGCGGACATAATCTCGGGTCGGCCGCGATCGAGGCGCTCGGTTCAGCGGGTGGCGACCAGGAACAGCCGCGGGAACGGCAGCAGCACGGAGCCGTCGGCCAGAGCCGGATAGGCCTGCGCGAGCCCGTCGCGATACTGGTCGAGATAGGCGGCCCGCTCCGCCTCGTCGAGCGGCGCCAGGAACGGGCGCAGGCCGCTGCCCTTGAACCACTCCACGATCGCATCCGCCCCGCCGGACAGGACGTGCTGGTAGGTGGTGCGCCACACATCCACTCGGGAGCAGTACGGCCGCAGCACGCCGTAATACCAGGCGGCGGTGCCGCGCGCGGCACGGGCGGCGGCGGCTTGCGCCAGCTTGCCGGCCCAAGGCCCCGCGCCGGCCACCTCGCGCATCAGCACATGAGCCGGCTCGTCCAGGTTGTCGGGCATCTGCACGGCGAGGCTGCCGCCGCCTTGCGCCAGACAACCGACCAGCCGCGGCAGCAACGCCGCGTGATCCGGCAGCCATTGCAGCACCGCGTTGGTCAGGATCACGTCGAACGGCTCGGGCGCGCGCCACGCCTCGATGTTCGCCAGCTCGAAACGCACGTTCGGCAGCCGTTCGCGCGCCGCCTCCAGCATGTCCGGCGAACTGTCCAGCCCGATCACCTTCGCCTGCGGGAAACGCGCAGCCAGCAATTCCGTGGAATTGCCCGGCCCGCAGCCCAGGTCCACCACGGCACGAGCATCGGTCGCGGGCACGGCGGCCAGCAGGTCGCGCACCGGGCGGGTGCGTTCGTCCTCGAACGCCAGGTACTGCTTGGCCGACCAGCTCATAGACCGCCTTCCCTTCCCAGGGCTTGCTAGATCAGCGGGCGCGGCTCGTGCGTCAGGTCGCTGGCGCGGGCCAGCTTGCGCAGACCGCCGACATCGCGCACCCGCAGCATCCCGCCCGCGAGGTCGAACAGCCCACGCGCCCGCAGCGCCTGCAAGGTGCGGTTGGTATGCACGTCCGACAAGCCCAGCGCGTCGGCGATATGCACCTGCGTCAACGGCAGCCGCAGCAGGCCGTTTTCGCCGAGGCCCAGCCCGCTGGCGCGCTGATACAGTTGCAGCAGCAGGGCCGCGACCCGCTCGGCGGCGCTGCGCCGGCCGACCGAGAACAGATTGTCGTCGACCAGCGATTCCTCGTGCGCGCCCAGCCAGGTCACATCGAAGGCAAGCTGCGGAAAGGACCGGAAAATATCCCATATCCGCTCGCGTGCGAAGCAGCACAGCTTTACGTCGGTCAGAGCCTCGACCCCATGCGCCGCCTGCTCGAACAGCTTCGACTGCAAGCCGACCAGGTCGCCGGGCAGCAGGAAGTTCAGGATTTGCCGCCGTCCGTCCGGCAAGGTCTTGTAGCGAAAGGCCCAGCCGGACAGCAGCGTGTACAGCCGGTCAGCCGCATCGCCCTCGCGCACGATGTCGCCGCGCGCCCGCAGGCTGAGTTCCCCGACTTTCAGGCTCTGGATGAAGGCGACCTCGTCGGGCGTGTTGGCGCGGAACGCGTCCAGCCGCCGCAACGGGCAGGCCGCACAGGCCACGCCGGGCGCGACACCCGCGGCCGGCCTGCCAGGCTCCAGCACTTCCGACATGATGGTTAACCTATGTTGTTTGAGGCGGCGGCGGCATGGCCGAGCGTGCAGTCGAACGGGACGCCGCTGGCATCGCAGCTTCCCGCACGCCCCGCAACGCTCCGAGAAGTTGATCCCGTGCAGAACCCTGTCTCGGCCGCCTGGCTGCCGCCCACGCTCGACCCGCTGACACGATGGGCGGCGGCGCTGGGGCTGTTCCTGATCGTTCTGGCGGCGCGGCTCGGCGCTTCAAGCGGCGGCGCCTACCCTTTCCTGGCGTTCTTTCCGGTCGTCCTGGTCGCGGCCTGGGTCTCCGGCCGCGCGCCCGCCATCACCGCGGCCCTGGCCAGCACCGCGGCCGCGTGGTGGTTCCTGATCCGCGGCCCTGGCATGAACGGCTGGCCCAGTGTCGCGCAGGCCGGCGCCCTGGCGTGGTTCCTCGCCAGCGGCGTGCTTGCCGCCGTCCTGATCGACGGGCTGGCCCGTGTCGCGGCACGGGCCACGGCGGAGCGCGCGCGGGCCGAAGCGGCCGTCGCCTCACAGCAGGCGCTGGCCGCCGAGTTGCGCCACCGGGTCGCCAACAACCTGCAAGTGGTGGCCTCGGCGCTGATGTTGCAGGCACGCAGCATCGGCGGCACGCCGGCGGCGGCCGCGCTGGGCGATGCCACCCGCCGGCTCGAACTCGCTGGCCAGGCTGCACCGGCTGCTGGTCTCGGTCGAAGCCACTCCGAATGTCGCCGCCGTGCTGGAGGAGCTGTGCCGCATCCAGTTCGAGGCCGGCGGTCGACCGGGGCGTGACACTGGAGGTCGCTGTGCAGCCCGGCTTCCAGCTCGATCCGGATCGCCTGACGATCGTCGGCATGATCGTCAGCGAGGCGATGAGCAATGCCCTCAAGCACGGCTTCGCGGACGGCCGGCCCGGCCGGCTCGCGGTGCGGCTGCGCGGCACCGCCGCGTCGCGCGTGGAGCTGGAGGTGCGCGACAACGGCCAGGGCTTGCCCGACGGCTTCACGCTGCCGGGGGACGCCGACCTGCAACGCCGCGACGCGCTGGGCCTGCGCATCGTGCAGTCGCTGGTGCAGCGCCTGGGCGGCACGCTGTCGCTTGCCACCGAGCGCGGCGCGGTGCTGCGCGTCGCCTTCCCGACGGCCGCTCCCGCCGAGGCTTGACGCGGCGCGGCGGCCGCTGGCTCGTTGCGGGCATGATCGTCGTCTCCGTGCTGCGCGGCCACCCGCGCCTGATTGCCGCGACCTGTTGCGGCCTGCTCGCGGCACCGCTGCTGCCCCGCACCTTCCTGCCGCTGACCCGCGCCCTTAGCGCGTGGGACATCGGCTGCCTGGTGTTCCTGATCCTCAGCGCCGATCTGTTCACGCGCCAGCGCGATCGCGACATCGCGCGCGACGCGCGGGCGCAGGAGGAAGGCGAATGGACCATCTTCGCGCTGACGGTCTGCGCGGCGTTTGCCAGCTTCGCGGCCATTCTCGGCGAGTTTTCCGCGGGCAAGGACGCGCCGGCGGCGCTGCGCGATCTGCGCACCGGCCTGGTCGCCTTGACCCTGCTGCTGTCATGGCTGATGACGCATACGGTGTTCGCGCTGCGCTACGCGCATGAGTATTACGGCACCACAGGCAAGAGCACGGCGATCGACAAGGGCCTGGAGTTCCCAGGCGGCCAACTCCCCGATTACTGGGATTTCTTTTATTTCGCACTGGTGCTGGGCATGACGTTCCAGGTCTCGGACGTGCAGATCAGCAGCCGCAAGCTGCGCCGGCTGGCGACCGCTCAGGGCTTGCTGGGATTTCTGTTCAACACGGTCATTCTAGCGTTATCGGTCAATATCGGGGCGAGCCTGATGTGAGCGCGCCACACGTTAACTTGTACTAACATCTGCCGCCCCCGGCGCGCTACACTCCGGAAAGTTCCGGAGTTCAAATGATGTTCCGACCACAGCCTATGGGCGCAGTTACCCCGACGCCGAGCGCCTCGGGCGACAGCTATGTCTGGATCGGGGCTGCCGACGGCACATGGGCCGCTCCGGCGGACTGGCGGGACACCACCACCGGCACCAGTGGAATCAGCGCGCCCGGCAGCCTGGACAGCGTGGCAATCAATGGCGGGGTGGGCACCGCTGTGATGGTCAGCGGCGGCGGCGCGGCGGCTGCCCTCACCGTCAGCAACGTGGTGTCGCTGGAGGGCAACTATCAATTCGGCACGCTGACGATCGCCGGTTCTCTCGACCTCGGCTTGCTGGACAACCCGGCGCTCGGCCATGTCAACGTCGGCACCGTGACGCTCGACGGCGGCGCCGACCTGACGCTTCAGCAGACCGCGTTGACCGTGGCCGGCGCGACCACCCTCTCCGGCCTGCTGTCGCTCGGCGACCGCTCGACGGTGCAGACCGGCACCCTGACATTGGTGAACGTGCCCAGCTCTTATGCCGAGCCGGACATCCTCGTCGACGGGACGTCCGCCTTGGAGGTTGGGCACGCGGGCGGCGCCGCGCTGGGCGAGGTCACGGTGGACGCCGGGGCCACCCTGTCCGGCAGCGGCGGCATCGGAACGGGCGTCGTGGACAACGGCGTCGTGGCCGCCTCCGGCTCATTGGACGGGTTCACCTTCATCGGCACCGGCCAGTTGCGCATCGACGCCTACTCCGATCTTTCGGTATCCCGAGTGGCGGCCGGCGTTACGATCGAGTTCGCGGGACCGGGCGCTCGTCTTGACATCAATGTGTCGCCTTCGCTCAACCCGATCTCGTCGGACGCCCCGCTCATCGGTTTCACGGTGGGCGACGCGATCGACCTGGGCCCAGGCTCCGGCGTGACATCATTCACCGTCACGCCGACTTCCGGGGGCGAAAGTCTGTCCCTGCTCGATGGCGCCGGACAGGTCATGGAAACGCTGACCCTGCGCGGGGCAACCGCCGCAACAACCTACCTGCTGCTGCCCGACCCGCTGCTCGGCACGGAGCTCTACCCGGACGCCAGCACGCAGCTCGTCGCGGTGCCAGCGGAGCCGATGTCAGGACCGCCCCCCGCCGGCACGACGGGGCGGGACCGATATCTCTGGACCGGCGCGCTCGGCACGAACTGGGGAACCGCCGGCAATTGGCAGGACACCACGCAGGGCGGCACGGCGAGCGTCGCACCCGGGCGGCATGACGAAGTGACCATCGCCGCCGCGCCGAATGGCGTGACGGTGGTGACGGGAGTGGGCGAGGCAGACACGCTGACGACGGCCGGAGCGGTGGGCAGCTCGTTCATCATGGACGGGCAGTTCACGTTTCAGGCGATCACTGGCGCGGGCACCTTGATCGAGGGCGGCGCCGCAAGCCTGATTACCGCCGAGCGGCTGGCGCTCAAGGATGCCAGCATGATTATCGACGGCGCCTCGCTGCGGGCGGGCACCGATGTCGGCGGCTACTGGACGCTGCTGGACGGAGCCAGCGTGCAGGTCGGGACGGCTCGATTCGCTCGGCGACGTCACGATCGACGCCACCTCGCGGTTCGAGGTAGGAACGGCTGGCGGCGCGCAAGCCGGCGTGCTGACCATCGACGCCGGGGCCAGGGTCTCCGGCCAGTTCACCATCCAGGGCACGGTCGTCGACAACGGCACCCTGCGAAGCGACAGTCGGATGGGCTCCAGCGTCGGCAGCGTGGACGGAGGCGGGCTTGTCGTGATTGGCGCCGGCGACACGCTGAACAGTTCCTATGGGCTGTCCGGCGTCACCGTCGATTTCCTCGGACGCGGTGCGTCGCTTTCGGCAGGCTTTTTCAGCAGCGGCAATCCGGAGCGGTTCACGATGCAAGGGTTTGCCCCGG
Organism: uncultured Pseudomonadota bacterium; assembly: GCA_963758455.1. GTDB lineage: Bacteria > Pseudomonadota > Alphaproteobacteria > Acetobacterales > Acetobacteraceae > CAVRQM01. The sequence continues at coordinate 230,656 of CAVWVK010000004.1, read as the reverse complement.
GCGACGCTCTGTTCATGAACAGTTTTGAAAGTCCGATGTCGATCCAGGCCGTCTACGCGGCCGGCAGTGCCGGCCACGGCACCCTCACCCTGACAAACTCCCACAACACGACCCTCGCGATCATCTCGATGCTCGGGGACTACACCGGCGACACTTTTCTCGTGTCGCAGACTGGCAACTTCTTCGACAGCCTCGTGGTGCTGCCGCCGGCCGCGCAGCACGGACAGGCCGGGCCCGGCACCACCGCGCCAGACAATTATCTCTGGAGCGGCAGCCTCCTTGGGGGCGGATGGGGCAGCGCCCGCAACTGGACCGATACCACCACCGGAACGGCCGCTGCCGTCGGCCCCGGCCGGAACGACGACGTGACGATCCAGGGGGTGTTCCAGGAATACCCGGTCTTCATCACCGCGGCGCCGCTCGTAGTGACCGGAGTGGGCGAGGCGAACACCCTGACCACGGACGGGGCCGTGGTTCTCGACGGGCGGTTCGACGCTGCTGTCGCCAATTCCGACGGCGGCCTGACCGTCTCCGGGCTGGGGAGCGTTTTGATCGCGCAGACGATCGAGGGTTCACTGAACGTCGACGGCGCCACGGTGGAGGCGGGAACGACCGCCGGTCTCATCGGCGTGGAGCTTGAGCACGGCGGCGTCATGACAGCGGGCGCTCTGAGCCTCGGCTTCGTGTCGGTGGACGCCAGCTCAAGCTTGCGCGTCGGGTCGGCGGGTACGGTTGCGGCCAAGGGTGCATTGACGGTGGAGAGCGGCGCGACCGTGTCAGCGACCGGAACGATCGTTGCGGCCGTGGTCGACCAGGGGGCGATCGTCTCGAGCCAGGATCTGATCGTCTACGGCGCCATCAGCGGGAGCGGCCGCTTCTTGGTTGGCAGCCGCGGGCTCGATCTGGTCAACGGCGCCTCCAGCACGATCGGCATCATGCTGAGCGGCACGAACGAGCCGCTGTATCTGCAAGACGCGCCGGACATGCACGCCGCCATCTCCGGCTTTGCCACCGGCGACACGATCGAGCTCGACGGCATCCTCAACGCGGCGCAGGCCCACTACAACTATCTCGGGAACGATTTCGGCAAGCTAGTGACGACCGATGCCGGCGGCGGGACGCTCGACGTGCTGAATCTCGCAGGCGACTATCGCGGCTCCACGTTCACGCTGACACCGTACCCGGGATTCGGCGTACGAATCGAACTCGCCGCCGGAACCGCCGGCCACCCCGCGTGACGGCTATCGCCCGAACAGCCGACCCGCCTCGCCCATCACCAGCGCCTGATATGTCTGGTTAAGCGCCGGCGTGTGCGAGTGGTAGTCGCCCACCGCCTGCATCAGATCGCCCCGCGTCTCGATCAGATAGGTGCGCATGATCGCCGCCCCAGCGGCGATGCTGAAGCACGGGTCGCCGATCAGCCGCAGCCGCACCGCCTCGGGTGCCATCCGCACCGCGCGCGCGATCGGCGCGATCCAGAGCGTGTTGACCTGCATCACACCGAGGTCGTCGCTGCCGTCGCGGTTGCGGCTGACGCTGCCGACGAAGCCGCCCTCGACCGCCTGGATCGACGGCAGCACGCGCGGCGGCAAATGATAGAACGCCGCCGCCGCCGCCATGCAGGCCAGGAACGGAATCGCCATGACAGGCTGCGTAGCGCGAAGCTGGCCGCTCGGCAACGCAATGGTCGCGACGTCTTTGCCCGGAACCGCGCATCCGGCTAGAACCCCCGCATGACAGCCGCATCCGCCGGGCGATCGCCTCCGACCACCAACCGCCGACGCTCCCCCGGCGAGGCCGGGTTCACGCTGCTGGAAATCCTGGTCGTCGTGGCGATCCTCGGCCTGCTGATTACCCTGGTCGCGCCACGCGTGCTGCGCCTGCTGGGCGGCGCCCGGGTTTCGGTGGCCGGCCAGGCGATCCAGCGCCTCGGCTCGGTGCTCGACATCTACAAGCTCGATGTCGGCTCCTACCCCAGCACGGACCAGGGCATCGCGGCGCTGCTGCAGAAGCCGAGCGGGGTGACGACCTGGAACGGCCCCTATTTGCAGGCCAACACGGTGCCGGTCGATCCCTGGAACCACCCGTACATCTACCGCGAGCCGTCCGGCCGGCCCGGCCACGACTACGATCTGTGCTCGCGCGGGCCGAACGACAGTTCGGGCGACGCCGGCGCCGCGGGCATGATCTGCAACCAGTAGGGCGGAAAAGCGCAGCGCATTCCGCCGTTGCGTTCGGGGCCAAGTGGCGGAATGCGCTGCGCTTTTCCGCCCTACAGTTTCCCCACCGGATCAACTCCCGTCGTCGTCTCCCGAAGACCAGCCCAGCACGTCGTAGGGCCGCGATGCGGGCTCCGCCTGGTCCGGCAGGTTGATGCGGATCACCGCGCGGCGCACGAAGCGGCCACCCTGGACGCTGGTCGCCACGGCCGTCACGTCGACCACCGGCGCCTCGTCGAACGACAACGGCTGCAAGCCGCCCGCCGCGACCTCCTGCATGGCGCGCGCCACCACCGGGTCGGCGTCGGCGATTGCCGGCGAGGACTGCGTATAGGCGGTGACATGCGGTGCCAGGCGCGCGTACAGCGCCGGCGTCATCGCCAGCACGAGGCGCAGTTCCGAAGTGCTGCGGAACGCCCGGTTGGCCGGCCCCCATTCGCGGCCGGCGGCGCGGTATTGCGGCGCCTTGGCACCAAGCTTGAGCGGGAAATTGGCCGGGCTGCGCCAGTCGCCGATCTGGTCGGCCAGCACCGCGGCGCCGCGCGGGTCGACCCCCAACTGGCGCAGCACGGCCGCGATCAGGATCGTGGGCGCGGTGTTCAGCGGCAGCTTGCGCTGCTCGCTTTCAACCGAGACCAGCACGCGGGCCTGCGGCAGCCGCAGCGCGTAGACCCGCCCATCCGAAAGCCAGCGCGCCGAGGACGGATCGAACAGGTGCATCGCCGTCTCGTCGATGGCGGCATCGGCCGCCGCCTCGGCCACCGCGCTGGCGCGCAGATTGCCGGCCAGCTTCGCCTCGGTGTGGCCGGCCGCCGTGACTTGTGTGCCGATCAGCGCGATCAGCGACAAGGTCCACAGCACGATCAGCAGCGCGAAGCCGCGCTCCCGGCGCGACAGAGCGCCGCGCCCTGGCGTCACGGACCTAGGCCAAGCCGGCCGCGCAGCCGCGCGCTGGGGTCGGGTGAGCCGGACAGCGGCAGCGCGTTGAGCTGCGCCGGCAGCACCGCGGCGTTCGGCAGTTGCTCGCGCAGATCCTCGGTCAGCGCCTCGGCGTCACGCTGGTCATGCACGACGTGCGGGGTAATCAGCACCAGCAGCTCGGTGCGGGTGCGGCTATTGTTCTGCGACCCGGCGATCAGGCCAAGCAGGGGAATGTCCTTCAGCCACGGGATGCCGGAATTGCCCTTGGTCACGTTCTCCTGAATCAGCCCGGCCAGCCCGATCGTCTGCCCGTCCTGCACCACCACGCGGCTGACCACGTTGCGCTCGTTGAAGGTGGGCGAGTTGAGGCCGGCGGTGGTGGTGCCGGTCGCCACCGAGCTGACATCCTGCGAGATGTCGAGCGTCACCAGCCCGCCGCTGTTCACCCGCGGCGTCACGTCCAGAATCACGCCGGTCGGCTGGTACTGCACCTGATTGACGATGGCCGAGTTGGCGATCGTGCTCTGCGACGTCGATGACAGGTACGGCACGTTGGCGCCGACCTGCAAATGCGCCTGCTGGTTGTCGAGCACCAGCAGTTCCGGCGAGGACAGCACGTTGACCGTGGTGACGTTCTGCAGCGCCGAGATCGCGGCGGCCGCGTTGTGCGCGGTGGATGCCAGCACGAAGCCCGGGAAATTGCCGGCCAGGGCCGACGCGCTGCCCAGACCACTGGAGATCGCGTTGGCGCTGAGCGTCTGGTTGATGTCGCCTTCCTTGAAGAAATACTGCGTGCCGTATTGCAGCGCGTCGTTCAGCGTCACCTCGGCGATGGTGGCGTCGATGCGCACTTGCAGCGGCAGGATGTCGATCTTGCGCAGCATCTGCTCGACGGTGCTCTCCTCCTGCGGCGTGGCGTAGACCAGCAGCGCGTTGTTCTGGTCGTTCGGGATGATGCGCATGGTGTCGGTCTCGGCCGCGCCGTTGCCGGCGCCGCCGCTGGTGTCCAGCCCGCCCAGCAGCGGGTTGGCCGCCGCACCACCCGCTTGCGCGCCGGCCTGCGGGCCGCCTGCCGCGGCGCCCTGGCCGCCGCCCATCGCGCCGCCACCCAGGCCGTTGCCGCCGAGGCCGTTGCCGCCCCCCAGCCCGTTGCCGCCCATTCCGCCACCCATGCCGCCGCCGCTCAGCCCATTGCCGCCCATTCCGCCGCCGCCCATACCGCCGCCGCCCATGCCGCCGCCGCTGAGCCCATTGCCGCCCACCCCGCCGCCCCCGCCGAAGCCGGTGCCGCCGATCTGGCGCGCTCCGCCGGGCGCGGTCTGGCCCGCCGTTGGCTGCGCGGTGACGTGGTCGGGCGTGAATGCCTGCTGCAGCACATAGGCCGCATCCTCGGCGTGACTGTTTTGCAGGTAATAGACGTGCCAGGTGCGTACCGTGAATTGCCGCTGCCTCTGCACCAGGTCATAGACGCGCCGCACCGCATCGAGGTAGCGGGGCTGCTGTGCCGCGACCAGAACCGCGCTCAGCCGCTCCAGCGGGATCACGCGCACGAGGCCGGACAGCGGACTGTTGGCGCCGCCGCGCAGCGCGTCCTGCAATGCCGTCGCGAAGTCCTTGGCGTCGCCCGAAGCGACGGGCAGCAGCGCGTATGATTCGCCGGCCAACTGGTCGATGTCGAAGCTCTGGACCAGGCCGACCAGCGCCGCGCGCGCGTTCGGTTCGCCGGCGACCACCACCGCGTTGCTGCCCGGATCGGCCGCGATCTTGGCGCCGCCCGCGAAGGGTTGCAGCAGTTTGGCCAGCGCCTCGGCCGAGGCGTAGCGCAGCGGCACCAGCAGGCTGCCCGCCGTGGCAGCACTCGGCGCCACGCCGGCGCTTGTGGCCTCGGCCGCCGGCACCACGCGGTACAGCGCGCCGTTCTGCACCAGCGTGGCGCCGCTCTGGGCCAGCAGCGTCTGCAAGGTCGGCAGCAGTTGCGAGCGCGGCAGCGGGCGGGCGGTGTGGAAGGTCGCGGTGCCGCGCACGTTCGGGTCGATCGTGTAGCTGACGCGCATGATGCTGCCGAGGATCTGGCTCACCACCTCGCGGATGTCGGTGTCGGCGAAATCCAGCGAGATGTCGCCGGCCTCGTTGGCCGCCGCGGTGGCGGGCGGCAGGCCGGTGGGGGTGCTGCCATAGGCCATCTGCGCCGGCGGCGTCGCCTCGGTGGGGCCGACACCGCCGTTCACGCGCGGCGCAGCGCCCACGTTGCCGACCGGCTGCGCCAACGGGCTGGGCAGCGGATGGATGTCCGGGCCGGCCACCCGGGCGCATGAGGCCAGGGCCAACGCGCCCGCAAGCAGGATCCCCAGGCGCGACAGGGCGGAGCAAGTCATGCGTCGGGTCATGCGGGGGTGCCGGCTTTCATCACTGCGAGGCATAGGAGTTCGGATAGCTCGCGGTCGAATCGATTGGGGGCGCGGCTTGGCGTGATCGAGGCGCCGTCGCCGAAGCGCGGCCGCCCCGGCATGAACGGGCGACCGGGCACCTTCAGCGGGCTGCCCGGCAGCATCGGCATCCCGGGCATCGGCATTCCCGGCGTCGGCGGCCGTATTTCGGAATTGGCGGTGCGCGGCGTGGGATCGAACACCGGCGCCAGGGTGCGCGCGCCGCCCGGCCCGATCACCTGCACGGCCCCCGGCGCGATGGCCTTCACCGTGTAGCCGCCGACGCTGCCGCCCTCGCCGACCACGATCGACTTGCCCCCGGATTCCGCCTGCGAAGATGGCGCTGCGCCCCAGCGGGCTCACGGCGATGCCGGTCAGGCGCGGCAATCCCGTGCTGGCATCGGCCGCCGAGGCCACCTTGGCGTCGGCCGGCCGCCGGTCGCGCGAGAACAGCGGACGCGCCAGAATGGTGGCCACCCAGGCGTCGGTGCGGTCGACCACCTGGGCGGTGGCGCGCGCGCTGTCCAGCCGCGGCAGCCGCGGCGCCGGCCGGATGCCGGTTACCGCTGCCATGTCGTCCTCGCCCGGCCCGGGCAGCGCCAGTTCCACGGCCAGCGTCGCCGCCAGCAGCACGCCCAGCGCGCCCGCCGCCATCAGGGCTGGGCGCATCACTCGCTGCCGTCGGACGCGGGCGGCGCGTCGGTTCCGGCGGCCGCACCGCCGGCATCGGTCGCGGCCCGGAAGGCCAGCACGGTGAACGAGATGTCGAGCGGCAGTTCGCGCACCTTCTCCGAGGTCGGCTGCGCGTGGAGTTGCAACTCGTCGACGAACATGCGCGGCGTGGCCCGCTCGATGGCTTGCAGCAGGGCGATCAGCGTGGCCCATGTGGCATCGACGCTGACCCGCAGGGACACCCGACGATAGGCGCCGAGCTGTTCGGCCGGCAACGCCTCGGCACTGGTCAGATGCGCGCCGGCCGCCCCGGTCATGCTCTCGAGCAGGCCTTGCAGCGAGGCCGCGGCGACGGCGTCGGTGGAGCCGCTCAACGTGGCGGTGGCCGGCGGCCCCGCGTTGGCCAGGGTCGCCGCCTGCCGACGCAGCGTGCCGAGCGTGCCGGCGAGATCGGCCATCCGCCCGGCCAGTTCGCGGCGCTGGCGCAGCGCCGCGGCGCCGCTATCGTAGCTGTCGACCAGCGGCTGCACCGCCCCGAACCACACCGCCAGCAGCAGCAGCAGCGTGACACCCAGCGCCAGCAGCCGGCCGCGCCGCCCGTCCGGCAGCGCGTGGGCCATCGCGGCCATTACGGGCGCACCTCGGCCTTGATGCTGAACAGGTCCGCGCCAGTGTCGTTGCGCGTCACCGGAGCGCCAAACGCCGCGTTGCGGATCACCGGGTCGGTCGACAGCGAGCCGATCAGCCTGGCCGCGTTGGCCGACTGGCCCTCAATGGTAAGTTGGCGCTTCTGCAGCACCAGGGCGGTCAGAAACGTGTCGTCGGGCAAAATCTGGGTGAGTGCGGCGATGGCTTGCAGCGGCTCGCCGACCAGCGCCTGCTCGGCCTGGATGGCGTCGCTGCCGGCGGCCTCGGCGGACAGTTTCTGCCGCAGCGACTCGGCCTCGGCGAGGCTGGGCTGCAAGGCGGAGATGCGGTCCTCGACCGCCTGCGCCGCCTGCGCCTGGCGCAGGAACGGCAGCCCGATCGCGGCCAGCGCCAGCGCCGCGCAGGCGCCGCCGGCGAACAGCAGCGCGCGCCGCTCGCGCCGCGCGCCGCGCGCATCGCGCTGGACCAGCGACAGGCGCTGCACGCCGCCGCCGGCGGCTTGCCCCTCCAGTTCGGTGGGCGACGCGCCGAGCGCCTTCAGCGCGGCCAGCAGCGGCGCCAGGCCGGAGCGGGGGATCAGCGTGATGGCGGCTTGCAGCTTGGCCTGCGCGCGGTCGCGGCCGCGCACCTGCACCGACCAGAACACCTCGTCGGCGGAAAACGGCGTGTAGCGGTCCATTTCATACTGCGCCACCCGCTCCAGCGACGACTCCGCGGCCAGCGGCAGCGTTATCACCCGCTCGAGCAGGCTGCCGGGCGGCAGCCGCAAGGTCACGGGACCACGCCGGCCCCCCACCGCCGATCGGGCCGCGGCTAGGCCGGGGCCTTCGAGTACGAACCGGCCGAGCGCCGTCTCGCGCCCGCGCCGGCGCAGCACCAGGCGCACGCTGGGCGGCCGCGCCTCCAGCGACTCGGCGATCACCGCCAGGCCGCTGGCCGCGTTGCCCCGGCGCGCGCCCAGGCTGGGCAGCATCGCGGCCATCTGCTGGCCATACCAGGTGACGAATTCCTGCAACATGCGCCCGAGCGGCCTGTTCCTACACGACGCGCGCCAGACCATTGGCGCCAGGCGGCGGTTTCCCGGCAGAGACGCGATGCCGCCTGCCCCGTCAAGAACTGATTTCGCCAAGTGGCGGATGCGTACCGACCACCGCCGCCGTGGCGAAAAGTCGTTAACGGGTCATCAACAAACCTCGCGGCTCGGCAGGTCTGTGCCGCGGCGCCATCGCCATGCCGCGGCGCCGGGCCGCCGCGCCGGGCATGACGACGCAAGACCGTCAGCTCCCATAGACGTCGAAGGTGAAATACTTCTTGGCGATCTTGTCGTATGTGCCGTCGGCGCGGATCTTCTTGATGCCGGCGTCGAGTTTGGCCTTCAGCGCGGTATCGGACTTGCGCAGGCCGCCCCCCACGCCGTCTCCGAACACCGAGCGGTCGAAATCGGCCGGGATGCTCAGCTTCACCTCCATGTCCTTGCCCTGATCGGATTTCAGGAAGTCGTTCAGCGCGATCGAGTTCTGCCACCGCCGCGTCGATGCGGCCGGCCACCAGGTCGGCGTCGGCGTTGTCCTGCGTGTTGTAGGTCTTGATCTTGGCCTTGCCGCCCAGGTACTTCTGCACGAACGCCGCGTGGGTGGTCGACGTCTGCACGCCGATCGTCTTGCCGTCCAGCGCCGACATGTCCTTCAGCGTCAGCGGCAGCTTCTCGGATTTCGGCGCGATGATCTCGGCCGGTGTGTTGTAGTACTTGTCGGTGAACGCGATGACCTTCTCGCGCTCGGGCGTGATCGACATCGACGACCAGATCACGTCGATCTTGTGCGCGTTCAGCGCCGGGATGATGCCGTCCCACGCGGTGCCGACCATCTCGCATTTCAGCTTCTCGGCGGCGCACACCGCGTTCATCAGGTCGACCTCGAAGCCCACCCACTTGCCGGTGGCGGTCTGGCTGGTGAAGGGCGGGTACGGCTCGGCGGCGGCCCCGAACTTCAGCACCTTCTGGGCGGCGTGGCTGCCGCTTCCCGTGGCCAGCAGCGCGGCCGCGGCCAGCGCACCCATGATTGTCCGGCGATTCATTGTCTCGGCCCCCCTTGTTCTGTCACCCGGGCCCGCCCGAGAGCGACCCTGTGCCGGTCAGCACACACCAAGCCGGCTCGCCTGGCAATGACGCCTCTGTGGCGGCGCGCGCGCCGGCACAGAAGCGGGTGGACGGACCGGCTCAGCTTCCGTAGACGTCGAAGGTGAAGTACTTCTTCTCGATCTTGGCATAGGTTCCGTCGGCGCGGATCTTCTTGATGCCGGCGTCAAGCTTGGCCTTCAGCGCGGTGTCGGACTTGCGCAGGCCGCCGCCGACGCCCTCGCCCATCGTAGCGGGGTCGAAATCGGCGGGGATCAGCAGCTTGACCTCGCAGTCCTTGCCCTGCGGACTGGCGAGGAAGTCGTTCAGCGCGATCGCGTCCGCCATCACCGCGTCGACCCGCCCGGCCACCAGGTCGGCATTGGCGTTGTCCTGGGTGTCGTAGGTCTTGATCGTGACCAGGTTTCCGAAATGCTTGCGCACGAAATCGGCATGAACGGTCGATGTCTGCACGCCGACCGTCTTGCCCTTCAGCGCCGTGTCGTCGGTCAGCGTCAGCGGCAGCTTCTCGGATTTCGGCGCGATGACCTCGGCCGGGGTGTTGTAGTATTTGTTGGTGAAGGAGATGACCTTCTCACGCTCCGATGTGATCGACATCGACGACCAGATCACGTCGATCTTGTGCGCGTTCAGCGCCGGGATGATGCCGTCCCAGGCGGTGCCGACCATTTCGCATTTCAGTTCCTCGGCGGCGCAGACGGCATTCATCAGGTCGACCTCGAAGCCTACCCATTTGCCGCCGGCGGTCTGGCTGGTGAAGGGCGGATACGGCTCGGCCGCCACGCCGAACTTCAGCGTCGTCTGCGCCGCCTGTCCGACGCCGCCTACGGCCAGCAGCGCCGCCGCGGCCAGCACACCCATCATTGTCCGACGATTCATCGCAGCTTCCCCTTTTTGCCGACGGCGCGCCGAGCGGTGACCTCGTGCTACGCAGCACAACACCAGGGCGGGGTGCGTGGCAATGATGGCCACGCGCCCGGTGCGAAACCCGAAGGAGAAGCTGCATGTTCATCGCGATGAACCGTTTCAAGGTGGCGCCCGGCTCGGAAGCCGCGTTCGAGACCGTCTGGACCAGCCGCGAGACGCACCTGGAGCAGGTGCCTGGCTTCGTGGAGTTTCACTTGCTGCGCGGCCCGGCGCGCGACGGCCACGTGCTGTATTCCTCGCACACGGTCTGGGCCTCGCGGGCGGCGTTTGAGGACTGGACCCGCTCGGAGGCATTCCGCCTGGCGCACGGCAGCGCCGGGTCGAACGCGGCGCTGTATTCCGGCCATCCCGAGTTCGAGGGTTTCGAGGTGGTGCAGACCGTCCCTGCGCCCGAAGCCGCACCCACGCGGCTGACCTTCTGTTAGCATGTTCGACCCGGCCCCTCACCCAACCCTCTCCCAAGGAGAGGGCCTTGCTGCTCCCTCTCCCTTGGGAGAGGGCCGGGGTGAGGGGCTGGTCGTTGCGGTCAGAAGTTGAACTGCCTGACATTCGCCTTGGTGAACACGAACGGCGCGCCGAGCAGGATCTCGCTGCCGTTGACCACCTGCAACTTGCCGAGCCTCCCGGCGTCAAGCTCGGTCGACCCGGCTTCAGCTTGCCGTCCTCCACCGCGCGCATCGCGTAGACGGCGGCATAGCCGAGATCGACCGGGTTCCACAGCACGACCGACTTGCACGCAGCCAGCTCTCCACATACGGCTTCATGGCGTTCGGCGTCGCCAGGCCCACGATCGCCACCTTCCCGCACAGCTCGGCCTGCTTCACCGCCTCGGCCGAGGCCGGCGTGGCAACCGAGGTCATGCCGAACAGCCCATAGAGCTTGTCGCCGTACTTGTTGATGAGGGCGGACGCCTGGTTGAACGACAGGATGTTGTCCTCCTGCGCCTCGACCGTCTCCAGCCAATGCAGCTTCGGGTGGCATTTCGTCGCGTACGCCTGCATCTCGGCGATCCAGCGCGCCTGGTTCGGCGTGGTGAAGGTGCTGGTGACGATGCCGAAGCTCTTGTCCTCGCCGTTCTCCTTCGCCAGCTTGTCGATCATCGCCTTGGCGATGCCGTTGAACTGTGCCTGGTTGACGAACCACTCCCTCGCGTCCGGCTCGGCGTCGGCATCGTAGCCGACGACGTGGATGCCCTTGCCCAGCGCCTTCTTCAGCACCGGCGCGATCGCCACCGGATCGTTGGCGGCGAACAGGATGCCGTCGACGCCACGGGTGATGTAGTTGTCGATGAACTTGATCTGCTGGTCGATCTTCGCCTCGGTCGGCCCGTCGGTCGTGACCTTGACGTTGCCGAGTTCCTTGGCCGCCTGCTGCATTCCCTTGCTGGTGGCATCGAAATAGCCGATGCCGATCAGCTTCGGCACGTCCACCACATGTGATCGGCTTGCCGGCCTTGTCGGGCGGGTTCACCGCCGTTGCCGCCGTCATATGCCTTGGCGGCGACCGTCCTGCCGCCGGTGCCGGTCGCAGGGCAGCGGATTGGTCGGCAGGTCGTCGGCGCCGTCCCAGCGCGCGGCGGCGTAGCGCGTGACCCGTCCACAGCGTCGCCCCGAGCAGCAGGGCGGCAAGCGTGATCTTTCTCATGGTTCCCTCCGGTTGTCGTTGCAGCCAAGTCCCTCGGCTCAGCGACCGCTCGCGGCTGCGGCGCCGCGCGAAGTTGGTCATCAGGATCGACAGGATCAGCACCGTGCCGATCACCATGATCGTCGCGTCGCCCTTCACGCCGGTCAGCGCCAGCCCGTCCTTGAGCAACTGGATCAGCGCCAGCCCCAGCACCGTGCCCAGCATCGTGCCGACGCCGCCGAAGATGCTGGTGCCGCCCAGCACCACGGCGGCGATCACGTTAAGCTCCACGCCGCTGCCCATGTCGGAGCGGGTGGTCCACACGCGGCTGACGAAGATCCACGCCGCCAACCCCGCCATCAGTCCGGACGCCGTGTAGATCAGGAGCTTCATGCGCGCCACGGCGATGCCGGAAAACCGGGCCGCCGTCTCGTTGTGGCCGATCGCGTACAGCGCGCGGCCGAACGTGGTGCGCGCCAGCACGATGCCGAACACCACGATCGCGACCACCAGCAGCCAGAGTTGGGTCGGCACGCCCAGCGCCTGCGCCCTGGCCGAGCCCGTAGAACCATTGGGGATAGCCGCGCACCGAATGCGCCTGGCTGATGCCCTCGGCCAGCCCGCGATACAGCGCCAGCGTGGCGAAGGTCATTATCAGCGGCGGCACCCGCATTCGGGTGATGAACCAGCCGTTGACGAAGCCGGCCGCCGCCGCCCACGGCCACGCGAAGGCAATCGCCAGCGGCAGCGGGAACCCCGAGTTCTTCCACGAATAGCCGAGCAGGATCGCGCACAGGCCCGAGCGTCGAGCCCACCGACAGGTCGATGCCGCCGGTGATGATGATGAACGTCATCGGCATCGCGATCAGCCCGATCTCGGTCATCAGCCTGCCCTGGTTGAGCAGGTTGGCGAGCGTGAAGAAGCGGTCGGTCAGCGTCGCCAGCACCGCCAGCGCCACCACCAGGATGGCCAGCAGCACCGTCTCGTGCGCGGCGAGGCGGGACGCTCGGCGCGCGCGGCCGCGGCCGTTCATCGCGCCAGCCTCCCGCGCCGGCGGCGGCGCAGAATGTCGGCCAGCACCGTCATCAGGATCAGCACTCCCTGCACCGCGCGCAGCCAGTACGGCGAGATGCTGACGAAGATCAGGCTAGAGCCGATCGCCGCGATCAGCACCGCGGCGAGCGTGGAGCCGATCACCGTGCCGGTGCCGCCCAGGATCGCCACGCCGCCGACCACGGAAGCGGTGATGATGGTCAGCTCGAGGTTCGGCGGCACGGTCGATTGGATCACGCTGAGCTGGGTTGCGAACAGCACCGCGGCAAAGCCCGCGAACAGGCCGTGGATGGCGAACACCATCAGCATCGTGCGCTCGCGCGGGATGCCGCACAGCCGCGCCGCCTCGGCGTTGCCGCCGACCGCGTAGATGCTGCGGCCCGATGCGGTGTTGCGCATCCACCACGCGGCGCAGTGGTCAGCCCGACCATCAGGAACACCGGCACCGGCACGCCCGAACAGCGCCCGTTGCGCGATGTGGTACCCGGCCGGCAGGTTCGTGATCCACTCGCCGTCGGTGACGCTGATGAGGCCGCCTTTGAGGATGCTGAGCATCCCCAGCGTCACCACGATCGACGGGATGCGCAGATAGGCGACCAGCGCCCCCAGCCCCGCCATCACCAGGACGCCGAGCAGCACCGGCGCCAGCCAGCCAGCACCAACGGCACGCCCGCCACCGCCAGCGTGCCGCTGACCGTCGCCAGCACGCCGATCAGCGAGCCGACGGAGATGTCGATGTTGCCGGAGACGATGACCATCGACATGCCGATCGCGGCGACCGCGATATAGGCGTTGCCCAGCAGGATGGTCTGCAGGTTGCGCGTGGCGACGAAGCGCGGGTTGATCAGGCCGACCACCAGGAACAGCGCCGCAACGCAATCGCCAGCAGCCATTCCTGCGACAAAGCCGGCCGCCACGCCCGCGCGCACGGTGGCGCTCATGCGGCCAGCGACCCGTCGCCGCCCATCATCGCCGCGCCCACCGTCTCGGGCGGCGCCTCGGCGCGGGAAGTTCGGCGACGATGCGGCCCTCGCGCATGACCAGCACGCGGTCGCTCATGCCCAGCACCTCGGGCAGCTCGCTGCAAATCATCAGGATCGCCAGGCCCTGCCCGGCCAGTTCGCCCATGAGGCGGTGGATCTCGGCCTTGGCGCCGACGTCGATGCCGCGCGTCGGCTCGTCCAGGATCAGCACGCGTGGCCGCGTCGCCAGCCATTTGCCCAGCACGATCTTCTGCTGGTTGCCGCCCGACAGCTTCGCCACGATCTGCTCGATGCCCGAGGCACGGATCGCGAACTGCCGCACCGCGTCCTCGGCCAGATGTCGCTCCGCGCCCGCGTCGATGAAGCTCGCGCGCGAGACGCGACGCAAGCACCGCCAGCGAGACGTTCTCGCGCACCGTCATTGGCCGCACCAGCCCCTGCGTGCCGCGATCCTCCGGCACATAGGCGATGCCCAGCGCGCGCGCCCGCGCCGGCGAGGCGATCCGCACCGCCTGGCCGCCCACCCGGATCTCGCCGGATTGCGCCGGCGTCATGCCGAAGATCGTCTGCGCCAATTCGCTGCGTCCGGAGCCCACCAGCCCCGCGAGGCCGACGATCTCGCCGGCGCGCACCGACAGGCTGATGCCGCGCGTGGCCGGCAGACGCACCAGGTCGCGCACTTCCAGCACCGGCGCGCCGATCGGCACCTCGATCTTGGGGAACAGTTGCTCGATGCGCCGCCCCACCATCATCTGCACCAGCTCGCCGGCATCGGTGTCGGCGACGCGCCTGGTGCCGACGTAGTCGCCGTCGCGCAGCACCGTCACGCGATCGGCGAGCAGAAAGATCTCCTCCATGCGGTGGCTGATGTAGACGATGCCGACGCCGCGCGCGCGCAGGCGCGCGGACGATCGCGAACAGCCGGCGCACGTCGTGCTCGCCCAGTGCGGCCGTCGGCTCGTCCATGATGAGCACGCGCGCGTCCTGCGACAGCGCGCGCAGGATCTCGACGCGCTGCCGATTGCCGACCGACAGCGTGCCGACCACGGCGTTCACGTCGAGGTCGTGGATATCCAGCGAGGCCAGCAGCGCGCGCGCCTGGGCCCGCATCGCGCGCCAGTCGAGGCCACCGCCGCGCGCCTGCGGAGCGTGGCCCATGAAGATGTTCTCGGCCACCGACAGTTCGGGGAACAGCAGCAATTCCTGGTAGATCGTGGCGATGCCGCGCGCGCGGGCCGCGTGCGGGCCATCGAGCGTCACCGGCACGCCGTCGATCGCCACGGTGCCGGCATCGGGCGCGTAGACGCCGGACATCACCTTTATCAGCGTGCTCTTGCCGGCGCCGTTCTCGCCCAGCAGCGCGTGGACCTCGCCGGGCAGCACGTCGAACGACACGCCCTTCAGCGCGCGCACGCCGGGGAACGATTTCACGACGCCGTCGAGCTGCAACACCGCTGGCACCGTCGGCGCGTTCCCCCTCGTCGGGCACGATTTGACGAGCGCCGGCCGGCAGCGTCAATGGCCGAAAATCAGACGCGCCCGCGCGCCGCCGCCAGCAGCACGGCCAGGCGGTCGCCCACCCCGCGCGGCCGCGCCGGCTGGCCGAGCCGGCGAAAGTCCCGCCGCGCCAGCACCGCGGGCAGGGCGGCGGCGATGCACGCCCGGGAAAACCGCCCGCGCCCGTCGCGCAGCAGACCGCGCCCCCAGGCCGCCAGCTCCGCCAGCACCGGGCGGAGGGCCGGATCGTCCGGCCGCGCGACCACGGCGTCGGCGGTCAGCCCATGCGCGCCCAGCAGGTCCGCGGGCAGCAGGCAGCGGCCCTGGCCGGCCAGCACCGCGACGCTGCGCACCTGCCCGGCCACGCCATAGGCGGTCCCAAGCGCCCGCAGCCGGTCCAGCGCGCCACCAGCGCCGCCCAGCGCGCGACCGGCCGCCACGGCCAGCGCGCCAGCCGTGGCGCGAACGTAGTCCTGGAAATCGCCAAGGGTGGGCGTTTCCGCTTCCGCCTCCAGTTCGCGCCCGTCCAGCATCGCCAGCAGGTCGCCGCGCGCCAGCCCGCCCGCGTCGAGCGCCTCGGCCAGCGGGTCGGCCAGCTCGTGCCTACGGCGGGCGCCCTCGACCACCTCGCGCCACCATTGCAGCCGCATCAGCGCCAGCGTCGGCTCGCTGGCCACCTCACGCGCCCGCGCCAGTTCGTGATTGAACGCATACAGCAGCATCAGCGCCTCGCGCCGCTCCGGGGGTGCGAACAGTGCGGCCAGGAAGCGATCCGGATCGTGCCGCCGCACCACCATCGCGGCCGGCGAGAGCGCGGTCACGCTGTCCATGATGTGACCGGGCGGCGAGGTTGACCCGTGCGTGCGACCCTCATAGCTCTGTGCGGCGCGGTGAAACATTCCGGAGAGACGCGATCATGGCATTCGAACTTCCCAACCTCCCCTATTCGACCAGTGCGCTCGCCGAGCGCGGCATGTGCCAGGAAACGCTGGAGCTGCATCACGGCAAGCACCATCAGGCGTATGTGACGGCGCTGAACGGCTTCGTCGAGAAGCAGCCGGAGCTGCAAGGCAAGTCGCTCGAGCAGATCATCCAGCTCAGCCACGGCAAGGCGGACATGGCGCCGGTGTTCAACAATGCCGGCCAGCATTGGAACCACTGCCTGTTCTGGCCGGCGATGAGCCCGCAGGGCGGCGGCATCCCGGGCAAACTGGAGCAGAAGATCACCCAGGATTTCGGCTCTGTGCAGGCGTTCAAGGACCAGTTCAAGGCGGCCGCCACGTCGCAGTTCGGCAGCGGCTGGGCGTGGCTGGTGCTGGGCCCGGACGGCAAGCTGAAGGTGACCAAGACCCCGAACGGCGCCAATCCCCTGGCCGAGAACGCCGGCAAGGCGCTGCTCGGCATTGACGTGTGGGAGCACAGCTACTACCTGGATTTCCGCAACCGCCGGCCGGACTACGTGACCAACTGGCTGGACAAGCTGGCCAACTACGAGTTCGCCGCGTCGCAGATGTAGCAAGACCCCTCACCCCGGCCCTCTCCCAGGGGGAGAGGGAGGAGGTGCGCTTCTCCCTCTCCCCTGGGAGAGGGCCGGGGTGAGGGTTCCTTACTTGACCTTCCTGTCGCCCTTGTCGTTGGCCACGACCGGCTTGATGACGCTGTTGATGGTCTCGCGCACCACCGACACCCGCACGTTCGGCGCGATCTCGACCTCGATCTCGTTGGTGCCCTCGCGCACCAGTTGCACGGTGCCGACGATGCCGCCGCCCGTGACCACGCGGTCGCCGCGCTTCAGCGCCGCCAGCGACGCCTTCAGCGCCTTCTGCGTCTGCTGGTTGGGGCGGATCAGCAGGAAATAGAACACCGCGAAGATCAGCACGATCGGCAGGAACTGGCCGGCCGCGCCGAAGCTGCCGAGCAGCCCTCCGGTCGCGGTCTGGGCGTAGGCAGGCGAGATCAGCATTGCGGGTTCCGGAATTGCGGGGATGGGCGGCGGACCATAGGCTCCGCCCCCCATCCGTCAAGGCAGCCTCGCACATGGACCAGCCCCTGCTCGACCTGTTGGCCCGCGTCGCCGGCGCGCTGGAGCGCCTGGCGCCGCCGCCTCCGCCCGCCATCGACCTGGCCGTGGCCGATGCGTTCGTCTGGCACCCCGCACAGGCGCACCTGGCCCCGGTCGCCGCGGTGTCGCGCGTGGACATCGGGTTGCTGCAGGGCATCGAGCGGCAGAAGACGCTGCTGCTGGCCAACACGCTGCAATTCACCCGCGGCCGGCCGGCCAACAATGTGATGCTGTGGGGGGCGCGCGGCATGGGCAAGTCCTCGCTGGTCAAGGCGGCGCACGCGGCCGCCAATGCCGAGCGCCCCGGCAGCCTGGTGCTGATCGAGATCGCGCGCGAGGATATCGCCACGCTGCCCGACCTGCTGCGCCTGTTGCGGGCACAGTCGCGGCGGGTGGTGGTGTTCTGCGACGATCTTTCGTTCGAGCGCGAGGACGCGGACTACAAGGCGCTGAAATCGGTGCTGGACGGCGGCATCGAGGGGCGGCCGGAGAACGTGCTGTTCTACGCCACCAGCAACCGCCGCCACCTGATGCCGCGCGACATGATCGAGAACGAGCGCAGCACCGCCATCAACCCGTCGGAGGCGACCGAGGAGAAGGTCTCCTTGTCGGATCGGTTCGGATTGTGGATCGGCTTCCACAATTGCGACCAGGAGACGTTCTTCGCGATGGTCGAGGGTTACGCGGCGGCGTTGCGGTTGCCGATGGGGACCGAGGCGCTGCGGGCGGCCGCGGTGGAGTGGTCGGTCACGCGCGGCGGCCGGTCGGGGCGGGTCGCGTGGCAATTCGTGCAGGATCTGGCGGGGCGGCTGGCAGCCTAGTGCGCGGTGCGCTAGATGGACCGGGCCAGCCGAGGAGCACCCGCATGACGCACGATCGCCCGCTGACCCTGTTCCACGCACCGCACACGCGATCGGGCGCGGCCCGGCTGCTGGTCGAGGAACTCGGCGCGCCCTGCGAGATCCGCGTGCTGAACATGAAGGCCGGCGAACAGCGTCAACCCGCCTTCCTGGCGGTCAACCCGATGGGCAAGGTGCCCGCCCTGCTGGACGGGACGGCGCTGATTACCGAGCAGGTGGCGATCTTCCTGCATCTCGCCGACCTGTTCCCGCAAGCCGGGCTGGCGCCGGCGATCGGCGACGCGCTGCGCGGGCCGTATCTGCGCTGGATGGTGTTCTACGCCGCCAGCTTCGAGCCCGCGGTGGTCGACCGCGCGCTGCAACGCGAGCCGGGGCGGCCGGCGACGATGCCGTATGGCGACTACGACACGATGCTGAACACGCTGGTGGCGCAACTGGCGCCGGGACCGTGGCTGCTGGGCGACCGCTTCACGGCGGCCGACGTGCTGTGGGGGACCGCCCTGACCTGGACCACCGGCTTCAAGATGGTTCCCGAACTGCCGCCGATCACCAGCTATCTCGCCCGCTTCAACGCGCGCCCGATCGTGGCACGCATGGCGGCTCAGGACGCGGCGCTGGCGGCGGAACACGAGGCGGCCGTAGCGGCGGCCTAGCTGGCGTGTTCGGCTGACCCCGCTCGAGAAAATCCCACGCCGCCCGTCAGTGCCGCCTCGCTCTGTTCGCGCCACGCCAGCCCCCAGAGCACGATGGCCAGCAGCGGAGCAATGATGTCCAGGTAGAAGACCGTGCCAGCGTTGCCGGGCGCGAAGTTGCCCGCGACGAGCATCTGGTGGAGGTGGCCGGCCGCGTCCCCGAGCAGGGAAATCGACGCTGCCAAGGTGGCGGCAGCCTTGAACGGCAGGGAGCAGCCGAAGGCGAGGCACGCCGTCACGCCCATGGCGAGGTCGGCCACCCCGACCTCGAACTGGAATGGACTCGGCTGCCAGCCGATGAAGGCAGCCGCCTGGCTGGGAAGCACGAGATGATAGAACGCCGCCCAAAGAAAGGTGACGCCGACCGGCAGCAACAGCACCCAGGATAGGAAGCGCCGCGCGGGCGGCCCGTGGCCGCGACGCAACCCCGCAATGACCAGCGCCAGCGCCAGGAGGACAGCCGGAAGGTTTGTAAGAACGAAACGGATCGCGGCGCCCACGATCATTCTGCCCCTCCTCGGACGGCCTTGCAGCCTACTTTCCGCCCGCGAAGGCGTGCAACCCCGATAGCAGAGAACGGTGGAAGATCACCGCCAGCAGAACCGTCGGCAGCGACAGCAGCAACCCGGCCGCGGCCATGTGCCCATATTCCGGGTTCATGCCGTTGGCCAGGAACCCCGCAACCTGCACCGGAAAGGTGATGTTGGACGAGGTGATGACGAAGGCGATGAAGAACTCGTTCCAGGTCAGGATCGTCACCAGCAGCCCCGCGGCGGCGATCGAGGCGCGGGTCATCGGCAGCACCACCCAGAAGAAGGCCCCCCAGCGCGAGCAGCCGTCGATCCGCGCCGCCTCCTCGGCGTCTTCCGGCAGCCCGCGCAGATAGGCCAGCATGATCCAGCAGGTCAGCGGCAGGTTGACCGCGATGTAGAGCAAGGTCAGGCCGAGTTCGGTGTTGAGCAGATGCGTGCGCAGCAGCAGGAAGTAGTACGGCATGATGAGGGCCGCCGGCGGCATCATGCGCGTCGAGATGATCCAGCTTTCGACCTGCCGGTTGCCCCGCGTGTGAAACCGCGACAGCGCATAGGCCATCAGCGGGCCGAACAGCATCGCGAACGCCACCGAGATCGCCACCACCCGCAGCGAGCGGTCGAGCGCGGAAAAATCCAGGTTGTTCCAGACCCAGCCGAGGTTCTCCAAGGTCGGCGGGCGGGGGAACCAGACCGGCGCTTCCGACTGGATCTGCGCCTTGTATTTGAAGGTGGTGTTGACCAGCCAGTACCAGCGGCAGCATCCAGACCAGCAGGAACAGGCCGAGCCCGAGCCGCCCCAGCAGGCGGCCGGCCGCGCCACGGCGTCGACGGCGTCGCATCAGCGGTAGATCTGCGTGTCCCACCGCGCCACCTTCAGCCAGAGTGCGGTGCTCGCCAGCCCCAGGATCAGCGTGATGACGCCGGCGGCCGAGGCGACCGAGACCTGCGAGCTCTCGGCGATGCCGATCTTGTAGATGTACAGCGACAGATCGACCGTGTCGTTGCCCGGGCCGCCGTTGGTCAGCAACTCAGTGGCGGCGAACACCTGGCTGCACAGGATAAACTCGAAAATCGCCGCCACCGCCAGCAACGGGCGCAGCAGCGGCAGGTGGATGTGCCACACCGTCGCCCGGAAGCTCGCGCCGTCGATGCGCGCCGCCTCGACCGGCTCGATCGGCAGGCTTTTCAGGCCGCCCAGCAGCAGGATGATCGCCAGCGGCGACCACTGCCAGGTCTGCACGAAGATCACCGTCGCCAGCGCGCCGATCGTGCTGCCGGTGGGCGCGATCAATTGGCCGGAAAACATCTGGATCACCTGCGGCACCGGCCCGTACAGCGGGTCGAGCATCAGGCTGAACACCAGCGCCATTGCCACCGGGGATACCGCCAGCGGGATCAGCACCAGCACCGTCACCACGCCCGACAGCCGCCCGGCGAACAGGTGGATCAGATAGGCGATCAGCAGCCCGATCAGGATTGCCGCGAAGGTCGAGCCGAACGAGACCAGCAACGTCACGAACAGCGCGTGCAGCCCGGCATTGCTGCCCAGCACCTGCGCGTAGTTGGCGAACCAGACGAAACGCACCGGCTTGTTCGGCACGGCCACGTCGACGTCCACGAACGACAGGTACAGCGCATACAGGAACGGCGGGAGCGACAGCGCGGCGAGCAGCACAAAGCCGGGTAGCGGCACCAGCCAGGGATTGCGCCAGAAGCGCCGTCCCGTCATCCCGGCCCTCTCCCAGCGGGAGACGGAGTTCTTCCCTCTCTCCCGTCGGGAGAGGGCCGAGGTGAAGGGCTGCGGCATCCGGCTCAGGGGCTATCCGGGAAAATCTCCTGATACGCCCGCTTGGTGCCCGCCACACCCTCGGCCTTGAACCGGGCCTCGGTCTCGGCGGCGGCCGCGGTCAGCGCCTCCTTGGCGGTGACGCTGCCGGTGAACACGCTCTCGATATGCGCGCCGATGATGTCGCCCATTTCGCGCCATTGCGGGATCATCGGCCGGTATTGCGTCTTGGTGATCGCCTGGCCGTCGCTCACCGCCTTGATGTAGCCAGCATCGAGCTTGCTTTTCAGCAGGTCGGACTGGTTGACCGATTTGCGGTCCTCGTTGCCGATGTCCTTCGCCGTGCGTGCGAACTCCATCTGCCGCGAGGTCGCCCATTGCAGGAAACTGTTCGCCGCATCGAACTGCTTGCTGCCGGCTGGCACGCTGGACGCGACCGCGAGGCCGATCGAGTAATTGGCCGGATACGCGCCCTTCGGCCCGGCCGGCACCACGGCGTAGCCGATCTTGCCGACGACGTTGGACTGCTTGGGATCGTTGAACGTCGGATAGAACGCGGTGCTTTCGACGATCATCGCGACCCGTCCCGCCGAGAACGCCGAGGAGACCTGCGGCCAGCCCCAGGTGCCCGAACCCGGCGGCCCGTCATTGCGGATCAGGTCGGAATAGTGCTGCGTGCCCTCGATCGCCGCCGGGCTGTCGAACACCGGCTGCATGGTGGGGCTGAGGAAGTTCCCGCCATAGCTGCGCAGCCATTCGGTCCAGGTGTAGACGTTCATGCCCTCGCCGCGCAGCCCGCGCAGCGCGATCCCGAAAGTCCGCGGCGGCTTTTTCAGCTTGGCGGCCGCAGCTTCCAGTTCGTCGAGCGTCTTCGGCACCGCGACATGCGCCGCGTCCAGCAGATCCTTGCGGTAATACAGGATCGTCACCTCCGAATAGATCGGCAGGCCGTACAACTGCCCGTCCCACGAATAGGCGCCCTTCAGGCTGGGAAACACGTCGTCAAGATTGTAGGCGGGCTTGATCGCCGAGCCGAGTTCGCGCACCCAGCCGTTCGAGGCGAACAGCGGGATGTAGTTGTCGTCGAGGCAGTACCAACTGAAAACCACCCGCCTTGTTGGCGGCGTCCGCGACGATGTGCGAGCGCAGGTCGTTCTCGGGATAGTCGGTGAAGGTGATCTTGGCGCCGGAGAACTGCTCGAACAGCGCCGTGTGGCTCTGGATGAAATCCATCGCCGGCAGGTGCCGGCAGGCGATGGTGAGCGTGACGCCCTTGAACGCGCCGGCCGTGGCGTAGTCGCCGAGCGACTGCTTCACAGCACCCTCGTAATCCTGAGCATGGGCGAAGGCCGGCAGGGCCAGCACGGCGATGCCGGCGGCCGATAGCATCAGGCGCTTCATCGAAGACCTCCCTCTCGGCCGCTGCCGCGGCGCTGCCGTTGAGCGCGCCGCTTTGTCAGCCCCAGAGCAGCACGCTAAACGTTATCTCACGCAGACCCACGACCGGCAAGCGAGCAGGTGTCGGCGCACCGGGCAAATGTGTCGCGCATCCGGCCGGGTTGCGCGCGAAGTCCGGCGCCTGTTTGATGCGGGCAAGCAAGAACACTCCCGGGAGCGTCGTCCATGAAGATCGGCTTCAACCTGCTGCTGTGGACCACGCATGTGACCGACGCGCACCTGCCGCATGTCGGGGCCTTGCGGCGCGCCGGCTATGACGGGGTGGAAATCCCGCTGTTCGAGGGCGACGTGGCGCACTACCGCCGCCTGGGCGCGGCCTTGCGCGACGAGGGCCTGGGCTGCACCGCGATCACGGTTATCCCGGACCAGCAGCACAGCCCGATCAGCCCCGAAGCGGCGCACCGGCAGGGCGCCCGCGACTATCTGGCCTGGGCGACGGACTGCGCCGCGGCGCTCGGCTCGCCGATGCTGTGCGGCCCGTTCCACCAGCCGCTCGGCCAGTTCTCCGGCGCCGGTCCCACCGAGCACGAGCGCGGATGGTGCGCGGAGGTGCATCGCGCGGCCGCCGAATACGCGGCGGCGCGGGGCGTCGCGCTGGCGATGGAATACCTGAACCGCTTCGAGTGCTATTTCGTCAACACGATGGCCGCCACCCTGGCGCACGCCGCCCGGGTCGACCACCCGGCGTTCGGGGTGATGCACGACACGTTTCATGCCAACATCGAGGAAGCGGATCCGATCGGCGTCGTCGCGCTGTCGCTGCCGTTTTTGCGCCATATCCACATCAGCGAGAACGATCGCGGCACGCCGGGGCGGGGCCACCTGCCCTGGCCGGAGATTTTCGCCGCCATTCGCGCGTCCGGCTACGACGGCTGGCTCACGATCGAGGCGTTCGGCCGCGCGCTGCCGGCGCTGGCCGCCGCGACGCGGGTGTGGCGCGATCTCAGCTCGTCGCCGGAGCAAGTCTACACCGAGGGCCTGGCGTTGATCCGCGAGGGTATGCGGCTACCGTCCTCGAACTGATGTCAGGCCGCGAAGCGCGCCGGCTCCTGCAATCGTTGCCCGTGGCGAAACAGCACCACATGCTCCAAGGGACAGCGCACGAACACGTCGCGGCCGAAGCCAGGACCGCTCTCGGCTGCCACCTTGGCCACCAAGCGGGTCTCGCCGACCATCATGCTCAGCAGATATTGTCCCGCCGTGGTGATGCTGCTGCGCAGCACCCGCGCGGGCAGGGCATCGCGCTCGGGCACCGCGAACACCTCCACGTATTCTGGCCGGATGCCTGCCTCCACCCCATCGGCGCCACCGGCCGGGCGCACCAGCGGGCGCGGGAAAACCGCGCAGCCCATGCCGTGCTCGTGCCGCGTATCCGGACTGAGGAAATTCATGCCGGGGTTGCCTAGGAACCAGCCGCCAAACCGGCTCTCCGGCTGCTCGTACATCACGCGCGGCGCGGCGCATTGCGAGATGCGGCCAGAGTCCATCAGCGCGATCTGGTCGGCGAGCGTCATCGCCTCGGTCTGGTCGTGCGTCACATAGATGATGGTCTGCCGCAGCCGGGTGCGAAACTCCTTGAAGGCACGGATCAGCGCCAGCTTCGCGTGGACCTCGACATTGGTGGTCGGCTCGTCGAACAGGATCACGTCGCAGCGCCGCGCAATGGCGCGGCCCACGGCGACCTTCTGCCGCGTGCCGCTGTCCAGGTCGCCGATCATGCTGTCGCGCTGACCGCCCAGTTGCAGCACCTCGAGCACTTCCTCGACCCGCTTGCGGCGTTCGGCGGCGGACAGCGAGCGGTCGCGGCGCAGCGGCAAGGCTATGTTCTCGACCACGCTGCACGGGCGGTACATCACCGGGTACTGGAACACCATCGCCACATCCCGCCGACCCGGCGGCAAATGCGTCACGTCCTTGGTCCCGAACGCGACGCGGCCGTTGGTCGGCGTCTCCAGCCCGGCGATCATGCGCATCAGCGTGGTCTTGCCGCAGCCGGACGGTCCCAGCAGGCACGTCACCGTGCCCTCGGGGAACACCGCCGAAATGTCGTCCACCGCCAGCATGGTCCCGTACGCGCGGGTCAGGTTCGACAGCCGGATGTCAGGCATCGACCGCCTCGCGCACCCTGCCGAGCCGAGCCCCGGTGAGCCGGTCGAACAGCAGCAGCCTGTCCGCGCGGATCGCGAACGGGAACTCGGCGCCGATGTCCAGATGCGCCACCGAGCGGCTCGGCACGGCCGTCACCAGCGTCTCTCCGGCCGCCTGGAAATACACGACGCATTCCGCCCCGAGATTTTCCATCAGCCGCACCACTCCAACCTGCACGCCGTCGCCGGAACCGGCATCGGGAACATGCACGATGTGCTCCGGCCGGATGACGACGGCCACCTCTCCGGCGGCAACGTGTCCAGGTGCCACGCGGAATTGCAGCAGCGCCGTACGGCACAGATCCGAGCCCTCGGCCAGCGACCCCGCCAGCACGTTGCAGCGGGGAAAGCCGACCAGCTCGGCCGCGCGCAGGTGACGCGGATCGTGATACACGACTGCGGCCGGATTGGCGTCGAGCACGCGGCCGCGGTCCAGCACCACCAGGTCTTCGGCCATGTTCAGCGCCTCCAGGCTGTCCGAGGTCGCATAAAGGAAGGTGGCGCCAAGCTCGGCGCGCATCGTCTTGAGATCCTCCATCAGGCTCTCGCGCAGCTTGAAATCCAGCCCCACCAGGGGATCGTCCAGCAGGAACAGCTCGGCGTTCTTGAGCATCCCGCGCGCGATGGCCGCGCGCTGCTTCTCACCGCCGCTGAGCTGGCTCGGGCGCTTCTGCAGCAGCGGACCGATCCGCAGCACCTCGGCCACCTGCGCCATCCGCCGCGCGATCTCGTCGCGCGGCACCCGCTGCAAGGCCATCGGATAGGCGATGTTGTCGAATACGCTCATGTGCGGAAAGAGCGCGAACGATTGCGGCACGTAGCCGATGCTGCGCTCTGCGGCCGGCGTGTCGGTGATGTCGCGGCCATCGAGCAGGATGCGTCCCGTCGTCGGCCGTTCCAGCCCGATCAGCAGCCGCAGCAGCACCGATTTGCCGCTGCCCTGCGGACCGCACAGCACGGTCAGGCTTTGCGTGGCGATGTCGAGGCTGACATCGGCCAGCGCCGGCGTGCCGCGATAGGACCGGCCGATGCCGTCCAGACGGATATGGCTCACCGCGCTAGGTTCCGAGCCGCGCCAGATATGGCACCAGGAAGATGCCGGCGGCGAACACCACAGCCACGATCGCCAGGATGAACAGCGTCAGACCCAGCGCCCGCGCGGGTCCGGCGCCGCGCGGCAGGTTGCCGACCGCGATGTTCAGCACGGTCGCCGCCATCACCGTCAGCAATCCGATCTGGTAGGCGGCAAAGTTCCATTGCTGCACGATCAGCAGGAAGCCCGCCGCCATCACCAGGATCAGCACCAGCTCCGCCCGCCCCACGATGCCGTGGGTGGCGGCCGGCCGGGCGCTGTTGCCGCGGTCGGTCACACTTCACCGCGCACAGTGCCGAAGGTCATGCCGACCAGCAGATACCGCTGGAAGAAATACACCACCAGGATCGGCGGCAGGATGTAGACGCTGGTCAGCGCCGAGATGAAGGTCCAGTCGACGCCGCCGTTGGAATACAGCCCGGTGCTGAGCGCCACCGGGATGTTGCTGGTGCGGATGCCGCCGATGATGTAGTTGAACAGGAACTCGTTCCATACAAAGATCAGGTTGAAGATGGTCGCCGCGATCACGCCAGGCATGACCTGCGGCAGGATCACGCGCACGATGATGCTGAGCCACGACGCGCCGTTCACCAGCCCGGTCTCGTCGAAGCGCGGCGAGACGCTGTCGATGAAGCCTTTCAGGATCCACACCGAGAACGGGATCGAGAACATCGCGTAGAACAGGATCATGCCGCCATACGTGTCCTTCCAGCCGAAGCCCACGTACATGAGGTAGACCGGCAGGATCGCCGCCGCGCCCGGCAGCATCCGGATCGACAGCAGCAGGAACATCAGGAAGTTGGTGCCCGCCGGCTTGAACCGCGAGAACGAGAAGGCGGCCAGGAACGACACCGCCACCGCGATCACCACCGCGGCGACGGACAGGATCACGCTGTTGACCAGCTCATGCAGGAACGAGGCTCCGGCAAACAACTTCTCGTAGTTCGCGAGCGTCGGCCAGAATATCAGTTTCGGCGGCACGGCGAGGATCTGGTCGGCGGTCTTGAACGATGACAGCAGGATCCACGCGATCGGCGCGAAAAAGACCAGCGCCACCAGCCACAGCACCGCATGATAGACATGCTCGCGCCATCCCGAGCGGTTCATGCGCCCATGCTCTTCACGCAAGGCTCTCCCGCCGCTCGCGCCAGTGCAGCACGAAAATGAAGGTCGCGGTGAAGGCGATCGAGATGAACAGCAGGATCACCGCCAGCGCCGACGACCAGCCCATGTTGAACGCCTCGAAGGCGCGCCGGTACAGCGTCATCGCGACGAGCTGGGTGGTCGAACCCGGGCCGCCATAGGTCATGTCGTAGATCAGGTCCATCGTTTTGAAGGCGTCGATGGTGCGCAGCAGGATGCCCAGCATCAGGATGAACTTGCCGTGATGCAGTACCACCAGCCGCAGCCGCTGGTGCCACGGCAGCCGGTCGATCTCGGCCGCCTCCAGCTCCGCCTTCGGCACCGAGGCCAGGGCCGCGAGCGTCATCAGCACCATGAACGGCGTCCACATCCACACGTCCACGGCCAGCACCGCGCCGAACGCCACGGCGCTGTCGCCCAGGAAATTGACCGACTGGAAGCCAAGGCCGCGGATGATGCTGTTCAGCACGCCGAACGTCGGGTCGTAGATCAGCCGCCAGAACGTGCCGGCGGCCACCGGCGTCAGCACCATCGGCGAGAACAGCATGGTCAGCGCGATCCGCCGCCCCGGCAGGCGGTTGCTGTTCCAGAACAGCAGGCCGAGCGCCAGGCCGAGCAGCGTCTCCAGCACCACCGCGCTGGCCACGAAGATGAAGGTGCGGCTGAGGTCGATCCAGACGCCGGCGTCGTTGAGGATCGTACTGGTAGTTGTACAATCCGGCGAACCGCGGCGGATGCCCGCTGGTCAGCGAGAATCGGTAGAACCCGAGCCCGAGCAGCCACAGCGTCGGGATCACGTTCCAGACGATGAAGAACACCAGCACCGGGGTCAGCAGCAGCAGCGGCAGCACGCTGCGCCGGCCGAGGAATTGCAGGAATCCCCCCGACCGTCCCCCTGATCCGCGGATCGATGGTGCGGTCCGGGCGCCCGTCAACGACGTGGAGGCGGGCAGCCCGTCCGCCATGCGGCTACAGCCTGATCCCGGCGCAGGCGCCGGAGGGCGCGGTCTGCGCGGTTCCCTCATCGTAAAGGATGGCCTGCTGCTTGCACGCGACATATTTCAGGGCGTGCAGCGGATCCTTGACCTGCCCGGCCATGTAGCCGGTGAACGCCTCCTGCTGGATGGACAGCATCTCCGAGTATCTCGGATCGTGCCAGAAGTCGCTGCTCCGTTGCAGCATGTACTTGAACGTGCGGTTCCACGGATTGATCGCATCGAATCCCGGCGCCGTCAGCGTCGCCTTGTCGCACGGCATCCCGCCCCGCTTCAGGTAGTCGGCCGAGGTCTCCGGCAGGTACCACCAGCGCATGAAATCGAACGCCACGCGCATGTGCGCCGCGTCGTTGAAAGCATTGATCACCCAGGGCTGGCCGCCGATGATGTAGTTGCGAACCAGCTTGCCGCTGCTGTTCTTGAACCCCGGCGGCGGCACGACCATCACCTTGCCTTCCAGCTCCTTCGGGATCATCGTGGCGCCGGTCGCGACCCACTGCCAGGCCGCGAACACCTTGCCCTGGGTGAAGGCGTCCACCACCTCGGCGATGAAGTAGTTCAGCGCGCCAGGCGGGTTGAACTTCAGCATGGACTTGTAGCGTTCCAGCGCGTTCGCATTCGACTGGGTATCGTAGATCCCCTCCACCTGGCCTGTCTTGGGATCCCAGATGTCCCCGCCCATGCTGCGCATCCACGACATCGTAGGGCAGCTACAGGCGTCGTACTCGCGCGAGTACCTGCATGGCGATGCCGGAATAGCCCTTGTCGGGCCGGTGGAAGAACTCGATCACCTTGCGGAAGTTGTCGTAGTCCAGCGCCTCCCAGTCCTCCCACGTCACCGGCAGTTTCTGGCCGTAGCGTTGCTGGAACGCTTCCGCCTCGCCGGGCGCCTCCAGCCAATCCTTGCGGACAAAGATGCCGATGATGTCGCCGACCTGCGGGAAGCCCCAGAGATTGTCGGAACCGTCGGGATAGACTTGGTAAGCGGCGCGGATCACCGGCGCATACCATTCGATGTTCAGCTCCTTGTCCTTCGCAATGATGTCGTTGAGCTTGACAATCCATTTCGGCGTCGCCAGCGCACCGAGCCACTGGCTGTCGCTTATCATGATGTTGTATTCCTGGCTGCGCGTCGCGAACGACGTCGCACCCTTCTGGAACAGCGCCCCGAACGGCGCGCCGGCAAACGAGAAGCTGACGTCGTAGTTGTAGCGGTCCTTCACGTAGCGCGCGAAATCCGGCGACATGTCCACGCTCAGGCTGCTCGGCAGCCAGCCCGCCACGCCCAGGATCGACATATGGATCGACTTGCCGGCGAGCGGATGCGGCTCCTTGGTTTGCGAGAACACATGCCGCGGATAGGTGAGAGCGGCCCCCGCGCCGAGGACGGCCGCACCTTGCAGGATGCGGCGCCGGCCCGGGTCGGGCGGCACGGCATCCGATGCCGGGACAGGCGCAGGCGTTGGCGACGGCCTTGTATCCGGCATTTTCAGTCCCCCCGCGGACGTGCTGGATGCACGTTCTATTACCGGCAGGCTAAGGGCCGCGCGAGTGAAACGTCAAGCGGGCCGCCCGCGCCCGTTGACACTGGGCCGGAGCGCATCGCAGCCTCGGCTGGCAACCGCATATGGATGATGGCAATGGCGAGATGTCCGATGAAAACCCTGCTGCTCGCCGCTGCTGCCACGCTCGGGCTGGGGGTCGCCGCGCGCGCGGCCGACATCAAGCCGGCCATCGTCTATGATCTTGGCGGCAAGTTCGACAAGTCGTTCAACGAGGGCGTGCATAACGGCGCCGAGTTGTTCGCCAAGGCCAACGGCAACATGCCGATCCGCGAGTTCGAGCCGCAGAACGACAGCCAGCGCGAGCAGGCACTGCGGACCTTCGCCAAGCGCGGCAACGACCCGATCCTGGCGGTGGGCTTCAGCCAGGAAAGTGCGGTGACGACGGTGGCCAAGGAGTTTCCGAAGACGCATTTCATCATCATCGACGACGTGGTGGACGCGCCGAACGTGCAGTCGATCCTGTTCCGCGAGGAGCAGGGCAGCTACCTGGCCGGCGTGCTGGGTGCGATGGCGGCCACGCAGAAGGCGGCCGGCGCCAAGCTAGGCTTCGTCGGCGGCGAGGACGTGCCGCTGAT
The DNA here is from genome assembly GCA_963758455.1 of uncultured Pseudomonadota bacterium. Taxonomy (GTDB): domain Bacteria; phylum Pseudomonadota; class Alphaproteobacteria; order Acetobacterales; family Acetobacteraceae; genus CAVRQM01. Next base: position 200,640 of record CAVWVK010000004.1, on the reverse strand, counting down.
CCGCCGCTTCGCCTGCGGCTACGTGCAGGGCGCCAGGTCGGTCGATCCGAAGATCGAGGTGCTGCAGGACATGACCGGCAGCACCGGCGCCGCCTGGAACGACCCGGTGCGTGGCGGAGAGCTCGCCAAGAGTCAGATGGAGCGCGGTGCCACGGTGGTCTTCCAGGCGGCCGGAGCGACCGGGCTGGGCGTGCTGCAAGCCGTGGCGGACGCCGGCAAGCTGGGCATCGGCGTGGACAGCGACCAGAACTACCTGCATCCCGGCCATATGCTGACCTCGATGGTGAAACGGGTCGACATCGCGACGGAGAAATCCTTCGCCGCCGCCAAGGACGGTACCTGGAAGCCCGGCACGACCGTGCTCGGCCTGGCCGAGGGCGGCGTGGGCCTTGCGTTCGACGCCGAGAACGCCCCGTTGGTGACGGCAGCGGAGAAAGCGCGGGTGGCGCAGGCGCGCGCGGATATCATTTCCGGAAAAATCGTCGTGCACGACTACATGGCGGACAAGTCCTGCCCGATGTGAGCGACGCTCCCCTCTCCACCGTCATGCCCGGGCTTGATCCGGGCGTCCACGGGCCGCACCGTCGGAGCGGCGCGTGGATGGCCGGGTCGAACCCGGCCATGACGGAGTAGAAATGGACGGCGTTCCGTTCGCCGTCGAACTGCGCGGCATCGACAAGCGGTTCGGCCAGGTCCATGCCAATCGCGGCATCGACATGGCGGTGCGGCGCGGCTCCGTCCACGGGCTGATCGGCGAGAACGGCGCCGGCAAGTCCACGCTGATGAGCATCCTGTACGGGTTCTACACGCCCGACGCCGGCCACATCGCCGTGCATGGCAAGCCGACGCCGATCCCCGACAGCCATTCGGCGATTCGCGCCGGCATCGCGATGGTGCATCAGCATTTCATGCTGATCGACACCATGACGGTGCTGGAGAACGTCATGCTGGGCGTGGAGGGCGGCGCGTTGCTCGGTCGCCATCGCGCCACGGCCCGCGCGGAATTGCAGCGCCTGTCAGCGACCTACGGCCTGGCGGTGGATCCGGACGCGCTGGTGGGCGACCTGCCGGTGGGCAGCCAGCAGCGGGTGGAAATCCTGAAGGCCCTGCATCGCGGGGCGGACATCCTGATCCTGGACGAGCCGACCGGCGTGCTGACGCCGCAGGAGGCCACCGACCTGTTCCGCGTGCTGGACGCGCTGCGCGCGCAGGGCCGCACGGTGCTGCTGGTGACGCACAAGCTGGCCGAGATCATGGCCATCACCGATCGCGTCAGCGTGATGCGCGCGGGCGCGATGGTGGCGCATCGCGAAACCCAAGCGACCAGTGCGGCCGAGCTGGGCACGCTGATGATCGGCCGGGCGCTCGCCGGCGTCGCGGCAAGCGGCGGCGCGGCGCCCGGTCGGGCGATGCTGGAAGTGGACGGCTTGACGGTGCGCGACGCCGCCGGGATCGTCCGCGTCCACGACGTCAGCCTTGCGGTGCGCGCGGGAGAAATGGTCGGCATCGCCGGCGTCTCCGGCAACGGCCAGACCGAGCTGATCGAGACGCTTGCCGGAATGCGCCGCGCCAGCGCCGGCACGATCCGCGTGCAAGGCCGCGCGGTCGAGCACGCGACGCCGCGCAGGCTGCGCGCGATGGGCGTCGCGCACATCCCCGAGGACCGGCTGCGCACCGGCCTGGTGCCCGCCTTCGCCGCCTGCGAGAGCGCGATGCTGGGCCATCAGGACGAGCCCGGCTACCGGCGCGGCCCGCTGCTGGATTGGCGCGGCATCGAGCGGCACACGCGCACGCTGATGCAGGATTACGACGTGCGCCCGGCAGCGCCCCGCCTGCGCACCGCGCTGTTCTCCGGCGGCAACCAGCAAAAGCTGATCCTCGCCCGCGAGGTCGAGCGCCGCCCCGCCGTGCTGCTGGTCGGCCAGCCGACGCGCGGCGTGGACATCGGCGGCATCGAGGCGATCCACCGCCGCTTGCTGGCGCTGCGCGACGCCGGCTGCGCCATCCTGCTGGTCTCGGTCGAGCTGGACGAGATCCAGCGCCTGTCCGACCGCGTGCTGGTGATGTGCGGCGGCCGGATCGTGGGCGAGACCACGCCGCGGCAAGCCGACGAACGCCGGCTGGGGCTGATGATGGCCGGCGTCGCGGCATGAGTGGGGCGCCGGCACGGCCGCTGCCCTGGTGGGCCGACCTGCTGCTGCTGCCGGTGGCGAACCTGGCGCTGGCGCTGCTGGCCTCGGCGCTGGTGGTGCTGATGGCCGGGGCCAGTCCGCTCGCCGCCCTCGTCTCGCTGCTGCGCGGCGCATTCGGCGACGGCGAGGCGGTCGGCTACACGCTGTACTACGCTACCGACATGATCTTCGCGGGCCTGGCCGTGGCGGTCGCGTTCCATGCCGGCCTGTTCAACATCGGCGTCGAGGGACAGGCGTACGTCGCGGGCCTGGGTGCCGCGCTGGTCTGCCTGCATCCGGCGGCGCTGCCGGCATGGCTGCTGGTGCCGCTGGCGATCGCGGCGGCGGCGCTGTTCGGCGCCGCCTGGGCGGCGATCCCCGGCTGGTTGCAGGCGCGGCGCGGCAGCCACGTCGTCATCACCACCATCATGTTCAACTTCATCGCCTATTCCATGATGGTCTACCTGCTGGTCGGCCCGCTGATCGCGCGCGGTGACATGACGCCGGAAACCGCGACCTTCGCGCCGCGCGCCTGGATGCCGGCGTTCAGCGGCGCGACGCCGCTCAATGCCGCCTTCCCGCTGGCGCTCGCCTGCCTCGTGCTGGTCTGGCTGCTGCTGTGGCACACGCGCTGGGGCTATCGCGTGCGCGTGGTCGGAGCCGCTCCGCGCGCCGCGGTGTATGCCGGCATCGACCCCGGGGCCATCATCATCGCGGCGATGCTGGTCTCCGGCGCGCTGGCCGGTGGCGTCGCGGTAAACGAGGTCATGGGCGCGCAGCACAAGCTGCAAATCGGCTTCACCGCCGGCTATGGCTTTACCGGCATCGCGGTGGCGCTGATGGGCCGCAACCACCCGCTCGGCATCCTGCCGGCGGCGATCCTGTTCGGGGCGCTGTACCAGGGCGGCGCCGAGATGGCGTTCGACCTGCCCAGCATCAGCAGCTATCTCGTGGTCGCCATCCAGGGTCTGGTGATCCTGACCACCGGGGGAATGCCGTTCCTGCTGCGTCCGTTGCTGGTTCGTGCGTTGCACCGCGCATGAACGAAGTGCTGCCGATCGTGATGGCGACGCTGCGGGTGTCCGTGCCGCTGCTGCTGGCAGCACTCGCGGGACTATTCAGCGAACGCTCGGGCATCGTGGACATCGGCCTGGAAGGCAAGATGCTGGCCGGCGCGTTCGCCTCGGCGACCGTCGCGGTCGTCGCCGGCGACGTGTGGCTCGGCCTGCTGGCGGCGATGGCGGTCTCGGCGCTGCTGGGGCTGCTGCATGGCTACGTGTGCATCGCGCAGCGCGGCAACCAGGTGGTCTCGGGCATGGCCATCAACATCCTGGTCTCGGGGCTGACGGTCACGCTGGGCCTGGCGTGGTTCGCGCAGGGCGGCCAGACGCCGCCGCTGCCGCAGGGCGTGCGCGTTCCCGACATCCTCGGCCTGTCGGTGCTGGCCTGGCCGGCCTTCGCCCTGGTGCCGCTCGGCTGGTGGGTGCTGTACCGCACCCGCTTCGGCCTGCGCCTGCGTGCGGTGGGCGAAAATCCGGCGGCAGTCGATACGGCCGGCGTTTCGGTGGCGTTCCTGCGCTACCGGGCGGTGCTGATCGCCGGCGTGCTGTGCGGCTGGGCCGGCGCCTATATCGCCACCGCGCAGGGCGCCGGCTTCGTGCGCGACATGACCGGCGGGCGCGGCTACCTGGCGCTGGCCGCGCTGATCCTCGGCCGCTGGCGGCCGCTGCCGACCTTGCTCGCCTGCCTGCTGTTCGCGCTGCTCGACGCGGTGGCGATCCGCCTGCAAGGCACCGCCCTGCCCGGCATCGGCGTCATCCCGACGCAATTCGTGCAGGCGTTGCCGTATGTGATGACGGTGGTGCTGCTCGGCGGCTTCATGGGCCGCGCCATTCCGCCGCGCGCCAGCGGCATCCCTTACGTGAAGGAGCGGTGATGCGGGATCTGATCGATGCGGCGGTGGCGGTGCGCGAGCGCGGCTATGTGCCGTATTCGCGGTTCAAGGTGGGGGCGGCCATCCGCACCCCGGACGGCGCCATCTTCGCGGGGTGCAACGTCGAGAACGCGGCTTACCCGCAGGGCGTGTGCGCCGAGGCGGGCGCGATCTCCGCGATGGTCGCCGCCGGGCAGACCCGCATCGCCGAGGTCGTGGTTTGTGGCGCCGGCCACCTGCCGGTAACGCCGTGCGGCGGCTGCCGACAGAAGCTGCGCGAGTTCGCGGGGCCGGAAGTGCCGATCCACATGGTCGACGAGACCGGCGCGCTGGTGCTGACCCGCACGCTGGCGGAGCTGCTGCCGGACAGTTTTGGGCCGGAGCATCTCGGCTGATGCTTCCCGCCGAGATCATCCGCCGCAAGCGCGACGGGAGCGCGCTGGACGCCGGCGAAATCTCTGATTTCATCGCGGGGTTGGCCGATGGGCGCGTGACCGACGCGCAGGCCGCGGCGTTCGCGATGGCGGTGTTCTTCCGCGGCATGACGCCCGACGAGACGGTGGCGCTGACGCTCGCGATGCGCGATTCCGGCGCGGTGCTGGACTGGCGCGCGCTCGGCGTGGCCGGCCCGGTGCTGGACAAGCACTCCACCGGCGGCGTCGGCGACAAGGTCTCGCTCATTCTCGCGCCGTTGCTGGCGGCGTGCGGCGCGTGCGTGCCGATGATCTCGGGGCGCGGCCTTGGCCATACCGGCGGCACGCTGGATAAGATGGATGCCATCCCCGGCTACCGCAGCCAGCCTTCGCGCGAGGAGTTCGTTCGCGTGACCAGCGAGACCGGGTGCGCCATCGTCGGCGCCACCGACGACCTGGCTCCGGCCGACCGGCATCTGTACGCGATCCGCGACGTGACCGGCACGGTGGAAAGCCTGCCGCTGATTACCGCCTCGATCCTGTCCAAGAAGCTGGCCGAGGGCGCGGGCGCGCTGGTGATGGACGTCAAGGTGGGCTCCGGCGCATTCATGGCCACCGAGGCGGAGGCGCTGGCGCTGGCCGAAAGCCTGGTGCGTGTGGCAGGCGGCGCCGGGGTGCCGACGGTGGCCCTGCTGACCGACATGGATCAGGTGCTGGGCCGCACCGCCGGCAACGCGCTGGAGGTGGACGAGGCGATCGCCTTCCTCACCGGCCGCGAGATGCGCGACGCAAGACTGGCCGAGGTGGTGCTGGCGCTGGCGGCCGAGGCGCTGGTGCTGGGCGGCCTGGCCGCGGACTCCTCCACCGCCCGCGCGATGGCCGAGCGCCGGCTGGAGGACGGCGGCGCGGCCGAGCGGTTCGCGCGCAGCGTCGCCGCGCTGGGCGGTCCGGCGGATCTGCTGGAGCGGCCGGATCGGCATCTGGCGGGCGCCCCCGTGGTCGTCGCCGTCCCCCCGGCACGGGAGGGTTTCGTCGCCGCGATCGACGCGCGCGCGCTGGGAGTGGCGGTGATCGAGCTGGGCGGCGGACGCACGCGGCCGCGGGACGGGATCGACCATCGCGTAGGGTTGTCGAACGTGGCCGGACTCGGCGAGCGGGTCGATGGCGGGCGGCCGCTGTGCATGATCCACGCCGCGGACGAGGACGCGGCCAGGAGGGCGTCCAGGCGGATAGGCGGCGCGATCGCCACCCGCTCGGCGCCCACATCGGGGGCCGAAGTCATCCGCGGACGCGTGACCTGTCCATGAGGCCGCAATCCCATCAGCGGCCGTATCGGAGCCGTCCTTGACCGCCCCGCAGGTTCTCTCGTTCGCCATCATCGCCGCGATGCTCGGCCTCTTTATCTGGGGTTCTCTGCGCTACGACCTGGTTGCCGCATTGGCCCTCATCGCCGCGGTGCTGTGCCAGGTCGTGCCCGCCGAACACGCGTTCGATGGGTTCAGCAACCCGGTCGTGGTCATCATCGGCTCGGTCCTGGTGCTCAGTCGGGCCATTGCCGCGTCGGGCGCGGTGGAGGCCGCGACGCGCCGGCTGCTCCGGCCGCTGCCGCGTCTATGGCAGCAGGTCGGCGTGCTGACCGCGTGCGTCACCGCGCTCTCGGCTTTCATGAAAAACGTCGGCGCGCTCGGGATTTTCATGCCGGTCGCCATCCGGACCGCCCAGCGATCGAAGCGCGCGCCGTCCCTCTATCTGATGCCGCTCGCCTTCGGATCGCTGATCGGCGGCACGATCACCCAGATCGGCACATCGCCGAACCTGCTGATCTCCGCCGTCCGCCAGGAGGTCGAAGGACGACCGTTCGGGCTGTTCGACTACACACCCGTGGGCCTGCCCCTGTCGGTGCTCGCGGTCGTGTTCCTGGCGTTCGGCCACCGCCTGCTGCCATCGCGACGACGCGGCCCCGGAGCGGCGGAAGCGGAGGCGCCGGTCACCATCGAGAACTACGTGAGCGAGGCGAGACTGCCGGCGGGCTCGCCGTTCGTGAACAAGCCGGTCGCCGAGCTCGAGGCGCTGGCCGATCACGAATTGGCGGTAGTCGGCATCGTGCGCGACGGCGGCCGCCGCTATATTCCGGCCGGACACTGGTGGATGTTCGCCGACGACGTGCTTGTCCTGCGCGCCGACCCCGTGGTGCTGCAGGATGTCGTGCAGCGCGCCGGGCTGCAACTGGTCGGCACCGATGAGTACCAGACCGGCGAACGCACCGGCGAGGACACCGTCACCACGGAGGCGGTCGTGACCCCGGACTCGCTGCTGGTCGGCACGTCGGCGAAGATCGTCAGGCTTCGCCAGCGCTACGAGCTCAATCTGCTGTCCCTTCGCCGCGCCAGCCGGCAAGTCACGACGCGGCTGAACGAGGCGGTGCTCCAGCCCGGCGACGTGCTGGTGCTGCAAGGATGGGAGAGCGAGATGGCGGAGAACCTCGCCGGACTCGGCGTGCTCCCGCTGGCGGACCGCGAGCTGAGGCTGGGCCGGCGCAAGCCCCGTCTGCTCTCGCTGCTGATCCTGGGGATCGCGCTGGCGCTGATCGCGGCCCGGCTGGCGACGGTGGAAGTCGCGTTCTTCGCCGCGGCGGTGCTGGTGGTCCTGTTGCGCCTGGTGTCGCCCAAGGAGGTCTATGGGGCAATCGACTGGCCGGTCATCATCATGCTGGCCTGCCTCATTCCGGTGGGCGAGGGCTTGCAGCGGACCGGCGGCAGCCAACTGATTGCGGCGGGGCTGACCGGGTTGGCCAGTCATGTAAGCCCGATGATGGGGGTGGGCATCGTGCTGCTGGCGTCGATGCTGTTGACGCCGCTGATGCATCATGCGGCCGCGGTCGTGGTGCTCGGACCCGTGGCGGCGAGCGTGGCACGCGGCCTGGGTCTGGCGGTCGATCCGTTCCTCATGGCGGTGGCGCTGGGCGCGTCGTGCGATTTTCTGACCCCGATCGGGCACCAGAACAACATGCTGGTAATGGGGCCTGGCGGCTATCGGTTCGGCGATTACTGGCGGCTGGGACTGCCGCTTTCGTGCCTGGTGACGCTGGTCGGGACGCCGCTGATCTGCTGGGTTTGGCCGCTGCGCTGACAAGGACCGTGCAGCGGCAGGTCGGCATCGAGCCGGCGTTCGGTGAAGGTGGTTGCGGGGACAGGATTTGAACCTGTGACCTTCAGGTTATGAGCCTGACGAGCTACCGGGCTGCTCCACCCCGCGGCAGGGATTGGCGATCAGCGGTTGGCCGCTGATGGTTGGTGATGTGTTGGCTGGAAGACCTGGCGGCGACCGACTTTCCCGCGTCTTGAGACGCAGTATCATGGGCGCTGGGGGTTTTCACGGCCGAGTTCGGGATGGGATCGGGTGGTCTCTCCCCGCCATGGCCACCAGGTCGTCCAGCCAACACGGGATCAGTGATCAGGGGTCGGTGATCAGTGATCAGGAGGCAAGTGGGTTCTGGTGTGTGTCGTGCTGTGTTCGAGCCTGCCTGCTTGCTGTCTCCTGACCGCTGCCCGCTGAACGCTGGCGGCTGGCTGGCGATGGCTGCTGTGCAGGATGGGTGTGACTTCGCGGCGCTGCGGTCACTGACCATTTCTGATCACTGATCACTGGCCCCTGATCACTGTCCTCGAGCCTGTCGGGCGATTAGGACCGGTTCGCTGAGCGCGTTGCCGCGCGTATACGTCCGGCCTATCGACGTGATGGTCTATCACGGCCCTCCTGGGGTTGCCCCCTGGGAGACCTGGTTTCGAGGAGGGTTTCCCGCTTAGATGCTTTCAGCGGTTATCCCGTCCGCACATAGCTACCCGGCGGTGCCGCTGGCGCGACAACCGGTTCACCAGAGGTGCGTCCATCCCGGTCCTCTCGTACTGGGGACAGCGCCTCTCAAGTCTCCTTCACCCACGGCAGATAGGGACCGAACTGTCTCACGACGTTCTAAACCCAGCTCACGTACCACTTTAATCGGCGAACAGCCGAACCCTTGGGACCTGCTCCAGCCCCAGGATGTGATGAGCCGACATCGAGGTGCCAAACCTCCCCGTCGATGTGGACTCTTGGGGGAGATCAGCCTGTTATCCCTAGAGTACCTTTTATCCGTTGAGCGATGGCCCTTCCACGCGGGACCACCGGATCACTATGGCCGACTTTCGTCTCTGCTCGACCTGTCGGTCTCGCAGTCAGGCGGGCTTATGCCATTGCACTCAGCAGCCGATGTCCGACCGGCCTGAGCCCACCATCGCGCGCCTCCGTTACAGTTTGGGAGGCGACCGCCCCAGTCAAACTGCCCACCATGCAGGGTTCCGGATCGGGATGACCGATCGCGGTTAGACATCAGAAGAGCTCAGGGCGGTATTTCAAGGGTGGCTCCACACAAGCTAGCGCCCATGCTTCATAGCCTCCCGCCTATCCTACACAGCTCTCCCCTGATGCCACTGCAAAGCTGCAGTAAAGGTTCATAGGGTCTTTCCGTCTGACCGCGGGTACCCCGCATCTTCACGGGGAATTCAATTTCGCTGAGCCGATGCCGGAGACAGTGGGGAAGTCGTTACGCCATTCGTGCAGGTCGGAACTTACCCGACAAGGAATTTCGCTACCTTAGGACCGTTATAGTTACGGCCGCCGTTTACCGGGGCTTCAATTCAGTGCTTGCACACCTCCTCTTAACCTTCCGGCACCGGGCAGGCGTCAGACCCTATACGTCGTCTCTCGACTTCGCAGAGCCCTGTGTTTTTACTAAACAGTCGCTACCCCCTGGTCTGTGCCGCCCGTCCCTGGTTGCCCAGGAGCGGGCCCCGCTTATCCCGAAGTTACGCGGGCAATTTGCCTAGTTCCTTCGACATCGTTCTCTCAAGCGCCTTGGTATGCTCTACCAGTCCACCTGTGTCGGTTTCGGGTACGGTCTCTACGCTGGAGCTGTTTCCTGGAACCACTCCGCAGCCCCCCCAATCCGATAAGGGGAGACACACCTCGCGGTTCGTCACTTCCAGCAGGCCCAGGACTATTCACCTGGTTCCCATCGACTACGGCTTTCGCCCTCGCCTTAGGGGCCGGCTCACCCTGCGCGGATTAACCTTGCGCAGGAACCCTTGGACTTTCGGCGACGGAGTTTCTCGCTCCGTTTGTCGCTACTCATGTCAGCATTCGCACTTCCGATACCTCCAGGAAGGATCACCCCTTCCCTTCGCAGGCCTACGGAACGCTCCGCTACCGAACAGCGGTCAGCGGTCAGCGGTCAGCGGTCAGGAGACGAAGCACCCCGACCTTGGTCCGATTGAGCGAGCAGGCCCTGCAGCAGGCGCGCAACCTCCGCGAAGGAGGCACGCCATGCGGCACAGGCCTCGGGCGACGCATAGCCGAGATCCTCGGCGTAGCGGCACCACAGGCGGGCTTCGTCGGCCGATCCCAGCGCCATCGTCAAATAGCGCCGGAACTCCGGCCTTGAACCACGCCTACGGCCGGCACCCTCGATCAAAAGGGCGCAGACCGACTTGGAGGACCGCCGTATCTGATCGGCAATCCCGCCATACTGCTCGACTTTCGGCCAGGTCAGGCTCGCCCGATGCACATCGAGCGACAATGCGTAGGCCATCTGGAACGCCTTGAGGCCTTCGACCCCACGGCTCTCGATGTCCGGCATCGCTTTCTCCTGACCGCTGACAGCTGACCGCTGCACGCTGAACCCGCAGCTTCGGTACGTGGCTTGAGCCCCGTTACATCTTCGGCGCGGGATTTCTAATAGACCAGTGAGCTATTACGCTTTCTTTAAAGGATGGCTGCTTCTAAGCCAACCTCCTGGTTGTTTTGGAATTCCCACATCCTTTCCCACTTAGCCACGATTTGGGGACCTTAGCTGGCGGTCTGGGCTGTTTCCCTCTCGACGACGGACCTTAGCACCCGCCGTCTGTCTGCCAGGCTATACTCCAGGGTATTCGGAGTTTGGTTAGGTTTGGTAAGTCTTTGGGACCCCCTAGCCCATCCAGTGCTCTACCCCCCTGGGTAAACACCTGACGATCTACCTCAATAGATTTCGCGGAGAACCAGCTATCTCCGAGTTTGATTGGCCTTTCACCCCTAGCCACAGCTCAT
>CAVWVK010000004.1:0-185000 GCA_963758455.1 uncultured Pseudomonadota bacterium | reverse complement strand
CCTTTCTCGACCTGCGCGGCCGCCGCGCGCTGGTGCTGGGCCGAGGCCCGATCGCCGCGCGCAAGGCCGCGGCGCTGGCGCGGGCCGGCGCCGTCGTCACGCTCGCCGCCAGCCTTCGACGCCGCACCTGCTCGATGGCTGCGCCATCGCGGTCGGCGCCGACGCGCCCGAGGCCGAACTGGCGGCCCTGTCGCAAGCCGCCCAGCGCGCCGGCATCCCCGTCAACGTGGTGGACCGGCCGGAGCTGTGCAGCTTCATCACGCCGGCCATCGTCGACCGCGACGCCGATCACCGTGGCGATCTCCTCCGGCGGCGCCGCCCCGGTCCTGGCGCGGCGATCCGCGCGCGGCAAAATCGAGGCGCTGCTGCCGCCCGCGCTGGGCCGCCTCGCCGCCCTGCTCGACAGCCTCAAGGCGGAGTTGCGCCGGCGCCCTGCCCGATCTCGCCGCGCGGCGGCGAGCCATCGAACGCCTGCTGGCCGGCCCGGCCGCGGCGCTCGCCCTGGCCGGGCAGGACCCCGCGGCACGGGACGCGGCCGCGCGCGACATCGCGAGCCGCGCGCGCCGCCGCGCGGCATGGTGTTCCTGGTCGGCGCCGGCCCGGGTGACGCCGACCTGCTGACCCTGCGCGCGCACCGCCTGCTCGGCGAGGCCGACGTGATCGTGCATGACCGCCTGGTGAGCGAGGCGGTGCTGGACATGGCCCGCCGCGACGCCGAGCGGATCTGCGCGGACAAGCGCAGCGCCGAGCACGGCATGGCGCAGGACGACATCAACGCCCTGCTGATCCGCCTGGCGCGCGAGGGGCGAAAAGTGGTGCGCCTGAAGGGCGGCGACCCGCTGGTGTTCGGGCGCGGGACGGAGGAGGCCGCGGCGCTGGAGGCGGCGGGGATCCAGTACGAGGTGGTGCCCGGAATCATCCCCGGCGCGCCACTGCCCGACCCAGCCGCCGTCGATGGACAGCGGCGCGCCGGTGATGGTGCGGGCGGCGTCGGAGCATAGGAACACCGCCAGCGCGCCGATCTGCTCGGGCGTGGTGAATTCCGGCATCGGCTGCTTCTCGGCCAGCAGGTCGTGCGTCACCGCCTCGACGTCGCGACCCTCGCGTTCGGCGCGCGCGGCCAATTGCTGCTCCACCAGCGGCGTGCGCACCCAGCCGGGGCAGATCGCGTTGGCCGTGATCCCGCTGCCGGCCAGTTCCAGGGCGGCGACCTGGGTCAGGCCCAGCACGCCATGCTTGGCCGCGACGTAGGCGGCCTTGTTGGCGCTGGCCACCAGCCCGTGCGCCGAGGCGATGTTGATGATCCGGCCCCAGCCGGCGCGCGCCGCATCGCCGGGATCGCCGCCTTGGTGCAGTGGAACACGCCGGACAGATTGATCGCGATGATGCGGTCCCATTGGTCGTCGGGGAACTCCTCGATGGGCGCCACGTGCTGCACGCCGGCGTTGTTCACCAGGATGTCCAGGCCGCCGAGTTCGGCTGCGGCTTGCATCATCATGGCGGCGACCTGCGCCGGTTCGCTGATGTCGGCGTCCGAATAGCCGACCGGCGACGCCGCAGCCGGTCGGCCAGTTCGGCGCGCAGTCCGGCGATCCTCGGCCGCGTCGCCGAACCCGTTCAGCAGGATGCCGGCCCCTGCGCGCAAAGCGCGCGCGATGCCCAGGCCGATGCCGCTGGTCGATCCGGTGACGACGGCGATTTTCCCCGACAGGCTCATGGCTTGCCGCTCCTGAGTGCGACGATGGCGAACGCCGGGGTCGGAAACCCCCCTCCTCTCGACGTGCCGATGGATCCCAAGGGTTACTGTTCCGAAAACAGCAATGGCTCGTAGTCGATCGCCCCGCGCAGGAAGTGGAGGATGGAAACCCGGTCGTCCTCGATACGATAGAAAATCAGGTAGCGCCCATACGGACGTCTGCGGATGCCGTGCTGCTCGTAGCGCGGCACAAGCGGGAAGGCGCTGGGCATGTCTCCTGTCCGCAGCGCCGCCGCGCAGTTTCGCACGAACTCGAGGGCGGGAGCGGGCTGTCCGGGCGATGCAGTCGCCGATCTCGGTCAGTTCGACGACCGCTCGTTCGACAAGACAACTCTCACGCTTTCCCACGTTCGGCAATGGGGGAACGAGCTCCAGCTGTAAACACGTCGGCGGCAGGATGGACCTGGCCAGCCTCATGCGCCCACGCCACGGGCGATGGCCGCATCGAAGGATGCAGTTGCGCTCACGCTCCTCCATGGGCCGCAACGCGTCGTGTTTCACCTCGCTGGCGTTGTTGTACCGCCCGCTGGCAAGCTGGTTTTGCACAAATGCCTCGAAATGCTTGCCAGGGTGTAGTGTCGGCATGGTTCGGTCCTATTGGAATCACTTGATGTCATGCATCAGCGAGACGCAACACGTCGTCAGTCAGACCGCGATTTTAGCGGGCCCGCGGCACCGGCCGATGCGGACGGCACAGCACAAATTTGCCTTCGCCTTCGCCGCTCAACCCGCCTTGCCCGGCGTCGCCCCGGCTCGATAGAGTGCGGCCGACAGACCTGGAACACAGCATGAACGACGACCTGTTCGGCGCCGCCGCGCCAACTCCGCCTCCCCGGGGGCGCGGCAAGCCCGAACGCACCGAGCCCGCCGCCGAAAACTCCTACTCCGCCCGCGACATCGAGGTGCTGGAAGGGCTGGAGCCGGTGCGCCGCCGGCCCGGCATGTATATCGGCGGCACCGACGAGGGCGCCCTGCACCACCTGGCCGCCGAGATCCTCGACAACGCGATGGACGAGGCGGTCGCCGGCCATGCCAGCGCCATCGACGTGGCGCTGGAGGCGGCCGATACACTGTCGGTGCGCGACAACGGACGCGGCATCCCGGTCGACCCGCACCCCAAGTTCAAGGCGCTCTCGGCGCTGGAGGTGATCCTCACCACCCTGCATTCCGGCGGCAAGTTCTCGGGCAAGTCCTACGAGACCTCGGGCGGCCTGCACGGCGTCGGCAGTTCGGTGGTCAACGCGCTGTCGTCGAAGCTGGAGGTGGAAGTGGCGCGCGACCGCGTGCTGTGGCGACAGAGCTACGCGCGCGGCAAGCCGGTGACGAAGCTGGTCAACGCCGGCCCGGTGCAGAACCGGCGCGGCACGATGATCCGCTTCACCCCCGATCCGGAAATCTTCGCCGCGCAGACATTCTCGCCGGCTCGGCTATACCGGCTGTGCCGCTCGAAAGCCTATTTGTTCCGCGGCGTCACCATCCGCTGGCGTTGCGAACCCTCCCTCCTGGGCGGCGCGGCGGATGCCGTTCCGGCTGAGGCAGTGCTGCACTTTCCCGGCGGCCTGCGCGACAGTCTGGACGCCGATACCGAGGGCCTGGCGCGGGTGGCCGGCGTCTGGAGCGGCGAGACCCAGCTTGCCGGCGAACGGTCCGGCCGCGTCGAATGGGCCGTCACCTGGCTGGAGCGCGACGACGGGTTCCTGCACTCCTACTGCAACACGGTGCCGACGACGCAGGGCGGCACGCACGAGGCCGGGTTCCGCGCCGCCCTGCTGCGCGGCCTGCGCGCCTGGGGCGAGCAGCGCGGCAACAAGCGCGCGACACAGGTCACGGCCGAGGACATCGCCGGCGGCATGGCGGCAAAGCTGTCCGCCTTCATCCGCGACCCGCAATTCCAGGGCCAGACCAAGGAACGCCTGTCCAGCCCGGAGGCCGCGCGGCTGATCGAGGCCGCGCTGCGCGACCGTTTCGACCATTTCCTTGCCGGCGATCCGGCGCAGGCCGACGCGCTGCTGGGTTTTGTGATCGAACGCGCCGAAGACCGGCTGCGCCGCCGCGAGTTGCGCGACGCGCCGCGCAAATCGGCCACACGCCGGCTGCGGCTGCCCGGCAAACTCACAGATTGCACGCTGGAGGATGCGTCGCGCGTGGAAATCTTCCTGGTGGAAGGCGACAGCGCCGGCGGCTCGGCCAAGCAGGCGCGCGATCGCGCCACGCAAGCCGTGCTCCCGTTGCGCGGAAAGATCCTCAACGTGGCCAGCGCCAGCACCGAAAAGCTGCGGCAGAACCAGGAGCTGCGCGATCTGGTCGAGGCGCTGGGCTGCGGCGTCGGTGAACGGTTCGACCGCGCCCGGCTGCGCTACGGCCGCGTCATCATCATGACCGACGCCGACGTGGACGGCGCGCACATCGCCAGCCTGCTGATGACCTTCTTCTACCGCGAGCTGCCCGAACTGGTGCGCGGCGGGCATCTGTTCCTGGCGCAACCGCCGCTGTACCGGCTGACCCAGGGCGCGCGCTCGGTCTATGCGATGGACGACGCCGACCGGGTGCGCAAGGAAAAGCTGTTCAAGGCCGGGGCGAAGATCGACGTCAGCCGCTTCAAGGGGCTGGGCGAGATGCCGCCCGCCGCGCTGAAGGAAACCACGATGGACCCGGCGCGGCGCACGTTGCTGAAGGTGGTAGCCGCCGTCGAGGAGCGGACCGAGACCAATGCGCTGGTGGAAAGCCTGATGGGCCGCCGGCCGGAACTGCGCTTCCAATTCATTCAGGAGCGCGCGGGTTCGGTGCGGGAGGCCGATGTCGACGTGTAGGGCGCACCTCTCCTGCCATCCCGGGGCGTCATCCCCGGGCCGCGCCGAGGCGCCGGCGGATGGGCCGGATCGACCACCGGATCCGGTGGCGACGGCCGACCGCCATGACGGCCCCGGTTGCGGCGCGCTGAACCAACGTCTCGTTACGAAGCGGGGCGCATCAAACCTTCGTCTTGAGCGTCGGCGACGCCTTGAAGCGGACGGTCTTGCCGGCCTTCACCTTGATCTGCTCGCCGGTGCGCGGGTTCAGGCCCTTGCGCGCCTTGGTCTTCCTGACCGAGAACGTTCCGAAGCTGGGCAGCGTGAACTTCTGGTTCTTCTTCAGCTCGCGCACGATCGCCGTAATCAGGTCGCCGGCCGCCCGCGTGGCGGCAACGCCGGTCAGGTCGGCGGATTTCTGCAGCTCGGACGCAATGAAAGCCTTGGACATTCGGGGTGACTACCTTCTGCTGCGCCGCGGCAACTCGCGCACGTCCGCCACGGCCGTGAAAGATGGGCCTCCTATCAGCGGCTTTGGCGTCGTGCAAAAGCTTTCTTGAGCCGGCCTCGCATCGCCGCCGCTCTCTTGCCCCGGCAATCCGTCCGTGGTGGGCTAGGGCATGGAACCGCCATCCCCCACCGAGGCCGTCAGCGCCCGCTATCGCGGCCTGGATGCGTGGTCGCCGGCCGAGGTGCTGCTCGGCCTGTGGGAGGCGCAGGCCGCCGCCGTCGCGGCCGTCCTGCCGGCCCTGCCCCGGATCGAGGCCGCCTGCGTCGCCGCCGTGCCGCGTCTGGCGCAAGGCGGCCGGCTGGCCTACGCCGGGGCCGGCACATCGGCACGGATCGCCGCGTTGGACGGCAGCGAATTGCCGCCGACCTTCGACTTTCCCGCCGACCGGATTCTCCTGCTGATCGCCGGCGGCCAGGCCGCCTTGCGGGCCAGCATCGAGAACGCCGAGGACGACGCGCCGGCCGGCCGCGCCGCCGTGGCCGAACATGCGCTGGGCGAACGCGACGTGCTGCTCGCCATCGCGGCCAGCGGCGCCACCCCGTTCACCGTGGCGGCGATGCGCGAGGCGCGGGCGCGCGGCGCGCTGACCGTGGGCATCGCCGGCGTGCCGGGCAGCGCGCTGCTGGACGCGGCCGAGCATCCGATCCTGGTCGCCACCGGCGCCGAGCCGATCGCCGGCTCGACCCGGCTGAAGGCGGGCACCGCGCACAAGGTGGTGCTGAACCTGTTCTCGACGTTGCTGATGATCCGGCTTGGCCGCGTGCATGACGGCATGATGGTCGACATGCAGCCGCGCAACGAAAAGCTGCGGCGGCGCGCGGTGGCGATGGTGCGGCGCATCGCCGGCGGCGACGCGGCGGACGGCCCAGCGCGCGCTCGACGCCAGCGGCGGCAACGTCAAGCGCGCCGTGCTGCTGCTGCGCGGCCTCGATGCCGCGGCGGCCGAACAGGCGCTCGCGCGCGGCGGCGGGCACCTGCGCGCGGCGTTGCGGGGCTTGCGCGAATGACCGCGCTGCACGCCACGCGGCTGTTCGACGGCGAGCGTTTCCATGAACACGTCGCCGTATCGCTGGAAGGCTCGCGCATCGCCGCGATGGGCGCGGACCCGCGCGCCGAGCATCTGGCGCCGGAGTGGCTGCTCGTGCCGGGCTTCGTCGATCTGCAAGTCAACGGCGCCGGCGGCGTGCTGTTCAATCACACGACCAGCGTGGCCGGCCTGTCGGCGATCGCCGAGGCGCTCGCGCGCGTCGGCACCACGTCCCTTCTGGCAACGCTGGTCAGCGCGCGGGACAAGATCGCGCCGGCGCTCGCGGCGACCGCCGCCGCCATCGAGGCCGGCGTGGCGGGCGTGCTCGGCACGCATATCGAGGGACCGTTCCTCAATCCGGCGCGACGCGGCGCGCATCCGCTGGCGGCGATCGTCGGCATGGGCGAGGCCGACGCGATGCTGCTGTCGGCCCCCCATCCCGGGGTGCGCCTGGTCACGCTGGCGCCCGAATGCGTCCTGCCCGCGCACGTCTCGCGCCTCGCCGGCGCCGGCGTGCGCGTGTTCGCCGGACACACCGAGGCCAGCTACGAGCAGGCGACCGAGGCCCTGGCGGCGGGCGTCGCGGGGTTCACGCACCTGTTCAACGCCATGTCGCAATTCGGCTCGCGCGCCCCGGGCTGCGTCGGGGCGGCGCTGGCGCACGAGACGGCGTGCGCCGGCATCATCTGCGACGGCCTGCATGTGCATCCGGCCAGCCTGCGCGTCGCATATGCCGCGATGGGTGCCGCGCGCCTGTTCCTGGTGTCGGATTCGATGCCGACCGCCGCCTCGGACACCACCAGCTTCGTGTGGGACGGCGAGACCGTCACGCTGTCCGGCGATCGGCTGGCCAGGCAGGACGGCACGCTTGCCGGGGCGCACCTGACGATGGCCGAGGCGGTCGCGCGCGCGGTTCGGCTGTGCGCCATCCCGCTCGGCGACGCGCTGCGCATGGCGACATCGACCCCCGCCCGCCACGCCGGCGCGACGCATCTCGGCCACATCGCGCCGGGGCTGCGCGCCGACCTGGTGGCGCTCGACCCGGCGCTGCGCGTGGCCGCGGTCTGGCAGGCGGGCCGGCGGATCGTCTGACAATTCAGCGTCCGAGGGCTGGGCCGGTCGCAACGGCACTCGCCGGCCCGCGTTCGGGAAGCTCGGATATCACAGCGGGAGAGGCAGGATGCCCAGAACTCGATGCGGCCGCCTCGGGCCAGTTCACCATCGGCGGCGATCTGGTGGTCAACCGGCTCGGCTACGGTGCCATGCGGATCACCGGCAAGGGGATCTGGGGGGCGCCCGCCGACCCGGAGGAGGCCAGGCGCACGCTGCGCCGCCTGCCGGAGCTCGGCGTGGATTTCATCGACACCGCCGACAGCTACGGCCCGTTCGTGAGCGAGGATCTGATCGCCGAGACGCTGGCGCCCTACGCCGGCATCGTGGTCGCCACCAAGGGCGGCCTGACCCGCCACGGCCCGGAAATCTGGATGCCGGTCGGGCGCCCGGAATACCTGCGGCAATGCGTTCTGATGAGCCTGCGCCGCCTGAAGGTCGAGCGCATCGACCTGTGGCAACTGCATCGCATCGACCCGAAAGTGCCGCGCGAGGAGCAGTTCGACGTGATCGCCCAGATGCGCAAGGAAGGGCTGATCCGCCACGCCGGCCTCAGCGAAGTCAGCGTCGAGGAGATCGGCGCGGCGGCGAAGCATTTCCCCGTGGCCACGGTGCAGAACCGCTACAACCTGGTGGACCGCGCCAGCGAGGCCGTGCTGGATCACTGCGAGCGGCAGGGCATCGGCTTCATCCCCTGGTTCCCGCTGGCCGCCGGCGACCTGGCGAAGGGCCATTCGGCGCTGACCGACATCGCCCAGCGCCTGCACGCCACGCCGAGCCAGGTGGCGCTGGCCTGGGTGCTGAAGCGGTCCAAGGTGATGCTGCCGATCCCCGGCACCAGCAGCGTGGCGCATCTGGAGGAAAACGTCGCGGCGGCCGGCCTCACGCTCACCGACGACGATTTTCGCACGCTCGACACCCAGGGCCGCGCCGCCTGGGCTGCGTGAGATCGCGCCTCTCCACGCATAGAAGGGATGCAGACCTGGACCTTGCCGGCTGGCCCCCCGCCATTCCCGCCCATATAAGGGCGGCACCATGCTCACCCCGTTCGTCAAGATGCACGGCTGCGGCAACGATTTCGTGGTGCTCGATGAGCGCGCGGCCCCGCTCGGCCTGACCGCCGCGCGGGCCGCCGCGATTGCCGACCGCCGCACCGGGATCGGCTGCGACCAGTTCATCGTCCTCGAACCGGCGCCCCCGGGCGGCGGCGCGGACGCGTTCATGCGCATCCGCAACCCGGACGGGGCCGAGGCCGGCGCCTGCGGCAACGCCACCCGCTGCGTGGCAAGCCTGCTTGCCACCGAGACCGGACGGCGGCGCGTGATCGTGCAGACCGCCGCCGGCCCGCTGCCCTCCATGATCCATCAGGACGGCCGCATCAGCGTCGACATGGGTCCGGCTCGCTTCGGCTGGCGCGACGTGCCGCTCGCCGCCGAGGCGGACACGCTGCATCTGGCATTGGCGCTCGGGCCGCTGTCCGACCCCGCCGCGCTGTCGATGGGCAATCCCCATGCCACGTTCTTCGTGGACGATGCCGAGACCCTGCCTGTCGAGACGCTCGGCCCGGTGCTGGAACGCGACCCGATGTTTCCCGACCGCGCCAATATCGGCTTTGCGCACATCCTCGCCCCCGACCGCATCCGCCTGCGGGTGTGGGAGCGCGGCGCCGGCCTCACCCGCGCCTGCGGCTCCGGAGCCTGTGCCGCGCTGGTCAACGCCGCGCGGCGCGGCCTTGCCGGGCGGCGCGCCACCGTGCTGGTCGACGGCGGCGCGCTGGAGATCGAATGGCGCGACGACGGGCATGTGCTGATGACCGGCCCGGTGGCGACCAGCTTTCGCGGCACGCTGGATCTGGCGGCGTTCCCGCCATGAGCGCGGACATCCTGACCTTCGGCTGCCGGCTGAACACCTATGAAAGCGAGGTGATCCGCAGCCACACCGCCCACCTCGCCGACACGATCGTGGTCAACACCTGCGCCGTCACCGCCGAGGCCGAGCGGCAGGCGCGCCAAGCCATCCGCCGCGCGCACCGCGAGCGCCCCGATGCGAGGATCGTCGTCACCGGCTGCGCCGCGCAGATCGCGCCTGACGCCTGGGCCGCCCTGCCCGGCGTCACCCGCGTGCTCGGCAACGCCGAAAAGCTGCGGGCGAACTCGTGGGAGACGGGCGCGCGGTCCGCCGTGTCCGACATCATGGCGGCCGGCGAGACCGCGGCGCATCTCGTGACCGAATTCGCCGGCCGTACCCGCGCCTTCGTGCAGGTGCAGCAAGGCTGCGACCACCGCTGCACGTTCTGCGTCATCCCGTTCGGGCGCGGCCCGTCGCGCAGCGTGCCGATCGGCGCGGTGGTGGCCCAGGCGCGCGCGCTGATCGAGGCCGGATTTCCGGAGATCGTGCTGACCGGCGTGGACATCACCAGTTATGGGCCAGACCTTCCCGGCCGCCCGACGCTCGGCCAGATGGTGCGCCGGCTGCTGGCGCTGCTGCCGGAGCTGACCCGGCTGCGGCTGTCCTCGCTGGACCCGGTGGAAATCGACGACGACCTCTGGCGGCTGCTGGCCGAGGAGCCGCGGCTGCTGCCGCATTTGCATCTGTCGGTGCAGGCCGGGTCGGACCTGATCCTCAAGCGCATGGCGCGGCGGCACCTGCGCGCCGACGCGCTGGCCGCCATCGCCCGCGCCCGCGGGCTGCGGCCGGAGATTGGCATCGGCGCGGACCTGATCGCCGGCTTCCCGACCGAGACCGAGGCGCTGTTCCGCGAGACGCTCGATTTCGTGGCCGAAGCGTCCATCCCATACCTTCACGTCTTTCCCTACAGCGAGCGCCCCGGCACCCCCGCCGCCCGGATGCCGGCCGTGCCGGTGCCGCTGCGCCGCGAGCGCGCCGCGCGGCTGCGCGAGGCCGGCCGCGCGCAGGCGGCGCGGTTCCATGCCGGGCTGGTCGGCGGCGTGGCCGACGTGCTGGCCGAGGCGGACGGGCGCGGCCACACCGAGCACTTTGCCCCGGTGCGCGTCGCCGCCGCCGCCGGGCAGCGGCTGCGCGCGCGCATCCTGGCGCGCCAACGACGACGGGCTGCTGGCGGAGCCGGCGTAGTGGCGCGGCGCTGATGGCGTTGGGGTTCTTCTCGCGCCTGAAGGAAGGCCTGGCGCGCAGCACCGCCAAGCTGACCGAGGGGTTGTCCGCCGTCGTCACCCGCCGCCGGCTGGACGACGCGGCGCTGGAGGAATTGGAGGATCTGCTGATCGGTGTCGATCTCGGCACCGAGGTCGCGCGGAAAGTCATCGCCAATTTCCGCAGCAGCCGGTTCGGCCGCGAGGTCAGCGACGAGGAGGTGCGCTCGGCACTCGCCGAGGAGATCGCCGCCGTGCTGGCGCCGGTCGCCAAGCCGCTGGTGCTCGATCCCTCGCGCCGCCCGCATGTGGTGCTGGTGGTCGGCGTCAACGGCACCGGCAAGACCACGACCATCGGCAAGCTGGCGCTGCAATACCGCGAGCAGGGGCTGCGCCCGGTGCTGGTCGCGGGCGACACGTTTCGCGCCGCCGCCGTCGAGCAGTTGCAGATCTGGGGGCAGCGCACCGGCGCGGAGGTGGTGTTCGGGCCGCCGAACACGGATTCCGCCGGCCTTTCCTTCGACGCGCTGAAGCGCGCGCAGGCCGAGCGGGCGGACGTGCTGCTGATCGACACCGCCGGACGGCTGCACAACAAGGCCGCCCTGATGGACGAGCTGGCCAAGATCATCCGCGTGCTGCGCAAGCAGGACGCGACCGCGCCGCATTCGGTGCTGCTGGTGCTGGACGCCACCACCGGGCAGAACGCCATCACCCAGGTCGACGTGTTCCGCGAAATGGTGGCGGTCACGGGCCTGGTCGTGACCAAGCTGGACGGCAGCGCGCGGGGCGGCATCGTGGTCGCGCTGGCCGAGGAGTTCGGCCTGCCGGTCCACGCGGTCGGCGTCGGCGAGCAGGCGGGCGATCTGCGGCCGTTCGACGCGATGGAGTTTGCGAAGGGGCTGGTGGGGGCGGGGTAGGCAAGTCTCGCTGGAGGACAGCATGATCGACCACATCGGGTTCGCAGTTGCCGACCTCAATCGCTCAAAAGCCTTCTACAAGAACGTTCTCGCCTCGCTTTCTATTACGTTGCTGGCTGAAGTGACAGCCGAGCAGACGGGGCACGGTGCACATGCGGGTTTCGGGGCGGGAGGAAAGCCATTCTTCTGGATCGGAGATGGTGCGTCAACCGGCGGGCGTCGTGCATGTGGCCTTCGTCGCGCAAACACGATCCGAGGTTGACGCATTCTACCACGCTGCTCTCGATGCCGGAGGGGCGGACAATGGCGCGCCGGGACCGAGGCCGCACTATCATCCCAACTACTATGCTGCTTTCGTGCGCGATCCTGACGGCAACAACATCGAAGCGGTGTGCCATAAGCCCGAATAGCCGGATTGCCGACCCTCCATAACTCAAAGCTTTTGGAGGTCCAGCTCGGGTCAGGGTCGTCAGTGAACTACGGCTTCCACATGATATGACCGAAACATCCGGCGAACCAGCCATGTCACTCAATTCGAGCTTTGGCCGTTCTCCATTCATCGGCCGCCACCACGCACCGCCATCACGACCCTATCCAGCGCCACCAGAAACCGCGACCGATCCCCTCGCGTCATCGCCGCCGGGCCGCCCCCGCCCGCGCCGATCTCGCGCAGATGCCGCGCGATCTCCCGTCCCGCCAGCGCGGTCCCGATATTGTCCGGCGTCCACACATGCCCCGTCGCCGACAGCGCCCGCGCCCCGCGCGCCAGGCAGCGCGACGCCAGCGGGATGTCGGACGTGACGCACACATCGCCCGGCCCGATGCGCTCGGCGATCCAGTCGTCGGCCACGTCCGCCCCCTCGCCCACCGTGACCATGCGCACGTTCGCCAAACCCGGCGGACGGATCGGCCGCGAGCCGTTGGACACCACGAACACCACCAGACCCAGCCGCGTCGCAACCCGGAACACCTCCTCGCGCACCGGGCAAGCGTCGGCGTCGATGTAGATTTCGGTCATCGCGCTGCGTAGCGCGTTCTACCCCGTGCTTGCCAGGCAGGCGCGCGCGAAGCATGCCGCCAAGTCGGTGACATGCGGCGGATGCAGCATCGTCGCATGATCGCCGGCGACGTGATGCGTCGCGACCGATCGGGCAAAGGCGGACCAGCCGAGGTCCGGTGCCGCCGCCGCACGCGGTTCATCGGAGCGGAACAGCACCACCGGGAAGTCAACAGGCGGCGGTTGCAGCCCGCGCAGCCAGGTGGCCGCGAGATCCAGCCGCAGCCGGCGATGCAGGCGCAACTCGGTCGAGAACGGCAGGCGCGGCAACGGCGGCAGCGGACGCCGTCCCGGCCGGCCTGCCAGCCAGCCGAACAGCGGCCGCGCGACCGTGCTGGTCATCACCTTGGACACGCCGCGCACCAGGTCGGCGGCACCTCCGCCTGCGCCGACCTGGCGCACGTTGCGCGCCAGGTTCGCTGGCGACCAGAAGCCCAGCGCCGGTGATTCCGCGAACCATTGCAGGTCGGTGTCCAGGATCGCCAACCAGGCGACCGGCCGCCCCTGCGCGGCCAGCCGCAAGGCCAGCGCCAGGGCGACGACGCCCCCGAACGAATAGCCGGCCAGACGCACCGGACAGTCCGGCGGCTGCCCGAGAACCTGCGCGCACGCGGTGTCGACCAGGCGCGCGAAGCCGCCGCCGTTGCGCACCAGCCCGCGCCAATCCGGATAGCGGACAACCTCGAAACGGGCCTGCTCACGCAGCAGGCCGCGAAAGCGCGCCTGGGCGGCATTGTCGTCCTCCACGCCGGGGAAGAAGAAGACCAGCGGAGTGGCCTCGCTGCTTTTGGGGCCGCCTTTGGGACAGGGCGCCGTGCGCAGCGCGCCGTGGATGCGCGCGGCGAGCTCTCGCATCCGCACGTCGCCGTCGAACACCTCCAGCGGCAGGTCGCGGCCGAGGCGGTGCTCGATCAGGGATGCGAGTTGCAGCAGCCGCAGCGAATCGCCGCCGGCCTCCGACCAGGCGCGATCGCCCGTGCCGGCTCGATGGCCAAGCAGTTGCCGCCACGCCTGCGCGATGATCCGTTCGACGTCGACCCGCTCGATTTCGCCGATGCCGGGCACGGCCGTGGTCCGCCGCACCGCCGCGGGAACGCCACGACGCGCCCGGTCGAGGACGCGCAATGCTCCGGCATTCGGTTTGGCGCTGGGCAGGCGCGGGATCTCGGGCACGACGTGCAGGATCGGCGGCCGCATCACCTCCGGCAGCACACGCATCGCCTTGCCCACCCGCCGGCGCAGGGTCGCCGCATCGGCTTGCTCGGCGGGGGTTGGCTGGACGAAGGCGACCAGGCGCGTCGCCTCCGAGCCAGCGGCGGCGATCACCGCGGCGTCGCGCACGCCGGGCACGCCGCGCAAGGCCGCCTCGACCTCGCTGATGTCGACCCGCTGGCCGCGGACCTTGACCTGCCGATCGCACCGCCCGGCATAGACATAGAGTCCGTTCGGGGCCAACCGGGCCAAATCGCCCGACGCGTTGATCCTGGCGCCCGGCGTGCTGGGGTCGGGGCGGAACGGACCGGGGACGCACGCGCCGTCCTGCCACAGGCCGAGCGCCACGAAGCGGCCGCGGATCACCAGTTCGCCGATCTCGCCCGGCCGCACTGCCATGCCGCTGTCGTCCAGCAGGTCGATCTGCACCCCCGGCAGCGGATAGCCGAGCGGCACCGCCGCACCGGCTTGCGGAAAGTCCGGCGGCACGAACCACTGCATCCCCGGCGACTCGGTCGAGCTGAACCCGATCTGGATGCGGCATTGCGGCGCCAGCGCCGCGCGCAGCAGCGCGACGTCGCGCCACAGCACCGTGTCGCCGCCAAGCCGGACCACGCGCAAGCTGGCCAGATCGTCCACCAGCCCGTCCGCCTCAAGGATCGCCCGCAGCAGCGCCGGGACGACATACACGATGCCGACCCGCCGATCGCGGATCGCCCGGCGGATCTCGGCGAGTCCGACGCGTTGCGGGTCGACGACATGCAGCGTGGCGCCGGTCAGCAGCGCGGTGAGCTGCTCGCGCGTGCCGGAGATGGTGCAGGGGCTGCTGAGCGGGCAGATCTGGTCGGCCGGGCCGATATGCGAGGCATTCACATGGTACAGCACGCGGTGCAGCAGGCTGGCCTGACTGACGACCACGGCCTTGGGGCGGCCGGAGCTGCCCGACGTGTGCAGAATGGCGGCCGGGCTGTCGGGGCCCAGCGCCGCATCGTCCGCCGGATCGGCCAGCGGGCCAT
Organism: uncultured Pseudomonadota bacterium; assembly: GCA_963758455.1. GTDB lineage: Bacteria > Pseudomonadota > Alphaproteobacteria > Acetobacterales > Acetobacteraceae > CAVRQM01. The sequence continues at coordinate 170,495 of CAVWVK010000004.1, read as the reverse complement.
CGAGACACCCGGAGATGTCGATGCGCGGCAGGTCGGGCGGCACGATCCGGTCCAGGTCCGGATGCGCGCCGGCGACGATGACCGCCTCGAATCCGCCGCCGCGCACCAGGTCGGCGTTGCGCTCGGGCGGGTAGTGCAGATCGAACGGGGCGAAAGCGCGGCCGGCGGCGAGACAGGCCAGCGCGGCAATCGGGTGCAGCGCCGTGTTGGGCAGCAGCAGGCCGATGGCGCCGCTGCGCCCAGGCTTGGCGGCGTGGCGAATCAGTGCGGCGGTCCGGTCGACGGCGGCCGCGAAGTCCCGGTAGGTGAGCGTCACCCAGCGGTCCCGGACGGCCGCGCGCCCGGGATGAAGCGATGCGATCCGGCGCAGGCTGCGGCAGATCGGCACATCGACCCACTCGGCGGCAAGTGCCTCGAAGGGGGGGCCACCAGCATCGTTCGAGACGGGTCCATTCAGGTCGAGTGGCGGCGGAGCCGCCGGCGAAACCCGGTCCGTCGGCGCGATCGGCGCCACTCTCGTCAGGTCCATCTACCCACCGCCCGCCTGCTCCTCGGACGCCGCCGGCGCGGCACCGCGTCAATCGACGTCAATGCTACGTGACAGAATACCTATCGGCCACGGTGGCGGCGGGTCAAACATCCGTGGGGCCGGCGCGGCGCGGTCAGCCGGCGGTGTCGGGAACCTCGATGGCTTGCGGCGCGAAGCGGGCGGTATCGGCGTCATCGTGGCAGGAGCCGCAGGACACTTTCCCCGACACCGCCTGCGAGGCGAACATCGCCGCCGGGATGCCTGCGTGCATCCGACGCCAGTACGGCGTCGCGGTGATGCGCAGCGGCGCCGCCGGATCGCGGGTGCGAAAGACGTGGGCGGGCAGCGTGTCCCAGTGTTCGGCGGAATTGGCGTCGAGATAGGATCGGATCGCCGCCGCCTGCTTCGCGCCGACCGGGGCGCGCAGTCCGAAATGATGGTCGAGGTGGCCCATGATGCGGTCCCAGACCCAGGCCGGGTTGAGGCTCGGCGAAAAGGCGAAGTGGCACGAACCGCAAGCGGCATCGTATGTAGGATCCAGGGTGGCCGGTGGCACGCCCGGCACGGGCAACGACGCCAGCGCCGAGACCGCGATCGTGGTCGCTGCGGCCAAGCCCGCCACCAGGGCGGCGCCGAGGCGCGGCCAAGGCACCCGCACGGGTGGCGCATCGGCCGCCGGCAGCAGGCGTTTGCGGCCGGAGAACATGGCACCGACCAGGTTCTCGCGGCCGCGCCAGCTCTCGAACGTCACGCCCGCGACGTGGCCGGCGATCATCGCCAGCAGCAGGATGGCCAGGGCCCGATGGATGCCGAGCTGCGCACGCCCGGTGATGAAGCGCACGAAGGCGGCGAGCGGACCCTGCTTGAACATGCCGCCCAGCGCCAGCGTGCCGGTGGCCGTGATCGCGGCCAGCACGACCAGCAGCGCGAATACCATCACCGCGCCCAGCGGGTTATGGCCGAGATGGCGATGCACGCGGCCCGCTAGGATGTCGCGGACATGCCCCGCGACGGCGCGCGGCGGATACGCGAACGCGGCGAAGCGGGCGTAGGTCGGGCCGAGCCCGCCCCAGACGATCCTGGCCCCGACCAGGCCAGCGACCAGGACACCGGCGATCAGGTGCAGCCGAAGCGAGGACATCCCGCCCAGGAATCCGGTCCACGCCGCGACCGCTACCGCTATGACCAGCAGCCAGTGGAAGGCGCGGATGGGAATGTCCCAGACGCAACCGCTGGGGGATCGATCAGTTCGCGGTTGTCTTGGCCGCGCTCTGCCCTGGCCGGCTACCGCGCCGCGCCCGCGCCAGGGCATTGCCCCAATCCATTACCCCCGCAAATCGAGCAGGCTGGCGACGACGCGGCTCACCATGCCGTACTCGATGGCCTCCTCCGCGCTCATCCAGTAGTTGCGGTCGGTGTCACGATCGACCCGCTCCAGGCTCTGCCCGGTCTCGCGGGCGATGATGCGGTTGATCCGCTCGCGCATCTTGAGGATCTCGCGGGCCTCGATGTCGATGTCGGTGGCCGGCCCGCGCACGCCGCCCATCGGCTGATGCAGCAGGAATCGGGTGTTCGGCAGGCAGAACCGCCGCTCCGGCGCGCCTCCCAGGAAGATCAGCGCGCCCGCGCTGGCCACCCAGCCGGTGCCGATCATGCGCACCGGGGCCACGCCGTCGACGAAGCGGATCAGGTCGTGGATGGTGTCGCCGCTTTCGACGTGGCCGCCCGGAGAGTTCACGTAGACGTCGATCGGCTCGCTGCTGGCCGCCAGCGCCAGCAGCCGTCCGGAGACGTCGCGCGCCAGCTTGTCGTCGATGGCCCCGAAAATCAGCACCTTGCGCTGCCGCAGCAGCCGGCTTTCCAGCTCGTTGACCGGCGTTCCCAGCGTGCGGTTGTCGTCCGGCTCCTTCGGCTCGGGACCAATCGGCTCGGGGACCTCGGGCGAGGTGTCGGGTTCTGGGTCGTCGTCGGCGCGCAGCACCAGGCGATGGAGCAATGTCATGTGCGGAACTCGGCGGTTGCGGACCCCTCAAGCTGGCCCGGCATCCCCCGATTGTCCACCCCGCCGCCCGCCGGGGCGGGCGCCAAGCCGCGCCGGCTATTCCAGCGGCACGTTCAGGCTGACACCGGGGGCTGGCGCGATGTTGCGCCGCTGGCTGCCCTGCACCGTCGACCCGGGCACATAGCCCTCGCCGCGATAGGTGCTCGCGCCGGTAAACAGGTTGGGCGACCACTCCGCCTGCGCCGGCTCCGTGGAGCGCACGACCGGGGCCAGGTCATCGGCATCGGGGACCGGTGCCGGCGTGTAGCCGCTGGAATTGGCCGAGGCCACCTGCGCCGGAGCGGACGGATAGGTTGCGGACGGTGAAATCGTCGCCTGGGCCAGCATCGGCGTCCGGCCCAGCGTCGAGTTGGGGGCCGGCCCCGCGCCCATGACCAGCGCCCCGAGAAAGCACAAGCCAGCAACACGCCTCATTGCCGACCTCCCTGCTATTCCGCGGAAACATGCGCGTTTGCTCGGCCGTCCGCAAGGTTTCCTTATCTCAGCTTAAGAAAAGCGCAGAGGTGTGACAAAATTGGCCGGCCGTGATTGGCCAGCGGCGTCAGTCCGCCTCGGCAAGCCGGCGCATCGCCGTGCCGAAACCGGCCGCGATCTGCGGCCCGTGCACATGCCTGCCGTCGCGCACCACCCAGCGTCCGGCCACCATGACATGGCGCACCGGGGTCGCATTGCCGCAGAACACCCAGGCGTCCAGCAGCGCGTCGCCCGCGCGCCCGACCAGCGCCGGGTGGTCGGTGTCGAGCACCAGCAGGTCGGCCAGCAGCCCGGCCGCGATCTCCCCGGCGGCTCGGCCAGGCGGGGCGCGGCCGAGCGCCCGCGCCCCGCCATGCGCCGCTCGGCGCAGCAGGCCGGCGCCGACCGAGGCGCCCTGTCGCGTCTCGCTGACGTTGCGCGCGCGACCTTCCAGGCGGCGGACATATTCCAGCCAACGCAGTTCCTCCACCGGGCTGGTCGACACGTTGCTGTCGGTGCCGACGCCGATGCGCCCGCCTCGTTCCAGGTAGTCGCGCAGGGGAAAGATGCCGTCGCCGAGATTGGCCTCGGTGGTCTGGCACAGGCCGGCCACGGCGCCGCTGGCCGCCAGCCGCGCCGTCTCGTCGGGCAGCATGTGGGTGGCGTGGATCAGGCACCACGAGGCATCGACCGGCGCATGGTCCAGCAGCCATTGCACCGGACGCGCGCCGCTCCAGGCGAGGCAGTCCTCGACCTCGCGCACCTGCTCGGCGGCGTGGATGTGCAACGGCGTGTCCAGCCCGATGCCGGCGGCGATGCCGATGGCGGCACTCAATTCGCCCGGCGTGACCGCACGTAGGCTGTGCGGGGCGATGCCGAGCCGGACGCCCGACCGCATGTGGGGGGCGAGCCGGGCGCACAGGTCGGCGAAGGCGTCCACCGTCAGCACGAACCGCCGCTGACCGGGTACCGGGGCTGCGCCGCCGAAACCGCCATGCCGGTACAGCACCGGCAGCAGCGTCAGCCCGATGCCGGCCTGCGCGGCGGCGGCCACGATGCGGTCCGCAAGCTCGGCCGGGTTGTCGTAGGGCGTGCCGTCCGGAGCGTTGTGCAGATAGTGGAACTCCGCCACCGAAGTGTAGCCGTGCAGCAGGCACTCGGCGTAAAGCTGGGCCGCGATGGCCTCGATGTCGTCCGGCGAGAGCACGGCCAGGAAGCGATACATCACCTCGCGCCAGCGCCAGAAATTGTCGCCCTCGGGCCCCGCCCGCTCCGCCATGCCGGCCATCGCGCGCTGAAAGGCGTGGCTGTGCAGGTTGGCGATGCCGGGGACCACCAAGCCCGACAGGCACTCGTCGCCCGGCTGCTTGCCCATGTCCGGCTGCACGGAGGCGATCATCCCGTCGGCGTCGACCGCGATGCGGACGCGCTCGCGGACGGCATCACCCAGCAGGGCCGTCTCGGCGAACAGGGTTGCTGGTCGGTTCATCGTGCCCGCCCTTGGCACGGACCGAACCGAGCCGCAATATCGGCGTCGCGCAAACCAGGGGAGAGACCGCCGTGAAAAGATTGCTGCTTTCGGCAGCCATGCTGGGAGCCACGCTGCTGTCCGCACAGGCATGGGTGGCGCGGGCATGGGCGGCGCCCACCAAGCTGCAACTGGTTGAGGTCATCACCAGCCCCGAGCGCACCAAACTGCTGCAAGGCCAGGTCGATGCGTTCGAAAAGGCCAACCCCGACATCACCGTGCAGATCACCTCGCTGCCCTGGGGGCAGGCGTTCGAGAAGCTGCTGACGATGGTGCAAGGCGGCAACCGGCCGGACGTGGTCGAGATGCCGGAACGCTGGGTCGGCCTGTATGCCAAGCATGGCGAGCTGGAGAGCCTGGAGCCGTATCTGGCGAAGTGGGACGAGACCAGCCAGCTCACGCGGCTGACGCTGCAATACGCCCGCTCGGTGAACAACACGGCGTATATGATCCCGTACGGCTTCTACATTCGCGGGCTGTTCTGGAACAAGAAGCTGTTCGCGCAAGCCGGCATCGACGGGCCGCCGGCGACGATGGACGATTTCATGGCCGACGCCGCGAAGGTGTCGAAGCTGAACGGCAAATACGGCTACTGCCTGCGCGGCGCCAAGGGCGGGTTCGGCGGCTGGCAGATCTTCATGGCCGCCGAGAACGGCACCGGCGCGTGGTTCACCCCGGACGGCACCAGCACCTTCAACCAGCCGGGCGCGGTCAAGGGTTTGCAGTTCATGGTCGACCTGTACCAGAAGGGCTATGCGCCGAAGGATAGCGTCAACTGGGGCTTCAACGAGGTCGTGGCCGGCTTCTACTCCGGCACCTGCGCCATGCTGGACCAGGATCCGGACGCGCTGATCGCGGTGGCGCAACGCATGGACAAGGCGGATTTCGCGGTGGCGCCCATGCCGCTGGGGCCTGCCGGAAAAGCCTTCCCGACCTTGGGCTATTCCGGCTGGGCGATGTTCCACGCCTCGGCCGACAAGGATGCGTCGTGGAAGCTGATCGCCTGGCTGTCGGACGCGCAGAACAACCTGGCATGGTCGAAATTCGTGGGCGTGATCCCGACCCACAAGGGCGCGGACAAGGACGCGTTCTTCCGTGGCGACACCTACGCCGGATGGTTCAAGGAGATGAACGATCCGCGCTGGGATCCGGTGGCGGTGCCGGCCGGCTTGGACAAGCTCGGCTATTTCTATGACGTGATCTCGATCCCCACCGCGCAGCAGATGCTGCTGGGCCAGCGCACGCCGCAGGACGTGGCCAATCAGTGGGCGAAGTTCCTGACCGACGCCGAGCATCAGGCGATGGCTTCGAGCAAGTGAGCGCCACGGCCGCCGCGGGCACATTCCGCCCGCGGCGGCGCGTCCGCTGGCCGGGGTGGATGGAGCCGTTCGCCTATCTCGCGCCGGTGCTGCTGCTGCTGGCGGTGGTGATGTTCGTACCCCTGCTGATCGGACTGTCGTACGCGTTTCGCAACGTGCAGGTGTTCGACCCGTTCGACACCGGCTGGGTCGGCTTGCAGCATTTCCGCGAGCTGCTGCACGACCCGGCGTTCGGGCACGCGGCGCTCAACACCGTGGAGTGGACGGTCGGCTCGCTGGTGCTGCAATTCGGCTTCGGCTTCGGCCTGGCGCTGCTGCTGCGCCGCCCGTTCCCCGGGCGGCGGCTGGTGCAGGCGGTCGTGTTCGTGCCCTGGGCGGTGCCGACGTTTCTGTCGGGGCTGGCCTGGGCGTGGCTGTTCAACCCGCTGATCGGGCCGCTGCCGCACTGGATGGTCGATGTCGGCATCATGGCCAAGCCGGACAACATCCTGGCCGAACCGGGCTGGGCGATGCTGGGGCCGATTATCGCGAACGTGTGGTACGGCATCCCGTTCTTCGCCATCACGCTGCTGGCCGCCCTGGTCGCCATTCCCGGCGAGCTGTACGAGGCCGCCGAAGTGGACGGCGCCTCCGCCTGGCAGCGTTTCGCCCGCCTCACCTTGCCGTTCCTGGCGCCGACCATCGCAGTGACTGTGATGCTGCGCACCATCTGGATCGCCAACTTCGCCGATCTGATCTGGGTGATGACCAACGGCGGCCCGGCAGACTCGACGCAGACCCTCGCCACCTACATCTTCAGCACGGCCTACACCAAACTGGATTTCGGCTACGCCTCGGCGGTGGCCACCGCGCTGCTGGTGCTGCTGCTGCTGTATGGCGCGGCCGTGCTGCGGCTGCGGCGCGCGCTGCTGGTGACGCCGTGAAGGGCCCGCGCGTGCTGCCGGTGCTGGGGCACCGCCTGGCCATCGCCGCCTATGTCGCGTTCGCCGTGTTCCCGCTGTTCTGGCTGTTCAAGATTTCCGTGACCCCGGAGCGCCTGCTGTACACCGAGGGTGTGGCGATGTGGCCATCGCACATGACCTTGCACAGCTATCGCTCGGTGCTGCTGGAGACGGCCTTTCCCACCTATTTCCGCAACAGCGTCATCGTCTCGCTCTCGACCGCCGTGCTGGTGACGCTGGTGGCGGCGGCCGCGGGCTATGCGTTCTCGCGGTTCCGGTTCCGTGCCCGCCCGTTGGTGATGTTCCTGCTGCTGCTGACGCAGATGTTTCCGCTGGTGATGCTGATCGCGCCGATCTATCGGATGCTGGCGCCGCTGCACCTGACCGACAACCTGCTGGGGCTGATAATCGTCTATACCGCGTTCAACGCGCCGTTCGCGACGTTCCTGATGCAGTCGTTCTTCGACGACATCCCGCGCGAGCTGGAGGAAGCCGCGATGATCGACGGCGCGCGCCGCACCACGGCGGTGCGCCGCGTGATCCTGCCGCTGACCCTGCCGGGCATGGGCGCCACCCTGGGCTTCGTGTTCACCGCGGCGTGGAGCGAGTTGCTGTTCGGGCTGATGCTCATCAACAGCGACAATCAAAAGACCTTCGCCGTGGGGCTGCTGACGTTCGTCTCGAAGTTCTCGGTCGATTGGGGACAGATGATGGCGGCCTCGGTGCTGGCGCTGATTCCGGCGGTGGGGTTCTTCGCCTTTATCCAGCGCTACCTGGTGCAGGGGCTGACGGCCGGCGCGGTGAAGGGATGACGGGCGCCGTTCGCGTCGGCATCGGCGGCTGGACGTATCCGCCGTGGCGCGGGAAGTTCTATCCGGCTGACCTGCCGCAAGCGCGCGAGCTGGAATACGCGGCCACGCACCTGACCTCGATTGAAATCAACGCGACATTTCACGGCTCGCAGAAGCCGGAGAGTTTTCGCAAATGGCGCGATGCGGCACCGGACGACTTCGTGTTCTCGCTCAAGGCGCCGCGCTTCGCGACCTGGCGCCGCGACTTATCCGAGGCGGAACCGTCGATCACGCGGTTCCTGGAGTCCGGCGTCGCCGAGCTGGGGCCGAAACTCGGCCCGATGCTGTGGCAGTTGCCGCCGACACGGAAGTTCGATGCGGCGACGATCGAGCCGTTCCTGGCGCTGCTGCCGCGCTCGCATGGGGGCGTGGCACTGCGCCACGCGATCGAGACGCCACATCCGAGTTTTGCCGACGCGGGGTTTGCCGACCTGCTGCGGCGGCATGGCGTGGCGTGGGCGATGGTGGATGCCGATGATTACCCGCCAGCCGAGCCGACAGCCGGCTTCATCTACGCCCGGCTGAAGCGCAACGCCGAGGCGGAGCCGGAAGGGTATGCCTCGGCCGCGCTCGATTCCTGGTTACGGCGGCTGCGCGGTCCGGCGGACGGCCAGCGGGATGCCTATGTCTATTTCATCGGCGGCGACAAGGTGCGGGCCCCCGACGCCGCGCGAGCCATGCTGCGACGGCTGGGCTGGGACGGCTGGCCAAAACCCGAGTCGCGCCGCAACTCCGCGCCGCCTCGGCCGTAGCTCCGTGGCGACCACATGGAGCGAAGCCATGTCTCATCCTCCCCCCGTTCCGCCCGCCAACCGCAGCGATAAGGGTCCCGGTGAAGCCACTCCCACCCCCGAGGAGGCCCGCGCGCCCCAGCCACCTACCAACTCCGACGAGCGGGGCCAGCAGGGCAACGTGAAGCAGAACACCACAAATACCGGCTATCAGCAGGATCGGTGAGCATGTCCAAGACACCATCCACGGACCGCTCGCACGGCGGCCCGGGCAGCAGCCGCCAGGGCGCGAAGCCGCCGCATCGGCCAGCGTCCAGCACCGGCAGCGGCGGGCGGTCCAATAGTCCGCCCCCGGCGAACGCCCCGACCAACCCCGACCGCAGCGAAGTCTCCGGCGGTGGCGGCGAGCGCGACCGGCACCACACGCACGAGCCCGACACCAAACGCTGAACCGCTACGTAGTCGCGATGCGCACCTTGGTCGCCACCGGGCCGGCACCGCCCTCCTCCTCGACGTAATGCACGGGATCGCCAGCCTTCAGATCGTCGAACGCGCCGCTGGTGACGCTGTCGCGGTGAAAATAGAGCTGGGTGCCGGTCGGCGTTTGCAGATAGCCGTGATCGGCGCCCGGCTCGATCAGCATGATCCGGGCGGCCAGCGCCGAACCGCTGGGGCCGGACGCGTCCTCCTCCATCCGGCCCCTGTAGGCGCGCAGTTGCGTCTCGGCCGCGCGAAAGGCGTCGCGCACGGCCGCATGGATTTCGGGGTTGCCCTGGTTCTCTCGCGAGTGATGCTGCTCGCGCGACACCGCCAGATCGCGCCCGGGCACCGAGAGGACGATATGCACCTCGTACGGATTGCCGGTGCGGTGCTGCTGGTGCAGCGCCTCGACCGAAACGCGGCAGCCGGTCAGGTGGGCGAAGCGCGTCTGCAACTTGTCCACATGCTGACGGATCATCGCCTCGATCTCGGTCGAAGGCGGCATGTTGTGGAAGGCAATCTCGAGCGGCCGTTCCATGCGGGCCTCTCCTTCAGAACCGATAGGTGGCGACCGCTGGGCTGCGGCGCGGCAGAAGCTCGATCGGCAGGGCGTAGGCGCGGCCGCCCGCGCGCAATGCCGCGACCGCCGCCTCGTTCAGCAGATCGTCCTCGGCGTCGGTCTGATGGCCGTGCACGATCGGCGTCTTGTCGCAACTGCCCCACAGGGCCTCGTCGAGCGCCACGACGATCGCCTCGACACGGCCCTCGCGCGCCGCCGCCAGGATCTCCTCCGGACGAATCCCCACATGGTTGTCGGCGGTGCCGAGACGCGCGCGCACCTGCTCCAGCACCGCCTCGGCTGGCGCTTCGAGCATTGGGCGCATCAGGGCCACCGCGCGAGCGTGCAGATCGCGCTCGGAAATGCCGAACGGATTCACCGCAAGCCCCTGATCCTGCAACTGCGGCAAGTGGGCGATACCGCGGAACTGGCTGGCCAGCGGCGAGTTGGCCGCCAGCACCAGCGGCGCGTCGTCGGCCGCCAGCGCGCGGCGCACAGCGTGCGCGACGTTGCGCAGCGTCTGCGTCAGCAACTCCCCCCGTTGCTCGTCGGGCGCTCCGTCAGCCGTCTGCGGCGACTGCCCCCGCCCGGTCGGCGCTTCGGCGCTCTCCATCTCGCGCGCCGCGGCCTCGACCCGCGGCGGCAGATCGTCCAGCGGCAGTTCCTGCCAGGCGAACGGGGTTGCCGAATAGAGCCGCGCCTGGCCCTGGCTGAGCGCCAGCACATTGAAGCGCCGGTTCTGCGCCAGGGCCGGCAGCAGCGGCTTGAGGTGGAATTGCCGGCCCACCACCAGCAACTCTGGCAGCGCGTGCGGCAGGCTAAACAGGTCGGCGCGCTGCGGCGAGGCGAACAGCACAAAGCCGTAGTCGCGATGATGCGCAAAATCCTGCAACCGCGCCGCCTCGCGCGCGGGCGCCAGCATCGCCGCTCTCGCACCCGCCGCGGCGCCATGCCGCAGCAGCGCCGCGTCGGCGGCCTCGGTCAGCGCCCGCAACCGCGCCTCCGGCCCGCGCACGTCGCGCTGCTCCGGCGCCAGCGGGAAATACAGCGACAAGGCCGGATCGGCCCCGCGCAACAGCTCCCGCAGCCTGGTGTCGTCGATCATCGCCCTCGCCCTTGTCCGCTCAATCCAACGGACGCCGGCGGGGGCGGTTGCGCTCAGGCGTCCGGCAGCCGGCGCAGCGGGTGCGAGGGCGCGTCGCCGGCGCCGATCACCTGCTGGTCGAAGTCGATCACCGAGCCGGTCATCAGCCCGCTTTCGTCGCTGGCCAGATAGGCCACCGTCCGGGCGACCTCGTCCGGTTTGATGAGCCGCCCGAACGGCTGCTTTGCCTCGGCCTGCGCCAGCCAGTTCGGGTCGGCTTCGTGGTATTTCGCCTGGATCGCCGCCTCGCCGGGAGAGTCCATCCAGCCGATGTTCAGCCCGTTGACCCGGATGCGGTCGGGCATCAGCGAATAGGCGACGTTCTTCGTCAGCGTCGCCAGCGCGCCTTTGGACGCGCAATACGCGGTGATGAAACTTTGGCCGCCATGTGCCGACATGCTCTGGATGTTGACCATCGCGCCGGCGATGCGGTCGCGGCGCATCAGGCGGGCGGCGTCCTGCATCAGAAAGAACGGTGCGCGCACGTTGATCGCGAACATCGCGTCGAACAGTTCGGGCGAGGTGTCCAGGATGGTGCCGCGATCGGTGATCGCCGCGGCGTTCACCAGCACGTCCAGCCGCCCGAAGGCGCGGTCGGCCTCGGCGATCACCCGGCGGCAGTCCTCGACCCGCGCCAGATCGGCAGCCACGAAGCGTGCCCGGCCGCCCAGGCTCTCCACGACCGCCTGCCCACGCTCCTTGTTGCGGCCGCAGACCACCACGCCCGCGGCGCCGCGCGCGGCGAACAGGCGCGCGATGGCCTCGCCCAAACCCTGCGTGCCGCCCGTCACGACGGCGATCTTGCCCGTTAGCATCGCGTTGCCATCCATGTCCGCCTCCTTATTGTGCGATCGTGAAGCCGGCGCGGGCAAAGGCGCGGCTCAGGTGTTCGTGGCCCTTCAGCGCGTATTCATAAGGGGGCGCTTTCGCGGGATCCTGCTCGGCCTCCACCACGACCCAGCCGCCATAGCCGATCTCGGCCAGGGTGCGGGCGAAGGCGTCGTAGTCGATGAACCCGTCGCCGGGCACGGTGAACACGCCTTCCAGGATCGCATCGAGAAAACTCATGTCGGCGGCCCGTGCGCGCGCCAGCACGTCACGGCGGATGTCCTTGCAATGCACATGGTTGATGCGCGAAGCGTGGCGGCGGACCATCGCCAGCCAATCGCCGCCGGCATATGCGCTGTGCCCGGTATCGGCCAGCAGCCCGACCTCCGGGCCGGTCGCTGCCATCAGCGCGTCGATCTCGTCGTCGGTCTCGACCACGGTGGCCATGTGATGATGGTAGGCCAGGCGCACTCCGCGCGCGGCCGTGTGGCGAGCCAGCTCGGTCATCTTGGCGCCCAGCACGCGGAACTCCTCGGCGCTCAGTGTCCGGCGCCGCTCCACGCCCAGATCGCGCCGGGCCTGCACGCTGCCGGTGGTCTCGGCATAGATCAGCACCGGCGCGCCGAGCGCCGCGAACGTGGCGAGCTGTGTCTCGATGCGCGCTTTCTCCTGCTCGACCGACAGCTCCAGCAGCCGGCCGGAGAACCAGCCGGACACCAGCGCCAGATCGTGCGCGCGCAGGATCGGCCCCAGCACCGCCGCGTCCATGGGGAACTTCGCGCCGGTTTCCGTTCCGGAATAGCCGGCCGCGCGGCTTTCCTGCAAACAGGTTTCCAGGCTGGTCTCGCCGCCCAGCTCCGGCAAGTCGCTGTTGGTCCAGGCGATCGGCGCCACGCCGAGCCTGATGGTGCCCGCGGTCATGCGTATTCTCCCAAGGCAATGGAGGGAGCGCCGGGCGGCGCTCCCCGTAAGGGCAAAGCCTACTTGCCAAACGCCTTGTCGAACACCGCGTGGGTCCAGGCGCCCTCGGGCTTTTTCGTGATGACCGGGTCGCTGCCGCCGGCCATCAGCTCGTCCACGGTGCGCTGATAGGCCGCGGGTTCGAGGTAGCCGTCGCCATGCGGATCGTCGCCGATCAGCTTGGCGACCTCGCTCAGCATCCGCTTCTGGTGCACCGGCGTCTGCGCCCCGGAGGTGTCGGCGTCGAGCACGATCTTCACCGCTTCCGGCTGGTGGGCGATGGCGTATTGCCAGCCCTCGATCGACGCCTTCAGGAAGCGCGCCAGGCGATCCATCGAGGCCGGGTTCTTCAGCTCCGCCTCGGTGGTGTACAGACCGTCCTCCAGGGTGGCCACGCCCTGATCCTCGTATTTGAACACATGCAATTGCGACGGCTTCATGCCGGCTTCGATCAGTTGCCAGTATTCGTTGTAGGTCATGGTCGAGATGCACGACGCCTGCTTTTGCAGCAGCGGGTCAACGTTGAATCCCTGCTTGAGCACGGTGACGCCGTTCGGCCCTCCGCTGGTCGGCAGCCGCAGCTTGCTCATCCAGGCCAGGAACGGATACTCGTTGCCCGAGAACCAGACGCCCAGCGTCTTGCCCTTGAACTGCGCGGGCGAGGTGATGCCGCTATCCTTGCGGCAGGTCAGCTCCATGCCGGACTTCTCGAAGACCTGCGCGATGTTGACCAGGGGCACGCCCTTTTGCCGCGCCGCCAGCGCCGAGGGCATCCAGTCCACCTCCACGTCCGCGCCGCCGCCGGCCATCACCTGCGAGGGATTGATGTCGGGGCCGCCCGGCTTGATCGTCACGTCCAGCCCGGCCTTGTCGTAGAAGCCTTTCGCCTTGGCGACGTAGTAGCCGGCGAATTGCGCGTCCGTGACCCACTTCAACTGCAAGGTCAGCTTGTCCGCCGCCCGCGCCTGCCCCTGCGCCGCCAGTGCCGCCAGCACTGTCGCCGCCATCAACCACTTCTTCATGCCGAAACCTCCCCTTTTTATGTGCGGAACGACGGGTGCCAGAACGTCACCGCCCGCTCGGCCAGCGCCAGCAGCGCGAACGCCGCGCCACCCGTCACGGCCGCCAGCACGATCTCCGCCCAGACGACGTCAAGGTTCATCCTGGCCACTTCGGTGCTGATGCGAAAGCCCATGCCGACGATCGGCGTGCCGAAGAACTCGGCGACGATGGCGCCGATCAGGGCCAGGGTCGCGTTCAGCTTCAGCGCGTTGAAGATGAACGGCATGGCCGCCGGCAAGCGCAGTCGGAAAAAGGTCTGCCAGTAGCCGGCGCCGAAGCTGCGCATCAGGTCGCGCTCCATCGCGCCCGATTCCGCCAGGCCCGCGGTGGCGTTCACCAGCATCGGGAAGAAGGTCATCACCACCACGACGGCGGCCTTGCTCTGCCAGTCGAAGCCGAACCACATCACCATGATCGGGGCCACGCCGACGATCGGCATGGCGCTGACCAGTGCCCCCAACGGCAGCACGCCGCGGCGGAGGAAGTCCGAGCGATCCAGCGCCACCGCGGCAAGCAGCCCGGCGCCGCAGCCCATCACCCAGCCGGGGATGACCGAGCGCAGCACCGTCTGCACGAAATCGGCGGCAAGCATGGACAGGTGCGTGGGGATCGCCGCGACAATGGCTGACGGCGGCGGCAGCAGCACGCGGGGGATGGAGAAGCCCATGCAGGCGAGCTGCCAGGCGGCGAGAACCGCCGCGCCGAACAGCAGCGGCGGCCCGAGGCCGCGCAGCCGCGTCACCGCCGCCCCACCCTGGCGGCTGCGCCGTCCGGATGCGGTGCGCGGCCTCACAACCGGCCGCCCCGGCTGCGCACCAACGCCGCCTGCGCCGCCGTGACCGCGGCCGTCGCCAGCAGCGCCAGGACGGCGGCCATCACCAGCGCCGCCCAGATCTGCAATGTCTGGCCGTAATACGACCCGCTGAGCAGCCGCGCACCCAGCCCGGCCTGCGCGCCTGTGGGCAGCTCGGCGACGATCGCGCCAACCAGAGACAGCGCGGCCGCCACCTTCAGGCTGGGAAACAGGAACGCCATCGACGCCGGCCAGCGCAGCTTGCCCAGCACCTGCGCGGTCGAGGCATCATAGGTGCGCATCAGGTCGCGCTGCATCGGGTCGGGCGAGCGCAGGCCCTTCACCATGCCGGTGGCGATCGGAAAGAAGCTCAGGTAGCCGGCAATGAGCGCCTTGGGCAGCAGCCCGGTGATGCCGACATTGCCCAGCACCACGATCACCATCGGCGCGATCGCCAGCACCGGCACGGTCTGGCTGGCCACGATCCACGGCATCAGCGAGCGGTCCAGCAGGCGCAGATGCACGATGCCGACCGCCAGCGCCATGCCCAGCGCCACCGCCAGCAGAAATCCCGCGAACGCGGCGCTTGCGGTGACGCCCGCGTGGAACAGCAGGCTTTTCGCCGAGCCGATCGGGTGCAATGCGATGCTGTCCCACAGCTCGACGGCGATCTGGTGCGGCGCGGGCAGCAGCGGCCGGTCCAGCGACAGCGTCGCCGCCAGCAGCGCGCGCATCGGCGTGCCGTCGTCGGCGAGCGACTGCGCCCGGTCGAAGTTCAGCCACACCGCGGCGGCGTACCAAGCCACCAGCACCACCGCCAGCACCACCGCGATCGGCAGCACGCGTCGTTGCATCCCGCCCCTCTCCGCCGCCGCGCATCGAAGCGCCGCGTATCGAAGCACAGTACGGGCGTGCCGGCTATGCGATCTGCAACCCCTGCAATTCCTTTTCGAGCTCCTGAAAGCTCGGCATGTGCTGGTTCGGCGCCATCTTGCGCCCGGTCTCCACGCTCACCTGCGGCGCGTTGCCGTGCAGATGCGCCACCAGCACAGCGCGGATCACTTCAAGAAACTTGGCTTCCTCCTCGACCACGCCCTTGATCCGCGCCGAGCAGGGCGCCACGACGCCATAGGCCAGCAGCACGCCGAGGAACGTGCCGACCAGCGCGCCGCCGATCATCGCGCCCAGCACCGCCGGCGGCTCGTTGATGTGGCTCATGGTCTTGACCACGCCCAGCACCGCGGCGACGATGCCGAGCGCGGGCAGCGCGTCGGCGATGGTCTGCAAGGCGTGCGCGCCATGCAGGCCCTCGTGCAGCGTCTTTTTCAATTCACGCCCCATCACGTCCTCGATCTGGTTGGGATCGTCGGCGTTCATGCCGACCATGCGCAGGTAGTCGCAGACCAGGTCGGTCACGTGCTGGTCGGCGAGGATCTTCGGAAACTTCTGGAATGCCGGGCTGTCCCGCGGCTTCTCGATATGCGCTTCCAGCGCCATCGCGCCCTTGGTGCTGGCCAGGCGCATGAAGAAATACAGCAGGCTCAGCAGCTCGACATACTCGGCCTTCTTGTACGCCGCGCCCTTCATGATCTTGCCGAAATCGGCCAGCGTGTGCTTCACGGCATGGATCGAGTTCGACATGACGAAGATGCCGGCGGCAGCACCCCCGATGGTCAGCATCTCGAACGGCAACGCCTCGGTCAGCGGCGCCAGGCTGCCGCCGGACGCGAGATAGCTGCCGAACACGCAGGCAAGCAGGAACACCAGGCCGCCGATCGTCAGCACGACAACGCCGCTATTTCGCGGCTGGCGGCACTTGCGCCGGGCCGGTCCCGCTCATGCCGCCAATCGTCATGTCGCTTCCCTGGGCGCGCAGCACGACGATGGCGATGCGCCGGTTGGCCGCGGCCAGCGGCTCGGCCGGCAGCAGCGGATCGCGGTCCGCGTTGCCGGTGACGCTGCGGAAGCGGCCCTCATCCAGCCCGTTCTCGACCAGCAGCCGGCGCGTCGCGTTGGCGCGCTCGGTGGACAGCTCCCAGTTGGTCTTGCCGCCGCCATGATAGGGCGCCGCGTCGGTGTGCCCGGCGATTGAGATGGACTCCGGCAGCTTCGCCAGCACCGGCGCCACCTTGGCCAGCAGCAGCCGCGCCCGCTCGTCCAGATCCGACGAGCCGGTGGCGAACATCGGCTGCCGCTCGGCGTCGAGCAACTGGATGCGCAGGCCCTCCGGCGTCATGTCGATGGACAGTTGCCGGCCCAGATCGGCAAGTGCCGGATCGGCGCGCACTGCGTCGCGGATCGCCTGCGCCGCCTGCTCGAAGGACGCCCGCTCGCGCCGCTCCAGCTCGGCGCGCAGGGCGGCGTCGGCAAGCCGGGTCGGATCGGCCGCCCGTGCGTCGACGCGCGGCGCCGAGCCGGAGGCTGCCTGCGCCAGATAGTCGGCCCGCGCCGGCGACGCCGAGGCGGCGGTCGCCTGGCCGCCGCCCGCCGATCGCGCGCCGGGGCGCGGGGCCGCGCCGGATCGGCCCTGCGGCGCCCGCTGGTCCGCTTCGCCGCCGGGACCGCCTGACGCCGCGGTGGGCGTCGTCGCCTGCGGCTGCGGCTCGGCATCGGGGTCCGGCAGCGCCGGCGCGGTGCCCACCATCACCGCCTGCACCCCGCGATCGGACACCTCGCTGCCGTCGTCCAGCGGGGTGCGGCCGCCGAACGGCTGGCCGCTGCCCGAGGAGGCATGGCTGAACGCATTGGCCGGCGTGAAATAATCGGCCAGACCCTTGCGCTGCGTCTCCGTGGTGGCGTTGAGCAGCCACATCAGCAGGAAGAATGCCATCATCGCGGTGACGAAGTCGGCATACGCCACCTTCCAGGCGCCGCCGTGATGCCCCGCCTCCACCACTTCCTCGCGGCGGATCACCACCGGACGGCGTTCGTTCCTGGAAGCCGATTTGCCCGCCATGCCTATGCCCCGGCCACGCCTGCCGGGCCCATTTTGCCCGGATCACCCGCGCCACGCCGCGCGCACGCCACGATGCGCGGCGGCTGCTTAACCGCGGGCTAAGCCGTGGGCTCCAGGGCGCGACGGAACAGCGCCGGGTCGACATTGCCGCCGCTCAGCACGCAGCCGACCACCCGCCCGCGCGCCGAAAAGCGGCCGGACAGCAGGGCCGCCAGCGCCACCGCGCCGCCTGGCTCGACCACCAGCTTGAGCACCTCGAACGCGAATGCCATTGCCGCCAGCACCTCGGCGTCGCTCACCGCGAGGCCGCCGGCCAGATGGGTCCGGTTGATCGCGAAGGTGAGTTCGCCGGGTTGCGGCGACAGCAGCGCGTCGCACAGCGTCGAGCCGCCGGGTGGATTGCGTTCGCGCTGCCCCGAGGCGAGCGAGCGCGCGGTATCGTCCGATCCCTCCGGCTCCACCGCCCAGACCTGCGTGGCGGTCCCCTCCAGCGCCAAGGCGCAGCCGGAGACCAGACCGCCGCCGCCGGTGCAGACCAGCACGGCGTCCATCGCGAGGCCTGCCGCCGCCGCATCCTCGGCCAGCTCCAGCGCCAGCGTGCCCTGGCCGGCGATCACCTGCGGGTGGTCGTAAGGCGGAATTAGCGAGGCCCCGGTACGCCTGGCGAAGGCGGCGGACAATGCCTCGCGGTCGTCGTGGGCACGATCGTAGGCGACGATCTCCGCGCCCCAGGCCTCGGTGCCGGCGCGCTTGATGGCGGGCGCGTCGGCCGGCATGAACACGGTCGCCCGGGCGCCGACAGCGGCGGCCGCGCAGGCGACGGCCTGCCCGTGATTGCCCGACGAGTGGGTGACGATGCCGCGCGCCCGCGCCTCGGCGTCGAGCAGGCGGATCGCGTTGCTGGCCCCGCGCAGCTTGAAGCTGCCGGTGCGCTGCAACGGCTCGGCCTTGACCAGGATGGTGCCGCCGGTGAGCGCGTCCAGCCGCGCGTGGCGCAGCGTGGGCGTGCGCACGACATGGGCCGCGATCCGCTCACGGGCGGCGAGCACGTCGGCGTGGGTGGGCAGATGCATCGGTTGCTCCAAGTTCCTCAAGTTCAAGCGGCAAGACGGCTGCGTCCGGCGTCCGCTCCCGGCACATCTCAATCCCCTCGAACCCTACATGCCCCGCCGCACCTAGGCGGTGGCCCGTTTGCGAGGGCGGCCGCCCTTGCGGCCATTCCGGCGCGCCGCGGCGACTTTGGCGGCGGTCCGCGCCAAGCCGCCGCTCTTGCCGAGTAGCCCTGCCATCCAGCGCGGCGAGCCGAAAACGCCTTCCAGCAACGCCGGCAGATACAAGTCCGCATCGAGCTTAGGCCAGTGCAAGCCAAGGCCGGTCGGGGTGATTTCGATGATCGCCAGGTCGGCCGGCTTCGCATCGGCCAACCCTTCAGCCAGATGCGGGGGGAAGGCCAGTTCCAGGCCGTTGTTCAGGCTGACCATGATGCGCGATACGCGGCGATCATAGCGCGCCGCGATCGCGCACGGGGTCGATTCCATGCGCTCGCGCATACGCCGTTCGGCCTCTTGGATCGCGACGTCAGAGATGTCCACGGATCCTCCCCCACTCGGCGCAAAGAGTTGGAATATAGGCCAGCAGATCGGCGGCCATCCGGCGTATTTCGGGTCCGTTGAACCCATAGCTTTCGCGTAGTTCGGCCGGGCCGCCAGGGCAGTTGAGCAAGAACACGGCTTCAGCCTTCGCACCGATGACATGCACATGAGGCGGCGGGTGGTCGTTAGGGTAGATCGTGACCCGCAGGCCGTCGATACGCAGGACCGTAGGCATCGCTCGATGTAGTGAAAACCCAAGCGATTTGGAATATTCGAAACGCTCGACGACGACAAAATGGCCCAATCATTCAGGCAACTGAGTAGGAGGGGTTTCCAGGCTTGATCCTACCGCGGACGAGGCAGCACCGCGGATGGCTCCGCCCCGGCCCGCCCCGTCACGCGATACAGCCGATACGCCTCGGCCGGCACGCCGCCACGGCCCCGCGTGGCCTCGCCGGCCGGCACAAGGCGCGACCAGTCGCCTGCCGTCGGCGCATCGGCACGCCGCGCGCTGCGCAGCAGCAGGCCCTGGTGGCCGACCGTCATCGGCCCCCCCGACGGCAGCCGGAAATAGGCCCAGCGCGGATCGACGCCGACCACCGGCAAGCCCGGCGGCAGCAGCATCGCCATGACCGAGGCAACGCCATAGTCGTCGGCCGCCACGAACCGCGCCCCGTGTTGCGCCGCCGCCGCCCGCACCTGTGCGGCCAGCGCGGGCCAGCCTGCCAGCCGCATCAACGTCGGGTCGAGCCGGCGCGGCAACGCCACCGGCGCGGCGACACCCTGGACCCAGACCAGCAGGGTCATCGCGGCACCCAGCGCCACCGCGGCACCTCGCCAGCGCGACGGGCGCAAGCCGGCGGCCGCGATGGCGGCGGCGGGATAGCAGACCGACGGCCAGTTCGCCTGCACCCGGTCGCCCAGCGCGTGCTGCACGAACACCGCCGCAGGCAGCACTGAAAGTGCCGCCAGCAGCGCCCATTCCGGCCGGCCCCGCCAGGCCCGCCGCACCGCCAGCACCATGCCGCCCGCGAACAGCACCGCCAGCAGCGGGGTGGCCAGCCCGAGCTGGCCACCCAACAGTTCGGCCAGGAACTGCGCCGCCCGCGCCGGCTGCCAGTCGCCGGTGCGCCCGCCCTGGCGCACGAAGCTGGCCCAGCCATGCGCCGCGTTCCACGCCAGCACCGGCGCGAACAGCGCCAGCGCCAGCGCCGCGGCCGCCCAGGGCTGCCAGCGCCCCAGCCAGGGCCGCAGCGAGGGCACCGCCAGCAGCCAGGCCAGGATCGCCGGCGCCAGCAAGGCGGCGGTGTATTTGCTGTCCAGCGCCAGGCCGGCGGCCAGGCCCGCCGCCAGCCACCAGCGCCCGTCGCCGGTCGCGTGCAGCCGGGCCAGCGCCCACAGCGTCGCGGTCCAGAACAACAGCAGCGGCGTGTCCGGCGTCATCGTCACGGCGCCCACGCCGAACAGCAGCGTCGCATTCAGCATCGCCGCCGCCGCCAGGCCCGCGCGCCGGCCCGGCAGCAGATCCTCCGCCGCCCCCGCCAGCAGCAGCGAGCCGGCCAGCGCCGCCAGCGGGGCCAGCAGCCGCACGCCCAGCGCCGTGTCGCCCAGCAACGCCGTGCCGGCGGCGATCCACAGCGCCACCATCGGCGGATGGTCCAGATAGCCCGGCGCCAGCGCCCGCGACCACACCCAGTAATAGGCTTCGTCCGGCGCCAGCGGCAGCAGCGCGGCCACCGCCAGCCGAAGCAGCGTCAGTGCCAGCAGCAGGCCCCACGCCAGCCGAACGCTCAGAGCGGCACGCCCGCCAGGTTCACGCTGGTGCGAATGGTGTTCAGGGTCTGCACCCGGCTGACATGCGCGGCCCCGGTCAGCCGCTGGGTCAGCGCGTTCTCATGCCCGGCGTCACGCGCCAACAGGCGCAGCAGAAAGTCGCCGCCGCCGCGGATCATGTGGCACTCGCGCACTTCCGGCCACTCGGCCACCATGCGCTCGAACCCGGAGAGCACGCTCTCCTTCTGGCTCTCCAGCCCGACGATCGCGAAAAAGGTGATCTGCCAGCCCAGCCGCTCCGGATCGCTGTCGGCGTGATAGCCGCGGATGATCCCCGCCTCCTCCAGCCGGCGCACCCGGCGCAGGCAGGGGGGTGCGGAAATCCCGGCGCGGCGGGCCAGTTCGACGTTGGTGATGCGGCCGTCGGCCTGCAACTCGGCCAGGATGCGGCGGTCGACGCCGTCGAGCAGCGGCTGGCCGAACTCGGCGTCGGCGGCCTCGATAGGCTGCGATTTCATGTGCGTCGGACGGCCCCTTCCGCGGCGGAGTATCGTGGCAGCCGGGCCGGCGCCGCAAGGGCCGCGCCCGCGCTTGCTTGTTCGCGGCGCCCGGCTGCCGATATGGTTGCCCCTGTTGTCCGGGACGCAAGCCCATGCCGATCGCCGCCACCCATCGCACCCGCCTGCTCATCATCGGCGCGGGGCCCGCCGGCTACACCGCCGCGATCTATGCGGCGCGCGCGAACCTGTCACCGCTGCTGGCGGCCGGGTTGCAGCCGGGCGGCCAGTTGACGATCACCACCGAGGTCGAGAACTACCCCGGCTTCGCGGCCGCCGTGCAGGGGCCGTGGCTGATGGAGCAGATGGCGCTGCAGGCCCAGCATGTCGGCACCACCATCGTCAACGACATGATCGTGGAGGTGGATTTCGCGCGGCGGCCGTTCCGCTGCGTGGGCGATTCCGGGGACGTCTACCTCGCCGACAGCGTGGTGATCGCCACCGGGGCGCAGGCCCGCTGGCTCGGCCTGCCCAGCGAGCAGGCGTTGCAGGGATTCGGCGTCTCCGCCTGCGCCACCTGCGACGGGTTCTTCTTCCGCGGCCGCGAGGTGGCGGTGGTCGGCGGCGGCAACACCGCGGTCGAGGAGGCTTTGTATCTGGCGCAACTCGCGTCCGGCGTCACGCTGATCCATCGTCGCGGCACGCTGCGCGCCGAAAAGATCCTCCAGCAGCGGCTGTTCGCCAACCCGAAGGTGCGGGTGATCTGGGACAGCGTGGTCGACGAGATCACCGCGACCGGCAACCCTGCCGTGGTCGACGGCGTGCGGCTGCGCAGCCTCGCCACCGGCGCCGAGAGCCACCTGCGCGTCGACGGCGTGTTCATCGCCATCGGCCACACGCCCACCACCGCGCCATTCCGCGGCCAGGTGGCGATGGACGATGAGGGCTACGTGCTGACCGCGCCAGGCACCACCCGCACCTCGGTCCCCGGCGTGTTCGCGGCCGGCGACGTGCAGGACAAAATCTGGCGGCAGGCCGTCACCGCCGCCGGCACCGGCTGCATGGCGGCACTGGAGGCCGAGAAGTGGCTGGCCGGGCATGATACGCTGCCGGTTCAGGCCGAGTCGGCGATCGCCGCCGAATGAGCGGTCGCGGCATCCGGCCGGAGCCGGACAGGGGTGGCGGAAGCATGGACTGGGACAAGCTGCGGGTGTTTCACGCGGTGGCGGAGGCGGGCAGCTTCACCCATGCCGGGGACACGCTGAACCTCAGCCAGTCCGCGGTCTCGCGGCAGATTTCCGCCTTGGAGGAGGCGTTGCAGGTGCCGCTGTTCCACCGCCACGCGCGCGGGCTGATCCTGACCGAGCAGGGCGAGAGCCTGAACCGCACCGTGCGCGAAGTGTTCGCCAAGCTGGCGATGACCGAGGCGCTGCTGACCGAAAGCCGCGACAAGCCGGCCGGGCGGCTGAAGGTCACGACCACGGTGGGCTTCGGCTCGACCTGGCTGGCGCCGCGGGTCCACGACTTCCTGGATCTGTATCCCGACGTGACGATGAACCTGCTGCTGGACGACACCGACCTCGACCTGGCGATGCGCGAGGCGGACGTGGCGATCCGGATGCACGCGCCGAAGCAGCCGGATCTGGTGCAGCGGCACCTGATGACAATCGCCTGGCATGTCTGCGCCTCGCCCGCCTACCTGCGCCAGCATGGAACGCCGCGCTCGGCCGACGACCTGGACGGCCACCGGCTGATCCTGTTCGGCGCCTATCATCCGCCGGTGCCGGACGTGGACTGGCTGGCCGAGCTGGGCCGCCGCCCCGGCCAGCCGCGCCGGCCGCTGCTGGAGGTGAACAGCCTGCAGGCGATGACGATGGCGGTGCGCTCGGGGCTGGGGATCGCCGCCCTGCCGGAATACATGGCCGAGGAGGCGGAGAGCGAGCCCGGCGGCCTGGTGCGCATCCTGCCGGAGCTGAAGGCGCCGAAGGTGGACGTGTTCTTCGTCTATCCGGACGAGCTGCGCAATTCCAAGCGGGTGGCCGTGTTCCGCGACTTCCTGCTGTCGCGGTTGCAGACGCGGTAGAGCGCATGGCCGCCCGGGGGCGGCCATGCCGGGCCTACATCCGACGGGACTACGCGCCTGGGGCCGGGCCCTTGCCGCCTCCGCCCGCCTTGCCGCCCTTCCCGCGCTTGCCGAGGCGCGCCTGGCGGAACGCGCGGATTTCCTCCAGCGTGACATAGCCTTTCTGCTGCGTGTCGATCGCCTTGAACTCTTTAGCCACGACCGGCATGTGGTTCGCCGCCTGCTCGGGCGTCAGATGCCCGTCATTGGTCACGTTCGCCTTGGCGAAACGCTCCGCCAAGGGGTTGCCGGCCGGCGGGGTCTTGGGGGTGTCGTGTTCGCTCATCCGTCGAGTTCCTGTTCCTGTCGTTGTCTTCTGATGCCAAGCGCCGAAAGCGTTGAGCCGTCACGAGGCTCAACCGTGTCAGGGCCCTGCATCACGCCGCGCAAGCCGCGCCGCCGCTTTTTGCAGCATGTGCGTCTCGTTCGCCAGGATCAACGGGGAACGCGTCCGCAATTCCCCTCCCCCGTCAGGCCGGCGACGATCACGCGTCGGACCCTTGCAACCGGGCGGCCGCGTCGGCGGCCACCAGGAGGTCGGAGCGTGTCGCTGTCCGGCGATCGTAGCCGTTCGAAAACCGGCGGCTTGGTCCCGGTCTCGCTCAGGTACTTCGTCCGGTTCGCCTCGCGGCCGATCTTTCCGCTGCTCGTCTTGATCAGCCATCCGGGTTCGACGATGCGACAGACCTTCACCTCGATGCTCGTCTGCTCATGGATTGCCCGGCGCACGGCGCGGCTCAGTGCCTGGTCGAGGTTCGGCTGGCGGGCCGGCTCGCGTTCGGCGATCACGATCAATTCCTCCGATCCGACCTCGTCGTTGAACACGCCGAACGCCACCGCGCGGCCCGGCTTGATGCCGTCGACGCCATCGATGAGCGCCTCGACCTCGTGTGCGTGCAGGTTTCGACCGTTGACGATCAGCAAGTCATCCTTGCGGCCAAGCACGTACAGCTCGCCGTCGCGCATGAACCCGAGGTCGCGCGTGCGGTAGCGGCCGTCGGCCATGCGATCCCGCGTCGTCTCCGGGTCGTTGAAATAGCCGGCAAACAGGATTGCGCCGCCAAGCACCACCTCGCCCACTGCGTTGTCCGGCAGGTCGCGACCATCATCATCCTTGATCCAGGCATCGACCCCGGCCAGCGGCCGTCCGGTGCTCAGCACGCGTGCCGCGATTCCGTCCCTGGACGGGTCGGCCGCGATGCCTTCGCGATGCAGCCGGTCGACGTCGACGCGAAGCGCCCGTGGCGCTTCGCCGGCGGCGGTTTGGCTCACTGCAAACACCGTCTCGGCCATCGCGTAGCATACCTGCAATTGGTGCGGACGGACGCCGAGCGGCGCGAACCTCATCGCGAACCGCTCGAACGTCTCCGCCTTGCACGGCTCCGAGCAGTTGATGAAGGCACGCACGCGCGACAGGTCGCCGGCGTAGTCGTCCGGCACGCCGCGCACCAGGTGCTCGAAGGCAAAGTTCGGCATCCATGTGAATTGCCCGTCGTAACGCTGGAGCGCGTCGAGCAGGGATGCGGGCCGCGCGACCCACTGGAACGGATCGAGACAGGTGACGGTCTGCCCAAGAACCAGCGGCATGACGGTACAGGCGATCAGACCCATGTCATGATACAGCGGCAACCACGAAACCACGTGGTCGGCCTCGCTCATTCCCAGCCGCGCGGCGTACAGCTCGACCTGCATCAGGATCGCGCGGTGCGAGAGGGCGACTCCCTTTCTTCAGCGAGGTGGTGCCGGAACTGTGCTGCAGCAGGGCCACCGAGTCCGCGTCGGGGTCGAGGCTCGGCGGCGGATCCGCGCGGTGTTCGACATCCTCGACAGCCAGCAGCCGGTCGGCATCCCCCGCGATGCCATGCTCGCGCATCCGCGCCGCGTGGCCCCGGTCCGACACCAGGAAATGCCGCCCGATCCGGCGCAGCAGTTCGCGATGCGTGGGCCAGTATATCGACGGCGGCTGCTTGGCCGACGGGCAGGGCATGAACGAGGGTATCGCGCCGATCAGCATGGCTCCGAAAAATGCCGCGACCGCATCGACGATTCTGCGGCAGGAAGATCAGCACCACTTGGCCGGATGCAACGCCACGATGGGCGTAGGCGTGCGCGAACGACGACGCTTTTGCATGAAACTGCGCGAACGTGACTTCCGAGGCGGACGCGCCGGACAGTTGCCTCCAGAACACCTTGTCGGGAATGCGCTCGGCGTGCGCGCGCAGGCAGCGGTTCAGCGTCCGGCCCATGCGGGGGCGACCCTTTTCGTCAGGCGGGATCGGGGCGGCCTCACCCGGTAATCATCGTCCCGTGCCCGCCCTCGATGAACAGCTCCAGCAGGCAGGCGTGCGGCTGGCGGCCGTCCAGGATCACCGCCGCCTTCACCCCGCGCCGCACCGCGTCGGCACAGTTCTCCACTTTCGGGATCATGCCGCCGGTGATGACGCCGCTGGCCACGCCGCGCTCGACATCGGCCAGGCTCATCTCCGGGATCAGCCGGCGCTCGGCGTCCAGCACGCCGGGCACGTCGGTCAGCATCAGCAGCCGCGCCGCCCCCAGCGCGCCGGCGATCGCCCCGGCCGCGGTGTCGG
This sequence comes from uncultured Pseudomonadota bacterium, assembly GCA_963758455.1. Taxonomy (GTDB): domain Bacteria; phylum Pseudomonadota; class Alphaproteobacteria; order Acetobacterales; family Acetobacteraceae; genus CAVRQM01. Next base: position 144,727 of record CAVWVK010000004.1, on the reverse strand, counting down.
CGTTGATGTTGTAGGTCTGCCCGTCCGCGCCCAAACCCACCGGGGCGATCACCGGCACCAAGCCGGCGCCCATCAGCGCGTGGATCACCCGCACGTCGACATGCTCCGGCTCGCCGACGAAGCCCAGATCCAGCGCCTGCTCGATGTGGCTGTCCGGATCGCGATGCACCTGCACCATCTTGCGCGCTCGCAGCAGGCCGCCGTCCTTGCCGCAGATGCCCACCGCCAGCGTGCCGGCGCGGTTTATCAGCCCGGCCACATATTTGTTGACGGTGCCGGCCAGCACCATCTCGACCACCTCGACCATCGCCTCGTCGGTGACGCGCAGGCCGCCGACAAAGGTGCTCTTGATCGCCAGGCGCGCCAGCATCTCGTTGATCTGCGGACCGCCGCCATGCACCACCACCGGGTTCACGCCGACCGATTTCAGCAAGGCGATGTCGCGGCCGAACATCTCGGCCAGCCGCGCGTCGCCCATCGCGTGCCCACCGTATTTGATGACCACGGTCTCGCCGGCATAGCGGCGCATATAGGGCAGCGCATGGACCAGGATGCGCGCCTGCTCCTGGGCGCTTTCCAGGATCGGCGCGTCGAACGGGTCGATCGTCTCGGTCATGCGCGTCCCCGCGGTCATGCCGCCTTGTGCGGCGCACGCCCGCGCGCGGTCAAGCGCGCCTGGTCAGGCGGCCCCTGGTCAGGCGGCCCCTGGTCAGGCGGCCCTGGTCAGGCGGGGGCGGCGAGTTCGGCCAGGGCGGCGCGCAGCTCGGCCATCCCGGCGCCGGTCTCGCTGCTGGTGGCGAGCACGTCCGGGTGCGCCGCCGGGTGCTTGCGGGCCAGCGCCGCGACCTCGGCGCGCTTGGCCGCCAGCGCCGGCGGCTTCGGCGCGTCCGTCTTGGTCAGCACGAGCTGGTAGGTCACCGCGGCGCGGTCCAGCAGCGCCATCGCGGCGGTGTCGGACTCCTTCACGGCCACGCGCGCATCGAGTAGCAGCAGCACGCGGCGCAGGGTCGGACGGCCGCGCAGGAAGGCGAACATCATCGCCTGCCAGTCCTCCTTCACCGCCTGCGCCGCCTGCGCGTAGCCGTAGCCCGGCATGTCGACCAGGGTCAGCCGCCCGCCCAGGTCGAAGAAGTTGAGCTGCTTGGTGCGTCCCGGCGTATTGGACGCCCGCGCCAGCCCGTGCCGCCCAGTCAGCGCATTGATAAGCGAGGATTTTCCGACGTTCGAGCGCCCGGCGAAGGAGACCTCCGGCGGGCCGGCGGGCGGCAGCTTGTCGAGCTGCTGGGCGGCGAAGAAGAATTCGCACGGCCCGGCGAACAGCAGCCGGCCAGCTTCGATGCGCGCGGCTTCGCCCTCACCCCGGCCCTCTCCCGGAGGGAGAGGAAGCAGAGCACCCTCTCCCTCCGGGAGAGGGCCGGGGTGAGGGGCCGGCGCGGTCAAGTCGTCCGCGCGACGCTCGGCCGCGCCAGGCGGGTCTGGCGCATGATGAGCCATTGCTGGCCGATCGTCAGGGTGTTGTTCCAACTGTAATAGATCACCAAACCCGCCGGAAAGCGCGCCAGCATGAACATGAAAATCAGCGGCATGAACTGGAACAGCTTGGCCTGCATCGGATCCGGCGGCGGCGGGTTCAGCTTCTGCTGAAAGAACATCGTTGCACCCATGATGAGCGGCCAGGCGCCCAGATGCAGCAGCGGCGAAATCAGGGTGGGGTCGAACGGGATCAGCCCGAACAGATTGAACACGTTGGTCGGGTCGGCCGCCGAAAGGTCGTGGATCCAGCCGAAGAACGGCGCCTGGCGCATCTCGATGGTGACGAAGATCACCTTGTACAGCGCGAAGAACACCGGGATCTGCAACAGCATCGGCAGGCAGCCGCTCGCCGGGTTGACCTTCTCGGCCTTGTACAGGCCCATCATCGCCGATTGCAGCTTCTGCGGTTCGTCCTTGTACTCTTCCTTCAGCGCGGTCATCTTCGGCCCGAGCAGCTTCATCTTGCTCATGGACCGATAGGACTTGTTGGCCAGCGGGAAGAACAGCAGCTTCACCGCGAGGGTGAAAATCATGATCGACACGCCGAAATTGCCGACGCGGCCGTAAATCCAGTCGAGCGCGAAAAAGATCGGCTTGGTCAGGAACCACAGATAGCCGAAATCCACCGCCAGATCGAAGTTCGGGATGTTGTCGCGGGTCTGGTAGTGCTCCAGCAGACGCACTTCCTTGGCGCCCGCGAAGAACCGGCTGGCCAGCATCGCGTCACCCGCCGGCGGGATCACGCTCGGCGCGACCTGGCTGAAATCCACCTGATAGCCGGCCGTCTCGATGCCGTCCGCCTGCCGGGTCGGGGTGTAGCGGAACGCCGCCGTCGCCGGCGTCTCCTGGTTCGGCACCAGCGAGACCAGCCAGTATTTATCGGTGATGCCAGCCCAGCCGCCGGTGCTGGTGAAGCTCTGCGCCACGCCGCCGTTGCTCGCCCCGAGCGCGGCGTCGGCCTTGTTCGCCTGGTTCTTGGCGCCGCTGTACGTGATCTCCTTGAGGCTGCGGTCCAGGTCGCCGATCAGCCCCTCGTGCAGGATCGAATAGCCCGAGACCTGCGGCGTATAGTCGCGGTCGATGCGCGCCCAGGGCGTCAGCGTCACCGGCGCGGACCCGGCGTTGCGCACGCTCTGATGCACCGAGAACATATAATTCGCGTCGATCGCCAGCGTGATCTGGAAGGTCTGCCCCTGGCCGTTGTCCCAGGACAGCGTGACCGGCCGCCCCTCGCTCAGCGTTGGCGCCGAGGCTTTCCACAGCGTCTGGTTGTCGGGCACCTTCACATTGCTGCCGGCGGCGGCCGACCAGCCGTATTGCACGTAGTACCGGCTGCGGCTTGCCCTTCGGCTCCAGCAATCGCACCAGCGGGCTGTTGGTGGCCAGTGTCTCGCGATAGTCGCGCAGCACCAGGTCGTCGATGCGCGCGCCGATCAGGCTCAGGCTGCCCTCGACGCGGGGGGCGGCGATCTTGACGCGCGGCACTTCGGCCGGCGGCGTCACGGGAGCGGCGCCGGCGTCCTGCGGCACCGCCCCCAGCGTGTCGGACGGGCGCGGCGCCGTGGCGGTCCCGGCCGTTTGCCCAGTCGTCTGGCCAGCCGTTTGCACGGTCGGCGCCGGGTGATGCGGCGGTGCCGGCAGCAGGAATTGCGACACCACCAGAATGGCCACCGATATGGCGATCGCGGCGAACAGGCGCTTCTGGTCCATCACTCGTAAATCCGGTGTCCGGCGACGGCTGGCGGCACGGGATCGTAGCCGCCGGGGTGCCAGGGGTTGCAGCGCAGGATGCGCCGGGCCGCAAGCAGCGAGCCGCGCGCCGCGCCGTGCATGGCGAGAGCGTCGAGCGCGTAGCAACTGCAACTCGGCTCGAAGCGGCACTGCGTTCCCAGCAGCGGGCGCAGCGTCCACTGATAGGTATGCACGGCACCCCGCAGAACAACGGACGCGGCGCTCACGGCCTCGCCCCAACCCGGCTCAAGGCGCGTCGCAGGTCGTCGATCAATGCGGCGAACGGGCGCGCTCGCGTGCCGTCGCGGCCGATCAGCACCAGGTCGACGCCGGACACGGGCTCGCGCGCGAACAACAGGCGTGCCGCCTCGCGCAGCCGCCGGCGGGTGCGGTTGCGCACCACGGCGTTGCCGACCTTCTTGGTCACGGTGAAGCCGAGCCGCGCCGGGCCGGCATCGGCACGCTCCAGCGCCTGCAACACCAGCCCCGGCACCGCCGCCTTGCGGCCGCGCCCGGCCACGCGCAGAAACTCGGCGCGACGTTTCAGGCGCGGCGGGGTTGCGGTTCGGCTCATTGCTGCCCTGGACCAGGAGCGTCCGAGGGACGGGAGGGCTCAGGCCGAGAGGCGCTTGCGACCCTTGGCGCGACGGTTGGCCAGCACGCGGCGGCCCCCGGCGGTTTCCATGCGGGCGCGAAAACCGTGACGGCGCTTGCGGACCAGCTTCGAGGGTTGATAGGTGCGCTTCACGGGTACTCTCCGGAATGACAGGCCGCACGTCCCGGCACCAGGGCCAGCACATGCCGCGCCCCGGGTCGGGGGCGCGTCAGGCGGCGGCTTATAGGCGCGGCCGGCTTGGGCCGTCAACCTCGGCGGCGGGCAACCTTGGGGTGGCGCAGAGCGGTGCGGACAGCCGCCATGCCGCCCTGCTAACACCCTCGGCGTGCGAGCCATGCGCCACCTGCTTTCCGCGCTGATCCTGCTGGCCGTGGCGGCCGCGTGCTGGCGCGCTGGCCTCGGCGATGCGCTGTCGTGGCACGCGGTCGGCGCCCGGCTGACCGTCTGGCGCGGGGTCGCAGCGGCCCGGCCGGCGACGGCGGCGCTGGCGTATGTCGGCGTCTATGCCGCGACCACCGGCCTGTCGCTGCCGACCGGCGAGGTGCTGACGGTGCTGGGCGGGGCGCTGTTCGGGGCCGCGCTGGGCGGCGCGCTGGCGGTGGCCGGGGCTGGCATCGGCGCGGTGCTGCTGTTCCTGGCGGCACGCGGCACGCTGGGGCGGTGGCTCGCCGCCGGCACGGCGCCGCTGGTCGAGCGGCTGCGCCCGGCGCTGGAGCGCGACGGCTTCTCGGCCCTGCTCGCCCTGCGGCTGCTGCCGGTGGTGCCGTTCTGGCTGGCCAACCTGGCGCCGGCGCTGCTGGGGATGCGGCTGGCGCCGTACGCGGCGGCAACGGTGCTGGGGATCATCCCGGCCACCTTCGTGCTGGCCGGGATCGGCGCCGGCGCGGAGGCGGTCCTGGCGCGCGGTCAGGCGCCGGATCTGTCGGCGCTGCTGTCGCCGCCGGTGCTGCTGCCGCTGCTGGGGCTGGCGGCGTTGTCGCTGGTGCCGGTGCTGTGGCGGCGCTGGCGGGCGCGACATGCCTGATTTCGACATCGCGGTAATCGGCGCGGGCGCGGCCGGACTGTCGGTGACAGCCGTGGCGGCGCAGCTTGGCCTGCGCGTGGCGCTGATCGAGCGCGGACGCATGGGCGGCGACTGCCTCAACACCGGCTGCGTGCCGAGCAAGGCGCTGCTGGCCGCGGCCCACGCCGCCCAGGATGCCGCCGATGCCGGCCGGTTCGGCATACGCATCCCGCCCGCGACGATCGATTGGAACGCGGTGCGCGCGCATGTTCACGACGTCATCGCAGCACTCGCGCCGGCCGACAGCGTGGCGCGATTCGAGGCGCTCGGCGCCGTCGTGCTGTCCGGCGAGGCGCGCTTTCGCGGCCGCGACACGCTGGCGGTCGACGGACGCACGCTGTCGGCGCGCCGCATCGTGGTTGCCGCCGGCAGCCGGCCCGCCATCCCCGCGATCGCCGGGCTGGGCGACACCGGGTTCCTCACCCACGAGACGCTGTTCGATCTGCCGGAGCGGCCCGAACACCTGCTGATCCTGGGCGGCGGCGCGATCGGGCTGGAGATGGCCCAAGCCCATGCCGGGCTGGGCTGTCGCGTCACCATCGTCGAGCAGGGCGCCCTGGCCGGCCGCGAGGACGCCGAACTGGTCGCCGTGCTGCGCGACCGGCTGCTGGCCCAGGGCGTCGCGATCGTCGAGCACGCCGACGTCACCGGCGCCGAGCCTGGCCCGGCGCTGCTGCTGGCCGACGGGCGGCGGGTGCGCGGCAGCCACCTGCTGATCGCGGTCGGGCGGACGCCGAACCTGGCGGGGCTGGACTGCGCGGCGGCCGGCGTGCCCATCACCGCACACGGCATCGCCACCGATGCGGGGCTGCGCAGCACCGGCAACCGTCGCGTCTTTGCGGTGGGCGACGTCGCCGATCCCGCCGGGGTCGGGCCGCGCTACCAGACGCACGCCGCCAGCCACCATGCAGGGGTGGTGATCCGCCGCGCGGTGTTCCGCCTGCCCGCGCGCGTCGATGACCGGGCGATGCCGCGTGTCACCTATACCGACCCCGAACTGGCGCAGGTGGGGGCGACCGAGGCGGAGGCACGCCGCGCCGGGATGCGCATCGAGGTGCTGCGCTGGAGCCTGACCGAGAACGACCGTGCGCAGGCCGAGCGGCGCACCGAGGGCATGGTCAAGCTGGTGGTCCGGGCCGGCCGGGTGCTGGGCGCCGGCATCGTCGCCCCCCACGCCGGCGAGATGATCGGCGCCTGGACCCTGGCTATCGCGCGGAACATTCCGCTCTCGGCGATGGCCGGCTTGATCGTGCCCTATCCGACCCGCTCGGAAGCCGGCAAGCGGGCGACCGGCAGCGCCTTCGCGCCGCGCCTGTTCGCGCCCCGGACGCGACGACTGGCGGCATGGCTGGCGCGTGTGCCCGCCGGGGTCGGACCATGAGCGGCGGCCCGAGCCGGCGGCTGTTCGCGCTGGCGGCCCGGCGACGGCCACGGCCCGAGCGCATCGAGCCGGAATCGCTGATGGCACGCCGGCGCGCCGCGCAGCTCGCGTCTCTCGGCACCGAGTTGGGCTTGCTGAGCCACGACCTGCGAGGCGTGCTGTCACCGGCGCTGCTGGCGGCCGAGCGATTGCAGATGCACTCCGATCCGGCCGCGAGACGCTCCGCCGAAGTGCTGGTGCGCGCCGTGGAGCGGGCGATGACGCTGCTGCGCGACCGGCTCGGCCCGCTGCGCGACGAGCTGCCGACCGCCGCCCGCGTCCCGGTGCCGCTGCGCGAGGCGATCGAGGCGGCCGCGCCCGCCGGCCTGTTCGTGACCCATGACGTGCCGGCGGACACCCTGGTCGAGGCGGATCCCGGCTATCTGCGCGAGGCTTGGCAGTGCCTGTTCGCGCATCTGCGGTCGGGAGGAGCGACGCGGGCGACCATCTCCGCCGGCCGCGAGGGCCGCGCCTGCCTGGTGACGATCACCCATGACGGAAAGGCGATCCCAGGCGACAAGCCCGACGCCACGCTCGATCTGGCCATCGCCCGTGATCTCCTGCGCGCCTGCGGCGGCGCGCTCACGACGGAGGCCGGCGTACCCATGACGCTGCTGCTGCCGCTATAGCGGCCTGGCCGCGGGATCGCTCCACAGCCCCGCGGACCGATGCATCCGCAGCGGCGCCGTCAGCCCGCATCGCCCTCGTCGGCGAACTCCACGTCGCGATGCACATGCACGCTCATCAGCAGCCCGAACCCGGCCATCACCATAATCATCGCCGAGCCGCCGTTGCTGACGAGCGGCAGGGGCACGCCGCCCACCGGAATGGTGCCCGTCACCATCGCCACATTGACGAAGATGTACAGAAAGAAGTTGGTCGCCACGCCGAGCGCCACCAGGCGTCCGTACTGGTGGCGGCAGCGCAGGCCGATCGCCAGCGCGCCCAGCACCAGCAGCGACAGCAATCCCAGCACCGCGGCGCCACCGGCGAACCCGAACGACTCCGCCAGCACGGTGAAGATGAAGTCGGTCTGCTTCTCCGGCAGGTACGTGAGATTGCTCGGCGTGCCATCCGGCAGCCCCTTGCCGTACATCCCGCCGGTGCCGAGCGCGATGCGGCTCTGGATGATGTTATAGCCGGCACCCAGCGGATCGCTTTCGGGATGCAGGAACGTGGTCACACGGGCGCGCTGGTAGTCGTGCAGGTGGCTGTAGGCGATCGGCGCGGCACCGCCGATCGCGGCCACCACCAGCAGCACCTTCCACCAGCGCACGCCGGCGCCGAGGAATACCGCGAAGCCGACCAGCGCGGTGATTACCGCCGTCCCCAAATTCGGCTCCTTCAAGATCAGCCCGACGGGCAGCAGCACCGCCACGATCGGCGGGATCAGGAACAGCGGCTTGCCCACCGTCTCCCACGTCGCGCGGTGGAACCACGCGGCCAGCGCCATCACGAGCGCCAGCTTCATGAACTCGCTGGGCTGCCACTGCATCCCGGCCAGGTCGATCCATCGTTGCGCGCCCTTGCCGACATGGCCCATGCGCGCGACCAGCAGCAGCAGCGTCAACCCCGCCGCGTAGGCGGGCCACGACAGGCGGGCCAGCACGCGGATGTCGATCAACGCGATGCCCAGCATCAGTGCCAGGCCGAGCAGGAAGCGCAGGGCATGGCGAGTGGCGTACGGCTCGGGCGCGCCGCCGGCCGCGCCGTACAGCGCCACGTAACCGACCCCGGCCAGCACGCACAGCAACAGCACATACAGCCAGTTGACCCGGAACAGCTTGCCCACCAGCCCGAGCGAGGATCCGCGGATCAGCCGGCGCTCCACGAGGTTCATGTCGAGGACGCCACGCGCTGCGGCGTGGCGACGCGCCCGGCCGGGTCGCGGGTCAGCGTGTCGGTCATGATGCCGCGCGCCAGCGGTGCGGCGACGTCGGCGCCGGCGTTGCCGTGCTCGACCACCACCGAGAGCGCGTAGCGCGGCGCGTCGTACGGCGCGAACGCCACGAACAGCGCGTGCGGGCGCAGCTCCCACGGCAGGTTCTTGCTGTTGAAGGTGCCGCTCTCGCGCAGCGCGCGCGACACCCGATGCACCTGGCTTGATCCGGTCTTGCCGGCCAACTGCACACCGGGCAGCGCCAGCCTGGCCAGCGGCGCGGTGCCTCCGGGCGCGTTGACCACCGCCCACATGCCCTCGCGCACCGCCTGCATCTCGCGCGGCGCCAGCGCCATGCCGGGCCACGCATCCGCCGCCTGCCCGGGCTGCAGCGTCGCCCCGATGCTGCGCGTCAGACGCGGCTGCACCGCCCGCCCGGTGGCGATCCGCGCCGCCATCGTGCACAGCGACAGCGGCGTGAGCGCCAGAAAGCCCTGGCCGATGCCATGCACGATGGTGTCGCCGATGTTCCACGGCTTGCCCTGGGCGATGCGCCACTCCCGCGTCGGCACCAGGCCGGGACGCGCACCCGGCAGCTCGATGTCGAGCGGCACGCCGAGGCCGAAGCGGTTGGCCATCGCGGCCATGCGGTCCATGCCGGTGCGCAGCGCCACGTTGTAGAAATATACGTCGCAACTGTTCTTGATGCCGCCTTGCAGGTCCAGCTCGCCGTGGCCGTAGCGTTTCCAGCAATGGAACCGCGCGTTGCCGTAGTCGAGATAGCCGGGACAGTTGATGCGGTCGTACGGCGTGATCGTCCGCGCCTCCAGCCCGGCCATCGCCACCACGATCTTGAACGTCGAGCCGGGCGCGTACAGGCCGGCGGCCGCCTTGTTTATCAGCGGCGCCTTGCGGTCGCGCGTCCACTCGATCCATTGCGCCTGCGACACGCCGGCGTTGAACAGGCTGGGGTCGAACGACGGGTTGCTCACCATCGCCAGCACCGCGCCGTTGCGGCAGTCCATCACCACGGCGCTGGCGCTGGCGTCGCCGAGCCGGTTGGAGACCGCCTGCTGCAAGCCGGTGTCCAGCGACAGCGTGATGTCCTGGCCCTGCTTGCCCTCCTGGCGGTCCAGCTCGCGGATCACCCGGCCGACGGCGCTGACCTCAAGCTGGATCGCGCCGGCGCCGCCGCGCAATTCGCGGTCCTGGAACTTTTCCAGCCCGGCGCGCCCGACCCGGATGCCGGGCAGCGCCAGCATCGGGTCGGAGGCCACGTCGGCATCGTTGGGCGGGGCCACGTAGCCCACGACATGCGCCAGCAGCGAGCCGAACGGATACAGCCGCGTGGTGCCGACGTCGATCAGGATGCCGGGCAGGTCGGGGGCAGCCACCTCGATGCGCGCCATCTCCTCCCAGTCCAGGTATTCGCGGACCAGGACGGGGATGTAGCGGCGGCGGCGGCGCAACTCGCGCTCGATGCGCACACGCTCGTGGTCGGCCAGCGGGATGATCGTGGAGAAGCGGTCTAGCGTCGCGTCGACATCCTGCGCCTGCTCGGCCATCAGCAGGGCGCGCCAGTTCAGCTTGTTGTTGGCCACCACGATGCCGGCGCGGTCGAACAGGCGCGCGCGCGGCGGCGCGGTGAGCCGCGTGCTGACCCGGTTGGTGCTGGCCATCATCGCGTAGCGCGCGCCGTCGACGATTTGCGCCTGATACAGCTTGGCGCCCAGCAGGCCGAACGCCGCGACCTGCACGCCGCCCACCATCAGGGCGCGGCGGGTGAACACCGAGCGTCGCTGGTTCTCTCGGCGCGCGCGCATCAGGGATTCGCACCGATCATGCCAAATCCGGCTCGGCCAGGGTCCGGTGCGCTCGGGTCAGCGGCCAGGCCAGGACCGGAAATACTCCGGCGCCGAGCGCCGCCTGCAACAACGCCGGCGCAGGCGGATACAGCCGCAGCGCCAGGACGCAGGCCAGCAGCCAGCCGAGCGCCGCGGCACCCACCGAGACCACCACGAATGCCAGCCAGACCGCCCCCAGCCCGAGCCGGCCCAGCTCGCGCCGCCAGCGCAGGGCAACGCTCTGGCAGGCCAGCAGCACCACCGCATCGGCGCCCAGCGGCCCGAATCCCAAAAGGTCGACCAGCAGGCCGATCAGGAACACGGCGGCCGGCGGCATCGCGGCGGGGCGGAACACCGACCAGAAGAACACGCAGGTCACGGCCACGCAGACCTGCAACTCGGCCTGTCCCGGCAGGCGCAGCGGCGCGCCCAAGGCCAGCAGCAGCAGCAGCGTGCTGACCAGGGGAAACCCATGCCGCGCGACCACATCCAGGCGCCGCGCCAGGCTCGGCCGCGGCCGGATGCCGGGCAGCCGGTCCATCAGCGATCACCCCGGAACGCGCCCGCCACGCCGTAGGCGGCCGGCATCGGTCCGGTCGGCCACGCCGGCGCGGCCGGCCTCGCGTCCGCCATGCCGGGGCCGGACGCGCGCGCCGCCTGCGGCGACGCCTCGGGGGCGGCGTGCTGGAAGTCGAACAGGCGCACCACCTCCAGCCGGTCGAGCCGCGCCAGCGGCTCCACCTCGGCCACGTTGCTGCTGCTGTAATGCACGGTGCCGACCGGCAGGCCGGCGGGGAAGGCGCCGGCCTCGGCACTGGTCACGACCCGCTCGCCCTCGGCCGGCTGCACCCCCTCCGGCCAGTACATCAGCCGGGGTCGCGCCCCGTTGGTGCCGGTCAGGATGGCGCGCGCGCGGCTGGCCTCCAGCATCACCGGAATACGGCTGTTGAGGTCGGTAATCAGCAGCACCCGCACCGTCCGCGCGCCCACCTCCGTCACCCGCCCCACCAGCCCGCGGTCGTCCAGCGCCACCTCGCCCCTGACGATGCCGTGATTGGGGCCGGCCGACAGCAGCACCGCGCGCGCATAGACGCCGCCGGCGTCGGCCACCACCGGCGCGGTGACGAAGCTGGGCGACGGCTCGGGGATCCAATGCAGATTGGCTTTCAGCGTCGCGTTCTCGGCATCCAGCGCGAGCGCCACGGACTGCCATTTGCGCAGCAGCGCGTTCTCCCGCCGCAGCTTCGCGTTGTCCGAGGCCAGGGTGAACAGATGCGTGGCGTTGTCGATCGCCACCCGCGCCTCCTCCAGCGGGGGCGCCAGCACGCCGTAGATCGGCGCCATCGCGTCGGCCATCGCCATGCGCATGCGCTCGGCCAGCAGCGCGTCGGCCTTGCCCAGCAGCATCAGCGCGAAGCTGGCCGCCACCAGCACCGGCAGGCTGAGCTTGGCGAGCGCCTGACGGACGGGGATCGATAGGCGGATCATGGGCGACGCGGCGCCCTCACCCCGGCCCTCTCCCAAAGGGAGAGGGAGTTCTGCCCCCTCTCCCTCTGGGAGAGGGCCGGGGTGAGGGTGCCTTCCACGCCGCGACCATACCGCAAGGCGCGCTGGATCAGTACATCGACGTGAGCACGTTGCGCAGCCGCTTCATCTCCTCCAGCGCCCGCCCGGTGCCGAGTGCCACGCATTGCAGCGGATCCTCGGCGACCACCACCGGCAGGCCGGTGGCCTCGCGCAGCACCTCGTCCAGCCGATGCAGCAGCGCGCCGCCGCCGGTCAGCACGATGCCCTTGTCGACGATGTCCGCCGCCAGCTCCGGCGGCGTGTTCTCCAGCGCCACCTTGACCGCCTCGACGATCGCCGTGACCGGCTCGGCCAGGCTCTCGGCGATCTGCCGCTGGCCCACCTGCACCTCGCGCGGCACGCCGTTCATCAGGTCGCGCCCCTTCACCTCGCGGTACGGCCCGTCCTCGCCATCCCACGGCGCGGCGGCCGCACCGATGCCGACCTTGATGCGCTCGGCGGTGCTCTCGCCGATCAGCAGGTTATGGTTGCGGCGGATGTAGCTGATGATCGCCTCATCCATCTTGTCGCCACCGACGCGCACGCTGCGCGCATAGACGATGCCGCCCAGCGAGATCACCGCGACCTCGGTGGTGCCGCCGCCGACATCGACCACCATGCTGCCCGACGGTTCCGTAACCGGCAGGCCGGCGCCGATCGCCGCGGCCATCGGCTCCTCGATCAGCATGACCCGGCGCGCGCCGGCGCTTTCCGCGCTTTCCTGGATGGCGCGGCGCTCGACCGCGGTGGAGCCGGACGGCACGCAGACGATAATCATTGGCGAGGCGAAGCCGCGGCGATTATGCACCTTGCGGATGAAGTGCTTGATCATCTCCTCCGCGACCTCGAAATCGGCGATCACGCCGTCGCGCAGCGGCCGGATGGCCTGGATGTTGCCGGGCGTGCGGCCCAGCATCTGCTTGGCCTCCTCGCCCACCGCGAGCACCTGCTTCTTGCCGCGCACGTCGGCGATGGCCACCACGCTCGGCTCGTCGAGCACGATGCCCCGCCCCTTGACGTAGACCAGCGTGTTCGCGGTGCCGAGGTCGATGGCCATGTCGGCCGACATGAACCCAAGCAGCCGTGAGAACATACGAAGAACCTTCGCGCCAGTCCGGGGGAATATGGATGAAGGCGGTGGGCTTAGCCTCCAGCCCAAGGCAGGGCAAGGGCCGGCGCGGCGGCGAGGCTCGCGGCGATGTGAACGAAGGTAGTTCGCGAGGCACAAAATGCCTCATTCCGGCCACGACTTTTTCTGCGGTCGTGCGTTTGCCTGTGACATCGAGCGAGGGAGAACACGATGCGCAAAACCGCCGCCATAGTCTTGACGCTGCTGGGCGTCGGTCTTTCGCTCGCCGGATGCGGCAACAGCCCGGGAACCCGTGCCGTGACCGGAGGTTTGCTCGGGGCCGGCGCCGGGGCCGGCGTGGGCGCCGTTACCCACGGCAATGTCGGGACGGACGCCCTGATCGGCGGCGGTGTCGGCGCCGTGGGCGGGGCCGTAACGGCACCGTAATCGGGTCGCCTTTTACGTCTGAACGCAACAAACTGGAGAAATCTGCAATGAACAAGGCACTGACCGCGGCACTGTTGCTGGGCACGCTGGCCCTGGCCGCGTGCAACAACCCGGCCACGACCGGCGTGGTGGGTCCGGCGACCGGCCCGGCCGCGAGCGGTGCCACCAGCACCGCCCCGAATGCCTCCAACGCGGCCAACGGCGGTGGCGTCGGCAGCGACAACAGCAGCACCCATCCGAGCAACGGCGCCGGGTCCGCCGGCGGGGGCACCAACGGGCAGTAGGCGCCGGCAGGGGGCGGTCCTGGCGGCGATGCTGGCAGCCTGCCTGGCTGCCTGCGCGCCGACGGGGCCGCCCGCCAGCGGCGTCAACAGCAGCGCCCCGGCGGCGGTCGACCAGGCGACGCACGGTGCAACCGTGGGCGGGTCCAATGACTTTACTCCAGGACACAACAACTACGGGCCTGGCCTTTACCCGTAGCTCATCACGAAAGGAGACCCGGATCATGACCCGCCTCGCTCCAGCAACCATGCTGCTCGCCGCGCTGGCACTCGGGCTGGCGGGGTGCGGCTACAACCAGGGCGACCGCGCCGCCTCCGGCGCGTTGCTCGGCGCCGGAGGCGGCGCGGTGCTGGGCGCCATCGGCGGCAATGCCGGCCTGGGTGCCCTGGCCGGTGCCGGCGCCGGCGCGCTGGGCGGCGCCCTGACCAGCGGCAACGACATCAACCTCGGCAAGCCGATCTGGCGCTGAGCAGGCGCCAGCCCCGTCAGGCGGCTGGCTCGTGGAGGCTACCGTCCGAGTCGTGAAGCCGGTCCGGCGCGGTGCGGGCGCGCTTGACCAGCAGCTTGTTCAGCGCGTGGACATAGGCGCGCGCCGAGGCGACGATGGTATCGGTGTCCGCGCCCTGCCCGTCCACCATTTTCCCGTCCTCCTCCAGACGCACCGTGACCCGCGCCTGCGCGTCGGTGCCGTCCGTCACCGCGCCGACGGAATACAGCTTCAGAGTCGCGTCATGCGCGAAGATGGCGCGCAAGGCATTGAAGGTGGCATCGACCGGACCATCGCCGGTCGCCTCGGCGGCGATCGTCTCGCCGTCCACCTCGAGCTCCATCGCCGCGTGCGGCCGCACGCGGCTGCCGGTATGCACATCCAGCGAGACGAAGCGGATGCGGTTATGGTCGCGCAGCACCTCGTCATCGACCAGGGCGGCCACGTCCTCGTCGTAGACGACCTTCTTGCGGTCAGCGAGATCCTTGAAGCGGCGGAAGGCGTCGTTGAGCTGGTTGTCGCCGATCTCGCCGTAGCCCAGGGCGCGCAGCTTGTCGCGGAACGCGGCGCGGCCGGAGTGTTTGCCCAGCACCAGGCTTGATCGCTGCCAACCCACGCTTTCCGGCGTCATGATCTCGTAGGTGGCGGCGTGCTTCAGCACCCCGTCCTGATGGATGCCGCTTTCGTGGGCGAAGGCGTTGCGCCCGACGATGGCCTTGTTCGGCTGCACGTCGAAGCCGGTGATGGTGGCCAGCAGCCGCGAGGTGCGCAGGATGTGCCGCGCCACGATTCCGGTGCGCACCGCCACGCCGTCGGCGCGGGCGGACAACACCATCGCGATCTCCTCCAGCGCCGCGTTGCCGGCGCGTTCGCCGATGCCGTTGATGGTGCATTCCACCTGCCGCACGCCGGCACCGATCGCCGCGATGGTGTTAGCGACCGCCAGGCCCAGGTCGTCGTGATTGTGCGCCGAGAAGATCACGCCGTCGGCGCCGGGCACGCGGGCGCGCACGTCGGCGAAGATGCGGGCCATGTCCTCGGGCAGCGCGTAGCCGACCGTGTCGGGCAGGTTGATGGTGGTGGCCCCGGCGCGGATCGCGGCCTCGACGCAGCGGCACAGGAAATCCGCGTCGGTGCGGGTCGCGTCCATCGCCGACCATTCCACGTCCTCGACGTGGCGGCGGGCCAGCGTGACGCTGTCGGTCACGGCGGCGAGCACCTGCTCGCGATCCATGCGCAGTTGGTACTGCATGTGCAGCGGGCTGGTGCCGATGAAGGTATGGATCCGCTTTCGCTCGGCGGGCGCCACGGCTTCCGCCGCGCGCAGGATGTCGCCGCGGGCGGCGCGCGCCAGGCCGGCGATCACCGGGCCGCGCACCTCGCGGGCAATGAGCCGCACGCTGTCGAAATCGCCGGGCGAGGCGATCGGAAACCCCGCCTCCAGCACATCCGCGCCCAGCTCGGCCAGGGCGTGCGCCATGCGCAGCTTCTCGTGCAGGTTCATCGAGAACCCGGGCGACTGTTCGCCGTCGCGCAGAGTGGTGTCGAAGATGATGACGCGATCGGCGGGCAGATCGCCGAAATTGGGATGGGAGATGGTCATGGCGGCCCCTCGGGAAGATCGGGTGGCAGGTTTCGCGGCAGGCGGGGCGTGCCCCTGAACGCGCCGCGCACCTGCGCGGCGTTACGCCCAGGGGTCGATAAGTCGGAGGCTGCGCCGCGCGGGGACCATCGCGCGCTTGTAGCGGCCGAGGCCGCCGCTTGCAACTCATGGCGGCAGGGCAAAAAAAATGGCGGCACCCGAAGGCGCCGCCAAGTTTAGGGAGGAAACGTCCAAGATGGCAGGGCGGCGAACCGCCTTGCCGCAGCCAGAGGTAGGCGCACCTCATCCCCGATGCAAATGTTTTTTCGTTCACAAACTTGAGTTGCCTGACCTGTGGCACGTTCGCACCACCCCACGCGGCTCATCGGAGGAGAGATCGGACTCTTATTCGAGGTCAACCCGGGCGTGGCCGCCGGGATGCGGCGGCTCGCCGGTCAGGCGGGCCTTCGCGTACCCATACAGATGCACCATTCTCGATGACGGCGCATCCCAGTACTCCGCCTGGCTCACGTCGACGCGCAAGAGGGCGATCTCCGGGTCGTCCTTGCCCTTGGGGAACCAGACCCGCATCGACTCGGCCCAATGCTCGTCGATCTCGCCGCGGTCGCGCACCAGCCGCGCCGTGCCGGACAGCGACACGTAGTTCTGCGCCTTCGGATCGGCGTAGCTGAGGCCGACCTGGCTCTCCCGCGACACCTCGTCGACCTTGTGGCTGTCGGCGCGGGTAAAGAACCAGAGCGTGCCGGAAAAGCCGCTCTGCAACGCCACCATCGGGCGGCTGCGCAGCACGCCGCCATCCTCGCTTGTCAGCATCGCCACCTCGATGCCGCGGATCATCGACCAGACCTTTTCGCGTTCCTGCGGATCATGCGTCGCCATCATCGCCTCCTGTCCCTGGTGCGGAACTCATAGGCCGCGAGGGGCGAAAGTTCCGGCGGGGACGCCGTTCAGAGGGCCTTTCCCGGATAATCCGGGTCCTCGATATACGGAAACGGCCCCGGGAAGTCTTCGACCAGCACGGTGTGGCTGGCGATCTGCCCGTCCGGCAGACACAGGTGCAACTGAAAGGCGGGCGGCTCCAGCACGAAGCGGCCGCGGTCGTCGCGCAGCGCCACCTCGCCCTGATGCGCGACGGAGGGCGCCACGCAGACGATGGCGTGGCCGAGCCGGCCGACGATCGGCCGGTGGTGGTGGCCGCACAGGATGCGCTCGACCTGGCGATGCCGCGCCAGCACGGCGGCCAGGGCCTCGGCCGACCGCAGATTGATCGCGTCCATCATCGCCAGCCCGCACAGGATCGGCGGGTGGTGCAGCACCAGCATGGTCGGCCGCCCCGGAGCCGCGGCCAGCGCGCGATCGAGCCAGTCCAGCCGCGCCGCGCACAGCTCCCCATGCCCCGCCCCCGGCACCACGCTGTCCAGCATCACCAGCCGCACCGGCAAGTCCTCCACCGCGTACTGCACGAACTCCGGATGCGTCAGCACGCCGGGGAACGCGCCCAGCGCCGCCCGGAAATTGTCGCGCCGGTCGTGATTGCCGGGGATCAGGTACACCGCGATCCCGTCCAGGTGCCGGCGCAGCATCGCCGCGAGCGACTCGTACTCGGCGGCCAGCCCGCAATCGGTGAGATCGCCGGAGATCACCACCGCGTCCGGCCGCGGCCGCAACGCGGCGACCGCGCGCAACGCCCGTTCGGCCAGCATCGTCGAACTCGACGACGCGATACGCCGCGACGCCCGGCGGGCGCACATGCAGGTCAGTCAGGTGAGCAAGAAGCATCGTGATTTTCATTCCGTAGACGCGATGACAGGCAAGCACGGCGCGGGCACGCGCGCAACATTCCTTTTGTTAACGCAAGGTCATGTCGACACCCGGACAAGGCTTCAGCCGGCGGCGAGCCAAAGGGTGACGGTGGTCCCCTCGCCCGCCCGGCTGGCGATTTCGAGCGTGCCGCCGGCGCGCTGCGCGAAGCCGCGGGCCATCGACAGGCCCAGGCCGGTGCCCGCGCCGCGCGGCTTGGTGCTGAAGAACGCTTCGCCGGCGCGCGCCAGGGTCGCCGCGTCCATGCCGCAGCCGCTGTCATGCACGCTGACGCGGACGAACGCGCCGGCGGCCGCCTGCGCCAACGTCGCCGGCGGCTCGGCCAGCGCCGCCTCGATGACGATGGTGCCGCCGTCCGGCATCGCGTCGCGGGCGTTCACCGCCAGGTTGAGCAGGACCGCCTCGCATTCGGCGGCATCGCCGCGCGCCGCCGGCAGCGCCCGCGACGGCAGGCGCAGCAGCACCGGCCAGTCGTTGCCCAGCAGATGCGACAGCAATTCCCGCGCGCCGTTCAGGGCGGCTTCGGGCGCGAAGCATTCGACCCGATGCGAGCTGTCGATGCGCTCGTCGACGCGCGCGTAGTCCAGCATCCGCCGGGTCAGCGCAATGCCCCGCTCGGCCGCGCGCAGGATGAGCTGCGCCGAGCTGGCGATGCGTTCGGGCGTGGCCGGGCGGCGCTGCATCGCCTCGGCGCCGACCATTACGGTTTGCAGCAGGTTGTTGAAGTCGTGCGCGACCCCCGCCGCGAGTTGGCCCAGGGCCGCCTGCTTCTCGGTCCGGCGCAGCTTCGCCTCCAGCCGGGCGCGCTCCTGCGCCGCCGTGCGCTCGGCCTCCGCCTGCGCGGTGCGCAGGCGCATCCGCTGCGCCTCGCTGTTCAGCCGCGCCTGCGTGCGGTGCGCCAGCAGCAGCAGGAGTGCCGCCGTCGCCGTGGCTCCGAGCGTCGGGAACAGCATCTCGCGCAGCCACGCGCGGCGCGCCACGGCCGGATCCAGAGTCACCGCGAGCAGCAGGCCGTATTCGCCGACCCGTTGCACCGCCCCCAGCCGACCGGAGTCCACGGCCAGCGAATCGCCGGGCGACAGCAGGCGGGCGGCGACGCGCACCGGATCCGTGGCCGCGAGCGGCCGCAGGTTGCCGGGTGCCACCGGATCGGGGAAACGGGCCAGCACCCGCCCGTCGCCGCGCAGCAGCAGCATGGTGCCGCGGCGGCCGCTCGCGACCTGCGCGAACAGATCCTCGAACAGCGAGGGCCGGAACCCGGCCACGACAACGCCGCCATCGCCGACCCCGCCCGCGGCTCCGCCGGCGACCGCGTTCGCCGCCGAGGCAGGCACGCGCCCCCGCGCCATATGCACCTGCGGCCGGCCATCGACGCGGCTGAGCACGGCCTGGCCCACGAACCCCGGGACCGCGCGCGCGCCGGCTGGGAACGCCGCCACGAAATCGCGGTCGGACAGGTCGATGGGGACCGCCGGAAATCCCATGTCGCTAGCCGCGGCGATGCGGCCGTCGGGCCCGATCAGGCCCAGCGTATCGACCGCGTCCGCCGCGTCGGCGAGCCGTACCAGCAGGCTATGCACCGACCTGCTGGCGCGGATTTCCGGCCAGGAGAGCGTCTCCGTGGCCAGGTCGACGGCCGCCAGCACCGATTCCTGCACATCCAGCGTGCGCAGCGTCTGCGCGCGCAGCAGGGTCATGTCGCGCACCAGGGCGCCGCGCAACTGCATGGTGACGTCGAGCCAGCTCCAGCCGCCGGCCAGCAGCAGGCCGATCGCCGGCAGCAGCACCGAGGCCACGCGCATCCGCCGACCGCTGCGCCTGCCGCGCGCCGCCAACGGGCGCGGCACCAGCGGGTGCGCCACGTCGCGCCACAGCGCCGCCAGCCGGCAGCCGAGCCTGAGTCTGAGCCGCCGGAACGTCGCGCGGGCCCGCGGTCCCGCGGCCGTCATCTCCGGGCTGCCCTGCCACGGTTTTCCGAGAGCGGCCCGCAGCCACATTGCCGCTTTCCCCAAGTCCCGAAGCGGCGATCGCCCGCCATTCCGCGAACGTGTCAAGTTTTGTGCGGAACTGCAAGCAGCGCCCCGGCGGTGCAGGCGGCCGTGATTGCCGGGGGCGGCTAGGTGCTGGTCAGCGTGCCCGCGTACAGGACCGGGCCGGTCGGCTGGCCGGTCGGCGAGCCGCCGCGCGGCTCCAGGCTGATGAGCAGTTGCGTGCCGGTGGCCGGCACCGCCGGCAGCCGCAGCGTCTTGCCGGTGGCCGGCAGCACGCCCAGCGGCGCCACTGTCTTCGAGCCGGGCGGCAGGATCCACAGCTCAAGATCGCGCCCTGATGGCACCTCGGCCGGGGCCAGCGCGGTCAGCACCACGGTGCCGTCCGGCCGCGCGGTGGCCACGAACGCGGCCTGCGGCGCGCCGATCGGCGCGATCGCCGCCAGCCGCGCGCCCCCCGGCGTGCCCGAGGGGATGAACGCGATGGCCGCGAACACGGCCGCCAGGGCCAGCGCCGCCACGGTCGCCGCCTGCCAGCCGCGCACGCCGCGCGCCCGCGCCGCAGGTCGCTGACCGCCCCGATCGGCCGCAAACGACGGCGGCGGGGCGGCAACGGCGGCGGCGGCTGGCGCCAGATCCAGCGGATCGTTGGCGGGCTCCTCCGGCACCGGGGCGATCCGCGCCTCGATGCGCTGCCACAGCCCTGGCGGCGGGGCGCGCGGCGGCACCGCCTCGGCCAGCGGCGCCAGGCGGATCTCCCAGCCGACGATCGCCGCCGCCAGCGCCGGCTCGGTGCGGGCGCGCACCCGCACGGCGCGCATCTCGGCCAGGTCGAGCACGCCTAGGACATACTCGCCGGCGGTCGCCTCGATGTCGTCGGGGCCGCTGATGCCGTCCTCGGACCCGCTCACGACACGGGTTCACCAAGGCAGGTGCGCAGCGCCAGCAGGCTGCGGCGGATCCAGGATTTCACGGTGCCCAGCGGCGTGGCCAGCCGCTCGGCCAGCTCGCTGTGCGACAGGCCCTCGACGAACGCCAGCACCACCAGCCTGCGGCGATCAGCGTCCAGCGTTTGCAGGCAGCGATGCAGCGCCGCGGCGTCGCGCGCCGTCGCCAGCCGGGCCAGCGGGTCGGGGTCCTGGTCCTCCAGCTCGGGCATGTCGTCGTCGGAGACTTCGCGCACCCGGCGGCGGGCGATGTCCAGCGCGCGATAGCGCACCAGGCTCAGCAGCCAGGCCTCGGCATTGCCCCGCGCCGCGTCGAAGCGGGCGGCGTTGCGCCAGACTTGCAGGAAGGCGTCATGCACCGCGTCGGACGCCAGCGCCGGCTGGCGCGTGACGCGCAGGGCCACCGCATAAAGACGCGGCGATTGCTGGTCGTACAGGCGACGGAACGCCAGGCGGTCGCCGGCGGCCACGCGCCACAGCAGCGCGCCCGGATCGAGGACACCCGGATCTCCCGAGGCGCCGCCGCCTTCATCACCCGGCCCGCGCATGGTTCCCGACATCGGCCGTTCGTCAGGCGGCACGGCAAGCCGGCGGGCGATCCCGGAGGGACAGGCAACTGCGGACCTCCAAGCTCCCCTCCGCTCGATGCGGCCGGCGCGACGGATGTTCGAGCGATGACGCAACGGCCTTGCGCATCCAGCCTCAACCCTGCCGCGTGATGGCACAATCCCGAGCATACCGCACCGTGTCCGAAGGAGCAAAGCGGGTTCCGCCTGCTTCATGCCCGTTACGCCAGGGTCGACTGAGCGGATGCAGCATTAACGTTTGGCGGGAAGCCACTCCGCCCATATCTTGGTGCAATCTAAAGTCCGAGCGGGCACATTCGCCTCCGCTCGCCGTCACATGATCGCCGTTTAACTCCGCACAGGTACGTCAATGAGCCAGGCCCGTCCTTCCGCGACCATCGACCGGCCGGCGGCGTCGCGCATCGCGCTGCCCTCGCAGGACGAGGACATCGCCGCCCTGCGCCGCGCCGTGGTCGCCAAGCTGACCTACGCGGTCGGCAAGGATCCGATCGTCGCCAGCGATCGCGACTGGTTCGTGGCCTGCGCGCTGGCGGTGCGCGACAAGATCGTGGACCGCTGGATGACCTCGACGCGCGCCAACTACACGCGCGCCCGCAAGCGCGTCTATTATCTGTCGCTGGAGTTCCTGATCGGGCGGCTGCTGGTCGACAGCCTGAACAATCTCGGCCTGACCGACACCATGCGCGCGGCGCTCGCCGAGCTCGGCGTGGATCTGGACCGGCTGCGCAGCATCGAGCCGGACGCGGCCCTCGGCAACGGCGGCCTGGGCCGACTGGCCGCCTGCTTCATGGAGAGCATGGCCACGCTCAGCGTCGCGGCATACGGGTACGGCATCCGCTACAATCACGGGCTGTTCCGCCAGGTCATCAAGGACGGCTGGCAGCGCGAGTATCCGGAGACCTGGCTCAGCTTCGGCAACCCGTGGGAGTTCGAACGCTCCGAGGTGGACTACGCGGTGGGCTTCGGCGGCCGCGTCGAGGAGGCGACCGGCGACGACGGCGTGACGCGGCACGTCTGGAAGCCGGCCGAGACGGTCGAGGCGATCGCCTACGACACGCCGGTGGTGGGCTGGCGCGGCAAGCACGTCAACACGCTGCGGCTGTGGTCCTCGCGCGCGCCGGATCCGCTGCGCCTCGATGCGTTCAACCGCGGCGATCATGTGGGCGCGCTGGCCGACCGCAGCCGCGCCAACGCCATCAGCCAGGTGCTCTATCCCAGCGACGACACCCCGGCCGGGCAGGAGTTGCGGCTGCGGCAGGAGTATTTCTTCTCCTCGGCCAGCTTGCAGGATCTGGTGCGCCGGCATGTGCGCCAGCACGGCGACATCCGCACGCTGCCGGACAAGGCGGCAATCCAGCTCAACGACACGCATCCCTCGATCGCCGTGGCCGAGCTGATGCGCCTGCTGATCGACGAGCACGCGCTGGACTGGGACGAGGCATGGACGGTGACGTCCAACACCTTCAGCTACACCAATCACACGCTGCTGCCCGAGGCGCTGGAAAGCTGGGCGGTGCCGCTGATCGAGCGGCTGCTGCCGCGCCACATGCAGATCATCTACCTGCTGAACTGGCAGCACCTGGGCCGCGTCAACGCGCAGGCCCCGGACGGGCACGCGGACGCGGAGACGCTGGCGGCGCTGTCGCTGATCGACGAAAACGCCGGGCGGCGGGTGCGCATGGGCACGCTGGCTTTCGTCGGCAGCCACAAGGTCAACGGCGTCTCGGCCCTGCACACCGACCTGCTGCGGCGCACCATCTTTCACGACCTGGACGCGCTCTATCCCGGCCGCATCACCAACAAGACCAACGGCATCACCTTCCGCCGCTGGCTGTTCGAGGCCAATCCGGGGCTGACGAGCCTGCTGGTCGATGTGCTGGGCGAGCGGGTGATGGACGATCCGGGCGCGCTGGCGGGGCTGGCCGCGCACGCCGGCGACAGCGGCCTGCACGACCGCCTGCAGGCCGTCAGGCGCGAAAACAAGGTGGCGCTGGCGCAGTTGATCGCCGACCGCATGGACATCAAGGTCGACCCGGACGCCATGTTCGACGTGCAGATCAAGCGCATCCACGAATACAAGCGCCAGCTCCTGAACATTCTGGAGACGGTGGCGCTGTATGATTCGATGCGCGCGCAGCCGATGCGCGACTGGGTGCCGCGGGTGAAGATCTTCGCCGGCAAATCGGCGGCCAGCTATCATCGCGCCAAGCTCATCATCAAGCTTATCAACGACGTCGCCCGCGTCATCAACAACGACCCGACCCTGCGCGGCGCGCTGAAAGTGGTGTTCCTGCCCAACTACAACGTTTCGCTGGCCGAGGCGATCGTGCCGGCGGCCGACCTGTCGGAGCAGATCTCGACCGCCGGGATGGAGGCGTCGGGCACCGGCAACATGAAGCTGGCGTTGAACGGCGCGCTGACCATCGGTACACTGGATGGCGCGAACGTCGAGATCCTGGAGCATGTCGGCGAGGACAACATCTTCATCTTCGGCCTCACCGCCGAGCAGGTCGCCCGGCAGCGGGCGCGCGGCATCGACATGACCGAGACGATCGCCCGCTCGCCGATGCTGCAGCAGGTGCTGGAGGCGATCGGCTCGGGCGTGTTCTCGCCCAGCGAGCCGGGCCGCTTCGCCGAGCTGGTGGATGTCGTGACGCACCAGGATCATTTCCTGGTGGCCGCCGATTTCGACGCCTACGTCGCATGTCAGCACGACGTGGCGGCGCGTTGGCGCGACCGCGCCGCCTGGTGGCGGTCGAGCGCGCTGAACACCGCGCGCGTCGGGTTCTTCTCGTCGGACCGCACGATCGCCGAATACGCGCGCGAAATCTGGAACGTGCCGGTCGGCAACGAGACCGCACGCTGAACGCGGGCGCTGAACGACGGGCGCTGAACAAGGCGTCGCAGGGGAGGACAACAAATGGCGGACACACCGACCGGGCCGAGCGGGCCGCTGGCGCGCTATGCGATGGCCTACGTCCTGGCCGGCGGACGCGGCAGCCGGCTGATGGAGCTGACCGACATCCGCGCCAAGCCCGCGGTGTATTTCGGCGGCAAGAGCCGGATCATCGACTTCGCGCTGTCCAACGCGCTCAACTCCGGCATCCGCCGCATCGCCGTGGCGACGCAGTACAAGGCGCACAGCCTGATCCGCCACCTGACGCGCGGCTGGAACTTCTTCCGCCCCGAGCGCAACGAGAGCTTCGACATCCTGCCGGCCAGCCAGCGGGTGTCGGAGGATCTGTGGTATCTCGGCACTGCGGACGCGGTGTACCAGAACATCGACATCATCGAGTCCGCCGACCCGCGCTACATCGTGATCCTGGCGGGCGACCACGTCTACAAGATGGACTACGAGAAGATGCTGCAACAGCACGTCGAGCAGGGGGCGGACGTCACCGTCGGCTGCATCGAGGTGCCGCGCATGGATGCGGTGGCGTTCGGCGTCATGCATGTCGACGAGCACGACCGCATCCTGTCGTTCCTGGAGAAGCCCGCGGATCCGCCGCCGATGCCGGGGCATCCCGATCGCGCGCTGGCCAGCATGGGGATCTACGTGTTCGACACGAAACTGCTGTTCCAACTGCTGCGCGAGGACGCGGCCGACGCGCACTCGCAGCACGATTTCGGCAAGGACATCATCCCCAAGCTGGTCACGAGCGGCCGCGCCATCGCGCACCATTTCTCGCGCTCGTGCGTGCGCTCCTCGGCGGAGAACGAGCCGTACTGGCGCGATGTCGGCACCATCGACGCCTATCACGCGGCCAATATCGACCTCACGGACTTCGTGCCGGGGCTGGATCTGTTCGACCGCGATTGGCCGATCTGGACCACCGGCGAGGTGACGCCGCCCGCCAAGTTCATCCATGACGAGGGCGGCCGGCGCGGCATGGCGGTGTCTTCGCTGGTCAGCGGCGGCTGCATCGTCTCGGGCGCCTATGTGCGGCAATCGCTGCTGTTCACCAACGTCCGCATCAACTCGTTCAGCCATGTCGAGCAGGCGGTGATCCTGCCGGGATCGGAGATCGGCCGCTCGGCGCGGCTGGATCGGGTGGTGATCGACCGCGGCGTGCGCATTCCGCCGGGGCTGGTGGTGGGCGAGGATCCGACGCAGGACGCCCAACGCTTCCGCCGCACCGAGAGCGGGGTATGCCTGATTACGCAGAAGATGATCGACCGACTCGCGGCGTGACGGACGCGGCAAGCGCGTAGGGCGGATAAGCGCAGCGCCATCCGCCATACTTCCTTGCGCGAACGAGATCGTGGCGCATTGCCCCGAAGCGGCGGAATGCGCTGCGCTGTTCCGCCCTACGCCGCCACGCCACGGTTGTACAGGCGCACGAAATAGCCGCGCCTATCCTGCCTGCCGCGCTTCCAGGACCGCGCCGTACAAATCCAGCGTGCTCCGCGCGATCGCGTCCCAACTGAAATGGTCCAGCACGCGCCGACGCCCGGCGCGGCCGAATTGCTTCCGCAATTCCGGGTCGGCCGCCAGGCGGTTGATCGCCGCCGCCAGCGCCCGCGCGAACCCGGCCGGGTCGGCTGGATCGAACGTGCCCGCGCGCAGACCGGGATCGACCAGCAGCCCGGTTTCCTCCGGCACCACCACTTCCGGGATGCCGCCCACCGAGGTCGCGACCACCGCCGTCTCGCAGGCCATCGCCTCGAGGTTGATGATGCCGAACGGCTCGTACACCGAGGGGCAGCAGAAGATGGCGGCCCGCCCGTACAGCTGGATCACGTCCGCGCGCGGCAGCATCTCGCGCACCCAGATCACGCCGGGTCGGCTTGCCGCCGCCTGCGCCAGCGCCTCCTCCATCTCCCGCCCGATCTCCGGCGTATCAGGCGCCCCGGCGCACAGCACGATCTGCAAGGCAGGGTCGATATGCGGGATGGCGCGAACCAGATGGATGATGCCCTTCTGGCGCGTGATGCGGCCGACGAACAGCACGAACGGTTTTTGCGGGTCGATGCCGTAGCGGGCCAGCACCTCGCCGCCGCCGGCGCCGCTCCGGTATTCCTGCGGGTCGATGCCGTTGTGGATGACATGGACCCGCTCCGGCCGGATGTCGAACAGGCGGAGCACATCGTTGCGGGTCTCGCGCGAGACGGCAATGATGCCGTCCGCCTGCTCGATGGCGGTGCGCTCCATCCAGGCGCTCAGGTGGTAAGCGTTGCCGAGCTGCTCGACCTTCCACGGCCGCAGCGGTTCCAGCGAATGAATCGTCAGCAGGTAGGGAATGCCCCAGAGCTGGCTCGCGAGCAGGCCGCCCATGTCGCTGTACCAGGTGTGGCAATGCACGAGATCGGAATCCATGCGATCCTTCGCCATCGCCAGCGAGCGGGCGAAGGCGTCGATGGCGCCGACGAAGCGCGGGTCGGTGTTCTTCGCCACCTCGTCCCATTGCGGATAGCCGCGCACGGTCAGTCGGCCGTCGCTGGAATGCTGGTCGCCGAAGGTGCGGACCTCGACCTGGATGCGCTTGGCCAGCGCGCGGCTGAGGTATTCCACGTGCACCCCGGCGCCACCGTAGACGTAGGGCGGATATTCCTTGGTCAGGAACGTGACCTTGGCTGGTTCTGGCACGGACGCTCCCCCTCGATCCGGGCGCGAGCCTGTCGCCGAACCATGCTGTCCGCAACCCTTGGCCGCTGGGAAGCGCCCTCACCCCGGCCCTCTCCCAGAGGGAGAGGGAGAACTGCACCCTCTCCCTCTGGGAGAGGGCCGGGGTGAGGGTGCTCACGGGCGCGTCGAAATCGAAGGGTTGCCCTATGATGTTCCCATGACCCCCCAAATCTCCCCAGTAACGTCGAACTCCCCGGAACCGCTGGGCGTGACGCCCGGCGTCGCGGGCGTCAACGTGGCGATCCATGCCCCCGATGCCGAGCGCGTGGAGCTATGCCTGTTCGATGCCGCCGGGACCGAGACGCGGCACGCCTTGGGCGAGCGCACCGGCACGGTCTGGCACGGCTTCGTGCCGGACGTGGCCGAAGGGGCACGCTACGGCCTTCGCGCGCACGGGCCTTGGGCGCCGCATGACGGCCTGCGCTTCAACGCCGCAAAGCTGCTGATCGACCCGCACGCGCTGGCGCTGGACCGCGTGCCGCGCCTGCATCCCTCGATGTTCGGCCATCGCTCCGAAGATGCCTCCGCCCGCGACGACGCGGATAGCGCGGCCGCCATGCCCAAGGGCATCGTGATGCGCGCGCCCCCCGCGCCGCCGGTGGCGCAACCGGGCACACCCTGGGCGCGCACCGTGATCTACGAGCTGCATGTGCGCGGCTTCACCATGCGCCATCCCGACATCCCGCCGGAAATCCGCGGCACGTTCGCGGCGCTCGCGCATCCCGCCGCCATCGCGCATCTGACCGCCCTCGGGGATCACCACGGTCGAGGTGATGCCGGCCGCCGCCTGGATCGAGGAACGCCATCTCGCGAAGCTCGGGCTGATGAACTACTGGGGCTACAACCCGGTGGCGATGCTGGCCCCCGATCCGCGGCTGGCGCCGGGCGGCTGGGCGGAGGTGCATGGCGCGGTGGCCGCCCTCGCCGCCGCCGGCATCGAGACGATCGTCGACATCGTGCTGAACCACACCGGCGAAGGCGACGAGCTCGGCCCCACCCTGTCGCTGCGCGGCCTGGACAATGCCGGCTATTACCGGCTGCGCCAGGACGACCGCGCGCTGTATGTGGACGACACCGGCTGCGGCAACACGCTGGCCTGCGACCGCCCGCAGGTGGTGCGCCTGTGCATGGACGCGCTGCGGACCTGGGCGGTGCTCGGCCGCGTCCACGGCTTCCGTTTCGACCTAGGCACCACGCTGGGGCGGCGCGACGACGGGTTCGATCCCGCCGCGCCGCTGCTGACCGCCATCGCGCAGGACCCGCTGCTGCGCGACCTGAAGCTGATCGCCGAGCCTTGGGATGTCGGCCAGGGCGGCTACCGGCTGGGCGCCTTTCCCGGCCCCTGGGGCGAGTGGAACGACCGTTTCCGCGACGACGCGCGGCGCTTCTGGCGCGGCGATGCCGGAACGCTGGGCGGCCTCGCGACGCGGCTGGCCGGATCGGCGGACGTGCTGGCCGCACACCGCAGGCCGTCGCGCGGCATCAACTTCATCACCGCCCATGACGGGTTCACGCTGGCCGACCTGGTCGCCTACGAGCAGCGCCGCAATGCCGCCAATGGCGAGGACGGGCGCGACGGTGCGGCGGACAACCATTCCTGGAACGACGGCGTCGAGGGTCCGACCGACGATCCCGCGATCCTGGCCGCGCGCCGGGCGGATCAGGCGGCGCTGCTGGCGACCCTGCTGTTCTCACGCGGCACGCCGATGCTGGCGATGGGGTCGGAGATCGGCCACTCGCAGCAGGGCAACAACAACGCGTACTGCCAGGACGGTCCGCTGTCGTGGCTGGATTGGGCCGCCGCCGACCGCGACCTGCTGGCGGTCGCGGCACGACTGGTCCGCGCAAGGCTGGCTCACCCGGCGCTGCGCGATGACCATTTCCTCGCAGGCTTGCCGGCCGAGGCGGGCCAGCCGCCCGACGCCGCGTGGTTCCGCGCCGATGGCCGCGCCATGACGCCGGACGCCTGGAACGATCCGGACGCGGCCACGCTGGTCGCGGTGCTGACGGTGGCCGAGGACCGCGTGGCCATCGCGCTCAATCGCGGGCGCGCAAAAATCCCGGTCGCCTTGCCGCCGCCGCGCGCGGGCCGGCGCTGGACGGTTGTCTACGGCGACGCGACGCCCGCCACCCGCTCGGTCACGCTGTTCGCCGAAACCGCCGCCGCCGAGGGATAGCCGCCGCCAGCCGGCACAGCCCGACCACCAGCAGCACGGCGGCCACATGCACCAGCAGATCCTCCGCGCTGGCGTCGAACGGGTGGAAGAACCACAGCAGCGAGGCCGAAGCAGCGGCGACCGCCAAGCCGCCCAGCCCGGCGACCAGCCCCGGCCGCAGCGGCCGCGCCCACCACAGCAGCACCGCCAGCGGCACGCTCAGCAGCACGGAAAACTCCAGGATGAACGGCAGACACGCGGTCATCGCCTGATGCAGCGTCGCCGGATGCACGACCAGGATGGCGGTCGCACGCAGGCAGCCCAGGCCGCTGGCGCCGAGCCACAGGGCGGCCGCCGGCAGCGGCAGCCAGGCCCAGCGCCGCGAGCGGCCGGGCACGCTCACGACGCAGGCGGCGACGGCGGCCAGCGCGGCGGTTGATACCGAGCCCACCACGGCGAGCCACATATCGGCGAACGAGGCGATGCGCGCCGCCACCGCCGGCAGGTCGGCACGCCCGGCCAGCACCGCTGCCACGGCGGCGACCACCGCCAGCCAGGCGCAGGCCCGCACGGCCGGGCGAGGGCAGCCGCATCACCGGGCGCAGGCGCCCCGACAGATCCTCGATCAGCCTGTCCGTCGCCTCGGTCATGGCGCCTCCGTCATGGCGCGGCCGCCAGGATCGCCCGCAGCGACTTGATCGCGCGATGCACGTTGACCTTGATCGCCCCCGCCGACTGGCCGGTGCGCGCCGAAGCCTCGGCGACCGACAGCTCGCCCAGCTTCACCAGCTCCAGCGCCTGCCGTTGCTTCGGCGGCAGCTCCGTCATCGCCTGGCGCAGCCATGCCCTCAGCTCCGAAGCCTCCACGCCCGCATTCGCCGACGGATCCGCGAAGGTTTCCAAAATGTCAGGAACCGCCGTCTCCTGATTGCGGATGCGGCTGTCGCGCCGGTGCAGGTCGATCAGCCGGCGATAGGCGATGCTGAGCAGCCAGGGCACGAATGGCCGCGCGGGATCGTAGGTGTGGCGCACCCGATGCACCGTCAGCAGCACGTCCTGCGCCAGATCCTCAGCCCCCGCCGGGTCCAGCCCGCGCCGTCGCGCCACGAAGCGGACGAACGGCGTGACCTCGGCCAGCAGGCGGCGATAGGCGGCGGCATCGCCATCCTGGGCCGCGGCCATCAGGGACGACCACGCCGCGCGCTGTTCCGCCTGCCCGAACGCCGTCACCACTGTCTCCGACCCGGAGGCAGTGTAACTTGTCCCGCCGCCGCTGCGAACCCGCCATCGAACCGCGTGGGGAAAGATGGAGCCGACCCGATGCTGACCCGCCGCATATGCTCTGCGTCCATGCTGGCGGCCTGCGCCGTGCTGGCCGGCACGGCGCAGGCTGCGCGCGCGGACACCATGACCGCGCCGGACGTGGTGGTGTACTGCGACAGCACGCTGGCGCCGGCCATGCGCGCGGCGGGTGCCGATTTCCGGCGTCGGACCGGCGTGCCGGTGCGCCTGTTCGAGACGCCGGGGCCGCAATCGCTCGCCCTGATCGCGCACGGCGCGCGCAACGACGTGCTGGTGACGCGGACAGGCTGGATGGACCAGGGCGCGGCGCGGGGATTGGTCAACCCGGGAACCCGGGTCGGCGCCTGGCGTGATCCGGTGGTCCTCGCCGGACAGGGTGCGGCGGCACTGCCGGCGCTGCCTTCGGGGCCGGAGTTGGCGGGGCTGCTGGCCGGAGCGCGGCTCGGGGTGATCGACCCGACGCACCCGGGCGGCGCCGACGGCGTGGCGCTGGCCGGGCGGCTGGGCTGGAAGGCGGCCTTGGCCGGCGCGATCGACGGCCCTGGCGTCGCCTTCCTGATCCATCATGGGCAGGCCGGGCTGGGCTTGCTGCCGCGCAGTTCCGCGCTGGCCAGGCCGGCGCTTGCGGTGGTCGCGGTCGTGCCGGACGCCGATGCGCCGACGGCGCAATACGCGGCGGCCGCCAGCAAGAACGCCTTGAGCCGCAATACCGCCGCGTTCCTCTCCTACCTCGCGACGCCGGACGCTTCGGCGATCCTCCGCCGCGCCGGCCTGGAGGTCGCCCCATGACGCCGCCCGCGACGGAGCTTGAGGTGCAGACGCATCCGCTGCTGCGCCGGCTGGCGCATTGGATGCTGGCGCTGGCGATCATCGTGATGATCGGCAGCGGCTGGCGCATCTACGACAACGTGCCGATCTTCTCGCGGCTGACGTTTCCGCTGTGGATCTCGCTGGGCGGCCAGCCCGACCCGTCCTATGCGCAGCACAACGAGTCCGGCACCGGCACCGCGATCGCCTGGCATTTCGCGGGCATGTGGCTGCTGCTGGCGGGGTTTGCCCTGTACCTGCTGCACAGCCTGCTGACCCGGCATTTGTGGCGCGACCTGCTGCCGCTGTCGCCGCGCGCGTTCTGGCGCGATTTCGCCGCCGCCGCCCGGTTTCGGCTGGCGCACCGGCTGGGCGAGTACAACGCGGTGCAGAAGGTGTTCTACTGGGGCGTGCTGTTCGCCATCCTGATGATGTTCGTCTCGGGCCTGGCGATCTGGAAGCCGGTGCAGTTCGCGCCGCTCGCGTGGATTCTGGGCGGCTTCGATTTCGCGCGCGTCGTGCATTTCTTCTTCATGGCGGTGATCGTGGCGTTCATGCTCGTGCATGTAACCCTGGTCGTGCTGGTGCCGAAGACCTTCGTGGCCATGACATTGGGGCGAGCGACCGCCGTGCCGCACGGAGACCACCCATGACCCTGCTGTCGCGCGACGTGGGGCGCCGCCGGCTGCTCGGACGCGGCCTCAGCCTCGGTGCGCTGACCATGCTCACCGGCTGCGACTTCAGCGATTCCGACGCGGTGCAGCGGGCGTTGCACACGGTATCGCGCTGGAACGATCGCGTGCAGGAGGCGCTGTTCAGCAAGACGCGATTGGCCGCGACCTTTCCCGAAAGCGATGTGAAGGGCTATCGGTTCAACGCGTTCTTCGGCCCGAAGGACTCGCCGCGCATCGACGCCGCCACCTACCGCCTGACCCTGGCCGGCGCGATCGCCGACAAGCGCCCGTGGAGCGTCGACCAGCTCCATGCGCTGCCGCAGGAGAGCCAGGTGACGCGGCATGTCTGCGTCGAGGGCTGGAGCTACATCGGCAAATGGAGTGGCACGCCGCTGCGCGGGTTCCTCGAGCGCATCGGTGCCGATCTGCACGCCAGGTATGTCGGGTTCGAGTGCGCCGACGGCTATTACACCAGCATCGACATGGCCACCGCCCTGCATCCGCAGACCATCATGGCGTTCCGCCAGTCCGACCAGATCCTGCCGGTGGAGAACGGCTTCCCGTTCAAGGTGCGGATGCCGACCAAGCTGGGTTTCAAGAATCCGAAATGGGTGACGACGATGTACGTCACCGACCGCTACACCGGGGGCTTCTGGGAAGATCGCGGCTACAACTGGTTCAGCGGGTCGTAGCGCATGGCCCTCGCCGATCGCTGTGCCATCGCGGTGATGGCCAAGGCTCCGGTCGCGGGGCGCGTCAAGACGCGGCTGACGCCGCCGCTGTCGCCCGAACAAGCGATGCGGATGGGCAGCGCGTTCCTGCGCGACGTCACCGGGAATATCGCCCTGGCCGGCTTCGCAGCGCCGATCGACGGCTGGATCGCCTACGCGCCGGCGGGCGAGGCGGCGCTGTTCGACGCGATGCTTGCGAACGGCACGCAATTGCTGCTGGCCGACGGCCTGGCGCCGATGCCGCCCGGCGTCGATGGGTTTGGCCGCTGCCTGCTGCAAGCCGTGCGGGATCTGCTGGCGCGCGGCTATCGCGCCGCCTGCGTGCTGAACGCCGACAGCCCGACCTTGCCGACCGAGGCGCTGGTGCGACTGGCGCGGGCGCTGCTCGCACCGGGCGCGCGGGCGGTGCTGGGGCCGGCCGAGGACGGCGGCTATTACGTGCTGGGAATGCAGGCGCCGCACGCGCGGCTGTTCTCCGACATCGCGTGGAGCAGCGAGCGTGTCGCCGAGCAAACCCGCGCGCGGGCGGCGGAGCTTGGCCTGCCGCTGGTCGAATTGCCGCCTTGGTACGACGTGGATGACCGCGCCGCGCTGGCTCGACTGCTGCGCGAACTGGCAGCGCCGCCGGCCGGGACGCTCACCCCTTACGCCGCCCCGGCGACCGCCGCCTGCGTGCGGGCACTGGGGCTGGATCGCATGGATGCGTCCGTCGCTTGAACCGCGCGTTGCTGCTGCTGGGTGCCGGTCTGGTGGCGCTGATCGGCGTCGGGCAATCGCTGCACGACGGCAGCGAGATCAAGATCGGCAGCGATCAGCGGCTGATCGTGTTCATCGCGGTGCAGATGCTGGCCGCCGTGCTGTACTGGTGCGCCGCGCGGACCACGCTGCGCGGCAATCCGGGGCGGCGCGCGCTGTGGCTGGTGCTGGGCGTGGCGGCGGCGATGCGCGCCATTCCGCTGTGCTCGCCGATGTTCCTGTCCAGCGACCTGTTCCGCTACATCTGGGACGGGCGCGTGCAGCTCGCCGGGATCAACCCGTATCGCTATGTGCCGGGCGATCCGGCGCTGGCGCATTTGCGCGACGCCGCGATCTTCTCGCACGTCAACCGCGCGATGTATGCGCGCACGATCTATCCGCCGGCCGCCGAGTTGACGTTCGCGGCGATCGCCTGGATCGGCCAGACGCCGTTCGTGATGCGCGCCGCGATGGTGGCGTTCGAGGCGGTGGCGGTGGCGGCGATGTGCGCCGTGCTGCGGCGCTGCGGGCTGCCGATGTCGCGCGTGCTGATCTACGCCTGGAACCCGCTGGCGGTGTGGGAGTTCGCCGGCAACGGCCATGTCGACGCGCTGGCGATCGGCTTCCTGGCGCTGGCGTTCCTGGCCTTCGCGTGGGCGCGTCCGGGCTGGACCGGCGTGGCGCTGGCCTGCGCGGTGTTGACGAAGTTCCTGCCGGCCGTGGTGGCGCCGGCGCTGTGGCGGCGCTGGGACTGGCGGCTGCCGGCGACCGGGCTGCTGACCGCCGTCGCGCTGTACGCCGTCTATGTCGGCGCCGGTCGGCATGTGCTGGGTTTCCTGCCGGGCTACGCCGCCGAGGAGGGCCTTTCCGAAGGGTCCGGTTTCTGGGCGCTGTCCGGGCTGGCCGAGCTTGGCCCTCTGCCCGGCGCCGCCGCGGCGATCTACGCGGCGCTGCTGGCGGTGCTGCTGGGCGCGCTGGGGCTTGCGGTCGCCGCGCGGCCCCGGACGCAGCCGCCGGACGTGGTCCGCGCGGCCGCCGACGCCGCGCTGCTGATCGTGGTGCTGCTGGTGGGGTTCAGCCCGCATTACTCCTGGTATTATCCTTGGGTCTGCCTGCCGGCGGCGATCGCGCCGCACCGTGGCGCGATCTTTCTCGGGGCGGCGGCGTTGCTGCTGTACATCGACCCGCTGCACGAGAGTTTCATTTGGCAGGCGCTGGTGTTCGTGCCCACGGTGGCCCTGACGGTCTGGGATGTCCGCAGCCCGCTGGCGGATCCGCGCCGCGTTCCTTCCTGATCGGAGAGCGATGATGTCGCAAGCGACCATATCGCCAGCCTTGGCGAGGCCAGATCCCGCACGCTATTTCGAGGCGGTGGGCGACGGCCGCACGACGGTCGCCGAGCACGAGCCGGTCTGCCTGTACCTGGAAGTCACCAACCGCTGCAACCTGCTGTGCGAGACCTGCCCGCGCACCTTCGAGGAGCTCGAGCCGCCCGCCGACATGAGCTGGCCGCTGTTCACGCGCATCGTCGACCAGGTGCCCAACATCTCACGCGTGGTGCTGCATGGCGTCGGGGAGCCGATGCTGGTGCGCGACCTGCCGCGCATGGTGGCGTATCTGAAGGCGCGCGGCGCGTACGTGCTGTTCAACACCAACGGCACGCTGCTGAACCCGAAGAACGGCCGCGCGCTGGCCGAGGCCGGGCTGGACGAACTGCGCGTGTCGCTGGACGCCGCCGACGCCAAAGCGTTTCTCGCGGTGCGCGGCAAGGACTACTTCAACCGCATCGTGCGCAACGTGCGCGCCTTCACGGCCGCGCAGCGTGCGGAGGGGTGGACCAAGCCGGACGTGTCGTTGTGGCTGACGGGATTGCGCGAGACGATCGACCAGTTGCCGGCCTTCGTGGCACTCGCGCACGACGTCGGCGTGCGCGCGGTGCATCTGCAACGGCTGGTGTTCATGCCGCAAGGCCGTGGCCTGGCGCGAGCGGATCAGGCGCTGTTCGAGAGCGTGGCCGGCGACGAAGCGGAGCGGCTACGCGAGGCGGAGGCCCTGGCGCGCGATCTCGGCATCCATTTCGACGCGTCGGGCGCCACGGAACCCGGCACCAGCCTCAAGCGCCAGGCCGGCGACAAGCCGTGGTCGCTGTGCCGGCGGCCGTGGTCGCTGATGTATTTCACCGCGCATGGCCGGGCGATCCCGTGCTGCATCGCGCCGTTCTCGATGGACGGCTACGACGCGTTCACGCTCGGCGACGCCAGCCAGGAGAGCCTGCGCGACATCTGGAACGGCCCGCGCTACCAGGATTTCCGCGCCGCCCTGCTGTCGGATGCGCCGCCCTCCGCCTGCGCCAATTGCGGATTGCGCTGGAGCCTGTGACGCCGGCTGTCGCGGCAATCATCCCGGTCCTGAACGAATCCGGCGCGATCGGTCCCACGGTGCGCGGATTGTCGCGCGAACACGTCGGGCTGATCGTGGTGGTCGATGGCGGCAGTGGCGATGCCACGGCGGCGGAGGCGCGCGCGCGCCGGCGCCGAAGTGCTGGTCGAGACCCGGCGCGGCTACGGCCGGGCCTGCGCGTCCGGTGCCGCGCTGGCAAGCGAGCGCGGCGCCGAGGTCCTGGTGTTTCTCGACGGCGACGGCGCGGATGCGCCGGAGATGCTGCCGGCGTTGACCGGCCCGGTGCTGGACGGGTCACGCGATTTCGTCATCGCCAGCCGCACGCGCGGGGTGCGCGAGCCGGGCAGCATGAGCTGGCACCAGGTCGCGGCGGGTGCCGCGATCGGCGCGGCTGTCGGCCTGACCTGCGGCACCCGCTACAGCGACATGTGCGCCTTCCGCGCCATCCGCGCCGACGCGCTGGCCGGATTGCGGATGCGCGAGATGGGTTACGGCTGGAACCTGGAGATGCAGATGCGCGCGGCGGCGGCTGGACTGCGCATCCTGGAGGTGCCGGTGCCGTACCGCCGCCGCATCGCCGGGCGTTCCAAGGTGTCGGGCAATCTGCGTGGCACGCTGCGCGCGGGCGCGCGGATCATGCAGGTGCTGGTCCGCGTGGCGGCGGAGACGCGGCGGGAGCGCCGCTAACGGAGCACTGGCGAATGGGACAGAAGCTGCTGTTTCTGCAATCGCTCTGGGCGATGGAGCGCCGTCACACCGACGGCTTCGAGCGCAGCCTGGAGGAAAACCTGCGGATGATCGCCGGTGCCGGTTATGACGGGATCAGCGCGCCGTACACGCACGCCGACACCGTACGCCGGACGACCGGCCTGCTGCCGCCAGGCATGGCGGTCGAAGGGCAGTGCTTCCCCAGGACGGTCGACGATTTGCAACCCGTGCTGGAACTGGCCACGCGATACGGCTGCCATCATATCGATTTGCAGCCCGACATCCGGCCGCGCCGGTTGCAGGACTGCGTGACCTTGCTGGAAGGCTGGCTTCGCCTCGCCGAGCAGGTGGACTTCCCGGTGCTGATCGAGACGCATCGCGACCGGATGACCACCGACCTGTTCTTCACGCTTGACCTGCTCGACGCCGTGCCGGGATTGCGCCTGACCGCGGATCTGTCGCACTTCCTGGTGGGACGCGAGTTCGCCTGGCCGGTGGACGAGGAGAACCACGCCATGATCCGGCGCATCCTCGATCATTCCTGGGCGCTGCACGGGCGCGTGGCGAGCCGCGAACAGGTGCAGGTGGAGATCTCGTTCCCGCATCATCGCATGTGGCTGGACCTGTTCCTCGACTGGTGGGAGTACGGCATGAGGAGCTGGCGCCGACGCGCGACGCAAGACGCCACGCTGGCTTTCGTGTGCGAACTCGGTCCCAAGCCATACGCCATCACCGGGCGAGACGGCAACGACCTGACCGACCGCTGGACCGACGCGCTGCTGTTGCGCGACGCCGTGCAGGCGCGGTGGGACACGATCGCGGATGACGGGACCGGCGGCCCGGTTGGGGTTGTCGGGAG
Organism: uncultured Pseudomonadota bacterium; assembly: GCA_963758455.1. Taxonomy (GTDB): domain Bacteria; phylum Pseudomonadota; class Alphaproteobacteria; order Acetobacterales; family Acetobacteraceae; genus CAVRQM01. Next base: position 107,846 of record CAVWVK010000004.1, on the reverse strand, counting down.
GGTGCTCCGTGATGCGGCCTGAAAACCGCGTGGGAGCGTGGCCCGCGCCGCTCAGTGCGGGATGACGCCCGGCACGACGTATTGCTGGATCACCACGATCACGCCCAGCAGGATCGTCAGCACGATGCTGTGGATGAAGGTGCGGGCGAACACCACGCCTTCCCTGCCTTGCAAGCCGACGACCGACACGCCGGTCGCGATGTTCTGCGGCGAGATCATCTTGCCCATCACGCCGCCCGACGAGTTGGTGGCCGCGATCAGTACCGGACTGAGCCCAAGCTGGTTGGCCGCCACCACCTGCAAGTTGCCGAACAGCGCGTTGCCGGAGGTGTCGCTGCCGGACAGGAACACCGCGACCCAGCCGAGGAATGCCGAGACCAGCGGAAACACCGCGCCCACCGAGGCGACGCCCAGGCCCAGCGTGTAGTTGATGCCGGAGTAGTTCATCAGATACGCCAGTCCGACGATCAGCATCACGGTCAGGATCGCCAGCCGCGACTGCCGCCAGGTGTCCCACGCCGCACGCAGGAACCGCACCGGGCCGACGCCGACGAACGCCGCGGTGATGATCGCGGACAACAGGATCGCGGTGCCGGTGGCCAGCGGCTGGAACGCCCATATCGCGGCGTAGGGCGTCTTGTACAGCGTGATGAACACCGCCTTGTGCAGCCCCGGCCACTGCACCGCCTGAGCGCCGATCGCGAAAACCTTGAAGCTGGTCCAGACGATCACCACCACGGAGACGACCACCCAGGGAATCCAGCCCTGCACCGGGGACACGCCATCGCCGCGCCGGACGTCGCGCGGAGCCACGACGCCGCCCGCGGTGGCATAGGCGGGGTCGGCCGCCGGGTGCCACACCTGCACGAAGCCGATCGTCACCAGCAGCGAGATCATCGACGAGAGCACGTCGGTCAACGTGTAGTTGATGAAGTTGGCGACCACGAACTGCGTGAGCGCAAAGCTGCCGCCGGCGACCAGCAGCATCGGCCACAGCGCGCGCAACGAGCGCCAGCCGCCATAGATCGCCATGACGTAGAACGGCAGGATCAGGGCGATGATCGGCAATTGCCGCCCGATCATCGCGCCCAGCACGGCCGGCGGCAGGTGCGTCACCGCGCCCAGCACCGTCACCGGCACGCCCAGCGCGCCGAACGCCACGGGCGCGGTGTTGAAGATCAGCGTGAACACCAGCGCCTCGAGCGGCGGAAAGCCCACCAGGATCAGCAGCGCCGAGGTGATCGCGACCGGCGTGCCGAACCCCGCGATGCCCTCGAGCAACGCGCCGAAACAGAAGCCGATCACCACCAGCACCACCCGGCGGTCGTCCGGCAGGTGTGTCACCACCCACTCGCGAAAGGCGTCGAAGCGGCCCGAGACGACGGCGATGTTGTAGAGCAGCAGCGCGTTGAACACGATCCACATGACCGGCCAGACCGCGAACACCGCGCCCGCCGCGATGCTGTCCAGCGCGAGGGCCAGCGGGAATTGCCAGACGGCGAGTGCTATGATGAACGCCACGATCAGGCCGGCGAGCGACGCCTGCCAGGCTGGCCGTCGCAGCACGCCCAGCATGACCAGCACGGCGACGATCGGCAGCACCGCCACCAGGAACGACAGACCAAGGCTGCCCGCCACCGGCGTCAGAAGCTGGTTGAACATCTCATCCCCTCCGCCGTCCGCGCGGCCCTGGAACGTTACAGGCGCAACGCCCGAGTCCCGGCAAGATCCAGCACGCCATCCGCGTCGACCGCCACGCGATAGGCCTCGCGTGCCCGCTCCACCGACACCAGCCCGTCGCGCACGTCGCGCGCCACCAGCGCCGGGTCGCGGGTCGCGGGGTCGCCCATGCCGCCGCCTCCCGGGAGTTGCAGCAGCAGCCTCTCGCCCTCGGGGATGTATTGCAGCCCCTTGGTGCGCAGCGCCTCGCCCGAGGCGAGATGCACGCCGCCCGCCATGCCGCCGTGGCCGCCGTCGCGGCCCTTGGGCGCGTTGGCGACCCGGTCGAAGATCGCGTTGACCGCGAACGCCTGCTCGCCCAGCGTGCCGATCTCCATGAGCGGCCCGGCGCCGCCGCGCGTGCGCCCGGCGCCGCCGCTGTCCGTCGTCAATTCCTTGCGCCAGATCACCACCGGCGCGACGTTCTCCGTCGCCTCCACCGGCATGGTGCGCACGCCCGACGGGAACGCGGTGCCGTCCAGCCCGTCGCGCCGCCGCCGCGCGCCGGTGCCGCCGGAGTTGAAGGTGATGACCTCGAAATCCGGCAAGGGCGGCCGGTTGCCGCCGCCCGATGCCGTGACAGAGGGGCCAGTCACCGAGGCGCCGCCGCGCAGCGGCGGGTTCCACAGGCAGGACGAGCCTTCGGCGGCGACGCGATCGGGGACCACTTGATGCAGACACCCCATCATCAGATCCGGCAGCAACTGCCCGGTGACGTGGCGCACCGCCACCGGCGCGGGCCGCAGCGCGTTCAGGATGCAGCCTTCCGGAATGCGCATCCGCAACGGGCGCAGGCTGGCCCAGTTGTTCGGGATGGCGGGGGCGACGACCACCTTGATGCCGAAACACGCATAGGCGCGCGCATACGCGGCCGGCACGTTGATGCCGCGCCGCGACAGGCCGGAGGTGCCGGCGAAATCCACGTCGATGTGGTCCGCGCCGATGGTCATGGCCGCGCGCAGCACCACCGGCACGTCGTAGCCGTCGCCGCGCACCTCGGCGCTGAACGTGCCGCCCGGCAGCTCGGCGATGGCGGCCAGCGTGCCGGCGAGCGAGGCGTCGAAGATGAACTCCGCCAGCGGATCGAGACTGTCCATCGCGAACTCGTCCATCATCGCGACCAGCCGGCGCGCGCCGGCGTCGTTGCAGGCGCACAGGGAATAGATGTCGCCCTCCAGCTCGACCGGCAGGCGCGATCCCATGCGCACGAAATCGAAGAACGGCTCGCTCGGCCGGCCGCGATCGAAGCACTTCACGATCGGGATGTACAGCCCCTCCTCGAACACGCTGTGCGCGTCGGCGCCCATGCCGCGGCCGCCCACGTCGATGACATGCGCGGTATTGGCGAACAGGCCGACGATCGTGCCGCGGCGGAATGCCGGCGTGACCACGGTGAGGTCATGCAGATGCCCGGTGCCGAGCCACGGGTCGTTGGTGATGTAGTGATCGCCCGGCCGCATCGCCGCGGGCGGAAACTTCGCCAGGAAATGCCCGACGCTCTCCATCATCGAGTTGACGTGGCCGGGCGTGCCGGTGACGGCCTGCGCCAGCATCCGGCCTCGCAGGTCGAAGATGCCGGCCGACAGGTCGCCCGCCTCGCGCACCGTGGTTGAAAACGCGGTGCGGATCATGGTCTGCGCCTGCTCCTCCACGACCGCGATCAGCCGGTTCCACATCACCTGCCGGCGGATCGCCGCGAGCTGGTCCGCGGTATCGGTCATGGCGTCGCCTCGCGGATCATGTCGATGCGTGCCGCCGCGTCGATGCGCGCCATCCATCCCGGCCCGACCAGGGTGGAGGTTTCCGCCTCGGCGATGATCGCGGGGCCGCGCAGCACCGCGCCCGGGGCAAGCGCCGCGCGGTCGAACAGCGACCATTCCGCAAGCGCCCCGCTTGCCGTGTCGCGCACCAGGCGCGCGCCCGTCGCGCGCGGCTCCGTTCGCGATGGCTCGCCGGGTGCTGGATCAGGAGGCGGCGGCATGGTCGCCACCGTGATCGCGTAGCTCAGCACCTCGACATCCGAGCCGGGCACCGGGCGATCGTACAGGCGCGAATACTCCGCGTCATACGCCGCGCGGATCTCCGCCACGTCGGACGCCCGCAACGCGCGCGCCGGCAGCGCCACCGCGATCTCGTGCCCCTGGCCGATATAGCGCATGAAGGCCAGCCTATGCTCGGCGGTAGCCGCGCCGAAACTGCCCTGCTCCACGATGGCGTACGCCTCGCGCGCCATGTCGTCCAGCAGCGCGTTCACCGCCTCGATGTCGAAGGCGGCGAAACGCTGGTACAGGCTGCGCACCACCTCGTAGCCGACCGGCGCGCGCAGAAAGCCGATGGCGCTGCCGACGCCGGCACCCGGCGGCACGATCACCCGACCGATGCCGATCTTCTCCGCGACGCGATAGCCATGCACGGGACCACCGCCGCCGAAGGCGATCATCGCGCGGCCGTCATATGCCGAACCCGCCTCGACCGCGTGGACGCGCGCCGCGTTGGCCATGTTCTCGTCGACCATCTCGACCACGCCCAGGGCCGCCATGCCGGCATCCAGATCCAGCCGCCCGCCGATCTCGCGCGCCACCGCCGCCTCCGCCGCATCCGCGCGCAGCATCAGGTTGCCGCCCGCAAATCGCTCCGCGTCGTAGCGGCCCAGCAGCAGGTTCGCATCCGTCACGGCGGGCCGCGCGCCGCCGCGCCCGTAGCAGGCGGGACCGGGATCGGCGCCGGCGCTTTCAGGACCGACGGCAAGCCGGCCCAGCGCATCGACATGAGCGATGCTGCCGCCGCCCGCGCCGATCTCGACCATCTCGATCACCGGGATGCGCAGCGGCAGGCCGGAGCCTTTCTTGAACCGGCCGACCCGGGCCACCTCGAAGCTGCGCGAGTGCTGCGGCGCGAAATCGTCGATCAGGCAAATCTTCGCCGTGGTGCCCCCCATGTCGAACGACAGCACGCGATCCAGCCCGCAGGCGCGCGCGATGCCGGCCGCGAAGATGGCGCCTCCCGCCGGCCCGCTCTCCACCAGGCGGATCGGAAAGCGGCACGCGGTCTCGATCGTGGTCAGCCCGCCGCCGGACAGCATCAGGAAGATCGGCGCGGCAAAGCCCATGTCGCGCAACTCGGCCTCCAGCCGCGTCAGGTAGCGCGCCATCAGCGGCTGCACATACGCGTTGGCCGCCGTGGTCGAGAACCGCTCCCACTCGCGCATCTCGGGCGAGACCTCCGATGACAGCGACACCGGAAGCCCGGGCAGCAACTCGGCCAGGATCGCACGGGCGCGACGCTCGTGTTCGTCGTTGCGGTAGGCGTGGAGGAATCCCACGGCGACACTTTCCACACGCTCGCGCGACAGCACCGGCGCCAGGGCGCGCACCGCTTCCTCATGCAGCGGCAGCAGCACGCGACCCTGGCTGTCCAGGCGCTCCGGCACGCCCAGGCGCAGGTAGCGCGGCACCAGCGGCTCGGGCAACACGATATCGAGGTCGTATTGATCGTAGCGGCTCTCGTTGCCCAGCGCCAGGACGTCGCGAAAGCCCTCGGTCGTCAGCAGCGCGGTCCTGGCGCCCTTGCGCTCGATCAGCGCGTTGGTGGCCAGCGTGGTGCCATGCACGACAAGCTGGATGTCGGCCGGCGCGAGCGACGCCGCGGCCAGAATGGACTTTATCCCGGCCAGCACCCCCTGCTCGGGCGAGGCCGGCGTCGTCAGCACCTTGGCGGTGTGCCGGGCCGCCACCGTGCTCCAGCGCGAGGTCGGTGAAGGTGCCGCCGATGTCCACGGCGAGGCGGCCGGCGGACATGGCGGATGACGTGGTGGAGGACGTGGCGGACAGCATGGGCGGGCGTGCATCCCTCGGGTCGCGCAGTCAATCGCGGTTTGCCCTCGCGATCAACTCGCGCCGATTGCGAACCGTCCGGCACTCCCTTAATGAAGGTGGCAAGGCTGCCGCAATGCCGATCCCGGGGAGAGAATACATGAGCGTGACTGGTCCAATCGACCGCCCGCCGTCGCGGCGCGCCGTGCTCGCCGGCGCCGCCGGCCTCGCGGGCGCCGCCATGCTCCCGGCCGGCGCGCGGGCCGCCGACCAGCCGGCGATCGGCACGTTTCCGGCCGGCACGTCGGGAGATACGGTGTTCATCGGCATCACCATTCCGCGCACCGGCACCTACGCCGTGTCCGGCGAGGATGTGCTGAAGGGCTATCAGCTCGCGATCGAGCACCTGAACGCCGGCGACCCGCTGATCCGCATGATCTCGCCGCACACCACCAAGGGCGTGCTGGGCAAGCAGGTCATCTTCGGGGTCGCGGATTCCGGCGCCAAGCCGAACAACGCCGTGCAGAACGGCAGCCGGTTCATCAGCCAGAACAAGGCGTCGGTCATCACCGGCTGCGTCTCCAGCGCCGAGGCGGTGGCGCTGAACAAGCTGGCGCAGCGGGAAAACGTCATCTACCTGCCCGGCATCAGCGGCTCCAACGACACCACCGGCAAGGATTGCGTGCGCTATTCGTTCCGCGAGTGCTTCTATGGCCAGACCGCGGCGGCGGCGATCGCGCCGGTGCTGATCAAGAACCTCGGGAAGAACAAGAAAGTCGCCTACCTGATCCCCGACTACACCTACGGCCATACCGTGCATCAGTCGATGGAGCAGTTCGTCAAGCCCGGCGGCTGGACCACGGCGACCGCGCAGGTCGCACCGCTCGGCTCGCCCGACTACAGCTCGTACCTGCTGAACATCGCCAACAGCGGCGCGGACGTGTTCATCAACATCAATTTCGGCAACGACGCCGTGCAGTCGATCAAGCAGGCGCAGCAATTCGGCATCCTGAGGAAGCAGATCCTTGCGGTGCCGTACAACACGCCGTTCCTGGCGCGCGACGTGGGCGCGGATCTGATGGCGGGCGTCTATGCCGCCACCGATTTCTGGTGGACGCTGCAGGACCAGTTCCCGATCGCCAAGGCGTTCGTCGACTCGTTCGACAAGAAATACGGCTACAAGCCGGAATGGGGCGCCGACGCCGGCTATCTGCAACTCGCCATGTGGGCCGATGCCGTGGAGCGGGCGAAGACGTTCTATCCGCCGGACATCATCAAGGCCTACGAAGCCGGGCAGGAGATCGACAGCACGGTGGGCAAGGTGCATTTCCGCGCCGCCGACCACCAGCTCGTGCGCCCGGTCATCATCCAGCGCGGCAAGAAGAAGGCCGACATGAAATCCGCCGACGACTACTACGAAGTGCTGGAGGTGGTGCCCGGCGAGGGCCTGATGCAGAAGCCGGACGCGTTCGGCTGCAATCTCGGGCCGGCGACGTAAGGGGCGGATTCGGGGTTGGAGGCGAGTGGCCGGGTCAGGCCCAGCCATGACGATCTTTGGTTGGCGATGGCGTGCGGACACGCCCATGACGGCCGTGTAGTTGCGATGCTGAGCTGGCCCAACTTCGTCTCGCAGTTCTTCAACGGCCTCGCGCTCGGCGCGCTGCTGGCGCTGATCAGCTCGGGGCTGACCATCATCTACGGCACGCTGGGCGTGCTGAACCTCGCGCACGGCGCGATGTTCATGCTGGGCGGCTATGCCGGCTACGTCGCCTTCCAGCACACCGGCTCGTTCGCGCTGGCCGTGCTGGCGGGTGCGGTGTTCATGGTGGTCGTCGGCGTGGTGATCGAGCGCGTCATCATCCGCCACTTCTACCGACGCCCGCCCGAGGACCAGATCCTCGTCACCTTCGGCATCGGCATCGTGCTGGTCGAGCTGGTGCGGCTCGGCTTCGGCAGCGACACGGTCTCGATCCCGCCGCCGCCCTGGGCCGCGGGCGTCACCTCGCTGGGCTTTCTGGTCTATCCGACCTACCGCATCGTGGTGCTCGGCATCGCGGCGGTGGCGCTGCTGGTGCTGTACCTCGTGCTGTACCGCACCCGCTCGGCATGATCGTGCGCGCGGGAATCGAGGATTCCGGCATGGTCGACATGCTGGGCATCAACGTCCACCGCGTGTTCATGCTGGTGTTCGGCATCGGCGCCATGGCCGCGGGCTTCGCCGGCATCGTCAACGCGCCGGTGGTGGCGCTGACGCCTGATGCCGGCGACACCATCCTGGTCGAAACCTTCGTCGTCGTGGTGATCGGCGGCGTCGGCTCGTTTCCCGGCGCGGTGCTGGGCGGCCTGATCGCCGGAGAGATCCTCAGCCTCACCTCGATGGTCGACCCCAGCTATTCCCAGGTGATGCTGTTCGCGGTGATGACGCTGGTGCTGGTGCTGCGGCCGCAAGGGCTGCTGGGCCAGCAGGGCCGCGCGTGAACTGGCAGGGCTTCCGGCGCCGCTGGTGGCCGGAGGCGGCGGCCGCGGTCGGCCTGCTGATCGCGCCGTTCGTGCTGCCGGCACTCGACTTCTCGCCGGACACGGTGAACCGCATCGTCGTCTGGGGGCTGTTCGGCCTCGGCTTCGACCTGCTGTTCGGCTACACCGGGCTGCTGTCGTTCGGCCAATCGGCGTTCTTCGGCACCGGCGGCTTCATCGCGGCCTATCTGCTGACCAACAACCTGATGACCAGCGTGCTGCTGGCGCTGCTGGTCGGCACGGCGGGCGCGATGGTCGCGGGCGCGCTGGTCGGGCTGATCGCGCTGCGGCGCACCGGCATCTATTTCGCGATGATCACGGTGGCCATCGCCGAGGTGTTCTTCTTCGTCGAGAACTCGCCGCTGTCCGACTACACCGGCGGCGAGAACGGCATCCCCGGCGTGCCGGCGCCGTCGTTCGATCTCGGCTTCGCGCGCTTTCAGGTCGGCAGCGGCTGGTCGATGTACTGGTTCCTGGCGGCGTGCTTCTTCGTGGGGCTGCTGATCGCGCGGCGCATCGTGGCCTCGCCGGTCGGCGCGATCCTGGTCGCCATCCGCGACAACCCGCAGCGCGTGCAGGCGCTGGGCCATTCGGTGTGGGGCTACAAGCTGACGGTGTTCGTGATCGCCAGCGCCTATGCGGGCTTTGCCGGCGGCCTGCTGGGCGTGCTGCAGGGCTACATGCCGCCGGACGCCTTCACCTTCGACACCTCCGGCCAGTTGGTGATCCAGACGGTGATCGGCGGCACCGGCACGCTGTTCGGCCCGCTGGTGGGCGCCGCGGTGTGGCTGTACCTGCGCGACTTCCTGCAAGGGCCGCTCGGACTGGGCAATGCCTGGCGGCTCGGGCTCGGCCTGATCTTCGTGCTGCTGGTCTGCTTCCTGCGGCGCGGCATCATCGGCGGCATCCGCGACCTGTTCGCGCGCCGGCGCACCGTGATCCTCGACGCAATGCCGGCCGCCGCGCCGCTCGCCAGCGTCGGCCCCGCCGCGCGCCGGCGTGTGCCGGCCAGCCATCACGCCGGGCCGATCCTGGAGGCCCGCAGCCTGACCAAGCGCTATGGCGGCCTGCTGGCCAACCGCGACATCACCTTCTCGGTCGACGAGGGCGAGCTGCGCGGCGTCATCGGCCCGAACGGCGCCGGCAAGAGCACGTTCTTCAAGATGCTGACCTGCGAGGTGCCGCCGACCTCCGGGACCATCCTGTTCCACGGCCACGACATCACCGGGCGCGGCGTGGCGCAGGTCTGCCAGCTCGGCCTGACCAAGAGCTACCAGGTCAACCAGCTTTTCGCCCGCCTCACGGTGCGCGAGAACGTCACCATCGCGGCGCTGGCCGAGCGGCGCGGCATGTTCCGGCCCGATCTGCTGCGCCGGCTGGACCGGGTGCCGGGCCTGGCGGTGCAGGTCGAGCAGACGCTGGCGCTGGTCAACCTGTCCGGCCGCGCCGACACGCCGGTTGCCGACCTGGCCTATGGCGAGAAGCGGCGGCTGGAGATCGGCCTGGCGCTCGCCTCCTCGCCGACCCTGCTGCTGCTGGACGAGCCGCTGGCCGGCATGAGCCCGCGCGAGCGCGCCGAGACGGTGCAATTGCTGCGCAACATCCGCCGCGGCCGCACCCTGGTCATCGTCGAGCACGACATGGACGCGATGTTCGAGCTCGCCGAGCGCATCACCGTGCTGCACGAGGGCACGCTGCTCGCCGAGGGCACGCCGGCCGAAATCCAGCGCAACAGCTTCGTGCAGGAGGCCTATCTGGGCGGGGTCGCCGCCGCATGAGGTTCGACTTCGATGCGCGGCCGTTCCCCTCACCCCACAACGCCGGTCCGCGCGCATGAGCCTGCTGGAAGTCGAAGGCCTCAACAGCTTCTACGGCGACAGCCACATCCTGTTCGACGTGTCGCTGCGGGTCGAGGCGAACGAGGTCGTCGCCCTGCTCGGCCGCAACGGCGCGGGCAAAAGCACGACGCTGAAATCGCTGATGGGCGCGGTGCGGCCGCAATCCGGCAGCATCCGCTTCGATGGCCAGCCGATCGAGGGCTGGGCCCCCTTCGCCATCGCCGGGCGCGGGATGCAGCTGGTGCCGGAGGAGCGGCGGGTGTTCGGCAGCCTGGACGTGGAGGAAAACCTGGTGCTCGCCGGCCTGACCGCGCGCGGGCGCTGGCCGCTGGAGCGCATCTGGACGATGTTTCCCCGCCTGCGGGAGCGTCGGCGCAGCCGCGGCACCGATCTTTCGGGCGGCGAGCAGCAGATGCTGGCGATCGCCCGCGCGCTGGTGCGCGACCCGCGGCTGGTGCTGCTGGACGAGCCGTTCGAGGGGCTGGCGCCGGTGATCGTGCGCGACCTGATGGCGGTCTGCCAGCGGCTCGCGGAGGCCGGGCAGACCATCATCGTGGTCGAGCAGAACATCGCCGCGGCGCTGTCCCTGGCGAGCCGCGCCTACATCCTGAACAACGGGCACGTGGTCGAGGAGCGCACCACCGAGGCGCTGCGGGCCGAGCCGGAGGTGCTGCACCGCTATCTGGGAGTTCTGAGGCCGGAAGCCGCAAATGCCCAACTCGTCGCGCCCTCACCCCGGCCCTCTCCCAGAGGGAGAGGGAGCAGGCGCGCTTCCCCCTCTCCCTCTGGGAGAGGGCCGGGGTGAGGGACCGCGTGCAAACTTGGCGTGACGCTCGGCAATCGTGAAGCCGCGGCCCATCGAACAACGCCGCCGAGCCGCCATCTGAGGCTGGTTTCGCCCGAGACGAGGGACCAGACCAGACATGACCGCAGCCATCCTCGAAGCGCCTCCCGCCGGCCTCGCGCTTGCCCCATCGCGCGACCGCGACCCGGACGCCATCGCCGCCGCCGACCACGCGGCACGGCACTGGGTCAGCGATGAGCCCGGCCCGCTGCGCCCGGGCACCGAGGCGCACAAACGCGCAACCGCGCGGATGTTCCGGGAGACCTTCAACCCCTACAAGCCGACCATCATCGACTGGCCGAAACTCGACCCGGAGGCGCGCGATCGGCTGGTCAGCCTGCCGATCTGGGACATCGCGGTGCAGACCGAGGGAAAGGCCCGCATCCGGATGCTGTCCTACGCGCACGGCGTCGCCGACCCGGACTGGCGCGAGGCGATCGAGCTGAACGGCTGGGAGGAGGGCCGGCACAAGACCGTGCTCTCCAACCTCGTCGCCGCCTACGGCATCGCCCTGGAGCCGGAGCCGCCCTACCCGCCCCCGCGCCGTACGGAATGGGCCTATCTGGTGACTGGGTTCAGCGAGTGCATCGACAGCTTCTTCGCGTTCGGCCTGTTCGCGATGGCCCAGCGATCCGGCTTCTTCCCACCCGCGCTGGTCGACACGTTCGAGCCGGTGATGCAGGAGGAGTGCCGCCACATCCTGCTGTTCGCCAACTGGCTGGCCTGGCATCGCCGCACCATGCCGCTGTGGCAACGCCCGTGGTTCGAGCTGCGGGTGACCGCCGCGTGGGTGTTCCTCGGCTGGGAGCGCATCGGGCTGGCGCGCGGCATCGACAACGGCAAGGACACGCCCGGCAAGCCGCAAGACAACAACTTCACCGTGAGCGGCGCCAAGGCGGTGAGCGACGCCGACATCGGCACGCGCGCGCTGATGCAGCTTTGCCTGTCCGAGAACGACCGCCGCTTCGCCGGCTACGACCGGCGGCTGCGGCGCCCGACGACGGTGCCCGGCCTGGTACGCCTGGCCTGTCGCTTCATGCGCAGGCCGGCTCGGCGGACCTGACGCCGATCCGCCGTCAGCCGCAATTCGTTCACCCCGCCGACATCGCCGCCCACCGCCCCACCACCGCCGTCGCCGCCGCGAAATCCTCCATCCGCATCGCCTCGGCCGGCGTGTGGCTGCCGTGCTGGTTGCGCACGAACAGCATCCCCGCCGGCACGCCGGCCTGCGCGAACGCCACCGCGTCGTGGCCGCCGCCGCTCGGCATCTCGCGATGCGCCACACCCAGCGACCGCGCCGCCCGCGCCAGGCCGGCGCGCACTTCGGCGCTCATCGGCGTGGCCGGGCCGCCCGCCTCCACGCCCAGCTCGAAGCGCACGCCGCGCCGCGCCTCGATCCGCGGCACCAGCTCGTGCAGCGTGGCAAAGACCGCGTCCACGGCGGCGGGATCGAGGCTGCGCACGTCCAGCTCGAACCGCGCCTCGCCGGCGATCTTGGTAAACCCCGCGTCGGCCGTGGTGCCCAGCACGCAGAACGTGGCGACCAGCGCATGGCCCGCCGCCTCCAGTTCCAGCCAGCGCGCATCGACCGCCACGGCCAGTTCGGCCACCGCGATGGCGGCGTCGCGGCGGAACCGGCGCGGGGTGGCGCCGGAGTGGTTGTATTCGCCCAGGCACCGCGCCGCCCGCAGCCGGCGCGAGCCTGGGATGCCGGTAACGACGCCCACCGGAATGGCCTCGCTGTCCAGCACCGGCCCCTGCTCGATGTGCAGCTCGACATAGGCGGCGACGCGGGCCGGCGGCAGCAGGCAGGCGCCGCCGCGCACCGCGTCGGGATCGAAGCCTTCCTCGGCCATGTGCTCGGCAAGGGTGCGGCCGGTGTCCCTGCGTCGGGCGAACAGCGCCTCGGCGGGCAGCGTGCCCAGGGCCGCGCGGCTGCCGGGAAAGCCGGTGGGAAACCAGGCGCCGGTCTCCTCCGCGCGGATCGCCAGCACGGTGAGGTCGCGCGCCGGCACGAACCCCGCCTGGCGCATCCCGGCCGCCACCGCCAGGCCGGCCAGCACCCCGGCCGCGCCATCGAAATTGCCGCCCTGCGCCACGCTGTCCAGGTGGCTGCCGATCACCACGCAAGGTGCCGCGCGATCGGCGCCCGGCAGGGTCATCAGCATGTTGCCGGCCGGATCGACCGCGATCTCCAGCCCCAGCGCCTCAGCCTCGGCGCGCACCAGCGCGTGCGCGATCCGTTCGCCCTCGCCGTACGCCGCGCGGGTGATGCCCACGCCGTCGAACGTGGCCGCGCGCAGGGCGGCGAACAGGCGTTCGGCGAGTGCCGTGTCGGGCGTGATGTTTGGCAGCATCCGAAAAACCTGCACCCCTTCCGACTTTCGCCGCAAGGGGCCATCATTGCCGCGTCCGCAAGCGAGCCAAACCGATGAAGCGTCGCCCATGAAGCACCGGCTGATCGTCTGCCGAGAAATGCCGCCCGACGTGCGGGCGCGCATCGCCGCCGAGTTCGATGCGCCCTATCCCGGCGACCGCGACCTCGACGCCGAGGCGACGCTTGCCGCGCTGGAGGCCACACGGGCCGAGGCGCTGATGCTCAGCTCGCACCTCAAGCTGGATGCCGGGTACATCGCGCGCTTGCCGGCGCGGCTGCGGATCGCAGCGACCACCAGCGCCGGCTACGACCATATCGACGTGGCCGCGGCACGGGCGCGAAACCTGATCGTGACCAACACGCCGGACGTGCTGACCGACTGCACCGCCGACCTCACCATGCTGCTGATCCTGGCCGCCTGCCGCCGCGCGCACGAATACGGCGCTATCATGCGCGGCGGCTGGCGGCGCGGCTACGGCCTGGGCGAGATGCTGGGCGTGCGCGTCAGCGGCCGCACGCTCGGCATCGTCGGCATGGGACGCATCGGGCAGGCGGTGGCGCGGCGGGCGCGCGGCTTCGGCATGACCATTTTGTACAACGGCCCGCGCCGGCTGGCTGCGGACTTGGAGCAGGGCGCCACCTACTACGCCGATTTCCGCGCCATGCTGCCGCATTGCCAGGTGCTGAGCCTGAACGCGCCCGGCGGCCAGGCGACGGCGGGGATGATGGACGCGGCGGCGTTCGCGGCGCTGCCGCCGGGTGCCGTGTTCGTCAACGCCTCGCGCGGCTCGCTGGTGGACGAGGAGGCGCTGCTGGCGGCCCTGGACAGCGGCCACCTGTTCGCCGCCGGCCTGGACGTGTTCCGCCACGAACCGGCGTTCGACGAACGGCTGGCCGCGCGCGACAACGTGTTCCTCACCCCGCACATGGGCAGCGCCACGGTCGAGACCCGCAACGCGATGGGTTTCCGCGCGCTGGACAACATCGCCGCCGTGCTCGACGGCCGCCCGCCGATCGACCCGTTGTGGCGGTGAAACGCGCCGTCGGCGGACGGCGGCCCGCCGGCGGACGGCGGCCCGTCGGCGGACGGCGGCGCTAGACCCCCCGCCCTAGCACGGTCCGCCCGGCGTAGCGCGCGGCCGGGCCAAGCTGCTGCTCGATGCGGATGAGCTGGTTGTATTTCGCGGTGCGATCGCTGCGCGCCAGGCTGCCGGTCTTGATCTGGCCGCAGTTGGTTGCCACTGCCAGGTCGGCGATCGTCGCGTCCTCGGTCTCGCCCGACCGATGGCTCATCACCGCGCGGAACCCGGCGCGATGCGCCATCTCCACCGCCTCCAGCGTCTCGGACAGCGTGCCGATCTGGTTGACTTTCACCAGGATCGCGTTGGCCGAGCGTTCGGCGATGCCCCGCGCCAGCCGCTCCGGATTGGTCACGAACAGGTCGTCGCCGACCAGTTGCAGGCGGTCGCCGAGCCGTTCGGTCAGCAGCCTCCACCCCTCCCAATCGTCCTCGGCGCAGCCGTCCTCGATCGAGGCGATCGGGTAGCGGGCGGCGAGGTCGGCCAGGTAGTCGACCATGCCGGCGCTGTCGAGCGTGCGGCCCTCGCCGGTCATGCGGTATTGCCCACCCTCGAAGAACTCGGTGGACGCGCAATCGAGCGCGAACGTCACGTCCTCGCCTGGACGATAGCCGGCGGCCTCGCAGGATTTGCTGATGAAGCCGAGCGCCTCGTCGGCGGATTTCAGCCCGGGCGCGAAACCGCCCTCGTCGCCGACATTGGTGTTGTGTCCGGCCGCCGACAGCGCCTTTTTCAGCGCCGCGAAAATCTCCGCACCGATGCGCACCGCCTCGGCGATGCTGGCCGCGCCGACCGGCTGGATCATGAACTCCTGGACGTCGATGGGATTGTCGGCGTGCTTGCCGCCATTGACGATATTCATCATCGGCACCGGCAGCGTGCGCGCGAACACGCCGCCGACATAGCGGTACAGCGGCACGCCCTGATCCGCCGCCGCCGCGCGGGCCACCGCGAGCGACACCGCCAGGATCGCGTTGGCGCCGAGCCGGGCCTTGTTGGCGGTGCCGTCCAGGTCGATCATCGCCTCGTCGATGCGCACCTGCTCGGAGGCCTCGATGCCGCCGATCGCGTCCAGGATTTCCCCCTCGACGTTGGCGATGGCCTGGCGCACGCCCTTGCCGCCGTAGCGCGACGCGTCGCCGTCGCGCAGCTCGACCGCCTCGTGCGCGCCGGTGGATGCGCCGGACGGCACGGCGACCCGGCCCTGCGCGCCGGAATCCAGGATCACGTCCACTTCGATGGTCGGGTTGCCGCGGCTGTCGAGGATTTCCCGACCGAGGATGTCGGCGATGGCGCTCATGGGGCGGTCTCCGGGTCGGTTGCGGCTGGGGTGGTAACACCTGCCCGGACCGCTCGCCAGAACTCCGCCGGGGCCACCGTCGGGACCTATGAGATTCCTGCGCCGACGCCGAGCCCCACCCATCGCATCCCTATGGCCACGGGCCGACATTGCCGGCATCGACGACAAGCGGGAGGCTTTGCCGGATGCCAATGCCGATGCTCCTGCGCATCATCGTGCTGGTCGCGTGCGTCTCGATCGGCGCGGTCCTGGTCCGCCACATCACCGACGCGCTGCGGGGCCTGCCGGTGTCGCGGCAGGTCGCGGCCGGCGACAGCGGCAGGTGACGCCGCCCGGCGCATCGGCCCGCGCGGCACCCTAGCTATGGGTAGAGACGCGAGCTATGGGTAGAGACGCGCGGTCAGGTCCGTCCATTGAGAGGCGATGCCGGGTCGGGGGAGCGATGGCGCTCGCATCCGCTCCGAGAATCACACACGTCCGCGTCGCTTCCAGCCTTAAGTTCGCGCCTATGGGGGTCCACTGGGGTCCACTCAGGGCAATCGCATTTGGTCGGGGGATTGTGGATCGTCATGGCCGGGCTTTGACCCGGCCACCCACGCGGTCCAGCGGCACGGGCCTGGCCGACAGATCGCTCAGCGCCGCCCCGGTTAAATCAACACGCGGGTGAATCGTCGACCTTTAGCGGCAGCCCTACCGCGTGGGTGGCCGGGTCAACCACCGGGTCAAGCCCGGTGGCAATGGCCGACCGGCCATGACGGTATCGGCGAGAGCTTCGTTCCATATGCAATCGCCCTGCGGGTCCACCCATGTCGCCTTGACAAAAGCGATGCGACGTGTTCTTGGTTTGTTCGTGTCCGCACCTCCCGCCCCACCGGATCTCTCGCGGCGATTGACGCTCGTCATTGAGGCGTTGCGCCGGGTCATCGCCGCCCGCGCCGGCCGGGACCGGGCTGCGGTGCCGATCGTCCTGCTGGTGTGGCCCTATCTGCACCGTCTGGCGGCGCGGTTTGAGGCGCTGGCCCGGCGGGTCCGGGCCGGCGGCAGCGTCGTCGCGACCCCGAGAACCCGTCCCGCTTCACTGGCCCCGCCTTCACCGGCCCCGCCTTCACTGGCCCCGCCTTCACTGGCCCCGCGCTGCCGGCCGCCGCGTCCGCCGCGAAGCTTCGCCTGGCTGATCCGGCTGGCGCCGGACGCCGCTCAGCTCGGCGGGCAGATCCGGCATCTGCTGGCGGATCCGGAACTGGCGTCCCTGCTGGCGGCGGCCCCACAGGCCGGGCGCATCCTGCGCCCGCTCTGCCGGATGCTGGGCATCCTCCCCGGGCCGGACCTGCCGGCGGCGCTGTTCAGGCCGCGCGGCCCGCCGCGATCGCCCGCCCAGCCTTTGCCCCCAGCGGCATCGCCCGTCCTGGAACCAAGCGCGGCGCCCTCGCCCGCGCCGCAATGGCCGGCCCCGCCAGGGCTAGCGCCCAGGCGTCGCGCGCGACCCCGCCTGCCCCTGTCCAGCGCGGCGCCGGCGTGAGGCGATCGGCCCTCGCGCGTCCAAATAGTTACGTTGTCGATACGTTACTCAAGCCCCGGCACAGCCTAAAGCCCCACCAGCCGCCCCGCCTCATGCAGCGCATGGCCTACCCGGTGCAGCAGGCCGCCGCTGCCGCGTTCCTCCAGCAGCGCGTCCAGCCGATCGGTGGCCAGCTTCGCCTGGCTGAAGCCATCCTCCAGCGCCTCGTGCGCCCGCGCCATCAGGCCGCCGCGACGCCCGGGGTGCTCGATCAGGCTTTCCAGGTGCCGGCTCATGCCGAACAGCGACTCCTTGAACCCCTCCAGCTTGGCCAGCGGTCGCGCGTCCTGGATGTCCGGCGCCAGCGGCGCCTCCGGCAGATCGGTACGGGGCGTCTTGCGCCAGGTGAGCGAGGCCAGCGGGTCGTTCGCCTCCCGCGCGCGCCGGCCCAGCGGCTGCACGCCCGGCCACAGGTTGGCCGCCATGCGCAGCAGGCTGGTGTGGTCGAACACCGTGCAGACCACGCCCGGATCGAGCAGCGGCGAGATCAGCACCGCCGGCACGCGGAAGCCGAGCCGGTCGAACGAGTAGTGCTCGGTATGCCCGTCCGGCGCCACCGCGCGCGGCGGCACGACGTGGTCGAAGAACCCGCCATGCTCGTCGTACATCACGATCAGCAGCGTCCGCGCGAACAGCTTCGGATTGGCGCGCAGCGTGTTGTAGACCTCGGCGATCAGCGCGTCGCCGCGCATGACGTCGTGCGGCGGATGCTGGTCGTTCTGGTTCGGCCCGAAATAGGTCGGCTCGATGAACGTGTAGGCCGGCAGGTCGCCTGTCGCGATGTCGTCGCGCCAGTGGGCGAAGCGGCGGTAGCTGCCCAGATGCTTGAGCTGGTGCGTCAGCACCAGCGATTGCGGCACATCGCCGAAATAGATCCGCCACGGCACCTTCGCGTCGTGCAGCTCGTCGTACAGCGTGCGCTCGTCGTACAGATGCAGCCCGCGGCTGAACAAGCCGCCCGGCTCGCTGACATGGCCCAGCGAGGTGCCGGCGTGCGCGAACAGGCGATTGATCCAGGTCGGCCCCGGCAGCGACGAGAACCAATGGTCGCACACCACGAAATGCTCGGCCAAGGTGTGCAGCGCCGGCAGGAAGCCGCGCGGGTAATAGGCCATGATCTCGCGCCGCTCGGCGCTGCTGCTGTTCGGGTGGGTGTTCGCGAAATCCGAAACGAATCCCTGGTTGCTGCCGCCCGCGAGCTGCGCCAGGCCGTTCGGCAGGAAATGCTTGGGATCGCGGTCGATGTTGCGCGAGGTCGTGACCGACTGCGCGACCGTTCCGTCATCCGGGTCCGGATTGGTGCGCGGTTGCGCCGGATCGACCCCCTCCATGCCGGGATGCACCTCGGTCATGCAGCCGAGCATCCGGTCGAAGGCGGCATTCTCCATCATCAGCACGACGACGTGCTCGATCGGCGAGGCGGACGACGACATGGGCGTTCCCGGGGCGGTGTCGGACGCGCAAGGCTAGATGCTTCGCGACGGCAATGCCACAAGGGGCCAAGCACAACGGGGGCGCGCTGCCTTGATCGCAACCTTGGCGGCCTGGATCACGGCCGCGATTTCGGCCGGCGGCTATGCCGGCGTGGCCGGGCTGATGGCGCTCGAATCGGCCTGCATCCCGCTGCCCTCCGAGGTCATCATGCCGTTCGCCGGCTACCTGGTCTCCACCGGCCGGTTCAGCCTGTGGCTGGTGGCGCTGGCCGGGGCGATCGGCTGCAACCTCGGCTCGACCGCCGCCTATCTCGTGGGATCGACCGGCGGGCGGCGGTTCGTGGAACGCTGGGGCCGCTGGGTGTTGCTGGACCGCGACGACCTGGCCCGCGCCGAGCGGTTCTTCGCGCGCTTCGGCACGCCGGCCGTGCTGATCGGGCGCCTTCTGCCCGTCGTGCGCACCTTCATCGCGCTGCCGGCCGGGATCGGCCACATGCGGCAGCTCCCGTTCCAGCTCTACACCTTTGCCGGCTCGTTCGCCTGGTGCCTGGCGCTGGCCTATGTCGGCGAGCAGCTCGGCCGCCGCTGGGACACCGATCCGCGGATGCGCGCGGTGATGCACAATTTCGACCTGCTGGTGGCCGCGGTGGTGCTGGCGGCGGTCGCCTGGTTCGTCTGGCACAAGCTGCGGCGCCTGCGCCGCGCGTGACGCTCGGGAATGGCCGCTCAGGCGGAGGTGATTTCCAGGCGCCGCTCGATGCGGCGCACCCGCTCGTCGAGTTCGGTAATCAGGATGCCGTGACCGACCACGCTGCCGTGATAATGCGCGATCTCGCCACGCACGGAGGCCAGATCGCCACGCACGTTGGCCATGTCTGCCCGCAGCGTCGTCACGTCATGCCCGAGGCTGCCCACCCTCGCGTTCAGAGCACGCAGATCGCCCACCATCTGCACGATCATGTCGTACATAGCCTGGTAGTCGATGCCGTTGCCGCTCATGCCGGTCTCCACGTCGCGGACACCCTACCCTAGATGTAGTGTTCCGCCAACGGCGCGAACCCGTTGAAGCCCTGGCTGGCGTAGGTCGCGACATAGGCGCCGGTAGCCATCAGCTCCACCCGGTCGCCGCTCGCCAGCGCCAGCGGCAGCCGGTAGTTCGACCGCTCGTACAGCACGTCGGCGCCGTCGCAGGTCGGCCCCGCGACCGCGACCGGGCCGGTCTCGCCGCCGTCATGGGCGGTCGCGATGCGGTAGCGGATCGCCTCGCCCTCGGTCTCAGCCAAGCCGCCGAAGCGGCCGATGTCCAGATACACCCAGCGCAGCGGATCGCCGGCGGGGCGGCGGCTGACCAGCACCACCTCGCTGCTGACCACGCCCGCGTCGCCGACCACGAAGCGGCCCGGCTCGACCAGCATCTCCGGCAGCGCGTTGCCGAAATGCTGCGTCATCGCGCCCATGATGACCTGCGCGAACTCCTCGATCTCCGGCACCGGATCGCGGTACTGCACCGGAAAGCCGCCGCCGAGGTTGACCATGCGCACATCGACGCCGGCGCGCTGCAAATCGGTGAACAGCATCGCCACCCGCCCGATCGCCGCGGCGTAGGCGGCGGTGTCGGTCTGCTGGCTGCCGACATGGAACGACAGCCCGTAGGCGTCCAGCCCGAGCTCTGCGGCGCGCACCATCAACGCGCACGCCGTTTGCACGTCGGTGCCGAACTTGCGCGACAGCGGCCAGTCCGCCCCGGCGTTCTCGACCATGATGCGGCAATAGACGCGGGCACCGGGCGCCGCGCGGGCGATCTTCTCCAACTCCTCGCCGCAATCGAAGGCGAACAGCCCGACGCCGGCCGCGTGCGCGCGACGGATCGCCGACGCCTTCTTGATCGTGTTGCCGAAGCTGATGCGCGCGGGCGCGGCGCCGGCCGCCAGGCAGGCGTCGATCTCCTCGATCCCGGCCGCGTCGAAGCAGCTTCCGAGCGCGGCCAGCCGCTCCAGCACCGGCGCCGCCGGGTTGGCTTTCACGGCGTAATAGATGCGCGCGAGCGGCAACGCCCGGCGCAGCGCGGAGAAGTTCTCCGCGACGCGGTCAATGTCCAGCACGAGGCACGGCGTCGCCGGCTGCTGCGTGGACAGGTAACGGGCGATCTTTGGTGTCATCGCACGCGGCCTCCCGGATGACACGCCCGCCTGAGTTCGGCTGCGGACGGAGTTGCGAAACGGTCGAACGAACCAGCGACCAGAGGGTGTTGGTCCCGTGCCCCTCACCGCCAACGAAACCGGCGAGAGATCGGGAACCCGAAAGTGCCAGAACGCTTGACGTCGTTGCGTAACCAATCCCGGTTGGGAGGCCAGAGGCACGTGCGTTGCTGCGTGGGACCGCAGATAGGGCCGGCCCGCCCCCCGCGCAAGCGGAGATTTCGTGGCGGGCCGGCGGCCGGGGCCGGCGGTCAGGCCTCGAAGCGCGCCAGGCGCACCGCGGTATGGCCGCGGCTTGGGCGCAGGCTGGGCATCACCAGCAGGCAGTCGTCGTGCGGCGTGCGGATTTGCTTGTCGCCGTCCAATGCGATCAGCGTGTCGGCGCGTGCCACCACCTCGCCGCCCCGATACGCCTGGGTGAACGAGAAGCTCGCGGTGCTCGCCGTCACCACACGCGTCACGCGGGCAAAGCGGGGCGCGGTCTGCACCGCGCCAGGCAGCGCCGGATGGCCGCACGCCATCGCCGAGGTGATGCAGCAAGCCGGCGATGCCTTGCAAGGTCACGTCGACGGTCTGCCGTTCCCAGTGCTGTCCGGCCTCGACCAGCACCGCGACCGGCCCCGCGCACGACTCGGCGAAGCGGCCGTAGTCGATCAGCCGCCGCCCGCTGACATGGCCGCCATCGGCCACCACCAGCGACGGGACGCCGATCGTCTGCGCCAGCGTCCGGCCCTTCTCCGTCTCGCCGCTCAGCAGCAGCGGCTCGGACGCCCACAGCATCGAGTGCAGGTCCAGCAGCACGTCGACGGCATCTATCAGCCCGCGCATCTCCCGGGCGCGGACCAGCTCGCTGCTCTCGCGCGGGCCGTCCAGCACGGCGGCGTCCCACAATCGGTTCAAATCCTCGTCGACGAAGCGCGAGGCGGTCGGCTGTGCCGGGTCGAACCTGTCGAACGCGGCCAGATTGGCAAAGCCCAGCGTCAGCGTGCCCCGGCTCGGGCGCAACCCGGCCGCGAGCAGCCGGTCGAGCGCGATGGCCCCGGCCAGCTCGTTGCCATGCACCAGTGCCACCAGCGCCACATGCGGACCGGGTGCGGCGGCGGCGAAGCTGTGAAAGCCCGGCACGCCGCAATTGCCGCCGCGCCAGCGCGCCAGGTCGGGGGGCGCCAGCCGCACCGCGAAGCGCGGCAGGACCGAGGCGGCACCCGGCGGGCCAACCAGCGGCGCGGCCTGGCTCATGTGGCTCTCATGCAGCGAACCGGGCAGCGAGGCGACGGATGAAGGCATCGCAGGCGTCGAGCTGCGAGCGCGCGATCCACTCGTCCTGCATGTGCGCCTGTTCGATCGAACCGGGGCCGCAGACGATGGTGGGAATGCCGGCCTCCTGGTACAGCCCGCCTTCGGTGGCGTAGCTGACATGGCCGGAGCTGTTCGATCCGGCGGCATGGCGCACCATCGCCGCGAGTTCATGCTCGGGCGGCAGCGCCATGCCCGGCACCCAGTCGCGCACCTCGAAGGCGAAACCGCTGGCCGGATCGGCCGCGCGCATGGCCGGCTCGATCGCCTGCGCGACATGGGCTTGCAGGCGGGAAAACTCGGCATTCGCGTCGTCGCCCGGAATGGTGCGCCATTCGACGCTGAAGCGGGCCTGCTCGGGGATGATGTTCAGGCTGGCGCCGCCGGCCACGGTGCCGACCTGCGAGGTCGTGTACGCCGGCTGGAACCCATCGGCGAACGGCCCCTCGACGGCTCGGCGCCGCGCCTCGGCGGCCACCCAGGCGATCGCCTCGGCAGCCGCGTGGATCGCGTTGACGCCGCGCCGCGGGTCGGCCGAGTGCCCGGCACGGCCGCGCACGACCACCTCGGCCGCCAGCCGGCCCTTATGGGCGACGATCGGCTGCATCAGGCTCGGCTCGCCCACCAGCACCGCGTCGGGACGCAGCCCGCTTGCGGCGATGTCGCGGATCAGCAGGCGCGCGCCCTCCATCGACACTTCCTCGTCGAAGGTGACGAACAGGTGGATGGGCCGGGCCAGCGACAGCGCCCGAAAATCCGGCACGGCGGCCAACATGCTGGCGACGAAGCCCTTCATGTCGCACGCCCCGCGCCCGTACAGGCGGCCACCCGCCTCGCGCAGCGCGAACGGGTCCGAGGTCCAGGATTGCCCGTCCACCGGCACGGTGTCGACGTGGCCGGACAGCGCCAGCCCGCCAGGGCCGTCGGGCCCGATCACCGCATGAAGATTGGCCCGCCTGCCGGCCGGGTCCCGGCTCTCGCGGTAGCGCACGCCGAGGCCGTCGAGATATTCGCGGACGAAGCCGATCAGCGGCAAATTGCTGTTGCGGCTGGTCGTATCGAACCCGACCAGCCGCTCCAGCAGCGCCGTGGTGGACAGGCCGGCGGGTGCGATGTCTGCCATCCCGCCATCCTACGCATAGGATTGCAGGCCGTCAGCCCCGCCCGGCCAGCCGCCGCGACGGAAGGCCTAGGCGGCGCGGGCGGGTGTCACGTCTCCCGGCGCCGCCATCACGGGAACCCGCGAGCGGGTCAGCTTCTCGATGCCGCGCAGGAACGGGCGCTCGCTGTTGTCGCACAGGCTGATCGCGATGCCCGAGGCGCCGGCGCGCGCGGTGCGGCCGATGCGATGCACGTAGCTTTCCGGCACGTTCGGCAGGTCGAAGTTGATGACGTGGCCTACATCGTCCACGTCGATGCCGCGCGCGGCGATGTCGGTGGCGATCAGCACCCGCACCCGGCCGCTGCGGAAATCGGCCAGCGCCCGCTCGCGCTGGCCCTGGCTCTTGTTGCCGTGGATCGCCGCCGCCGGCAGCCCGCTTTCCTCCAGGTGCTTCACCACCCGATCCGCGCCATGCTTGGTGCGGGTGAAAACAAGAGTGCGTGCGCGCGCCTCGCCGGCCAGCAGGTCGGCCAGCACGTGCCGCTTGCGCGAGCCATCGACGAAGATGACGCGCTGCTCGACCCGCTCGACCGTGGTGGCGACGGGCGCCACCGCGACATGCGCCGGATCGCGCAGCAGGCCGGATGCCAGGTCGCCGATCTCCTTCGGCATGGTGGCCGAGAAGAACAGGGTCTGGCGCTTGGCCGGGATGTCGCGGACAATGCGGCGGATCGGGATGATGAAGCCGAGGTCGAGCATGTGGTCGGCCTCGTCCAGCACCAGGATCTCGACCTGGTCGAGCCGCACGGCGCGGTCCTGCATGTGGTCGATCAGGCGCCCGGGGGTGGCCACCAGCACGTCGACGCCGCCGGCCATCTGCTTGGCCTGGCGCGGCTTCGGCACACCGCCGAACATCACCGCCACGCGCAGCGGCATGTGCCGCCCGTAGGCGCGGAAACTGTCGGCGATCTGGCTGGCCAGCTCGCGGGTGGGCGAGAGCACCAGGCAGCGGGTGGTGCCGCGCTGGGGCGGGCGGGGGTTGGCTGCCAGGCGCTGCAGGATCGGCAGAGCGAAGGCGGCGGTCTTGCCGGTCCCAGTCTGCGCGATGCCCTGGACATCACGGCCTTCGAGCACGAAGGGGATGGCCTGCTGCTGGATGGGGGTGGGGCTGGTGTAGCCCTCGGTGGCCAGCGCGCGGAGCAGGAGCGGGTGGAGGCCGAGGTTGTCGAAACCAGGATTGTCGAACGATGTCGTCAAGAGATAGGTCTTCCGTGTACGCACGCGCGCAGCCGAGCCACGAGGGCTTGGCGCGTGCCATAGGCGATCTGCAGGACCGCGAACCGGCGCGAAGGACTGAGTGGAAGGAGCTGCCGGTGGCGTCAGTCGACCTTGGCGCATTGAACCAGCCAAGGTGGCAGCGCACACAAACACATCAGGCGCGCCACCCATATACGTGTGCAGCGCAGCATAAGCAAGGAAAACGATGCACGTGAGTTCGGCCATTCTCACCGAGCCGTATGCCGGCTTGCAGGCGCAGGCGCTGGGGCTGGCCGAAGCGGCCGGGCTGGAGCCTGAATTGCGGGTGCTGCGGGCACGCGGGATCTGGCGCCACACGGCTCCGCACTGGTGGCCGCGCCCGCTGGCCGCGATCGAGCCGGCCGCGCTTGCCGGGCCGCTGCCCGAATTGCTGATCGGCTGCGGCGGCAAGGCGGCGGCGGTGCTGGGCGCGCTGCGCGGGGCGATGCGGGTGATCGTGCAGCATCCCCGGATGGACGCACGACGGTTCGACCTGGTGGTCGCGGCCCGGCACGACCGGCTGCGCGGTGCGAACGTCATCGTCACCCGCACCGCCCTGCACCGGGTCACCCCGGCCAAGCTCGCCACAGCGGCCGCCGCCTGGCGCGAACGCTTCGCGGCCCTGCCCCGGCCGCTGGTGGCCGTACTGGTGGGCGGCAGCAACGGGCGGTTCCGGCTGGGGCCGGCGGAGGGCGCCGCGCTGGCGGGACGCCTGGCTGCGATGATGCGGGCGGACGGCGCGGGAGTCGCGGTCACGCCGTCGCGCCGGACCGGCTCGGCGGTGACGGCGCATCTGGCCGGAACGCTGCGCCCGCTCGGGGGGTATGTATGGGACGGATCGGGGGAAAACCCCTATTTCGGGCTGCTGGCGCTGGCCGACGTGATCGTGGTGACGGGCGACAGCGTCTCGATGGTCTCCGAGGCCGTCGCGACGCGCGCGCCCGTGCTGCTGCACCGCCTGCCCGGCCGCTCGCGGCGCATCGCGCTATTCCTGGACGGGCTTGCGGCCGAGGGGCGCATCCGTCCCTATTGCGGCCGGCTGGAGCACTGGGACACCGCGCCGCTCGACGATACGCCTATGGCCGCGGCCGAGATGCGACGCCGGTTGGGCTTGTGACGGGATCGCCCTGGCGAGGCTGCGATGAGGCGTGGATTGGGACTGGCGCTGGTCAACGTGGCTGCAACGCTTGTCTTTCTCGGACTCGCCGTGCTCGGCTGGGGCGGCTTTGCCGGGTTCTTTTCCCACCCCGCCTTGACCGCCACCGCCGTCGCGACCGTCGCGATGGCCGGGGTGGCCCTGTTCACCGCCGGCAATATCAGCCCCGGCGAGCGTGAGGATCGCGCGAATCGCTGGGTGCTTGGCGTCTTCGCGCTGCTCGGGCTGGCGGGCGCCTATCTGCCGGCCTACACCGACCGGATCGGCTTCTGGACCCTCGACGGGAATGGCGTCCGCTGGCTCGGGGTGGCGCTGTTCGTGGTCGGCGGTGCGTTGCGCCTCTGGCCGGTGTTCGCTCTCGGGCGCCGGTTCAGTGGACTGGTGGCCGTCCAGCCTGGGCACACGCTCTTGACGAGCGGCCTCTACGGCGTCATCCGCCACCCCAGTTATCTGGGATTGCTCGTCAACTCGCTGGGATGGGGACTGGCCTTCCGCTCGGGAGTGGGCGTGCTGCTCACGATCCTGACCGTGCCGCCGCTGCTGGCACGCATCAACGCGGAGGAGGCGCTGCTGGGCGCGCATTTCGGGGCTGAATACGACGCCTACCGTGCCCGCACGTCGCGGCTGATTCCCGGCCTGTACTGAGACTCGTGGCGGCTGCAGGCCGGCTTGGCACCGATGGCGCGACTGCAAACTGAGACATGACCGAGGATCGCTGATGCTCGACATTCAGACGTTCGACGCCCGCCAGGGCGGCAACGTGCTCTACAAGGCGCTGGCCCACCCGCTCGCCGCCGAGGCGATCGCGGCGCTGTATGCCCGGCTGGCGACGGCCGGGCCGGTCGCGCTGTTCGATCCGGACGACACCGCCGCCGCGCTGCTGGCCATGCACCCGAACGCCCCGGCCTTTGCCGGTCGTTATGTGCAGGATGTATCGGCGATCGGCGGCACGCGCGAGGGTCGGCCGCTGACCGACCTGCCTCGCGCCGGGGCGCGCTCGGTGCTGATCGCGGCGTTCGACGCCAAGCGCGTCGCCGACCGCCTGGCCGCCATGCTGCCCGGCGTGGACATCGCGACGCTCGACGAGGCGCGGCTGCCGGCGGCGATGCTGACCAATCCGCGCCGCTACCTGGACCGGCAGAACTTTGCCACCAACCACGCCTTTTTCCGCGACGCGCACGGGCTGTCGACCCGGCTGGTCACGGCGAACTACTGGTCCGGCTATGGCGCGGCTACGGTGCGGCTGTGGCTGCGGCTGTTCGACGGCGACGGGCGGGCGCTGGCCACCTGGGAGCAGGAGGTGGCGCCCGGCCCGGCCGGGATCGTGATCGACAGCGGCGAGGTGCGCGCGCGCTTCGGGCTGCCGGAGTTTTGCGGGCAGTTGTTCATCCACGCCATCGGCGCGGCCGGGCACGACATCGTCAAGTATGCCCTGGACACCTACGGATCCGGCAACGAGGCCAGCCTGTCGGTGACGCACGACGCGAACGCCTGGCCGTCGGACCGCTACGCCGGCATCCCCGCCCCCGCCGCCGGCGAGCGGGTCGTGCTGTGGGTTCAAAACAGCCACGCCACCCCGATCCCCGCCGGCGGCATCGCGCTGGACCGCATGGGCGCCGAGCGGCCGGTGGCGCTGGAGCGCGCCGTGCCGCCCTACGCCAGCGTGGCGCTGGATGTGGCCGAACTGCTGCCCGATGCGCGCTGGCCGGCGCAGATCGAGCTGCGCGCCGGGCGGCATCTGGTCCGCCCCCGCTACGAGGTGACGCGCGACGGACGCACCCGCATCGCGCACGCCAATGTCGAGCGCGCGGGATTGCAGCCGGATCCGGGGATCCCCAGCCTGTCGCCGCTGCTGGGGCGCGGCTACCTGCTGCCGGTGCCGGTGCTGCCGTGCCGCGAGTTCCGCACGCTGATCCAGCCGACGCCGATGGCCGAGAGCCAACGCACGCTGCCGGTCCGGCTGGACGTGTTCGACCTGGAGGGGCAGCCGATATCGCGGCATTTCCTCGGCTGCCTGCCGCGCGATCATGCCGTGGCGGTGGATCTGGACGAGTTGCTGCCGGGCGGCGCGCTCGCGGATGGTGGCCATGCCGAACTCGTCTACGATTTTCGCGACGGCGGCGAGGCGGATGGCTGGCTGCACACGCTGGTGCGCGCCGAACACCGCGCCAGCCGCCACGTCGCCGAAAGCAGCTTTGGCGCGCACATCTACAACACCGCGATGACCTATCGCGACGAGCCGCAATCCTACGCCGGCCCGCCGCCCGGATTGTCCACCCGGCTGTTCCTGAAACTCGGGCACGGCGGACGTCGGAGCTTCGCGCATTTGATCTACGCCGCCTCCGCCGCGTGGCATCCGCGCTCGTCCACCGCGCTGCTGCTGCACGATGCGGCGGGGCGCGTGATCGCCGAGGCGCCGCTGGCCATCGCCTGCTCCGGTTCCGCGCTGGTGTTCCCGGATGCGGTATTCGGCGCCGACGCGGTGGCCGGCGCGGGCGAGGCCGGCTACGTGCTGATCCGCGACGCGACATGCCGGTTGTTCGGCTATCACGGGCTGATGGATGACGTGGGCGGCTTCAGTCTCGACCATATGTTCGGCTTCTGAGCGTGCGCCGCATCTGCGTGTTCTGCGGCTCCAACCCCGGCCGGCTGCCCGCGTATCGCGAAGCGGCGACGGCGCTGGGCCGCATGCTGGCCCGGCGCGGCATCGGGCTGGTGTACGGCGGCGCGTCGGTCGGCTTGATGGGGGCGGCCGCCGATGCGGCGCTGGCGGCCGGCGGCGAGGCGATCGGCGTGATCCCACGCGCGCTGATGGACCGCGAGCTGGGGCATCCTGGCCTGACCGAGCTGCGCGTGGTCGGCTCGATGCACGCGCGCAAGGCGATGATGGCCGAGCTGTCGGACGGCTTCGTGGCGCTGCCCGGCGGGGCCGGCACGCTGGAGGAGATTTTCGAGATCTGGACCTGGGCGCAGTTGGGCGACCACGAAAAGCCGTGCGGGCTGCTGAACGTGGCGGGGTTTTATGACCGGCTGATCGGGTTTCTGGACCACGCGGCGGGCGAGGGATTCATGCGCGCCGAGCATCGCGCGATGCTGCTGGCGGCGGAGACGGGCGATGAGCTGCTGGCGGCGTTCGCGTCGTACCGGGCGCCTCGGGTGGCGAAGTGGATCGAGGCGGTCGAGACTTGATAGGGGTCATGCCAGCGGCTTGAAGGAAAGCGGCGGCGTGGACCTGAACCTCGGCGTTGCCTACGCGGGACCAAATTGCCTCGGCCACCCTTCATACCGCTCAGCGCGGCATCCTTGTCGTACGGGCTGTTGATCTGTTGCTAAATGCGGAAGTCACCGTGACCCTGCATTCACCGACATTGCTCACACCCGCGGAAACCGCGCCATCGCCTCCACGTCATCCAACTTCATGTGCGTGCGCACATACATCCGGCTCGCATCCCGCTTCGGCTGAAAGTCCCACGCCGCCGGCTCGCCGGTCGCCAGCGCGCGCGACACCAGCGCGCGGCGGCGCTGGCTCGCCAGCACCTCCTCGCCCAACGCCTCGATGTCCCAGCGCTGCACCACCTCCGCCTCGTAGCTCAGCACCAGCTCCGGCCGCGTCTCGGCCAGGTTGCGCCGCTCGTCAGGGTCGGCGGCGAGGTCGAACAACTGGTCCGGGTCGCTCGGCGTGTGGATGTATTTCTCCGACCCGCGCCGGATCATCACCATCGGCGCGATCACGCCCTCGGCCAGATACTCGCCGATCACCTCGTCATGGCCGCCCGTGCGCTGCAAGTGCGGCCAGCAGCGAGCGGCCGTCCAACGGCGTCGCATACGCCGGCTCCGCGCCGTCACCGGCGATCGCGGCCAGCGTCGGCAGCAGGTCGACGCTGGACACGCCACCCGCCACCCGCCCCGAAGCGAACCGGCCCGGCGCCGAGACGATCAGCGGAATGCGGGCGCCGCCCTCCAGGAACGACATCTTGAACCACAGCCCATGCTCGCCCAAGAACTCGCCGTGGTCGGCCAGCACCATCACCACGGTGTCCTCGGCCAGCCGCGCCTCGCGCAGCGTCTCCATCACGCGGCCGAACTGGTCGTCGACGAACGACACGGCGCCGTAATATGCCTGTCGCGCCGCCGCCGCCTGCGCCTCGGTGATGGCCTGCGCATCCATGCCGATGACGTGGCGCAGCCGGCGCGAATGTGGGTCCGCGGCCGGCTCCGCGACGCGCGGGCCGGGCACGTCGCGATGGCGTCCCCACCACGGCTCGGGGATGGTGAACGGGTCGTGCGGGTGGGTGAGCGAGACCACCATGCAGAACGGGCGGTCGTCGTTGCCGCGCGCGACGTCGAACAGCGATTGCCGCGCCGCCCAGACCACTTCCTCGTCGAAGTCGATCTGGTTGGTGCGCGCGCACACGCCCGCCTGCGTCACGCTGTCCATCGTGTGATACCACTCCGGGCGCAGCTCGGGGCGCATCCAGTCCGGGGTCCAGTTCAGGTCGGCTGGATATATGTCGGTGGTCAGCCGCTGCTCGAACCCGTGCAACTGGTCCGCGCCGCACAGGTGCATCTTGCCGGCAAGAATCGTGCGATAGCCGGCCAGCCGCAGGTAATGCGCAAACGTCGGCGTCTGCACCGAGAAATCCGCGGCGTTGTCATAGGCGCCGATGCGCGACGGCAGACGCCCCGTGAGCAGCACCGCGCGCGAGGGCGCGCAGAGCGGGCTGTTGCAGTACGCGCCATCGAACACCGTGCCGCGCTCGGCCAGCGCGTCGATGTTCGGCGTGCGCGCGCGGCCGCCATAAGCCGGCAGCACGAATGGCGTAAGCTGGTCGGCCATCAGGATCAGGATGTTCGGGCGGCGCGCCATGCGGCAGAAGCCTTGTCGTCAGATCAGCGAAAGGAATACCAGCACGCCGGCCAGAATCGCGCCAAGTCCGATCACGCCCGCCCCCACCGCCAGCGGCCGCATCCGTGTCACCACCGAGACCGACGCCAGCACGATGGCGATCTGCAAGGCGCCGACCACCAGCTCGAACAGCTCGTAGCGGTGCGCGTACAGCTCGCGCTCGACCTTGTGCGCCTCGGATTGCGCCAGGATATCCTTGCGGCCGGTGTCGGGTTCGGTGTCCAGGCGGTGCGCGGTGGCGGTGGCGGTGGCGATTTCCTTGCTGATCGCCGGGTCGGCGGCGTTCGGCAGTGCGGCCAGGGTCTCGGCGTGCAGCAGATACAGGTTCATGCGCAGAGTCTTGGCCTGATAGAACGCGAAGTCGTCGCTGACCTGGATGTGCGCCGCCATGTAGCGGTTCTGCGAACTCTTCTCCTGCATCTCGGCGATCGCCAGACCGGCGGCCAGGACCGAGATCAGGATGGCGATGTTGCGCGCGCCGGTGTCGCCGTGGACGACATGCGCCTCATGCGCGTCCTCCATGCCCTTCTGCGCACGTTCGAGGTCGTCGCTCATGGGCGGCTCCAGGAGGGCATGGCCGGATGAGATGGCCAGGTGGGCATGGTGGGTGCGACAGGGATTGAACCTGTGACCCCCGCCGTGTGAAGGCGATGCTCTCCCGCTGAGCTACGCACCCATGCGCCTCGAAGGTCGCCTGCTTCGTAGCGAGGCGGCCGGGACCATGCAAGCCTTGCTGCGCTATGGTGGGCGGCGGCGGCATGGGAGGGGCGGCAAATGACGCGCGAGGAACTGACGAGCTGGGCGCTGGGCAGCGGCTTTCGGATGATCGACGGCCATCCCAGCCTGACCAAGCCGAACCGCCCGAGCGAGGCGATCGTGCGGCTGGTGCTGAAGGCCACGGTGGCGCACGTCGAGGTCAAGAAGCCTGCCGGCAAGTGGGAAAAGCTGGCCGGTGCCGCCTATGGCGCGATCGAGGCCGACCCGGAGAGCGGGATGCCGCGCGGGCTGGGCCTGGTCGAGTTGCCGGGGTTCCTCAAGTTGATGCAGGACAACCGCGACAGCATGGTGTTTCGCTGAGGCGGTCGCGGTGATCTCGCCCTGCAACGGCGTGTGCGTGCTGGATGCCGCGAGCGGCTGGTGCCGCGGCTGCCTGCGCAGCATCGAGGAGATCGGCGGCTGGTCGGCGCTGGCCGAGTCGGAGCGGCAGGCGATCATGGCCGACGCGGCGCGGCGCGAGCGGGCTTGCCTCGGCCGGTCGGGCGATGGTGCCGACGGTCAGGATTGAACTGACGACCTGCTGATTACGAATCAGCTGCTCTACCACTGAGCTACGTCGGCGGACCGGCTGCCAGGCAACGGCGGCAAGGCGACGGCGGGCAAGGCGACGGCGGCCAAGCCCGCTCTGGCGCCCACGGGCGGGTCCGCGATATACCGCCCGCTCTCAACCGCCGCAACCTGCGCTGCCGCGGCAGGCGCCGCTGCGCCGGCCCGGCAGCAACGCAACCGGCGATACCCACGTTAGGCGGCGGCGATGCAACCAGCCCAGCCCGGCCCGCAGGCAGCAGACCAGCCCACCGTACCGCAGCCCGCCGCCGCCACCATCGGCCTGCCGCGCGAATGCCCCGATTGCGGGCTGGCCCAACTCGTGCCGAAAGTGCCGACCCGTGCCGCGGCCCATTGCCCGCGATGCGGGGCGCTGCTGCGACGCGGCCGGGCCGATCCGCTGCTGCGCCCGCTGGCCCTGGCGCTCACCGGGCTGGCGCTGATGCTGCTGGCAGTCGACCAGCCGTTCATGAGCGTCGAGATCTACGGCGTCGGCAACGTCACGCATCTGCTCAGCGGGCCGCTGGCCCTGGAACAGAGCGGCATGGGCGAGCTCGGGGTGGTGATCCTGGCCACCACCTTGATCGCGCCCACCGCGCGGCTGCTGGCGCTGGTCTGGGTGCTGGCGGGGCTGCGCCTCGCGCGGCCGCCGCGCCATCTGGCGCTGGTGTTCCGCTGGGTCGGCTGGCTGCGCCCCTGGTCGATGGTCGAGGTGTTCCTGCTCGGCGTGTTCGTCGCCTACACCAAGCTCGTGGATCTGGCGCAGGTGCAGGTCGGCCCCGCCGTGCTATGCGATGGCGGCCCTGATGCTGGTGATGGCCGCGATCGACACCACGCTCGACCCGCAAGCGGTATGGGAGACGCTGCCGCCGCGTGGCGACCCGGCAGCAGCCGCTCCCGAGGCGGTCCGGCCGCGCGGCCTCGGCTGCGGCACCTGCGGCCTGCTCAACCGCGCCGGCGAGGAGCATTGCGCCCGCTGCGGCAGCCCGCTGCGCGAGCGCAAGCCGCACAGCATCAGCCGCACCTGGGCATTGCTGATCGCCGCCGCCTGTCTGTACGTCCCGGCCAACATCCTGCCGGTGCTGACCCTGACCCAGCTTGGCCGCGGCGATCCGTCCACCATCGTCGGCGGCGCGCTGCAACTGCTCGCCGCCGGGATGTGGCCGCTGGCGCTGCTGGTGTTCGTCGCCAGCATCACCGTCCCGGTGCTGAAGATCGCCAGCCTCACGCTGATGCTGCTGACCACGCAAGCCGGCAGCGGCTGGCGGCTGCGCGAGCGCACCATGCTGTACCGCGTCATCGAGTTCATCGGCCGCTGGTCGATGATCGACGTGTTCATGATTTCTATCCTGACCGCGCTCGTGCAACTGGGTTTCTTCGCCGAGGTCTATCCCGGGCCGGGGGTGCTGGCGTTCTGCGCGGTGGTGATCCTGACCATGCTGGCCGCCGCCACCTTCGATCCGCGCCTGATGTGGGACGCGGCGACGCCGGACCATGCGCGGGCCGCGGCATCCACGGTCGGCGGGCTGCGGGAGCGCGCCGCTTGAGCGAAACGCCGCCGGCCGCCGATCCGGGCCCGCTTCCCGCCGCGCGCGTGCATCGCCATCGGCGCGGCTCGTTTCAGGTGGTGTGGCTGCTGCCCATCGTCGCCGCGCTGATTGCCGGTTGGCTGGTCTGGCGCAACATCTCGCGCGAAGGCCCGCACATCGTCGTCACCTTCCGCAGCGGCGACGGCATCACCCCCGGCCAGACCAAGGTGCGCTACAAGGCGGTCGAGCTGGGCACCGTACGCGCCGTGCATCTGTCGCCGGACCTCAGCAAGGTCGAGGTGGATGTCAACATGCTATCCTCGGCCGAGCGGATGCTGACCGGCAGCGCGCGTTTCTGGGTGGTGCGCCCGCGCCTGACCCCCGGCAACATCTCGGGTCTCGATACGGTGCTGTCCGGTTCATATATCGAGATGGATCCGGGCACTCCCTCGGGTGCGCGGCAGACCCATTACACCGGGCTGGAGGATCCGCCAGCCGTGCGGTCGGGCGAGCCGGGCACCGCCTACACCCTGACCGCGCAGCGCATCGGCTCGCTCAGCAGCGGCTCGCCGATCTTCTTCCACGACATCGTGGCCGGCGAGGTGCTGAACTACGATTTGCAGCCGAATGGCGACAGCGTGACGCTGCACATTTTCGTCCGCGCCCCGTTCGACAAGTTCGTCCGCACCGACACGCATTTCTGGAACGCCTCCGGCATCGCGGTCGATCTCGGGGCGCAGGGCGTGCAGTTGCGCGTGTCTAGCCTGCAAGCGGCGCTGAGCGGCGGCATCGCGTTCGACGACGCCGGGAGCCAGAACGCCAAGCCCTCGCCGCCCGCCACGAATTTCCCGCTGTTCAACGACGAGGCCGCCGCGCGCGCCGCCGGCTACAGCAGGCAGGTCAAGCTGGTGACGTATTTCGACGGCTCGGTGCGCGGCCTCGGCGTCGGCGCCCCGGTCGAGCTCAACGGCATCCAGGTCGGCACCGTCACCAAGGTGCATCTGGTGTTCGACCCGACCGGCGCCTCGACCTCGCGGGTCGCGGTGCATATGGAGGTGCAGCCGGCACGCTTCATGGCGCGGCGACCAGATGCGCCCCGGCAACACGCTGCGCATCGCGCAAGGACTGGTCAAGCGCGGGCTGCGCGCGCAGCTTTCCACCGCCAACTTCATCACCGGGCAGATGCTGGTCGCCTTCGAGTTCGACCCCAACGCGGCGCCGGCCGAGGCGCGCATGGAGGGCGACGAGGTGGTGCTGCCCGGCACCTCCGGGGGCCTGGACAGCATCACCTCGAACCTCGCGCACATCGCCCAGAAACTCGACGCGCTGCCGCTGGATCAGGTGGCGCGCAACCTGTCCGACACGCTGCGCGGCATCAGCGAGGTGGTGAACGGGCCGGACTTCCGCGGCACGCTGGCCAACGTCGATGCCGCCACCAAGCAACTGCCCGGCGTCACGCGCCAACTGAACGCGACGCTGGCGCAGGCCAGCAAGCTTGTGAACTCGGCCAACGCCGGCTATGGCGACAGCTCGGAGTTTCGCCGGGATCTGGAACGAGTGCTGCAGGAATCCAGCGACACTCTGCGTTCGGTGCGGCTGCTGGCGAACTATTTGTCGGTGCATCCCGAGGCGCTGATCCGCGGGCGCACCGGGCCATGAGGTACGACAGGATGCGTCTGCGCACGATGGCATTGGCGATGCTGCTGGCAGTTTCCGGCTGCGCCTCGCCCAGTCCGACGCTGTTCACGCTGGCGGCGGTGCCCGGCACGCCCGTCGCCATCCGGGCACGCAGCATCGAGATCAGGCGCATCGGCATTGCCGGATACCTCGACCGCCCCGAGATCGTGCGCGCGGAGGCGGGGTTCCAGTTGCAGCTCGCGCACAACGAACGCTGGGCGGAACCCACCAGCAGCATGGTCGAGCGGGTGTTCACCGAGGATTTGGTGCAGCGCCTGCCCGGCGCCTCGGTGTTCTCCGAAAGCGGCGCCATCTCGACCCAGCCCGACCTGGTGCTGGAAGTGGATATCCAGCGGATGGACGCCGACGCCTCGGGCCGGGTGGTGCTGCTGGCGCAACTGGCGGTGCGCCGCGAGACCGGCGGCCAGCCGGCGCACGCCGAGACCGTGCGCCTGGTAGCCACGCCGGCCTCGGCGAGCACGCAGGATTCTGGTGGCCACGGAAAGCGCGCTGCTGGGGCAGTTGGCCGACCGCGTGGCCGAACGGCTCGGGCGATAGGGCGCGGCGTCACCCGCCGGCCTCGGCGAGCCGTGCCGCCAGCCGCAGATCGGCGACGAACGCCGCGTATTCGCGCGCCTTCGAGGCCTCGTCCGGCAGCCGCAGCAGGTACGACGGATGCACCGTCACCAGCGCCGTGCCGCCGCCCAGCGGCATCGGCTTTCCCCGCTCGCGGGTGATCGCCACGGCGCGGCCCAGCACGGCGCGCGCGGCGGTGGCGCCCATCACCACGACCAGGCGCGGCCTCACCTCGGCGCGCTCGATCTCCAGCCAGGGCGCGCAGGCGACGATTTCGGCGGTGTCGGGCTTGGCGTGGATGCGCCGCTTGCCGCGCGGCTCGAACTTGAAGTGCTTGACCGCATTGGTGACGTAGACCTCGGCGCGGTCCAGCCCCGCCTCGGCCATCGCGCGATCGAACAATTGCCCGGCCGGCCCCACGAACGGCCGGCCAGTCAGGTCCTCCTGATCGCCCGGCTGCTCGCCCACGAACATGATGCGGGCGTTGGCCGCCCCCTCGCCGAACACCGTCTGCGTCGCCGGCTGCCATAGCGGACAGCGTCGGCAGTCCGCCGCCTCCGCCGCCGCCTGCGCCAGCCGGCTGCCGGGCGCAGCCGGAGCGGGGCGGACCGCGCGGCGGGTCGAGCGAGGCGACGAGGTCACGGGCGGCTCCACCATGCTCTCCGTGCCGCCCTGCGCGGCGCGGATCGGATCCGGTATCGCCGCTGGCTCCGGCAGGTTGCGCCAGTATTTTTGCGGCCGCCCGGGGTTGCAGTCACCGGAGAAATGGGCCTGCCAGTACGTCGCCAGCCGGTCGTCGTCGGGCACCTGCCGCGGGTCGACGCCGGCCGCGAACGCCAGCGCGGCGCCGTCCCAATGCACGCTGCGGTACGGCGTCACGACCGACCAGGCCATCGCGGCGAACCGGCGCGCGAAAAACCCGGCGTTCGCCTCGACGATGAAATGCTCGGGCTCGAACCAGGCGACGAAGCGCCTCGCCTCGCCGTGGTCCGCACCCCCGGGAACCTCATGAAACCGCAGGAAGGCGCGCATCCTGTGGGTATCGCGCCGCACCGCCTGGGCCAGCCGGTTGGCGCGCGCCACCGCCGGATCGGCGACCTGCTCCAGCAGATGCCGCTCGCCCCCGTGGGCGCGAAACACCAAGCCGTAGAGCAGCGCGAACCGCTCCGCCGCGCGCGCCTGGATCACCGTCTGCGCCAGCTCGACCAGCGCGCGCGGCAGGGTGAACGCGCGGCCCGGCGGCGGCTGGGGCGCGCCGTCATTGACGGCCGCGAACAGGTCGGCAGGCTCGGCCACCGACCACGCCGCCTGCTCGGGCGCCACGCCGTCCAGGGCCAGCGTCCGGGCGGCGGCGCGAAACCCATCCCAATCGACCGCGTGCGCCAGCACGATGCTTCCCATGCCAACAACCCCTCCCCGGCCGGCCGGCCGCAGCCGTCGATGCTTCGTCCGAGCCGCCCGGCATCACAAAACCGGCCTCCACCTTGCAGCCGCCTCGCCCGTCCGGAAATAGTCGCCGATGAGCAAGCTGCCGCTGCACAAGGTCGCCGCCGTCCCGCTGGCGGTGGTCAAGCCGGTCCACAAGCACGTTCGCCGCGCGGTCGAGACACGCCGGCTCGGCGCGGTGTCGGTCGATCGCGGCCTGGACGTCCTGACCTTCTTCCTGGCCGACGTGCAGACCGGGTTTGGGCCGTTCATCGCCGTCTATCTGAGCGCGAACAAGTGGTCGGCCGCCCAGATCGGCATGGCGCTGGGGGTCGGCTCCGTCGTCACGATGGCCGCCCAGATCCCGGCGGGGGCGGCGATCGACGCCACCCCGCTGAAGCGCCTCGCCGCCCTGGTGGCGCTGCTGGCGGTGATGGGCAGCGCGGTGCTGCTGGCGCTGTTTCCCTCGCTGATCCCGGTGATCGCCGCCGAGGTGCTGCACGGCATCGCGAGCTGCATGTTGGTTCCCGCCGTGGCCGCGGTGACGCTGAGCCGGGTCGGGCGCGCGGCACTGGCGCGCCGGCTCGGGCGCAACACCCGCTTCATGGCGCTGGGCAACGGCATCGGCGCGGTGCTGATGGGTCTGGCCGGGGCACATCTCGCCGCCTCGGCGCCGTTCTGGCTGGCGGCGCTGTCCACCGTGCCGGCCATCCTGGCGCTGCTGGCGCTGCCGCCGCGCCACGAGACCGAGCCGCGCCCGCCACGCCTGGGCGCGCGCAAGGCCGCCTCGGAAGGCTGGCGGGTGCTGCTCGACCGCCGGCTGCTGGCGTTCGTGGTCTGCGTGCTGCTGTTCCACACCGCCAACTCGTTCCTGCTGCCGCTGGCGATGAGCCGGCTGGAGTCACACAGCGGCAGCGGCAACTCCAACATGGTGCTGGCCGGATGCCTGCTGGTCTCGCAGGCGATGGTGGCGCTGATCTCGCCCTGGATGGGGCATCAATCCGACAACTGGGGGCGTCGGCCGGTGCTGCTGCTGGGGTTTGCCGCCGTGCCGCTGCACGCGCTGGTGCTGGCGCTGGTCAGCAGCGATTACGCGGTGATCGCGGCGCAGCTCCTGGACGGCATGGGCGGGGCGATGTTCGGCGTGCTGCAGCCGCTGGTGGCCGCCGACATCACCAAGGGCACCAACCGCTTCAATCTCAGCCTCGGCGTGCTGGGCCTGGCCGCCGGCCTGGGCGCCACGCTCAGCAACGTGGTCGGCGGCCGCATCGCGAGCAGCCTCGGCGACACCTGGGCGTTCGTGGCGCTGGCCGCCACCGGCGCCGTGGCCGTCCTGGCGGTCTGGCTGCTGATGCCGGAGACGCGCGGCGAGCAGGGCCGCAAGGGCGAGGGCGGCAAGCCGGCCGAACGGGTCAATGCTCCTGCAGGTGCATCAGGGCATAGCGCAGGCGCATGATCCCCAGCCGCACGTGCCCGGCGCCGCACAGGCGTTGACCTTGCTGCGCCAGCAGGTCGGCTTCGCGGTGCGGGCCGGTCAGCGTCTGGCGCAGCGCCGTCACCTCCGAGGCCAGATGGGCGCACCATTGCGGCGTGTCCGACATGACCACGATGCCGCCGCCGTCGCCGCCGTCGCCCGAGGTGTCGGGCGGCGCGGCGTTGGTCGGCGTCTGGGACAGGGCCGCGATCGAGGCCGCCGCCAACAGGCCGAAGCCCAGCACTCCGCCGCGCAGCAAGCTCGTCATCGCCGGCATCATAGAGCGTCCTGGCTGGCCTTCGGCTGGGAGGCAGGTGAAGTTTGCTCCCCCTCCGGTGCCGCCAGCGACAGCCCACCGCCTGGGCCGCCACCTGCTCCGACCACCCGGCCCGGCGCCAGGGTCAGCACTGCGCGCAGCCCCGGCGCGTTGTCCTC
Organism: uncultured Pseudomonadota bacterium; assembly: GCA_963758455.1. Lineage (GTDB taxonomy): Bacteria > Pseudomonadota > Alphaproteobacteria > Acetobacterales > Acetobacteraceae > CAVRQM01. Next base: position 68,976 of record CAVWVK010000004.1, on the reverse strand, counting down.
CAGGCGCAGCGTGCCGCCGTGCAGGGCGGCCACCGCCTGCACCAGCGCCAGGCCCAGCCCCGACCCGGGCGTGCTGCGGGCGCTCTCGCCGCGGAAGAAGCGTTCGGCGGCACGGGCGCGATCGGCCTCCGGAATGCCGGGGCCGCGATCGGCCACCGCGATCCGCACCCCTGCCCCGTCGCGCGCGGCGGACAGGCGGATCGTCCCGCCGGGGGGCGAGAACTTGATGGCGTTGTCCAGCAGGTTGACCACCGCCTGCTGGATCATCTCGCGGTCGCCGAAGGCCGGCAGATGCGGGTCGATGTCGCGCTCCAGCGCCAGTTGCGCCTCCTCGGCCGGCGCCTCGTACAGCTCGGCCAATCCAGCAGCAGCGGCGAGAGGTCGAGCGGCGCGAAGGCCGAGCGGCGGCGCCCGGTCTCGATCTCGGCGATGCGCAGCAGCGCCTCGAACACCCGCACCACGCCGTCCAGATCGGTCTGCGCGCGCTCGATGGCCGCGCGCAGCTCGGCCTCGGTCGCCCCAGGGCGGTTGGCGTCCTCCAGGCGGGCGCGGGCGCGGGCGATCGGCGTGCGCAGGTCGTGGGCGATGGCGTTGGACACCTGCCGCACCCCGTCCATCAGCCGGGATATGCGCTCCAGCATGTCGTTGATGGTCAGCGCCAGCATGTCGAACTCGTCGCCGCGCCCGCTGACGCGCACCCGGCGCGCCAGGTCGCCGGCGCCGATCGCGCCGGCGACATTCGGACACGTCGGCCAAGGTCAGGCGGAACAGGCTGCGCACCGTCATCGCCCCGGCGATGCCGAGCACGATCACCACCGCGGCCGCCCACAGCAGCGCGTCGGTCAGCAGGCGGGCCATCTGCTCGGCCACCTGCACGTCGCGGCCGACCAGCAGCCGGAAGCCGTCCTCCAGCACGAACTGGTGGACGCGGGCCATGCCGCGATCCCGGCTCGGTCGATCGGCAGCATCGCCCAGCTCGCATCGAGCGGCACGCGCTCCGGCCAGTGATCCAGGTTGCCGGCGATCGGCTGCAACTGCGGCGTGACCAGCAGGTAGATGGCGTCGTCGTCGATGTTCTGGTCGATCCGCTGCTCGATGGTCTTGCCCAGCGCGATCAGCCCGCTCTCGGTGTAGCGTTCGTGCAGCCCCTGCGTGTCGGCATTGATCGCGGCGTCCGTCTCGCGGCTCAGCAGGCCGGCGGTGGACCACCACAGGAACATCGCCAGCGCGAGGGCGGAGATGCCGAACAGGCCGGCGTAGATCAGTCCGAACCGCACCCCCGCCGAACGCACCAGCACCCGGCCGCCCACCCTCACCGGACGTGCCTCAGGCTTCGGCCCGCAGCATGTAGCCGGCATTGCGCACGGTGTGGATCAGCGCGGAGGCGAACGGCTTGTCGATCTTCTGGCGCAAGCGGGACACATGCACGTCGATCACGTTGGTCTGCGGATCGAAATGATAGTCCCACACGCCTTCGAGCAGCATGGTGCGCGTGACCACCTGCCCGGCGTGGCGCATCAGGTATTCCAGCAGCCGGAACTCGCGCGGTTGCAGGTCGATCTTTTGACCCGCCCGCTTCACGCCGCGCGACAGCAGATCAAGCTCCAGGTCGCCGGTGACGAGCTTCGTCACCGGCCCGTCGCCCTTGTGCCGCCGCGCCAGGCCCTCGACGCGCGCCAGCAGCTCGGCGAAGGCGAACGGCTTGGTCAGGTAGTCGTCGCCGCCGGCCTGCAAGCCGCGCACCCGGTCGTCCACGCCGGCCATCGCCGACAGGAACAGCACCGGGGTGGCGTTGCTCTGCGCGCGCAGGGTCTCCAGCAGGCGCAAGCCGTCGATGCCTCCCGGCAGCATCCGGTCCAGCACGATCGCGTCGAAGTTCTCGCTGGCCGCCATGAACAGCCCGTCGCGGCCGTTGTCGGCATGTTCGACCACATGCCCGGCCTCGCGCAGCCCCTTGACCACGAAGCCGGCCACGTCGCGATCGTCCTCCACCACCAGGATGCGCATTCGTCCGTTCCCCCGCCTCGCCCGGCCTTGCCCGACTCAGCCCTGCCTCACTCAGCCCTGCCCGTCTAGCCTTGGCCATCCGCCGGTCGGCGGCCGACCGTCACCGGCACGCTCACGTCGTGCGTGCCGCGATGCACCGTCAGGCTCACCACGCTGCCGGGCGGCAGGGCGGCGATGGCCTTTATCAGGGCGTTGGCGCTGCCCACCGGCTCGCCGTTCACCGCGGTCACGACGTCGCCCGCCCGCAGCCCGGCGCGCGCCGCGGGTCCGGCGCGATCCACCGAATCGATGGCCACGCCGCCGCCCGGGATGGTGTCCTCGCGCACCTCCACGCCCAGCCAGCCGCGCTCGACCCGGCCGCCGCTGCGCAGCTCGCCGACGATGCGGCTGACGATCTCCGAGGGGACGGCAAAGCCGATGCCGACCGAGCCGCCGGTGGGCGAGACGATGGCGGTGTTCATGCCGACGACCTGCCCGCTTTCGTCGAATACCGGGCCGCCGGAATTGCCCGGGTTGATCGGCGCGTCGATCTGGATGAAGTCGTCGAACGGCCCCTCGCCGATGTTCCTCCCCCGCGCCGAGACGATGCCGGCGGTGATCGAGCCACCCAGGCCGAACGGGTTGCCGGCCGCCACCACCCAGTCGCCCACCTGCGACGTCGCGGCTGTCGCCGAACGCGACGTAGGGCAGCGGCTTGCTGGCGTGGACGCGCAGCAGGGCCACGTCGGTCAGCGCGTCGACGCCCACCACGGACGCCGGCAGATTGGTGCCGTCGGTCAGCGTGACCACGATGTGATCGGCGTTGGCGACCACGTGATCGTTGGTCACGACATAGCCGGCCGGATCGACGATGAAGCCGGACCCGGCGCCCTGCATCTCGCGATGGCGAAGCTGGTCGCGAAACTGGCGCTGCAACTCGGGCGGCAGGGCGGCGAGCGGGTCGTCGCTCGGCGGCAGCGCCTCGGTCACGGCAATGTTGACCACGGCGGGCAGCACCCGGCGCACGATCGGCGCGAAGCTCTCCGGCCCGGTACGGGCGCTGGCAGGGGCGGTGGCGCAGGCTCCCAGCGGCGAGGCCAGCAGCACGGCCACCAGCAGCAGGCGACGCGGCAGGGCTGTCATGGCGGGTGGGGCTTCATCGCAAGCATCCGTTGTGGCCCTTGCATGACGCGCGAAATGGCTCCGGGACGCAACGGCCACAAGATTTCATTGCCCTCATTTGCCGGCCATCCCCGGGCACGGACCGGCGGGAAGGCGGCCTGCATCCGTCACCATGCCCAGGAACACACGATCCGCTGCGGCGACCGCTCGCGACCTGTCCCACGCCCCTGACCGTTCCACGGGCGCGCCGAGCACCCCGGCCAGGAAAGCCTCGACCGTGGCGTGGCGGGGCGCCACGCCGGCTTCCGTCGCGTCCAGCTTGACCGCCCGCAATGCCCCGATCGCATCCGCCAAACTTGAGGACAAGTCCAAACCCGCCATGAGCGTCGGCAGGTCCATCGGCGGCGGCCGCTGGTACGCGCGCACCCAGACCAGCGCCAGCGCCGGCCGCAGCGTGTAGAACAGCGTTTTGAAACGAACCGGCTGCCTCGTCGGGTGTCCAGTGGCGACGCGCCAGGCGATCGTAGTGATAGGAGATCGCAGGCATGTGTGCGGCCTCTCGCGCCAACCCGGCCAGCGCATCGCAAGCGGCTTCGTCGCGCCGGTAGATCATCGGCGAGCCGAGCCACTCCAAGACCGTCGCGTTCGAGCGCACCAGCAAGCCGAGCGCCTTGCGCAGATCCCAGCCACTCAAATCCAGGTCGTCGTTGAGCGGACTCTCGATCACGCCAGAGCGGATCCGGGGCGGACAACATGAAGCCGTCGGGTGCGAACAGAACTTCGATGGCGATCGGCTGTCCGGCAGCCAGCAGCGCCAGAAAGCGTTGCAGGCCGTACAAGTTCCACGTCCTCGTCACCCGGCGCGTTTCGCTCGCCCGGCGCGCGGGGCCGGCTTTTGCTGATCGTGGATGGCACCCGTTGCAGCAGGATGTCGCGGGACGCCGGCAGGAACACCGATTTCGTGTCGAAATCCGACTCTGGCGTAGCGGTGCCATACAGATGCGCGCCCGCTCGCACTTCGACGATTTGCCGCGCGCATCCGGCACCGATGCGTGGTTCGGCGGCGTTGCTCCATCCGCCCGCCATGTCTCGCGTGGCCGGCCGCCGCAAAGCGCGCCCGCGGCCGGCATGGCGAAGCCCTCCGGTGCGGTCTAACCTCGCACGGCCGCGACGCGGCCTCAGTCAACCGCGATCCCTCGGCGCGCAGATGGGCGATCTGGCCTACGCGGGGATCGTCCTTGGCGGCGAGAGACGATCCCGAGCGTCCACGAAAACTGCTCGCAATGCCATCCGGTTCGTCACCGTCCGCGGTTCCGCTCAAGCAGCGATTCCGAAATCGATTTCGCGGTGCCGCGTATCCGGCGAAGTCGAGAACTTTCCATCCGAATCAGGCCAAGTTCCGCGACGTCGCCGAGTATGCCGAGCCAACTCGCCGGCGTGAACACCCAGCTGACTGTCCACTTATTCGCCGCCTTGTGCGCTTTCACCGCCAAGTCCAGTTCGCGGTATCGTATGCCGCCGTGCGTTGCAATCTCGCGGCATCGGGGGCAGCATGGACCAAGCCAGCACCGCGTCCACATCGGCCGCATACCGTTGCTAGGCGAACACCTGCCCTTCGACGCGATCAGTTCGACTTCGTTGTTTGCGCCGCCGTGCTGGAACACACCGGCAAGCCCGGGACGTGGCGAGCGAGATATGCCGAACGTCACCAAGCCCGGCGGCACGATAAGAATCGACTATCCGCCGATCTCGACGGTCCACGGCTATCCCAACCACTATTTCAACGCGACCCCGGAATGGTCTATCAGCCTGTTCGAGCGGTCTGTGTCATCGATCCAGCACGGTCGAAGCCCACAATCACCCTATCCAGGCCACTCGGTGGATCCTGTTCGGCTATGTTCACATTGGGTTGCCGGAGTCGGACTTCGCGCGGCTTCTCGGTTGTCAGCCTGTCGACAGAGACGACGTTCTGTCGCTTCCGCCGCACGACCAACTCGACCAGCCGTTTTGCCGCGCGCTCAGCGCCGAAGTCCAACGCATCATCCCGGCCGGATCGCATCGGTTGCCACCAAAAAACAGTCTCCGCCTGATCAACCGTCGACCCGCTTCCGTTTCGCCGCGGCGTTGCGGCTGGGCTCGACGTGGTGCGCCGCTCCCGGTCTTGGCGCTGGACCGCTCCGCTGAGGCTCGCCTGGTCCGCGGCGCGGCGGGGTTGAGGCCGGCATCACTCCGCGCGCCGTCGCGGCGGCAGGCGGGCGGCGGCGCGGCGGCGCAGCGACCAGTATAGCGCCAGGCCCAGCAGCACGCAGCCGCCCGCCAGCACGCCGAGCGCGGCGAAGGGCTGGTCGTGCAGATACCAGCTCGGCCACAGCCAGAACGGCAGCTTGCCCACCGAAAACATCGGGCCGACCCGATACGACGTGACCTGATCGCCCGACAGCAGCGCCAGGTCGCCCCGCACCCGCTTCACCTGGTCGGCGTCGCCCAGCCGGTCCAGCGCGGCCCCCAGCGCCGGCCCGTCGCCGCCCAGCAGCGCCACCACCGAGCGGCCCGCGTGCAGCGGACTTTCCGCACCCGCCAGCACCGCCAGCCCGCCGGCGAACCCCGCCGTCACCGCCGTCGCGGCGCGCGCGCGGTCGGGCGCATCGGCATCGCCGAACCATCGCCGCCACGCAGGGAGCGGCGGCCCGAGCCGCAGATGCAACCGGCCGTCGGCCACCCCGACCGGGGATTTGTCCAGCAGCGCGTCCAGCCCCGGACTCTGCAAGTCCGCAAGCGTGCCCACCACCAGCAGGTCGCGGTCGGCGACGCCGGCCACCTCGCCCGGCCGCACCACCGCGACCCGCGCGCCGGGCAGCCCGGTCGCGGCGCCGAGGCGGCCCATGATGTCCAGGAAGGCGCCAAGCTCGGCCGCAGAGGGCTGGTCGGGCAGCACGATCGCGGTCTGCGACAGAATCCGCCATGCGGGTGAACGGGAACCCCGTGCGCACGAAATCGCCGAGGTCCGGCAGCTCCGTCATGTGATAGCCGCGCGAAAGGTCGATCGTGCTGTCCGGGTCGATCGCCATCCGCAGATCGCCGGGGATGGCGGCACAGGCGGCGCGGCGCAGCGGTCTGGCATCGAGATACAGTTGCAGGTCGTCGGCCCCGGACACGTCATGCGGCGGCAGGTCGACATGCGCCTCGGACACCGGCTGCCCGTCCGCCCCGTCCGAGGCGAGCGGCAGGCTGGCGAGATAGGCTCCGTCCAGACCTATATCGAGCCGCGACGCCGCGAGGTCGACCACCGGGCCGGGCGGCGCCCGCCAGCGCAGATGCAGCCCGAACGGACGATCGCGCCAGGTCCACAGAATCCGGCGCGGTCCGGAACGGCACGCGCAGCAGGCCGACATAGCCGGAGGCTTGCAGTGCCCCGACACCCACCAGCGTGCCGAGCCGCACCGGATGGTCCGTGGCGATCCAGGCCGGGGCGTCGTACGGCAGGCGTGCCGCCATCTCGGGCGGCTGCACGGCGGCCGAGGCGCCGCTCAGCGCGCGGATGCCGAACGCCAGCGCGGCGGCGGCGGCGGCGGCCTCCGCGCCGGTGCGCCCGGCGATCAGCAGCACGGAGGCCAGCGGATCGCGCGGATTGGCCAGCACGGCCAGGGTCGGGCCGTCGATCGCAGGCGCGCCCGGCAGGCCTTTGGCCGGGACGCCCACCTGCACCAGCACGGCGTTGCCGCTGGACGGCGGACCGGAGAGCACCGGGAAGCGGGCCCCGCGTTCGCCGGCACGCTGGGCAAACCATGCCGCCGCGATGCCGGCCGCCCGCAACGTCTGGTTGTCGGCCGCCGCCGGCAGCACGAACGGCAGCACCAGCGCGTCCGGATCGGCCGGATCGAGGAACGGCAGCGGCAGGCGCGCCAGGTCGCGCAGCGGCGGCAGGCGCTGCAAGGTCAGCGTCAGGGTCGAGCTGTCGGCGATGGTGGCCCACAGCAATCCCGACAACGGATCGTCGCAATCGGCCTGGCTGCGGCCGGACAGGCGGAAGTCGAGGCGGTCGGCGTCCTGCAGCATGGCCGGGGAGATCGGGATCTCGGCGGTGAAGGCGGGGGTGTGGCGATCGGCCGGGATGGTGGCGATGTACTGCCCATTCAGGGTGACGGTGACGTTGCTGAGGTCGGGGATCAGCGCCGGGGACACCGCGCCGGACAGGTTCAGCGTCGCCGCCGTCGCCACCTCGTCGGCGCGGATGCCGAACCGCACGCCCAGCAGCGGCGTGGTGCCGCGCAGCGCCAGCGGCCCGTCCGCGCCGAGCTGGCGCAGCGTGTAGACCACGGTGCGGCTGCCTGCCGCCGGCGCGGCGGATGGCGGGGCGGTAGCGGCGGACGGCGGCGGAGTTTGCGGCTGCGGCGCGGGCAGCGTCTCGGCGGGGGCGCCGGGGATCGGGCGGACCGAAAAATCCGAGGCGTCCGGCAGGCTTTGGCCGCGCGCCGTCGGTGCGGCCAGCAGCGCGACCGCGACCACCAGCACCGGCGTGGCGGCGCGGCGGCGGCACAGGCCGGCTGCCGCCGCCAGCAGGCGCCACAGGCTGACCGGCAGCCAGACCCGCGCACGCGGCTGCCAGGCGATCCAGGCATCGGCGCGGCCGAACACCACGCGTACCACCCGCGCCTCCTCGGCCAATGTCGCCGGCGTCCAGACGACCGCGTCCGAGGCGGTGACACGCGCCGGCAGCGTCACGCTATCGTCGCCCAAGGTCACATCGACCGGCACCGACGCGCCGACCACCTCGCCCATATCCAGGCGCAGCCTGGCGCCGGCGTGGAAAACGCCGTCGGTGACGCCCTCCAGCATCTGCCCATCCGGCAGCGTGACCCGCACCGGCAGCGCCGAACGGTCGCGCGCGCGGCCTTCCCGCTCGCGTCCCGCGGCCACGGCGACCAGCACCAGCAGCAGGCTGACCGCGGCCCATCCGGCATTGAGCAGCAGCGCCCCGCCGGGCAGGCGATCCCGGCCGGCCTGCCACGCCACCGCCGCGGCGCGGCCCAGGCCGGCCAGCAGCAGCGCCGCCAGCACCAGGTTCGGCAGCACCGCGCGAGCGTCGAAGAAGCGCCGGGCCGGTCGGCCGTTCTTGGGCGTGACCTCGAAGCGTCCCCGGCGCGGGCGCAGCAGCGTCATCAGCGTCACCGGCACCAGCTTCAGCGCCAGCACGGTCTCGTAGACGCCGCCCCAGAACACCGCCCGCCAGCGCCCATTCAGCCGCGCGCTGGTAGCAGCCGCGTGGAACAGGTGTGGTCCCGCATAGGCGCAGAGCGTCAGCGGCGAGGCGGCGATCACGCTCCAGCCCAGCAGCAGGAACGCCAGCGGAGCGGTCAGGAACGCCAGGCGCGGCAGCGCGAACAGGAAGTGCCCGGTGGCCTGGGCATAGCAAAGCCGCTGGCCGGCGCTCAGCCCCGGCCCGAACAGCGGGTTGTCGCGGCGCAGGATCTGCAACATCCCGCGGGTCCAGCGGCGGCGCTGACGCAGGTGGCCGGCCAACGACTCCGGCGCCAGCCCGGCGGCCAGCGGCAGGCGCAGAAAGGCGCTGTCCCAGCGGCGGCGGTGCAGCCGCAGCGAGGTGTGCGCGTCCTCGGTCAGCGTCGCCGTGGAGAAGCCGCCGACATCCTCCAGCGCCGCGCGGCGCAGCACCGCGCAGGAGCCGGAAAACATCGCCGCGTTATGGGTGTCGTTGCCGTCCTGGAGCAGCCCGTGGAACAGGCAGGCCTCGGCCGGCACGCGCGCGCCGCCCCAAAGGTTGCGCTGCAACGGATCCGGATCGCGATAGTGCTGCGGCGTCTGCACGAAGGCCAGGTTCGGACGCGCCACCAGCCAGCCCAGGGTGAGCTGCAAAAAGGCGCGCGTCGGCACGTCGTCGCAATCGAACACCGCGACGAACGCGGCCCGGCTGTGGCGCAGCGCGTGGTTGAGATTGCCGGCCTTGGCGCCGCGATGCTCCGCGCGGGCCAGATAGCGGCAGCCGCACGCCTCGGCGAAGTCGCGGAACTCGGCGCGCCCGCCGTCGTCGAGCAGCCACACCACCAAGTGATCCGGCGGCCAGTCCATCGCCAGCGCCGCCAGCACGGTGGCGCGCACCACGGCGAGCGGCTCGTTCAGCGTCGGGATGAACACATCCACCGTCGGCCACGCCGACGGGTCGGCAGGCAACGGCAGCGGCTGGCGGCGCAGCGGCCAGGCGGCTTGCGCGTAGCCGGCCAGCAGCGTGGCCAGCGCGTAGAGCTCGGCCGCGATCAGCCCCACGCCCAGCCCCCATTCCGGCCAGGTCGGCAGATCGAGCGTGTCGGTGAGCCGCCAGAACACGTAGCGCAGCGATACCGCCGCCGAGAGCGCCACCAGCACCAGCGACGCCGCCCGCCCGCGCAGCCGGTCCACCAGCACGAAGGCGGCGATGCTGCCCACGGCCAGCACCGCCTGCGCGCGCGGCGGCAGCGGCAGGGTGGCGATCGCCAGCACTGCCGCGAGGCCAAGCATCCCCAGCACCAGGCCGAGCAGCCGCCCCAGGATGGTCACGGCCGGCGGAACAGGTCGCGCAATCCGGGCAACGAGGAGGCGGGCGGCGGCGTCGGCGGCATGGCGGCGGGGCGCAGCCGCCGGACGATGTCGGGGGCAGGCTCGGCGGTGAGCGCGCCGGGCTGTTCGGATCCCGCCGACAGGCGGCGGAACATCCCGGGCTCGACGGCCGGGGGCGCCGGTGGTTCGGGTTCGGCGACGAACACCGGCGGCTCGGCGATGGCCGCCGCCACGGGTTCCGGTTCGGCTTCGCGGAGCGGCTCGATGATCGGAGCGACCGGCTCGGGCTGCGGCTCCGGCGCGGCGGCGGCGTGGGCCGGGCCGTTGCGGAACGTGTGATACAGCATCGGCCACGCATCGAACGCCGCCAGCGCCCGGTCCACGTCCTCCTGGCTTCTGGCGCTCACGGACGATTCTCCTGGGAGGCGGCCGATGGGGCGGCTGGAGCGGGTGAAGGGAATCGAACCCTCGTATGCAGCTTGGGAAGCTGCCGTTCTACCATTGAACTACACCCGCCGGTTCGCAGCGGCCCCGCACCATACGAAGCCGCCATTGACCGCGCAATCGCCGCCGCCTAGCGTCCCCCTCGCCGGGATGCCCCGGCCCTCGTGATTTGTCCGGCCGGATTGCGGCGAGGTGAAACAAGCGCGCTAAAGAGGCCAGCGATCCGCCCGCCGCACCCTCGGCCGCGCGGGCGCAAGCCTCATACGGCCGGTCCACGGACCGGAGATGCGTATGACCCAGACTGATCCCCTGCTTCATCCCGCCACCCTCGCCGTGCATGGCGGCACCATGCGCTCGCAGTTCGGCGAGACCGCCGAGGCGTTGTTCCTCACCTCGGGCTTCGTCTACGACAGCGCCGAGCAGGCCGAGGGCACCTTCGCGGGCACCGAGGCGCACTACCAGTATTCCCGCTTCGGCAATCCCACGGTGCAGATGCTGGAGCAGCGGCTTGCCCTGCTGGAGGGCGCCGAGGCGTGCCGGGCCACGGCCACCGGCATGGCGGCGGTCCACGCGGCGCTGCTGTGCCAGCTCAAGAGCGGGGACCGCGTGGTGGCGTCGCGCGCGCTGTTCGGCTCGTGCCACTGGATCGTCTCGACCCTGCTGCCGCGCTACGGCGTCGAGACCGAGTTCGTCGACGGCGCCGACATGGACGCCTGGCGCGCGGCGTTCGCGCGGCCGGCGACGATGGTGCTGCTGGAGACGCCATCGAACCCGATGCTGGACATCGTCGACCTGCGCCGCGTCTGCGATCTGGCGCACGCGGCCGGCGCGCTGGTGGTGATGGACAACGTGTTCGCGACCCCGCTGCTGCAAAAGCCCTTGCTGCTGGGCGCCGACGTGGTGGTGTATTCCGCCACCAAGCACATCGACGGCCAGGGCCGCGTGCTGGGCGGCGCGGTGCTGGGCGGGCGGGAGTGGATCGAGGGGCCGTTGCAGCAATTCGTGCGCAACACCGGCCCGGCGATGTCGCCGTTCAACGCCTGGCTGCTGCTCAAGGGGCTCGAGACGCTGGCGATCCGCGTGGATGCCGCGAGCCGCGCCGCCACGGCCGTCGCCGACGCGCTGGCGGCGCGGCCGGAGATCGCCCGCGTGTGGTATCCGGCGCGCGCGGATCATCCGCAGCACCGGCTGGCGATGGCGCAGATGAGCGGCGGCGGCACGCTGGTCACGTTCGAGGTGGCGGGCGGCAAGGCCGCGGCGTTCCGGATGCTGAACGCGCTGCGCCTGGTCGCCGTGTCAAACAACCTCGGCGACAGCAAATCGCTGGTCACGCATCCGGCCACCACCACCCACATGCGCATCGGCGCCGAGGAGCGGGCGCGGCTGGGCATCACCGACGGCGTGGTGCGGCTGTCGATCGGGCTGGAGGATCGGCGCGACATCATCGCCGATCTGGCGCAAGCCCTGGACAAAGCCGGGGTGGGCGGAGTGTGATCGCGGCGGGCGCGGCCGCGGAGTGCAGGCGATGGCGGAGGGTTATGCGGCCACCACGCACGATGTGCGCGTGACGGTCCGCTCGTTCTATCTCGACGACCAGAGCAAGCCCGAGGAGGGCCGCTACGTCTGGGCGTATCGCATCACGATCGAGAATCTCGGCCCCGAGCCGGTGCAGTTGCTGCGCCGCACCTGGTCGATCACCGACGCGCGCGGCCGCCAGCAGCGCGTGCATGGCGAGGGCGTGGTCGGCCAGACGCCGGTGCTGGAGCCGGGCGAGGCGTTCGAGTACACCTCCGGCACGCCGCTGGACACGCCGTCGGGGTTCATGGTCGGCACCTATCACATGGTCGCCCGCGGCTCCGGCGAGGCGTTCGACGTGGCGATACCGGCCTTCAGCCTGGATAGCCCGCACCAGTCCGGCCGGGTCCACTGAGCGGGGCGTGCGTGTTGGCTGTGTCGGCACCGCGCCCATATGCGTGGTTGCAACAGATCGAGGGCCTTGCGGCGTGGACATCCCAACCGGCTATTCCGCAACCGTGACGGCGCGGCCGACCCGCGAGGAGGCGGAGGCGGCGGTGCGCACCCTGCTGCGCTGGGCCGGCGACGACCCCGCGCGCGAGGGGCTGCGCGAGACCCCGGCGCGGGTGGTGCGCAGCTATGAGGAGTTCTTCGCCGGCTACGAGACCGACCCGGTGGCGCTGCTGGAGCGCACGTTTTCCGAGGTCGACGGCTACGACGAGATCGTGCTGCTGCGCGACATCCGGCTGGAGAGCTATTGCGAGCACCACATGGTGCCGATCATCGGCCGCGCGCACATCGCCTATCTGCCGCACCGCCGCGTGGTGGGCATCAGCAAGCTGGCGCGGCTGGTCGATGCCTACGCCAAGCGGTTCCAGATCCAGGAGAAGCTGACGGCGCAGATCGCCGCCACCATCGACGAGGTGCTGCAGCCGCTGGGCACCGCCGTGGTGATCGAGGCCGGGCATCAGTGCATGACCACGCGCGGCGTGCATAAGCCCGGCGTGTCGATGGTGACGAGCAAGATGCTGGGCGCGTTCCGGACCAACCCGGACACCCGGCGCGAACTGCTGTCGATGCTGCCGCAGCCGAGCGGAGCGGGGTTTGCTTGATTGGCTCCCGTATCAACGGCGCACCCTCACCCCAGCCCTCTCCCGGAGGGAGAGGGAGCGAAACCGCCGGCCTGTGCCGAACCTTCTCCCTCTCCCGCTTTGGGAAAGGGCTGGGGTGAGGGTCCTTCGGCACGCCAGCCCTCTCCGCTTTTGACACCCCGGGCCAGGGCCGGCTAGAGATTTCCTCCGCTCCTCACCAGGAGGTTGCATGGCGAACGATCTCGCGGCTGATCTCAAGCCGGTCTGCCGCACGGTGCGCGCCGGGCCGACGTTCATCGGCAAGCAGGGGCTGCAATACGCGCCGGGCATCTCCGCGGAGAGCGTGGGCGCGCGCGGCATCCACCTGCAAATCGTCACCATCCCGCCTGGCGCGCGGGCCAAGGCGCACAAGCACGCGGCGCACGAGACCGCCATCCACATCCTCAGCGGCGAGTCCGGCATGCTGGTACGGCGAGGGTCTGGCCGAGCATCTGCTCGCGGGCGTCGGCGACTATGTCTACATCCCCGCCGACACGCCGCATCTGCCGTACAACACCAGTGTCACCGAAGCCTGCGTGGCGCTGATCGCGCGCACCGATCCGAACGAGCAGGAAAGCGTCGTGCTGCTGCCGGAGCTGGACGCGGTCCGTGCGTGAGGGATGAGGGCGGCAGCTACTCCGGCGGCGTGTCCTTGCCCAAATCCCGCGCGACCTCCGGCTGCCGCAACAGGCGGTCCACCTGCATCGCATAGTCGATGCTGGTATCGGCCTGGAACGATAGGTCCGGAGCCACGCGCAGCCGCAGCGATTTCGCCAGTTGCCCGCGCAGGAACGGCGCCGCGCGGCGCAACGCGGGCAGCAACGCCTCGGCATCCGACCGGCCCAGCCGGGTGACGAACGCGGTCGCCCGCTTCAGATCGGGGCCGACCCGCACCTCGGTGACGGTGATCGCCACGCCGGCCAGCTCAGGATCGCGGATCTCGTCGCGCGCGAAGATCGCGGCCAGCAGGTGACGGATCTCCTCGCCGACCCGCAACTGCCGCTGCGACGGCGGCCGCGCGGACGGCGCGCGAGCGCCCGCCTTCACCAACGCTTCACCCCGGAACCATTTCGACGTCGAAGCACTCAACCACGTCGCCCTCGCGCAGATCGTTGAAGTTCGCGAACGACAGGCCGCACTCATAGCCGCGCGCCACTTCGCGCACATCGTCCTTGAACCGCTTGAGCTGCGTCAGCTCGCCGTTGTGGATCACCACGCCCTCGCGCAGCAGCCGCACGCCGGCGCCGCGCTTGACCAGGCCCTCCGTCACCATGCAGCCGGCCACCTTGCCGGTCTTGGTGATGTCGAACACCTTGCGGATCTCCGCATAGCCGAGGAACACCTCGCGGGCCTTCGGCGCCACCTTGCCGCGCACCAGCTTCTCGATGTCGTCGGCCACGTCGTAGATGATCGAGTAATAGCGGATGTCCACGCCTTCGCGCTGCGCCAGGTCGCGCGCCTGGCTGGTGGCGCGCACGTTGAACGCCACGATCACCGCACTGTTGGCGCGCGCAAGCTGAATGTCGCTCTCGGTGATCTGCCCCACGCTCGACAGCAGCACGCGCACCCGCACTTCCTCGTGCGCCAGCTTCAGCACGGTCGCCTGGATCGCCTCGGCGCTGCCCTGCACGTCGGCCTTGATGAGCACCGCGACCTCTTTCTGCACGCCCGCCTGGATGCGGGCCAGCATCTCGTCCAGGGTGCCGCGCGCCGCCGCCGTGACGCCAGCCGCGCGGTCGCGCAGGCGGCGCTGGCGGAACTCGCTGACTTCGCGGGCGCGGCTTTCGTTCTCCACCACCACGAACGGCTCGCCGGCCTGCGGCACCGAGGCCAGGCCCAGCACCTCCACCGGCACCGACGGACCGGCCTCCTTCAGCGGGCGCCCGCGATCGTCGAGCATGGCGCGCACGCGGCCCCATTCGGCGCCGGCGACGATGATCTCGCCCTGGCGCAAGGTGCCCTTCTGCACCAGCACGGTGGCCACCGCGCCGCGGCCGCGGTCCAGCCGGCTTTCGACCACACTGCCCTCGGCGGGGCGCCGCGGATTGGCGCGCAGATCCAGGATCTCCGCTTGCAGCAGGATCGCTTCCTCCAGCTTGTCCAAGCCGGTCTTTTTCAGCGCCGACACCTCCACGTCCTGCGTGTCGCCGCCCATGCCTTCCACCACGACATCGTGGCTGAGCAATTCCTGGCGCACGCGGTCGGGTGTCGCACCCGGTTTGTCGACCTTGTTGATCGCCACGATGATCGGGGCATTCGCCGCGCGGGCGTGGCGGATCGCCTCGACGGTCTGCGGCATCACGCCGTCGTCGGCCGCCACCACCAGCACCACGATGTCCGTCACCGACGCGCCGCGCGAGCGCATGGCGGTGAACGCCTCGTGGCCCGGCGTGTCGATGAAGGTGATGCGGCTGCCGGACGGCAATTCGACCTGATAGGCGCCGATGTGCTGGGTGATGCCGCCAGCCTCGCCGCTCGCCACGTCGGTGGCGCGCAGCGCATCGAGCAACGACGTCTTGCCGTGATCGACATGGCCCATGATGGTCACGACCGGCGGTCGCGGCAGTAGTTCCGCGTCCTCGTCGGTGGCGCCCTCCAGCCCCTGCTCGACCGCATCCTCGGCGACGCGCTTCACGCGGTGGCCGAACTCCTGCACCACCAGCTCGGCGGTGTCGGCGTCCAGCGCCTGCGTGACCGTCGCCATCACGCCCATGCGCATCAATGCCTTGATGACGTCAGGGGTGCGCGCGGCCATGCGGTTGGCCAGTTCCTGCACGGTGATGGCATCGGGCAGCACGACCTCGCGCACCACCTTCACGCCGTCGGAGCGCAGCAGCTCCAGTTCGGCCTGACGCCGCTCGCGCTCACGCTGGCGGCGCACCGAGGCCATGCTGCGCACCTTGTCGTCCTCGCCCTCGATCGCCGCCTGCACGTCGATGCGGCCGGAGCGGTTGCGGCGGTCGTCCACCACCTTTTTCGGTGCGGCCACCGGCGGCTTGCGCGCAGCCAGACCGCCCGGCGCCATGCCGGGACGGCGGATCGGGCGGGAATCGTCGTCGTCCTCGCCCGGCCGCGCCGGCTTCAGTCGCAGCGTCTCGGTGGGCGTGGCAGGGGCGGCGCCGGGGGCCGGGCGCACCGGCCGGCGGGCCTCGGCGCCACGCGCGGCCGCAGCCGGCGGCGGCGCGGAGGCTGCCTCGGCGGCGACGCGGCGGGCCTCCACCTCGGCCCGCTCACGAGCCTCGGACTCGGCCTTCTGGCGCTCGGCCTCCTCGGCGGCGCGGCGGGCATCGTCCTCGCGGCGGCGCGCTTCCTCGGCGGCGGAGAGGATGGAAATCTTCTCCTGCTCGCGCCGCTCGGCGTCGCGCTTCGCGGCGTCGCGCTGCTGCTCGACCAGGGCGCGCTGGCGGGCGGCCAGCTCGGTCGCGGTCAGCGCGCGCCCGGCGCCGGCCGGCGGCCGGCCGGCCGGGGCGGGCGCCTTCGACTGCCCCATCGGGGCACCCGCGGCCGCACTGGGCAGCGGTGCCGCCGGCGCACCCTGGGCGCGCTTCTTGCGTACCTCGACCTGCACCACCTTCGAGCGGCCGTGCGAGAAACTCTGTCGTACCGATCCCGCGTCCACGGTACGCCCGACCTCCATGCGGCCAGCCGGCCGCAGCGAAAGTCGGCCCTTGGCGGCCGCGTCCTGATCGTTGCCTTCGCTCATCTACCCGCCTGATCCCGTTCCATCGTCCCACCGGCCACGCCGGCGGGTTTTCCAACCGTCCGACCCGGGTCTTCCGGGTCTTGCAATCCCGCCAATCGTCCGGCGTCCACCAGCAGCCTATCGGCCAGTCGGCCGGCCGAGACGGCGACATGCACCGCCCGCTCGCGCCCAAAGATCGCCCCCAGCCGGGCCGCCGGCAGCGGTGCCACGACAGGCACCGCATGGCGGCCGACGAAGCGCGCCCGTTCCTCGGGGCTGCCGTCCGCCGCCTGGATCACCAGCGCCGCCCGCCCTGCCGCCAGCCACTCGCGCGCCTTGTCAAAGCCGCTTACCGCCTGCCCGGCGCGTCGGGCGAGGCCGATCGTCTCGCCGATCCGTCGCTCCAGCGCGGCAATGAGCCCGGACAAAAGATCGGGGGGGACCGTCACCGCGCCACGCGCCGCCCGTGCGAACGCGCCCTTGGTCCGGGCGCGTTGTATCACATCCGCCCGCGCACTCAACCAGATTCCCCGCCCCGGCAGGGTTGCCGCCAGATCGGCGACAACCGCGCGATCAGGGCCAATCACGAAGCGGATCATGGCCTCGCGCGCACCCCGCTCGCGCGTCACCACGCAACGGCGCAGCGGGCCGCGTTCCGGCTCGTCATCGTCCGGCTCCAGGGGCTCGGCCCGGCTGCTGGCAGACGGGTCAGTCGTGGCTGGCCTCCGCGTCGTCATCCGCGGTCGCGGCCGCGACCTCATCGGTGGGCGCCTCGTCCTCGAACCAGTGCGCGCGCGCGGCCATGATGACCTCGTTGGCCGCGGCCTCGTCCAGGTTCGCCTCGCCGACGATCTCCACCAGCTCGTCCGAAGCCAGATCGGCCAGGTCGTCCAGCGTCTTCACGCCCTTCTCGCCGAGTGCGACCAGCATCGACGGCGTCAGCACGTCCATCGCGGCGATGTCGTCGGTGACGCCGAGCGCCACGCGCTTTTCGGTCAGCTCGTTGTCGCGCTTCAGCAGCGACTGCTCGGCGCGACGGATCAGCTCGTCGGCCACGCTCTCGTCGAAACCCTCGATCGAGGCCAGTTCATCACGATCCACGAAAGCCAGCTCCTCGATGGTGTTGAAGCCTTCCTGCACCAGCAGGCCGGCGATGACGTCGTCCACGTCCAGGTTTTCCACGAACAATCCGGTGCGGCGGCGGAACTCCTCCTGCCGGCGCTCGCTCTCCTCGGCCTCGGTCAGGATGTCGATGTCCCAGCGGGTGAGCTGGCTGGCCAGGCGCACGTTCTGGCCGCGCCGGCCGATCGCCAGCGACAACTGATCGTCCGGCACCACGACCTCGACCCGCCCGGCTTCCTCGTCCATCACCACCTTCGTCACTTCGGCGGGGGCCAGCGCGTTGACGACGAAGGTCGCCGATTGCGGGACTCCAGGGGATGATGTCGATCTTCTCGCCTTGCAGCTCCTGCACCACCGCCTGCACGCGCGATCCGCGCATCCCCACGCACGCGCCGACCGGGTCGATCGATGCGTCGCGGCTGATGACCGCCATCTTGGCGCGGCTGCCGGGATCGCGCGCCACCGCCTTGATCTCGATGATGCCATCGTAGATCTCCGGCACTTCCTGCGCGAACAGCTTGGCCAGGAAGCCGGGATGCGTGCGCGAGAGGAAGATTTGCGGCCCGCGCAGCTCGTCGCGCACGTCGTAGATATAGGCGCGCACGCGGTCGCCGTTACGGAAGCTCTCGCGCGAGATCAGCTCGTCACGGCGCAGCAGCGCCTCGGCGCGGCCGATCTCGACCATCAGGTTGCCGTACTCGGTGCGCTTGACCACGCCATTGACGACCTCGCCGACGCGGTCCTTGAACTCGTCGAACTGCCGCTTGCGCTCGTACTCGCGCACCCGCTGCACGATCACCTGCTTGGCGGTCTGGGCGGCGATGCGGCCGAAGTCGATCGGCGGCAGCGGATCGATCAAGTGGCCACCGAGCTCGATGTCGGGCTTGAACTTCTTCGCGATGTGAACGGGGATTTGCGTCTCCTCGTTCTCGACCACCTCGACCGCCTCGGTCCAGCGCGACAGGCGCACGTCGCCGGTCTTGCGGTCGATGGTGGCGCGGATGTCCTTCTCGTGGCCGTACTTGGCGCGGCCGGCCTTCTGGATGGCCTGCTCCATCGCCTCGATGACTTCCTCGCGGTCGATCGACTTTTCCCGCGCCACGGCATCGGCGACCAGCAGCAGCTCGGGTCTTGCGATGGCGGTATCCATGACGGTGCCTCCTCTTAATTGGGGCGGTTGGCGGTTGCGGTGGCGTCGATCAGCGCGTCCGTCAGCACCAGCTTGGCGCGGCGGATGTTGTCCAATTCCACGGCCAGCTCGGTGCCGTCGTCCAGGCGCAGGCGGGCGTGCGTCGCATCCGCGCCGAGGGCGATGCCGGCGGCGCGGCGGCGGCCGTCCTGCGGCACCTCCAGCTCGATGCGCGCCTGGTGGCCGGCATAGCGGTTCCAGTCGCGCCGGCGGGTCAGCGGGCGGTCGATACCGGGGGAGCTGACCTCCAGCACCCACTCCGCCTTCATCGGGTCTTCGACGTCGATCACCGCGCCGATGGCGTGGCTGATGGCCTCGCAGTCCTCGACCGCCATCGGCTTCTGATCGGCGCGGTCGGCCATGATCTGCACGGTCGGCCGGTCGCGCCCGAGCACGGCGACGCGCACCAACTCGTAGCCCATGCCCGCGAGCGAGGGTCCGACAATGGCGGCGAGGCGGCCTTCAAGGCCGGTATGGCGTGGCTGGTCGTCGTCCAAAACAAAAAAAGGCGGCCCGTGAAGGCCACCCCCCGAAAGTTGCCGGAGAAGATTGGTGTGCCAGTCACATAGGCGGTCGCCGCCGACCGCGCAAGCGGCAGGCGGCGGTTTCAGTGGGCGTGATGCGCCGCGTGCGCCGGGCAGGCGTGCCGCATGGGGTGGCGGCGCGCCAGCCAGAACAGGGCCGCCGCCAGCAGCCCGAACGCGAGATTGAGCCAGAACGTGTAGTCGATCGAGAAATGCACCATCTCGGCATGGACGTCCGGCCGGGCATGGGGGATCCAGCCCAGCGCGTTGAACGCCAGATCCATCAGCAGCGCGGCGGCGACCATCGTGGCGTAGAACACCGCGGCGATGTAGGCGGCCATGCGCCAGCCGTAGTATCGCCGGTACACGTCCAGCAGCGGCAGCACGATCAGATCGGCGTACAGGAACGCCAGCACGCCGCCGAAACTGACGCCGGCGCCCCACAGCACGGCCGCCATCGGCACGTTGCCGATCGAGCAGACGAAGGACAGCACGGCCACCACCGGGCCGAGCAGCGCGTTGGCCGGCACCTGCACCCAGGGCGCGGCGCCCTGCACGAACAACGTCTGCCACCAGCCGTTCGGCACGAACGCCGACAGCGCGCCGGCGATCAGGAAGCCGGCCAGCAGATCCTTCCACAGCATCGACCAATCCATCGCGAAGCGTTGCGCGACCAGAGTCCAGGTGTCCCGCCGCGCCAGCTTCTGCCACACCGTCCCGCCCTCGGCCGTCATGTCGCCGTGTTCATGGCCGCCACCGGCCTCCGGGTGGTGGCGCGCCGCCTCGACCAGCCGGCGCGGATAGGTCGCGCGCACCAGCAGGCTCAGGATCAGCACCAGCAGCACGCCGCCGATCCACTCGCCGGCCATGAACTGCCAGCCCATCAGCAGGTACAGCACCAGCCCGAGCTCGACCACCAGGTTGGTGGACGCAAACAGGAAGGCCAGGCTGGGCACCAGCGCCGCACCCTTCTTGAACAGCGTGCGGCTGACCGCGGCCGAGGCATACGAACAGCTCGAACTCGCGGCCCCCGCCAGGGTGGCCAGCGCGATCTCGCGGGCGCCGTCGCGGCCGAGTGCCGCGCGCATCGTCCGGGGCGACACCACGGCTTGCAGCACGCCGGAGATGGCAAAGCCCAGCACCAGGCTCCACCCCACCCGCCACGCCATGCCGGCGGCCATCAGCAGCGCCTGGCCGAGCTGGTGCGCCACGCCGGTCATCGGGCGGCTCCGTTCGCGACGGGAGCGCCGAGATCCGCCAGGATCGGGCACTCCGGACGCTGGTCGCCGTGGCACGCCTCCGCCAGCCCGTTCAGCGCATCGCGCATCGCCGTCAGCTCGGCGATCTTGCGGGTCAGCTCGGCCACATGCGTCTGGGCGATGCGCTTCACCTCGCGGCTCGACCGCTGCCGGTCCTGCCAAAGTCCGACCAGCGCGCGGATGTGCTCGATCGGAAAGCCAAAATCGCGGGCGCGGCGGATGAACCGCAGCGTCTCGACATCGGCCGCCGCGTATTGCCGGTAGCCGGCCTGGGTACGGGCGGCGGGGCGGACCAGGCCGATGCTTTCGTAGTAGCGGATCATCTTGGCGCTGACGCCCGAGGCTGCCGCAGCCTGCCCGATGTTCATGCCCTCAATGTTCATGCCGCCGATGCTTATCCCGATGTCCACTCCCGCGCTCCCTGGTTGCTCATCGCGAGACCACATGGGGCTTGCCATGATGGGAAGGTCAAGGGGGCGGCCTGGCGGCCGCTCGATCAAGGACCGCGGGCAAAATGTCGCCGCGCCGCCCAATAGAGCGGCACCCGTCCCGCCTTCAGCGCCTTGGCCTCGTAACGGGTCGGCGGCCAATCGGGCGGGCGGGCGGGCGCCGGCGGCGGCGCGTCGAACAGTGTCTGCGCCGAAAACACCTCGGCCACCCAGGCCTGGTAGGTCGGATCGTCGGTGGCGATGCGCCACTCCGCCCCCGGCCGCAGCACGCGGGCCAGTTCGGGAAGCATCGCGGGATGCACGAAGCGCCGTTTCGCATGGCGCGATTTCGGCCAGGGATCGGGGAACAGCAGGAACAGCCGGTCCAGCCCCGCATCCGGCAGCGCGCGGATCAGCGCCCGCGCATCATCGTCCCACAGCCGCAGATTGGCCGGCAACGCCGGCTCCGCCCCTTCAGGCGCCAGGCGGGACAGCAGCGAGCAGATGCCGTTGTCGAACACCTCGCAGGCCACCAGCATCGCCTCCGGATGCGCCGCCGCCGTCGCCAGGGCGTGCTCGCCGCCGCCGAAACCCACCTCCAGCCAGCGCGGCCCGGGCCAGCCGGCGAACGGATCGGCGAGGTCGGCCCGCAGCCTCGGCAGCAGATGCTCCAGCAGCCAGACCTGACGCGGCCGCAGCGCGTGGCCGCGGGCGCGGCCGTACAGCCGGTCCGGCGGCGGTTTAACTGTGCGGTGAATGGGTACGGCGGCAAGACCCTCACCCCGGCCCTCTCCCGAAGGGAGAGGGAGTCCTGCCCCCTCTCCCTCCGGGAGAGGGCCGGGGTGAGGGCGCGGCGAGCCGCTCAGCGCCCGAGGGCGGAGCGCAGCGCCGGCACCAGGTCGGTGCGCTCCCACGAAAACGTGCCGCGCTCCTCGTCCGGCTCGCGGCCGAAATGCCCGTAGGCCGAGGTCACGGCATAGATCGGCCGGTTCAGGTGCAGATGCTCGCGGATGCCGCGCGGCGAGAGGTTCATCAGTTCGCGCAGCACTGCTTCCAGGCGGACGTGGTCGACCTGATACGGGTTGCCGTGCAGCTCGACATAGACCGACAGCGGGTACGAGACGCCGATCGCATAGCTGATCTGCAAGGTGCAGCGTTCGGCCAGCCCGGCGGCGACCACGTTCTTGGCCAGATAGCGGCAGGCATAGGCGGCGCTGCGGTCGACCTTGGTGGGATCCTTGCCGCTGAACGCGCCGCCGCCATGCGGGGCGGCGCCGCCATAGGTGTCGACAATGATCTTGCGCCCGGTCAGCCCGCAATCGCCGTCCGGGCCGCCGATGACGAAATTGCCGGTGGGATTGACGTAAATTTCGTCCTCGCCCGGCATCCAGCCTTCCGGCAGGCTGCTCTCGATCACGGGGACCACCATCTCGCGCACCCGCGACGGCGCCACGTCGGCCGCGTGCTGGGTCGAGACCACGACCGAGGCGGCACCCACCGGCTTGCCGTCGACGTAGCGCAGCGTCACCTGGCTTTTCGCGTCGGGCAGCAGGCCGCGCACGCTGATGTCGTCGTTGCGGCGCATCTCGTTCATCCGGCGCAGGATCAGGTGCGCGTAGAAGATCGGCGCCGGCATCAGGCTGGGCGTCTCGGCGGAGGCGTAGCCGAACATGATGCCCTGGTCGCCCGCCCCCTCATCCTTGTTGCCACCGGCATCGACGCCCTGGGCGATGTCGGAGGATTGGGCGTGCAGGTGGCATTCGATCGACGCGCGGCGCCAGGAAAACCCCTCCTGGTCATAGCCGATGTCATGTACCGCCATGCGCGCCAGATGCGCCAGCAGGTCGGGCGTCACCGTCTCCGGCCCGCGGGTCTCGCCGGCCAGCACGATGCGGTTGGTCGTGACCATCGTCTCGCAGGCCACGCGCGCATACGGGTCGGCGGCCAGGAAGGCGTCCAGCACGGTGTCGCTGATGCGGTCGGCGACCTTGTCGGGATGGCCCTCCGAGACAGATTCGGAGGTGAACAGGAACTCGCCCTTGTCGCGCATGATGTCTCCTGGAGGCACGCCGGAAGGCACCCGCGGGGTTCGGCGGATCGCGTGGCGCGGCGTGTGTGGCAAACGGGGGGCGGAGGGTCAAGCCTCCGCGACCCCCAGCCAGGGCAATCGCTTGAACGGTTCAGGGATTACGGCGTGGGCTGAAGTCTGATTTATGGGAGACCTCTCGTCGAAGAGGTTTCCTGATGCCTGGCCCATCGCTGATCGACCATTTTGCTGTCCTGGAGGACCCGCGTCAGTCCTGGAAGGTGCTGTTTCCGTTGCCGGAGATCCTGTTGGTGGTGCTGTGCGGCACACTGGCCGGGGCAGAGGATTTCGTGGAAATCAGGCGCTGGGGCCAGGTGCATCAGGAGTTCCTGCGCCGCTTGCTGCCCTACAAAGCGGGCGTTCCCAGCCATGACACCCTCAACGACGTCATGAATGCCATCGACGGCGCGCTCTTCGCAGAGTGTTTCACCGCCTGGGTCGAAGGCCTGCGCGAGCCTATGCCGGCCTCTTTCACCGCGCCCGAGATCGTCGCCATCGACGGTAAGACTTCGCGGCGCACCCATGACCGCAGCAAGGACCGCGGGCCGCTCCACATGGTTTCGGCATGGGCCAGCAGCCAACGCCTCGTGCTGGGCCAACAGGCGTGCGAGGCCAAGTCCAATGAGATCACGGCCATCCCGCTGCTGCTCGAGCGCCTGGCGCTCACCGGCGCGCTCGTCACCATCGACGCGATGGGCACACAGACCAAGATCGCCCAAGCCATCCTCGACCGCGGCGGCGACTACCTGCTGGCGCTCAAGGACAATCAGGCCAGCCTGCACGACGAGATCAGGCGTTACTTTGATGATCCCGCCGCCAAAATCCACAGCCGTTTCGACACGACCGACCCAGCACGTCGGCCATCCCGTACAGCCCCGGCGCCCTGCCCGTCGCCCACAGGGCGGCACGGATCGCCCCCACCGCGAAGGCGCGGCGGTCGAAGGCGCGATGCGTCAGCGCCACCTGCTCGCCGTCGGCGGCGAACAGCAACGTGTGCTCGCCCACGACCTGCCCGCCGCGCAGGGCGGCGAACCCGATCGCGCCCGCGCGGCGCGCCCCGGTCTCCCCGTCGCGGCCGCTGTCGCGCACATCCTCCAGCCGCACGCCGCGCCCGCGCGCCACGGCGCGACCGATCGCCGTCGCCGTGCCCGAGGGGGCATCCACCTTCTGCCGGTGGTGCATCTCCATGATTTCCGCGTCGTAGGCGTCGGCCGGCAGGGCCGCGGCCATCCGTTCCGCCAGCGCCAGCACCAGCGCCATCCCGGGCGCGAAATTGGCCGCCTGCACCACGGCGATGCGCTCGGCCGCCCGGCGCACCGCCGCGTCGTCCTCGGCGGTCAGCCCGGAGGTGCCGAGCACCCAGGCGGCGCCGGTGCCGGCCAGGGCGGCGGCGTGCGCGGCCGCGGTCGAAGCGTGGGTGAAGTCGATCACCACGTCGCAGGCGGCTCCCAGGGCAGCCATGTCGGGAAACATCAGCACGCCGGGCACGTCGACGCCTGCCCGCTCGATGCCGCCGGCGACGATCAGGCCGGCGGCCTGCGCCTCCTCGGCCAGCAGCCGTCCCATGCGTCCGGCCGCGCCGGCGATGCCCACACCCTTGTCCATGCCGCCAAACTGCGACGGCGCGGGCGGCACGTCCAGGCCGCCGCCGACCCGCTGCGTTCCAATCAGGAGACCTTGGCTTTCATTGCAGTGAAACAGGCGCGTTCGCACCCGGCGGCAAACCGGATCAGGACCGCCGGGGATCGCTGCGTCGCCTGGAGATCAGCTTCAGCCAGGGCGCCGAATGGAAGGCACTCATCAGCAGGTACATCGGGACCATTCCGCTCATTGGCGACATGTTCCGCGCGGCGGAGCAGAGCATGTCCGCCGGACCGCCGCCATGAACACCCGTAAGCAGCGCCATGATCGCGAAGGTCGGCGCGGCCGCAAGGCATAGCCAGTCGGCCGCGCCGAGGGCGGCCGACTGGCCGTGTTCGGCGGAGCCTCCCGCGGCTTCATGCTGGGTGGCGATCATGGCGGCGAAATCCATCACTGTCCCGGGGCTTCGTCTTCCTGCCGGCCGGGCGGAGACATCAAATGTCAGCCCCCGCCGTACTCGTCGTGGCGGCGCCACCAGACGCCCGTCTCGCGGCGCCCCTTGGGGGCGCGGTCGAGCCACTGGTACATGCCCCAGAGAGCGTCCAGTCCGCGCGCATAAGTGGAGTAGGCGTGGTAGGCGACGCCGTCCTCGAGCACGAACGCGCTCATGCCCGGCCTCTCGCGCGTGAACGTAGCCACGTCGGTTCCGACCGTGGCCGCGATCTCGGCGACAGGCCCCTCGCCGCGTTTCGTCAGCGAGTCGCCGATCCTGCCTGCCGTCCGCGCCGCCTCGCGCCGATAGTTGTATTCGATACCTCCCTCGTGCTGTTGCTCCTCGGTCATCGAGACGTTGAAGTCGAAGTTGAAGTCCCCGCCGAGCGACGACGCCCAGGGAAAGCCCCAGCCCATCCGCTGCTTGTAGCCTTGCAGCTTCGCGAGCGGCGCCCGCGACACCGCCGATAGCGTGACGTCATGGTTCGCCAGGTGGACGACGGAGCCGTTGAAGCCGTCCGCGATCGCCGAACAGGACGGGCACCCCGCCGTGTAGTCGGGTCCGAACATGAAGTGATAGACAAGGAGCTGCGAGCGTCCTTGGAAAAGGTCTGCCAGCGAGGCGCTCCCTTGATCGGTTTCGAATCGGTATTCCTTGTCGACCCGGACCCACGGCAGCTCCTGCCGCCGCCGCGCCAGTTCGTCGCTGCGCCGCGTGAGCTCCTTCTCCGCCTCGAGCAGCTCGAGCCGCGCGGCAAGCCATTGCTCCCGTGTCCCGGTCATGTGCTTCGTCATCGCTCTTGTCTCCCTTGGAGGTTGCTGGCCGTGCGGCAGATTGGGACCGGGCATCGAACGGCGGGAGTGACAAGTGTGGCGGGATTCAAATGGACTCGCTGATTACGGCCGCGGCGCGTGCGCTCGCGGCGGGCGATCCCCTTGGCGCACTGAACCGGGTCGCCTTGCGCGACGACGCGCCCGCGCTCGCGCTGCGAGGCATCGCGATGGCGCAGCTCGGCGATTTCATGCGAGCAAAAGCACTCGTGCGACGCGCGGCGCGCGCGTTCGGTCCGAAACAGGCCGTGGCCCGTGCGCGGTGCGTGGTTGCCGAGGCCGAGATCGCGCTCGCCTCGCGCGACCTGGGCTGGCCCGCGAAGGCGCTCGACGCGGCGCGGGCAACGCTCGAAGCGCACGGCGACCGGGCGAACGCCGCATATGCGCGGCACCTGGAGGTCCGGCGCCTCCTGCTGATCGGGCGACTCGACGAGGCCGAGCATAGGCTCGCCGAGCTCGACCCCGCGCCCTTCCCGCCCGCGTCGAGGGCCGCGCACGAGTTGGTGGTGGCGGGGATCGCCATGCGACGCCTCCGGACGAAGACGGCGCGCGTGGCACTCGCTCGGGCCGCGCGCGCCGCGCGCCACGCGGGCATCCCGGCGCTGACGGCGGAGGTCGAAAGCGCATCTCTCGTCCTGAACACGCCCGCGGCGCGCCTGATCGCGCGTGGCGAGGAGCGGACCCTCCTGCTCGATGAGGTTGAGGCGTTGCTGGCGTCGAGGGCGCTCATCGTGGACGCGTGCCGTCATGTCGTGCGCGACGCATGCACGGCGGTCTCGCTCGCAAGGCGTCCGGTGCTGTTCGCGCTGGCACGCGCGCTGGGCGAGGCGTGGCCCGGAGACGTACCGAGGGACCTGCTCGTCGCGCGCGCATTCCGAGCGAAGCACGCGGACGAATCGCATCGCGCGCGGTTGCGGGTCGAAGTCGGGCGGCTCCGCACGGTGCTGCGGACGCTGGCCGGCGTGAGCGCCACGAAGCGAGGGTTTGCGCTGGCGCCCCGCCGCGCCCGCGAGGTCGTCGTGCTGGCGCGGGTCGTCGAGGAGCGACATGCGGCGGTGCTCGCCTTCCTCGCCGACGGCGAGTCGTGGTCGAGCTCGGCTCTGGCCCTTGCGCTTGGCGCGAGCCAGCGCACCGTGCAGCGGGCACTTGACTCGCTTGCGGCGGCAGGCAAGACGCAGTCCTTCGGTCGCGGGCGAGCGCGCCGCTGGATGACCCCGCCCGTGCCGGGATTCACGACGACGTTGTTACTCCCTGCTCCACTGCCGAGCGACTAGGATGGACGCATGAATCGATCAGCGGCCGAAATCATTCGTGAGCATGGACCCTTTCCGGGTGCCGACGGCGTGCATGGGGTCACATATGATGGTCAGCACGTCTGGTTTGCGTCAGGAGACAAGCTGAACGCCTTCGATCCGGCGAGCGGGAAGGCGCTGCGCTCGATTGATGTCCCCGCCCATGCGGGAACGGCCTTTGACGGCCAACACCTGTTTCAGATCGCCGAGGACCGCATCCTGAAGATCGACCCGAAGACCGGCCGTGTGCTCGCCACGATCCCGGCGCCCGGCGGCGGCGGCGACTCGGGGCTCGCGTGGGCCGAAGGGACGCTCTGGGTGGGGCAGTATCGGGACCGGAAGATCCATCAGGTCGATCCCCAGACAGGAGCGATCCTTCGCACCATCGAGTCCAGGCGCTTCGTCACCGGCGTCACCTGGGTCGATGGCGAGCTCTGGCACGCCACCTGGCAAGGCGACGAGAGCGATTTGCGGCGAGTTGATCCGCGAACGGGAGCGGTCCTGGAGAGGCTCGATATGCCGCCTGGAGTGGTCGTGTCGGGGCTCGAATCCGACGGCGGCAATCAGTTCTTCTGCGGCGGCGCCACCAGCGGCAAGATAAGAACCGTCCGCCGGTCCAGGCGAGGTCCGGCGGCCGGCAGCGGCTCCGAGATCCCGGTCGATTCCACGAGGCCTGGTCGTATTTCGCCGGACCCGCTTTGAGTCAAAGCCGTTCACTCGACGTCGACCAGCACAACGACCAGCCGATTCCGGATTTAGCGTTTTCGTGAAGCGAACTGTGCTCAGAGTTGCGATACCTCAACCTGTAGCCTGATCGCTCGTCACCCGTCATCACGCAACGATCCTGGCAAGTTAGGAGGGGTTGTGTCGTCTGTTGATCCGCAGCCGGTGGTCGCGCGCCTCACGCGCGCCGCCGTCTTTCTTGTCGTGACCGTAAACCCCGAGCCCGAACATCGCGCCACCGTGCGGGCTCTTTGCGGAGATCTGGCAGGCCTTCTGCGTGCAGTGGGATTTCGCAACCTCAAAGGCCGCCTGTCATGTGTCATGGCGTTTGGCTCGGAGACCTGGGACCGGCTCTTTGGGCCGCCGCGGCCAAAGGAATTGCATCCCTTCCGCGAGATTTGCGGTCGTCACCATGCCGTGTCCACACCAGGCGACATCCTCTTCCATATTCGTGCCACGCGCATGGACCTGTGCTTCGAGCTTGCGACACAGATCATGTCCCGGCTTAGCGGCGCGGTTTCCACGGTGGACGAAGTGCACGGTTTCAAATACTTTGATGACCGTGACCTGATCGGCTTCGTCGACGGGACGGAGAACCCCGTCGAACAGGCAGCTCTCGCCGCCACCATCATCGGACAGGAGGACGCCGCGTTTGCCGGCGGGAGCTATGTGATCGTGCAGAAGTACCTCCACGACATGAAGGGATGGAACGCGCTGCCGATTGAGGAACAAGAGGGAATTATCGGTAGAAAAAAACTGTCCGACATCGAACTCGACGATGCCGTGAAGCCAGCCTCGGCCCACAACGCTTTGACGACCATTATCGAAAACGGCGAGCAATTAGACATTGTGCGCGACAACATGCCGTTCGGCGACGTCGGGAAGGGTGAATTCGGCACCTATTTCATCGGCTACGCCCGTTCCCCGCGCAGGATCGAGCAGATGCTCGAGAACATGTTTGTCGGCCGGCCGCCGGGCAACTACGACCGGCTGCTCGACTTCAGCCGCGCCGCGACCGGCACGCTGTTCTTTGTGCCGTCGGCGACGTTTCTGGAGGATGTTGCGACGCGGGAAGCGGCGGCAACGGCCGCCAGCCCGGCGTCGTCACTGGCGGCGAAGGGGCTCGACAGATGATCCGCGACAATGCGTCGATCGCGTCGCCACTTACTCAGGTATGTGTTCAAGGGCGCTGCCCTTGTGGGCGGCGATATGATCGGTCTTGTCGCTTCTGATTTCGTATTGGGGGTCGTCTTCCGAGGCGTGATGCACATGACCCTTGTAGTCGAAGTCCGTGGTGTGGATGGCAGTAATGGTCCCCGACACGCGACCGGCTTCGGAGTTCCAGCCTACATGATCGCCAATCCTGAACATCCTAGGCATGCCGGGGATTCCTTGCTTCTTCCAGAGGCACTTCTTCCAACGACGGCACTGTCAGAGTCTGTGGCGCGGCTTGCCTGATGCGGGTTAGCAGCCAGATGCGCTGGCGTTCGTTTCGGTTCTCAACGTCCTGAAGATCCTTCTCCAGATCGCGGTCTCCGAGCGCGCGGGCGCCTTGAAGCAACACAGCCGTCGAGATCTGTACTCTCGTTCACCATCAGCCACAGATCTTGGAGGTCACGCAGCAATCCAAAGGCGTTTTGCGCGCGCTGGACGAGCAACGCCTTGTCAAGCACCTCCGGCTCGCCCTCGCGCCGCTCGCCATATTTCTCCACGTAGGGTCGCACGAAGGCCGCGTTCTCGCGCGACCAAGTCATGAACAGCGTGCTCTGCGGGCCGATGTCCGGTGTGGTTGGATGGGAGTGGCGCAGCTTCCCCCAGCCGCGGACGAGGCGCTCCTCGCTTGCCAGCAAAAGGCCGACATAGTCGGCAAGATACGGGCGGCTATCGCGCTCGTCCCAGCCCTCGGCCTCGGCATCTTCGTGCTTGGACTCGTCCGGCTGCGGCAAGGCCGGTCCTTCTGCCTTCTCCAACTTGACCGCGGCATACTTAAAATGCGGCTGCTTGCTGACCGGGTCCCAGTCATACAGGGTGAGTTCGTTGGCCGCGCGCGGCCGGCCGGGATCGTCCCAATAGCCATAGTGGAACGGCATGAACAGCGTGCCTGGCTCGATATCGCCGATCCGCGCCGGCGCCTCTGCGACGCCACGCCGGGAAGTGACACGCAACATCTCTCCCTCCGCAATGCCGAGGCGGCGCGCATCGTTCTCGTTCACCTGTATGAAGGCGTCCGGCGCCGCATCCCGCAGCACCTTGGACCGCCCCGTCTTGGTGCGGGTGTGGAAATGGTAGACCACGCGCCCCGTCGTCAGAAAGAACGGATACTTCTCGTCGGGCTCCTCGGTCGGCGGGACAAACTCCACGGGGCGCAAGAAGGCGCGGCCGTTCGGCTCCTCCGCGCGGTAGTCGTCCGGCCTGATCTCCGCGCCGGTCAGCAGGTCGTGGCCGTAGCTTTCGCAATAATCCGGATCGGTCGCGAACTTGAGGTCGGCGTAGTACCGGACCGAGCCATCCGGGTGCTCGGCATTGACCGGCCAGGGGATACCCGAGCCCCCGGTCAGCTTCGCGTAGGACAGGCCCGAGTAGTCGCACGGTCGGCCTCGCGTGCACTCGCGCCACGCGTCAAACGCGCCCTCCGAATCCGTCCATTTGATTAGCGGTGCGCCGTCCTTGTCGCGGAAGTCCATGCGCCGGGCGAAGTCGAGAAAGATGTCGAGATCGGACCTTGCCTCCCCCGGCGGCTTGATGGCTTCGAGGTTGAGGTGGACGACGCGGCTCACATTGGTCGAGCAGCCAGTCTTCTCGCCCCAGATCGCGGCGGGCAGTCACCACGCCGGCCATCTCCGCCGTCTCCGTCATGAAGGCGTCCTGCACGATCACGAACACGCCTCGCTTGCGCAAGATGGCGCGCAGCCGGCCCAGATCCGGGATGGACACCGCAGGGTTGGTGCCGACGATCCACAGCACCCGGATCGAGCCGGTTTCGACATAGTGGAAGATTTGCAGCGCGTGGGTCGGCGGACCCCAGTTCGGCAGCGTGGCCGGATCCACGTTCCATAGCCTGGCGATCTCCTCGATGTGGCGCGGATTATCGAAGTTGCGAAAGCCCGGCAGATCCCCGCCCGCGCCGGTCTCGCGGTTGTTCTGGGCGGTCGGCTGGCCGTTCATCTGCAGCACGCCGCAGCCGGGCCTTCCCATGCGGCCCAAGACCAGGTTGACGTTGTTGACCTGCACCGCCGCGGCCGTGCCCTGGTTGGACTGGTAGATGCCCTGCAGGCAGGTCGTCAGCAGCATCCTGGAACGGCCGATCATGTCGGCGGCCCGCCGGAGCTGATCGGCGGGTACGTGCGCGATCTCGGCGACCCGCTCGGGCGTATAGCCGGCCACGGTGCGGGCCAGGTCGTTGAAGCCGATTGTGTGCGCGTCGATGAAGGCGCGGTCGGCGTGACCCTGTTCGATCAATTGCTGCATCAAGCCGTTCAGCACGGCGACATTGGTGCCAAGCCGCGGCTGGATGTGAAGATCCGCCTCGGCCGCCGTCACCGTGCGGCGGGGGTCGATTGCGACCATCCGCGACGGCACATCCGCTCGCCTCCGGTCGAGCACCCGGGCCCACAGCACCGTGGCGGTCGCAGCCATGTCGTGGCCGACGAGCAGGAAACAGTCGGTGACGTCGATGTCTTCGTAGGCGCCGGGCTGCCCGTCGGCCCCAAACGATTCCTTCAGCGCGGCCCCCGCCGTCGCCGTGCACAGGCGGGTATTGCCGTCGATGTGCAGCGTGCCGATCCCCGCCTTCCCTATCACGCTGAGGGTGTAATTTTCTTCGGCGAAAAGCTGGCCCGAGCTGTAGAAGCCGATCGCGCCGGCCGTATAGTTCTCCTTCGCGTCCTTCATGCGTCGGACGATCAGATCCATCGCCTCGTCCCAGCTTGCGCGTTCGAGCCGGTCGCCGCGGCGGACAAGCGGCTGGGTCAGCCGGTCCGGGCTGGCATTGGCGACCCAGCCATAAAGCCCCTTGGGGCCGAGACGGCCGCGATTGACCACATCCACCGCCCGCCCGCGCACGCCGACGATGCGGCCGCCTGGCCGATCGTCCTTGACGGCGATATCGATCCCGCAGCCGTTCGAGCACAGGAAGCAGCAAGCCTGGACCCAACGGTCCGGATCCTCATCGACGTTCTGATCCACCCGAACTGGCCACTGCGAGCCGAATTGTGGCGTCCGTGGTCCCCAGATGTCTGCAATGCTGTCACGGGTGGCGGGCATGTGACGCTCCATGGTCTGGATTTGAGTTTGGATTTGCCCCAAAATGCTGAATTGGTTGGTACCCTGCGGCGCGGTATAGTCTCATCATGGGCCGGCACAGCGGGCAGCACGTGATGGAATCATCGCCTCAGAGGGGCGACGGTTTCCAGGCTCATGTTGCGGGCGCGCGACGAACGGTCATTCATTGTCCTGTTCGAGCAGGACGGCCTGCATCTTGTGCGCCCGCGACGCCGCACGAAGCGTGCGCGATGACCGGATTTACGGTCCGGCCGCTTCCGCCTACAATCCCAAATCGAGCCGAGCGACGTCGTCGGGTGCCGCGATGGCGTGTAGATGCGTGATCCGCCCATTCGCAAAACGCGGCATGACCACGAGCATCAAACGATCGGCCGGTGCCACAATAATCCCAATATCGCCATCAATGACCGCGACGTGAGCGGCGGCGGCGCGTCCGGAAAAGAAGCGCGCGACTTGCTCCGAGCCCAATAGTGTTTTTCCCGGTCCCATGCGTGCCGCGTGCGCGTCGGCCGTAAAAACAACTCCCGAATCAAGAAAGTCAAGGAGCGCTGCCATATCGCCGCTCCGCGCCGCCTTCAGAAAAGCTTCGGCCAACTCACGATGACGGGAGATCGTTTCTCCATCCACTTCCACGTTCCCTCGCACATGCCGACGAGCTCTGCTCGCGAGCTGGCGCGTGGCATCCGGCGACCGGTTGATCAAGGAAGCGATCTCATCGAAAGGCAAATCGAACACGTCGTGGAGCACGAATGCCACTCTCTCGAGCGGAGGCAGCCGCTCAAGAACGACGAGCAGCGCGACGCCGACGGAATTGGCCACTAGCGCAGCATGTTCGGGGCCCTGATCCCCGACGACATCGGCCACCTCCTCCTCATTCGCGGGATCGTCGAGTTCGATTGTGCGGCTGGCCGTGCGCCGGCGGCGGTGCCGCAACCGATCGAGGCAGACGCGCGTGACGATCGTCGTCAACCAGGCACAAGCGTTCCTGAGCTCGTCCTGGGGAACTTTGTCGGTCTTCAGCCAAGTCTCCTGGACGGCTTCCTCAGCCTCGTCCCAGTCGCCAAGAACGCGACGGGCGATCCGCTGCAAGCGGGGTCTCTCACGCTCGAAGATCCCGACTAGCTCCTGATTCTGACCCATCGCACACGACCCCAAGGGTTGGCCTTGCTGTTTGATGTCGCAAATCCCCGGTCTGTGACAACGTTGCTGCCGGTCGCTCGATCCTGGCAAAGTTTTTCCGTGCGGCACAGGTATTACCCCGTCATCCGAGAGTGGCGGCGGTTCCGAGTCACAAACTGAAGCCAGGCGACGTCATCACGTATGTAGGGCCAGTCCCTGGTCCGTGATCAACCCAACTTCCGGAGGTTTGTGTCATGAAATACGTTCTCCTTATCTATCAGGCGAAGGACTATGACCCGAAGTCTTTGAGCCGCGACGAACACAGGTCGGTGGCCGCCCGTTATCACGCCGTGACTTCGACGCCCAACGTGCGGCCAGGGCTGCCGCTGGGATTTTCCACGGAAGCAATCACGGTCCGCGCGCGCGACGGCGAGACGGTAACCACCCCTGGCCCGTATGTGGAGCAAGCCGGCGGAACCGTCGGCGGTTATCTCGAGTTCGAAGCAGAAACGGACGAAGAAGCGATCCAACTGGCCGCGAGGGTTCCTGCCGTTAGCCAGGGAGGTGCGGTCGAGATACGTCCTTCCCGAATCTACTGGTAATGTCGTTCACGCGCTCCGTCACCGATGGTTCAAAGTGATCGCAACGCGTTGACTTCTTGGCGAGAGCCGAGTGCTATCCTGCCGGTCTTTCCATCCCGGACCTAGCGCGGCAGGATCTTGATCGCACGCCGCTCGTTCATCGCGCGATAGCCTCCGGCCGTTCCGAGCAGGCGTTTCAAGCGCTGCGTGGGCGATCCGGCGCCGCGGGATCCGTCGATATATTTGCATGAACGAACATCCGACCATAGCGGGCTGGCGGCACGCCGGCGTAACGGGCGAAGGCGATGCTGAAGGCGCTGGCCGAGCCGTAACCTACTCTTTCCGCCACCTGATCCATGCCGAGCTCGCGCTCTCGCAGCAGCCGCTTGGCCAGCGCCATGCGCCAGGCAAGGAGATACTCCATCGGTCGCAAGCCCACCGTGCGGCTGAAACGTGCGAAGAAGGCCGAGCGGGATAGGGCCGCTTCGGCGGCGAGTTCTCCCACGGTCCAGGGATATTCAGGCCGCGCATGCAACGCGCACAGCGCAGCCGCCAGACGCTCATCGGCAAGCCCTCGTGATAGGCCCGGCGAGGTTGCGGTTCCCACGCCGCACCGCAAGGCCTCGATCAGCAGCACCTCCAGAAGCCGCTCGAGCACGAGTTCGCGAGCCGGACGCCGCGCGCGGGTCTCATCATCGACTAGCTGCATCAGCACAACGAGCCGGGGCTCGCCGCGAGCAAGCACCACCTGTGGCAACAAAGGTACGAGCAGGGCCGCGTCCGGCGAGCCGAAGCTGCAATATCCGATGCGCATGCGGAGATCGGCCGGCCCGTCCTGGCGCCCGACGCGAAAATGACCTTCGCCGACCTGCGTCGGAGTTGTAGCTGATGGGCCCGCAGGCGTGTCCAGGCTTTCATTGACCAGATCGCGCATAGCAGGGACGAGCACGAAGTCGCCGGCCTGCAACAACATGGGTAGCTGACCGTCCACCGTTACGCGGCACTGCCCGTCCAGAACTGCGCAGTAGAACGGCTCTCCCGTGTTTTGGCGGTGGATCCGCCAGGAACCTGCACACTCCGCAAGCTTCGAGAACCGAGCCGTGGGCTGCAGAAGCGTGACGATTTCCGCGAGGATCACGTCCGTCAACGTGGTGGAAATTCGGGTGAGTTGAGGTGGTCGCGGATCATGCGGCTACGGTGGCAATCTGAGTGGCAATCGCCTCCATCAGCGGCGGTGTGAGTTCGGCCATGGCTTCGGTCTGCATGTAACGGTGTTGGAGCTGCCACTCGTCGTTGGCTTCGAGGAGCACGGCGCCGATCAGGCGGACGATGGCGCCCTCGTTGGGGAAGATGCCGACGACATCGGCGCGTCGCTTCACCTCCTTGTTCAACCGCTCCAGCGGGTTCGTCGAATGGATCTTGGTCCGGTGCTGGACCGGGAAGTCCATGTGCGCCAGCACGTCGGCCTCGCTCTCGTCGATGAATGCGCCCAGCTTCGGCCACTTCGCCCGCAGCTGGTCGGCGACGTGTCGCAGCGTCTGGCTGGCGTTCGGGCGGTCGGGTTGGATGAACGCCTGGCGCAAGGCGGCCGACACCATGCTCTGCTGCGCCTTGGGGACGTAGGACAGCGCGTTGCGCATCCAATGCACTCGGCAGCGCTGCCACGAGGCGCCGACCACGCGGCGGATCGCGGCCTTCAGCCCCTCGTGCGCATCCGAGATCACCAGCTTCACCCCGCGCAGGCCGCGGCGAAGCATGCTCTTGAGGAAAGTGGCCCAGAACATCTCTGCTTCCGACGGGCCGATATGCAGCCCGACGATCTCGCGCTTGCCCTCGGTGTTGGCGGCCACGGCGATTATCGCCGCGACCGAGACGATCCGCCCGCCCTCGCGCTGCTTGAGGTAGGTCGCATCCAGCCAGAGATACGGCCACTCGCCGGCAAGCGGGCGGTCGAGGAACGCGTTGACGCGGTCGTCGATGTCCTTGCACAGCTTGCTGACCGTGCTCTTGCTGATGCCGGCCAACCCCATCGCCTGGACCAGCTCGTCGACGCGCCGGGTTGAGACGCCGCCGACCCATGCCTCCTGGATCACCGCGACCAGCGCTTTCTCCGACGTTTTCCTGGGCTCGAGGAAAGGAGGGAAGTAGCTGCCCTGCCGCAGCTTCGGGATGCGCAGCTGCAGGCTGCCGAGCCGCGTGTCGAGCGTCCGGTCCCGATAGCCGTTCCGATAGGTCGTGCGATCACCGGACCGCTCGTGACGTCCAGCGCCGATCAGCCCTTCCACGTCTGTCTCCATCAGCAGCTGCACCACGGCTTCGGCCACGCTGCGCAGGAAGTCGCCGTCTCCGGCTTTGGCCAGCAGCTCGGCCAGCGGTAGTCTCTCCTCGGTCATCGGGTCCTCTCGGCGTCAGGGTGAAGCGTCGCAACTCCACCTTAGCCAGCCGATCCGATGGCCACCTCATTCCACTGGAATTTCCACCACGAGCGCGGACGCTAACTCCGCGAGCGGATCGACGGTCATGACAGGACTAACGCTAAAGAAATAGGCACTCGTGCCTATATAAGGTCCTAAGCGCTGCGTCCATTATCGGGCCGTTCCGTTTTTGTGGAGTGGCCCCATGCCCAAGATATTGATTACCGGCTGCTCGTCCGGCTTCGGTTTAGAAACCGCGAAGTTCTTCCTCGATCGGAACTGGGAAGTGATAGCGACCATGCGGAAACTGCAGGAAGATCTGCTGCCGACCGCCGATCGCCTGCGCCTCCTGCCGCTCGATATCACCGCCCCCCTGAGCGTTGCCCGGGCCGTCGTCGAGGCCGGACCGATCGACGTTCTGGTCAACAATGCCGGCTTCGGCGTGCCGTCGCCGATCGAACTGACCGAGCCCGATACGGCGCGCGCTTTGTTCGAGACGAATACGCTGGGAACGCTCGCGATGATTCAGGCGGTGCTTCCGGCTTTCCGCGAACGCAGGGCGGGGGTGATCATCAACGTCACCTCCTCGACGACCCTCAAGCCGCTGCCTCTAGTCGGCCTGTACCGGGCGAGCAAGGCCGCGGTAAATGCCTTCACCGAATCGCTGGCGGCGGAAGTTTCGCCCTTCGGTGTGCGCGTGCATCTGGTCCTGCCGGGGCGCGCACCCGAGACGCGGTTCGGCGACAATGCATTCCCGCATCTGCGCGGCCGCGACAATCCCGACTATGCGCCGATGATCGAGCGCATCGTGGCGAGCATCCACGACAGTTCGGGTCCGATGACCCGTTCGTCCGACGTAGCCGAAGCGATCTGGCGGGTCGCCAACGATCCGTCCGCACCGCTGCGGATTCCAGCCGGCGCCGATGCCGAGGCCTGGATGGCGGAGGCGAGTTGAGCCTCGCGAGCGCCTTCGTGGAGGACTGCCGCTACTCTGAACGGAATGAAGCGGGCGGGAGCGAGTATCGTGCATCGCAGCGAGACCCTATCCGACGACGACATCAACCTCCTCAGCGCCGAAGAAGCATCGGCGGCCTCGATCGTGTCCCGCCGGTTGCGATACGGCGCAACATTCGCGGATTGAACGACGCCGCTTCAAGCGATCGCAGCTCGGCTTCCGACCGGATTGCGGCAAGCGTCGCCGGCGACCTGCCGGGCGTCAGTCGCGCGATACTGACAGCCCCGCGAGAAGCGGAGCGTACGCGGCGAGCCTGCGGGATACGAACTCCGTGAAGAGCCGCACGCGCTTCGTCTTGCGTGTCTCCCCCTGCGTGAGAAGCCAGAGCGTTCCATGCATGTGCAAGTTGGCGTCCGGCGCCCTCATCAATAGGGGGTCGGCATCTCCGACGAAGCACGGCAGTATCGTCATCCCGAGTCCTTGCCGTACTGCAACGACGTGCGCCTCGCCGTCCGTGGTCCTGAACGGAACCCCAGTGGCGCGAACCTCACCCTCGCGGGCCCAGTCCGGGATGCCATGAATGCCTATGACGATCCACCGGATGGGATCCGGCGCGCCCGCACGCCACGCGGCTAGTCGATCGCGGGACATGTAGACGCCGCCGAACAGCTCCGGTCCCTTCAGGCCGTGAAGGTTGAGCGGCAGGGTTTTGCGGTCGTAGACGACGCGGATCGCCACGTCGGCCTGTCGGTTGGTCAGATTTGCCAACTCTCCGGACGACAAGATTTCCATCTCGATATCCGGATGCAGACGCGCAAACTCAGCGAAGTCGGGCATAAGCAAGTGCGTCGCGAGGGTCGGCGCCAGTGTTACCCGCAAGAGTCCGCGTACGCCCTGGTCGCGCCCGAAGACTCGCGTCTCCAGCCGGTTCGACGACGCCTCCATCTGCTCCGCGAATTCGAGGACCTCCTCGCCCGCAGCCGTCAGGCGGTAGCCCGAAGGCAGCTTTTCGAACATGTGCACCCCGAGGCGTTCCTCGAGTTGGGCAATGCGCCGCAGCACTGTGGTGTGGTTCACCCCGAGGCGCTCGGCGGCGGCTCGGACCGAGCCCCCACGCGCGACGGCAAGAAAGTGGCGAACGTCATCCCAGTCGATCATGGTGCAATCCGGCACCGCAGGGTGCCTTCCAAGGCCCGTATCCAACGCATCGAACAGCATCTCGTATGTGGATAGCACGGGCGGTCATCATAGCCCATGCCGACAAGCACGGCCCAATTCCGAACGGCGACACCGATCGTCGCGGCTGGCGTCAGTCGTCCACCCGGATCGATTTCGCACCACCGATGTGCGCGCTTCCGCACTCAGCGGCTGACGCCCGCAGACCCATCTCGAGGTTCTCGGGGACCTCCCCGAACAACCAAAGACGAAGTTGAAAGGAGAAGTCATGGGAAAGCTTGAGGGTAAGGTTGCAGTCATCACGGGTGGATCGAGCGGCATGGCGCTGGCGAGCGCCAAGCGGTTCGTTGAAGAAGGTGCGTACGTTTTCATCACCGGCCGGAGACAGGAGGCGCTGGACGAGGCCGTCAAGCTGATCGGCCGGAACGTGACCGGCGTGCGCGGCGACGCGGCCAATCTCGACGACCTCGACCGCCTGTTCGATACGGTCAAGCGGGTAAAGGGCAAGATCGACGTCCTGTACGCGAGCGCCGGCATGGGCGAAGCCGTACCATTGGGCGAGATTACCGAGCAGCATTTCGATGCGACCTTCGGCCTGAATACGCGCGGCACGCTGTTTACGGTCCAGAAGGCGTTGCCGCTGTTCAACGATGGCGGATCGATCTTCATGACCGGGTCAGTTGCTTCGATCAAAGGTTTTCCTGGTTACAGCGTGTATGCGGCGAGCAAGGCGGCGCTGCTCGCATTCGCACGCGGGTGGCTCAACGAACTGAAGGGCAGGAATATCCGGGTGAACGTGCTGCACCCAGGGCCGATCGCCACACCGATGCAGGACCAAGTTCTCACCGAGGAGGCGAAGCGGATGTTCGAATCCGCGATCCCGCGCGGAAAGATGGGTCGTCCTGAGGAAATTGCGGCGGCCGCGGTGTTTCTTGCTTCAGACGATTCGAGCTTCGTGAATGGGGTGGAGTTGTCTGTCGACGGCGGCCTCTCGGCCATCTGAAAGGCCGGGGAACAAATATCAACACGGATCGGAGAAGCGTTATGAGCTATGCGATTGTGGGATTCGGTGCGGTAGGCCAGGCTTTCGCCCACGCCTTCGCCCGTAAGAACATCGACGTGACCGTCGCGAGCCGCCGGCCGCCCGAGGCGTTGGCGCCGCAGGCTCGGGCGATTGGACCCACGGTCGTCGCCAAGTCGCTGCGGGATGCACTCGAGGCCGACACCATCATCTTGGCGGTCCCGTTCGGGGAGCATCGCGAGGTTGCGAAGGCCCTGCCGGGCTGGGAAGGCAAGACGGTGATCGATGCGATGAACGCGTTGGTTCCGCTTGAGGAGCTGGACGGTCTCCTGTCCTCCGCCTTCGTCGCTAATACCGCCGAGTCTATGAAATGACCCGGGCGATCCAGGGATAGGCGCAGAGGGAACGGAGGCGTTGGGGCGTGAGTTGGCGCCAGGCGTGACAGGCGGCATCGACGATGGCGTCGTAGTCGTGGTGCAGTCGGTGGCTGAGGTGGCGTTCGCGCAAGAACAGCCAGACGCGCTCGACCGGGTTGAGTTCTGGCGCGTAGGGCGGCAAGCGCAACAGCGAGAGGTTGTCCGGCACAAGCAGCGCCTGGCTGGTGTGCCAGCCGGCGCCGTCGAGGGTCATGATGACGTGCGTGTCGGCCGGCACGGTGAGCGAGAAGTCGGCGAGGAACCGGTTCATCGCCTCGGTCGACACCTCCGGCAACACCAAGCAGAAGTTCCGGCCCGTGGCAGGTTCGACCGCGGCGAACACATAGGCGAAGTCGTGACGCTGATCACCAGGCCGGGCGGGCGCAGCCCGCGCAGCCACCAGCGATGACAGACGCGCCCCTTTTGGCCGAGCCGTGCTTCATCTTGAAAGTACAGCGCGATCCGCTTGTCCGGGTGCGCGGCGGCGACCTCGGCCAGCGTCGCCGGCAGCTGCTTTTTTGAGCCAAGCCGCTTGGGCCTTGGGATCGCTCTTGGGGTGGACCGGCCGGGCTTTCTGTCGCGAGAAACCGAGTCCGCGCAGGATCTTGCTCAGGCTGGACACATGGTAGCGGTGGCCGAAGCGCTGCTCGATCAGCCGCGCGATGTCCGCGCGCGTCCAGGCAGAGATGCCGTCACGCTCGGGGCTGGGACCGCGCAGGATCAGCGCCCGCAACGTCGCCTGCTGCCCATCGGTCAGGCGCGAGGCTCGGCATTTGGGTCGATCCGTCAGACCGGCCAGCCCCTCGGCGTTGTAGCGGACGACGGCATCGCGCAACGCTTGGCGTTCCATGCCGGCCAGCCGGGCCGCCTCCGCGCGCGACATGCCTTCCAGCGCGTGGGCGATGGCGAAGGCCCGCGCGGCGGCCCGCGGATTGTCCGCGCGTTTCGCCCAGCATCGCAGTTCCGTCCCGGTTCGCTCGCGACTGATCTCAAGACCCGCCATCGCTGCTCTCCCCCAAAAAATTGGGACAGCGAATCACGCCCCGCCGCGTCGGGGAAACCCCCCGAGTCAGATCGGGCGCTCAGCGGTATAAGGCGTTCACCGGCGCCAGGTTTGTGAAAGGTTTCAACCACCTGGTAGCGGCCACCCTGGCTGCCGATCCGATCGTCGAGGGGGGCCACCGGGTCGTCTTTCTGTCGAGCGACGACGAGGACGCGATCGCTCCCGTGGTGGCGTTGGCCAAACAACTCGGGTTCGCACCCGTCAAGCTGGGAAAGCTCAACGAGGGTGGCGCGCTGGTGCACGCACGCGGCCGCACTTGGGGCCAGCTCATCTTCCAGGATTTGTTCAAGAAGGAGCAGTAACGGATTTACGACCGTGTGATCGACGCCGAGAACTGGTCGTGCGCGCTAACTTCTTCGAGCAGCGCGCGACCGAATATTTGAAGGCCACAAAGTCGCGAAGGTTGGGGTGAGCATGACGGCGGATGGGCGCCGTTCGAAGAGCGGGGAGACGCCCGACAGAGCGGCAGATCTGCGGGTCGCCTAAAATCGTCCTGGCTGAAGATCCGGCCATCACGGGCGGACGACGGGTCGTATTCCGGTCGAGCGATGACGAGAGCACGACTGCCACGGTCGCCGCCCTGGTCGAGCGGCTCGGCTACGCGCCGGGTTAGCCTCGGCAAGATCACGGAAGGCGGCCAGCTCGTGCAGGCGCGGGACAAGAGCTGGGCACATTGATCTTCCAGGACCTGTTCAAAAAGGACAAATGAACCATGTACGACCATGTAGTCTGGCCGGAGCGGTATGACCCCAGAACGTCGGCCATCTATGCGCTGAACGACATCGACATTAAGGTGCCGCCTGAAGTGGTCTGGAAGCTGCTCGTCGATGCCGAGAATTGGCTGAGCTACTTTCCTGCCGAAAATCAGGTCGAGATCCTGAGAGGTGAGGCGGAACTGGCGCTCGGAACCAGGTACAGTCGAGTCACCGTCGGATTCCCGATGAGCCTTATCGTGACCGAGTTCGAGCCCTTGCGCCGGCTTGCTTGGGCGACGACAGTGGACGGCGATGAGACCGGTTCGAGCGCATATCACGGCTGGGTTATCACGCCGACCAGCGATGGCTGCCATGTCCTGACCGAGGAGACGCAACAGGGAGCCTGGTTTCTGGACTTGCTCGGGCACAAGCATCGCGGCGCGCTCTACCGCTATCACCAGGAGTGGGTCGAAAGCCTCGCCCGCGCAGCGGAGACTGAAGTAGCAAAGAAAGCGAGCTGACGCCTGTCCTGGCGCTGTCCACGCTTCAACGCTTCCTTCGTCCGAATGCCGCCGGTACTCGACGGGCGACAATCTGCGCTTCCAGCCTGGATCAGTGGATCGATCGCCTTGTTCACCTACAATTTTGAAGTGAAATAACATGAATATCGAACTCAAGGGCCGCAAGGCGATCGTTACGGGATCAACGGCAGGCATCGGACGTGCTACCGCGGAGGGACTGGCCCGTGCCGGCGCATCGGTCGTCATCAACGGCCGTGGAGGAGCCCGGGTAGACGAGGCGGTGCGGCAGATGCGGCAAGCCTTTCCCGAGAGAGACATCTCGGGCATCGCCGCCGATCTTGCGACAGCGGAGGGTGCCGAGGCCTTGATCGCGCAGGCGCCGGACGCCGATATCCTTGTGAACAACGTGGGCACGGCTCACATCCGGGGTTACAGTGGCATCGAGGACATCGCGAAGATTCCCGACGAGGACTGGCTTGGCCTCTTCCAGTTGAACGTAATGAGTGGGGTGCGCGTGACCCGTCATTACCTGCCGCGGATGGTGGCGAAAGGCTGGGGCCGCGTCGTGTTTGTAAGTAGCGAGTCCGCAGTCAACATCCCCAAGGAAATGCTTGACTACGGCATGACCAAGACAGCTCAACTCGCGGTCTCGCGCGGGCTTGCCGAGGCGGTCGCGGGCACAGGCGTCACCGTCAACGCCGTCCTGCCGGGACCTACCCGCTCTGAGATCCTGGGCGACTTCATGGCGAAGCAGGCTGACGCAAACGGGATCACGCAGGCGGAAGCCGAGCAGGGCTTCCTGAAGGCGATGCGTCCGACCACCCTCATCCAACGCTTCGCGACCACCGATGAGGTGGCCAACATGATCGTCTACGCATGCTCGGAGCAGGCTTCGGCGACAACCGGCGCGGCTCTGCGGGTGGATGGCGGCGTGGTCCGTTTCGTCGCGTAGGCAGGACGACCAAGTTGTTCCGTTCGCCGACCCAGGTCCGCTGTCGGCCAAGCTGCAGCGCGCGACCCGATATTTGAAGGCCACAAAGTCGCGAGGGTTGGGTGGGCCTGACGGCGCATGGGCGCCGCTCGAAGAACGCGGAGACCCCCGACAGAGCGGCAGATCTGCGGGTCGCCTAGCGCAGGCGATCCGGCAGGGCGCATCGCAGAGCTTCAGTCAGGTCGGAGAGCAGGTCGTCGGGCGCTCGCTCAACATTCAGCCGACCATCACCATTCGGCCGGGCTTCCCGGTGCGCGTGATGGTCACCCACGACCTCGTACTCGAACCGCGAAATTACGCCGCTCGGAATCGACGGTCCAGCGACCGTCCGAAAAGCCCGGATCAGAAAAGACGACGTAACCGCGCTTGGTCGCGCATGAAAGCGATGAACCGGCCGACGGTCGGATCTTCGGCCTCCGGACACCACACGAGTTCGATCTGAACCCAGGCGTTCTCCTCGCGGATTGGTCGATAGACGATGCCCGGAAACACGACTTCGGCCTGGCTCGTCGTGGCGAGGGTTATGCCGAACCCGGCTGCGACCAGCGCGAAGACGCACTGCTTGCTGCCGGCGTGAGACTGGAATCTGACGCCACAGCCCATGAACGAGGCATAGAATTCGCGCGCGGAGTGACTGTTGTCCCGGCCCTGAACAAGGAAGGTTTCTTTCCGCAAGCTCCTCCAATCGAGCGTCTCCTGCTCCGAGAGCGGGTGATCGCATGGGACCGCAGCGACGAGCCGCTCGCGGTAAAGCGGCGTCGACCCGGCGTCGGGCCACAACGTATGGCTCGTAACCAAAGCAACATCGATGCGACGCTCGCGCACGGCTCTTTGGATCTCCCATTCGTTCATTTCCGCGACCGTGAGCACGACCTCCGAATGCTTTTCCCGCCACCCGAACAGCAGGCTTCGCAGCGGTTCGCCCACTGGCGGCATCCGCACCGCGAGGCGGACTTCGCCGACGATCCCGTTGCCGTTCTGATCGCCGGCATAACGGATC
Source organism: uncultured Pseudomonadota bacterium (assembly GCA_963758455.1). GTDB lineage: Bacteria > Pseudomonadota > Alphaproteobacteria > Acetobacterales > Acetobacteraceae > CAVRQM01. The sequence goes on along the minus strand of CAVWVK010000004.1, from coordinate 24,788 downwards.
GCATCAAGTTTGGCCAACGCCCGGCGGATGTGCGGCAGATGTGCGGCAGCACCGCCTTACCGCCCGTCGTCAGCCGAACGCCTGCGCGCCCGCGTTCGAAAGGTGCGACACCAAGCTTGTCCTCGAACCTTCCCACCCGCCGGCTGGTGGTCGATGTGTTGATTCCGAGAGACTTGGCCGCATGCGTGAAGTTGCCCGCGGCCGCCGAAGCCTCAAGATACATGAGATCGCGAATCTCCATGTCTGAGAGACTTTGCAAATTGTTACGCTGCGCCTCCGATGCTGGGATCGGCAGCTGAGGCTGACCGGCAAGTCTATGGACCGAGCGATTAGGTCGCTTGCGGTCGCGGCACTCGCCGGCTTCCACCGGCTGCCGGTCGGCCTTACGCGGCTAACGTCTCCATTGCTTCGATCTGCATGAATCGTCCAGGTCGGCGTCCGATCTCGCCGATCCCCGGCCTGCCGAGACCTCCGGCTTCTCGAACTTCCCGCAGCCGCTCGGGCGAGACTTCGAGATAGCCGGCGACCGTGATCGTTTTTCCGATCGGCCGCGGCGCGCCGAGACGTTTCAAAGGCCAGCGGGCGCGGCAAAGAATCCGCTCCATCCGGGCATCTGTCACTGTGACGATGTCGGTGAGCTGCCGCATCAAGCCGAACTCGATCATGCCTGCGAAAAGTTCGTACGTCGCTCGTGCGATGCTGCCCGCCGTCTTCGCCTCTCGGGTGCAGAGATCGACGCCGAAGCGGCTGCTTTCCCAGAAGGCGTCTGATGCTGGCGCGGCCTGTCCGTCCAAGAGCGCCGCGAACGTGTCGCGGAGCATGTTGGGGCCGATCGTTGGCAACAGACGCACGCAGCCCTGAACACGACCGTCGTCGTTCCTCTGCAACAGATACGCGGGTCGGCACGCATCGAATTCGTCGACTTCCATGTCCCCGCTGACCTGAACGTCCCAGCCGAGCCGTTCCTTCAAAATGCGATAGCGGAGCCGGTGCATTTCGCGAGGTCGTCGATGAACTCGCCATAATGATCGGGGTTGATGAGTTGGAGCATGCTCGCCTCCTGGCAGGATTGGACCTGCGCGATAGAAGGCGATCAGCCGGGGTCTTCTCATCCTGTGTAGTTGCACAGGGGTCGGAAGCGGGAACCTATTCGCTTGCCGATTTAGCAGCCGCCAATTTCGCGACGGACCTGGCAGATGGTGCGGACGCCGAACTTGGTCTTCGCGTTGTCGAGATGAAATGCTGCCGTGCGGCGCGAGATGTTCAGAAGGCGTCCGATCTCCCACGCCGACTTTCCTTGCGCCGCCCATTCGGGGCACTCCAATTCGCGCGGGGACAGCGCAGCACCGTCGACAACACCGTTTGGCGTAACCCGCCGGCGCGCATGCGCATGAAAATACATGGCCATGAGCTGGAGGACGTGCCGGTGTTGCTCGACGCAGCGCTGGAAGGACGCGCGCCGTTCGTCAGCCGCGAATGTGACCGCCGCGATCGGCCCGCGGGGATCGTGGATCGGCACAGTAAAGCCACACCGGATGCCGAACTGCGCCGCCTCGTCGAGGAGAGCGGATTGCGGTTTCGTAAGACGCGTCGAGGGGGATTCCTGTCCCCATTCGAAGGGCTCGGGCGTCGCTAGGACCTTGACGATAACCGGGTCAACCCTCTCATACCTTTCTCGCAGATAGCGATCTGTCCACTTGACCGCGTAGGTCGAAATAAATTCTGCCGTGTCGCCCCTTCGCGACGGCAGGGAAAGATAGGCGAAGCAGTTCAGATCGAGTGCGGCGCCGGCGTTGGCAAGAACGGCTCGGAAGCTTTCGGCCTCACCACTCCCTGTGAGGCCGTCGATAAAGCATTGGAACACACGATGCATGCGGTTACGACAGTTTTACGTGAACATTTCTCATCGACTCGATGCCGGCGCGAAAAGTCCGTGCGCTACCTAGGTGCCGGTGCGCGGTCTATTGGCCAGGACATGTTGAGCACTCTATGCCCGAGGCCCTTCAGACGCTGGGCCCGCAATTCGATGTTCACAGCAGCAATTCGCCTTCAGAAACAATCGCGAATTGTGGGACTGTTCTGATCCTAAAGCTATTGCCTTACCGCCAGTCCGCCGTAATTCATTCAGACCAGGACCAGTCCGCCATCGATGACTAGGGTATGGCCTGTAATGTAGCGATTGGTTGCAACTGCGACGATGGCCTCGGCGATATCCGCGGGCTTGCCGAAATAACGCACCGGTAGATTGGCTTCCGCGAAGGCCCTGGTCTCCTCGCGGGTCGCTTGATGAATTGGCGTGTCCACCAGACCCGGCATGATCACATTGACTCGCACCGGCGCGAGCTCACGCGCTAGGGCCCTGGCAAAGCCTTCGATCGAAGCTGCCGCCGCGGCTAAAGCCGAAAAGCCAGGCGGAGGCTTCAGTGCGGAGACGCCCGAAAGAAATGTGATCGACCCCGAAGGCATCAGTTGTTTAGCTGTCGCAGACACGACATTGGCGTAGCCGCGCAGTTTGTCGAAGCTGCGCTCTACCTGCTCTGCCGAGAGGGCGTCTATCGATCCGCGGCTCGTCATTTCATCGGCCACCGCGGTAAGGACCAGATAGTCGATCGAGCCCAGCCAAGCGGCAGCCGCCGCAACATCCGAACGGTCGAGCATATCCATGGCGCGGGTGCGCACGTTGCCCTGTAACTCCGCCGCGGCCGCCTTCAACTTGCTGGAGGATCGGCTCAGCATGGTGATGTTGCCTCCCTCTTGCGCGGCGAGTTCTTGCGGTTGCGAGGCCGATACCGGAACTCGCGCCGACGACGGCGACGGCTTGGTCAAGTAAATTGTTCATACGGACCTCTCCCCGACGTCGGCGGCTAGCTGTCGCTGCTATGGAGGTTGTCCACCCGAGGCTGGGGAGGGAGGCTGTGGTTGCCACACTCGCAACCCCCTTCCCGGAGCCAAGGATGGACGTCCATGAGAATGCGCGGACGACGCCGCGTAGTCGAATGCTGATGGTGCAACGTCTCGCGAGCGGCTGGACCGCGACCGCCGTCGCCCAGGCCCAGGGCGTCACAGTCCGCACCGTGCGCAAATGGCGCGATCGCTTTGCGGCCGAGGGTGGTGCCGGGCTGGTTGATCGCTCCTCCCGCCCGCATCGCAGCCCGACCCAACTCTGCGGGCATGAGGAGGAGGAGATCGAAGCCCTGCGGCGCCAGCGCCTGACCGGGCCGGCCATCGCCCGACGGCTTGGCCGCCCCACTTCCACCGTCGGGGTCGTGTTGCGCAGGCGCGGCTTGGGCCGGCTCGCGGCTGTTGACCCCCGGCCGCCCGTCATTCGCTACCAGCGCGAGCACCCCGGCGAGCTGATCCACATCGACATCAAGAAGCTCGGCCGAATCGACGGCATCGGCCACCGCATCACCGGCCATCACACCGGCATGGTGCGCAACCGCGGCATCGGCTGGGACCACCTGCACGTCGCCATCGATGACGCCAGCCGCCTCGCCTACACCGAGTTGCTGGCCGATGAGCGCAAGGAGAGCGCCATCGGCTTTCTCTCCCGAGCCCTCGCCTGGTTCGGCCATTACGGCGTCACCGTCGAACGGGTGATGACCGACAACGGCTCGGCCTACCGCTCGCGCGACTTTGCCCGGGCGATCGTCAACGCCGGTCTGCGCCACATCCGCACCCGGCCCTATACGCCGCGCACCAACGGCAAGGCCGAACGCTTCATCCAGTCCAGCCTGCGAGAGTGGGCCTACGCACAATCCTTCCAAACCTCCGCCGAACGCGGGGCGGCGATGCTGCCCTGGATCACCAGCTACAATCACAGCAGACCCCACTCAGCCCTCGGCGGAAAACCACCCATCAGCCGCATCGCCAGGGACAACCTCCTTGGCAATGACAGCTAGCGGTCCGGGCTTCAGAATGGCGACGTTCCGCATCAGGTCCTCGGCGAAATGAAAGTGCTCCGGTCAGGCGCGGACATAGACGGAGTGGTCGATCAGAACTTCCGGCACTCCGGGCGGCATGAAGGTGAGGTCGATGACATGCCGATCCGGCTCGAGGATCTCGACGGTAGTGCGCATCGGGATCGATTTGCCGGCATAGGCTTCGCCGAGAAGTCCCTGATCAGTGAAGGCCCCGGTCATGACGATCCGCTTGCTCGGCGCGTCCATCGGCGCGCTGCGATAGATCATCATGTTCGCGTTTAGCGCGTCGAAGGTCGCCCACTCATAACAATGGTCCATGGTGCTGAAGCCAAGCACGCCCATGCGGTAATAGGAGCCATCGCCAAGTTGGCCCTCAGTGACGTCTTGCAGATGCTTGCCGCCGCCGAACCAGCTCCGTTTGCAGGTCATTCCGCGCGAGACGGCAGGATGGTCTTTCGTGCCGATGGCGATGTAAATGCGTTTGTCGACCGTCCAGGCGCCCTCCAGAGGCTTCAGCGCCTCATGGAACGGCCCTGGCAAGCCGCGTTTGATAAAGGGGGGAAGATCGCTCTTCAGGGGCTGGCGCGCTTGGGTAGCGCCCCGCGTCGGCGTCAGCCCGATCGCCATGACCGCAACGCCCGAGCTCAGAAGGGTGCGGCGTCCCAGAAGTCATCTGTCGGCCGGCACGAAAATTCGAGCGTTCGAGCGTCATGACCTCCTCGCGTTCGCCTGGATCGCCCACGCAATGCGTGTAGAGAGCGAGTTCTCTTGAGAGTCCGTTTCGAATCTTACCCACAACGAGCAAGCCGCCGCATTAGGAGCATGACGGAGGCGGCATAGAGGAAGGCGGTGGCGGAAGCGATGGTGGCCTCGAAGTCCTTGGCCAGGCGCCGGTTACGGTTGATCCAGGCGAGGAAGCGTTCAACGACCCATCTGCGGGGCTGGACGGCGAAGCCGATCTGACCGGGTTGCTTGCGGACGATCTCGATGGCGATCTGCGTGGCCCGGGCGAGCGCCTCGCCGGAGTAGCCGGAATCGGCGAAGACACGGGCGATGAACGGAAAGCGGCGCGGTGCGGCCCGCAGCACTGGCTCGGCGCCATCGCGATCTTGCACCGATGCCGGCTGCGGTTGCAGGACCAGCCCGCGTCCGTCGGTATCGACCAGCACTTGGCGCTTGCGTCCTTTGATCTTCTTCCCAGCGTCGTAGCCTCGCGGACCGCCGGCCTCGGTGGTCTTGACGCTTTGGCTATCCAGCACCCCGGCGCTGGGGCTGGCTTCCCGTCCGACGCGCTCGCGATCGCACATGACGAGATGGTGGTTGATCGACGTCCAGACCTCAGCGTCGCGCAGGATGGCGAACCAGCGATAGACCGTGCTCCACGGCGGAAAGCAGTCCGGCAGCATCCGCCAGGGGCAGCCTGCTCGCATGACGTAGAAAATCGCATTCACCAGTTCGCGCATCGGCCATTGCCGATCGCGCCCTCGAGGACGCGGCGGTGGCAGCAACGGCTCCAGCAACCGCCATTCGGCGTCGGTGACATCACTTCCATAACGCAATCCGTCCCGCCTATGCTGGGCGCGGGTGGTCGGAGTCCACATGAGGCTGTCCATCCAACTCGGTCTCGACAACCTGTTGGAATCACACCTCCTCCGGCCATCCAACCCTCCGTTGCAGAGGCATTCCAAAACGGCCTCTAAGTCGTCTGATAGAATACAAGTCTAGCAGGCGCCTGCGGGACGTCACATTGCCGCCCCTCCCTATTCCTTTGCAATTTGTCCCCGCGCGCTTTGGACTGGCAGAAGAGTCCGTGCAGCGCCCGGCGAGACCGCCATGAAGCGCTTGAACGCGGCGCTGAATGAGGACTCGGATTCATAGCCGAGATCAGCGGCGACCCGCGCGAGCTTCTGGGGACGAGGGCACTGCATCTTGACCCTCGGCTCGATCCGGGAGCGGGACGAACAGCAACGGAAGCTCCCCTTCTGACCCGCGGCCTCGCAAACCAGGACTGATCGATGGACATTCTATTCATAGCAAGTATGGCGATCATTTCGCCGGAGCCGGCGGAGAGCCGCAAGCTTCTCATCGATGCGCTGGGCCTACCCCTCGAACGACATGAGGAAAACGAACATTATTTCAGCGAAAAAATACCCGCAGCAAGCATTTTGGCGTGTGGCCGCCTTCGCAAGCTGCGGAAGCTTGCTTCGGGACGACCGATTGGCCTCGTGACCGCCCTATCCCGCACGCCTGCTTCGAATTCGAGGTGGCCGACAAGATCAGTGTCGCATCGGCGGCCGAGGAGCTGCAATCAAAAGGACACGTGATGCTGCACGGCGCGCGCACGGAGCCCTGGGGGCAGACGGTTGCCAGATTGCAAACCGCGAGGGCGCGATCATCGGGATTTCCTATATGCCGTGGATGCACGCAGAGGATCAGGCGGAATCTCGTCAGTGACGAAGGCCACCAGGCGAACGTCAGAATGTCGGACAAATCGGCGCTCAGGATCGAGGGCAGCTTGCGCGGCGTCCGCGCATAAACGATCCGCTCAGGGATCTCGGCGCGGTCCAGCGTCACGCCGAAGAAGAACCGCAACGCGCAAACGATCTGGTTCAGGGCCAGGAGATCCCTTGCGAAACCAGATGCACCTGGAAGGAGCAGACATCCTCAAGCCCGAGCCGGTCCGGCGGGCAGCCGAAATGACGGCTGAACTTCGTCACCGCGTGCAGATACGATCGCTGACGGTGGGGAACTCCCGTCGCTAGTAAGCGTCGCATCGGCGGTATAACGGGCAATGGGGTAATTCGGCCCGATTTGCTCTCGGACGCGGGTGATCCACGTCGACAGCGCCGGTCGTGATGACAAGCTGAACCCACCGTCTTCGGCACGGTGCGTATAGGCATAAACCGCTATGTCCGCGATCGTCAGTTCTCCGCCGGCCAGGAACGAGGACCCTGCCAAGCTACGCTCGAGCGCAGCAAGCGCCCGCTCGCCGTTTTCGCGCCGGCTGTCGATCATGCGCCCCGCATTGATGTCGAGCCGGCCGGTCAACGTCCAGAAGCGCAGCGAGCCAATCGTAGGCTCGATGTAGTATTGCTCGAACGAAAGCCACTGCGCGACCTTGGCTCGCGCATACCGTTCGCTGGGAAGGAACTGTGTGCCATCGGCGAGATAGAGCAGGATCGCGCTTGACTTCAGCAATTGCCCGACCATCCTCGAGTTCCAGAACGGGCACGGCCCCGACCGGATTGAGCTTCAAGAACGCCTCGCTCTGAGTTTCGCCTTGGAACAAGCCTACCTCGCGGCCGCGATAAGGGGCGCCGAGGAGTCGGAGCAACACGCGCACTTTCCAGCCGTTCAGCGACGGCTGATAATCATGGAGTGTGAACATCACTCGCCCTTCTGCTGCAGCATTGTCGTCGAGCCATAGCGCGGCGGCCTGTGAGCCGCGCCTAGTTCTTGCGATGGAATTCTGCCCCAGCGCACCATCGCTACGCGCTGAACGAATTCGCCGTAAGCCGGCGCGCGTAGGCCAACGCCATCCGCTCCTTCGCGCTCAGCGAGGGAGCCGTGACGACCGTGCAGGGAGCGGGCTCCAAGCTCGGCCTTCAGATCGATCCAGCCCCAGCGCATCGGGATGATGGTCCATTTGCCGTTTGCGTCGAGGCAGACAACCGGCGCACTCCGCGTCGGCGTGTTGAGAACGGAATCGCCGTTCACTGGGTGCGCGGACAGGTCGGCATGGCGCGCCAATTTTTTGCCAAGAGGCGTGCGATGAGAACTTGCCGCACATCGTCAACGCGCCGGAATGGCAAGCCCGCGCTGCACGGCGGGTCGCGCGAGGCCACGTTCAAGCCAGGCAGGCACGTTTCTCAGTGCATCGAATCCCACGAGTTCGCCCGCGCCATAGAACCCGATCAGATTGCGCACCCAGCCGAGCATGGAGATATCGGCAATGGTGTACTCGTCGCCCATGAACCATGCGCGTCCGGCAAGCCTTGCTTCCATTACGCCGAGCAGGCGTTTGGATTCCGCAGCATAGCGGTCACGCGGACGTTTGTCCTTGTAATCCTTGCCGGCGAATTTGTGGAAGAAGCCGAGCTGGCCGAACATCGGACCGATGAACGCCATCTGAAAGAACACCCATTGGATCGTTTCGCAGCGCCGCGCCGGATCGGCGGGCAGAAGTTTGCCCGTTTTCTCCGCGAGATAGAGAAGGATCGCGCCGGATTCGAAAAGGCCCATTGGCGCGCCATTCGGCCCGTTGGGATCTACGATTGCCGGAATCTTACCGCTTGGATTGAGCGAAAGAAATTCCGGCGTCCAGCTCTCGTTTTTGCCAATATCGACATAGTGCGGCTCGTAAAACAGCCCGATCTCCTCCAGCATGATCGAGACCTTCACCCCATTCGGCGTCGGCGCCGAATAAAGCTGTAGCTTGGCCGGTTCCTTGGCTGGCCAGCATTCCGTTACGGGGAAGGAAGAGAGATCAGGCATTCGTAACTCCATGACTGTCGTTCAATGAGCTTGCGCGCCGGCTGAACACCTCTGCAGCAGGCTGATCGTGTTCCGCGCCAGTACGCCTGCGAGCATGGCGTCTGGGACGATAATGGGCGCGGCTAAGATCCTGCGCGTCCTTGCCGCGCCCCTGTCACTTCCGTACAAGCGGGTTGATCACGGCGAGGTTCGCAGCATTATGCACCCACGCACGTGTCCTGCCTCGACCAACCCATGAGCCTGGACGATGTCAGCCAACGGAAGCTCGGCCTCCACCTCGATCCGGATCGAGCGGTCCTGAAGACGCTCGCCCAACTGCACGAGGATGTCACGATCAGGGTGGACCATGATGGCGCGGATTTGTACGTTCTTCGCCGCCGCGACTGCTTGAGCCGTCTGATCACCAGCCCCCTTCAGGCTTACGACTATTCCACCCGCTTTGACGGTTTGTACGAGCCGCGCGGTATCGGCCCCGCCGCGCGTATCGAGCGCCACATCAGCGTCGCGGACACCCGCCTCGAAGGGCGAGCTCGAGTAGTCGTGGACCTCGTCGACACCGAGATTCTCGATAAGTGTTCGATTGCGTTCCAAAGCCGTCGCTATGACGTGGGCGCCGGCCCGTTTGGCGATCTGGACCGCGACATGTCCCACGCCGCCGGCGGCGCCGTGGACCAGCACTTTCAGACCTCTGAGCGATCCGGCTCGCAGGCTGAGCGCCTGCCAAGCGGTCAGCGCAACCATGGGCGCGGCTGCGGCCTCCCGGGGCGCTACATCATTGGGGATTCGGATGATCGTAGCTGCGGGAGAGATGACGTAATCAGCGCAGCAGCCGACATGTTGCGGAAATCGCGGCATGCCGAACATCTCGTCCCCCTCTCGAAAATCCGATACATCCGAACCTACGGCCACGATCGTTCCAGCCACGTCCCAGCCCAGAACTCCGGGAAAGTGATCGACTGATACACCCCGTCCGGCGCGGGTTGCACAATCGATCGGGTTGATCGAGGCAAAGCGAGTCCGAAGCAGAACTTCGCCGGCGCCAGGCGTGGGCTTCGGGACCTCCGCAAGCCGGATCACGTCAGGAGGGCCGAAGGTCCCGAATACAGCCGCGGTCATGATGCCGTACCGTCGACCTGCTGGCGCGCTTCGGGATTCTGTAAAGAGGCTCATTTCCGCCCCACTGCGTAAGGACTGGACATGGTAAGGAACTGCACGTCCATGTCGCCGGCTTCGAAGGGCGCGGTGTCGCGCACGAAGGCCTGCACATAGTCAGTCACGAAGTGTGCCTTCAGCGCTTCGACGTCACGCCAGATCTCATAGATCACGAAGAGATCGCGGTCGGTGCGATCGCGATGGATATTGAATTGGAGACACCCGTGTTCGGCCCTGGTATTGGCGAGGTCTAATAGCATGCGCTTCTCGAGCTGGTCTGCTATCCCCGAAATTGCGCGGTGCTTGGCGATGACAACGAACGGCCCCGTATCGTTCGGGCCGGGTTCGGGCAGATGCGGCAAGGTAATGGCCATGAATATCTCCGGGGTTCAGAATCTGAGCGGCTCGGCGAACTGCTCGCCGCCTGTCACTTCCAGGATCGTCCCCGTCACATAGGGGTTGGTCATGAGGAATACGGCAGCCTGTCCGATGTCGTCGACCGATCCGATCCACCGTGCCGGAAAGATCTCGCGCACCCGCGTCCGAAGGCGCTCGCGAGCTCCCGAGTTGAGAAAGTTCCACATGCCGCTGTCAACGACGCCGGGACGGATCGCATTGACGCGCAGCGGCCTGAGATCGACTGGCAGCGCCTGGGCAATCGCCTCAACTGCAGCGAACGTTGCGGTGACGATCGATGAACCTGGAGCCGGTCGGATGCATGCGGCACCCGTCAGGAAGGTGATGGATCCGCCCTCGCATTCGCGGCGCGGCTTCGTGGGCACATAGCCATCTGCCGAAGAATTACCGTTCGTGAAGCGATGCGCATCTGCGGGTGCCTGCGCCGAAAAGGGGCCGCGGGCGACCGGCGGGGAGGCCGTGACCAGAAGGTGGTCGAGTGCGCCGACCGCTTCGAACAGCCGCCGCACGGAACCTTCATCCGCCATGTCCCGGCGCGCAAACTCGATCCTGCCCGCCAACGCTGGATCACGGTTCTCGACCGGGCGCAGACCCGTAGCGATCACGCGCTTGGCGTCGGCGGCGAGAGAGGCGCGCACGGCGCCAAGCCCCATGCCGCGCGTCCCGCCGACAACGACTGCCGTCTTTCCTTCCAGATCGGCCATCACGCGGATTCCCTCACGAAACGCGGGTGTAGACGTAGTGATCGGCGAGCCGCTCGGATTCTCCTGGCGGAGTGAAGTCGATGTCGAAGACATGCTCGTCCGGACAGTTGACGACGATCTCGGTGCGCTGGCCGATCGTCTTTCCGCCATGTCGCTCACCGAGCACGCCCTGATCGACGAGGGTCCCCGTCATATTGGCGGGAAAGGCGGAGCCGGAGCCAGGCGCCCTGGTAGATCATCATGCCGGCGTTGATGCCGTCCTCGGTCACCACTGATGGCGCGCAGCCATATTATCGTAGCCGAGGATGCCCAAACGCTGAGCAGCACCGTCGTGGCTATCAGTTTCTCCGGTCCGGGGCACTGGCAGCGTCTCCCTGATTCTTTGCAATTCGTCCCAAGGGGCGTAGCCGGCGGGTTCGGATCAGGAAGATGCAGCCCTTGCCGCGCCTGGCGAGATGCCCATGAAGCGCTTGAATGCCCGGCTGAACGAGGCTTCAGATTCATAGCCCAGGTCGGCAGCCACCTGAGCGATTGTAAGGTCGCTGTGTTTCAGCCAGGCTGCCGCGAGACGCATTCTCCACTGCAGAAGGTAACGGGCCGGCGAGACGCCAAGAAGATGGACGAAGCGCTCCGAGAATTTGGACCTGGACATGCCGGCCAGAGCAGCCAGCGACTCCACTTTCCAAGTATGTCCGGGTCTGCGATGAATACCTGCAAGGGCGGCGCCGATATGGTGATCCTTGATGGCCGCCAGCCATCCCGTCAATTCAGCTGGCCTGGCCTCGACCCAATTGCGGATAATGCGAGTTATCACGATATCGGCAAACCGCGCCATGATCGTCGCCGACCCGATCTTCGGCTGTACGACCTCATCCGAGATCATGTCGAGGAGGGCGGGCAGCCTGGGATCGATGGACTCAGATTCCCGGACGTGCAGAACCTCAGGCAACAACTGGACCAGTGGGTGCGCGGTCGGTCCGTCGAACCCGATCGTGCAGCAGACAATGAGTGACCGAGCGCCGCCGCCGCCCGTGCTCAACCTGTAGGTCGCGTTTCCGACCAGTTCCGGTCCCACGTCGGCGAGCCGCAGCGGCCGGCGCGTGGGTTTATCCGCTATGACATGCCCTGTGCCATGGGGCAGAAGGATCACGTCGCCGCGCTCCATATGGATCGGCGCCAGGGCGTTTGTCAGCATCCAGCACTCGCCTTCAGCCACAAAATGGAAGCGCACGCCTTCCTTGAAAGGAATTTCTATACCCCAGGGCGCGGTGAGTTCACTGCGCCCATAGGTTGCCCGCGCCAGCCGCAGGTCCTGCAACACCTCGCTGAGCAGGTCCGCCGGCGGCATGTCGCGACACAGTGTCCTTTCACCCAGACCCGCCATATGTTCTTGGTTCATATCCTCGCAAGCCTTCAGGTTGAAGGAAGAACGCGGCTATCGCAGACGCGCTCACCGGGTTTGACGTAGATCGCAACGTATCGTATTCTATCGGTCGTCTAATTAACGGTCAATTCCCGGACGACATGGCTCATCGATGTGCCGGGCTCGCAAGCGGATTTAGGGATGCCGCCAAACCTGCAACCAAACCGCGACCGAATCCTGAAAGCGGCCACGCGCCTATTCGCTGAGCATGGTTTTGATGGCGTTTCGATACGAGCGATCGCCGCCGCAGCGGACAGCCAGCTGGCGTTGCTTCACTACCATTTCGGCTCCAAGGCGAATCTCTATCGCGCGGTGTGGGAAAACCACTATGCGCTGGCCGCCGATGTCCGGCGCGACGCGCTCGCCGAGATCGATTTCAGCAGGCCTCGCGAAGAGGTGGTGCGGGAAATTGTGCGCAGCTTTCTCGAACCGCCGATCTCAATGAGATCCGACCCGGCGTGTAGCGATTTTGCCTGCATCCTCGCGCGCGAAACCAATGATCCGAAAGAGCGCGACCACGGTGTCGTGACCGCCTATCTGGATCCGGTCGCGCGCCTGCTGATCGCGGCGCTGTCCCGCGCCATGCCGGAGCTTTCCCCCGCTGATCTCGCCTGGGGCTATCAGGCTATGGCTGGCGTAAGTACGGCCTACATGGCGGACAGCGGCCGCACCGCGAGATTGTCGAACAACGAAGTGAACACCTGCGACATGCGCGAGGCCATGCCTCGACTTATCGAGTTTTCGGTCGGCGGTTGGCTGGCGCTCGGCTCCGCTGCGATGAGCCGGTGTTCCGGGCCACCAAAAAAAGGTGCGGCTCGCAAATCGCGAATATCAGTCAAGAGCCGCAACGTCGACAATTCGTCGCCAGCGTCGACGCGAAAGAGGTGACTGCGCCGCGGGATTGGGATCACGAAGAGGCAGGCTTCGATTTAAGCGATGTTGTGCTGCGCCCTGAGTGTCCTCCGCGCAGCATCATGCGTGCGCGTCGTGGTCTTCTCTTCTGCCGCTTTGGTTGCTCATGACGAACACCGCGATAAGAGAATAAGAGCGACAGCTGCGCTGCCAATCCTTGATCCCAACCTTGGCACGGCCCCGGTGATCAAGACCTACGGCATTCGGTTCGGAATCGGATAGCTGCTCGGTCGCGTCCGCAAGCAACTCGGGGGTCATGTCGTTGACCGATCCGCGAGGGGGAAGATCAAGGCCTGGCCAGTCTCATCCTGATTGTCGCTAAGGTCTCACCTTGATCGCCGCCGCCCAAGATCCTAACTCTCATGAAGCTGGCGGGCACCCCGCGCCGAAATTCGGGAGCGCCAGGCCAGCAAAAAAACGGAAAGTCTGCATGTCAAATATTTCAATCGAGGGCGCAGGCGGCATCCCGCTGCGTTTTGGCGGCGACAGCGTGGTAACTCAGGTCCGCATTGCCCGGCCAACGGACCGGCTCGATGAGGTGGTGCGATTCTACAGGGACGGGCTCGGCCTGCCTGAGCTCTATCGGTTCGCCGATCATAATGGATACGACGGAGTCATGCTGGGACTGCCGGGGCGCTCCTACCATCTAGAGTTCACCCATCATCATGATGGGAGTCCTTGCCCGGCCCCCAGTCAGGACAATCTGCTCGTTCTCTATCTTCCAGAGGCGGAGGATTTCGAGCGCATGCGAGGTCAGTTAAGCAAGGTCGGCCATCAGCCGGTCGCGCCCGAAAATCCCTACTGGCTCGACAAAAGCGTCACGTTTGAAGACCCCGACGGCTGGCGAGTGGTCTTGTGCCAGACGGCGGGAATATGACGTCGTTCCAGCAGGTGAGTGCGGGGGCGCTCTTGCGCTCGTTCGCCTTACGCTCCTGGGTGGGCTGGCGCTCTGGACGACGCTCTAGTTCTTCAACAACGCGACGGCGCGGCGTGGCGCCGCCGCCGCGGTGGGGCGCATCATGAGCATGGCGTGTCCTCTTAAGCTTCTTGGCTGACGAACTGACGAACCGTATCCCCGGCCTGCGTCCCTGGTTGCGGTAGCCCAGATGCGGGCGCTCATAGTTGTAGTGACGCAACCAGCTATCCAGGTCGGTCTGTAGGCTGTCAACATCGCGGTAGAACGTCTCGCGCATCGTGCTGCGGAAGAACTCGTCCAACACGGTGCCGTTGAACCGCTCCACGAAGCCATTGGCCTTCGGCGTGCGCACGCGGGTGCGCCGGTGCTCGATCCCGTTCAACGCCAGGTAAAGCTCGAAAGGATGCGCGTCGGTGCCGCAGAACTCACGGCCGTTGTCGGTCAGCACCGCGCCGATCGGCAAGTCGAGCTCGCGATAGAACGGCAGCACGTCGTTGTGCAGCACCGATACGGCCGCTTCCGGCTGCTTGGAGGCGTGCAGGAAGCCAAACGCGTACGAGCTAAAAGTGTCCACAACCGCGTGCAAAGACCGTCAGAGCGTGCTCTGACCCCGACGGTATCGGGCAAAATCGAATTGCGCAATGGGAAAGGAGACCGTCAGATGCCGTTAAGATCGTCAACAGTGGGACTGCGGACGGATTCACAACCCCTATTGTACGACCAACTGGACATCTGGAGACTGGGAGTCAAGGACCAGATCAAGCACGGGAGAGTGGGACTTTCCCAAATCAAGACAACGAGCAGAGGAGCGGGGCTTCTACAGATCAAGAGCAGAGGAATGGGATTTCTCAAGCAGACGTGGGACGTCAACTGGGCTCGATACAGATCAAGAGCAGAGGAATGGGATTTCTCAAGCAGACGTGGGACGTCAACTGGCTACGATATCAGCGGGTGGGACCCAAGCAGGATTTGAAGCTCTACAAAAAGAATTGGATGCCGTAAAAGCCAACCTTGAGAAGGTGTTACAAGAACAGGAGAAAGAAAGGAACCTAGGAAAAGCATTCTCCGACTTAAGCCTCTTAGAAGAAGAAAAGGAACCTACTAAGAAAATAATTACGAGAACGGCAAACCAATTTCGTCTACCACTACCCAAGCAGTTCGGAGGAAAGACAGAGGAAAGGTCTAACCTGGAGGGATGGATTTTCCAAGTTAAACAATACATAAAGTTCTATTCGATGGACCCCACCGAAGCACTGATTTGTATCAGTACGTTCCTAGAAGGGGCAGCTCATGTCTGGTTTCGGACAAATGAAGACGTATACACCACGCCCGACAACCTACTGGCAGCCCTACTCAACCACTTCGGTGATAGACATACCTCCCAACACGCGAGAGATAGCCTACATCAACTACGAGGAGCCAGTGGCAACATATCTAATTATAGTAGAAAACACGCGGAAATTATGTTACATCTACCCAGAATGGAGCAGGGGGATAAAATGGCTAGCTACATCAGAGGATTACCCTACCAGATCCAATTTCAACTACTACAAAATAAACCCTCGACTCTCGAAGAAGCTTATGCCAAGGCCGAGAGTATGGATGACCTCGTCACCCTCACCAATCGCAGACGCCCAGAAGCGCCACGTTTTAATATCCCCTATCAAAAGCAGGCTTTTCGTCATCCAGAATATAACTACAAGAACAGCGGTACCGCGTACAACATCAATGGGCAATGCAACGCCATAGACAACAGAAGGGGAGGGTTTAATCGAGGAACATTCAATGGCAGAGGACGAGGAGGATTTGGAAATAATCGCCCCTCTTTACCAACCAGACCTCAACCTACCGGCAGTGGAAATCCAGCCACCCCGATGTGCTTCTTCTGCAACAGCCCCGGCCACTTCAAACGGGACTGCATCCTCTTCAAAGCCACTTTGCCTAACAGGGGGTTGAACGTCATGACTGAAGAGCCAGTTACATATAATTACGATGAACAAAATGATGGAACGTATGATAGTCAATTCTATGATGGACAATGTCAATACGAATACGAATGTCAGAATTTAATCGACCTCGATCAATCATATGATAAACAATGAAATCATTGCATACAAGGAATTAATACATGCATATCGAGTGACAAATCTTATATACCGCATGTTGTTGATAATAATCTTATACCTATATCTAATAATTCATGTAATAATTTTGATTTTTTTACACATATAGATTCGACCATAAGAACTCCGTCAGAAATGGAATCGACTACTGATGCTCGGAATAATTCCAGCGATACCTTCGAACCTCCAACTAACCGGTGGGATCGAAGAGATTCGCTAGCTTGTATAGCTAATCAAAATAAAAATAAAAAAATGCATATAGAATCTGATGTGTTATTAAGGACGGAAGGCAAACTAATCCAAAGAGGTAATTTCAATGTAAATAATGATATTATTTCTATATCTAATAAGAATGGTGACCTGAGTCGTATGTGTGTTTCTGATTTCCCCTTGTCATCGTGTGAGTCCGAACTTCACGAGCTCTCGCCTGATAAGGACCTCTACAACGAGAAAATATCACTCAATAATCCGATAGGCCGAAATTTATTAAATAATTCGTGTTATGGTAGTGTATCTAATGAACATGGTACAGTATTGTGTAATAACGTCATCGTAAGTAACAACATTTGTGATAATGACATTCTAAGTACTGATGTGAACATTATCCAATCACCATCAATATGTGTGTCCACACCAACTCAAAACTCACACACAACACCTGTCATCACCACTCAGATAATAAATGATACCACAATTCAGAAAATTCAACCAATCGATGATCGGACCATATCCGTCATCTCACACGCATTCATTACACCAGAACTAAACCACATCCATGATGAAAACAATATATTAGCGCACACTTTATTAAAATTTAGAGGTTTACTGACACAAAATCCAGAAGATAGCCGCCAAGATAAGAAAGTCAGACAAGTTAACGTATTGATTGATTGTGGTGCGACAGATAATTTCGTATCTAGTAAATTAATTCATGGGTTAGGTTTTCGTAGCGATCTTAGGCTAGTACCCCATGTAGTTAGCGTAGCTACTGGCAGAACTAGCGTATCAGATAGACAACTCACACAGATAGAATTAAAATTAGGTGAGCACATAGAAAAGATAGACCTTAATATTTTAGACCTAGCAGCGCATGACATCATCTTAGGCAAACCTTGGTTAAATAAGCACAACCCACAGATAGATTGGCTCACTGACACTCTCACATTTCAGTCAATAGATGGTAAAAATATAATTCTTTCGCGTAATCAGGCAGCCAACATCCCTATGATTAGCCATACTCAGGTTAAAAAGGCTATTAGGCAAAGAGAAGAAGTCAGCTTAATATATATCCAAGCGTCTACATCTAATGACACTAATTCAGATAGCATAAACAATATCGATACTCATGTCATAGGAGGTAAAGAAGCCGAACATTCATTAATCAATGAGTTTATGGATGTTTTTCCGGCTGAACTACCCACAGGACTTCCACCACAAAGACATATAGAGCATACTATTCCATTATTACCAGATAGTTCACCTTGTGCCAAAGCACCATATAGACTTAGCTATGCAGAGTTAGACGAACTTAAGAAAACCTTAACAGAGTTAGAAAAGAAAGGACACATTAGGCAGTCCACGAGCGCATACGCATCGCCAGTCCTATTTGTAAAGAAGAAAGATGGTAGTACTCGCATGTGTGTCGACTATAGAGCATTAAATAAACAGACTAAGCGTAATAGATATCCCATTCCACGCATAGATGATTTGATAGATAGATTGCAAGGCAGCACAGTCTTTAGCAAGATAGATTTAAGATCAGGTTATCATCAAGTCAGAGTAGCAGAAGCAGACGTACATAAGACAGCATTCACCACACGATATGGGTTATATGAATTCACGGTGCTGCCATTTGGATTGACAGATGCTCCAGCGACATTCATGAATACCATGAATCATATCCTCAGACCATACTTAGATAGATTCGTAGTTGTATATCTCAGATGACATTCTTATATATAGTAAAGATATAGCATCGCATACTAAGCATCTTCAACAAGTTCTCCACACTCTTAGACAGCAATCTTTATATGGCAAATTAAGTAAGTGTAGTTTTTATGCTAAGGAAGTAGATTTTATAGGTCATAAGATATCAGCTAAGGGTGTACAGGCAGACCCAGATAAAGTCAAGGCAGTGATGGATTGGCCCACACCTACAAATGTGCATGAAGTCAGACAGTTCTTAGGCTTGTCACAATATTTTCGTCGATACATTAAAGATTACAGCAAGCATTCTATCCCGCTTACCAATCTTACTCGCGTAACTACCACAAAATGGTCATGGAATGAGCCAGAAGAGCAGGCATTTCAACTAGTAAAAGAAGCACTCAGCACAGCACCAGTTTTGAAGTTGCCCGATCCCGCCCAGCCATTTGTTGTAGCCACGGATGCTAGCGGTTATGCAGTTGGTGCCACATTAATGCAAGCAGATAGTATCGATGGACCTCTTCGACCTATAGCCTACGAATCGCACAAGCTCACTCCACCAGAACAGAATTATGCAATCCATGAGAAAGAACTACTAGCTATCATATATGCCCTCAACAAATGGAAACATTATCTTCGAGGCACACCATTTATCGTGTACACAGACCATAAATCACTCACTCATCTCAAAACACAACCTAACTTATCCGGCAGACAAGCTAGATGGGTCGATTTTTTAGCCGATTTCGACTTCGAGACAATCTATAAGCCAGGAGAGTCAGCTATTATGAAAGTACCAGATGCATTGTCCCGCATGCATCATCCAGTCAGTACCACTAGCGATCTAAACATAGATCATAATATTAATTCGATTCATGTATATAATAATAATAAAAATACTAATGATAATGATAATATAATAATAATAATAATAATAATGATAGTAATAAAAATAAAAATGATAATACTACTAATAATATTACGACTGATATCATTAATATAGTTGATATGCACATCCAATCCACACTCACCAATCAAATCAAGCAAGCCTATTCTACGGACTCATACCTTCAAAGCATTATCAATCACCTTCAACAACCAACCATACATTCACCACCATCTGGTTTACTTCATAATATTTCTCGTTATTCTTTGCGCGATGGTTGTTTATTTATGGATGATACTCGTTTATGCGTGCCTATATCTAATATCATACGCACTGCTCTATTGCATGAATTGCATGACACGCCCACAGCAGGCCATCTTGGGGTAGATAAAACCTATGCCCTTGCACACAAATCATTCTACTGGCCGAACATGCACAAGAATATCTTAGCCTATGTCAGATCTTGTGATACCTGCCAACGAAATAAATCATCTAATACTAATACTGCCACTATAGCCCAACCACTTGCCATCCCTACTTCACGCTGGAGTTCTGTCAGTATGGATTTTATTACTCAACTTCCTACCACTGCTAATCACAAATATGATGCCATATTTGTTGTTCTCTGCCGTCTGAGCAAGATGGCTCACTTTATCCCTACCTATTCAAATGCCACTGCTGCTGACACTGCTTATCTTTTCCTACACAACATCTTTCGCCTTCATGGCATGCCACAAAGTATTATCTCTGATCGAGATAGTAAGTTCACTTCACATTTCTGGCGCGAACTACACCTAGCTCTTGGCACTAAACTACATATGTCTACGGCCTTCCACCCGCAATCTGATGGACAGACAGAGCGTATGAACAGAACCCTTGAAGACATTCTACGTGCTTATGTCACCGACAAACAGAGCGACTGGGATGAACACCTCAGTCTTGCTGAATTTGCCTACAACAATTCTCTTCAAGCATCAACTCATTTCACACCATTCTTTATGAATTATGGCGAACATCCTCACACACCAGTAAGCCTCATCACTCCTCCGTCTTCTCCTATTGCTGATCCTATGGCTAATGATTTTCTCCAACGCATTGCCACTACTCTGAAATCAGCAACGGATAATCTCCGTCGCGCCCAAGAAAGACAAGCAGCACACACCAATGCCAATCGCCTTGAACGTATCTTCGCCGTTGGTGATCTCGTCTTATTAGACTTAAGATATATGGACACGACTGGACACACACGACAAACACATAAGTTCTTAGCCAAGCATCAAGGTCCTTTCAAGATCTTAGAACGCGTTGGGCAAGCCGCTTATCGCTTAGCATTACCTTCCTCATGGCGTGTGCATAATGTTTTCTATGTTGGTTTACTTAAACATTATATCGATCCTCGTCTTCCTTTTCCTTTACGTGTATCTCCCCAGCCTCCTATGCTAGATGATGAAGGCATTCCGATATTCACTGTGGATCGTATCATCGATCAACGCTCTGTTGGAAGACAACCCAACAAGCGCACCGAATATAAAGTTCTCTGGTTAGGCTACCCAATCGAAGCAGCCACATGGGAACCGCCATCTCACCTCCTTAAATGTTGGGACAAAGTGGAAGCATGGGAAGCAATTCGCTCTACGCCTCCTCTGCCTATACCCATCTCTACAATTCATTCACCTCCTCCACCGGACCTTATTTCCACAACACCCCCTGGTCCTCTCCGCCGCTCTAATCGCTTAGCTGCCCAGGCTCACGTCTAGTTTCTTTTCTCTATCCACCTATACTTATATACTTACCTACTTTTAATTTCTATAATTTCTTTTTATATACATCTACTTTATCTCTACTTATCTATTATTATAGCAACCTTCATACATATCTTATTTATATACTTATACAGCTATACATGTATTCATATAATCTCACATATATATACCTATACATATATACTCATATCCCTATGCAGTCTATATACCCTTTATATTATACTCATCCATATATATCCATTCATATATCCTATATGTAATATAAAAATATTATCATCATCCTTCTTTCATATTTTCTCATCTTCATTAATCACATACTCATTTCTTGCCTCTCTTCTTCTTGTGCTTATAGTCTCTAAGTACTGCAGTTCCAACTCGAGTCACGCTACCGAGCCTTCGTTTCTTAGTTGAGTTTAGTTTATTAGTTTTAACCTAGTGTGAGTAACAATGTTTTACCTTCATTCATGATGAAATCCATAGGTGTTGGATAAGTTTTAGCGGGGTTTGGCCCCAACATATCGCTTGCCTATCATCCCTGTACACTGGGTGGGCAAGTTATGGATGATGGGAGATTATTAGTTAGATTGTTAGTTCACTAGTTCAATTAATACATATATCTGGGAGCCAGCTTTAAGGGATGCGGACATCCCTTTCACCGGAGGGGGGATAATGTAACACTGTGGGCTACGACACTGTGGGCTACAACACTGTGGGCTACATATATATATATTAACTCTATACCAACTCGTATATATTTACTGTTACAGTGATAACTGTCCGATCTGTAACCTTCAGATCTAACTTTGCGTTTCAATCCTTTTGTGTGTTGAGCGTTGACTTGTTATCTTCGGGAATCAGGAGTTCCCTTGCATAGTTATTCAACCTTGTAATCGCTTCTTAGCAATAAGGTTTCACGGGTCTACTACATAATATCAATCGTTATTCATTACGTGATGGATGTTTGGTATTAGATGATATTCGTCTTTGTATTCCTATTTCTAAATCCAATGTCATCCGTACCACTCTGTTACATGACTTACATGACTCGCCTACAGCTGGTCACCTCGGCGTCGATAAAACCTACGCCCTAGCCCATCAATCTTTCGACAACTGGCCTCGAATGCATAGCCATATCCTCTCTTATGTCCGCTCATGCGATACTTGCCAGCGAAACAAGTCTGCGAATACTAATACCGCCACCATTTTACAACCACTCCCGATACCCACTGTTCGATGGAGCTCGATCAGCATGGATTTCATTGTTCATTTACCGACCACCACGCGACTCCATGATGCCATCTTTGTTGTAGTCTGTCGTTTAAGTAAGATGGCCCACTTCATTCCAACTCATACCAACGCCACTGCTGCTGACACTGCTTATCTTTTTATGCATAATATCTTTCGCCTACATGGCATGCCTCTTAGCATCATATCAGATCGTGACAGTAAATTTACTTCCTCATTCTGGCAAACTCTCCATTCCGCACTAGGTACGAAACTACAGATGTCCACTTCGTTTCACCCGCAGACCGACGGGCAAACGGAGCGCATGAATCGCACCTTAGAAGACATCCTCCGTGCCTATGTCACCGATAAACAACAGGACTGGGACGAACACCTCAGTCTTGCCGAGTTCGCATACAACAATTCACTTCAAGCTTCCACCCAATACACCCCCTTCTTCATGAATTATGGCGCTCACCCCCACACGCCAGTCAGTTTACTGACACCACCTTCTACTCCAGTCGCCGATCCGTCTGCTAACGACTTCATCCAACGCATTGCTAATACTATGAAATCGGCCACCGACAACCTTCGCCGCGCCCAAGAGCGACAAGCCCAATATGCCAATACCCACCGTCACGTACGCACTTTTGCCGTTGGCGATCTGGTACTCTTGGATCTCAGATACATGGACACTACCGGACACACACGCCAGACCCATAAATTTCTAGCTCGACATCAAGGGCCTTTCAAAGTCCTTGAACGAATTGGCCAAGCCGCCTATCGTTTAGCTTTACCTACATCATGGCGTGTACATAACGTCTTTTATGTTGGTCTCCTTAAACCTTATATCGATCCTCGTTTACCTTTTCCTTTACGTGTGTCTCCTCCTCCTCCTATGTTTGATAGTGAAGGTGTGCCTGTCTTCACAGTGGATCGGATCATCGACCAACGCTTTGTGGGTCGACAACCCAACAACGCGTTGAATATCGAGTGCTATGGCACGGATATCCACTCGATGCTGCCACCGGGAGCCGCCGTCCCATCTCCTCAAGTGTTGGGAGAAAGTGGAAGAGTGGGAGGCTAAAACCTCCCCTGCTGAAACCTTATTGCTAAGAAGCGATTACAAGGTTGAATAACTATGCAAGGGAACTCCTGATTCCCGAAGATAACAAGTCAACGCTTAACACACAAAAGGATTGAAACGCAAAGTTAGATCTGAAGGTTACAGATCGGACAGTTATCAATGGAACAGTAAATATATACGAGTTGGTATAGAGTTAATATATATATATGTAGCCCACAGTGTTGTAGCCCACAGTGTTGTAGCCCACAGTGTTGTAGCCCACAGTGTTGTAGCCCACAGTGTTGTAGCCCACAGTGTTACATTATCCCCCATCCGGTGAAAGGGATGTCCGCATCCCTTAAAGCTGGCTCCCAGATATATGTATTAATTGAACTAGTGAACTAACAATCTAACTAATAATCTCCCATCATCCATAACTTGCCCACCCAGTGTACAGGGATGATAGGCAAGCGATATGTTGGGGCCAAACCCCGCTAAAACTTATCCAACACCTATGGATTTCATCATGAATGAAGGTAAAACATTGTTACTCACACTAGGTTAGAACTAATAAACTAAACTCAACTAAGAAACGAAGTCTCGGTAGCGTGACTCGAGTTGGAACTGCAGTACTTAGAGACTATAAGCACAAGAAGAAGAGAGGCAAGAAATGAGTATGTGATTAATGAAGATGAGAAAATATGAAAGAAGGATGATGATAATATTTTTATATGACATATAGGATATATGAATGGATATATATGGATGAGTATAATATAAAGGGTATATATATGTGAGATTATATGAATACATGTATAGCTGTATAAGTATATAAAGAAGATATGTATGAAGGTTGATATAATAATAGATAAGTAGAGATAAAGTAGATGTATATAAAAAGAAATTATAGAAATTAAAAGTAGGTAAGTATATAAGTATAGGTGGATAGAGAAAAGAAACTAGACGTGAGCCTGGGCAGCTAAGCGATTAGAGCGGCGGAGAGGACCAGGGGGTGTTGTGGAAATAAGGTCCGGTGGAGGAGGTGAATGAATTGTAGAGATGGGTATAGGAAGAGGAGGCGTAGAGCGAATTGCTTCCCATGCTTCCACTTTGTCCCAACATTTAAGGAGGTGAGATGGCGGTTCCCATGTGGCTGCTTCGAGTGGGTAGCCTAACCAGAGAACTTTATATTCGGTGCGCTTGTTGGGTTGTCTTCCAACAGAGCGTTGATCGATGATACGATCCACAGTGAATATCGGAATGCCTTCATCATCTAGCATAGGAGGCGGGGGAGATACACGTAAAGGAAAAGGAAGGCGAGGATCGATATAATGTTTAAGTAAACCCACAAAGAAAACATTATGCACACGCCATGAGGAAGGTAATGCTAAGCGATAAGCGGCTTGCCCAACGCGTTCTAAGATCTTGAAAGGACCTTGATGCTTGGCTAAGAACTTATGTGTTTGTCGTGTGTGTCCAGTCGTGTCCATATATCGTAAGTCTAATAAGACGAGATCACCAACGGCGAAGATACGTTCAAGGCGATTGGCATTGGTGTGTGCTGCTTGTCTTTCTTGGGCGCGACGGAGATTATCCGTTGCTGATTTCAGAGTAGTGGCAATGCGTTGGAGGAAATCATTAGCCATAGGATCAGCAATAGGAGAGGACGGAGGAGTGATGAGGCTTACTGGTGTGTGAGGATGTTCGCCATAATTCATAAAGAATGGTGTGAAATGAGTTGATGCTTGAAGAGAATTGTTGTAGGCAAATTCAGCAAGACTGAGGTGTTCATCCCAGTCGCTCTGTTTGTCGGTGACATAAGCACGTAGAATGTCTTCAAGGGTTCTGTTCATACGCTC
>CAVWVK010000003.1:0-33476 GCA_963758455.1 uncultured Pseudomonadota bacterium | reverse complement strand
TCCCGGCGGTCCTCCTGCTCGCCGGCCTGCTCACCGGGTGCACCGCGCGGGGGCCGGTGGAGCCTGACCCGTCGGCGGTCGCCGCGTCGGTGTCGTCGGCCGTCTCCTCGGCGATGTCGTCGGGCGCCGCCCGGTCGTCGCCGGAGTTCCCCACGCCGACCCCGCCCTCCTACGCCGCCGCGCGCGGCGCGGCACCCTCGGGCGACGTAGCGACGCCCGGGCTCGACGGTCGCTACGCGGTCGCCTTTCAGGCCCTCTACACGGTGCGCTACGCCGAGGCGGGCGGGACTACCAGCAGCACGACGTACGCGTTCGGCGCGGTGCGCCGCTGGGACCCGGCCGACGCCTCGATCGGTGACCTGCGGAGCTGCGACGTCTCCCAGGGTTCGGCGCTCGTGCCGCTGGTGATCGAGCAGCGCGCCACCGGGGGCCCGGCGCAGCACGTGCCCTCGCGCCTCGCCGAGCCGCCGGTCGACGCGCGGGTGCTCGCCCCCGACCAGCAGCTGGGCTGGGCGGCGTTCTTCGGCGACCGGCAGGGCGCGCGCTGCGCCGTGTGGGGCGACGGCGTGCCCGGCGACGACGACGGCAGCACCCTGACCACCCGCAGCCAGCAGCTGCTCGCCGTCGGCGCCTCCAGCGCGCTGGTCGGCTACCTGGTCATCCCGTACTACTACGACGACGCCTACCCGGGCGGGCACCCCGGCGTGCTCGCGGCCCTGTCGGCGGCCGCGCCGACGTGGACCGGCACCGACGGCGTCGCGGTCACCGTGACCGGCTGCGCGGGCCCGGGCGCGGCGCTGCAGGCGCGGGGGATCGGTGGGCGGCCCGGCCTGCCTGCTGCCCTTCGGCTCAGCCGTCGGCTGACGCGCCGGTGTCGACCAGCCGCGTGCGCACGGTGAGGAAGGCGACGACGCCGCCCACCGCGAACAGCGCCGCGCACACCAGCAGCGCGGTCCGGTACCCCGCGGCGAACCGCACCGGGTCGGCGTAGCCCCGCCCGGCCAGCCCCACGGCCACCGGCAGCGCGGCCACCACGAGCAGCTGCCCCGCGCGGGCGACCGCGTTGTTCACCCCGCTGGCCGCTCCGGCCAGCGCGTCGGGCGCCGCGCGCGAGCACGGTGGCCGTCAGGGGCGCCACCGTCGTCGCCATGCCCAGGCCCTGCAGCAGCGAGCCGGGCAGCACGTCGATCCCAGTACGGCTGCCGACCGTCGACGCCGGAGAGCCACAGCGCCCCGCACGCGGTGACCAGCGGGCCGACCGTCATCGGGCAGCCGCGGGCCGACCCGCGTGGCCAGCGCCCCCGCCCGCGGGGAGAGCAGTGTGACCACCGCGATGCCGGGCAGCGCCGCCGCGCCGGCCGCCGCCGCGGAGTACCCGAGCACCTGCTGCAGCTGCAGGGTCAGGAACGAGCTGCAGGCCGCCGAGCCCGCCGTAGACGGCGAGGGTGGCCAGGTTCGCGCCGGTGAACTGCCGGTCGGCGAACAGCCGCGGCGGCAGCATCGGCGCGCGCGCCCGCCGCTCGCGCAGCACGAACGCCGTCCCGGCCAGCACCGCCACCCCACCGCGGCGACGACGACGTCGGCGCCGCGCGGGTCGTCGCCGGCGCGGATCAGCGCGTAGGTGACCGCCGCCCAGCGCCAGCGCCCCCAGCACCGCACCGAGCGACGTCGAAGCGCCCGTGCGCGGCGGGATCGCGGCTCTCCGGCACGTGCCGCAGCGACACGACGACGACCAGCGACCGCCACCGGCACGTTGACCAGGAACACCAGCCGCCAGCTCAGCGCGTCGACCAGCGCGCCGCCCAGCACCGGCCCGACCAGCCCGGCGACGCCGCCCAGCGCCGACCACAGCCCGATGGCCGGGCCCGGTCGCGGGCCGGAAGGAGGACTGGATGATCGCCAGGCTGCCCGGCGCCAGCAGCGCGCCGCCGACGCCCTGCACCGCCCGCGCGGCGGCCAGCTCGCCGGTGCCCTGCGCCAGCCCGCAGAGCAGCGACGCGGCGGCGAACCACGCGACGCCGACCAGGAACACCCGCCGCCGGCCGTAGCGGTCGCCCAGCGCGCCGCCGAGCAGCACCAGCGCGGCCAGCACGAGCGTGTAGGCGGTGACCGTCCACTGCAGCCCCGACAGCGAGGCGCCGAGGTCGCGGCCGATGGAGGGCAGCGCGACGTTCACCGCGGTGGCGTCGAGGAGCGCCATGCCGCTGGCCAGCACGGTGGCCGCCAGCAGCCACCGGCCGCCGGCGGTGCCCAGGCGCACCGCCGTCGTCGGGAGGGCCCCGGTCACCCCGACCACGAGGTGGGTGAGCGCGTAGGCGCCCGCCGCGACGAGCGCGGCGGCCGGCAGCGTGAGCACCCAGGCGACCACGATGTTGCCCGCCACGCCCCAGCGCACCGCCGACAGCCGGCGGGTGGCGCCCACGCCCATGATCGAGGCGGTGATGACGTGCGTCGTCGAGACCGGCACGGCGAACGCCGTCGGCGGTGACGAGCAGGACCGCGGAGGCCGACCGTCTGGGCGGCGAACCCGCCGGCGGGCTGCAGCTGGATGATCCGCCGGCCGAGGGTGCGGATGATCCGCCAGCCGCCGGACTAGGTGCCGAGCGCCGATCGCCAGCGCCGACGCGAAGATCACCCACAGCGGCACGTGGAAGCGCGCTCAGGTGCCCGGAGACCACCAGCGCGAGCGTGATGATGCCCATCGTCTTCTGCGCGTCCTGGGTGCCGTGGCCGAAGGCCATCGCCGCGGAGCTGAGGATCTGCGCGCAGCCGGAAGCCGCGCTCGGCGTGGTGCGGCGTTGGCCCGCCGGAAGGTCCACAGGATCGCCAGCATGAACAGGTAGCCCAGCGACGAAGCCGACCAGCGGCGAGACCACCATCGGGATGACGACCTTGTCGACGATCCCCGACCACTTCACCGACTCCGCGGCCGCCAGCGCCGCGCCGACCAGGCCGCCGATCAGCGCGTGCGAGGAGGACGACGGCAGGCCGAAGTACCAGGTGATGAGGTTCCAGACGATCGCGCCGACCAGCGCGGCGAACACGATCTGCAGCCCGCTCGGTCCCGGTCGGCGGGTCGATGATGCCGCCGCCGACGGTGGCCGCGACCTTGGTCGAGATGAGCGCGCCGACCAGGTTCATCACCGCCGCCAGCAGCAGCGCCGACCCGCGGGGTCAGCGCCTTGGTCGAGACGGCGACGGCGATCGCGTTGGCGGCGTCGTGGAAGCCGTTGGTGTAGTCGAAGCGCCAGCGCCGACGACGATGATGACGACGAGGCCGACCAGCAACCCGACACCGGGCTCAGGACTCCTTGACGCGCGATGGTCTCGACCACGTTCGCGACGTGCTCGAACGCGTCGGCGGCCTCCTCGAGCTGGTCGGCCACCTCCTTGAGCTTGAGGATGTCCAGCGCGTCGTACTCGCCGCTGAACAGGTGCGAGAGCAGCCGCCGGTAGAGCTTGTCGGCCTCGTTCTCGAGCCGGTTGACCTCGATCCAGTACTCGCTCAGGTCCGGTCAGCGGCTGCGCAGCCGGGGCATGGCCTCGGCGGTGGTCTCGGCGGCCGCGCTGCAGCAGCGCGATCTGCTGGCTCATCTCCGCCGGCAGCGTGCCGAGGCCGGTAGAGCACGACCAGGTCGCGCGGCGGCCTCGACGAAGTCCATGACGTCGTCGAGGTCGCTGGCCAGCGCGTAGATGTCCTCCCGGTCGAACGGGGTGACGAAGCTGGTGTTGAGCTGCCGGAAGATCGCGTGCGTCGCCCGGTCGCCGGCGTGCTCGAGCTCGCGCAGCCGCTGCCGCCAGCTCGGCGCGGCGGCGGTGGTCGTCGACGAAGTCGCGCAGCACGTCGGTGGCCGTGACCAGGTTCTGGGCCGACTCGGTGAACAGCGGGAAGAACGCTCGAGTCCTGGGGGGACAGGCTGAACGGCACGCGGGCTCCAGCACCCAGCGCCGCATCGGCCTGCTGCTTGCGGCGGATCGCCTCGCCCACTTTCGGGTCGCGCGCGCCTTCGGACAGGCGCACCGTGGCCAGCGCGATCTGCTGGGTGGTGATGCTGCCCTGGGTCAGCTGCGCCGCCTCGAACATGCGCGCAAGCAGCGCCTGCTGCCCCGCCGGCCGATCCGCGAGCCGCTCCGCCGCCGCCCCCATCGCATCCAGGCAGGGCTGCAGCAATTCGGACCGCGTGCCGATCTTGAGCGAGCGCAGCAACGCCGTGCCCTGGTCGCACGCCGCCAGCGCGGCCGCGGCGCGATGCGCGCGGGCCAGCTGGCCGGCGCGCAGCAGCAGCGTCTCGGCGACCGGGCGGCTCTCCGGCAGCGCGGTCGAGAAATCGGCGGTTGCCTGCTCGAACGCCTCCGCGGCCGGCAGCGCCCGGCCGCGCGCCGCGTCGTTTTCGGCCTGCGTCCGCGCCAGCCGCGCCGCCAGCGCCGGCACGCGCAGGCCGTTCGCCTGCATCAGCTCCTCGGCCGATTGCAGCACCGCGTCGGCCTGAATCTGCTGGCCCATGTCGCGCAGCACGATGGCCTGATAGCGCCGCGCCTCGATCAGCCCCAGCAAGGCGGCGCGGGTGCGCACATCGGTCAGCAGGTCGCGATCCGGCAGCATCTCCCCCATCCCGGCCGTGCTGGCCCGAACCTGTGTCGCCAAGATCAGCGCGCGCGTCGGCAGCGGGCGGGCGTGCAGCACCTCGGGCGGCAGTTGCGCGGCATAGGCGGATTCCGCCTGACGCAGCAAGGCCAGGGCGGCCTCGTGGCGCCCCTGGTTCTGCTGGTGCAGCGCGCGGACATCCAGCAGCTGCGCGGCGATGGCCGGATCGCCCGCCGCGTCGCTCAGCCGCTGGGCGCGCCAGCAAGCCGTCCGCCTCCGGATAGCGGCCCTGGTCGGAGATCTGCAGCGCCAGCAGCATCAGCGGCGTTGCCGTCACCGGCGCGTCGTGGCCCAGCGCCTTCTGCTGCACCGCCAGCGCCGCGCGGAACGCGCGCTCGGCGGCCGGAAAATCCTCGTCCTGGTTGGCGCGATCGCCCGCGGCGATCAGCCGGTCGTAGTCGCCGACATCGCCGGCGCTGAAGGCGTGCGCCGCCAGCCGGTCGGCCATCAGCGCGTCGGCCGCCGAACCCGGCTGCGCGCGCGCCGCGGCCGGCGGCAGCCGGCCGGACATCACGCCCAGCGAACGCTCCAGCGCCGGCAGCGCCGGCAGCACGCCATCGGCATACCAGCCGGCGCCGGACACCGACGCCACGAGCGCGACATGCGGCCAGCCGCCGATGCGCTGGGTGCACGACATCAGCACCGCCGGCACGTCGCCCAGGATCGCGGTGGATTGCGGCGGCCCGCAGATGAAGCGTCCGTCGATCGCCGCGCGCCACGGGCTTGCGGTGGCCAGCGTGACAGCTGCGCGGGAGTAGCCGGGCCAGCGGCGCGCACCCGCGCGCTCGGCTGCTGCCAGGTGCCGCAATAGACATCCGCCGAACCCTCGCCGGTCTCCTGCTGCGTGCAGGCTTCGCCGGCGGCGTTGCGGCCCAGCGCCAGCCCCGAACGCTGCCCGCCGGAACCGCCGCCCGAAACGAAGGCCGATGGCGGCGGCACGTTGCACCCCGCCAGCACGGCCGCGGCCAGCAGGGCCAGCAGCGCGCGCATCAGTAGTCCTGCTCCGCGACGTTGGGCAGCAGCACGTCGGTGTCGTCCTGACTGTCGCGCGCCGCGCCGATCGCCAGGTCGTGCAGCGGATTCTGCGCCGGAATCGATTCGATCGGCAGCAGGATGCAGTTGACCGAGCGGATCGGGCACGAATTGATCCGGTAATTCGCGTCCAGGAACGGCGCGATGTCGGACTGGCGCGCCGCCGCCGCGCCCACCAGCCCGCGCACGGTGCCGGTCAGGGTGGTGCCGCCGAGCTTGCCGGACACCAGCAGGTCGCCCACGTTGATTCGCCCTGTCGCGTGCCCCGCGCCGGTGAACAGCAGCAGGTCGGTCGTGGGCGCCTCGAGATCGGCGAAGTTGATCGAGCCGCCCAGCGGCGGCAGCTGCAACCGCACCGTCGAGATCGCGCCATCCTGGGTGATGATCCGCGCGACCCCGGTTTGCAGGATCTGCGCGACCCCGCCCGGCCCTGGCGTCACCTGCAGCCAGGTGCCCGGATCGGAAGGCGTCGGAAAATCCTGCCGGTATCGCGACAGGCCCAGCGTGATCAGGTCGCCGGACCAGACCAGCGTGCCGGTCGCCGACAGCCGCACGTAATCGGCCGAAAGCGGTCCGGCCAAAGTCAGCGGCGTCGCATCGAGCAGGCTGAAATTGCTGGTGCCGTAGCCCTGGCGCGTCGCCGGCATCGCGCACGTCGAACGCGCCGATGCGCTGCACCTGTGCCGCGCTGCCGAAATCCGCGAGGCTGCCCGCCTGCCCGGTCAGGGTGCCCACCACCAGCGCACCGCCCAGCCGCTGATACGCGCCGCCGCTGGTCACCGACAGCGTGCCGGGGGTGACGATGTCGCCCGCCTGCCCGATCACGCCCGCCGCGGACAATTTCACGTCCGGCGCGCTCACCGGCCCCGCGACCAGCAGGTTGCCGCGTGTCGCCACCGTCAGATCGCCGCCGCCGACCGGCATGGCGCCCAGCACCGCAATCAGGTTGCCGGGATTGTCGAACCGCGCGCCGCCGGTGATGCCGAAGCTGCTGACCAGCGTGCCGGCGGTGATCGGACCCATCTGCGTGATGCCGCCGGCCGTGGTGGACACATCGAGCGTGGCCGCGCTGACGTTGCCGATTGCGAGCGCCTGCGTGTCCGCCAGCTCGAACCGTCCGCTGTCGCCGAGCGGCCCGAGCGCGGCGACCTGGTTGGCCCCCGTCAGCAGACGCGTCGCCCACGATGCCGCCGCTGCTGACCAGCAGGTTGGTGATCAGCGCCCCGCCCGGCTCGGTGATGCCGCCAGCCGCCACCGACAGGTCGATCACTCCCGCCCGCACCGCGCCGAGCCACGGCCAGCGCCGAACGGTTGGCCAGGCTGAGCCCGCCCGGGGCCGTGATATTGCCGAGCGCGGCGACGGAGTTGCTGCCCGGCAGGGCGATGCTGGAGGCCGATCCCTGCAGCAGCCCAGCGGCCAGCGTGCCGCCGGCCTGCGAGACCGCGCCCGAAACATTCAACGCGACCGTGGCACCCGCCTCGGAGATCGGACCCGCGAGGGTCAGGTCGCCCGCGACGGTCAAGCTGGCGCCGGAGCCGGACAAGGCGTTGACCGTCAGCGATTGGCCGTTATCCAGCGAGAACACGCCGCCCGGAGTGGCGAAGTCGAGCACGCCGATCGCATTGCCGGCCTGCGTCAACTGCACCGACGCAGCCTGCCCGGACAGCATCGACGTGACGATGCTGCCCTGCCCGCCCTCGGTCAGATTGCCGGCGATGGTCAGCGCCAGCCCGGCCGGTGCGGCGACCGCGCCAGCCACCTCCAGCCCCGTCGTGTCATTCAGCATCATCGCGCCTTGCGCCGAGAACGCGCCGAGCGCGGCGATCTGGTTTGGCCCGGTCAGCGACACCGTACCGGCTACTCCGCGCTGGCTGGTCAGCAGGCCGGTGGACAGCGAGCCGCCCGTCTGAACCAGCGCCCCGCCGCTGGTGGCCAGATCGACGCTCTGTGCGGCGATGTCGCCATTCAGCGTGATGGCCGGCGCGACCAGCGACAGGGCCGACACGGCGACTGGCCCGATCACGCCGAGCGCCTGCGTGTCGGCCAGCGCCAGCGTGCCGCCCGGCATGGTGAACACGCCGAGCTGCGCCACCCGGTTCGCGCCAGTCAACGCGAACGCGCCGCTCGCCCCCTGCGTGCTGTCCAGCACGCCGGCCGCGATCACGCCTGTTGCAGCCTCGCTGGCCCCGGCGGCGGTGACATCGACCGTGCCCGCCGCCTGCAGCGCGCCGGTGCCGCCGATGCTGCAGCGCGCCGCCGATCCGTACCGCGATGTTCGCTGCCGCAACCGCCCCGGACACCGCCAGAGAACCGCCCTGGGCGAAGCGGAAATCGCCGCTGCGGACAGCAATGTTGCCCAGCGCCGCCACGGCGTTCGCGCCATTCTCCAGCGTGGCCCCGCCGGCGATCCCGCCGCTGCTGGACAACAGCGTTGCGGTGATACCGCCGGTGGTCTCGGCGACGCCGCCGGCGCTGGCGGACAGATCGACCGAAGCCGCCGACAATCAGGCCCGCCAGTGTCAGCGTCGGCGCGGACAACGCCACCGACGCCGGCACTGACCGGACCCGCGACCGTCAGCGCCGTGCTGTCGGCGAACAGCAGCGAGCCGCCCGGCGCCATTTGGAACGCGCCCAGCGTGTTGACCGAATTGGGACCGCCCAGAACGAATGCGCCGGAGGGCGCGCCGCCGGACAGCAGCGTGGCCGCCCGGATGAAGCCGTTGCCGGTCTCCGTGGCGCCCGCCGCGACCACATCGACAATGCCACCCGAAGCCAGCAAGCCGCCACCCTGTCCGATCGCCAGCCCGCCGCCGCGCAGCGCAATGACCGGGGCCGACACCGGCGCGGTGACGCTGATACCGGCTGGATCGGTCAGCAGCACCGAGCTCGCCGAGATCGCGCCGATCACACCGAGCGGACTGGCGTCGGTCAAGCGTGAAGCTGCCGCCAGTCACGGCAAAGGCGCCCAGCGAGTTGACGCTGTTGCCGGCAGCGCCCAGCAGCACATTGCCGCCGACCACGCCGGCGCTGCTGATCAGCAATCCGGCCGAGAGCGTGCCGGCGTTCTGCGTGACCCCGCCGGAGGTCGTGGACACATCGACCACGCCCTGATTGGAAGCGGTCACGTCCGCATCCAGCGCGATCGCCGACGCCCGCAACGCCAGCGCCGACGCGGTGACCGGGCCGGCCACGGTCAGCAGGTTCATGCCTTCCACGCCTGTCGCATCGACCAGCGTCAGCGCGCCGGTCCCGTTCCACGGTCCTAGCGCGCTGACGAAATTGGCGCCGGACAGCGAAAAGTTGCCCGACGGTGTGCCGCTGCTGTCCAGCGTCGAGGCGACGATGATGCCGTTCACCTCGCTCGCGCCATTGGCCGTGAGATCGACCGTGCCGCCCTGCGCGATTGCGAACAGGCTGCCCTGGTCCAGAGTCAGCGCGCCGGCCACGGCCAGGGTGATGTCGTTCGCCACGACATTGCCCTCGACCGCCAGCGCCCCGTGTCGTTCAGCAGGAACGTCCCGCCATTGACGTTGTACGGCCCAAGCGTCGGGACCGCATTGGCGCCGCCCAGCGCCACGGCCCCGGTATTGCCCGTCAGCGTTCCGGCCAACGCGAAGGACGCGCCGTTCGCCTCGGTGACGAACCCCGGGCCGGCCGCCTCCAGATCGACCGTCGCGACCTGGCTGCTGACCGTCACCGGCGCGTTGACCGCGATGCCGGTCGCCCTGATCTGTCCCTGCGCCTCGCCCAGCCGCAGCAGGGCGGCGTCGATGTTGCCCAGCACGCCCGCCGAGACGAACGGCGCGCCGGCGGATGCGGTGCCGAGATTGAGCACGGAGACGTCGCGCGGTGCGATCTCGACCGTGCCGCCCGAGGCGAAGAACGGCCGCACCGGACCGGGCGGCGCTGGACCCCGCGCGATCAGCGAGCCGCTGGAATACCCCATGCCGTTCACCGTCAACGCGATCTGCGCCGCCTGCACGGTGCCCGCCAGGGTCGGGTCGCCATCGGTCAGCGCCAGGGTTCCGGCGACGGTGATCGAGCCCAGGCTGCCGATCGCGTTCGCGGTCCCGCCCAGCCGCAGGTCGCCGCCGAAGCTGCCGCCCAGCGCGCCGGCGTCCAGCGTGCCCGTCGCGTCCTCGGTCAACGTCACGCTGTCCGCCAGCACCAGCGCGCCGCCCACCAGCAGGGTCGTGACCGCGCCGATCGCGTTGTTCGTGCCGTCGAGCAGCACGTTCTGCGCATCCGTTCCGGCCAGCGTCCCCGCCGTAACGGTACCAGCCTGATCCTGCAGCACGCCCAGATTGCCGCCCGCGCTGTCCAGCACGACGGTCGCGCCATGCAGTTGGCTGCCGGCCGCCAGCGTCAATCCGAATCCGGCGCCGTCGGGCGACAGGTCGCTCAAGGTCAACGTGCCCGCACCAGCCGACACGTTGCCCGTGACGGTAAGCGGCGCCAGATCGGTCAGCGCGAAACCGCCCGCCCCGGTGCTGAAATCGCCAAGTGCCGCCAGCGTGTTCGCCCCGGTGAGCGCCGCCGTGTCGGCGGTGCCGCCCAGTGTCGCTGCGGGTGCGGTGAATGCGCCGGTCTGCGACAGGCGCGCCCGTCGTCTCGAACAGCAGTCGGTTGCCGGCGAAGGCGAAGCCGCCCAGCTGCAGCGAGGTCGCGCGCGCCACGCCCAGATTGCCGCCCAGCTCCAGCGTCGCCGCCGTGATGCTGCCGGTCGGCGCGAAAATCTGCGCGGTCGCGGTCAGCGGCTCGATCGCCACCCGGCCGCCGTTCACCGAGGCATTGATCGAGCCGGTGATCGCGTCGCTCTGCAGCACCAGCGCGCCGCCCGGCGTATTGGCGCCGACCTCGAACTGCGCGCCGGCCAACAGCGTAAGATTTGGCGACAGCAGCGTGATCGTTTGCGGGACGAACAAATTGTCCGCGGTGACCGGCCCCCTCACCGCCAGATTGCCGTCGTTGAGCAGCATATCGCCAAGCTGGACGTTGAAGGCGGCCAGCGTGCCGATGGCATTGGCCCCCGGCATGAACACCGACCCGGCAACTCCGGCCAGCGTGCCCACGGTCAGGCTGTCCGCAGCGGTCTCGCTCACCGGCCCGGAGGTGTTCAGCACCAGTGACGGCGTGCCCGGAACGACCGCGCCCTTGAATGCGATGCCGCCGCCGCCGCTGGACAGCACAATGCCGCTCGCGAACACGCGCGACAGATCGACGTTGCCCGGAGCCGGCCCCACATCCAGCGTGGTGCTGCCGAACGGCGAGACCTGCACGGTGCCGCTGTCGCTGATCGACGTGGTCTGCGCCACCGACAGCGCGTTGGTGCTCAACGCCAGCGTGCCGCCGGTGGCCGACAGCGATCCCGAGGTGAGCGAAATGCCCGGTGCGTTCAGCGTCAGCCCACCCGCGGCGGCCGAGACCGCGCCGATCACCTCGACGGTCTTCGCATCGCTGATCGCGATGGAGGCAGCGCCGATATTGCCCAGCTGGTCGATCGCGTTGTTGGTTGCGCCGTCCACGTCAAAGGCGCCGGATGATGAGCCGGCCAGCACGCCCGCACTCAGCGCGCCGCCGTTCTGCGTCACGCCCGCGATGCCGGCATCCAGCTCCAGCGTGCCGGCGAAGGCGGCGTTGCCGAAGAGGACGATGCCGTTCGCGACCGCGGTTCCCAGTGCGAGGCTCTCGCCCAGCCGCAGCGTGCCGGCGGTGATCTCGGACAGATCGCCCAGCTCGATGCTGCCGCTGCCCTCGTCGCCGATCGCGACGGTCTCGTTCAACGATGCCGGGCCGATCTCGACCACGCCGTCGCCCGCGCTCAGCGAACCGCCGTTGACGCGCAGCGCGTTG
This sequence comes from uncultured Pseudomonadota bacterium, assembly GCA_963758455.1. Lineage (GTDB taxonomy): Bacteria > Pseudomonadota > Alphaproteobacteria > Acetobacterales > Acetobacteraceae > CAVRQM01. The sequence goes on along the minus strand of CAVWVK010000003.1, from coordinate 21,945 downwards.
GCGGCGATCGCCAGCGTGTGCCCGGCGCCCACGCTGAACGCGCCGGCCAGGGTCAATGTCGCGGCACCGGAATCGCGCAGCAGCGCATCGCCGCCCACGGCCAGCGCGCCGATCGTGCCGATGGTGTTGCCGTTGCCGGTCAGCATCAACCCGCCGCCCGGCAACGCGCCGGTCAGCGTGTCCACCGCGAACACGCCGCCCGGCTCCAGCGTCTCGGTGAGCGAGCCGCTCGCCTCGACCTGCAGCACGGCGGAATGCGCGGCGTTGCTCTGCGCCAGATTCACCACGACAAGGTTGCTGGCGATGGCCGGCCCGGCGCCGATGGCCCCCACCTCCAGCGTGTTGGCCCGCAGCGCGGCCAGCGTGCTGTCGGTCAGCGTCAGCGCGTTTGCGGTCGGCACCGTGCCGCCCAGCACCATTGTCGGCGCGGTGTCCGACGCCACCGCGATCAGGTCGAGCGTTCCGGTCGACACATCGCTATTCGCGACGATGCCGTCCGCGCGCAGATCGAGCGTGCCGCCAGCGGCGTTGAACACGATCGGCGCGTCGATCTCGATGGAGCCGCCGCCGGAGACATGGAACGAGCTGGTGACGCCACCGCCGACGCCGGCTTCGATCGCCAGCGAGCGCGTGTTGAGCAATTGCAGCGTGCCGCCGACCGGCAGGCCCGCGACCGCCGTCAGCTGGTTCTGACCAAGCAAGGTCGCGTTCGCCGGTGATGCCGCCGCTGCTGGTCAGCGTGCCGGCGAACGGACCGTTCCCGGAATCTGCACGCCGAGCAGCGCGCCGGCTGCCGCATCCTCGGCCAGCGTGGGCGCGCTGAGGTCGATCGTGGCGGCGGCGACGGCGCTGCCGATGGTGAGCACGCCGTTGGCGGACAGCGTGACGGTCCCGGCGGAAACCGCGCCCGCGGTGGTCAGCGCGCCGCGAGTGACGAGCGACAGGCTGCCGGCGGTGAAAGCTCTCCAGCGTCGTCGTGCCGGCATTGGCATCGTTCAGCGCCGCGCCGCCGGCGACGTTGCCCGCGATGGAGGTCGCGGCAAGCGCGCCTTCCTGCGTGACATTGCCGCCCGCGCCTGTGGTGAGAGACAGCGCGCCCACGGTGACATTGCCCGCAAGGTCGATGCCGCCGGCCGCCGCGTCCAACGACAGGGCGCCCCCATTGGTGGTGACTGGACCGCTCACACGCAGCGTCCCGCTGGCGCCGATCCGAACATCGCCGCCGCTGGTGGCGATGCCGTTCCAGCACGCCGATCGTGTTGCCGGTATTGGACAGATCGAGCGAGGCGGCCAGCGTTCCCGCCGTGTCCAGGGTCGCCACCTGCACGACAGCCGATTGCGTCACGTTGCCGCTGCCACCCAGCAGCAGGGTGTTGGCAGCCAGCGGACCCGGCATTAATGGCGATGCCGCCCGTGGAATCGAGTTCGAGCGTGGCAAACGCCCGCGTATCGAACCCGCCCGCGAGGGTGACACTCGCAGCAGACATGCCATTGGCCGCGCCGATGCGCAGCAGGCCGGTGGTGATCTGCGCGAGCTCGGCCTGGGTGATCGCGAAGCCGCCGGGATCGGCGCCCAGCGTGGCCGCGCTGAACAGCGGCGCGAGTGCCACGACACCGCCGGGGGCGTTGATGGCGGCGTTCCGCTCCGAACACGATGCGCGGCGCGGCAAGCGCGGCGCTCTGCCCGAGCCTGTACCTGCAGCACGCCGCTGATGGTCAGCGTCGGCGTCGCATCGACCAGCGCGAAGCCGCCCGCGAAGACGCCGAAATTGCCAAGCGCGCCGATGTTGTTTGCGGTGCGCCAGCAGGCTGACCGGGCCGGCAACGGCACCACCGACATCGCTGAAGCTGCTGAACAGCGCGGGCGTCATGATGGCCCCGCCGGTCTGCACGACCTGGGTCGCCTTCTCAATGTTCAGCGACCCGGTCCGCGCCGAGGCCGAGGTGGTCACGTTGTCGCCGAGCGTGATCGTGCCCCCGGACGACAGCGCGATCGCGTTGTTGCTGCTGGCGATCGGGCCGCCCGGATTCTGCGTCAGCGGGCCGCTCGCGACCAGCGCCAGTGCGTCGGCGGCGGTGATCGGCGCGTCGATGACGACCGTGCCGCCCGACAGCGAGATGACACCCGAGCCGATGGTGGACACGGCACCGCTCACCGTCAGCGTCGGCGACGCATCGACCAATGCGATATTGCCGCGCGTCACGGCGAACGGGCCGAGTGCCTGGATGCTGTTGGCGTTCTGCTGCAGCGTGACGGAGCCGCTCAGCGCGCCGCCCAGCCCGGGACCCAGGCTGCTGAACAGCCCCGGCGTGGTGATGCTGCCGCCGGTCTGGCTGACCCCGGTCGCCTGTTTGAGATTGAGCGAGCCGGCGGCTGGTGCGCTGGAAGTAGCGACGTTGGCGCCCAGCGTGATGGCGCCGCCGGCGGACAGCGCGATGAAGCTGCCGGTGCTGGTGATCGCGGCGCCCGCCGCCTGGGTGATCGCACCTACCGCGGTGATGTTCAGCGCGCCCGCGGCGGTGATCGGCGCGTTGATGAAGATGTCGCTCCCGGCCGACATGGTGATGCCGCCGCCGTCGTTGGTGATCGCCCCGCCCACGGTGATGGCGCCGTGCGTCGCGGTCATCGTCAGCAGGCCGTTGCTGTTCAGCGAGAAGCCGGACCTCACATCCAGGTTGTCGCTGGAGATCAGCGTCACATTGCCCGTTGCCGCCTGCAGCACGTTCGGGTCGATAATCGCGGTGTTGTTCGCGGGCGGCGGTTCGACATCCAGCACGCCGCCGGTCAGCGTGGCGTTGCCGCCCGATTGCACGATCAGATCGGTGGGGTCGATCGTCAGCCCGCCCGCGCTGCCGTGCGCGGCGGTGACGTCGACACGGCCGACCAGCGCCAGGCCCAACGTGCCCGACACCTCGACGTTGCCGCCATTGCCGCTGGCCCGGCCGCCGCGCGCCGACAGCGTGCCGGCCATCACCGTGTCGTCGGTGGACAGCACCGTGACCTGCCCGCCGCGGCCAGCGCCCGTGGCATCGGCCGCGATGCGCGCGCCCCGCGCCACGAACACGCGCCGCGCCGCCGCCGCCGCCGCGCCGTGCCGACACCGCCGCGCGCGCGCGCCAGCGTGGTGCCGACCGCGATCGTGCCGCCGCCGGTGCGTCCCGAGGCATCCACGCGCGCGGCGCGCCCCACGCTCACCTGCTCGGACGCCATCAGGCCGATCTGGCCGCCGACGCTTGTTCCCCTGCCGAGGCCGCGTGCGGAGATGTGGCCGGTGATGCGGGCCACTCCACCCTCGGCGTCGATCAGCACGGTGCCGCCCCGCCGCCCGGGGCTGTCGGCCGAAATCGTGCCGCCCGCCTCGACCAGATTGGTCACCACGCCATCGACCGCCGCGGTGGACAGCGTGACACGCCCGCCCTGGGCGGCAATCACGCCGTCATTGGTCACCAGCGCCGACTGGCCGGCCGCCCCCTGGATCGTCTGCCGGCTGACATCGATGGACAGCAGCCCGTCGCCGTACAGATCGACGACGTGGCTGGTGACGCCGGCCAGCGACACCGTGCCGAACGGCGCGCTGATGGTGCCCCGGTTGGCGACCTGCGGCGCCACCAGCGCCGCCAGCCCGTCGCGCCGCACCGAGATGCGGCCGTGATTGACGATGCGCGCGCCCGGCCGCGCCGGCTGGTCCAGCACGAAATGCCCGGTCGCGACACCCTGGCGCATGCCCTGCTGCGTGATGCCCGAGGCCGAGATCACGACGCTCTGCGCATCGACCACCGAGCCCGGCATGAACACCACGCCCGACGGATTGATCAGCACCAGCTGCCCGTTCGAGGTCAGGCGCCCCGCGATCACCGAGGCATCCGGGCCGGTGACGCGGTTCAGCGTCATCGACCGCGCCGCCGGCGTCTGGAACCGCACCGTCGCACGGCTGCCGATATCGAAACGGCTCCAGTCCAGCGCCGCGCGGCCGCTGTGCTGAGTGACCTGCAAGGTTGAGCCGCGCACCGCAGCTGTCGCCTGGCCGGCGACCACCGTCATGCCGATCGGCAACTGCCCCGGTGCGGGTGGGGTCTGCGCAGCCGCCGGCAGCGCCGCCAACACCAGCGCGCTCGTCAGTAGCAGATGCGCGCGCGTCATGGATGCCCCTTTTGCGTACATCAGAACCGCGTCAGCACGCGCCAATAGACCGCATCGGCGCGCAGCGGCGGTGTGTTGCTGTTCACACCCTGCGGCTGGCGTGTCTGCCTGGATACGCCCTCCATATCGAACTCAGTGAATCGCGTGACGCTGAGCCGCACTCCGGCGCCGGCCGATTGCAGGCGCTGATTGGGGTCCGACTTCTGCCGCTGCCAGGTCTCGCCCCAGTCGTAGAAAGTGTAGAACTGGGTGCCGATCTCGATTGGTCCGGAGAACCAGTCGAGCGTGAAGCCGGTGTTCAGTTGCAGCTCGGCCGAGGCCACGAGTGCCGTGTCGCCCGTGACCTCGCCGGAATAGAAGCCGCGATTGTAACGCGCGCCGCCGAGGTAGAATTTTTCGGCCGGCGGCAGCACGTCGCCGCTGTACCTGGCCGGCGACCAGCCCCTGCAGCGCCACGGTCGCCCCATGCCACGGCGAGAACAGCGTCTGGTTGCGGCTGGCCTCGAAGCTGACCTTGGTGAAATCGACGACCTCGCCCTGCCGCCCCGGCGGGGGCACCTGCTGGCCATTGGTGCTGCTGCCCAGCCCCTGCAGCCCGCGACTGACGCGCAGGCTGATCCCGTTCAGCGCGGTGCGGTCGCCGCCCGCCCACAGATCCTGCAGCGCGTAATCCGCGCCGGCGCGGAGCACCCGCAGATTGTCCTGGCTGGCCAGTTGCCCGGCGGCGTCGATGTCCGATTGCAGGATGTCGAAATAGGCGCCCAGGTTCAGCGTCTGCCGCCGCGCGCGGATCAGCGGATACAGCGCCGCGACTCCGGCTGTGGTGGTCACGCCATGATAGCCCTCGGCCCGCAACTCGCCGGACGGATCGGCGGTGCCCGAGCCGGCATAGAGCCGCAGCTTCAGCCCCGAGCCGCCGACGAAGAATTCGCTGCTTGCCTGCCCGAACAACTGCGTGGCGCGCGCCGCGCCGTACAGCGAGACCTCGGTTTTCTCGCCCAGCGAGGTGAAGCTGTTGGCGTCCAGCACCACCAGCCCCTGCTCCGGCCCGGTCAGGCTGTAGGCACGGTTGTCGGCGGTCGCCAGGCCGGAGAAGGCCGCGCGGCTGACCACGGCCACCAGCGTCAGCGCGCCCGGCTCGGTGGTCGATGGCCGCAGCACCGCGCGCAGGGAAATGCCCGGAACGTCCTGGGCCAGCAACAGCCACCGTTCCAGGCTGGCCGCGTCGATCGGCTGCTTTTCGGTCAGATGGTTCAGGAAGCGCAGCACCTGGACGCCGGCCGGGCCGATGTCGCCGTCCAGCTTGACCTCGGCGATGCGCCCCTCGGTGACGACGAAGCGCAGCGTCTGGGCGCGATCCAGCGTGACCTTGACCGCCGTCAGCACGTAGCCGTCGCGGCGATAGCGCGCCAGGATCGCCTCCCGCGCTGCCTGGATGCGCGCGATCGGCACCGCCGGACCGGCGAGGCCGGCCAGCAGCGGCGCCAGGGCCGCATCGGTATAGGCGGTGGCGCCCTCGACCTGCGCCGTGCGCACCGCGACCGTGCCGCTGGCCGGCAGTTCGGGCGTGGGCGCCGGCTGGAGCGCCGGGCCGGGCACCACCCGCGGCAGCACCGGCGGCAGCACGCGCGGAATGGGCGAGCCTTGCGGCAGTTGCTGGGCGGGTCCGAAATTGCCGGGCGGCGGCGGCGATTGCGCGCGGGCAGCCGCCGGCATGGCGGCCAGCCAAGCTGCCGCCAGGGCTGGCAGCGCCACGCCGGAACTCGACCGCCCTGCTCCTTGTCGCCGCATCCCGCGCCGCGTGCTCCGATCGTGACCTTGGGCTTACAAGCTGGACGAGCCTGTGAGCCTCAGTCGCGATCCCGTTATTTCGCCTGCACAATAGCCGGCGGCGGCGGCGGCGGCAACCGGGTCGGGTCCGGCGCACGTTGCCCCGCTGTCCCGATACCGGAGGAATGCTCGCCATGACGCCGACCCCGTCCCGCGTCGTCATCATCACCGGCGGCTCGTCCGGCATCGGGCTGTGTACCGCCCTGCTGTTCGCGCGCCGCGGCTGGCGGGTGGGACTGATCGCCCGCTCCGAGGCCGGCCTCACCGCAGCGGCCCAGCGCATCCGCGACGCGGGCGGCCGGGTCGCAACCGCCTCGGCCGACGTGACCGACAGCACGGCGCTGGCCGCCGCCGCGGCGCGCATCGAGAGCGAGCTGGGTCCGATGGAGGTGTGGGTCAACAACGCCGGCATCGGCATGATCGCCCGGTTCACCGATACCGAGGAGCGCGACTTTCATCGCGTGCTGCACGTCACCTTCCTCGGGCAGGTGAACGGCACGCGCGTCGCCCTGGCCTCGATGATCCCGCGCGACCGCGGCGCCGTCATCGGCATCTGCTCGGCCGTGGGCTATCGCGCGGTGCCGATGATGTCGGCCTACAGCGCCGCGAAATGGGCGGTGCGCGGCTTCTACGAGGCGGTGCGCTCCGAGCTGATGCACGACCGCATTCACGTGCATCTGGGTCTGGTGCATCCGCCCGCGGTCAACACGCCGTTCTTCAGCCACGCCCCGGCACATCTCGGCGCCGGCCACGAGGGCGACAGCCCGCGCCCCCCGCCGCCCGTCTACGAGCCGGAGCTGATCGCCGAGGCGGTCTGGCTCGCGGTGAGCGAGCAGCGGCGCGACGTGAAGGTCAGCGGCAGCACCGAGCAATTCGCGGTGATGAACGCGCTGATGCCCGGCGTTTTGGACCGGCTCACGGCGCTGGTGGGCTTCGTGGCCCAGCGCACCAGCCGGCGCGATGTCGCCCAGCTGCGCAAGCCGGCGCTGCATGAAGGCCACGGCGAGGGCGTGATCCACGGCCCGTTCACCCGCGAGGCGCGCTCCAGCAGCGGCCAGATGTGGCTGCAGCGCAACCGGCTGGCGGTGGGATTGGCGGGCCTGGCGCTGGCGATCGCGATGAAGCCGGCGCGGGCGGCGCGGCGCGCGGTCCGGCGGCACTGAACGGCGATGCCACGGTAGCCAAGCAAGCTGGTCAGCGCGATCCTGCCGCCGGGCATCTGCGACGGCTCCAGCACGGCGGCGCGACCCACCCGCCCCGCGTCGCGGTAGCCGTCGAGCTCAGGCGAGCGCCAGACTTCCACCTCGGCCGCCGTGACATCGACGATCCAGACTTCCGGGATGCCATATCGCGCATACAGCGCGAGTTTCACTTTGCGGTCGTAACTCAGGCTGCTCTGGGCCACCTCGATCAGCAGCAGCACGCCTGCGGGCGGGGAGCGCGCCCCGATAGAAGTCTTCGCGCGGCTGCAGCAGGGCAAAGTCCGGCTGCGGCTCGTTGTGGTTGTCGAGCCGGACCGGGTTCTGCACCGCCACGACAGCCTGCTCGCCCACGGCCAGGACCAAATGCCTATTCAGACCGTTCACGATGCCGGCATGGCCGCTCGCGATCGGCGCCATCGGACGATTCTCCTTCGATCAGTTCGACCCGTTCCTCGGGCGCGAAGATCCCGGCCTCGCCCATGCGGTGATACTCAAAGACCGTGAGTTTCCGGCGCGGCACCCAGGGATGGCGGACCAGCAATCCAGCCTCGGCGGCGTCCATCGCGCTGCCCTCGTGCACATGCCCGCACCCTAGCCGATTGCGGCGGCGCGCTGCCTACGTCTCGCGATAATCCAGCAGGATCAGCCCGATCAGCACGAAGCACACCGGCCACACCCAGGCCGGCGATGCGGGCCGTGCGGCCGTCGGCGCGGATTTCCAGCCAGCGCGCCCAACCCGGCGCGATGGCGGCCAGCGCCAGCGGCGTGTGGGTGATCTCGATCAGCAGCTGGTCGCGCACATTGGCGATCGCGTGCTGATGGGTCAGCAGCGCCGCGCCGCCCACCGCGGTCAGCAGCGGGAACACCAGCGCCGCGCGGCGATTGCGCCATCCGCCGGCCCGCACCCGCCACTCGAACAGCGCGAAAACCACGGTCAGCAGCACGAAGAAACGATGCTGCAGCACCTCCGGGTCGCGCAGGCTGGCGAAGAAGCCCTCGTCGCCCAGCGGCCAGACCTCCGGATCGGAGCGCAGAAACAGGAACACGGCCAGACCCAGGAACACCAGCGGCCAGTGCCGCGCCCAGCGCAGCCCGGCCTGGTTCAGCAGCGCCAGCAACCCCGCCGCCAGCACGAACAGGCCGGCCCAGTGGTGGTTGTATTCCGACCACGCAATGTCGCCCGCGTTGCGCGGCGGGATGATGCCCGATCCGGGAACGAAGGCCGGTGCGGCGGTCGTCCCGTGCGCCGCCGCCTCGGCATCCAGCTTCGCCTGCAGCGCCGGCAGGATCAGCGTGTCGCGGTCCGGGCTGACCAGAAGCGGCCATTCCGGCGCATTGCGCTGCACGATCTGCGGCCAGCTCACCCGGTCCTGCGTCAGATCGACCGCCGGCGGGGAGGAGGTCAGCGCGGCGGCGGCGAAGAACAGCGAGAAGCCGATGCCTATCTCGACCTCAGCGAACCGCTTCAGCCGCAGCACGGAGACGCCGGAATCGCCGCGCAGCCGCTCGACGACCCGGAAATTGCCGTAGCCCAGGCCGAGCAGGCCGGCGAACAGGACGATCTTGGCGCAGACCATCACGCCGAACGCGGTGCCGTACAGTCCCAGCGAGCGAGCCGACATAAACGACCCCCATCGCCGCGCCAGAGACGACGATGCAGGCCACGCCCAGCATCGACATGCGCGAGAACCGCGCGCCAATCGCGCGCCAGCCCGCCCCGTCGCGCACCCGGCCCAGGGCCAGCACGAAGGCCGGGATGCCGCCGATCCAGACGGCCGCGCCCAGCTGGTGCAGCGCCTCGACCGCCAGCAGCGGCGCGCGCCCGGTCATCCGGGCGGCGGCATGGGTGGTCAGTGTCGCCGCCGCCAGGGCCACCGCGCCCGCCAGCAGCAGCAGCCAGGCCGGCGCGCGCCGCCCGGCGCCCAGCAGGGCAGCCGCCAGCACCAGGGCCGCGGCGATCTTGACCAGGCTTGCGACCGCGAAACTGGCGCCCAGCACGTTCGCCCAGGTCAGATCGACCGTGGAGACCAGCACCGAGCCTTGCATGGCCAGCGTCAGCGCCTCGCAGGCAACCAGACCAAGCGCGGCAAGTCCGGCGATCCGCGCGGTGTCGCGCACGATCCCCGGTCCGGCCGGCAGCTCCGCGAACGGGCGCGCGAGGAAGATCAGGAACAGCACGCCGCCCAGCGCCATCGACTGCGCGACGATGGTCAGCCCATGGATGACCACCGCCAGGTAGCCGAACAGATCGACGAGAAGGCTCACGTCAGGGCGTGGCCGGCAGGGCGCCGTCACGGTGAACGGCACGTCGCCGCGGGTGATGTGCCCGTCGATGGCCAGAACCTGCCAGCGCAGCGAATAAGCTCCGGGCTTCAGCGCGGCCTGCGTGATCAGCAGGTCGGGCTTGGGCGCCTTGCCGATCGGCAGCACCACGGTGCTGCCGTCGGGGCGCGTCAGCGTCAGGCGTGAGCGGCCGGCATCGATGCGGCTGTTATAGCGCAGACGTATCGTGGTGCTCCCGCCCGGCATGGCGGCGCCGATCGCCGGATCGCTGGCGATCAGGACCGCATGCGCCCGCGCCGCAGCAGGAGCCAGCGCCACGACGGCGACGCTGGCGAAGAACAATCAGGCGGCGACGTGTCATGCGCGCGATCTACCGCGCGGCGCCCAGGGCTCAATGCCGGCCCATCAATGGACGCGGCCTTGCCGCGATGCCGCGGAGGTGATGCAGCCAAGACAGGCCCTGCCCTGCTAACAAGGCCCGTGCGAATCGTCCGACGTCTTATGCCCGTGCTGATCCTGGTCGCGGCCATCGCCGCCGCGCTGGCGCTTCGAGCTGGCCGATGCGCTGTCCTGGCCGGCGATGGGCGCGCGACTGGCGGCGTGGCGCGGCTCTGGCCAGCGCCGCGGCCGGCCGCGGCGGCGTTCACCTACATCGCCGTCTATGCCGCCATCGTCGGCCTGTCGCTTCCGGCAGGGGGCGTGCTGACGCGTGCTGGGGGGCGCGCTGTTTGGCGCGCTTGCCGGCGGAGCATACGCCGTCGCTGGGCGCCAGCCTCGGCGCGGTGCTGCTGTTCCTGCTGGCGCGCAGCACGCTGGGAGGCTGGCTGGCCGAGGGAGCGCGGCCCCTGGTGGAGCGGTTGCGCCCCGCCCTGGAGCGCGACGGCTTCGCCGCCCTGCTGGCGCTACGGCTGCTGCCGGTGGTGCCGTTCTGGCTGACGAATCTGGCGCCGGCGCTGCTGGGGATGCGGCTGCTGCCCTATGCCGCGGCGACGGCGCTGGGGATCGTGCCCGCTACGTTCGTGCTGGCCGGCATCGGCGCCGGCGCGGCAGAGGTGCTGGAGCGCGGCGCAGGCGCCGGACCTGTCGGCGCTGCTGTCGCTGCCGGTCCTGCTGCCGCTGGGTGGGCTGGCCGCGCTGTCGCTGGCGCCGGTGGCATGGCGGCCCGTCGCGGGCGGGGCAGGCCGGCAATGCCTGATTTCGACATGGCGGTGATCGGCGCGGGCGCGGCCGGGCTGTCGGTCGCGGCGGTGGCGGCCCAACTCGGGCCTGCGCGTGGCGCTGATCGAGCGCGGCCGGATGGGCGGCGACTGCCTGAATGTCGGCTGCGTGCCCAGCAAGGCGCTGCTGGCAGCAGCCCACGCCGCACAGGACGCCACTGACGCGAGGTCGGTTCGGGCTGCGCATCGCGGCACCGGCGACAGACTGGGGGGCGGTGCAAGACCACGTCCATGGCGTCATCGCGGCGATCGCGCCGGCCGACAGCGTGGCGCGGTTCGAGGCTCTGGGTGCCACCGTACTGCGCGGCGAGGCGCGGTTCCGCGCTGCGCGACGCGCTGACGATCGACGGGCATGGTCTGTCTGCCCGCCGCATCGTGATCGCCGCTGGCAGCCGGCCGGCCATCCCGGCCATCCCCGGCCTGCAGCAGCCGGGTTTCCTGACGCACGAGACGCTGTTCGACCTGCCGGATCGGCCGGACCATCTGCTGATCCTGGGCGGCGGCGCGATCGGGCTGGAGATGGCGCAGGCCCATGCCGGGCTGGGCTGCCGCGTCACCGTGGTCGAGCAGGGCCGGCTCGCCGGGCGCGAGGATGCCGAATTGGTCGCCCTGCTGCGGACCCGGCTGCAGGCGCAGGGCATCGAGATCATCGAGGGAGCCGTGGTGGCGGAGGCGGCGCCTGGCCCGCGCATGTGCTGCTGGCCGATGGCCGGCGGCTGTCCGGCAGCCATCTGCTGATCGCCACCGGCCGCACGCCGAATCTCGAGCGGCTGGACTGCGCGGCCGCCGGGGTGCCCACGACGCCGCGCGGCATCGCCACCGATTCCGGGCTGCGCAGCACCGGCAACCGCCGCGTCTTTGCGGTGGGCGACATTGCCGACCCGGCGGGGATCGGGCCGCGCTACCAGACCCATGCGGCCAGCCATCACGCCGGCGTCGTGATCCGCCGCGCGGTGTTCCGCCTGCCGGCCCGGATCGACGACCGCGCGATGCCGCGCGTAATCTATACCGATCCCGAACTGGCGCAGGTCGGGCTGACCGAGGCCGAGGCGCGCCGCGCAATATCGCCACATCGAGGTGCTGCGCTGGAGCCTTGCCGAGAACGACCGCGCGCAGACCGAGCGGCGCACCGAGGGCATGGTCAAGCTGGTGATCGCGCGCTGGCCGGGTGCTGGGGGCTGGAATCGTGGCCTCCCATGCCGGCGAGATGATCGGAGTCTGGACGCTGGCGATCGCGCGGCGGCTCCCGCTCAGCGCCATGGCCAACCTGATTCGTGCCCTATCCCACACTGGCCGAGGCCGGCAAGCGTGCGGCGGGCAGCGCGTTCACGCCGCGCCTGTTCGCCGCGCGCACGCGGCGGCTGGCCGGCTGGCTGACCCGCCTGCCGGCCGGAGCGGGTCCGTGAGCGGCGGCCCCAGCCGGCGGCTGTTCTCGCTGCCGCTGCGCCGGCGCCTGTCGCCGGCGCAGCCGTCCGGCGCGCGACGCCGAGCCTGCCGTGGCGCGCTGGCGGGCGGCGCGACTGGCCTGGCTCGCGACCGCGCTTGGCCGGCTCAGCCACGATCTGCGCGGCGTGCTCTCGCCGGCCCTGCTGGCGGCGAACGCCTGCAGGCGCATCCGGACCCGGCGGTGCGACGGTCCGCCGATGTGCTGGTGCGCGCCGTGGATCGCGCCATCGCAAGCTGCGCGACGATCTCGGTCCGATCCGCGCGATGCTGCCGGAGGTGGCGCGGACCCCGCTGCCGCTGCGCCAGATTATCGACGCGGCGATGCGCCCGGACCTGCCGGTGGTGAACACGGTGCCGCCGGACAGCATGGCCGAGGCCGACCCCACCTGCCTGCGGCAAGCCTGGGAATGCCTGTTCGCCCATCTGCGGTCCCGACAAGCGAGGCGGGCGACGGTCTCCGCCGACGCGCGCCGGGCGGAGGTGGACCATCACGGTCGACCATGACGGGACGCCGCAGCCGGAGGTCGATCCATTCGCGTCGCACTCGACGCGGGCGGCCCGTTCGACCTGGCGACAGCCCGCGACCTGATCCGCGCCTGCGGAGGCGAGCTTGCAATCGAGGGGCGCGCAAAGCTGGAGGTCACGCTCTGACGCGACTGCCGCCGAGCCTCAGATCAGTTCCCGCTCGTCGGCGAACTCCACGTCACGATGCACATGCACGCTCATCAGCAAGCCGAAGCCCGCCATCGCCATGATCATTGCCGAGCCGCCCTGGCTGACCAGCGGCAGCGGCACGCCGCCCACCGGAATGGTGCCGGTGACCATCGCCACGTTGACGAAAATGTACATGAAGAAATTGGTGGCGACGCCGAGCGCCACCAATCGGCCATACTGGTGGCGGCAGCGCAGGCCGATCGCCACCGCGCCCAGCACGATCGACATGAGCAGCCCCAGCACCGCCAGCCCGCCCGCGAAGCCGAAGGATTCCGCCAGCACGGTGAAGATGAAGTCCGTCTGCTTCTCCGGCAGGTAGGTCAGGTTGCTGGGCGTGCCGTCCGGCAGGCCCTTGCCGTACATCCCGCCGGTGCCGAGCGCGATGCGGCTCTGGATGATGTTGTAGCCGGCGCCCAGCGGATCGCTCTCGGGATGCAGAAAGGTCGTGACGCGCGCGCGCTGATAGTCGTGCAGGTGGTTGTAGGCGATGGGCGCCGCGGCCCCGATTGCACCGCACCACGACCAGCACCTTCCACCAGCGCACGCCCGCGCCGAGGAACACCGCGAAACCCACGATGGCGGTGATCACCGCGGTGCCGAGATTGGGCTCCTTCAGGATCAGCCCGACCGGCGCCAGCACGGCGAGCGTCGGCGGCAGCAGGAACAGCGGGCGGCCCACCGTCTCCCACGACGCGCGGTGGAACCAGGCGGCCAGCGCCATGACCAGCGCCAGCTTCATGTATTCGCTGGGCTGCCACTGCATCCCCGCCGATATTGATCCAGCGCTGCGCGCCTAATCCGACATGGCCCATGCGCGCGACCAGCAGCAGCAGCACCACGCCCGCGGCATAGGCTGGCCAGGACAGCCGCGCGAGGAAGCGGATGTCGGTCAGTGCCAATGCCAGCATCAGCACCAGGCCGAGCAGGAAGCGCATCGCGTGACGGCCGGCGTACGGCTCGGGCGAGCCGCCCGCCGCAGCATACAGCGCGACGTAGCCCACCCCGGCCAGCACGCACAGCAGCAGGACGTACAGCCAGCTGACGCGGAACAGCTTGCCGATCACGCCCGCCGAGGAGCCGCGGACCAGCCGCCGGTCCAGCAGGCTCATCGTCGCGGCCACGCGCTGCGGCGTGGCGACCTGGCCCGCGGGTCGCGCGTCAGCACGTCGGTCATGATGTCGCGCGCGATCGGGGCCGCGGCATCCGCGCCGGCATTGCCGTGCTCGACCACGACCGACAGCGCGTAGCGCGGCGCGTCCCACGGCGCGAAGGCCACGAACAGCGCGTGCGGCCGCAGCTCCCACGGCAGATTTGCGCTGTTGAAAGTGCCGCTCTCGCGCAGCTCTGCGCGACACGCGATGCACCTGGCTCGATCCGGTTTTGCCGGCCATCTGCACGCCCTGCATTTTCGAGCCGCGCGAGCGGCGCGCTGCCGCCGCGCTCGTTGACCACCGCCCACATGCCCTCGCGCACCGCCTGCAACTCGCGCGGCGCGAGACCCATGCCCGGCCAGGCGTCGGCCTGTTCGTCGGCCTCGATCTGCGTGCCGATGGCGCGCGTCAGATGCGGCTCCACCGCGCGGCCGGTGGCGATCCGCGCGGCCATCGTGCACAGCGACAGCGGCGTCAGCTGCGGAAGCCCTGGCCGATGCCGTGCACGATGGTGTCGCCGATATTCCACGGCTTGCCCTGCCGGATGCGCCATTCGCGCGTCGGCACGAAGCCGCTGCGCGCGTTCGGCAGCTCGATGTCGAGTTTCACGCCCAGGCCGAAGCGGTGCGCCATCGCGGCGATCGGGTCCATGCCGGTGCGCAGCGCCACGTTGTAGAAGAACACGTCGCAGCTGTTCTTCAGCCCGCCGTGCAGATCCAGCTCGCCGTGGCCGCCCTTCTTCCAGCAATGGAAACCGCGCGGTGCCGCAGTCGAGGTAGCCGGGGCAGTTGATCCGGTCATAGGGCGTGATCGAGCGCGCCTCGAGCCCGGCCAGCGCCACGACCATCTTGAAGGTCGAGCCGGGTGCGTACAGCCCGGCCGCCGCCTTGTTGATCAGCGGCGCCTTGCGGTCCTTCGTCCACTCGATCCACTGCGCCTCGGAGACGCCGGCGTTGAACAGGCTGGGGTCGAAGGACGGGTTGCTGACCATCGCCAGCACCGCGCCGTCGCGGCAGTCCATCACCACGGCACTGGCGCTCTCGTCGCCCAGCCGCGTCGAGACGAATTGCTGCAGCCCGGTGTCGATCGACAGCGTGATGTCCTGTCCCTGCTTGCCTTCCTGGCGGTCCAGCTCGCGGATCACCCGGCCGACCGCGCTGACCTCCAGCTGGATCGCGCCGGCGGTGCCGCGCAGCTCGCGGTCGTGGTACTTCTCCAGGCCGGCGCGGCCGACCCGGATGCCGGGCAGCGCCAGCATCGGATCTGCGGCCACGTCGCGGTCGTTGGGCGGCGCCACGTAGCCGACCACATGCGCCAGCAGCGAGCCGAACGGATACAGCCGCGTCGTGCCGACATCGATCAGGATGCCGGGCAGATCGGGCGCGGCCACCTCGATGCGCGCCATCTCCTCCCAGTCGAGATACTCGCGCACCGTCACCGGGATGTAGCGGCGCCGGCGGCGCAGTTCGCGCTGGATGCGCAGGCGCTCGTGATCGGCCAACGGCACGATCGCGGCGAAGCGGTCCAGGGTGGCGTCCACGTCGTCCGCCTGCTCGGCCATCAGCAGGGCGCGCCAGTTCATCTTGTTGTTGGCCAGCACGATGCCGGCCCGGTCGAACAGCCGCGCGCGCGGCGGCGCGGTCAGGCGCGTGCTGACCCGGTTGGTGCTGGCCATCATGGCATAGCGCTGGCCGTCGACGATCTGCGCCTGGTACAGCTTGGCGCCGAGCAGGCCGAAGGCGCCGACCTGGACGCCGCCCACCAGCAGGGCGCGGCGGGTGAAGACCGAGCGGCGCTGACCCTCGCGGCGGGCGCGCATCAGGTCAGGCCCGGTCTGGGTTTGCGAAGTCTGGTCGCGGGTCGGTACGCAGGTCTGGTCATGCGAGTTCCGGCTCGGCCAGCGTCTGGTGCGCGCGGGTCAGCAGCACCGCGAGCGCCGGGTAGACGCCGGCGCCGAGCACCGCCTGCAGCACTCCCGGGGCCGCCGGATAAAGCCGCAGCGCCAGCGGCAGACCAGCGCCCAGCCCAGCGCCGCCGCCGCCGCGGACACCGCGGGAAAGCCAGCCAGACCACGACGAAGCCATGCCGCGCCAGATCGCGCCGCCAGCGCAGGGCCGCGCCGTGGCAGGCCAGCAGCACGACCGCCTGGACGCCCAATGGACCGAACCCCATCAGATCGACCAGCAATCCGATCAGGAACACCACCCACGGCGGCATGGCGGCGGGGCGGAACAGCGACCAGAAGAACACGCAGGACAGCGCCACGCAGACCTGCAGCTCGGCCTGTCCCGGAATGGCGAGCGGCGCCCCGCTGGCCAGCAGCAGCAGCACGGTGCTGACCGCCGGAAAACTGTGGCGTGCCGCGATATCCAGCCGCCGCGCCAGGGTCGGCAGCGGCCGGATGCCGGGCAGGCGGTGCATCACCGTTCCCGCCGGTGCGTCCGGCCACCACGCTGGCCGGCATGGCCAGCGGCGGCTGCTTTCCCGGACGACCCAGTGTCGCCTGCCCCGGCTGCGGCGGCCCGCGGTGCGGCCGCGGCCTGCGGGGTCCGTCGTCCGTGCTGGTAATCGAACAGGCGCACGATCTCCAGCCGGTCCAGGCGTGCGAGCGGCTCGACCTCGGCCACGTTGCTGCTGCTGTAGTGGACCGTGCCGACCGGCAGGCCGGCCGGGAAGGCGCCGGCCTCCGCACTGGTCACCACCCGCTCGCCTTCCTGCGGATGCACGCCCTCGGGCCAGTACATCAGCCGCGGCAGCGGACCGTTGGTGCCGGTCAGGATCGCCCGCGCGCGGCTGCCCTCCAGCATGACCGGAATGCGGCTGTTCAGGTCGGTGATCAGCAATACCCGCACGGTGCGCGCACCCACCTCCGATACCCGGCCCACCAGCCCGCGGTCGTCCAGCGCGATCTCGCCCTTCGAGATGCCGTGGTTCGGACCGGGCGACAGCAGCACCGCGCGCGCATAGACGCCGCCGGCATCGGCCACCACCGGCGCGGTGACGAAGCTCGGGCGCCGGCTCGGGAATCCAGTGCAGGTTCGCCTTCAGCGTCGCGTTCTCGGCGTCGAGCGCCAGCGCCACCGACTGCCAGCGGCGCAGGCGCGCATTCTCCTCGCGCAGCCGGGCATTGTCGGCGGTCAGGGTGAATACGCGGGTTGCATTGTCGATGCGCGGTGCGCAGACCCTGCAGCGGCGGAGCCAGCACGCCGTAGATCGGCGCGGTCGCGTCGGCCAGCGCCATCCGCAGCCGGTCGGCCAGCAGCGCGTCGGCCTTGCCCAGCAGCATCAGCGCGAACGCGGCCGTCACCAGCACCGGCAGGCTAAGCTTGGCCAGCGCCTGACGCACCGGGATGGAGAGGCGGATCATGGGGCTGAATACCTCGGCAGGCCCTCACCCCGGCCCTCTCCCCGAGGGAGAGGGAGCAGACTCCCTCTCCCTCGGGGAGAGGGCCGGGGTGAGGGCGCCTTCCACGCTGCGATCATACAGCACGGCGGCGCTTTCAGTACATCGAAGTCAGCACGTTGCGCAGGCGCTTCATCTCCTCCAGCGCCCGGCCGGTGCCCAGCGCCACGCATTGCAGCGGATCCTCGGCCACGACCACCGGCAGGCCGGTCGACTTCGCGCAGCACCTCGTCCAGCCGGTTCAGCAGCGCCCCGCCGCCGGTCAGCACGATGCCCTTGTCCACGATGTCCGCCGCCAGTTCCGGCGGGCGTGTTCTCCAGGGCGACCTTTACCGCTTCGACGATGGCGGTGACGGGCTCGGCCAGGCTCTCGGCGATCTGCCGCTGGCCCACCATGCACCTCGCGCGGCACGCCGTTCATCAGGTCGCGGCCCTTCACCTCGCGGTACGGGCCGTCCTCGCCGTCCCAGGGCGGGGCGGCGGCGCCGATGCCGACCTTGATGCGCTCGGCCGTGCTCTCGCCGATCAGCAGATTATGGTTGCGGCGGATGTAGCTGATGATCGCCTCGTCCATCTTGTCGCCGCCGACGCGCACGCTGCGCGCATAGACGATGCCGCCCAGCGAGATCACCGCGACCTCGGTCGTGCCGCCGCCGACATCGACCACCATGCTGCCCGATGGCTCCGTGACCGGCAGCCCGGCGCCGATCGCCGCGGCCATCGGCTCCTCGATCAGCATGACGCGGCGCGCGCCGGCGCTCTCGGCACTCTCCTGGATCGCGCGCCGCTCCACCGCCGTGGAACCGGACGGCACGCAGACGATGATCATGGGCGAGGCGAAGCCGCGGCGGTTGTGCACCTTGCGGATGAAATGCTTGATCATTTCCTCCGCCACCTCGAAATCGGCGATGACGCCGTCGCGCAGCGGGCGGATGGCCGAGATGTTGCCGGGCGTGCGGCCCAGCATCTGCTTGGCCTCCTCGCCCACCGCCAGCACCTGCTTCTTGCCGCGCACATCGGCGATGGCCACCACGCTCGGCTCGTCGAGCACGATCCCCCGCCCCTTGACATAGACGAGCGTGTTCGCGGTGCCGAGGTCGATGGCCATGTCGGCGGACATGAACCCGAGCAGCCGTGAGAACATACGGAGAACCTTCACGCGAATTTCGAGGAAGCGGTGGGCTTAGCCCCCGCCCCCGGGCAGGGCAAGAGACACTTCCGCAGGCTGCCCTAAGGACTATGGCTCGCGACAGTGTGAACGAAGGTAGCTGACCGGACCGGAATTGCCTCATTCCGGCCACGACTTTTTCCACGGTCGTGCGTTGGACTGTCACATCAGCGAGGGAGAACACGATGCGCAGAACCGTCCTGGCGGCCCTGACCCTGCTGGGCATCGGTCTGTCGCTCGCAGGATGTGGCAACAGCCCGGGAACCCGCGCCGTCACTGGCGGCTTGTTGGGAGCCGGCGCGGGTGCCGGCATCGGTGCGGTCACGCATGGCAATGTCGGAACCGACGCCCTGATCGGCGGCGGGGTCGGCGCGGTCGGCGGTGCCGTCACGGCCCCCTAGCTCGCCTTCATGATCATCAACAGGAGACATCGACGATGAACAAGGCCCTTACCGCGGCCCTGCTGCTTGGCACACTGGCCCTCGCCGCCTGCAACAATCCGGCGACCACCGGCATCGTGGGCCCGGCGACCGGCCCGGCGGCGAGCGGCGCCAGCAGCACCGCGCCGAACGCATCGAACGCCGCGACGGGCGGCGGCGTCGGTGCGGCCAGCGACTCCACCCACTCGAACGGGACCAACTCGGGCGCCAACGGCTCGAGCAACCAGGGTGGCGGGCGCCGGCCAGTAACGCCGTGCCCAGGGCGGCCTTCGCCGTGCTGCTGGCAGCGGCTGCTGGCCGCCTCTGGCTGCGCGCCGACCGGGCCGCCCGCGAGCGGCGTCAACAGCAGCGCTCCCGCAGCCGTCGATGAGGCGACGCATGGAGGGACCGTTGGCGGATCGAACGACTTCACGCCGGGCCACAATCCCTACGGCCCCGGCGCGGGCTACTGAGGAAGGAGCAGGATCATGTCTCGTCTGATAACCACGTCGCTGCTGGTCGGCGCGATGGCGCTCGGGCTCGCTGGGTGCGGGTACAACAAGGGCGACCGCGCCGCCTCGGGCGCGTTGCTGGGCGCGGGCGGCGGCGCGGTGCTGGGTGCGATCGGCGGCAATGCCGGGCTGGGCGCGCTGGCCGGCGCCGGCGCCGGCGCGCTGGGCGGTGCCTTGACCAGCGGCAACGACATCAACCTCGGCCGTCCGATCTGGCGCTGAGCGCCAGAACGGACGCCGGCCGCTCAGCTGGCCTGCCGCCTGATGGCCGCCTCCTCGAACCTGTCCGGGGCAGTGCGCGCCCGCTTGACCAGCAGCTTGTTCAGCGCGTGGACATAAGCACGGGCCGAGGCGACGATCGTATCGGTATCGGCCCCCTGCCCGTCCACCATCTTGCCGTCTTCCTCCAGCCGCACGGTGACGCGCGCCTGCGCGTCGGTCCCGTCGGTGACAGCGCCCACCGAATACAGCTTCAGCGTCGCCTCGTGCGCGAAGATCGCGCGGATCGCGTGGAAGGTCGCGTCCACGGGGCCAGTTCCGGTGGCATCGGCGGTCAGCACCTGCCCATCCACGTCCAGCTCCATCGTCGCGCGCGAGCGCACCTTGCTGCCGGTATGGACGTCGAGCGAGACGAAGCGGATGCGATTGTGATCGCGCAGCACCTCATCATCGACCAGGGCCGCCACATCCTCGTCGTAGACGACCTTCTTGCGGTCGGCCAGATCCTTGAAGCGGCGGAAGGCGTCGTTCAGCTGGTTGTCGCCGATCTCGCCATAGCCCAGCGCCCGCAGCTTGTCGCGAAAGGCCGCACGCCCGGAGTGCTTGCCCAGCACCAGGCTCGACCGCTGCCAGCCGACACTTTCCGGCGTCATGATCTCGTAGGTCGCGGCATGTTTCAGCACGCCGTCCTGATGGATGCCGCTTTCATGGGCGAAGGCGTTGCGCCCGACGATGGCCTTGTTCGGCTGCACGTCGAACCCGGTGATGGTGGCCAGCAGGCGCGAGGTGCGCAGGATGTGCTGCGTGGCGATGCCGGTATGCACGGCCACCCCGTCGGCGCGGGCGCGCAGCACCATCGCGATCTCCTCCAGCGCCGCGTTGCCGGCGCGCTCGCCGATGCCGTTGATGGTGCATTCCACCTGCCGCACGCCGGCCCCGATCGCGGCCAGCGTGTTGGCGACCGCGAGGCCCAGGTCATCGTGGTTGTGCGCCGAGAAGATCACCGTGTCGGCGCCGGGCACGCGGGCGCGCACATCGGCGAAGATGCGCGCCATATCCTCCGGCAGCGCGTAGCCGACGGTATCGGGCAGGTTGATCGTGGTCGCCCCGGCGCGGATCGCGGCTTCCACGCAGCGGCACAGGAAATCGGGATCGGTCCGCGTCGCGTCCATCGCCGACCATTCCACGTCATCGACGTAGCTGGCGGGCCAGCGTCACCGATTCCGTCACGGCGGCCAGCACCTGATCCATGTCCATGCGCAGCTGGTACTGCATGTGCAGGGGCTGGTGCCGATGAAGGTGTGGATGCGCTTTCGCTCGGCGGCCGCCACGGCCTCCGCCGTGCGCAGAATGTCGCCGCGGGCGGCGCGGGCCAGGCCGGCGATGACCGGGCCGCGCACCTCGCGGGCGATCAGTTGCACGCTGTCGAAATCTCCCGGCGAGGCGATCGGAAACCCGGCCTCCAGCACGTCGGCGCCCAGTTCGGCCAAGGCGTGGGCCATGCGCAGCTTCTCGTGCAGGTTCATCGAGAAGCCGGGCGACTGCTCGCCGTCGCGCAGGGTGGTGTCGAAGATGATGACGCGGTCGGACGGCAGATCGCCGAAATTCGGATGAGAGATGGTCATGGCGGCCCTCGGGGTCGGTGGCGGGGTGCGGCTTCTGGCGGGGCTTGCCCCTGAACGCGGCCGCACTCCCCGATGCACACCGGGGGCGGCGTTACGCCCAGGGGTCTATAAGTCGAAGGCTCTGCCGCTGCCGGACCATGCCCCAGTCTCTACCGGCGGCAGAGGTGGAAGGCAACCGTTGCGATCAGGCCGTGTCGCGATCAGGCCGCGATGCGATCAGGCCGTGATGCGATCAGGAGGGCGCGCGCAGCTGCGCGATGGTGGCGCGGGTGGTGATCTGCTCGGGGTCGGTGCGCAGGGCGATCAGCGCCGGCCGGCCGCTGGCCACGGCACGGCGGAAGGCGGGCGCGAAGTCCTCGGTGCGCGCCACGGTCTCGCCATGCGCGCCGTACGCCTCGGCCAGCCGGGCAAAATCGGGATTGGTCAGCTGGGTGCCGCTGATGCGCGCCGGGTAGGCTCGCTCCTGATACATGCGGATCGTGCCGTACATGCCGTTGTCGAACACCAGGATGATCGGCGTGGCGCCGTGGTGCATGGCGGTCGCGATTTCCTGGCCGGTCATCAGGAAGCCGCCGTCGCCCACGAAGGCCACGACCTGCCGCCCCGGATGCACAC
>CAVWVK010000002.1:695000-1632615 GCA_963758455.1 uncultured Pseudomonadota bacterium | reverse complement strand
TGTCGGCCAATCGGGTGCTCCGTGCTGTGTGTCAGTCCTGCGGATCGGACGACAAGACCTGGCCGCCTTGCGGGTCGGCGTGGGTATGCTCGTCATAATGCTGACGCAGTCGGTTCAGGCTGCCGATGCGGTCATAGACATCGCCATTCACATGCAGATCTCCCTGCATCTGAATGGTGCCGTCGTTCTGCAGCTTGATGTCGCTGCCGCTCTTGTGCGTCAGCCAGAGCTCGCCCAGCGGCGCACCCGGCGGCCGGGCGCCATCGCTCCAGCTTCGCCGAGCATCACGCCGTGCTCGCCTGCCGCCTCCTGCGGCACGACCAGCACCTGGTCTCCCGGCGCCGGCAGGCAGACCACGCCCCATCCCGTGCCCACCCAGGCGAGAGGATCGGCAGCCAGCCGGAGACGACGCCCTTCAGGCTGCAACGAGACCCGCGCGGCAGCCGCTCCGGATCGACGCTGGTTACCAGCCGAAGCGCGGCTGCCCCGCCGCCCGTCGAGCGCGATCGCCTGCGCCTTCACCGTATTCAGGAACGCTGCATGCTCCGCGCCCGTACCCGTCAACTTGCGTGCGCGGACTGTCTGGCGAAACCCGCGCCATGCGTCGAAGCTGCGCTCGATCTCGTCGACGACGTAAACCTGATCGAACCGCTCGCCGTCCCCTCGACCCGCGCCATCCGCGGCGCGAGCGTCAGTTCCCCGGGCATTTCGGCGGTCATGATCCGCTCGTGGCGGGAGAGCTCATCCAGTCGCTGTTGCGCGATCTGCAAAGCCACGTCCGGCGTCAGATTCGGCAGCACGAAATTGTACTGCCTCGCGGCACCGCCCCGGCGCCGATGCCGCCTGCTGGCTGCTTGCGAACGCCCTGCGCCATCCGGCTGTTCCAACTCTTGACCGCCACCGTCAGATCACCCGCGAGCGTCAGCGACCGCTCCAGCCGCAGCGATTCACGTTCGCCGGTCCGTTCGGCGTCGCCACTGGGCGCAGCGCTGCGCCAGGCTGGACCGTCGTCGCGGGCGGTTGGAAATACAGCGTCCCTCTGCCGACCCACACGTCGAAGCCCTCGCGCTCGGCCAGTCCGACCAGCAGATCCCACTCGGTCGTGGCGCGGCTGAACTGATCCAGCGTGATCCGATCATGTTCGAGCTGCCAGTAGCGCCCGACCGGCGTCTTGGTGGGCTGCACCTCGGCGCCAAGACCATGACGGCCGGCCAGCAGCACCGCGATATCGCTGCTGGTCCGGTTGGCGAACGTCTCCTGTGTCCGCGCCTCGATCAGCGCCGCCGACAGGTCGCGGCCGGCAGATGCGCGACGCCGCGCACCGGGTCCAGCGTCACGCTATCGACATAGCCTTGCACAAGGCTCTTGAAGCCGTCTCCCAAGCTTGCCTGCACATCCAGCAGAACGCTTTCGGCATCGGCCCAGAACGCCGCGCCGCTCGCGGAACCGGCCGAAATTGCCGCGCTCACGTCGAAGCCATCGCAGGAGTGGTTGCGGTGCTGGTCACCTGCCCGCTTATCACCCCGGCAAGCGGCGCCCCGTTCGCCAGCACCAGCAACAAGGGGGAACGGACCTGGTCATTGCTGGGCAATCCCGCCTCCCCCGAGGCATCGATCGGCAGCATCAGCATGTCACCACCCCTTGCAGCATCGGGTCGAGAGGCCGTTTAGTTGCGCGATACGCAGCCACTGCGTCGCGTCGCCGAGCTGCTGCGCCGCGACCTGGAACAGGTTGCCTCCGGCAATTGTGACCTGGCGCATCCGCTAACTCCCGGCGTTGGCGAGGTTGGTCTGCGCCCGCTGCACGTAACCCTGGGCCGTCAAGAGCTGCGCGGATTGCTGGGCCGCGGCCGCCGTGGCCGGAAAGTCCGCGCGTTCAGCAAGGCTGCTCCCGAACTCGCCAGCCCCGCGGCGATGCCGCTGCTGGCAGCGTCCAGCGCGGCCCCCGCGATCGCGTACGAGCCGCTTCCAGGCGCCGCGGCGCTCGCACCCGCCAGCGCCGCCGTGGCCGCGGACAGGTTCACCCCCGCGATCCCGGTGGCCACGCCGAGGTCCGCGATGACCCCCTGCGCCAGAGCCAGCGCCGCCTGGGCCAAAACGGCGGTCTCGTCGATCACACGCTGCACACGATCCGATAGGGAATCCAGTTCCTGCGCTCGTAGCTGGCGGCAAAATCGGTCACGACGACTAGTAGGAGAAACGTCCCAGCGAGCGGCCAAGACACCCCTCGGCGCGCGTAGGTCCAGCAGCAAGGCCGCGCGGCGCCGAGGGTCCGCTGAAGGTGCCCTTCCAGGCGAGCGGGGCATCGTCGCGGCCCATGGCGTCGATCACCCGGCCGCCGCCCGGAAGGTGGTGGATGGCGACACGCTGCTTTCCGCCGAACACGATCCGCGCGGGAACCTCGAAATCCTGGAAGGCAACCGGCCCCAGATACGATCCGCTCATCGCTCAATGCCCCTGCAACGCGCCTGGCCAGCGTGGTCCCATCCGCGGATCGAACCCGGTGCCGCCGCGCGCCGGGCCGCCGCCGCGCGCGCCAGTGTCTCGGACATCCAGTGCCACCAGCGCCCGTCCAGGTAGACGTCACCGTGCGTCGGTGCGTTCGGTTCGGCCGACGACGACGGTGGCGCTGCCTCGCGCGTGTCGGAGCAACGCTGCGTCCGGCGGTCGAACTGGGCGCCAGCGCGCGGCGTTGAGCGACCGCGCTTGCGGCCGACAT
Organism: uncultured Pseudomonadota bacterium; assembly: GCA_963758455.1. Classification (GTDB taxonomy): domain Bacteria; phylum Pseudomonadota; class Alphaproteobacteria; order Acetobacterales; family Acetobacteraceae; genus CAVRQM01. The sequence continues at coordinate 1,629,897 of CAVWVK010000002.1, read as the reverse complement.
CGGAGCAGTAGAGGCCGTGACGCGATCCGGCTACCGGATCGCCGCCGGAGATGTGGTAGATGCCGGCCCAACCGCCGCCCATGTCGGCGGCACGCTCGCCGGCAACGCCTGGCGCGTCGCAACCGCCGCCGGCGCAGGGCCGATTGCGCCAAAGGCAGCGGAGCCGCCGTTATCATTGGCGCCACGGCCGCCCCCGCGGTGGGGGCCGCCTGTTCCGGCGATCCGGGCAATACGACTTGGCGCTTCACCACGGGTGCGACCGCAGGCCCCGGGCTGGCGGCCGTCGCGGCGGGCGCCACCGGCGCCGCGCCAGCACTGGGCGCCGCGCCACCGCCCCCGGCTCGTGGAGTTGCAATGACGGGCGCGAAAGCAGCGGGCGCCGCTGCCGCCGCCGGATTGATGGAGGGCGGCAGCCCCAGAGCCGCAGGATGCCGCGCACCACTCGCCGGAGTTGGGGTCTGGGCCGACACCCGCGCGGGCGCTTTCGGCAGCGGCGACTCAGGTGCGGCGGACTGCCGCGCCATGGGTGCCGGCAACGCTCGCGGCGTCAGGGCCGGAATCCCCACGAAACCCTGCTGCACTACTTGGCCCAATGTGGCGATTTCCTCGGCGGCCGAGGCGATCGCCCCCTCAATTCCCGACATCAGCAACGCGAAGCCGACCGCCGCCGGATCCTCGCCCACCGGATCAGGCGTCGCGACATCCGTCACTTGCGCTCCTCCCATCGCCACGCGGCGAAGTCGAACTGCCTGCCATCAAGTGTTCCCAGCGCGATCACCCAGGCCGCCCGCTCGTCCGGAGGCAGCGAAAAGGCGACGTCGAACGGCACCCCGTTCCGCACCAGGAACAGGCAATCGACCAGATCAGGATGCCTGCTCAGTTTTTTGCGTCGGCCGCAGGGGTTTCGGGCTGGCGGCCGCAAGTCCACGCCGAGACGGCGGTCGAGACCGGCATCGCCGAGCCGGGCGACCAGCGATTCCACTTGCGCCTCGGTCGCCGGCGCCGGCACCGGCACGTCGTCGATCGCCTCACGCTCGCGGCCAGGTGCCAAGCCGATCCATCCGGGGTTCGCGCCAGCATCGGTCCCGCCGCCTTGAACAGCCGCAGCCGGTCGAGCGCGCCGAGACGCCGCAGCGCCAGCTTCCGCGCCGAGCGCGTCGACGATCTCGGGCCCCCCTGCGCCGCGGCGATGATCCGCGATGACGGCGTCTGCATCAGACGCGCGCCCGCTGCGGGCGTAGAACTCCAGCCGCTGCTTGACGCTGGCATCGCCCTTCCAGGCGCCCGCGTGGGCCAGCTTGAAGACGACTTCTGGAACTGGTAGGTGCTGGTGCTGCCGTCCGTCTCGTTAATGTACTGATACAGCGTCGACTGCGTCAGCGCCGCCCCGGCGAAGTACGCGCCTCAATCGCCGCGATGAAATCCTCCACCACCGACGAGCCGCGCTCCAGGTCGAAGCTGCCATCCCAGCCCTTCGGCAGCTCGGCGGCAAGCTGCACGCCGTCGATGCGATCAATGCGCACCGGCGCCGTTACCTGGCGGCACTCGAAGCCCGTGACCTGGCTAAGGTCGAGGCGGCCCGTCGGCGCGATAACGACGAGTTGGCAGTCCCTGCCGACCGAAAAGACGTTTGTGCTACCCGACATGCTCTATTCCCCTCAGGCCGACAGCGCGCCGGGCGTGGTCGGCAGCATCTGCATCTGCACCTGCACGGTCTGGCCGCCCTCGATGTTGACGATGAACTTCTCGTTGATGGCCTGGTACTGGATCTGCGCGTCCGACTGCACGTAACCGAGTCCGGTGCGGCTCGGCGGGTTGTTCGAGACGTCGCAGACCACGCTGAACGGCAAACTCCCGTCGGTGCTGCCCAGCAGTCCTTGGCCGAGCATCGCCTGCAAGAACGAAAGCTGCGTGGCGCGGATGCGGCGGAACAGGCTGGCGGTGATGACCTCGCCCACATACTGGCCCATGCCGGCCGCCAGCGTCGCGGCGATGTAGTTCGTCATCCGCGTATAGTTGTCGCCGTCGACCGCCGCGTTGCTGCTGGAATTGTGGCCCCCGCGCACGCCCCAGAAATACCCGCCGGGCTGCGGATTGGCGATCACGTCGATTCCCGCCTGCAACAGCACGGCCAGATCCGCCGACGAATAGGTGGTCGCCTGCCCGGTTGCCGGCTGGCCCGAGAGTTGGCTGCCGACCACGCTGTAGAGCGGTTTGTTCAGGCTGCTCTGCTCGGGGGAGAGATTGGCCAGCCGTCCGGCCACGAAGCCTTGTGGGCTGACCACGCGCATGGTCTGATTGGTCTGGTCATTCCACCAGATCCAGTCGCCGAACATCAGCTTGGCGGCATACGTATCGAGCCCTGCCGCCTGCTTGGTTGCCACCGCGTTCTGGATGGTATCGCCCGCCGGCCCGGTCAGGACCATGTACAGGCCCTCGGACAAGCCGAACTCGGCCTGCGTGGTCCACTGCGTCGGATCGTCCGTATCGGCGAGCACGCCGATGCTGCATCCCTGCGTGCGCAGCGCATACATCCCCTGGCGCGGCGGCACGTCGACGCCCACCAGCGTCGCCGCGGTCACGTTGCGCCGCGCCGTCGCTGCCCGCCGTGCCACCGGAGAAACTGGCGCCCAGCACGGCCGGCGCGGTAGTCGTGCCGCCGGCGTTGACCACGACCAGTTGCGACGGCCCTCGCTGCACGCCCTGGCCCTGGTTCACCGCCGCCGCCAATGCCGTCCAGAACGCGGCGCTGCTACCTTGGATGTTGTCGAACACCTCCGGCGGCAGGCCGGGCAAGCCCACCGTCAGGCGCCAGCTTCCGGCCTTGCTGCCGCTGCCCAGCGTGACGCCGATCTGGTTGCCGAGCGTGCCGGTGTACAGCGCCGTGAGCACCACGTTGGTGCCCACGAGCTTCAGGCTGGCCGCGGTATCCGTGCCGTCGCTTACTCGCACGCAACGGAAATTGCTGGCGCCCTGCTGCACCGCGCAGGCGACCGCCGTGCCCATGTCGAACTTGCGCGCGTTCACCGCCCCGAAACCCTGAGCATAATCGGCCATTGTCGCCACGATCACCGGCTGGCCAATCGGCCCCCAGCTCGCGGTGCCGACCACGCCCACGACATCCGTCGGCACGCCATTGAGCAGGAGGTTTTGCGGCGGCACGATCTGCACGTACAGATCGGGCACCACAAGCGCCGTCGTGTTGATGCTGCCTTGCTGGACGATCGGCATGGTTCAGGCCTCCTCTTTGATGGCCAGCACCCGCACCACCTGCGCCGCGTGCTCGCCGGCCAGCACGCGTGCCACCTCCGCCGCGTCCTCGATCACGTCGCCTCTCGCGTGTGGCCCGAAGGCGCGCACGACCACCAGCTTGATGCTCATCGGATCTCCGTTCAGGTCAGCAGGGTCTTGATCGCCACGCCATCGCCCGAAATCTGCGTCTCCCCGAACAGCAGACGCGGCAGATCGGCGGTGAGCGTCGTCGCGTAATCCATCGTGTAGATCAGGTCGCGCCGGTACAGCGCCGCGTCCTGAGCACGGTCCGTCGCGACCGAGGCAATGTAGCGCAGCCGCCCAGCCATGCCGTCCGGCAGGCCAAGGAAGTCGAAGGTCGCCATCTCGCTGTCGATCGCCGATGCCACCAGATCGCGCGACTGCGGATCGGGGCACCAGCAGATCACCCTGAAAGGTTGCCGCTGGCGGCGGGTCTCGCGAATGCTCGGCTGGTCGGCGACCACGCGCGCGACGATGGAAGGCGCTCCGGACACCTGTACGAGCGTCCCTTGTGCAACTGTCGCCGACAGTGGCCCCGCCACCCCGGCCAGCGCGCCAGCGAGGGCGGCTGCCACCGTTTGAGGAGTGTCGCCGGCGATGGTCCGATGCACGGCCGCGACCTGGTCGGCAAGGATCCCGGCGAGTTGCCCCGCGGCAGCCGTCCCGGAGAAGGTGGCGGCAGTGCCCGCGACGGCCACAAGCAAGCTCGGCGTCACTGATCGGATGGGCCGCCATTCGTCCGGAAAGCGGGTCGTGTTACGTTGGCCGCGCGGGTCGCCGGCGACAGTCACCGTCACCCTGCCGGCCAGCAGATCGGCGTCCAACGTTGCCGCGTCCGGCCAGCCGCGATGCACCCGGCACGGCAGGCCGGTGATGCTCGGGCCGCTGATGCCCAGCGGATAAAGCACGCCGGAAACGATCGCGGCCAGCGTCTGCTCGACATCGCTCTGGTCCGCCATCAGGTCGCCGCCTGGCGCACGAGGAGCCGCCAGCCGTAATCCGACAACTCGACGGATGCCACCACGCCCGCCCGACCGAGATCGTCAGTCACGAGATCGCCGGTGCGCAGCGTGACGTTCGGCAACGCCGGCAGCAGCACGCTCCACCCACCGACTGACGCATCGGCCGGCAGGTCGGCGCGGTCGATGCCAGAGCCCAGCGCCACCATGCTGGTCGGCCAGCCGCTCAGCACCGGCACCACGGCACTGCGCCGCAACCCTCCGTATGCGCCCAGCCCCACGCCACTCGTGACGCCCGCCCGGCTCATATTGATCGTCCGGGTCGCCTTGACGCACAGCACCGGAAGCAACGGCGCCTGGCTTGCCACAAACCAGGTGTATTGCGGCCCTACCAGGTAGTCGCCCGGCCGGGTGTACCGATGCGTCGAAGGTCGCCTCGAACAGCGGATGGCCGTAGGCCAACATCCGATTGCTGACGGGCAGGAACAGGGCCGGCATCCGCAGGATCGCGGTGGCGCCCCGCAGCGGCAAGCTTGGTCCGTTCGGTCGATGCAGGTCGTGCGGCGTGCCCACCGCGATCGCCGCCAGGCCGCGACCACGCTGAATTGCGTCGTCGATCGGATCGAAGTCCACCATCACACCACCAGCTCGATGCCGCCGTCGCCCAGCGTCGGACCCGGCGGCACGCCCATGAAGCCGCACAGCCTCCGCCGCCAGTCGTCGAACAGTCGTGTGCGCTCGCGCACTTCCCGCGGGTTGCGAGTCCACACCGCCGCCTGCTCGGTATCGAGCCGGGCGGCGGTGCCGATGACGTCGGTTTCGAGCGAGTAGAGCTGCGTGAGATAGCTCAGCACCACGCTCTCTTCCTGCGGCGCCAGGTTCTGCATCCGGTACTCCAGCAATCCGTACGCCTGGAAGAACCGCCAGCCCTGGAAACCCGAGGCCCCGATGCCGTACGCGGGATAGCCGCAGAAGCGCCGGACATCGGTCAGTTGATTCGGCAGGAAGGACATGATGCGCTCCGCTCGGGTGCCGCGTGCGGACGGTTCAGCCCAGATGTTCGATCATCACCGCGCGCTTGAAGGTGCTGTTGGTGGCAGTGGGAACCGTCTGCGGGTTGGTGGTCACGTCCGAGGGCACACAGAAGCCGCCGATCCAGTACCAGCTCTGCGCGATGATCTGCTGCAGGCGGTCGATCGGCTCGCGCGTCACCATCGCCACGTCGTCGATGATGTTGACGATGCTGTCGGACGGGCGGACGTCCTCGGCTGCCATGCCGGCGAAGTCACCCTCGATCAGCGCCCCCTTCCCGCACACGATCGGCCGGCGAACCAGCGCGCCCTGGATGGTTGGATGCGACTGCACATAGGCCTCGGTCGTCGGGATAAAACGCAGTCCGAGAAAGTCGTTTATCATGCCGCGCTTGAACACCTGGTTGGCGCTGGTCGCTCCGGTGAACAACTGACGGAAGGCCTCGTCGGCGAACAACTGCCGCGCGCTGACCGGATCGAGGTAGCAGTTGAACACCCCGTCGATCTCCGGCACGGCGTTCAGCCGCAGAGTCGCCACCGCGTTCAGCAGGCTCGCCATGTCCAGGACGTCGCCCGCCGACCCGGCCACGATTTGCGAGGTGTTGGTCCGGCCATTCGGCCGCACGATGGCGCTGGCCGTGGCAGCCGTCACGGTGTTGCCGGCTGTGCCGTCGCTGACGCTCAAATTGCCGGAGAACGCCAGCACCCCGCTAATGCCGTTCGGGGCCGTCGAGATGTTGGTCCCGTCCACCGTGACGCCCACCAGCGTGTAGCTGTTTGCCCCAACGGTCACGGTGAGCGAGCTGGTGCCTCCCACCGGCACCTGCACGCCGTTTACGAAGACGGTCTGGAAGCCCCGCACGTCATCCACCGCGACCGCCGGCCCGGCGGAGCCGAGCGTCGTGCGCACGCGCGTGTTGCCGCCGAAATACGAGTTGAACAGCGCGTTGCGCGCCAGTTCGTCGAGACTGCGGGCCGCTTGTTCGCCGTTGATCGCGGCATTCAGCAAGAACTGATCGGCGATGCCGACACGGTTAGTCACCATGTTAAGGTCGGTGGTGGCCGCATAGCTGTTAATAGTCATGGTGTATTGCTCGATCGCGAAGTTGACCGAGACCAGGCCGTTGTCGAGGTTGGTGTTGGTGGCCGGCGCCAGCGGTGTCGTGACACTTGGCTTCAGGCCCGCGCGGGTCTTGGTCAGAAGTCTCGCCGATGCCGACCGCGAACTTTTCGCGATCGGCCACCGCGCGGTAGCCGAGGCGCGACTGCAGCGCGTGCTGGAACTCGCGCTCGAGGAAGCCCTGCTGGATGATCGCTTGCAAGCTGATGGGAAAGTTCTGGATGCCCATTGGCGTGTGTCCTGTCCCGGTTTGGATGTCAGAGTCGACGCAGCAGCTCGGCCCGCGCCGCCTGCCATTCGTCATGGGTCATGTCCGATGCCCGCCGCTGCTTCGGCGGCTGGGCCGGCGGCGCGGTCGCGGCGCTGGACGAGGAGGCGGCCGCGCCGGACAACCCGAACAGCCACGGCTTTGCACGCTTCAGCGAGGCCATCAGAGCGCCTCCGCCAACCACGTCGCCGTTGTCGTCAAGCACCAACTCACCCGCGTCGAGCAGCTTCAGCCCGTCGAGGTCCACCATGCCGGCGCGGGTCGCCTCGGCACGCAAGCCAGCACGCAGCAACGCCGCCCGATGCGAGACCCGCACCTCCGCCAGTTGCTGCTCCAGCGCCGTTACGCGGTCTTCCGGATTCGCTTCGTCACTCATGCGCTCTCCTGCGTACTGCTGATGCGCGCCAGCTCTTCCGGCACGTCCTCGATGTCATAGACGTCCGTGATCGACTTGATGGCCGTCGCGCGGCTGAGCAACCCGGCTTGCGTCAGGCTGCTCAATGTCTGCGCATCGCGCTGCCGGTCCTCGGCGTTGGGCGTGCTCCATCGCGGCCATTTCAGGGACAGACGCGCCGCGGGGTCGAGCGGTGCGATGACCTCTCCCAACACGCGCAGCGGAAACACCTGACTTGCCTGCACCACCATCGTGGCGAGTTGCAGCAGCCCCGCGCCATAACTTACGCGCAGCCGGTCGGCGAGCCAGATCAGTCCCTGGTTCATCAGTTCGAGCGCGCGCCCGCTTTGTGCCGCCGACAAGCGGTCGGCGCTGGCGCGATTGCCATGCACGCCCTCTAGCGCGTATTCCCGCAGCGCCCGCACGTAGTCGATCACTGCCTGCGACGCAGTGCCCCCGATTTCCAGCAGTTTCGCGTCGCCGCCTTGGCCCACCACCAGCGCATTGCCGCCACCGCGTATCAACTCGCCATCGGGCGCCGCCGGTTCACGGATCAGCAGCAACGGGTCCGACGAGTATTTCAGGCCGCGCCCCGCCTGCGATAGCTGGTAGTCGATCTCGATGCTGGTCTCGACCGCCGCCGCAAAGGTGCAGGCGCCATCGACTTCGCCATCGGACGTGCCGATTGGTCCGGGCAAGTTACGCACCCAGGCGACCGGCACGAAGCCGAGCCCGTGGCGCACGCTGCGCGCCTCATCGACCTCGGGCGGCAGGAGCGCACTGCCGACTGGAACTCGGCAGAAACCAGGTTTCGGCCGCGTCATCCCAGCTTCGCGTGAACCAGTAGAGGCCCTGCGGCTCACAGTCGTCGTAGCCGCGCTGCGCCAGAAGACTGCCCGAGACCTTGTAGCGTTCGACCACCCGCAACAGCCGATCCGGTTCCTCCGGATCCCATTCTGGCGCCAGAAACTTGCTGTCCAGCACACGGAAGAACACGCGCCCGCGCAGCACGCGCATCCAGATCGCCACGCTGCCGACACTGCCCGCCCGCGCCGCCTCGAGCATGACGCCGTTGAGTCCGGTTTCGCGAGCCATGTCGCCCAGCACCGTGCGCGCCCGAAGATCGGCGCAGTCAATGGCCGGGAAGTGTCCGTCGCCAAACAGCAGGCTCACCGAGTCGTCCACGACGATGCGCGCCAGTGGATAGCGAACGCTGGGACGACGCCGGCGGATCGGAATATACTCGCCGCCGGCGCCGCGCTCCTCATGGAACTCGTAGGGCAGCACGTCGTACAGCCGTCCCTCCAGGACGCGCTGCAGTATGTCGAGCCTGCGGACCCGCTCGGCATAGTCGGCATCATTGCCGATCTGCTGACAGATCGTCTCGAACATCGGCGCTCCTTCCTCGTCGTCCGGTGTCGCCGCGTTCAGCGTCCGAGCAAGCTCACCCGCAAACGTCGCGGGTTGCCCGCCGCGCCCTCGACCAAGGCGAAAGCGCGTGCCAGCGCGTCCACCTGGTCGTCGTGACGGCCGTGCGGAAAGTCGCGCAGTTCGTCGAGCAACGCCGCCGTCCAGGGCGCGCGCAAGGCGGCCAGTCCGCCGGCTTCGACATGCGCGCTGACCGGCCCGGCCCGCGTCAGCTTGCTGCCGCTTTCGGTGCTGGCGGTGACGTGGAAGCCTGCCAGACGCCGCCGCAAATGCGCCACCTGCTGCTTGCCCGCCTGTCCGGGATCCTGCGGCAAACCGATCGCGACGCCGCGCCCATCCGCCTCGGCGGTGGCGATGATCGCCTGCTCCACGGCCAGCGGTCCGCCGCGCAGCCGCACCACGTCCAGCACGCACATCCCGGCCTCGCGGCGCCCGAGTTTCAGGCCCACGGTCCAGTCCGGGTCGTGACCGTGGGCCGCTTCCGTCGCGGCCAGATCCCACGCCCGCACCGCACCCGCGAAAGCCGCGCCTGCATCAATCAGCACAATTTGTTCCGGCCGAAACAGGGTGCCCGCATCGGGGCGCGGCCGCTGCTGGAACAGCGCGTGCCACATCCGCTCACCGACCGTCCGGCGTTTGCGCGCCAACAGTTCGGCGCTCTCCCATTCAGGCCACAGCGGCGCACCAAGCACACGCCCCAGCGGATCGCCCGCCTCGGCCAGCGCCGGCAGGCACAATGTCTCCCATCGCTCGGGGCCGGCGAGCAATCGTCCGCCCAGGTCGTCTTCGTGCCAGCGCGTCATGACCAGCACGATGCGGCCGCCCGGTTTCAGGCGCGGCATCAGATCGGCCTGCAACCACTGCCACAACGCCTCGCGCGCCAGCGGGCTGTCCGCCTCCGCGTGATTCTTCACGGGGTCGTCGATCAGCACCAGGTCGGCACGCCGCCCCACGATCGGGCCGCGCACCCCTGCGGCGAAGTAGCTGCCGCCGTCTTCGACGCTCCATCGACCGGCCGCTCGTTCGCCGTGCGCGAGCCGTATGCCGAGCAGATCGGCGTGCTCGGCCACCAGCGCCCGCGCGCGGCGGCCGAACGAATGCGCCAGCGCCTCGGTATGACAGGCGGCGATGATGCTGTGTCCGGGATGGCGCCGCAGCCACCACGCAGGCAGCAGCACGCTGCAATAGGTGGATTTCGCGCTGCCCGGCGGCATCGAGACGATCAGCCGGTCGACGCGGCCTTCGGCCACGGCTTGCAACTCGGCCAGCAATCGGCGGTGATGGGCGGCCGGCCGCATCGGTCGCAGCGCCTGCTCCGCCCAGCGGGTGAGATCCAGTTGACCGGAACGCCTCGGCGCGGGCTGCCCGATCGCGCGCGCCCGTGCCGCCAATCCCCACCCCCAAGACACGAAAACGGCGGCCGCAGGCTGTTCGCCCGCACGCCGCCGATCATGGAGCAAAACATACAGGAAAGTGGTCCGCTTGGTCAAGGAAAATCTTCTTGCACCTCGGGCGAACTTTCCTGCCCACGGAACCGGCTCACGCAGTTGCAGAAAGACCGCTGAAAGCAACAGGATAGCCGCCTCATTGCCCACGGCTTGCCACGGCGCGACACAATAAGGCCGTAATTGACGTTGCCCCCGCCGCCTGCGCCCGCGCTCGTTTCTCGCTCGTTCCGCAGCCCTGGTCTCGCCGTGCTGTCTGTTCGATTGCAACATGGCAGGGCAACGCTGCGAAGCCAGCTTCCTGATCTGGCCGATTCGGGGTTGATCTTGCCGGCGGAGGTTGGTCTTATGCGTTCGAGTTCCCGCCGCCGCGCGCTTGGCGATCCGAAGCGCCCGCCTCCCGGATGCCGCCGGACCGCCGAGCGCCTCGTGACGCCCGCCAACCACGACGCCCCCACGACGACACCCCGCCGACGCCACCACAGCCCAACGAAAGACCGGAATGATCGCACGCGCCACGCTGGCCCTGATTTTGGCATGTCCGACGGCCGCGGCGGTTCTGGGATGTCCACACGCCGCTGCCGCGCACGATCGCAGGATGACGCCACCCACGCCGGCCGCATCCGGCAAGCGCGAGAAGGCCGCTGGCAGCAGCCGCCGGGGTCGCTTCTTCGCGCAGCGAAGCAGCCATCGCCGTGAGCCGCCGGTGGTCTCGGCCACGTTCGATGACGGACTCGCCTATGACACGCCGCGCGGTCCCGACGGTCGTCCCGTGGCGCTCACGCTCGGCGCGCGGCCGATCGCGCTGGCCGGCAAGCCGCCGCAGGTCGGGATTGCGAGCTGGTACGGCGGCAAGCGGTGGCAGGGTCGGTTCACCAGCAGCGGCACCCGCTACGACGAGAACGAACTCACTGCGGCGCACGCGACCCTGCCGCTCGGCAGCCAGGTTCGCGTCCGCCTGGTCGATACCGACCGCGAGGTGGTGGTGACGATCACCGACCGTCCCGGCACCAGGCGCCGCATCATCGACCTCAGCCGCGGCGCCGCCGCGGCCCTCGGCATCCTGTCGCGCGGCGTCGCGGAAGTGTCCATCCAGCCGCTGTAACGTTTTTGACGACGGGATCCGTCCGGCATCAGGCGACCGGCGCTCCGTCGCGTAGCTGCACGCGATTCAACGCGGCCCAGTACAGCAGGATGATCGTCTTGGCATCGGCGATCTCGCCGCGCGCCACCATCGCCAGCGCGTCATCCAGCCGCATCTCGACGATCGCGATGTCCTCGCCTTCATGCGCCAGGCCCCCACCCGGCCCGATCCGGTCCTGCACCGCATAAGTGCCGACGAACAACGCCACCCGTTCGGTCAGGCTGCCAGGGCTCATATAGGCGTCCACGACCAACCGGGGGTCGCCCACCCGCACGCCGGCCTCCTCGGCGACCTCCAGGCGGATAGCGTCCGCGGCATTGCGGCCGGCCGCCGCGTGGTCGGCCAGCATCCCGGCGGGCACCTCAAGGATCCAGCCAGGCGACACGCCGGGCGGCGCGGTCGGCGTGGGATTGACATAGGCCGGAAAGCGGAACTGCCGCACAAGCAGCACGCAATCGCGCGCCGGATCGTACAGCAGGATACCGGCGCCGTTGCCGTGGTCGTAGGTCTCGCGCCGCAATCTCTGCCATCGGCCGTCGCGCCGACGGTATTCAATCGTGGTGGCCCGCAGGACGGAAAAGCCGGTGCGCGCCAGCTCCTCCGTCCCCAGCACGCGGATGCCATCGGTGTCGTCGTCCGTCTCGGCATCCTGCATCCGTGCGCCCTTCCAGCTCAGCTCGTCCGGGCATCCTGCGTCAACCCGGCCCCTTGCGCCATCCGGCCGGTGACCGGCCTCCGCGCCAACCCGGCCACGATCCAGGCGACGCCCTCGCCATGCCATCGCTGCACGGCCCGATGGTCGGCGCCAAGCAAGCCGCCCAGCCGTCGCCAACTGAACAGGTGCCGCTCGGTCGACGGGCTGACCAGTGCCCGGGCACCGACGATCCGTCGCAACACGTATTTGTCCGATGGGATCAGCCCGAGCCAGCTCCAGGCCTGGTCCATCGCCCCGATCCGCGCCGCTGACGGAACCGGCAGACGCAGTCGCTTGCCAGGCGCCCCCTGCTCCATTTCGCAGGCGGCGCGCACCAGTTCCAGGGCGGAAGACCGCATCCGGGTCGAATGGCCGGTGTCCGGCAGGCACAGCAGCGTGTGTCCGGCTTCTTCCAACCTCGCCACCACGTACTCCGCATCGACGCCCCGGCGGTCATCATCGACCGGCCCGGAGCCGCCGCCGGAACGCCTTTCGCGCGCGATCCCTTCCAAGTCTCGGGTCAACTCAATTGCCTCCCTGGAGCAGCGCATCCCACCCATTGCCACCCCAACCCGGCCACGCCATGCCGTCCAGGGCGGTGCCGCTGACCAGTGCCGACCATGCAACCGGATGGCCCGCCGGCAACGTGTCGCGCCCCGGCTCATCCACCTCCCGTTCCAACTCGCTCCCGTCCTGCGGCGCCATGCGGTCCTCCCTGCTGACCGGATCAGTTAGCCATACTGACAACTCGTTGTCAACATCAATGACATTGAATTGTTAGCCGCAGTGACCCATGTTGCGTCTCATGGAGCAGGATGGAGCGGGTGCGCGCATCCGCGCGGCAAGGCTGGCGCGTGGCATGACGCAGGCGGACCTCGCGGCGTCGGTCGGCGTCAGTCGCAGCGCGGTGGCGCAGTGGGAAACCGACCGGGCAGGTCAGGTGCGCGGCAACATCGCGCGCATCGCCGCGATCCTCGGCGTCTCGGCGGATCACCTGGTCAGTGGCCAGGCGTCCGGCGATCCGCAACCGTCAGACGCGACCGAGTTGGCTCTCCTGCGCCTCTATCGCGAATGCGACCCCGGCGACCGTCAATTGTTGCTGCGCACGGCCGTGCGTCTGGCCCGAAGCAATCGCCCGGCGGGCGCGGCCAGGCGTGGCGATCAGTCGGCGTAATCCTCGCCTCGCGCGTCGAGCACGCGTCGCGCCTCGGCGAAATGGGCGTGGCAGGCCGCGCCATACGCCTCCCAGCCGCGCGCGGTCGCCTCGGCCGTCTCGTCGGGCAAGATCGCCAGCGCACGCCCGGACGCATAGGCCAGCATCAGTGTTCGGCATGACCGCTCAAGGTAGTACAGGTCGTCGAACGCCGCGGCGACCGTCGGTGCCACTACGATCACCCCATGGTTGCCGAGGATCATGCACTTCTTGTCGCCCAGCGCGCGGGCCAGCCGCTCGCCTTCGGCCGCGTGATCGGCAATGCCACCGTAATCCAGGTCAATCGCCACCCGCCGAAAATACCGCGCCGTATTCTGATCGACCGGCAGGATGCGCGGGTCCGCCAGCGCCGCCAGAGCCGTTGCATAGGGCGGGTGGACGTGCAGCACACAGCGCGCGTGCGGCACCAACGCGTGCATCCGGCCATGAATCCACCAGGCGGACGGGTCGGGAGCATCCGCAAGCTGCATCGTGGCGGAATCGCGCGAGTCCAGCATCAGCAGGTCCGACGCCCGGATGCGCGCGAAATGCATCCAGCGCGGATTCATCGAGAATCGGCTGCCGTCCTCGTCGAGGGCGACGCTAAAATGGTTGGCTACCGCCTCGTGCCAGTCGTTCAGCACGGCCAGCCGGAACGCCGCCGCCAGTTCCACGCGCAATTGCCATTCCCGCGCATCGCGCGAGTCGCGCAGCTTGCTCACCGACATGGCGATCTCCCCCAACTACCAAGCCACTCTGCCACTCCTGCCGCCGGGATCAAGCAGCCGAACGCAAAGCTGGTGCGTCACCGCAAACTTGCACGCAAGCGTCGCAGTGGCGCCGTGACCCGCCAGGACAGCGAGCGTTCCAGGGCGTCGACGCGCGCCCGCGCCGTCTCAAGCTGCGCCGAGGCGCCAGCCAGGGCGGTTTCGGCGGCCTGCCGCGCCCGACGCGCCTCGGCGTACTCCCGAGCCAGGCTCTCCAGCCGCGCGGCCTCGGCGGCCCGCGCCTGGGCGGCTTCGATCACCCGGCGGCCGGCGGCCGAAGCCGGCAGCGGATCGTGCAGCATGGCCTGCACCTCGCGCCAGCTTCGCACCACTTCGGCCCGATCGTCGCACGGCGTCAGGAACGCATAGTACTCCCAGATCGGCGGCGACGTATCGACCATGCCGGCGCAAGCCAGCCGCAGCAGCCCGTGACCGGCCAGACCCTGCATCAGCCGGGCGAATGTCTTCGGCTGTGCCACCCAGCAATGCACATCGAAATAGTGGTCCGGCAGGTCGCGGGCCCAGCCGGCTGCCTCGACCGCCTGTTCGAAACTGTGCTGTGGTGCTACCAGCGACAAATCGGCGGTGCCGTCGTAGATGGTGCGCGCGTCGATCGTGGGCGCCACATGCAGCCGGAAATCGAGCACGTCGCGCACCTGCGGCCGCCGCGCCCGCAACACCCAGGCGGCCAGCAGATCCACCAGCCGCGTCTCATCGCGCAGCGCATCGTGCGAAAAGCGCCAATCGGGCAGCGCGAGCCGCAATTGTCCACCCGGGCGCAGCACCGAACGCACTTCATCCAGCCAGGTCGTCAGATCCGGTACGTGTTCGGCGACGTGGCTCGCCATGACGTAGTCGACCGTGCCGCCACTAAGGCAGTCCGACAGGCTCTGCTCCCCCCATACCGCATCGATGTCGACGATCGCCTGCGCGTCCACGCGGCCGTCGTCCGCATAGGCCCCGCGCAGCACATGGGCGTCGGCGTGATCGACGTAGCGAACGTCGCCCTCCGACTTGCGCACGATCGGATCGGCCAACGGGCCGATCTCCAGCCCGCTCAGCACGCCGACATCTAAACCAGCCCGCATCGTCTCGCGCCGCCGCAGCGAAGTTTCCTGCGCCGGTGTCAGGCCGACTGCTGTCTGCATGGGCAACTCTTTACATCGCCATCCAGCCGCCGCCAAGCCGAGCGCGCGTGCATAATTAGACGTCACTTCTTAATTGAGACTTTTCGCATCTCCTGCGTCAGTTTGTCGTTGCAGGATTTAATCATTTGTTGGTAGGTTGCGCGCGACGAGAGATGGCGCGATCGGGGCTGACAGCGATGACCACAGTAACATGGCGCGGGATTTCCGGAGCTTGGACCAGCGGTCTGTCGTGGCAGACCTTCCAGCCGCCGGGCAGTCTCGATACCGCGCTGTTCTCCGGCACGGACTCCAGCACCGCCGACCTGGCCGGCTCGGCCGCGGTCGCCGGCGTGGTGTTCCAGGCCGATAGCAGCGCCACCTTGCTGATCCAGGGCACGCTAGGCCTCACCGGCACGCTGGCGCTTTCCGCTGGCACGCTCGATCTGGCACCCGGAGGCACCATCGAAGGCGGCACGGTCGATGTCGCGGGCGGCAATTTCATCGGCGGCGGTGGGGTCGCGGACGGCGTGGTGTGGCTGGGCGCGCTCGGCAACGGCCTGGCCATCACCGCGGCCACCGCCGCCGCCACGCAGGCGGCCGGCGTCAGCCTCGACGTGGCCGGGTCGCTCACTCTCGAGGCGGGCACCTACGCCGCCGTCAATTTCGATGCGTCGACCTACGCCGGCGTCTCGGAACAAGTCGACGCGGCTGCCGGCGGCACCGTCACGCTCGACAGCAAGGCAACGCTGTTCGCCAGCGCCGACGACCCGATCCCCACGGCGCAGATTCCGCCGAGCTTCGCCGGATTGACGCTCGGGGGTGGCGGCGACTTCGTCAACGACGGCCTGATCGTCTCCGATCTCGCGAGCGCCTACGTGCCCCTGACGATCGACGCCGCCGGCTTCGTCAACGCCGGCACGCTGGCGCTCAACCCGACGACGGTTCTCGACCTGCAACAGACGTTCACCATCTATCAGGGCCGCTTTCCCACCCAAGTCACCCTAACCTTCAACGCCACCTACGCTCCCGGCCTGTTGGAGCATTCGGCATCCTTCACCAACACCGGCACGATCATCGGTCAGGCCGCAAGCGTCGACGTGACGGGCGCGAGCTTCACCAACAGCGGCACCATCGCCTTGGGCACCGCCCTGGCGCAGACGCCCGTTGTCACTACCAGTCAGGCGTATGTCGGAACGGTCACCCTGGACTCCACGATAGACTTCGCGGCAACCGTGACGGCGTTTTCCAATACCGGCACGATCGATGCGAGCTTCGTCGCGTTCGACAACAACCTCACCCTCGCGCAGCTTGGCATCGTGCATGGCGCCGTGCTGTTCAACGGCACGCTCGATCTCGGCGGCGGCACGCTTGACGTGGGCAAGCTCGACCCGACCGGCAGCTTCACCTTTGCCGGCACGGTAAAGAATGGCACGCTGATCCGCGACGGCGGCACGCTCGTCACGGCCGGCGCCACCCTGCAAGGCGTGACGGTGCTGGATCAGGCGCCCGGAGTGATCCTCGACGTCCTCTCGGGCAGCGTTACCCTCGATGCCGGCACCACCGAACTGGCTTACACGACCGCCGCCAGCGTCGATCAGCTCAGCGTCGTGGCGGGCGCGGTCGGCGTCACCGACTTGATCGGCGCCCGCGCGCCCGGCACCCTCGCCTTCGGCGCCGCGACCACCATCGCCGACACCATCGCCGGCAGCACGATCGAGATCGGCGGTCAGGGCATCTTCAGCGACGCGGGGCAGATCACCCTGGATGGGGCAACGCTCGGCATCGCCACGCTCGACGGCACCGGCACGATTTCGCTGGCCGACGGGGCGGCGTTGCAGGTCGGCGCGCTTGCCGTGGACAACGCCATTACCGTGGCCTTCGGCGCCGGCAACAACCTGCTGAGTCTGCCGACCGGCGCCTCCGGCGTGAACGCCCTGGGTCTGATCCTCGCCAATTTGCAGGTGGGCGACATCATCGACTTCGCCGGGGTGTCGTCTAACCCGCCAATCGGCTCGTTCGGCAATCCCGGTGCCGGCGTGCAGAACGGCACCCTCGACGTGCAGGGCGCGTCCGGCGCCCAGGCCAGCGTGGCACTCGCCGGCAGCGGCGCCGGCCTGGCGTTTTCCGTGACCGGCGATCCGACCGGCGGCACCCTGGTCACTGTCACCTGCTTTCTGCGTGGCACCCGCATCGCCACGCCCGGTGGCCAGATCCTCAGTGGAGGCGCTGCGCATCGGCGACCTCGTGCTGACCGCGAGCGGAGGCGTGCAGCCGGTCAAATGGCTCGGCCGACGTAGCTATCCCCACGCCGTCGTCGTGGCCCAGCCGCAGCTCCGCCCCGTGCGGTTTGCCCCCGGTTCGCTGGGAGGCGGCCTGCCGCGCCGCGAGCTGTGCGTATCGCCGCTGCATGGGATGTTGCTGCCCGCGCCGGACGGCCGCCTCGTGCTGCTGCCGGCCGCTTCGCTCGTCAACGGCCGCACGATCACGCGCGCCGTGCCATCGGCGGTCGCCTACGTCCATATCGAGCTCGACACGCCGGACGTCGTACTCGCCGAGGGCGCCGCGGCCGAGACGTTCGTGGACTGCGACAGTCGCAGCCTGTTCGAAAACGCCGCCGAGTTCGCGGCCCTGTACCCCGGCCATACCGCGCGGTCCTGGCAATACTGCGCCCCCCGCATCGAGGAGGGATGGGTTGTGGAGGCGATCCGAGCCAGCCTGCCGGGCGGCATCTCCGCGGCGTCGGCTACCGGCCTGCTGAGCTGGCACATCGACCATCAGGCGGATGGGCGCATCGAGGGCTGGGCGCTCGACCGCGCGGATCCTACCGTTCCCGTGACGTTCGAAATCGTAACCGAACACGAGCCCATCGCCCGCGTGATTGCCAACCGCTACCGCATCGATCTCGACCACGCCGGCCTGCGCGGCGGCGTATGCGGCTTTGCCATCGAGTTGCCGACCGTCGACGCGGCGACGCTCGCGTCGGCTCGCCTGCGCACGCTGGCCGGAGGTGTCATCCTCACCCGCTGAGGCGTCTCGCGTCGCCGCCGCGGGCTTGCGCCTTCCTCCCCGGCTGGCTAACGCTCGCCGCACGCCCCCAGAGACACGCGGAGACGAGCCCAATGCCGCCTGGCCGCCTGCGCCTGAAAACCATCAAGGATGCGCGGGTCGATCCAGCCGACCGCTCGGGCGCGGCTGCCGTGCAGATGCGCGTGCTCGACATGTCGATGCTGCCCTTCACTCTGTATGTGCGCATCGAGATGCCGGCCGACGACGCAGCGCAGCCGCCGCTGTTCTTTCACCTGCTCGAGCGCACGTCCGATCGGCCAAATGGGCTCTTCGCTACCGCGCGGCTGCCGGAATTGTCAGACGCCGACACGTCACGCGCCGCGCGCCGGGTGCTATTGGTTCTGACAGGCGACGAGGTGCCGGACGGGCGCTACCGGCTGGCGCTGGTGCGCGACCGGCAGCACATCGCGGTGGCCGATGTCGCGAAGCGGCCGGATCAGGTCCGCGTCATTACGCGCACGCCGCCCACGCCGGCTGCCGAGATCTCGCCCGTGCTGCTCTCCGGCACGCACAAAAGCGGAACCACTTGGCTTGAGAAAGTGATCGACGCGCATCCCGATTTCATCGTGCTGCACGAAGCCAACACCTTCAACATCTTCGACCCGCAGGGCCTGCGCCGTCTCGTGGCCGAGCGGCAGGAGCATTTCCGATACAGGGACTATATCCGCTGGCTCAACCCGGCCTTCGACGTGGGCGACTTCAGCCGCTTCTTGCAAATCAGCCTGGCCCGCGAGCTGATCCTGCGGCTCGGCCGCGCCTGGGGATCGCGCTACGTCGCCGACCGCACACCCGGCTATTCGGGGCTGTACGCGCATCTGTTCCGGTTCTGGGAGGAGCTGCGCGTCATCCACATCGTACGCCATCCGCTCGACGTGCTGGCGAGTCGGCTGTTCCACGAGGCGAATCTCGACCGTAATGCAACCAGAAGCGCCGACGTCTCCGGTCCCATGCTGCAAACGCTGAACGCCAAGCTGGACAGTGGCGAGGCACTGCTCGCCGGCGATTTCGTCTCCGACGCGGACGCCGCCGGGGACACGCTGGGAAGCCTGCTGCGCGATTGGCGTCGCGACCAGGACAATTTCCTTGTCGCCAACCGCATGACGCCCGCGCCGTTCCACCTCGTCAAATACGAGGATCTTGTCGAACGGTTCGAGTCCGAAGCCGCGCGCATCTTTGCGTTCATCGGCACCGCGCCGGCCCGCACCGACCTGGCCTCGATCCAGCGCCGCAGCTCGTTCGAAACGCTGTCGGGCGGCCGCACGGCAGGCCAAGCCGACGCGCGCAGCTTTTTCCGCAAGGGCGTCGTCGGCGATTGGCGCAACGTATTCTCGGCGTCGCAGGCCCGCACGTTGTGGACATCGGTTGCCGGCACGGCAGCTTCGTTCGGCTATACGCTGGACTGACGAACGTTCGGCGCGCGGCCGCCCGCTCAGAGCAACGCCTGCGCGCAAGCCTCCAGGATTGCGTCGGTGTCCAGCCCGTACGCCGCATACAGATCCGGCAAGTCGCCGCTTTGGCCGAACCGATCCGGCCCCAGCGGCACCACGCGCTGCCCGCGCACCGCACCCAGCCAGGCGTGCGATGCGGGATGACCGTCCAGCACCGTGACGAGCGCGGCATCCCGCGCCAATGGCGCCAGCACCCGCTCGACATGCGACACCGCTCCACGATCGCCGCCGCGTCGCGCCCGCGCCGAGTCCAGCCATCCGGCGTGCAGCCTGTCGGTGCTGGTGATGGCCAGCAGACCCGCCGACGGCACCTCCGAGCGCAACTCCGCGAACGCCGCCTCGGCCTCCGGCGCGACCGGTCCCTGATAGGCAATGGCGATGGGCGCGCCTTCCTCCGGCGGCACCACCCAATGGCCGCCCGCGATCACCGCCGCCGCATCCAGGCGGCGCTCCGGTTGCGAGAGCTGGCGCGTCGACAGCCGCAGCCACACCGCCGAACCGTGCGGCTGCTGCATATGCCAGAACGCGTGGCGCATCAGGACGCCCAGCTCATCCACGTGCGCCGGCTCGAATGCCGCCAGCCGATCCAGCGCCATGCCGATCAGCGGCGTGTTGACCGACTGGTGCTGCCCCCCCTCGGGCGCCAGCGTGATGCCACTCGGCGTGGACACCAGCAGGAAGCGCGCATCCTGGTAACAGGCATAGATCAGCGCATCGAGCCCGCGATTGACGAACGGATCGTACACCGTGCCCACCGGCAGCAGCCGCGCGCCGTGCAGCGGTCCGGCCAGTCCCGCCGCGCCCAGCAGCAGGAACAGGTTCTGTTCGGCAATGCCTAGCTCGATATGCTGGCCGGCCGGGGTCATGCCCCAGCGTTGCGCGCTGGCCAGCTTGGCGTCGCGGAACACATCGTTGCGGGTGTGCCGGTCGAACACGCCCCGCCGGTTCACCCAAGGCCCGAGATTGGTCGACACGGTCACGTCGGGGCTGGTCGTGACGATGCGCTCGGCAAGCTCCTTCAGCGCGCCCTGCCCACGCCCGATCTCGGCCAGGATGTCGCCGAACCCCGACTGCGTGCTGACTTTGCGCCCCGCAACCGCAGGCGTCGGCAGCGTTTCGGGCACGGCAATCGCGGGCGTGGCCAGCGCGCGCCCCTCCGATGTCAGCGGGCGCGCGAACGCCACGCTGTCGACAAACGCCCGCATCTCCGTCTCATTCGCGTCCAGGCCCTCGAACGCATCCCACTCATGCCCTGGCCGGATACGCATGGCGCCGCGGAACAATTCCATCTGCTCCTTGGTCATCAGCCCGGCGTGGTTGTCCTTGTGGCCCGCGAACGGCAGCCCCATGCCCTTGATCGTATAGGCGATGAAGCACGTCGGCTGGTCACCCTCCGCCTCGGCCGCGCGCAGCGCCTCGATGATCGTCTCGATGTCGTGGCCGCCGAGATTGGTCATCAGCGCCGCGAGTTCGTCGTCGGACAGCGGATCGACGATGGCCCGCACGCCGCGGTCACGCCCCAACTCGGCCAGCACCGCTGCGCGCCAGGCGGCACCGCCCTGAAACGTCAGCGCCGAATACAGGCTGTTAGGGCAGTCGTCGATCCACAGCCGCAACGCCTCGCCGCCGTCGCGCGCGAACGCCGCCTCCAGCTTGCGGCCGTATTTCAGCGTGACGACGTTCCACCCCATGTCGCGGAACAGGCCCTCGATTCGGCCAAACAGCCGATCCGGCACCACGCTGTCCAGGCTCTGCCGGTTATAGTCGATGATCCACCAGACGTTGCGGACGTCGTGCTTCCAACCCTCCAGCAAGGCCTCGTAGATATTGCCCTCGTCCAGCTCCGCGTCGCCGGCGATGGCGATCTGCCGCCCCGGCGGAATGTCGGCGCGGCCAAAGCCATGCAGCCGCACGTAGTCGGCCATCAGCGAGGAAAAGCTGGTCAGCGCCACGCCGAGCCCGACCGAGCCGGTGGAATAGTCGACCTCCGCGCCATCCTTCTCGCGGCTCGGATACGACTGAACCCCACCCATCTGCCGCAGGCCCTGCATCTTCTCGATGCTTTGCCGGCCGAACAGGTAGTTGATGGCGTGAAACACTGGCCCGGCATGGGGTTTGACGGCGACCCGGTCCTGCGGCCGCAGCACCTCGAAATACAGCGCCGCAAGGATTGATATGCACGAGGCGCAACTCGCCTGATGGCCGCCGACCTTCAGCCCGTCCCGGTTCGGCCGGATGTGATTGGCGCTATGGATCATCCACGACGACAGCCACAGCAGCTTGCGCTCCACCTGCCGCAACAGCGCCAGGCGGCGCGCGTCCGTCATCAGCGGGCTGAGGGGCGCAATCGGAGCATTCATGGCAAGTTTCCTCCCCCGGAGGTCCGACGCTAGGCGAAATCCGCCCCCGGCACGAGACTTCCATCGGCAAACGCGGCTGGCAGCGCCGCCTGCAAATCCTCCGCGATGAGATGCTTCCCGGCATGGACCGCCGCCCGCCCATGCACCCACACGGCGGCCGCAGCCGCCTCCCACGCCGGCATCCCCTGCGCCAGCAGGGCCGCGATCAGACCGGAGAGCACGTCCCCCGCCCCGGCCGTTGCCAGCCAGGGTGGCGCGGAATCGTTGATCGCCACCCGGCCGTCCGGCGCAGCCACCACCGTGTCAGACCCCTTCAGCACCACCACCGCGCCAGTGATCACCGCAGCCCGCCGTGCCGCCTTCGGCCGATCCGCCCCGACGCTGCCGAACACCCGCGCGAACTCCCCCGCATGGGGCGTGAGCACCGAAGCACCGCGCAGCTCGTCCGGAGCGCCCGCGCAGACCGTCAGCGCATCCGCGTCCACCACCACCTGCCGCCCTGAAGCCAGCAGCACCGGCAGCGCCGCGCGCGCGCCCTCGGCCCCAAGCCCGGGACCACACACCCAGGTGCGGCGGCGCTCGTCTTCCAGCAGCGCCCCCAGCGCGGCATCACTCACGATCGCCCCCGGCTCGGCGGCTCGATAGAGGTCCGCGCCCTGCCGAGCGGCGATCGTGACCATGCCGGCGCCGCCACGCCGCGCCGCCACCGCCGCCAGCCTTGCCGCCCCGGTCATTGCGGCACCCCCCAGCACCGTCACATGGCCGCGATCGTATTTATGTCCCTGAGTCCGCGGTTCGGGCAGGCGCCACAGCCACGGTCCGTTGTGGAACGCCCGCGGGGGCACCTGCCGCAGAACCGTCTTTGGCATACCTATCTGGGCCAGCACGACCTCGCCGCACAGATCCCGCCCGGGCAGCAGCAGATGCCCCGGCTTTCGTCGAAAGAACGTCACCGTAAGCTCCGCTTGCGGCGCCCAGCCACGCATTTGCCCCGTGGCGCCATCCAGCCCGCTCGGCACATCCACGGCCACTAGCCGCCGAGCCGCTCGCAGCACCTCCGCCACCGCCGGGTCGAGGTCACGCGACAGCCCCGCGCCGAACACCGCGTCGATCACCAGATCGGCCCGCGCCGCCTCGGCCGCGCGTCAAACGGCACCGTCACGCCATACCAGGGCAACGGCAGCTCGGGACAGTGCCGCCAGCGCCACCGGCCATCCCGCCGCATGCAGCAGCCGCGCCGCCACAACCCCGTCGCCGCCATTGTTGCCGGGCCCGCACAGCACCAGCGTCCGGCACGGCCGCACCCGCGCCCGCACCGCACGCGCCACCGCCCGACCGGCGTTGTCCATCAGCGCCGCCACGGTCACGCCCAGATGGGGCGCCAAGCGGTCCACCTCCGCCATCTCGGCCGGCGTCAGCAATTCGGGGAACTGATCCATCCTGAAGCCCTTTCCGTCCCGCGCCGCAATCCCAAGAACGCAATATGCCTGTAACGCCGGGGATGCTAAGAAGGCTGCCGGCCATGCACGAACGCCGCCATTCAGCCGATGGATCCATCTTCCCAGGCCTCGCGCTGATCCTGGCCGGCTGCAGCCTCGGACCCGCATATCACCATCCGGTCTCCGATATCCCGCCGGCCTATCGCGCCACCGCCGCGACCGCCGCCGTCGCATGGCCGTCGCGGGCGTGGTGGCGCGGCTTCGGTTCGCCCGAACTCGACCGCCTGATCGCCGATGCCAGCGCCTATGATTTCGACATCCAGGCGGCCATCGCCCGCGTGCGCGAGGCCGACCAGCAGATCCGCATCTCCGGCGCGCCGCTGCTGCCCAGCGTGACGCTGAACGCCCAGGCGCAATACACCCGCGAAGGCCTGGGCGCCGGCCGCAACCAACACCGGCTTCGTCAGCCCAACTCTCGGCCCGGCGGCAAGGGCCACTACATCGATGCCCGCTTCTACGACCTGCTCCCCTCGGCCAGCTACGAGCTCGATTTCTGGGGCCGGCTGCGCGCCACCCAGCAGAGTGCCGAGGCCAGCGCCCTGTTCAGCCGCTACGACCAGCAGACCGTGGCGCTCACCGCCGTCAGCTCGACCGCCACCACCTATTTCACGGCGCTGGCCTACGAGGACCGCCTGGCCATCGCCCAGCGCAACCTGCGCGACGCCGAGGCAGATCCTGCGCGCCATCCGCGCCCGCGACAGCGCCGGCACCGCCTCGCTGCTGGACGTCAGCCAGCAGGAGGCGCTGGTCGCCGGCTTGCGGGCCGAGGTCCCCGGCTTGCGCAGTCAGGCCGAGCAGGAGATCAACGGCCTGGCCATCCTGGTCGGCCGCCCGCCGGAGCGCATCGACGTGCCCGCCGGGCACGCTGACGACGCTGCTGCCTTGCCGGAAATCGGCCCCGGCCTGCCCAGCGAGTTGCTGGCCCGCCGCCCCGACGTGGCCTCGGCCGAGGCGCAACTGATCGCCGCCAACGCCGACATCCGCGCCGCCCGCGCCGCTTTCTTCCCGCAGATCACCCTGACCGGCAGCGGCGGGCTAGGAGAGCGCGGCCCTCTCGGCGCTGATCAATCCCAGTTCCGTGCTGTTCCAGGTCGCCGCCAACGCCGCCCAGACGGTATTCGACAACGGCCTGAAGGGCGGCCAGTTCCAGCAGGCCCGCGCCCGCTACGACGAATTGCTGGCCGACTACCAGAAGGCAGTGGTGCAGGCCTTCACCGATGTCGAGAACGCGCTGGTCGCCTATCGCTACGCCACCGAGCAGGAGCGCGCTGGAGCGCGACGCGGTCAAGACCGCCCAGCTCGCCGCCGACATCGCCCGCGCCCAGGTCGAGGCCGGCACGGTGCGATATCGTCACCGCCCTGCAGGCGCAGACAGACCTTGTATCGGCGACCTCGACACGCTGGCACAGATCCGGCTGGCCCGCTTCACCGCGCTGGTGGCGCTGTATAAGGCGCTGGGCGGCGGCTGGACGCGCGCCGATACGCCGCCGCCTCCCAGTTCCATCTATCATGGCATCCTATGACCACGCTGACCCGAGACAAGGTGACGACCGCCCGCCGCCGCACCCGCCGCCCGTGCGCGATCGGCGCTGGCGCTGCTGCTGCTGCTGGCGGCAGGCGGCGCGTATTGGTGGTTCGTGCCGCGCCCGCCGACCGGCGGCCCGGCCACGACCGCCGCCGCACGGCACGCCGGCACCGAGCCGATCCCGGTCCTGGTCGCCACCGCCGCAGACCCGCGACGTGCCGATCTACCTCGACGGGCTGGGCACGGTGCAGGCCTCGCAGACCGTAACCGTCAAGCCGCAGATCGACGGCAAGCTGATCGCAGGTGCTGTTCCACGAAGGCCAGGACGTGAAGAAGGGCGACGTGCTGGCCCGCATCGACCCGCGCACCTATCAGGCCAGCCTCGACCAGGCCGTCGCCAAGAAGCAGCAGGACCAGGCCAACCTGGCCAACGCCCGCCTCGACCTCGCCCGCTACCAGAAGCTGTCGGCCACCAACTACACCTCGGCGCAGACCGCCGACACCCAGCGCGCCACGGTGGCGCAGGACGTGGCGCAGGTGGCGCAGGATCAGGCGCAGATCGACAACGCCCGGACCCAGCTCAGCTACACCACCATCACCGCCCCGATCGACGGGCGCACCGGACTGCGGCAGGTCGATCAGGGCAATATCGTCCACGCCGCCGACACCACCGGCATCGTCGTGCTGACCACGCTGCATCCGATCGCCGTGATCTTCACCCTGCCGCAGCAGCAACTGCCGCAGGTCGCCGCCGCGATGGCGGCCGGCACGCCCGAGGCGCTGGCGCTGCCGCAGGACGTGTCGATGCGCCCGAACGCCGCCGTGCTGGATCGCGGCACGCTGGCGGTGCTCGACAACCAGGTCGATCCGCACCACCGGCACGATCAAGCTGAAGGCGCTGTTCCCGAACCCGAAACTGCCGCTCTGGCCCGGCGCGTTCGTGACCGTGCGGCTGCTGGTCGAGCACCGACACAGGGCGCCACCGTGGTGCCCGAGGCGGCGGTGCAGCGCGGGCCGCAGGGCGCCTATCGTCTATGTCGTCGGCGCCGACCTGCAGGCGCAGCTGCGCACCGTCACCGATCGGCCACGAGGATCTGTCCGGCGCCGTCGTGCAAGACAGGCTGAAGCCCGGCGAGCGCGTCGTCGTCGATGGCGCGGCCCGCCTGACCAATGGCGCGAAGGTCACGATCGCCCAGCCGCCCGGCGCGTGCAGCCGGCGTCGGCCAGCGTCGCCCCCCGAGCCGCCGCCGCGCGCCCGCCGTCTCGGGCGCCTCTTGAGCATCTCCGCGCCGTTCATCGCGCGGCCGATCGCCACCGGGCTGCTGGCCATCGCGATCCTGCTGGCCGGCCTGCTCGGCTATCGCGCGCTGCCGGTCTCGGCCCTGCCCTCGGTCGATTTCCCGACCATCCAGGTCACGACGCAGCTGCCCGGCGCCAGCCCGGATACGGTGGCCACCCTCATCACCGCCTCGCTGGAGCGCCAGTTCGGCCAGATCACCGGCCTGTCCTCGATGGTCTCGACCAGTTCCGAGGGCACCAGCCAGATCACGCTGCAATTCGATCTCGAGCCGCAACATCGACAGCGCGGCCGAGGACGTGCAGGCGGCGATCAACGCCTCGGCCGGCACGCTGCCGCAGACGCTGCCGTACCCGCCGGTCTATTCCAAGGTGAACCCGGCCGACGCGCCGATCCTGACCATCGCGCTGCAGTCCGACGCCATTCCGATCGACCAGATCAGCGACGCGGCCGACACGCTGCTGCAGCCGAAGCTGGCGCAGATCGGCGGCGTGGGCCGCGTCACCGTGCAGGGCAACATGCGCCGCGCGGTGCGCGTGCGCGTCGATCCCGCCCGGCTCGCCGCCTACAGCCTGTCGATGGAGGACGTGCGCAACGCGCTGGCCAACGCCAACGCCAACGGCGCGAAGGGCGGCTTCGACGGCCCGCGTCAGGCCGTCGCGATCGGCGCCAACGACCAGCTGCTGAGCGCCGACGCCTATCCCGGCGCTGGTCATCGCCTATCGCAACGGCGCGGCGGTGACGCTGGCCGACGTGGGCAGCGTCGTCAGCGGCGTGGAGAACGACCGGGTCGCCGCCACCTATCGCGGCAAGCCCGCCGTTGTGCTGGACATCCAGCGTCAGCCGGGCGCCAACATCGTCAGCACCGTGGACGCTCATCAAGCAGGCTCTGCCCGACCTGCAACGCACCATCCCGGCCGGCGATCAAGCCTGTCCGTCGTCGCCGACCGCACGCAGACCATCCGCGCCAGCGTGGCCGACGTGCAGGCCACGCTGATCCTGTCCGTCGTGCTGGTGATCGGCGTGATCTACCTGTTCCTGCGCACCTGGCGCGCCACGCTGATCCCGGCCGTCGCCCTGCCGCTCAGCCTGATCGGCACGTTCGGCATCATGAGCGAGCTGGGCTACGGGCTGGACAACCTCTCGCTGATGGCGCTGACGGTCGCCACCGGCTTCGTCGTCGACGACGCCATCGTGATGATCGAGAACATCGTCCGCTTCATCGAGGCCGGCGAGACGCCGATGCAGGCCGCGTACAAGGGCGCGGCACAGATCGGCTTCACCATCGTCTCGCTCACCGTCTCGCTGATCGCAGTGTTCATCCCGCTGCTGTTCATGGGCGGCGTGGTCGGCCGCCTGTTCAGCGAGTTCTCCGTCACGCTGTCGGTCGCCGTCATCGTCTCCGCCGTGGTCTCGCTGACGCTGACGCCGATGATGTCCGCCCGCCTGTTGCGTCCCGCCGCCGCCGAACATCCCGGCCGCGTCGCCCGCGCCTTCGAGGCAGCATTCGAGCGCACCCTGCGCGGCTATCGGCGCACGCTCGCCTGGTCGCTGCGCCGACAGCGGCTGATGCTGATGATCGCGATGGCGACTCTGGCCGGCACGGTGCTGCTGTATGTCGTCGTGCCGAAGGGCTTTCTGCCGCAGCAGGATACCGGCCTGATCGTCGCGGTGACGCAAGGCGAGCAGAGCATCTCCATCCCGCGCATGAGCGCGCTGCAGGCGCGGGCCGACGCGGTGATCCGCACCGACCCGGCGGTGGCCGATGTCGTGAGCTTCGTGGGCGCCGGCGACATCAACCCCACGCCCAACACCGGCCGCCTGACCATCTCGCTGGT
Organism: uncultured Pseudomonadota bacterium; assembly: GCA_963758455.1. GTDB lineage: Bacteria > Pseudomonadota > Alphaproteobacteria > Acetobacterales > Acetobacteraceae > CAVRQM01. The sequence goes on along the minus strand of CAVWVK010000002.1, from coordinate 1,602,022 downwards.
GCCGCGGCGGCCAGCGCAACGCCGACGCCGCGACGATCGCCGCGCGCCTGCAGCCGAAACTCGCGGGCATTCCTGGCCTCTCGGTGTTCATGCAGCCGGTGCAGGACATCCAGATCGGCACGCGCATCTCGCGCACGCAGTATCAGTACACGCTGGTCGATACCGACGCCGCCGAGCTGGCGCCGTTGGGCGCCGCGCCTGCTGGACAACCTTCAGCCGACCCGCATCTGCGCGACGTCGCCAGCGACCAGCAGAATGACGGCTTCCGCACCAACATCGTGGTCGACCGCGCCGCCGCGATGCGCCTCGGCGTCACCATGCAAGCGGTGCAGGACGTGCTCTACGACACTTACGGCCAACGCCAGGTCGCCACCCTTTTCGCGCAGGCCAACCAGTACCGCGTGGTGCTGGAAGGCGATCCGGCTTGGCAGGCCAATCCCGCGTCGCTGCTCTCGTTGCGCGTGCCCGGCACGGTCACGAACGGTGTGGCCGCACAGGTGCCGCTCACCGCGATCGCCCGGCTTGAGCGGACCACCGCGCCGCTGGTCATCACTCATGACGAGCAGTTCCCCGCCATCACACTCAGTTTCAATCTCGCACCCGGCGCGGCGCTCGGCGACGCGGTGCGGGCGGTGCAATCCGCCGATCAGGCGATCGGCCTGCCGGCCGCCATTGCCGGTTCGTTCTCGGGCAATGCCGCGGAGTTCCAGAGGTCGCTTGCCTCCGAGCCGTGGCTGATCCTGGCGGCCGTCGTCGTCATCTACATCGTACTGGGCGTGCTGTACGAGAGCGTGCTCCACCCCGTCACCATCCTGTCCACCCTGCCCTCGGCCGGCATCGGCGCGCTGCTCGCCTTGATGTTCGTGGGCTCGGATCTGTCGCTGGTGGCACTGGTCGGCATCGTTCTGCTGATGGGCATCGTCAAGAAGAACGCGATCATGATGATCGATTTCGCGATCGAGGCCGAACGCACCCGCGGCCTCTCCCCCGAGGCAGCCATCACCGAGGCTTCGCTGCTGCGCTTCCGCCCCATCATGATGACCACTGCCGCTGCCCTGCTGGGCGCACTGCCGCTGGTGCTGGAACACGGCACCGGCTCGGAGCTGCGCTTCCCGCTGGGCGTGACCATCGTCGGCGGCCTGCTGCTCAGCCAGTTGCTGACGCTGTACACCACGCCCGCGATCTATCTCGCCTTCGAGCGCCTGCGAGCGCGCCTTGCATCCGCGCCACGTCCGGCCCCCGCCGAGTGAACTTCTCCGCCCCCTTCATCGCCCGTCCCATCGCCACGATGCTGCTGTCGCTTGGCCTGCTGCTCGCCGGCATTGTCGCGTATGTCTTCCTGCCGGTGGCGCCGCTGCCCAGCGTGGATATCCCCACCATCGTCGTGTTCGCCAATCGCCCGGGCGCCAGTCCCGAGACGATGGCCACCTCGATCGCCGCCCCCCTGGAGCGGCGCCTCGGCGAGATCGGTGGCGTCACCGAGCTGACGTCGGTCAGCGGCACCGGCAACACCACGATCATCGTGCTGTTTGATATCGCTCGCGACATAGACGGGGCCGCGCACGACGTGCAGGCGGCGATCAACGCCGCCACCGCCGATCTGCCCTCGGACCTGCCGACGCGCCCGTTCTTTCGCAAGATCAATCCGGCGCAGGCGCCGATCATGACCCTGGCCCTGACGTCCGATACGCTGTCGCTCCGCCAGGTCTACGATGCCGTTGACACGATCCTCGCGCAGCGGCTCAGCCAGGTGTCCGGCGTCTCGCAGGTGCAGATCAACGGCGCCGAAAAGCCGGCGGTCCGCGTGCAGCTCGATCCGGCGGCGCTGGCGGCCGCGGGTCTGTCCGCGCAAGACATCGTCACCGCCATCCGCGCCGCCAATGTCGATGGCCCGGTCGGCGGCCTCGAGGGGCCGGACCGCGCCGAGACCCTGGCGCTCAATGGCCAGATCCGCCATGCCGCCGACTACCGCGGCCTGGTGCTCAAGACCCGGGACGCCGCCGTCACGCGCCTCTCCGAAGTCGCCACCGTGATCGACGGTGTCGCCAACAGCCGCCTCGCCGCCTGGTCCGGCCAACAGCCGGCGATCCTGCTCAGCATCACCAAGGAAGCTGGCGCCAATGTCATCAAGACCGTGGACCGCATCCGCACGGTGCTGCCGCGGCTGCTCGCCACCATGCCGCGCGGCATCAAGCTCACCGTCATCGACGAACGCACCGCGACCATCCGCGCCAGCATCGCCGACATCTCCGTGACGTTGCTCATCACCATCGCCCTGGTGCTGATGGTGGTGCTGGTGTTCATGCGCCGCGCTCGTGCCTACCATCGCCGCCGGCGTCGCCATCCCGCTGTCGCTGGCCGGCACCCTCGCGGCGATGTGGCTCTGTGGCTTTTCGCTCGACAATTTCTCGCTCATGGCGCTGACCATCTCGGTCGGCTTCGTCGTCGACGACGCCATCGTGATGATCGAGAACATCGTCCGCCACGTCGAAATGGGCGAAACCCCAATGCGCGCGGCGCTGCGCGGATCGCGCCAGATCGGCTTCACCGTGATCTCCATCAGCGTCTCGCTCGTCGCGGTGTTCATCCCGCTGCTGTTCCTCGGCGGCATCCTCGGGCGACTGATGCACGAGTTCGCCACCACATTGACCCTGGCGGTGGTCATCTCGGCCGCCGTCTCGCTCACCCTCACGCCGATGCTATGCGGCCGCTTCCTCGCCGCTCGCTCGTCTGCCCGCGCGACTTGGATCGACCGCCTGTTCGACGGCGCATTCGCCACGGTCCTCGCCTTCTATGACCGCACCCTCGGCTGGGCGCTGCGGCGGCGCCGCCTGATGCTGGGCGTCACTTTCGGCACTGTGGCGCTCACCGTCTGGCTCTATGGCCATGTGCCCAAGGGTTTCATGCCCACCGAGGACACTGGACTGGTCCAGGGCACCACCTTGGCCAGCCCCGACATCTCGTTCGCGGCCATGGAACGGCGCCAGCGTGCCGTGGTCGATGTGCTGCTGCGCGACCCGGCGATCGCCACCGTCGGCTCGACGGTGGGCGGCTCCGGCTTCATCCCGCAGCTCAACCGCGGCAGCCTCACCATCAGCCTGAAGCCCCCGTCGGAACGTCATCTTTCCTCCGAGGCGGTGATCGCCCGCCTGCGCCCCCAGCTCGCCCGCATCGGCGGCGTGCAGACCTTCCTGTACTCGGCCCAGGATGTGCGCGGCGGCGGACAACAAGGCAGCGGCGCCAACGAGTTCGTGCTGATCGACCAGGATCTCGCGGAACTGCGCACCTGGGCCGCGCGCGTCGAGGACCGGCTGCGCACCGTCCCCGAAATCGCGGATGTCAGCAGCGATCAGGACCGCGCCGGCCCGCAGGTCACGCTGGAGATCGACCGCACCGCCGCCGCGCGGCTCGGCGTCTCCGCGACGGTCATCGACGACGCGATGTCAAACGCCTTCTCGCAGCGCCAGGTCTCGATCATCTACACCCAGCGCAACCAGTACCGGGTCGTGGTCGAGGCCGATCCCGCTTTGCAGACCGATCCGTCATTCCTGGACCGCATCTTCATCGGCTCGACCAATGGCGCTCAGGTGCCGCTCGGCTCGGTGGTGCGCCTGGTGCGATCCACCGCGCCGCTCGCCGTGCAGCATCGCGGACAGTTCCCGGCCGCCACGCTCAGCTTCAACACCACCGGCAACACCTCGCTGGGCCAGGCGCTCGGCGCCATCCAGCGGGCGATAGCCGACCTGCACATGCCGCCTACCGTGCGCACCGACTTCGCCGGCAATGCCCGCTTCCTGACCGACAGCCTGAAATCCATCCCGCTACTGATCCTGGCCGCACTCGGCGCCATCTACATCGTGCTGGGCGTGCTGTACGAAAGCCTGGCGCAGCCGCTCACGATCATTTCGACGTTGCCGTCGGCCGGTCTCGGCGCGCTGCTCGCGTTGCTCCTGACGGGAACCGACCTCACCATCATCGCCGACATCGGCATCCTGCTGCTCATGGGCATCGTCAAGAAGAACGCCATCATGCTGGTCGATTTCGCGCTGGAGCAGGAGCGCCATCATGGCTTGTCGCCGCTCGCCGCGATCCACGCCGCCTGCCTGGAGCGTTTTCGGCCGATCATCATGACCACGTTGGCCGCCCTGCTCGCCGCGGTGCCGCTGGCGGTCGCCACCGGCACCGGCTCCGAACTGCGCCGCCCGCTGGGCATCGCCATCGTCGGCGGCCTCATCGTCTCGCAAATGCTGACGCTCTACACCACGCCGGTCGTCTATCTCGCCCTGCAACGCCCTGAGCGCCGCGCCGCTACCCGTCTTGCTCCCGCCGAGCAGCCTTAGGCGCCTGCGTCGGCTCCTCGCCACGCAGGGCCAGGGCCGTGCCGATCAGCGAGACATGGCTGAACGCCTGCGGGAAATTGCCGACCTGCCGCCCGGTGTGCGGGTCGTACTCCTCGGCCAGCAGACCCACATCGTTGCACAGCCCCAGCAGCCGTTCGAACAGCGTCCGCGCCTCATCGGTGCGGCCCTGGCGCGCGTAGGCGTAAGCGAGCCAGAAGCTGCACGCCAGAAACGCACCCTCGCCGGCCGGCAATCCGTCCTTGCTGTCCGATGTGTCATAGCGTAGCACGAAGCCGTTCGGCATCAGGTGTTTCTCGACAGCCGCGATGGTTCCCTCGATGCGCGGATCGTCGATCGGCAGAAATCCCATCATCGGCAGCAGCAGCAGGCTGGCATCCAGCTCGGTGCCGCCGAGCACCTGCACGAAACTGTTCAAGTCCGGATTGAATCCGTGCGCGCAGATCGTCGCGTGCATGGTCTCGCGCAGCGGCCGCCAACATTTGAGCGGCGCTTGCAGGTGGAACGTCTCGGCACTCTGGATCGCGCGATCGACGGCAACCCAGGCCATGACTTTGGAAAAGGTGAATTGCTGGGGGCCGCCGCGGGTTTCCCACATACCCTCGTCGGGCTGATCCCAAATCTGCGCCAGACGCCCGACCAGGGCGCAGTCCAGCTCCCAACTCGTCGCCGGCGTCGTAAGGCCGCCGAGCCGGGACTGGTGCATCGCGTTCAGCACCTCGCCAAAGACATCGAGCTGTATCTGCTTGGACGCCGCATTGCCGATCCGCACCGGCGCCGCGCCCTGATAGCCGGGCAGCCACGGCACCTCCCACTCGTCCAGCCGTCGCTCGCCGGCGATTCCGTACATGATCTGGACCTGCTCGGGGCTGCCGGCGACGCTGCGGTGCAGCCAATCACGCCACGCCTGCGCTTCGTCGTAATAGCCATTCTGCATGAACGCCAGCAGCGTCAATGTCGCGTCGCGCAGCCAGCAAAAGCGGTAGTCCCAGTTGCGCGAGCCGCCAAGCCGCTCCGGCAGGCTGGTCGTCGGCGCCGCCACGATCCCGCCGGTCGGATGATAGGTCAGCGCCTTCAGCGTCAGCAGGCTGCGTTTCACCGCAGCTTCGTAGGGACCGCGATAGCTGCCCCGCTTGCACCAGCGGCCCCAGTAGGCCTCGGTCTCCCGCAGCGCCGCTTCGGGGTCGATCGGTCGCGGCGGCCTCTGATGGCTCGGCACGTGTGTCAGCACGAATGCCAGGCGGTCGCCCTTGCTCACCTCGAAATCGGCGGCGGTAGTCATGTCGCGCCCCTCGGTGGGCACCGGCGCGCGCAGGATCACCATGTCGGGCCCGACGATCGCGATGATCCCCTCGCCGTGCTCCGTCCGGCGCACCCAGGGCACGGCGCTGCCATAATCGAACCGCAACGCGACGCTCATGGTCATGGCGACCCGTCCACGCCGCCCCTCGACGATGCGCACCACAGACGAATGACGCTGTCCGATCGGCATGAAGTCGATCAGGGCGACTTCGCCCGCCTCTGTCGCGAACACCGTCTCGACCACCAGCGAACCGTCGCGATAGCCGCGCCGCGTGCTCGCCGCCGCGTCCGTCGGCGCGATCAGCCAGCGGCCGTGGTCGGGCGTGCCGAGCAACGCGGCGAAGCAGGCGGCGCTGTCGAACCGCGGCCAGCACAGCCAGTCGATGCTGCCGCCGCGGCTCACCAGGGCCGCGGTCGTGCAGTCGCCGATCATGGCGTAGTCCTCGATGCGGGCCGGGCCTGGTTCGGGTCCGCCCGGCGCGGGCTCAGCCACTCCGGCCATACGCCGGCTGCGCGGCTCCCGTCGGGCAAGAACACGACGTCCCGGCCGGCACGGGGTGCTGCAACGGGCACACATACGGACCCGCGTAGCAACCCTGTCCCGCCGCCGGAGTGGCGACAGGCGGCGCATAGTAGGCCGGCGGCGGAGCATAATAGACCGGTGGAGGCGCGTAATAGACCGGCGGCGGGACGTAATAGGCCGGCGGCGCGGCATACAGCGGCGCCGCAAGGCCGAGACCCAGCCCTACGCCCAAGCCTACCCCAACGCCGCCGCCCCAACCACCGCCCCAACCCCCCCGCCGTGGTGCCAACCGCCGCCATCATCCCAGCCATGATGCCAGTCCGCTCGCGCCGCGGATGGGGCCGCGACCACCGCCAGCGCCGCCGCCGCGATCGCCACGGCCGCGGCCATGTGCCTGATCCTGTTCATGCAGTCTCTCTCCTTCACCCGGGCGTGCCGGCGACTGCCGGCGGAACGCCCGGCTTCCGTTACGGATGCCCTGTCAGGCGAATATAGGCATTCCACCATGCAACAACCTTGACTTTGACATCCAGTTTCCTGATATGCGGCGCAGGAGCGCACCGCTGACGCCGGGCCCCCTTTGGCGCGCGCGTGGCCGGTCCGTCGTGGCTGGGTCCGCGGCGCAATCACCAGACGCCGTCCACGGAAGCACGCCCATTTTGACTGACACCAACCCGTCTCCCGAGACAACGAACGCGGCCGAAGCCTCGGCCCCGGAATCAGCGGCCGTCCAGGAGCGGCCCGGCGGCACGCCGGCCGACGCTGCCCCGAACGGCATTGCCCCGAATGGCTTCGCCGAGCTCGGATTGTCGCCGGAAATCCTCCGCGCGGTGGCCGAGATGGGCTACCTGACCCCCACGCCGATCCAGCAGCAGGCCATCCCGTCCGTGCTGATGGGGCGCGACGTCTTGGGTTGCGCCCAGACCGGCACCGGCAAGACCGCAGGCTTCACCCTGCCGCTGCTCGACATCCTCTCCGGCAGCCGCGCCCGCGCCCGGATGCCGCGCAGCCTGATCCTGGAACCCACGCGCGAGCTGGCCCTGCAAGTCGCCGAAAACTTCGTGATGTACGGCCGGCATCTGAAGCTGTCGCACGCGCTGATTATCGGCGGCGAGAGCATGTCCGACCAGCGCGACGCCCTGATGCGCGGCGTCGACGTGCTGATCGCCACCCCCGGGCGCCTGATCGACATGATCGAGCGCGGCGGAGTGCTGCTCAACGACTGCCGCGTGCTGGTGATCGACGAGGCCGACCGGATGCTCGACATGGGCTTCATTCCCGATGTCGAGCGCATCGTCTCGATGCTGCCGGCGACCCGCCAGACGCTGTTCTTCAGCGCCACGATGGCCCCCGAGATCCGCCGCCTGGCCGACGCCTTCCTGCAAAACCCCAAGGAGATCACCGTCTCCCCGCCAGCCTCCGTGGTGACGACCATCATCCAGGCGATGACCCTGGTCGCCGAGCACGACAAGCGCGAGGCGCTGCGCCGGCTGATCCGTTCCGAGGAGGTGCAGAACGCGCTGATCTTCTGCAACCGCAAGAAGGACGTGGACATATTGTTCAAGTCCCTCTCGCGGCACGGCTTCTCGGTCGGCGCCCTGCACGGCGACATGGCCCAGCCGGTGCGCTTCGCCACCTTGGAAAAGTTCAAGGCCGGCGACCTGCGCCTGCTGTGCTGCAGCGACGTGGCGGCCCGCGGCATCGACATCGGCGGCCTCAGTCATGTGTTCAATTTCGACGTGCCGATCCACGCCGAGGACTACGTCCATCGCACCGGCCGTACCGGCCGCGCCGGCCGCGAGGGCCGCGCCTTCATGCTCGCCACCCCCGAGGACCGGCTCGCCGTGGAAGCCATCGAGAAGCTGATCGGAGTGCCGATCCCGCGGATGCAGATCCCCGGCCTCGATGCGGTCGATTGGGCGGAAGGCGATGGCAAGCGCCGCCGGCGCGGCGGCAAGGTCGCGGGCCGGCCGGAGAAGAAGGCCGACAAGCCCGAGCGCAGGACCGCGAAGCACATCGAGCCGCAGCACGCCGACCTCGCCCCCGCCGAGCCGGAGCGGGCCGCTCCGGCAGCGAAGGCTCGACGGCAGCCAGAGGCCCGGCGGCAGCCGGCCGCCCGGCACTCGGCCGAGACCGAACCCGCGGCCCGGCCGCTGGCGCGTAGCCCGGTCCGCGACAGGGGCCGCGATGACCGTCACCCTCGTGTGGCGGAACCGCCAGCCAGCACCGCCGGCGGCGTGGTCGGGTTCGGCGCGGACGTGCCCGCCTTCATGCTCGTTCCGGCCCGCCGCCGTCCGATGCCGAGATCTGGTGCCGGAGGACGTGGAGACGGCGGCGTGAACGTCGCCGTCACTCCCGAGACCGCGAAGCGGTCGCACGCCGCGTTCCGCTGGGACGACGCGCTGTTGCTGGACGGACAGCTTACCGAAGACGAGCGCGCCATCCGTGACGCCGCGCGCGCCTACTGCCAGGATCGCCTGTTTCCGCGCGTGCTCGACGCCAACCGTCACGAGCATTTCGACCGCGAGATTTTTCGCGAGATGGGCGAGATGGGCTTCCTCGGCGCCACGCTGGACAGCCACGGCTGCGCCGGCGTCGGCTACGTCGCCTACGGCCTGATCGCCCGCGAGGTCGAGCGCGTCGACAGCGCCTATCGCAGCGCCTTCTCAGTACAGTCTAGTCTGGTGATGTATCCGATCTGGGCATTCGGGTCCGATGAGCAGAAGGACCGCCTGCTGCCCCGCCTGCGCAGCGGCGATCTGGTCGGCTGCTTCGGCTTGACCGAACCGGACGCCGGCTCCGACCCCGGTTCGATGCGCAGTCGCGCGCGCGCCGTCGAGGGTGGGTTCCTTCTGAACGGCACGAAGACCTGGATTACCAACTCGCCGATCGCCGACGTATTCGTGGTCTGGGCAAAGGACGACGGCGGCGACATCCGGGGCTTCATCCTGGAACGCGACATGCCAGGCGTGACCGCGCCGAAGATCGAGGGAAAGTTCAGCCTGCGCGCCAGCGCCACCGGCCAGATCGCCATGGCCGACGTGTTCGTGCCGGCGGCGAACCTGCTGCCCGGCGTGCGCGGCTTGCGCGGCCCGTTTTCCTGTCTCAACAACGCCCGCTACGGCATCTCCTGGGGTGCCCTGGGGGCGGCCGAGTTCTGCTGGCACGCGGCGCGGCAATACACGCTGGACCGGCGGATGTTCGGCCGCCCGCTGGCCGCGACCCAGCTCGTGCAGAAAAAGCTGGCCGACATGCAGACCGAAATCACGCTCGGCCTGCAAGCCTCGCTGCGCCTCGGGCGCCTGCTCGAAGAGGGGCAAGCCGCGCCGGAAATGATCTCGCTGTGCAAGCGCAACAATTGCGGCAAGGCGCTCGAGATCGCCCGCGTGGCCCGCGACATGCACGGCGGCAACGGCGTGTCGGACGAGTACCACGTCATCCGCCACATGATGAACCTGGAGGCGGTCAACACCTACGAGGGCACGCACGACGTCCACGCGCTGATCCTCGGCCGCGCGCAAACCGGGCTCGACGCATTCGGAAACTGAGCGCCGCCGCGGCCCCGCCGGAGCCGCCGTCCCAGCCAGTCACGCCGCCCTGCCGCCATTTCGGCGTATGTGGCGGCTGCCTCATGCAGCACTGGCCGGATGCGGACTACGCGACCTGGAAAGCCGGCCAGGTCGAGGCCGCGCTGGCCAGGGCAGGTTTTCCGGCCAGCGTCGCCCCGCCGTCTCGCACATCGCCGTCTCGCACATCGCCGTCTCGCACACCGCCGCACGCGCGCCGCCGCATGGACCTCGCGTTACGCCGCGTGGGGTCGAGCACCATCCTGGTCGGCCTGCACGCGCTGCGCTCGACGACGGTGATTGACCTGCACGAGTGCCACGTCCTTCACCCGACGCTGTTCGCGCTGCTGTCGCCGCTGCGTGCGCTCTTGCCCACCCTGAGCGCGTTCCGCCGCGACGGGTCGGCCATCGTCAACCTGCTGGATAGCGGCCCCGACCTGCTGCTGCGCCTGGATGGTCCCATCACCGCCGCCGACCGCACCCGCCTCGCCGCCTTTGCGGCGGCGCACGGCATCACCCGCATCGCCTCTGCCGCCGGCCGCGCGGCTCCGGAGACCGCCTGCCAGCTTCGCCCCGCAACGACGCAATTCGCGGGCGTCACGGTCGCCCCGCCGTCCGGCGTCTTCCTGCAAGCATCCCGCGAGGGTGAGCGGGCGATCGTCGATGCCGTCCTGGCCGGCCTGCCAGACCGGCTCGCCGGCCGAGCCTGGATCGCCGAGCTCTTCTGCGGCTGCGGCACCCTCACCTTTCCCCTCGCCAGCCGTGCTCGCGTCGTCGCGTTCGAGGGCGACCCGGCTGCGGTCGTCGCCCTCCGCGGGGCCGCGAACAGCGCGGGTTTGGCCGGCCGCATCACCACGACCGAACGCGACCTCACGCGCCGCCCGCTGCTCGCCACCGATCTCGCGGGCTGCACCGCCGTCGTGCTCGACCCTCCGCACGCCGGCGCCGCCGTCCAGGTTGCCGAACTGGCCCGCAGCGGCGTGCGGCGGATCGTCTACGTGAGCTGCCACCCCGCCGCCCTGGGCCGCGACGCCGCCACGCTGCACACCGCCGGCTACCGGCTGCTGACTGCCGCCGCCATCGACCAGTTCCTCTGGTCGGCGCGAGTCGAAAGCGTCAGCGTGTTCGCGAAATGATTTTGCGCATTGTCGTCGAAGCGGCCGACTTGCCCGAGATCGCGGCCTTGCCCATGAAAAAGCGGCTCGCTCGCCAGTCTTGACCCACCCGCTCCGACACGCCACGTCCGTGGCATGTCCGACCCCGACATCCTCGACGTCACCATAGACGGCCGCGTGCTGGGGCCGGAGCCGGTGCCGCTTCCCACCCGGCTGTTCCGCGCCGCCATCCTTGCCGCGGTCGTGGCCGGCGCGATCGGCCTCGCCTTCCTGGCGCTGTGGCTGGCCCTGATCCTGATTCCGCTGGCCATCGCCGCCGCGGGCGTGGCGTGGCTCGCTTGGCGCTGGCGCCTTTGGCAGCAGCGCGGCTGACCCGCTCGCAGGCCAAAGCCTCAAAGCCCCCATTCCAGGCTGTAGCGGCAGCGGTGCGCGGCCGCCGTTAACCGTCGGGAAAGTGCCCGCGCGGGAGACTGCTCCCCTGCCAGGACGGCAGGGCGGGGTGCGGCGATGGCAATCAGGGCAGCGAGGCCGCTGCGTCGATGAAGGCGTTGCTCGACGGGCTGAAGGCGCTGGGTGCGGGCCGACTGGCGGCGATGGCGGCGGTGGCGTTGTCGCTGTTTGCCCTGCTGGCCATCCTGGCCACGCATGAGGGCGCTGGCGGCGACGGTCAGATGGCGCTGCTGTACGCCGATCTCGACCTGCGCGAGGCGGCACAGATCGCCGACCAGCTTGCCGCCCAGCATATTGCGCACGAAGTGTCGCCCACCGGCGACCGGATCATGGTGCCGCGCGACGATGTCGGCGCGGCGCGTCTGCTGTTGGCCAAGCAGGGGCTGCCGACTGGCGGTTCGGTCGGCTACGAGTTGTTCGACCGCGGCGACGGGCTGACCGCCAGCTCCTTCGAGCAGCGCATCAATGAGACGCGCGCCCTGGAGGGCGAGCTCGCGCGTACCATCCAGGCGATGTCCGGCGTGCGCGCCGCACGGCTGCATCTGGTGTTGCCGAAGCGCGAGCCATTCGCGCGCGATCAGCAGGAGGCTCAGGCGTCGGTGATGCTGACGATGGTCGGCGAGCGGCGGCTGGACCACGAAGGCATTCAGGCGGTGCTGAACCTGGTCGCCGCGGCGGTGCCCGGGCTGCGGCCGGCAAACATCGCGATCATCGACAGCCGCGGCGACGTGCTGTCGCGCGCCGGCGAGCCGACCGGGCCGGACGGCGCCGCCCAGGGGCTCGAGGAGGTCAAGCGTGCCACCGAGTTGCGGCTGTCGCGCGCCGTGGAGGAGATGCTGGAGCGCAGCCTCGGCGCCGGTCATGTGCGCGCCGAGGCGTCGGTCGATCTCGATTTCGCGCAGGTGCATGAGACCGAGGAGAAATACGACCCGGACGGGCAAGTGGTCCGAAGCACGCAGAGCGTCACCGACAGCAGCAAAAGCACGGAGGCGGGCACCACCGTCTCGGTGCAGAACAACCTGCCGAACGCGAATGCCGGCGCCAAGGACGGCCCCGGGAGCCAGACCCAGCGTCAGGAGGAGACCACCAACTACGAGATTGGCCGCACGGTGCGCACGATCGTGCGCGCGCAGCCGGAGATCCGGCGCATCAGCCTGGCGGTGATGGTCGACGGCAAGAGCGCGCCGGGCGCCGACGGCAAACCCGGCTGGACGCCGCGCTCGGCCGCCGAGCTCGCGCAGATCGCGGCCCTGGTGCGCAGCGCCATCGGCTACGATGCCAAGCGCGGCGACACGGTCGAGGTCGCGACCATGCGTTTCGTCGCGGAGGATCAGGGCGCCCTCGCCGCCGAACCGCGCCGCCTGTTCGGCTTGCCGATCGACAGCGGCGACCTGCTGCACTTGGCGCAGTCAGGGCTGTTCGGGCTTCTCGGATTGCTGGGACTGCTGCTGGTGCTGCGGCCGATGGTGCTGCGACTCACCGCGCAGCCGGCTGCCGTCGACGCGACGGCCGGGGCCGCCGGCGCCTTGGGCGAAGGCGCGAAGCTGAGCCTGGTTCACGAGGCCGGCAACTCCATCAGGCCGCAGGGCGGTGGCGCGGAAAGCGCCTCCCTTCGCGCCATCGGCCACTCCGTTGACGCCTCGGTCGACTACGAAACGATGATCGACTTGGCCAATGTTGAGGGGCAGTTGCGCGCGTCCTCCGTGCGCCGGCTGGCCGACCTGGTAGATCGCCATCCCGAGGAGAGCCTGTCGATCGTGCGCTCCTGGATGCAGCAGGAGGCCGCCTGATGCCACCGGTGCCGGCATTGCTGGAGAACCGCACGCTCAGCGGCTCGCAGCGCGCCGCGGTGCTGATGCTGGCCCTGGGCGAGGAGCAGTCCGGACGGCTGCTCGGCATGATGCAGGAAGACGAGATCAAGGAGATCTCGCAGGCGATGGCGCAACTCGGCCCGGTCCGATCCGAGCAGGTCGAGCGTTTGTGCATCGAGTTCGCGGACAATCTCGGCGGCAGCGGCAATCTGATCGGCAGCTACGAGAACGCCGAGCGCATGTTGCTGAAGGCGATGCCGCGCGAGCGGGTGTCGCAGATCATGGAGGAGATCCGTGGTCCGGCCGGGCGGACCATGTGGGACAAGCTGGGCAACGTCAACGAGGCGGTGCTCGCGAATTATCTGAAGAACGAATACCCGCAGACCGTCGCCGTGGTGCTGTCCAAGATCCGGCCCGAACACGCGGCGCGCGTGCTGGCGATCCTGCCGGACAGTTTCGCGATGGAAGTGGTGATGCGGATGCTGCGCATGGAGAGCGTGCAGAAGGAGGTGCTCGACGGCGTCGAGCGCACGCTGCGTGCCGAGTTCATGTCCAACCTGGCGCGCAGCACGCGGCGCGACGCGCACGAGATGATGGCCGAGATATTCAACAACCTCGACCGGCAGTCGGAGACCCGCTTCGTGGCGGCGCTGGAGGAGCGCAATCGCGAGGCCGCGGAGCGCATCAAGTCGCTGATGTTCACCTTCGACGACCTCGCCCGCCTGTCGGGAGCGGCGATCCAGGTGCTGCTCCGCGCCATCGAGAAGGACAAGCTGCCGTTGGCGCTGAAGGGTGCCTCGGAAAAGCTGCGCGAGCTATTCTTCGCGAATTTGTCGGAGCGCGCGGGAAAGATGCTACGCGAGGAGATCGACGGCCTCGGCCCGGTCAAGCTGCGCGAAGTGGACGAGGCGCAGGCGGCGATCGTCGTGCTGGCCAAGGAGCTGGCCGCGCAGGGTCAGATCGAGATCAGCGAAGGCAAGGACGAGGAGCTCGTGTACTGAGATGCACGCACGCACGCAATCACGTCCGCCGCCGTCATCCGCCGCCGGCGTCTTGTTCTTCGAGGATTTCGACGTCAGGCCAATGCTTGCGGTGCCAGCCCCGCTCGACCCCGCGCCGATGTTCACCGAGGCGGACCTCGCCGACGCGCGCGCGGCCTCTCGCGTAGAGGGCCACCGGGAAGGATTGGCCCAAGCCCGAGGCGAACAGTCCGAAGGCGTGCGTCAGACGCTGGCGGTGATCGCGGCGTCACTGGCCGATGCCGCCGCGTCGGCCCGGCATTCCGCGGACGAGCAGGCCGGTGCGGTGGCGCGGTTGCTGCTGGCAACATTGGGCGCCTTGCTGCCCCGGCTATGCGCCCGCTTCGGCGCCGCCGAGGCCGCTGCCGTCGTGCAGGCGTTGCAACCCGCGCTGCGCCACGAACCCGCGGTCGCCATCCGGGTCAATCCGCACACGCGCGAGGCCCTGTCGGCGGCGCTCGACGGTCTGGAACCGGAGCTTCTGGCGCGGGTGCGCTTCGTCGAGACCGACTCGGTGGCGTCGGGCGATGTCCGGGTCGAATGGCAGGATGGCGCGGCGGTGCGCGACGGCACGGCGTTGTGGCGGGCGGTGGCGGGCGTCCTGGCGCCGCTCGACCTGCTGGACCCGACGGCGGGCGAGCTGGCGACGACAGGAGCGACCGCGGATGCCCGGTGACATGGAGCTGACCGACCTGGACTCGGCCGCGGAGGCAAATCCGTTCGGAGCGGCACCGGGCAAGTCGAACGACGAGTTTCCCGGTCGCGGCGGCGCGCGTGAGCTCGAGGCGGTGTACGACATCCCCGTGACCGTCAGCGCCGTACTCGGCAAGGCGACAATGCAGGTGAGCCAACTGCTGAAACTCGGTCGCGGCGCGGTGGTGGAACTCGACCGCAAGCTTGGTGAAGCGATCGACATCTATGTGAACAACCGCCTGGTGGCGCGTGGCGAGGTAGTGATGGTCGACGACAATCGCCTCGGCGTGACGATGACCGAGATCGTCAAGGCGGAGCGGTCGGTGTGACGCGCATGGTGGGGGTATCCTCATGCGCGTGCTGATCGTCGGCTCGCTGGCCGGCGAGCTGGGTGCCGCGGCACGCATCGCGATCGCCCGCGGCGCGCGGCTGGACCAGGCCGACGACGTCGCCGGGGCGCTGGCGCGGCTGCGCGGCGAGACGCTGGCCGACCTCGCGCTGTGCGATGTCGCGCACGACGTGGGCGCCCTGGTGCGCGCGCTGGCGGCCGAGCGCATCGTCGTGCCGGTGGTAGCCTGCGGTGTCGACGCCGATGCCGACGCGGCGGTGCGCGCGATCCGCGAAGGTGCCCGGGAGTTCCTGCCGCTGCCGCCCGACCCCGAGCTGATCGCCGCGATCCTGCAAGCGGCCTCGGGCGAGCGGCACGCGCTGGTGGCACGCGATCCGGTGATGCAGGCGGCCGTCCGCCGCGCCGAACAGGTGGCCGCCGCGGAAGCCTCGGTGCTGATCACCGGCGAGAGCGGCACCGGCAAGGAAGTGCTGGCGCGCCACATCCACGGCCGCTCCCGGCGCAACGGCGGCCCGTTCGTCGCGCTGAACTGTGCCGCGATCCCGGACACCCTGCTGGAGAGCGAGCTGTTCGGGCATGAAAAGGGCGCCTTCAGCGGCGCGGTTGCGCGGCGCCTTGGAAAGTTCGAGGCCGCCAACGGCGGCACGCTGCTGCTCGACGAGATCAGCGAGATGGACGTGCGCCTGCAAGCCAAGCTGCTGCGCGCATTGCAGGAGCGCGAGATCGACCGCCTGGGCGGCTCGGCGCCGGTGCGCGTGAACGTGCGCATCCTGGCGACCACCAACCGCGACATGACGACCGAAGTGAACGCCGGCCGCTTTCGCGAGGATCTGTTTTTCCGCCTCAATGTCGTCACGCTGCGCGTGCCGCCTCTGCGCGAACGCCCGGGAGACATCGCGGCGTTGGCCGAGCATTTCGCCCGCCGCTATGCCGACGTCAACGGCGTGGCGCGGCGCCCGCTGGCGTCGGCGGCGTTGCACCTGCTGCTGGCGCACGGCTGGCGCGGCAACGTGCGCGAGCTGGAGAACGCCATGCACCGCGCGGTACTGCTCGCCGGCGGCGCCGAGATCGGCGTGGAGGCGATCGAGCTCGGGCCGGATGCCAGTTCGACCGAACACCCGCGCGGCGCCGCCACGGGCACCGGCGCGCTGGTCGGTCAGACGTTGGATCAGGTCGAGCGCAGCCTGATCCTGCAAACCCTGACGCACACTCTCGGCAACCGCACCCATGCGGCGACCATCCTCGGCATCTCCATCCGGGCGCTGCGCAACAAGCTGCGCGACTACACGGCGCAGGGCGAGGCGGTGCCCCGGCCGCCTTCTGGGATCTCCGTCGATGCGCTGGCCGCGTACGCGGCGGTCTGACGCTGCCGGTGTCGCAGACGCTCGCCTCGGTCGCCCCGTTCCTGTCCGGCGTCGTGCCGCCCGCGATGCAGGCGCGGCTGCGGCGCTACATGCCCGGCACCGACATCGGGCTGGCGTTCGGCGTGATCGTGCTGCTGTCGGTGCTGATTCTGCCGCTTCCCGGCTTCGTGCTGGATTTCGGGCTGTCGCTGTCGGTCACTGCGGCGGTGCTGGTGCTGATGGTGGCGATGTTCCTCAAGCGGCCGCTCGATTTCACCAGCTTTCCCACGCTGCTGCTGCTGACCACCCTGCTGCGCCTGTCGCTGAACGTGGCCACCACGCGGCTGATCCTCAGCCACGGGCAGGAAGGACCGACGGCCGCGGGGCACGTCGTCGCGGCGTTCGGCGGCTTCCTGATGGGCGGCGACGTGGCGATCGGGCTGATCCTGTTCGCCATCCTGCTTGTGGTGAACTTCATGGTCATCACCAAGGGATCGGGCCGGATCGCCGAGGTGGCCGCGCGGTTCAGCCTCGACGCGATGCCGGGCAAGCAGATGGCCATCGACGCCGAGTTGCAGGCCGGCAGCCTGGACGAGAAATCCGCCCGTCTGCGCCGCCGCGAACTGGAGGAGGAAAGCGCCTTCTACGGCGCAATGGACGGCGCCGCGAAGTTCGTGCGTGGCGACGCGATCGCCGGATTGCTCATCACCAGCATCAACATCATCGGCGGTCTCGGCATCGGGCTGATACGGCACGGCATGGCGTTCTCCGACGCCGCCAGCACCTACACCACGCTGACCGTGGGCGATGGGCTGGTGAGCCAGATCCCGGCGCTGCTGGTCTCCACCGCCGCCGGCATCGTCGTGACCAAGGGCGGCACGGAGGGATCGACCGACAAGGCGCTGATGCGTCAGTTGGGCGCCGGGCCGAAGCCGCTGGCGATGGCGGCGGGCGCTGCCACCGTGCTGGCGCTGATGCCCGGGCTGCCGGCGCTGCCGTTCCTGGCGCTGGCCGGACTTGCCGGCGGCGGCGCCTGGGTGCGCTACCGGCACCCGCTGATCGCCGGCACCACCGCCGACACGACCGCCGCCATGCCCCTCGTCGCCGCCGAGCCGCCGATCAGCGATGCGCTGCGCATCGACATGATCCGCCTGGAGCTTGGCTACGGACTGCTGGTGCTGGCTGGCGGCGAGGCGCCGCGGCTGACCGAGCAGATCAAGGGCCTGCGCCGCAGCATTGCCGCCGAGATGGGCTTCGTGCTGCCGCCGGTGCGCATCCAGGACAACATGCAACTCGGCGCCGACACCTATTCGGTGCGCATCAAGGAGATCGAAGCGGGATCGGGCGAGTTGCGGCCGCAGCTTCTGCTGGCGATGGACCCGTCCGGCGCGCTGCCGGCGCTGGAGGGCGAGCGCACCGTCGAGCCGGCGTTCGGCCTGCCGGCGCTGTGGATCGACGCGGCGCTGCGCGACGAGGCGACGATGCGCGGCTGCACCGTGGTCGACCCGCCAAGCGTGCTGTCGACGCACCTGACCGAAATCGTCAAGCAGACGATGGCGGAGCTGCTGAGCTACACCGAGACGCAGAAGCTGCTCGACGAGCTGCCGCGCGAGCAGCAGAAGCTCGTCTCCGAGTTGATTCCCTCGCAGATTTCGGTGGGCGGCGTCCAGCGCGTGTTGCAGGCGTTGCTAGCCGAGCGGGTGTCGATCCGCGATCTGTCGACCATTTTGGAAGGCTTGCAGGAGGCGTGCGCCGGCCCGGCGCGCTCGGTGCCGCTGCTGGCCGGGCACGTGCGCGCGCGGCTGGCGCGCCAGATCAGCGACAGCCATCAGGGCGCCGGCGGCTACATCCCGCTAGTGACGCTGTCGCCGGAATGGGAGATGGCCTTCTCCGAGGCGCTGGTCGGCCCGGCCGAGGACCGGCAACTGGCGATGGCACCGTCGAAGCTGACCGAGTTCATGACCCGGCTGCGCGCCGCCTTCGACGCGGCCAACGCCGCCGGTGAGCAGGCAGTGCTGCTGACCGGCGGCCAGATCCGCTTTCACGTGCGCGCCATTGTCGAGCGGGTGCGCCCGAACACGCCGGTGCTGGCGCAGAGCGAGATTTTCCCGCGCGCGCGCATCCGCACCGTGGGCACGCTGTAGATGCGGCTGAAGCTGTTCCGTGCCGCGACCCTGGCCGCGGCGATGGGTCAGGTGCGCGCCGAACTCGGCGGCGACGCGCTGATCTTGTCCACCCGCCGCATCGCGGGCGGCGTCGAGCTGACCGCCGGGCTGGAGGTGGAACCGGCGCCTCCCGTGCCGCTGCGCGCGAAGCGGGACGCCGAGCCGGAGCGCGACCGCGGCGAGATCCTGGCCTGGCACGGCGTGCCGGCCCCGCTGGCGCGAAAGCTGCGGGCAGGGCCGTTGCCCTTCGCCCTGGCGGCGGCGCTCCGCTTCGCGCCGCTGCCGCTGCATCCCGGGGCCGCGCCGCTGCTGGTGGCGGGCGCTCCCGGCGCGGGCAAGACGCTGACCGTGGCGCGGCTGGCAACCCGGCTGGTGCTGGCCGGCGTCAAGCCGCTGGTCGTCACCGCCGATGCCAGGCGAGCCGGCTCGGCCGAGCAACTGGCGGCGTTCACGCGTCTGCTGGGGCTGGAGCTGCTGGCGGCCAGCCAGCCGGAGACGCTGGCGCGGGCGCTGGCGCGCCGCCGCGAGGGCGCGCCGGTGCTGGTCGACACGCCCGGCCTCGACCCGTTCGACCGCGCCGAGCAGGCCACGCTTTCAGCCCTGGCGCTGGCGGCCGGGGCGACGGTGATCGCGGTGCTGCCGGCCGGGCTGGATGCCGGCGAGGCCGCCGAGATCGCCGCGATGCATGTAGCCGGGGCGACGCGGCTGCTGGTGACGCCGCGGTTCGACCTGTCCCGCCGCCTGGGCAGCGTCTGCGCCGCGGCCGACGCGGGGCTGGTGCTGGCCGAATTCGGCGTGGGGCCGGGTGCGGCCGACGGTCTTGCGCCGGCCACTCCCGCCTTCCTGGCGCAACGCCTGCTGGCGGCGCGGCCCGCTGCCCCCGCTTTGCTGGAGATGCGCGCATGACCGACCCCGTCGTGGCGAAGTTGCAGGCCGGGAGCATCGTCGCGGTCGCCTCCGGCAAGGGCGGCGTGGGCAAAACCTGGCTGTCGATCACCCTGGCTCACGCTTGGACGCGGCAAGGCGCGCGCGTGCTGCTGTGCGACGGGGATCTGGGCCTGGCCAATGTCGACGTGCAGCTCGGCATCGCGCCGCATGGCGACATCGGCGCGGTGCTGAACGGCCGCGCGACCCTGGCGCAAGCGGTGGCTCGGCATCCGGCCGGGTTCGACATCCTGGCCGGCTGCTCCGGATCGGGGTCGCTGGCCGCGCTGTCGCCGGCCGCGGTCGATGCGCTGCTCGACGGACTGCGCGCCGCGGCGCGCCAGTATGACCGAGTTGTGCTGGACCTCGGCGCCGGGCTCGATCGCGGCGTACGCCGCATGGCGGTGTGTTCCGATGCGCTGCTGGTGGTCGCCACCGATGAGCCCACCAGCCTGACGGACGCCTACGCGGTGCTGAAGCTGTACATCGCCGACCGGCGCACCGCGGCCGGCGCGGGTGCGGCGTGGGCGGTGGTCAACCAGGCCGCGTCGCTGGCCGCCGGGCAGCGGACGTACCGCACGCTGGCCGCGGCGTGCGCAAGATTTCTCGGCGCGGCGCCCGAACTGGCCGGCGTAGTCCGCCGCGACGAGCAGGTGCGCGCGGCGATCCGCCGGCAGAGCTCGCTGTTGCACCACGCTCCGGACTGCCCCGCCGCGGTCGATGTCACGGCCCTGGCCGCCGCGCTGTAGGCCGCGGCGCGCGCTCATTATCAGTTGCCGGCGACCGAGGTGATGTTGGAGAAGCTGACGGGCAGGCTGCCGAGATCGAGCTGAACCGTGGTGCCGCTCTGGCCGACGCCGGTGGCGGTCCCCGTGATGGTGGTGGCCAGGGGGGTGGACGAGCCACCCGAATTGTTGGCGGTCACGGCTACCGTGTAGGCGCCGTCGGGCAATTGGGTGCCGGCGCTGTTCTGGCCGTTCCAGGTCCAGCTATTGCTGCCCGAAACGGCGTTGAGGGTGGTCGCATAAAGCTGGTTGCCGGCGCTGTCGCTCACCACCACGCCCACCGGCTCGGCCGAGGGCGCGGTGAAGCCGACGCTCGCATGGCCGTTCTGCAAGGCCAACTGGCTGCTCGTGGCCGTGACCTGATGCCCGAGCATCGCGGTCGCCTGTACCACCTCGCTGCCCTGTGTCAGTTGGATCAGCGTGCCGAGGCTGGTGTTGGTGTTGATCTGCTGCTCGACGCCGGAGAACTGCACCAGTTCGGTCGTAAACTGACTGGTGTCCATCGGGCTGGTCGGATCCTGGTTCTGCAACTGCGTCATCAGCAATTGCAGGAACGTACTGAAGTTGCTTGACAGCGAGCCGAGCGCGTCGGTGGCCGAGCCGCTGACGGTCGCTGCACTCGTGCTGCTGGCCGCCTGCGAACTCGTGGGGGTGATGCTGCCGCTCATGTCTGGCTCTCCGAAAGATCAGGCGGTGATGTCGATGCCGGCTCGCACCCAGCGCGCGCCGGGCAGTGCCGTGGGAGCAGCGTCTTGGAACGCGAAACCCACGCCGCCCGACGGCGCAGGGCCGGGGCGCCTGTCGTCGGCGCCGCCATTGCCGCCGCCGGCGCTCCCGCCCGAAGGTGCGCTGCTGCCCTGGGGCAAGGCCGCCGCCTGGATGGTGATGCTGCGGGCCTCGGCCGGCACGCCGGCGCGATCGAGCACCTGGCCCAGTTGCGCCTGGTCGCGCACCAGCGCGTGCAGCGTGTCGGGCCGCTCGACCAGCAGTGCCACCTGCGTCGTGCCGCCGGCGTCGCGGTCCAGCCGCACCTCGACCCGCCCGAGCTCGTCCGGGTGCAACGAGATGGTGACAACCTGACTGCCGCCACTTTTCGCCAGGGTCCAGAGCGCCCCCTGTAGCTGTGCCGCGGGAGCTGCCGCCAGCCTCGGTGCAGAAGCGATCTCAGGCGGAGCGGCAGCGGCGATCGTCCGAGCGATGGGATGCAGCGCCTCGATGGGCGGCGACGGCGTGATCGCCACCGCCGCCGCGGTCTGGCCACCGGACGGTGCGAGGCCAGTCTCGGCCGCGGGCGCCGTGGCATGGGGCGGAGCTGGGACAGCGGCTTTTGCCGCCTCGTCCGGCTGCGCCGAGATCGTCGCGGCCGGATCAGGTTGCGGCAGGGACATGCCGACCGGCAATGCCGCGCCGGTCGGCTCGCCCCCGGGCTTCACGCCGCCGGCAGCCGGGGCCGCCGGCGACAGTGGCTCAGGGATTGTGGGGGCGACTGGCTCCGGCGCTGGCGGCGTGATGGGAGCAACGGCCACGATTGCGCGGCTGTCGGAAACGGACGGGACTGCCGCCACATGTTTCGCGTGCGGCGCCACCACGGCTGGTGGGCGGGAACCGATTGCGAGCTTGCGCGGCGTCGCCACCGCATCGCCGCCAAGTTGCGCGATCATGGCCACCGCTTGCCTGGACCGCGCTTGCGTGACCGGGGCCAGCGTCGCGACCGCCGGCTTGCCGCTGACGATCAGCCCCGGCAGGCCGGCGTCCTGTATCAGTTGCGCGAACGCGCCAGCAGTACCCGGCGCGGCCGCGGTCGCCGCCGTGATCGGCGGTCGGGCGTTGGATCGCCAGCGTTGCGGCGAGGGACGGCATCGTGTGCGCTTCTGCTCCGTGACCACGTGCCTGGCGGCGGCATCAGCAAACGCCGCCAGCAAGCGCCGCGCCACGCACCGCGCGTCGCCAAAATGCCGCGGTCGCCGCACCAGGCCGGCAACTGCTGCCGACCGCGCCGCGACAGACCAGGAAAAATCTGCCTCGCGCCGCGCCGCGAATCCCAGACCCGCAAGCAACTGAGGCCCTGGCATGGCCCGTGCGTAGCCCGGCGCGCGGCGGATCGCAGCGGAGCGACGAGAGATGTCCCTGTTTGGCGCATTGGATACGGCAGTGAGCGGCCTGAGCAGTCAGGCCGCCGCCTTCACCAATATCAGCGACAACGTCGCCAACAGTCAGACCACCGGCTTCAAGCGCGTCGATACGTCGTTCGAGGACTATCTCACCACCAGCACCGCCGCCGTCAACGATTCCGGGGCGGTGGCCGCGGTGCCGCAGTATGTGAACACGGTGCAGGGGCCGGTGACACAGACCGATAACCCGCTGGCCCTGGCCATCTCCGGCCAGGGCTTCTTCGCGGTCAGCGATCCGGGCCCGAACTCGTCCAGCGGCGCGCAGACCTTCGCCACGCAGCAGGCGTACAGCCGCGACGGCAGTTTCCAGCTCGACAAGAACGGCTATCTCGTCAACGACGCCGGACAGTTCCTGAACGGCTGGAGCGTCGATGCGGGCGGCAACGTCGACCGCAACGCGCTGATGCCAATCCAGGTGAGCCAGGCCGCCTACCAGCCGGTGGCGACCACCACGGCGTCGTTGTCAGCCAACCTGCCGCCCGGCGGCGGCACGCCGCCGGCGCCCATCTCGACGCCGGTGGACGTCTACGACGCGCAGGGCCAGTCGCATCAGTTGACGCTCGGCTTCACGCCGGGAACCACGGCGAATACCTGGTCGCTGGCGGTGACTGACGACAAGGGCAACGCCATCGGCAACGCCACGGTGATGTTCGGACCGGACGGCACGCTGGCCTCGGTGGCGCAAGGCGGGACCACCACCACCAGCGGCGCGGCCACCGTCAATCTGGCGACCGTCTATCCGGCCAGCGGCGGCGGCACGCAGAACATCGCGCTGAGTCTCGGCACGATCGGCGGCTCCACCGGGCTGACACAGTTCGCCGGCGCCTCGTACACGCTGAACGGCTTGAATCAGAATGGCGTGCCGCCCGGCTCGTTCAGCGGCGTCAGCACTACCAGCGCGGGCGATGTCGTCGTCAACTACGACAATGGCCAGTCGCGTACGGTCGCGACCGTGCCGGTGGTCACTTTCGCCTCCCCGGACCAGTTGCAGCGACAGAACGGGCAGGCCTTCACCGCCACCAGCAATTCGGGCGACCCGCTGGCCAACAATGCCGCCACCGGCGGCGCCGGGTCGCTCGTCACCAGCGCGCTCGAAGCGTCCAACGTCGACATCAGCAGCGAATTCACCAGCCTGATTGTCGCGCAGCAGGCCTATTCGGCCAACGCCAAGGTCGTCACCACGGCCAATTCGATGCTGCAAGCCACCATCAACATCCTCGGCTGAGCGCGACGGACCGCGCCCGGTGGACCTCAACGCCAGCCTGTCGATCGCCGATAGCGGCCTGCTGACGATCAACCGTGCGCTGGGCGTAGTCGGGCAGAACATCGCCAACGCCGGCACTGCCGACTGGTCGGCCGAGGTTGCCACGCAGCAGAGCCTCACCGCCGGCGGCATCGGACTCGGCATGGTGGCGCTGCCGACGCAACGTACGCTGAATTGGCAATTGCAGGCCGGGGTATTCGCCCAGAACGCCATCGTGTCCGGATTGCAGACGCAGCAGACCGCGCTGTCCGGCATCGACCAGGTGCAGGGCACGGTCGGGACCGGCACCGATCTCGCAAGCCTGCTGGGCGCGCTGCAGGATTCGTTCTCGACGCTCGAGGAGGATCCGTCCAACCAGACGCAGCAGCAAGCGGTGGTCACGGCCGCCGGCAACGTTGCTGGCCAGATCAACGCGCTTGCCGACGCGGTCGGACAGGCTCGGCAGAACGCGCAGGACAGCGCGGCATCCGAGGTCTCGGCGCTGAACACCGCGCTCGGCGCCGTTGGCGGCCTCAATGCGCAGATCGTCAGCTTGCAGGCGCAGGGCCAGAGCACCGCCGATTTGCAGAACCAGCGCGACGCCGAGGTGGACCAGGTAAGCCAACTGGTGCCGGTCAGGCAGATCGCGCAGCCGGACGGCAGCGTGCTGCTGGTGAGCAGCGGCGGCCTGACGCTGCCGACGCAAGGCGGCTCGCCGTTCAGCCTGGCCACGGCCACGATGGGCCCGAACGCCACCTACCCGGCCGACCCGACCGTGCCCGGCGTGATGCTCGGCAGCGTCGACGTCACCGCCCAGCTTGGGACAACCGGCCAACTCGGCGCCAACCTGACCCTGCGCGACACCACGCTGCCGGCAATGCAGGGCGGTCTGGATGAGTTCGCCTACACGCTGGCATCGCGGTTCGACCAGCAGGGACTGACCCTGTTCACCAACCTGGCCGGGGTGATGCCGACAGCCACCGGACCGGACACGCAATCCGGCTATGTCGGCTTCGCGCAGACCATCACCGTCAACCCCGCCGTCGCCGCCCAGCCATCGCTGGTGCGCGACGGCACGAACGCGGTCGCCGGCAGCGCCTCGGGCGCCAGCGCCTTCACACCGAACCCCGCCGGCGGCCCGGTCGGCTTCACCGGCCTGATCGACCGCGTGCTGGACTACACGTTCGGCAGCCAAGCGCAGCCGGGCGTGGCGCAGAGCCTCCCGGCCGGCAGTGGACTCGGTCCCGGCGGCGATCAGAACGCCGGTTTCTCGCCGCCCGCCGATCTGGCTGGCTTCGCGACCGACCTGGTGGGTTCGATGTCGCAGACCACCAGCGCGGCCGGGGGCGCCCTGACCTCGGCACAGGCGTTGCAGACGGGCTTGCAGTCGCGCCTGTCCAGCAGCAGCGGCGTGTCCATCGACACCGAGATGTCCAACATGATCGAGCTGCAGAACGCCTACGGCGCGAACGCCAAGGTTGTCACCACGGTCCAGGCCATGTGGACCGCGCTGCTGGCGATGGTCACTACGTGAAAGGGTGCATTGTATGAGCGGCGGCATCTCGGTCGGCGACGCGTTCACCGGCTATGGCCTGCTCGGCTCGGTGATCGCCGACAGCGAGCAGGCGAGCCAGAAGCTCGATGCGTTGACCGTGCAGGTCGGTGACGGGCTGGTCTCCACGACGTATGGCGGCCTTGGGGCGCAGGCCTCCGTTTCGCTGTCGCTGGCGCCCGCCATTGCAAGCAGCACGGCCTTGCAGAACGGCATCGGCGCGGCCAGCGGGCAGATGCAGGTGGCGCAGACGGCCCTGACCAGCATCAACGCGATCGTCACCACCCTCTATGCCGCGACCGACAACCTGAATGGGCTGGATGCCAGCGAAGTGGACAGCACCGCGGTCCAAGCGCAGGACGCGCTAAGCCAGGTCGCGGGATTGCTCGATAGCACCGACGGCGACACCTACGTGTTCGCCGGCCAGGACAGCGGCAATCCGCCGGTGCCCGCTCCGGACACGATCTGGTCCAGCGGCTTCGCCACGCAGATCCAGTCCGCCGTGGCCGGACTTGCCAGCACCGGCTCGGCTTCGGTGATCGCCAGCACGCTGGCCACCGCCAGCTCGAATGCCGCGGGCACGTCGCCGTTCTCGGCCGCGCTGTCGCAGCCGACGGCCGCCGTCGACGCGCTGCGCAGCACGGTGCGGACCGGCGCCGACCAGAGCGTGCCGACCGGCATCCTGGCCAGCGCCAATGCCGATGTCGCCTCGACCGGCAGTTCGACCACCGGCTCGTACATGCGCGACATTCTGCGCGGCCTGGCCACGCTCGGGTCGCTGTCGAGCAGCCAGATCAACACGACGGGGTTTGCCGCAGTGGTGGCCGACGTACGCACCAGCCTTGGCAACGCGATCACCGCCCTGAATGAGGATGCCGGCGTGATGGGCAACCGTCAAACCCAACTGACGGCGACGCGGACCCAGTTGCAGGACACCGCCACCTCGATGACGGCACAGGTCGGCAACGTGCAGAATGTCGACATGACCACGACGATCTCGAGCCTGACCGCGGCGCAGACCCGGTTGCAGGCCTCTTATCAACTGATCTCCACCGTCCAGTCGCTGTCGCTCACCAAGTATATCGGCGTCGGTGGATGAGGGCAGATGTGCTTTCACGCCCACGCTTCACACGGCGTTAATCGGCCCGCGCGATGATCGCGGCAAGCCTGCAAAAGCGGGGAACTTCTCAACCGACTGACCCATCCAGGGGAAAATGGCCATGACCACTTCGATCAACACCAACGCCAGCGCGGCACTCGCGGTCGAGATCCTGAACTCCACCAGCTCGCAGTTGCAGGCTACGCAGAAGCAAATTTCCACCGGCTACCGGGTGGCGGATGCCACCGATGACGGCGCGGCCTTCGCGGTCGCGCAAAGGGTCCGCTCGGACGTCAGCGCGCTGACCACCGCCAACCAGCAGCTCGGCAACACGACCGGCATTCTCGGCACGACGACATCGGCCCTGACCTCGATCTCCAATACGCTGGCCAGCGCCCGCGACGTCCTGGTCGAGCTTTCGAGCAATGGCAACCAGGGCAGCACCCGCGCGCAATATGTCCTGCAATACCAGACGTTGATCGCCAACGTGAAGGGCGACCTCCAGGATGCATCCTATGTCGGCAAGACGCTGATCGGAAATCTCACCGGCAGCAACGGCAGCTTCGGAGGCGTCACCGTCATCCGCAACGAGACTGGCAGCAGCTACAGCATCACCAGCTTCAGCGGCTCGGCGTTCCTCGGCTCGATCTCCTTCACCTCCACCCAGTTGAACGGCGCGAGCACCGTCGCGGCCCTGATTTCTACCACCGGGACGTTCATCAAGCAGCAGAACTCGATCGGCACGGAGCTGAACGTCTACGGCCAAGCAACCAACTACGTCAGCAACCAGGTCAGCTACAACAGCAACAAGATCGACGCCCTGAACGCCGGCCTGGGTGCGCTGGTGGATGCCAACCTGACCCAGGAGTCCGCGCAGTTGACGGCGCTACAGGTGCGCCAGCAGCTCGCGACACAGTCGCTGTCGATCGCCAACCAGGCCCCGCAGAGCCTGCTGAAGCTATTCCAGTAAACCGTCGGAACGAACGGGCGCGGCGACGGATTCGCCGTCGCGCCTGCACGCACAACAACGGCGGGAAAAGCGGGCATGACGGCGCTGGTTCTGGAGTTGCGGCAAGGCGAGACGATGATCGTCAATGGAGCGCCGATCCGCTTCCGGACGAAATCGCGAATCGAGCTGACAGCGCATGCCCGCTTCCTGTTCGGCAAGCAGATCATGCCGCCCGATCAGTGCGACAGTCCGGCGCGGCGCATCTATTTCGCCTTGCAGTCGGCCTATATCGGCACCGACGCCGAACGGGTACAGGGCCTGATCGCCGCACGCGACCTGATCGCCGGGTTCAAGTCCGCGTCAACATCCGCGCTAGCGCGGGAAATCCTGGACCGCGCGCTGAGCTGTGCCGAGGCGGACGACTGCTATGCGGCGCTGAAGCTGGCGCGCCGCATCATCCGCCATGAGGACGCCGTGCTCGGCCGCCGCGCGCCGGGCGAAAGCATGCCTGCCAGTTAGTCGCCGCCGTATAGCCCACCCCGAGCGCACGATCCCATTGGGAGAAAACGCCCATGCCCAACCCACTCCAGGCGGCACTCGCCTACGCCGCGAGTTCAGCGCATCGCAGCCCCCGCGAGCAGGAGGCGGAGGTGTTCCGTCGCGCCAACGCGGCCCTGCGCCAAGCCCGCGGCGGCGGCGAGCGGGCGCGGGTTCGCGCCCTGGCCGACAACGATCGACTGTGGCTCACCGTGCTCGGGCTGGTGGTCGATCCCGATAATGCGCTGCCGGAAGCGACGCGGGCGGGTATCGCCTCGATTGGCGCCGCCGTGCGGCGCGAAATGCGCGGCGCCTCGCCGGACCTGGAGTTCCTGATCTCGGTCAATGAGAATTTCGCGGCCGGCCTGGGCGGCAGTCTTCCGTGAGCGGCTCCATAAACTACAGCTTGCTGTACGCGGACTCCTCCAGTAGTCCGACGGACACGATCACGTCGCTCGTCGTCTCGCTCTCCAATGGCGGGGGTGGCGGAGACAGCGGCATCAATCCGCTCACCGCGTTGCAAACCGCCGAGAGCGATGAGGCGCAGGACGTCGCGGCGGTCGCAGCGCAGCCGCAGGTGCAGCGCACGCTGGCGGCGTTCACCGCCGCGGTCGGCGGCGCCACCAACATCACCACGCTGCTGCAGAACTCGAACGTGCTGAACGTGCTGCTGACCGCCAACGGGCTGGGGGACCAGGTAGGCTATACAGCGTTGGCGCAAAAGGCCCTGCTGTCCAACATCAACGATCCGAGTTCGCTGGCCAACCAGTTGACAGACACGCGCTGGAAGTCGGTGGCGGGGCTCTACAATTTTGCGACAACCGGCCTGGCGACTCTGCAGAACCCGCAGGTGTTGTCGACCTTGGCGAACGGCTACGCGGAGGTGCTCTGGCGGCAATCGCTGGACGCCGCCACGCCGGGCCTGTCGAACGCGCTCGATTTCCGCAGCCGCGCCAGCACGATCACCTCCGTGGATCAGATTCTCGGCGATCCGACGTTCCGCACCGTCGTCACCACCGCGCTCGGCATCCCGGCGCAGATCGCCTACCAGGATCTTGGCGCGCAGGAGCAGTCAATCAGCTCGCAGATCGACATCACGCGCTTCCAGGATCCACAGTTCGTCGACAGCTTTACTCAGCAATACCTCATCGAGGCGCAATCCCAGTCCGGCACGGCTTCATCCAGCGTCGAGGCGCTGGCGGCGCAGGCGCAGGGGTTGCTGGTCTGACATCGCGCAAAAGCGCAGGAGCCGCCATGAACGCCGTTTCCTCTGGCGTGATCCGCGATGCAGGGTCGGCCTCGGCCGCTGCCACGCTGCTCACCCGCGCCCATGTACCTCGCGGTGTCCGGCCGCCCGGACGCCGCGCGGCCGCTGCTGGCCGCGGTGCGGCGTCTCGGTGGCGATGCCGAGGCGGTGGATGCGCTGGAGGCGGCGCTGCTGCTGCGGGCGGGCCAACTCACCGAGGCGCTGGCGCTGCTGGACGCGGCGATCGACCACGCGCCGGCATCGGCGGCGATGCGCCTGCTGCGCACCGAGGCGCGGCTGCTCACCGATGATCCGGCTGGCGCGGCCCAGGATGCCGCCGAGGCGGTGCTGGCCGAGCCTGCCAACGCGGCCGCGAAGGCGGCTCTGGGCATCGCCCTGGCCGACCTCGGCTGCCTGGCCGACGCGCTTGCGTGCCTCGTCGATGCGATGCGGGTGGAACCTGCCAGCCCCGGCATCCGCTTGGCCCTGGCTCGCGCGCAGGAAGTGACGGGCGACGTGGAGGCGGCGCGTGCGACGCTGCATGGCGGCATCGCCTTGGCGCCGCACAGCCTGGTGCTGCGCAACGCCGCGATCCGGCTGGCCATCGCGCAACGGGATTTCACAGCGGCGATTGACCTCGCCGAGACGGCGCGGCGCGCGGGGCTGCTGGACGCCTGCCTGTTCGGGATGCTCGGACATGCGCTGTCGAGCCTGGGGCGGCACGTCGAGGCGGCCGAGGCCTATGCGGAGGCGCTCAAGCTGGGGCCGGAAGATGCGTATGTCCGCCACATGGTCGCATCCAGCGGCCAGCTTCCGGCCGCGGCGCACGCGCCCGACGACTACGTGCGCGTGCTGTTCGACGGCTATGCGCCACGGTTCGAGCCGCACCTGATCGGCCTCGGCTACCGCGTTCCGGGCCTGCTGCGCGCGACGGTGCTGGCGCATTTGGCGTTGCCGCCCACCGGGCGGCTGGGGCCGGTGCTCGATCTCGGCTGCGGGACCGGATTCGCCGCCGTCGCGCTGTCCGACCTGCCGCTTGGGCCGTGGCATGGCGTCGACCTGTCCCCGGCGATGCTGCTGCAGGCGCGCGCGAAGGGTCTGTACGAGACGCTTCACGAAACCTCGCTGACCACCATGCTGGCGCAGCCGGGACCGGAGTACGCGCTGGCGATGGCCGCCGACGTGTTCTGCTATATCGGCGCGTTGGAGCCAGTGTTCCTTGCCGTGCGGCAACGGCTGCTGCCGGGCGGCCTGCTGCTGGCCTCGCTGGAAAGCCTGCCGCCGGGATGCGGCTGGCGGCTCGGCAACCGGGGACGCTACGCGCACGCCCCTGACCATGTGGCCGAGGTCGCCGCACAGGCAGGCTTCACGGTCCGCGCGCTGACCGCCGAGACGTTGCGCATGGACGACGGGGCGCCGGTCGAGGGCATGATCGTCGTGCTGGCGAAGGACGCTCAGTGACGCGCGCCCTGCCCTCCGACAGCGGCCCGGCGCTGGCCGATGCAGCCGCCGCGGCGGCTCTGGCGATGCTGCTGCTGGCCGAGGGCAATCACGCCGCCGCACTGCCGCTGTTGCGTGCGACAGTGGCCGCGGGCGACCGGCGGCCGGCCACACGGCTCAATCTGGCGCTGGCCGAGCAGCACGCGGGCGACCCGGCGCAGGCGCTGGCCATCATGCAGGCAGTCGCCACCCAGGAGCCCGGCTGGTCCGAACCGCCGCTGCGCCTGGCCGAGTTCTGGCGAGCGCGCGACGATGCGGCGCGGGCGGTCGACGCCTATGAACGCGCGCTCGATCGCGACCCGGCGCGGCACGAGGCGCTGCTGGGGTTGGCCACGCTGCTGCTTTTGCGCTCGGACGAGCCCGCGCGCGCGCAGATGCTGCTGCTGCGCTGCTGCGCCGCCGCGCCGGGTTCCTGGCAGGCCTGGGATGCGCTGGGGGCCGCCTTGCTGATGACCACCGACCACGGTGCGGCGCACGGCGCCTGTGCCCGCGCGCACGCGCTGGCGCCATCGCGCCTGGCGGTCGCGCTGCGCCTCGCCGAAGCCGCGCTTGCGAACGGCCGGGGGATCGCGGCGCTGGCGGCGTTTGAAGTCGAAAGCCGCGACGACCCGCTGAACGCCGTCCCGCTGGCGGCTTCCGGCGTGCTGCTGTCCCGGATCGGCCGCACCGGCGAGGGCCTCGGCGCGCTCGAAGCGGCGGCCGCGCTGGCACCGGACAACGCGGCGCTGGCAGCCCTGCACGCCGATGCGCTGCTGCGCGCAGGGCAGCATGAGGCCACGGTGCCGGCGCTGCGCCGCGCGCTCGATCTCGATCCGGACAACGGCGTGCTGCGCAACAACTACGCCGCCTCGTTGACCCGCGTGCATCGCTATGCCGAGGCGCGGTCGGAACTGGAGTCCCTGCTGCGCGCGCAGGGCGAGCAGGCCGACATCCTGTGCAACCTTGCGGCCGCCGAGGTCTGCCTGGGCGAACAGGCGCGCGGGGTGGCCAGCGCGCGCCGCGCCACCGAACTGGCGCCGCACTCGAACCTGGCCTGGCGCACGCTGGCCAATGCCCGGTCCTACGCGCCGCAGACCACCGGCGCGGCGATGCTGGCCACCTTGCGCCGGGCCGGTGACGCCATTCCGCGCGGCCGTCTGCCGCGATTCCAGGCCGGCCCGGATCGCCGGCCGGAGCGGCGCCTGCGGGTCGGGCTGCTCTCGGCCACGCTGCGCACCCACCCGGTGGGCTGGCTCACCCTGGCCGGCCTGGAAAACCTCGATCCCGCCGCGTTCGAGCTGATCGCCCTGGCGCAGCCGGAATCCGGCGATCCGATGCAGCGGCGGTTCCGCGCCGCCTGCGCGGAGTGGCACGTCATTGCGGCCGACCCCGCCGCACAGGCGCGTGCGCTCGCTTTGGACATCGCGCTCGATCTCGGCGGCTACGGCGACCTGGGACTGCTGCCGCATTTTGCCGAGCGCCTCGCCCCGGTGCAGGTCAAATGGGTCGGGATGCAGAACCACAGCACCGGCCTGTCCGAAATGGACTGGTTCATCACCGACCACTGGGAAACGCCGCCCGCGCTCGCCGCCAGCTACTCCGAGCGGCTGCTGCTGATGCCCGACGGCTACGTATGCTACACGCCACCGCCGCATGCGCCGGATGTGGCGCCGCTGCCTGCCCTGCGGCACGGACACCTCACCTTCGGCTGCTTCAACAACTACGCGAAGATCACGCCGGACGTGGTGGCCACCTGGTGCGCCATCCTGCGCGATGTACCGGATGCCCGGCTGGTACTGAAGACCCACCAGTTCAGCGACGCCGGCACCGCCGCGGCGGCGGCCGCGCGCTTCGCGGCGCACGGCCTCGATCCGGCGCGCATCGAGCTGCGCGGCGCCTCGCCGCATCGCGCACTGCTGGAGCAGGTACGGCGACATCGACATCGTGCTCGATCCACACCCATATTCCGGCGGCCTCACCACATGCGAGGCGCTGTGGATGGGCGTGCCGGTGCTGACGCTGCCGGGCACGACCTTTGCCTCGCGCCACTCGGCCAGTCATCTGTGCAACGTCGGCCTGGATGACTGGGTGGCGTCCGATCCCCGCTCCTATCACGCGCAGGCGGTGCGCCGCGCCGCCGACGTGTCCGCGCTCGCGTTTCTGCGCGCCCGGCTGCGCGCGCGCATGAAGGCCAGCCCGCTGTGCGACGGCCCGCTGTTCGGGCGCAATCTCGGCGTGGCGTTGCGCCGCACCTGGCGGGAGTTCTGCGCTAGCGGCGGGACAGGCGACGCGAGTCAGCCCGGCTGATAGCCGAGCCGGACGCTCAGCCAGCGCCGATAGGCCAGCAACGCCGCGCTGCTGGTGGCGATCGCGCCCAGCACCGCGCCGCAATCCGGAGTCGCCAGCCAACGCACGTCAGGGTCGGCCGCGGCGCGCAGGGCCGGATCGTCCGCCGCATGGTCCGCGGCCTCGCGCCACAGCGCCACGCTGGCGGCATCGGTCAGCGCCGGCAACACCAGCGCGCAATCGAGCTGCACGGCGGCGGCAACCGCGTACCAGCCGACCAGCAGCGCCGGATCGCGCGACGTCACGCGCGCCAGCATGGTGCGCAGTTGCGGCAGGTCCGAGCCAGTCGCATCGGCGCCCGATGGATCCGGAGATCCCAAGGTAAACAGCGGAACCGCGCCCGCCGCCGCCGCGGTGGCGCGCGCGCCGTCACCGGACAGGAAGGCGGCATCGGCACTCCCGGAGCGCAACGCCGCCGCGCCGTCCTCCTCGACCACCGGCCGCGTCGGGACACCCAGCAGATCAAGGCCGAGCAGGGATGCGGCGCCGGCGCCTAGCGGATCGGCCACGGCCAGACGCAGCGGAGCGGACCGCCGCGCATCGGCCAGCGGTCGGCGCCCTGCCACGAAACCGCCGGACACCCCGCACAACACCGGCAGCCAGCGCGCGGCGTCGAACTGCACGCGCGGGCCGCCGGCCAGCCAGGCGGAGGCGGCGGCGCCGGGCAGCAGCAAGGCCGTGCCGTCGGACGGCCCGCGCGCCTCGAACCGATTGGCGCCGGTCACGCCGTCATCGCCGCCGAGCAGGTGGATATCCACGCCGGTGGCCGCGGGCCAGCCGCGTTGCAGCGCCGGTGCCAGCACCGCCGCCCAGCGCGCCATCCGTCCGCCCGCGGCACCCGCCACCAGCACCTGCGGCTGTTGCGAGGCATGGGCCGGGTGGACGCCCCGGAGCCCGGCCAGCAGCAGGCCGGTGGTGGTCAGCAGCGCGCGCCGGCGGCAGGGCCGGGTCACGACCGATAAGCCACCAGCGTCTCGACCGGAACGTCCAGCCGGTCGCGGCCGCCGAGGAAACTGAGCTCGATCAGCGCGGCGGCCGCCGGCACATCGGCGCCGACCCGGCGCAGCAGGCTGATGCCCGCGGCCATCGTGCCCCCGGTCGCCAGCAGGTCGTCGACCACGACGACGCGGTTGCCGGGCGCCACCGCGTCGGCCTGGATCTCGATCCGGTCGCTGCCGTATTCCAGCGCGTAATCGAGCCCGACCACGGCGCCTGGCAGTTTTCCGCGCTTGCGCAGCATGACGAAGCCGCAGCCGAGCTTCAGCGCCAGCGGGGCGGCGACCAGGAAGCCGCGCGATTCCACGCCGGCCAGCAGATCCGGCCGATAAGCGCCGACCCGCTCGGTGAGTTGGCGCATCGCCTCCTGCCAGGCGTCGGCGTGGCGCAGCAAGGTCGATATGTCGTAGAACAAGATGCCCGGCTTGGGAAAATCCGGGATGCCCCGGATGTGGTCCTTGAGGTCCATGCGGCGTCGGCTCCGTTTGGACAGGCAGACTAGCGCGCGGCGTCGCGCGCGGCTAACCCTGCCCGGATGTCGCGCGTGACGGTGGCGGTCGTACTGGGGGTTTTGGGATTCGCCGCCTATTGCGCAGCGGCGGTCACGCTGGCCGATCGCGTGCTGCACGTCGGCTGGCCATTGGAGGCGGCCTATTTCGTGCTGGCGGGAACCGTCTGGGTGCTGCCGGCGCGCTGGCTGATGCTGTGGGCGGCGCGAATGCGCTAGACGGCGATAACGGGCGGGAAATGGTCGGAGTGAGAGGATTCGAACCTCCGGCCCCTGCGTCCCGAACACAGTGCTCTACCAGGCTGAGCTACACTCCGGCGGCGCCGTCTTAGCCCCACATCGCCGCCAGGGCAAGGCATCTGATGTCCAGTATTCATCAACGAAAGTCCCGTGTCGGCACCCTGATGCCGGTGGCCGACACCTCCGGGCAGAAGATGTCGCGCGGACGCGGCCGCCTGCCGCCGCCGTCACGGCCATCGGCGCCACCGCCATGCGTCGCCTGGTCGCCGCGGCCTTGCACCAGCGGGAACGCCGCGCCGCGCTCGCCCACGCCGCGCAGCAGCTCCGAAAGATCGGTCAGCCGATCGGCGATCACATGCACCACCAGCCCCTCGCGCTGCACCCGGCCGCGACAGGCGATCATGCCGGCGGAC
The DNA here is from genome assembly GCA_963758455.1 of uncultured Pseudomonadota bacterium. Lineage (GTDB taxonomy): Bacteria > Pseudomonadota > Alphaproteobacteria > Acetobacterales > Acetobacteraceae > CAVRQM01. Next base: position 1,566,840 of record CAVWVK010000002.1, on the reverse strand, counting down.
AGCACCAGCCGGCGCTGCCGCTCGAACAGGTTCGGCCAGACGATCAGGTTGCCGATGCCGGTCTCGTCCTCGATGGTGATGAACAGCACGCCCTTCGACGACCCGGGCCGCTGGCGCACCAGCACGATGCCTGCCACATCGATGCGTCGTCCGTCACGGGTGTCGGCCAGCGACGCGCAGCGCACGTTGCCGGCGCGCGACAGATCCTCGCGCAGGAACGAGACCGGGTGGCGGCGCAGCGACAGGCCGACGCTGCCGTAATCCTCGACCACCTCGCGGCCCAGCGTCATCGGCGGCAGTGCCACGGACGGCTCCGCCGCCTCCGCGCGCAACACGTTGTCGCGCGCGTCGGCCGCGGCGAACAGCGGCAATGGCGTGTCGGACACACCGCCGATCGCCCACAGCGCGGCGCGGCGATCCAGGCCGAGCGCAGCAAACCCGTCCGCCTCGGCGATCCGCGTCAGGGCTTCCACCGGCACGCCGGCGCGGCGCCAGCACTCCTCGGCGCTCGCGAACGGCGCGGGGCCGCGGGCCGCGACGATGGCGGCGCCATGCTCGTTGGCCAGGCCCTTTGTCATGCGCAGCCCGAGGCGAACCGCGCAACGCGCGCCATCCGCCGGCTCCAGCGTGCAATCCCAGCGGCTCGCGTTGATGCACACCGGCCGCATCTCCACGCCATGCTCGCGCGCATCGCGCACGATCTGCGCCGGCGCATAGAATCCCATCGGCTGCGCGTTCAGCAGCGCGGCGCAGAAAACATCCGGATGATGGCGCTTCACCCATGACGACGCATAGGCGATCAGCGCGAAACTTGCCGCGTGGCTTTCTGGAAACCCGTAGCTGCCGAACCCCTCGATCTGGGTGAAGATGCGTTCGGCGAATTCCTGCGTGTAATCGCGCGCGCGCATTCCCTCGATCAGCTTGTCGCGGAACCGGCTGACGCCGCCGGTCATCTTGAACGTCGCCATCGAACGCCGCAGTTGGTCCGCCTCCATCGGTGAAAACCCGGCGCAGACGATGGCGACCTGCATCGCCTGTTCCTGGAACAGCGGCACGCCCAAGGTCTTGCCCAGCACCCGCTCCAGTTCCACGGTCGGATACGTCACCGCCTCCCGCCCCTCCCGCCTGCGCAGATACGGATGCACCATGTCGCCCTGGATGGGGCCGGGGCGGACGATCGCCACCTGGATGGTGAGATCGTACAGGCAGGCCGGCTTCAGGCGCGGCAGCATCGACATCTGCGCGCGGCTCTCGATCTGGAACGTGCCGAGCGTATCGGCTCGCTGGATCATCGCAAAGGTGTCCGGATCCTCAGAAGGGATCGTCGCCATGTCCAGCGACAGGCCACGATGCTGCTCCAGCAAATCGAAACAGCGGCGCAGGCAGCCAAGCATCCCCAAGCCCAGCACGTCGACCTTCATGAAGTGCAGCGTGTCGATGTCGTCCTTGTCCCACTCGATCACCTGGCGATCCACCATCGCCGCCGGCTCGATCGGCACCAGGTCGCTCAGCGTGTCTCGCGTGAGCACAAAACCGCCGGGATGCGTGCCCATGTGGCGCGGAAACCCGATCAGCTCCTGCGCCAGCCGCAACGCAAGCCGCAAGCGCCGGTCGGCGGGATTGAGGTTCAGCCCGGCGGCGTGCTGGTCCTGCACGCCCTCCTCCGACCAGCCCCAGACCTGGCCGGCCAGCGCGCCGGTCACGTCGTCGGGCAGGCCGAGCGCCTTGCCCACCTCGCGGATGGCGCCGCGCGCGCGATAGCGGATGATGGTGGCGCACAGCGCGGCGCGGTCGCGGCCGTAATGCTCATAGACCCACTGGATCACTTCCTCGCGCCGCTCGTGCTCGAAATCCACGTCGATGTCGGGCGGCTCGCGACGCGCGCCGGAGACGAAACGCTCGAACAGCAGGCCGGCCTTGGTCGGGTCGATGGCGGTGATGCCGATGATCCAGCACACCGCCGAGTTGGCCGCCGAGCCGCGCCCTTGGCACAAGATGCCGCGACTGCGGGCGTAGGTGACGATGCTGTGGACGGTGAGGAAATACGGCGCGTAGTCCAGTTCGGCGATCAGCGCCAACTCGTGCCGCAACTGCGCGACCACCGCGTCCGGCACGCCACCCTCGTAACGGCCGGGCGCGCTCTCCCACACCAGCGCCTCCAGCGCCTGTTGCGGCGTCTGGCCGGGGACACGCACCTCATCCGGGTACTGGTAGCGCAGTTCGGACAGGCTGAACGGGCAGCGCGCGACGATCTCAAGCGTGCGCGCCACTGCGTCCGGATAGCGGGCGAACAGCCTTGCCATCTCGGCCGGCGGACGCAGGTGGCGGTCGGCGTGGTGCTCCAGGCGCGCGCCCGCATCGTCGATGGTGCAGCCCTCGCGAATGCAGGTCAGCACGTCCTGCAGCACCCGCCGCGGCGGGGCGTGATACAGCACGTCGCCGGTGGCGACGGTCGCCACGCGCGCGGCGGCGGCGGCCTCGGCGATTCGGGCCAGACGCACAGCGTCCCCCGGGACGCGGCGGCGGGTCAGGGCGACATAGGCGCGGTCGCCCAGCGTCTCGCGCAGCCGGTCGAGCCGCGCCGCCATCGCCTCGTCCGGCAGCAGCACCGCCAGCATCCCCTCGGATGCTGCGGCAAAATCGGACCAGTCGAGCCGGCAGCCGCCTTTGCCGGTGCGCGCCTTGCCGAGCGTCAGCAATCGGCACAGCCGCGAATAGGCCGGCCGATCGGTGGGGTAGGCCAGCAGCGCCGTCCCGTCAGTCAGCGCGAGCCGGCAGCCTACCACCAGACGCACCCCCGCCTCGGTCGCCCGCTGATGCGCGCGCGCGATGCCGGCCAACGAGGCGCGATCGACAATGCCCAGCGCCGGCAGCCCGAACGCGGCCGCCTGCGCGAACAGCTCCTCGACATGGCTGGCGCCGCGCAGGAAGGAGTAGTTGGAGGTCACATGCAGCTCGGCGTAGGTCATGGCTTGGGAACATAACACGAACGCAGACTCTCGCCGAGTTGCCGCCGCGCGCCCCGCCGCGCCGCGCTCGCTGCTGGCCATCGGGCCGGCGACGCGGCGGGTGCGGCTGGCCAGCGGCCTGGTGCTGTTCGCCTACGTGACCACGCATCTGCTCGACGCCAGCCTCGGCAATGCCGGCATGGCGGCCATGAACGCCATGCTGCTGGTGCAGAAATGGGTCTGGCAGGGCGTGGTCGGCACCACGCTGTTCTGGGGCGCGTTGACCATCCATGCCGGGCTGGGGCTGTGGTCGCTGTATGCCCGCCGCTATGTCGGATGGACCCGGCTGGAGGTGGTCCAGCTCGTGCTGGGCCTGGCGATCCTGCCGATGCTGGCCAACCACATGACGGTTACGCGGCTGACCCTGGTGCTGTACGGCCACGACAAGACCTATGCGCAGGAGCTGCATTCGCTGTGGCTCGCCGCCCCCGCCTGGGGCGTGCTGCAATTGGCGGTGCTGGTGACAGCCTGGACGCACGCCTGCATCGGGCTGGGCCGCGCTGCGCTGCTGGCGCCGTGGTATCCGCGGTGGCGCGCGGTGCTGCTATCCGGCGCCGTGCTGCTGCCGGTGCTGGCGATGCTGGGCTTCGCGCAAGGCGTGCGCGAACAGGCACGGGCCGAAGCGACGCCGGGTTGGCATCCCGACCCGCGCCGAGTGGAAACCGCGCGGCAGGCGATGGCGTTGCGCGAAGTCCGCAACGACTTCCTGATCGGCTATGGCGCGGCCCTGCTTGCGATTCTGGGTGCCCGCGCCTGGCGCCGGCGCCACGAGACCGGGCGTCGCGGCGTGGCGGTGCGCTACCCGGATGGACAGGTGGCGCGTATCCCGGCCGGGCTGTCGGTCCTGGACGCCAGCCGGATGATCGGCGTGCGCCATGCCTCGGTGTGCGGCGGACGCGGCCGCTGCTCGACCTGCCGGGTGCGGGTGACGGCGCCGCACGCGCATCTGCCGCCGCCCTCGGCCGGCGAGCGCCGGGTGCTGGACTGGGTCCGCGCGGATGCCGCCCTGGTGCGCCTGGCCTGCCAGTTGCGTCCGCTGGGCGACGTGACGGTGGCCCCGCTGGTGCCGCCCGAGGCGGCCGGCGCGTATGTGGCCGGCCACGCGCCCCATCTGGCGGGCGAGGAGCGGTTCGTGGCGGCGATGTTCGTGGACATGCGCGACAGCACGCGTCTGGCCGAGGCGCATCTGCCATATGACGGTGTCTTCCTGGTCGCCCGGTTTGTGTCGGCGGTGGCGCGCGCGGTCATCGAGGCGGGCGGGGTGCCGAATCAATTCATGGGCGACGGGGTGCTGGCCTTGTTCGGACTGGATGACGGCCCGCTTTCGGCGTGCCGGGCGGCGCTGGACGCGCTGGCGCGGATCGAGGCGGCGCTGGCCGGCCTGAACGCGAACAGCGCGGGGCCGGAAATGCGTGCCGGCATCGGGCTGCATTGTGGCCACGCGATAGTGGGCGAGATCGGGTTTGGCGGCCACGTGACCACGACGGCGCTGGGCGACACGGTGAACGCGGCGGCACGGTTGCAGGCGATGACGCGGGATTTGGAGTGCGAGGTGGTGGTGTCCGAGGCGGTGTTTTCGGGGGCGAGCGTCAGAGCGGTCGGCGCGGCGCGGCTGGTGGAGTTGCGGGGCCGCTTGGAGCCGCTGCCGGTGCGGCTGCTGCGATCACATAATGATGACATGAAAGCGTTACAGGCGGCGAGGCCGGAAGCCGTGTAGCTGCTTTGCTCAACGCTTCGGTCCCGCTCAACTGCCGTTACAAAGACGAGAGTTCGCGATCCGCGGCGGCGAGTTCCCCGGCGGCGCGCGCGAATGCGGGACGCGCGCCGGCGCGCTCAAACCAGGCAGCCAGCGTCGGATGACCAGCAAGACCCGGCCCCTTCAGGCGCATGGCGAACAGCAACGTCATAAAAATCGCGATGTCGGCGACGGAGACGTCGCCGCAAAAATACTCCTTGCCACGAACCTGCCGCTCCAATTCCGCGGTACTGGGCGTGAAGCGTGGCCTCGGCGCGTTGCGCTTCCGCCTCACGCGAAAGTTGTCGCTCGTGGTCGGCATCCGGCGGCTCCGTGCGGTACATCAGGCACCGCACGGGCGGCAGCAGGATTTCGTCCGCGAACAGTTCGAGTAACCGGCAGCGCGCCCGCTCCTTGGGAGGCGCGGGATACAGGGCGGGCGCGGGATACGCTTCGTCCAGGTATTCCAGAATCACCGTCGAATTCGAATAGCGTCAGGTCGCCGTCGATCAGTACGGGAACCTGGCCCTTGGGGTTGGCGGCGAGGACCGCCGGGTGCTTCGGCGCGTAGCCGGCAGCCTGACTGAACGGCACCATGATCCGCTCGAAGCGCAGCGCCTTCTCATGCAGCGCGATCTCGATCTTGCGGGAAAACAGACTCAGCGGTCCTGAGTAGAGCTTCACGCGCGTCACCTTCCACCGTCAATAGAGCGGCGACTCCAGCCGCTCCGGCCGCAGCAGCACCAGATAGCCCTGCGACTTGCCGATCGTGCCCTCGGTCTCCCAGGCACGGAGCTGCCGGTTCACCTTCTCGCGGGAGCCGCCGACCAGCGCGGACAGATCCTTCTGCGACAATTTCACCTCGATGCGCACGCCGCGCGCGGCCCTCCCGGCTGGCCATAGTCACGCGCCAGACGGGTCAGCAGTCGCGCCAGCCGCCCCTCCAGCGACAGCAGGGCGATGTCCTCCACCGCCAGATTGGCGCGCCGCAGCCGCTCGGTCAGCACCGCCAGCAGCCGCAGCGCCAGATCCGGCGTCTCGCGCAGCAGGCGCAGGAAGCGGCCGCGCTCCAGCAGCATGCACGGTGCAATCCTCCAGCGCCACCGCGTCGGCGCTGCGCGCCTGGCCGTCCAGCAGCGCCATCTCGCCCAGCACGTCGCCCGGACCCAGGATGCCCAAGGTCAGCTCGCGCCCATCCTCCGACGTGACGCCCACGCGCACGCGGCCGCTGGTCACGACCACCATCGCGCCGCCCGGATCGCCGCGCCGCAAGATCGTCTCACCGCGCGCGAAGCGCGCGTCACCGCCTGCGCCAGCACCTGCTGCCGCTGCTCCGGCGGAAGCGCCGCGAACAGGGAGCCGTTGCGTCTCGGCCGTCGGGCGCGCGGGGGCTGCGTTCATGGCGGCGCACCATGTCCGGCGCACCGGGCCGCGTCCAGGCCGCCGCGCAGCACCAGCGCGTCGGCGCCATCGGGGTAATAGCCGGGTCGTCGGCCGACCACGCGAAACCCCTCGGCCGCATACAGCGCCAGCGCGGCCGGGTTGTCGGCGGCGACTTCGAGGAACATCGCGGCGCGCCCGAGCCGCCGCCGCGTGGCGCATGGCGTCGCGCAGCAGCGCCCGCGCTCGCCCTGCCGACGCAGCTTTGGCGCCACGCCGAGGGTCAGCACCTCCGCCTCGTCCGCTGCCACCCGCGCCAGCACGAAGCCGCCATCCGGGTCGATCAGCGCAAACGCGCCCGGCTGGCGCAGCACGGCCGCCAGCGCCGGCTCGTCCCACGCCGGCGGCGGGAAAGCAGGCGGCATGGATCACCGCCATAGCCGCGGCGTGGGCGGCCCCCGCCATGATGAGCCGGGTCACCGCGCCGGCGCCGGGCGCAAGCCGCCCGCCGGCAGCCTCGCCTCCGGTGGATCGACGTACAGCGGCAGCACGCGGCCCGGGCCGCCCGTTCGGCGGCAACGCGCAAGGCCGCGGCCGCCACGTGGCGAGCCAGCGGCTGCCGTGCATCGGTCAGCTCAGATTCCGCCCCCGCCGCGGCCAGCCGGGCCGCGACCTCGGCGGCGGCATCGCCGGCCACCGCCACCGCGCCATCCGGTCGCGGCATGCATCCAGACGAACGCGCACGCGCCGTCGCCGCGATCGAGGAACACCCGCCCGCGCCGGCTGCCGATCGCCACCCATAGCGAGCGGCCCTGCAAATCCGGGAGTGCGGCCGCGAGCGCCTCGGCCACCGTCACGCCGATCAGCCTCACGCCGGCGGCCGTCGCCAGGCCGTGCGCCAAAGCGAGCGCCGCGCGAATCCCCGTGAAACTGCCCGGCCCCACCGTCACGGCCACGGCCTCCAGCGCGGCTGGCCCGCAACCCCGCCGCATCCAGCACCGCGCGCAGCATCGGCGCCAGACGCTGCACCTGGCCCGCTCCGCCCGCGCTCCACGATCTCGGCCAGCACCCGCCCGCCGGACAACACCGCCGCCGAGCACTGCGCCAGTGCCGCGTCGAGCGCCAGGATGCGGGATTTCGGTCCAGGTCGGCCATGCGGGGATACTCCGCACATGGCGTGGCCGCCGCAACCCGAAGCGACGGTGGCGGCGCAAACCAATCCGCCGCCGACGCGCTATGCACCGCAAGCGCAACGTCGGCGAGCGCCGCTCGAGGCGCGCGCAAGCAACAGGAGAGACCCTTGGCCATCCAGCCCGTCGGACAGCCGGCCTATGTCGAGACCCGCACCGAACCGCGCCCCTGTCGGCCCCGCCTGGCGGCAGGCGCCGACGAGCGGCGCACCTGGCTGATGAACCATGCCGCCTGGGGCGCCATCATCGCCGGCATCGTCGCGGCCCTGCTGATCCAGATGCTGCTGACCCTGCTGGGCGCGGGCGTCGGCCTGACCGTCGTTCCATGTCACCGGAAACACCGCCGCCAACCCGACCGTGGCCGGCTTGTCGATCGCACGCCGCGATCTGGTGGGTCGTCTCCGGCATCATCGCCGTCCTTCGTGGGCGGCATCGTCGCCGGCCGGCTGTCCGGGCACGCCGCGCCACAGCACCGCCGCCTGGCACGGCTTCGTCGCCTGGTGCGCCACGACGCTGATCGCTGGCCTGGCTGTTCGGCAGCGCGCTTGGCGGCGTGCTGGGCGGCAGTGTTCGGCGCGGTCGGGCAGCACGCTGTCCGGGCTGGGCCAGGCCGCGACTCGCCGGCGTCGGCGCCGCGGCGAAGGCCGCGGGCCCGGACGCGTTGCAGGCGCAGGTGCGCAGCCTGGTCAACCCGAACGACCCGCAGACCGTGCAGAACGCGATTGTCACCTATGTCCGTGCGAGCGTCGAAGGCGACAAGCGGCGGCCGATGCGGCCCGCCAGCAGGCCGTGGACAGCCTGGCGCGGGTCGCCAACATCAGCCCGGACGAGGCGCAGAACCGGCTGAACCAGCTGCAGCAGAAATACCAGCAGACCGCGCAACAGGCCAAGCAGACGGCCGAGGCGGCGCGCAAGGACGCCGGCCGCGGCGCGCTGTTCGCGTTCGCCGCCCTGCTGCTCGGCGGCATCGCCAGCATCGTCGGCGGCGGCCTCGGCACGCCACGGCGGGCCGTGCCGACGGTGGTCTGAACAGCTATTCCAGGACGCAGGCCTCGTCGAAGGCCAGGCGCGGCGAGCGCTCGAACAGGCCGCTCGCATCGCCGTGGCCGAGATTGATGAGGAAGTTCGACTTCCAGCCGCTGTACGCGAAGAACGCCTGATCCACCTTCGAGCGGTCGAAGCCCGACATCGGGCCGCAATCCAGCCCCGCGCGCGCGCGCCGCGATGATGAAGTAGCCGCCCTGCAACGAGCTGTTGCGGAACGCCGTCTCCTCGGCCAGCACCTCGTTGCCGGCAAACCACGATCGGGCGTCGGCGGCGTGCGGGAACAGCCGCGGCAGCAGATCGTAGAAGTGCGGATCGTAGGCGACGATGGCTGCCACCGGCGCCGCCATCGTCTTGTCCAGGTTGCCCGCCGACAGCGCCGGGGCGCAGCCTCTCCTTCCCCAGCGGTGTGCGCAGGAACGCGAAACGCGCCGGCGAGGAATTGGCCGAGGTCGGGCCCCATTTCACCAGATCGTAGATCTCGCGCAGATCGTCGTCGCTGACCGGGCCGCCATCCCATTTGTTATGGGTGCGCGCGCGATGAACAACAGCGTACGCCGCCTGATCGCCCGCCGTCTGTTCGATCGCCGCCTGTCGCCCGTCGCCTGCTCGCTCATGCTGGAAGCCTCCCTGCCGGTGTGACCGGCAGCGGCCTTACAGGGCGACCTGCTCCACGGCAACCACCTCGGGCACGTAGTGGCGCAGCATGTTCTCGATGCCGTGCTTCAAGGTCGCCGAACTCGACGGGCAGCCGCTGCACGAGCCCTGCATGTGCAGCATGACCACGCCGTCGCGATAGCCGCGGAACACGATGTCGCCGCCATCGCCGGCCACTGCCGGGCGCACGCGGGTGTCCAGCAGCTCCTTGATCTGCGCCACGATCTCGGCATCCTCGGGCGACACATCCTCGGCCGCCACCGCCTTCCTCGCCCCCATCCGGGCAGCATGCCGGGCGGCCGGCCACGAAATGCTCCATCACCGCGCCCAGCACCTGCGGCTTCAGCGTCTGCCAGGCGGCCAGGTCGGATTTCGTCACGGTCACGAAGTCGCTGCCCAGGAACACGCGCGAGACGCCGGGCAGCGCGAACAGGGCGCTGGCCAGCGGGCTGCGCTCGGCGGCTTCCGCGGTCGCGAAATCGGCGGTGCCGCCGCCCATCACGTCGCGGCCGGGCAGGAATTTCAGGGTAGCGGGATTGGGCGTGCCCTCGGTCTCGATGAACATGGGATGACCTCGTTGTTGGCCTGACATCGCAACGCCGCGGGCCGATGGCAAGGGCGCCGCCGCGCGGTATAGGACCGCGCATGACCCTGACCCGACGCGGATTGCTGGCCGGCATTGCCGTGCTGCTGCCGATGACCCGCCTGCGGGCGGGCACGACGGCGCACCGGCTCACCGTCGATCCACATGAACGATTTCCACTCCCGCCACGAGCCGGTCGACGCGCGGGCGCTGACCTGCAAGCCGCGAGCATCCGGTGGCCGGACTGCCTGGGCGGAGCGGCGCATCTGGCCACCGCCATCGCCCGCAGCCGCGCGGCGGCCGAGGCGGCGGGGCGGACGGTGCTGCTGCTGGATGCCGGCGACCAGTTCCAGGGCAGCCTGTTCTACACCGCCTGGCACGGCGACGCCGAGCTGGCGGTGATGCATGCGCTGGGCACCGAGGCGATGGCGGTCGGCAACCACGAGTTCGACAATGGACCGGCCAATCTGGCCCGCTTTGTCCGCGCCGCGAAGTTTCCCGGTGCTCTCGGCCAATATCGACGCCAGCCGCGAGCCGGATCCTGGCCGGGCTGCTGCGGCCCTGGACGATGCTGCGCAAGGACGGGCTGGCGATCGGCGTGGTCGGGCTGACCACGCAGGAGACCCCGGTCGGCTCCTCGCCCGGACCCAACGTGACTTTCGGCGATCCCGCCCCTGCCCTGGCCCGCGCCGCCGCGAGGCTCGCGCGGCGGGTGCGGCGTTCGTCATCGCGCTCTCGCATCTGGGCGTGAACGCGGACCGCGCGCTGGCCGGCACGGTGGCCGAGTCGACGTGATCCTGGGCGGCCATTCGCACACCCTGCTGTCCGACACCGAGGCCGGCGCCGCGGGCCCGGCGCATCAGGCGATCACCGGGCCGGCGGGCACCTCGCTGGTGCTGCAGGCGGCGTGTTTCGGCCGCTACCTCGGTCGGCTGGACCTGGATATGGCGGCGGACGGCGCGTTGCTGGCCTATGGCGGCGACTGCACCCATGTCGGCATCGATCTGGCCGAGGAGCCGCGCGTCGCCGCCATCGTCGCGTCGTATGCGGCGCAACTGGACGGCGTGCGCCGCCGCGTCGTGGGCCACGCCGCCGCCCCGATCGGCGTCGAGGGCTGCCGGGTGGGCGAGTGCGCGCTCGGCGATTTCGTGGCCGATGCGATGCTGGGCTCGACGCATGGGGCGCAGGTCGCGGTGATGAACGCCGGCGGCATCCGCACCGGCCTGCCGGGTGGCACGATCACCTTGGGCGACGTGCTGACGGCCCTGCCGTTCGGCAACACGGTGGCCACCATGACGCTGAGCGGCACGGATTTGCGCGCCGCTTTGCTGCAAGGCCATTCGGCCGCGCCGGGGAAAGGCGGATTTCCGCAAATCGCCGGGATGCGGCTGCGGGCCCAGGGCATCGAAATCCGCCAGCCCGGCGGCCGCTTTGTCCCGCTCGATCCGGCACGGCGCTACGTCGTCGCGACCAACGATTTCCTGCGCGGCGGCGGCGACGGCTACGCCACCTTCCGTACCGGCGCCATCGACCCCTACGACACCGGGCCGGGACTCGACGAGGTGGTGGCCCGCGCGGTCGCCGCGGGCTCGCCGTTGGCGCCCGCGACCGATGGGCGCATCGCCCTTCGATGACCGAGCGCGTCGACTGCGTGGTGATCGGCGCCGGCGTGGTCGGCATCGCGGTGGCGCGTGCCCTCGCTCGGGCCGGCCGCGAGGTGATCGTGCTGGATGCCGCCGACGGCATCGGCACGGAAACCTCCAGCCGCAACAGCGAGGTGATCCACGCCGGCATCTACTATCCGCGCGACAGCCTGATGGCGCGGTTCTGCGTCGCCGGACGGCGGATGCTGTATGCGTTCTGCGACGCGCGCGGCGTGCCGTACCGGCGCTGCGGCAAGCTGATCGTCGCCACCGACGCCGCCGAGGCCGAGCGGCTGCTGGCCATCCGCGCACGCGCCGAGGCCAACGGCGTCGAGGGGATGCGACTGCTGACGGCGGCCGAGGCGCGGGCGCTGGAGCCGAACCTCGCCTGCGTCGCCGCCCTGCTCTCGCCCGAAACCGGCATCGTCGACAGCCATGCCTACATGCTGGCGCTGCAAGGCGAGGCCGAAGCGGCCGGCGGCGTGTTCGTCTTCCGCAGCCCGGTCATCGGCGGTGAGGCGAGCGAGGACGGGGTTGCGCTGTCGGTAGGCGGCGACGACCCGATGACTCTGTCGGCCAGCCTGGTGATCAACTCCGCCGGCCTGCACGCGCCAGGCCTGGCGCGCCGCATCCGGGGAATGCCGAGCCAGCTCGTGCCGCACGCGTACTATGCCAAGGGCAACTACTTTTCGCTCGCGGGACGGTCGCCGTTCTCGCGCCTGATCTATCCGGTGCCGGTCCCTGGCGGGCTGGGAGTGCACCTGACCGTCGATCTGGGCGGAGCCGCGCGGTTCGGGCCGGACGTGGAGTGGATCGAGCGATCGACTACGACGTGGACCCGCGCCGCGCTGACAGCTTCTACGCGGCCGTGCGCCGCTATTGGCCGGATCTGCGCGATGGCGCGTTGCTGCCGGGCTATGCCGGCATCCGGCCGAAGATCGTGCCTCCGGGCGTGGCCGCGCAGGATTTCAGTGTGCTCGGCCCGCGAGCGCATGGCGTGGCAGGGCTGCTGCATCTGTTCGGTATCGAATCACCAGGCCTGACCGCGGCCATCGCGCTGGCCGAGCACGTCAGGGACATGGCGCTGGCCGGCTGAACGGGCTGCGCGGCCCGACATTTCGGGTTGCTGCTGGACAAGACCCTTGCGGTGCGCGAAGGTTCGCACACGCGGCGGTGATCCAGTCCCGCGCTAGGACCAGGACAATGCGCTCGGACGGCTGCTTCTGACATGGCGCCGCTGGACATGGGGCACTGGCTGGAGGAGGTTTCGGCGGACACGCCCGCCGGACCGAATCTGGAGTTCGACGCGGAGTTCGGCGCGCTGGAGCGCGCGGCGCAGGGCAAGCCCGAACAGCAGGTCGGCGACACCGTCATTCCCGCCGAGGAGCCGGAGTGGAAGGACGTCGCGGCACAAGCTCTGGCGTTGCTGGAACGCACGCGCGACCTGCGCATCGCCGGGCATCTCGCGGTGGCGCAACTGCATCTGCGCGGACTGCCCGGCTACGCCGAGGGTCTGGCGCTGGTCCGCCAGTTGTTGCAGACCCGGTGGGCGGAGGTGCATCCGCAGCTCGACCCCGAGGATGACCACGACCCTACGCTGCGCGCCAACGCGCTGCTGCGGCTGGCCGACCCGGCCTGGGTGATGCGCACCCTGCGCGACCTGCCGCTGGCCGCCTCGCCACGTGCGGGAAAGGTGGCGTGGCGCGAGATCGCGCTGGCCACCGGCCTGCTGGAGCCGGAGGAGGGGCGCGAGAAGCCGTCCGAGGCGTCTATCCGTGGCGCCTTCCAGGAGACCGATCCGACGCGGCTGGAGACGGTTCGCGCCGCCGTGGCAACCGCCGTGCAGGATGCGGCGGCAATCCCCGCCGCCTTTGACGCGCACGCCGGGCCGGGCAGCGGCCCGGATTTCACGGGGCTGCAAAAGCTGCTGCGTGAAATCCAGCGGGGCATCGAACGCTTTGCGCCGGCCCAAGGCGAACCTGCCGACGGTCCGCTGGACGCGGCACCGCTGGCCGACGCGGAGGCGCCGGCCACGTCGCGACCCGCAGCCGGCGTCAGCGTGGCCGCGCTGACCAGTGTTGCCACGCGTGCTGACGCGCTGCGGCTGCTTGATCTGGTCTGCCAGTATTACGAGCGGCATGAACCCTCCAGCCCGCTGCCGCTGCTGATCGAGCGCGCGCGGCGGCTCGCCGACAAGAACTTCCTCGACATCCTGCGCGACCTCGCTCCGGACGGACTGAGCCAGGCGCAGACCATCGCGGGCGCGCGTGATGAGTGACCACCGTCACAACGCGCGCACCCGTGCCATGCGATACGTCCTTTCAACACCGAGCTGAAAACGAGGCAGGTCGTGGCCAAGGCAAGCAGTCAGAAGTTCATCGCGCGCAATCGCGCGCCGCGCGTGCAGATCGAATACGACGTCGAGACCTACGGCTCCGAGAAGAAGGTGCAGCTCCCGTTCGTGGTCGGCGTGATGGCCGACCTGTCGGGCAAGCCGACCGAGCCGCTGCCGGCGGTCGCCGACCGCAAGATGCTGGAAATCGACGTCGACAATTTTGACGACCGGCTGAAGTCGATGAAGCCGCGCGTCGCCTTCACCGTGCCAAACACGCTGACCGGCCAGGGCAACCTCGCGGTCGACATCACCTTCGAGAGCATGGACGACTTCTCGCCGGCGGCGGTGGCGCGCAAGGTCGACGCCCTGAACAAGCTGCTCGAAGCGCGCACGCAGTTGTCGAACCTGATGACCTACATGGACGGCAAGACCGGCGCCGAGGAGCTGATCGGCAAGGTGCTGGCCGATCCGGCGCTGCTGCAATCTCTGGCCGCGGCACCCAAGCCCAAGGACGAAGCGGCCACCGGCGGGGAGGGCTGAGACGATGTCAGGCGCGCAACTCGGAACCGAGCCGCAGGCCGGGACGCTGACGCAGGAGAGCGGCGATTTCGCCGCGCTGCTGAACCGCGAGTTCAAGCCGAAAAGCGACCGCGCCCGCGAGGCGGTGGAAGCCGCGGTGCAGACGCTGGCGCAGCAGGCGCTGGTCAACACCACGCTCATCAGCAACGACGCCCTGGTGTCGATCGAAGCGATGATCGCGGCGATCGACCGCAAGCTGACCGAGCAGATCAACCTGGTCATGCACAGCGAGGACTTCCAGCAGGTCGAGTCCGCCTGGCGCGGGCTGCACTACCTGGTGAACAACACCGAGACCGACGAGATGCTCAAGATCAAGGTCTTGAATATCTCCAAAAAGGAAATCGGCAAGACGCTGAAAAAGTTCCGCGGCACGGCCTGGGACCAGAGCCCGATCTTCAAGAAAATCTATGAGGAGGAATACGGGCAGTTCGGCGGCGAGCCGTTCGGCCTGCTGGTCGGCGACTATTATTTCGACCACAGCCCGATGGACGTGCAGCTCTTGGGCGACCTCGCCGCCGTCGCGGCCGGCGCGCACGCGCCGTTCCTCGCCGCCGCCGCGCCCACGGTGATGCAGATGGATAGCTGGGGCGAGCTGTCCAACCCGCGCGACCTCACCAAGATTTTCCAGACGCCGGAATACGCCGCCTGGAAGTCGCTGCGCGAGAGCGAGGACTCCCGCTACATCGGCCTGGCGATGCCGCGCTTCCTGTCGCGCCTGCCGTACGGCGCCAAGACCGAGCCGGTGGACGAGTTCGCCTTCGAGGAGGACACGGAGGGCGCGGACAGCAGCAAATACACCTGGTCCAACTCGGCCTATGCGATGGCGACCAACATCACCCGCGCCTTCAAGCTGTACGGCTGGACCACGCGCATCCGCGGCATCGAGAGCGGCGGCGCGGTCGAGGGCCTGCCGGCGCATACCTTCCCCACCGACGACGGCGGCGTGGCGATGAAGTGCCCGACCGAGATCGCGATTTCCGACCGGCGCGAGGCGGAACTGGCAAAGAACGGCTTCATGCCGCTGATCCACAAGAAAAACTCGGATTTCGCGGCGTTCATCGGCGCGCAGTCATTGCAGAAGCCGCAAGAGTACGACGACCCGGCGGCCACCTCGAACGCCAATCTCTCGGCGCGGCTGCCGTACCTGTTCGCCTCATGCCGCTTCGCGCACTACCTGAAATGCATGGTGCGCGACAAGGTTGGCGCCACCAAGACCAAGAAGCAGCTCAAGGAATGGCTGGAGACGTGGCTGAGCCGCTACGTGGACGGCACCCCGGACAGTTCCTCGGAGGAGTACAAGGCGACGCATCCGCTGGCGGACGGCGCCGTGGAGGTGGAGGAGAACGAGGAGAATCCGGGTTACTACAGCGCCAAGTTCTTTCTCAAGCCGCACTATCAGCTCGAAGGCATGACCGTATCGCTGCGGCTTGTCTCGCGTATGCCGAAATGAGATGACCGCGGCCGCCTGGCCGCACTATCCGCGCCTACAGAAACCTCGGCCGACTGAAACCTCGGACTGACAACAGGAGCACGTCATGGCTATCGACTCTTTCATGCTGTTCAAACCATACAACGGCGCGGCGCTCGACGCCGAGTCGCAGGTCGATTTCTCGCACAACAGCTCCGAGGAGCTGGCCAAGGATCTGGTCGCGGGAAAGGTGTTCGAGGTCGATGACTACAGCTTCGACATCGAGCAGGCCCTGAACATCGGCAGCCAGTCGACCGGCGCGGGAGCGGGCAAGATCACCTTCAATCCGTTCTCGATCACGCGCAAGATCGACCTGGCATCGCCGACCTTTTTCCAGATGGCGTGCTCGGGCACGGCGTTCGAGCAGGTCGTGCTGGCGATGCGCAAGGGCGGCGGCGGCGAGACCAGCGGCAAGTTCTTCCTGCGATTCGATTTCAAGCTGGTCGCGGTGAAGACCATCTCGTACAGCCACGACGACGAGTCGCCGAAGGAAGAGGTCACGTTTGAATATGGTGGCTTGCAGGTGCGCTACGGCCAGCAGAAGGCCGATGGCAGCGTGCCGAAGGTCATCGCGAAGGGCTGGAACCGGGTGAAGAACGTTTCCGATACCGGCGCCGCGCCGATCTGAGCGGGCCGGTCTGAGGGGGCCGATCCGAGGGGATGGACGCAAGGGAGATCCTGCGCTCGGGCGATCCGCGCGCGGCCCTGGACGCGCTGAAGCAGGAGGTGCGCCAGGCGCCGCGCGATGCGCGCCTGCGCACCTTCCTGTTCCAGTTGTTCTGCGTGTTCGGCGAGTGGGACCGCGCGCTGAACCAGTTGACCGTGTGCGCCGAACTCGATGCGGCGGCGCTGCCGATGGCGCAGGCCTACCGCGCCACCATCCGCTGCGAGATGCTGCGCGAGCGGGTGTTCGCGGGCAGCCGCACGCCGACGGTGTTCGGCGACCCGGAATCCTGGATGTCGCTGCTGATCGAGGCGAACCGGCTGCTCGCCGCCGGAATCCCGGAGCAAGCGGCAGCCTTGCGCGACGACGCATTCGAGCAGGCGCCCGCCGCGTCCGGCAGCATCGACGGCCGCGATTTCGCGTGGATCGCCGATGCCGACCAGCGCCTCGGGCCTATGCTGGAGGCGATCGTCGACGGCAAATACTATTGGGTGCCGTTCCAACGCCTGCGCACGCTCACCATCGAGACGGCGGCGGATCTGCGCGACCAGGTTTGGATGCCGGCGCGGTTCACCTGGGCGAACGGCGGCGAGTCCGTGGGTTTCGTGCCGACGCGCTATCCCGGGTCCGCCACGGCCGATGACGCGCAACTCGCGCTGGCGCGGCGGACCGAGTGGCGGGAGCAGGGCGATTGGTTCCTCGGCTGCGGGCAGCGGATGCTGGCGACCGATGCCGATGAGACGCCGCTGATGGACTTGCGCCGGCTGGACGTCGCCGCCGCGCCGGCGCGCGCCTGACGCATCATGCCGGAGGCCACCAGCCGCGAGCGTCTGCAACCGTCGCTGCTCGACCGCCTGACCGACCACGCGCCGGAGCAGCGGCGCGAATCGTTTGACCAGCAAAGCTTGACCATGCTGCAATTGCGCCAAGCCGTGCTGCGCGATCTCGCATGGCTGCTGAACACCACCAATCTCGCGACCTCGGACGATCTCGACGCGACGCCAATGGCGGCGCGCTCGACCGTCAATTTCGGCATTCCGGGCTTCACCGGCCTGGTGCGCTCCTCCGGAAAAGTCACCAGCCTGGAGGCGACCATCGCCGCCGCCATCCGCGCCTTCGAGCCGCGCATCAAGCCCGACACCCTGCGCGTGCGCGCCCGCCGCCCGCGCGAGGACGCGGCGGTGCCGGCACTGGTGTTCGAGATCGAGGGCGAGTTGTGGGCGCAGCCGGTGCCGCAGCAACTGTTCCTGGAAACCTCCATCGAACTGGAGACGCGGCTCGCTGTCGTCACCGAGACGCGAAAGCGCGGCTGATGGACCCGCGCCTGCTGCGGCTGTACGAAACCGAGCTCGCCTATCTGCGCGACATGGGCGGCGAGTTCGCGGCCGAGTTCCCGAAGGTTGCCGGCCGGCTCAATCTCGGCAGCGTCGAAGTGGCCGACCCCTATGTGGAGCGCCTGCTGGAAGGCTTCGCGTTCCTCACCGCGCGCATCCAGCTCAAGCTTGAGGCCGAGTTCCCGACCTTCACGCAATCGCTGTTGCAAATGGTCTATCCGCACTATCTCGCGCCGACGCCGTCGATGGCGGTGGTGCGGTTCCAGCCGGATGCCGCGCTGCGCGCCATGCCGCAAGGCGTGACGCTGCCGCGCGGCACGGAACTGCGCAGCCTGCTCGGCACCGAGGATCAGACCAACTGCGAGTTCCGCACCGGCCATGCGGTGCATCTGCTGCCGGTCGAACTGGCCGACGCGGAATACATCGGCTCCTCCGCGGCACTCGCGGCGTTCAGCCTGACGGAGCAGCGAAACGTCAAGGCGGCGATCCGTCTGCGCCTGCGCGCCACCGGCGAGGCACCGTTCAGCAAGCTGGCGCTGGACAGACTGGCCTTTTTCCTGGGCGGCCCGGAAGGCGCGCGGGTGCGGCTCTACGAGCAGCTTCTGGCCAATGTGGTCGCGATCTATGTCCGCCCGACCACCCGCCCGCTGCCCTGGCAGGAGCGCCTGCCGCCATCCTCGATCCGGGCACTCGGCTTCGAGTCAGACGAGGCGCTGCTGCCGAACGCGCCGCAGTCGTTCGAGGGCTATCGGCTGCTGCAGGAATACTACGCCATGCCGGAGCGGTTCCTGTTCGTCGAACTCGGCGGCCTGGACCGCGCGGCGATCCGCACGGCGGGGCACGAGCTCGACGTCCTGCTGCTGTTGAACCGCAGCGAGCCGACGCTGGCCACCGGCTTCGGGCCTGACCACATGGCGCTGTTCTGCGCGCCGGCGATCAACCTGTTCGCCCGCCGCGGCGATCGCATCAATCTGTCCGAGCGCGAGGTCGAGCATCTGGTCGTGCCGGACCGGATGCGGCCGCTGGATTTCGAGGTGTTCTCCGTCACCGGCGTCGAGGGATACGCCGCCGACGGCAGCGCGCCGCAGCAATTCCTGCCGTTCTACGCGGCCAACGATCTCAGCCGCAATCCGGACCATCGCAGCTACTATATGCTGAAGCGCGAGCCGCGCGTGCTGTCGCAGCGCAGCCGGCAGCGCGGGCCGCGATCGAGCTATCTGGGGCACGAGCTGTACATCTCTTTGGTCGATCCGCAAGCCGCACCGTTCCGCCACGAATTGCGCCAGCTTGGCCTGGACCTGCTCTGCACCAACCGCGACCTGCCGCTGTCCATGCCGGTGGGCAAGCAGCACACCGACTTCACCCTGGCGGTCAGCGCGCCCGTGGCCTCGGTGCGCTGCGTCGCGGGGCCGGTCGCGCCGCGCCCATGCCGGGGCGACGGCGACTATGCGTGGCGGTTCCTGTCGCATCTGGGTTTGAACTACCTTTCCCTCGTCGACACCGACGCGCTGCACGGGGCGGCCGCGCTGCGCGAGTTGCTGCGGCTGTACGTGCCCGCCGCCGGCTCGATCGCGGCGCGGCAACTGGAGGGCCTGCTGTCGGTCGAGGCGCATCCGGTGGTCCGCCGCATTCCCGGCGCCGGCCCGGTGGCCGCCGGCCGCGGTCTGCAAATCCGGCTGACCATCGACGAGGCGCCGTTCGGCGGCGCCGGCGGCATCCTGCTCGCCGCCGTGCTCGACCGCTTCTTTGCCAAGTATGTCTCGATCAACGCCTTTACGGAGACGGTGCTGCGCAGCCCCGAACGCGGGGAGGTGATGCGATGGCCGATGCGGCTCGGACAACGCCCGACCCTGTAGACCAGAAGCCGGAGCCGGCGGTCGCCGCGCGTCCGTGGGCGTTCGGCTTCTATCAGGCGATGCGGCTGCTGGAGGCGCGCCACCGCAACCGCCCCCGCTTCGGTCGCAGCGCGCGTCCAGGCCAGGACGCGGTGCGGCTGGCGCAGGAACCGTCGGTGGAGTTCGCGCCCTCGACGCTGGCCGGGTGGGAGGCAAGCGCCGAAGGGAGGCCGGCGCGCCTGCTGGTGCATTTCTTCGGGCTGTTCGGCCCCGATGGCCCACTGCCGCTGCACCTGACGGAATACGCGCGCGACCGCCGGCGCAACCATCGCGACGCCAGCTTTCAGCGGTTCGCCGACATTTTCCACCACCGCGCGCTGTCGCTGCTCTGGCGCGCCTGGGCGGACTCTCGCCCCACGGTCAGCTTCGACCGCCCGGAGCAGGACCGCTATGCCACCTATGTCGGGGCGCTCGCGGGCCTGGGCATGGACAGCCTGCGCGACCGCGACGCCATGCCGGATCTGACGAAGCTGCATTTCGCCGGCCATCTGGCCAACCAGACCCGTCACGCCGAGGGACTTGGCGCCATCCTGTCGGCGTTTTTCGCCATGCCGGTGCGCATCGAGTGCTTCGTCGGCGCGTGGCTGATCCTGCAGGATAGCGACCGCACCTGTCTGGCGAGCACGCCGGAAACTGGCACGCTCGGCCGCACGGCGCTGCTGGGCGGGCGCGTGTGGAGCCGCCAGCACAAGTTCCGCGTGGTGTTCGGGCCGCTGTCGCTGGCCGACTATCTGCGCCTGCTGCCGGGCGGGACGAGCTTTCACAGGCTGATCCCGATCGTGCGCAACTACGCCGGCGACGTGCTGGTGTGGGACGTGAACCTGGTGCTGCGCGCCGCCGAAGTGCCGCCGCTGCGCCTGGGCCGGCAGGGGCGCCTGGGCTGGACCACCTGGCTGACGCCTCGCCGCAAAGCGACCGACGCGGCGGACTTGTTTCTCGATGCGAGTGCCGACAGCATGGCGCGCACCATCGACGCGCACACCCCGACATAAGAAGCGGAGACCGTCCCATGACCGAGATCAGCCGCACCGCGCTGTTCGGCAAGCTGAACCCCGTCGCCTACCGCGCCATTGAGGGTGCGACGGTATTCTGCAAGCTGCGCGGCAACCCCTATGTCGAGCTGGTGCATTGGCTGCACCAGATTCTCCAGGCGCAGGATTCCGACCTGCACCGCATCGCGCGCCATTTCGAGCTCGACGCATCGAAGTTCGCCGCTGACATCACCGCGGCGCTCGACAAGCTGCCGCGCGGCGCCACGTCCATTTCGGATTTTTCGCCGAACATCGAGGAAGCCGTCGAGCGGGGTTGGGTGTTCGCGACATTGATGCTGGGCGAGACGCAGGTCCGCACCGGCCACCTCATCCTCGGTGCGCTGAAGACGCCGACCTTGCGCAACGCGCTGTACGCCATCAGCCGGCAGTTCGAGCGGGTCAAGGCGGAAGTGCTGGGCGACGAGTTCGCGAAGCTGCTGGCCGGCTCCCCGGAAGCGGCCCTCGCCGCGACGGATGGTTCGGGCGTGCCCGGCGAGGCCAGCGGGGCGATGGCGCCGGCGGCGATGGGCAAGCAGGAGGCGCTCGCAAAGTTCTCCATCGACCTCACGGAGCGGGCACGAAAAGGCGAAATCGACCCGATCGTCGGCCGCGACGCGGAAATACGCCAGGTGGTCGATGTGCTGATGCGCAGGCGGCAGAACAACCCGATCCTGACCGGCGAGGCAGGCGTCGGCAAGACCGCCGTGGTGGAGGGGTTCGCCCTGCGCATCGTGGCCGGCGACGTGCCGCCGGCGCTGCGCGAGGTCAGCCTGCGGGTGCTCGACGTGGGCCTGCTGCAAGCCGGCGCCAGCATGAAGGGCGAGTTCGAGAACCGGCTGCGCCAGGTGATCGAGGAAGTGCAGTCCTCGCCGAAGCCCATCATCCTGTTCATCGACGAGGCGCACACGCTGATCGGCGCCGGCGGCGCCGCCGGAACCGGGGACGCCGCGAACCTGCTGAAGCCCGCCTTGGCGCGCGGCACGCTGCGCACCGTGGCCGCGACCACCTGGGCCGAATACAAGAAGTATTTCGAGAAAGACCCGGCGCTGACGCGCCGCTTCCAGGTCGTGCAGGTCGACGAGCCGTCGGAGGAAAAGGCCATCCTGATGATGCGCGGCATCGCCTCCGCCCTGGAGGCGCATCATCGCGTGCAGATCCTCGACGAGGCGATCGAGGCGGCGGTGCGGCTTTCGCACCGCTACATCCCGGCGCGCCAGTTGCCCGACAAGTCGGTGAGCCTGCTCGACACCGCCTCAGCCCGCGTCGCCGTCAGCCAGCATGCGGTGCCCCCGGCGGTGGACGATTGCCGCCGCCGCATTCAGGCGCTGGAAACCGAACTGAGCATCATCGCGCGCGAGGCGGCGGTCGGGATCGAGACCACCGAACGCGAGGCGAGCGCGTCGGCGACGGTCGCGCGCGAGCGGGAAATGCTCGCCGGCCTGGAGACGCGCTGGGAGGCCGAGCGGGGGCTGGTGGACCGGCTGCTGACACTGCGCGCCACCTTGCGCGACGGCGCCGCGCCAGTGGATTCCGCATCGGATGCCGTACCGGACGCCGCACCCCCGGACCGCGCCGCGCTGCTGACCGAGTTGCGCGCCTTGCAGGCGGAGCTGACGGCGCATCAGGGCGAGGCGCCGCTGATCCTGCCCAGCGTCGACGAGCAGGCCGTGGCCGCCGTGGTCGGCGACTGGACCGGCATCCCGGTCGGCCGCATGGTCAAGAACGAAGTGCAGGCGGTGCTGAACCTGGCCTCGACCCTGGGGCAGCGGGTGGTCGGCCAGCAGCACGCGCTGGAGATGATCGCGCGGCGCGTACAGACCTCACGCGCGGGGCTGGACAATCCCAGCAAGCCGATCGGCGTGTTCATGCTGTGCGGCCCGTCCGGAGTCGGCAAGACCGAGACGGCGCTGACCTTGGCCGAGGCGCTGTACGGCGGCGAGCAAAACCTGATTACGATCAATATGAGCGAGTTCCAGGAGGCGCACACCGTCTCGACCCTGAAAGGCGCGCCGCCCGGCTATGTCGGCTACGGCGAGGGCGGCGTGCTGACCGAGGCGGTGCGGCGCAAGCCGTATTCCGTGGTGCTGCTGGACGAGGTGGAAAAGGCGCACCCCGATGTGCACGAAATCTTCTTCCAGGTGTTCGACAAGGGGTTCATGGAGGACGGCGAGGGCCGCTTCATCGACTTCAAGAACACGCTGATCCTGCTGACATCCAATGTCGGCACCGATCTCATCATGGGCCTGTGCCGCGACCCGGAGCTGATCCCCGAGCCGGAGGAGATCGCCAAGGCGCTGCGCGAGCCGTTGCTAAAGGTGTTTCCGCCGGCGCTGCTGGGGCGGCTGATCGTGATACCTTACTACCCGCTGAGCGACGCGGTGATGCAGAGCATCATCCGCCTGCAACTCGGCCGCATCGCCGCGCGCGTCGGCGAGCAGCATCGCGTGGCGTTCACCTACGACGACAGCGTGGTGTCGCTGATCGCCGCGCGCTGCAACGAGCCGGAGAGCGGCGGGCGGATGATCGATTCCATCCTGACCAACACCATGCTGCCGTCGATCAGTGCCGCGTTCCTGGAGCGGCTGCTGGCCGGCGAGCGCGTCGCCCGCGTGCATGTCGGCGCCGATGCCGGGGCGTTCAGCTACGCCTTCGACTGATGACATGACACAACTGAATGGTTGCCACAGCAACGGCTTCGCGCGATGCTGGTCGGAAACAGGGGGAACGTGGGCATGAGCGGCAATGTCGACGCCAGAGGCGATTGGCTGCTTCGCGTTCTTGGCTTCGCCATGCCCACCACCGCGTCGGCTCCCGCAAACGCCGCCGCGCCGGCGCCGGGCGATTGGCGGGCGGCGCGAGACGCCTGGCAGGCTGCCAGCGACACCGTGGATGGGCAGATCGGCGCCTTGCAGGCTGCCCTGCGCGCCAGCGACGACGAGACGCTGAGGGAGATCGCCGAATACGGCCTGAACGGCGTCACCGGCAACCACAAGGTACCGCTGATGGCAGCCATGACCGAAATCGGAGCGGGAGACGCTGCGGCCGTCGCCAAGGCGGGCCCAAAGGCGCTCGGCATCATCCAGGCGTTCCGGTCGCATATCGAGGGCGACGAGCGGATCGAGGTCTGCGACGACAACCCGTTCGGCGTCCCGGTCGCCATCCGCGCCACGCTGGGCGCCGCGCTGGCGCGGATGCAGGCGAGTTTGCAGGCACAATTGAGCGAATGACGCCGATCTTCGGGAGAGACCAGCCATGCCCGTAAAACTGTCGCGCTTCGTACGCGTGATGAGCGGCGGCAGGATCGTGACCGACGAACTGGTCGGCGTCCGCGACGCCAAGGCAGGCGCCGCGCTGGACGAGTTGCAGGCGCAGATCGATCGGCTGACCGCCGCCGGCCTGCGCATTCCCGCCCTGGAGGACGAACATCGCGACCTGTCCACGGCTCGCGCCGACGCGCTGACCCAGAACGGCAACGTGGACAAGTGCGCCGCGCTGGAGGCGGTGAAGTTTGACGCCCGCGATGCCGTGACCGACGCCAGGCCGAAGGTCGATACGGCGCTGGTGACCGCCGGCGGCAAGGCCGCGAAGCTGATCGAGGTCGACGCGGCGCTGCTAGGCGCGCAAAACACGGTGGGCGGCATTCCCGATGCCGCCCTGCGGGCGCCGCTCGGGCTACGTGCAGGCTCGCTCAAGGGGCGTCGCGACGAACTCGCCGATGCCACCGAACCGGAGGCGGCCGCCGCGGCGCTCGCGAAAGCGCCGGCGCTGCTGCTGGACATCGTCAAGCTGACGGCCGATGCCGGCAAGGTGGATGCGATTGCCCGCGCCAGGGCGGCGCGGCTGGGCGAAGTCGATACCGCATTGCAGC
This sequence comes from uncultured Pseudomonadota bacterium, assembly GCA_963758455.1. Classification (GTDB taxonomy): domain Bacteria; phylum Pseudomonadota; class Alphaproteobacteria; order Acetobacterales; family Acetobacteraceae; genus CAVRQM01. The sequence continues at coordinate 1,542,426 of CAVWVK010000002.1, read as the reverse complement.
TTTTGACGAATGCCGAGGCGGCCATCGGCGGAGCCGGGTTCAAGGGGCCGACCACGGCATCGATCCAGGGCTTTGCCCGCCGGCGCAATACCCTGGCCAACGCCGCCGATGTGACGACAGCGGCGGCCGAGACCGCGAAGGCCCCGGCGCTGGCGAACGAGATCGCCGCCGCGACCGTGACGGCCATGCAGGCGGTGCAGGCAGAGGCCGACAAGGCCAACAAGCTGAGCGAGGTCGACACCGCCCTGGGCCTGCTGACGACAGCACTCGCAGGCATCACCGGCGCGGGTTTCAAGGATCCGGCCACGGCGCCGGTCGCCGGCCTGACCGGGCGGCGCGACCTGCTGGCCAACGCCCCGGACGTCGGCACGGTGGCCACCGAGATCGGCAACGCGGCCGCGCTGATCGGCGAGATCGGCACCGCCGCCGCGGCGGCCACCAGGGCAGCCAAGGCCGAAGCCGATCGGGCGACGCAGCTCGGGCTGGTCGATGCCGCGATGACGGATCTGACCCGCGAGACGGCGGCGATCGGCGAGGCGAACTACAAAGCCCCGATCGAGCTGCTCACGCCGCCGGTCGCGCTGCGGCGCGATGCGCTCGCCGCCGCCGCGGACGTTGGCGCCGCCGAGGCGCAGGTGGCGCTCGCGCCGACGCTGGTGATCGACATCCGCACGGCGGAGACGCAGGCGAAGGCGGCCCAGGTTGCGGCGAACCAGTTCACGACGCGCAAGGGCGGCATCGACGGCTGGATTTCGATCGATGCCAACTGGATCAACGCCCTGAGCACCGCGACGCAGCCGCCGTTCACGCTGCGGCTCAACCAATTGAAGACCAAGCGGACAGCCTTGGACACCACCGCGCCCACGGCGATCGCCGCCGCGCTGGTCCCGATCGAGGCCGAAATGGTGGCGCTGTACAACGATGCCATTGCCATCGGCGCCGACCAGAGCAAGGCCACCGCCGACAAGTGGTCCGCCGCCTTCGTCGGATGGGAGAAGTCGATCGGCGCCATCTCGGCGACCAATCCCGTCCCGGCCGAGACCGCGGCGCTGCGCCTGGAACAGAAGGCGGCGGAACTGCTGGCGGACGCGCCGGCGCGGTACAGCGCCCTGAGTGCGTTCATGACCAAAGCCGCCGCCCTGCAGACCAAAGTGACGGACATGCAGAACGCCAAGAAGGAGGTCGAGAAGGTCGGCATGACGATCACGGCGCTGCTGTCGATCAAGCCGCCGCCGACCACGCCGCCGACCGCGCTGGCGCAGGAGCGGCTGACCACGCTCGCCGCCATTCCCGCGGCCTTCGCCCTGGGGACGGCCGCGGCCGTGGTGGTCCGCCTCGAGGCGCTCAAGACCGACATGCTGGCGATCAAGCCGAAGGCCGAGGACTGGCGCGCGGGCCAGCTCGACCTCGACGCGCAGAAGGCGAGCGTGGCGAAGTCGCTGGCGGACGCTCGCATCGCGGTGGACAAGCTCGTGGCGGGCGACCCGAAAACCGAACTGGACGCGGCGTTGAAAGCCCTGGTGCTGCGTCAGACGGCAGCCGGCACGATGGTCAATCCCGCTGCCGGCAAGGCGCTGTTCGCGATCGACAAGGAAGCCTTGCCGCTGCTGGAGCGGGCACAGAAGGCGTTGTTCACCGCTCAGCTTGCGGCGCCCGACGGTAAGCAGAAGATCGACGGCCTCATCAAGACGCTCGGCGACAAGGCGGCTGACCCGCAGGCGGAGGCGACGTGTCGCGCCGCCCTGGCCGCGCGCTTCAATCTCGAAGTGGAGGTGCTGGAGGGATTGTCGGTCGACCGTCTGCCGCGGCTCTACAACCTGTTCGCGCAGGTGCCGGCCGCGCATGTCGGACACGACAAGCTGCTAAAGCTCGGATACAATACCGATCCTGCATCGGACGCCAGCTACTATGCGCCGGGTGACAAGAAGATCGTGCTGGTAATGGGCGAGAGCGATGGCAGCATCCCGTATACGGCGCAGACCGGCAACGCGGTCGAAAACCTGAACTATTTCAGCGCGACCGCTCTGCACGAAATCGGCCACGGCGTCGACGCCAAGCAGGGCATCATGTCCGACAGCCGCATGGCTGGCGCGGAGTTCGGAGGTTGGCAAAAGGAGACGATCGACAGCGTGGCGCAGGCGCACTACGCGCAGTCCTTCGCCTCGTTGGTCGCCGCCACCGGGCCAAAGGAAGCGGATTTGCGGGAACTGGTGAAAACCGTGCTGCAAACCGGCGACTGCCAGAAGCCCGCCTCGGCGAGCGCGAAGCTCGGGTCGCTGTTTGCGAAGTGGCTGGAAATCACGTCCAGCCAGGGCTTCAAGAACTGCCAGGCGATCCGCAACCCCGGCGTCAGTCCGTGGGACAAGCCGGTCCCCGCCGGCACGCGGGCCTACCACGAGGCCTATGACGGAAGCTGGTTCAGCTATGTCTTCGCCGAGCGCGCCAAGGGCATCAGCAACTACCAATGGCGCGCGCCCGCGGAGTGGTTCGCCGAGCTGTACGCCTACTACCACATGACCAAGAAAGCCGTGCCGGCCTGCGTCGATGCCTACATCAAGGGCTGAGGGAACACGCCATGTCGCTGTTCAATCACGTCACCACGAACTGCCCAAAATGCGGTGCGGCGATCCGCGCCGAGGCGGTGGCCAGCATCAACGCCGACCGCCGGCCGGACCTGCGCCAGCAGATCATCGACGCCACGTTTCAGGCCGAGACCTGTCCCGCCTGCGCGGCGCGGTTCCGGCTGCCGCCCAGTTTCACCTATGCCGATTTGGCGCGGGGGCAGTGGATCCTCGCCTACCCGTCCGACGAGGTGGTGAACTGGCCGGCGCTGGAGGCTCAGGCGGCCACCGTGTTCACCCTCGCCTACGGCCCCGACGCGCCCCGCGCGGCACGCGAAATCGGCGCCGCGCTCACAACGCGCATCACCTTCGGCTGGCCTGCCATCCGCGAAAAGCTGATCTGCCCGGACCTCGGCCTCGACGACGTGACCCTGGAACTGCTCAAGGCCGCGGTCATGCGCAACGTGCAGAAGCCGCCCTTCGCCGACAGCACCGAGTTGCGGCTGATCGGCGCGGACGACGGCGCCCTGAAGCTCGCGTGGCTGGACAGCGCCACCGAGGCGACCCTGGCCAGCCTGCAAGTGCCGCGCGACATCTACGACGATGTCGCGGGCGACGCCGCCGCGTGGGCGCCGCTGCGCGGGCAACTCGCCGGCCACGCCTTCGCGGATCTCAACCGGCTGCTGGTTGCGCCCGCCCTCGCCGCCTGACGGCGCCGGGATGGCCCGTCAGTGCAGCGCCTTGGCCAGCGTGTCCAGCGTCGCCGTGACCGTCGCCTGCACCGACAGCGGCACGAACGGATTGGCGTCGAGGTCGCCCAGCAACGGGGCCGACGCATAGGCGCGGTAACCGTCGATCATGTCGTGCGCCTGGTCGATGAGCTGCGACCGCTTCGCCTTGTCAGCCGTCTTGGACACCTCAGCAAGCTTGTCCGCCAACCCCAGATCCAGCGTCCGCAGCACTGGCGCGGTGCGCTCGGTGAACTTCGCCTCGATCTCGCCCACGAACGGCTGGCCCTTGTAGGCGTCCAGGATCGAGGCGCGCAGCTTGCCCAGGTCGGCCTCGACCTTCTGGCGCACGGCTGCCCAGATCTTGCCGGACTTGTCATACGTTCCGGCCGCCCTGGCAGCGTCCTGAAGTTTTTCGAGCGCCGCCGCCATCGCCACGCGCAGCTTCTCGACGGCCGCCGCGGCGGCGGCCGGATCGCCGCCGCCGCGCAACAGGCCAGCCGCCTGTTCGGACATCGCCGACCATTGCCCATGCAGCGCCTGGTCGCCGGCGGCGGCCTCGGGGATCTTCAGGGTAAGGCGCATCAGGAAGTTGTGCAGCGCCTCCAGATTGGGCGGCGCCGCGGCGGCGACCGGCGCGGCGGACGGCGCCCCCGCACCGTCATCCAATTGCTTGCGAAGCTGCTCGATGTAGGTCGCGGCGTCGGTCAGGTTGTTGGTCTTGAGATTGGTGTTGCAGAGGTTCGCGAGTTTGGCCAATTCAGCCTTGCGCGCCGCGTCGCCGACTTGCGCCACGCGCGGGATCAGCGCCGCCAGTTGCTTGCCCAGCGCGACGGCATCCTGCGCCGGAGCCTGCGCGGCCGATGGCGGCGCCGCGGCCTCGGGTGCGGCCGCCGCCCCGTCCTCCTCGTCGGCCGCGCCCTCGACCGAGGTGCCGTCCTCCAGCAGGATCTGGACCTTGGTGAAGCCGGTGCCCTTCAGGGTCTTCACCAGCCGCTTGGCCATGCCGGAGATCGGCTTGTTGAGATAGAACTTGACCAGCTTCGGATCCTCGTCGGGATCGACGACGACGGTGCCGAAGCGCGTGTTGTTCGCGTCCGGAAGCTCCTTGACCTCCTTCTCGACCGCTTTCGGCGCCTTGATGCGGTCGAGCATCAGCAACCCGTACCGACTTTTCCGTGCCCACGCCGACGGCGCAGTTCACCGGCTCCTTTTTGGACTTGATGAGCAGCTTTTTCATCTCGGCCTTGTCCATGCCGGTCTGCACTGGGGCGGCCATGCGCGTTCTCCTGTTCGGCGGAATGATTCGTGCTGCCGCGGCAGGGCAGCGCAGCGACCGGGGCTTGTCAATTAATTCTTAGCCGGCAACGCATGACGGCTAGGCGGGCGCGGCCGGAATGGTATCGTGCGCCGCCGACCCATCCCGGAGCGCCACTCATGCAGTACGAGGTCAGTTTCGGCCGTCTCGGCGCCAAGCCGCGCCCGGTATCGGGCCCGACGGCCAAGTTCCGCCTGGCCCTGCTCGGCGATTTTTCCGGTCGCGCCAACGCCGGCAAAGGTCGAAATCGGCGAGGCGCTGGCACGCCGCCGCCCCATTCGCGTCGACGTCGACACCCTCGACGACGTCATCGCCAAGATGCAGCTCACGCTCACCCTGCCGATGGCCGACGACGGCGGCAGCGTCTCGGTGCGCATCGCCGACATGGACGCCTTCCACCCCGACCAGCTCGCGGAAACCGTGGCGCTGTTCGAGTCACTGCTCGACCTGCGCCGCAACCTGGCCAGCCGCGCGGGCTTCGATCGCGCGGCGAAGGAAGTGCTGTCCTGGAGCGGCGAGGCGCCGCTGCCGCCCACGCCCCGCCACGCGCGCGGCGCGGCCGTCGCCACCGACCGAAAACTGTCCGACTTCGCCCGCCTGATCGGCCGGCCCGCGACCACCGATGCGGCCGAGCGATCGGTGGATGACATGATGCGCCGGATCGTCGGCCCCTTCGTGCAGCCCGGGCGCGACGCGCGGCAGGAGCAGTTGACCGCGCGGGTGGACGAGGCGTTGTCGGCGGCGATGCGTCGGGTCCTGCACCATCCGGATTTCCAGGCCGCCGAGGCGACGTGGCGCGGCGTGGACATGCTGGTGCGCCGCGTCGAGACCGGAGCGCGCACGGAGATCGTGCTGTACGACGTCTCGGCCGAGGAACTGGCCGCCGATCTCGCCGCGACCGACGCGCTGGAGGAGACCGGGCTGTACGGAATGCTGGTTGAGCAACCGGCGCTGGATGCGCACCAGGGCGCCCTGTCGGCCGTGGTCGGCCTCTACGGCTTCGAGCTGACCCCGCCGCACGCCGATCTGCTGGCGCGCGCGGCGCAAGTGGCGGCGGCGGCCGGCGCGCCGTTCGTGGCCGGGATCGGTCCGGACGCGCTGGCGATGCCGTTCCACGAGCAGCATCCGCTGATTAAGGACGCCTGGACGGCGCTGCATTCGCTGCCGGAGGCCGCCTATCTGGGCCTGGCCACGCCGCGCTTCCTGTTGCGGATGCCGTACGGGCGCAAGAGCGACCCGATCGACGCCTTTGCCTTCGAGGAGTTTTCCCGCCAGTCCGGATTGTCCGGAATGCTGTGGGGCCATCCCGCGCTGCTGGCCGGGCTGCTGTTGGCCCAGACCTGGGAAAAGCAGGGCGCCAAGATGCAGCTCGGCGCGATCGCCGGCATCGGCGACATGCCGTACTACGTCTACACCGATCCGGACGGCGATCCGGTGGCCCTGCCCTGCACCGAGCGGCTGTATTCCGAACGCCAGGCGGTGCAGGTGGCGACCTATCGCGTGATGCCGGTGCTGAGCCTGCGCGGCCGGCCCGAGGTGCGGCTGGGCGGCTTTGCCTCGCTGGCCGGGAGCACGCTGGCCGGGTTCTGGGCGCCCGTCGCCTTCAGCGCCGACGGCGCCGCCCCGCTCCGGCCGCGGCGACGGCCGCACCCGCCGAAGCAGCCCCGGAACCGCCCCCCGTTGCCGCCACGGCGGAGGCGTCCGAACTCGACGCGCTGCTGGCCGGCCTGTCGGCGCCTGCCGAGCCCGTGCCTGCGCCGGAACCGGCACCGGCGCGCCGAACCAGCGGATGACCTCGACGCGCTGCTGGCCAGCCTGAACGTCGAACCGCCGCCGCAGGCCGCAGACGCGACCGAGCCCGACCTGGACGCGCTGCTGGCGTCGCTCGGCTAGGGTTCACGCCACCCGGATCACGATGTCGACCCGCTGGCTCTCCTGCCCCATGCCCGGCACCTCGGCCACGTCGCGCCGCGTGCGCGTGATGCGCTCGCGCTCCAGGCCGTGCTCGACCAGCGCGTCCTCGACCATCTGCGCCCGCAGCTTCGACAGGCCCTCGATCGCCGCCGGCCCGGCGGGATCGAGATACTCCGCCAGCAGCACCGGCGTCCGCGGATTTTGCCGCGCCCACGCCGCCGCCGAGGCGATCACCGTGAGCGCATCTGGATCCAGCATCATCGACCACTGCGCGAAAAACACGGCGTAGTCCGGCGAGCTGCGCTTGATGCGCGCCACGATCGCCGGATGGATCAGCCACGGGTCGCCGGCGGTGCTCGGCTCGCCGCAATTCTGCACCCATAGATCATGCACATCCGACTTGCTTTCGCAGGGCACCAGTTCGATGCTGACCTCCTTGGCCAGGGTGTTCGCCAGCAGGTCGTCGATGTGCAGCTCCCCGCCGACGAGCCAGACACTGCCGTTCAGCTCGGCCAAGGTGACGTCGGCCATGATAACCTCCTGCAAGGGCATACGCGCATGGCGCTCACGCTGACGCTCGCCCATCGGCGTGGCCTGGCTCCGCGCGAGGCGCGCACGCTGGCCGGCGGAACCTTATCCATCGGCCGTGCCGCGGGCAACGACTGGGTGCTGGACGATCCGGACCGGCACCTGTCCAAGACGCATTGCGTCATCAGCATCGAGGCCGGCCGGCCGGTATTGACCGATCTCAGCACCAACGGCGTGTTCGTCAACGGCGCGCGCGAACCGACGCAGCGCGACAGCCGGGTGGCGCTGACCGACGGCGACGAGTTCCGGCTCGGCGACTACGTGATGAGCGTCACCGAGCTCGACGATGCGGCGTCGGCGCCGGATGACCCGTTCAGCTTCGGAGCGCCGACCCAGCACCCAACCCCGCCCGGAGCCGCCCCGGCGCCCGCGTCGAGCTGCTGCGCGGCACGCCCGACCCGCTCGGCGCCGACCCGCTGGACGACGCCATTCGGCGAGCGGCCCGCGGCACCGGCTGCCGGATTCGGGCACAGGCCGACGCCCGTGGCGGCACCAGCGCGCGCGCCCGACCCGTTCGATCTGCTCGACGAGCAGCAGCGCCGGCCCGGCGCGCTGGACGACGACCTGTTCCACGGCGCCACTCCCTCGGAATCGTGGCAGGGACCGACGCCGGCGGACAACGTGGACGCTCCGGCGCACGCCTTTTCGGCGCCGCGCCCGATCGCGCCGATGAGCCTGGACGATCTCGATTTCGACGCGCTGCTGGGCGACACGCCGCCGGGCCAGGCCGCCGCCCCTCCCCTAGCCGCGCCGGCGCTGGTGCCGGTTCCGACGCAACCCGCGCCCGTCTCCGCGCCCGGCGCGGCGGCAACCCCGGCGGATGGGGCTCGGCTGCTTGCGGCCTTTCTCGCCGGCGCCGGCGTGCCGGACCTGCGCCTGCCCAGCCAGGATCCCGAGGCCGCGATGCAGGCCGCCGGCGCGCTGTTCCGGGTGATGGTGGAGGGGCTGCGCGACGTGCTGATGTCGCGCACCGCGATCAAGAACGAGTTCCGCATGGAACAGACCATGCTGCGCGCGCGCGACAACAACGCGCTGAAGTTTTCGGTCACTCCCGAGGAGGCGGTCGCCGCCCTGCTGCTGCCGGATCGGCCCGGCTACAAGCCGCCGCTGGAAGCGGCGCGCGAGGCGTTCGACGACGTGCGCGGCCACGAAATGGCGGTGATGGCCGGGGTGCAGACCGCGCTGATCGGCCTGCTGCGCCGCTTCGACCCGGCCGCGCTGGAGAAGCGGCTGCAACCGGGAATGCTGGACGCGGTGTTGCCGGGCGCGCGCCGGGCGCGGACCTGGGAGCTGTTCTGCGCCACGTACAAGGACATCGCCCGCGAGGCCGAGGACGATTTCCAGTCGGTGTTCGGCCGCGAATTCGCGCGGGCGTATGACGCACAGACGCGCAAGCTATAGGGTGCTCTCGGCCGGTCCATTCCATCCTGACAGCGCCCCGCATCCCGAACCGGCCTCTCGATTCGGCGCGACCGCCGAGCAAACGGCCTTCCCGCCAAGGCTAAATCGGGGCACATAGTCTTCTCACGCGAATGGGAGGATGGGCGATGGGTCGGACAGGCATGGCGGGTTTGGTCCTCCTCGCCGCCTTGGCCGGTTGCGCGGCGCCTCCGCCCCCGCCGCCGCCCACCGTGGTCAACATCACCATGACCGCCGCCACCAACGCCAATCCCACCGCCGCGGGCCAGGGCGCGCCGGTCGCCCTGCGCATCTACCAGCTCGGCTCGAAGGCCGGCTTCAATGGCGCCGAGTTCTTCCCGCTCTACAACACCGACGCGGCGACGCTCGGCACCGACCTGGTCAAGCGCGACGATTTCATCCTCGCTCCCGGTCAGACCCAGACCACGACGCTGACGCCGCGCGATGACGTGACTGCGATCGGCGTGTTCGCCGGCTACCGCGATTTCCAGCACGCCACATGGCGCGCCACCGCCGACATCCCGCCGCACCGAACCACCAAGCTCACCATCACCGCGGGCCACGACGGCATCACCATCAAGGCCGAGACGCCGCCCGCGCCCAAATCCGGCTCCTGAGCGATGGGCTGGGAGAACAAGGTCGTCTGGACCGAGGGCCTGTTCCTCCAGCCCCAGCACTTGCAGCAGCAGGAGCGGTATTTCGAGCGGCTGGTGCGCGCCAGCACCGCCGGCCTGCGGCCGTACAGCTACGGCCTGACGCAGTTGGAGCTGGATACCGACCTGCTGACGCTGGGCAAGTTCGCGCTGCGCAGCGCCTCGGGGATCCTGCCCGACGGCACGCCATTTGCCGCCCCCGGCGATGTCGACCCGCCGCGGCCGATCGACCTGCCGGAGGCGGCGCGCAATACCATCGTCTATCTGCTGCTGCCAACTCGCCAGCCCGGTGGGGTCGAGACGGCGCCCCCGGAACAGGTCGAGACGGTGGCCCGCTTCGCCACCGCCGAGCATGAGGCGGTCGACACCAATGCCGGCTACCAGGGCAGCGCCACGGTGCCGATCGGCCGGCTGCGGCTGCGCTTCGCGCTGGAGGGCGAGGCGCGCTCCGGCCACACCGCGATCGGCCTGGCGCGCGTCGTGGAAATGCGCGCCGATCGCAGCGTGGTGCTGGACGAGGCCTACATCCCGCCGGTGCTGGTCAGCGCCGCGTCCGGCGTACTCGCCGGGTTCATCAACCAGCTCCAGGGATTGCTGCATCACCGCGCCGAGGCGCTGGCCGGCCGCGTCTCCGAGAGCGCCACGCGCGGCGCCGCCGAGATCGCCGACTACCTGCTGCTGCAATTGTGCAATCGCTACGAGCCGCTGCTGACGCATCTCGCCGCCAGCGTAGGGCAACTGCACCCTGAGGCGTTCTATCAGGTCGCCGTCAGCCTGGCCGGGGAACTCGCGACGTTCACCGAGACGCGCAAGCGGCCGGTGGTGTTCCCCGCCTACAAGCACGACGATCTGCAAGCGACGTTCCGCCCGGTGATGGCGGCACTGCGGCAGGCGCTGTCGGCGGTGCTGGAGCAGACGGCGGTGCCGATCCCGTTGCAGGAACGCAAGTTCGGCATCCGCGTGGGGCCGATTTTGGACCGCAGCCTTGTGACCGACGCCACATGGGTTCTGGCTCTGAAGGCGCAAATGCCGGCGGAGATGTTGCGCCGCAATTTCCCGAACCTGGTCAAGATCGGCCCCGTGGAACAGATCCGCGAGCTCATCAATGTCGCGCTGCCGGGAATCGCGGTGCGGGCGCTTCCCGTGGCCCCTCGGCAGCTTCCGTACTACGCCGGAACGAGTTATTTCGAGCTTGATCGCGCCAGCCCGTACTGGGCGGCGCTGGCGCGATCGGGCGGAATTGCGATCCACGTCACAGGCGACGTGCCCGGACTTGAGATGGAATGCTGGGCGATCCGAGGATGAGCCACAGATGAGCGACGATCCGTTCGCCGAGCCGTCCGACGCCGAGCGGACCATGATCCGCCCACGCCCCGGCGGCCAGGCCGCGCCGGCCGCCGCCGCCCTGCGTCCGGCGGCGACGTCCGCGGACATTGCCTCCCCGGTGCCCACCGTCGGCCTCAACCCGCTGATCGCCGCCGCCGCCCCCCTGCTGGCCGCAGCGGTGCGCATCGCCGGCGGCCGCGGCCGCGCGCCCGATCCGGAACAGTTGCGCCGGCATATGGTCGAGGCGGTCCGCGAGTTCGAGAAGCGCGCGCTGGCCACCGGGCTGGACACCCGCTCGCTGCGCGCCGCCCGCTACGCGCTGTGCGCCACCGTCGACGACCTGGTGCTCAGCACGCCCTGGGGCGCCGCAAGCTCCTGGGGGGCGCAGACGCTCACCAGCATCTTCCACAACGAGGTTTCCGGCGGCGAGCGGTTCTTCGACATCCTCGATCAGATGCAGAAGGATCTTGGCCACCATTCCGAAGTGGTCGAGCTGATGTATCTGTGCATGGCGCTCGGCTTCGAGGGCCGCTACCGGGTGCAGCCGCGCGGCATCGCGGCGTTGGCCGAACTGCGCGACGGCGTCTATCGCACCATCCGCCAGCGCCGCGGCGAGTTCGAGCGCGAATTGTCGCCGCACTGGCGCGGCTTGCCCGCCGCCTATCGGCCGCTGGCGCAGCGCGTGCCGTTCTGGGCCTTGGGTCTGGCCACCGCGGCGCTGGCCTGCGTGATCTATGTGGGCTTCAATTTCGCGCTGGCCGGCCGCTCCGACATCGCCTTCGCCGAGCTGTTCGGCATCCCGCCGCGCGGCCCCGTGGTGATCGCCCGTGCCGAGGCCGCCCCGGTGCCGCCGCCGCCGCCCGCGCCCGCGCCGCCGGCCGCGCAGAACACCGTCGTGGCGAAACTGCACAGCTTCCTCGCCCCGGAGATCAAGGCCGGGCTGGTGGAGGTGTTGGAGGACCCGCAATCGGTGACGGTGCGGCTGACCGGCTCCAACCTGTTCGGCTCCGGCCAGGCGAACCTCAACCCGACTTATAACGGACTGATCCCCCGCATCGCGAACGCGTTGCAGGACGAGCGCGGCGCGGTAACGGTGAACGGCTACACCGATAATCAGCCCATCCACACGGTGCGCTTCCCCTCTAACTTCGACTTGTCGCAGGCTCGCGCCGACGCGGTGGCGAAGCTGATCGCGGCCCGCCTGGCCGATCCCGCGCGCGTGCACGCGACCGGCCGCGCCGATGCCGACCCGATCGCCTCCAATGCGACGCCGCAGGGCCGCCAGCAGAACCGCCGCACCGAAATCGTGCTGCTGCGCACGCTGGCCGCGTCGTGAGGACGCACCATGAGCGACGCCATATCCCGCCTGCACCGCTCGCGCTGGTTCACCACCTTCCTCGGCGTCATCGTGCTCGCGGTGATCGTGTGGTTCTTCGGCCCGCTGCTGGGGTTCGGCGAGCTGCACCCGCTGGTTACCGATCTGGCCCGCGTGGCGTGCCATCGGCCTGCTGCTGGTGCTGTGGCTGGTGATGAACCTGCTGCGCGAACTGCGCGCCAGCCGCCGCGACAAGGATCTGGTCGATGGCGTCGCCGCGACCGCCGGCCCGGACGCCAACGCCACCGCCTCGGCCGAGGAAGTGGCGCTGCTGGGCGAGCGGCTGCGCGAGGCGCTGCACGCGCTGAAGCGCGCCAGGCTTGGCGGACGCTCGCGCCGGCATTTGTACCAATTGCCGTGGTACATGTTCATCGGGCCGCCGGGGGCCGGCAAGACCACGGCGCTGGTGCATAGTGGCCTGGACTTCCCGCTGGCCGACAAGGGCGGCGCGCAGGCGATCCAGGGTGTCGGCGGCACGCGTAACTGCGACTGGTGGTTCACCGATCAGGCGGTGCTGATCGATACCGCCGGCCGCTACACCACGCAGGACAGCCACGCAGCGGTGGACAGCGCGGCGTGGCTCGGCTTCCTGCGCCTGCTGAAACGCACTCGCCGGCGGCAGCCGCTGAACGGCGTGCTGGTGGCGATCAGTCTGTCCGACCTGGCGCAGCTGGACGAGGCCGACCGGCTTGCCCATGCGCGGGCCATCCGCAAGCGGGTGCGCGAACTGCACGACGAGCTGGGCGTGCGCATTCCTGTGTACGTGCTGTTCACCAAGGCCGACCTGATCGCCGGCTTCGTCGAGTTCTTCGACAGTCTCGGCAAGGAGGACCGCGAGCAGGTCTGGGGCATGACCTTCCCGCTCGACGACGCGAAGGACGAAGGCGGCGCGGTGGCGCGGTTCGGCATGGAGTTCGACGCGCTGCTGGCGCGGCTGAACGAGCGGATGCTGGAGCGCGTGCAGCAGGAGACGGACATCCAGCGCCGCCGCCTGATCTACGGTTTTCCGCAGCAGATCGCCTCGCTGCGCGACGTGGCGGGCGCGTTCCTGACCGAGATTTTCCGCCCCAGCCGGCTGGAGGCGCGCCCGCTGCTGCGCGGCGTGTACCTGACCAGCGGCACGCAGGACGGCACGCCGATCGACCGGCTACTGGGTGCGATGGCCGGCAGTTCGGCTTGCAGCGGCAGGCGGTCACGGCGTTCAGCGGCACCGGACGCAGCTACTTCCTGACCCGGCTGGTGCGCGACGTGGTGTTCGGCGAGGCCAGTCTGGTCAGCACAGACCCCAAGATCGAGGCGCGCGCGCGCTGGACGTATCGCGCCGCCTATGCCGGCTGCGCGCTGGTGCTGCTGCTGCTGGCCGGGTTCTGGACCGCGAGCTACCTGGGCAACCGCGCGCTGATCGCGCAGGTGCATGATCAGGTGCGGCACTACGACGGGCAGTATGAGACGGTAGTCAAGCGCGGTCCGCACGATATCGACCTGCCGGCCGTGCTGCCGGCGCTGGCGACCCTGCGGACCATGCGCGGCGGCTATGAGGGACGCGCGCAGGCGACGCCGATCGCGCTCACCTTCGGGCTGTATCAGGGCCAGAAGCTCACCACCGCGGCGATCGACGGCTACTATCGCGCGCTGGATGCGCTGCTGCTGCCACGGCTGCTGGCGCGGCTGGAGACGCAGATGCAGACGCATCTGGACAAGCCCGATTTCCTGTACCAGGCGCTGAAGGTCTACCTGATCCTCGGCCGCCAGGGACCGCTCGACCGCGAGCTGGTCGCGCAATGGCTGGATGCGGATTTCGACGCCAGCTTTCCGGGCGACGACGACGCGGCGACACGGACCGCACTGATGCAGCACGTCGACGCGATGCTGCGGCGTCCGTTGCTGCCGTTCCGCTGAATGGCCCGCTGGTGGCGCAGGTGCGCGGCATCCTGACACAGCAGCCGATCGCCGAGTACAGCTACAACCGCCTGATGCGCAGCGCGCGGCTGCGCGACCTGCCGGACTGGACGGTGGCCGACAATGCCGGCCCGGGCGCCGGACGGGTGTTCACGCTACGCTCCGGCCATTCGCTCAACACTGGCGTGCCCGGCGTGTTCACCTGGAGCGGCTACCACACCGACTTCCTGCCGATGCTGCCGCAGGTGACGCAGGACGTGACCGAGGATGGCTGGGTGCTGGGCCGCGAGCATCGCGGCGTCGCGGCGACCGTCGCCGCGGTGAACAAGCTGCGGCGCGACGTGCTGGGGCTGTATCTGGACGACTACGTGCGCCACTGGGATGTGCTGCTGGCCGACATCGCGATCAAGCCGTTCGGCAACCTGCAGCAGGGACTGGACGAGTTGAACCTGCTGTCCGCGCCGGACTCGCCGCTGCGCGATCTGCTGACCAGCATCGACCAACAAACGCAGCTCAGCCGGGCGGCGGCCACCGACAAGGCCGCCGGCCAGGCCGAAGCCAAGGCCGCCAAGGTCGGATCGAAGGTGGCCGGCTTCGCCGCGTTCAAGGGCCGCGAAGGGCTGAGCCTGGAACAGACCGAACTGGCCAACGTGATCGGCGAGGCGTTCGGGGCCACGCCCGGCAGCGGCGGCAAGCCGGTCGATCCGGCCACCCGCGTGGACGCGCATTTCCGCCAAATCCATGATTTCGTGAACGGCGCGAAAGGCCAGCCGGCGCCGATGGAGACCGCGATCACCAAGATCCAGGCGCTGTACCAGAACTTCAACCAGGTCGCGAACGCGCCGAATCAGGGCCAGGCGCTGCTCGGCGTGGTGGCCGGCGGTGGCGGCGGCGGCGGCGGCGGGGCGGCGAACCAGTTGCAGAGTCTGGCGAAGGATTTGCCGAAGCCGATCGCCACCATGCTGCAAACCGTCTCGGCCAGCAGCAGCGCCGTGACCGCCAACGGCGCCAGCCAGGAACTATCCGACGCTTGGCGATCGAAGGTGCTGCCGCTGTGCAATGCGGCGTTCAATCGCTACCCGTTCATCGCCTCCAGCAGCGCCGACGTGCCGCAGGACGACTTCGCGCACCTGCTCGGGCCGGGAGGGCTGATCGACGGATTCTTCAACGACAACCTCAAGCCGTTCGTCGACACCACGCAGACGCCGTGGCGCTGGCAGTCGGCGGACCACACTAAGCTCGGCCTGTCGCCCGGTACGCTGTCGGAGTTCGAGCGGGCAGCGCTGATCCGCGATTCGCTGTTCGCCAACGGCACCACGATGCAGGTGAAGTTCCAGTTGGTGCCGGTCTCGCTCGATCCGGGCCTGGCACAGGTCAGCATCGACATCGCCGGCGAGACGCTCACCTACAATCACGGCCCGACGGAATCGACCTCGTTCCAATGGCCCGGCACCGGCGGCAAGACACTGGTGCGGGTGACGCTGACGCCCACCGGCGGACAGGGTACGGTGATCGAGCGCGACGGCGCCTGGGCGCTGCTGCGTCTGCTCGACAACGCGCGGGTGATCCCGTCGGGACAGCCGGACAAGTTCCGCCTGATCTTCAGCGTGCCGGCCGGCAGCGCCGAGTTCGAGCTTAACGCCAGCAGCGTGCGCAACCCGTTCACCCTATCGGCGCTGCGCTCGTTCCGTTGTCCGGGCCGTCTGTGACGCGCGGCACGGCGCGGCCTGGGCAGAGCGCGGATGCTGGCATAATGTTGTGGCGCAACGAAGCGGAGACGGCGTGATGTCTGGGGCCGGCAGCGCAAGCGATGCGGGCAGCGGCAGCAGCTACGTCGGCCTGACCGTCAGCCCTGATCCCGGCTTCGCGCTGACCCTGGATGGCCTGACCGCGACCGAGGAGCTGGGGCGGCCGTTCCTGTTCGAGCTGGATCTGTCCAGCGCGAAGGCGAAGGGCGACCTGAAATCGCTGCTCGGCAGCGCCGTCACCGTCTCGCTGACCCTGCCCGGCGGCAGCAAGCGGTATTTCAACGGCATCATCGCGCGCATGGCCTATGCCGGGCTGAGCGGCGGCGCGTATCGCTACAGGATGGAGCTGCGCCCCTGGATCTGGCTGCTGTCGCGGGTGCAGGATTGCCGGATCTTTCAGAACCAGTCGGCGTGGACGATCATCACCACGATCTTCCGCGATGCCGGCTTCTCCGAGTTCCAGGACAAGCGGCAGAACCAGGCCGGCGACATCACGCTGGAATACTGCGTGCAATACCGGGAGTCGTCGCTGGATTTCGTGACGCGGCTGATGGAGACGTTCGGCATCTACTACTACTTCACGCATCACGATGGACAGCATACGCTGGTGTTGGCCGACGATCCGAACTCGCATACCGCGCTGTCGCCCGCGATCCCGTTCTACACCGATCAGACCGAATACCGCAGCGTCGACGATCACGTTTGGGAATGGTCGTCCGACCTCAACCTGCATCCCGGCGCCTTCACCTACCGCGACTACAATTTCACCACGCCGAGCGCCGACCTGACGGCGAAGACCATCCAGGCCGGCGGCCATCCCTACGGCACGTTCGAGGTCTATGACTATCCCGGACCGTACGACACCGCCGCCAACGGACAGAAGCTCGCCGACGTGCGGATGCAGGATCTCACGGCCCGGCGGCAACTGTATGCCGGCGTGAGCAACGCGCGCGGCATTTTCGCCGGCTGCAAGTTCACCCTCTCCCAGGCCACCGAGCAGGCGCTCAACCAGGAGTACCTGCTCACCCGCGCCACCTATTCCATGACCGCGGCCGAGGCGATGTCGGACAGCGACGGCGAGCTGACCGACACCTATCGCTGCGTGTTCCAGGCAATTCCGGGCACCACGCCGTTCCGCCTGCCGCCCACCACGCCGCGCCCGCTGGTACGGGGTCCGCAAACCGCGAAGGTCGTGGGCGCATCGGGCGACGAGATCACCACCGACCAGTACGGCCGCATCAAGGTGAAGTTCAACTGGGATCGCAGCGCGGCACAGGACGACAGCGCCTCATGCTGGATCCGCGTGGCGCAGGTCTGGGCCGGCGCGTCGTGGGGCGGCATGTTCATCCCGCGCGTGGGCCAGGAGGTGATCGTCGAGTTCCTGGAAGGCAATCCAGACCGGCCGATCGTCACCGGAAGCGTCTACAACGCAAACCTGACGATCCCCTACGCGCAGCCGGACAACAAGACGCGCAGCACGATCAAAAGCAACTCCAGCCAGGGCGGCGGCGGCTTCAACGAGCTGCGTTTCGAGGACAAGAAGGGATCGGAGGAGGTCTTCTTCCAGGCGCAGAAGGACTACAACAAGGTTGTGCTGAACAGCGAGACGGTCAAGGTCACGCAGGATACCACGACCACGGTGGACAAGGGCAACCGCTCGGTGACGCTGAACACGGGCGACAACTCGCTCACCGTGTCGCAGGGCAACAACGCGGCGACCATCTCGGTCGGCAACGACAGCCTGACGGTCTCGCAGGGCAACCACTCCATTACGGTCAGCGCCGGCAAGAGCAGCGTCACCGCCGGCACGTCCATCACGCTCAGCGTCGGCGCCAACAGCATCACCATCGACACCAGCGGCATCACCATGAGCGCCGCCAAGCTGGCGATCACCACCGAGGGCGCGATCCAGGCGCAGGCCGGCGGCCCGATGTCGTTGCAATCGGGAGCCGCGATGTCGCTCGAAGGCGGCGCGCCGATGACCATTTCCGCGCCGATGGTCAATATCAACTGAGATGCGACGTCAATCCGCCACAGACCCTCACCCCGACCCTCTCCCAAAGGGAGAGGGAGTGATGCTCCCTCTCCCTTTGGGAGAGGGCCGGGGTGAGGGCTAGCCGTACCACATCAGCATGAACCACGATTTCGCAGCCCTGCTCGACCGCCCGCGCGACACGCTCTCCGACGAGCGCCGCGCCGCCATCGAACGGGCCGCGCCGGCGCTGCTGGAGCAGGCGAAAGCGAACCCGCATCTGGTTTCCTCCGACCCGCTGCGCACCATCGAGGCGATTAGTGCCGAGATCGACCGCAAGCTGTCGCAACAGATCAACGCTATCCTGCATCACCCCGAGTTCCAGCGCCTCGAGGCAAGCTGGCGCGGGCTGCACTTCCTGGTACGCGGCACCGAGACCGACGCGACGCTCAAGATCCGCGTGTTCGACATCGCCAAGCGCGAACTCGGCCGCACGCTGCGAAAGTTCCGCGGCACCGCCTGGGACCAAAGCCCCATCTTCCGCAAAATCTACGAGGAGGAGTACGGCCAGTTCGGCGGCGAGCCGTTCGGGCTGCTGGTGGGTGACTACGAGTTCGACCACCACCCGGAGGATGTGCAGGTGCTGGCCGACATGGCGCGCATCGCCGCGGCCGCGCACACCCCGTTCATCGCCGCCGCCGCACCGTCCGTGATGCAGATGTCGAGCTGGGCGGAACTGGCCAACCCGCGCGACCTGACGCGCATATTCCAGACCCCGGAATACACCTCCTGGCGCTCGCTGCGCGAGGGCGAGGACAGCCGCTATCTCGGACTGTGCATGCCGCGCTTCCTGGCGCGCCTGCCCTACGGCGCGCGCACCGATCCGGTCGAGAGCTTCGCGTTCGAGGAGGAAGTCGAGGGTCCCGACGCCGGCGCCTATGCATGGGCAAATCCCGCCTATGCGTTCGGCGCCAACGTGGCGCGTGCCTTTCACCTGTACGGCTGGTGTACCCGCATTCGCGGCGTGGAGACCGGCGGCGCCGTGGACGGCCTGCCCTCGCACGGCTTTGCCACCGCCGATGGCGACGTGGACCGCCGCTGCGTCACGGAGATCGCGCTCAGCGAGCGGCGCGAGGCCGAGCTGGCGCGCGGCGGCTTCATCCCGCTGGTGCATCGCAAGAACGCCGATTTCGCCGCCTTCATCAGCGCGCAATCGCTGCAACGGCCAGCCGAATACGACGACCCCGCCGCCAGCGCCAACGCGGTGCTGAGCGCGCGGCTACCGTACCTGTTCGCCTCATGCCGCTTCGCGCATCACCTGAAATGCATGGTGCGCGACAAGATCGGCTCGATGCAGTCGCGCGCGCAGCTCGCTGAATGGCTCGGCAACTGGCTGCTCGGCTATGTCGACGGCTCGCCCAGCACATCGAGCGAGGAGTGGAAGGCCGCGCATCCGCTGGAGGAAGGGCGCGTCGAGCTGGAGGAGCGCGAGGGCGCGCCCGGCCAGTACGCGGCGAAGTTCTTTCTCCGCCCGCACTATCAGCTTGAGGGCCTGACGGTGGCGCTGCGCCTGGTGTCGCGCCTGCCGGCGCAGTGAACCGGAATTAGGAGGCGAGCATGGCCGAAGGCGCCAAAGGTGATCTGCTGATGAAGTTCGTGCAAAGTAACGGCGAAGGCGTCAAGGCCGAGGGAACCGCCGTGCTCAAGAAGGACGACAAGCTGCTGTTCGACTTCTGGCCGGGAAAGTTCTTCGAGATCGAGGAGTTCGGTCTCGGTCTGACCATCGAGGACAGCGAGGCGGGCAAGAACGCGCTGAACGCGGTCAGCAGCAAGGACGGCGGCGGCGGCGCGGCCGCCGCGTTGCACAAACCCAAGTTCGCGACATGGCGCGACTTCAAGAAGAAAAGCCGCAACGACATCGCCGAGATCGACTATCCGGTGGTGCTGGAGCCGTTCAGCTTCACCCGGCTGATGGACAAGGCATCGCCGATCTTTTTCCAGAATTGCTGCAACTCGGTCAGCTTCGATTCCGCGACCCTCGTCAAGCGCAAGGTGACGGGAGCGAGCCTGGTGCTGCAAGCGTTCCTGCGCATCGACTTCAGCAACGTGCTCATCATCGGTCTGGACTGGGACGATGGCAACGTGGTGAAGGAGAAATGCAAGTTCATCTGCCGCGGCGTGACAGTGCAATACCGGCAGCAGGCGCATGACGGCTCGCTCGGTGCCGCGCGGTCCGCGGAATGGACTCGCGACCTGGCGACGCGCGCGGCGCCATAGGAGGCGGACATGGCCGAAGACCGCAACGACATGCTGATGAAGTTCGTCCGCAGCAACGGCCAGGCGCTCGACGCCGAATGCCAGGCCGCGCGAAATCCCAGCGACGACCTGATCCGCGACTTCGCTGACGGAAAATATTTCGAGGTCGAGGATTTCGGTTTCGGCGCGGGCCTGGACGACGACGACGTGCCCAAGGAATACGCGCCGCCGCCGGCGGCGGAAACCGGCAAGGATCCACCAAAATACGCGCCAAAGCCGTTCAAACTGAAATATGCGCGCTTCATGAAGGCGGGCGCCAAGGGCAGCCGCGGCTATCCCGTGGACATCGAGGCGATCGAGTTCACGCGGCTGATGGACCAGGGCTCCACGCTGTTCTTCCAGGATCTATGCGCGCTGAAGACGTTCGAGTCCGCGACCCTGCTGAAGCGTCGCGCGGTCGGCAGCGGCGGCGGGCTGCAGACCTATCTGCGGATGGATTTCACGGACGTGCTGATGATCGGCCTCGACTGGGACGAGGGCGAGACGGTGAAGGAGAAATACAAGTTCATCTGCCGCGGCGTGGACGTGCAATACCGCCCGCAAGCCAGCGACGGCTCGCTCGGCGCGCCGGTCCCCGGCGGCTGGCCGCAGAAATGATGCGTCAGCCCAGCGCCCGCATCGTCGCGGCGGCGTCGCAATCCGCCGCCGCACGGCGCGGACAGCACCGCGGCGACCCCGAGCGCCGCCTGCAACTGCGCCGCAAAAGCGCAAGTCGGCAGGCCGATGCGCAGCACCGCGAGCTGATCCAGCCCCGGCACCTGCCAATCCAGCGCGGCCATCGCCTGAGCGTTGGCCGCGAGCGCCGCCCGCACCGCGGCATCGTTGGCCAGGCTGCTCGGGCAGTAAGGCAGGCTCGGCAGCATCGCCAGCAAATCGGGGCTTAGCGGATCGACGGGCAGGGCGGCACAGCATACGCCGCCAGCCGCGTCGCGATCATCGCCTGCACCGCCGGAAAACCCAGCGCCAGTGGGCTGACGCCGAGGCTGCCTTGCAACCGCGCCACCGCCGACAGCGCCGCCGTCAAGCTGGCCATCAGCGCCAGATTGGCGGCACCGATCCCCGGCAGCGCGATGTCGCGCAACGTCCGCAGCGCCGCCGCAAGCGGCGCAGAGAAGTTCGCCGGCCAGGCTGATGTTCGAGCTGCGTGGCCGCGGCGAGCAGCGGCGCCAGGCCAGCCAGCGCGGCCAGGAACGCGCGCCAGTCCGGCATCGTCGCCCCGCCCGGCGCTGTCATCGCCGAGGCTCAGGCTGTCCGAGGGAGCGAGCAGACCGGCCTGCAAGGCGATGTTCACCTGGTCGATCGGCTTCGTTCAGCGCCGCCAGCCGCGACCAGGCCAGCGGATTGAACGACAACGCGCCCATCGCGGACAGCCGCGTGTTCATGGTGGCCACGATGCGCGCAAACCTGGCGTCCTGTCCCGCCAGCAGCAGGTCGATGCCGAACTGCGCCAGCACCTGCGCGCGCAACTGCGCCAGCGCCGAGATGGTCGCCAGCGCGCCGGGCTTCAGCGGCAGACGCGGCAGCGACAACGACAGCCAGTTCGGGTCCGGCTGCCATGGCGCGGCCGGCAGCCCGCGCGCGCCGAGCCAGGACGACAGGGACAGCGCCACATCGGCGTGCGGCGGCATTGCCGACAGCGCCGCGTCCAACAGCGGCAGCCCCCGCGTCAGCGGTCCGAGCTCTGGTGGCAGAAGCAGCCCATGCGCGATCCCTTCCCGCTGGCGCGTCCGTCTCGACCGCGCATCGGCGGCACGCTACGCTCATTCCAAGAGGGAGATGTGTCATGGGTCAACCCGCCGCCCGCATCGGCGACATGGCGTTGCAGGAAGCGCCGCACTGCCATGCGCCGATCCACCCGGCCGCACTGGTGCCGACTCCCGCGCCGCATCCCGCGTTGCCGCTGCCGATCCTGCCGCCCGGCGCGCCCACCGTCATGATCGGCGGCAAGCCGGCGGCGCGGGTGACCGACATGACGAAGCTCTGCACCCTGCCCGGCTGCGTGCCCGGCGGCCCTGGCATCATCGGCAAGGGCTCGGCGACGGTGATGATCGGCGGCCTCCCGGCCGCGCGCGTCGGCGACATGACGCAGCACCCGGCCTGCATCGCACCGATCCCCAGCCCCACCGGCACCATCATGCCACCCGGCTGCCCGACGGTGCTGATCGGCGGCTGATCCGGCAGGCTCGCCATGCGCCGCGCGCATTTCGAGGCATTCCGCCCGCATCTGCCCGCGCTGTGCCGGGGCCGGCGACGGCCGGCACGCGCTGGTGCTGGCCGACATCCGCGAGGCCGATGGCGAGGACATCATCGCCGGCATCCTGCACTGCCCGGCGCCGTCCTGCCGGCACGAATACCCGATCATCGACGCGATTCCGGTGATCGCGCCGGACCTGCCGCGCGTGCTGGCCGAACGCGCGACCGCGCTGCTGCTGCGCGACGATCTCGATCCGGCGCTGGAAAGTCTGCTCGGCGACGCGATCGGTCCGGATAGCTGGTTCGATGCGCCGCGACAGATGGCCTCCACCTATGGCTGGGATGGCTACGCGGACCTCGATCCGGCGGAGGCGGCCTGTCCGACTGGCCCGCAGCCCGGCGCGGCGCGGCGCTGCCTGGCGCGACTGCTGGATCTGGCGCGGCCCGACCGGCGCAGCGGCGCGCGTGCTCGACCTGGGCTGCGCCGCGGGGCGCACCAGTTTCGATCTCGCGGCGTCCTGTCCCGAGGCGCTGGTGCTCGGCATCGACCTCGATCTCGGCCTGCTGCGGCTGGCGCAATCGGCGGCGCGCGGAGTGGTGTCGTATCCGCGCCGACGCATCGGCTTGGCCTATGACCGCCGCCGCTTCGAGGTGACGCTGTCGGGTGCGGCGCGCGTCGATTTCTGGGCCTGCGACGCGCTGGCGCTGCCCTTCGATCCGGCAGCCGCCGACCTGGCCTGCGCGCTCAACCTGCTCGATTGCGTGCCGGAACCGCGGCGGCTGCTGGCCGGCCTCGCCGACGTGGTGCGGCCGGGCGGGCGAGTGCTGCTCGCCACCCCGTACGACTGGTCCACACGCGCCACCGCCCCCGAGCACTGGATCGGCGGCCATTCGCAGCGGGCCGCGCATGGCGGTGCCGGCGAGCCGTGCCTGCGGGCCCTGCTCGGCGGCGGAGAGCATCCGCGCGCGGTCACCGGCCTATCCATGCTGGGCGAGGATGCGGATTTTCCGTGGCACACCCGCCTGCACGACCGCAGCGCGGTGCTGTACCGCACGCATCTGCTGGCATTGGCGCGAACCGATGCCTAGCGCCCCGGGATTTTACGGCAAGGCCCCGGCGCTGGGCGATTTCGTGTCCCGCCGGCTGCCCCCCGGATTCCTAGCCGAATGGGACCGCTGGCTGGCGGAGATGGTGCGCGCGTCGCGCTCGGCACTCGGTGCGGATTGGCTGGCGGCCTGGAACGAGGCGCCCGTCTGGCGCTTCGCCCTGGGCGCGGGAATTGCCGGGCCGGAGCGGTGGTTCGGCGTGCTGATCCCCAGCGTCGACCGCGTCGGGCGGCAGTTCCCGTTCAGCATTCTTGGCCCGCAGCACGACGCCGGCACGGCCTTCATCGACTGGTCGCAGCACGTCGAGGCGCTGGCGCTCGCAGCCCTCGATGACGGCTTCGACCCGTCCCGGCTTGCCGCCGACCTCGAGGTGCTGGGCGCCCCGGGACCACCGCCCGAAGGCCCGTTCGCCGAACTGCCCGCGACGGCGACGCTGTGGGTATGCCGCGATGCGCCGCGCGTGGCCGCCACGCTGATGCGCTACACGGGCCTGCCGTCTCCGGCGCAATCCGCCCGGCTGGTCGCCGGGCTGGACTGAACGCGGGCGCGGCCTCAGCCGTAGCCGATCACCGCCTTGGTCTCCAGGTACTCGTGCAGCCCCCACTCCGCGTATTCGCGCCCGTTGCCGGATTGCCTGTAGCCGCCGAACGGGGCGGCGAGATCGACCTCGGGATAATTGATGCTGACATTGCCGGCGCGCAGCAGCAGCGCGACCTCGGCGCGCGTGATCGAGATCGGTCGATTGCACGAAGGCAGCCAGCCCGTACGGCGTGTCGTTGGCCATCGCCACCGCCTCGTCTTCGTCGCGATAGGGCAGGATCGACAGCACCGGGCCGAACACTTCCTCCCGAGCGATCGTCATGTCGTGGCGCACGCCGGCGAACACCGTGGGCCGCACGTAGTAGCCACGATTGAGGTGCTCGGGCCGGCCGGGACCACCGGCAACCAGCTCCGCGCCCTCGGCGATGCCGGCCTCGATCAGCCGCTGGATTTTTGCGAACTGCGCCGCGCTGACCACCGGCCCCAGGTCGGTCGCCCGGTCGCGCGGGTCGCCGACGCGGAACCGCGCGGCGAACGCCCGCGCGCACGCCTTGGCCTCGTCGTGCCGATCGCGGGGCACGAACATGCGTGCCGGCGCGTCGCAGGACTGGCCGCTATTGGCGAACACCGCCCTCACGCCCTGTTCGACGGCGGTGGCGAAATCCGCATCCGGCAGCACGATGTTGGCCGACTTGCCGCCCAATTCCTGCGCCACCCGCTTGACCGTGGCCGCCGCCGCCTGCGCCACGCGTATGCCGGCGCGGGTCGATCCGGTGAAGCTCATCATGTCGATATCGGGATGGGTCGACATCGCCTCGCCCACCGTCGGGCCGTCGCCCTGCACCATGTTGTAGACGCCGGCCGGCACGCCGGCCGAGTGCAGCATCTCGGACCAGATGATCGCGCTGAGCGGCGCGATCTCGGACGGCTTCAGCACCATCGTGCAGCCGGCGGCCAGCGCCGGCGCCACCTTGCAGACGATCTGGTTGATCGGCCAGTTCCACGGCGTAATCAGGCCGCACACGCCGATCGGCTCGCGCACGATCATGCGTGCTGCCGCGCGGCGTCTCGAACTCGAACGTCTCCAGAGTGCGGATCATCTGTTGCAGATGCCCGGTGCCGGAGGCCGCCTGCTCGGCGCGCGCGAACACATACGGCGCGCCCATCTCGCGCGTCATCATGTCCGCGACCTCCTCGAAGCGGCGCTCGTATTCGGCCAGGACCGCACGCAGCAGATCGAGGCGCTCCGCCACGGATGGTGTTCGCGAAATCGGCAAACGCCGCGCGCGCGGCGGCGACGGCGCGGTCGACGTCGGCGGCGCTGCCCATCGCGATGGTGGCGCACGCCTCCTCGGTTGCCGGGTCGATCACCGCCAGCGTGTCCGCGCCGATCGGCTCGACCCACTCGCCGCCGATGTAGAACTGCCGTGCGTGGTCCATGATCGTGCCTCCTATGCCGCCATTGCCGGCGGTCGGCGGTGCCATACATCGAACGCGCGCTCGAGGGCGAGCCCGAGCGACAGGATCGTACCTTCGTCGAACAGCTTGCCCCACAAGCAGATCGCATACGGCGCATCTGCCGCCCAAAAGCCGCTGCGCAGCACCAGGCAGGGATGGCCGGTGAAGTTGGTGATGGTCAGCATGGGGCCCGCAACGGCCGGACCGATGATCGCCTCCACGCCTGTGAATGCCGCGTCCATGTCTAGCATCACCTGCCGCCGCAGCCGATCGAGCTGCACATGGTCCACGGCGGAGAGGAATCGCGCGGCGCGAAAGGTGTTCGGCCAGTCGCGCGGCCCCTGCCCGCTCAGCATGTCGTCGCGATCGGATAACGTCAGTTCCTCGAACGCGGCGGCGGCCTCCGCGTGCAGGATATGCTCCAGGGCGGCGTAGGGGCGATCGGGGCGTGACAGGGCGACCAGCTCCACGCCAAGGCCGCGCGCCGTCTCGAGAGCCGCGTGGTCCAAGGCCCGCGCTTCCTCCAGCCCAAGATCGGCCGGAAAATAGCCGACGCGCATCGCTTCCGTGCGACGCGACGAGTCCCACCCAAACGGCATGGCGATGTGCGACGGGTCGCCCTCCGATGCCTGGACCAGCACCGACATGACCAGTGCCGTGTCGGCCACGCCGCGCGCGATGGCGCCGATCTTGTCCAGCGACCAGGCCAGCGGCATCGCACCCGCGCGCGACACCCGCCCGAAGGTGGGACGCAGCCCCGTGGTGCCGCAGCGCAGGCTGGGGCAGACGATCGAGCCCAGCGTCTCGGTGCCCAGCGCGAAGCCGCACAGCCCCGCCGCCACCGCAGCGGCCGCGCCGGCCGACGAGCCACTCGATCCCTGTTCGGGATTCCACGGATTGCGCGTGCGCCCACGATGCCACAAATCGCCCGACGCCAGCGCGCCGACGCTGGTCTTGCCGAGCAGCACGGCGCCGCCCGCCTCCAGCACCCGCACCACCGCCGCGTCGCTGTCCGGCACCCGGCCGCGATACGGCTCCGCGCCCCATTCGGTCGCCATTCCGGCGGTGTCGATGATGTCCTTGCAGCCATAGGGAATCCCGTGGAGCGGACCGCGCCAGTCGCCGGCGGCGGCCCACGCGTCGGCGCGCCGCGCCTGCCGCGTCGCAACCTCGGCGGCAACGGTGGCGAACGCCAGCAGCCCACGGTCGTGGCGCGCCATGCGGTCAAGATAAATCGCGGTCAGCCGCTCCGACGACAGCAGCCCGCGCCGCAGCCAGTCCCCGAGTTGCGCCACCGTGGCGAACGCGATGTCCGTCTCGCCACCCGGCAGCGGGATCGGCGCGACCTGCGGCGGCCGGAACGGCTGCGGCGACGGCGGCCGCCATCCCGGCAGGCGCGGGTCGAAGCGGCAGGCGGGCGGCGGCCGCGGCGCTTCTGCGCGGCACCGCCAGGCGCGCCGCCGCTGCTCCGCCAGTGTCTCGACCAGCAGCAGCCGCTCCGCCTCGGTATGCGCCACCCCGGCCACCACCTCCGCTCCGGCGACCGCATCGGCCGAGATGTCCGCATCGGCCGCCACGCGCGCTAGGCCCGCGCGCGCGGCACGTTCACCCCGGTCATCAATCCGACGACATCGCTCATCGAGGCATCCTTCGTCATCAGATCCCCGGCGCATTGTCCGTGCCGCATGACGAAGATGCGGTCGGTCAGCTCGAACACGTGCGGCATGTTGTGGCTGATGAGCACCACCGATATGCCGCGCTCCTTCACGCGCTTGATGAGGTCCAGCACGCCGCGCGATTCGCGCACGCCCAGCGCCGCCGTCGGCTCGTCCATGATGACGACCTTGCGCCCCCACGAAATCGCGCGCGCAACCGCGACGCTCTGCCGCTGCCCGCCGGACAGCAGGCCCACCGACTGGCCCACGGATTTCAACCCGACGCGCAGGGAGGCGATGTGTTCGGCCGCCTCCCTGCGCATGGTCCGCTTGTCCAGCATCCAACTGTTCCACCAGCGCCGCCCGGTGATCTCGCGACCCAGGAACAGGTTGGCCTCGACATCCATGTGCGGCACGATCGCCAGATCCTGGTACACGGTCTCGATCCCGAGCGTGCGCGCGGCGGCAGGCGAGCGGATGCTCACCTCCCGCCCGTCGAAGCGGATCGAGCCAGCGTCGGGCTGCAAGGCGCCCGCCATGACCTTCACCAGCGTCGACTTTCCCGCGCCGTTGTCGCCGATCAGGCCGACGATCTCGCCCTCGTACAAGCGGAACGAAACGCCGTCGAGGGCATGGACCGGCCCGAACCGCTTTTCGATGTCGGCCAGTTCCAGGACCGGCTGTGCCGGGATCGGAGGCATGGGCGCTACATGCAGCCCATCGGCGCTTCCTTGAAGGCCGACGCGGCACCTTCCGGCGTCGCCGCCTGCTTCCACCGCGCGATCCATTCGTCGACGTTTTCCGACGTGACCACCGGCATCGCCTGCGGCACCAGTTCCGGATAGTGGCAGTTCTTGTTGGTCAGCAGATTGTGGATGATGCTGACGGACTGGTAGCCCCAGCCCCAATAGTCCTGGCCCACCAGCGCCTGCACCAGCCCTTCCTTCACGAACGGCAGTTCGGGGGCGAGGATGTCCGTGGTGATGATCTTGACCTTGCCCTTGTTCTTCACGACCTGCGGCAGCGCGCTCATCTTGCCGAAGAACGGCACGCCGGCCACCATCAGGATCGCGCCCGCGTCCGGGTGCGCGATCAGCAGGTTGTTCATCAGCTCCTGCGCCTGCACCAGATCGTCGTGGTGGAAGAACGGGCCCATTGTCTTGATGCCGGGATGCTTGGCCAGCGTGTCGGTCGCACCCTTCAGCCGCGCGTTCAGGTTGGTGGCGCCGGGACCGCCGCTGACCAGGATCACCGTGCCGTTCTCGCCCATGAACTTGATCGTCTGCTCGGCAAGGCTCTGGCCCATCTTGTAGCCGTCGACGCCGTAGAACAGCTTCCGCTTGCTGTTCGGCACGTCGGAATCCCAGGTGATGACCGTCGCACCCTGCGCCACCGCCTGATTGATCGGGCCGATCAGCGGTTCCGCCGCGTTGGCGTCGACCGCCATCGCGTCGACATGGCGCGAAATCAGCCCGGCCAGGATCTGCGCCTCCTGATTGGCGTCCGAGGTGGTGGACGCGGTCCATATCACGTCAGTATCGCCGAGTTCCTTGGCGCGCTGATCGGCGCCGTAATGCGCGTAGTAGAACACGCTGTTGTCGAGCGACTTCGGGATCACCGCGACGGTATATTTCTTTGCGGCCCGCGCGATGGAGGGGCAGGCGAGCCCCGTCAGGGCCACGCCCGCGCCGCCCAGCAGCAGCTTGCGACGTTCGAAGACAGTGTTCATTGCGGCGTTCCCTTCATGTCGGCCAGATGTTGTTCGTCGTCAGGCGCCACGTCTGGCCTCGAGGCGCTGGCGTGCCACGTCGAGCGCCGCGGCGGCGGCGATGACGACGCCGGTGATGACTTGCTGCCAGTAGCCGGCGAGGCCCACCAGCACGATGCCGTTGTTGATGACGCCCAGCAACGCCGCGCCGATCAGCACGCCGGGAATGGTGCCGCGCCCGCCATACAGGCTGGTGCCGCCGATGATGACCGCCGCGATCACGTCCAGCTCATAGCCGGTCGCGGCATCCGGCAGCGCCGTGCCCGCCTTGGCGGCGAGTAGGATGCCGCCCACCGCCGCGCACACGCCGGAAATCATGTACATGACCAACTTGGTGCGCACGACTTTCAAGCCGAGCAGCCGCGCCGCCGCCTCGTTGCCGCCGACCGCGTAGACGTGCCGGCCGAACGGCGTCATGCGCAGCAGCACGAATAGCAGGAAGCCGATCACCGCCATGATGACGACCGGCAGCGGCAGGCCGCCGACGTCGCCGGTGCCCAGCACCGAAAAAATCCGCCCCGCCGCATTGTCCGGCGGCGTGACCGCGGCGCCCTGCACGACGCCGTAGCACAGCCCGCGCACGATGCTGAGCGAGGCAAGCGTCGCGATGAACGGGTTCAGGCCTATGCGAGTGATCGCCAGCCCATTCGCCAGGCCGACCAGCGCGCCGGTGGCCAGGCCGGCCAGCAAGGCCAGCCACAGCGGCAGACCGGCGCCGATGGCCAGCGCGCAGACGATGCCCGCGAATCCCATCGTCGAGCCGACCGCCAGATCGAGGCCGCCGCCGATCATCACCACCGCCTCGCCGAAGCCGGCGATGCAGATCCACGAGAAATAGACGGCGACGGTGCCAAGGATGTTGCTGGTGGTCAGGAAGTACGGCGAGACGAAAGCAAGCGCCGCGGCGATGATGACCAGCGCCACCAGGACGCCGGCCCAAGGCACCAGCAGGAGTTGCGAGAACGCGCGCAGCAGCGGGTGCCGCGCCGCGTCCGGCTCGGCGTGCGTCGGCACGGCAACCGGCTCAGACATGCGGCGGCGTCGCTCCGCAGCCCGCCCCAATCGGCATGGACCCCCCCTCCCAGGCAGGCGGAACGCCTCGTTGCCAACAGACATCGCAAGGACGCGCAGCGCGGTCAACCGTTGTCATGGCCACGGGCCTGCCGCACGCTGGGCCGATACGGGGATGAGTCGACACGAGGACGGGGCGCATGAAACACATCGGCATCGGCCTGATCGGCAGCGGCTTCATGGGCCGCAGCCATGCCATCGCGCTGCGCGCCGTGCAGGGCATCTTCGGCGCCGACATCGTGCCATCGCTGGAACTACTCGCCGATGTGGACGAAGCCTCCGCCCAGGCGGCTGCGACCGCGCTGGGCTTTGCGCGCGCGACCGCCGACTGGCGAGCGCTGGTGCGCGATCCCGCAATCGCCCTGGTCCACATCACCACCCCGAACGCCCTGCACAAGCCGATGGCGCTCGCCGCCATCGCCGCCGGCAAGGCCGTGTATTGCGAGAAGCCGCTGGCTCCCAGCGCGGAGGACGCCGCCGAAATGGCCGACGCCGCCGAGGCGGCCGGCGTGGTCAGCGCGGTCGGCTACAACTACCTCAAGAACCCCATGCTGCTGGCCGCGCGCGACATCGTCGCCGGCGGCGAGATCGGCGAGGCGATAAGCTTCCGCGGCATCCACGCCGAGGACTACATGGCCGACGCCGCCGTCCCCTGGACCTGGCGGCTCGACCCTGCGGGCGGGCATGGCGTAGTGGCCGACCTGGGCAGCCATATCCTGTCCATCGCCCGCTTCCTGTGCGGCGACATCGACGAGCTGAGCGGGCAGATCGCCACCGTCCACCGCACCCGCCCGCTACCCGGCGGCGGCAGCCGCGCGGTCGAGGTGGACGATCAGGCGCGCGCGCTGCTGCATTTTTCCAGCGGCGCCACCGGCTCGATCGAGGCGAGCTGGGTCGCAACCGGACGCAAGATGACGCTGGCGTTCGAGGTCACGGGCACGCGCGGCAGCATCGCCTTCGATCAGGAGCGCCTGAACGAACTGCACCTGTACACGGCCGGGCAGGCGCCGGGGCGCGACGGTTTCCGCACGATTCTCGCGGGGCCGGCGCACATGCCGTACGGACGATTTCTGCCCCGCCCCAGGGCATCAACTCGGCTTCAACGACCTCAAGACGATCGAAGTCCGCGCCGTGCTGGAGGCGGTGGCCGGGGGTGCCCCGTTCATGCCGGATTTCCGCGAGGCGGCGCGCATCCAGGCCACGGTCGACGCCGTCGTGCGCTCGGCGCGCGAGCGCGCCTGGGTCGAGGTGCGCTAACCCACCTCCACCACGACACGTCCCCGCACCTGTCCGGCGAGGATGGTCGGTGCCAGGCCGATCACCTCGTCCAGCGCCACCGTCCGGGTCATCGACGCCAGCTTGCCGTGATCCATCTCGCTGGCCAGCCGACGCCACGCCGTCTGACGCAGCGAGCGGGGGCAGGTAACGCTGTTCACCCCCAGCAGCGACACGCCGCGCAGGATGAACGGCGCCACCGTGGCCGGCAGATCCATCCCCTGCGCCAGACCGCACGCGGCCACGGCGCCACCCTCGCGGGTCTGCGCCAGCACGCCGGCCAGTGTGTGCGAGCCGACGCTGTCGATCGCCGCCGCCCACCGCTCGCGGCCCAGCGGCTTGCCGGGCGCCGCCAATTCGGCGCGGTCGAGGATCTCCACCGCGCCCAGCGCGCGCAGGTATGCCGCTTCCGAGGCGCGCCCGGTGCTGGCCATGACATGCCAGCCCGCCCGCGCGGCCAGCGCCACCGCCACCGAACCGACGCCCCCCGCCGCCCCCGTGACCAGCAGTGGGCCGCGATCGGGTTTCAGCCCGTGCCGCTCCAGCGCCATCAGGCACAGCATCGCGGTGTAGCCGGCGGTGCCGATCGCCATCGCCTGCGCCGGCGACAGACCATGCGGCAGCAGTATCGGCCAGCCGGCGGGCACGCGGACCCGCTCGGCATAGGCGCCCAGATGCGCCTCGCCCATGCCCCAGCCATTGACCAGCACCGCCTCGCCGACGCCCCATTCCGGGCTGTCGCTGTGCTCGATCGTGCCGGTGAGGTCGATCCCCGGGATCATCGGCCAGCGCCGCACCACCGGCGCGCCCCGGACGATGGCCAGGCCGTCCTTGTAGTTCAGCGTCGAGTGGCTGACGCGGATGCGCAGCTCTCCGGGCATCAGAATCCGCCTCGGGGAAGTCCTCGAGCCGCGCGTCCGGCGCGGCCTCGGTCTTGTGCAGGACGATGGCTCTCATGCCGGTTCCGGAATACCTATGTCAAAGCTGGGGC
This sequence comes from uncultured Pseudomonadota bacterium, assembly GCA_963758455.1. Classification (GTDB taxonomy): domain Bacteria; phylum Pseudomonadota; class Alphaproteobacteria; order Acetobacterales; family Acetobacteraceae; genus CAVRQM01. Next base: position 1,510,551 of record CAVWVK010000002.1, on the reverse strand, counting down.
GTTGCAGCATTCGCGCGACGTCGTCCAACACGGAGGCGTCCTCGATGGTTGCCGGCACGACCGGAGTTTCCCCGTCGGCCAGGGCGCGGATGGTGGCGCGCAGGATCTTTCCCGATCGTGTCTTGGGCAACCTCCGCACCACCACGGCATTTTTGAATGACGCGACCGGGCCGACGCGCTCGCGCACCATCTCGATCAACTCCGCCAGCAGCGCCTCGGATGCGCGCTCCACCCCGGCCTTCAGCACCACCAGGCCCAGCGGCCGCTGACCCTTGATCGGATCGGCGGCACCAACCACGGCGCACTCGGCCACATCCGGGTGCGCAGCCAGCACTTCCTCGATGGCGCCGGTGGACAGGCGATGTCCAGCCACGTTGATAACGTCGTCGGTCCGCCCCATCACCCACACGTCGCCCTCCGCGTCCACCGATCCGGCGTCGCCGGTGCGGTAGTAGCCGGGAAAATCGGCGAGATAGGATCGGTGGAACCGCGCGTCGTCGCCCCACAAGGTCGGCGCGCAGCCTGGCGGCAGCGGCAGGCGGATTGCCAGGTTCCCGACCGAGCCGGGTTCGGCCGGCTGCCCGTGGTCGTCCAGCGCCCGCACGTCATAGCCGGGTGCGGCGCGCCCGCCGGAGCCGGGCTTCCACGGCAGCAGGCCGAGGCCGCGGAAATTGCCGGTGATGGTCCAGCCCGTTTCGGTCTGCCACCAATGGTCGATCACCGGCCGGCGCAGCAGTGCGGCGATCCACTCCGCGGTCGGCGGGTCGCAGCGTTCACCGGCCAGGTACAGCGCCTGCAAGCGCGACAGATCGTGCGGCGCCATCAGTGCCCCGGCAAAATCCTGCTGCTTGATGGCGCGCATCGCCGTGGGCGCGGTGAACATCGCCTGCACGCCATGCTCCGCGCATACCCGCCAGAACGCGCCGGCGTCCGGCGTGCCGACCGGCTTGCCTTCGTACATCACCGTGGTCAGCCCGGCCAGCAGCGGCGCATAGACGATGTAGCTGTGGCCGACCACCCAGCCGACATCGGACGCGGTCCACATCACCTGTCCCGCCGACAGGCCGTAGACCATGCCGATGGACCGATGCAGCGCGACGGCGTGCCCGCCATTGTCGCGCACCACGCCCTTCGGCCGCCCCGTGGTGCCGGAGGTATACAGGATGTACAGTGGATCGGTGGCGGCGACCGGCACCGGCGGATGCGGCGCCGCGCGCTCGACCGCCTCGGCAAAATCGTGGTCGCGGCCGGGCGTCAGCGCCGCCTCCAGCCGGTCGCGTTGCAGGATCAGGCAGACGCGCGGCTGGTGCGCCGATTGCGCCAGGGCGGCATCCAGCAACGGCTTGTAGGCGACCACCCGCCCCGGCTCCAGCCCGCAAGTGGCGGAGATGACGGCCACCGGCTTCGCGTCGTCGATCCGCGCCGCCAGTTCGGGTGCCGCGAAACCGCCGAACACCACGGAATGCACGGCGCCGAGGCGAGCGCAGGCCAGCATGGCCATCGCCGCCTCGGGGACCATCGGCATGTAGATCACCACCCGGTCGCCGGTCGCGACACCCAATGTCGCCAGCGCGCCGGCCAGTCGCGCCACGCGATCCAGCAGCTCGGCGTAGCTGTAGCGACGGATCTCGCCGGTCATCGGCGAATCCCAGATCAGCGCCGCCTGCTGCCCGCGCCCGGCGGCCACATGGCGGTCGAGGCAGTTGGCGCAGGTGTTCAGCATCCCGCCCGGGAACCAGCGCCCGTATGGGCCGCTGTCCGGGTCGAACACGCGATCCCAGCGCCGGGTCCAGTCGATCGCCTCGGCGGCTTCGCCCCACCACGCGGCGGGGTCGCGCGCGCAGGCGGCGTAGGTCGTGGCGTAGCCTTGCGTCGTTTCCATCCCTGGCCGCAGCGTAGACGGATTCGCGCGGCTCGACTACTAGGATGCGAGGGAGAAGCCATGCAACTGCACGAAGTTCGCGTCCATCCCGAGGCCGACCGCTTGGCGCGCGCGGAGCAACTTGCCTGGAAGATCGCCGCCGTCACCGCGGATCCCGTGCCAGTGTTGCCCGAAGTGGCCGAGATGATCGGCAGCCGCGTGATAGACAACGCCGCCGTCGCCATCGCGGCCATCAACCGCCGGCCGGTAGCGACCGCACGGGCGCAGGCGCTGGCCCACCCAAGGGTCGGCGGTGCCACGGTATTCGGCTGCGCCGCCGACTGTGCGCGTCCACGCCGAATGGGCCGCCTGGGCCAACGGGACGGCGGTGCGCGAGCTGGACTACCACGACACGTTCCTGGCCGCCGAGTACAGCCACCCCGGCGACAACATCCCGCCCGTCCTGGCCGTGGCGCAGCAATGCGCGCGGAGCGGCGCGGACCTGGTGCGCGCCATCGCCACCGGCTACGAGATACAGGTGGATCTGGCGCGCGCCATTTCGCTGCACGCGCACAAGATCGACCACGTCGCCCATCTCGGCCCCTCGGTCGCCGCCGGCATCGGCACCTTGCTGGGGCTGCCGACCGAGGTGATCTACCAGGCGGTGCAGCAGGCGCTGCACGTCACCACCGCGACGCGACAAAGCCGCAAGGGCCAAATCTCGTCATGGAAAGCGTTCGCCCCCGCGCACGCCGGCAAGCTGGCGATCGAGGCCGCGGATCGCGCGATGCGCGGCGAGGGCGCCCCCAGCCCGATCTACGAAGGCGAGGACAGCGTGATCGCCTGGATGCTGGACGGGCGTGAGGCGCTGTATCGCGTGCCGCTGCCCGAGGCGGGCGAGCCAAAGCGGGCGATCCTGGACACGTTCACGAAGGAGCACTCCGCCGAGTACCAGAGCCAGGCGCTGATCGACCTTGCCTTTCGCATGGGCAAGCGGATCGCCGATTGGGACGCCGTGGAGGAGGTGGTGATCCACACCAGCCACCACACCCATTACGTTATCGGCACCGGCGCCAACGACCCGCAGAAGTTCGATCCCCGGGCTAGTCGGGAGACTCTGGACCACTCGATCATGTACATCGTCGCCGTGGCCTTGCAGGACGGCGCATGGCATCACGTCCGCAGCTACCTGCCCGAGCGCGCGGCGCGGCCGGATACGGTGCGGCTGTGGCGCAAGATCCGCACCGTGGAGGATCCGATGTGGACCGAGCGGTATCACTCGGCTGACCCGGCGCGAAAGGCGTTCGGCGGCCGGGTGGTGATCCGGATGCGCGACGGTAACGTGATCGAGGACGAGATGGTGGTGGCCAACGCGCACACCCTGGGAGCGGCGCCGTGGCAGCGGGCCGACTACGTGCGCAAGTTTCGGACGCTGACGGAAGGCGCGCTGGCGCGGGACGAAGCGGAGCGATTCTTGGGGGTAGTGGAGCATCTGGAGGCGTTGCGCGCAGACGAGCTGCCGGGACTGACGATCACGCTTCCGGAGGGGAAGCTGGCGATTGGTGCGAAAGGCATATTCTGAGGACGGCCCGGTGCGTCCCCGTCATGCCCGGACTTGATCCACGGCTGTCCGGCAGGGTTCTTGCTTTCCGTATCCGCCGGCGGATCGTCTCATATGAGGATTCCTTGGCCGGGGTTTGCGGTGAGCCTGACGGGAGGTCGTTTCAGGTGATCCAGACAGCGCAGATGCATCAGGTTGGATTTGACCAGGCGGGCAAAGCCGAGCGGCGAGGCGATGGCAGCCTGGCATGTCTGCGCCAGCCGCAGCAGCAGGAAGGCAATCAGCGCAACCGCGATCTGAATGCGCACGGCGTTGTCGGAGGTGCCGAAGAAGCGGGTTATCTTCAGGGTTTGCTTGATCCAGCGGAAAAACAACTCGATCGCCCAGCGGCGCTTGTAGAGATCTGCGATCTGCTGTGCGGGGGCGGCGAGGTCGTTGGTGAGGATGCGCAGCACCTTGCCGGTGTCGATGCGCACCTGCACCTCGCGGACCGGCTTGTCGAACGGGTTGCGCCGCTGGCTGGCCAGTCGGTCGGGCAAATGGCCGATCCGGTCCGACAGAATGGCGCCGCCCGGACTGGGCCGGGTTTGCGTCACGCGCAGCGGGGTGTTGCGCTTCAGGCGGGTGACGATGCGGCAGCCGGCAGCGGCGAGGCCGGCCCACCATCCGTAGTCGTAGTAGCCGAGATCGAAGACGTAGGTTGCACCCTGCTGGATGGGCATGGCCTTGGCGGCGGTGATGTCGTTGACGTTGGCTGTCGTGACGGCAGCATAGATCGGGCAATCCTTGTCGGCATCGTAGATCACATGCGTCTTCACGCCGGCCATGTCGGCCGAGAACCGTGCCCAGCCGGCGCTGCGATTGTCCAGCCTCAGGCTGGTGCTGTCGATCAGGTAGGTCGCCCCGTCCATGGTCCGACGCAGGCCGCGATGCGCCCGCCGGATCATCGCACCCAGCAGCGCGGTGAACGGCGCCACCGGCCGGTTCCTGTTGGCGTCGGCCAGGCTCGCCCGCGACGCGGGACGCACGCCCAGATGATACAGCCGGTTGCCATGGCTTTGCAGGCCGGCCTCGATGTCGCGCAGGCTCGATGCGCCGGCAAGCTGCCCGTACAGCATCGCCGTCAGGTGGCTTCTGCAACTGAAGCTGCGCGCCCGTGCCGCCGTCCCCTGCTGCGCGACCGCCTGCTCATAGGCATCCAATTCCAAATACTGCAGCACGCCAGAAAAAACGCTACGGTCGTGTGGCACGGCATTGCTCTCCTCATGTCCGGTAACGTCGCCAAACGTCGGACCGTGAGTAGAATCAATGCCGTGCACTGGTACAAGCGAAATTCGTGCCGGACAGCCGTGGGCTTGACCCGGGCATCCACGGGCCGCACCGAGGGGCCGGTGGATGGCCGGGTCAAGCCCGGCCATGACGGCGGTTCTGCGAGGAGGGCCTGCACTTGTCTGGCGAGAGTAGCTGGATCAGGTTTCTGCCAGAGGATTTGGTGCTAAGAGCGCGCTCAACGGGCGACGAACTTGCATGGACAGAGGAGGACGCCGCCCGCGTCCTCGCGGTCCTTGAGGCTACCAACTGCCGCGTTCTCGGAGTTGACACGTGGGCTTTCGACTCGGCGAAATCCATCGAATCCCATTGTTCTTGGAGCGGATTGGGATAGTGAAAATGCCACAATGAGTGCCGGCGAGTTCATCGTCCGCTTCAAGGATCGAGCTGATGTTGCCATCCGCGCGCCCAACAACATCTGGTACAACTTCACGGCCTGCGGGCCGGCAGAGGCCACGTCATGAGCGAAGCCGCCACCCCAAAACCAAAAAAGTCCGTCGCCCTGTCCGGCGTCGTCGCCGGCAACACCGCGCTCTGCACCGTCGGGCGCACCGGCAACGACCTGCACTATCGCGGCTACGACATCCTAGACGTGGCGGAGACCTGCGAGTTCGAGGAGATCGCGCACCTGCTGGTGCATGAGCGCCTGCCGACCACAGCCGAACTGGCCGCCTACAAGACCCGGCTGCGCGCGCAGCGCGGCATCCCGCACGGGGTCCGCCGCGTGCTGGAGGCGTTGCCGGCGTCCGCGCACCCGATGGACGTGATGCGCACCGCCTGCTCGGCGCTGGGCTGTGCGCTGCCGGAACACCACGCCCACGCCGCCCCCGGCGCGCGCGCCGTCGCCGACCGGCTGATGGCGTGCTTCGGCTCGATGCTGCTGTACTGGTTCCACTTCTCGCAGCACGGCCGGCGCATCGACGTGGAAACCGACGACGACAGCATCGGCGGCCATTTCCTGCATCTGCTGCACGGCGCCCCGCCATCGGCCGAATGGGTGCGCGCCATGCATACGTCGCTGGTGCTGTACGCCGAGCACGAGTTCAACGCCTCGACGTTTACCGCGCGCGTGGTGGCCGGCACGGGGTCGGACATGCACTCCGCCATCACCGCGGCCATCGGCGCGCTGCGTGGCCCCAAGCACGGGGGCGCCAACGAGGCGGCGTTCGAGGTGCAGGCCCGCTACGAGAACCCCGACGAGGCGGAGGCCGACATCCGTCGCCGGCTGGCCGCGCGCGAAGTGGTGATCGGCTTCGGCCATCCGGTCTACACCACGTCGGATCCGCGCAACGTCGTCATCAAGGAGGTGGCGCGCCGCCTGTCCGAACAGGGCGGCGACGCGGCGCGGTTCCGCATCGCCGAACGCATCGAGCAGGTGATGGCCGACGCCAGGCGGATGTTCGCCAATCTCGACTGGTACAGCGCCGTCTCGTACAGCGCGATGGGCGTGCCGACCGGGATGTTCACGCCGCTGTTCATCATCAGCCGCACCTCCGGCTGGGCCGCGCACGTCATTGAACAGCGCGCCGACGGCAAGATCATCCGCCCCAGCGCCAACTACACGGGGCCCGAGGATCTGCCCTTCGTGCCGATTTGCGGAGCGCCGGCGATGACCTATCTGGTGGGCGCCGACCTGCCGCACATCGCCGCCGGCGAGCGGCTGCGCGCGATGCTGGCGCTGGACCGCATCGTGCAGATGCCCGGCGCGCATAACGGCATGGCCGCCGCCCAGGCCCGCGCCGCCGGGTTCAAGGCGCTGTACCTGTCCGGTGCGGCGATGACCGCCAGCATGGGCCTGCCCGACCTGGGCGTCATCACCGTCGATGAAGTCTGCTTCTTCATCCGTCAGGTCGTGCGCTCCTCCTGCCTGCCGGTGCTGGTCGACGGCGACACCGGCTACGGCGAGGCACTGAACGTCATGCACATGGTCCGCTGCTTCGAGGATGCGGGAGCGGCGGCGGTGCATATCGAGGACCAGCATCTGCCGAAGAAATGCGGCCATCTCAACGACAAGTCTCTTGTCGATCCGCACGACATGGCCGCCAAGATCGCCGCCGCCGTGCGCGCGCGCCGCCATCTGCAGATCATCGCCCGCACCGACGCCGCCGCCAGCGAGGGCCTTGACGGCGCCATCGCCCGCGCACGCCTGTATGTGGAGGCCGGCGCCGATGCGATCTTTCCCGAGGCGCTGCACACCGAAGAAATGTTCCGTGCCTTCGCCCACGCCATGCCGGGCATAAAGCTGCTGGCCAACATGACCGAGTTCGGCCGTACGCCGTTCTTCACGGCGAAGGAGTTTCAGGCGATGGGCTACAGCATGGTGATCTGGCCGGTCTCCTCGCTGCGCGTCGCCAGCAAGGCGCAGGAGGCGCTGTATGCCGCCATCAAGCGCGATGGCGGCGCGCACGGCATGGTCGACGCGATGCAGACCCGCGCCGAGCTGTACACCGCCATCGACTATGCCGGCTACGAGGCGCTGGACGCCTCGATCGTGCAGACAGTGGTGCCGCACGGAATGCCCCAACGCGAAGCGGAGCGAGACGAGCCATGAGCTGGCAGCCGGCATCGGCGCTGGCCGAGCGCGCCCGTGCGGTGGCGATCCGGCTCACGCAATGGCCGAGCGTCACGGCCACGCCGGGCGAGGCGGCGCTGCCGCGGCATCTTGCCGCGCTGCTCGGTGAACATCCCTATTTCCGCGCGAACCCCGAGCACCTGATGCTGCTGCCGATCCCCGGCGACCCGCATGGACGTGCCAACGTCATGGCCCTGGTCGCGGGCCAAGGCTCCGCTTGCGTGACCTTGAGCGGACATTTTGATACAGTTCCGATCGACGACTACACCGACCTCGCTCCCCTGGCCACCGAACCCGAAACGCTGCGCGATGCGTTGCTGGGGCGGCTTGACGCGACCGGCGCCTATCCTTTGGCGCGCGCCGATCTGGCGTCGGGCGATTACCTGCCCGGCCGCGGCCTGCTCGACATGAAATCCGGCCTTGCCGCCGGCATCGCCGTGCTGGAGGCGTTCGCGGCCGACCCCGATCGGCAAGGCAGTCTGCTGCTGATCGCCACGCCCGACGAAGAAGACCGCTCCGCCGGAATGCGCGCCGCCGCCGATGCACTGCCGGCGGTGCTGGCGCGGCACGGCCTGGTTGCGCGGCTCGGCATCAACCTCGACGCGCTGATCGACAACGGCGATGGCGCAAGCGGGCGCATCCTGGCCCTCGGCTGCGTGGGAAAGCTGCTGCTGAGCGCGCTGGTGGTCGGCCGCGACGCGCACGCCTGCTATCCGCTGCAAGGCGTCAACGCCGCCTATCTCGCCGCCGAACTGGTCTGCGCGCTGGAATATGCACCGGAGTTGGGCGAGGAGAGCGGCGCCGAAATCGCCTCGCCACCGACCGTGCTGGGCAGCCGTGATCTCAAGACGGTGTACAACGTCACGACACCGAGCCGGGTCTGGACCACCTGGAACGTGCTGACCCAGCGCCGCACCGCCGCCGAGGTGCTGGACATCGCCACCGACATCGCGCGCGCCACGATGCGCGCCGCGCGGCGCAAGCTCGCCGAACGGGCCAGCAAGCTGGCGCACGGGCCGGGGCTGTCCGAGGGCTGGGACGTGGTGCCGGTGCTGACCTTCGCGACCTTGCGCGAGCGTGCGGCGGCGCGCGATCCCGACTTCGCGGCCCGGTTTGAGGCTGAGGCGACGGCGCTTGCCGCGCGGGCGGATCTCGACTTCCCGACCCGCTGCCGTGCGCTGACCGAGCTGGCCTGGGACGCCGCGGGCCAGGAAGGGCCGGCGATCGTGCTCGGCTACGCCTCCCTGCCCTACCCCGCCGTCAATTTCCCGACCACGCCGGAGGGCCGGGCGCTGGAATCGCGCATCCGCGCCGCCGCCGATGCCGCGGCCGCGCGTCACGGCACGACCGTCACCGCCGCGCGGCACCTGCCGGTGATCGTCGACATGAGCTTTCTCGGCGTCGCGGATGCCGACGATCTGCGCGCCACCGCGGCCAACACGCCGATCTGGGGCAGCAGCATCGTCTGGGATTTGTCGGGCGCGCCGACGCCCGGCATTCCGATGACCAATATCGGCCCGTGGGGACGCGACTATCATCACTGGCTGGAGCGGGTGCATCAGCCCTACGCCTTCGACGTGCTGCCCGAACTGGTGCGCGACGTCGCGCGCGCGGCGCTGGCCGACTGAGCATGGCCCGCGCGCTCGCCTTCGTCGGCTCGCTGACGCAGCCATCGCCGTACATGTCGCAGGTCAGCGGTCGCGGCATCAGCGTCTTCGACTTCAATTCGCGGACCGGCGCGCTGACGAAGCTGTCGGAGACCGGCGGGATCGACAACCCGAGCTATCTCGCGCTGCACCCAAACTTGCCGGTGCTGTACGCGGCCAGCGAGGTCTATGGCTGGAACGAGAGCACCATCTCCGCCTATCGCATCGACGCGGCTGCCGGGCGCCTGAGATACCTGAACAAGCAGCCGACGCTCGGCAGCATTGCCGCGCATGTCAGCCTGTCGGCTGACGGGCGCTGGCTGTTCGTCGCCAATTACCGCATGGGGGCAGTCGACGACCTGCCGGGGCAATCCCTCGCGGTCTTCCCGATCCGCGCCGACGGCGGCCTCGCCCCGCCCTGCGCCAGCGCGGTTCATGCCGGCAGCGGTCCGGACGCCGACCGGCAGGAGGGGCCGCATCCACATTGCGTGCTGCCCAGTCCCGACGGCAGGTTTCTCGTCGTTACCGACCTGGGGACCGACGAAGTGGTGGTGTACCGCTTCGACGCGTCTCGCGGCACCCTGGCCCGCGTCTCGGCGCTGTCGATGCGACCGGGGACCGGGCCGCGCCATTTGGCTTGGCACCCGGACGGTCGCGCGCTGTACGTCAACGGAGAACTCGATCAAACCGTAAGCGCGCTGGCCTGGAACGACGGGGCGCTGCGGCATGTGCAGACCGTGCCGACGCTGCCGGCCGGGTTCGCCGGCGTGAACCACACCGCGGATTTGCATGTGTCGGGCGATGGGCGGTTCGCCTACTGCTCCAACCGCGGCCATGACAGCATCGCGGTGTTCGAGATCGCGCCCGGCGACGCCACCTTGCAACCGCGTGGCCAGGTCCTGACGGGCGGCGCCACGCCACGCGGATTCTGCCTCGACGCCGTGGGCGGCTGGCTGCTCGCGGCGAACCAGGGCAGCGACACGGTCACGCTGCTACGCCGGGACAAGCGCACCGGCGATCTCGGCGCGCCCGAGCAAGCGCGGCCGGTCGGCACCCCGATGTGCGTACGCGTGTGGCCGGCCGAGGCGGCCGCGCCATAGCCGGGCTTCCGAGCCAATATCCGCAATGACGGAATGAGGAGGAGGCAAGCGTGCCGGACAAGTTTCTGGACCACCTCAAGGGCGTGCTCGCCGGGATCGAGGCCGACGGCCTCTACAAGCGCGAGCGGCTGATCGCCGGCCCGCAGGGCGGCCGCATCGAGTCGCCTCGGACGGCGGCAGGCGCGCAGATGGTCAATCTCTGCGCCAACAACTATCTCGGCCTCGCCGACCATCCCGAGGTCATCGCCGCCGCGCAAGGCGGGGCTCGATCGGTTCGGCTTCGGCATGGCCTCGGTGCGCTTCATCTGCGGCGCGCAGACCCTGCATCGCGAGCTGGAGCAGCGCGATCGCGCGCCATCTCGGCAAGGACGACGCGATCCTGTTCGCCGCCTGTTTCGACGCCAATGGCGGCGTGTTCGAGCCGCTGCTCGGCGACGAGGACGCCATCATCTCCGACGCGCTCAACCACGCCTCGATCATCGACGGCGTGCGGCTCTGCAAGGCCAAGCGCTACCGCTTCGCCAACGGCGACATGGACGAGCTGGAGGACCGCCTGCAAGGAGGCCGACGCGGCGGGCGCGCGCTTCAAGCTGATCGCGACCGACGGCGTGTTCTCGATGGACGGCCATGTCGCCAAGCTGCCGGACGATCTGCGACCTCGCCGAGCGATACGGCGCGCTGGTGCATGGTCGACGATTGCCACGCCACCGGCCATCTCGGCGAGCAGGGGCAAGGGCACGCCGGCGCTGACCGGCGCGGGCGCGCGCGTCGACATCGTCACCGGCACGTTCGGCAAGACGCTCGGCGGCGCGCATGGGCGGCTTCGTCGCGGCGGCGCAGCCGATCGTCGATCTGCTGCGCCAGCGCGCGCGGCCCTATCTGTTCTCCAACAGCCTCGCCCCGCCGGTCGCCGCCGGCTCGCTCAAGGCGCTCGAGATCGCCGATCAGCGCCGACGATCGGCGCGCGCTGCTGGCTTCGCCACGCCAGGCGGTTCCGCGACGGCGCTCGCCGCGGCGGGCTTCGAGCTGCTCGCAGGGCGAGACGCCGATCATTCCGGTGATGCTGCAGCGACGCGCGCGCGGCGCAGGAGATGGCGGCGGCGCTGGACGAGCGCGGCGTCTATGTCGCCGGCTTCTTCTTCCCCGTGGTGCCGAAGGGCCAGGCGCGCATCCGCACGCAGATGTCGGCGGCGCTGAGCGAGGCCGACGTCGATTTCGCGATCGACGCCTTCAAGGACGCCGGCAAGTCGCTCGGGCTGATCTGATGCCCTGGTCGCGCAAGGAACGAACGCCATGAAAGCCCTCGTCAAGGCGAAGCCGGAGCCGGGCCTCTGGCTCGAGCGACGAGCCGGTGCCGAGCATCGGGCCCGAACGACGTGCTGGTGAAGGTGCAGCAAGACCGGCATCTGCGGCACCGACATCCACATCTACAACTGGGACGACTGGGCGCAGAAGACGGTGCCGGTGCCGATGGTGGTCGGCCACGAATATGCCGGCGAGATCGCCGAGACTCGGCTCGGCTGTGCGCGGCCTCAAGGTCGGCCAGCGCGTGTCGGGCGAGGGCCATGTCATCGGCATGCACAGCCGCGCGGCGCGCGGCGGCCGCTTCCATCTCGATCCCGGAGACGCGCGGCATCGGCGTCAACATCCCCGGCGCCTTCGCCGAATACGTGAAGATCCCGGCCTTCAACATCGTGCCGCTGCCCGACGACATCGACGACGAACTCGGCGCCATCCTCGATCCGCTCGGCAACGCGGTCCACACCGCGCTCGTCCTTCGATCTCGTCGGCGAGGACGTGCTGATCACCGGCGCCGGGCCGATCGGCATCATGGCCGCCGCCGTCGCCCGCCATGTCGGCGCGCGCCATGTGGTCATCACCGACATCAACCCGACCCGCCTGGCGCTCGCGGCCGAGGTCGCCGACGTCGACGCCGGTCGACGTGTCGAAGGAGGATCTTGCCGACGTCATGGCGCCGGCTCGGCATGAGGGAAGGCTTCGACGTCGGGCTCGAGATGAGCGGCGCGCCCGCCGCCTTCGACGCAGATGGTCGACCACCTGGTCATCGGCGGCAAGATCGCCATGCTCGGCATTCCGGCCAAGCCGTTCGCCGGTCGACTGGACCAGCGATCGTGTTCAAGCATGCTGACCATCAAGGGCATCTACGGACGCGAGATGTTCGAGACCTGGCACAAGATGATCGCCATGCTGCAAAGCGGCCTCGACGTGCGCAAGGTCATCACGCACCGCCTGCCGGTCGCGCGAGTTCCGGCGAGGGCTTCGAGACGATGCGGAGCGGCGACTCGCGGCAAGATCGTGCTGGACTGGACCGCACCCTGAGCGATCGGGCCGATGACCTCCGGTGATCCGCCGGGCGGCTGAACCGGGCGCGCCCACTTACCGCACCGCCAACGGCCTGCATTACCAAGTTGTCATTGAGATCGTGGGCCGCCTCCCACAAACACACCCCAAATAGATGTGGGAATATTGGGTGACGTTGTGGCAAGCACGGACGCATACGCCTTGCAACGTTCGGATCTGAACAGATTTCTGTTCGCCGACGTTGGCGTGGAGGCAAGCGGGATGACGCTGAGCGTGCTCTCCGCCCTCGCGCGTCTGGGCATGGATCCGTGGCAGGAGGCCGGACGCCTGGCCACGCTGCCGCGCGCCGCGGCGGTCGACGGCCTGGCCCGGCTCCTCGATTCCATGCCGACGGGGCTTTGGGAGCGCGCCGATGCGTCGGCTATCGCGGCGCGACTGGCGGCATTGCTGCCGCCTCGCCACGGGAGCGCCTTCGTGGCGGCAGCGGCACGGGAGGCGCCGGCACCTTCACGGACGTTCAGGCAAGCAGCGATGGTTTTGGTTTTGCTGGCCGCGATGCTCGCCGGGCTGATGTCCAACTTCGGCTCGGCGCCGGGAGCGGCGCCGAGCCACGCCATTTCCCCCGCGCCGCTACCCGTTGCTCACACCGCCCCAGGCGACGCGTCGCGGCGATAAGGCCTGCCGTGCCGTGCCGCCTCCTCATCCAGCGGACGCCCAGCGCATGAACACCATACCCGCCGTGCCCCCCGCGCACGATCCGATCGTGGCGAGCCTCACCGCGGCGGACGACCGCATTCTGCTGAGCCACTGGCTGCCGCCCCAAACCGGGGTTGTGCCCCGAATCCGCATCGGCCAGAGCTGGACCAACGTGCTGTGGGCGCTGCCGATCGCCTTCGTGCTGCTGGTCATGGGTGTGGCGGTCGCCCAGCAGTTGCGCGACTTGCCCGGCGTGCAGGCGTTCCTGATCCGCTATCCCGGCGCGCCGGCGTCGGTGGCCGCGGTCACGTCGGGCTTCCCGTTCTGGCTGCGAGCGCAGCACTTTCTGAACCTGCTGTTCATGGCGTTCATCATCCGCGCCGGCATCCAGATCCTCGCCGACCATCCGCGCCTGTACTGGCAGCGCGATTGCACGCCCGGCTCGGACTGGTTCCGCTTTCAGAAGCCCGTGCCAACCGGCCGGATCTGGACCGCGAAGGACGATTCCGTGACGCTGCCGGGCTGGCTCGGCATTCCCGGCATCCGCCACTCCATCGGGCTGGCCCGCTGGTGGCACTTCTCCGTCAACCTGCTGTGGACGATCAACGGCATCGCCTTCTACGCCCTGCTGTTCTCGACCGACCAATGGCGCAGGCTGATCCCGACGACATGGGCGGTATTTCCGAACGCGGCCTCGACCGCGCTGCAATACCTGTCGCTCACCTTCCCGCCCGATCATAGCTGGACGCAGTACAACAGCCTGCAACAGCTCGCGTATTTCTTCACCGTGTTCGTCGCGGCCCCCACCTCGATCCTCACCGGCTTCATGCAAAGTCCCGCCATCTCGAACCATTCGGGCTGGCTCGGGCGCGCGCTGAACCGGCAGCGCGCGCGCTCGATCCATTTCCTCGCGCTGCTGTGGTTCCTGTTCTTCATCCTGGTGCATGTGACGTTGGTGTTCATCACCGGCCCGGCGCGGGTCAGCCTGAACATGATGTGGGCCGGGGTGCATGACGGCTCCTGGAGCGGCTTCGTGGTGTTCGCCCCACTGATCGCGGTGGTGGGCGCGACCTGGTGGCTGGCCACGCCGTTCACCATTCGCCACGCCAGAGTGGTGCAGCGTGTCGGCACGTTCATGGTCGGCTGGCTCAAGGGGATGGCCGAATGGTGGAGCCCGACCAGCGAGCTGACCGAGCGGGATATCTCTCCCTACTTCTGGCCGAACGGCACCATGCCGGACTCGGCCGAGTTCGATGCGCTCGTGGCGGGCGGCTTCGCCGATTATCGGCTGCGCATCGACGGGCTGGTCGAGCAGAGCCGCGCGTTCTCGCTGGCCGAACTGCGCGCGATGCCGAGGCAGGAGCAGATCACCACGCATTTCTGCATCCAGGGCTGGTCAGGCGTGGCGAAGTGGGGCGGCGTGCCGATGCGCCACATCATCGACCTGGTGCGCCCGACCGCCGACGCGCGCTACGCCGTGTTCTACTCGCTGGCGGATGGCGGCGACCGTGGCCGCTACTACGACGTGCATAAGATCAGCAACATGCGCCACGCGCTGACGATCCTGGCGTATGAGATGAACGGGACGCCAGTGAGCGTGCTGCACGGCGCGCCGCTGCGGCTGCGTTGCGAGAACGAGCTCGGCTTCAAGATGGTGAAATGGATCGCCGCCATCGAGTTCGTGCGCGACTTCGCCGATCTCGGCGCCGGCCACGGCGGCTACAACGAGGATCACGAGTTCTACGGCTATCGAATGCCCATCTGATGCACGTCTGACGCACGCGCCGAGCCGCGGCATCCGAGATCACCCGCCGTTGACCGTCCCATCCCCCCGCAGCGGCTTGACCGACCCGATCAGCTTGTTGCCGCGCAGCACCGCCGGCGTCGCGGTCAGGTTGACCACGAACGTCGTCTCGTAGTCGCCGTCATTGCGGAACGAGTTGCCTTGCACCAGGATCTGTGGTGTCGGCCGATCCACGCCCTCCTCGCCGATGCTGATGGCGGCGGAGTGATTCTCCGCCTTCGGCCCCTTCTCCATCCGGTTGCCCTGCACCAGCAGCGCCCCGCCGTTCGGCACGTCGATCAGATAGCTCGCCGTGCCCTCCGGCCCGTCGGCGATGTCGCAGCCGACGATCTCGGTGCGAAACGCGCGCGACTTGATGTGATGGCCCTGATGCGTCTCGCGAAACACCGAGTTCTCCACGCGCAGCAGCGCCCAGCGGTTCACGTAGATCCCGTGCGCGCAGGTGGGGTTGCACACGCCGTTGCGCGCGAACTCGCTGGCGCGGATCAGCAGCGTGCCGTGCGGCTCGTCGGCAGCCAGGATGCCATCCTGGTTGTCGATGAAACGCACGTGGTCGATCGTCAGGTTCTGCCCCTCGGCGCGGATGCCGGCGCCGTTGCCGTCGGCCACCCGCGCGCGCGTCAAGGTCAGGTTGCGCACCGTCACGTCGTTGCCGGGGATGACAAACAGCGCCTTGCCCTGGCATGTCTTGTCGGTGATGACGGTCCCGGTCTCGGAGGCCCCTTCGACGGTGAGGTTGTTGGCCCGCCAGACGGCGCAGTCGAAATACTGTCCCGGCGCGATCACCACCTGGTCGCCGTCGCGCGCGGCGGCGGCTGCCTGTGAGGGTTGCGTGTATTCCCCTCCCGGGCCGACCCGCAACACGCGCGCCCGCGCGGGGCCGGCCAGCGACATCAGCAGCAGGGCGGCCAAGACCGCCGCGAGATGGATTGACCGCATCGCCCTGCTCCCACCCGTTCGGCCGCCACTATGGCACATCGCCGCCGGCCTGCTGATGCCGCTCGCTCTCGCACCGCCAGCCTGCGCCCGCACCCTGGTCGTGGGGCCGGCGCTCGGGCAGCAGGGTGCGGCGTTCACGCGGCCCAGCGAGGCCGCCGCCGCCGCGCGGGCCGGCGACCGCATCCGCATCCTCGCCGGCACCTACTATGATTGCGCGGTCTGGTCGGCCGATTTCCTGGTGATCGAGGGCACGGGGCCCGACACACGGCTGACCGACACCACCTGCCAGGGCAAGGCGATCATGGTCATCGACGGCCGTGGCGTCGCGGTGCGCGACCTCACGCTGGCGCGCGCGCGGGTGCCGGACGGCAACGGCGCCGGCATCCGCGCCGAGGGGCCGGATCTGGTGATCCAGCGCGTGCGCTTCGAGAACAACCAGGACGGGCTGCTCGCCGCCGATCAGCCGGATGGCGTGCTGCGCATCGAGGACAGCGTGTTCTCCGGCAACGGTGCGGCCGCCGGCCCGCACCCGACGGCCGCCCTGGTAGTCGGCTCCTGGGCGCGGCTGATCGTGCATGGCACGACCTTCGAGGGCGGAACGGGTCAGGCGGCGATCCTCTCGAACGCCGCGCTCACCCGGATCGAGGCCAGCCGCATCGCCGCCGTCAGCCCCGGCGAGGGCGCCACCGTGCAGGCCGGCGGCGGCCTTGAGATCGAGGACACCTTGCTGGGCGCCAGCGCCGGCCCGCGCGGCCGGCACGCGGCGGTGCTCGCCACGCCCGCAGCCAGTCCGGGACGCGCTGCCGCCACCCCGCTGCTGCTGCGCCGCGACACGCTGCAAGGCGCCGGCACGCTGTTGCTGAACTGGTCGGGGCGCCCCGCGCAGCTCAACTCCAATACGGTCGGCCCCGGCGGCGTCGAGGCGTCGACCGCTGGCGCGTGGTCGTATCGCCTGCGCCGCGAGCTGCATCGCGCCTACGACGCGGCGCACGCCGCCGCCGGCGCGCTGCACCGCCGCGCGATGCAATGGCTGCACGGATGAGGCGCGTGGCATTCGGCCTGTTGCTGCCACTGCTGCTCGCCGCCCCGGCGCGCGCCGACGACCTCCAGCTTCCCGCCGCCGCCCTGGATCGCACCGGCCCCGTGATGGCAATCTGGCATCCCACGACACCGGCCGCCGGCACGCTGCTGCTCACCTGGACCGACGCCGCCGGCCGCCTGATCGAGCGGCACCGCCTGACCCTGGACCGGCCGCTCCCGGACGTGGCGATTCCACTCGACCTGCGCCGCGCGCGAGAGTTGGCAAACCAGCTCACGGCGGTCTTCGAGCCACGCGACGGCGGCCCGTCGACGCAATCCACGGCCGCGTTCGTGGCCCGGCCACCACCAGGCTGGCGACGCTACCAGGTGCTGCTCTGGCAGGATCTGCCCCCCGCCGGACTGGCCGGCCTGCGCGCGCTGGGCATCACCGGCACCAAGCTGCTGCATCCGCTCTCGCCGGCGGGACAGGAGGCGTCAGCGCAGCGTATCGCCGCCGGACTGCGCTGGTACGACGAGAACCTGGCGACCGACTTCTACGCCGCCTATCACCGCTGGCGCCCCGGCCTGCCGGTCACATGGTCGTTCGACCAGGTGCGCGCCCGCCACGCCCGCGACCCGGCCGATCTGTCCGTGTTCGACCGGCAGCCCGGCCTGTCCGATCCGGCATGGCTCGACACCATCCGCGCGCGCCTGTCCGACATCGCGCGGCGGCAAGCGCCGTATCGCCCCCTGTTCCTCAATCTCGGCGACGAGACCGGCATCGCCGATCTCACCGCCAACTGGGATTTCGACCGCTCGCCCACGTCACTCGCGGCCATGCGGGTCTGGCTGCGCGAGCGCGCTCGGCAGTCTCGCGGCGCTGAAACGGGAATGGGGCACGGATTTCAGCACCTGGAACGACGTGGTGCCGGCGCTCACCGGCGACGCCGTCCGCGACGATGCCGCCGTGCCGTCCTGGATGGCGTTCAAGGAATGGATGGACGTGGCCTTCGCCCGCGCCGTCCGCGCCGGCGCTGACGCCGTGCATCAGGGCGACCCGGAGGCGCTGGCCGGGCTGGAAGGCGGCCAGGTGCCGGGCTGGGGCGGCTACGACTATGCCCGATTGGCGCCGGCGCTGGATGTCATGGAGATCTACGATGTCGGCAACGCCGTCGAGATCGCCGCCTCGCTGAACCCGGCGCTGCGCATCCTGACCACGAGTTTTCGCGACGGTCCGGCCGAGCGGCGCCGGCTGTGGCACGAATGGCTGCTCGGCGCGCGCGGCACCATCGTCTGGGACGAGACCGGCGACGTGGTGCGTCCCGACGGCACGCCCGGGCCGCGCGGCGCCGCTCTGGCGCCGGTGTTCCGCGCCCTGACCGGGGCCCTCGGCGCGCAACTGCTCGACGCCGCGCCGCTGCGCGGCCAGGTTGCCATCCTATATTCGCAGGCCAGTTTCCGGCTCGGCTGGCTGCTGGCGCGCCGCCGCGACAACACGCCCTGGGAGACGCGCGACGCGGTCGCCGAGAACGCCGACAATCCGTGGCGTGCCGCCACCCGCCGCGCCGCGCGCCTGTTGGCCGAACTGGGCGCGCAGCCGCGCTGGATCACTCCCGAGGCGCTGGCCTCCGGCGCGTTGGCGCGCGACGGCACCCGCGTCCTCGTGCTGCCCCACAGCCTGGCGCTGTCGGACGCGGAAGTGGCGGCAGCGCGCCGCTTCGCCGCACGCGGCGGCCTGGTGCTGGCCGACATTCCTCCGGGCGAGCGCGACACGCTGGGGCGGCTCCGCGCGGCGCCCCCGCTGGCGGATCTGGCTGCCGCCGGCCGCCTGCGCCTGCCCGCCGCTTTGCGCGAACCGGGGGCGGCGCCGGACCAGATGGCGGCGCTGCTGGACGCGGCCGGCGCGCGGCCACCGCTGGCGCTGCTGGACGCCGACGGAACGCCGGCGTCCGGCGTCGACATCCGCCTGTTCCGCGACGGCAACGCGCTGATCGCCGGCATCCAGCGCCGAGGCGACGCATCGGCCGACGCCTCCGGCCCGCGCGTCCTGACGCTGCGCCTGCCCGCCCCGCTCTGGGTGCAGCCGGTCGGCGGCCGCACGCCCCCGATGCTGGTGCGCGAGCAGGCTCTGCGCCTGGATGCGGAGGCGCCGACGCTGCTGGTGCTGTCGGCGGCCCGCCTGCCGGGCCCGACCGTGTCCGGCCCCGCGCAGGCGGCGGCGGGGGATCTGCTGGAGCTGCGGCTGGGCCTCGATGGTCCCACGCCGATGGCGGCGCAATTCGCCACCGTGCAGGTACGCGATCCGACGGGGCAGGTGGTGCCTGGCCTGTCGGATGTCGTGCGGGTGCCCCCCACGGGCTGCATCTGGCGCTGGCCGCTGGCGGTCGGCGATCGGCCTGGGCTGTGGCAGGTGCGGACAACCGACGCCATGACCGGCCGCGTCGCGACGCTGGCGGTGCAGGTCAGATAGTGGACGGACCGCGCGCGCGGGCGGCCCGTTCGGTCACAGTTGGATACAAGTTTCCCGTCGCCGCAGAACCGTCGCGCGCCTAATTTGTATTTGACGCAGTCCTCGAACTTGGCGCGCCAGGGCCTGGACTGGGCAAGGATCTTGCTGAATTTTTGGGCGCCGGAGGTGCCGAATGGTCAAGACTGTTTCTCTCGCACGCGCGGCCGGGATCGTGGCGGTGGCCGCGGCCCTGGCTCTCCCGCTTACCGTGCCGTCCCCGGCGCAGGCCTGGTGGCGTGTCGGCGGTGGCTGGCACGGCGGCGGCGGTTGGCATGGCGGCTGGGGCTGGCATGGCGGCGGCTGGGGCTGGCGTGGCGGCTGGGGCTGGCGTGGCGGCTGGGGTTGGCGTGGGCCCGGCTGTTGCTGGCGCGGCGGCGTGTTCGTGGGCGTGCCGCCGCTCTACGTCGCACCGCCGGTCTATGTGCCGCCGCCGGTGTATGTCGGGCCGCCCGCCTATTACCCGCCCCCGCCTGGCTACTAAGGCGATCCGCCCGCTGGGCCTCCCGGGCGCGCCCACGCGAGGTCGCTGCATTCGGCTTAGAAATCTTCCCCGAATGGGGTCAGCCCCGGCGGTGGACGATGGCCGGGAGACGGCGGCGGGTAGTGCTTCAGAACGGCCGCGTATTGCAGGTACGCCCGTTTCGACGCGAGCTGCGGACCACGCAGCGATGTCGGCAGCGGAGCCCGCAATTCCCGCGGCACGATGCGATTGAACAGCAAGCTGACCGCCGGGCCGATCAGTGGACTGTGGCGCAGGTTGTCCAGCTCTGCCCGCCCGTCCGCCGTCGCATAGTCGTACAGCTCCGTCTCGACCGTCTTGCGGCGGACGATATCGGTCAGCGGCAGCCAGTGCGAGTAGGTGCCGAGCTTGCCGGATGCCGTCCGCAGCCCAAGGATGTGGATCGGCGCGCCATTGAAATTGAGGTAGCCGGGCACGAGCTCGTCGCTGGCCAGCAACACGTAATCTCGCCCCGGCGCGTCGGCCGAACGCAGCATCGCGATCAGGTCATGGCGACCGCCGTACAGCGTGTCGAGATCGTCCTTCAGCCAATCCTGGCTGCCATTGTGCCCAAAGCTCACCAGCATTCGGAGCAGATCAACCGACGAGGTGAGGCCGACGCGCGGAACGTCGGTCTGGTCGGTGAAGCGCCCCGACGGATCGACGACGATCAGGGGTACATGGTACGCCTCCTCGTAGCAGGTGCCGAGCTTGCCTTGCAGGAAACCGTGCGCACCGGCGTATTCACCGTGATCGGAGGCGAACACGATCACCGTGTTCTGCGCAACGTCGGCCGGCAGCGCATCCAGCACCTGCCCGATGCGGCCGTCGACGATGCCAAGCGTCTGCGTGTAGCAGTCCAGCCCGCGCGACCAGTACGCGTACGGCGCCTTGCCGGTGCCAATGCCAAGCGTCGGCACGGGATAGGGCACGACATGGAACCCAGCCTGCTGGTGATCCGAGGCCCCGCCCCAGACCGTCTCGGAAAAGGCGCGCACGAAAGTCTGCGTCGACGGCTTTTCGGCGGCGATGCGTGCCGCCGTCTCCCAGTTCGCCGGCACCGGCGCATAGCCTTGCGGCTGCGGACTCTTCAGCAGGTCGTCGCCCCACGAGACGATCGGCGGGTGGCCCGGGGTCGAGTACGGGATGAACTGCTTCAGCGGCTTGCCGACGAACAGGTTGTTGAAGGTCTGGAACTCGGTGCCGGCCCAGAAGAACTCCTTGTCGTGCGGATTGACGAACGACACCGTCAGGCACCACGGCGCGTCATCCGCACGACGGCGCTTCAGGTAGTCCGCGGCGACCTCGGCGGTGACGCCGTCGCTGAGATAGCCGTTCTGCGGGTCGCCGACGGTGCCTTGCAGGTTCGAGCCGGTCGGATCGGGATAAACCCGGCCGGTGAAGCCGTACGGCTCCAGGCCAAGCCCCGGCTCCTGCGGGTTCAGGATCGAGACGTGCCACTTGCCGATGTATGGCGTGGTGTAGCCCGCCGCGCGCAGCAGGCTGCCATAGGTAGGATAGGCTGGATTGAGCTGCGGCTGCTTTGAAGTCGTGTCGGTGGGCTTTTTCGCCGTGATGGTCTGCGCCAGCCAGCTCTGCTGCGAATACAGGCCGGTAATCAACGTGCCGCGCGCCGGCGTACAAGCGACCGCGGCGGTGTAGTGGGCGGAGAACTTCACCCCGCTCCGCCATAGCCCAAACACGCGCGGCATGTACGTCTTGAGGAAGCCGGCGGCGTCGTGGATGCCGGCGGGGAACTCGCTCGGGAAGCGCATCTCGTCGACCAGCACGAACAGGATGTTCGGCCGGGGTCCGGGCGCCGGAGCCGGCATCGCCGTCGCCGATTGAGCAGGTTTTCCCAGCAGGCCGGTGGCGGCCAGGGCGGTGGCGGTCCGCAGCATCTCTCGACGGCGCAACGAGACCTCCCCTTGTCTTGCCGCGCGCGCCGGTCGGTCGTGCGCCGCGGCAACGGGTTCTTTATGCCAACCTGTTGCCAAACGCCATCGACAAAATCGGCACGCGCAATATCTTTTGGGTGTCATCGACGTGGGCCGCCGGGCCCATCCCCGTCCGCGGCGCCGTTCCAAGACACGTTGCACCGCAGCAAAGACGAAAGAGCTTCCCTATCAGCGCCGCATGTCTAGGATGGGCGGTTCCACGGCAAGCGCATCAGGAGCGAGGCAATGCACGGCGCCATCAAGCAACACCTCCGCGACGCGGCGGTGGCCGTGTTCGTCGCGGCCCTGTCGCCATGCTTGGTGACGCCGGCGGCCGCGCAGCAGCCGACGCAAGCGCAGCAGAACGCCATCCGCCAATCCTGCCGCGCGGACTATCAGGCGCATTGCAGCGGCGTGCCGACCGGCGGCGCCCCGGCGCTGGCCTGCCTCCAGCAGCACGCGGCCCAGCTCTCCCCCGCCTGCGGGAACGCCGTGGCGGCGATCGGCGCGCCCGGGAACAACGCGCCCGGGAACAACGCGCCCGCGAACATGGGCACGCAAGCGCCGCCGCCGCCCGCGTCGGCCGCGCCGTCGATGTCGCCGCGACAGGAAATGGCCTTGATGCGCGGCTACTGCGGCGCGGACTATCGCCGCTACTGTCATGGCGTGCGGCCCGGCGGCGGCCGGGCGCTGCAATGCTTGCAGGCCAACGCCCCATCGCTTTCGACCGGCTGCCGCCGCGCGCTCAGCCAGGCGGCGCGCTAAGCCACGCCGCGCCGGAATACGATTACGGCGCCGGCGCCATCTGGCGGCCGTACAAGGCCTGTAGCGCGCGCGTCATGCTCAGGCCCTGCACGACGATGGTGAACAGCACCACCGCGTAGCACACGCCCAGCAACTGCGCCCGATAGGGCGAGGCCGGCAACGTCAGCGCCAGGGCTACTGAAATGCCGCCTCGCAGCCCGGCCCACGTCAGCACGGCAATGTCGCGCACCTTGTCGCGCAACGCCCCACGCGACAGGCCGACCGGCACTGCCACGCTCAGCAGCCGCGCGGCGAGGGCCAGCGGCATCGCCATCAGAGCCGGCAGCAGCAGCCCTCCGAAGGTCAGCGCCAGAACCTGAAATCCGATCAATAAGAACAGCAGCGTATCCAGCAACTCGTCGAGCAGTCCCCAAAACCCGATCAATGTCGAATACTGGCCAACCCCGGGCGAGAACTCCGGCGTCAGCAGCTTCACGCACAACCCGGCGGTGACGACCGCGATCGGTGCGGAGACGTGCGCCGCATCGGCGATGCGATAGCAGCCGATGACCAGCGCCAGCGAGATCAGCAACTGCAAGCCCTCGTCGTGAACCCGGCGGATCAGCCAGGACGCGGCGCCGCCGCCGATGCCGCCGACCAGCGCCCCGCCGGCGATCGCCAGCACCAGGGCCACCAGGAAATGGCCGTGGCCGATCAGGCCCCTCTGTCCCTGCGTGATGCCCAGCACCGCCAGATACAGCACCAGCGCCGCGCCATCGTTGAACAGGCTCTCGCCGGTGATGGCCGCGCGCAGGCGTCCCGGCAGCGGCGCGCGGCGCAGCAGCGATTCCACCACCACGGCGTCGGTGGGCGCCAGGATGGCGCCGATCATGCAGCACCAGACCAGCGGCACGGTGATGCCGGCGACGCGAAACGCCGCCCAGATGCCGCCGCCGAAGATCACCGTGGACAGGATCACGCTGACCGTCGCCAACGCCAGGATGAGCCATTTCCTGCCGCTCAGCTCGCGCGCGTTCACATGCAGGCTGCCGGCGAACAGCAGCAGCGCCAGCGTGCCGTCGAGGAACACATGCGGCAGGTCGGCCGCGTCCATCGTATCGTGATACCAACGCACCACCGGCGGGCCGCCCAGGCGATCGACGGCGATAAGCAGCACCGAAAGCGCCAGCGAGCCGACCAGCACGCCGATCGACCGCGGCAGCTTGACCCAGAGATGGTTGATGCAGCCGATCGCCGCGGCCAGCGCCAGCACCAGCGCCACGACGTCGATGGGCTGCACGGCCGCCTTCTAGCGGCCCATGCGGCGGCGCGGCATCAGCGGAACCGGCCGCCGCCTGGCACATATTGGCGGCCCCGCGCCGCCCCACCGCCATACCGCTGCTGTCCGGCACCGTACGAACGCGCCTGCCGGTCCTGCTCCAGTTGCCCGTAGCTGGACGACGACTGCGCCGGCCGGCCGCGTGTCGGCGACGGCGTGGTCGTGGTGCCGCGCGACGTCTGGCGCGAAGTCTGGGCCGAAGTCTGGCCCGAAGTCTGGCGCGCGGTCGTGGAGGCGGGCGTTCGCGCGGCGGAGTTCGCCGCCTGGGTCGAGCCCATCTGCGTCGAGCCCGTCTGCATCGAACGTGTGCCGGCGGCGGTGCCCGCGCCGGTATTGGTCGCTTGCGTCGCGGTGTTGCGGGTCGGCTGCGTCGGCTTCTGCACCGGGTTCCATGAGCCGTTGTCGTATTTCGACCAGCCATCGGAATTGTGCCGATACACATTGCCGTCCGCCCCGGCGTACACGTCACCGTTGGCGCCCTTCACCACGC
Source organism: uncultured Pseudomonadota bacterium (assembly GCA_963758455.1). Taxonomy (GTDB): domain Bacteria; phylum Pseudomonadota; class Alphaproteobacteria; order Acetobacterales; family Acetobacteraceae; genus CAVRQM01. Next base: position 1,486,183 of record CAVWVK010000002.1, on the reverse strand, counting down.
CCGCCTTGTTGCCGTTGACCCCGCGCACCCCCGCGCCCTCGGCTCCGGTCGACGAGCTGAAACCGCCGGCGCTGCCCCGCGCGTTGCTGCCGCTCTGCGTGTTGACGGTCGCATTGGGGCCGGCGAACGTGCTGGACCCCCAGCGCCCGTACGGGTTGGCGTTCTGGTTGGTCGAGCCGCTGATGCCGGTGCGCGCGTTGTACCAACTGGCGTTGGCCGAGCCGCCGTTCGGCCCCCAGGCGGCGCTGCCATGCGCGTACGATCCGGTGCTGGGGTTGTACGCCGACCACGCGCCCGCGCCGCCATAGGGGCCGTAGACCGCGCCGCCACGCACCCACGCTCCGGTTGCGGTGTTGTAGCGGACCCCGCCGGCATACGAGTACGGATACGGATAGAACGCCGGCACCACGCCCGGCACGATCACCGGCGGATAGTAATAGCCGGTGCCGTAGGCGACCACGCCGGCCGAAACGAAGCCCATGACGTAGCCGGCCGTGTAGCCGTACGTGACCGTCGCGGGCGTCGCCGCGTACACGCGCACATACGTCACCGGATACATCGGGCTGCTCGGCGGGATCGTGGAGACTTCGTGCGGCACGCTGTCGGCCGGCACCCACGGGCCGGTCGGCGAGACCGACTTGAACCAGGCACCCTGGTAACAGGCGTAATAGACGCCGCCGATGCGCAGCACGTCGTCATGCGTGTTGACGGCATATTCGACGCTGGTGCCCGGGATCGGCGCGAATTTTGGCGCGCCGCCGTAGGTCACGGTAATGGTGGCGCTGCGTTTCAGTGTCGCCTGTCGCGGGATCTGCGCCTGGATCACCGCCTGCTCCGCCTGCTTCGTGCCCGGCACCGAGGCCAGCACGGCTTCGAGCGGGCCGTCGGCGGGGATCTTCGCGAAATCGGCCGGCAGGTTCGGCGTGGCGAACACCCACGGCCCGTCGAGACCCGGCGCCGAGAACCACCGACCCGACACAAGATAGTAGAAGCGGCCACCGATGGGATCGAGAAACACCCGGGCATCGGTGTTGCCGACATATTGCAGCGACGTGTCGGGTACCGGGACGAATTTCGGCGGCCCGGCGGTGACGATGATCTCGGCCGGCGCGGTGCTGACGAAGATGGTGGGCACGCTGCCGGCGGCGTAGCGCAGTCCCGGCACGGCCTTGCGGACGGCGGCGAAATTGGCGTCGCTCGGCAGCTTGGAGAACGCCGCCGGCAGCCTCGTCACCGCCGACCACGGCCCGGTCGCCGCCGGCGCCGATAGCCAACTGCCGCCGTTCAGCAGATACCAGGTGCCGCCGGCATCCTTGAACACGTCCCAGTTGGTGTTGACCGCGAACGACAGCGTGCTGCCCTCGACCGGGGCCAGCACCGGCTCGCCGTCGAACACCACCAGACTCGCCGGCCGGCTGCTGAAGAAGATTTTCGGCGGATCGTTGTTGACCGCGACCTCGCCGGTGTGCGGCTCCTGCTTCAGGCTCAGCAGAATGGTGTCGAGCGGCAGGCGCTTGGCCGGCAGTGTAGACATGACGTCCTGGATGGCGGCCTCGACCCGTGCCGTCTGCGCCGCGTCCAGGGTCGGGAAGTGCGTCGACAGCAGTTTTGGCGCGCTCAGGATCACCGAACGGGTGTCGAGATCGGCCTGCGTCGCCACGGTCATCTCGATCGTGCCGAAAAACGGCTCCTTCGCGCCGGCCGGCGTGATGGCCACGGCGGCACGCGCGGTCAGCGTCTGCAAGTCGGGCCAGGAGATCGCCTGCGGCTCGTAGATCGTGGCGGTCGCCCCGCCCTGGGTGATCGTGTGCGGCCATGACGCCGTCTCGATCGCCGCCGGCGCGGCGGCGGCGCGCGCCGGTTGCGGCACATGTGCCGCGACCCCGGAGGCGAGGGTGAGCAGCAGCCATGCTCTGCGTGACATCCGAGACGTCATGGCGGCGTTTCCCCTTGTGCTTGGGCGAGGCGGGCCGGCGCGGCGCGCGCGCGGCTCTCCTCCCAGCGTTGCAGAACGACGAAGAACGACGGCACGAACAGCACGGCAAGGCAGGTGGACGCGATCATGCCAGAAAATGCGGTGATGCCGATGGATTTGCGTGCGTTCGCGCCGGCGCCGCTGGCCAGCACCAGCGGCAGCATGCCAAGGGCGAAGGCAAACGAGGTCATCAGGATTGGCCGCAGCCGGTTGCGAGCGGCCTCCACCGCGGCTTCCAGCACCGGCAGCCCCCGCAGCTTCCGACCTTCGCGCGCCATCTCGACGATGAGAATCGCGTTCTTGGCCGACAGCGCGATCAGCAGCACCAGGCCGATCTGCGTATACAGGTTGTTCGCGGCGCCCACGGCGGACAGCGCGGCCACCGGCCCCAGCAGCGACAGCGGCACCGCCAGGATCACCGCGAACGGCGCCAGCCAGCTCTCGGTACTGGCCGGCCAGCACCAGGTAGACCAGCAGGATCGCCAGTCCGAACACGACATACAACTGGTTGCCGATCGCCCGTTCCTGGTACGACATCGCGGTCCACGCGCTGTCGGTGCCGGCCGGCAAGGTCGCCTGCGTGACCCGATCCATCACGTCGAGCGCCTGGCCGGAGCTATATCCGTCCGCGGCCGCGCCGACGATGGTAGCGGCGGGATACAGGTTGTACAGCCCGATCAGCGACGGCCCGACCGTCGGGACGACACGCACCAGCGTGCCGAGCGGGATCATCTGGCCGGCGCCGTTGCGCACCATCAGCTTCGGGATGTCCTGCGGCAGCGCGCGGAAACGCGCGTCGGCCTGGGTGTAGACCTGGAAGGTGCGGCCGAACTTCGTGACCTGGCCGACGAAGCTCGATCCCAGGTAGGTCGACAGCGCCTGGAACACGTCGCCAACCGCGACCTGCAACGTCTCCGCCTTGACCCGGTCCACCTCGATAGCGAATTGCGGGGCCTCGGCGCTGAAATTGGAAGCGACGTGCTGCACTTCCGGCTGCGCCTGCGCGCGGGCGACGATGGCATCCGTCACCGCTTGCAGCCGCGCGAAATCGGCGCTGTTGTCGCGCAACTCGACCATTTCCGTGAAGCCGCCGGCGTTGCCGATGCCCTGGATCGCCGGCGGCACGATCACCAGGGCTTGCGCCTCGTCCAGCCGGTTCATGGCCGCGTTGAGGTTTCCGTACATCGCCCGCAAGCCCTCGCTAGCGCCGCGCACGCTCCAATCCTTCAGCATGACATAGGCGACGCCGGCGTTGGCCTGCGGGGCGTTGTTGTCCAGCACCGAAATCCCGGCGATGCCGATGACCCGCGCCACGCCAGGTACCGCGCGCGCCAGTGTGCCGACGTGATCGAGCGCCGCCTGCGTGCGTTCCAACGACGCGCCCTCGGGCAGCTCCACGCTGACCAGCATGTAGCCCTGGTCCTCCAGCGGCAGGAAGCTGGTCGGCAGGCTGGCGATGCCGGCCACCCCGACCGCCGCCAGGATCAGCCCCAGCACCACGAAAACGATGCCGCGCCGCACCATGCGCGCCACCAGTGCCGTGTAGCGCCGCTCCAGCCCCGCATAGACGCGGTTGAAGCCGCGATAGAACACCCAGCGCCGTTCCAGCGGCACCGGCGCGCGCAGCCAGGTGGCGCATTGCGTGGGCTTCAGCGTGGCCGCGTTGATGGCGCTGATGACGGCGGTGGCCGCGATCACCAGCGCGAACTGCGCATACAGCCGCCCCGTCAGGCCGGGCAGGAACGCCGCCGGGATGAACACGCACATCAGCACCAGCGTAATGCCGATGATCGGCCCGAGCAGTTCCTGCATCGCCCGCACCGCCGCATCGCGCGGGCTCAGGCCCGCCTCGATGTGCCGGGCGGCGCCTTCCACCACCACGATCGCGTCGTCGACCACGATGCCGATCGCCAGCACGATCGCGAACAGCGTGGACAGGTTGATGCTGAAGCCGAGGGCCGCCATCGCCGCGAACGCACCGATGATCGTCACCGGCACGGTGGTCGCCGGCACCAGCATCGCCCGCCAGTCCTGGATGAACACCAGGATCACCAGCAGCACCAGCAGCGCCGCCTCGCCCAGCGTTACGTACACCTCGTGGATCGAGGCGCGCACGAACGCCGTGGTGTCGAACGGCACGGACGCGCTGACGCCGGACGGAAAGCCGCGCGCCAGCGTCGCCATGCGCGCGCCGACGGCGGCGGCGACGGCCAGCGCGTTGGCGCCGGGAGTCTGGAAGATCGCGATGCCGGCGGCGGGCTGGCCGTCGAGCGTGAACACCTGGCCATAGCTTTGCGCGCCAAGCTCGATGCGCGCGATGTCGCGCAGGTGGGTCGTGGCGCCGTTGGCCCCGACCTTGACGATGACCTCCTCGAACTGCTCGACCTGATCCAGCCGGCCGGCGATGTTCAGCGTGTACTGGAACGCCTGGCCGCGCGGCGCCGGCGGGGCGCCTACCTGTCCCGCCGTCACGTCCTGGCTTTGCTGCTGCAAGGCGTTCGCCACATCCTGCGTGGTGATGCCGCGCGCCTGCATCCGGTCAGGATCCAGCCACACGCGCATGGCGTACTGCCCGGCGCCGAACACATTCACATTGCCCACGCCGGGGACGCGGGAGAGTTCGTCCTTGAGGCTGATGGTGGCGTAGTTGCTCAGATACAGGCTATCGCGGCTGCGGTCGGGCGAGGTCAGCGTGACGATTTCCAGGATCGCGGTGGATTTCTTCTGCACGGTCACGCCTTGCGCCTGCACCGCGTTCGGCAGCGAGGCGAGCGCGGAAGACACGCGGTTCTGTACCAGCACCTGCGCGAAGTTCAGGTCGGTGCCGATGGCGAACGTCACGATCAGCGAATAGCTGCCGTCGCTGGCGCTGCTCGACTGCATGTACAACATGCCCTGCACGCCGTTGACCTGCTGCTCGATCGGCAGCGCCACCGTCTTCATCACGTCCAGCGCGCTGGCGCCGGGATAGCGCGTGCTGACCTGGACCGTCGGCGGCACGACATCGGGGTATTGCGCGATCGGCAGGCCGAACAGCGCCACGCCACCGATCAGCACGGTCAAGATCGCCAGCACGTTGGCCAGCACTGGGCGGTCGATGAAGAACTTCGAGATCATCGGCCGCGCCGCCTCGCTCAGCCAGCCGGCGCGGCCGCGAGGGGCGACACGGCCTGCCCCGGCACGGCCCGTTGCAATCCGCCGACGATCACCTGCTCGCCTGCCTTCAGCCCGCTTTCGATGATCCGCAGCGCGCCCTGCGTCGGACCGGCGACGACCGGCCGCTGCTCGACGATGTTCCCGCGCCCGACCACCAGCACGTAGCGGCCTCCCTGGTCGGCTTGTATCGCCGCGTCCGGCACGAGCATCGCCTCCACGTCGCGCTGCTCCGGCACGCGGACACGCACGAACGCGCCGGGAGGCAGGGCGCGGTCGTGATTGGCGAATGCCGCGCGCACCGCCAGCGTGCCGGTGGAGGGATCAATGCCCGGCGCCACGTAGTCCAGCGCGCCGGTGTGCGGCGTGCCGGTCTCGGTCTGCAATCCCGCCTCGACCGGGACGCTGCCCACATCGCGGATCGTCAAGCCCCGGCGGGCGAGTTGGGCGCGGATCAGCAGCGCGTCGCGCTCGGCGATGTTGAAGTTCACGTAAACGGGGTCGAGCTGCACAACCGTCGCCAGCTTTGTCGAGCCGCTGTCGCCCACCAGCTCGCCGACCGAGACGAGATGCGCGCTGGCGACACCGTCCATCGGCGCCGTGACGCGCGTGTACGTGTAGTTGATCGCGGCCTGCTGCGTCGCGGCCTGCGCGGCCTGCAACTGCCCCTGCGCCGAATCCCGGTTGGCCAGCGCCTGCTCCACGGCGGAGCGCGAGGCATTGTCGGAGCGGCCCAGCGTCGCCTGGCGCTGGTATTCGTCCGCGGCCTGCTGATACACCGCCTTCTGCTGCGCCTCCTGCGCCTGCGCCTGTTTCAGCTTGGATTGGTACGGCAGCGGCTCGATGACGAACAGCGTGTCGCCCTTACGCACCTGCGCGCCGTCGCGGTAGTCGATCTCCTGCACGAAGCCAGGCACGCGCGCGACCAGGTCCACCGAGTTGACGGCGGCCACGCTCCCGGTGGTCTCCAGGTAGCGCGTGATCTTCCGCTGCGCCACCGGCGCCACGCTCACCTGAGGCGGCGGTGGCGCCACGTAACGCTGGCGCTCCTTGCAGCCGGCCAGCGACAGCATCGCAATCACCACGCCGGCGGCGCGGAGCCTCCGCACGAGGTCAGCGCAGCGACGGGGTGGGAACCGCCGATTGTGGAATCCAGCCTTGCCGCGCGAAGAACTCGCCCAGATTGTAGGCGACGCGGTTGCCGAGCTTCTCGCCTTCCTTGGCCACCTCGGTCTTGTTCCGCTCCGCGTTCACGCCCGCCGCACCGCTCAGCACCGCCGGCGCCACGCTGCCGCCGCCCGCGACCGAGGCGGCGCCCAGCGCCAAGCCTGGCTTGTGGCCGCTGTTGCTGTCGGCGTCGTAGGTCTGCAGCACCTGCCCCGGCGCGCCGGGCCGCTCGTAGGAGACCTGCACCTTGGCGGACACGTCGCTCATGCCGGCGCCGAACCCGATGCCGAGCCGGCGGGTGCGATTGCCCTGGTTGACGCGCAGGATCTGCCCGCGCACCACGATGGCGTTGCCGATCGGCCCGGCCTGCTCCGCCCGCTCGGCCGGCAGCCCCATTTTCTGGATGTCGGCCACCAGCGCATCGGCGATGGCGTTGCGCACGTCGTCCAGCATCTGCTGCTGGTCCGCCGACTGGTCGCTGCCCTGCAACGCGCGTTGCAGCCGCGGGCCGATCCCCTGGTCCAGTTGCAGGCTGGTTGCATCGGTGCCGAAATCGACGACGACCACCTGTTGCGGCCGCGGCAGTGCCACCGACCCCTGCTGTGCCAGCGGCGACTGATTTGTGGTGTTCACCACCCGAGTGGCACAGCCCGCGAGTCCGAGCAGCAGCAGCATCGCGAGCGCCGTCGGCCCAGCGGTCCGCCGCGAGCCGGTCAAGTATAATCTTCGCGATCGGGGCATGTGATTGTCTCACGTTTGTTGTGGCCCCAGCGGCCGGGATGTTTCGATCCAAAACTCACGACGACGTTACCTCGAGTGACACGACCCCGCCAACCTGTCAAGAGCCGACGGACCCCCTCGCGTTACGGCCCATCGTCAGAAACTGACGTAGCCGAAGGTGGCGCGCAGCACCGCGTAGGCGAGGCCACCGACCAGGAACCCGACCAGCGTGCCGTTGATGCGCACGTATTGCAGATCCGCGCCCACCCGCAGCTCGATCCGGTCGGTGATCGTCGCGGTATCCCAATGGGCCACCACCTCGGCGATGTAGTCGGCCAACTGCACCTGTGCCGCCGGCAGCAGCCGGCCGATGATCGCCTCGGCCGCCACCTGCAACCGCGCCCGCGCGCCAGGGTCGGATTCCAGCAGCGCCCCCAGATTGGCCAGCGCGCCCTCGATCAGCGGCACCGTCCGCCCGCCCGGCTGCGCCGCGTCCTGCTCCAGCGCGCGGCGCAGGCGCAGCCACACGTCCCACATCCAGGCTTGCAGGCTCGGCTGCGCCAGGACACGGCGCACCGTCCGGCCGATCTCCGCCGCGCGCGCCGGATCCTCCTCCATGCGCGTGATTTCGCGGCGCATCCATTCGTCGAACGCCGCGCGCAGATCCGAGCCGTCGTCGCCCATGCGGTCCAGCTCGGAATTGATCTGCCCCAGCACCCGTCGCGCCACCTGCGCGCCCACCGCCCAGCCGACCAGCCGCCCGCCCTGCTCGCGCACCCGTTCCTCGATCACCGCGCGCAGGCTGCCCTCCTTCTCGGCCAGCACCACCTTCAGCCGACCCAGGATGAAACCGAACACCTCCTGGTGCCGGCCGCCCTCGACCAGCTTGCGCAGCGCCTGGGCAATCACCTGGCCGGTTCCCGCACCGCCCAGCAGGCGCGGCATGATCCGCGCCACCGCGCGGCGCGCGCGCCCATCCTCCACGCTGGCCAGCAGGCGCGGCAGCATCGCGGCCAGCGCCTGCGCCGCCGGCCCGGTCGATTGCGGGTCGGCCAGGAAGCGGTGCAGGATCCCCGGCAGATCCAGCCGCGCCAAGGTGCGCGCCAGCTCGGCCTGCGTGAACACGTGCTCGGCCACGAACCGCCCCAGCGCCCGGCCCAGCCGCGCCTTCTGCGCCGGGATGATCGCCGTGTGCGGGATCGGCAGCCCCAGCGGATGGCGGAACAGCGCCGTCACCGCGAACCAGTCGGCGATGCCGCCGACGAAGCCGGCCTTGGCCGCCGCCTGCAAAACTTCCGTCCACATGCCGCGCGGCAGCGCGTAGGTGCCCAGCGTCAGCGCCGCCATCAGCAACAGCAGGCCGCTCGCCCAGGCACGATGCAGCGCGAGCGCCCGACGGGCGGCGGCATCGCGCGCCGCTTGCGTGGTGGAACTCATGCCGGCGGCACACTAACCGGCCGCGGCCGCACCGGCCAACTGCATCCATGCGAGGCCGCAACCCCATTGCGCCATTGCATACCCGCCATGACAGCGGCACACTTCGCACATGCAGCAATTCGCCGACCGAGACTCCGCCGCCGCCCTTGCCCAGGACCTCCTGGCGCTCACCGCCCAGATGCGGGAGCGGCATGACGAGGACCCGTTCGGCAACCCCGTGCTGACCGTGGCGCTGGCCATCTCGCGCCGCATCGACCGCGGCGAACTGGCCGAGGCCGATATCGAGGCGCTGGTGCGCCATCTGCGCGACACCGCCTTCCACGACCGCGCCGGCCGGCTCGCCGGCTATGTCGGGGGCACCGACCCCGCCGCCACCGCCGCCGCGTTCGCCACCCTCGCCGCTCGCCTGGTCCGCCCCGACCCCGCCGACAGCCCGGTGCCGCTGGCCACCTTCCGCGCGCTGGTCGAGCGTCCCCGCTTCGCCGCCGTGTTCACCGCCCACCCAACCTTCGCGCTGCCGGAGGCGGTGGGTCACGCCCTCGCCGAGACCGCCAGCGGCCGTCCGCCGCCGGACAGCTTCGCCACCCACCGCGGCGCCGGCATCACGCTGGAGGCCGAGTTCACGCGGGCCGTCGCCGCCATCACCCACGGCCGCGACGCGCTCGACCGGCTGACCGAGGCGGTGCTGACCGCCGCCCGCGACACCTGGCCCGGCCGCTGGACCGAGATGCTGCCGGCCCCGGTGATCCTGGCAAGCTGGGTCGGCTACGACACCGACGGGCGCACCGACATCGGCTGGTGGGACACGCTGCGCCTGCGGCTGCGCATGAAGCGCCTGCAACTGGCCCGCGTGCAGGCGCAGGCCGCCGTCGTGCCGGACGGCGCCGCGGCGGCCGAGCGGGCCGCGTCCGCCGTCGCGGCGGTCGAGACCGCCCTGGCCGCCTGCCCCGTCACTGCGGAGCCACGCCAGATCGCCGCCTTCGCGCACGCGCTGGTCGACACGCGCGACGCCGCCCTGCCCGCGCCGGAGCCGCTCGACGCGCTTCTGGTCGCGGCGATCGCCCGCGCCCCGGCCGCCGACAAGATGGCGCTCGCGGTCGCCCGCGCCGGGCTGCGCAGCCACGGGCTGTCGCTGGCGCACACCCATGTCCGCCTCAACTCGACGCAGCTCCACAACGTGGTCCGCCAGCGCCTCGGCCTGGCCGACCCGCCCGAGGACGCCTCGCGCCGCCGTGCCCTGCTCGGCGCGATCAACGCGGCGCTGGACGACGTGCGGCCGATCCCGGTCGATTTCGGCGGCCTGCTTGCGGAAGGCGCGTCCGCGGCGCGGCTGATGATGACCGTGGCGCAAATCGTCAAGCACATCGACGCCGCCACCCCCGTCCGCTTCCTGATCGCCGAGACCGAGAGCGGCTACACCCTGCTCGCCGCGCTATGGCTCGCCCGGCTGTTCGGCATCGAGCGGCACATCGAGATCAGCCCGCTGTTCGAGACCGCCGATGCGCTGGAGCATGGCGCCCGCGTGCTGGAGGAGGCGCTGCGCAGCCCGCACTGGCGCGCCTATCTGCGCGCCACCGGCCGCATGGCGCTGCAATTCGGCTACTCCGACAGCGGCCGCTACGTGGGGCCGCTCGCCGCCACCTACCTGATCGAGCGCCTGCGTCTGAAGGCCGCCGAGGCGCTGGCCCGGCACGGCCTGACCGGCATCGAGATAGTTCTGTTCGATACCCACGGCGAAAGCGTCGGCCGCGGCGCCCATCCCGGCTCGCTCGCCGCCCGCCTCGACTACCTCTCGCCGCCGATGACCCGTCGCGCGCTGGCCAAAGCCGGCATCGCGGTGCGCGAGGAAAGCGCCTTTCAGGGCGGCGACGGCTACCTGCTGTTCGGCACGCCCGAGCTGGCGCAGGCGTCCGTCGCGCGCATCGCGGAACACGCCTTCGCGCCGCCGCCGACGGCGGACGACCCGATCTATGACGAGCCCGACTTCTCCGCCGATTTTTTCGCCGCCTGCCGCGCCGGCATGGCCGAGCTGGTCGAGGACGCGGGCTATGCCGGGCTGCTCGGCGCGTTCGGCCCGGCGCTGCTCGACCCATCCGGCTCGCGCCCGGCCGCGCGCCAGACCGACGGCATGGGCGGGGCCGCGGTGATCCGCCACCCGCGCGAGCTGCGCGCCATCCCCAACAACGCCATCCTGCATCAGATCGGATGGCTGGCGAACACGCTGCAAGGCCTCGGCTCGGCCGCCGCGCGCCACCCGGAAACCTATGCCGAGCTGGCCGCCAGCAGCCCGCGCTTCCGCCTCGCGCTCGACCTGCCGGCGCACGCGCTGGCGCATGCCGATCTGGACGTGCTGCGCGCGGTGGTGGACACGCTCGACCCCGGCATGTGGCTCGACCGCGCCGCCCACGCCCGCCTGCCGGGCCGGCGGCAGGCGCTGGTCGCGGTGGCCCGCGCGCTGGAGCGGCTCGACCTATGGGCGCAGGCGCAGGCGATGTTCCGCCGCATCCAGGCCGATCACGTCGCCCTGCGCGCCGCCTGGCCGGACGCGCCGCGGATGGCCGTGCGTGAGCTGCTGCTGCACGCGCTGCGCCTGGCGCTGATCCACCGGCTCTGGCTGCTGGCCACCGCCATCCCCGATTTCTCGCCGCGCCACGGCGTCACCCGCGCCGCACTGGAGGCGCGCATCCTGCGCCTGGACATCCCGCCCGCGCTCAAGCTTCTGGCCGAGGTGTTTCCGACCGCGCCCGACCCGGCCGCCGACCTCGACTACGCCGAGCCGCGCGCGCCGCACATGTCGGCCGCCTATGCTCGCGAGCACGCCGAGATCTTCCAGCCGATCGACCGCCTGTTCGCGATCGTGCGTGAAATCTCGACCGCCATCATCCATGAGGTCGGGGCGCTGGGTTAGCCGGAACCGCCGCCACCCGCCGCGCCGGCCGGTCCAGCCACAGCGCGACCAGGCACATCGCCCCCAGCCCGAACAGGTTCACGCCCGCCTGCATCGACCAGTCGCGCCCGAACGTGCGGAACAGCATCCGCGCGAACAGCGCCAGCAGGCAGCCCAGCGCGAAAATGTCCAGCGAATGCCGCCCGCAGGCCTCCATCGCCCGCGCCCAGCGCGAGGCCGCCCAGGCACGGGTCCGCTCGGCGCTGAAGATGATCTGCATCCAGGCCAGGATGTCCAGCACCCGCCAGAACGCCAGGTGCGTCTTGTCCATCGGCGCCATGTCGATCGGCTTCAGCGACGGCAGCCCGAACGCCGCGAACGGAAACGTCTCGAGGAACGCGAACGCCAGATAGGCCCAGCACAACGCCGTCAACCATGTCCGCGCCGGCAGCCTGCCGCCGTCGCGTGCCATCAGCAGCGCCAGCGCGGCGCCGATCGCAAACAGGAACTGCCACGAGAACGGGTCGAAATACCAGCCGAGCGGATCGAGCCAGTTCGGCAGATTCAAGCGATGGTCCAGCAGCGCGGCCAGCCAGACGGCGCCGGACACCGCCAGTCCCGCCCAGGGGCGCCACCGCATCATCAGGAACAGCACCGGGAACATTCCCAGCAGCACGATGTACAGCGGCAGGATGTCGAGATATCCCGGCAGAGCATGCAGGGTCAGGCCATGCACCAGGCCGACCCATCCCGCGTCCAGCAATGGCGCCATCGACAGCGGCGCCAGATGGAAGGTCTTGGTCCACGACCGGACCGCGACGAAAGTGGCCAGCAGCAGGCCCACATGCGTCAGGTAGATGCGCAGGCACCGCGCGGCCACCCGCCGCATCCCAGGCGCCATGCCGTCGCGCAGCATCAGCCTGCCATAGGCCAGCATCGAGGCGAAGCCCGCGAACAGCACGAACAGCTCGGCCGCGTCGGCGAAGCCGAACACATGCAGCGTCACCCATCCGAGCTTGTTGCCGGGAATGTGGTCGACAAAGATCATCAGCAGCGCCAAGCCGCGCAGCACGTCGATGCGGGCGTCGCGCTTGGCGCGCAGGATGGCATCCATGACCGCTCTCCTCGGACCCCGCGCACCGCGCATATTGGTCCCGTGGGCCAGCATACCAACCCCGTGATGCTGCAATGCAACAAAGGGTGACGCCACCGCGTCATCGATCGGTCACGCCGTTTCCCGCCGATCGCCTGCCCCGGTCGCCCGGATCGATGGCCGCTCCGCATAAAGAAGCGGCGTGATACACAGCCCGACAGGAGGATCTGGTGGAATTGTTCATCTTCGCCCGCTTCCATGCCCGCGAGGGCGAGGGAGATGCCGTCGAAGCCGTGATGCGTGAGATGCTCGTCCCTGCGCGCGCAGAACCCGGCTGCCTGGTGATCGGGGCCTTCCGCTCCACTCGCGATCCGCGGCTGTTCTACGTCCACTCGCGCTGGATCGACGAAGCTGCGTTCGACATCCACGCCGGGCTTTCGCACACCGTGCGGTTCTTGGAACAGGTCCAGGCGTTGATAGACCATCCGCTCGACGTGACGCGGGCGAGGCGGGTCTGAGATTTCAGCCTGAGTGCAGCGGCCGGGTTAGATGACCGTTGCGTCCTCAATCCGTCATGGCCGGCCCCGGATCAAGCCCGGGGGCCGGCCACGGCCGTGGCCCGTCGACGTTCCAGGCGAAGCGGCTAGCCGAAGTGGATCGTGCTCGGGTTGGTCATACCCACGAAGGTGATCTTGGTCTGGTCCGACAGGGTGACGATCGTGCCGCCCTTGGTGACGACGGCGTTCGCCAGATCCTTCTGCGCCTCGCCGGGGGCATAGCCGACCAGGCTCACGCTGTCCGCGCCGCCGAAGTTCAGCAGGAACTCGTTACCGCCGGCGGCGCCGTGGATGATCTGGATCAGGTCCGAGCCGGGCCCTGAGGTGATGGTCTCCGCCCCCGTGCCCGCCACGACCGTGTCGTTGCCGCTGCCGGCCGTGATCTGATCCTTGCCCGCGCCGCCGAACAGCGTGTCCGCGCCGTTGGACTGCGCGGCCGACAGCGTTTCGTTGCCCACGCCGGCCTGCACCAGCGTAGCGCCCGAGCCGGTCGCATACAGCGAGTTGCCAGTGCCGCCGCCGGTCAGCGTGCCGCCGCCGCTTCCCCCATAGATCAGGTTGTTGCCGTCGCTGCCGCCTTTGAAGGACCCCGTTCCGTTGCCGCCGAAAATTGTCTCGCTGCCAGTCCCGCCGATCACGGTATTGTTACTGCCGTTGCCGCCGACGAAGGTCAGCATTCCGGAGCCGCCATAGACCAGCGCGTTGCCGCCCTCGTTCATGGATACGGTGTCGTTGCCGCTGCCGGCCTGAACCGTGTCGTCGCCGCTCACATAGACCAGGTCGTTGCCGGTTCCCAGCAGCACCGAATTGTTGCCGGAGCCGGCGTTGATGGTGTCGTTGCCGGAAGCGGCATTGATCGTGTTGTCGCCCTTGGCGGTGCTGATGAGCCAACCGGCGCCGGCCGCGGCGGTGGCCACGATGTTGCTGCCGCCGCCCCCGGCGACGATGGTGCCCGATCCGCCGCCGGTGATGAAATTGATGCTGCCGCTGGCCAGCACGGTCTGGTTGGTCTCGCCGACCCCGAGCAGCGTCTGGCTGTTCGCCGTGTCGACCACTGCCTTGTAGCCGGCGCTAAGCTGCTCGCTGCCCTCGCGGCTGATAACCAGTTCGCCAAGCTGGCCCGGCGGCAGGACCGGCACCGAGAACGGCAGCGCATTGACTGCCAGAAGTGTACCATCGCGATTCTCGGCATTGATCGTAACCGCCAGCGATTGCGCGAGAAGGTACTGGTCCACGGAACTGAACGGCAGGCTCACGATGGCACCCTGCACGCCGAGAACGGTGACTGCTGGCATTGCGACTACCCCTACAGATGCTGGAAGCGAATAGAACGCCCCGCCGCCGGTGAACGCCGTGAACGAGACGTTATCTACTCGTTCCATCCACGTTCATGCAAGCTTTGTCGCAAAGTCTTCATGGAAAGAAAACGCATGGACTAGGACATCCATCCTTTTATTTGTCCGGGACGGCGGCGGAGATCGTTTCCCTCGCGCTATAGTCATTGCGTGCGTTATCGCACCATATTATCATTGCTTTTGGATGTCTTTCAGGCACTTGCCTCGACGTGCGCCCGGCACCTCGCCGCATCCCTGCGTCGTCAGGGTAAGCCCTCGCGGGTCACATCCCTCGGCTGCAAAACTCGATCCCTAGCCGTCACGATTGCGCGAGCCGCCGTCGCCTCGCCGCGCGGGAGCGCCGCCGCGCGGGCAATGCGGGGTCGGCTTGTCGGACGGATTTCCGTGCCTCGGGCTATATCCGTCATGCCCGGTGCCGCGTAACCGGAACAGACGCCCGCGACCACATGGCGGGCGCTTCCAAGGACATGCCTCCATGACCCGCCTGCTCGCCGTCGCCGCCTTCGCCGCCCTGTTGGGGGCGCAAGCCTTTGCCGCGCCTGCTCGTTCCGCGACGCTGGAGGGCGGATTGCACGTGGTTTCGGCCGAAATCCGCACCGGCTTCGGGGCAGGTGTTGGGAATGACCGCGCGACCGACGACGCTGTGTTCGGGCGCGGCCGAGGGGGCGGCATCGCGGCCCCCCTTGCGGCACCGCCCGACACATCCTTCTCGCCGCGCTGACCCGCGATGCGACGCTGGCGGCGCGCTGCCCTAGCCGGGGCGTTGCTGATGCTGTCAGCCTGCTCGCCCGCGGATCTGCTGAACGACACTATCTCGCAACGCGACCTGACCATCGTGCGCGCCATCCCGTATGGCCCGGGGCCGCTCGCCGCCAATCCGCGCCGGACGATGGACGTTTATCGGCCCAACGATCGGCCCGGCCCGCTGCCGGTGGCGGTGTTCTTCTATGGCGGCTCCTGGGAATATGGCCGGCGCCAGGATTACCTGTTCGTGGCCGCTGAACTGGCGCGACGCGGCGCCATCGTCATGGTGCCGGATTACCGGGTGTACCCCGAGGCGCGCTTCCCGGCCTTCCTGCAGGATGCGGCGCAGGCGGTCGCCTTCGCCCATAGCACCGCGCCGTCGTGGGGCGGGGATCCGCGCCGGGTATTCGTGGTCGGCCACTCGGCCGGCGCCTGGATCGCCGCGATGCTGGCGCTGGACCCGCAATGGCTGGCGGCCGACGGCCTGGACCGCCGGCGCATCGCCGGCACGGTCGGCATTTCCGGCCCGTACGATTTCCTGCCGATCGTCCGTCCCGACATCCGCAAGGTCTTCGCGCCGGCCGACGCCGACCTGCGCGCGACCCAGCCGATCGACTTCGTGGATGGCCGCAACCGCCCGATGCTGCTGCTGACGGGTCTTGCCGACACGACCGTCGAGCCGCGCAACACGCAGGCGCTCGCCGCCCGCATCCGCGCCGATCGCGGCCCGGTGCAGGTGCGCACCTATCCGGGTGTGGGCCATATCGGCGCCGTCACCGCCTTCGCGCCCCTGTTCCGCTCGGGATGGCTCGACAACGGCGCGCCGGTCCTGAACGACGTCGCCGGCTTCGTGACCGACCCGGCGCTGGCGGCACCTTGAAGGCTTGGGCAGCACCGCAACGGCGCGGTATAGCGACCGCGTGACCCCAGGACCGACCCTCATCACCGGCGCCACCGGGTTCGTCGGCTCCGCCGTCGCCCGCGCCCTGGCCGGACGCGGCTTTCCGCTGCGCGCCCTGGTCCGCCCGGGAGGCGACCGGCGCAACCTCGACGGGATGGAAGCCACGCTGGTCGAGGGCGACCTGCGCGACGCCGCCAGCCTGGCGCGCGCCGTCGACGGCTGCCGCTATCTGTTCCACGTCGCCGCCGACTACCGCATCTGGGTGCCCGACCCCTCCGAGATGCTGCGCGCCAATGTCGACGGCACGCGCGCCCTGATGCTTGCCGCACAGGCGGCCGGCGTCGAGCGGATGGTCTATTGCAGCAGCGTCGCCGCCCTCGGCCTGCGCAAGGACGGCGCGCCCGCCGACGAGACCACCCCGGTCAGCGAGGCCAGCGTGGTCGGCGTCTACAAGAAGTCGAAATACCGCGCCGAGCAGGCGGTCCTGCAACTGGTGCGCGAGCGCGGTCTGCCGGCGGTGATCGTCAACCCGGCCGGCCCGATCGGCCCGCGCGACATCAAACCCACGCCCACCGGCCGCATGATCGCCGACGCGGCATCCGGGCCGGATGCCGGCCTATCTCGATACCGGCATCAACGTGGTGCATGTCGACGACGTGGCCGAAGGACATCTGCTCGCCCTGGAGCGCGGCCGGATCGGCGAATGCTATATCCTGGGCAGCGAGAACCTGCTGCTGGCGCGACATCCTGGCGCTGGTGGATGCGGCGACCGGCCGCCCGACCCGCCGGATGCGGCTGCGCGGCGAGTGGCTGTGGCCGGCGGCCCTGGCCTGCGAGGCCCTGGCGCGCCGCGGCATCGAGCCGCGCGTCACCCGTGACCACCTGCGCATGGCCCGCAAGAAGATGTTCTTCTCGCACGCGAAAGCCGCCGCCGAGTTGGGGTTCTCGCCGCGCCCGGCGCGCGAGGCGGTGGCCGACGCGGTGGCCTGGTTCCGCGCCAACGGCATGGCGCCGAGCATGATCGCCGTTGCCGCCCTGTCCCTGCTGGCGTGGCTGTATCTGGCGCTGCTGCATGGCCGCTTCTGGCAGGCCGGCCCGATGCTGGGCCCGCCCATCCAGGCGCGACGCCCGTCGGTCGTGGCCATCGTGCCGGCGCGCGACGAGGCCGCGCTGGTGGCCCGCAGCGATCGGCTCGCTGCTGGCGCAGGACTATCCCGATCTCGGCGTCGTGCTGGTCGATGACGGCAGCCGCGACGGCACCGGCGATATCGCGCGCGCCCTGCCGTCCGATGGCCAGCTCGGCGTGCTGGACGGCGCGGAGCGGCCCGCCGGCTGGGCGGGGAAACTCTGGGCGGTGCAGCAGGGGGTCGCGGCCACGTTTCACGACTGGCTGCTGCTGAGCGATGCCGATATCGAGCACGACCCGGCGCACGTTTCGACCCTGGTGGCTCACGCCGAACGCACCGGGGCGGACATGGTGAGCGAAATGGTGGCGCTGCATTGCGAAAGCCTGGCCGAGCGGGCGCTGGTGCCGGCCTTCGTCTATTTCTTCCAGCTTTTGTATCCGTTCGCCTGGGTCAACGACCCGAAGCGCCGCACGGCCGCCGCGGCGGGCGGCACGGTGCTGATCCGCCGCGCGGCGTTGGAGCGGGCCGGCGGCCTCGCGGCCATCGCCGGCGCGCTGATCGACGACGTGGCGTTGGCGAAAGCGGTCAAGCGGGGCGGTGGAACCATCTGGCTCGGGCACAGCCGCCTGGCGCGATCGATCCGGCCGTATCCCCAGTGTGCGCGACATCTGGCGCGATGGTTGCCCGCTCGGCCTATGTGCAGCTTCGCTGCTCGCCGCCGCTGCTGGTCGGCATGGTGCTTGGGCTGGCATTGCTGTTCCTGGCGCCGCCCGGCCGCCGCGCTGTTCGGGCACGGGCCGGCGAACTGGATCGGCCTGGCTCGCCTGGGCGGTGATGGCCTTCACCTTCGAGCCGACCCTGGAGCGCTTCGGCCGCTGGCCGCTCTGGGCGCCGCTGCTGCCGCTGATCGCGGTGTTCTACATGGCCGCCACCATCGGCTCGGCGATCGCCCACCATCGCGGCCGCGGCGTGGTCTGGAAGCAGCGCGCCTATACGGAAGGCCGAAAGCATGAGCATGGCGGCAACCGGCAGCGTCGAGGAGTGGTCCGGCAAGGATCGCGGCGACGAGAACTTCCCGGTCGGCTCGGTGCTCATCAGCCGCCCGGCTGCGTCCGCACGTCCATGCCTTCTATGCCTTCGCCCGCAACGCCGACGACATCGCCGACAGCGCCGTCCTCGGCGCCGACGACAAGCTGGCCCGGCTCGACGTGATGGACGCGGTGCTGCAAGGCCGCGGCCGATGCCGGCAGCCCGAGCGGCGCGCGCCTGCGCGAGAGCCTGGCCGCGACCGGCGTGGCGGACCGCCATGCGCGCGACCTGCTGGACGCCTTCCGCCAGGACGCGACCAAGCGCCGCTATGCAAGCTGGGACGAATTGCTCGACTACTGCCGACTGTCCGCGATGCCGGTCGGCCGGCACGTGCTCGACCTGCACGGCGAGGCGCGCGACACCTGGCCGCCTTCCGATGCGCTGTGCGCCTCGCTTGCAGGTGCTGAACCATCTGCAGGATTGCGCCAAGGATCTCGCCGCGCTGGATCGCTGCTATCTTGCCCGCAGGACATGCTCGCCGCCGCCGGCGTGCAGCAACGAAGCGCTGAGCGGCCGCGCCGAGACGCCGGCGCTGCGCCGCGTGTTCGACCAGCTGCTCGACCGCTGCGACGCGCTGAACACCCAGGCCGCTCGAACTGCCCCGCCGCGTGCGCGACCGGCGCTTGCGGCTGGAGACGGCGGTGATCGCGGGTCTCGCCCGCCGGCTCGCCGCCCGGCTGCGATCGCGGCGACCCGCTGGCCGCGCGGGTGCGGCTGACCAAGCGCCGACGCCGCCGCCAGCGTGCTCGCGGCCCTGCGCGTGCCTGCCGTGAAGATCCCCTCGGCGCCGATCCGGCCGATCTCGCGGAGGTCGAGCGCATCGTGCGCGCCGCCGGCACCAGCTTTCATCACGGAATGCGGGTGCTGCCGGCGGATCGCCGACACGCGATGTATGCCATATACGCATTCTGCCGCCAGGTGGACGACATCGCCGACGACCCCGGCCCGATCGAGACCCGGCGTGCCGGCGCTGGAGTCCTGGCGCGCTCGCGTGGCCGGGCTGTATCGCGGCGAGGCCGACGACCCGGTGACGCGCGTGCTGGCGCTGGCCGTCGCCGCGTTCGGTCTGCGCGAGACGGATTTCGCGGCGGTGATCGACGGCATGGAGATGGATGCGCAGGCCATCGTCGCCCCGGACCTGGCCACGCTCGACCTGTATTGCGACCGCGTCGCCGCGGCGGTGGGGCGGCTGTCGGTGCGCGCGTTCGGCGACGCCTCGGCGGCGGCCGACCGGGTGGCCGCACGCGCTCGGCCGGGCGTTGCAGCTCACCAACATCCTGCGCGACGTGCGCGAGGACGCCGCGGCGCGGCCGGCTGTACCTGCCGCGCGAGTACCTGGCCGACGCCCATGTGCCAGCCTCTCCGGCGGCGGCGCTGGCGCATCCGGGCCTGCCCGCGGTCTGCGCCCGCCTGGCGCGGCGACGCCCGCGCCCGCTTCGCCGAGGCCAGTGCGGCGATGCGCGAGTGCGATCGTCGCGCCATGCGCCCGGCACGGCTGATGGGCGCCACCTATGCCGCGCTGCTCGCCCGGCTGGAGCGGCGCGGCTGGGCCAGTGCTCGATCGTGCCCGCGAAACTGCCGCGCCGGGAAAAGCTCTGGATCGCGCTGCGTTACGGCCTGACATGAGCACCGTTCATGTCGTCGGCGCCGGGCTCGCCGGGCTGGCCGCGGCACTTTCGCTTGGCCGCGGCCGGCCGCCAGGTCGTGCTGTACGAGTCGGGGCCAGCCGCCGGCGGGCGCTGCCGCTCGTATTTCGACCGCGGCCTCGGCCTGCGCATCGACAACGGCAACCACCTGCTGCTGTCCGGCAATGCGCGCGGTGATGGCCTATCTGGACCAGGTCGGCGCGCGGCACACGCTGGGCGGCCCCGGCGAGGCGCGGTTTCCCGTTCCTCGATCTGGCCAGCGGCGAACGCTGGGACGTGGCGCCGGGACGCCGGCCGGATGCCGTGGTGGGTGCTGCGCGGGCGCACGCGCGTCCCCGGCACCCGGCTGCGCGACTATCTCCGGCTGCTCGCCCTGCGCCGGGCCGCGCGCGGCGACGCGACGGTGGCCGCCGTGCTCGGCAACGGCGCGCTGTACCGGCGGCTGCTGGAACCGCTGGCCATCGCCGCCCTCAACACCAGGCCCGACCAGGGCCTGGCTCGCCTGCTGGCGCGCGTCGTGGCGGAGACGCTGATGCGCGGAGGGGCCGCCTGCATCCCCAGCTTTCCGCGCATCGGCCTGTCCGAGAGCTTCGTCGATCCGGCCCTGGCCTGGCTGCGCGCGCGCGGCACGGTGCTGCATCTGGGCAGGCGCGTCTCCGCGCTGCGCATCGAGGCCGGCCGGGTGGCGGCGCTGGAGACCACCGAGGGCCCAGTCGCCCTGCCCCCGGGCGACGCGGCCGTGGTGGCGGCACCCCCTTGGGTCGCCGGCGGCTTGCTGCCGGGGCTGCAAACGCCCGATCAGTTCGAGTCCATCCTGAACATCCATTTCGTCGCCGACGCCCCGGGCGGTCCCGGCGGCTTCGTGGGCCTGGTCGGCGGCACGGCGGAATGGGTGTTCGTCAAGCCCGGCATCATCTCGGTCACGATCAGCGCGGCCAACCATCTGGTCGATCTCAGCGCCGAGGCCATCGCCGCCCGGGTCTGGCCGGACGTGCGCGCGGCGACCGGCTTGGCCGACCCGATGCCGCCGGTGCGCGTGGTCAAGGAGCGGCGGGCGACCTTTGCCGCGACCGCCGAGCAGGATCGCCGCCGCCCGGGCGACGCGCACCGAGCTTGCCAACCTGATGCTGGCGGGCGATTGGACGGCCACCGGCCTGCCGGCCACGATCGAGGGCGCCATCCGATCGGGCCGCGGCGCGGCCGCGGCCCTGCTGGCCGCGTGAAGGATGCCGTCGATGCCGCCGACGGACGCCGACACGATCGAACATGCCGCCCCCGACGCGCTGGCCGACGCCGTCGACGCGCGCCCGCGACGCCCTGCTGCGCCGCCAGCGCCCCGACGGGCATTGGGTGTTCGAGCTGGAGGCGGACGCCACCATTCCCGCCGAATACGTGCTGCTGGAACATTTCCTCGACCGTATCGACCCGGAGCTGGAGCGACGGATCGGCGTCTATCTGCGCGGCATCCAGGGCGAGCATGGCGGCTGGCCGCTGTTCCACGACGGCGCGTTCAACATCTCGGCGAGCGTCAAGGCGTATTTCGCGCTGAAGGCGATCGGCGACGACCCGGACGCGGCGCACATGCGCGCTGCCCGCGACGCCATTCTGGCGGCCGGCGGCGCCGAGCGCACCAACGTCTTCACCCGCGCGCAACTGGCGCTGTTCGGCGAGGTGCCGTGGCGGGCGGTGCCGGCGATGCCGCTGGAGATCATGCTGCTGCCGCGCTGGTTCCCGTTCAACCTGGACCGCGTCAGCTACTGGTCGCGCACGGTGATAGCACCGTTGCTGGTGCTGATGGCCCGACGCCCGCGCGCGCGCAACCCGCGCGGCGTGCATGTCCCCGAACTGTTCGCGACCCCGCCCGAACGGGTGCACGACTGGATTCGCGGCCCGTATCGCTCGGCCTGGGGCCGGGTGTTCCGCCATCTCGACACGCGCGCTGCGCCTGGCCACGCCGCTGCTTCCGCGCGGCTCGCACGGGCGGGCGGAACGGGCGGCGGTGGCGTTCGTCACCGAGCGGCTGAACGGCGAGGACGGACTCGGCGCCATCTATCCCGCGATGGCCAACGCGGTGATGATGTTCGACACGCTCGGCTACCCGCCCGACCATCCGCACGCGGCGATCGCCTGGGAGGCGGTGCGCAAGCTGCTGGTGGTCGAGGACGGCCGCGCCTATTGCCAGCCCTGCCTGTCGCCTGTCTGGGATACGGGGCTGGCCGGCCACGCCATCGCCGAGGCGGATTCTCCGGCCAGCCCCGCGGTCGCCGCCGCCAACCGCTGGCTGGCGGGCAAGCAAGTGACCGAGATCGTGGGCGACTGGGCGCGCGCGCGGCCGAACGCGCAGCCGGGCGGCTGGGCGTTCCAGTACGAGAACCCGCATTATCCGGATGTGGACGACACGGCCGTGGTCGGGATGCTGCTGCACCGGCAGGGCGATCCGGTCGCACGACGCGGCGATCGAGCGGGCGCGAGCCTGGATCGTGGCGATGCAGGGACGCGATGGCGGCTGGGGCGCGTTCGATGCCGACAACGACCACATGTACCTCAACCACATTCCGTTCGCCGATCATGGCGCGCTGCTCGATCCCGTCCACCGCCGACGTGACCGCGCGCTGCGTGTCGTTCCTGTGCCAGCTTGGCGCGCCCGCGTCGCGATCCGGTGATCGCCCGCGCGCTGGCCTGGCTGCGGCGCGAGCAGATGGCGGACGGCTCATGGTTCGGCCGCTGGGGCACCAACTACATCTATGGCACCTGGTCGGTGCTGTGCGCGCTGAACGCCGCCGGCCTGCCGCCCGACGATGCCGCGATCCGGCGCGCGACGGGGTTCCTGCTGGACACCCAGCGCGACGACGGCGGCTGGGGCGAGGACAACGACACCTACGCCGCCGCCCCGCGCGGCCGCTACCATCGCAGCAACCCCTCGCAAACCGCCTGGGCGGTGCTGGGTTTGATGGCCGCCGGGCCAGGCCGAGCATCCGGCCGTGGCGCGCGGCGTGGCCTGGCTCGCCGCGGTGCAGAAGGCCGACGGCGAGTGGGACGAGCAGCCCTACACGGCGGTGGGTTTCCCGCGCGTGTTCTATCTGCGCTACCACGGCTACAAGCAGTATTTCCCGCTGCTGGCGATGGCCCGCTTCCGCAACCTGATGCGCGGCAACGACCGGCGGGTAGCCTGGGGATTCTGAACCGCGCAGCGACCCCAGATCATCATCCCGGACATGTCGCCGCTGATCCATCTGGCAGCCGTCGGAGCGTTGAGCCTGCTCGGCCGGTTCGGTCGCGTCATCGTTGTGACGCGTCGGGCTGACGGGCCCGCGATTGCGGGACAGACCGTTGTGGCATGGGCTTTGCTCCGCCCTCAGCGCGCTGTATGACCACCGAGGCATATGCAGCAGACTGAAGGCTACGCCCCGTTCCGCGGCTTCCAGACCTGGTATCGCGTGACCGGACCGCTGCATGGCGGCCAGCCGCCCCTGGTGGCGCTGCACGGCGGGCCGGGCTGCACGCACGACTACATCGACAGCGTGGCCGATCTCGCCACCGACCGGCGGGCGGTCATCCACTACGACCAGATCGGCAACGGCGCCTCCACCCATCGGCGCGATGCCGATCCGGACTTCTGGACCGTCCAACTGTTCCTCGACGAGCTGGACAGCTTGCTGGGCCATCTCGGTATCGCGGGGCGCTATGACCTGCTGGGCCAGTCCTGGGGCGGAATGCTGGCCGCCGAGCACGCGGTCCGCGCGCCGCCGGGGCTGCGCCGGCTGGTGATCGCCGACAGCCCCGCGTCGATGCGCACCTGGCTGGCCGAGGCGAACCGATTGCGGGCCGCGCTGCCGCCCGAGGTGCAAGCCACGCTGCTGGCCCATGAGCGCGCCGGCACCATCGACAGCCCCGAGTATGTCGCGGCCACCCGCGTCTTCTACGACCGCCACGTATGCCGCATTCCCTGGCCGCCGGAGGTCGCGCGCACCTTCGCCGCGATGGCGTCCGATCCCACCGTGTACAGGACCATGAACGGACCGTCTGAGTTCCACGTCGTCGGCACGCTGAAGGGCTGGACCATCGAGGACCGGCTGGACCGCGTCGCCGTCCCTACCCTGCTGGTCTCCGGCCGTCACGACGAGGCGACCGAGGCTTGCGTGCGCCCGTACGCCGAGCGCATCGTCGGCGCGCGCTGGACGATCTTCGAGCAGTCGAGCCACATGCCGCACGTGGAGGAGCGTGCTGGCTTCATGCGTGTCGTCGCCGATTTCCTCGACCAGGACTGACAAGATGCCGCACAGAAAGGGAACGCCATGAACCGCAAACGCCAGCTTGCCCAGCGCCTGTTCGCGATAAGCGCCTGCCTGGGAGCCATGCTGCCGTTCACCGCGCACGCCGCGGACCGCGCGGCACTGATGGCCCAGCACAAGGGCGGCACGCTGAAGCTGACCGCCTCGGGCGCGGCCGGTACCATCGACCCGCAGATCAACTACGAGCTGAAGTTCTGGCAGCTTTACCAATGCTGCACCTATGACGGGCTCGTCACCTTCAAGAAAGTCGTCGGTCCGGACAGCAACACCGTGGTTCCAGACCTGGCCGAGGCGATGCCGGCGATCACCGACGACGGCAAGACCTACACCTTCAAGCTGCGTCGCGGCATCAAGTTTTCCAACGGGCAGACGCTGACCGGCAAGGACGTCGTGGCCTCGTTCGAGCGGCTGTTCAAGGTCAGCAATCCGAACGCCGGAAGCTGGTTCAATGGCATTGTCGGCGCCGACGCCTGCCTCAAGACGCCGGCCACCTGCTCGCTGAAGGATGGCGTCGTGGCCGACGACGTGGCCTCGACCGTCACCATCCATCTGACCGCGCCCAGCGCCGAGTTCATGTACCAGCTCGCGACGCCGTTCGGCAGCATCCTGCCGGCCGACACGCAGGCCAAGGATCTCGGCACCTCGCCGGCACCCGGCACGGGCGCCTACATGTTCGCCAGCTACGACCCGAACAAGGCGCTCATCCTCAAGCGCAATCCGTATTTCAAGGAGTTCAGCGCCGACGCCATGCCCGCCGGCTATCCGGACGAGATCGACTATTCGTTTGGCTTGCAGGACGAAGCCGAGGTGTCGGCGGTGCTGAACGGCCAGTACGACTGGATGTTCGACGAGAAGCCGCTCGACCGGCTGGGCGAGCTCGGCTCGCAGCACGCGAGCCTGGTGCACGTGCATCCGCTGCTCGCCTACTATTACATGCCGCTGAATGTGAACCTGCCGCCGTTCAACAACCTCAAGGCGCGCCAGGCGGTCGCCTACGCGGTCGACCGCAACGCCATCGTCAAGCTGTGGGGCGGCCCGCGGCTGGGCGCGCCGCTGTGCCAGCAGCTTCCGGTGGGAATGCCCGGCTATGTCGCGTACTGCCCGTTCACCAAGAATCCCGGCTCGGGCAAGTGGACGGCGCCTGATCTGGCGAAGGCCAAGCGACTGGTGCAGGAATCCGGCACCGCCGGCCAGAAGGTCACGCTCATCAGCTCGGACAAGGTGCAGGAAAAAAGCGTCGGCGAGTACCTGACCAGCGTGCTGCGCAGCATCGGCTATGACGCGCAGGCGAAGGCCATCTCGTCGAACATCCAGTTCACCTACATCCAGAACACCAACAACAAGGTGCAGGCCAGCCTGACCGACTGGTATCAGGATTATCCGGCGCCGTCCGACTTCCTCTACGTGCTGTTCGGCTGCGACAGCTTCCATCCCGCCTCGGACAGTTCGATCAACATCGCCGGCTGGTGCGACAAGAGCGTGGACGCGGAGATGAAGAAGGCGCTGGCGACGGCGGTGACGACGCCCAAGGCGGCCGATGCCATGTGGGCCAAGGCCGACCGCGACATCACCGACGCCGTGCCGGCCGTGTCGCTGTTCCAGCCGAAATTCGTCGACATCATCAGCAAGCGCGTTGGCAACTACGAATGGTCGGACCAGGTGCATATGCTGTTCAGCCAAGCCTGGGTGAAGTAGCCGGCCATTGAGCGACACCACGCTTCCCGGTGCTGCCCCGCCCGGCCTGGCGCCGGACGGGGCGGCACCGGATGCGCTCGCGCGCGGGCCGGCGTCCGGCCCGTGGGCGACCGCCGCGCGAAAGCTGCGCCAGGACCGCGCCGCGATGATGGCCCTGGCGGCGCTGATCGCCATCATCGTCGTGTGCGCGCTGGCGCCGGTCTATGCGCGATACGCCTCGCGCCTGGATCCGTTCGCGTCCAACATCGACGGCAGCATCACCATCGGCGGCCAGGACTTGCAGGTTCTGCAACCGGACACCGGCGGCCTCGGTCTCGGCCTGACGCCGATCGGGCCGACCTGGCACTGGCAATACTTCCTGGGCGCGGACAGCCAGGGGCGCGACGTCATGGCGCGAATGCTGTACGGCGGCCGCAGTTCGTTGTTGATCGCCGGCGTCGCCACGCTGATCTGCCTCGTGCTGGCGGGGCTGGTCGGCATCGTCGCGGGATTCGTGGGCGGCGTCGTCGACGCCACGCTGTCGCGCCTGCTGGACGTGCTGTGGGCGTTCCCGATCTACCTGCTGGCGATCTCGCTCTCGATCGTGCTGATTAACCAGGGCATCGTCATCGGCCCGATCGAGATCAGCTCCGGCAGCCTCGCCTTGCCGATGCTCATCATCGGCATCGTGTATGTGCCGTATGTCGCCCGCCCGGTACGCGGCCAGGTGCTGTCGCTGAAGCACAGCGACTTCGTGCTCGCCGCGCGCGCGCTGGGCGTGCCGCCGTGGCGCATCCTGGTGCGCGACATCCTGCCCAACGTCACCACCACGCTGATCGTGTTCGTGCCGCTGATGATGGCGCTGAACATGCTGACCGAGAGCGCGCTGTCGTTCCTGTCGATCGGCGTGCAGCCGCCCAACGCAAGCTGGGGCACCATCATCGAGGATGGGCAGACGCTGATCTACACGCGTCCGCTGGTGGCCATCGCGCCGGGCGTGGCCATCGTCATCACCGTGCTGGCGCTGAACGTGCTGGGCGACGGGGTGCGCGACGCGCTCGACCCGCGCGCCAAGCTGCGGGCCGGCTGATGCTGCTCGCGATCCTGCGCCGGCTGGTGCAGATGGTCTTCGTGATGTTCGGCATCAGCATCCTGGTGTTCCTGATCTTCTTCGTCACCCCCGGCGCCGATCCGGCGGCGCGCATCGCCGGGCGCAACGCCAGCCCCGAGGTGCTGGCCGCCGTGCGCCAAAGCTTTGGCTTCGACCGCCCGCTGCCGGTGCAGTACGCGCTGCTGATGCAACGCCTGTTCGTCACGGGCGACCTCACCAGCTTCGTCAACCGCGGCGAGAAAGTCATCCCGACGGTGATCGACGCCATGCCGGCGACGCTGTCGCTGGTGTTCGGCGCCGCGGTCGTGTGGGTGATCTTCGGCGTGCTGATCGGGCTGGTGGCGGCGGCGCAGCGCAACCGCTGGCCGGACCGATTATTGATGATCCTGGGCCTGATCGGCATTTCCATGCCGGTGTTCTGGGTCGGCGAGGTGCTGAACCTGATTACCCAGAACCGCTATCACGACACCTGGCTGTTCTCCTGGGTGCCGGCGCTCGGCTACACGCCGCTGACGCAGGATCCGATTGCTGTGGTTCAAGGGGCTGGTGATTCCCTGGATCACCTTGGCGATCCTGTACATCGGCATCTACGGCCGCGTGCTGCGCGCCAGCCTGATCGAGGCGTTCCAGGAAGACTACATCCGCACCGCCCGCGCCAAGGGCCTGTCCGAGCGCCGCGTGCTGCTGCGCCATGCGCTGCGCACCTCGCTCATCACCTTCGTCTCGCTGTTCGGCCTGGATTTCGGCGCATTGGTCGGCGGCGGCGCGCTGCTGACCGAGGTCGTGTTCGACATCCACGGCGTCGGCAAGCTGACGGTGGAGGCGCTGCAGAACCTCGACCTGCCGTTCATCATGGCGACGGTGATGTACGCCTCGTTCTTCGTCGTCGCCGCCAACGCCGTCGTGGACATGGTCTATGCCGCGCTCGATCCGCGGGTCCGCGTTGCCTGACCCCATTTTGCAGGTGCGCGACCTGACCGTGTCGTTCCGCTCCGATCGCGGCCTGCTGCGCGCCGTGCAGGGCGTCTCGTTCGATGTCGCGGAACGCGAAATCCTCAGCGTGGTGGGCGAGAGCGGCTCCGGCAAGACGCTGTCGCTGATGGCCGTGATGGGACTGATCCGCGATCCCAACGTGGACATCGCCGGCTCGGTGCGGTTCCGCGGGCAGGAGTTGCTGAGCCTGTCCGATCGCGCGTGGCAATCGGTGCGCGGCGAGAAGATCGCCATGATCTTCCAGGATCCGATGACCGCGCTCACGCCCGTCTACACGATCGGCTGGCAGATCGCCGAGCAGGTGCGCGCGCACACCAACCTGTCCACCCGCGCCGCGACGGCGCGCGCCGTGGAATTGCTGGGCGAAATGGGGCTGCCGAATCCGCGCGTGCAGGCCGGGCGCTATCCGCACCAGCTCTCCGGCGGGATGCGGCAGCGGGCGATGATCGCGATGGCGCTGTCGTGCAACCCGGCGCTGCTGATCGCCGACGAACCGACCACGGCACTGGACGTGACGGTGCAGGCGCAGATCCTGCAACTGCTGCGCCGGCTGCGCGCCGACCACGGCTCATCCATCGTGCTCATCACGCACGACATGGGCGTGGTGGCCGAAATCGCCGACCGCGTGATGGTGATGTACGCCGGCCGCATCGTCGAGCGCGCCGATCGGCACGCCGTTTTCGCTCACCCAGGACATCCGTACACGCTGGGCCTGCTCGACTCGATCCCCCCGATGCACGGCCCCCGCCCGCTTCGCCTGCCGTCCATCCCGGGCAGCCCGCCGCTGATTACCGCGATCCCTCGCGGCTGCCCGTTCCAGCCGCGCTGCCCCCACCGCCACGACCGCTGTGCGGCGATGCCGCCGCTGTTCGCGCGCGACGGGCAGGAGATGGCGTGCTGGCTGGCCGACGAACACGCCGACTGGCCCCGCGCGCGCCACGCGGCCGGGACCGTAGCGGGGGCGGCGGCGTGAACGACGGCGGCGCGCCTCTGCTCGAGGCGCGCGATCTCACCAAGCATTTCCGCATCGGCGGCCGCTTCACGCCCGGCGGCGTGCAGGTGGTCCACGCGCTGGACGGCATATCGCTGGCCGTTGCGCGCGGCGAGACGCTGGCGCTGGTCGGCGAGTCCGGCTGCGGCAAGTCGACGCTAGGCCGCTGCCTGCTGCGCCTGTACGCATTGACCTCCGGCGAGGTGCGCTTCGAGAACGTCGACATCACGACCATGAGCCAGCGCCGGCTGCGCGGCTTGCGGCCGCGGATGCAGATGGTGTTCCAGGATCCCTACGCCTCGCTCAACCCGCGGCGTCGGGTGGGCGACCTGCTGGCCGAGCCGCTGCGGGTGCATACGACATGGAGCCGGCGGCGAGTGGCCGAGCGGCTGGGCGAGCTGATGGACCTGGTGGGTCTGCCGCGCGAGCACCTGGCGCGGTTTCCGCACGAGTTCTCCGGCGGCCAGCGCCAGCGCATCGGCATCGCTCGCGCGCTCGCCCTGGAGCCGGCGCTGGTGGTCGCCGACGAGCCGGTGTCCGCGCTGGATGTTTCGGTGCAGGCGCAGATCATCAATCTGCTGATGGATTTGCAGGAACGGCTGGGCCTGACCTACGTGTTCATCGCGCACGACCTGTCGGTGGTCCGCCAGATCGCCAGGCGCACGGCGGTGATGTATCTCGGCACCGTGGTCGAGACCGGCCCGACCGAGGCGGTGTTCACCCGCCCCGCCCATCCCTACACCGACGCGCTGATTTCCGCCGTGCCGGAAACCGAAGCCGCGCGACGGCGCGACCGCGTGGTGCTGGGCGGCGAGGTGCCGAGCCCGTTGGCCCCGCCCCCCGGCTGCCGGTTTCATACGCGCTGCCCGCGCGCGCGGGAGCGGTGCCGGGTCGAAGTGCCGGTGCTGCGACCGTTCGACGGCGGGCGTGCGGTGGCGTGCCACTTTCCGCTGGAGGAGAGCGGTGCCGCAGCCTGATCCGCAATCTGGCGTTTGCACAATTTGCAGGCGGCCATGCTCGGCATCGTGACCGGCCTCGCGGCCGAGGCCCGCATCGTCGGCAGCCTCGGCCGGGTCGAGGCCGGAGGCGGCACGGCGGCGGGCGCGTTTGCCGCGGCCGAGCGCCTCGTGGCGGCCGGGGTGAGCGGATTGCTGAGCTTCGGCCTGGCCGGCGGTCTCGACCCGGTGCTGCACCCCGGCGACGTGCTGACGCCGCAGGCGGTGCTGGAGGACGGCCGCGCCTTCGAGGCGGACCCAATGCTGCTGGCCAGGCTCGGCGCGGGCGACCCGTCACCCCTGCTGGCCACCGACGCAATCGTTTCGGGCGCCGGCTACAAAACGATGCTGTTCCGTACCACCGGCGCCTCCGCCGTCGATCTCGAAAGCGGCGCCGTGGCGCGGATCGCGGCGAGACACCGCCTGCCGTTCGCGGTGCTGCGCGCCGTCTGCGACCCCGCCGACCGCACGCTTACCCCGGCCGCCCTGGTGGGGTTGACCGCGCGAGGCGGCATGGCGGTCGGGGCGGTGATGCTCGGCCTGCTGCGCCAGCCCGGCGAGTTGCCGGCGCTGCTCGCCCTAGCCCGCGACGCCGGGCGGGCGCGGAACAGCCTAGTCGGCCGCGTCGGAGAAATCCGCCTTCGCGGGGGCCTTGTGCTTTAGTTTCGCCATCATGTCGCCGACATGGCGACTGAACACGTATTCGGCCGGGCGCTGATGCGACAGGTCGATCTCCGGCGCCATCGGCCCATCGACTTTTGGCCCGCGCAGCGCCATCCGCGCGACGTCCAGCGGATGCTTCACGGCCTGCATCACGGCGGTCGACTCGTAGCCGCTATGCACCATGCAGTCGGCACACTTCTCGTAGTTGCCGGTGCCGTACTTGTCCCACTCCGTCGTGTCCATTAATTCGGCGAACGTGCGGGCGTAGCCTTCGCCCAGCAGATAGCAGGGCCGCTGCCAGCCGAACACGTTGCGCGTCGGCTTGCCCCAGGGGGTGCAGACGTATTCCTTGTTGCCGGCCAGGAAATCCATGAACAGCGGCGACTGCGTGAACTTCCATGCCTTGCCGCCGCGCCGCCCCGGGTCGCGCCTCAGGATGTCGCGGAACAACTGCTTGGTCTTCTGCCGGCTGAGAAAATGCGCCTGATCGGGCGCGCGCTCATAGGCGTAGCCGGGCGAGGTCATGATCCCGTCCACGCCCATCGCCATCGCCTCGTCGAAAAAGCGGGCGACGCGCTCCGGCTCCGCGCCGTCGAACAGGGTGGTATTGATCGACAGGCGAAAGCCACGCCGCTTGGCCTCGCGGATCGCCGCCACGGCGCGGTCGTATACGCCGTCCTGGCACACCGACTTGTCGTGCATCGCCCGGTCGCCGTCCAGATGCACGTCCCACGAGAAGAACTTGTTCGGCTTGAACAGATCCATCTTCTTCTCAAGCAGCAGCGCGTTGGTGCAGAGATAGACGAACTTTTTCCGCGCCAGCAGCCCCTCGACGATCTGCGGCATTTCCTTGTGCAGCAGCGGCTCGCCGCCGGCGATGGCCACCACCGGCGCGCCGCACTCGTCCGCCGCCCCCAGCGCGTCCTCGACCGACAGGCGCTGGTTCAGGATTTCCGCCGGGTAGTCGATCTTGCCGCAGCCCGCACACGCCAGGTTGCAGCGAAACAGCGGCTCCAGCATCAGCACCAGCGGATACCGCTTGCGCCCCAGCACATGCTGCTTGACCACATAGGCGCCGACCCGCAGCACCTGGTTCATCGGAACCGACATCGGCAGCTCTCTCCTAGACGATCAGGCCCAAACCTCAGGCGTCGGCCAACTCGGCCGGAAAACGGAAACGCACGTCCTCGGCTACGCCGTCCAGCGTCGAGACCTCGATCTCGCCGAACGCACGCAGCCCGTCGATCACGCCCTGCACCAGGGTCTCCGGCGCCGAGGCGCCGGCAGTCAGGCCCACGATGCTCGATCCGGCAAACCATTCCGGCCGCACCGCCTCCGCGTCGTCGATCAGGTAGGCGGGCTTGCCCAGCTCCTCGCCGATCTCGCGCAGCCGGTTGGAATTGCTGCTGTTGCGGCTGCCGACCACCAGGATCACGTCGACCTGCCGCGCCAGGTCGCGCACCGCCTGCTGCCGGTTCTGGGTAGCATAGCAGATGTCGCGCACGTCCGGACCCACGATGGCCGGGAACCGATCCTTCAGGGCGGCGATGATGCCGCGCGTGTCGTCCACCGAGAGCGTCGTCTGGGTGATGTAGGCCAGCCGGTCCGGCGTGCCGGGGCGCAGCCTGGCCACGTCCTCCACGGTCTGCACCAGATGGATCACCCCGGGCACCTGGCCGATCGTGCCCTCGATCTCGGGGTGGCCCGCATGGCCGATCAGCACGATCTCCCGACCGTTCGCGGCGTAGCGGCGGCCTTCGTTATGGACTTTGGCCACCAGCGGACAGGTCGCGTCGATGGTCGGCAGTCCGCGTTCGCGCGCCACTTCCTCGACCCGCTTGGCCACGCCATGCGCCGAGAACACGGTCATCGCGCCGGGCGGGATCTCGTCCAGCTCATCGACGAACACCGCGCCCCGGCTGCGCAGATCCTCGACCACATGGCGGTTATGCACGATCTCGTGGCGCACATAGACCGGCGGCCCGTATTTCTTGAGCGCCCGCTCGACGATCTCGATCGCCCGCTCGACGCCGGCGCAGAACCCTCTCGGCTGGGCCAGGATCACGCGCATCATGGCTTGGTCACTCCGCTGCCCGACAGAGGCGCTTCGTATAGAGGGTCATGCCGCATTGCATCAATGACGGGCCGGCACGGGCCTGCTTCAACCCCGCCTCACGCTGTTGCAAGGTCGATCGCCCGTCGTAAGCTGCCACCCGGCGGGATATGTGGCATCACGGCCACAGCAGGGCGGCGGAGGCACGGACCGGATGGCGGCGTATCGAGCGCAGGCAGACCAGACGACGTTGGCCGAGGCAATGGCCAGCGTCGCCGCCGACGTGGAGCAGGCGCTCGACCGGCTGCTGTCCATCCCGGAAGGCATGGAGGCGCGGCTGTTCGAGGCGATGCGCTACGCCGTGCTGGGCGGCGGCAAGCGGATGCGCGCCTTCCTGGTGCTTGAGGGCGCCGCCTTGTTCCATGTCGATCGCGACCAGGCGGCCCGCGTGGCGGCGTCGGTGGAGATGATGCACGCCTATTCCCTGGTACATGACGACCTGCCGGCGATGGACGACGACGACCTGCGCCGCGGCAAGCCCAGCACGCACCGCGCCTTCGACGAGGCCACGGCGATTCTGGCCGGCGACGCCTTGCAGGCCCGCGCCTTCGAGGTGCTGGCCGAGCCGGAGACGCATCCGCTGGCCGAGGCGCGCTGCGACCTGGTCTGCGCCTTGGGCCTGGCCTCGGGCGCGCGGGGGATGGCCGGCGGCCAGATGATCGACATGCTGGCCGACGGCGCGGCGTTCGGCGAGGCTCAAATCATCCGCCTGCAAGCCCTGAAAACCGGACGGCTGATCCAGTACAGCGCCGAGGCCGGCGCCATGCTGGGCCGCGCCTCGGTGACGCAGCGGCATCTGCTGGCCGGTTATGGGCGCGACCTGGGGGCGGCGTTCCAGATCGCCGACGACCTGCTGGACGCGGTCGGCACCACGGCGGAGATCGGCAAGACCGCGGGCAAGGACGCGGCCACCGGCAAGGCGACGCTGGTAGCCGTGATGGGGCCGGAGCGGGCGCGCGACCAGGCGGCGCGGCTGGCCGAGCAGGCGGCCGCACACCTGGATGCGTTCGGCGCGGCGGGGGAGCGGCTGCGGGAGCTGGCGGAGTACGTGGTGGCGCGGCGGGCCTGAGTGCGTAGAGTGGCGGCCATGTCGCCGTTCCGATCGCTTGCGCTGCTGCTGCTGGTGGCCGGCTGCGGCCTCAATGCCCCGACATCGGCGCGCTACACTGGACCGGCCCCCGCTTGCGGCCGATCCGAGGGCGGCGGGACCACGGCCACCCTGACGCGGCTCGGCGGCGGCTTCGCGCTGGCCCCTTATGACGGCTCGCTGATCGTCAACGGCACGGTCGCCCCGGATGGCGCGGCGTCCGGCAGCCTGGTGCTGCGCCCGGCGCAGGCCTCCACCACGGCGTCGCCCGGTACTCGCCCGCCGTACTCCCCGCCGGCACGCCGGCGGCCAAGACCGCCAAGACGCCGGGCCGCCCGCAAATCATCGCCGTCACCGGCCACATCACCCCGGACACGGCGACCCTCGCCTATGCGGCGCCCGGCTGCACGGCCGCGCTGACGCTGGCCCGGGTGCATCCGCCGCTGCTCTGAGGCTCGCGGCTCTCGAACAGCCACATTGTCCAGCCGTGCTGGATGAAGGTTTCGCGCGCGATCATGCCGATCGCCCCCAGCAGCTCGCGGCTGGCGGTGTTGGTCTCGCGCGCCACCGCGACCACCACCTTCAGGCGCCCGCGCTCGTGGGCGAAGCGCAGGGCCGCCGAGGCCGCCTCGCTGGCATAGCCGCGGCCGCGCCATTGCGGCAGCAGGGTAAAGCGCAGCGCCATGCCCCGTCCGTCCGGCCGCTGCATGATGCCGGTGGTGCCGATCAGCGTCGGGTCGGCCTGCTCGCGGATCGCCCACATGCCGACCCCGTGACGGCCCCAGAACACGATGTCCTCGGCCAGTTCCCGCGCCGTGCGCTGGCGGTCGCGCACACCGCCCAGCAGCAGCCCAAAGGCGCGCGGATCCGCCTTCAGCGCGGCCAGTCCGTCGAGATCGGCGTAGCACACCGGGCGCAGATCGAGCCGGCCGGTGCGGATGCACCAGGTCGGGTTGACCATCTCCGTTCAGCGCACCAGGGGACGGTACTTGATGCGGTGCGGCTCGACCGCGTCGGCGCCCAGGCGGCGGCGCTTGTCCTCCTCGTAGGCCTGGAAGTTGCCCTCGAACCATTCCACGTGGCTGTCGCCCTCGAACGACAGGATGTGCGTCGCCAGCCGGTCCAGGAACCAGCGGTCGTGGCTGATGATGACGGCGCAGCCTGCGAAATCCGTCAGCGCCTCCTCCAGCGCGCGCAGCGTGTCCACGTCGAGGTCGTTGGTCGGCTCGTCCAGCAGGATGACGTTGCTCTCGGATTTCAGCATCTTGGCCAGATGCACCCGGTTGCGCTCGCCGCCCGACAGGATGCCGACCTTCTTCTGCTGGTCCGAACCCTTGAAGTTGAAGGCGCCGACATAGGCGCGCGACGGCACCGCGCGCTTGCCGATGTACAGGATGTCGGTGCCGCCGCTGATTTCCTGCCAGACGCTTTTCGTATCGTCCAGCGTGTCGCGGTTCTGGTCCACATAGCCGAGCTTTACCGTCTCGCCGATGACGAGGCTGCCGGAGTCGGGTTGCTCCTGGTCGGTAATCATGCGGAACAGCGTCGTCTTGCCCGCACCGTTCGGCCCGATCACGCCGACAATGCCGCCGGGCGGCAGGGAAAAGTCCAGGTCGTCGATCAGCAGCCGGTTGCCGTACGCCTTGCGCAGTTGCTCGGCCTTGATGACGGTGCCGCCCAGGCGGGGGCCGGGCGGGATGACGATGTCCGCCACGCCCGAGACCTGCTCCTGGCTTTTCGCCAGCATCTCCTCGTATTTCGCGATGCGCGCGCGGCTTTTGGTCTGGCGCGCGCGGGCGCTCTGGCCGATCCATTCCGCCTCGGCGGCCAGGGCGCGCTGGCGGGCGCTCTCCTCCTTTTCTTCCTGCCGCAGCCGCTTGCGCTTCTGGTCAAGCCACGACGAGTAGTTGCCCTCGAACGGATAGCCGCGGCCGCGCTCCAGTTCGAGAATCCAGTTGGTGACGTTCTCCAGGAAATAGCGGTCGTGCGTCACCACCAGCACGGTGCCCGCGAAGTCGCGCAGCGTCTTTTCCAGCCAGGCGACGCTTTCGGCATCGAGATGGTTGGTCGGCTCGTCGAGCAGCAGGATGTCCGGCTTTTCCAGCAGCAGCCGGCACAGCGCCACGCGCCGGCGCTCGCCGCCCGAGAGCGTGGTCACGGCGCTGTCCGGCGGCGGACAGCGCAGCGCGTCCAGCGCGATCTCGACCCGGCGCTCCAGTTCCCAGCCGTCCTCGGCGTCGATCTTCTCCTGCAAGTCCGCCTGCTCGGCGAGCAGCGCGTCCATGCGCGCGTCGTCCATCGGCTCGGCGAACTCCGCCGAGATCGCGTTGAAGCGTTCCAGGGCGGCCTTCAGCGGCCCGAACGCGAGCTGCACGTTCTCCGACACGGTCAGGTCGGGTTCCAGATGCGGCTCCTGCGACAGATAGCCGATGCGCACGCCCTCCGCCGCCCAGGCTTCGCCGCCGAACTCCGTCTCGATGCCGGCCATGATCTTCAGCAAGGTGGACTTGCCGGCGCCGTTGACGCCGAGCACGCCGATTTTCACGCCGGGCAGGAAGGACAGGGTGATGCCCTTGAACACTTCCCGGCCGCCCGGGAAGGCCTTGGTCAAATCCTTCATCACGTAGACATACTGGTAGGCGGGCATGGGATGCTCCAAAGGGACCGGCAGGCTGGTGCGCCCGGCAGGAATCGAACCCGCAACCAAGCCGTTATGAGCGGCCCGCTCTAACCGTTGAGCTACGGGCGCACGGGTGCGCTCATGTGGCACGCGACCCTGACTGGAGCAAGCCGGCGGATCAGACCGGGTTGGGCTCGGCGTCCGGCTCCGCGAAGGTCAGGCCGTCGTAGAGATCGGCCAGGTTCAGGGTAACGCCGATCGCCGGCAGGTCGAGATTGCCGCCGCCGTCGATTGCCTCGCGAGTCCATGTGTCGGCGCCGCGCGAGAGGATGACAGCGCCGACCCGGTCCTGCTCGATCATCACGTAATGCTGGATCGACGGCGTGCCCCAGTATTCGCGGGCCTTGGCGAAGCGGTCGACATGCGCGGTGCTCTCGGACAGGATCTCGAATACGGCTGCCGGATCCGTGACGACCCGGCTGCGGTTCTGTATGCCGCGGCAGATCACCAAGGCGTCGGGGAGCCGCAGGCTGCCTGACACCCGGGTGAAGTTGTCGCTCCCGATCACGCGGCAGGGCGTTCCGATCAGGCGATTGCCGATCGCGCGCAACAAATTCGCCTGAATGACACCGTGCGCTTCCGTGCTGCCCACCATCGCGACCGGCCCCGTTCCATCGAACTCATACCGTCGCTCAAGCGGCTCGACCCAGGCCAGAAACTCGGCCTCGGTCATGGTCCGGCGGCGCAGCGCCACGTTCATGTCCGGCCTCCTGTGCAGTGCGTCATCCTATCACGGCCCGGCCGGCCCCCGCGACGGGGCGGTTGGTTGCCCCGCCCGATCGGTTCTGCCATGTTTCGCCCGCCAAGCCTTGGCCGGGATGCCGGACGCGGGCGTGAGCCGAATGCCGTGCGTCACGGCCAAGACCCTGGGTTGGAGATCGCTCGAAGATGGTGTTCCCGCTGATCGTCGCAATCATCTGCGGCGCGCTCGCACTGGCCTACGGAGTCTACACCACCCGCCAGGTGCTCGCCTGCGACGCCGGCACGGCGCGGATGCAGGAGATCGCCGGGGCCGTGCAGGAAGGCGCCCGGGCCTACCTCAACCGCCAATACACCACCATCGGCATCGTCGGCGTGGTGATCCTGATTATCCTGACCGTGCTGCTGGGCTTCAAGGTCGGCATCGGCTTCCTGATCGGCGCCCTGCTGTCCGGCGCCGCCGGCTACGTCGGCATGAACGTCTCGGTCCGCGCCAACGTGCGCACCGCGCAGGCCGCGCGCCAAGGGCTCGCCGCCGGGCTGGACGTGGCGTTCAAGTCGGGCGCCATCACCGGGATGCTGGTGGTGGGCCTCGGCCTGCTGGGCGTGACCATCTACTACGGCATCCTGCGCGCCGGCGTGGTCGGCGGCAATCTGCGCCCGGTGCTGGAGGCGATGGTCGGGCTGAGCTTCGGCGCCTCGCTGATCTCCATCTTCGCCCGCCTCGGCGGCGGCATCTTCACCAAGGGCGCCGACGTCGGCGCCGACCTGGTCGGCAAGGTCGAGGCCGGCATCCCCGAGGACGACCCCCGCAACCCGGCCACCATCGCCGACAACGTGGGCGACAACGTCGGCGACTGCGCCGGCATGGCGGCCGACCTGTTCGAGACCTATGTCGTCACCATCGTGGCCACCATGCTGCTGGCGGCGATCTTCTTCCAGGGCGCCGTCCGCGACACCCTGATGGCGCTGCCGCTGGTGATCGGCGGCGTGTGCATCCTGGCCTCGGTCGGCGGCACCTATTTCGTGAAGCTCGGGCCGGATCAGAACATCATGAAGGCGCTGTACCGGGGGCTGCTGTTCACCGGGGCCGTGTCGGCGGTGCTGGTGTTCATCGTCATCGCGCTGATGGCCGGCCTCAACCGTCCGCTGGCGATGGCCGGCACGTCGGGCGTCACCGGCCTCGGCCTGTTCGTCTGCGCCATCGTCGGCCTGCTGGTCACGGGGCTGATCGTGGTCATCACCGAATACTACACCTCCACCGAATACCGCCCGGTGCGCAGCATCGCGCAGAGCTCCACCACCGGCCACGGCACCAACGTCATCCAGGGCCTAGCGGTCTCGATGGAGGCGACCGCCCTGCCGGTGCTGGTGATCTGTGCCGGCATCATCGCCTCGTTCCTGACCGCCGGCCTGTTCGGCATCGCCATCGCGGCGACCACCATGCTGTCGCTGGCCGGCATGATCGTCGCACTCGACGCCTACGGTCCCGTGACCGACAACGCCGGCGGCATCGCCGAGATGGCCGACCTGCCGCCCGACGTGCGCCGCATCACCGACGCGCTGGACGCGGTGGGCAACACCACCAAGGCCGTGACCAAGGGCTACGCCATCGGCTCGGCGGCGCTGGCCGCCCTGGTGCTGTTCGCGGCCTATACCGAGGATCTGACCTACTACTTCCCGAACCTGCACGTGTCGTTCGTGCTGCAGGATCCGTATGTCGTGATCGGGCTGTTCGTGGGCGGGCTGCTGCCGTACCTGTTCGGCGCGATGGGCATGACGGCGGTCGGGCGCGCCGCGAGCTCGGTGGTGGTCGAGGTGCGCCGCCAGTTCCGCGAAATCCCCGGCATCATGGAGGGCACCGCGCGGCCCGACTACCACCGTGCGGTGGACCTGCTGACGCGCGCCGCGATCCGCGAGATGATCCTGCCCTCGCTGCTGCCGGTGCTGGCGCCGGTGGTGCTGTTCTTCGTCATCGCCGCGATCGGCGGGCGCACCGCCGGGTTTTCCGCGCTGGGGGCGATGCTGCTGGGCGTGATCGTGACCGGGCTGTTCGTGGCGATCTCGATGACCTCGGGCGGCGGCGCCTGGGACAACGCCAAGAAATACATCGAGGAAGGCCATCACGGCGGCAAGGGCTCCGAGGCGCACAAGGCGGCGGTGACCGGCGACACGGTGGGCGACCCGTACAAGGACACGGCCGGGCCGGCGGTGAACCCGATGATCAAGATCACCAACATCGTGGCGCTGCTGCTGCTGGCGATCCTGGCCGGCTTCGGGTGAGCCGCGCGCCCCTCACCCCGGCCCTCTCCCAAAGGGAGAGGGAGAAGACGCTGCTCCCTCTCCCCCTGGGAGAGGGCCGGGGTGAGGGGCCTTCCCGCCGCGCCGCGCCTCTTGCTGCAATGCAGCGAAAGGCGGTGGACACCGGCGGGGCGATCCGATACGGCTGCCCGGCCGCCGCGCCGACCGCCCCGGCCCGCGCGCCGGCGCCCGCAGCAGGTGCGCCATGCCATCCGACCAGACCACCATGAACGTCGAGCAGATCTCGACCGGCCGCAACCCGCCGCACGACATCAACGTGGTGATCGAGATCCCGCAGGGCTCGGCGGTGAAATACGAGATCGACAAGGCCTCGGGCGCGCTGATGGTGGATCGCTTCCTGTTCACCCCGATGGCCTATCCGGCGGCCTATGGCTTCATCCCCGGCACGCTGTCCGACGACGGCGACCCGGCGGACGCGCTGGTGCTGACGCCGGCGGTCAACGTGGTGCCGGGTGCGGTGATCCGCGCGCGGCCGATCGGCGTGCTGCTGATGGAGGACGAGAGCGGCACCGACGAGAAGCTGATCTGCGTGCCGCACGACAAGATCCACCCGCAATTCAGCAAGGTTTTCGCGGTCGAGGATCTGCCCGACATCACGCGCCAGTCGATCGAGCACTTCTTCAGCCACTACAAGGGGCTGGAGCCGGGCAAGTGGGTGAAGGTCTCGGGCTGGGCAGATCGAGCGGCGGCGGAGGAGGTGATTCGGCGGGCGATCGTGGCGGCGGGGTAGAATTGGCATTACTGCTATCGGGGACGACGAACGTGTTTGATCGATTCCGAGTTGGCATGGCGGTGTTCAATATTACAAACCAGAAATATCGAACCGCCCCGGAGGATTTTTTTAGAGTCTTTGCGAAGTCGATGGCCGACTTGATTATGTCGACGTACATTGGGGATGTACCAGCTCGCTTAAAAAAACTTTCGAGCCGCCACAAGGCCGTGACACTCGCGACTGACCTCCTAATCGATTTGGAGTACGGATACGAAAGCCGCGGCGATGCAGACATGCTGGTCGGAATGCGGTGGCTTGAGGAGTGCCTCCGGGATTTCGGCCGCATGTTTGGTGAGCAGTTATTTGTGGCCCAATCGCTTGCCAGACACGACAACATCAAAATGATGCTTTTATCTCGGCCCGGGCCTGATACGCAGTCGACTTTAACGATTGAGTGATTGGCACGACCGATCGAACTCGCGACGCGAAGGCGATTGTTGCGCCGCTTCACAGCGGCGCACGCACCCGCCAACACCATCGCCAACTTTGAACGCCACGGAACGCGGCGCTGCCACTCGCGCTGACGACAGCAGCGCCGCCGACTTCAACGCGAACGACGAGCCTGGCACGAGCGACGCTGCCGTCGACATTCCTACGGGCCAAACCACCGCATTCTCTCGGGCTGGATAGTCATAGCGTCATCCGAGCCTTGGGCGTTTTCTTAGGCCGATCATGGAGCGATGAGGACGAGCGCGCCCGCCGGGTTTACGATCCGAATTTGCGCATGAGTTCCGAGCGCCAGCAGATGGCGATCGCCGGAGACAACCAGATCGGCTTCTGCCGCAACGGCGGCCGCAATGACATGATCGTCGTCGGGATCGTCAGGGACGATCCGGGGAACGTTGGCCAACGCAACACTTGTGGCAAGGCCGGCATACAGAGACAGGGCCTGCTCAACCGAGGAGCGACGGCTCTCCAGCCTGGGTGAGAGATGCCCGCGCAT
The DNA here is from genome assembly GCA_963758455.1 of uncultured Pseudomonadota bacterium. Classification (GTDB taxonomy): domain Bacteria; phylum Pseudomonadota; class Alphaproteobacteria; order Acetobacterales; family Acetobacteraceae; genus CAVRQM01. The sequence goes on along the minus strand of CAVWVK010000002.1, from coordinate 1,444,997 downwards.
CAGTACCTCGCGCAGCTCCTGCAACAGGATCGGTGACGTATAGAGCAGCAGGTCCCCATCGGCTGCCTTCTGCAACAAGGTGAGGGGCTTGCCGCCCCAGATCAGGGCCGAGACGACGACGTTGGTATCAAGGACGACCCGCATCATCCCCTTGCGTGCCGCCCTGACCAGCGGTGCGAACCGTCTCATCGGCGCGACGCTGGGTACGGACGGCCTTCACCTCCACGTCGATCTCTTCCATCGACATCGGTGGGATACCTGCATCCTGGATGCTTCTTGCCGCGTCGATCAGCGCACGCCCGGCCCTGCGGCGCATGGCGTCCTCCAGAAGCTGCGCGATGGCGCTGTCCGAAAGCAGCCCCGCGCTCCTCGCGCGTCGCGCCACCTCGTCCGGCAGTTTGATCTCGATCATCGTCATGGTTCGGACCTCAGCAGGATCGGTTTGTCAGCGGGGGAAGGATCATAACGTCGGGAGTAACGCCATCTTGCCATGCCGATCCCAGTCCGCCGCGTAGATATGGCACTCCATCCCCGGCAAGAGCAGCCCCCCATCAAACCGAGGTCGAGTTGGACTCAGAAACGACTGCCGCCCGTAGCGAAGATCTCGCGGAAGGCGCGATGCTCCCGGTCGAACTGGCCGGCCGAAAATCCTCCTCGCCCGCATCGCCGGCCGCTGCCACGCTATCGGCGCCACCTGCCCCCACGCCGGCGGTCGGCTCAACGAAGGCGTGCTCCGCGACGGCATCATCACCTGCCCCTGGCACAAGGCCGCCTTTCGCGTCGCCACCGGCGAGCGCACCGAGCCGCCCGCGCTCGACGACCTGCCGCGCTTCCCGGTGCGCGAGGATAACGGCCAAATCGTTGTCACGCCCATCCCCGAGCCGGAGCGCGTCGATCCCGCGCCGCCCGCCGAAGGCGCGGACTCCCGCGTGATGGTCCTGATCGGCGCCGGCGCGGCCGGGGAGTCCGCCGCGCAGACGCTCCGCGAACAGGGTTTTGCGGGCCGCGTCGTGATGATCGGCCGCGAGGACCGGCTGCCCTACGACCGCACCATCCAGAGCAAATACGTGCTCTCCGGCCAGCAGGGCGGCGAGAAATCGCCGCTCCAGGACGCCGCCTTCTACACGCGCCACCGCATCGAGCGCCTCGCCCGCAAGGTCGCGCGCGTCGATCCCGCCGCACGCACCCTCACCTTCGCCGACGGCACGACCCTCGCCTACGACGCCGCCCTGCTCGCCACTGGCGGCATCCCGCGCACACTCGACTTGCCCGGCGCGGATCTTCCCGGCGTGTTCCTCCTGCGCACCGCGGCCGACGCCGAGGCCATCGTCGCCGCCGCCGAACACGCGCGCCGTGCCGTCGTCATCGGCGCCGCGTTCATCGGGATGGAAGCGGCCGCCAGCCTGCGCGAGCGCGGGCTGGAGGTGACGGTCGTGGCCCAGCAAGCCGCCCCGTTCGAGCGCCAGCTCGGCCCGCAAATCGGCAACGCCTTCCGCCGCCTGCACGAACGCAAGGGCGTCGCCTTCCGGCTCGGCCAGGAAGCCCGCGCCATCGAGGGCGAAGGGCGGGTGCAGCGGGTCGTGCTGAACGACGGCACGATCCTGCCTGCCGATCTCATCATCGCCGGCCTCGGCATCGCGCCGGCGACCGACATCCTGCACGGCATTCCCCGCCGCCGCGACGGCGGCATCGCCGTCGACGCCACGTTGCGCGCCGCTCCCAATTTGTATGCGGCGGGCGACATAGCCGCCTTTCCGCATCGCGGCGACGGCGAGGCGATCCGGGTCGAGCACTGGCGCGTCGCCCAGCAGCACGGGCGGATCGCCGCGCTGAACATGCTCGGCGGCGGCGTGCGCTACGAGGCCGTGCCGTATTTTCTGGACCATCCAGTATCTCAAGCGGCTCGACTATGTCGGCCACGCCGCCACCTGGGATGACCTCATCATCGATGGCGACCTCGAAAAACCGGAGTTCCTGGCGTTCTACGTCCGCGACGGTCGGGTGGCGGCCATCGCCGGCTGGGACCGCGACCGCCCGATGGCGGCCGCCATCGGCCTGATGACCGAGCAGCGCGACTGGACCGTGCCGCGCCTGCGCGACGCCCTGCGCGGGTTTGCCTGACTACCCCCGCCCGGTGATCTCCGCGATCGTGGCGTCGTACGCCGCCAGATGCGCCTGCATCGCCAGATGCGTCTCGGCATAGCGCCGCGCGCCCGCGCGCAGCCGCTTCGCCCGCCTGCGGTCCGCCAGCGCGCCCAGCACCGCCTCGGCCACCGCCTCCGGATCCAGCCCCGGCACCAGCAACCCGTTCTCGCCGTGGGTGATGAACTCGGCCACCGGCTCCACATCCGCCCCCACGACCTGACAGCCGCAGGCCAGCGCCTCGCGCAGCGACCAGGAGGCGACGAATGGGTATGTCAGATACACATGCGCGTCCGAACGCTGCAGCAGCGCCAGATAGGCGGCATACGGCACCTGCCCCGCGAACAGCACCCGGCTCTCGTCGTATTTCCCGGCCAGCTCGCGGTGCATGAACTCGCGCCAGGTGCCGTTCGCCAGTCGCGCGCCGTAACTCACCTCGTCGCCGCCGACCATCACCACGCGCAAATCCGCCCGCTCGCGCAGCAGCCGCGGCAGCGCGCGCATCATCACGTGGAAACCGCGATACGGCTCCAGGTTGCGGCAGACGAACGTGACGAGCTTCTCCTTCGGCGACGACCGGGAACCCGTTCACCACCAGCGACGCGCGCGCCGCCAGCGGGTCCGGCTTGCACAGGTCGAGCCGCGCCCCCTCCGGCAGCAGGCGGATCCGCGGCCGCGCCCAGTCGGGATAGCGCGTATGCTGCCAGCGCGTCGGCGTCTGCCCGTGCTGGCCCAGCGACAGCGCCATCAGGTTGACGATGTTCATGGCCCGGATGCGCGCGAACCGCTCGGGGCTGACCGGGAACTCCGGGTCGTAGCCGACATCCTGGCCGTGCGGTGTCGTAGTAGAACTCGTAGTAGCCCAGGATCGGCACGCCGGGCCAAACGTCGCACAGATCCAGCAGTTCGCCCCAGCCGTGATGGCCGATGATGACGTCCGGCACAAAGCCCAGGCGCTTCAGGTTGCCGGCCGTCTGCGCCACCATCTCGGCCCGCCGCGCCGCCCCCTCCCAGTCGCGGGCGTTGGGATGCGTCGTGTCCTGCTCGCCTTTCGGCGCCTGGTAGAACACGCGCCGCACGCCCTCGATGCGGTTCTTGTTCGGCTCGGAGACGAACACCAGATGATTGCCCGGATCACGCAGCAGGTGCTGGATGATGTGGTAATACTGCCCGGGAAAGTTCTGGTGGACGAACAGGTAGTTCACGCGCACCCGCCGGCCCGGCCGCCTCACCGCTTGCGGCCGGACGCGGTCTCCCCCCTGCCTTTCCCCCGCGCGACTTGCCCTTGGCTCCGGCTCCTTCCTTCTTGGATTTCCGCGACGCCGCGCGGGCGGTTCCGGCGGCGCCGGCGGTTCGAACCGGGGGCGGCGGCCTTGGCCTGGCCGCGCGCGGGCTGGCGGCCGGCGCTCGGCACGCGGGCGGATGACGATCTGGAACGCCTCCATCGCGGCCAGGCTGTCGGCCTCGCAGGCCTCGCCGTTCATCACCGGCCCGATCGCCGAGCCGTCGATGAAGGTGGCGGCATAGCCCACGTCATGCGTCTCCGCCGCGGCGCCGCGCAGCCGCACGCGCAGGCCCAGCAGCGGCAGCGCCATCGCCCGGCTGCCGCAGAACTGCCCGCCCTCGACCCAGGGCGACAGCCAGCCCTGGCCCAGCACCGCCTGATACTCGATCTCCTTGGGCGCGATGGTGTGGGTCGGCGACAGGCCGAATCCCTCGATCCATCGCTTGCTGCCGCGCTCGCCCAGCCAGTCGCCCAGCATCGCGCCGACGTCGCCGCGCTCCTGGATATGCGCCACCATTTCCATGATCGCCGGCCCGCGCGCGAGCGGCGCCGGCCGGTCCGGCCGACCGCGCGCGGGGCCGCGCGACGGCCGCCGCGCGGTGCCGCACGCCTCCAGCAGCCGCATCACCTGCAGGTTCGGGGCCGCCCCTCGGGCGCGCCGGGTGATCTGGTAGATCGTCACCAGCACCTGCGCCGGGCCGTTGGCTGACGCGCACCAGCGCCGCGTCGCCGCTGGCGGCCAGCCAGCCATCGGGGCGAAAGCCGGAGATGCTGACGCGATCCGGGCGGCTGCGCCGAGCCGGGCGGCAGCGACAGCCGCACGCCCGGCAGGCCGCTGCCCGGCTCGACGCCCTTCGCCGGCGTCTGCACGATGCAGTACAGCCCGCCTTCCAGCAGCATCAGATGGCCGCTGACCTTCAGCTCGGACATCAACTGGCCGGCGCCGGCCTGCGGCGGCCCGGGTTCGCCGGCCGGATGGCCCGGGTCTGGCTGTGGCGGGCTTGGTCTTCGTCCCGGCAGCGGTCTGGCCGCGGGCGGATTGGGCGGGCGCTTCGGACATCTTTGATTCTCGCTGGATGGCGGCGGAGGCGAGGGGAGTGCTGGCTTCTCGTCCTAACCCGTTTGCATTACGCCTTTCCCAACCGCAAGCGGGGCCAGCGTCAGAAGTGCGTTGTTGACGCGCGCGGCCGGCAATCCCAGCGGCAGCAGCCAGCCCCGCCCGGTGGCGCGGATGCGCTCGGCGGGCGCGCCGAGGTCGAATGCCACCGCCGCCAGACCCGCCCGCCAGACCTCGCCCAGCGCCAGGCACCAGGTCTCCGGCCAGATGCTCGGGAGGAAGCCCAGCGCAGCCTGCTGCGCGCGGATCAGCGCCTCGGCCTCGTCCGCCTCGAACGGCCCGGTGATGTCACGCGCCCGGTGTCGAACAGCCGCGCGTCGTCCACCGTATGCCCGACCACGACGAAGCGGAGGTCCAGGTCGCGCGAGGCTGCGTCGCGGGCGCAGGCGAGCAGCACGTCGTAACCCTTCTCCTGCCCGATCGCGCCGACCACGCAGATTTTTCGCGCGCATCCCGGCGGCAGCGGCGCGAGCGGGCCGTAATCGTCGGTTTCGTGCGGCTCCACGACCGGACGCACGCTCGGGAAAATGCCGGGACAGGCGCTGCGCCGCGTCGCGCGACGGCGCCACCACGCGCGCAGCCGCGGCGAGATCGGCGGCCGAGCGGGCCAGCAGCGCCGGCACGGTGATCGCCTCCTCCAGCCGGCTGCCCAGATCGGCGACGCAGGCGGTGCAGCCGGCGCTGTCCGGCTCCCCGCAATAGCGCCCGGCCGCGCCCACCAGCGCGATGCGCGGGCAGAACCAGGCGTAGTCGTGCACGCGGACCTCGTACGGGATCGCCCAGGCGGCGCGCGAGATCGAGCACGCCGTGGTCGTGGCCGAGCAGATGATGCACCTCGATCGCGGCGCGGCCGCGCCGCGCCCAGCAGGGCGGCCAGTTCCGCAATCTCCTCGGCCACGCCGAACCGCAGGTTGGGCCAGTCCTGCCCCGGCTCGTCGATGCGGCACAGGCCGGGCAGATAGGCGCGCTCCAGTGCCGCGCGCCTCGCCCGGAGCGGTCGAGCACGGGGCGCAGCAGCACCGGCCGTTCGCCGCCGGCACGGATCTCGGCGGAGCGGGCGCGCACGCAGCGTTCCACGCCGCCGCCGGAATCGTGTGTCACCAGCAGCACCGCGCGGCGCCCGTCGCGACACGTCGCGCGCCAGCGCAGCGCGTCCAGCCGCCGCCGCGCCGGATGCAGCGGATCGGCCGCGATCCAGTCCGCGATCAGCGCGCGGTAGCCGGGATGCACCTGCTCCAGCACCGCCATGTTGCGCTCGATCAGCGCCTCGCGCGCCGCGCCGAACGAACGCCCGCCCACATGCGCGACATAGGCGCCCGGCACCGCCACATGCCGCCAGCCCAGATGCCGGGCGCGCAGGGAAAAGTCGTTCTCCTCGCCGTAGCCCTGCGCGAACAGATCCTCGCGCAGCACGCCGACCTGCTCCAGGCATTCGCGGCGGAGATACATGCAGAACCCGATGGCGGTCGGGATCTCCACCGCCACGCGCGGATTGGCCCGCGCCGCCTGCCGGCCGAGGGAGGCAAGCGCCGCGCCGCCGGGCGGCGGGTTGGCCCGCGTCGGATCGGGGTAGCTCGCGATGGTGGCGTCGTTGGACAGCGGCGTGGCGGTGCCGATGTCCGGCGCCGCATGGACCGCGTGCGCGCAGCCGCTCCAGCCAGCCCGGCGCGGCCCGCGTGTCGCTGTTCAGCAGCACCACGTCGCGCGCTCCGGGCAATGCCGCCGCCGCCCGCAGCCCGGCGTTCGCCGCCCCCGGAAAGCCGCGGTTGCGCTCCAGCCGCAGCAGCCGGATCGCCCCCCCGGTCGCCAGCCCGTCCAGCGCGGCGGCCAGCGCCGGCTCGGGCGAGGCGTCGTCGACCACCAGCACGACGCTGCCCTCCGGCACGGTCCGGCGCAGCGCCGCCAGGCAGTCCAGCGTCTCGCGCCGGCCCCGATATGCCGGCACCACCACCACGACCGGGCGCGCGGGGCACGATGGCGCCGCGGCCGGCAGGCCGGTGATCTCGGCCGGCACGGCGAGCAGGGCCGGGCCGGCGTCGCGGCGCGCGGCCGCGCCCAGCAGCGGCCAGTCCGCGGCGACCTGCCGCGCGGCCGCGGCGGCGGCGCGGCGGGGTGCCCCGGGATCGAGCGGGCTGCCGGACAGCGCGCCGCCGTCCGCGCCGGTGACGGCGATCGGCCCGGCAAAGCCGGCCAGCGCCTCGGCGGCCACGGCAAAGCGCCGCGGCCGGCTCAGCGGGCGCACCGAATTCATGCCCTGATCGGTTGCGGTGATGCGCAGGGTGCCCACCCCGTCGTCCAGCAGCAGCACCGGGTCGCGGTCGGCGTCGCCGGGATGCCAGGCCCAGCCCTCCAGGCCGCCTCGCCAGGCGCGCACCACGCCTTCGACACGGTGGATCAGCGCCGCCTCGATCGGGCTGCCGAGCAGCGCCGCGCCGTTCAGCGTGACCTCGATACGGCGCGCGGCGGCCGGAACGACACCGCCGGCGGGCAGCACTGCCCCGTCCATCGCCACCACGCAGCGCCCGGGATCGCAGCGCCCGACGGCCACCGTCCCGTCCACCGCCAGCGCGCACCAGCCGGGCAGCCGCGCCGCCTCGGCTACCGCGTCGGCCACGCCCCCCGACCCGTCCCAGCGATGCCGCGACAGGCAGGCTCGCAGCGCCACCACCGCCGCCGCGGTCCGGCCGAGGCGCAGGCAGGCGACCGCCTCCCCGAGCCAGGCCTCGCGCAGGTCGCAGCGTTGCGCCACCGAGCGGAAGCCGGACGCCGCCGCATCGAGATCGCCCGCCGCCAGCCGGGCCGCCGCCAACGACAGCAGCGGCGAGGGGTCTTCCGGGGCGTAGCGGCACGCCCGCTCCAGCCAGGCGACCGCCTCGGACACGTCACCCCGCGCCAGCGCCTCGCGGCCGCTCTGGACGGCGGCCAGGGCCAGTTCGCCGGCGCGCTCGGCCTGCGTCGGCGGCGCCGGGCCGGGCTGCCTGTCAGCGTGCGAGGATATCGGTCGTCGCCAGAGTCCGCGGCTGGCCGAGCGTGGCCGACTCGATGGGCCGGCCGCGACGGCGAGGCGGCGGCGCGGCAGGCGGCGCGGATGCGGGGATGGCGGCCGCGGCACGCGGCCGGCAGCGTGTCCAGGTCGGCCTGCGCCTCGGCCAGACCCTGCGCCAGCGCCCGCTCCAGCCAGTTGCGCGCCTGCGCCGCATTGGTCTCGCCGGCCAGCCCGCGCGCCAGATAGCGGCCGAGCATGAGCTGGGCATGCGGATGGCCGCGCTCGGCGGCGGCGCGGAACCATTTCTGCGCCTCCGGCCGGTTCCACGGCACGTCATGGCCGCCGCCGTGCAGCGCCGCCAGCGCGAACATCGCCCCGACATGGCCGTGCTCGGCGGCGCGCTGGAACAGCGTCAGCGCGGCGGCATGGTCCTTGGCCCCGCCGCGGCCGTTCACCATCATCTCGGCCAAGGCCACGTTGGCGTCGAGCATCCCGAGATTCGAGGCCCGCGCGATCCAGGCCCGGCCTTCCTCGAGGTTCACCGGGCCGCCGCGGCCCTCGATCAGCATCCGGCCATACCAGGTACTGCGCGTTGACCACGCCCTCGGCGGCGCGGCGCAGCCAGCGCACCGCCTGCGCGTCGTCGCGCGCGATGCCGACGCCCTCGGCGAGGCAGATGCCGTAGTTGAACGCGGCCACCAGGTCGCCCGCGGTGGCCGCCTGCTCGAACCAGGTGCGGATGCGCTCGGCGTCCTCCGGCTCGGCCTTGCCCTGCAGCACGAGGTTGGCCAGGTCCTGCTTGGCCTGCGCATCGCCGGCGTCGGCCGAGATGCGGAACCAGCGCGCCGCCTCGGCAGGGTCGCGCGGCACACCCGCGCCGGTCAGATGCAGCAGCCCCAGCGCGCGGGCCGCGGTCTTGTGCCCGGCCTCGGCGGCGCGACGGAACCACATCGCCGCCTCCGCGTGGTTGGGCGGCAGTTCGCCGCCCCGGGCGTACAGGTCGCCCACCACCGCCGCCGCCTCCGGGTCGCCCTCCAGCGCGGCGCGGCGCAGCCAGGATTCGCCCTCCTGCATGTCGCGCTCGACCCCCTGGCCGTGCAGCAGCGCCAGGCCGTAGCGCGCCTGCGCGGAGCGGATGCCCTTGCGCGCCGCCTCGGCATACAGGCCGCTGGCGCGCTCCAGGTCTTGCGCGACGCCGCGGCCCTGCTCGTGCAGCACGCCGAGCAGATACTGCGCGGTGCCGAGGCCGGCCTCGGCGGCGTGGCCGAGATGCGCCGCCGCCTCGGTCAGGATCTCCGGCGTCTGCGCCCGGCGCAGCAGCGCCAGCGCGTAGCCCAGATGGCCCTGCGGGCAGTCCGCCTGCGCCGAGCGCCGATACACCGCCTCGCCGGCCTCCAGGTCGCGCATCGACTCCGGGCCGGAGGTCAGCAGGTAGCCGAGCAGCGCCTGCCCGTCGGCCGAGCCGGCATCGGCGGCGCGGCGGGCCCAGGCGGCGGCGCGATCCAGATCCGGCTCGATGCCGGCGGAGGCGCGGAACATCACCGAGGCCGGGCTCGCCGTCGCGGCCACCGGCGGCGGGGACGGCGCGGCCTGGCCCGCGCCGCCGAGGGCCGGCGCCGGGCGCTGGCTGGCCACGCCGTGCAGGTAGATCGCCGCGACCAGCGACTGCGCCTCGATATAGCCGCGCTCGGCCGCCCGCTCGAGCCAGCGCGCCGCCTCCACGGCGCTGGGGGGCACCCCGGCCCCGTCCAGATAGGCGCGTCCGACCAGGAACTCCGCCTCGACCACGCCGGCCCGCGCCGCGCGGGCGAGCAACGGGAACGCCTCGGCCCGGTCGCCCGCCTCGATCCGCTTCTGCGCACGGCGCAGGGCGCCGGCGGGGCTCAGCAGGCGATCGCCGACGCCTTGCAGGAACGCCATGCTCAGCGCCCGCCGGCCATCGACGTGCGGATCGCCCCGGTGCTCATCAGGGCTCGCGCATCCCTTCCTCGAACGTCGGGACGACGCGCTGCATCAAATATTGCATCACGGTGCGCTGGCCCACCTTGATATCCAAGGTTACCGGCATTCCCGGCATCACCTTGAACGAGGGCGGGACATTGTGCAGCCCGAGCTTGGTGATGCTGGCGTTCACCTTGTACAAAACCGGGCTGATGGCGGGCAGCGCCTGCGGCTGCGAGATGCCGAGCGCAGGCTGCTGCGGCAGCGGATTGGCCTGCGTCGGCGGCAGATTGGCGAAGCTGTCGCCGCTGACCGAGTTTACGCGTCCGGTGGCGAAGCCATAGATGATATAGGACAGCGTATCGAACTTGATCGAGCATGGATCACCCGTCTTCATGAATCCTGCGTCCGAGCCCTGGACGAATCCGACCACCTCCAAAGCCGTGTTGGTCGGCACCAGCCGCATCATCTCGCCGCCGCTTTGCACCACCGAACCGATCGCCACGTTGGAGATATTGTACACCACGGCATCCTCGGGGGCGCGCAGTTGCACGATCTGGTTGAGAAAAGCGTTGCCTGTCGCCTGGCCTGTCATGTCGGACAGCGCCCGCTCCTGGGTGCCCAGCGTATCCGAGGTTGTCGAGTACCATTGAGTGACGAAGGCCGCGAGATTGGCGATGGCGCCTTGCAAATCGTGCTGGGCGCCTAGAAGTTGCTGCTGCGCATCGGCGAGCTGGGCCTGGACCTGCACCCGCGCATTCTCCGCGGCCAGCAGGTCGAGCTGGCTGTCCAGCCCCATGTTGGCCAGCTCGCGACGCTTGTTCTCCACCGTCTGCAACAGCGGCAACTGGGTCGCATAGCCGTCCACGTCCGCCTTCAACTGTTCGACCTTGAAGCGCGCCGCCTGGATCGTCTCCTTCAGACTGTCGCTCTGCGACGTAAAGTTCGCGTGCCGCTCCTGCCACATCTGCGCCTCCGCGGCGCTGTATGGCGTGCCGTCGGATACGTACGGCTTGTCGGCCATTTCCGCGCGCAAACGAGCGACCTGGGCGCGCAGGCTCAGCTCCTGGGCGCTCGTCGCGGTGCTGGTGGCGGTGGTCAGGGTCGGATCGAGCTGTGCCAGCAACTGGCCTTTCTTGACGACCTGGCCCTCCTTGACGTCGATGGTCCGCACCACTGCGGTCGAGAGCGGCTGGATCACGATGTCCGGCTTCGCCGACTGAGTCACGGCCTGCGCCGTGACCACCATGTCGACATTGATGAAGAATACTGCCAGCACCATCGCGAGGATCGTCGAGGCGACGATATAGGTGCTGAGTCGCGCCATCAGCGGCGCCGGCTCGGCGATCAGAGCGGCCGAAGGCGACTGGAATTCGAGCAGCGCGAAGCTCATCCGGTCCGACTCGGTCCTGACCAGCGCGCCCTTGCTCGGCGTCGGCAGAGCCGGAATTGCAGGCTTACTCTTCGCCATGCCAACGCCTCCTAGCGTCTCAGTTCTGATCGGGTCGTGGCGACGTGCGACGGCTCTCGCGCGCGCAGTCCATTGGAGCCGTCACCGCCGCCGCCGCCCGCGTCAATCCCCCTGGGCGATCACCGGGGCGGGGATACCGCCGCGCGGTGCGCCGCCGGTCTCCAGATGGCGGTTCTGCTGCAACCACAATTGCCGATAAATTGAGCAGCGCTCGACCAAAATGTAATGCGGCGCCATGTCGACCATGTGCCCCTGGTCGAGCACCAGGATTTGATCGCAGTCGGTCAGCGACGACAGCCGGTGCGACACGATCACCATCGTGCGGCCCTTGCCGATGCGTTGCAGGTTGGCGTTGACCAGCGCCTCGCTTTCCGGGTCGAGCGCGCTGGTCGCCTCGTCCAGGATCAGCAGCCGCGGATCGTGGATCAGTCCGCGCGCGATCGCCAGCCGCTGCCGCTGGCCGCCCGACAGGTTGGGCGAGCCTTCCTCGACGAACGTCTCGTAGCCGTTCGGCATGCGCTCGATGAATTCCTCCGAGCCCGACAGGCGCGCCGCGCGCACCGCGTCGGTCAGCGTCAGGCCGGGGCGACCGGCGATGATGTTCTCGCGGATGCTGCCGCGGAACAGGAAGTTCTCCTGCAGCACGACGCCGAAATTGCGCCGCATGTGCGCCAGGTTGATCTCGCGCAGATCGTTGCCGTCGATCTTGATGAAGCCCTCGTAGTCGCGGCTGATACCTTGCAGCAGCCGGGTGATGGTCGACTTGCCGGATCCCGACTTGCCCACCAATCCAAGCATTGTGCCGGCTGCTATCTCAAAGGTAATGCCATCAAGTGCTTTCGCCTTCGACCCGGGATAGGCGTAGGTCAGCTTGCTGAACGAGATCGCGCCCTCGAAGCGCGGCCGCAGACCAGCGCCGGGGTTCACCAATTCAGGCTTTTCGTTCAGCACCTGGCCTGCGAGGCGAATCGAGACCTTCACCTCCTGCATGTCCTCGAGCACTCGAGCGAGGCCGGCCAGCGGTGCGGCGACCCGGCCGCTGAGCATCATGAAGGCGATCAGACCGCCCGCATCGGCCATGTTGCCGCTCGCCAGCGCCCAATAGACGCCCACCAAAAACACGCCGCGCTGCATGAAGCCTTCGATCGGGGTGGCAATCGACTGCGGCCAGTTGACCAGCTTTTCGGTCAGCATCTTCGTATGCGTCGAATCGGCAACTCGGCGATCCCACACTTCGCGCTGCTGCGGTTCCAGCGCCAGGGATTTCACCGTGCGGATGCCATGCAGGCTTTCGATCAGCACGCTGTGCTTCTGCGTCTCGGCGTTGATGTAGCGCCCGATCGCCCGGCTGACCGGACCGAGGAACACCATGATGGTGACCGCGATCAGGCCGCCGCAGATGATGACCAGCCACGTGAGCGTCGGCTGGATGAAGAACAGCACCGGCAGCAGCACCAGCAGAGTAATGAGATCCAGCAGAAGCGCCAGCAGGCGTCCGGTCAGAAAGTCCCGGATCTTGTTTATCTGCATGAGATGATGGGTGATCACGCCGGCCTGGTGACGCTCGAAATAATCGAGCGGCAGGTTCAGCAGGCGTCGGAACACCTGGATGTTGAGCTTGGTGTCGACCCGCGCGCCCACGGTCATCATCAGCAGCCGGCGCGAGAAGCCCAGCATCCCCTCGGATATCAGGCAGATTAGGATGATGATGGCAATGAGATAAAACGTCGAGAAACTTTGGTGCAGAACGACCTCGTCGAGTACCACCATCGTTATCAACGCCGGCACCACGCTCAGGAACGCCAGCGCGACCGAGCCGTAGATGATGTCGCGCAGTAATTTCTTTTCCTGCCAGACGATGCGGCCAAGCCAGGCGATGTCGAACGGAGCATTGTCCTCGGTCACGCCCCGCTCCGCGCGGATCAGCATCACCTCGCCGTCCCAGACCTGCGACAGGCGCAACTCGTCCACCGCCACCGGCAGGTCGCCGGAGGCGCCGCGCGGATCCTTCACCCAGACGACGTTGCGCGCCACGTCCACGGTGGTCAGTAGCGCGGCACTGCCATCACGCAGCAGCAGCACCACCGGCGAGGACACCTCCAGCTTCATTAACTGGGTCCATTTGACACGGATCGCCTTGGCCCACAGGCCGCCATCGCGCACCCAGCGCACCAGGGCCGCGGGTACAGGCGCCTCGCCGGGAGGCGACCGCAACGCCTCGCGGTCGAGGTCGACGTTGTGGAACTGCCCCGCCGCGAGGATCGCCATGATCCTGGTCTCGAGGGCGTATTTCATCGCCGCGCGGTCGTCACCCGCGCGGCCGAGATCCCCACCCAACTGCGGCTTGTCGTCAGTCCCACTCACGATACACTCCCTCCTTCGAGGACAGACAACCCGACGAGCCTGGCAAGCCTACGCACGATCACCCAGCGCCTCGGCCAGGCGGATAGAGACGCATGTATCATGACTCCGGGTTAACCGAGGTAAAAACCGAAACGGCTGGCGTTACTCCGCGCCGATTTTCCACCACGTCCAATGCCCCAGCCGAGCCACCCGCCGTTCCCACCGGGACAGCCTTGGCAGTCCGCGTAGCATAGGAAGAAGCTAAATGGAATCGGCAAATGGGCAGGCTCTCGATCCTGCGGGAGCGTTTCTGCCGGTTATCCCGTTGGGACAGCCCGGGGCGACAACCGGAAGCCTTGCCGGGCGCGGTCTGGCCGTCAAGGATCTGTTCGATGTCGCCGGCACCGTGACCGGTTTCGGCAACCCGGACTGGGCGCGCACCCATGCCCCCGCCGTGGCCACCGCGCCGGTGGTGCTGGCGCTGCTCGAGGCCGGGGCGCACCTGGTCGGCAAGACCAAGACCGTCGAGCTCGCCTTCGGCCTGACCGGCGAGAATGTCTGGTATGGCACGCCCCTCAATCCGCGCGCCCCGGAACGCTTTCCCGGCGGATCGAGCTGCGGCTCGGCATCGGCGGTGGCCGCGGGGCTGGCCGAGATCGGGCTGGGCTCGGACACCGGCGGCTCGGTGCGCATTCCGGCGAGCTATTGCGGCCTGTTCGGCATCCGCCCCAGCCAGGGCGCCATTTCGCTGGCCGGCGCCTGCGCGCTGGCGCCCAGCATGGACACCGCCGGCTGGTTCACGCGCGACGCGGAGCTGCTCGCGCAGGTGGGCCAGGTGCTGCTGCCCGAGGCCGGTGCCGCACCCGGCGCGCTCGGCCCGCTGTTGCGCTTCGAGGAAGCCTGGGAGAATGCCGATGCCGACGTCGCTGCCGCCCTGCGCGCCGGCGTTGCGGGCGCTCACCGAGGCGTTCGGCCAGCCGATAAGCGTGCGGCTGCTGCCGGAAGGGCCGGCCGCGCTGTATCGCCATCACCGTTCGGTGCAGGGGCAGGAAGCGTGGGCGACGCTCGGCGGCTGGATCGAGGCGACGCAACCCACGCTCTCCGAGGCGGTGCGGCGCCGCTTCGCCGCGGCGCGCGCCATCAGCGATGCCGATGCCGCCGCCGGCCGCGCCTTTCGCAGGATGCTGACCGCGCGGGTGCGTGCCCTGCTGGCTGGCGGCGGCGTGCTGGTATTTCCCACGAGTCCGGTGCCGGCCCCCCTGCTGTCCTCGACGCCCGAGGAGCAGGAGGTCGTGCGCGAGCGCACCGGCGGGATCACCGCGCTGTCCAGCCAGTGCGGCCTGCCCGAAATCTCGCTGCCGGTGGCCAGCGTGCGCGGGTCGCCGCTGGGCCTGTCGCTGGCGGCGGCTCCAGGCTACGACCGCGCGCTGCTTGATTTCGCGCGGCGCGCGGCAGCGGCACTGGGGATCGAGCCAGGCTAGGCGAGACGCCGCAGCAGCAACTGCCGCTCCCTCACCAGCACCTCGACCTCGTCGGCGAACACCGACAGGAAGAAGTCGATCGCCCGCGCCGTGTCCTGCTCCGGCCGGTCGGCGAAGGTGAACGGCACGTCGTCGAACAGCATGTGGCCGCCCGGCGCCAGCAGCCGCCAGCACAGCAGCGCGTCCTGGATGACGTATTTCGCCTCGTGCGCGCCGTCGACATAGATGAAATCGAACCGCTCGTCGTGCAGCCCCGGCAGCGCGTCCTGCGAGTAGCCCACCAGCTTGCGCACTTGCCCCGCCCGGCCGGTGCGGCGGATGTTGTCGTCGAACAGCCCCTCCAGCGTGCCGCCGACCTCCGCCAGCACGCCGGGCAGGAAGCCCGCGTGCTCGGAACTGCCGCCGAACGGGTCGATGCAGGTCAGCCGGCCGCCGCGCGGGCCGATCAGCCGGTCCAGCAGCCAGCACGCCGAGCCGCCCTGCCAACTGCCGATCTCCAGCGCCCGCAGCGGCGCGGCGGTGATGTGGCGATCGAACCACTCCCGCCAGTTCCACAGGTTCGCCGAGAAGTAGTCGTGGGTGAAGCGATAGCCGTGCGCCGCACTCTCCGGCCAGCCCGCCAGCGCGTGCGCCTGCCGGCTGGCCTCGAACACGCCGGGCCAGTCGCCCAGGTTCCGCCGCGCGTCGGCGAGGTTGTACCAGATCCAAAAATCCGCCTCGCCGCGCGCCACCACCTCCAGCAGCGCGTCCGACGCGGCGCGGTGCCGGCCCAGCGCGGTCAGGGCCTGCGCCTGCAATGCCGCCAGCGGTGCTGCCAGATGGCCGGCGCGCAGCCGATGCGCGGCCAGGCTGTCCAGCGCCGCCTGCTCGCGCCGCGCGTCCAACAGGGCGCGCACGCCCTCGTGATAGGACCAGTCCAGACCCATTGTCAGGCTCTCCCGGCGAAACGGTAGCGCGCGCGGGCCAGCACGTCGCCCTCGATCGCCTGCTCGACGTCCGCCGCCACCGCGTCCTCCTCCACCAGCACCCGGGAAAAATTCTCCGAGGGATCGCGGGCGCGGTCGAGAAACAGCCGCCCCAGCGCCACGGCCAGCGCGTCGCGCGGCCGGCAACAGGCGCAGCCCGCGACGTGGCCAGTTCGCGCCGGCGCCACCCGCAGCACCCGGTCGCCCGGCCGCGCCCGCGCCGCCGCGCCCACCACCACCGGAATGCGATCGTCGTCCATCATACCCTAGACATAAGGATGTCTTTATGCGATTTTCGAGACATGGACGAGCTCCTGACCTCCCTGCGCGCCTGCGCCGAGCCGACCCGGCTGCGGCTGCTGGCGCTGGCGGCGCGCGGCAGCTTTTGCGTCATGGACTTCTGCGAGGTGCTTGGCCAGTCGCAGCCGCGCCTGTCGCGGCATTTGCGGCTGCTGACCGAGGCCGGCCTGCTGGAGCGGGTGCGCGAGGGGGCGAATGTCTGGCTGGCCCTGCCGCACGCGGCGTCGTCGCGCGGCTCGCTGGTCCGCGCGCTGCTGGCCCGCCTGCCCGGCGACGACCCGGTGCTGGCCTCTGACCGTCGCCAGGCCGCGCGCGTGCTGGCCGAGCGCGCGCGCGTCGCCAGCGACGGGTTTCGCGCCCGCGGGGCGGATTGGGACGAGATGCGCGCGCTGGACCTGCCGGCCGCGGACGTGGAGCGGGCGTTGGCCGCGTTGCTGCCGGCCGGGGCGATCGGCCGCCTGCTGGACATCGGCACCGGCACCGGCCGGCTGCTGGAGGTGTTCGCGGCGCGGGCCGAGACGGCGCTCGGCATCGACGCCAGCCGGGCGATGCTGGCGCTGGCCCGCGCGCGCCTGGGCGGCCCGGAGTTCGGCCACTGCACGGTGCGGCTCGGCGACATGTATCGGCTGGCGCTGCCGGACGCCGCGTTCGACGTGGTGCTGATGCAGATGCTGCTGCACCACGCCGAGGATCCGCCCGCGGCGCTGGCCGAGGCGGCGCGCGTGCTGCGGCCGGGCGGCCGGCTGATCGTGGTCGATCTCGCGTCCCACCATGACACCGCGACCCTGGCCCGCCTCGCGCACCGCTGGCCCGGCTTTTCCGACGAGCGGATGGGCGCGCTGCTGGCCGGTGCGGGCCTGCGCGCCGGCCCCGCCGCCGCCATCGCGGGACCGCTGGAGGTGCGCCTGTGGGCGGCCGACCGGCCTGTCCCGCCGCCGCTTGCCGCCGCCGCGCGGCATCTTGAGGAGACGTCATGACCCGTCCGCACCTGCTGGATGCCCTGCGCGACCGCGTGCTGCTGTGCGACGGCGGCATGGGCAGCCTGGTGCAGGCGATGACGCTGCATGTCGAGGCGGATTACTGGGGCCGCGAGAACTGTACCGATGTGCTGAACCTCTCGCGCCCCGATCTGGTGCGCGAGATCCATCGCGGCTATTTCGCCGCCGGCGCGGACATGGTCGAGACCAACAGTTTTGGCGCCTCGCCGATCACCTTAGGCGAGTTCGCCCTGGCCGAGCGCTGCTTCGAAATTAACCGCGTGGCCGGCGAACTCGCCCGCGAGGCCGCAGACGGCTTTTCCGATGGCCGCGATCGCTATGTCCTGGGCAGCATCGGGCCGGGCACCAAGCTGCCGAGCCTCGGCAACATCGCCTATGACCCGCTGGAGGCCGCGCTGCACGAACAGTCGCGCGGGCTGATCGCCGGCGGGGTCGATGCGATCCTGATCGAGACGTGCCAGGACACGCTGCAAATCAAGGCGGCGGTGAACGGCGCCAAGCGCGCCCGCACCGAGGCCGGCACCGACACGCCGATTTTCGTGCAGGTAACGGTCGAGACCACCGGCACCCTGCTGGTCGGTCCCGACATCGCGGCGGCCGCGGCCGTGGTCGGCGCGCTGGACGTGCCGCTGCTCGGCCTGAACTGCGCCACCGGCCCGCAGGAGATGGCCGAACACGTTCGCTTTCTTGCGACCAACTGGCCCGGCCTCATCAGCGTGCAGCCGAATGCCGGGCTGCCGGAGCTGGTCGATGGGCACACGCGCTACCCGCTGGGCGCCGCCGAGATGGCGAGCTGGATGCAGCGGTTCGTGGCCGAGGACGGCGTGAACCTGATCGGCGGCTGCTGCGGCACCACGATCGCCCACATCGCGGCGCTGGACGCGATGCTGCGCGCGCGTGGCGCGTGGCGCCCGGCGCCGGTCGCACGCAATCCCGTGTGGGTGCCGTCGGTGGCCAGCCTGTATCAGGCAACGCCGCTGCGGCAGGAGAACAGCTATTTCTCCATTGGCGAACGCTGCAATGCCAATGGCTCGAAGAAATGGCGCGAGCTGCAGGAGCGCAACGATTGGGACGGCTGCGTGGCGATGGGCCGCGAGCAGATCGCGGAGGGGTCCAACAGCCTCGACGTCTGCACCGCCTTCGTCGGCCGCGACGAGGTGGCCGAGATGGACGCGGTAATCCGCCGCTTCACATCCAGCGTCAACGCGCCGCTGGTGATCGACAGCACCGAGGCGATCGTGCTGGAGTCCGCGCTGAAGCTGCACGGCGGCAAGCCGATCATCAACAGCCTCAATTTCGAGGACGGCGAGAAGCCGGCCGAGAAGCGCATGGAGCTGTCGCGCAAGTTCGGCACGGCGATGATCGCGCTGACCATCGACGAGGCCGGGATGGCCAAGACGCCGGAGCGCAAGCTGGCCGTGGCCGAGCGGCTGGTGGCGTTCGCCTGCGACCGCTACGGCCTGCCGCAATCGGATCTGCTGATCGACCCGCTGACCTTCACCATCGCCACCGGCAACGAGGACGACCGCAAGCTGGGCGAGTGGACCTTGCAGGGCATCGCCGCCATCCGCGAGCGGTTCCCAGACATCCAGATCATCCTCGGCCTGTCCAACATCAGCTTCGGCCTCAATCCGGCGGCGCGCGCGGTGGTCAACTCGGTGTTCCTCGACCACGCGGTGCGCGCCGGCATGACGGGGGCGATCGTGCATGTCAGCAAGATTCGCCCGCTGCACCAGATCCCGGCCGAGGAAGCGCAGGTCGCCGAGGATCTGATCTTCGACCGCCGCCGCGAGGGTTACGATCCGTTGCAGCGCCTGCTGGAGATGTTCGCCGATCGAAAAATGGCGGACGCCGCGAAGAAGCAGCGGTCGCCGACGGTGGAAGGGCGCCTGAAAGACCGCATCGTGGACGGCGACCGCAAGGGCCTGACCGACGAGCTGGACGACGCGCTGGGCACGCACAAGCCGCTTGCGATCATCAACGACATCCTGCTCGGCGGCATGAAGGTGGTGGGCGAGCTGTTCGGCGCCGGCAAGATGCAGCTCCCGTTCGTGCTGCAATCCGCGGAGACCATGAAGGCGGCGGTCGCCTATCTCGAACCGATGATGGAGCGCGTGGCCGGGCAGGAGCGCGGCACCATCGTGCTGGCGACGGTGAAGGGCGACGTGCACGACATCGGCAAGAACCTGGTCGATATCATCCTGACCAACAACGGCTATCGGGTGGTCAATCTCGGCATCAAGGTGCCGCTCGCCGACATGATCGCGGCGGTGCGGGAAAACCACGCACACGCTATCGGCATGTCCGGCCTGCTGGTGAAATCCACCGTGGTGATGCGCGAGAACCTGGAGGAGATGAGCCGGCAAGGCTTGGAGGTGCCGGTGCTGCTGGGCGGGGCCGCGCTGACGCGCAACTATGTCGAGGACGATTGCGTGCGCGCCTATGCCTGCGGCCGCGTGGCGTACGCGCGCGACGCGTTCGACGGGCTGCATCTGATGGATCGCGTGACCGGCAACGGCTTTGACGACTACCTGGCCGTGCTGCAGTCCAAGCGCGCCGGGAAGGCCCGCAACACGCAGCGCACGCTGGGCCAGGCGGATGCCAAGGCGTTCCGTCCGGTCGACGTCGCCGTGGTGCAGGCGCGGCGGCGGCGATTGACCGATGACGTGGCGGTGGCCGAGCCGCCGTTCTGGGGCGCACGGGTGATCGAGGCGTCGCCGAAAGCCATCGTGCCGTTCGTCAACGAGCGCAGCCTGTACCAATTCCAATGGGGCTTTCGCAAGCAGGGCCGCAGCCTGGACGATTTCCTCGGCTGGGCGAAGCAGGAACTGCGCCCGGTGATGCGCCGCGTGCTGGCGCAGTGCGAGGCGGACGCGATCCTCAAGCCGCAGGCCGCCTATGGCTATTGGAAGGCGGCCGGCCAGGGCAACGATCTGATCGTGTTCGACACCGACGGGCAAACGGAGCTCGCGCGCTTCGCCCTGCCGCGCCAGCCGCGCGACGATGGCGACTGCATCGCCGACTTCTTCCGCGACGTGGATGACGCGCGGCGCGACGTGATCGGCTTGCAGGTGGTCACGGTGGGCCAGCGCGCCAGCGAGACCGCGCGCGCCTGGTTCGACGACGATCGCTACCAGGATTACCTGTACCTGCACGGATTGTCGGTGGAGATGGCCGAGGCGATGGCCGAATACACCCACAAGCGCATCCGCGCCGAGTTGGGCTTTTCCGGCGAGGACGACCGCGACATGGAGGCGATGCTGGCGCAAGGCTATCGCGGCAGCCGGTATTCGTTCGGCTATCCGGCCTGCCCGAAGCTGGAGGACCAGGCGGCGTTGCTGCGCCTGCTAGGCGCCGAGCGCATCGGCGTGGACCTGTCCGACGAGTTCCAGTTGCATCCGGAGCAGTCCACCAGCGCGATCGTGGTGCTGAACCCGACCGCGAAGTACTTTTCGGTGTGAGCACGAGCCTGATCGTCGGTAGAAGCAGGGGACGGGCCTTCGCCGCCAGGTGCGTCACCACTCAGCGGGCGACCTGTGGCTCAGAGCCTCACGAATACGGCGCGGCGTCGCGAGCGCCAGCCGCTGGCACTCGCGAATGAGGTGCGGCTGGTCGGCGTAACCCGCCTCGGCGGCCAGGCGCGCGTCGGACTCCCAAGGCTTTCCGCGCATGAGGCTGACATAGCGCTGGAAGCGCAGAATGCGGTCGAGGGCTTTGGGGCCGTAGCCGAAAGCAGCATCGAAGCGGCGTCGTAGAGTACGTTCGCTCAGCTCCAGCTCGGTCATCAACCGGGGCACGACATGCGTTTCGCTCGCCTGTCCGGAGGCGAGCATTCGGTAGGCCACGCGCATCGCCAGGTCGGGCGCGGCGACGGTCGCGGACCAACGAAGCAGGACGGTCTCGAGCGCCTCGACTGACCGGGACAAATCCAGCGGGTCAGGGATATCGAGCGCGTCCGTGATTGCCGCCGGCCCCCAGACGTCTCGAAGCGGAACGCGCCGGTCGCGAAGCTCCGAGGCAAGGCCCAGCCATGCTTGAGCACTGCCGGGCTGGAAGCGAAAGCCCACGATCGTAGTGCCCGGAGGAATGGTCTCGACCTGCGCTTGCCGATCCGGTCCTGCAATCCGCCAGCGATCGGAGATCCATTGCAAATCGATCGCGCCGTCCGGAACGATGACGATCGGCGCGGACGGATGCTCCGGAACTCGGTGGACCCAGACGCAAGCAAAATGCCGGCCGAGCGGACCGATGACCGGACGTTCGCAGTACCGATCCGGCCGCTTGAGCAAGCACCGCATCCGGCGCGCGCTGGTGGCCTGTCATGTCACCGCACGGCTGCGCTGTTGCGCGTATTGCTTCGATAGCTCCTCGTATTCGGACGCAGCCGGAAAACCCTCGAAACTATGCGTCGCGGGGGTCCAGGCCCAAGGCAGTTTTTCACTCGTCCACGTCTCGACGAACGGGGCAAAGCCGCTGGCATCGTCGAGCATCGTCGGCCGGATGTTGACGAACCAATCCATCCCCTCCGCGCGCGTGAACAGCCAGCTCATGCAATCCGGGCAGAAGAAGTGGCGCGGGTTGGCGCGCAGGCCGCCGATCACCGCCTCTCCCGCCATGATGCGAAATCCGTCGCTCGGGATCGCGGCGCTGAGCGAAAAGGCGCTCCCTGTCATCCGCTGGCAGCCGGTGCAATGACAAGCCATCGTGAGGATCGGAGGTGCGCTGATCCTGAACCGCACACGGCCGCACCGGCATCCACCATTGCGAAGGATGGTCCGATCATCCACGGTCTGATTGCCTCCCGCTTCGGCGCCCATCGAGCATCGTGCCAGCCGCCGGGCTTTCTCCCAGCCCATCTTGATATTACCACAGCCCCTTGGCCGTTTCGATCAATTCGGACGCGGCAATGCCGCGCATCGTAAGCGCACGCCCGCGCCGAGCCTGGCAGGGCGGTCAACCGCAGCAAGCCGGAGGAAAAAATGAAAGCGCGAATCACGGTGCTTACCCTCGGGGTGGATGACCTCGACCGCTCCGTTGCGTTTTATAGAGACGGGTTGGGATTGCCGACCGAGGGGATTGTCGGGAAGCAATATGAACACGGAGCCATCGCTTTCTTTGACCTGCAACCTGGCATGAAGCTGTCGGTCTTTCCCAGGGGCGACCTCGCGCTCGACGCGGGAACCGCCCAGACGCCGCGAAGCCCTACGGAGTTCAGCATCGGACACAACGTTCGCACCCGCGAAGAAGTGGACAGCGTCATGGAGCAGGCCGCTGCGGCCGGCGCCCACATCGTCAAAAAGGCCCAGGACACCTTCTGGGGCGGGTATTCGGGTTACTTCCAGGATCCCGATGGCCACCTCTGGGAAGTCGCATGGAGCAAGGACTTTCTGCCTGACGATTGACGCGATTGGACCCCGACGTTCGTCGGGCACGACCGGCGCGGCCAATGCCGCGGATCGGGAGCTGCGTGACCTCTTTATGCCATGCGGGGAGGCGTGTTACCCGCTTCGCATGACGAACTCCACGCCGCGCTGGCCTCGCCGCCGCCTGCTCGGCTTGCTGATCGCACTGCTGGCGATGGTAAGCCAGGTCGCGGCGGCGTCGGTCATCTGGCCGGACGACACGGCGCAAAGCCGCATTGCCGCGCTCGCCGCGCTCAGCGTGACCTGCCACGGCGGCAAGCCCGCAACCCCGGCGCACGCCCCGGCCCACCGCGTGCCCGATCCGCCGCTGTGCCCGCCAGCGGCCGCCTTCGCGGTCCCGCTCGCCGTCCCGACCAGCGACCCGACGCTGCCCGCGCGACGCCGGCCGCTGGCCTTGCGTCTTGGCACACCGCCGCCGCCCCGCGCGCCGCCCGGCCGCGCGCCCGAGGCCGCCTTCCCGAGAGGCCCTCCAACCCTCGCCTGAGTCCGATCGACCGAGCGTTTTCGGAAACATCCTCTCTGGCAAGGAAACCGCAACCATGTCTCGTCTCCTGTTGGCCGGCGCGGCCGCGCTGGCGCTCGCCCCCACGACACACGCCTTCGCCCACGCCTACCCGAAGACCGCCACACCGCCGATCAACGGCATGGTGCAGACCGCGCCCGCGCAGGTCGCCATCGAGTTCGACGACGAACTGGAGGCACGGTTCTGCAGCATCGCCGTGACTGACTCGGCGGGGCACCGCGTCGACGACGGGAAGGCTCAGGTTTCCCCCGACGACCCCAAGCACCTGTCGGTCGCCGTGAAGCCGCTCGCCGCCGGCACCTACACCGTGAATTGGAAAGCCACCGACACCGACACGCACAAGACCGCGGGCCACTACACGTTCATGGTCATGCAGTAGCCCGAGGCGCATCCCGCGATGCTGCCGCCGTTCGACATATCGGGCGGCCTGCCGCTCGCGACGGCGCGCGGCGTGTCCGTCGCGGGCTTGCTGTCGACGTTCGGCGCGTTGCTGGCGCGGGTGGCATTCATGCCGCCGGCGCCAGCAATGCCTCGATTGGCGCGCGCCTGGCGGCGGCTGGTATGGCTCAGCCTGCTGGTCGCCGCGCTGGGCTCGGCGGCGTGGTGCTGGCAGGTCGCGGGCACGCTCGCCGACGAACCCGGTTTTGCGGCCACCGCCACCACCGTCCCGGTTCTGCTGGCGCACACCCTGTTCGGCCATGTGCTGCTGCTGCGCCTGGCCTTGCTGGCGGCGGTGGCGGCGAGTTTCGCACGCGCCCCCGCATGGCTCGCGGCGGCGCTCGCCGGGCTGGCGGTGCTGACCCAGGCCGCGCACGGCCATGCCTTCTCGATGCAGCCCGGCCTGTCGCCGTTGCTGCTGTCGGACGCGCTGCACCTGCTCGCCGCCGGCGCCTGGCTGGGCGGCCTGCTGCCGTTGCTGGTGATCGTGCGCGCCGGGCCGTCCGATCTCGCCGCCCGCGCCTGCCGGGACTTTTCGTGGTTGGGCGGAACCTGCGTGCTGCTACTGGCCGGCACCGCACTGTTCCAGGGCTGGACGCTGATCGGCAGCCTGCCCGCGCTGGTCGGCACGGCGTATGGGCTGATCGCCTCGCTCAAGCTGCTGCTGTTTTTGGCCCTGCTCGCCCTCGCCGCCAGCAACCGCTTTCGCCACACGCCGGCCCTGTCGGACCGCGCGTCTGACACGGCGACGCGGCGCATGGTCCAAAGCATCGCCGCCGAGACGGCGATCGGCCTGCTGGTGGTGCTGGCCGCCGGGGTGCTGACCAGCCTGCCGCCGTCGATGCACACCCCGACCATCTGGCCGTTCGCGGAGCGGCCCAGCCTGGTGACGGTGCGCGAAGATCCGGATTTTCGCCGCGAGGTGATCGCGGCCGCCCTGGCGCTGGGCGCCGCCGTGGCGCTGCTGGTGGTGGCCGCGCTGATCCGCCGTCGCGCGCGCTGGCTGGCCGTGGCGGCGGCGGGCGTGATCGCCTGGTTCGCGGTCCCGCATCTGGATCTGCTGTTCGTCGCCGCCTATCCGACCAGCTATCAGCATTCGCCCACCGGCTTCGCCGCCGACGGCATCGTGCACGGCGCCGCGCTGTATCCCGGCCATTGCGCGGCCTGCCACGGCGTCGGCGGGCGCGGCGACGGTCCAGCCGCGAAAGGCCTGCCGGTGCCGCCGGCCGACCTCACCGCGGCGCATCTGTGGATGCACAGCGACGGAGAACTGATCTGGTGGCTGTCGCACGGCATCGACGCCCCGGAAGGCGGCCTCGCGATGCCGGGCTTTGCGGGAGTGCTGCCGAGGCAGGATCTGTGGGACCTGATCGACTACATCCGTGCGCGCAACGCCGGCCTGACACGGGCCCGCACCGGCGCCTGGTCGCCGCCGGTGCGCGCACCCGGGTTGCAGGCGGCCTGCGCGGACGGGCGCACCGTCACGCTGGACAGCTTGCGCGGAGGCATCGTGCGGCTGATCCTGGGCGCCCCGGTTGCAGCCGACGCGGCGGCGCACGGTCTGGGCATCACGACGATCGTGGCCAGCGCCGACCCAGCGCCGCACCCCGCCCCGGCGTTCTGCGTCGCGCGCGACGAGAGCGTGGCCCGCGCCTACGCGATCGTCGCCGGGCTGGCGCCGGGCGAGGTTGCCGGCGCGCAATTCCTGATCGACGCCGACGGCTGGCTGCGGGCCGAGCAGCGCCCCGAGGCGGCATCCGGCTGGAACGATCCGCAAGCCCTGGCGCGGCAGGTGGCCGACATCCGCGCGCACCCCATCTCCGGTACGGGAGGCGACGATCAGCCCATGCACATGCCAATGTAGGGCGGCAAGATGAAGCCCCGAGGCGCCGACCGCCGCCGCGCGCGCGACCGTCGCGGATTGTTGCTCGCCGCCGGCGGGGTAGCCGGCGTGCTGCTGCTGGCGAGCCTCTATCTGACGTTGCTCGGCGCGCCACCAGCTTCAGGCGAGGCGATCGGCGGCCCGTTCCGGCTGGCCGCCAGCGACGGGCGCACGGTCACCGATCGCAGCTTTCCAGGCCGCTACGTGCTGGTCTATTTCGGCTACAGCCGTTGCCGCGACGTCTGCCCCACGACCCTGGCCACGCTTGCCGCGGCGCTCGACGCGATGGGGCCGCGCGCGGCACAGGTGCAGCCCCTGTTCGTCACCGTCGATCCGACGCGCGATTCGCCGGCGGCGCTGCACCACTATCTTGCCGCTTTCTCGCCGCGACTGCTCGGCCTCGGCGGCACGCCGGCGCAAATCCGGGCGGTCGAGCGCGAATACCGGGTCCGCAGCGTCGTCCACCCGGACGGGCGCGGCGGCTACGACGTCGAGCACAGCTCGGTGCTGTACCTGATGGCGCCCGACGGCACATTCCTGGCGCCGATCCGCGCCGACGAATCCGCCGCCGCGATGGCCTCGGACCTGGCGCGCCGTCTCTCCTGATTGGCCCAGCCCGGTAGCACCAAGCCGCCCCCGGCTGATACACCCCGGCGGCCATGCAGCGGACCCGTCGATGACGCCCACGATTCGCCTCGCCTGCGGCAGCATCGCCGTGGGCGTGCTGGTCCTGGCCCTGAAGGCGGCGGCGTGGGCGCTGACCGGGTCGGCCGCCCTGTTCTCCGACGCGGCCGAGACCGTGGTGAACGTCGCCGCTTCATCGATCGCGCTGGTGGCGCTGTATTTCGCCGCCAAGCCGGCCGACGCCAATCATCCGTATGGCCACGACAAGGCCGAGTTCTTCTCCGCCGTGGTGGAGGGCGCGCTGATCGTGGTCGCCGCCCTGGTGATCCTGCGCCACGCCTGGCTGACCTGGCTGCACCCCCGGCCCCTGGCGCAGCCCGCGATCGGCCTGGCGCTGAACGCGGTGGCCACGCTGTGCAACGTCGCCTGGGCCACCGTGCTGCTGCGCGCCGGCCGCAGGCTGCGCTCGCCGGCGCTGGCGGCGGACGGGCGGCATCTGGCGGCCGATGTCGTGACCTCGCTCGGCATCATCGCCGGCGTGGCGCTGGCGGTGGCCACCGGCCGGCTATGGCTCGACCCGCTGCTGGCGGCCGCCACGGCGCTGTACATCCTCGGCTCGGGGATGCTGCTGCTGCGCGATTCCGTGGGCGGCCTGATGGACGCGGCGCCCGCGCCGGAGGTCGTCGAGCGCATCCGCGCCCTGGTCGCGAGCCACGCCGAGGGCGCTATCGAGGCGCACGATCTGCGCGCGCGCCACGCCGGGCGGCTGACCTTCCTGGAGTTCCATCTGGTGGTGCCAGGTGCCATGACCGTCGCCGCCGCGCACGACATCTGCGACCGCGTCGAGCACGCCTTGCAGGCCGAGATGGAAGGGCTGTCCGTCACCATCCATGTCGAGCCGGACGCCAAGGCCAAGCATCACGGCGTGGTGGTGTTGTAGGGCGAAGCTGCCGCCCGGCGCGGCCCCTTCCCCTCTCCCACGTGGGGGTGGGATGAGGGTATCAGATCAACTCACGGCGGCGGCTGTGCCGGGGCGGGAGTGATGACGTAGTTCTCGGTCTTGCTCTTGACCGCCACGAAGCTTGAATACGCAAACACTCCATTGCACCACGCGAGAGCCTGTGGGTCTTTGTTAAGGCTGCAGTCGATAGGCGCATGGGTTTCCGGCGTGCGTTCGTTCACTTCCAGATAGGGCGGTGGGCTGTTGACTGTGAACTTGTAGAGCCGGTCCTTGTTGTCGACAAAGCTCAGCACGCAATCGGACAGGCTGTCCTGGGAGACATCGAAGCTGGTGAAGTCCGGATCAAGGGTCTGGTCCGGGACGGCGGTGCAGATGCCGTATTGCACAAACCTGATCTTGTCCTGGGACGAATACCCCATGTTGACGTGAACAGGCTTGGAGGCCGGTTTCGGGTTCGGCAGGCCGCGCTTTCCGCCGACCGCGATAATCAGGCCGGTGCCGGCGACTTGCATGTTGCCCACGGCGTCGTCGACCGAGTAGGCGTACACGTAAGGCGTGTTGATATAATCCTTGCCGTGAATGAGCAACGAATAGGGATTGAAGGCCCCGTTTGGCCAATACTGCAAGCCGTCGAATTCCTCCTTCACCTCCCGGTATTTGCGGAACGTATCTTCCACATAGCCGGGAGTCTGCTCAAGCAAGTTCGTTGCGGCTCCACAATGCTCGTTGAAGGGGCCCCAGCCATGCACATGCGAAAACAGCAGCGCGGGGGTCAGCGCAACCGGCGTCTTCGAGGCATCGCAGCCAAGCTGCGTGTAGTTCGCCTGATAGTTATTGTAGTTGGTCACGAACAAGGTCTTCACGTTGCGCATGTAAAGGCAAATCGGCCTTTGATCGGCACTCCCCGCTGCCGTGCAGGTCTGCCACAGGGCTTTCATCTTGTTGATCGGCGCCCAAGGCGGAGGCGTGAGGTCCGGGTCGCCCGCCAGGACATGCAGGGCCGACGGGATCTTGAGAATGACCTCCTTCTGTTCGTCGACGAACTGCGGCCAGCCGGTGAACGGCGCCCCTGGTGCCAGAAACTTGCCAAGGGCCTTCTTGAAGGCCGCGATAGTCAGCGGCGTTCCGACATAGCCGACCTGGATGTTGCCGAATGGCTCCATCAGAGCCGGGAGATAGGCCGCATCGACATAGGAAACATCATAATCGACATTGCGGATGTCGATCTCGTAGGGATCCTTGGTGAGCTTGATGGCGCCCAGCGTGTATTCGGTCAGTTGGGACGGCTCGTTGCCCTTCAGGCCGGCGGGATCCATGAAGATTTGCAGCGGCTGGCAGGAGCCGCAGACCGGCAGCGTCGCACCTGCCACCGGCGTCACCGGAACCTGGGATGGCCTGTTCGTATAATTCGCGGTCAGCGCCGCGGGGGGCGCGCGATCCGCATACGGGCTCTCAAAGATTTCGATGCGCCCGCCGCCCCACCAGTCGATGTACTGGTTGGGCAGCTTCGGATCGACCTGATTGGTCGGGACAAGCTGGGTGTACAGCGGCAGCGTCAGTGTGATCTCGCCCCCTGGCGGAATGCCGACGCCCGTCGGATTGAAGTACAGCCGGAATTGGTTGGGCTTGGGGTATGGATTGGCTCCGAGCTGAGCCTTGGGAACCTTGAACGCCGCCTGCAACCATTTATCTTCCGGAAGGCTCGTTCCCGTCGAAAGCACCGGATAGATGCTGAAATGTACTGAGTTGTTGTAAATCTCTATCGTCATGGTAGGCACCGGCGGGGTCTGCGCGGCGGAACTTCCCGCGTATCCGAAGATCGGCAAAAATAGAAATGGCAGAAGCCCCGCCGCCGGCCTCGGCTTGAATGTCCAACGCATTTCCATGACTAATTCCCCCGGAGGCCTCTGATTCTCCGACCCTGGTCCTATCACCGGTCCGGAATCGTTACAAGACCTGCTCCGGATCAATCCGGTCGACAGCGAGGCCATGACGCGACGAGGCGTCGTTCGTCAGCGGCTCCCGCCGGCTCGTGGACAATTGTTTCACCCCCGCCTAGGCTCGCGCGCAGACGACGGTGGCCCGCAAGGGCTGAAACGGGAACGCGCACACCGCGGCTGCCCCTGCAACTGTACGCGGCGTGCCTGCCCCCTGCGTGCCATTGGCCCCGCGACCGGGCCGAGAAGGCGGGGCAGGCGAGACGCCGCGAGCCAGGAGACCGGCCGGCGTCGAGAGTGCGCGCGCGCGCCGGGCGGGGTGTACCGGCGCAACGGGAGAGAGACCCCAGCGGCAATCGCATGTTCGTTCCGCGGCCACGTTCCCTCGCAGGGGCGGCCCGCGCTCGGAGTGCCTGCCATGCGACGCTTGCTGCTTGCCGCCGTCCTGCTGCCGGCCACCGCCCTGGCCCAGGAACCGCCCGCGCCCGGCGCGGTGCAACTGCCCGACGTGACAGTGACCGCGACCCGGGTGCCGACACTGGCCGAAAGCATTCCCGCCGGCGTCACCCTCATCACCCGCGACACCATCGAAAGCCGCGGCTACACCACGCTGCCCGAGGCGCTGTCCGCCGTGCCCGGCCTGCATGTGGTGCAGTCGGGCGGCGAGGGCGGCAACGCCAGCGTGTTCATCCGCGGCACCAACGGCAACCAGGTGCTGGTGTTGCGCGACGGCGTGCCCATCAACGATCCGTCCGATCCGAATGGCGCCTTCAACTTCGGCGTCGACACGCTGGAGGACATCGAGCGCATCGAGATCATCCGCGGACCGATGTCCAGCCTGTACGGCTCGGGCGCGATCGGCGGCGTCATCAACCTGATTACCCGGCAGGGTTCCGGCAAGCCGCACGGCACCGTCACCGCGGCAGGCGGCCTGCCGCGGCAGGATCTGTTCTCCGGCGCGCTGTCCGGGAAATCCGGCAATTTCGACTACAACCTGGACGCGGAGAACACCTCGCAGCAAGGCAGCGACGCCACGCCGCGCCGCGAAAGCGTGTACACCGGCGAGCGCGACGGCTATCGCGGCACGCTCGGTCTGATCGAGCTGGGCTACACGCCGATCGAAGGCACCCGCTTCTCCGCCCTGCTGCGTGGGCGGCAAAGCGTGTTCGGGCTGGACGAGCTGGGTTTTCCGGCGTTCGACGCGCCGGACTACACCGGCCGCGACAACAGCGCCTTCGGACGCCTGGGTGCGACCACGACGCTGTTCGGCGGCGCGTGGGAAAGCGGGCTGTTCGTCTCGCGCGGCGTGTTCGACCGCAACTATGTCGAGCTGCTGGAACCCGCCGATCCGAACCAGGCGTTCGGCGACAGCCGCTATCATGGCACGCGCGACGACGTGCAATGGAACAACACCGTCCACCTCCCCGACCTCGCCTGGTCGCGCGACGCGGCGCTGACCTTCGGCTACGAGCATGGCGGCGACACGTCGCGCTCGCGGCTGAACACGTCGTCGGGCGGCTTTCCCTACAGTTCCGACGTGAACGCCAGCGACAGCAGCGACGCGGGCACGCCGGGGTGCAGACGACACTGCTGAAGCGTCTTACCCTGACCGGCGACGTGCGCGAGGAGGGTGCGCGCTACGGCGGCGATGCGTTCACGTATCGTTTTGGCGGCGTGCTGGCCGTGCCCGAGGCGTTCGCGCGGCTGAAGGCCTCGTACGGCACGGCGTTCCACGCGCCGTCGCTCTACGACCTGTTCGGCGTCGACAGCAGCGGCTATGTCGGCAACCCGAACCTGAAGCCCGAACGCAGCCGCGGCTGGGAGGCGGGGGTCGGCTTCGACCTCCCGGTGTTCGAAAACAAGCGCGGCGTGAGCATCGACGTGACCTATTTCGACAACCGTATCCGCGACCTGATCGAGTTTTCCGAAGCGCCGGACTTCCTGTCCTCGACCGAGGTCAACGTCGACCGCGCCCGCACGCGCGGCGTCGAAAGCAGCCTGACGGTGCGCCCGGCATCGTGGGCCGAGGCGACGGCGAGCTACACCTACACCGAGGCGCGCGACCTCACCTCAGGCGCCACGCTGCTGCGCCGGCCGCGCAACCAGGTCAGCCTGGACGCGCGCCTCACGCCCTGGCCCCGCCTGCGCGTGACGCCGGAGCTGGTCTACAGCAGCCGGTTCGAGGATTACCTGGTGGACGACGAGGGCTTTCCCGGCCCGATCGGCTTGCAGCGCGGCGGCACGATCCTCAACCTGACCGTCACCTACGACATCCGGCCGAAGATCCAGATTTTCGCCGACGCGAAGAATTTCGGCGGCAGCCACTACGAGCCGGCGAGCGGCTTCGCGACGCCGGGGCCGTCATTCCTGGCCGGAGTGCGGGCGGGCTTCTAGGCCGGATTTTGCCGCCGCTCATCCGATGCACGCCAGCGCGCTGAGCGAGGCCAGCGCGGCCAGGGCGGCGCCAACCAACGCCGCCACGCGGAAATGCGCCAGGAACGTCCCGTCGGCGGCGCTGGTCAGCACCAGGCCCAGCAGCGCCGTCGCGATCAGCCCCGCGACGCGGGCGACGGCGTTGTTGACGCCGGATGCCGAGCCCGCGTGGTCGGCATCGACCGCGCCCATCACGGTCGTGGTCAGCGGCGCCACGCTGATCGCCATGCCGACCGCCATCACCGCCAGCGCCGGAAAGATGACCGGCCAGTATCCGACGGACGCCGCGCCGACCCGCGCCAGCAACGCAAACCCGACCGCCACGATCAGCGGCCCGGCGGTGAGCGGCCAGCGCGGCCCGAACCGCTCCGGCGAGCCGGCCGGTCGTGCGCGAGCCGAGGCCGATCACGATCGGCACCGGCAGCATCGCCGCACCCGCCTCGGTCGCCGAATAATGCCCGACACGGATCAGCAGATAGGGCAGCAGCACCAGCAGGCCGCCGAGTGCGGCATACAGGAACAGCGTCAGCAACGTCACGCCCACGAACGTCCGCGCGCCGAACAGCGCCAGCGGCATCATGGCGCGGCTGCCGCGCCGCGCCTCGACGTGCAGGAACAGCCCCAGCAGCGCCGCGCCGGCCACCAGTGCCGCCAGCGTCGCGAAGTCTCGGACACCCCGCGTCGGCAGCACGGTCAGGCCCCAGGTCACGAGGCCAAGCCCCGCGGTCGCCAACGCCCCGCCGCCCCAGTCGAGGCCGCCGCCGGAGCGGTCGCGGTTCGCGCGCACATGGCGCAGTGCCAGCCACAGCGCGCCCAGCGCGATCGGCGGGTTGATGAGGAAAATCGCCCGCCAGCCGACCGTGTCGACCAGCCAGCCGCCGATCACCGGCCCCAGCGCCCCGGTGATCGCCCCGGCCGCCGCCCAGGTTCCTATCGCCCGTCCGCGATCCTCGCCGGAGAACCCCGCGCCGAGAATGGCCAGGCTCGACGGGATCAGCAGCGCCGCCCCGACGCCCTGGACCGCGCGGCCCGCCAGCAACAGCCCGAGGCTGGGAGCCAGCGCGCAGGCCAGCGAAGCCAGGCTGAACAGCATCAGCCCCGCCGCGAACACCTGTTTTCGCCCGTAGCGGTCGCCGGCGGCACCGCCCAGCAGCACCAGCGCGCCCAGCGGCAGGAGATAGGCGTTGACGATCCACTGCAATCCCGCCGCCGAGCCGGCCAGCGCGTGCTGCAAGCTCGGCAGCGCCACATTGACCACCGAGCCGTCGATGAAGGCGACGCTCGAGCCCAGGATGGTGGCCGCCAGCGTCGCCGCGCCATCCCCGCGCTCGACCGGCGCCGCCGCGCGGATGGCGCCCGTGTCGCAGGGGCCGGGTATGGCGGTCATGCCGCCAGCCAGGCCGGAGGCCGCCGTCGGCCACCTCGATCAGGCAAACAGCGCCTCCATCAGGGTCACGACCGGATCATAGACGTGGATACCGCAAACGTGGCGGCGGAATCCGGCTCAGGCGGCGCGCATGAAACAGCCCGTTGACGGCACCCTGACGCCCTCGCACGGGTGCCCGGGAATACTCGACTCCGCAACTGTCGCGGAGATCGGGCGATGGCCACGGTAAACTGGGCGGTCGAGGCGGACGGGGATTGGCGCACGCGGGCGGACTGGAGCACCGGAAAGCTCCCCACCGGCGCCGATGACGTGGTGCTGAGCACGGCCGGGGCCTTCACCATCACCCAGAGCACCGGCGCCGACACCGCCGGCAGCATCACGGCCACCACCGACCGGCTGGCGATCAGCGGCGGCTCGCTGCGGGTGTTGGGCACCGCCAGCCTGGCCGCCGGACTGACGCTGAGCGGCGGCACGCTGATCCTGGCCGGCGGCGCCGACGTCGCGGGCGGGCTGGTCGCCACCGGCGGCACCCTGGCGCTGGCCGCCAGCACCGTGGCCTCCGTCGCCGGGGCCAGCTTGTCGGGCAAGGCCAGCCTGACCGGGCTCGGCACGCTGGCCACCAGCGGCGCGACGACGGTCGGGGCCGACGGCAGCGCACTGCTGATGGGCGGCGGGATCACCTGGGACAACGGCGGGGTCGCCATCATCGGCGGCCGGGTGCTGTCCGCCTCGGCGGCGCACATCGTCAATGCGGCGGGCGCCCGTTTCGCGCTGACCGCCGACACGGCCGGCATCATCAGCACCGGCGGGGGCGCCACCTTCGCCAATGCCGGCACGCTGGCCAAGACCGGCGGCGTCGGCACCAGCGAGATCGACTCGACGCTGAGCAGCACCGGCACGATCTCGGTGGCCTCCGGCACGCTGCTGCTGACCAGCGGCGGGGCGATCGGCGGCACGCTGGGCGGCGCCGGCACGCTGGAACTTGGCGCTGCCAGCAGCACCGCGCTGGCCAGCCTGTCCGGCGACGGCACCCTGCTATCCACGGGCCTGCTGCGGATCACCAACACGACCGTCACGCTGGGTGTGGACCTGATACAGCAAGGCGGCACGCTGAGCCTGTCCACCGGCGCCACGCTGACCACCGCGGCGAACCTGGACGTGCGCGACGGGGCGACCATCACCGGCGCCGCGACCCTGGCCACCGCCGGCGTCACCACCATCGGCGCCGACGCAAGCAGCATCTATCTGCGCGGCGGCATCACCTTGACCAATGCTGGCACCGTCACCGTCAGCGGCGGCATCCTGACCCTGAACGCCGCCACCCTGATCAACGCGGCGGGCGCGCAATTCGTGCTGGCCACGGACGCGGCCGGGATCGTCGCCGATGGCGGCAACTCCCAGTTCGACAACGCCGGCACGCTGGCCAAGACCGGCGGGGTCGGCACCAGCGAGATCGACTCCACCCTGACCAGCACCGGCACGATCTCGGTGGCTTCCGGCACGCTGCTGCTGACCAGCGGTGGCGCGATCGGCGGCACCCTGGGGGGCGCCGGCACGCTGGAACTCGGAGCCGTCAGCACCACCGCGCTAAGCAATCTGTCCGGCGACGGCACCCTGCTGTCCACCGCATTGCTGCGGGTCACCAACCCGAAGGTCACGCTCGGCGTCTACCTGACGCAGCAAGGCGGCACGCTGAGCCTGGCCACCGGCGCCACGCTGACCACCACCGCGAATCTGGATGTGCGCGACGGGGCGACCATCACCGGTGCCGCGAACCTGGGCACCGCCGGCGCCACCGCCATCGGCGCCGACGCAAGCAGCATCTATCTGCGAGGCATCTCCTGGATCAATGCTGACACAGTCACCGTCAGCGGCGGCATCCTGACGCTGGGTGGCGCCACCGTGGTCAACGCGGCGGGCGCGCAGTTCGTGCTGGCCACGGACGCGGCCGGGATCATCGCCGACGGGGGCAACTCCCAGTTCGACAACGTGGGCACGCTGGCCAAGGCCGGCGGGGTCGGCACCAGCGAGATCGACTCGACGCTGAGCAGCACCGGCACGATCTCGGTGGCCTCCGGCACGCTGCTGCTGACCAGCGGCGGGGCGATCGGCGGCACGCTGGGCGGCGCCGGAACGCTGGAACTTGGCGCCGTCAGCACCACCGCGCTGGCCAGCCTGTCCGGCGACGGCACCCTGCTGTCCACCGGCCTGCTGCGGGTCACTGCTACGAAGGTCACGCTCGGCGTCGACCTGACGCAGCAGGGCGGCACGCTGAGCCTTGCCACCGGCGCCACGCTGACCACCACCGCGAACCTGGATGTGCGCGACGGCGCGACCATCACCGGCGCGGCCACGCTGATAACCGCCGGCGCCACCACCATCGGCGCCGACGGCAGCACCCTCTATCTGCGCGGCATCACCTGGCGCAATGCTGGCGTCGCCATCGCCAGCGGCGGCATCGTGACCGTGAACGCCGCCACCCTGGTCAACACGGCAGCCGCGCGGCTGGTACTGGCCACCGACGCGGCCGGGATCATCGCCGACGGCGGCCGGTCCAGCTTCGACAACGCCGGCACGCTGGCCAAAACCGGCGGCGCCGGCACCAGCGAGATCGATTCGGTGCTGACCAGCACCGGCACCATCGCGGTCGGCTCCGGCACGCTGCTGCTGACCGGCAACGCGACCATCGGTGGAACGCTGAGCGGCGCCGGCACCTTGGAACTGGCCGGCGGCACGAACCAGGTAAACGGCCTTGCGGCGACGCCAGACAGCACGCTCGTGTTGGCGACTGGCAGCGGCGTGTCGGTCTCCGGCAGCGCGCTCGGCGGGTTCGCCATGCAGGGGCAGATGGTCGTCGCAGGCAACGACAGCGTGTCCGGCGGCTTCACGCAGATTGGCGGCGGGCTCTACATCGGCGGCACATTCACGCTGGAACTGGACGGCGGCGCGAGCATCCAGGGAGGTGCGGCGATCAGCGGCCGCGGCACGCTGTCGACCCAGGGCGGCACGACCATTGCCGCCGACGGTGCGGCGGTCAGCCTGACCAACATCGCCTGGAGCAACGGCGGCAGTGTCGTGATCGACGGCGCGATCGACAGCAGCGGCGCCGCCCAGTACGCGAACGCGGCCGGCGCCAGCTTCGGCTTCGGCGCGGACGGGGCCGGGATCCTGGACACCGGCGGCAAGTCGACCCTCGCCAATGCCGGCACGCTGGCCATCCTGGCGGGCGGCGGCACCAGCGTCGTGGACAGCGTGCTGACCAGCACCGGCGCCATCATCGTCGCGGCGGGCACGACGCTGGACCTGGATGGCGGGGGCACCATCGGCGGCGCGATCGACGGCGCCGGCACGCTGCTGTTCGGCGGCGGCAATTTCAGCGTCTCGGCCGCCACCGCGATCGGCATCGCAGCGCTCGCGATCGCGGCCGGCAACGTCGGCATCGGCGCCGAAACCGATGCGTCGCTCAGCCTGTCCGGCGGCAGCCTGGCGTTGCAGGCGGCGGACAACACCGCCGCCGGCCTGGTGCTGTCGGCGGCCACGCTGACGCTGGGCAGCGGCGCCGCCCTTGCTGTCTCGGGCACCGCCGACCTGTCCGACGGCAGCACTATCAGCGGTCCCGGACAACTCGCGACCGCCGGCGCCACGACCATCGAGGCGGGCGGAATCACCCAGGCGGCCGGCCTGAGCTGGGTCAATCGCGGCACCGTCGCGGCACTGGGTGCCGTGCAATCCGGCGCCGGCGAGAGCATCACCAACGCGGCGGGTGCCGCGTTCGACCTTGCCGCCGACGGCGCTGGCGTGGTGGGCGCGGGCGGCGTCCTGGTCAACGCGGGCACGCTGGCGAAGCTGGCGGGTGGCGGCACCAGCACGGTTGACGCGGCGCTGACCAGCACCGGCACGATCACGGTCGCCACCGGCACGCTGGATCTGGACGGCGGCGGCACTATCGGCGGCGACATCGGGGGCGCCGGCACGCTGCTGTTCGGCGGCGGCGATTTCAGCGTTGGGAGCAGCACGGCGTTCGGCGTCGACAACCTGGCGATCGGCGGCGGCGCCGTGACGCTCGGCGGCACCTCGACCCCCGCGGATTTCGCGGTCGCGGGTGCGTTTGCCTTGGCGTCGGGCAGCGTGCTGCTGGCCGATAGCAGCGTCCTGACCTTGAACGGGCCGGCCGCCTTCACCGATGGCGGCAGCATCGGGGGCGCCGCCACGCTGGCCACCAGCGGCGCCGTGACGATTGCCGCCGACGGCTCCTCGGCGGCCTTCGCCAACGGCCTGCTCTGGAACAACGGCGGCGCGGTCACGGCGCTGGGCCAGATCGACTCCGCCGGTGCCGCGCCCGTCACCTTCGACAACGCCGCCGGCGCCACGTTCGACCTGGCCGACGACGCTGCCGGCATCGTCGATACCGGCAGCGTCAGCATGTTCGACAACGCCGGCACGCTGGCCAAGACCGGGGGCCTCGGAACCAGCAGCCTGTACACCAGCGTCGAGAGCACCGGCACGCTGCTCGCCGCCAGCGGCACGCTGGCCCTGGAGTTCTCCGCCAGCCTGGCCGGCACGGCGGGCGGCACGAGCGGAGGCACGCTGCTGCTGGTGAACGGAGCCAGCAGCGCGGGGTCGCTGGCCATCAGCGACGACGGGAGCGCCGTCAGCGTGCAGGTATCCAGCAGCTACGCGGACTGGACCAACAGCGGCACAGTGGCCGACGCGGGACAGGTGCTGCTGGGCGACAGCACGAACAGCGGTCCCTCGATCCTCTACAACGCCGCCGGCGCGGAGTGGGATCTGACCACGGACGATGCCGGCCTGGCCGCGCGCGGGCAGGTGCTGTTCACCAATGCCGGCACGCTGGCCAAGACCGGCGGCGGCGGCGATTCGGTGGTGGCGTTCGCCTTCGCCAACAGCGGGCTGATCGACGCCGCCTCGGGCACGCTGTCGTTGCTGGGCGCGGTCAGCGGCGGCGGGACCATGAGCATCGAGGCGGGCAGTACGCTCGAATTGGGCCACGCGCTCGGCGGCGGACAGACGCTGGCGTTCAACGGCGCGGGAGCGACGCTGCTGCTGGATCAGCCAGCCTCGATCGCCGGACCGATCGAGGGCTTGGGAGCCGGCGGCGGCATCGACCTCGCGGCCACCAGCGTCACCGGCGCCAGCGTGGCCGGCGATGTGCTGAGCGTGACGGCGGCCGGCGGCACGTACACCTTCACTTCGTCGCAAAGCCTGGCCGGGCTGGATGCGCAGGTCACGAACGATGGCAGCGGCGGCAGCCTGGTCACGCTGACGTCAGCGAACCTGGCGCTGGACGCGGCACGCTTCTTGAGCGCCGAGGGCGGTGACGCGGCGACCCACGATTTGCTGGCGAACGGAGTTCTTCAGGAACAGCTCGGCTCCCAGCCGCCGCCAGCGATCCCGACGACCGGCAATCCGCGCGAGGAGCCGGTCGGGGGCGCCCCTATGCTCGGGACATGGCCGCCGCTGGGCAATGTCCAGGCTGCGGCGCACTGGACGGCACCCGCGACCTGGCATTGAGCCGAGCGGTTCGACGGACTAGACTTGAGCATGTCCAACACCGCCCAGCGGCCGCCGCGCATGACCTCCGAGCAGTTCGTGCTATGGGCGCTGGAGCAGCCGGAGGGGAAGCATTACGAGCTGATCGACGGCGTGGTCTATGATCAGGCCCAGGAACGCTCGGCGCACGCGCTGCTGAAGTTTAAAATCGCTCGCCGCCTGTTCGCCGCCGTCGAGCGGGGAAAGCTGCCCTGCACGGTCTATCCCGACGGAATGGCCATGCGCGTCGATGCGGACACCACGTTCGAGCCGGACTGCATGGTGCGCTGCGGGCCGCCGCTCGAAGACGACGAATTGCTCGTGTTCGATCCGATCATCGTGGTGGAGATCCGCTCCCCCTCGACCAGTTCGCAAGACGCGGGCATCAAGCTGGAAGGCTACTTTCGGGTTCCCAGCATCCAGCATTACCTCATGATCCGCACGGATCGCCCGACCCTGATCCACCATGCCCGGGGCCGCGACGGCACGATCACCACGCGCATCGCGACGCGCGAGCCGGTCAGCCTCGACCCGCCGGGGATCGTGCTAGACGATTGGTGGCCGGCGGAGTGAGGCGAGCGTCGCGCGGGCGTTGCCCTGCGCGTCGAAATTGCCGGGATCGAGCCAGGCCAGCAGCGCGTCGCGGCAAGCGGGCCATTCATCGGCCACGATGCTGAACATCGCGGTGTCGCGGCGGCGGCCCTTCACCACGTAATGCGCGCGTAGCAAGCCCTCGAAGGTGAACCCGAGACTTTCCGCGGCGCGCCGGCTGGGCGCGTTCAGCGCGTTGCACTTCCACACCAGCCGCCGATAGCCCAGCTCGTCGGCGGCAAGCCGCAGCAGCAGGAAAATCGCCTCGCGCGCCGCGCGGGTACGCTGCATCGCCGGCGAAAACCAGATGTTGCCCAGCTCGATGGCGGCATTGGCTGGCTGGATGTCCATGAGCGTGAGCCAGCCGGATGCGACGCCCGTGGCGTGCGGTCGCACCGCCCAGGCCACCGCGTCGTGCTGGGTCGCCAGGGCCGAGACCCGCGCCGCCAGCGCCGCCTCGGAAGCGAACGGGCCGTAGCCCAGATAGTCCCAGCTCTCGTCGCCCTCCGGCGTGCCGGTGCGCACGGCCTGCCATAGTTCGGCGGCGTGGCGTGGATGCAGCGGCTCCAGCTCGCAATAGGCGCCGCTGATGCGCACGCGCGCCGGCAGCGGGCGCGGCGTCGGGTCGACCTGCGGGCCGATCGGGCGGTGAGGGGTATTCATTCCGCGGCCATCGCCGGGCGGGCGTGCAGCAGGCGCAGCGAACGGTCGATCCATTGCGCGGTGATCTTCTCCTGCACGCCGTTCTGCCGCAGCCGCTCGTGCAGCGCCGGGAAATCGACGCGGTCGAGCGCCTGGTCCTGATTGTAGCAACTGAACACGACGGTCCTTTCGCCAGTTACGGGATCGGTCTGCGGTTGCAGGCACTGCGCGCAGACTTCCTTCATCATGCACTGCATCGGGCTGTTGATCGAGCCGATCGCCGTGTGCCCGGGGCGCAGGTACGGCGCCAGCACGCCGTGCCGCGCCGCCCCCACCGCCTGCATCATGCGGTCCGAGCCGATGACGACCATATGCTCCACGTCGCCGAGCGGCACCACCTGCGCGCCGAGCCGGCCGCTTCCGTACGCAGCCATCGCCTGCACGATGTTGCCGACGAACGCGCGGTCCTGGGGCCGTGTCGCGGCAAAGCCCGGAGCTTCGTCGCAGCACCACACGATGACATCGGCGGCGCGTTCGATCTCCTCGATCTTGTAGCGGTCCTGACGTGCCTTGTATCCGGCGAAATACAGCACGTGCGAGCCGGCGGCGCGCATCGCGGCGCCGATGCTGAACAGCACGGCGTTGCCCAGTCCGCCGCCCACCAGCGCCACCGTGCTGTTCGCGGGGATATCGGTGGGCGTGCCGGTCGGTCCCATCAGCACCACCGGCTCGCCCGGCTTGAGCGTGGCGCAAAGGTCCGAACTGCCGCCCATCTCCAGCGCGATGACCGAGACCAGGCCCGCATCGGGATCGGTCCAGGCGCCGGTCATGGCCAGCCCCTCCATTGCCAGCAGCGTGGTGCCGACGCCGGCCTCCGATACGCGGGGCGCGTGCATCTCGTAGTTCTGCAAGCGATAGAACTGTCCGGGGCGGAACGCGCGCGCGGCGGCGGGGGCTCGCAGCACCACTTCCATGATGGTGGGCGTCAGACGGCGCACCTCGTGGACGGTGGCGCCCAGCACGTCGCGGCAGCGCGCGATCACCGCGGCGCCGCCCTGCCCTTCCGGCTGCGCGGCCAGTGCGGCGGAAACCACGGGATAGCCGCGCTTGGCGCTGCCCATCGCCTTGACCACGTTGCCGAAGAAGCTCGGGTGCAGGTCGCCGAAGAAGCTGACAAGCCGCCCGGTCGCACCGTCGCGGTGCATCAGCACCTGCGCCACGTCGGGCTTTGCCAGGCCGCGCACCGGCGTCACCGGGTGGCCGTCCACGTCGATCGCCTGGAAATAGCGGCCATCCAGGCGGATGCGCCCATCCTCGCGCGCGAGAACGGTATTGGGCTGCGTGCCGGCGGCGACCAGCACGCTGCCGGCCGGCAGCACAATCTCGCTGCCGTCCGCATGGCTGCATTTCAGGCCGGACGCGTGACCGAAACGGTCCACCTCGACGGCCAGCGGTGCCAGGCCCTCGGCGAACCGCACGCCCTCCTCCATCGCCTTGGCCACTTCCTCGTGGTTCAGCGTGTAGCTCGGCGAGTCTGTCAGGCTGCGGCGATAGGCGATCGTGGCGCCGCCCCAGGATTCCAGCAGCGCGGCCAGGGCCGGTTCGCGATGCTCGCGCGCAGCGGCGTGGCGTTCGGCGCGGATCGCGGCGGCGTGGGCCAGGAACGTCTCGGCGGTATGCCGCTCCTCCTCGGTCCAGCCGTCATGCACCGCCGCCTCGCCGCGCTCCATGACCAGCGTGCGGTGGCGGCGCGCGAATTTCTCGACCTGCCGGATATAGTACGCGAGGCTTTCGGTCGCCGTGTCGATCGCTGTCAGCCCGCCGCCGATCACCACCACCGGCAGGCGGATTTGCAGGTTGGCGATGGAGCTTTCCTTGGCCGCGCCCGACAGTTGCAGCGCCATCAGAAAGTCGCTGGCCTGCCGCACGCCGCGCGCGAGACCGTTCGGCATGTCGATCACCGTGGGCCTTCCCGCGCCCATGCAGAGCGCCACATGGTCGAAACCCATCGTCCAGGCATCGTCGATGGACAGCGTGGCCCCCCCGCCGAAGCGCACGCCGCCGAACATCGCGAACTGCGCGCGCCGCTCCAGCAGCAGGCGCACCAGCTTCAGGTAGTTCTTGTTCCAGCGCACGGTGATGCCGTATTCGGCGACGCCGCCGAAGCCGGCCATCACGCGATCGTCCAGATCCTCGAACAGCGCCGCCGCGTCGCGGATCGGCGCGGTCGGATCGAAGCCCAGCGGCTCGATCTTGAGGCCGTCCACCGCGACGACGCTATGGCCGTCGTTCATCAGGTGGTGCGCCAAGGTGAACCCGGCCGGGCCGAGGCCCACCACCAGCACAGCGCGGCCGCTGTCGGGCAGCGGCAGCGGGCGGCGGATGTCGAGCGGGTTCCAGCGCGTCAGCAGCGCGTAGATCTCGAACCCCCACGGCAGATCGAGCACCTGGCGCAGAATGGATGTCTCCGCCTGCGGAATGTCGACCGGCTCCTGCTTCTGGTAGATGCAGGCCTTCATGCAGTCGTTGCAGATGCGATGCCCGGTGGCCGCCATCATCGGGTTGTCCACGGCGATGGTCGCGAACGCGGCGAGCAGGTGGCCTTGCGCGCGCAGCTCGTGCATCTCGCTGATCTTCTCGTCCAGCGGGCAGCCGGCCAGCGTCACGCCAAACGGGCTTTTCTGGAACGCCCCAGTCTTGCGGTCGCGTAGGCCCTTGCTGCACGAGTCCTTGGACTGGCTGTGGCACCAGATGCAGTAGTTCATTTGGTCCAGCGCGTGCTGCTCGTCCATGCCGGGATCGGTGAGCGAGAAGCCCTCGCGATGCCGCCACGCGGATTCCGGCAGGCGCAGCATGGTGACGCCGTCGCGCTCGACGGTTTCCACCGGGACGAGGTGTTGCGGGTCGAT
The DNA here is from genome assembly GCA_963758455.1 of uncultured Pseudomonadota bacterium. Taxonomy (GTDB): domain Bacteria; phylum Pseudomonadota; class Alphaproteobacteria; order Acetobacterales; family Acetobacteraceae; genus CAVRQM01. Next base: position 1,402,668 of record CAVWVK010000002.1, on the reverse strand, counting down.
CTTGTGCGGCACATGGAACAGCGTGCCGCCGCCATGCAGCGCATGGCCTTCGGGCGTCAGCGTGGCCCAGGCGGCATAGCGCAGGGCGAGGTCGAGCAGCTCGGCGCGATCGTTGGCCTGCCAGGCCGCGACATGGGTGGCGAAAACCTGTTCGCCGAACGGCGTCGCCATCGCGTCCTCGAGGCCTGCGCGCAGGGCGGGGGCGTCGAAGCCGGATGGGTCGGGATACTTCTTCACCGCCTGCCGCTGCACGAACAGGCGCTTGCAGGCGTGGACGGGGTCGAGCGAGGCGGTGCGCGCGGCGATGTCGGCCAGCTCGGCCCGGATGCCGAACAGGGCGCCGACGAACTCCTCCACCGATGGGCCGAGGGCCACGACGAGCTGGCCTTCCGCGCGGGCGTCCAGCGCGGCCGGCTCGGCACGGGCCGCCATCAGGCGGGCGTGCAGCTCCGGCTCGGTCTCCGCCAGGCGGCCGACGAACATGCGGTCGAGCCGCACCAGGCCGTCGCGGGTCGCAAGATCGGAGAAGGTCGAGCCGAAGCCCAGGGTGGCGGCGTCCATCGTAGTCCCGTTCGGGTGCGATCAACAGGTGCCTTGCCGTGGCCATCATTGCAAGGCAGGGCAGGCTTGCAGCGGGCGACCAAGGCGTATCGGCTGTTGCGGCCTATACAGCATTGCTGTATAGATTGTGTCGGTGCAGGCGGTTCTTGAGACCTCAATCTTCTCCCGCCGAGCTGACAGCCTGCTGTCGCGCGACGAACGGGCGGAGTTGATCGACACCCTGGCACGGGATCCGCTTGCCGGTGACGTCATTCCTGGTTTGGGAGGCGTTCGTAAGCTGCGCTTCGCGGCAAAGGGGCGGGGGAAAAGCGGCGGCTTTCGGGTTATCTACTACGTGTTGACTACGGATCGGCCGATTCTGGCGCTGCTGATCTACGGCAAAAACGAGCAGGGCGATCTCAGCCCGGCGCAGCGGGCGGCGATTGCATCCCTTGCCGCCGACATGAAGCGGAGACAACGGTGACGGACGACACCGATTTTGGGCGAGAGCTGATCGCGTCCATGCAGGAGGGAGTGGCCATCCTGCGCGGCGAAAAGGAACCTGCGCGCGTCCATCTGGCATCGGGCGCGGTGGACGTGCGAGCCATCCGCGGACGACTCGGCCTCAGCCGGTCGGCGTTTGCGGAACGGTTCGGCTTGGCTGTTGGCGCGGTACGGGACTGGGAGCAGGGATTGCGCTGCCCCGAACCGGCTGCCCGCGTCCTGTTGATGGTTATCGCCCGCAGCCCTGACGTCGTCGCACGGGCCGTCGCAGAGGCTCGGGCGGCATAAGCGTCCGAGGCGGTTCACCTGCTGGCCGACCGCAACCGTGAAACGCTCGGCGAACGAGCGTCGGCGCGGGCTCGCTTACCTGATTGCCACAGTCAGCCCGGACCACGCGTCCCAATGAAATGGCCGCGATTGAGGCCTTACAGCCGGTGACATAGGAAACGAGCCGAAGCAGGTCAGCCAAGAACTTACCCGCTCGACTTCAGCGCCAGATCCCGCAGCCCCAGGCAGATCGCGAACGCCGCCGCCAGCAGCAGCGCCAGGATCAGGAACCCGGCATGAAACCCGCTGGCCAGCGCCTGGCGCGCCACCGTCCGCAGCGCCGGGTCGAGCGCCAGGGCGCCGTGTCCCGCCGCCGCCTGCCCGCGCAGGGCCGACAGATCGACCGTGCGGCCGCCGCCATGCGCCGCCACGCCGGCCGCGAACCGGCTGGCCAGCAGCGAGCCGGCGATGGTGGTGCCGAACGCCCCGCCCATCGAGCGCAGGAACAGCAGGCTGCCGGTGGCAGCCCCCACGTCGCGCCGCTCGGCCGAGTTCTGCACCACCACCAGGCTGGTCGGCATACAGGCGCCGATGCCGAATCCCACGACCGCCATCGCCGCCACGATGAGCAACTGCGGGGTTGTCGCACCCACCGTCGCCAACAAGGCATACCCGGCGGTGCCGGTGGCCAAGCCGCCCAGCAGGATGCCGCGCCCGCGCCCCAGCTTGCGCGCGAACTGGCCCGAGGCGTAGGCGCCCATCACGTTGAAGGCGAGATAGGGCACGATCAGCACGCCCGCCGCCTCGGCGCTGGCGCCGCGCAGCAACTGGAAGAACAGCGGCAGCAGGAAGATCGCCCCGAACGTCCCGGCCGAGGCCATCGAGGCGATCGTCACGCCGCGCACGAACACGCCGTTGGCGAACACCCGGGGCGGCAGCAACGGATCCGAGGCCCGCCGCTCCTGCCACACCAGCGCCGCCAGCAACGCCACGGCCACGGCGGCGAGGCCCAGCACCTGCGGCGACGCCCAGCCATAGACGTTGCCGCCCCAGGTCATCAGCAGCAGGCACGCGGTGGTCCATGACGCCAGCAGGGCGGCGCCGACATAGTCGATCCGCGTGGCCCGCCGCGGCACCACCAGCATCCGCAGGCCGCGATTGCACAGCAGCAGCGCCAGGATGCCGATGGGCAGGTTGATCCAGAAGATCCACCGCCATGAGAACTGATCGGTGATCCAGCCGCCCAGCACCGGGCCGGCGATGCTGGCGACACCCCAGGCGCTGGCCATGTAGCCCTGGTACTTTCCACGCTCGCGCGGCGCCACCACGTCGGCGATCGCGGCTTGCGCCATCGCCATCAACCCGCCGCCGCCGATACCCTGTAAGGCCCGCGCGGCGATCAGGTGCCACAGGCTGAACGACGCGCCGCACAGCAGCGAGCCGATCACGAACACCACGATGGCCGGCAGCAGCAGCGCGCGGCGCCCGTAGATGTCGGACAGCTTCCCATAGATCGGCGTCGCCGCCGTCGAGGTAAGCAGATAGGCCGAGACGATCCAGGACAGGTGCCCGAAACCATGCAGGTCGGCGGCGATGGCCGGCACCGCCGGGATCACCACGGTTTGATCTATGGCCGCCAGAAAGATGCACAGCAGGATGCCCGAAAGCACCCGCAGGATCTCGCGGTGCGTGAAGCGCGGCAACAGGTCGACGTCGGCGGAGTGGAGATCCGCCGCCAAGGGAACCGGGGCATCCATGATGAGATCCTGCGCAGCTTATCGCCGGGGTCGCGCCGTCGCCAGACAGCAACGCCATGCGCACGCACATGGCAGACATTCGCCGGGGCGCGCTGTCGCTGTACCGGCGCGACCACATTTTGGGAGGGCCAAGCATCGTTTGCCGCTTCTGAACAAGTATGAAGACATTCATAAAATCGAGTGATGTCGTTCATGCAAGAACTTCCCGCATCCCGAGACGTTTGGCTTACGGTCATGTAGAGAGACTGGAGGAACAACATGCGTAGTCTTCTTCTTACCGCCGCCGGCCTAGCTCTGGTCGGATTAGGAGTGGTTTCGGTCACTCCCGCCTATGCCGGCATGACACCCGAGCAGCTCTCCGCCGAAGGCTGGCCGGCAGCCACTGGTCAGACGCCCGCCACGGCGCAAGTCCCGCAGACCGAGAACGGAGCCGTCGCGGGCAGGTTCGTGGGCGGTCCGGCCGACCCGAATAACGGGCTTGCGCAGGACCGGATCACCGGGGCGCAAGTCTCCGGATCTCCGCAGTAGCACCGAAACGGCTGAGCAAGGCGTAATGCGGCGACAATCCAACTTCGCCGGCGCGTGCCTGTTTAAATCGTGGCGTCATTGTGGCGCGAGCAACCGAGGAGAACAGACATGCGTTCGGCGATCCTTCTTACTGCGGGACTGGGCTTGATGTTGGCCGCGCCGGCATTGGCGCAAACCACCGCGTCGACTTCGGGCTCAAATCAGCCGGCGATCACCAAGCCCGCCGGGAACGCTTCGGCAAGTGCCAGTTCAGCGCAACCGGCAAGCCAGCAGAGTCAGCCGGCCACGCCGGCGATTCAGCAGGCGATGAAGCACGACCTCCAGCAGGCAGGCTTCACCGATGTGCAGATCATGCCGGAGTCGTTCCTGATCCGCGCGCATGACCGGCAGGGCCGGCCGGTGATGATGGTGGTCAACCCAAATTCCGTCGTGGCGATGACCAAGGCGTCGGTCCCTGGCGGCAACTCCAGTTCTGGCGGCGGCTCCGGCTCTGGCGGATTCGCCTCCAGCAAGTAGCCGCCGGCAGGCGCAACAGGCTGGTGGCCTGCGCCGCCGCGCCGGGTGCCGCGGCCAGGCCGGCCGCGCCGAGTGCAGTGCCGGCCACCAACCGCGCCGGGTGAGATCGGCGGTCATGGCCGCGGCGCCGGCTCGATGGCTTCGCCCAGGCGGTGGCGCAGATAGGCGGTGACGGCCACCTCCTCGGCGCTCAAGCCGCTCTCGCCGCCACGCAGCATCGCGTCGGCGTGGGCGCGCAGCCCATCGGCGAGGCTGCCGTCCAGATAGCCGTCGAAGATCGCCGGATGGATATAGCATTTGCGGCAGATCGCCGGCGTGTTGCCCAGCCGGGCGGCGACGCTCTCCACCGCCTGCACGATGTTGTGCTTGGCGCGGGTCTTGCTGTCGAACGCCTCCAGCCCGGACAGCGCCAGGGCCGCCAGGTTGGTCGCGGCCCAGGTGCGGAAATCCTTGGCGGTGACGTCCTCGCCCGCGATGTCCTGCAAATAGGCGTTGACGTCGTCCGAACTGATCGGGTGCGGTTCGCCGTCTTCGCCGATGTAGTTGAACAGATGCTGTTCCGGCAGTTCCTGGCAGCGGCGGACGATGGCGGCCAGCCGGCGGTCGGCGAGGTCGATGTGATGCTCGACGCCGTGCTTGCCGCGGAAATCGAAGGTCACATGGCCGCCCTTCACGCGCGCATGACGGCGCCGCAAGGTGGTCAGGCCGAAACTGTCGTTCTGCTTGGCGTATTCCTCGTTGCCCACGCGGGCCAGCGTGCCCTCCAGCAGACGCACGATGGCGGCCAGCACCTTGTCGCGCGGCAGGCCGTGGCGGGCGAGGTCGCTGTCCACCTGCGCACGGATTTGCGGCAGCAGGCGGCCGAACGCCAGCATCCGATGGTATTTTCCCTCGTCGCGCACGGCACGCCATTTCGCGTGGTAGCGATACTGCTTTCGCCCCCGCGCATCCCGCCCGGTCGCTTGCAGGTGGCCGTTGTGATGGCGGCAGATCCAGACGTCCTCGTAGGCGGGCGGAATCGCCAGTTTGCGGACGCGCTCCAGGTGCTCCGGGTCGACGAGCTCGCTTCCGTCGTGATCGAGGATGCGAAACTGCTTCTCGCCCAGCCGTTCGCGGCGAAACCCGGGCTGGCGGTCGTGGACGTAGCGCAGCTTCGCCGCCCGGGCGGCGGCGCGCGGATCGGCTTCGTCGGTGGCCGGCGTGACCGGAGTAAGGGCGTTCATGGCGGCGGCAACGCGGCATCGTCGGTCGGGTTTGTCGCCCGCTCTGGCCGGCTCGCCGGCCCCCGGCTAGGCTCGCGGCAACATCCCGCGGGAGCGCCCATGCTGATCGGCCTCGACCCCCTGCTGACCCCCGACCTGCTGCACGCCCTGGCGGTTATGGGACATGGCGACGCCATCGCCCTGGTGGACGCCAACTACCCGGCAACCCGCGGCCGGGCGATGATCCCGCTGGCCGGCACGGGCATCGCCGGCGCGCTGCGGGCGGTGCTGAGCGTGCTGCCGCTGGACACGTTCGTGCCGCATCCGGCGATGGTGATGCAGGTCGTCGGCAACCCCGAGCAGACGCCGCCGGTCTGCGCCGAGATCAACGCGATTCTGCGCGAGCACGGCGCCGGCCCCGCGCACGCGATCGAACGGCACGCCTTCTATGCCGCCGCCGAACAGGCCTATGCCATCGTCGCCCTGGGAGAGCGCCGGTTCTACGGCAACGTGATCCTCATCAAGGGCGTAGTGCCACCGGAGACGCATTGACATGGAACCAAGCTACATCCCGCATGGGCCGCTGGGCATGGGCGGCGCGCCGCTCGGCAACCATCAGGCGGTGATCCCCGACGACGTGGCGCTGGCCGCGGTGGCCGCCGCCTGGGACGCCGGCATCCGGCATTTCGACACCGCTCCGCATTACGGCGCCGGGCTGTCCGAGCACCGCATGGGCCACACCCTGCGTCACCATCCGCGCGACGATTTCACCTTGTCGAGCAAGGTCGGCCGAATGCTGGAACCGGCGGGCGATGTGCCGGACGTGGCCGAACAGTTCCATCGCGGGCTGTCGTTTCGCCGTCGGCTGGACTACAGCCATGACGGCACGCTGCGCTCGATCGAGGACAGCCTGCAACGGCTCGGCCTCAGCCGCATCGACATCGTCTACATCCACGATTGCGCGCCGGACTGGCTGGGCGAGGCATGGCGCGAGCAGTTCGACATCGCCATGAACGGGGCGGCGCGGGCATTGGACCGGCTGCGGCGCGAGGGCGTGATCGGCGCCTGGGGTTTCGGCGTGAACGTGGTCGAGCCGTGCATCCTGGCGCTGCAACGCGCCGAGCCGACGATGTTCCTGGTGGCCGGGCGCTACACGCTGCTGGACCACACGGCATTGGCGGAGTTGCTGCCGTTGTGCGAGGCGCGCGGCGCCCGCGTGGTGATCGGCGGCCCGTACAATTCCGGGCTGCTGGCCGGCGGGGACACCTTCAACTACGAGCGGGCGGCCCCCGAGTTGGTCGAGCGGACGCGGCGCATCGGCGTGATCTGCGCGCGCTACGGCGTGGACCTGAAGGCCGCGGCGTTGCAGTTTTGCGCGGCGCATCCCGCGGTGGCTGCCGTCATTCCGGGTGCCCGCACGGCGGCCGAGGTGATCGAGAACGCGGCGATGATGGTCCAGCCCATTCCGCCGGACCTGTGGGCCGAGCTGCGGAGCGAGGGATTGCTGCCGGAGCAGGCGCCGACGCCGGAGCCGTAGCGCACCGACGGCGGCTGCTGGCGGCGTATTCTGTACGCCGTCATTCGCGTGAGCCGAAGCCAGGAGGCGGGAAAGCCGGGGTGACAGCCCCGGCTCTCCTACTCCCGATACAGTCAAGTTTGGCGGAAGGTCACCCCTTGGCGGCCTCGAATCGCAGCGACACGCCGTTCATGCAGTACCGCTGGCCGGTGGGCTTCGGCCCGTCCGGGAACACATGGCCGAGATGGCCGCCGCAGCGGCTGCAATGCACCTCGGTGCGGCTGGAGAACAGGCTGCGGTCGACCGAGGTGCCCACCGCGCCCTCGATCGGGGCGAAGAAGCTCGGCCAGCCGGTGCCGCTGTCGAACTTGGTGCCGCTCTCGAACAGCTCCTGGCCGCAGCCGGCGCAGACGAACATCCCCGGACGCTTCTCGGTATCGAGCGGGCTGCTGCCGGCGCGCTCGGTGCCGTGGCCGCGCAGCACCTTGTACTGCTCGGGGGACAACTCGGCGCGCCACTCGGCGTCGCTCTTGGTCGCGGTATCGGTATCCATCATGCGCATCCCTTTTCCGGACTGTCCCGGATGTGGCGCGGCCGTGGTAGCAGTGCAACATGCTCCTGACGCTCGTGATCCTGCTGGCGGCCGCCGCCCTGGCTGTGCCGCTGTCCCGCCGCGCCGGCTTCGGCAGCGTGCTCGGCTACCTGGTGGCGGGTGTCGCCATCGGCCCGTTCGGGCTGCGGCTGATTACCAACGTGGAGCAGATCAGCGAGGTCTCGGAACTCGGCATCGTCATGCTGCTGTTCCTGATCGGGCTGGAACTGCGCCCCGCGCGGCTGTGGGTGATGCGCCGCTCGGTGTTCGGGCTGGGGGCGGCGCAGTTGCTCGGCACCGGGGCGGTGCTGGCGGCACTGGCGCGGCTGGACGACGGCATCGGCTGGGATGGCGCCGGCGTGCTCGGTCTGGGGTTCGCGCTGTCGTCCACGGCGATCGTGCTGCCGATGCTGGGCGAGCGCGACCTGCTGGGCTCGCGCGGCGGGCGGGACAGCTTTGCCGTGCTGCTGTTCCAGGATCTCGCCTTCATCCCGCTGGTCGCCCTGGTGCCGCTGCTGGGCGAGGCAGCCGGGCCCTCGGTGGTGCCGTGGCGCGCGGTGGCGGTCGGCCTGGCGGCCATCGTGGCGATCCTGCTGGGCGGGCGGTATCTGCTGCCGCCGGCGTTCCGCCTGATCGGCGGCGCGCGGGTGGCCGAGGTGTTCACCATCCTCGCCTTGCTGACCGTGCTGGGCACCGCGGCCCTCGCCCACGCCGCCGGGTTGTCGGAATCGCTCGGCGCCTTCATGGCCGGCGTGCTGCTGAGCGAGAGCGAATTCCGCCACGAATTGCAGGCCGACATCGAGCCGTTCGAGGGCGTGCTGCTGGGCTTCTTCTTCATCTCGGTCGGCATGTCGGCGGACATGGCGCTGCTGGTGCAATTTCCGGCGGCACTGGCGCTGGGCACCGCGGCCCTGGTCGTGGTCAAGGCGGTCGCCGCCTTCGCGATGGGGCGCATCGGCGGCCAGGACCGCGCGGCGGCGGCGCGGTTCGCCTTCGCGCTGCCGCAGGGCAGCGAGTTCAGCTTCGTGCTGTTCGCGGCCGCCGTGGGCGTGGGCGCGCTGCGCCCGGAGGTGGCGCGCGCGGCGACGCTGGTGGTGGCACTCTCGATGATCGCCACGCCGCTGCTGTTCGCGGCGTCCGAACGGTGGCTGGTGCCGCGCCTGCGCACGCGCAAGGAGCCGAAATACGACGACATCAGCGGCGGGGATCCGATCATCATCGCGGGCTTCGGGCGCGTCGGCCAGATCGTCGGGCGCGTGCTGCGCACCCAGGGTATCGCCTTCACCGCGCTGGAGAAGGATCCGGGGCAGGTCGAGGTGATCCGCCGCTTCGGCGCGCGCATCTTCTACGGCGATCCGAGTCGCCCCGAATTGCTGCGCGCGGCCGGCGCGGAGACGGCGCGGCTGCTGGTGGTGGCGATCGAGAAGACCGAGGACAGCCTGCGCATCGTGGAGATCGCGCGCCGCACCTTCCCGGACCTGCGCATCATCGCGCGCGCACGCAATCGGCGGCACGCGCACCTGCTGATGGATCGCGGCATCGAGGTGATCGTGCGCGACACCTTCCACTCCAGCCTGCGCCTCGCCGACGACGCGCTGCGCATGATGGGCGTGCCCGCCGAGCAGGCGGCGCGGACGGTGGCGTTGTTTCAGGCGCATGACGAAAAACTGCTGGCCGAGACGCACGCGATCTATCACGACGAGCAGCAGATGATCCAAACCACGCAGCAAGCGGCCGAGGAGCTGCGCGGGCTGTTCGAGGCGGACCGGCCCGGACCGTCGCAAGAGGCGCGAGGGTGAACGCCGTCGTGGTGGGCGGCGGCCCGGCCGGGCTGATGGCCGCCGAGGTTTTGGCCACCGGCGGCGCGGCGGTGACGGTGCTGGACCACATGCCCTCGGTCGGCCGCAAGATGCTCATGGCCGGGCGGGGCGGCCTGAACCTGACCCACAGCGAGCCGCTCGACCGGCTGCTCGCGCGCTATCATCCGCCGGGCGGCACGCTGGCGCGGGCGATCGCGGAGTTTCCGCCCGAGCGGCTGGTGGCGTGGTGCGAGGCGCTGGGACAGCCGACGTTCGTTGGCAGCAGCTTGCGGGTGTTTCCGAAGGCCATGAAGGCGTCGCCGCTGTTGCGGGCGTGGCTCGCGCGGCTGGCGGCATTGGGCGTGCGGTTCATGATCCGACGGCGCTGGGTCGGTTTTGCCGAAGGCGGCGCACTGCGCCTGGCCGACGGCGAGACTCTGGCGGCGGATGCGACCGTGCTGGCCTGCGGCGGCGCGTCGTGGCCGCGGCTGGGGTCGGACGGCGCCTGGACTACGGCCCTGCCCGGCTGCGCCATCACTCCGCTCCGCGCCGCCAATTGCGGTTTTCGGGTCGCCTGGTCCACGCCGTTTCGTGATCGGTTCGCGGGCACGCCGCTGAAGCGCATCGCCCTGTCGCACAGCGACGCGCGCGTGCCGGGCGAGGCGGTCGTCACCGCCGCCGGCATCGAGGGCGGCGCGGTCTATGCCCTGTCGCGGCCCTTGCGCGAGGCGTGCGACGCGGAGGGATCGGCGACGCTGCGGGTGGATCTGCGTCCCGACCTGTCGGCACGCGCAGCTTGCCGCGCGACTGGCCGGGCGGCGCGGCGGGCAGTCGCTGTCGACGTTCCTGCGCAAGACGGCCGGGCTGGCGCCGGTGGCGATCGGGCTGGTGCAGGAGGCGCTGCACGCGGGCGCCGCGGGCGAGGATCTGGCGGCGCTGGCGAAAGCAGTGCCGCTGCGCCTGGAGGCACCGCAGCCGGTCGCGCGCGCCATCAGCACCGCCGGCGGCCTCGCCTGGGACGAACTCGACGACCATTTCATGCTGCGCCGCCGCCCGGGCGTGTTCGCCGCCGGCGAGATGCTGGACTGGGAAGCGCCGACCGGCGGCTATCTGCTGCAAGCCGCCTTCAGCACCGGGGCGGCCGCCGGAGCCGGCGCGCTGGGCTGGCTGCGTGGGGGCGGCCGTTGAGCGACGCGCCGCGCATCAGCGTCGGGCATGTCGCGGTGATGCGGCTGCTGGAGATCGCCTTCGAGATCGACCTGGCGCGTGCCGAGGCGCTGTGGGCCGCGCACGCCGCCGGCCGCGCCGCGCGCGCGCGGCTGACCGGCACCGCGCCCAAGGCAATGGCGTTCGGCGTGCCGCCGCTGGCGGTGGTGCTGGAAAAGCTGACCCTGGAGCTGGATGGCGCGGTGTGGGAGGCAGCCGTCACCGCGCGGTTGTTCGATTTCGGCGTCGTCAGCCTGGCCATCCGCGTGCCCGCCGCCGGGCTCGACTGGCCGGGCTTCGTCGCCCTGGTCAACGCCGTGGACGCGGCGATCGGCCCGGGCGGCCATCGCGCCACCGAGACGGAGGGCGACAGCGTCTGGTCACGCATCATGCAGCGTCTGCGCGACGTGATCGGCCCGGCCCTGGTGCGCCCGATCGGCTCGCCGCTGGAGGAGGATTACCTGGTCGGCGTGGTGCACGAATTCGACGACCGCCCAAGTGCGGCCGAGCTGCTGGCCCGCGTCGATCTCGCGCCGATGCTGTCCGGCGAACGCCGCCCGCTGTCCGAGGGCGCGCGCGCCGACCTGCTGCGCCAGCGGTTCAGCTACTACACCGACGATCTTGTGGTGCTGACCTGGGATCGCGCCTTCATCTACGAGCCGCGCGGCGATTCCGACGTCGCCGACGTGCTGGAGATCGCCAACGCGCAGTTGCTGGAGATGCGCTACTACGACGAGCTGCTGGATGACGAGCTGCCGCGCATGTACGACCTGGTCGAGGGCACGCGGCGCGGCATGTTCGCGGCGCGCCGCTACGCCACGCTGGCGCGGCGGCTGTACACGCTGGTCGCTGAAGTCACCGAGCTGACCGAGAAAGTCGACAACGCGCTGCAAGTCACCGAGGACGTGTACCTGGCGCGGATCTACGCCGCCGCCCTCGACCTGTTCCGGGTCCGCACCGTGAGTGCCGCGGTGGAGCGCAAGCTGGCGATCATCCGCGACACCTACGCCGCGCTGTACGACGAGGCCAGCAGCGCGCGCTCCGAGCTGATGGAGATCGCGGTGATCGTGCTTATCCTGGTCGAGGTGGTGCTGGGCCTCGCGCGGCACGCGCGCTGACGCGTCGTGCGCCGAACGCTCGTTCGACCGCGCTGGCAGGAGAATAGCGAATGGCGAATGATGATCGCACAAAGACAATTCCAAGGAGGACGCCGGAATCAGCGGCCATGTCAGCAAACGTCAGACGGGCGATGGCGATCACCGCCGCTCTCAACCGTTTGACGTTCAACGATGCGGATGAAGTCCGGGCCTTGTTCAGCGATCTCATCGGCAAGAAGGTGGACGACAGCTTTTTATTGATCCCGCCATTCTACACGGCCGGCGGGGTCGATATCAGTGTCGGGCGCAATGTCTTCGTAAATCAGAATTGCACTTTCTATGACCTTGGCGGACTCGACATTGCCGACGATGTGATGATCGGGCCGAACGTGAGCATCATCACGTCCGGCCATCCCATTGAACCTTCCCAGCGGCGCGCCTTCGTAATCGCAAAGCCCATCGTGATTGAGAGAAACGTCTGGATCGCAGCCGGCGCGACCATCATCGGTGGCGTAACAGTAGGCGAGAACTCGGTCGTCGCGGCGGGTTCGGTAGTCACCAAGGACGTTCCCCCGAATACCCTTGTCGGAGGAAATCCGGCGCGGGTCATTCGGTCGATTGCCGACTGAGGAACCGTCGGCAGGGGTCGTGCTCTGTCGGGAGCGTCGGCCCGACGAGCCGCGATCCTATGGCTCGCCGGCCATCGCCTCGGGCCGCGACAGCACCAGCGTCGCGCGCGAGTCCCGCAGCGCCGCGTACAGCAGCGTCTCCAGGGCCGGATCGTCGCGGGCCTGGAACACGTCGCGGCCGATCACCAGGTGGCGCGCCACGCGCACGCCGTCATTGGTGCGCACATAGCTGGCCTCGTAGCTGCCCGCGTCGTTGCGCAGATCGACGTCGCCCGGCAGCCCGGACACGTAGGCATCGGGCGGCGGGCGCAGCGTCGTGATCCATCGGTAGTCGCCCGCGCCCACGATCATCGCGTGATGGCGCACCCCGTCGCGCGACAGGAACTTGCGCAGGCGGATTGGCGGATCGACGTCCGGCCCGACCGGCGTGGTCATGTACGCCTGCCGCTCCTGGAAGCTCACCGCGTGCGGACTGTGCCAGGTCGCCACCAGCGAAAACGGCTGCGACAGGTCGCGCGGGCTGCTGCTGCTGAACGTGCCGAATCCGCCCTCGGGGGTCGCGGCCAGCAGGCGGTCCGGCAACTCCTGCGGCGAATCGGCCGAGGCCACCGCCCCGCGCACCATGCTTTCCAGGTTGGCCGACAGCACGAATTTTGTCGCGCCGTCGATGGTGCCGTCCTCGTCCACCGTCACATGGCTGTCCGCCTGATAGACGTTGTCCGCCGGCGTGCCCGCGGGCGTGTGCCCGATCGCCCCGTGCCGAGTTGCCAGTACCGCCAGCTTGCCGGCCAGGTGCACGTCCAGGCTGCCATAGCGCGCATACGGGTTGGTCGGGTTCAGGTAGCGGTTGAACTCCGGCAGATAGACGATCGCGTGGTTGAACTGCGGCACCCACAGCGGCGCCTCGGTGGTGCGGTCGCCCCAGTCGACCATCGCCGCCTCGGCGCGGATGCCCAGCGAGCCGAGCAGCGCCTGCATCAGCACCACATGATCCTTGCAGTCACCGTAGCCGTGGTCGAGCACGGTCTGCGCCTGATGCGGCACCCAGCCATCGTTGGGATCGAGATACACCGCCACGTAGCGGATGTTCGCCGTGACCCAGTCGTACACCGCGCGCGCCGCGTCCTCGCCGGTTCGCCCGCCGGCCAGCCGTGCCGCCAGCGCGGAAATCTCCGGCGTGACCACCGCCTTGTCGTGCGACTGGCGCCAATAGATCGCGCCGATGTCCTGCAACTTGGACAGCGACGTGACGAGAAACAGCGGCTGGAAATCGGCGGTGGCCACCATCTCGCGCTCGGGCTCGGCCGCGTGCGTGTCGCGGATGCTGGCCGAGATCAGGCGCTGGCCGCCGTCGGTCTGGTCGATCACCTCGAAGCCGCCGCGCGCCGCCCAGTGCAAGGGCAGGCTGGCGGGAGCCACGATGTTGATCTGTCCAACGCCCACCGGGGTGTCCAGCGGCGGCTCGGCCCAGACGTCGAAGCCCAGCAGCGGCGGCGTCTTCTGGGTCAGCCGCCAGCGCACATGCGTGCGGCTGCCCTCGCGAAGCTGCGGATACAGCAAGGTGGTGGTCATCGCACCCGTGAAGCCCGGCGCGTTCTGCGCGGCCGCCGAGGGGCGGGTGAACCGGCTGGAGGCCGGAACCTCGATGCGTGTCCCGTCCGGCTGCTGCACCCAGGCCTCGACCACTTGCAGCGACTGCGAGGCGGGATAGAACGAGAACGTGCTGCGCTCGCGCTCGGCCAGGCCGCGGTCGTCGAGCAGCGTGTAGTCGACGTCGATCGTCTCGACGAAGGTCAGGTCGGCGTGCAGGTCGTAGCTGCGGGTGAAGCGGTCGATCCGCGCGTGGATCGTCGCCTGGGCTGCCGCCGGACCAGCCAGCCAGGGTTGCAGCAGCAGCATGACCGCCAGCAGCATCGCGACGCCCGCGCACGGACCGACCCAGAACAGCCCGCGGCCGAAGCCGCGCTTTCCCTGCACCATCCGCCCCCGCCAGCCACTGACACCCGGATGACACAGGATTGCGTCACGCCGAGGGCAGCCTAACGCAGGATGGCAGGGTTGCGCGAGTCGCGGAGCCAGGCGGTTCTGCGGCCATCCGACGGCGGCGTGCCGCCGGGAAGACCAGGCTGACCCGCGTGCCGGCCCCGGCGGCGCCCTCCACGTCCAGCCCCCCGCCATGCGCCTGCATCAGCGCACGCGCCAGTGCCAGCGGGGCGCCGATGCCGCGGCTGTCGCGGCCGGCGACGGCCGGATCGGCAGGCGCCGCTCCGGCCAGGCCGATGCCTTCGTCGGCGATCACCAGCACCAGGGCGCCGCCTTCGTCGCGGAGTGACAGGGAAATCGAGTCGTCCTGGCCGGTGTTCAGCGCCGCTTCGGCCAGCACCCGGCCCAGCACCTGCCGCACCGCCCGCCGGTCGGCCCAGACGCATTCGCGGGCCGGCTCGGACGGCAGCCGGAACCGGCGGCGGCCGGGCGCGATGGTGGCGGCCACCGCGTCGGCGGCCTGGCGCGCACAGTCCAGCAGGTCGATAGGCTCCTCGCGCAGGCCGGGCGCGGCGAGCGCCAGACCCGCCGCACCCAGGTCATCGGCCAGCATCCGGCATCGCTCGGCGATCGAGGCAAGCTTGGCGGCCGCGTCGGGGTCGGCGTCGCGCGGCAGCGGCGCACCGGCCAGGCCATGCAGCCGCAGCGCCGCGTCGCGCAGGTCCAGCCCGGCCAGGCGGGCGATCCGCTGCCCGGCGTCCCGCTCGGCCACGACGTCACCGAGCGCGATCGCCAGCCGCCGACCCCGCCGGCGTTCGTGGCGCCACGCCACGGCGATGGCGACGCAGACCAGCATCGGAGCGAGCAGGACGATCATGGCGGACCATGATCGCAGCGCGGGGCGAAGCGGCGGTTAACGCCGCCGCCGCGATCAGGCGGCCGGGACGGCGGCCTTTTTATGAGCGCGCAGGATGCGGCGCTTGATGGTCATGGCCTGCGCCGGCAGCTTGCGGTTCGGCGTGCTCAGCAGGAAGGCGTCGATGCCGCCGTTGTGCTCGACGGTGCGGATGGCGCGGGTGCACATGCGCAGCCGCACGTCCAGCCCCAGCGCGTCGGACAGCAGCGACGTCTCCTGCAAATTGGGCAGGAAGCGGCGGCGCGTCTTGTTGTTGGCGTGGCTGACGTTGTTACCGCTCAGCACGCCCTTGCCGGTGATCTGGCAGCGGCGAGACATCGTAGAGACCCCATAGGCTTCACAGGAAGCGGCGGTGTATGGTCGAGCACGGCCCTGCCGTCAAGGCGGCGCCCTTAGTGCTGGCGCAGTTCGCCCGACCGCACGCTGTCGATGGCGTGGCCCAGCACCCGGATCACCGCCGCGTCATCCAGCGCGCGCATCAGCGTCTGCACGGCGCCGCCCAGCAACGCCGAGGCAATGGCCAGCTCGGGGATGTTCTGGCCGGCCATGTACTCGATGGCCTTGTCCACCACGGCGCCCGCGTGGTTGAGGTTTTCCGGCGTGCCGGACGGGTCGAAAACGGCCATCTGCGCTCCTTATTCGGCGGCGATCCGGGCTGGCTCGGCGGCCCGGACGGGTTCCACGGCCAGCTCGTCCGAGCCGTCCTGCTCGGCCTGGCGCGCCCACATCTGCGCGTACAGGCCGCCTTGGGCCAGCAGCCCCTCGTGCGTGCCGCGCTCGGCCACGCTGCCGTCCGACAGCACCAGGATCTGGTCGGCGTCGACCACCGTGGACAGCCGGTGCGCGATGGTCAGCGTGGTGCGGTGTGCGGCGACGACGCGCAGCGCCGCGGCGATCTCCTGCTCGGTGCCGGTGTCGAGCGCGCTGGTCGCCTCGTCCAGGATCAGGATGCGCGGATCCTTCAGGATGGTCCGCGCGATCGCCACCCGCTGCTTCTCCCCGCCCGACAGCTTGAGGCCGCGCTCGCCGACGCGGGTGTCGTAGCCTTGCGGCAGCCGGAGCACGAAATCATGCACCTGCGCCAGCCGCGCCGCCCGCTCGATCTCGGCCTGGGTCGCGCCCGGCCGGCCATAGGCGATGTTGTAGCGGATGGTGTCGTTGAACAGCACGGTGTCCTGCGGCACCACGCCGATCGCCGCGCGCAGGCTGTCCTGCGTCAGGTCGCGCAGATCCTGCCCGTCGATCAGCACCCGTCCGCCGGTCGTGTCGTAGAAGCGGAACAGCAGCCGCGAGATGGTGGACTTGCCGGCCCCGGTCGGTCCCACGATCGCCAGCGACCCGCCGGGCGGCACGCGAAACGACACACCCTTCAGGATCTCGCGGTCCGGACGGTAGCCGAAGCGCACGTCGTCGAACACCAGCTCGCCGGCCGGCTGGCCCGGATGCGCCGGGGCCAGGGCCAGGGCGCCGGGCGCGTCCGCCACCTCCTCGGCCGCGCCCATGAGCTGGAACATGCTCTCCATGTCCACCAGCCCCTGCTTGATCTCGCGGTAGACGAAGCCGAGGAAGTTCAGCGGCGTATAGAGTTGCATCAGATAGGTATTGACCAGGACGAACTTTCCCACCGTCATGGTTCCGTTGCGCACGCCGTCGGCGGCCATCAGCATGATGAAGGCCAGCCCGACCGCGATGATCGCCGCCTGCCCGATATTGAGCATGTTCAGCGTGACCTGGCTTTTCACCGCCGCCGCCTCGTAGCGGGCCAGCGCGTTGTCGTAGCGGCTGGCCTCGTGCGCCTCGTTGCCGAAATACTTCACCGTCTCGTAGTTCAGCAGGCTGTCGACCGCCTTGGTCTGCGCCTCGGAATCCACCTCGTTCATGATGCGGCGGAAGCGCACGCGCCAGTTGGTGAACGCGAGGGTGAAATACATGTAGACCGCCACGGCGGCGAAGGTCAGCGCGGCATAGCGCCAGTCGAACAGCTTCCACAGGAAGGCCGTGACCAGCAGCAATTCCAGGAGGGTCGGCAGGATGTTGAACACCGCCAGCCGCAGCACCGACTCCACGCCCTTGGTGCCGCGATCGACCGCGCGCGACAGGCCGCCGGTCTGCCGGTCCAGGTGGAAGCGCAGCGACAGGCGGTGCAGGTGGCGGAAGGTCTTCAGCGCCACCATGCGCACGGTGCGCTGCGCCACCTTGGCGAACACCGCGTCGCGCAGTTCGGCGAAACTGGCCGAGGCGATGCGCAGCAGGCCGTAGGCGCCGATCAGGAACACCGGCACGGCCAGCATCGGATGGCCCCTTGGCGCGAGCGCATCGACGGCGTGGCTGTAGACCAGCGGCACGTAGACGGTGGCGACCTTGGCGGCGACCAGGAACAGCACCGCCAGGATGACCCGGACATGCGCGCCGCGGTCGCCTTTCGGCCACAGATACGGCAGCAGGGTGGCGACGGTGGCCAGCGCCGCGCGCTCGGGACGGGCCGGCGCGTCCGGCGGCGGGACGGGCGGCAGGGCGGCCGGCCGGGCGCCGGGGCGGGTGTCGGACATCCCGCGCCATGTGGCACGCCGGGGGCGCCACGGAAAGACCGGCCCATCGGCGGGGAGAACAATCGGCGCCTGCAACGCCGATGTTACGGCGCCGAGCCTTGGCGCGGGGCGGCGGTCCGGGTTAGGTCGGCACATGCACTCGTTCGACCGCCACATGGCCGCCTGCGACAATGCCCACCTGCCCGGCAGGCACCTGCCGCTGCGCATCGGGCAGGCCCATGTCGGCTGGGTGCGGCCACGCTTCTCGCACTCGCTGATCGGCTATCCGGAAATATCGGTGACGCCCGAGTTCGTGGAGATCGACCCGGTGCGCCCCAACGTGCTGCAGGACGTGGCGCGCCGGCTGGCGCAGCAGGGACGCATCGGCTGGCGCGGCGAGGATTTCGACGTGCGGGCCGGCGAGAGCGGGCCGGTGCTGACGGTGCTGGACCGCGGCGCGCTGCCGGCGTTCGGCGTCGTGGCGCACGGGGTCCATGCCAACGGCCTGGTGCGGCGGGGCGACGGGCTGCATGTCTGGGTGGCCAAGCGGGCCGCCGACAAGCAGATCGACCCCGGCAAGCTCGACAACATCGCGGCCGGCGGCGTGCCGGCCGGAATGACCCCGATCCGGACCCTGGTGAAGGAGGCGGCGGAGGAGGCCGGCATCCCGGAATCGCTGGTTCGGCCGGCCAAGCGCGTGGCGCGCATCACCTACAGCATGGACCGCCCCGAGGGGCTCCGGCGCGACGTGCTGCACTGCTTCGATCTCGATCTGCCCGAGGATTTCGTGCCGCGGCCGCATGACGGCGAGATCGAGCATTTCGAGCTGTGGCCGATCCAGCGGGTCTACGAGGCGGTCCGCGACACCGACGAATTCAAGTTCAACGTCAACGTGGTGCTGGTCGACCTGTTCCGCCGGCTGGGGATGTCGACATGAGCGGCGGCGTCGTCGTGGCGGGGGTCGGGCCGGGGCTGGGGCTGGCCATCGCCCGCGCCTTTGCCGCCGACGGCCATCAGGTCGGCCTGCTGGCGCGCGACGCCGCTCGGCTGGAGGCGATGGCCCAGACCGACCCGGAGCGGCTGCTGCCGCTGGCCGCGGACGTAACCCGGCCGGACGACGTGGCCCGCGCCTTCGAGCGGGCGGAGCGCGAGCTCGGGCCGCTCGCCTGCACGGTGTTCAATGCCGGGGCGTTCGCGCCGGGCGGCATCCTGGAGACCTCGCCCGAGGAGTTCGAGCGGTGCTGGCGGGTCGGCGCCTTTGCCGGCTTCCTGGTGGGCCAGGCGGCGGCGCGGCTGATGCTGCCGCGCGGCAGCGGCAGCATCCTGTTCACGGGCGCCACCGCCTCGCTGCGTGGCGGCGCCCGGTTCGCCAATCTCGCCAGCCCAAAGTTCGCATTGCGGGCGGTGGCGCAGAGCATGGCGCGCGAGCTTGGGCCGCAGGGGATCCACGTGGCGCACGTCGTGGTGGACGGGCAGATCGCGTCGTCTCGGCGTGCCCCGGAGGCCTCGGATCGCGGGCCGAACTCGATGCTGGAGCCGGACGCGATCGCGGCGCTGTACGTGCAGTTGCATCGCCAGCCACGCTCGGCCTGGACCCACGAGGCGGATGTGCGGCCCTGGTCGGAGCGGTTCTGAGACGGCCTCGCGACACCACGGACGCGCACCGGCCGATCGGCGCGCGCGGCGCTGCCAAGGCGGACGCGGTCGCGGCGTAATCGGGCTTGGTCGCCGCCGGAAAAGTGCTTTACTGGCGGCAAGCAAAAAGGGGACCGCGATGACCGACAACGCTCTGGAACTGGGCCGCCGCGAGGCGATGGGCGCCACGGCGGCGCTGCTGGCGCTGGGCGCGATCCGTCCGGCGCGCGCGCAGGGGATGGCGGGCCAGTGTATCGACGCCTTCACGCAGGAGGCGGTCAACTTCAACCCGCTGCTGTACGTGAACACCGGCTGCGAGACGGCGGTGGAGTTCAGCGTGTTCGACGCGCTGTGGAAGATCGACCCGGAAGGCAAGTTCATCGCGAACCTGGCCGCCGAGCTGCCGACCCAGGAGAATGGCGGCATCAGCGCCGATGGGCAGACCTGGACGATCAAGCTGCGGCCGGACGTGCTGTGGCACGACGGCACGCCGTTCACCTCGGCCGACGTCCTGTTCACCTTGCAGACCCTGATGGATCCGAAGGTCGCGGTGCGCAGCCGCAACGGCCAGGACCATGTGAAAAGCTACGAGGCGCCGGACGCGCACACGGTCAAGATCGTGCTGAAGGACAATTTCGCGCCGTACATGGTCTCCTGGCAGAAGACCAGCGTGATCCCCAAGCACATCCTGGAGCACGAGCACGACATCAACACCGCGCCGTTCAACACGGCGCCGATCGGCACCGGCCCGTTCGTGTTCAAAAGCCGGGTGGCGGGCGACCATATCGCGTTCGACGCCAACCCGAAATATCACGGCGGCGCCCCCAAACTGACCTCGCTGATCCAGAAATACGTGCCCGACCAGCAGACGCTGTACGCGCAGTTCCAGACCGGAGAGGTCGATATCTACGACGTGGTGCAGGGCATCCCGCCGCTGCTGTACACGCGCGCGAAAAAGCTGCCCGGCGTGTCGGTGCCGCTGACCGCGCAGCCGTTCGTCGAGTTCATCTACTTCAACTGCGGCAAGCCGCAGTTCTCCGACAAGCGGGTGCGCCAGGCGCTGTACATGGCGGTGGACAAGAAGGGCTGGAGCGAGGCGGTGTATTACGGCCTGCCCGCGCCGACGCTAAGCTACCTGCCGCCGACCCACTGGGCGTACAACACCAAGCTGGTCGACCCGGGTTTCGATCCGAAAAAGGCGGCCGCACTGCTGGACGCGGCCGGCTGGACGGTGGGCGGCGACGGCGTGCGCGCCAAGGACGGCGTGAAGCTGGCCTTCACCATGTCCACCACGGCCGGCAACAAGAGCCGCGAGCAGGCGCAGCAACTGGTGCAGCAGAACTGGAAGAAGATCGGCGTGGCCATGACCATCCGCAACATGCCGGCGTCCGTGGTGTGGGGCGACTACACGGTGAAAAGTCAGTTCGACACGCTGATGGTGGCCTGGGATCCGCTGCTGTATCCGGACCCCGACTACACCGACCGCATCGCCAGCAATCTGATCCCGGCCAAGAGCGGCACCGGGTCGAACTACGTGCAGTACCAGAACCCGGAGATCGACTCGCTGTGCGCGAAGGGCGTCTCGACGGTGGGGCTGGAAGCGCGCAAGCCGATCTATGACCGCATCCAGGAGATACTGCTCGACGACGTGCCGTTCGCGCCGATCTTCGCCTACGAGGTGCCGTGCGGCGTGCGGGCGCGGCTGCACGGATACGTCGTGAACCCGTACACGTCGTGCAACTCGTGGAACAACAACGAGTGGTCGGTGGGATAGTGCGGCACCGCCCCTCACCCCGGCCCTCTCCCGCAGGGAGAGGGAGAAGCGGCCTGCTCCCTCTCCCTGCGGGAGAGGGCCGGGGTGAGGGCGCCTCGCACGCCGTGCAATGCCCCGCTACATCCTGAACCGCCTCGGCCAGTCCGCGCTGCTGCTGGTCGGCGTGTCGGTGATCGGCTTCGCCCTGATGCACCTTGCACCCGGCGGGCCGCTGGCGCTGTACACCATCAACCCCACCGTCACCGCGCAGGACATCGAGCGCGTCAAGCACCAGTTCGGCCTGGATCAGCCGATGGCCGTGCAGTACGCGAAATGGGCGTTCGGCATGGCCACCGGCAACTGGGGCTACAGCTTCTTCGGCGGCCGGCCGGTGGCCAGCATCGTGCTCGAACGCATCCCCGCCACGCTTGGAGCTGATGGGCAGCAGCCTGGCGCTGGCACTGGTGATCGGGGTGGCCAGCGGCGTGCTGGCGGCGGTGCGGCGCAATTCCGTGTTCGACTACGCGACGGCCACGGCGGCGATGGTGGCACTGTCGCTGCCGACCTTCTGGTTCGGGCTGCTGGGCATCTATCTGTTCGCGCAGGTGCTCGGATGGCTGCCGGCCGGCGGCATTTCGTCCGGCAATGGCGGGCTGCTGGATGGGCTGCGTCACCTGGTGCTGCCGATGCTGGTGCTGGCGTTCGTGCTGGTGGCGCAATGGAGCCGCTACACGCGCTCGGCGATGATCGACATTCTGAACCAGGATTTCATGCGCACCGCCCGGGCGCGCGGGCTGTCGCCGTCGCGCGTGCTGCTGGGGCACGGGCTGCGCGCCGCCCTGGTGCCGCTGGTGACGCTGGCCGGGCTGCAACTGCCGACCCTGGTGGGCGGCGCGCTGGTGACGGAGACGGTGTTCGCCTGGCCGGGCATGGGCAATCTGTTCGTCAACGCGCTGGGGATGCGCGACTATCCGGTGCTGATGGCGATCCTGATGATGGGCGCGCTGCTGGTCGTGGTCGGCAACCTGCTGGCCGACATCGCGGTGGCGCTGATCGACCCGCGCGTGAAGCTGCTGCATGTCTGACCTCGCACTGGAAGCCGCCGCCGTCATCGGGCCGGCGCGCGGCCGCGGCGTGCTGCGCCGGTTCCTGCGGCATCGGCTCGCGGTGCTGGGCGTGGTGGTGATCGTGCTGCTGGCGATCGCGTCGGGGGGTGCGGCGTGGCTGGCGCCGCACGACCCGGACGACATCGACATCGCCAACCGCTACGCGGCACCGCTCACGGCGGGGCACATTCTGGGCGCGGACGATCTCGGGCGCGATGTCGCCAGCCGGCTGATGTTCGCGGGCCAGGTGTCGCTGTCGGTGGGCGTGGCGGCGATGCTGGTGACGCTGGTGGTGGGGTTTTCCATCGGCGCGTTCGCCGCGTATCACGGCGGCTGGCTGGACACCGTGCTGATGCGGCTGACCGACATGATGCTGTGTTTCCCGTCGGTGTTTCTGCTGCTGTTCGTGGCCGCGTTCGTGACGCCAACGCTTGGTCTCGATCTCGCTGATGATCGGGCTGACCATATGGATGGAGATCGCGCGCATCGTCCACGCCCAGATCCTTGCCTTGAAGCAGGCCGACTTCATCGCGGTCGCACGCATGGTGGGCACACCGTCCTGGCGCATCGTGCTGCGCCAGATCCTGCCCAACACGCTGGCGCCGGTCCTGGTAGCCGCGACGCTGAACACAGCAAATGCGATCCTGCTGGAGAGCTACATCAGTTTTTTGGGCTATGGCATCCAGCCGCCCGCTGCTAGCTGGGGCAACATGCTGACCAACGCGCAGAGCGATTTCCAGGTCGATCCGTGGCTGGCGTTCTGGCCGGGCCTGGCCATCACGCTCGCGGTCGCCAGCTTCAACTTCATCGGCGACGGGCTGCGCGACGCGCTCGACCCGCGCCTGCGGGAGCGGGCATGAGAATCGTCGATCCCACTGCCATCGACGGTAAGTTTTCACGCCCGCGCGAGCAGTACGATGTCGCCGTGGTCGGCGCCGGCGCGGCCGGCTGCGCCGAGGCGATCGCGGCGGCGCGCGGCGGCGCCCGCGTCCTGCTGATCGACGAGAACCCGCTGCCGCCCGGCCTGATCGGGCTGGACGTGCCGCAGCGATTCGGCGGCCGCGCCACAGCCGCCGTGCAGCGGCCGGAGCGGATGATGGAGCAGATCCTCGCCGCCGAACCGCTGCTGTCCGAGGCGTTCGAGGCGGAGGTGGATGTGCGCCTGGGCGTGTGCGCCTGGGGCGCCTGGGCGCCGGGGCCGGCGTCGCGCGCCCTGCCCGGAAAGATGCTGGGACTGTCCGACGATGCGACGAGCTGGCTGGCCGGGTTCGAGACGCTGGTGGTGGCGGCCGGCGCGCGCGACCTGTCGCTGGGCTTCGAGGGCGCGGACCTGCCGGGCGTGGTCGGCGCGCAGGGCGCTGCACAGCCTGCTGCACCGCTACGACGCCTTTGCGGGCCAGCGCATCGTCGTGCTGGGCGGCGGCACGCTCGCGGCGGACACGGCGGCGCTGGCGCGATCGCGCGGCCGCGACGTGGTCGAGACGACGCAATGGCTGCCGCTGCGCGCAGCCGGCGGCGCGGACGGCGTGCAGGCGCTGACCCTGAGCGGGCCGGACGGCGAGCAACGCACCGTCGCCTGCGACACGGTCTGTCTGGCGGTGGGGCTGGTGCCCAACGTGGAATTGCCGGCAGTGCTGGGCTGTGCGCTCACCTTCGACGCGGCGCGCGGCGGCTGGGTGCCAGTGCTGGGCGCGGACGGGCGCACGTCGCTGCCGTTCGTGCGCGTGGTCAGCGACGCGGCCGGGGTGGCGCCGGACGACCGGCTGGCGTGGATGCGCGGCCTACTGGCGCGCGGCGGCGGCGACGTGACGCTGTGCATCTGCGAGGAGGTCACGCGGCGCGAACTGCTGGAGGTGCAGCCGCCACGCTATCTCGGCGCCTCGGCGGCCGGGCAGGCGCAGCTTGATCCGCACGGCACGCACCCGGATCACGCCAAGCGGCTGACCCGCGCCGGCATGGGCGCCTGCCAGGGCCGCCGCTGCCGCGAGCAGGTGGCCATGCTGCTGGCGCTGGACGGCGGCATCGGACTGGAGCAGGTGCCGCTCGCCACCTATCGCATCCCGCTGCGGCCGTTGCCGATGGCCGCACTCGCCGACGCCGAGGAGCTTTCCGCAATGGCGCGCGACTGGCCGATCTGGTTCGGCATCGACACGCAATGGACGCATTGGCGCGACATCCCCGTGGTGGCGCCATGACCACGCCCAAACCTGATGGCCGAGGCGCTTCGGTCGTGGTGGTCGGCGGCGGCGTCACCGGACTGTCGGCGGCATGGTGGCTGGCACGCGCGGGGATCGATGTGCTGGTGCTCGAACGCGGCGTGATCGGCTGGGAAGCCTCGGGGCGCAACGGCGGCGGCTGCACGCACGCGCATTCGCCGCTGTTCCTGGAAGAGCAGCGCCTGTGGCCGCAAATGGACGAACTGCTTGGCCATCCGACGGAATGGTGCCCGTACCGCATCGGCATCGCGCGCAACGCCGACGACATGGGCGCGTTCCACGCCGCCTATGGCGGCAGCGAATCGGACGGCTTTCGCACCAGCACGCTCAACGCCGCCGAGTTGCGCGAACTGGTGCCGCTGGTCGGCGACGACGTCTATGGCGGCCTGTTCTTTCACTACGGCGGCCACGCCAACCCGCAGCGCACGGTGCAGGCTTATGGCTGGGCGTTGCAGCGCCTGGGCGGGCGGATCGAGCAGCACACCACCGTCACCGGGTTCGACATGGCCGGCGACAAGGTGTGCGCCGTGCGGACCAGCGCCGGCAGGTTCGCGTGCGAATCGCTGGTGGTCGCCGCCGGGCCGCAAACCGGCGTGCTGACGCGGATGCTCGGCCGCGAGGTGCCCGTGACGCCGGCGCGCGCGGAGATGTTCGTCACCGAACCGCTGCCGTTGCTGAAGCACGGCGGCTTCCACGGCGTCGATCTGTACGGCCGCCAGACTCGGCGCGGCAATCTCGTCTATGGCGGCGGCCCGCATGAATGGCTGGAGGCCGACGATGCCGGCCTCGATCGCCCGACCACGCCGCTGCTGCGCAACATGGCGCGACGGCTGGCCGAGGTGCTGCCGAAAGCCGCGCACGCCCGCGTCATCCGCTCCTGGGCCGGCGTCATCGAGAACACGCCGGATGGGCGCCCGGTGATCGACCGGCTGGACGAGCCGAGCAACGTGACCGTCGCCACCATGAGCAGCGTCGGCTTCGGCCTGTCGCCGGCCTCGGGACACGCGATCGCCGAGCTGGTGCAGTTCGGCGAATGCCGGTTCGCCGATTTGCGCACGTTGCGGCTGTCACGCTTCGCCAACCTGCCGACCGACTGGCGCGAACGGCGCGGCTGGCTGCCGCCGTCGGCCGCGGAGGCGCTGGCGGCGTGACGCCCCTGCTCGACGTCCGCGGCCTGGCCGTGGCGTTCGGCGGGGCTCGCGCGGTGGACGACATTTCATTCCAACTGAACGCCGGCGAGGTGCTGGGGCTGGTCGGCGAAAGCGGCTGCGGCAAGTCCACCACGGCGCTGGCCTTGGTGCGGCTGCTGGCCGGCGCGCGCGTATCGGGCAGCGCCGTGTTCGACGGCGACGACGTGCTGGCGCTTGACGAGCCGGCGATGCGGCGACTGCGCGGGCAGAAGATCGGCATGATCTTCCAGGATCCCGGCACCGCGCTGCATCCGCTGATCCGCGTCGGCGAGCAGGTGGCCGAGGCGATTCTCGCGCACGAACGCATCTCCGCCCGAGCCGCCCGCGCGCGGGCGCTTGAATTGTTCCGAAAGGTCGGCATCAGCGCGCCGGAGCAGCGGCTGCGCGCCTATCCGCATGAATTGTCCGGCGGCCAGTGTCAGCGCGTGGTGATCGCGCAGGCCGTCGCGTGCGGCCCCAAGCTATTGCTGGCCGACGAACCGACGACGGCGCTGGATGTCACCGTGCAGGCGCAGATCCTCGAACTGCTGCGCGATATCTCGCGCGAGAGCGGCACGGCGATGCTGCTGATTACCCACGACCTCGGCGTGGTCGCCGGCCAGGCGGACCGGGTCGCGGTAATGTATGCGGGGCGCATCGTCGAGCAGGCGGCGACCACGACGTTGTTCGCGCGCCCGGCGCATCCCTACACGCAAGGATTGCTGAGTTCGGTGCCGGCGCTGGATGCGGCGTGGGAGGACGATCTGCCGACCATCTCCGGCAGCATCGCGACCGCCGCCGACGCACCCGGCTGCCGCTTCGCGCCACGCTGCCCGCGTGCCGCGGAGGTGTGCCGCACCGCGCCCGCGCTGGCGCCGGTGGCCGAAGATCACTGGGCCGCGTGCTGGCGGCCCGGTTCGTGACCGCGCGCGAAATCGAGATACAGCGCGCGCAGCCGCGTGGTGAGCGGCCCCGGCTGGCCGTCGCCCACCGGCTTGCCGTCGATGCGCACCACCGGCAGCACGAAGCTGGTGGCGCTGGTGGCGAACGCCTCATCGGCGATGCGGGCCTCGGCCACGGTGAAGGCGCGTTCCTCGATGCGCAGCCCGCGCTCGGCCGCCAGCGCCAGCAGCGCGCGCCGCGTGCAGCCGGGCAGGATCGCGCGCGAGTTGGCGCGGGTGAGGACGGTCCCGCCCTGCACGATATAGGCGGTGGAGGATGCGCCCTCGGTCACGCATCCGTCCTCGACCATCCAGGCTTCCTGGCAGCCGGCGGCGGCGGCCTGCCGCTTGGCCATCACCTGCGCCAGCAGCGCCACCGATTTGATGTCGCGCCGCGCCCAGCGCAGATCGGGCATGGTCGCCACCGCAATGCCGGTGCGCGCGGCCGGATTGTCGACGAGGTTTTTGGCCTGCGTGAACATCACCAGCGACGGCGTGCCCGCGGCCGGCGGGAGAAAGTCGCGTTCGGGGCCGGCGCCGCTGGTCGCTTGCAGGTAGATCAGCCCCTGGTCCAGTCCCGCGCGCTCGACCAGCGAGCGATGCAGGCCCGCGAGATGCTCCACCGGATGCGGCAGCGCCAGATCGATCTCGCGCAGCGACCGCTGCAGGCGCGCCATATGCGAGTTGAGGTCGATCAGCCGGCCGCCCAGCACGGCGGTCACTTCATAGATGCCGTCGGCGAACAGGAAGCCGCGGTCGAGGATGGGAACACGCGCCTCGTCCAGCGCGACGAAGTCTCCGTTCACGTAGGCGATCTGCCGCACCCGATCCTCCTGCCTTGCCTGGCGCACCCTATCCGCGCGCGACGCCGGGGTGAAGCGGCGTGACGGCGCTGGCCGAAGCGGTCGGCGTCTCGCGGCATTACCGGCTGGCGAACGGGCGCGTGCTGCGGGCGCTCGACGGGGTCGATGTGGCGGTCGATGCCGGGGAGACGCTGGGCCTGGTGGGCGAAAGCGGTTCGGGCAAATCGACGCTGGGGCGCACGCTGGTGGGATTGCAGACGCCGACCCAGGGCGTCGTGCGTTTCGCCGGCGCGGACACCAAGGGCGCGCAGGGCGAGGCGCTGCGCGCGCTGCGGCAGCGGCGGCAATTCGTATTCCAGGATCCGTCGGGCGCGCTGAACCCGCGCATGACGCTGGGCACCGCGCTGGTCGAACATCTGTCGGTGCAGGGCTTTTCCCGCGAGCAGGCACGCGCGCGGGCGGCGGAGGTGCTGGTGCAGGCGGGTCTGTCGGCCGGCTACGCGCGCCGCTACCCGCACGAACTGTCCGGCGGCCAGCGGCAGCGCGCGGTGATCGCGCGGGCCATCAGCACCGACCCCGATTTCCTGGTGGCCGACGAGCCGGTGTCCGCGCTGGACGTGTCCACGCGCGCGCAGATCATCAACCTGCTGCGTGGCTTGCAGCGGGCGCGCGGGCTGTCGATGCTGTTCATTTCGCACGACCTCAGCGTGGTGGCGCACACCTGCCGGCGCGTGGCGGTGATGTATCTGGGCCGCATCGTCGAGACGGCGCCGCGCGAGGCGCTGTTTGCGGCACCGCTGCATCCGTACACGCACGCGCTGCTGTCGGCGGTGCCGGTGGCGGACCCGGCGCGCGAACGCGGCCGGCGGCGCATCATGCTGCCGGGCGAGCCGCCGGATCCGTCCTCGCCGCCGCCGGGCTGCCGGTTCCATCCGCGGTGCGCGCGCGCGACCGAGGTTTGCCGGGTGGAGGATCCGGTGCTGGTGGAGCGTGCGCCGGGGCACTCGGCGGCGTGCCACCATCCGGGATAGCAAGGCGGGTCACAAGCCGACGACACGGTTTGCGACTTGCGGCTGTGTTGACAACCGCAACACACCTCGATAGCCTACTCGGATGAGCCAGAACACGACCGTTGCCGAGGTCAACATCCATCTGCGTGCCCGGACGCAGGACAGGAACCTGATCGACCAGGCGGCGGAGCTGGTCGGGGCGAACCGCTCGCAGTTCATGCTGGCATCGGCTCTCAAGGAGGCGAAAAACATCCTGCTCGATCAATCAACTCTCTATGCCGACGCGAAAACCTTTCAGAAGGTCATGGATTGGCTGGACACCGCCGCCACCCGCGCCGAGACGGAGGGCATGAAGCGCATCCTGCAGTCCAAGACGCCGTGGCCGCGTGCCTGATGCGGCGGCGCGGTTCAACTCGCCCGTTCTTCTGAGGGAAGCGCATGACGGCTCCGCCTTCGATTCGGGGGAGCTGGTGCTGGACGATTGGCTGCGGCAGCGTGCCTGGAACAATCTGCAAACGGCAGCAAGCCGGACCTATGTTGTCTGCCCGGCCGGCAAACTGGACATTGTCGGCTACGCAGCCCTGAGCATGGGACAGGTCCTGGCTCAGGAAGCGGCCGGCTCCATGCGCCGGAACATGCCCAGATTCATCCCGGCGGTCATGCTGGGACGCTTGGCGATAGCCCGCGCTTGGCAGGGCAAGGGGTTGGGTCGCGCACTGCTCGCCGATGTCATTGCGCGGGCGGTACGCGCTTCCAGCGAGGTTTCCGCTCGGCTGGTCGTTGTCCACGCCATTTCACCGGCGGCGGAAGCCTTCTATCTCCACCACGGATTACTCGCCTGCCGGTCGAGGCACCCACGCTTGCTCTCGATCTTGTCAAACTTCAGAACGTTCGCCTGTCGGGCTGATGTTGCGCGCTGACCTGCTCTACGCGCCGGCGACGCGGATACAGCGTACAATGTCCGAATCGCCCCAGGCCACACCGCTCCGGAACCACCGATGATCCAGCCTGCCACCGTGATCGCGCTCGCCGCCGCCGTCGCCATTCTCGCGGCCCTGCTGGTGGCGCTGCTACTGCGCCGCGTCGCCCCCTCGCCGGCGCTCGGCGAGCGGCTCGACCTGGAGCGCCGGCTCGCGGCGGCGGAGCAGCGATGCACGCTGGTTCCGGAACTGGAAGGCGCGTTGCAGGCGCGCGACCTCACGATCGGGCTGCTCCGCGACGAAAAATCCGCGGCCGACCGCGCGCAAGCCGCCAGCACCGAGGCGATCCGCGGCCTGGTCGTCGCCGAGACGGAGTTGCGCCAGCGCCTCGCCGCCGCCGGGGCGGACGCCGCGGCCGCGCGTGCGACAGCGGCTGATCTCGCGACGCAGCTTGCGACCGCCGCCGAGACCATCGAGCAGGAACGCCGCGCGGCGCTGGAAAAAATTGCCCTGCTGGCCGAGGCGCGCGAGCAGATGAGGGGGGAGTTCAAGCTGCTGGCCGAGGAGGTGATGGCACGCAACACCGAAATCTTCGGGCGGCAGAACCGCGAGCAGGTCGACGCGATCCTGGAGCCGATGCGCAAGAGGCTGGTCGAGTTCCAGCAGGGCTTGCAGACCGCGCACACCGAAAGCGCCAAGGAACGCGCGACGCTCGGCGAGCAGATCCGCAGCCTGACCGACCTGAGCAGCCGCATGACGACCGAGACGCTCAACCTGACCCGCGCGCTGAAAGGCCGGGCGCAGACACAAGGGGCGTGGGGCGAAATGATCCTCGGCTCCATCCTGGAACGCTCCGGGCTGCGCGAGGGCGAGGAATACGTGGCGCAGAAAAGCCACACCGCCGAGGACGGGCAGCGGCTGCGCCCCGACGTGGTGGTGAACCTGCCGGGCGGCCAAAAGCTGGTGATCGAACTCGAAAGTGTCGCTGACGGCGTTCGAGGCTCACGTCAACGCGGAGACGGACGGCGAGCGCGCGTCGCATCTGGCGTTGCATCTGGCGTCGCTGCGCACGCACATCCGCACGCTCTCCGACAAGTCGTATGCCGCGGCGGCGGGCAGCCGGCTCGACTACGTCATCATGTTCGTGCCGATCGAGGGCGCGCTGGCCGTCGCACTCGGCGCCGATCCCGAGCTGACCAGCTTGGCGACGGCGCGCAACGTCGCCATCGCCACGCCGACCACGCTGATGATCGTGCTGCGCACGGTGGCCAATCTATGGAACGTCGAAAAGCGTCATCGCAACGCCGAGAAGATCGCAGAGCGCGCCGGGCAGCTGTACGACAAGTTCGCGGGGTTTGCCGAGGACATGGGCAAGCTCGGCAAGGCGCTGGACGGCGCCGGCGCCACGTACCGCGAGGCAATGGGCAAACTGTCCACCGGCCGGGGCAACCTGGTGCGGCAGGTGGAGCAGCTACGGGAACTGGGTGCGCGCACCGGCAAGACGCTGCCGGCGGGGCTGCTCGGCGACGAGGGGGACGAGCTCGAGACGGCCGCCCTCACCCCGGCCCTCTCCCAGAGGGAGACGGAGTCGCCTGCTCCCTCTCCCTCTGGGAGAGGGCCGGGGTGAGGGGGAGCCGCGAGACGCTACGGAAACAACCCGCGCAGCCGCTTGCCCGCCCGCACCTTCTCCACGCCGATCGCCATCGCCGCCGTGCGGTTGGCCACGCCCTCGGCCGCCGCGCGCTTCGTCACCTGCATGAACGCGCCCTCCAGCAGCCGCTCCAGCCGGTCGTTGACCTCCACCTCGGTCCAGAACAGGCGCTGCAGGTCCTGCACCCACTCGAAATACGACACGATCACGCCGCCCGCGTTGCACAGGATGTCGGGGATGACGAACACCTCGCCGCGGCGCTGGTCCAGGATCGCGTCCGCCTCCGGCGTGGTCGGGCCGTTGGCGCCCTCGGCCAGGATGCGGCAGCGCAGCCTGCCGGCGTTCTCGGCGGTGATGACCCGCTCGACGGCCGCCGGCACCAGGATGTCGCACGGCTGCTCCAGCAGCGCGGCCGCGTCGATGCGTGCCTGTTCCGACCAGCCGGCCAGCACGCCGCCGTCGGCGACATGCCGCTCGATGGCGTCCAGCGGCAGTCCGGCGGGATCGTAGTAGGCGGCGGTGTGGTCGCTGACGCCCAGAACCCGCACCCCGTGCCGCCGCGCCAGGGCATAGGCGGCGACGCTGCCGACGTTGCCGAAGCCCTGCACGATCGCCGAACAGTTCTGGCTGCGCAGCCCGATCGTGTCGCAGGCGCGGCCGACCAGATACGCCACGCCGCGCCCGGTGGCCTCGCGCCGGCCTTCGGTGCCGCCGACCGAGACCGGCTTGCCGGTGACGATCTCCATGATCGAGTGGCCCTCGTGCATGGAATAGGTATCCATG
Source organism: uncultured Pseudomonadota bacterium (assembly GCA_963758455.1). Lineage (GTDB taxonomy): Bacteria > Pseudomonadota > Alphaproteobacteria > Acetobacterales > Acetobacteraceae > CAVRQM01. The sequence continues at coordinate 1,371,101 of CAVWVK010000002.1, read as the reverse complement.
AACCAGGCCATCACCTGCTCGTTGGTGCCCATGTCGGGCGCCATCACATCGGTCTGCGGGCCGACGAAGGGGATCATCTCCTGCATGTAGCGGCGCGACACCGCCTCCAGCTCGCGCCGCGACAGGGCGCGCGGGGCGCAGGCAACGCCGCCCTTGGCGCCGCCATAGGGCAGGCCGGCCAGCGCGCACTTCCAGCTCATCCAGATCGCCAGCGCCGCGACCTCGCCCACGTCCAGATCGGGCGCGAAGCGGGTGCCCCCCTTGGTCGGGCCGAGCGTCAGGTGGTGCTGCACGCGAAAGCCCTGGAACACCTCGGTGCGGCCGTCGTCCATGTTCACCGGCACCGCGACGATGATCGCCCGCTTGGGGTACAGCAGGCGGTCGCGTTCGTTCTCGGGAATGCCGAGATGATCGGCGATGATGCCGAACTGGGTGCGCGCCATCTCGAAGACCGGGCCGGTGTAGACGGTCATGAACGCCCCTTCCTGCTGCGCCGGGCAGCATAGCCGCGCCGCAGAGTGCCGGTCACGAGGCTGGGCGACAACCCTGTGCAGCAATTCCTTACTTGGCAGGACCGCCAAACTGCTGGAACATCCGCCCCGCACGACCTGATGCCCCGCGGCCAAGCGCCGCAACAACGGAGACACGCGGAATGATCCGGCTAACGGCCACGCTGCTGCTGCTCGCCCTCGCGGTGCCCCTGTCCGGCTGCGTCATCGCGCCGGCGCGGCCGAGCTGGTGCTACTACCACCCTTACAAGTGTCGCTGACGGACTTGCGCTGACGGACTTGCGCTGACGGGGGCATCCGCCGGCCGGCAGGCGACGCCGGTCAATGCGGGTGCTGCCCGACTTCGTCGGCCCCCTGGTAGGGAGCCGGCGGGAGCGGGGCTGCGTAGTAGACGGGCGGCGGGGCGTAGAGCGGCGCCGGATAGACCGGGGCCGGATAGACCGGGGCCGCATACACCGGCGGCGGAGCATAGAGCGGCGCTGCGTAGGCGCGCGGGGCGACAACTATGCCGCCGCGCCAGCCCCAACCCGGGCCGCGCCAACCTGGCCGTCCCCAGCCTGGACGCCAGCAGCAGCCGCTGCGCCACCACCCGGCCTGCGCCTGCGCCGGGGCGGCAATGGCCAGCGGCAACGCCAGGCCGATCGCCACGGCCGCCGCCGCGACCGACCGGACGAGCCCGCGACGGTGCCACATGCGCATGGCGCGATCTCCCGGTTTGAGGGGGCGAGGGCCGCTCATCCCGGTTGCCCAGTTGGCGCCTGACGTGACGCCAACCACGACTCGATGTCGCCGAGCGTCACGTAGCCCTTCTGCCCCGTGTCGATCGCCGCGAAGTTGCGCACGACCACCCGCCAGCCGGCCTGCTGCGCCTGTGCCAGGGTCAGGCGCCCGTCACGGGTGACGTTGGCCTGCGCGAACCGCTGCGCGAGACGCGGCCTGGCTGCTGTCGGACCGGGCCGCGCCGGCGCCGCCTGGCCCGAGGGATATGGCGACGAAGGGTACTGCGACGAAGGATATGGCGAGGGATACGGCGGCGGCCCCGCCGCCGGATACGGCCCCGGCCCGGCATTCTCGGCCTCGGCGGGACCGGATTGCGGCGAACCGCCGGGAGCGGCGGCGTACGGGTAGGGAGTCGCATAGGCATAACCGGGCGCGGCACAGCATGGCACGTAGGTGCCGGTATAGGGATCGTAGGCGCATCCCGCGAGCAGCAGACTCGCCGCGCCCGTCAGCGGCAGCAGCGCACGCCACGCGGCGCGGCGTCGGCGGCCGGTGCCGGGATCGCGGCGCTGGGTGGGAATCGGATCGGGAATCAGCCGGTACGCCACATGGTTCGCCTTGCCTGACTGTCCCTAATGTAGCATCCGGGCAGGCGGCGGCGAGGGGCCGGTTTGTATCCGATCGTCACGGACAGTGCGGGACGGCGGCGCTGCCATCTTGCAGTTTGGCGGATGGAGTGGGATTCGAACCCACGGTACGCTGTTAACGTACACACGCTTTCCAAGCGTGCGCCTTAAGCCGCTCGGCCATCCATCCAGCGCCCCGCCTCGGCGGCTGCCGGGCGGGTTTTAGCAAGGGGTCGCCGCGCCGTCACGCGTCCATCTTCAGGGCGGCCAGGAAGGCGCTTTGCGGGATTTCGACCTTGCCGAACTGCCGCATTCGCTTCTTGCCCTCCTTCTGCTTGTCCAGCAGCTTGCGCTTGCGGCTGATGTCGCCGCCGTAGCATTTCGCGGTCACGTCCTTGGACAACGCGCTGATGGTCTCGCGCGCGATCACCCGGCCGCCGATCGCCGCCTGGATGGCGATCTTGAACAGTTGCTTGGGGATCAGCTCCTTCAGCTTGGCGCAGATCGAGCGCCCGCGCGCCTCGGCGGCACTACGGTGGGCGATGAACGACAGCGCGTCCACCGGATCGCCGTTGACCAGGATCGAGATGCGCACCAGCTCGCTGTCGGCATAGCCGTCCATCGCGTAGTCGAAGCTGGCATAGCCGCGCGTGACCGATTTCAGCCGGTCGTAGAAATCGAACACCACCTCGTTCAGCGGCAGGCGATAGACCGCCATCGCGCGGTTGCCGACATAGGTGAGATCCGCCTGCTGCCCGCGCCGCTCGTTGCACAAGGTCAGCACCGCGCCGAGGTATTCGTCGGGCACCATGATGGTGGCGCGGATCCACGGCTCCTCGATATGGTCGACCACGCTGCCGTCCGGCATGTCGGCTGGGTTGTGCAGCTCCTCCATCACGCCGTTGGTGCGATGGACGCGGTAGACCACGCTGGGCGCGGTGGCGATCAGGTCGAGATCGAATTCGCGCGACAGGCGCTCCTGGATGATCTCCAGGTGCAGCAGGCCGAGGAAGCCGCAGCGGTAGCCGAAGCCGAGTGCCGCCGAGCTTTCCGCCTCGTAGTGGAACGAAGAATCGTTCAGTCGCAGCTTTCCCAGGCTGTCGCGCAGCTTTTCGAAATCGTCGGCATCGACCGGGAACAGCCCGCACCAGACCACCGGCACCGACGGCTTGAACCCGGGCAGCGCCTCGGCGGCGGGATGGCGGTCGTCGGTGATCGTGTCGCCCACGTTGCAGTCGGCCACGGTCTTGATGGCCGCCGTGATGTAACCCATTTCGCCCGGCCCCAGATCGTCGACCGGGGTCATGCGCGGGGCGAACACGCCGACCTGCTCGACGGTGTGAACGGAACCCTGGCTCATCATGCGGATCTTCTGGCCGCGCCGCAGCCGCCCGTCCTTGACGCGCACCAGGATCACCACGCCGAGATACGGGTCGTACCAGCTATCCACCAGCAACGCGGCCAGCGGCGCCGTCGCGTCGCCGGCGGGCGGCGGCAGGCGCGTGACCAGCGCCTCCAGCACGCCCTCGACGTTCAGCCCGGTTTTCGCCGAGATCATCACCGCGTCCGACGCGTCCAGGCCGATCACGTCCTCGATCTGCTGCTTCACGCGGTCCGGCTCGGCCGCGGGCAGGTCGATCTTGTTGAGCACCGGGACGATCTCGTGGTTCGCCTCGATCGCCTGATAGACGTTGGCCAGGGTCTGCGCCTCGACGCCCTGCGAAGCATCGACCACCAGCAGCGAGCCTTCGCAGGCGGCCAGCGAGCGGGACACCTCGTAGGCGAAATCGACGTGGCCGGGCGTGTCCATCAGATTGAGGATGTAGGTCTCGCCGTCCTTTGCGGGGTAGGTGAGGCGGACGGTCTGCGCCTTGATGGTGATCCCGCGTTCCTTTTCCAGCTCCATGTTGTCGAGCACCTGCTCGGTCATGTCGCGGGCCGAGATCGCCCCCGTCGCCTGGATCAGCCGGTCGGCGAGCGTGGACTTGCCGTGGTCGATATGGGCGATGATCGCGAAGTTGCGGATGTGGCTGAGGGGGGTGGCGGTCATGCGGGCGGGCCGATCTTGGCGGGGGTGCAGTCGTTCATATGCGTCCGGCCCGGCTTCATTCCCACCGTCATCGAAGACCTGCCGCCGTCATCGAAGGCTGGCCCCGGTCGACTTGCCCACCGCCGCCACGACCTTCGCGCACGCGGCCTCGATCTCCGCGTCGGTCAGCGTCCGCTCGCGCGGCTGGAACGTCACCTCGATGCCGAGCGACTTCTGCCCTGCCGGCACCTTCTCGCCCTCGTAGGCGTCGAACAGCGCCACCCCCGCGACCAGCGCCCGGTCGGCGCCGCGGGCGGCGCGCAGCACCGCCTCCGCGGGCACGTCGCGCGCCACGACGAACGCGAAATCGCGCCGCACCGGCTGGAACGCCGGCAGGTCCGGGGCCGCGCGCCGGCGCCGCTTGGGCTCGGGAATGGCGGCGAGGAACACCTGCATCGCCACCGCCGGCCCGGCCAGGCCCAGTGCGGCGAGCACGTTCGGATGCAACTCGCCGAACTGCGCCAGCACCGTCCTCGGCCCCTGCCGGATCACGCCGGAGCGGCCCGGATGGTAGAATGCGGGCGCGTCCGCCGTGGTCGACAGCGCCTCGGACGGCACGCCGAGGGCCGCCAGCACGGCCCGCGCGTCGCCGCGCGCATCCATCGCGTCCACCGGACGGGCCGGCGCGATCCAGCTCCGCGGCGTCTGGCCGGCGCGCAGGGCGGCGGCCACATGCGCCTGCCCGGCCGCATCGGTGCCGGAAAACGCCGGGCCGATCTCGAACAGGCCCACATCGGCAAAGCCGCGCGCGGCGTTGCGCGCGGCGGCCAACGCCAGGGTCGCCAGCGGGGTGGGACGCAACTGGTCCAGATCGGCGGCGATCGGGTTCTCCAGCCGCAGCGCCGGATCGCCGCCGCCGAACAACTCGGCCTGCGCGCGGGCCATGAAGCTGAAGGTCACGCACTCGGCCAGGCCGGCGGCGGCCAGCACCCGCCGCGCCAGCGCGGCACGCACCTGACGGGGCGCCAGGCTCGGGGCCGGAACCGGGACCATCGCCGGCATCGAGGCCGGCGCGATGCGGTCCAGGCCGTGCAGGCGCAGCACCTCCTCGATCAGATCCGCTTCCGGCTCGGCGGCGAGCCGGCCTTCGGCGGCCACGGCGGCGCGCGCCGGATCGAGGGCGGACGCGGGATCGAGCGCGGAAAAGCCGGCCACGTCGTTGCGCCAGGGCGGCACGTCCACGGTCACGGCGGCGGCGTCGCGCGCCGCCACGGCGAACCCCAGCCCCTCCAGTGCGGCCACCGCGGTCGCGGGAGCGATCTCGACCCCGCCGAGACCGGCGAGCCGGGCGAAGCGCAAGCTGGCGCGGCGCTGCCAGGCCGGTTCCGCGCCGGCCGAGACGACCTCGCTGGCCTCGCCGCCGCACAAATCGAGGATCAGCCGCGTCGCCGCCTCGATCGCGTCGGGCAGGAACGATGGGTCGATGCCGCGTTCGTTGCGCTGGCGCGCGTCCGACACGATCTGATGCCGCCGCCCGGTCAGCGCCACGCGCACCGGGTCGAACAGCGCGCATTCCAGGAACACCGTCGTGGTCGCCTCGTCGCAGCCGGTCGCGGCGCCGCCGACCACGCCGGCCAGCGACTGCACGCCGGCCGCGTCGGCGATGACGCAATCCTCGGGCGAAACCTCGTAGGACTTGCCGTTGAGCGCGGCGAACGTCTCGCCTGCGCCGGGCCGCACCGTCAGCACCGGGCCGGCGAGCTTGCCGGCGTCGAATACGTGCAGCGGACGGCACAGGTCGAGGGTGAAGAAGTTCGTCACGTCGACCAGCGCGTTGATCGGCCGCAGCCCGACCGACAGCAAGCGATCGGCCAGCCATTGCGGACTTGGCCCGTTGCGCACGCCGCGGATGGTGCGGCCGAGGATCCAGGGGCAGGCGTCCGCCATCTCGATCGCCCAGCGCCACGGGCTTGCGAATGCCGGCCGGCACTGTCTCCGCCCGCCACGGCTTCAGCCGGCCGATGCCGGCGGCGGCCAGGTCGCGCGCGATGCCGCGCACACCGAGCGCGTCGCCGCGGTTCGGGGTGACGGCGATCTCGATCACCGGATCGTCCATGCCCGCCCACGCGGCGTACGACATGCCCACCGGCGCGTTCTCGGGCAGTTCCAGGATGCCGTCGTGTTCCTCGCCCAGCCCCAGCTCGCGCGAGCTGAGCAGCATTCCGGCGCTCCGCACGCCGCGGATGTCGCCCACCTTCAGCGTGATGCCGCTGCCGGGGATGTAGGCGCCGGGCGGCGCGAACACCGCCTTCATGCCGCTGCGCGCGTTCGGCGCGCCGCAGACCACGGAGACGATGCCGTCGCCCGCGTCGACGCGGCAGGCGCGCAGGCGGTCGGCGTTCGGGTGCGGCACGGCCTCGATGACATGCGCCACGCGGAACGGCGCCAGGGCGGCGGCGCGGTCGACGACGCCTTCCACCTCCAGCCCGATCGCATCCAGCGCGTCGGTGATGCGCGCCAGGTCGGCGTCGGTATCCAGATGCGTGCGCAGCCAGGAGAGCGAGAACTTCACCTCACAGACCTTCGTGCAGCATGGCTGGCAGCAGCGGCGACGTACCGTAATGGCGCAGCCAGCGGATGTCGCTCTCGTAGAACGGGCGCAGATCGGGAATGGCGTGCTTGAGCATCGTCACCCGCTCGACGCCCATGCCGAACGCGAAGCCCTGCCATTCGCGCGGGTCGATCCCGCAATTGGCCAGCACCTTCGGATGCACCATGCCGCTGCCGAGAATCTCCAGCCAGTCGCCGCCGCCACCGAGTTCCCCGGTGCGCCGGTTCCAGCCGATGTCGACCTCCATCGAGGGTTCGGTGAACGGGAAATACGACGAGCGGAAGCGCACCGGCAGCGAGGCGATGCCGAAGAACGCGCGCAGGAAGTCGATCAGGCAGCCTTTCAGGTGGGCCAGCGTCAGGGCGCGGTCGATGGCGATGCCTTCGCATTGATGAAACATCGGGCTGTGCGTCGCGTCGTGGTCGGCGCGGTAGGTGCGGCCGGGCGCGATCACGCGCAGCGGCGGCGGGTTCTCCAGCATCGAGATGATCTGCACGTCCGACGTCTGCGTGCGCAGCAGCAGCGGGCGGCCGTCGCGCGTGCCGGGCAGGTAGAACGTGTCGTGGTCGGCGCGCGCCGGATGATGCGCCGGGATGTTCAGCGCGGAGAAGTTGAACCAGTCGGTCTGCACGTCCAGGCCCTCGCCCACCGAAAACCCCATCGCGCCGAAAATCGCCGCCATCTCCTCCATCGTGCGGCTGATCGGGTGGATCAGGCCGGCGGGCGCGGGGCGCGGCGGCAGGGTCACGTCGAGGCGCTCGGCGGACAGGCGCGCGTCCAGGGCGGCGGCTTCCAGCGTCGCGCGGCGTGCCTCGATGGCCTGCTCCAAGGTCGATTTCAGCCGGTTCAGCGCCGCGCCGCGCTCGCGCCGCTGCTCGGGGGGCGCGCGGCCCAGTTCCTTCAGCAGCGCGGTCAGGCGGCCGGACTTGCCCAGCACGCCGACGCGCACCGCGTCCCAGGCGCGCAGGTCGGACGCGCCGGCCAGCGCCGCGTCGGTGTCCGCCTGGAGGGCGGCGAGGTCGTCGGTCATGGCTGCTCCGCAAGCCTCTCGCGCTGCAAGACCGTCATGGCCGGGCGTAACCCGGCCATCCAGCGCCACATGCGAGATGTTCGTTGCGGGACCGGATGGCCGGGTCGAGCCCGGCCATGACGCATTCTATAGCCGGCTCCCCAGGTCAGGCGGCAGCGGCCGGACCCGCGGCCTGCACCTGGCGGACGATGGCGGCAAAGCTGGCCGGGTCGTCATAGGCGATGGCGGCCAGCACCTTGCGGTCCATGACGATGCCGGCGCGCTTCAGCCCCTCGATGAAGCGGCTGTAGGTCATGCCGTGCTCGCGGACCGCGGCGTTGATGCGCTGGATCCACAGGCCGCGGAACTCGCGCTTTTTCACGCGGCGGTCGCGATAGGCGTATTGCAGCGACTTCTCCAGCCGCTCCAGCGCGATGCGGTAGTTGGTCGAGCTGCGGCCGACGAACCCCTTGCTGGCGTCGAGGACCTTCTTGTGGCGGGCGTGCGTGGTGACGCCCCGTTTTACGCGTGCCATGACGTGCTATCCCCTGCTCAACCCGGACCGTATCAACCGAGACCGTACGGCGCCCATTGCTTGACGGTCAGCCCGTCCGCATGGGTCAGCGTCTGGCTGCCGCGGTTCTGCCGCTTCATCTTCTGCGGCCGGTTGATGAGGCCGTGGCGCTTCATCCCCGGCCCGGCGAGGACCTTGCCGGTGGCGGTGATCTTGAAGCGTTTCTTGACCGAGGATTTGGTCTTCAGCTTGGGCATTTCGGGGCTCCTATGGCTCATGCGTCGCGGCCGGGCATGCCCATACAGGCCCGGCGCGCAGACGAAGGGCGGGGTATAGGGGCCGGGCCGGCGGCGCGCAAGCGCGGGCGACGACGGCTCAGGCGGGCGCCGGCGGCGGAATCCCGGAGACGGCCTTGCGCCACCGGCGCGACGCCGGGCCGGGCGGGAGGCCGGCCCGGCGGGGTGGGAGGCGGGGCGGCGCGGCGGGGCGCCGCCCGGAACGACGGCGGGGACTGGCGCTTCGCCCGGCGCCGCGGAGCCGGTGGGTGACGCCTGCTTCGCAGGAGGCGGCGGCAGCGCGGGATCGGGCCGCACCGCCAGCATCCGGCAGAGCGGCCGCAGGATGCGCCCCGCCTGGGGGCTTGCCGCGATCAGGGCCGCCATCTCCGGCTCGGCCAGCAGGTGCTGCAGTTGGCTGCCGAAGCAGGCCGCTTCCTGCACCAGGCGGACCAGCCAGGCGAACCCTTCCGGCGTTCGCTGCCTGGGCCGCATCGGCCTGGGCGGCGCGGTGGGACGGCGCCGCGGGGGCGGGAGGGCGCCGCTGGCCGCCCTTGCCGCGAGGGCGGCGAAGCGGGCCGCCATGCGGCGCAGCCGGGTCCAGACCAGGACCAGCAGTGCGGCCACCGCCCGGTCCCGCGCCGCCCGCAGCGCGACCGCCCGGCACAGTCCGTCGATGATGAGGGTGAAGCGGTCCGACAGGCCGGTGGCGGCCGAGGGGGCGGTGCAGGGCACGAACATAACAAGAACATGTTGGCGGCGGAATGTCAAGCAGGCTGCTGCCCTGTGTAGGTAGCGCGCGATTTGTCCGGTTTGCCGTCCGCATCGCGTCCGCGACGATGCCTACCAGCGTAGAGGGGCAGCCAGTCGTGACGCGGGCAGAAGCGGGACCGGGGCGAACGAGAGGCGACGCCGGTGCGCGGCGGGACGATTCGGCCCCTGCGGCATATCACTCTAGTAAACGGTCGTTTGACAGAGTGATACGCCTTGTGTGAATCCATCTTTCGTTGCGGTTTCCTAAGCACCCACCCGGACTAGCACTACTTTGGCACTTGCACGATCACGGAGCGGTTCTGTATCAGGCTGGGATTCGGCGGAGCGTGCGCTGTGTCCCGATCTGCGGTGTTTGGAGACGACCTCGACGGCTGGTTGACGCCGTTCCTGGACGCGATGGCCCGCAGCACGCGGCGGCGATGGGGACCGGTCTATCTGCGCGGCCTTCTGGGGCCGGATGGGCCAAAGAGCGTACAGCCCATCGCCACACGGCTCGGCCTTCGCGGGCACGATCAACTGCACCGCTTCATCAGCAGCCCGGCCTGGAACGACGCGCCGCTGTGGCGCGTGCTGGCCGAGCAAGCTGATGCCGTTGTGGGCGGTGACGATGCGGTGCTGGTGGTCGACAACACGGCGCTGCCCAAGAAGGGCACGCGCTCGGCCGGCGTGGCCCCGCAATACTGTGGCGAACTCGGCAAACAGGCGAACTGCCAATCGCCTGTGTCGCTGACGCTCGCGCGCGGCGAAGTGCCGGTGCCAATCGGCCTGCGCCTGTTCCTGCCGAAGTCCTGGACCGACGACCCGGCGCGTTGCGCCGCGGCGGGAGTGCCGGAGACGGCTCGCACGGCGCAGACCAAGCCCGAGATCGCGCTCGACGGAATCGACCGCGTGCGTGCCGCCTGCATCCGCTTTGGCTGCGTCCTGGCCGATGCGGGCTATGGTCTCAGCGCGCCGTTCCGCCAGGGCCTGAGCGCACGCGGCCTGGCCTGGTCGGTCGTGGTTGCACGCACGCAAAACGTGTTCACCACCGATGTCGGACTGCTGTTCCCGCGTGCGAACAGAGGAAGGCCACGCCAGCATGCCGTGCCCAGCGAAGAGGCGCGCGCTGCCGCGGACGTGCTGGCTGGCTGCCGTTGGCGGCGCATCACTTGGCGGAAGGGCAGCAAAGGCGCGCTCGCCGCCCGGTTCGCTGTCGTGCGCGTGCGGGTCGCTGACGGACCGCGCAGCCCGCGACACGGCCACCTCCCCGGCGAAGAGGTCTGGTTGGTCGGCGAATGGCGCAGCAGCGGCGAACGCAAATACTACCTGAGCAATCTGCCGCCGGGCGCGTCGCTGCAGCGCCTCGCCGCGACTGCGAGCAGGCGCACCAACAGCTCAAGCAGGAGCTTGGGCTTCGCGCCTTCGAGGGGCGTAAGCGTCTGCCGATCGACCTGGTTGACGCGCCGGCCAGGTGGGCATGACGATCCTCGATCTGCCGGGGAGATGCAGTGGTGGAGATGGACAACGACAAGATCGACGAGGCCGTGCTGGCGCTGCTTCATCTGACGCTGCACGATCGGTTCAGAGCCTGGAAGGGTCACGACTGGGACGCTCTGGATCGTCTGTATCGCAAGGGGATGATCTGTGATCCGGTCGGCAAGGCGAAGTCCGTCGTGCTGACCGACGAGGGCCTCGCGGAGAGCGAGCGGTTGTTCAGGGAGCTGTTCGCAAAGTCCGCCGGATAGGCGGCGCGATCAGGCGGCGACGGCCAACACGGGCTGGAAGTTCCAGGGCAGGAGTTCGTCGAGCCGGTGGTTGGAATGACCGCGCGCCAAGCGATCGAGCACCGCGGTGAGATAGGCCGGATTGAAGTCATTCAGCTTGGCGGATTCAACGATGGTGTAGATGGCGGCGGCCCTGTCGCCACCACGGTCGGAACCCAGGAACAGAAAATTCTTGCGAGAGACAGCAATTCCGCGCAGCAGCCGCTCCGCCAAATTGTTGTCGATGCTCGAGACCGTCCTCGATATAGCGGGTCAGCGCATCCCATCGGCTCAGCGAGTATTGGAAGGCCTTGCCGAGCGGCGCCTTTCCAGAGAGCCGTCGTCGTTGTGCCATGGCCCAAGCGTGGAACGCATCGAGCAACGGCTTGCTCCGCGCCTGCCGTGCCGTCCGGCGCTGATCGACGGGTCTGCTGTTGATGTCGGCTTCGATTGCGTAGAGATCCTGGATGCGCCGCCCGTTCGTCCGCTTCGCGGCCAAACCCTCGGCGATCGGCGACCTCGTGGCCTCGAACACGTCGAAGAATTTCCGCCGGGCATGCGCCATGCAGGCGACATGGGCGATCCTCGCGGGCTTCTGACCATCGGCGTGGTAGAGCGCCTCATAACCGGCGAAGGCGTCGGCATGCAAGTAGCCGCTGAACCCTTCGAGATGGCCGCGCGGCCGCTCGCCCTTCCGGTCGGCGCTGTAGCGGTAGAACACCGCCGGATGGCCAGGCCCATCGTAGGGGCGCGGGTCGACCGCGTAACACCAGAACCGCGACTGGCGGGTCTTGCCCGTCCCCGGCGCCAGCGTGCGGATCGGCGTGTCATCCGTCCAGATCACCGACTGCGCCATGACCGTGCTGCCGATCAGCACGGGCAACGGATGGATCCACCAAGCGACATGGCCCATCCACTCGGCCATCGTGGCGCGGTCGATCTCGACGCCCTCACGGCCGAGGATGACCGATTGGCGGTAGAGCGGAATGCCGTCACAGTATTTCGAGACGGCGATGTGGGCCAGCAGCCCTGGCCGACCTTTCTCGACCGGCAGTTCCGGCGCCGGCGCCTGGAAGATCTTCTCGCACAGGCGGCAGGCATATCTGGGCCGGACGTGCCGGATCACCTTGAGCTTCGCCGGGTTCTTCTCCAGCACTTCCGTCGTGGTCTCGCCGAGCTTGGCCAGGCGTGCGGGATCGCAGCTGCCGCAGCTGCAGGCGATCTCCGGCTCATGCACCACCACCCCGCGAGGCAGGTGAGCCGGCAATGGCTTGCGCCCAGTGGGCTTGCGATGCGGCTTGGGCTCTGGGTTCGTCTCCGGCTCGGGCAGCTCGGGGTTCGCCGCGATCTGCTCGCCCAGGTTTTCCTCGAGATCCTCCAGCCGCATCTCGAGCTGCGCGATCTCGCGGTCCAGCTTCTCGGAGGACTGCCCGTAGCGCTGACGCCGCAACGCCGCGAACTGCATCTTCATATGCTCGATCTCGAGCAGCGCGGTGGTCAGCCTGGCCTTGAATACGGCAGCCTCGGCGAGCTCCGATCGGTTGGCGTCGCGCCCGAGGGGATCGCTGAGGCGCGGCCAAGTGTGGTCAGCGCGGCTGCTCGCGGCGGCGACTTCGACGGCGCATTGCCTCACCTGGAATGCTCCCGAGCGTTGACCTGTTGCCTCACCTGAAATGCTCCCTGTTGCTACTCGTCTATCTGGTGTTTTACGGCGTCCCCAGCGTCGTCAACCTGCAATATAGCGCGTCGACCAGCTTCATCATCACGCTATCTCTGTACTATGCCGCCTATCTGGTGGAGGTCTTTCGCGCCGGCCTGCTCGCGGTCGGCCTCGGATTGCTGGACGCCGGCAAGGCAATCGGCATGACAGCGTGGCAGCGTCTAGCCTACGTGCGGCTGCCGATTATGTCTCGCATTGTGCTGCCATCGTTGTCGAACACCTTCGTTTCCTTGTTCAAGGATACGTCCGTCGCGTCCGTGCTGGCTGTGCCGGAGCTGACCTATGGCGCACAGTGGATCAACAACAACATCTTCCGCGTGATCGAGGTGTATGCGGTGGTGACACCGATGTACGTCGTCACCGGCTACGTTATCCTGTTAATCCTCCGCCAGTTCGAACGCGCGTTCGCGATACGGTGAACACGCTGCATGTCCTGATGCAAGCCGCGCCGTCATTGTGGCGGGGCTTGTTGGTGACGCTGGAGGTCTCTGCCCTGTCGGTAGCAATCTCAGTGACCGGCGGCGTGCTGCTCGGCGTCGCGCTGATGTATGGCGCGCTGCCGCTAAGGCTGCCGATCCGCGTGGTAGTCGATGTTGTACGCGGCATTCCTGTTCTGGTCCTGATATTCTTTGTCTATTATGTTGTTCCCGCGGCAGGGCTGCAGTTCGGCAGCTTTACCGCGGCTGTCGCGGCGCTCAGTCTTTTTTCCGCCTGCCAGGTCGCCGAGATCACGCGTGGCGCAGTCATGTCGGTGCATCATGGGCAGATGGAGGCTGCTCGAGCGATCGGCCTAACTTTCCCGCAATGCCTGGTCTCGGTGATATTCCCGCAGGCGATACGTCGCTTCCTGCCGCCCTGGATCGACAGCGTTACGGATACGGTGAAGGGTAGCGCGCTGGTGTCGCTGCTCGGCGTCGTCGATCTGATGCTGGCAATCCAGCAGGTAATCGGACGCACCTATGAACCGATGCCGCTGTATATCCTTGGAGCGATCATCTACTTGGCGGTCAATTACGGACTGTCGTCGGCCAGCCGGCGGCTGGAGGCGCAACTTGCATATGTGCGGGATTGATGCATGACCGAGCCGCTCGTCCGCATCTCCGCCGTGGGCAAGTCCTTTGGTGCTACGCGCGTGCGGGCCAGTGTAGACTTGAGAGTTGACACTGGCGGGGTCGTAACGATCATCGGCCCGTCCGGGAGCGGCAAGACGACGCTGCTGCGCTGCGTCAACGCGCTGGAGACATATGATACTTGATCGATCCAGATCGATGGGGTGGAGGTCGGATTTCGCGAGGGCGACGCGCACCGACGGCCGCGTCGCGATCGCGAGCTTGCCTGCATCCGTGCGGCCACCGGCATGGTGTTCCAGCTTTTCTACTTATTTCCGCATTTGACAGCGGTCGAGAATGTCATGCTCTGATTGCGCAAGGTCCATCGCATGAGCAGGGCTGCAGCGCGTGACAAAGCTATGGATTGGCTACAGCGCGTGGGTCTGGCGGATCGTGCCAAGCATTTGCCGTTGCAACTTTCCGGCGGTCAGCAGCAGCGCGTAGGCATTGCGCGCGCTGTTGCGATGGACCCGAAAGTCTTGCTGCTGGACGAGATCACCTCGGCCCTGGACCCCGAGCTGGTAGGCGAGGTTCTCGCAGTGGTGCGGCGGCTCGCGGAAGACGGCATGACCATGCTGGTAGTGACACACGAGATGGCGTTCGCGCGGGAGGTTAGCGACCGGGTTGCCTTTCATGGACGGCGGCCGTGTCGTGCAGGCAGGTGATCCGGAGAGCGTACTGCGCAATCCGGACAGCGAGCGGCTGCGGGCGTTCTTGTCGCGGGTGGGTTGAGCGCGGGAGGCGTCGTAGAGATTAGGCGCCTATCTTGTGCAATTGCGACTGCGTTACGGTAGGACCAGACCGAGTTACAGGTGCCGTCTCGTCTTGCCGCAGCCGTGGCGTCCTGCCAGGACACGTCGAGGGCCCGCCGACGACCTCGTCGCCATCGAGGACCTGGTCGAAAACGATCGTCAGCGACATCTCCGACGAACACGACGAGGTGCAGGGTCCGATGGTCGCCGAGCGGAGCGATGGCTCGCTCGACCTCGACGTGCGGGCGCCGGTGGGGGTTTTCGAGCAGCGGGTCGCCACCGTGCTGACCGGGAATGAGCGCTAGGCTGGCATCGATACGTCGGTGGCTTGGTTTTCACGACGGCCGGCTGCGTGCCTGCGCGAAGCGAGGTGATCGGACGTCGCAGCCGACGAAGCGACAGCGACGTGACGAACATGCGGCTCGACACCGCGAAGGTAAGCGATATTCCCAGGCCGCGCTTTCCCGGAGCGGAGGTTGCGCCGCGGGCCGCCGACCCCGACATTGCCGGCAGCAGGAGGTGTCCCGATGCCGGCGATCTCGATCCTCGACTTGGCCCCGATCCCGCTGGGGGCCACGCCCGGCGACGCACTGCGCCGCTCGCGCGAACTGGCGCAGCATGCGGAGAGGTGGGGCTACCGACGGTTCTGGCTCGCAGAGCACCACAACATGACCGGGATCGCGAGTGCAGCGACGGCGGTGTCGATCGGCTATGTCGCGGAGGGTACGAGCGCGATCCGTGTCGGTGCGGGCGGGATCATGCTGCCGAACCATTCGCCGCTGGTGATCGCCGAGCAGTTCGGCACGCTGGCTGAGCTGTATCCAGGGCGGATCGACCTGGGGCTGGGGCGGGCGCCGGGGACGGACCAGCGGACCTGGATGGCGCTCCGGCGCGACCCCGCAGCGTCCGACCGGTTCCCGCAGGACGTGCTCGAGCTGCGCGAGCTGCTGGGGCCGGTGCAGGAGGGGCAGCGCCTCCGGGCGGTGCCGGGAGCGGGGACGGACGTGCCGCTGTGGATCCTCGGTTCGAGCCTGTTCGGGGCGCAGCTCGCGGCGGCGCTCGGGTTGCCGTACGCATTCGCCTCGCATTTCGCGCCGGACACGCTGCTGCCGGCGCTGCAGGCGTATCGCGCCGGGTTCCGGCCTTCAGCGCAGTTGGCCCGGCCCTATGCGATGGTGGGGTGCAACGTGATTGCGGCGGAGACTGATGCGCTGGCGCGGTTTCTGTTCACCTCCGCGCAGCAGAGCTTCACCAACATGCTGCGCGGCACGCGTGGCAAGCTGCCACCGCCGATCGACGACATGGAGCAGTATTGGGCGCCGCACGAGAAAGCGCAGGCGAGCCGGATGCTGGCGTGCTCGTTCGTGGGCTCGGCGGAGACGATGCGGGGCGGCCTCCAGCGGCTCCTGGCTGAAACAGGGGCGGACGAGCTGAT
Organism: uncultured Pseudomonadota bacterium; assembly: GCA_963758455.1. GTDB lineage: Bacteria > Pseudomonadota > Alphaproteobacteria > Acetobacterales > Acetobacteraceae > CAVRQM01. The sequence continues at coordinate 1,355,276 of CAVWVK010000002.1, read as the reverse complement.
GGTCGCGGCGGCGATCTTCGATCAGGGCGCGCGACTGCGATCCTACGAGATCCTGGCCGGGCTCGCGCCGACGCTGGGCGTGCAGGCGGTGGTGGCGGCATGAGATACCGTCACGCTGAGCAAGCGGTTTTTTTGCGGCCCGCGGGCGCGGTCGGCTGGGTTTTGTGGGGACTACGCCGTCCGCGCCTGCTCTGTCCGGATCGCGAAGGGGGTGCGGTTTTTGGCGACGCTGTAGACGGCGTGCAGGAGCTTGCGCATGGCGGCGACGAGGGCGAGTTTGGGTGGCTTTCCGGCGGCACGCAGACGTTCATAGAAGGCGCGCAGCCAAGGATTGCGGCGCACCGCGCCGAGCACGGGCATCCACAGGGCCATCCGCAACCGAGCGTTCCCGAGCGGACCGATGCCGGCGCGCATGCCGGTTCGCTTGCCGGACTGCTTGAGACGGGGGACGACGCCGACATAAGCGGCGAAGGCTGCGGCGCTGCGGAAGCGGGCGGGATCGCCCACCGCGGCGATGACGCGTGCGGCGGATTGCGGTCCGACCCTCTCGATCGTGGTCAGCAATTTTCGACCTCGTGGGTGTCGAGCAGGTTCTCGATGTCGCGCTCGATGTCGGCGAGACGACGGCGCCAGAGGTCGAGGTCCTGGCAGATGTGGCGGGCCTGCAGCGTGTAGGCGGGGCCATGATGCTGGCCGATGGAGCGTTTGGCGGCCTCGACCAGCTGCTCGGCAAGCTCAGTGCCGACCAGGTGGCGGCCGTCGTAGCGCAGCTTGGCCAGACGACGCGGGGTGGCGCGGGCGAAGGCGTGCGCGGTGGTGCCCGGCGGCGGTCAGCACGGCGAACAGGTTTTTCCAGTAGTGGCCGGTCGCTTCCATCACGATGCGGACGGGCGCAGGGCCAAGGGCTTTCAGCAAATCGTCGTAGCCGGTGCGGTCTTCGCTGATCGCCACGGGCTTGCCGATCGGCGTGCCGGTATCATCGAGGCGGGCGAGGGTGTGGCGTTCGGAAGCGACGTCGATGCCGGCGAACAGGCTGTCTCCTTGGGTTGTGAGCGGCCAGGAGCCTCGGAGCCGGCGAACATGCTCATGCTTGTCCAAGCGAGGACGCAAGCTGGCAAAGCCTGGCCTCAGGATACCGTTCGAGCTCTGAACGCCGGTCGTCTGAACGCCGGTCGAGGGCGCCAATCTCATGCACGAGGATACCGCCTCGAGCGCACCACGGCGACCCTCTCCCAGCAACCGATGCGCAACCTTAGCCGAGGAGCGCACCGATGACTGGAGGAGTTACAAGCAGCACGTCCACCAGCAGGCTGGATAGGCGCTCGATAGCGATGGGAAGTGCGGCGGGCTTTTGCGCCCGTCTGAACCTCAATCACTTCAATCTTTTGTCATGATCCGGTACGGGGCCCTCGACACCCACGTCAAGCATCCGCACACTTGTGCCATGTTCCAGACCCGCGCACTCCCCGTCGCCACACCGTGGTTTAGCCTCGAGATAGTAGCCGACGGGATCACCATGATCACCGAGCCCCACGTCGCAAGGCTGTGGCGCGCCAATGTGTTCCTGATTCAGGGTCGAGATCGCGCGCTGCTGGTGGACACCGGCATGGGGGTAGGGAGCCTACGCGAGGTCGTAGTGGCCTTGACCGACCAGCCTGTCACGCTGTTCACGACGCACAGCCACCTAGACCATATCGGCGGCCACCCCGAGTTCGCGGATGCCGAGATCCTGCTGCATCCAGCCGAGCTGGACCGGATGCGTGCGCCACTTGGCCCGGTCGGCCTTGCCTATGCGAGCCTACCGGAGGCAAGGCGAGAGCAATATCGCGCGGCGGGCTTTGACACGAGCGGGTTGATGATTGATGCTATTCCGGCGCCGGACTATGATTTGACCCAGCACCGATTCGCTGGCGCGGAGCCTACCCGGCTGGTCGGCGAAGGCGACGTGATCGACCTCGGCGGCCGCCGGTTCGAGGTGCTGCACCTGCCGGGACATTCACCGGGCAGCATCGCGCTGTGGGAACCAGCATCGGGAGCCTTGATTGCCGGCGACGCGATCTACGACGGCATCCTGATCGATACCACCGACGACGCCGACATCGACGCTTATCTGCGCACCATGCACCGGATTTTCGCGCACTGCCGGTGCAAACCGTGCATGGCGGACATAAAGGTGCATTCGGCCGCGCGCGCATGATCGAGATCGCCGACGGCTACATCAAAAGCCGCACCGCCAGCGAGGTGGCGGCTCCTGCTCCACTCGTGTCCTTTTAGGCGAGCAGGCCATGAGCGAAATCACGCTGATCCGCAACGTACGTTATGCGGTCGCGTGGGACGAAGCGGAGCAGCGCCACGTCTACAGCGAGGGAGTAGATGTCGCTTTCGACGATCACGCGATCTTGCACGTCGGGCTTGGTTACGCGGGCGCCTCGGCCCGCACGATGGACGGCAGCCAACTGCTAGTGATGCCCGGACTTGTAGACATCCACAGCCATCCCTTCAGCGAACCCTTGAACAAGGGAATGTGGGACGAGGTCGGCAGCCCCTGCCTCTACAATACCTCCCTGTACGAGTATCTGCCGATTTTAGGTCCGGACGCCGAGGGAACCAAAGCCTGCTATGGCGTGGCATTGTCGGAGTTGCTGCTGTCAGGCGTCACCACGCTGGTGGATCTGTCTGTCCCCAGCGACGGCTGGCTCGATCTGCTTGCCACCTCCGGTATGCGGGTGTGCATAGCGCCGATGTTCCGCTCCGGACGATGGCTGACGCGCAACGGCCACCGCGTGGAATACGATTGGGACGAGCCGGCCGGCTACCGAGCGTTTGAAGCAGCCTTGCGGGAAATCGACCTCGCCGAGCAGCATCCGAGCGGCCGGTTGTCCGGCATGGTGACGCCCGCCCAGATCGACACCTGCACGGAGAGCCTGCTGCGCGACTCGTACGCGGAGTCGGAGCGCCGGCGCATTCCATTCCAGATCCACGCCGCGCAGTCGCTCGCTGAGTTCCACGAAATCACACGCAGGCATGGCAGGACGCCGATTGAGTGGCTGGACCATCTCGGCGTGCTGGGGCCGCGCGGCATCGTCGGCCATGGGATCTTTCTCGATCACCACCCTTGGACGCACTGGGCGCCCACCAACGATCTTGCGCGGCTGGCGGCGAGCGGGACCACCGTGGCGCATTGTCCCACCGTATTCGCCCGGCGCGGCATCGCCCTGCACGATTTCGGGCGCTACCGTCGGGCGGGGGTAAACATCGGCATCGGCACTGATGTCTATCCGCACAACATGCTCGATGAGCTGCGGCTGGCGAGCTACATCGCCCGCGTGGCCGCCGGCAGCCCGCGCGGCGCCTCGGCCGGCGCGCTGTTCACGGCCGCGACGGTCGGAGGCGCCACGGCCTTGGGCCGCTCGGACATCGGCCGGCTAGCGCCGGGATGCCGAGCGGATTTGGTGCTGGTGGATTGCACCCATCCGGCCATGCAGCCCTGCCACGATCCGATGCAGTCGTTGATCTACTCGGCGTCCGAGCGGGCGGTGAAACACGTTTTCGTCGACGGCAGGCAGGTCGTGCGCGACGGCCAGGTGCTGACCATCGACTATAAGGCAGCCGCGGCGGCGCTGGAGGAGGCGCAGGCACGGGCGCTGGAGAGAATGCCTAACCTCGACTGGGCCGGGCGCGATGCGGACGCTATCGCGCCGCCAACCTTTCCGCGCGCCTGATCGGCGGCGGCGGACATTCGCGGTCTAAAGACCGAGGAAATCGCGGATGCGGCCATACACCATGCCCGCCGCGACGCCGCTGCGCCAAAGTGCGTGGAACGGGATTTCGCGAATGTCGGTCACGGGCATGTCGAGCGCATCTGCCCTCGCGCCGAGAACGGCCTCGGACAACTGGCCGCCGATCGCGGTGGCCATCGCCACGCCCCTCCCGTTATAGCCAAGCGCCGCCCACACGCCTGGCGCCGGCGCGTGCAGATGCGGGTAATGGTCGGCCGTGAGGGCGAGCTGGCCATTCCACCAATGCGTCCAGCGCACCCCGGCAAGCGATGGCCACAAACGGATCGCGTAGCGCACCAGATGCTGGTATGCGCGGCGGTCGGTCAGATCCCGCTGGCGGCCGCGACCACCCATCAGCAGACGGTTCGCTCGGTCCAGTCGATAATAGACGGTGATCTCCGCGACCTCGTACAGCACCGCCCGCGTCGGCATGATCGTGCCGGCAATCTCGTCCGGTAGCGGCTGGGTGGCGATGATGGCGCTGAACACCGGAACGATGCTGCGCCGCAGCTTTGGCCAGACGTCGCCGGTGTAGCCGTTGGTGGCCAGGATCAGTGTCCCGGCGCGCAGCGTGCCGCCCGGCGTTTGTACTCGCCAGCCTGCGCCGTTGCGTTGCACGCGCTGCACCGGCGTGCCGCCGTGGACCGCGGCCCCCCCGGCAATCGCGGCGTCCGCCAGACCCCGCGCATAGCCCAGCGGATTGAGCGAGCCCCCGCGACGGTCGAGCATAGCCGCGCGATAGCGGTCGCTGCCCGTCGCTTCACGCGCCCGGACGCGGTCCATCAACTCGACCGGCGCGCCCCGCGCTTGCCACTGCGAAGCGGTGGCGCGCAGGCCAGCTTCCGGCTTCGACTGGTACGCGGCCCGGATCGTCCCGCCCTGGTGCGCTTCGCAGGCGATCTGGTGACGCTCGATCAGCCGGAACACGCCGTCCGGGGCGTCGCCGGACAGGCGCACCATGCGCGCACCGAGATCCTGTCCGAAATCGCGCAGCACCTGGTCCGGATCATGCTTCAGTCCCGGGTTGACCTGCCCCCCGTTGCGGCCGGATGCGCCCCAGCCCGGCTCGCTAGCCTCCAGCACCGCGACGTCGACGCCGCGCGAGGCCAAATGCAGAGCCGCCGAAAGCCCCGTAAGCCCGCCGCCGACCACGGCCACGGACACGCGCCGATCACCCTCAAGTGGCGGTGTGTCAGTGGCGGGCCGCGCCGTCTCGGCATAGAGACTGTTCGGCAGAGCCACGCGCGCAGCGAGCAAGGCAGGTCAGCCGAGCAGGAAGCTGTTCCAGCGGTTCACCACGGCATCGATGTGGTCCGCCCACCATTGCGTATCAAAGTTGACGAGCTTCGCCTTGATGTCGGGCGCCGTCGGCAAGGTTGCCAGCCGCGCCGGCGGGATGTATTTGACCGACCCGTTGTTGACCGATCCGTACGGGATCAGCATCGACAGCCGCGCCTGGGGCACCGCCATCGTGATGAAGGCGGTGAACTTTTGCGCGTTGTCCCGGTTCGCAGCACCCTTCACCACCGCCCAGCAATCGTTGCGCAGCAACTGGTCCTGCCACACGATTTCCACCGGCGCCCCGGCTGCCTGGATCGCGGCGATGCGCCCGTTCCAGGCGGTGGCGAGCACCACGTCGTTGTCGTTCAGCAGTTGCGCCGGCATCGCGCCCGCATCCCACCACTTGTCCACGTCCGGCTTGATCTTCGTCAGCACGCCGAACGCGCGGTCGAGGTCGATCGGATAGACCTTGTCGCGCGACGCGCCGGCCGCCATCGACGCGATCTCCAGATCCGCGTTCGATCCGCTGGCGCCGGATTGCAGTGACCGCGGTCCCGGGAAAGTCGCCGTGTCGAACAGATCCTTGTTCGTTTGCGGCATCCGTCCTTTGAAGGCATCCTTGCGATAGGCGTAAATCTGTGCATACGGCAGCATGTCGCAGTAGAACTTCTGGCGGAACACCTGGTCGATGTTCGCGGCGTCGAACAGCGAGTATTCGATCGGTTCGAAGTAGTCGCCCTTCCGCATCAGATTGATGACGTCGCCGCCGTCCAGCTCCGTCACGTCGTATTCCGGATTCTTGGTGTCCACCATCGCCTTCACCTTAGCGGGATCCGGTCCCTCCGACTCGATCACCTTGATGCCGGAGAGCTCCTCGAACGGCTTGAAATAAGCCGCACGCTGCGCGTCCTGCAGCGCGCCGCCATAGGAGCAGACGCGGACCTGCCCACTGCCTTTCAGCGCGTCGGGTATGGAGGTGACCTTTGGCAGATCGGCCGGGGTCGCCGCGAAGGCCGGCGTGAACGCCAGTTGGCGGGTCATCGCCGTAGCCGCCGCAGCGGTCAGGCCGAAGCGCGCGGCATTGCGGATGAACCGCCGCCGCGACCAGTCGGCGACGTGCGGCGGTTCGGCCGCCATGCGGCGCAGCAGACTTGCAAGTTCGTTCACGACTATCTCTCCTCTTAAGGTTGTTGTCAGGATTTGTCGATGGTGAGCGCGGCGGTCCGCCGCCGCGCGGCGTGACGGCGGAGCATCTCGGCCGCCAGCATCAGGCTGGTCGTCGCCACGATCAGCAGGGTGGATACGGCCGCAATGGTTGGGTCTATGTCGAAATGCAGTTGCTCCCACATGCGCCGCGGCAGCGTCACCGCCGTGCTGCCGGACAGGAACAGGGCCACGAGCAACTCGTCGAACGAGGTGATGAACGCGAACACCGCGCCGGCGAAGATCCCGGAGCGGATCAGCGGCAGCGTCACCTGCCGGAATGTCCCCCACTGCGTGGCGCCCAGACTGAGAGCGGCGTGTTCGAGGCGGCGGTCGACGCCTTGCAGCGCCGCCGTGACGTTAATCACCACGAACGGCACCGCGAGAGCGGTATGGGCCAGCACCAGGGCCATCGGATTGCCGACCAGCCCGTATTTCGAGTAGGCGAAATATGCACCGATCGCCACGATGATTCCGGGCACGATGATCGGCGAAAGGATGAACGCGCTGAGCAGGCGCTGTCCCGGAAACCTGCCACGCGCCAACCCGATCGCCGCCGGCGTCCCGAGCAGCACCGACAGCATCGTGACGACCAGGCCGACCCAGATGCTGAGCCAGGCGGAATCGATCCACGCCGCCCGGCCGAAAAAGTTTCGGTACCATTGCAGGCTGAGGCCCGGCGGCGGGAAGGTCATGAACTTTCCCGCCGAGAATGACAGCGGGATCACCACCACGACGGGGAACACAAGATAGAAAAGGGTGAGCACCACCAGTGCTGTGAACGGAATTCGGAACAGCGCGCGCATCCGCCCCGCGCCTACAGAATCTTCTCGACGCGCATGACGCGCGTGAAGATGCCGAACACCACCAGCGTGACCGCGAGCAGCACCACCGACATCGCGCCGGCAAGTGGCCATTTCAGCAGCCCAACCTCATCGCTGATGAGGATCGAGATCATCAGGTCCGACGGACCGCCGACCAGCGCCGGGGTTATGTAAAAGCCGATCGCCAGGGTGAAGACCAGGATGCACCCGGCCGATATGCCGGGCAGCGACAGCGGCAGCAGCACCTGCCGAAACACGCCCATGGGGCGCGCACCGAGCCCCTGCGCCGCCTGGATCAGGCGCCAGTCCAGCCCCTTGAGCGTGGCATAGATCGGCAGCACCATGAACGGCAGCAGCACATGCGTCATCGCCACGTAGACGGCAAGCCTGGTGTTCAGCAGCCGCAAGGGGCGAACGATCAGTCCCCCGTCCAGCAGCAGGTTGTTGATGATCCCGTTGCGGCCGAGCAGCACCATCCACGCGTAGCTGCGCACCAGAATGCTGGTCCAGAACGGAATCAGCACAAGGATGATTAGCACGTTGGCAGTGACCTCCGAGCGGCGGGCCATGAACAGCGCCAGCGGATAGGCCAGCAGAAGGCAGAACAGCGTGGTGAACAGGCTGATGTTGCCGGTGATCTCCATGACGCGCCAGAACGTCGCGTCGACGGACAGCATCGCGAACGTGGCAAGGCTCCATCCTCCCTGATGCACGCTTTGCAACATCATCGTGCAGACGGGATAGGTATAGAACACTAGCAGATAGACCAGCAGCGGCAGAACCAGCAGCGCGAAGCCGTTTCGCCCGCTCCATGACAGGATCGCCGCCGGCTGGTGAGCGCGCATGTGCAATCCGAGTGTCTGGCCGCATGTCTGGTCGATACGAACCTTATGGTCCATCATCGGCCGTCGTCAAACCTCCTCGGTCGCTCCGGGGCGGGTGCCGGCTCTGTCGGGCGAGCGCGGCCCCTCGACAAGCCACCATGGGCCTCGCATCATCGGCCGGTCCAATGGGGGCGGAGCCGGGATGCAACCGGATGGGCAGGGCGATCAGGCGCCGGCGCGAGCCGGCGCGGCGGTGGTGTTGCGGCGGGTCGTCAAGACTTATGGCCGTTTCACCGCCGTTCATGGGCTCGACCTCGACATCGAGCCCGGCGAGTTCATCACCCTGCTTGGCCCGTCCGGCTCCGGAAAGTCGACCACCCTGATGATGATCGCGGGGTTCGAGACGCCGTCGGCCGGCGAAATCCTTGTCGCCGGCAGATCGGTCGTGCTCACGCCGCCCAACCGTCGCAACATCGGCATGGTGTTCCAGAACTACGCGCTGTTCCCGCACATGACCGTGGCCGACAACATCGCGTTCCCGCTCCGCCAGCGCCGGACGCCGCGCGCGCAGACCGCGCGGCGTGTGCGCGAGGCGCTGGAGATGGTCCAGTTGCAAGGTCTGGAGGCGCGGTTTCCCCAGCAGCTTTCGGGCGGCCAGCAACAGCGCGTCGCCATCGCGCGTGCCACCATCTTCAGTCCTCCCGTACTGCTGATGGATGAGCCGCTGAGCGCGCTGGACAAGCAACTGCGAGAGGGCCTCCTACTGGAGATCAAGCGCCTGCACGCAACCCTCGGCATCACCTTCATCTATGTCACCCACGATCAGCGGGAGGCGTTGGTCATGTCGGATCGAGTCGCGGTGATGAACAACGGCCGTATCGAACAGATCGACACGCCGCGTGGGCTGTACGACCGGCCGGCTAACCGCTTCGTGGCATCGTTTGTCGGAGAAACGAACTTTTTCACCCTTATTCCGGGAGAAAACAGCCAGGGGTGCGGTCACACTGTCTCGATCGGAAGGGAGGCGCTGCGCGTGCCGGCGGGATCGCCAGTTGGCGCCTCGACCTGCATGATCCGTCCAGAGAAGATAATTGTTCGGTCGGATGGATCTGGCGACCCAGCAGTCAATGCACTTCGGGCTGTCATCCGACAAACAGTCTTCATGGGAGACTCGATACGATACATTGTGGAGGCAGAATGCGGCAACCTGATCGCCGTTAAACGGCCTCATCGCGCCGGCGAGCAAATCCATGAGGCCGGGGCACAAGTCATGATAGAGTGGGCTGTCGCAGACACTCGACTGCTGTAGCACGCAGCTGCATTCGACGCCGAGCAGAGCTCCTTCAATGTCGGCCAGAGGGCGCTCCAAATTCGTTGAACTGGATTGTCGTTCCATGGTGCCAGCCCGATACCACGTGCGCGAGTTCCGCCTCCACTCGGCATCAGTCAGGTCGCTTCCATAGCGCAGTTCCGCACGGCGGGGCCTGTCCTCGGGCCGGCGAAGTCGGACCCGTGGGCTGCTGGCGGGTGGTCGGGGTCTACATCGCGGTCTCGCCAAAGGTGTCGCAGCCCTGGCGAATCACGGTTCACCCCGGCTGCCCAGCCTCTCGTGCGATCATACCGAAAGCGTTTCGAGGCAGCTTCTGATCGTGCTCGAAGCCACGGGCGGATTTGAAATCACCGTGGCCGCGGCTTTGGCTGGCGCCAGCCTGCCACTCGCCGTGGTCAATCCACGCCAGATCCGGGACTTCGCCCGTGCCACCGGGCGGCTCGCCAAAACCGATGCTCTCGACGCTCAGATCATCGCCTGTTCGCCGAACGCATTCGTCCCGAACCACGTCCGATCGCCGATGCCGACAGCCAGGCCCTTGCCGAACTGATCGCCCGTCGGCGTCAGGTGGTGGAGATGATCGGCATGGAAGCCAATCGGTTTCGTGAGGCGCGCAATTCTCGCGTCCAGCGCACGATCAAGGCTACGTTGAAGACTTCTTGAAGCCCGGCTTGCTGAGTTGGATCGCGAGATCAACGACACCGTGAGAGGCTCGCCGATCTGGCGCGCCGCCGATGATCTCCTGACATCGGTGCCAGGCGTCGGAGATGTCACCTCGCGCACTCTGACCGCCGGTGTGCCCGAACTCGACCAGCTCGATCGCCACCGCATCGCCGCTCTTGTCGGCGTCGCCCCGGTCAATCGTGATTCCGGACAGATGCGCGGCAGACGACCCATCAGCGGCGACCGGACCGACGTTTGAAGCGCCTTATACATGGCAACTCTGCAAATCATGAAAAAACGAAACGACCCTTGACAGACAAGACAGTCGCTTTTCCGGCGCCCTTGACGCTTTGGCTGTCGATGATCGCGACTGTCGGGCTGGTTTGAGCGCCGCCAACTCCCGGCACCGTACGTAGAGCACGTGATGGATGTAACTCAGCAGCGCCGAAAGGACTCGTTCACCGTGCTGCGCGGCGGCAAATCCTTCGGCAATGCGCTCCACCGGCAGCCGGTGCTGAGGATGTACATCAGGCCGTCGACGATATCCCGCTCGGCCACCGTGCGCTTGTTGCCGCCGCGCTTGGCGGGTGGGATCAGCGGGCCGATCACCGCCCACTCGTCATCGGTCAGGCCGCTGGGGTAGCGCCACTCGCTGCGGTCATACCGAGCCCGGTTCTCATTCGTCCACATCTGGCGGTCTCCTGCGAATCGGACCGCCCACATGGAATCACGGAGGATTCTGATGACTCAAGGTGCTCCCGGACGGACACTGAAAGGCACCTTTTCCCCAACGGCCGATGGTGTGGAACCGACCGGGCCGCAAGATGCGGAGGGGGCCGGCGATAGGGTTGCCGCGCCCGGCACCGGGCGCAATGGCGAACAGTCCCGCGCGCGTCTCCTCGTCTCCGAACGCCCGCTCCAGCATCGCGGGATCGGTCGAGGCCAGCTGCCCAGATTCGAAGCGGGCATAGACGCGGCCAGTATCCCGATCGGCGAAGTTCACGATGGGAATCCTGCGGACGCACTGCGCCAGAAATTCGGTGTTGTTGGCCGCCGCCATCGTCGCGTCGTTGCGGTAAACCTGCTCGGGCGTGGTGGCGCCGACATCGATCTTACGGTATCGGTCGACGTCGAGCATACCCTTGACGTCGAGGATGTTCAGCTCGGCATACCAGCCGAAGGCGACGGTTCGCGGCCGCTCGCCGGGCGGCACGTCGTTGTCGAGGAACTCATAGTGCACGGACTTGCCGGGGTGCAGCGCCCAGGTGAAGAACAAGGCCGGCATGCCCGTATAGGCTTCGATATTGTGCGCGAGCAAGTCGTCGACGGCCTTGTAACGGCCGACATCCAGGCCGCGCTTCCAGGCGCGCACGACCGTCTCGTGCGGCGGCGTGATCATGAAGAACATGTAGATCGATTGGCCGAAACGCGTCAGCAAGTTGCTGCCCGCCTCATCGGAATCTGGCGCGAAGCTGTCGAAGCGGAAGCGGTCGATCAGGAGATGGGAGATGCCGCCGCCAGCGGCCTTGCGCGCCATGTAGCGGTCGAGCTTCTGATCGACGATCGTGAGCTCACGGCCGGTGAGCGCGCCGGCATATTTGTAGTCGTCGCCGAGCGCGGCATAATCGAGCAGGTATTTTCGCCAGATATCGGGGCTGATCAGGGCAAAGTCGCTCCAGCGCACATCGAGCTCGGCGGCAAGCTGTCTCTGTAGCGGACGCATCGTGCTCTTGCCGGAGGCTGAGGCTCCCTTGACGTTCATGATCACGGGCCGCTCCTGCGGGCAGAGCACGGGATAGCCTTCCTGCGCGCAGGCCTCGTTCATGAAGGGTTCGATGAGCCGGCCGATCGCCTGGCTGCAGTGCTCGTTGCAGGCGAGATCCGCGGCAAGCGAGCCGAGCAGCCGCCGGTCGCCCCACAGGCCACCATGCAGGCCCCGGATCGCCGAGACGACCCTGGCCAGGGCCCCACAGGCCGCGCCGCGCACCGGGTCGTCACTCGCGGCGTTCTCGGCTCTCCATGCCCGTAACCTGCGCTCCTCGCTCTCCCAGGAACTCTCTTCCCACGAACTCTCCCGCTTTGCCGGAACCTCGTTGCGTCGCCCGAGGCGACCGAGAAAGCCGAGCAGGCCCTGGCCTCCGGTTCGCGAAACCGTCGGGCCCGACGGCGACGCCGGGAGCATCGCCGACAGCTCCGTGTCGATCACGCTTGAGAGCCGCTGCCTGAGCGACGCATAGAGGGTGGCGATCTCGGGCAGATAGGGCTGGATGTATCCGGCGAGGATCGTATTGGCGATCCGCCGGAAATTGATGCCGAGCTCGTCGATCCGGGCCGCCTCGGGGTCTGGCACGGAGATGTTGGCCGTGACGCGGATGAGCAGCTCATGCACGACTAGCCGTTCGGGACGGAAAATGGCGAGATCCTCCAGCGGCAGCCCGGTCAGTTCGCAGAGCTCGGCGGCTTGCGCAACGCTGGTGAAGACATTCTCCGGCCGGAAGATCGTCGACAGCGGCACGAGGCGTGACGGCAGCTCGGACTGGATGCCGGGGTTCCACGGACCGCACTCGGCGGCGGGTTTGCCGTTCTCAGCCGGCATCGGGCGGTCCGGAATCGTCGGGAAACCGCGCCAAGATGGGCATCATTGCCGGAAGACCTGGGCGCGCGGCATCCTTGACCAGCTCAACCAAGTCACCTTCGATGCCTCCATTGTGCTGAAGATCAACGCCATCGCAGCAGTCAACAGTCCTGTTTGCTGACGTAGCGGCGTCGGTATGGGTTCCGTTTCAGCCGCCTCGCTTGGTGCGGCACTTGAGCGAGGCGACCCGACAATGGCCGGCTCGGGGTGACGCTCCCCGACAGACGTGGAATGGTCGTCCCGGTCCATACGCGCCGTCGCCGGTCAAGGCGCTGAGTGCGCCGGCTGCGGCTTTCAGGCCTTTCCAGGAGGTCCCCGTCGCTAACGAAGCTGTACAGATCGGCGCGCCTGCTCGGCGTCTGACACACCGATCATCTCATCGGAGTCTGACGGTTGCACTGCATCAGGACCCGCGTGGCCCACCTCATGATGCGCCCCGAGCTTGACGGTGAGCCAGGCATAGACCGGGCCGAGACCGTTCATCACGATCACCGCGGCGAGTGCCGCCACAGGATTATGCGGCGAAGGCCCGAACCCACCGTAGAACGTCGCGAAAAATGAAGCGAACCCGAAGAACATGCCGGGGATGAACGTCAGGCCGAGGCTGGGCACGCGCGCCAGCAACATCTGGCCGGCGTTGAGGCAGAACAGGATCACGCATTGCGCGAGTAGCAGGGCGTTGCCCGCCAGGTGGTGCGAGGCCCAATCAAAGCCCAGCACGATGAGGAACGCAGTAATCGACCCGACCGGCATCACTGGCCAGATCTTGCGCATCACCTCGGGCTTCGGACCGCCCGCCGCGAAGGTTCCTGCCCAGCCGATGAAGATGGCCCAGGGCGGCAGGTTCCAGGGCGGCATCGAGATGAAGATAGTTGTGACGGCAAGCAGAGACGCGACGATCTCCACTGGAGGCTTTCGCATGATATGGTCCTTTCCCGGCTAGTGCCTGTATATCTCGCATGAATGCTGGGTCACGACGCTGATCCGCCCGCGCTTGACGACCCAGGAGCGGAGCGGGATGTCGAGCAGCGCGTCGGCCACCTCATAGGTGTCGAGAATGACGAGATCGGCTTTGCAGCCGACCGCCAGCCCGTAGTCGCGATCGATCCCCATCGCACGCGCCGCGTCGTAGGTACCCATGCGCAGGATATCGCCCTGATGCTCGGGTGTGCCGAACTGCACGAGATGAGCGAGGAAGTTGCCGATCAGCAGCGGGTCGGCCTTGCCGAACGGGGTGAACGCGTTGCGGATGTTGTTCGACGCATAGGTCACGTTGACTCCTGCATCGCGCAAACGGCGAACCGGAGTGAGGCCGCGCCGCTGGTTGGCTACGTCACGACGGCCGCCGAGATAGACATCGGTCGCCGGCAGGGTGACGATGTGGATGTCCGCTTCGCGCAGCAGATCGATGACCGGCTTTGCCTCCTCGGGCACCAATGCGCCGAGGCTGGTCACATGGCCAAGCGCCACACGCCCGTGATAGCCCCGGTCGATCGTCCGCTGCGCGATGAAGGCGGCGGTCGCGAAGCGCGCATCCGTGGCATCGTCCGCGAAGTCCGCGTGCATATCGACCGGCGCACCGTGCTTCTGGGCGAGGTCGAAAACGAAATCGATATGGCGCTCGGTATCCGCGCGGCTCAGCTCGTTGTAGGGGCAGCCGCCGACCACGTCGGCACCGAGGCGCATCGCCTCCTCCAACAATTCGCGCGTGCCGGGGGATTTGAGGATGCCCTCCTGCGGAAAGGCCACGATTTGCAGATCGAGCAGGTCGCGATATTCCTCGCGCAGCGTGAGCGCGGTCTCGACGCCGATGAGGCCCTGGATCACATCGACATCCGGATGCGCGCGGATCGCCGTGGTCCCTGCCCGCACCGCCATGTCGAGCACGGTTCGGGACCGCGCGAGCACGTCCTCGCGTTCCTGCCGTCCTTTCAGGATGCCGGTGATCCGGATCGCCTCCTCGAGCGTGCCGGTCCGCGGCGGCATGCGCCGGTGCAGCAACGCCTTCTCGAGATGCAGATGCGGCTCAAGCAAACCCGGGATGGCGGCGCGTCCCCCTGCGTCGATCACCGTCCCCGCTTCGCCCGTGATGTCGCGCGCGACCGCCGTGATGCGCCCGCGATCGATCGCGATATTCGTGGGTTCTTCGCCGCCTGCGACCCGGACGTTCTTGACCAGCAGGTCCATCGGTTGCTTCTCCCCTCGCCCTCTTGCGTCAGTAGCCGAGTGCCAGCCCCTCACCGCGCGGATCGGCGCCCCCCTCGTGGAAGGCGCGTCCTGCCCCCTTCAGCCGGATAGCCTGCGCCGTGCCCATGCGCGGGTGCGGCCAGGCTGCCGCCGTCGTTGCGTGGCCAAGCGTGGCCAGGCCCGCGGCGGTGTCCTCGCCTGCGACCGTCTCGATCAGCAGCTGGTTTGCGGCATCGCCCCAGGAGCGACCATAAAGCAGGCGCGGCGCCTCGATAGCGCGCTGCACGTCGAGACCGAAATCGACCACGCGCGTCACCACCGAGGCATTGGTCTGCGCCTGCACTTCGCCCCCCTGCGTGCCATGCACAAGAAAGGGTCGCCCGTCGCGGAACAGCATCCCCGCCATCAGGGTCGAGGCGGACTGCTTGCCGGGAGCGAGGACGTTCGGATGCGCGGGATCGAGCGAGAAGAAGGAACCGCGATTCTGCAGCAGTACGCCCAATTCCGGCTCGAGCACGGCGGCACCGAAATCAAAATAGAGGCTCTGGACGACCCCGACCGCATTGCCCTGCGCATCAGCGGTCGCCACAAAAACCGTATCGTTCCCAGTCGGGCGCGCCGCGCGGAGACCCGTCACGTCAGCGAGCGCCTGCGCGCGGTCGTGGTCGGCGGTTCTGGCGTCGAGCAGCGCATCGAGCGGAATGGCGAGAAAATCGGGGTCGGTGAGCCAAGTGTCGCGCTGACGGAAAGCCCATTTGATAGCTTGGATCAGCACATGGAAATATTCAGGCGAACCATCCCCAAAGCCCGCGACATCGAGGCCATTCAGGAAATTGAGGATCAGCAAGCCGGCCAGTCCCTGCGATGGCGGCGGGAGCTGAAAGGCAGTGCAGTCGCGATAGCGGACCGAGATCGGCGCCACCCAGCGGGCTTGGTAGGCGGCGAAGTCCGCCGCGTCGAGGAGTCCTCCGCGCGTGCCCAGATAGTCCCCGACCTGCTGCCCGACGACGTCATAGAAGCTCCGCGGTCCCAAAGCCGCGATTGCCGAGAGCGTGTCCGCTAGGGCGGGCTGAGCCAGCCGCGCGCCTTCGGCCGGCGCTGCACCGTACGTCAAGAACAGCGCCGAGGATCCGGGATCAGCGGCCAGGGCGGCGGCGCTCTCGGCGATCCAGGCGGACAGGCTGGCGCTGACGGGTGTGCCGGTTCGCGCGTAGTGGATCGCGGGTTCCAGCACCCGAGCGAGCGGCAACCGGCCGAACCGGCCATGCGCAAGCCGCCAGCTATCTACCGCGCCGGGCACGGTGATCGCCGCCCGGGGTCCGCGCGGCGGTATCTCCGCCTGCCCTGCATAGGCGTCAGGGGTGGCGCGGCGGCCAGCGGTCCCGCTGCCGTTGATCCCGCTGAGCGTGCCCGAGGCGGCATCGTGGATGAGCCAGAACGCGTCGCCCCCGATACCAGTCATATGCGGCAGCACCGACCCGAGCGCGGCAACAGCGGCCAGCGCGGCATCTACTGCGTTGCCCCCGTCGCGTAGCACGTCGAGGGATGCAACCGAGGCAAGGGCATGCGGCGTTGCCACCATGCCACGCTCTCCATAGGCCGCCGGCCGCGTCAAACGCATCCCACCGAGCCCTGCATTCTTCTTGCGGCACCATGAACCGCGGACGCATCCTTGCACACACTGCCGCCAAGCGTGTCGCGACGCAACTAGCCCCGCTAGCGCTCCTCACCTTGGGCGATAATGGCGCGTCCCACGCGAGGAAAGGGCCGATCAACTCGTCTCCGCCATCAGCGAGACGTGGGCGGCCACAATCTTCCAGCCGTCCTCGGTGTGTAGCCAGGTCTGCGTCTGCCGTCCGACGCGGGCGCTGTTCTCACGCCGGAACTCCAGATTGCAGGTCGCAAACGCTTCGCCGAGGCTAACGATCTCGCGTCGTAGGACGCGGCGCGGCGGCGATCCGCCGGTGCGACTCTGTCGGAATGCCCTGATCTCTTCCATACCGTAAAGGTTCTCGCCGACGCCGTAGCGTAGCGTGTGCGGAGAGTCCCAGAACAGCGCATCCAAAACTTCCAAGTCGTTCGCCATCAACGCCGCCTCGTAGCGGTCGCAGGCCGCTGTGACAGTCGCCAGTATGTCGGGATCGTTGACCTTCATCTCCTCAGCTCCCTGGTTACAGTGGTATGTCGACGGCCGTCACGGCGCAGGGACGATCTGACTTTGGCCCCGCGGCCAGGCGGGGCGCCGTCGCGGATGTGGTGGAGAAGCGGGGTGGCGTAGTCTCCGAATTGTTCAACGAGTCATGACCGGCGTTCGCGCGCCGGCGGAGACCACGCCATAGATAGGAATAGCACGACGCCGCCCGCGACCGAGCTGTTTGCGGGAGAGGCTTGGTTCGACCCGATCGATGCCGGGCTGCGAGGCCGGGTTCCCGGCTTCATTGAGGAGGTGGTCGAGCAGGAGTTGGCGGCGGCGCTGGGGCGCGAGCGCTACGCGCGGGGTGCCGGCAGCAAGGGCTACCGGAATAGGACCCACGAGCGGCAGCTCACCGGCTCCTGCGGTGCGGTGGCGATCAGCGTGCCTCCTCGTCACCGTCGCGCTCTCCGCCGAGAGCGCGGTGTGCCGCACCGCCCAGTGGATCACCGAGCACCAGGAGCAGGCGGCCGGCATGTCGATCTCCGACCTGGCCGCGGCGACTGGCGTTGGTGAGACGACGGTGTTCCGCCTGTGCCGCGCCTCGGCTTCGACGGCTACCGCGGCTTGCGCCTCGCGCTCGCGGAAAGCCGCGGGCTGGCGCGCGGCTGGCGGCTCGCCGCGGCGGAGCCGGAGGCCGAGGACGCCCCCGCGGCGATGTTCGCGCGCATCGCCCGGCGGACCGCCGAATCCAACTCCGAGGCGCTGCTGGATACCTTGCGCCTCGTCGATCCGGAGACGCTGGAACGGGCGACGAAGCAACTGCTGGAGGCGCGGCACATCCACGTGATGGGATTCGGCAGCTCCTATCCGGCGGCGGCCGACGCCTATCAGCGTTTCGTTCGCCTCGGTCTCGTCGCCAGCGCGTACTGCGATCCGCATGTGCTCGCCGCACTCGCCTGCGCCCCGCCGGCGGGCAGCGTGTTCTTCGCCATCACCTATTCCGGGCAGACGCGGAACGTCGTGGAGACGCTGGAGACGGCGGGCCGGCGCGGCTGCACGCGCATCGTGCTGACCAGCAATCCGCGCGGCCGCGTGACGGAGCTGGCGGAGATGGTGCTGCTCTCCTCGGTGCGGCGGTCGCGGGTGACGCGGGAATCGATTGCCACGCGCGCCGAGGCGCGGGATATGGAGGAGCGGCTCGGCGCCGTCCGCATCCATGAAGCGACCGGCAGCCGGTTAGCAGCCTGCCATCTCTGCCAAAGCTGATGCGGTGGCGGCGGCACGATCCCGCGCTGCACGAAGCGACATGGAAGTATCTCTGTTTCGGCGAGTTCGCGCTGCTGCGGCTGGGGCTGGAGCCCGCGATCGATCCGACCATGGCCGCGCGGACCATGGCCTCCGACATAGGCCGCGGCTGCTGGTGGCCGGATGCCCTGGATGCCGGGATCGGCGAAGATCGGCTGGCCACGATCCGTCCCAGCGGCGAGTGGCTCGGCTGCATTCCCGCCGCGATTGCCCGTGCGTTCGGATTGCCGGAGGATGTGGCTGTGGTGCAAGGCGGCCATGACCAGCCGATGGGCGCGCTTGGCGCCGGCGACCTGATCGGCATCGTCGCTCTCCCGCGCCGCAAGACGCAGGTGCCCGCATCAGGCATCACGCGCCGATGGCAAGCGCGTCCGCGCCTTCATGCCCGCGATGAACGCATCGAGTTCCGCACGGTGGAGGTTCCTTCCATCGGCCCCCGGCGGCCAACTACTTCACCCCGGCAGGCTACGAGCCGCAATGTACAGTTCATAGACATCGTTTCGTGCGATCGGTGAGGCTGTGGATTTTGATGGGTCGTGTCCCGCCGCGTGGCGCGGCGACAGGCTGTCGAGCAGTTGTTCGTTTGCCGCTAGGCGACTGTGGACGTGCCCATGCCGCCTGCCAGCAGCACGGCTGCCACTGCCGCGGATCGCGTGATCGTGTTTTGCATGTTCGTTTTCTCCCTAGAAGCTGTTGGCATACATTCGATTGAGTTGGGTGATCACCGCCTCGCCGGCGTCGCCGCGTCGCAGCCCGATGTTCAGGCGTCGCGCCGCGGCATCCTGGAACGCCATGTAGCCGTCATGGCGCGGGCGCACCCAGGCGCCGTCGAGCGTCGCGCGCGTGGCGCTGTAGAAGCCGCCCGCCTGCGCGTCGATGGCCGGATCGTCCCAGGCCGCCGCATTGCCCGGCTGCCCGCCAGCCGCCACATACGGGCCGCGCTGCACGTCGGCGCTGGCGACCCAGAACGCGAAATCGAGCGCGGCCTCGGCCGCGGCGGAACGGCGCGAGACGGCGATGCCGGTGCCGCCAAGCGCGGACCCGCCGGGACCATTCACGCCCGCCGCCGGGATGTCCGCGAACGCGATCCGCGCCGGGCGGAAGCCGGCCAACCCGTAACTGACATAGCCGTAAATCAGCGGCACGCAATCGACGTCGGAGTCCTCCGCCGCCATCCGCTCGTACGTCGCGATCGGGTCCATGTCGTAGCAGGACCGATGCAGACAAGACATCAGGGCGGCAATGCGGTCATACACGCCGACCCCGACGCCCGGATCGACCAGCACGGAGCTGCCGGCCGCCGCGCACGGGCAGCCCAGATTGGCGGCCAGCGTGTACAGCACCATCAGGGAATGCGGCGGGCGCATCGGACACAGCACGCGCCCGGCGCGCGCCAAGTCCATCATCTCCGGCCAGGTCGCGGGCCGGCGCGGCCAGGCGATCCGGCCGCCATGCCTGGATCTGCGTCGCCGCGTCGATCGGCAGCGCCCAGAGCCTGCCCGCCCAGCGATAGCTCTCGACGGATGGGCCGAGCGACTGGCGCGCCAGGGTCGCGAGCGCGTCGGCCCGCTCCGGCCGGTCCAGCGGCAGCAGACAATCCTCACGCGAGATCTGGCCGACATGCGGATGGTCGATGACGATCAGATCATAACGGCGCGCAAGCTCCTCGACCGGATAGGACTCGAAGGACTGCAGCGAACGCTGGTCCCATTCGATGCAGATTCCGGTATGCTCTTGCCAAACGCGCGAACAGGCTACCAGCGGATCGTAGCCGCGCGGATGGCTCCAGGTCATGCCGCGCAGCGTCGTCACAGGCCGAACTCGGCGGCTATGGCATCGGTATGCGCGCCGATATGCGGCGCGGCGGCCGCAGATTTCGGCCGCACGCCATCGACCCTGAATGGCGCGCTGGTCGTGCGGACCTGCACCCCACCGTCGCGCATAACCGTCTGCAGCATGTCGAGCGCCCGGAATCCGTCGCTTTCCAGCAGTTCGGGCCATTGCAGCACTTTGGCGCACCACACGTCCGCCGGCTCCAGCACACCGAGCCAGTGACCGGTCGTGTGCTCCGCGAGCCGGCCCGCGATCAGCCGCTTGATCTCGTCGCGATGCGAAAAGGCGTCTGCCGGATCGGCCGCGAACGGCTGCAAGGCGTCGATGCGCAGCAGCGCGTTCAGCTTGTCCAGCGGCATCATCGCCAGCGCCAGATAGCTGTCCTGCGTCCGATACACGCCGTACGGCGCCGCGAGATAGGCGTGGGCGCTGCGGAACTCGGCGCGCCTCGGCAGGCGCTGGCCGTCGTTGAGATAGGTCGTCAGCACCTCGAACTGCAAATCGACCAGCGCTTCCAGCAGGCTGGTCTCGATATGCGCGCCGCGCCCGGTCACGCCCCGGCGGACCAGCGCCGCCAGCACGCCCTGCACCACGGTCGCGCCGGCCAGCATGTCGGCGATGGCAAGACCGAACGGCACCGGCCCCTGACCCTCGTCGCCATTCAGCCACATCGCGCCGGATCGCGATTGCGCCAGCAGATCCTGGCCGGGCCGCTTCACCCACGGGCCCTCCGCCCCATAGCCGGTAATGCTGGCATAGACGATGCGCGGATTGATCCCGCGAACCGCCGCGTAATCGAGCCCCAGCCGTTCGATCACGCCGGGGCGGAAGTTCTGCACGATCACGTCGGCCCGCGCGATCAGCTTGCGCAGGCGGGCCAGATCGCCCGGGTTCTTCATGTCGGCGGCAAAACTCTCCTTGTTGCGGTTGATCGAGTGGAACGGAGTCGAGTCGCCGTCGATATTGACGTCGGTCAGGTACAGCCGCCGGCACAGGTCACCGCCATCCGGCCGCTCGATCTTTATCACGCGCGCGCCGAGATCGCCGAGGCGCAACGCCGCATAGGGGCCGGCGAGGAACTGGCTCATGTCCAGCACGACCAGGCCGTCCAGCAGGTCGCAGGCGGATGAGTTCGTCATGGCTTCTCGATCTGGTCGGCGAACGCGGCGGCGTCGCGGTACTTCACGGTCTGCAGGTGCTCGCAATACAGCACCAGTTCGCCCTCGCCCTTGAAGACTTCGTAACTGGCGCGGATCAGCCCCATGTCGCGATATTTCGGGCGCTTTTCCAGGTTCGTGCGGATCGCGTAGATGGTGTCGCCGATGAACACCGGCTTGATGAAGCGAAGGCGGTCGTAACCGTAGGAAAAGGCGTTCACGCAGTTCGTCGCGACCAGCCCCAGCCCGGCCGAGAACACGAAGGAACCCGCCACCAGGCGACGTCCGAACACGCCCTCGCGCGCCGCGAACATCTGGTCTTGCACATACGGGTGGATGTCGGTCACGAGCGCGTTGAACAGATGCGACTCGCCCTCGGCGATCGTGCGGCGCAGCGAGCGGATCTTCTCGCCGATGGGCCAGTCCTCATACATCCAGGTCTCGGCGTTCCATACCGGGATCGCCGCGTGCTCCCGCGGCATGTCCGCCGATGCCATCGCGTGCTCCTTCATCGTCCAGGCCGTCGGCGGCCGCCGACGGTGTAGATCGCGGCGGCGGCCACGACGACCGTGCCCTCGATCACGCCCTGGTAGTTCGCGCCCATGTTCAGGATGTTGAACCCATTGTTCAGCGTGAACAGCAGCAGCGAGCCGATCACCGTCTTGACCACGCTGCCGGCGCCGCCCAGCAGCGACGTGCCGCCCAGAATGGCGGACGCAATCACCGTCAATTCGGCGCCTTGCAGGCCGGTCGGGTTGATGGCCCCCAGCCGGCAGCCGAACAGCACGCCGGCGAAGCCCGCGGCCAGCGCGCTCAGGATGAAGCCCGCGAGCTTGTAGGCATTGACGTTGATGCCGGACAGCCGCGCCGCCTCCGCGTTGCCGCCCACCGCATAGATGCGCCGGCCGATCGTGGTGAAGCGCAGCACCAGCCAGGTCAGCAGCATGAACACCAGCATGTACACGACCGGATTGGCGACGCTCAGGCGCGGCCCCGCGAGGATGCCCAGCACCACCGCGCAGACGCCCACGACGCCCGCGCTCACTGCGACGAGAGACCGCGTCCGGCGAGCGCGGATGACGACGGTCAGCGCCAGCGCCAGCAGCACGACCCCGATCCCGAGCAGCAGACCGCGCAAGCCTATGCGGCCGCTTTCGAACGCGGTCATTCGCTGCAGCACGTCGGGATCGTCGACCGTCAGCGAGCGCCCGTCGGTCACGATCAGCACCAGCCCGCGAATCGCCGTCAACGTGCCCAGCGTGACGATGAAGGCGTTGATGCCGAGGTACTGCACGATCGCGCCGTTCAGCACGCCGACCGCCGCCGCCGCCGCGAGTGCCGCCACCACCGACGGCCAGAAGCCGATCGCGCCGCATACGGAAATCATCACCGCCGCCGACAGCGCCGCGACGGAGGCCACCGAGAGGTCGAAATTGCCGGTGATGAGGATCACCGTCATCGCAATGCCCATGATCGAGATGAGCGAGGACTGGTACAAAATATTCGTCAGGTTGACGGGGTTCACGTAGCTCGGCCGCCCGGTGGCGGCGGTGGCGACCGTCAGCACCGCGATCAGCAGCGCCAGCGCGTAGGTACACGCCCGCCTCGCGCAGCCCGAACGCGCGCCGCCAGGGCGCCGGCGCCGGAACATCGGCCGCCGTACGCATCATCAGCATGGCGAGACCTCGGCGATTGCAGGCTGCGCCGCGCTGGCCAGCAGCACCAGTTCGTGCTCCGAGGTCTCCGCGGCATCGCGCTCGGCCACGATCCGGCCCTCGCGCATCACCAGCACGCGGTCGCTGACGGCCAGGATCTCCTCGAACTCCGAGGACACCATGATGACGCCGCATCCCTCGCCCGCGAGCCGGCGGACCAATGCCAGGATGTCCGCCTTGGCGCCCACGTCGATGCCGGCTGTCGGCTCGTCCAGCAGGAACACGGCTACATCGCCGAACAGCCATTTGCCCACCGTGACCTTCTGGGCGTTGCCGCCGCTGAGTTCAGTGACCAGCACCTCCGGCGACTGCGCCTTGATGCCCAGCCGCGCGATGGCGTCGCGCGCGCGGTCCAGTTCGGCATCGCGACGGGGGATCAGCCGCAGCCACGACACGCCCGCAAGGTCTGGCAGCGTGGTGTTGCGCCAGACCTCGAACCCCGGCACCAGGCCCTGCCGCATCCGGTCCTCCGGCACCAATGCGATCCCCGCCGCCACGCGCGCGCCCGTCGCGCGTCCGACCTTCACGCCCCGCACCCGCACCTCGCCTGTGGCGTGCGGGTCGGCGCCGAAGATCGCGTGCAGCAGCTCGCTGCGGCCGGACCCGAGGAAGCCCGCGACGCCGATCACCTCGCCGGCCCGCAAGGTCAGCGACAGCGGCGCCAGTCGCCCGCGCGAGGCGAGGTCGCGCAGCTCCAGCACAGGAGCCCCGACCCTGTGGCGGTCGGCCCGCGCGAGATGCTCGATCGCGGCCATCGCGCGCCCGACGATCGCCTCGGCGAGCCGCATCTCGTTCACCTCACGCGTCTCGGTGCGCAGCACGGCCACGCCGTCGCGCAGCACCGTCACGCGATCGGTCAGCGCCACCACTTCGTCGAGAAAGTGCGAGACGAACAAGATCGCCTTGCCTTCGTGGCGGGCGAGGCGGCGCACCGTCGCATAGACGATCTCGCGCTCCTCGGTGGCCAGCGAGGCAGTCGGTTCGTCCATCACGATCAGCTCGGCCCCGCCACCCAGCGCCTGCAGGATGGCCACCATCTGCCGCTGGCCGATCGACAGGTCGCCGACCAGCGCGTCGGGGTCGATGGCGTAGCCGACTGTCTGGCTCAGTTTCGCGAAATGCAGCCGGTCCGCGTCCGATCGCCGCCACAGCCCGCCCTGTGGCAGAAAGATGTTCTCCAGCACGGACAGCGTCGGCACCAGCGGGATGTGCTGGTGGATGGTGGCGACGCCGGCCGCGTTCGCATCGGCCGGACGCCGCCAATCAACCGCCTGCCCGCGCCACAGCACGCGGCCGGCGCTGGCCGCGAAGGCGCCGGACAGGATCTTGATGAGCGTCGATTTGCCGGCGCCGTTGGCACCCAGCAGCCCATGCACGCTGCCGCGCTCCACCCGCAGATCCACGCCGCGCAGCGCGACCGTCCCGTTCGGGAAGGTCTTGCGGACCTGTTCCAGGCGGAGCAGCGGCTCGGTCATGGGCTCACCACTGCGGCACGCAATCGGCCACATTCGCCTTGGTGATGCCCGGCGTGTCATAGGTGACGAAGGCCGCCTTGCGCGTCTGCCTGCCGGTCACGTCGTCGTACAGGACGTTGAAGGCCAGCGCGCCGAGATTCTCCGGCTTGTAGCAGACCGTGCCGTCGATCTGGCCGGCCTTGATCGCGGCGATCGCCAGCTTCGAGCCGCCCATGCCGAACAGTTTTGCATGCGATCCGGCGGCGCGCACCGCGCGGGCGCAACCCACCACCATGTCGTCGGATTCGTTGAAGAACAGATCCACGTCGGGATTGGATTGCAGGATGTTCTGACAGGCGGACTCGCCCTTCTCCGCCGTCCAGTCGCCGGGCTGCGAGGAGACGATCCTGTATTTCACGCCGACCGCCTTCAGCCCCTGCTCGAACCCGTCACGCCGCTGCGCCACTTCGGGGAAGCCGGCCTGTCCCTCGATCACGGCGATCTGGACTGTGCGATCCTTCGGCAGCACCGAGGCGGCGGCGCGCCCCACCGCGGCGCCGGCGGCAATCTCGTCCTGGGTGACGATCGCCACGACCTTCGGATAGACGTCGCGGATCGGGCGCTTGGCCGGATCGCCGATCTGCGAGCCGACCGAAACCACCGGGATGTGCGCCGCCGCGGCGTGATCCACCCAGCCCTGCGCCACCGTGGAATCGAGCGGCATGATGGCGATGCCGCTGACTTTCTGCGCGATCAGATCCTGGATGTCGTTGGCCTGTTTCTGCACGTCGCCCTTGGCGTCCAGCACCACGGTCCGCGCGCCGGCCTTGGCGCCCGCATCCTTGAACCCCTTGGCGATGGCCGAGGCGAACGGAAAGCTCAGCCCCACGCTCGACAGGCCGAACGTCAGCTCCGCGGCGCGCGCCTGCGGGATCGCGAGCAGGCCCAGGCTGGCGGCCACCGCTGCCGCCAATGTCGTCATCCGACGCCGATTCATCGTGTTTCCTCCCTTTTCGTTATTGGCCGCAGCGCGCATCAAGCCGCGGATCGTCGCTCCACGAGATACAGATGGTCGCACACCAGCACCGTCTCGGCGCGCTGGTTGGCGACCTCGACGGCCTCGACGATGAAACCCGACTCGGGCCGCTTGGGATGGTCGCGGGTTTCGCGGATCGTCGCCGTCGTGGTGATGGTGTCGCCGATGAACACCGGCCGCACGAAGCGCAGCCGATCATAGCCGTACGACGTGGCGCGCGGATTGATGTCCCCCGCCGTCATGCCGATCCCGACGCTCAATATCAGCGTCCCGTGCGCGATTCGTTGTCCGAACGGCTGCGTCGCGCACCAGACGGCATCCATGTGGTGCGGGAAGAAGTCTCCGGTCTGGCCGGCGTGCAGAACGACGTCCGCCTCGGTGATCGTGCGCCCGATGCTGCGGCGCGCGGAGCCGATCACGTAGTCCTCGAAGAATTGCTCGACCACCATGCGCGCCCCGTCCAATAGCGAATAGATCATCCATCCGAATTGCCAGCCCTGCTACCACGGCTCATGCGGCACCGGCGTCGCTGGGGCGGCGCTGGAGCGGAAGCAGGCTTCGACCAGCGCCATCGTGTGCCAGGCATCCTCGACCGAGCCCGGCAGCTCGGCATCCTCGCCCGACGCGGCGCGCTGCAGGCTGGCCATGCGGCCGATGAAGGCGTCGGGAAACCAGCCGCCGCCAAGCGACACCTGCCGCCATCCGTCGCGCCCACGCGCGTCGGTGATCCACAGTTCGTCCGGCTCGCCCGCCGGGTAGTCCAGCAGCAGGCCGAGTTTCGCCACGGCCGCGCCTCGCGTGCCCTCGAACCGGATGCTGGCGTCTTGAAATCGGCGGCCGAAATCGTGGTTGTGGTTGATCGACAGGCAGCAGCGCACATCGTCGCCGAACCGCAGGATGGCCGAGGTGCGGGTCTGCGCCATGTCGGAGCCCGGATGACCCAAGGTGTGCGCGTGGACGCCGACGGGATTGCCCAGGAATGATCGGATCAGGTCGAGATAGTGGATCGAATGCACCGCGATCTCGACCCGTTCGACGCCGCGCAGGAACGGAAACATCTGCCAGGGCGTGACCACGTTCAGCCGCGCCTCGACATCGACCAGGTGCCCCAGCAGCCCGCGCCGCAGCGCGTCGCGCACGGCCAGCATCATCGCGGAAAAGCGCAACTGGAAGTTCACCGCCGCCACGAAGCCGCGGCCCCGGCACTCCGCCAGGATCGCGCTTGCCTCGTCCAGCGTGCGGCCCATCGGCTTCTGGATCAGCACCGTGGCGCCATGTGGCAACGCCCGCAGCACCCCCAGATGCGCGGCGGGCGGGGTCGCGAGATCAAACACCGCGTCCGCCGCCGATGCTTCGGGCAACGTCGCGAACACCTTAGGAATGCCCCAGTGTTGCGCCACCTCCGCCGCTCGCGCCGTATCCAGATCGTAGATGCCCGCCACGGCAAAGCCGGCGCGGCGGTAGGCCGGCAGATGCGCATCGCTCACGATGCCGCCTGCGCCGATCAGCACGATCGGACGCGGGGCGGCCGGCATCGGCCACGCTTGCTGCAGCGATCGCGGATCGAAGCCGCCGCTCATCGGACCAGCGCCTCGATGCGCGTTTGCGCCTCGGCCAGCAGTTTCCTGCTGGCACGGTCGGACGCGACCGCCTGGGCCATCATCTCGTCCACCACATGCGCGATCTGCGACAGGCGCGGATGCACCGGCAGCGCGCGGGCATGGGCGTGCAGCAGGTCGAGCGCGTGATAGTGCGGCACGCGCGCGTTCACCTCGGGATCGTTCCAGGTGGAGCGGCGCACGCCGATCGCGCCCTCAAGCGTGGTCAGCCGGTCCATCGGCGCGGTCGCGCAATGGCGCAAGAACTCCCAGGCGAGCGCCTTGCGAGCCGAGCCCGCCGCAATGGCCAGCATCCAGAACACGTTCAACGATACCGTAACCACGCCGGGGTCGGTCGGCAGCGGAGCGACGCCGACCCGGCCGGCCACCCGGCTGTCCTCCCAGGTCTCGGCGAATGCCGCGAAGCCGAACCAGTTGGTCATCAGCGCCACCCGGCCCTCGCAGAACATCAGCCCGGATTTCACGCTGTCGATCTCGCGCAGGCCGGGTGCGACCGCACCCGCGTCGCCCGCCAGCGCGCGCAAGAAATCCAGCGCGGCGACGGCCGCCTGCGTGGTCAGATGCGGGCGGCACGCCGCATCGAACGGCTCGCCGCCGCGCGTCCAGACATGGATGCAGAAATCGTAGAACCCGTTATGTCCATCGGGAAACAGGGCCAGCACCGTGCCGCTGACGCCTCGCGCCGGATCGTGCAGACGGCGCGCGGCGGCATGAAACTCGGCCCAGGTTTTCGGGACCGCCAGGCCAGCGGCGTCCAGCAGGTCGCGGCGGTAGATCAGGCATTGCGGCCCGTCGTGATATGGCATCCCCCAGAAGCCGCCGGCAAAGTCCTGCAAGCCAAGCAGCGACGGACTCCAGGCATCCGGAAAATCGCGGATGGGCCGCCGGCCCAGCCAGGCCCGCAGATCCTCGATCAGGCCCAGCGCCTGCACCTCGGCGATCCAGTCGGTCGAGAGGAACGCGACGTCCCAGGCGCCGGTCGCCAGGCCACGCTGCTCCACCAGCGCCGTGTGCAGCGGGTTGAGGTCCATCGCCGCGACCTCGATGCGCGCGTCCAGGTCGCCGGCACGCGCGAAATCCGCGAACTGGCGGACGATGCCGGTCTCGAATGGGCCGAACCGGCGCACCGCGACGCGCAGGGTCTCGGTCATTGTTTCCTCCCGCCAGCTCCTCGCTCTACAGTGGCGCCGCTTTCCGCCCGCATATGAATGAGCTGTTCGTGAGTGAACATCAACCCCGCAAGCCGGTCAACCGGCCGCCACGCGCGCAGCCATCCGCCCTGGCCGCTGCCTCCGAGGCGGAGGAGCGTTACCGCGCGCCGGCCCTGGACAAGGGGCTGGACATCCTGGAGTTGCTGGCCGCGACCGACGAGGGTCTGTCGCAGGCCGAAATCGCCAAGGCGCTCGTCCGCTCCCCGAACGAGATCTATCGGATGCTCGATCGGCTGGTGCGACGCGGCTACGTGATGCGTGATCCAGGCGACCGCTATGAACTCAGCCTGAAGCTGTTCGCGCTCGGGCATCAGCACGCGCCGCTGCGCCGGCTGGTCTCCCAGGCGACGCCGATCATGCGCCGGGTGGCGCGCGAGGCCGAACAGTCGCTTCACCTGGCGGTTTGCGAGCGGGGGCGCGTCGTGGTGGTAGCTCAGGTCGATTCGCCGGGCTACTGGGGCTTGGCGATCCGCGTCGGCGCGCAGGTCGACTTGCTGAACACCGGCAGCGGGCATGTCCTGCTGGCCTTCCAGTCGAGGCGCGAGCGCGAGCACATGCTGACCGAGCGGGGTGCTGCGCAAGCGGACCCAGGGCCGCTGGATGAACTGCACGCGCGGCTGGACGAGGTGCGCGCGCGCGGGCTGGAAGTCATGCAAAGCCAGCAGACGCGCGGCGTGGTGAACCTGTCCGCGCCGGTGCTGGGGGCGAACGGCGTGGCGCTGGCGGCGCTGACCTGCCCATATGTCGAACGCGTCGATCGCGCCCAGGCGCTATCTCGCGACCAGGTGGCGCGGCTGGTTCAGGCGGCTGGGGGAGAGCTGTCGCTGGCCTCGGGCAGCCCCGAGCCCACGCGCAGCAGAACATAATCGTCTGGCAACAGCCGTCATCACCGGACCGCGAGTTGCTCCAGCTCCTTTCTCGCGGCCGCGATGATCTCCTTGGATAGCTCCGGATCGGTTTTCTCCAAAGCGCGGGCCATGGCGACGCTTCCGACCATCGCCGAGACGAGGGTGAGCGCGCGCCGGCGCGCGATCTCCTTTGGGATTTCTCCTGGAAGGGCGTCCTCGATGAGCGCGACCAGATTTCGGAAGCCCTCGGCAAAGGCCGCGCCGATCAATTCGTCCTGCCGCGCCACGTCCGAAACACAGGCCGCCATCAGGCAGCCCGAGCCCGCGTCCCTGACGTGCGATTCGCAAAGATAGGCGTCGAGATAGGCCGAAAGCGGATCGGGCATGACTTCGCGAAGTTCGCGCCAGCTCGCGGCCCCGTCCGCGAACGCCGTGCACGCCGCTTCTCTGGCCAGAGCGTCTTTCGACTTGAACTGACCATAGAGGGCGCCCTGGGTCAGCCCGGCCTCGCGACTGATCTCGGCGACGCCGGCCCTATCGAAGCCCCGCGCTTGCAGCAATCTCCTCGCCGTCGCCACCAGCGCGGCGCGATGCTCCGCCACCTTCTTTCCCGAAACCTTCACGCACCGCTCCCGTCGGCCTACTTGACCTATTGATAGAGACCTCTATCTAACGGCGGCTACGATAGAGATCACTACGATTACGGGCGTCTAAATGGTTCGCGCTGACGCAGTCTCAAGGGAGGCCATCCCAGCAGGCGTGCGTGCCGGCAGGCGGCCTCGCCTGCCATGTCCAGCAGCATCCATCGGGGCCATCGACCATGAGCGAAGTGACGGACTGAGGGGCGGGCTATGGACAACATCTCCCTGAGCGACCAGGACGTCGCCGAGCGCGCCCGCGTCGTCGATGATAGCCGGCCGCCAGTCCGTGGCCGGAGGCGGTGGCGTGCCCTCTCGCTCGTGGGCGCCGTGGCGATCTTGGCCGTGGTGGGCGGCGAGCGGACCTGGCGGGCCGGCCCAGGTCCCGCCGCTCCGCCGCCCCCGCCGCCGCAGGTGACTGTGAGTCTGCCGCTGCAACGGACGGTGCAGGCCACCGGCCGCTTCCTTGGCCAGTTTTCGGCAGTGGACAGCGTGGATTTGCGGGCGCAGGTCGGCGGCACCCTGACCTCGATCGCATTCGAGGACGGGCAGGTCGTGCACAAGGGTGATCTGCTTTTCGTCATCGACCCGCGGCCATTTCAGATCAGGCTCGATCAGGCCGTCGCGCAGTTCCAGACCGCGCAGGCGAAGGAGACGCTGGCCGAGGCGGAGCTCTGGCGGGCACAGCAGCTCAAGCGGACCGATTTCGGTACGGCGGAAACCGTCGATGAGCGCGCCGCCGACCAGCGCAGCGCGCAGGCCGCCATCGAGACCGCCAAGGCGGCGATCATGGACGCCCGCCTCGACCTGGAATTTTCGCGGGCTACCGCCCCGTTCACCGGGCGGATCGGCGCGCATCGTGTCTCGGTCGGCAGCCTGGTGAGCGGCAGCCGCGGCGGCGCCAGTCCGACGACGCCGCTGGCGACGATCGTCTCGCTCGACCCGATCCATCTTGATTTCGACATGAGCGAATCCGATTACCTCGCCTACCAGCAAGCCCATCATGGCGTCGCGCCGCACGACGACGTCGCCATCAGCCTCGACGGGGACGGGCATTTCGATCGCCACGGCACGCTCGATTTCATCGACAACGCGGTGAACCGCGGCAGCGGCACGATCCACGCCCGCGCCACGGTGCCCAATCCCGACCTCACCATCACGCCCGGCCAGTTCGCGCGCCTGCGGGTGGCCCTCGGCCGTCCCGCGCCGGTCCTGCTGGTGCCGGCTGCCGCCGTGGTCCCCGACCAGTCGCGGCAGATGGTGATGACGGTGGCGGCGGACGGCACGGTCGTTGCGAAGACGGTCGAGACCGGCGATCTCCACCAGGGGCTGCGCGTCATCCGCGGCGGCCTCGCGCCGAGCGACCGCGTGGTCATCGGCGGCCTGGTGCGCGTGCGTCCCGGCGCCAAGGTCACGCCGGTCGCGGGCACGATCACGCCCGATCCCGCCGGCGACTCAGGTTAGGGAGAGCGCGATGCGCTTCACGCACCGCTTCATCGACCGCCCCATTCTGGCGACGGTGATAAGCGTCTTCCTCACTCTCATCGGGCTCGGCGCGCTCGTGGTGCTGCCGGTCGCGCAATACCCGGAGATCGTGCCGCCGACGGTGCAGGTGACGACGAGCTACCCCGGCGCCTCCGCCCAGGTGGTCAGCCAGACGGTCGCCACACCGCTCGAGCAGGAGATCAATGGCGTCGAGAACATGATTTACATGAGCAGCCAGTCCACCGGGGACGGCAAGCTCACCATCACGGTCACTTTCCGTATCGGCACGGATCTCAACGTGGCGCAGATGCTTACCCAGAACCGCGTGCAGGACGCCCTGCCACGGCTGCCGGACGACGTTCAGCGCCTGGGCGTGCAGGTGCGCAAGGCGACGCCGAACATCCTGCTCGCGGTACATCTGTTCTCGCCCGACGGGTCACGCGACAACCTCTATCTCTCGAACTACGCCACCCTGCATGTGAAGGACGCGCTGGCCCGGCTTCCGGGCGTGGGGGACGTGCAGCTATTCGGCGC
Source organism: uncultured Pseudomonadota bacterium (assembly GCA_963758455.1). Classification (GTDB taxonomy): domain Bacteria; phylum Pseudomonadota; class Alphaproteobacteria; order Acetobacterales; family Acetobacteraceae; genus CAVRQM01. The sequence goes on along the minus strand of CAVWVK010000002.1, from coordinate 1,323,581 downwards.
CCGCGACTACGCGATGCGCATCTGGCTCGATCCGGACAAGGTGGCCGCCTACAAGCTCGACGCCGGCGAGGTGCTTGCGGCATTGCGTGCTCAGAACGTGCAGGTGTCGGCCGGCGTCCTGAACCAGCCTCCGATCTCGGGGAATGCGGCGTATCAGCTCAACGTCCAGACGCTCGGCCGGCTGACCACGCCCGAGCAATTCGCCGACATCATCCTCAAGACCGACGCGCAGGGGCGTCCGACCCGCATCCGCGATGTCGGCCGCGTCGAGATCGGCGCGGCCGATTACGGCTCCACCGCCTTCATGGATCGGGCCGAGGGCCTGCCCCTGCTGATCTTCGCTCAGCCTGGCGCGAATTCACTGGCGGTGGAGCACGAAGTCCTCGCCACGATGCAGGGTCTCAAGAAGGACTTTCCGCCCGGGGTCAGCGACATCATCATCTACGACCCGACGATCTTCGTGGCGAAGTCCGTGCGCGAGGTAGTGACCACGATCTTCGTCGCGATCCTGCTCGTTGTCGGGGTGGTGTTCCTGTTCCTGCAAACCTGGCGTGCCTCGCTGATTCCGGTAATCGCCATCCCGGTCTCGCTCGTCGGCACCTTCACCATCCTGTTCGCGCTTGGAATCTCGCTGAACAATCTCTCGTTGTTCGGCCTGGTGCTGGCGGTCGGCATCGTCGTCGACGACGCGATCGTGGTCGTCGAGAATGTCGAACGCAACATCGCCACCGGGATGACGCCAAAGGAGGCGGCCCATCGCACGATGGACGAAGTGGGTGGAGCTCTGGTCTCCATCGCGCTGACGCTGTGCGCGGTGTTCGTGCCGTCGGCCTTCCTGTCAGGCATCTCGGGGCAGTTCTTCCGGCAGTTCGCCGTGACCATCGCGGCCTCGACGGTGATCTCGTGCTTCGTCTCGCTCACCCTCAGCCCGGCCCTCTGCGCGCTGCTGCTCGGCGCGCACGACCCGCACCGGGCCGCCCGGGGCAGTCTGGCGGGGCGGCTCATGCGCGGCGCCTTCGCGCGCTTCAATCGCGGCTTCGAGCAGCTATCGGATGCCTACGGCGCGCTGACCCGCAGACTGGTGCGCGGCCTCGCGGTCGTCGTGGTGATCTATGTCGCCCTGATCGGCGCCGCCGGCTTCGAATTCGCCCACGAGCCGACCGGCTTCATCCCCGAGCAGGACCAGGGATACCTCATTACCGTCCTGCAGCTTCCGCCGGGCGCCAGTCTGGGGCGGACCGAGCAGGTGGTGAAGCGGGCGATCGACATCATCCTGAAGACGCCTGGGGTCGAGCACGTCGCGCCGTTCGCGGGGCTGGATGCGACGACGTTCACGGTGGCGTCCAATTCGGGGACGATCTTCTCCGGCCTGCCGTCGCTCTACAACCACTCCCTCCCGGGGATCACGGCGAACTCGGTGCTGGCGGACCTGCGCAAGCGTCTCTCGGTGATCCAGGATGCCTACGTGCTGACGATCCCGCCTCCGCCGGTACAGGGGATCGGCAATTCCGGCGGCTTCAAGATGATGCTGGAGGATCGCGGGGGACTCGGCACCCAGGCGCTCGTGAACGCCACGAACGCGCTCGTGGCCGCGGCCAACAAGGATCCGAGCTTCGCCGGCGTGTTCACGCTGCTCAACGCGGGATCGCCGTCGGTCTACGCCGACATCGACCGCCTGAAGGCCGAGAAGGTCGGGCTCACGCCGACTGATGTGTTTGACACGCTGCAGGTCTATCTCGGGTCGCAATACGTCAACGACTTCAATTTCCTGGGCCGAACCTACGAGGTGATCGCCCAGGCGGATGGCCGGTTCCGGCGCGACCGGCAGGATCTGATGGGCCTGAAGGCGCGCAACGCGAGCGGCGAGATGGTGCCGATCGGAACGGTCGCGCACCTGCGGGACACGACGATCCCCTATCGGGTGCCGCGCTACAATCTCTATCCGGCGGCCGAGGTGCAGGGCGTCGCGGCCCCAGGTGTCGCGACCGGCACGGCGCTGCATCGGATGGAGGAGCTGGCGGCGGAGGTGCTGCCGCCGGGCATCGGCTACGAATGGACCGAGATCGCCTATCAGCAGGAACAGAAGGGCACGCCGACAATGCTGGTGTTCGGCGCCGCCGCGCTGTTCGTCTTCCTGGTGCTGGCGGCGAATTACGAGAGCTGGAAGCTGCCGCTCTCGGTGGTGCTGATCGTGCCGATGTGTCTGCTCGCGTCCGTCACCGGGCTGCTGTTCCGCGACATGCCGATCGACATCCTGGCACAGATCGGTTTCGTGGTCCTGGTCGGGCTCGCGGCAAAGAACGCGATCCTGATCGTCGAGTTCGCGCGCCAGGCGCAGGATGCCGGCAGCGCGCCGGCGGAGGCGGCGGTGAGTGCCGCGCGGCGGCGGTTGCGGCCGATCCTGATGACGTCGCTCGCCTTCATCCTTGGCGTCGCCCCGCTGGTGGTCGCGACCGGCGCCGGGGCCGAGATGCGGCAATCCCTGGGCACCGCGGTCTTCGGCGGTATGCTCGGCGTAACCGGCTTCGGCTTGGTTTTCACGCCGGCCTTCTACACCCTCGTGCAGCGCATAGGCGTCGCCCGCCGTCCAGGGCCAAGCCGCCTGTTCGGCCGACGCGACATTGGTGCGCCCCCTCAAGCCCGGTAGCGGGGCCGTGAAATCTGGACACGGTGCCGGAGCGACAGTGACGGTTTGCAAGGCGCCCTCCACGCAGGTAGAGGCACCGGGAGCGGCTACGCTGGTCCCGCAATCGGTTTGGGTCGGTGCAGTCGGTCAGACGAGAGCCGTTGCGTTTGATCTTCCCCGTTCATGAAAGGACGCGCGATGGAATACCGCGCCTTAGGCAGAAGCGGCCTGAAGGTCTCGCCGCTATGCGTCGGCACGATGATGTTTGGCGGCGCGACCACTGAAATCCGACGCCGCCCGCATCATCGCTCGCGCGCGGGAGCAGGGAGTCAACTTCATCGACACCGCCGACGTCTACAACGAAGGCGAGAGCGAGCGCGTGGTGGGCCGCGCCATAGCCGAAAGTCGCGACTGGTGGGTTGTTGCCACCAAGCTCGCGAACCCAACTCAACCCGGGCCCAACGGCGGCGGTCTCTCCCGCCGCTACGTCTTCGCTGCGGTCGAGGCCAGTCTGAAGCGCCTGGGCGTCGAGGTGATCGACGTTCTCTACCTGCACAAGGAGGACCACGCCACCCCGCTGGCGGAGGTGGTGGGCGCCATGGCCGACCTCATACGCATGGGCCGCGTTCGGTATTTCGGCGTATCCAACCATCGGGCCTGGCGAGTGGCCGAGATCGCGAGGCTATGCGATCTGGCGGGCATCGGCCGGCCGGTGGTCAGTCAGCCCTACTACAACGCATTGAACCGGATGCCGGAGGTGGAGCACCTGCCGGCCTGTGCGCATCTCGGGCTGGGGGTGTTCTCATACAGCCCACTCGCCCGCGGCGTGCTGACCGGCAAATACCGGCCAGGCGCCCCGCCGCAGGAGGGCACCCGCGCCGGGCGACAGGACGAGCGCATTCTGCAGACCGAGTGGCGAGAGGAAAGCCTGCATGCGGCGCAGGTGATCGCGGCGCACGCAGCCGCGCGCGGCATCACGGCCGGCCAATTCGCGATGGCCTGGGTGCTGAACAATGCGCTGATCACCGGGGCGATTGCCGGGCCGCGCACGATGGACCAGTGGGAGGAGTATGTCGGCGCGCTGGAATACCGTTTTGGAGCGGAGGACGAGGCGCTGGTCGACCGGCTGGTGACGCCGGGCCATCCCTCCACGCCGGGTTACAACGACCCGGCCTATCCGCTGGAGGGCAGAGTGCCTCGGTCATGACGCTGGAGCGCCCGCGTCTTACCGAATGGCGCGCCAACGCTGCTTGCTTGAAATGCTCCGGCTCAGGCCTTGGCGAGCCGGCCCGCCGCGCGCAACCGGACCCGCTCGCGCTGCACCGTGTATAGCCCGCTGCCGATGATGAAGACGGCTCCGATCAGGGTCCAGCGGTCCGGCAGGCCACCGAACACGATGAACCCGAAGGTCGACGACCAGATGAGCTGCGCATAGGAAAGCGGGGCCAGCACCGAGGCGGCCGCATGGCGGTAGGCGACAATCGCGAGCCAATGGCCGCTGGAGGCGGCCAGGCCGAGTAAGACGGCAAGGCCCAACTGGGCGAGCGTCATCGGACCGTGCGCGAACGGCAGCAGCACCGTCAACGCCAACAGCCCGATGCCGGCCGTCCAGACAACGGTGGTGGCGGAGCGGTCGATGACGCCCATCTTGCGTGTGGCGATCATGCTGACCGCCCAGGCGAGCGAAGACAGCAGCACCATGAGGGCGGCCGGATGGAAGCTGTCGGTGCCGGGACGCACGGCGATCAGCACCCCGGCAAATCCCAACACCGCGGCAGCCCAGCCACGCGCCCCTACTACTTCGCCCAGGAGCGGGAACGCGAGCATGGTGATGAACAGGGGCGAAGCGAAGCTGACCGCCGCGGCCTCGGCCATCGGCAGATGCGCCAGTCCGAGGATGAAAAACAACGCCGAAGCGACGATACCGAGGCCGCGCAGGATCTGGAGCAGCGGCCGGCGGGCGCGGAGGTCCGCAGGGCGGCGGGCCAGAGGGCCGAGCGCCAACAGGGTGAACACGACGTAGCGGATCCAGGCGATCTCGACCGCTGGCAGGTTGCCGACCAGGTATTTCGCCATCGTGTCCGACAGCGAGAAGCAGATCGTCGCGCCGATCATCAGGGCGATGCCGCGCAGGGGTTGTTCGATCACCGCAGGCCTTCATTTGCGGCGTCGTGCCGCGACCGATCATCGGACCACGCCTGGCGCTTCTATGGCGAGAGCACGCCCGGCATATCTGGGCGGCGTTCGCGGCCGGCTGGCCGGCGATGAGCCGGCGAAACAGGAGCCATCCCAAGGATGAGCGCAGTCGCGATCAAGCGGGCGTACGAGCCTCCCACGTCCGACGATGGCTTCCGTGTGCTGGTGGACCGGATCTGGCCGCGAGGCGTGAAGCGGCAGGAGGCAAGGATCGACCTCTGGCTCAAGGACGTGGCGCCGAGCACCGCCCTGCGACAATGGTTCGGCCATCTTCCCGCGAAGTGGCCGGGGTTCCAGGACCGCTATCGGGCGGAACTGGCCGGGAATGCTGCGTTCGATGACCTGCTTGCGGCGGCACGGCAGCACCAGCGGGTAACGCTGGTGTTTGCCGCGAAGGATGTGGAGCACAACAACGCCGTCGTGCTGCAAGCCCTCTGCAAGACGAGGTTGCGCCATGTGTGACGATCCTGCCGGTTGGACCGGCGCCGCCGCGCTGCCGCCGGATTGCGAAAAACCCGTCGCGGCACGCAACCGATTGCTGGAGAATAGGCCGTGTCCCGATCCGCTTTCTCTGACGGCTCCGCGCTGCATCCCGGCGAACGTCGCGACGAGCGGGAGCGCGCCTGCGCACTGATCTGGGCCGGCATGGTGCTGGGCGTGTCTTTTCTGGCAACGCCGGCCAAGTTTCTGGTGAAATCCCTGCCGCGCCCGGTCGCCCTTGACGTGGGCCGCCAAACTTTCCGGACCCTTGGATATGTCGAGATGGTCCCGGCCGTGTTGCTCGGGCTGCGTGCGGCCGTCGCACCCGGCCGGCGGCGGCTCGCTGCAATGCCGGGCATCATAGTGCTGGCGCAGGCACTCTGGCTGCGGCCCCGGCTGGCGGCGCGCACGCGACGAGTCGTTCCGGAGGGCGCGTCCCCACCCTCCTCCGCCCTGCACCTCGCCTATGTGGCCTGCGAGGTGGCGAAGCTTGGCGCATTGCTCGGCCTGGGACTGGCGCCGGCCAAGCTGGAGCCGAACAGGGACGACCACGCCGGACGGGCGCGACGTGGTTCGGACCGGGAGTGATGACATCCCATGTCCCATGAGCTGATCGACGCGCTCAGCAGCGAGCGAATCGAGGCGGGGTGCTTGCCGCGGATCGAGACCGCGTGAGCACGCTGGAACAACTGGCCGCGGATGTGCGGGCGTGCCGAGTCTGTGCCGACGTGCTGCCGCTCGGCCCACGGCCAATCCTCAGCGTTTCCAGGACGGCCCGGCTGTTGATCGCGAGCCAGGCACCCGGCACCAGGGCGCATGAGCGAGGCGTGCCGTTCTGCGACGCCTCGGGAGATCGGCTGCGCGAGTGGCTGGGCTTCTCGAAGGAGCAATTCTATGACGCGGGCCGGGTCGCGATCCTGCCGATGGGCCTGTGCTATCCTGGGCGCGTGCCGAAGGGCGGCGACGCCCCTCCGCGACCGGAATGCGCCCGGATCTGGCGCACGCGGCTGCTGCGGGAAATGCCCGCTCTGCGCCTGACCGTTCTGGCTGGCGCCCACGCACAAATCCATGCGCTCGGACCCGGCGCGATGACGGAACGGGTGCGCAACTTCCGCGGCTACCTGCCGCGCTATTTTCCGTTGCCACATCCATCCTGGCGATCGCGTATCTGGGAGCAGCAAAACCCGTGGTTCAGGGCCGAGGTGCTTCCGGCCCTGCGACGCGCGCTGAGCGAGGTGTGCGCACCTTGATCGGTTGGACCCCGCGTGGGGCCGCTCAGGCTCCGCCTCCCCGCGTCATCCGGGCCGCCGCTCCGAGCGCGCCTGGCCATAGCCTCGCCGCTGCCATCATCGCCGCCTGCATCGTGCCCGACTGGCCGGCCCGGTATAGCGCCGACGCCAGGCGGATCGGACCCCGGATGTGGTCCCGAGCGCAACGGTGATACAGGCGCGGCCCGGCTCCGGCCAGAAAGCACGCCGCTGCCAGGCTCGCGGTATGCAGCGCAATGGCGATGCCGTCGCCGGTGAACGAGTGGATCACCCCCATCTGATCGCCTAGCCGGAACATGCCCGCATCGGCCGTCTTGGCGGAGTGGATGAACCCGTATGGCACATGCGCAATCGCCAGCGGCCTCAGCCAGCCGACCGCCCCCGCCAGCCGCCGCGCCAGATGCGGGCTGTCGCGGCACAGCCCGGCCAGCAGCCCCTCCCAGTCGCCGGCCGCGGCCAGGCGGGATCGCGGCGTGACCAGGCACAGATTTGCCAGGCCGCCCTCGATGCGCTGCAAGCCGGCATAGGTGTCGCTGAACAGCAGCAATTCGATGGCGCCGTCCAGCGCGCGGCTCTGCTCCGTCGACAGCGTGAGATGCAGCTTCAAGGCGACCGTCCGCGCCGCCGGGCGCGCCAGCGTCCGCCGGGCGCCGCGCAGTTCGTGCTTGCCGGTCGCCAGGAACAGGTGCACGGCCCGCACCGTGCCCAGCCCATCCACCTGCAACGCGCCTTCGCGCGCGGCGCGGATGGCATGGCCGCGCAGCACCGTGGCGCCGCTCGCTTCCGCCGCCGCCAGCAGAGCCGCGTCCAGCACCGCGCGCGACAGGCCGGCGGCGGGGAACGGCAGATCGGTCTGCACCATGTCTTTCCCGCGCAGCAGCCGCAGCCGGGTGATCGGCCGCGCGCCGAGTGCGGCCACGTCGATGCCCAGCGCGGCAAGCCGCGCCAGGGCGTCGCCGGCGATGAACTCGCCGCAGACCTTGTGCGACGGCGCCGCGTCGCGCTCGATCACCGTCACCGGCCGCCCGGCGCGGGCCAGCAGCAGAGCCAGCGTGGCACCGGCGGGACCACCGCCGGCCACCACCGCATCGGCTACTTGGTCCGTGCCACGCACAGGCGAAACGGCGTTTTCCAGGTTATCGTCGCGGTGACGCCCGCCTCGGCAAGATAGCGTTCCCAATCAGGGCGGCGAAACGCCCGGGCGATCGACACCGCGCCGTCATGGCGCACGAAACGATGCCAACCGCTCACGGCGGCCAGCCCGCGAAATCCGTAATAGGCGATTGCATGACGATGCAGATCGTTGACGAACCAGCCGCGCGCGGCGGTCGCCTCCATCCAGCGGATGAACGCAACCACCTGCGCGTCCGGCAAATGGTGGGTGAACAGCGAGCTGATGATGAAGTCCGGCGGCGGCGCCGGACGGAACGCGAACACGTCGCCGGTGCGGTAGTCGATCGTCATGTCCGCGGGCGTCGCGGCGCGCGCGGCCAGTTCGCTCGAAGGGTCCAGATCAACCCCAGAGAGGGTCGCGCGCTTGCCGTGTCGCGCGGCCCATCCGGCGATGGCGCGCAGCATGTCGCCGTGGCCGAAGCCCACGTCGAGCACGGAGAAATCTTGCGCGTCACCCACCGCCCGCTTCAGCCACGCCAGCGTCGGCCGGTGCGCCAAGGTGACGCGGTTGACGATCGCCAGGTCGCCGAGACAGCGGGCGAAATCCTCCGGCGGGACGGTCTCGGTGTCCATCAGCTCGGTCTCGGTGGTGCGGTGGGCGAAGCTTCTCATGCGCGCTGCCGCCGCACGAACCTACTTCAGGGGCGGTTGCGGTCGAACAGATCGGCGGCCAGCGTCTCGATGCGGTCGCGCCAGGCGAGCTTGGCCAGCCAGGCGGCGGGGATTGCGTGGGCGCCATAGAGCGCGCCGGCAAGCTGCCCCGCGACGGCCGCGACGCTGTCGGCATCGTCGCCGAGATTGGCGGCCGTCAACACCGCGTCGCGGAAATTGTCGGTCTGCCAGATCGACCACAGCGCCGCCTCCAGCGTATGCACGACATAGCCGCTCGACCTGATCTGCTCGCGGGTCTTGGTGCGCCACTCGCCGGCCGAGATGAACAGCAGCTTTGGCGAGAGGCTCATCACCCGCTGGCGGGTCGCCGCGTCCTTGTCCGCGCCGGCCAGCGCGTCGAGCAACTGGGCGACGAACAGCTTGCAGCCATCCAGGCATTCCTGGTGGGCATGGGTGGAGCGCGACTGCTTCAGCGCCAGGAACTCCGCGTTGTCGTGGTCGCCCGCGGTGAAAATGGCCAGCGGCGCCAAGCGGGCCAGCGAGCCGTTCCCGGCGGATGTCGGCTCCATCCGGCCCGAGGCGGCGAAGCCGGTGGCGATGTAATTCTCGATCGCGGCGCGGGTGGTGGCGCCGATGTCGAAGCATCGTCCGGGCACGGTATTCTCCCCATGCTCCAGCCAGCCGCGCAGGCGGAGCATGAAATCTTCCTGATCGACGGTGTCGGTCGCGAGCAGCGACTCGGCGAGGCACAGCGCCATCGTGGTGTCGTCCGTCCATTCCCCCGGTTGCAGGTTGAACGGACCGCCGCCGATCATGTCGGTGAGCGGCGGGAAACTGTCGCGCGCCTTGAACTCCACGGCGGCGCCCACCGCATCGCCCACCGCGAGGCCAAGCAGGCAGCCGAGCGCGCGGTCGCGGGCCTGATCCCGGCTGAGCACCGGCCAGACCGGAGTTGGCAACTGAGTGTCGGCCGGGGGCGCCACGATGGCCGCCTGCGCGCCGCCCCCCGGCGACGGCGGCGAGCCGCTCTGCATCTTTTCGATCATCTGTTGCGAGGGGGACGGCAGCAGATACTCGTAGCGCCTGACTTTGCGCGCCATGCTCACCGGGTCCAGATCGTCGCCGGCCGAGCCGCTCATATGACTTGCTCAACAACGATCGCAATGGAAGTCGGGATTACATTATCGAAGTCAATAACCTTGAATTTTGTGCCGGGCGGGAACAGAACCTCGTCCTCCTTGGGGAAAGCCGACAGCATCGCGACGTTTTTGCCGGTCTTTCCAAATATCGAAATCTGCCATTTTCCGGGAAACGGCTTTTTCTTGTCGGTGCTCCAGAATCCCTTGATCGTGAAAGTATTGTTAAGCGCGAACTCGACATCGTCGCCTGGAAACCCCCGGTCTCCGCGCTTGGTCATGCCGCCGGTCCAGTCCGGCAGCTTTTCCAGAGCGTCAGCCGCCTGCTTGTTCTTGATCTTGATCTGATCCTCGGTCGGCATGAGCAGGGGCGGGTCGGGCGGGTCTAGCGGAGTCTTGCCATACAGAAATCCGTTCATCTGCTTGTAGTCGTTGGTGGTGTAGGTGTGGATGGCGACCGCCTCGCCTAGCGTCAGGAGGTTGATTTCGGGAGAGCCCTGGAATCGCGCATTCCCATAGACCGCCAGCAGTCGCTGCTTGAAGACGTCGCTGCCATTGGCGTCGGCTCCAAGAGCCTTTTGCATTTCCACCTCCGGGCCAGCAGGTTTGGACTGGACCAGGTCCTTGACCTTTTGAAGCAGTTGCGATTCGGCTACAGTGTCCTTGAACTGTGACCTGAGCTTGTTGTGGTCGGTCTCGAGTTTCGGGAATTGGCTGATTGCCGCCTGTAGGTTGGTAAGGCTGAGCGTTTCCAGCTTGGTCAGGTCGTTCTTCAGCTTGGCGCCACCGGCCTCGAGCGCCGGCAGGTTTTCCCTCTTGCCGGCGGCTTCGTACTCGCCCGCGTCTGTGCGAATGACGTCGCGGCGTGCCTTGCTGTTGCCCCATGTGACGTACAGGGCGCTTTGGGCCTTTTCCGTCGCGATATCGGCCAGCAGCGCCGGTAGCCGGCGCATTTCCTGCGCCAACCCGGCGGGTCCGGCATTGGCCAATGCATCGCGCCGGAGCGCCAGAGCAGTGTGGGCCGTGTCGGCGGCACCCTTATGCGCGGCCTCGGCAATCGTGTTGTTGACCGCCAACAGGCCGGCGAGCGCGTTGCCGAGGTCCACCAGCTTGCCGGCGCGCACGGCCAGCAACTGCGCGATCCGCGCGGCTTCCGCGGCGATCGTGTCGGCGTCGGTCACGCAGGTGGTCAGCACCGGCACGGCGGCCCTGACCTGCGACCCGATATTGGCGGCCGCGGCATTGATGCGGTTGTTCTGCACGGTGGCGAGCCGCGTCGCGAGCGGGGCACCAAACGCAGGGTCGGGGATCTGCTGGATCGCCTGGTCGGCCCGGTTGACCGCCGCCAGCGCGTCAGCGGCCTTCTGGCGCATGGCGCCGACGACGACCAGTATATCGTCCGCTGCCTGCTTCGTTTGCTCGGCCGCGGCAAGAAGGCGGAACTTCAGCGGCTCGAGCGCATCGCATTTCGCCTGGTTGCCCGGCTGCTGCATCGCGGCGGCCAGGCTCTGCTCCAGCCCCTGGAGTTGGGCAACGAAGGTGGGGTTGGCTTGCAGCCCTGCCTGCTTGATCCGCGCCATCTGCGCGCGGACCACGTTGAGCCCCTGCTGCGCCTTGTTATACCGCACCGCCACGAGTTCGTCGGAGACCACGACGCCGCCGCTGAGCACGCGCACGAAGCGATCGATGCTGACGCTCATGTCCAGTGCCTCATGTCCGGTGCGCCGCGCTCAGGACTTCGCCGCGGCCTGCAAGGCCGCCGCCATCTGCGCCAGGGCCGGCAGCAGCGTGGCGCGGATCGCGACCGGGATGCCGAAGGGGTTGACGTCGCACACCTCCACCGCCTCGCTGCTCTCCAGGTGGGAGCGGAAGGCTTCGATGAGACCGAGCGCCTTCGGGCCGGCCTTCTGCAAGCTGGCGGCATCGCCGTCGCGAAGCTCCAGCAGCATTGCCATCAGCTTGACCCGATGGTTGCCGGTGATGCCGTTCAGGCCGAACTCGGCGATCTCCTCCAGCCGGTCATCGCCGCTCCGCCGCAGCGCCGCTTGCAGGCCCTCGATCTGCCCGTCCACCGCCTCGCTCGCCTCCTGCCAGCCCTGCCGCGCCGCTTTCCACCCCGGCGCCGCGCCGGCGGCCGCCGATTGCGGGTTCCCGGGCAGCGTGACGCCGAGGACGCGCTTCAGCCATTGTGCTCTGGCGTCGCCGCCGATCGGCCCATCCGGCATCCTGCTTCCGGCCTCCCCCGATGGTCACGATTGCGTACGCACCATCACGCTATTTGGAGGGTTCGGCAATGGCCGAGTCCACGGAGTGACATTTAGGCATCTGTTACAACACCCGAAACCGGAACGTTTCCGCCACCATGCCCGGGCCGAACGCCATCGCCATGCCGCGCCCGGCCGGGTTGCCTTCGACTCGCGCCGCCAGCATCCGCCGCAGCACGAACATGATGGTGGCCGAGGACAGGTTGCCGAAGTCGTGCAGCACCGCGCGCGAGGTCGCCAATGCGGTTCGCGGCAGCGACAACCCGATCTCCACCGCGTCCAGCACGGTACGCCCGCCGGCATGGACGGCCCATAGATCGACCGCCTGCGTGCCTTCGCCGCGCAGCAGGTCGGCCGCGTCCTGACGCGAGATTTCGGCGCGGAGCGCCTGCGCGATCCGCCCCGGCACCTTGCCCGACAGGTGCATGTCGAAGCCCTGGTCGCCGATGCGCCAGGTAATCAGGTCGGCGCTGTCCGGGATGATCGCGGCGCGGAAATCGTCCAGCGCCACGCCCTGCTCGTCCGCCGTCACCAGGGTCGCGGCACAGCCGTCGCCGAACAGCAGGAACGACAGGATGGTTTCCAGGTTGTCGGTCTCCTGCATGTGCAGGGTGCATAGCTCCAGGTTCACCACCAGCACGCGCGCGGCGGGATCCGCCAGCACCGCCTCCTGCGCCGCGCGCAGCGCCGGCACCGCCGCGGCACAGCCCATAAAGCCGACGACGCTGCGCCTGACCGTCGCGGGCAGAGCGAGCCGCGCGGCCAGTTGCAGGTCCAGGCCCGGCGCGGAAAACCCGGTGCAGGAGGCCACGATCAGGTGCGTGATGCGCGCCCGCTCGGCGGCGATATCCAGATCGGCGACGGCATCCAGCGCCAGCGTCAGCGCCCATTGCTCATAGCGCCGCATCCGCGCGGCCGTCGAAGGGAAGGCGCCGCGCACGAAAAACCCCTCGGCGTCCACTTCACCGGCCGCCAGATCGCCGGGGCGGAAATACGAGAAACGGTGCGCGATGCCCGACCGCTCGGCCATCCGGTCGAACACGATTCGGGTGCGCTCGTCGCCCAGCAGCGTGCGCGCGAACGCCACGAACGGCGCGTGGACATCGTTCGGCGGCGCCGCCGCGCCTATGCGGTTGATGAACGCGGCCATGCTCAATCCAGATGGGCGCGCCGCAGCGCTAGGACGGCATTCAGACCGCCGAACGCGAACGAGTTGGACAACGCCGCCTCCACCTCCGCCTCGCGCGAGACATTGGGCACGCAGTCGACGTCGCAATCCGGGTCATGCTCACGATACCCGATGGTGGGCGGCAATATTCCGTCGCGCAGCGCCAGCACCGTCAGCACCGCCTCGACCGCGCCGCACGCCGACATGCAGTGGCCCAGCATCGACTTGCTGGACGAGACCGCGAGGTGGCGCGCGTGCGCGCCGAATACGCGGGCGATGGCGGCGCATTCCGTGCGATCGTTCAGCCGCGTGCCGGTGCCATGCGCGTTGACATAGCCGACTTGCTCCGGCGCGAGACCGGCGCCGTCCAGCGCCGCGCGCATCGCCGCCGCCGCCCCGCTTTCGTCGGGCGCCGTCAGATCCGCGGCGTCGGCGCTCATGCCGCATCCGACCAGTTCGGCATGGATGCGCGCCCCGCGCGCCCGCGCCCGCGCCCACGGCTCCAGCACGAGAATCCCCGCGCCCTCGCCGATCACCAGCCCGGCGCGATCGCGGGAAAACGGCCGGCACACATCCGGGCTCAGCACCCGCAGCGCCTCCCAGCCTTTCAGAAATCCCACCACGATCGACGCGTCGCCGCCGCCGGTGATCGCCAGATCCAGGGTGCCGGCACGCACCATCTGAAATGCCTGGCCGATCGCATGCGCGGCCGACGCGCAAGCGGACGCCGCGGAGAACACCGGGCCGCTGATGCCGAACTCCATCGAGACGTGGCTGGCCCCGGCGCTCGGCATGATACGCGGCACGGTCAGCGGCGGCACCCGGCTGGCGCCCTCGCCGTAGAACGTCAGGTAGGCGGAATCGAACGTCTCCTGCCCGATCGCCGCCCCCAGCACCACGCCGGCGCGACTGGGTGCGAACGTGCCGATGGCACCCGCATCGCCCATCGCCTCGCGCGCGGCGACCAGCGCCAGTTGCGCCGCCCGGTCCAGCATTGGCAGGCGCCGTCGATCGAAATGCGCGGCCGCATCGAAGCCGATGATCTCGGCGGCGGTGCGCGCGGACAGGCGCGTGGTCGGGATGTTGGCGATCGGCCGAATGCCGCATTCGCCCCGCCGCGCCGCCTCCCACAGCGAAGGCACGTCATGGCCGAGTGCCGCGATGGCGCCGAGGCCGGTGATCGCGACCCGGTGCGGTGGGGCGGCCCTCACCCCGGCCCTCTCCCAGCGGGAGAGGGAGCAGAACTCCCTCTCCCGCTGGGAGAGGGTCGGGGTGAGGGTGCCGCCGCCACTCCCCGCCTACTCTCCGGCAACCGGCTTCTGCTTGGCGTCGATCGTGGCCAGAATGTGCGCCAGCAGATCGCCGACGGTCACGAACTCGGCCGCGCCGGAGCGATCGGCGACCACCGGGATCTCGATGTTGAAATGCGATTCTACGGCGAAGATCGCCTGCACCATGTCCAGCGACGCGATGCCCAGCGCCTCGATGGTCGCGTCCGGCGTCAGCCTGTCGCGCGGGATTTCGGTTTCGCGCGCGATGATGCCGAGGATTTCCGGCACGCGCGGATCGTCCCGCACTCCGAGCGATCCGTCCTGCATGAGGCCGCTCCTCACCGCCCGGTGAGGATGCGCTCCACCAATTGCCGCACCGTGGGGATGAAGCCGTTGCCGTAGAACGGGTCCGAGGCGAAGCGGTAGGCGTTGTGGCCAGCGAACATCAGGTTGTGCTCCAGCACCACATCGTCGTCACGGGAATGGCCGATCTCCTGCAACGTCTTCTGGATGCAGAAGCTGCGCGGGTCCGCCTTCTTGCCGTTGGAAAAATCCGGCTCGTGCTGCGCCCAGTTGGAAAACCGGCACTGACTCAGGCAACCCATGCAGGCCTGCTGGTCGGCGAGAATCTCCGCGGCCTTCTCCGGGGTTACGAACACCAGCGTGGAATCCGGCGTGCGCAGCGCCTCGGTGCGGCCCGCCGCCTCCCAGGCCTGGACATGCGCCAGATCGGCCGCCGTCAGATAGACGGTACGCCGCCGCGGCCCCACGCCGTATTCGGCGATGTGCTCGCCGACCGGCTCGGTGGTGTAGGCCACCTGATGCTCGGTGCGCTCGCGCAGCTCGCGGATGAAGTCGTTGTTGACCGCCGACGAATAGAACCCCGTGGGGCTGAAGCGGTTGAGGAACACGTCACCTTTGGCCAAGGTCAAAAGCCTGCGCTTCCAGGATTTACCGATCGGGCTTTCCTGGGTCAGCAGCGGGCGGGTGCCGAACTGGAAGGCGATCGGCCCCAGATCGGGGTTGCCGATCCAATCCTCCCATTCCTCCAGCCACCAGACGCCGCCAGCCATGATGATCGGCGTCTCGCCCAGTCCCAGTTCGCGCATCAGCTTGCGCAGCGCCAGCACGCGCGGGAACGGATCTTCGGGCTTCTCCGGATCCTCGCCGTTCGACAGGCCATTATGGCCGCCGGCCAGCCAGGGATCCTCGTAGACGACGCCGCCCAGCAGTGCCGCCGCCTTGCAATAGGCGCGCTTCCACAGCGCGTTGAAGGCGCGCGCCGAGGATACGATCGGGTAGTAGTGGACGCCGAACTTCGCGGCGATCTCGGACAGGCGATACGGCATCCCGGCGCCGCAGGTCAGGCCGTGGATCAGCCCCTTCGCTCCCTCCAGCACGCCGGTGATGACCCGCTCGGCGGCGGCCATCTCCCACAGGATGTTGGCGTGGATGCGCCCGGCGCTGCCGGCGATGTCGTGCGCCTGTTGCGCCTGCGCGATGCCGCCCTGGATGGCGTAGGCGACCAGTTCCTCATGCCGCTCCCGGCGGGTGCGGCCGTGATAGGTCTGTGGGATAACGTTTCCGTCGTCATCGAAGCTGTCGGCGTTGACGGCGCTGAAGGTGCCGGCGCCGCCGCCGGCCGCCCAGTGGCCGCTGGTGCGGCCCGTGGAGATCGAGACTCCCTTGCCGCCCTCGATCAGCGGAAGCACGTCCACGCCACCCATCCGGATCGCCTCGATCGCCTTCATCGCCGTTTCCCAAACCTCTTTTGCGCGCCTCACATGGTCATTCACGCCGCCGTGTTCACCCCGTCGGGCGGCACGGCGGCGCGCATGGACTTCGGATTCACTCAGCGGCTTCTGACGCGGGCCGGTCTTCGCGGCGGCCGCCCTTGGAGCCGACCTGATCGGAAATATCCGCACCCGTCGCCTGATCGACCACGCGCATGGACAGCTTGATCTTGCCGCGGTCGTCGAAGCCCAGGACCTTGACCTTCACGGAGTCGCCGACATTGACGACATCGCCGGTCTTCTGCACCCGGTTGGGCGCCAGCTCGCTGATATGCACCAGCCCGTCGCGCGAGCCGAGGAAGTTCACGAACGCCCCGAACTCGGCGATCTTGACCACCTTGCCGGTGTAGATCACGCCCAGCTCCGGCTCGGCCACGATGCCGCGGATGCGCTCTACGGCGGCCCGCGCGCGGTCCGGGTCGGACGAGGCGATCTTGATGGTGCCGTCGTCCTCGATGTCGATCTTGGCGCCCGTCTGCTCGACGATCTCGCGGATCACCTTGCCGCCGGTGCCGATGACGTCCCGAATCTTCTCCTTCGGGATGTTGATGACGGTGATCCGCGGCGCGGTGGCCGCCACATCGCCGCGGGCGCCGGTCAGCGCCTTGTTCATCTCGCCCAGGATGTGCAGCCGCCCGTCGCGCGCCTGCGCCAGCGCCACCTGCATGATCTCCGGAGTGATGGAGGTGATCTTGATGTCCATCTGCAAGCTGGTGACGCCCTGCTCGGTGCCGGCCACCTTGAAGTCCATGTCGCCGAGATGATCCTCGTCGCCGAGGATGTCGGACAGCACCGCGAAGCCGCGATCCTCCTTGATGAGACCCATCGCGATGCCGGCCACGGGACGGGCCAGCGGCACGCCCGCGTCCATCAGCGCCAGGCTGGTGCCGCAGACGGTGGCCATCGACGAGCTGCCGTTGCTCTCGGTGATCTCGCTCACCACCCGCATCGTGTACGGGAACTTGTCTTTCGCCGGCAGCAGCGGATGGATCGCCCGCCACGCCAGCTTGCCGTGCCCGATCTCGCGCCGGCCGGGGCTGCCCATGCGGCCGGCCTCGCCCACCGAGTAGGGAGGGAAATTGTAGTGCAGCATGAAGTGCTCGCGGTACTCGCCCTCAAGCGCGTCCATGATCTGCTCGTCCTGCCCGGTGCCCAGGGTGGCGACGCACAGCGCCTGCGTCTCGCCACGGGTGAACAGGGCCGAGCCATGCGCGCGCGGCAGCACGCCGACCTCGGCCATGATCGGGCGCACCGTCTTGGTATCGCGGCCGTCGATGCGCAGGCCGGTCTCCAGCACCGCGCCGCGCACCACGTCGGCCTCCAGCTCCTTGAACAGCAGTTTCGCCTTCTCGGCGTCCAGCCCCTCCTCGGTGAGTTTCGCCGCAGCCGCCTTCTTGGCCGCGCCCACCTTCTCCTGGCGGAGCTGCTTCTGCTTCTCCTGATAGGCCTCGGTCAGCGAGGCGCGGGCCAGCGCATCGACGCGGGCGGCCAGCGACGCCTGCTCGGCGGATGGCTCCGGCAGCGCCCACGGCTCTTTCGCCGCGTGCTCGGCCAGTTCGATGATCGCCTGGATCACCGGCTGGAACTTCGCGTGGCCGAAGGTCACGGCGCCGAGCATGACTTCCTCGGACAGCTCGCGCGCCTCGCTCTCGACCATGAGCACGCCCTCGCTGGTGCCGGCCAGCACCAAGTCGAGCAGATTGTCCTCGCGGCGCTGCGCGCTGGTCGGGTTCAGCACATACTGTCCGTCGATGTAGCCGACGCGGGCGGCGGCGACCGGCCCGAAGAACGGGATGCCGGACAGCGTCAGCGCCGCCGAGCAGCCGATCATGGCCACCACGTCCGGATCGTTCTCGAGATCGTGGCTCAGCACGGTGGCGACGACCTGGACCTCGTTGCGGAACCCATGCGGGAACAGCGGACGGATCGGCCGGTCGATCAGGCGGCTGACCAGCGTCTCCTTTTCGGACGGACGGCCCTCGCGCTTGAAGAAGCCGCCCGGGATCTTGCCGGCCGCGAACGCCTTTTCCTGGTAGTTCACGGTGAGCGGGAAGAAATCCTGCCCCGGCTTGGTGGCGCGGACGCCGACGGCGGTGCAGAGCACGATTGTGTCGCCGTAGCTGGCCAGCACGGCGCCGTCGGCCTGCCGCGCGATCTTGCCGGTCTCCAGAACCAGCTTGCGTCCGCCCCAATCGAGCTCGCGCCGGAAGTAATTGAACATCACGTCGTCCTTTATTGTGTGTGGACCGACGCGGCAGGGCGGAGTTTTGCGCGACCGGACTCCGGCTGGCGGAGGACGGCGTCTCGGGCGGCATGGCGGTGGACCGCGCGCGAGCGCGCAGTCGCGGGCCATGTGGCCGGAGCCGCCGTCGCAGCATCCGCGACAGGGCCTTGGGTCAGGATCGGCAATCCATCGTCCCGCCGCATACGGCAGGCTTGCTCCGCATCACCCCGACGCGGAGGGATGCCGGCGACCGAGATATAGGTGCGGTCCCCGGCGAAATCATGTCAGCGGCGCAGGCTCAACCGGCCGATCAACGCCTGGTAGCGGGCGTTGTCCTTGGACTTCAGGTAATCCAGCAGCCGCCGGCGCTGGCCCACCAGCATCAGCAGGCCGCGGCGGGAGTGGAAGTCCTTGGCGTGGGTCTTGAGATGCTCGGTGAGGTTGACGATACGCTCGGAGAGCAGAGCAACCTGCACTTCAGGGCTGCCGGTATCGCCTGCCTGGCGGGCGTGTTCGTGAACGAGCGCCGTGCGGCGCTCCGCGGTAATCGACATCGTGTACTCCTGCGCTATGAGGAACGAAGCGCGCTACAGCATCCGCTCGGGCTTCAGGAGCCCGTCCTGAAGGCGGCAGAGGCCGATCACGCGGCTCCCCGCCATCGCCCTCGCCAAGCCCCCATCGGGATCGGCGGCGCGCGGAATCCGGCCCAGCAGGGCGACCAGGCTGATGGCTTGGCCGTGTGCGAGATCGGCGGCCTCCGCATCGGTCAGGGCCAGCGCCGGGATGTCGGCCAGCGCGGTCGCGACCGGAAGCAGCAGGTCCGGGGAAGCCGGCGGGGTATCCTCCTCGCGTTGCAGTTTGTCCAGCATAATCGCATCGGCCTCGGTGAACGGGCCGACGCGCAGCCGGCGCAGGGCGGCGACATGGCCCAGCGCGCCGCAGGCCAGTGCCAGGTCGCGCGCCAGGCTGCGCATGTAGACGCCCTTGCCGGACTGCACCTCGAACACCGCAGTTTCGGCATCCGGCCGCTCGATCAGCGCGAAGCGGTCCACCCGCGCCGGCCGCGCCGGCAGCACCGGGGCACGGCCCTCGCGCGCCATGTCGTAGGCGCGCTCGCCAGCCACCTTGACGGCGGAATAGGCCGGCGGCACCTGCATGATGTCGCCACGCAAGCCCGGCAGCGCCGCCTCGATCTGGGCATCCGTAGGCCGCGCGTCGGAGGCGGCCGTGACCGCGCCCTCGGCATCGTCGGTGTCGCGCGCGCTCCCGAAACGCAGGGTGAAGCGATAGACCTTGGTGCCGTCCATCACGTACGGCACGGTCTTGGTCGCCGCCCCGAACGCCACCGGCAGCAGCCCGGTCGCCAGCGGATCGAGCGTGCCGCCGTGCCCGGCTTTTTGGGCGTCGAACCAGCGGCGGACGCGGTTGACCACATCGGTGCTGGTCAGCCCCTGCGGCTTGTCGACGATCAGCCACCCGTCGAGCGGGCGGCCACGCTTGCGACGCTGGGACATCTACTGGAACAGGCGAGGCCGGGCGGCGCGACAGATGCTCATTGACCGATGCTCAAGCATCGTCGCCCAGCAGGTCGTCCAGAGCGCCGTTTCAGCAAGGCGGCCTGGTGCTCGGACCATTCGAGAATGTCGAACTCGTAGTCGCTCATGTGTGGGAAAGTGCGGGTCGGCCGGCCGCGTTGCAAGGCCGGAGCGGCCGCTACAGGTCCAGGCCGGTCTGGGTCGCAAGTCGGCCCCTTTCGCGCGGGGCGCGGCGAAAACCTTCGCCGCTGCCGATCGGCGGCAGGTCGATGCGGACTCTTCCGAGCAATTCACGGATGGAATAAATCTGCACCTTGGGATGGCGGCCGAAGCTGGTCTCGAAAAAGCCGGCCGCCGCAGCCTCGCGGGCCATGTCGCGGGTCGGCTCGGCCAGGGTGATGAACACGCCGGCGGCGGCACCCTCGCGCTCCACGACCCCTTTCAGATCGCGGATCATGGCACTGCCGACGCTCTCTCCGCCCTTGACCGACACGACGACCTGCTCCACGTCGGTCGCCGCCGGGCCGGTGCGGATCCAGCGGATGCCGTCGATGCCCCGATCGGCGCCCTTCTTCTTGCCGCCTTGCGGCACCGCGTCGATCAGCGAGACCGCCCACCACTGGAACTGATACTTGTCGCGCAGCGCCAGGTCGCGCGCGCCGTCGAGGTCGGTGGGCGTTCCCTTGACGTCGAAGCGGATGCCCGGAAATGCGTCCTTCAGGCGTCGTGGAGCACGTCGAGGTTGTCGCCGTAATACAGCGTGTTCGCCACCGCGCCCACCGATCCGCCATCCCGCAATGAGGAGTGGGCATACTCCGTCAGGCCCGCCGAATCGGGCAAGCCCCGCGCTTACTCCTCGATGCCGGCCAGGCGCAGCCCGTCGGCGAAATGCTCGCGGTCGGCGGCGCGGTCGTACGGGCTGGTCTCCAGATAGCGCGTGACCGAAAACCCCGGCTCCAGCGCCAGCAGGCGGTCGCGGATGATCGCCGCCTCGGAATTCATCCGCATATGGCCCAGCGCCGCCAGATACGGCTTCAGCGCCGACAGGTATGACGCATTCATGCCCGTCACCTCACGGCCGATCTCCACCGCCGCCGCATGGTCGTGACGGAGCAGGGCCACGATCACCCGCGCGGTATCGAAGAAGAACGCCTGCGGGTCCAGCGGTGACAGCTTCTTGTAGCGGGCGATCCGCCGCTCCGCCTCGGCCAGATCCCCGAGATAGGCGAACGCCACACCCGACAGGTTCCAGGCCATCGCCAGGTTCGGGTTCATGGTCAGCGCCCGCTCGTGCAAGGTGATCGCCTCGCGCGGACGACGGTGCAGATAGGCGCGCACGTGGCCGGCGATGGTCAGCGCCTTGGCGTCCTGCGGATCCAGCGCGATGGCGCGGTCGGCCAGCCGCCCGGCCTCGGCCATGGCGGCCGGCGCATCTTCCGCCCAGGCCTGTCCGACCAGGAAAAGGTGCCAGTCCGCGTACCGCGCGTGGGTGGCCGCCCAATCCGGCTCCAGCGCAAGGGCTTGGCGCAGCAGCTCGCCCGCCTGCATGAACAGCGGCTTTTCCAGCCGGTCGATCAGCGACAGCCCGCGCAGCAGCAGGTCGTAGGCGGACGGATCGGGCAGCGGCTTCGCGGCCACGCGCTGCGACTCGATCAGCAGGATCTCCGGGTCGATTTGCGCCACCGCCTCGGCGGCGATTTCGTCCTGCAAGGTCAGCAGGTCGTGCGCGTCGCGCTCGAAGCGGCGCGACCAGACCACCTGGTTGCCGCCGCGCAGGTCGAGCAGGCGCAGCGACACGCGCAGGCGGTCGCCGCCGCGCTGCACCGCCCCATCCAGCAGGAAATCCAGCCCGAACGCCCCGCGCAGCGCCGCCTCGTCGCGCGGCTGCGTGGCGGCGAAGCGCGCCAGCGAGCTTGACGTCACCAGGAACATCCAGCGAAACCGCGCCAGTCCCGCGGTGATCTCGTCGGCCAGCCCGGTGGACAGGTGGGCTTCCCCTTCCGTGGTGCCGATCAGTTGCAGCGGCATCACCCCCACGCGCGCGCCCCCGCGCGGCGCCGGCGAACGCGCCGCGTCGCCGCTTCCCGACTCGCGACCACCCGGCTCGCCGCGTGCCGCATCCGGGTGCGCCATGTCGCCGCGCGGATCCATGTGGGGCGTCGCCGGCTGGCCTTCGGGCTCGTCCAGCGGATGCACGGTCGAGCGCGCCATGGGCGCGCCGGCGGGCGCGGCGGGGGCGGCCGACCGCCCCCGCCGGCGCCGGAATGCACGGTCTCCAGCGATCCGAACGCCGGCTTGGGCGGCATGGCGTTGCGGATGTCGCTCAGCAGCCGCTGCGTCTCCGACGATGGTTGCGCATCCAACTGGTCGGCCAGCACCAGCCGGCACCGCTCATAGGCTTGGATCGCCATGCCACGCTCGCCGCGCGCCACATAGGCGCGCATCAGCGCCCGCCAGGCGCCCTCATGCGCGCGGTCGATGCGCAGCAGTTGCTGGGCCGAGGCGATCATGGTCTCCGGCTCGGTCTGGTCGCGCAGCATCAGCTCGGCCAGGGTGCGCGCCCGATCGCTCAGCCGCTCCCGCTCGCCGGCCAGCCAGCCGTCGAACGCCGGGTCGATGCCGTCGAGGCCCTCCAGCAGTTCGCCGTCGTACAGGCCCAGCGCCGCCGGCCGCGCGGGGCTTGCGCGCAGCAGCTCCTCCACGTCCACCCAGACCGCGCCGGGGCGCAGCGCCAGGTGGTCGCGGGTGATCGACAGCACCTGGTTGCCCAGCGGGTCCAGCGCGTCCAGCAGCCGATGGATTTCCTGGCGCAAGGACGCCCGCGCCTGCTCCTCCGGCCGGCGGCTCCACAGCATCTCGGCCATCTTGCCGCGCAGCACCGGGCGTGGCGCGGACAGCGCGATGATCGCCAGCAAGGCACGGGTCTTGCGGCCGGTCGGCAGGATGCTCTCGCTGGTGAGCGTCCAGGCTTCCATCTGCCCGATCAGGCGCAGCCGTACGGCGACGGGGCCGAGTGTGGGCGCGGGAGTGGTTGGGCCAGGCGACCGTTGCATGTTAGTGAGGTTTACATTTCTTTTGAATTGTAGACTGAAAGACGAGACCTCCGTCCCTACCGTCACACGCCGGTACGCACAAGCATGTAACCCCGAACACCTCGTTCCACCAACGTCATTCTCATGTCAATGGATGCGCTGGCGGAAGATCGCCGTCACGTCGCCATTCCAGGCGCCATAGTAGCGCGCGAGCCACGCCTCGGCCTGGGTCGGCGCGCCCCCGACGATCGCCTCGAGCGGCTCCAGGTAGGCCCGCTCGTCGGCACGGCCTTCCCCGGCCCGTGTCGCAACTCGGACACGGGCGCGCAGGCCCTGCCGCGCCAGCTCCGACCATGTCGCGCGCCAGATCACGCAGCCGGCCGCCGTGCCAGGGCGTGTCCAGCCCGTGCCGCGGCACTTGCCGCCGCAGCGCGATGTAGTCGGACCACTCATGCCGCCGCACCAGGGCGTGCGCCGCCGCCAGTGTCGGCGGGTCGTACAGCAGCCCGACCCACAACGCCGATTGCGCGACCATCATCGCAGGACTGCCGGCATCCGCGCCGCGCATCTCCAGAAACCGCTTCAGCCGCACATCGGTAAACGCCGTGGTCATGTGATCCGCGAAGTCGCCCACAGTGGCCACGCCCGCGCCGGTGTGCCGCAGCCGGCCCGCGATGAAATCGCGGAACGAGCATCCGGCCATGTCGACATAGCCGCCGTCGCGGGCCACGAAATACATCGGCACGTCGAGCAGCCATTCCACATACCGCTCGAACCCGAAATCCTCCGCAAAGAAAGCGGGCGGCATCCCGGAACGCTGGTTGTCGGTGTCGGACCAGACATGCGCGCGGTACCGACAGGTACCCGTTCGGCCGCCCCTCGGTGAACGGCGAGTTGGCGAACAGCGCGGTCGCCACCGGCTGCAAGGCCAGCGAGACTTGCAGCTTGCGCACCATGTCCGCCTCGCTCTCATAGTCGAGGTTGACCTGCACGGTGCAGGTGCGGGTCATCATGTCCAGCCCCAGGCTGCCCACCTTCGGCATGTAGCGGCGCATGATGGCGTAGCGGCCCTTCGGCATCCACGGCATCTGGTCGCGGCGCATCGTCGGGTGGAAACCGAGCGGCACGAACCCCAGGCCCAGCGGTTCCGCGGCACGACGCACATGCGCCAGGTGCGCCGCGAGTTCGTCGGCGGTTTCGTGCAAGGTCTCCAGCGTGGCGCCCGACAGTTCGAGCTGCCCGGCCGGCTCCAGCGACACCGAGGCGCGGTCGCGCGCCAGGCCGATCGGGTTGCCGGCATCCAGGATCGGCGTCCAGCCGCCGCCTTCCATCGCCTCCAGCACGGCGCGAATGCCGCGCGGCTCATACGGAGGCGGCGTGAAGTCGCTGAATCGAAAGCCGAACTTCTCATGCTCGGTGCCGATGGCGAAGTTCTCCCGCGGCTTGCAGCCCGCCGCGATATGCTCGGCGAGTTGGCGCACCGACGTGATCGGCGTGGCGTCGGCGTCTCCGGGGTTGGACATCTCGGTTCCGTTGTGTAGTCGGGTCGCTTCAGCCGGCCGCCCGTGCCTGCAGCAGAGCCAGGCCCACGATCGCGGCCGTCTCGGCCCGCAGGATGCGCGGTCCCAACGACGCCAGGACAACAAAGGGAGTGGCGCGCATGGCGTCAAGCTCCGCCGGCGCGAAGCCGCCCTCCGGCCCGACCAGCAACGCCGCCGGCGTGGTCAATCCTGGCACCGGGGGCGCCCCGCTCCGCTCGGCGGCGAGCACCAGGGCGCGGCCCTGCGGCCAATCGGCCAGCACGTCGCCCAGCCGGCGCGGGGCAGCGATGCGCGGGGCGGTCAGCCGTTCGCATTGCTCGGCGGCCTCGGTGGCGATCAGGGCCAGGCGTTCGAGGTTGACGCGGCCCGGATTGGTGCGCGCGGTCAGCACCGGCTGGATCAGCGCCGCCCCGAGTTCGGTGGCCTTCTGCACCACCAGTTCGGTGAGGTCGCGCCGCAGCGGCGCGAACAGCAGCCACGGATCCGGCTCGATCGGCTGCGCCCGTGTCCGAAGCCGCACCTCGAACGTCGCGGCGTCGCGCGTCAGCCGGCCGATCCGCGCCTGCCACTCGCCCTCGGAGCCGTTGAACAGCAGCACCACGTCGCCGGCGGCGCGGCGCATTACCCGGCCGAGATAGCGCGCCTGCGCGGGCGTGGCGACGATCGCGGCGCCGGCATGCAGCGGCGCGTCGACAAACAGGCGGATTGACCCCGTCATATTGACCCCGGCATGGCGTCGGCCACACTAGCAGGCATGTCCACGCATACCGACATTCGGGCCGAGGGCTGGGTCGCGCGCCTGCCGAGCGGCTGGCGGCCCTATGCGCTGCTGGCGCGGTTCGATCGGCCGATCGGCGCGTGGCTGCTGTTCCTGCCCGGGCTGTGGTCGATCCTGCTGGCGCGCGCGCCGTGCGGGCCGAGCCTGCGGCTGATCGCCCTGTTCGCGGCGGGCGCGGTGCTGATGCGCGGCGCCGGCTGCGTGGTCAACGACATGTGGGACCGCGACATGGACCGGCGCGTGACCCGCACCGCCGCGCGCCCACTGGCCTCCGGCGCGCTGCGGATGCGCCACGCGCTGCTGTTCCTGGCCGTGCTGCTGGGGACCAGCCTACTGATACTGCTGACGCTGCGGCCGCCGGCGCAGGCCCTGGGGGTCGCGTCGCTGGCGCTGGTGGCGCTCTATCCCCTGGCCAAGCGCGTGACGTGGTGGCCGCAGGCCATGCTGGGCATCACCTTCGGCTGGGGGGCGCCGATGGGGTTCGCCGCGGCCAGCGGCCGGATCGACGGGGCGGCGGTGCTGCTGTACGCGGCGGCGATCACCTGGATTCTCGGCTACGACACCGTCTATGCGCACCAGGATCGCGAGGACGACGCGCTGATCGGCGTGCGCAGCACCGCGCGGCTGTTCGGCCACGGCACGCGCCCCTTCCTGGCGACGTGCTACGCGGCGACCGTGGCGCTGCTCGCCGCCGCGGGGTGGCGCGCCGGCCTCGGCGGATGGTTCTACGTGGGACTGATCCTGCCGGCCGGGCTGCTGGCGCGGCAGGTCGCGCGGCTGGACATCGACGACCCGGGGCTGTGCTTGCGTCTGTTCAAGAACAATCGCGACGTGGGGCTGGCGGCGGCCCTCGCGATCCTGCTCGGCCGGCTGTGACCGATGCCGCCACATTCATCCGTGCCAACACCGTGGTGGGCCGGGCGGCGCTGACGCCGGACATCGCGCTGCACCTGGCCACCGAGATCACGCCGATTTGGCAGGCGACGGAGGCGTGGCTGGAGCGCGAGGGCATCGAGCCGCCGTTCTGGGCCTTTGCGTGGCCGGGCAGCGCGGCGCTGGCGCGCTACGTGACGGACAATCCCG
This sequence comes from uncultured Pseudomonadota bacterium, assembly GCA_963758455.1. Lineage (GTDB taxonomy): Bacteria > Pseudomonadota > Alphaproteobacteria > Acetobacterales > Acetobacteraceae > CAVRQM01. Next base: position 1,297,401 of record CAVWVK010000002.1, on the reverse strand, counting down.
CGGTGGTGGCCGGCCGCCGCGTGCTGGATTTCGCCGCCGGTTGCGGCCTGGCCGCCATCGCCTGCGCGCGCGCCGGGGCGGCGCGGGTCGAGGCCGCCGAGATCGACCCCCTCGCCGTCGCCGCGATCAGCCTGAACGCCGCGCTGAACGGCGTGGACGTGACCGCGCTGTGCGAGGATGTGGTCGGCCAGCACTGCCGCTGGGACGTCATCCTGTGCGGCGACGTCTGCTACGAGGCGCCGATGACCCGCCACATCCTGCCGTGGCTGCGGCGCATGGCCGAAGCAGCCGAGGTCGTGCTGGCTGATCCGGGGCGCGCCTATGTGCCGAAATCCGCCCTGGCGATGATCGCCCGCTATGCCGTGCCGACGACGATGGAGCTTGAGGACCGGCCGGAGCGCATCGTGACGCTGTTTCGGCTGACTACTCGCGTGCCAGCAGACGGTCGTTGATGAAGCTGGAGAGGCCGCTGGCCTTGAACGTCGCGCGCAACGCCTGCTCGTCGTAGTCGCGTTCGACCCATTGCAGGAACGGCACCCGGCCTTCGGCAACCGTCGCGTAATGCACGAAAAAGGCGTCCAGGATCCCCGTCGGGCTGCGGTTGAAGTGCCCGTAACGCCAAGAGAGTTGGCGCAGCGCCTGCGCCGCTGTGCCGCCCTCGAACAGGATCGCCAGACCCGCGGCCAGTCCGGCGCGGTCGGCGCCCGACTTGCAGTGCATCAGGGCCGGCGTCTCCAACGTGGCGTAGATGGCCGCGAAGCGCAGGATGCGCTCGCGATGCGGCGCGCCGCGACTCTCGAACGCCATGTCGGTATGGGTCAGACCTAATTGCCGCGCCGCCTCGCGCGAGAGCGCGTCGGAGCCGCATTGGCGATGGCCGCGCAGGTTTATCAGCGTGCGCAAGCCGAGCCGCTTCGTGTAGCGGGCGAGTTGGCCGGGCGTGGGATGATTGGCGCGATACAGCTTGCCGGGAAGCACCTCGGCGAGATTGTCCCAGACGGTGCGAAAAATGGCGTGGTCGACGAACAGGCTGTCGCGCCATGCCGCGCCGCGCGAGGTGGCGAGGTTGCCGGAATACATGGGCTAGTACCTGGGCTGTTGCGCGCGAGCGCCCTCACCCCGGCCCTCTCCCAGAGGGAGAGGGAGTTCTGCCCCCTCTCCCTCTGGGAGAGGGCCGGGGTGAGGGCCGCGTCCGTCACGCACCGGGTCTATCCCTGCCGCTCCACCATCAGCGTCTTGATGCGGCCGATGGCCTGCGCCGGGTTCAGGCCTTTCGGGCAGGTCTGGGTGCAGTTCATGATGGTATGGCAGCGGTACAGCTTGAACGGATCCTGCAACGCGTCCAGCCGCTCGCCGGTGGCCTCGTCGCGGCTGTCGGCGATCCAGCGGTAGGCTTGCAGCAGCACCGCCGGCCCCAGATAGCGGTCGCCGTTCCACCAGTAGCTCGGGCACGAGGTGGTGCAGCAGAAGCACAAAATGCACTCCCACATGCCGTCGAGCTTGCGGCGCTCCGCCGGCGATTGCAGCCGCTCGGCGTCGGGCGGCGCCGGCGTGTCGGCTTGCAGCCACGGCTCGATGCTGCGCAGTTGCGCGTAGGCGTGCGTCAGGTCGGGCACCAGGTCCTTGACCACCGCCATGTGCGGCAGCGGGTAGATGCGCACCGTGCCGCGCACGTCCTCGATCGGCTTGAGGCACGCCAGCGTGTTGGTGCCGTCGATGTTCATGGAGCACGAGCCGCAGATGCCCTCCCGGCACGAGCGGCGATAGGTCAGCGTCGGGTCGATCTCGTTCTTGATCTTGTTCAGCGCGTCGAGCACCATCGGCCCGCACTGGTCGAGGTCGATCTCGAAGATGTCGGTGCGCGGATTCTCGCCGTCGTCGGGATTCCAGCGATACACCTGAAACGATTTCGCGCGCCCGGTCCCGGCTGGGGCGTGGTGGATCCTGCCGGGACGGATTTTGCTGTTCGCGGGAAGCGTGAATTCAGCCATCTCAGGTACACTCGCTTCTTCGGCGGAAACACGCTCACCTCATTGGTCAAGGTCCGCATCGCCACCGGCCGGTACGCCAGCGCCACGTCGCCGCGGTCGTCGCACCACGAGACGCTGTGACGCATCCATTCCGCGTCGTCGCGCTCCGGATAATCGTCGTGCGCGTGCGCGCCGCGGCTCTCCGGGCGCGCCTCGGCGCTCACCATCGTCGTCATCGCGTTGCCCATCAGGTTGGTCAGCTCCAGCGCCTCCATCAGGTCGCTGTTCCAGATCAGGCTGCGGTCGGTCACGGAAATGTCGTCCATGTCGCCCCACAGGTCGCGCATTTTCGCGACGCCTTGGCGCAGGCTTTCGCCGTTGCGGAACACCGCTGCGTGCGTCTGCATCGTGCGTTGCAGCTCGGCGCGCAACGTGGCGACCTTGGTGCCGCCGTTCGCGTGGCGCATCCGGTCGAAACGGTCCAGCGCCGCCTCGCCCGCGCGCGGCGGCAACGGCGCCTGGTCGGCCTCGGTGCGGATCGTCTCGGCGGCCCGCTGCGCCGCCGCCCGGCCGAACACCACCAGGTCGAGCAGCGAGTTGGTGCCCAGCCGGTTCGCGCCATGCACCGACACGCACGCCGCCTCGCCGACCGCCATCAGGCCCGGCACCACCGCGTCGGGATCGTCGGCCGTCGGGCGCAGCACCTCGGTGTGCAGGTTGGTGGGAATGCCGCCCATGTTGTAATGAACGGTCGGCAGCACCGGGATCGGGTTCCTGGTCACGTCGACGCCCGCGAACACCTTCGCGGTCTCGACGATGCCGGGCAGGCGCTCGTGCAGGATGTCGGCGCCCAGGTGCTCCAGGTGCAGCAGGATGTGATCCTTCTCGGGGCCGACGCCGCGGCCCTCGTTGATCTCGATGGTCATGGAGCGGCTGACCACGTCGCGGCTGGCCAGATCCTTGGCGGTCGGCGCGTAGCGTTCCATGAACCGCTCGCCCTCGCTGTTGGTGAGATACCCGCCCTCGCCGCGCGCGCCCTCGGTAATCAGGCAGCCGGCGGGAAAGATGCCGGTCGGATGGAACTGCACGAACTCCATGTCCTGCGTCGGCAGCCCGGCGCGCAGCACCATGCCGCCGCCGTCGCCGGTGCAGGTGTGCGCCGAGGTGCAGGACAGGTAGGCGCGGCCGTAGCCGCCGGTGGCCAGCACCACGCGCTGCGCGCGGAAGCGGTGCATGGTGCCGTCCTCCAGGCACCACGCCATCACGCCGCGGCAGGCGCCGTCCTCGTCCATGATGAGGTCGAGCGCGAAATACTCGACGAAGAACTCGACGTCATGTTTCAGCGACTGCTGGTACAGGGTGTGCAGGATGGCGTGGCCGGTGCGGTCGGCGGCGGCGCAGGCGCGCATCGCCGGGGCCTTGCCGTAGTCCGTCATGTGGCCGCCGAACGGGCGCTGGTAGATGCGGCCATCCTCCGTGCGGCTGAACGGCACGCCGAAATGCTCCAGCTCGTAGATCGCCGGGATTGCCTCCCGGCACATGTATTCGATGGCGTCCTGGTCGCCCAGCCAGTCCGAGCCCTTCACGGTGTCGTACATGTGCCAGCGCCAGTCGTCCGGGCCGAGATTGCCGAGGGCGGCGCTGATGCCGCCCTGGGCCGCGACGGTGTGGCTGCGGGTCGGAAACACCTTGGTCACGCAGGCGGTCTTGAGGCCGGAGGCACCCATGCCGAGCGTGGCGCGCAGGCCGGCCCCGCCGGCGCCCACCACCACCACGTCATAGGTATGATCGATGACCTTATACGCTCGGGCCGAGGGCATGGTGATCGCGTCCATCGTGGTCAGCCCGAAAAAGCCAGTTTCAGCACCGAGATCACGCAGGCCAGCGCCAGCAGCACGGTCGCGGCCTTCATGGCCAGGATCATGCCGGTGCGCAGGCTGGCGCGGGCGTAATCCTCGATCACCACCTGCAAGCCAAGCTGCATGTGCTGGAAGGTCAGCAGCACGGTCGCCAGCAGCAACGTCGCGGTGAGTGGGTGGGCGACGGCATGGGCCACCTGCACCCGGGTCGCGCCGGAGAGGTGCAGGGCGAACCAGACGAACCAGACGGTGAGCGGCAGCAGCGCCAGCGAAGTCGCGCGCTCGGCCCACCAACGCGCAGTCCCGGTCTTGGCCGCTCCCAGTCCGCGCGCGCGCCCGAGCTGAGAGCGCATCACGTCGATCCGCAGGCCGGTTTTGGTCCCTTGGGCCATCACAGCACCGCGAACACGAAGATCCAGGTCAGCACGGTCAGCCCCCCGGTGGCCGCCAGCACCAGCCAGCCGGTGCGGTGCGTGGTGGGCAGGTCATAGCCGTAGCCGGCGTCCCAGGCCAAATGGCGGATGCCGTTGCAGAAATGATACCACAGCGACGCGGTCCAGCCGAACAGCACCAGCATCCCGATCCAGGAGCGGATCACCGCCGAGACGGTGGCATAGGCCGCGTCCGAGCTGGCGGCCGCCACCAGCCACCAGGCTAGCAGCAGCGTGCCGGCCGACAGCGCCACCCCGGTCGCGCGGTGCAGGATGGACAGGGTCGAGGTGATCTGCAGCCGATACACCTGCAAATGCGGTGAAATCGGGCGCCGCACGAGCTTCCCGTCCGTGGTGCGACCGATCATCAGGGCGTCGCGTGTGTCCTGCATTCGTCCTCGATTCCGCATTGCAGCATAGATAGGCCAAGATGGCCAGCGGGCAACCGGCTTGCTCGCGCCGACGGGACGGCCTTGGGCTCCAAAGACCAACTGGGTGGCAAGCGTGGCGGCTTGTGTCGCCTGGAAGTCAACGCCCGTCAAAACAGCGGCGCACCAGCGCCGTGCCGCGGTTCGGCGTCGGTGCGAGCATGTTCACGGTGTCGGACACGGGCATCGCGACCGCCTCGCGCCTGACCAGGGCCGCCGCGCCACCGGCTAGCTGCCGCCCGTCGCTTCGGCCGGCGTGATCCGCACCCAGCTCGGCGAGACCGGCAGGGAGAGGCCGGGCGGCTGATCCGGGAACGCGGTCTTGCCGGCCACGATGGCCTCGGCACCCGGACCGGCATCGGCGACGTCGTTGGTCAGCAGCGGCGTGCGTATCAGCACGTCTTTCGACGCCGGCTTGCGGCCATCCAGCACGTCGACCGCGAGCTTCAATGCGACCGCCGAGAGATACGGCGGGTTCGGCCCGAGAATGCATTTCGCGCCTGCCGTATCGAGGCACGCCAGCGCGGTGCCGTTGAACGCCGCGGCGGTGATCGGCACCATCGGCCGGCCGGCCTCCTGCAATGCCTTCATGGCGCCGGTGCCGTATGCCTGCGACAGGATGCCATCGACGCGCGGGTTCGCCGCGAGGAGGTTGGCGACGCCCGCCTGCTCCGGGCCGAGCGCATAGTTGCCGTTGAAATAGCCGACCACCTCGATGCCGGGCGCTTTCTTCAGCACCGTCTCGAACCCGTCCTGCAAGCGTTGCGAAACCGGCGCGCCCGCGAGCCCGCGATCGACCAGGACTTTTCCATGCCCGTGCAGTTCGGCCACCATCCACGCGGCCTGCCCGGACGACATCGCGTCGAAATCCGACTGCACCTTGTAGGCGCAATCGGCGGTCACGACCTGGTCGAAGCTGACCACGACAATCCCGGCCTTGCACGCCCGCTCGATCGTCGGATTCAGGGCATCGCCCGAGCCGGCGTCGACCAGGATCGCGTCGGGGCGGACGCGGATGATGTTGTTGAGCGAGTTGATCTGCGCCTGCGTCGTGGTCTCGACATTGTCGATCTTGAGAACCACCCGCCCGGCGAGCGGAGGCTTCTTGGCCGCAACCTGCACGCTGCGTAGCATCTGCTGGCGCCAGTCGTTGCCGACGAAGTTGTTCGAGATGTAGACGCGGTATTGCCGCGCCGTATCAGCCCGTGCCGGCGCGGCGCCGACGCAGCCCACGGCGCAGAGCGCGGCGGCCAGTCCGAAGCCGGACAGAAACCTGATGCCTTGCATCGTCGCCTTCCCCCGTTTGGATCGTTCTTCGCCGCGGGGCCGTCCAACGCCTCGACCCCGCGTTGAGCGGCGTCCGTATCGCTAGAAGTCGCGTCCGTACCCCGCGCTCCAGCCGCCATCGACGCTCAGCGTGTGTCCGGTCATGTAGCTGTTCTCGGGATCCACCAGGAACAGCACCGCGTCGGCGACCTCCGCCGGGGTGCCCGCTCGCCCTAGGGGAATGTGCGAGAGCATACGCCGATCCGCCTCGGCGACCGCGCCGCCATCACCCTGCATGGCGCCCACGGCCAAGACATTGGCCCGCACACCGGCGCCAGCGAGTTCGAGAGAGAGGGCGCGCGTCAGGGTGGCGAGGCCGCTCTGCGCGGCCGCTCTCGTGGCCTCTCCGCGCAGTGGCACGACTCCGGCGATTGAAACGATGGCCACGATGCGCCCGGCCCCGGCCAGCCGCATCTTCCGGCTCGCCGCATGGATCAGCCCGGCCGCCGCGTCGGTATCGCCAGCGGCGCACACCACCAGGATATCGAGCCTGTCGAGGCGATCCAGCGCGCCGGCCGCGGCGAGGTCGCTCCGGCTCGCGGTCACCACCCGCGCGCCGTTGCGTGTCAGCGCCTGCCCGACGGCGCGGGCCACGCCGCTGTCGTCGTCGGCCAGCAATGCCACACGCCCCGCGAGATCGACCTGCACGTCGCCTCTCCTCCCTCGCGCTTGCGGTTATTCCAGAAACCAGTGGCGGCCGCTCCGCAAGGCGATTAGGCTATTATAATCTTATGGCGCGCGTCTATACCGATCCGTCCCGGCGGGTGCGCGTGCAGGCGGGAGGAGACCGACGTTGAACCTGGCCCGTGCCATGAAGCCCCGTGCTACGATCTCAGGGCGGATCCGCCCTGAGATCGTAGCTGAGGCTGTAGAGGTCGGCGCGATGGCGCGCGACGGTCAGTTCCATCGGCGCTTGATCGGGCGAAAGATAGATCATTTCCGTGACGAGCACGGGCAGGCCGACGCGGTAGTCGAGCAGGCGCGCGAGGCGCGCGTCGGCCCGCTCCGAGCGCACCGTGATCCGCGCTCCCGCGTAGTGGATGCCCAGCCGGCGCTGCACCGAGCGGAACACCACCACGTCGTCGAAGTCGCGGCGATCGAGACGATTGCCGATCGCCGGCGGGAAATGGATCACCACGCTGGCCTGCGGCACGCCCGCGACAATCAGGCGGCCACGCAAGCACGGACATGGCTCGTCCGGCTCCAGGCCGAACACCTGCCGCGCCCGCGCCGATCGCTCGGGTCGCCAGCCGGCGATGTCAAACCGCGCGTCGGCGGTATTGGCCACAATGTCGGCGAGGCTGTTGAGGTCGCGGCTGGGGCGCAGGCGCGGACCCGCGGCGGCGACCACGGCGGTCTTGGCGGGGCGCTTGCGGATCAGGCCGTCCGCCTCCAGGTCACGCAGCGCCTGGCGCACCGTAATCAGGCTCACTCCAAAACTTTCGGCAAGCTGCGCCTCGGTCGGCAGCTCGTGGCCGACCGGCAGTTCGTGCCGCGCAATGGTCTGCCGGAGGATCTGCGTCAACTGCCGATAGAGTGGTCCGGAACCGCGGCTCTTGAGGTGGGATTTCAGCGCGAACGGGGTGGGGGCGGACATCGCCGCCAGCCTAGCAGAGCCGGGTTGCGCCGATGAAGGCCGATCTGGGCGGCGCCGTGGCGCTGGTGACGGGGGCGGCGCAGGGCATAGGCGCGGCGATTGCCGAGACGCTGGCGGCGAACGGCGCGGTGGTCGCCGTGGCTGACATCAACGCCGACGGCGCCGCGCAACAGGCGGCCCGCCTCGGTGGCGGCGCGCGGGCGCTCACGATGGATGTGCGCGACGCCGACGCGGTGGAGCAAGGTGTCGCCGCGACGATCGACGCACTCGGCCGCATCGACATCCTGGTGAACAATGCCGGGGTCAACACGCTCGCGCATCGCGTGCCGATCGACGCCTTTCCGATCGAGGAGTGGCGGCGCATCACCGGCGTCGATCTCGATGGGCTGTTCCTGGTCAGCCGCTGCGTGGTGCCGCGGATGCGCGCGCGGGGTTCGGGGCGGATCGTCAACATCGGCTCGGTGGTCAGCATCATGCCGCTGCGCCTGCAATGCGCCTTCGCGGCCGCCAAGGCCGGGGTCACGCATTTGACGCGTGCGATGGCGCTGGAGCTCGGACCCGCCGGCATCGGCGTGAACGCGGTCGCCCCCGGCTCGGTGCTGACGGAGGGAACCCGCAGGCTGTTCTACGGCGAGGACGGCTTGTTTCACGCCCAGATGGGCCGACTGATGCAGCATGTGCCGCTCGGCCGCCCCGGCTCTACCGCCGAGATCGCGCAGGCGGTGCTGTTCCTGGCCAGCCCGGCCAGCGCCTACGTGCATGGCCATGTGCTGACGGTGGATGGCGGCTGGACCACGGGATTCATGTTCTAGCGCAAAAGGGATCTCGCGATGGCGAGGGTGACGTGCGTTCTCGACAGCCGTTCGTTCCTGGGCGAGGGGCCGCTGTGGGATCCGCGCGAGCAGGTGTTGTGGTGGGTGGACATCAAAAACCGCCTGGTCCACCGCACCGATCCGGCCGCGGGCGTCACCGCGCAGTGGAGCGCACCCGAGGATCTGGGCTGCCTCGCGGTGCGCGCGCGAGGCGGCCTGGTCGTCACCATGACGAGCGGGTTCTATTTCTTCGATCCGGTCGGCGGCGGCTTCGAGCCGATCGTCGATCCCGAGGCCGACCAGCCGGAAAACCGCTTCAACGACGGCAAGCCGGACCGCCAGGGGCGATTCTGGGCCGGCACGATGCACGACCCGCACATACGGGCCAGCGGCGCGCTGTACCGGCTCGACCCCGATTTGCACTGCCACCGCATGGTGGACGGCATCCACGTGTCGAACGCCTTGGCGTGGAGTCCGGACAGCCGGACGATGTACTACGCCGACAGCCTCGCGTATTGCGTCTGGGCCTGGGATTTCGACGCGGCCAGCGGCGGGATCGCCAATCGCCGCGTGTTCATCGACACCCGCCCGACCGGCGGCGTTCCCGACGGCGCCACGGTCGATGCCGACGGCTGCTACTGGCTGACCTTGCCGCGCACCGGCAACATCGTCCGCTACGACCCGGCGGGCCAGCCGATGCAGACGATCACCCTGCCCACCGATCTGCCCACCTGCGTCATGTTCGGCGGCCGCGATCTGGACATCCTGTACTGCACGTCGGCCACGCTGGGCCGCGGCGAAGCGGAGCTTGCCGGACAGACCGGCGCGGGCGGCCTGTTCGCAATCGAGGCCGGCGTGAAGGGATTGCCGGAAGCGCATTTCCGTGGCTGACCGTCACGGGAGCGCCCTGGGAGATTGCTTGACCTCGATTCGATGACATCGGACCGTCGGGTTGCAAAAGACGGCCAGCACAGGGGAAACGACGATGCGACACGGATATGGCGCGTGCATCCTGCTCGCCGGCCTGGCGCTGTGCGCGGCCGGCTTCGCGGCGCCTCCAGCCGCCGCGCAGAGCGCCGGCAAGAAATACACGATCTACCTGTCGAACAACTTCGTCGGCAACGACTACCGCCAGCAGATGCTGCGCTCGGCCGACGTCGCGGTGAAGCAGGGTCCGCTCGCCGGACGGGTCGATCTGAAAGTCGAGAACGTCGAGACCACCACGCAGGCGCAGATCAATTCGCTCAACAACATCATCCGCGCCCGTCCCGACGCGATCCTGATCGACGCCGGATCGCCGACCGCGCTCAATCCGACGGTCGAGCGCGCGTGCAACGCCGGCATCGTGGTCATCAGCTTCGATCAGGTCGTGACCGCGGATTGCGCCTACAAGCTGGAGTCCAACTGGGACACCATGACGCACGACCTCGCCACCTGGATGGTGGCGGCGATCGGGGGCAAGGGGAATGTGCTGGTCGATCGCGGCCTGGCCGGGGCGGGCATCTCGGCCAAGCTCGAGCACGGCTATGAGAGCGTGCTGGCGCAGCACCCCGACATCAAGATCGTCGGCTACTTCAACGGCAACTACGCGCTGGGTCCGGAGCAGACGGGCGTGGCGAGCCTGCTGGCCGCCAATCCGCAGGTCGATGGCGTGCTGACCCAGGGCTATGGCGTGGGCGCCATCAAGGCGTTGCAGGAAGCCGGCCGCAAGGTCGTGCCGGTGGTCGGCTTCACCTACAACATCTCCGCCGTCACCTGCGCGCAGACCCCGGGCGCCAAGTGCATCCTGGGCGCCAACCCGGCCTATCTGTCGTGCGACGCGCTGCGCATGGCGGTGGACATCCTTGACGGCAAGCCGAAGCCGGCAAAGTCGATCCAGCTCGAATCGCCGCGCCTGGTCACGGACCTGTTGCCCGGCGACTACACGAAGGGCGTGAAATTCGAGAAGATCGTGATCGGCAAGAATGCCTTTCCGAATGAGCCGCCGGGCCTGACGCTGCCGGTCAGCCCGGACTGGATGCAGATCACGCCGCAGGAGGTCGCCGGCAAGTAGCGACCGCATGGAGCTGCTGCACGCCAGCGACGTCAGCAAACGCTACGGCGGCATCGTGGCGCTGAACCGCGTGCATTTTGCCGCCCGCGCCGGCGAAGTCCACGCGGTGCTTGGCGAGAACGGCGCCGGCAAGAGCACGCTGATCCAGATCCTGAGCGGCGCGGTGCCCGCGGACGAGGGCGCGATCATGTTGCGCGGGACGGCATTCCGCCCCGCCAATCCACGCCAGGCGGAGCGCGCCGGCATCGCCGCGGTATTCCAGGAGCTGTCGCTGGTTCCGGATCTCACCGTCGCCGAGAACATCTGGTTCCGGCGCGAGACGCTGACCCGGCTGGGCACCATCGCCCGCCGCCATCTGCGAGACCGGACCCGGGCGCTGCTGGACGCGCTTGACCTCTCGGCCATTCCAGCCGAACGCCTGGTTCGGCACCTGTCGGTGGCCGAGCGGCAGTTGGTCGAAATCGCCAAGGCGCTGTCCGGCGACCCCGCCATCCTGATCCTGGACGAGGCGACCTCGGCGCTGCCGCCGCGCGAGGTGGATTGGCTGCTGCATCTCGCGCGGCGGCGGGCGCGGGCCGGCGGCCTCGTGCTGTTCATTTCGCACCGCATGGCCGAGGTGCGACGCGTCGCCGACCGGCTCACCGTGCTGCGCAACGGCGAGACCGTCGGCACGCGCCCGACCGCGGACCTCGGCGACGACGAGATCGTGACGATGATGCTGGGCCGTCGCCTCGACCGGCTCTATCCCGAACGCCGCGCCACGCGCACCGCGCGGGTGGCGCTGCGGGCGCGCGGCCTTGCGGTCGGCCGCCGTCTGCGCGGCGTCGATCTGGAACTGCACGAGGGCGAAGTGCTTGGCGTGGCCGGGTTGCAGGGCCACGGCCAGCGCGAGCTGTTCCTCGCGCTGTTCGGGGCGATGCGCGCGGGCGGCGCAATCGAGGTATGGGGACGCGAGGTGGTGATCCGCGATCCGCGCCATGCCCTGTCGGACGAGATCGGCATCGCCCTGCTGCCGGAGGATCGGCGGTTGCAGGGATTGCTGCTGAGCAAGAGCGTGCGCGAGAACCTGGTGCTTCCGATCGTGCCACGACTGGTGCGCCGCTGCTTCCTGAGCCTGCGCCGCGAGGCGGCGCTGGTGGCCGGCGCCATCCAACGATTGCAGATCAAGGTGGATACGCCGGAACAGCCAGCCGGCACGCTGTCGGGCGGCAACCAGCAGAAGGTGATCGTGGCCAAGCTGCTGCTGACCTCCGCGCGCATCCTGCTGTTCTACGACCCGACGCGCGGCGTGGACGTGGGCACCAAGGCCGAGATCTTCCGGCTGATGCGCGAACTCGCGGCGCAAGGCTACGCCATCCTGTTCTACTCGACCGACCTGCCCGAGCTGGTGCATGTCGCCGATCGCGTGGCGGTGATGAGCTATGGCCGGATCGCCGCGGTGCTGGACGGCGAGGGGCTCGACGAGGAGCGCATCCTGCACGCGACCCTGGCCGAGCAGCAGGCCGCGTGATCGCGGGTCTGTGGCGCGGCGGCAAGGGCCTGGCCGTCCCGGTGCTGATCCTCGTTCTGATGCTGGGGATCCTGGTGGCACTGCGGCCGGGCGTGCTGACGTTGACAGAGCTGAATCTAGACGGCGCGGCCGCGATGACGCTGATCCTGGTCGCCGCCGGCGAGACCATCGTCATCCTGCGCGGCGGCATCGACCTGTCGGTGGGCGGCATCCTCAGCCTCGGTACCGCGATCGCGGCGACGCGCTTCCACGGTGGCTTCGGGACCGGGCTGTGGATATTGGCGATCCTGGCGCTGGGCGGCGGCATCGGTGTTGCCAACGGAGCGTTGATCTCGGTCCTGCGGTTGCAGCCGTTCCTGGTGACGCTGGCCACCTGGTCGATCGTGGGCGGCGTGGCGGCGATCGTGCTGCCGACCGAGGGGGGCAGCGTGCCGGCCTTCTGGGTGGCCGCCGGATCGGGCACCGCGCTCGGCCTGGCGCTCGCGATCTGGCTGCTGATCGCCCTGCTGGCGTGGTGGGCCTGGTTCCGGCGCACACGGCTCTGCACCGCCGTCCGCGCCGCCGGCTCGAACGAGCGCAGCGCCTTCCTGTGCGGCGTGTCGCTCGCGCGCATGAACATGGCGGCCTACGGGCTGTCGGGCCTGTTCGCGGCACTCGGCGGCGTGTTCCTGACCAGCCAGACCGGATCGGGATCGCCGAACGTCGGCAACGATTTCGTGCTGCCGGCGGTGGCCGCCGTGGTGATCGGTGGCACCAGCCTGTTCGGCGGGCGCGGCGGCCTGGTCGGCACGATCCTGGGCGCGTTCATCCTGACCCTGATCGGCGACGTGGTGTTCGTGCTGCAAGTCTCCAGCTACTGGCAGCCGGTGGCTTCAGGGCTGATCCTGGTGCTGGCGGTGCTGGCGACGTCGCTGGCGGAAATGTCGGCCGCGCGCGAGAGCGAGGCGTCGTGAGTCGCTATCGTGCGACCCTGCTCGCCTATGCCGGCGCGTTGCTGCTGTTCACGCTGACCAGCCTGTATTCCCCGGGCTTCGCGGCACCCAGCCATTTGCGCACTCTGGCGGTGGTGTCGGCGTTCACCGGCATCGTGGCACTCGGGCAGACGCTGGTTATCATCGGCGGCGGCATCGACCTGTCGGTGCCTTGGGTGCTGAACAGCGCGGCGATCCTGGTGACGCTGATCGCCAACGGGGCGGATGCGCCGTTGCTCTGGGCGGCGCCGGCCATCGTCGCCAGCGGCGCGCTGGTGGGCGCGGTCAACGGCATCGGCATCGCCTGGTGCGGGGTGCCGGCCATCATCATGACCTTGTCCACCAACACCGTCTTGCAAGGGCTGCTGCTGGTGGCGACCGGCGGCACGCCTCCGGCGGTCACGCCGCACGCCTTGCAGGTGCTCGCGACTGGCCGGATCGGACCCATTCCGATCATCCTGCTGATCTGGGCGGCGCTGGCCACGGCGGCGACGCTGCTGCTGGGGCGCACGGCACTCGGCCGCTATCTCTACGCCCTCGGGTCGGCCCGCACCGTCGCCGAGTTCTCCGGCGTCCCGGTTCGCGCCGCCTCGGTCGCGACCTACGTGATCTGCGGAGCGACGGCGGCCTTCGCCGGCGTGCTGCTGACCGGCTACAGCGGCCAGGCCTATCTCGGCATGGGTGATCCATTCCTGTTCACCTCGATTGCCGCGGTGGCGATCGGCGGCGCCTCGATCCTGGGCGGCACCGGCTCATATCTCGGCACGATCGCCGGCGCGCTCGTGCTGACCATCCTCACCGGCCTGTTGCCGATCTTCCGGCTCAGCAGCGGCGCGCTGCAAGTGATCTACGGCGTCGTGATCCTGGCCACCGTATCGCTCGCAACGCCCGTCATGCAGTCCCGCCTGCCCCGGCAACTCATCAGGCGGGCCGGCCGAAGCGCCGATCCATGACGAGGAAGCCGAGCAGCGTGAGGCCAAAGATGATCTGCCGCCCGGATTCGCCGATGTCGATGGCAGTCAGCAGGCTCACCAGCACGGTCATCATGACCGCCGCGCAGGCAACGCCGAGATACGGCGCGCGGCCTCCCTCCAGAGCCACGCCGCCGATCGCCGCGGCGACGATGCTGGTCAGCACGTACGCATTGCCGAGGCCAAGAAAAGCCTGACCGACATACCCGGTGAGCAGAAAGCCGGTGAGCGCGGCCAGGCCGCCGCTCAGCGCGTAGGCCGTCGCCCGCACCGCGACCGTGTTGTTGCCCGACAGCAAGGCGGCCGTCGCGTTCGATCCGGTCGCACACAGGCGGCGTCCCCAGGCGGAGCGCAGCAGCAGCCATAGTGCCACCGCCGTGACCGCGAGCCACACCAGGACGATGTTCGGAATGCCGAACGTGGCGCGGCCGGCGATCGCGACGACGGCGGGGCTGGCCGAGTTCGCCGGGCTTGAACACCGAGACGCCGACGATCAGCGCGCCATCGAGCACGCTGGCCAGCGCCAGCGTCGCCACCAGCGGCGGCACGCCGAGCAGCGCGATGCCGAGACCATTCAGCGCGCCGGCCAGCAACCCGGCGGCCACGGCGGCGACACACGCCAGCCCGCTTCCCAGGCTGGGCAGCAGCGCCGCGCCAAGAATGCCGCCGAGCGTGGCGATCGCGCCGACCGACAGATCGAGCCCCTGCCCGCCCGCCGCCATCACCACCGTCTGACACAGCGCGAACAGGCCGAGAAAAGCCGCGATCTTGAGCTGGTTGGCGATCTGCGTCAGGCCGAGAAAGCCCGGCAGCAGGATCTGCCCACACACCAGCAATGCCACGCTGACCCCGACCAGCAGCAGAACCCGCCGCGCTCCGCTCATGCGGTCGCCCGACGCGCGTGGCCGAACACCATGAAGGCGAGTGCCGCCATGATGACGAGGCCCTTGAAGAACTCCTGCCAGATGCTCGGAATGCCGGCGAAATAGATCACGTTCGCGATGATCCCCAGCACCAGCGCGCCGAGCAGCGCGCCCCACGGCGAGCCGCGGCCGCCGCCGAGCGAGATGCCGCCGATCACCACGGCGGCGACCGAGGTGAGGGTATAGGTCTGGCCCAGCCCCGCGTCGCCCGACAGGGTCTGCGCCGAGATCGACATGGCCGACAGGAACACCAGCAGCCAGGCCGCCAGAAAGGCGCCCAGCGTCGCCCAGCGCACCGGGACGCCGGCCTGGAACGCGGCCGCGGGATTGCTGCCGACGGCCACGATCCAGCGCCCGACGCGATGCCGGCCCAACACGACCCAGCCCGCCATGCCCGCGCCCACGATCAGCAGCGGCACCGGCAGGCCATGCCAGTCCGCGCCATACAGATCGCCCAGCCGGGGATCGACCGCCCCGCCCGGCTGCGGCATCAGCACCAGGGCGAGGCCCAGCCAGACCGCGCCGGTGGCAAAGGTCGCGATCAGCGACGGCAGGCCAAGAAACGCCACCAGCAGCCCGTTCACGGCGCCCAGGGCGAGCGCCAGCACCAGGGCGATCCCGACGGCGCTCCAGGCGCCCCCCGCGAGATCGGCGGGCAATGCCGCCAAAGCGCAGTTGATGAGCGAGACGCCGGCGCCCACCGACAGGTCGAGTTGGCGGTTGAGCACGATGATGGCTTGGGCCACGCAGACCAGGATGCCGGGCGCGAAGGTCGCGATATTGCCCTCCAGCGAGGGCCGGCCGAAGAAATGCGGCTGCAGCCAGGCGTTCAGCGCCACCACCGCCACCAGCATGGCCAGGCCCGGCAGCACGCCGGACCGAAGCAGGCCGCCCCAGGGACGCAGGCGCGTCACGCGGCCCGGCCGAACGAGGCGGCCATGACGCGCTGCTCGCTCATGGCCTCGCCGGTAAGTTCGCCGGTGATGCGCCCCTCGTACATCACCAGGATGCGATCGCAGTGCAGCAGCAGTTCCTGCACGTCGGACGCGTACACCAGGACCGCGCTGCCGGCCGCCGCCAGTTCGTCAAGGGTGGCATAGATTTCGGTGCGCGCGTGGATGTCCACGCCCTTGGTCGGATCGCTCAGCAGCAGGATGTCCGCGCCGGCGCCGAGCCACTTGCCGATGACGACCTTCTGCTGGTTGCCGCCGCTGAGCCGGGTGACGTTCTGCGCCACGCCTTCGGTCTTGATGCGCAGCCGCTCGATGGTGCGCTCGGCGAGACGCCGCAGTTCGGCCAGCGGCAGCCGCCACGGACGGCGCTGCAACGCCACGCTGACGCTGGCGAGGTTGTCGCCCACGCTCTGATCGAGGAACAACCCCTGGCGGTGGCGGTCGTTCGGCACCAGGCAGATGCCGCGTCGGATCATGTCGCGCGGCATCCGGGCGGAGATGCGCGCGCCGCGATGCATGAATTTCGCCGGCCTCGGCGCGGCGGAACCCGGCGATCGTTTCGAGCAACGCCTCCTGGCCCTGGCCCTGCAACCCGGACAATCCGACCACCTCGCCGCTGCGCAGCTCCAGGTCGACGCCGCGCAACACGCCGCCGGCGCGCAGGCCGGAGACGGCCAGCACCGCCTCGCCCGGCGCGCGCCGGACATGCGTGCGCAGCCGCGCCTCGGGATCGCCGGTCATCAGCTCCAGGATCCGGGCTTCGTCCAGTCGTCCCGAGGTTTCCCAGTCGCCGACACGGCGGCCGTTGCGCAGCACCAGGATGCGGTCGCAGATCGCTTCGACCTCGGCCAGCCGGTGCGAAATGAACACCACGCCCACGCCGTCGCGCGTCAGATCCCGCACCGCGTCGAACAGGCGCGCGACCTCCGTGGGCGACAGCGAGGCGGTCGGCTCGTCCAGGATCAGCAGGCGCGGCTTGCGCGACAGCGCGCGGGCGATTTCCACCATTTGCTGACCGGACGCGCTCAGCGCCCCGGCCGGCGCGTCGATGTCGAGCGCCGCACCCAGCCGCGCCAGCACCGCGGCGGCCTCGCGCCGCGCGCCGCGCCGGTCGATGAAGCCGCCGAGGCGGGTGCGCTCGGTGCCGAGAAACAGGTTTTCCCAGACCGGCAGGTCCGGCGCCAGGCTGGGGTGCTGGTGGGCGATGACGATGCCGCGCGACGCCGCCGCGTGCGGCGAGACGTGCGCGACCGGCCGCCCCTCCAGTTCCATCGCGCCCGCGTCCGCCGCAAGCTCGCCGGCGACGATCCGCGACAGGGTGGACTTGCCGGAACCGTTGGCGCCGAGCAGACCCAGCACCCGCCCCGCGTCCGCCTCCAGATCCACCGTGTCCAGGGCTGTGACGCCGCCGAACCGCTTGCTGAGACCGCGCACGCGCAGCATCGGCCGCGGCCGCGACGGTGGCGCCGTCCCGGCGAGCAGCAGCGTCGCGTCGTCAGGCAAAGAACGCGTCAAGTTGCGGCTCGGAGAACCATTCCGCGAGGAAGTAGCTGTCCGGCTTGTCCTGCATCAGCGCCAGGGTCTGGTCCAGGTTGTCGCGTGTCACCTTCAGGTGGATCGGGTAATAGATCGTGTTCTTCGGCACCGGCTTCAGCTTGCGGCCGGCCGCCAGGCGTACCGCGATGCCGATTGCGTTGCGGCTGATGTCGGGCGGGTTCGGCTGGGCGAAGGCGCGCATGTCGGTGCCGCCCGCAAGCTCCTTCTTCCAGGCGAGCAGGAAAGCCTTCTGCGCCTCGCCGGTCATCACCGGGATCGGACGGCGCGCATTCTGGAACGCGCGCAGCACGCCGAGGCCCATCGAGTCCTCGACGAAGGCGCCGTCGATCCGGGGCTGGGCGGCGATGACGGTGGCCATCACGCTCTGCGCCTTGGCATGATCCCAGTAGCCATAGCCCGACCAGACGATGTCGATGCCCGGGTATTTGTGGAAGGTGTCGAACGCGGCCCGGCGGCGCGTCTCCGCCGCCGGATTGCCGGGGATGCCGTCGAGCACCACGACCTTGCCCTGCCCCTTCAGCGTGTCGGCGATCCACTGCGCATAGGTCTGGCCCCAGGTGTAGTGGTCCACGGTGACATTGAGCGCGTACGGATTGCGCACCGCCTGATCGAACGCGATGACCGGAATGCCGGCGCGCTTGGCCTCGTTGATGACGCCGTTCAGCGCGGTCGCCGAGTTGGCGTCCATCGTGACCACCGCGACCTCCTGGCGGAGCATGTTGCGGATGTCCTGGATCTGCTGGTTCACATCGGCGCCGGCCTGCGCCACGACCAGCTTCGCGGCCTCGCCCTTCGCCTTGTAGCCGTCGAACTGCTGCTGCGCGCCGGCCACCATCTGGTTGCGCCATTCGGTGCCGAAATAGCCGTTCGACAGGCCGATCACCGCGTCCGAGGCGGCACGCGCGCGGGGCGCCAGCAGCGGCGCCGTCGCCACCGCGCCCATGCCGAGCAGCATCTGTCTGCGACGCATCGTTCGTTCCCCTCGAGTGTTTGTTCGCCGACCCGCCGGACAGTTCGGCTATTCCGCCGCCAGCAACTGCCCCGCGGCGAGTCGCCCCTGGAATGGCTTGTGGAACTGGCCATCTTTCATGATCGCCAGCAGCGCGTTGCGATCCTGCAACAGGCTGAGATCGAGCAGCGGATTGCCGTCCACCAGCAGGATGTCCGCCAGATAGCCGGGCGCGACGCGGCCCATCTTCTCGCCGGACTTGCCGACCCACGCCTCGCCGCCATAGGCGGTGGCGGCGCGCAGCGATTCCCACGGCGAGAAGCCGAACAAGTTGACGAAATGCTCCAGGTCGCGCGCCTCGGTGCCCTGCGGCAGCCAGGCGAAGCCGTAGTCGCCGAACGGCAGCACCTTGATTCCCGCCTGGTGCATCTTGGTCATCACCTTGATGCCTTCCTCAAGCTCGCGCTTGTTGCCGATCATCTCGGCGACGTCGGTGGTGATGCCCCAGTCCGCGGCCTCATAGGTGGTGTTGTAGCGCGCGGCGATGGCCGGCGAGATGTAGTGCTTGTGCTTCACGCGCTCGAGCTGCTCGATCGTCTCGTCGGTGGCGAAGCTCGCGTGGAAGATGAACTCCACGTCGTATTTCATGCACTGGCGCACCGAGCTGTCGGCGTGCGCGTGCGCGGCGATCCGCTTGCCGATGTTGTTGGCGGTGTTGCAGATCGCCGCCACCTCCTCCTCGGTCATCGGGTTGTCGTACGCGGCCATGCGTGGATAGCAGAAGCTGTCGCCGGAGTTGTTGAACTTGATGAGATCCACGCCCTCGCGGATCATCGTGCGCACGACGCGGCGGAACTCGTCCGGACCGTCGCAGATGATCGAGATGGACGGGTGCTTGGCCTCGAGCTGGTTGTCGTCCGCCAGCCCCCCGGTCACAGTCAGCTCCGGCGAGCCTGCCAGCAGGCGCGGCCCCGGGATCTTGCCCTTGTTGATCTCGTTGCGGATGACGATGTCCAGGCGCGGCTTGGCCGAGGCGGCGCCGATAGCCGCGGTGAAACCCATGTCCAGCGCCAGCTTGGCATTGTGCATGGTCAGCAGCACATGCTCCTCGACCGGCAGGGCGGTCAGCTCGGCAACCGAGGTGCCGTTGTTGTAGGTCAGGTGGCAATGCGTGTTGACCATGCCCGGCATCAGCGTGGCCCCGGCGGCGTCGACCACCTCGCAGCCCTCGCGCGGCAGGCTCTCGCCGGGACCGGCGACGGCGTGGATGCGGTTGCCCTGCACCAGCACTTCACCGGGCTCCACATCCTTGCCGGTGCCCTCGAAGATCATCGCGTTCGTGAACAGCGTTCTTGCCATCTTTCCCTCCCTTGGTTTCTTGTCGCCCGCGTCAGCCCCCGCTGATCGCCGCGACCCTGAGCGAGACTTTCCCGACAAGGCTGGCGGGCATCACGTCGGCCGGCAGGTCTCCGGTCGCACTGGCGGCGTATCGCTCCGCCGCCTCGATCAGCGCCGGCGCGTCATCCGGCGTCAGGCCCGAGAAGCGGATGACGCACTTGCCCGGCGTGCGCAACGCCGCCGTGCAAGGGTGGGGGCAGCCGTTCAGGCATTCGACGGCGCGCACCGTCACCTGGTGCCCGCCCGCGCCCGCGCCCGCCCGCAACGCGCCGGCGAGGCGGCGGCCTGGCGGCGTCTCGCCCGGCACCGGCGCGGCGTAGCGGTTGCAGGTCACGCAGACGAAGATGCGCCCGCTCATCGCCGCACCATCCGTCAGGCGGCCCGCCGCTGGCGGATGTGGAACAAGGTCAGGGCGTAGTTGACCTGCTTGGCACGCTCGATCGGCGCCCAATGGCCGCACCCGGCCAGCACCTGCAACGCGGCGCCGCGGATCGCGCTGGCCATCGCGCGGCCGGTGTCGGGCGGCGCGGTGCGGTCCTGATCGCCGGTCAGCAGCAGCGTCGGGCAGTCTATGCGCGACAGGTCGGCGGCGGTGGCCGCGGCGAGCGCCTCGCAGTTGCGCGCGTAGCCTTCGGCCGGCTGGGCCATGATGCTTTCGCGCACGAAGGCCGTCGCGGCCGGCTGGTTCACCTTGGTGTCGTCCGAGGTGCCACCGGCCACGATCGCGTCGGCGATGGCGCGCATCCCCTCGGCGCGCACCTTCGCCGCGCGCTCGCGCAGCGCGCCGCGCGCGGGCTCCGGCGGTTGCGGGAATGGTCCGATCAGCGACAGGCTGGCGACCCGGTCGGGATGCGCGGCGGCGAGGTGCTGGCAGATGATCGTGCCGAGCGAATGGCCGGCCAGGTGCACCCGCCCGCCGCCCGCCTGCTCGATGACGCCGAGCAGATCGTCGACGTGGCTTTCGATCGAGATGCCATCCCTGACCGGCGTGCGGCCGGACCCGGCGAGATCATAGGCGACCAGGCGGAAATCCCGCTTCAGCACCTGCGCCTGCGGATACCAGGTGTTCGTGCTGCCGCCGAGACCATGCACCAGCACCAGGGTCGCGCCGTTGCCACCGAACTCCTCGACGAAGATGCCGCTCCGTTTCGCCAACGTTCTGCTCCCTAGCTCGCGGTCGCGGCCTCGCGGACCACGCTCGCCGATCGCTCCGCCGACGCACGGCGGACCGTGTTTCTGATCGTGCCGATGCCGGCGATCTCCACCTCGACCACGTCGCCGTCCTTGAGGAACCGTGGCGGGTCGAAGCCGATGCCGACGCCCTCCGGCGTGCCGGTGGCGATCATGTCGCCCGGCGCCAGCGTGGTGCCGCGCGAGATGGTCTCGATCAGGGTGGGGACATCGAAGATCAGATCCGAGGTGTTCGCATCCTGTCGCGTCTCCCCGTTCACCCGGCTGGCGACACGCAAATTATTCACATCCAGCTCGTCGGCGGTGACGATCCACGGGCCGGTCGGGCCGAAGCCGTCGATGGTCTTGCCGAGAAACCATTGCTTATGCCGGCGCTGCAAATCGCGGGCGGTCACGTCGTTCATGATGGTGTAGCCGAACACATGCTCCAGCGCGCGCGCCCGCTGGATGCAGCGGCCAGCCTTCCCGATCACGATGACCAGCTCCGCCTCGTAGTCCACGGCGGCGTCCAGACCCGGCCACAGCGGAATATCGTCGGTCGGGCCGGAAATCGCGCCGGAGGATTTCGTGAAGATGATCGGGACGTCGGGAATGGCGTCCGCCGCGCTGGCGCCGGCATCGAACCCGCTTTTGGTGAACTCGCGCGCGTGGGCGTGGTAATTCTTGCCGACACACAGAACGTTGTGCGGCGGCGAGGCGATCGGGGCCAGGAGCCGCGCCGTTTCGAGCGGATGCCCCGCGCCGGAGGGTGCCGCGATCCCGCGCCCGCCAGCGAGATGCGCGATCGCCGCGACCATGTCGGTCGCAATGCGCGGCGGAAGGCCAGGCACCACGTCCGCGAGCGGCCAAAACACCGACCGGTCCGGATCGACGATGCTGACGGTGGAGCGCCCTTCGTGAAGGATGCTGGCCAGCTTCATGTTGCTTGCGCCATTCTATACCAATTCCCTGGACGTCGCGCCGTTACTTGCGCCAATGTGGGGTGATTGGTCTGGACGAGTCAAGCGGGAGCGGGAACACGGATGAGCGAAGCGACAGCGGAGATGCAGTCTGGCGCGACGGGCGGGCGGGGCGACGCGGAGCGGCTGCGGCTGAGCTTCGCCCGCGAACTGCGGTCCGGGCGCTGGCAGCCAGGCGACAAGCTGCCGACGGAGCGAGAACTCGGGGTGCGGTACGGCGTGGCGCGCAACACCGTCCGTCGGGCATTGCAGGCGCTGGAAGCGGAGTCGCTGATCGTCCGCCATGTCGGTCGCGGCACCTTCCTCGCGCCCGCGCAGCGAGCGCCCGACCCGTTCGAGGTGGATCCGGAGGCGCTGAGCCCGGCCGACGTAGTCGAATGCCGCCTGATCTTCGAGCCGGAATTGGCGGCGCTGGTGGTCGCGCGGGCCACCGCGGCCGATTTCGACCGGCTGGACGAGTGCGTGCGCGGCGCCGATGCGGCCGCGGACGTTGCCGGCTTCGAGCACTGGGACGGCAGGTTGCACGATGTCATCGCGGCCTCGACACGCAATCACACCGTCATCGCCATGTCGCGGGCGCTCGCGCGCGTGCGATTGAACGCGGAATGGGGCAAGCTGAAGGCGCGCAGCATGACCGCGGAGCGCAAAGGCGCGTTGCAGGCGCAGCATCGCGCGATCGTCGCGGCGCTGCGACATCGCGACCGCGACGAGGCGCGCGCCTTGCTGCGCACGCATATCCTGTATGTGCGTTCGTACATGTTCGGCGAATAAGTTTTAAGGAGGTCATCTGATGCGTGTCGGGTTCGTGGGACTTGGACTGATGGGAGCGCCGATCGCCCGCAACATCATCAAGGGCGGCTTTGCGTTGACCGTCTGGAATCGCACTCCAGCAAAGGCTGAGCCGCTGCTTGACTCCGGCGCGACGTGGGCGGACGACATTGGCGCGCTGGCGCGGCAATCCGACGTCATCATTACGATGGTCACTGACGCCGCGGCGTCGGAAGCGGTGATCTGCGGCGACGGCGGATTGTTGGACAATGCCAGGGCCGGGGACCATCATCGTCGACATGGGTTCGATCGCCCCGGAGGCGTCGCGCCGCATCGCCGGCCGCGCGAACCAGCGCCGCGTGGCGATGCTCGACGCGCCGGTGACGGGAAATCCGAAGGTCGCCGAGGCCGGCAAGCTCGGCGTGATGGTCGGCGGCGAGGCGGAGACGCTCGACCGCGTGCGGCCGATCCTGGAGACGGTGTCGGCCTTGATCGTCCATGCCGGACCGTCGGGCATGGGCTCCACGCTCAAGCTGGTGAACAACCTGATCCTGGGCGTCGCGATCCAGGCCGTGGCGGAGGCCTTGGTGCTCGCCCAAAAAGCGGGGATCGACCCCGACTGCGTGCGCCGGATCACCAGCGTCGGCGGCGCGCGCACGGGGGCGATGGAGACGCGCGGCGCGCGCATGATGGCGCATGACTTCTCGCCGCATTTCTCCACCGACAACATGCACAAGGATCTCTCGACGGCGCTCAGGCTCGCGGATGAAGTGGGCGCGGTGGCACCGACCGCCGCGGCAACTCTGGAGCTGCTCCGCGCGGCGCGTGCGCAGGGCATGGGCGACAGGGACTCGTCCGTCGTCTACACGATCATCGAGCAGCTCAGCGGCCTCGCGCCGCCGTCGTTCGCATCGCGCTGATCCTGAGGTAGCGCACGACGTCCTTCGAGTTCGCCGCGATCACCGCCAGCACCAGCGCGCCGATGACGTATCTCCAATAGCCCCTCACGCGCAGCAGGCGTCATAGCAGCGTCTCGACGGCAGGTCTGGACACCAATTCTGATACGTTATAGCATTTCGTATAAGGCCAGCGGCGAAGGGAGTTCTCGATGCGCCTCATTCTTGCAGCCTGCCTTCTGGGCTGCCTTGTCGGACCGGCGCTGGCGCAAGCCTCGCCGCCGGTGGCCGTCGTCGCGGCGGAGAACTTCTACGGCGATGTGGCCGGCCAGCTCGGCGGCCCGGGGGTCGCGGTGCGCAGCGTCCTCAGCAACCCCGACGATGACCCGCATCTGTTCGAGGCCAGCCCGTCGGTCGCGCGCGCCATCGCCGGCGCGCGCGTCGTGATCGAGAACGGCATCGACTACGACCCGTGGATGGGCAAGCTGCTCGGCGCTTCGACGGCCCCGCGCCGGCAGGTAATCGTGGTGGCCGACCTGGTCGGCGCGCGGACGGGCGCCAATCCGCATCTGTGGTACGACCCGGCGAACATGACCGCCTTCGCGCGCGCCTTCCACGCGGCACTGGTGGCCGACGATCCGGCGCGCAAGACCGAATACGACCGGCGCCTGCAAGCCTTCACCCTCTCGCTCAAGCCATTGAGCGAGAAAATCGCCGAAATGCGCGGCAAATACGCCGGCCAGCCCGTCACCGCGACCGAGCCGGTATTCGGCTACATGGCCGCCGCCCTCGGGCTGGTCATGCGCAACCAGCGGTTCCAGCTTGCGGTGATGAACAACGCCGAGCCGAGCGCCTCGGACGTGGCCGCGTTCGAGGGCGATCTGCGTCAGCGCAAAGTGCGCGTGCTGCTGTACAACAGCCAGGCGACCGACGATTCGGCGAAGCGGCTGCTGCATGTGGCGGAACGGGCGGGGATCCCGGTGGTGGGCGTGAGCGAGACCGAGCCGGGCGGCACGAGCTATCAGGCGTGGATGCTGGGTCAGCTCGTGGCACTCGACCGCGCGTTGTCCGCGCCGCCGGCGTGACCGCCGTCGCGTTCCACGACGTGACCCTCGCGCTGGGCGGGCGGGCGGTGCTGACGGGCATCGACGTGGCCATCGCGCAATCGGAGTTCATCGGCGTGCTGGGTCCGAACGGCGCCGGCAAGACCACCTTGATGCGCGCGATCCTGGGGCTGGTGGCGCCGGTCTCCGGCAGCATCCGCGTGCTCGGGGGCGCGGCGCGTGCGCGGCAACGCCCGGGTCGGCTACATGCCGCAGGTGCGCGGCGCGGCCGGCGACCTGCGCCTGCGCGGCCGCGATTTCGTCGCGTCCGCCGCGGATGGCCAATGCTGGGGCCTGCCGATCGCCAACGCGGCGCGCCGGCGCGAGGTGGATTGGGCGCTGGGCATGGTGGGTGCCACCGCCCTCGCGCGCCGGCCGCTGTGCGAAATATCCGGCGGCGAGCGGCAGCGGCTGCTGCTGGCGCAGGCGCTGCTGGGCCGCCCGCGCCTGCTGCTGCTCGACGAGCCGCTCATCAGCCTCGACCCGCACCATCAGCGCATGGTGGTCGAACTGGCCAGCGGGCTCCAACGCGAGCTTGGCATCACCGTGCTGTTCAGCGCGCACGAGCTGAACCCGCTGCTGGGGGCACTCGACCGGGTGCTGTACCTGGGCGGCGGCCACGCGGCGCTGGGCACCGTGGCCGAGGTGATTACCGGGCCGGTGCTGTCGCGGCTGTACGGCTCGCCGATCGAGGTGCTGCGCGTGGGCGGCCGCATCTTCGTCATGTCGGGCGACCAGCGCGTCGAGGCGCTGACCCATGCTTGACTACGACTTCATGCGCCACGCTTTCGCCGCCGCCACCATTGTCGCGGTGGTGGCCGGCTGCGTCGGCGCCTTCCTGGTGCTGCGGCGGCAGACCTTCGCCGGGCACGCGCTGGCGCATGTGGGCTTCACCGGCGCGACCGGCGCGGTGCTGTTCGGTGTGCCGCCGCTGTGGGGCCTGGTGCTGCTGACGGTCGCCGCCGGGATCGGCATGGGTTTTCTGGGCGAACGCCTGGCCGAGCGCGACATCGCCATCGGCGTGGTGCTGTCGGTCTCGCTCGGCCTGGGGCTGCTGTTCCTGCATTTCTTCACCGCCTTCGCGACACAGGCCACCGCCCTGCTGTTCGGCAACGTGCTGGGCGTGGACGTGCCGACGCTGTGGACCCTGCTGGGGCTGGGCGTCGTGAGCCTGGCGGCGCTGGCGGTGATCGCGCGGCCGCTGCTGTTCGCCACCCTGCAACCGGAGCTGGCCGAGGCGCGCGGCGTGAACCTGCGGCTGCTCTCGGTGCTGTTCCTGGCGATCGTGGCGCTGGCGGTGGCCGAGTGCGCGCAGATCGTCGGCGTGCTGCTGGTGTTCACGCTGATGGTGGGACCGGCGGCGACCGCACAGCGGCTCACCGGCCGCCTCGGCGCGGGTGTGGCGCTGGCGGTTGGCTTTGCGCTGATGCAGGCCTGGGGCGGGCTGGCGCTGGCCTACTGGACCGACTGGCCCACGAGCTTCTGGATCACGGCACTCAGCGGCGGCGGCTACGTGCTGGCCTCGCTGCCGCGCCCGAGGGCACATTCGAGGCGGCGTCGCGTGGTCACGGCGTAGCGGCGCAGCGCGCGCAGATCCCTTCCACCTCGATGGTGGTGAGCGCGGGCCGGAACCCCTTGCGCCCGGCGGCCTCGGCCACCGCGTCGGCAATGCTCGTCTCCTCCAGCTCCTCCACCGCGCCGCATTCCCGGCAGATCAGGAACTGCACCGGATGGGCGTGACGCTCCCCGTCCGGGCAGGAGATGAAGGCGTTCAGCCGCTCGACGCGATGGATCAGCCCGCGCGCCAGCAAAAAATCCAGGCCGCGATAGATGGTGGGCGGTGCCGCGCCCCTGCGGGTCTGCTTCAGCCGGTCCAGCAGGTCATAGGCGCCGACCGGGCCGTTTGCGCTCAGGATCAGGCCGAGGATTTCGCGGCGCAGCTCGGTGAAGCGGATGCCGTCGCGGGAGCAGGCGGCGGCGACCGCGTCGAGCCGGTCCTCGATTTCCGTCCGCCGCTCCGCCGTGCCAGCATCCATCATGGCCTCAGGATATAGGATGGCGCTGGCCGCACCCATCATGCTTCTGCCGCTGGCCATGTCTCCGCCGATCGCCTGCGCCCCGGCAGCCGCCGAGCCGGTCCTGGCGTCACCGATCAGCCCGGCCTGCGTATCCTCGCCGTTCGGTCCGCGCCGCCTGTCCGTGCCGATCGCCGGCCACCAGCACCCGGGCATCGACATCCCGGCCCCGGCGGGCGCCGTCGTCCACGCCGCCGCCGCCGGCCGGGTGCTGGCCATCCGCCGGCTCGGCCTGGGCGGGCTGTGGATCGAGCTGCGCCACGCGGGCGGCGTGACCACCCTGTACGCCCATCTCGGCAGCCTCACTCCGGCGCTGGCCGAGGGTCGCACCCGGGTCGCGGCGGGCGAGGCGCTGGGGCGCGTCGGGCGCACCGGGATGAGTTTTGGCGCGCATCTCTATTTCGCCGTCGCCATCGACGGGCACGCGGTCGATCCGCAGCCCTTGCTCGGACTGGCACGCTGTGCGCCATGATGGGTGTCGCCGAACTGTCACGCCGAAGCGGTGGCATCGCCGTGATAGTCACGCAATGCTCGACCGAGAGGGACGCATGGTTTGCAGCAGATGGCCGGCTTTGATCGCGGTCGCAGCGGGTTTGGCCGCGGTCCCCGCCCTGGCGCAAACGCTGGTCACGGCGCAACCCGATCCGACACCCGCCGAGGCGCCGTATGTCACGGCCGGCGGCGCGGCGCCCGCGCGCGCGGCGCTGATCGAGGCGCTGCGCCGGCGGGTGAAATACGTGTTCGTCATCTTCAACGAGAACCACTCGTTCGATAATGAGTTCGGCACGTTCCCAGGCGCCAACGGCCTGTTCTCGGACGGCACGCACCCGCGCGACGCCGCGCACACGCCGGGCTTCGTGCAGACCTACACCGACCAGAGCGGGGCTATCCAGGCCGTACGTCCGTTCCGCATCGGCCCCAAGCAGAACGCCACGTTCGTCGACAGCGTCGATCACAGCCATGCGGGCCTCGCGCGCAAGCTGCGCGTGGTGGACGGCGTGCCCACCATGCAGGGCTTTGCCGACGACGAGTTCCATCGCTTCGCCGCGCGCGGCGGCAATTCCGGCGTGGCGATGGGGCAGCAATTCGCGCGGCTGGTGATGAGCTATGTCGACTGCGACACCCTTCCGTTCTTCTGGCAATACGCCAGCCGCTTCGCCCTGTTCGACAACATCTTCGCCACCGAGGACACGCCCTCGACCCCGAACGCGATCGCCATGATCGCCGGCCAGGCCGGCGAGACGCAGTGGGTCAAGCATGGCCAGCCGCGCCAGGCGATGAGCGTCGGCGGCGCGTCCGGCGTCGCCGTGGAGCCGCCGCTGGTCACGGACCCGCAACCGTTCTGGGGATCGCAATACGACACCACGCAGGATGGGCGGAAGCCGCGTGGCGGTCCGCGCGAGGACTACAGGAACGGCAACATCGCCACCAACCTGACCTTCGCCACCATGCCGCTGGCCTTCGCGGGCGGCGGTGTCGACGAGGCTATGGCGCAGGATCGCGCGCCGGCCGCGGACCAGGCCGACATCGCGCAGGACATCCCGTTCATCGCCTCGCGCCACGGCCAGCCGGTGAACTGGCGCTGGTATCAGGAGGGCTACGATCACGAGCCCAGCGACCCTGCGGGGCCGGCGACGCATTCGAGCTACGTCAGCCACCACGCGGCGCCGCAGTATTTCGGCTATCTCGCGAACAACCCGGCGTTCGCCGGCAATTTTCGCGGCATGGGCGACTTCCTCGCCGACATGCGCGACGGCAACATCCCCGTGGGCGGCGGCGTGTTCTACATCCGCGGCGGTTTTGGCAATTTGCAGACGTTCGTGCCGCCGATCCAGAATCCGCATTTTCCCGCCGACCTGACCGCCGCCGACATCCATGCGATCGATACGGTCAAATCCGGCGACGACGACCACCCCGCCTACGCCGACCGCCAGATCAGCGAGGCGATGGCCGCAAGGGTCGTCAACGCGGTGGCGAGCCGGCCCGAGATCTGGAGCCAGAGTGCCATCGTCATCACCTATGACGAATCCGACGGGTTCTTCGACCACGCCATCCCGCGCATCCTGTCCTACGGCCCCGACGGCCTGCCCTTGGCGCGCGGCATCCGCATTCCGATGATCGTGATTTCGCCGTATGCGCGGGCCCACGTCGTCTCGCATGCCGAGGGCGACCACAACGCCGTGCTGGAGACGATCGAGGCGATCTTCGACCTGCCCGCGCTGGCGAGCCTGCCGGACGAGGCGCAGGCGCTGATCGCCGGCGAGGATCAGCGCTTCGCCGGCCCTGGCGGCTTCGTGCAGCACCACCTCGGGCCGCGCGACATCAACTCGCCGCAGACCGACGATCTGCTGTCCGCGTTCGACCCGCAGCGGCTGTCGGGCGAACTGCCGCCGCTGCCCGCGTCGTATGCCATGATCCCCGATGCCGTGGTCGACACGCTGCCGCATTTCGGCGGCCACGGTTGTGCGGCGATCGGCGTGACGCCGGAGGATCTCCGGCAGCACATCACGACCGAGGTGCCGGCGCATTTCAACACGCTGCCGGCGACGCTGCCCGGGTATAATTGAGCGAATTCACTCTCGCCCTCCCGACACCGTCATCCCCGGCCCCCGGATCAAGTCCGGGATGATCCGGGGATTCACGGGGCGCGCTGAGGTGCCGGTGAATGGCCGGGTCAAGCCCGGTCATGACGGCGGCAAAACGGCGGGCGGCGTAGGCCTTGCTGTGCTCCTGGCGTTTCTGGTGTTCGGCGCGCCGCCATCGCGCGCGGGCGTGCTGGACCGGGTGCGTCGCGACGCCGTCCTGCATTGCGGCGCCGCGGCCCGCTCCGCGGTCGCCGAGGACCGGGGCGACGGGACCATCGGCGGCCTCGCGGTCGACCTCTGCCGCGCGGTGGCTGTTGCGGTGGCCGGCCCGCGCGCGAGGATCGCGTTTCGAGTTCTATGATTCGGCGCGTGCGTTCGACGCGGTGCGGAACGGACGCGACGAGTTGCTGTTCCTCTCGGCCGCCGACATCGCCGACCAGGATCTCGCGGCCCGCGTCACCGCCGGCCCGACGGTGTTCACGGTGCGGCTTTCGCTGCTCGCGCCCGCGCAATCGGCGGCGCGGCGACCGCGTGATCTGGCGGGCGAGCCGATCTGCTTCATGATCGCCAGCGATGCCCAGCGCGCGCTGGACGCGGCGTTTCGCGAGTGGCACCGCGAATTCGTGCATATGGCGTTCGAGGAGGAAGACGAGATGCGTGACGCCTACGCGGTACGGCGATGCGCGGCGATGGCTGGCGAGACGACCGAACTGGCGCGGCTGACCGGCGGCTACGGCGTCAATCGCCTGGCCAGCCGCATCCTGCCGGAGCCGCTCGCCACATTCCCGCTGATCGCCGCGACACCGGCGGGCGATGACGCATGGGCCGCCCGCGTGCGCGGCGTGCTGGCGCGCCGCACGCCGCCATGATCGGCCGCGCGCCTCAGACGAACTTCACGAACGTGCCGCCCGCGTGGTCGTCCGCCAGCGTGAAATTGCTGGTTGTGTAGCTGCCGAGCAGGGTGAGCTGCGCCTGGCTGCCGCCATCGCTCACGCTCAGCGTGCCGCTGGTCATGCTCGCGGCCTCGGTGAACGAGTGGGTCTCGCCGCTGCCATAGGCAAAGCCGCCGAGGTCGATCGTGTCGCCGGCGCCAAAGCCGCCGATCGCCGCCGCGAAGCCGGACAGGTTGTAAAGCGCCAGATCGCCCCCCGCGCCCGCGAATGCCACGGTCTGCCCGGTCGCCACCGATCCCGAAACGACTGCGGTGCCGCCCGACAGGGTCAGGCCGCCCAGCACGCCGCCGCCGGCCGAGACGGTGATCTTGCCGCCGCTGATGATGGTCGTGCCGCTGACCGTGCCGGCGGAGTAGATGAACTCGTTGCCGCCGCTGCTGACCACCGAGAACTGGTCGATGCCGCCGGACGACACCACTTCGGTGCCGCCGCCCGAGATCGCCGTGCCGATCGCCGTGCCGGCGGAGGCGACGACCTCCTTGCCGCCGCTGGCAACAACGCCGCCGCTGGCCGTGCCGCCCCAGAACACGAACTCGGTGCCGCCGCTGCCCACCGTGGTCGCGCTGGCGGTGCCGCCGTTGTTCACATGCTGGGTGCCGCCGCTGCTCGCCAGGGTGGCGGTGGTCGTGGCGCCGGAATTGACGTTCTGGATGCCGCCGCCATTCACGACCGTGCCGCTGGTGCGACCCCCGGAGGACACCACCTCGCTGCCGCCGCTGTTGACCGTCGTGCTGTAGGCGCTGGCATCGAAATATACCGCCTCGATGCCGCCGTTGTTCACGGTGGTGCCGACGGCCGCGGCACCGGTGTACAGCGCCATCCTCCCGCCGCTTTGCACGACCGTATCGACAGAGGTGCCGGGCAAACTCACGCTTTCTAAACCGCCGCTATTCACGACCGTGGCGAAGGTCACACCACCGGAGAATACGTTCTGGACACCGCCGCTGTTCACTGTGGTGCCGCTGGCCGTGCCGCCGGACTCTACAAACTCGACGGCGCTGCTGTTCAGCGTCGTAGAACTGGCCGTGCCATCGACGGTGTCTTGGGCGCTGAATCCGCTTAGCGTCGTTTCGGCGATCGTGCCGCCGCCATCCACAAGTATCTCTGCGCGAACTGTGGTGCCGCTGGCATAACCGCCGGAGGAAACTATCATGAAGCCGTAACCGTCTACTATGGTGCTGACGGCCGCACCTCCGAAGTCCACATTGACGGTTCCTTGATCCACCGTGAGGCGTGCTGTGCCGCCGGAGAACACGTCTTGCTCGCCCCCGAGTGTCACGACGGCACTTATCGCCGTGCCGCCGGGCAGCACGTACTCCGTCGCGCCGCTGCCGACCGCGATGCCGCCCGCGCTGCCCTGATACAGAGACACGCCGGAATGGCTCAGCAGCACCACCGCGCCGGTCGAGACCACGGTGCCCCCCAGATGGGTGATCGCTCCGCTGACGACTGCATCGGGCAAGACAACGAGGTAGCCGCCGCTGTCGACGACCGAACCAATGGCTGAACCGCCGGAAGACACGACCTCGATGCCGCCATCGCCCACTGCCGTGCCAATCGCCAGACCGTGGGAAGAGACAATCTGCTCGCCGCCGGCGAGTTTGGTGCCGCTAGCCGTCCCGCCCGATACGAATTGTGTGCCATCGCCGCGCACCGTGGTACCGATTGCGGTGGCCCCGTACTGCACGGTCTGACTGCCACCCCGCCTCACTGTCGTGGCGACCGCAATGCCGTCCACCATAGCGCTGCCCCCGTGCTTCACCATGGTGCCGCTATCGGTACCGCCGGACGACACGAACTCAAGGCCGCCGTTGCTCACGATGGTGCCTAAAGCCACGCCACCGGCGCCCACAAATTGCGAACCGGCCTGGTCCACGATGGTGCCGCTGGCCATGCCGCCGGACAGTACGTATTCCCCGCCCCCGACAGCGAGCGTAGTAGCAACGGTTGTGCCGCCCGAGAGCACCTGCGTATAGCCGTACCCATCAACCGAGGTGTTGCTGGCCATCCCGCCATTGGAGACGATCACGAAATCGTTCGTGGTGGCAAAGGTGCCGACCGCCACGCCGCCCGAGGCTATGATCTCCGTCCCCATATCGCTCAGAGACGTGCCGGTCGCCGTGCCGCCCGACGACACGATCACGGTCCCGATGTGGTTCACCTGGACGCGGACCGCTGAGCCGCCGGAATAGACGGCGACGGTGCCACCGAAGGTCATTGTGGTGCCGCTGGCCGTGCCGCCGGCGAATACGTTCTGGGACCCGCCACCGTACAGGGTGGTGCCGACGGCTGTACCGCCGCTCAACGCTTCAGTGCCGCCATAGCCCATCGAGGTGAGGCTGGTGGTGCCGCCGGAGAACACCGTGTCCAGGCCGCCGCTGTTGACCGTGGTTTGGATCGCCGTGCCGCCCGAATACACGCTCAACTGGTCGCCGCTGCTCAGCGTCAGGCCGCTGCTGGTCTGCCCGGCGGATACTGTGTAGTCGGTCATGCTGCTTCCCCTCGCTTACTTCGTTACGACTACGCTGCCATCGGATGCGCCGGTCCCAAAACCCGGAATGCGCCGGATCACTTGCATTACCTGTGCCGCGGTGATCAGCCGCGTGCACTCGAACTGCCGCGGCGTGCCGGCATGGCGCGGGCACCACAGGAAATCCTTGTGGTCGAAGCGCACCCGCGGATCGTTCCAGCAGGAATTGCAGGCGTGAAAGTTGATGACCCGGTACGGCGTGGCGAACTCGTTGGTCGGATGGGTGAAGCCGGAGATCAGCACCACCGGACAGCCCGCCGCCCAGGCCAGCCATGACAATCCGCTCGACAGCCCCACGAACAACGCCGCGTGCCGCAGCCAGCGCGCGCGCTCGGCCAGCGGGCGGTCGCCGGTCTCGTCCTCCACGCCGTGCGGGATGTGGTTCCACACCAGCCCCGTGCCATGCACCGGCTTCTGGTCGATGCACACCACCCGGTAGCCGCGCGGCCTTGAGAAAGCCCACCACCTCGCGCCAGCCATGCGGGTTGTTCCACAGCTTGCAGCCGCTGCTGCTCTGCACCGCGATGCACGCATACGGCTCGGCGATCGGCCGGCCGTCGTCCGGCAGCGCGAGGCGCGGCGCCGCCTCCGCCGGGTCGACGCCCAGGATGTAGCCGGCCGTGCGATGCAGGCCGACATGGCGGAAATCGGTCGGCTGCCAGACATTCTCCGCGTCGTCGAAGAACAGACCCAGGCAATAGGTGGCGTACGCCGTCTCCGCGAGTTTCCGCTCGACCAGTTCCTCGTGGGTAACGAAGCGGATTTCGGGATAGGCGTCGCGCAGCAGCGGAATGACCAGACCTGACATCGCACAGGTCAGACGGCAGGCGTGCAGGCGCCCGAACCGTGCGGCGTAGGGGAACCACGCGAGGATGTCGCCCAGCGTGCCGATCGGGAACTGGATCAGCACGTCGCGGTCCCGCGCGTCGTACTCGTGGGCCAGCACGGGCGTGGCCTCGCCGGACGCATCCAGCTCCCAGACTTCGATGCCGAAACGGACGTAATACCGCTTGGCGGAGGCCACGAAGGCGCCCTGGTTCTCGCTCTGGAACAGGATGTTGCCGGTGTCGAGATCGCGCAGCCGGACCCGCCATGTCCCGTGCGCGCGGTTCGGCAGCACCACCCTGGCGCCGTGGTTGATATCGAACCGGATGCCGTGCGGCCCCTGCTGCGTGGGCAGCGCGGCCGGCGGCGGATAGGCCGGTTTGGCCGGCTCGGCGCCGGAGGACACCGCTGACGCACCGGCGCCGGATGGCGCCGGCCCGGAATCCGACGCTTGCGGCTCGACGCCCCTTGTCCCGCCATCAGTCAAGCGACGTCCCCGCTACCCTCATATCCGGCTGAACGTCGATCACGACCGCGACACCGGGCACGCCGGTGCGTCTCATGGCATCCTCGATCAGTCTGCCCAGCTCCGGCAGGGCGTCCTGAACCGCCCGCGCGGCCACGGGCGCCGCCGCCCGCGTGGGACGCGCCCGCGACACGACCGCGCCGACGGCGGCGGCAGCGAGCGCGGAACGTCGCGACAGGCCAGCGCGGGACGACAATCGTTCGATCATCGCAACTCCTGCCGAAACGCGTTCAGGCCGCCGTCTCAGTCGCGGCCGCAACGCCCAGCGCCGCCGCCAGCCGTTCCAGCCTGCGCGTGACGCTCTCGCCGGCGAACACCCCGCTGCCGGGTTCCAGCCACAGCCGCAGCGCCCCGTCCAGGCTGAGCCGCGTGACCGACAGCAGATCCAGCGTGCCGCCCGACAGCGTATAGGCGAGCCGCAGCGCGCAGCCCAGGATAATGGCCCGGCGCGTCGCCTCAGCGTCGATCAGGCCGGCGGTGGCCGCCATGAACCCCGCATCCGGTTCGGCCTCGTAGCGGAGTGCCACCACCATCGCGAGCCACGCCCGCGTCGGATGGTCCATGCCCACGCCGGGCTGGCGCAGCACGCGGTAGAACGCCTGCTCGGCGCGATATTCGGGGTGGTCATGGCTGCCGATGTCCGACAGCCAGCACGCCGTCTCGCGCAGCCGCCGCGCCTCGGCCGGCTCGCGCGCGAACAGCGGGTCGGTCCAGGCCAGCAGCGCCGGCGGCAAGGCGGGATCGCGACCCAACTGCCGCGCATAGTCGCGCGCCGCCGCCAGCAGCGGATCCTCCGCGCGGGTGGCGGCATCGACGCCGCGCATGTACCAGCCCTCGCGCAGCCCGTCGGCGCTGAACACCACGCGCGCCGCACCCGTGGCGCGCAGCAGGCGGCGCAGCACCACGGCGGCGAACGGCAGGTCGTCCAGGCGCCGCCGCGGCGCGCCCGGCGTCCGCTCCAGCGTGCGCCGGCTCGCCAGCACCAGTTCGGCGGTCAGCGCGCGGGCCGGCTCGCGCGCGATGACGTAATGGTCGACGATGTTCAGCGGATAGCCGGATTGCGCGATATGCACGCGCGCCAGCGCCCGCCATGCGCCGCCGACCAGATACAGATCCAGCCCCGCCGCGCCGGACAGCCAGGGCACGCCGGCCAGATCCGCCTCGGCCAAGGAGCGCGCCCGCGCCGGGTCGCCGCCGGCGCGCTCGGCCAGACGGATCAGGCCCAGCGGCAAGGTGCGCGCCTCGCCCGGGCGGCCCTGCACCAGCCGCACCACCTCCAGCGAGCCGCCGCCGATGTCGGCCATCACGCCGTCGGCCGCGGGCTCGCTGCACAGCAGGCCCTCGGCCGCGAACGCCGCCTCCTGCTCGCCCGACAGGATGCGGATCGCCACGCCCGGCATCCGCTCGCGCAGCCCGGCCACGAACGCCGCGCCGTTGCTGGCGTCGCGCACCGCCGCGGTGGCCAGCACCTCGAACGGCTCGGCGCGCATGGCCCGCGCGATGGCGTGATAGCGGCGCATCACGGTCAGCGCCTGCGCCACGCCCTCGTCGTTCAGCCGTCCGGTGGATTGCAGGCCGCGACCCAGCCGCAGCACCGCCTTTTCGTTGAAGATCACCGCCGGGGTGCGCCCGTCGCCCTCGAACACCACCAGGCGCACGGAGTTCGAGCCGAGGTCGACCACCGCGCGGCGCGAGATCCGTTCGAGGTCGGTGCGCGACACGCGCTCAGTCCTGCGTCATGCGGTCGTGCCTGGGATGCAGGCCGGCGGCGGCCGGCAGCAACGGCCCATGCAGCGCCGAGCCGCGCCCGGACAGCGAGGGGTTGGTCATGAAATACTCGTGCGCCGACATCCGCCGCCGCCCCTCGCCGGCGCCCACTCGGCGCCACGCGCCATCGGCGTGCAACTCCCACGATTGCAGCGTGTCGCGCAGGTTGACCACCATGATCTGATCGAGCACCTGCGCATGGACCGTCGGGTTGCGGATCGGCACCAAGGTCTCCACCCGCCAGTCGAGGTTGCGCGCCATCCAGTCCGCCGAGCTGATGAACACCAGCGCGTTGCGCGACGGTAGCGCGTGGCCGTCGCCGAACACGCAGATGCGGCTGTGTTCGAGGAACCGGCCGACGATGGACTTGACCCGGATGTTCTCCGACAGCCCGGGCACGCCGGGACGCAGGCAGCAGATGCCGCGGACCACCACCATCACCCGCACGCCCGCTTGCGAGGCGCGGTACAGATGGTCGATCATGGCATCGTCGACCAGCGCGTTCAGCTTCAGCCAGATGGTCCCGGGCCGCCCGGCCGCAACGTGCGCGATTTCGGCGTCGATCAGCTCGTCCAGCGTGGAGCGCAAGGTGAGCGGGCTGAAGGCCAGCGCGTCCATGCGCTCGGGCCGGGCGTAGCCGGTCATGAAATTGAACAGCCTGGCGGAATCGCGCGTCAGATCCGGATCGCAGGTGAAAAAGCTCAGATCGGTATAGATGCGCGCGGTGATCGGATGGTAGTTGCCGGTGCCGAAATGCGCGTAGCTGCGCAGCCCGCCGCTCTCGCGCCGCACCACCAGGCTCAGTTTCGCGTGCGTCTTGAGCTCGGTGAAACCGAACACGACCTGCACGCCGGCCGCCTCCAGCGCGCGCGCGAGTCGGATGTTGGCCTCCTCATCGAAGCGCGCGCGCAGCTCGACCAGGGCGGTCACGGATTTTCCCGCCTCCGCCGCCTCGATCAGCGCGCCGACGATCGGGCTGTCACGGCTGGTGCGGTACAGGGTCTGCTTGACCGCCACCACGTTGGGATCGCCGGCCGCCTGGCGCAGGAACTGCACCACGACATCGAAACTCTCGAACGGGTGGTGAACGATGATGTCCTTGGCGCGGATCGCGGCGAAGCAGTCGCCGGCGAAATCGCGGATACGCTCGGGGAAGCGCGGCGAGTACGGCTTGAACAGCAGATCCGGCCGGCTGTCGACGATCAGTTGCCGGAGGTCGGCCAGACCAAGCAGGCCCGGCTGCACGTGGGTGTCCTGCGCGGGCGCGTCCAGCTCGTCGGCGACAAGCTGGCGCAGCTCGTCGGGCATCCCGGCATTGACCGACAGGTGGATCACCACGCCGCGCCGGCGCCGCTTCAGCGCCGTCTCGTACGAGCGCACCAGATCCTCGGCCTCCTCCTCGAACTCCACGTCGGTGTCGCGGATCAGGCGGAACATGCCCTGCCCCTGCACCGTGAAGCCCGGAAACAGCCGGTGCAGCGACAGCGTGACGATATGCTCCAGCAGCACGAAGCGCAGCGTGGCGCCTTCGGCCAGTTCGGGATCGCGCTCGCCGCCGCGCTCGGGCGGCAACTGCACGAACCGCTCGGCCAGCGCGGGCAGCGGAATCAGGGCTGCCATGCCGTGCGCGTCCGAGGCGCGGGTCAGGCGCAGCACCATCACCAGGCCCATGTTGGGGATGAACGGGAACGGGTGCGCCGGGTCGATCGCCAGCGGCGTCAGCACCGGAAACACCCGCTCCATGAACCAGGCATCCAGCCAGGCGCGGTCGCCGTCCGACAGCGCCTCCGGCTGGGCCACCACGATGCCGGATTTCTCCAGCAGCCCGCGCAGGTCGTGCCAGACGCGAAGCTGGGCCGCCATCAGCGCGCCCGCGCGGCTTTCCACCTCGGCGAGCTGCTGGGCGGGCGTACGCCCATCGGCGGCTCGGGTGCGGATGCCGGCCTTTGCCTGGCCGACCAGGCCGGCGACGCGGACCGAGAAGAACTCGTCGAGATTGGCCGCACTGATCGAGACGAAGCGCAGCCGCTCCAGCAGGGGATGGCGGGCGTTTTCCGCCTCCTCCAGCACGCGGCCGTTGAAATCTAGCCAGGACAGCTCGCGGTTGATGAAGCGGGTCGGATCGTCCTGGGCGATCGGCAGCGCCGCGATGTCCGGCACGACGGCGGCGGCCAGCGGCTCGAACGCGGCGGCCGCGCCGGGCACGTGCATTCCCACGGGGAAGTCGGCCATCAGCGGGCCGTCGTTCCCGTCGGCCTCGGGTTGCGGCCTCCGCGCCTTGCCGCGCGGCACGTTCATCGCGCCGCTCTCCGCGCCGGCCGGCAGCTTGCCGAACGAGGCCAGCGGGCGCGGCGTGCGAAGGGGATTCCTGCGGGAAGAGTTCATGGCATCCTGGCGTGCCACATCGCCGCCATCTCGTCCACGATCGCGCCGGCCAGCGCGCGGGTGATGCGGCCGCCGGTGGCAAGGCTGGCCCGGTCCAGGCGTGCCGCCGCCTCCTCCAGGGCCGCGGGGGTGCGCGGCAGGATCAGCAGCAGCCATTCCTGCACCGGCTCCGGGGCCAGCAATTGGCGGTCGGCCAGCACCCGCCGCAGCACCGCGCGCAGCAGCGAGTCCTCGGCCGGCTCGATGCGCACGGCCAGGGTCGCGCGCAGGCGGCTGGCCAGGTCGGCCAGATGCGTCGGCCATGCGGAGGCCGGCGAGCGCGCCGCCAGCAGCACCGGGCGCCGCTGTTCGGCGGCTTGGTTCAGCAGGTGCAGCAACGCCTCCTCCGGCGCCAGGTCGGCGTCGTCCACGGCCACCACCCCGCCGCGAGCGGCGCCGTCCACCGGCCAGCGCAATGCCGCCCCATCGAGACACGCCTCGCCCGCCGCACGCGCCCAGCGATGCAGCAGATGCGTCTTGCCTGTACCTGCTTCGCCCCACAGCAGCAGCCGCCCCTCGGGCCAGGCCTGCGGCGTGTCCAGCCAGGCCAGCGCCGCCTGGTTCGAGTCCGCCGCAAAGAACGGTTGCTCGCCGGTTCTGGTCACGGGGGCCAGCGGCAGCGGCAACTGTCGGCCCGGCTGACGTATGCTGGCATTCATGCGATGATGCGGTTCCAGTGGCTCGGTGGTCAGCATATCGGCCTGTCGCCGCCGTGAGGCCAGCGTCGCCACAAACGCTTGCGTCGGCCCGCCGCACGGTGGCAGGACGGTGCCGCAACGAAGCGAGACCTGATCTTGGCCCGTAAACCCGCACCGAGCGGCACCGCCCTCGTGTTCGGGGACGATACGCGCAGCTTTCTCGCCACCGTCCGCTCGCTCGGCAGGAACGGCGTCGCCGTGCATGTGGCGCCGGCCAACTTGCGCTCGCCCGCCTTGCGCTCGCGCTACATCGCGGCGGTGCATGAGCTGCCGCCGTGGCTGGATGACGGCGCGGAGTGGCTCGCCGCCGTCGAGGCCCTGCTGCGCCGCCAGGACTTCGACCTGGTGATGGCGTGCGACGAGACTTCGCTGCTGCCGTTGCAGCGGCATCGGGTGCGGCTGTCGGCGCTGGCGAAGCTGGCGATCCCGGACGACGAGGCGATCCGCGTGCTGTTCGACAAGGTCGAGACGCGCTTGCTGGCGGAGCGTCTTGGCGTGCCGGTGGCCGCCGGCCGGCTGCTCCGCGCCGGCGAGTCCGGCGCTGCCATCGTCGCCGAACTCGGCGCGCCGGTGCTGGTCAAGCCGCGCCGCTCGTACGCCCTCGACCAGCTTGGCACGCGCGGCAAGGTGCGGGTGGTGCGCGATGCCGCGGAGCTGGACCGGCTGCTGCCCGCGCTGGAGCCGGACGAGACGCTGCTGGAGGCGTTCTTTCCGGGCCAGGGTCAGGGCGTGTCGCTGCTGGCCAGCAAAGGCCGCGTGCTGCAAGCGTTCGAGCACCATCGGGTGCGCGAGGATTCCGGCGGCAGCTTCTATCGCGTCAGCGCGACGTTGACCCCGAAGCTGGTCGATGCCTGCGCGGCCATTGTCGCGGCGCTGGACTACACTGGCCTGGCGATGTTCGAGTTCCGGCGCGGCCCAGACGGCGACTGGATTCTTCTCGAGGTGAACGCGCGGCCGTGGGGGTCGATGCCGCTGCCGCTCGCGCTGGGCGTCGACTTTCCGTTCCGATGGTATCGCCTGCTGGTGGCCGGCGAGGAAACGCCGGCGGTCGGATACCGCGCCGGCGTGTTCGGCCGCAACTTGCTGCCGGATCTTCGCTCGTTTGGTTCGACGCGACCCGCCGCGATGCTGGAATTG
Organism: uncultured Pseudomonadota bacterium; assembly: GCA_963758455.1. Classification (GTDB taxonomy): domain Bacteria; phylum Pseudomonadota; class Alphaproteobacteria; order Acetobacterales; family Acetobacteraceae; genus CAVRQM01. The sequence continues at coordinate 1,257,256 of CAVWVK010000002.1, read as the reverse complement.
CTGCGCCCGCTGGCCGGCCGCGAGCACCACGACGTGCTGGTGCGCGACGACCCCGGGCCGGGGCTCGCGGAATTGCGGGAGCTCGCCGGGGCGGCGCTGGGCCGCGGCGTGCGGCTGCTGCCGGGCGCGCGGGCGCGGGCCGGCGAGCGGGCACAGGCGGCAGTGCTGAAGCTGGGCGGCAGGGGACGCATCCTGTTCGTCTGCCAGGGCAACATCTGCCGCAGCCCGTTCGCCGAGGCGGCGTTGCGCGCCCGGCTCGACCTCGCTCTGGGCGCCCCTCTGGGCACTCCTCCGGGCAATAGTCCGATCACCGTCGCTTCGGCGGGAACCATGCCGCGTCCGGGCCGTGCGACGCCCGATTTCGGGATCGCGGCGGCGGCGGCGCGAGGGATTGATCTGTCGGCGCATCGCTCCGCCTGGCTCAGTCCATCGGCCATTGCTTCGGCATCGCTGCTGGTGGTGTTCGAGGAGCGGAACCGCGCCTCGCTGCTCGACCGCTATCCGGACGCGCGCGCGCCGATCGTCATGCTGGGCGACCTGGCCGGGCTGGGTCCGATCGCCGACCCGATCGACGGCACGCCGGCGGATTTCGAGCGCAGCTACGACCGCATCGCCACGGCGATCGAGGCATTGGCCATGCTGTTGCGGGCCTAGCGATGTGCCTGCCGATCCAGCGATTTCTGCCGTGGCCGCGCTCGCAGCCGATCACCCTGCTGGTGGTGATCGACACCGAGGAGGAGTTCGACTGGAACGCGCCGTTCGATGCCGCCAGCACGTCCGTCGACAACATCGCGCGGCAGCGCCTCGCGCAAGACATCTTCGATCGGCACGGCGCCGTTCCGACCTACGTCGTCGATTACCCGGTCGCCGCCACGCCGGCGTCGGTGGCGGCGTTGCGCGCCATCGCCGAGCGCGGCGGCTGCGAAATCGGCGCGCATCTGCATCCGTGGGTCAATCCACCGCACGAGGGTCCGATCGACAACGCCCGCTCCTATCCCGGAAACCTGCCGCCGGACCTCGAATATCGCAAGCTCGCGACGCTGACGCAGACCATCACGGACGCCTTCGGCCGCCGGCCCACGACGTACAAGGCAGGGCGCTACGGCATCGGCTCGGCGACATGGAGCATCCTGGAGAGGCTCGGCTACACGGTAGATCTGAGCGTGGTTCCGCATACCGATTTCGCGGTGCAAGGCGGTCCGGATTTTTCCGCGTTCGCCGATGCGCCGTTCGCGATCTCCGAGCAACTGCTGGAGATCCCGCTGTCAGTCGGCTTCGCCGGCCGTCTGGCGCCTGGCACCGGGCCGCATCTGCATGCCTACCTGAATGGCAAGCTCGGACGCAGGCTGCGGCTCGGCGGCATCGCGGCGCGGCTTGGATTGCTCGAGCGGCTGCGCCTCAGCCCGGAGGGTCACGACGTCTCCGACCTGAAGCGGCAGACGCGCGCCGGCATCGCAGCGGGCAAGCGGCTGTTCGTGCTGACCTATCACAGCTCGTCGCTGCTGCCAGGGGCGGCGCCCTACGTGGGCGACCAGGCCGGGCTGGACGATTTCCTCCGGCGCATCGAGGAGTATATCGGCTTCTTCGTGGACGAGATCGGCGGCCGGCCGGCCAGCGTCAGTCATGCGAGCGCGGTGCTACGCGCTCAGGAGGCGGCCGGCGGCGGGTCGAGATAGAGCGAGCTGCGCAGATAGCGGTGCAGCCAGAAGCGGCTGAGCACGCCGATCACCGCGGCGACCGGCACCGCCAGCAGCACGCCGAGGAAGCCGAACGCCGCACCGCCCGCGAACAGCGCGAAGATCACCCAGACCGCGTGCAGCTCGACCCGGTCGCCGAGAAAGCGGGGATAGATGACGTAACCCTCAAGCAACTGACCGACCACGAACACCACCGCCACCATCGCGACGCCCCACCAGGTCGGGAACTGCGCGAATGCGAAGCCGATCGACGTGACCGCGCCGGTGATGGTGCCGACATAGGGGATGAACGACAGCAGGCCGGCCGACAGCCCGACGATCAGCCCCAGATCCAGCCCGACCATCGACAGCGCGGAGGCGTAGAACAACGCCAGGATCAGGCAGCACAGCGCCTGACCGCGCAGCCACGCGGACAGGATGCGGTCCACCTCGCGTGCTTGCAGGCGCAACGTCTCGGCGTAGCGGCGCGGCAGCCAAGTGTCGATGCGCGCCACCATGCGCGGCCAGTCGCGCAGCAGGTAGAACGCGACCACCGGCGTCACCACCATCAAGGTCAGCACGTTGAAGATCGCGAAGCTGCTGCCGATCACCCGGCTGAGCGCGCCGGCCAGGAACGCCAGCATGGCACCGGCCTGTCCACCCACCAGGTCGCGCAGCCGCTGGTCGACGAACTCCGGCCCCAGCCGCTCCTGGAGATGGGTGATGGCGACGTTGGCGAAGGTGCGCACCGCCTGGATGTAGCCGGGCAGCCGGTTGATGAGGATGTTGATCTGCGCCAGGATCAGCGGATACAGCAGCAGCGCGAACAGCAGACACGCGGCGATGAGCGCGATAATCAGCAGCAAGGCGGCCAGCGTGCGCGGCACGCCGACGCGTACCAGCCTTGCCGCCAGCGGATCGAGGAAGTAGGCGATCCCGGCCGCTGCCACGAACGGCAGCAGGATCGAGGCGAACAGTTGCAGGGCGAACCACGCCACCACCAGCACGCCGACCAGCAGCGCCAGCCGCTGCGCGCGCGTGGCCTCGCGCGGACGGCCGCCCCGTGCATCGCCGCGCGGCGGCGCCGGCGGCAGATCGGGCGCCAGCAGGTTGTTGCCGTCGGCGGTCATCGCAGCCGCGCGCCGTGCCACACATACGCGGCCCCCGACGCAGTGGTGGTAGCCGCCACGACCCAGACCAGGACCGCGGCCGGCGAGAAATCGACGGCCGCGCCGAACGCGAGGCGGTAGGCGGTTTGCAGGAGCACCAGCGCCACCAGCAGGATCTGCATCACCGTGTTCAGCTTGGAGATCAGCAGCGGCCGGATCGCGACGCTATGGCCCAGGAACGACAGCGCCAGCACGCCGCCGACGATCACCAGGTCGCGGAACACCACCAGGATCGCCAGCCAATCCGGCAGCACGCGCACCGCCGCCAGCGACACGTACAGGCTGACCAGCAGCGCCTTGTCGGCCACCGGATCGAGCAAGGTGCCGAGCGCCGACGGCCCCCGTCGGCGCGCCAGCCAGCCGTCGATCGCATCCGACAGACCGGCGCAGGCGAACAGCCAGAACGCAACCGCGAACCGCTCGCGCAGCACCAGCCAGACCACGGCTGGCACCAGGCACAGCCGCATCAGCGTGATTGCGTTCGGCAGCGTCAGCACGTCCGCGGACGGTGCGGCGCGCGACAGCGGGGCCGGGCGCAGGCCGTCAGGCATCTGCCCGTCCCGGCTCGGCATGATGATGTCCGACGACCCTCATTGTTGGCGGCTTGCGTCCTTGCCTTGCGCGGTGTCGTGCGCCATGCGCGTGCCGTGGCGCGCGGCGACCGCGGCCGGGCGGGATTGCCGGGCGGATGTGATGGTAGCAGAGGGACGGCATGGCAAGCATGACCTATCGGGGCGCGGGCGTCGACATCGACGCCGGCGAGGCGCTGGTCGAGCGCATCAAGCCGCTGGCGGCGGCCACGTCGCGGCCCGGCGTGATGGGCGGCCTGGGCGGCTTCGGGGCGCTGTTCGACCTGCGCGCCGCGGGCTTCGCCGACCCGGTGCTGGTGGCCGCCACCGACGGGGTCGGCACCAAGCTGCGGCTGGCGATCGAGGCCGGGCTGCACGACACGGTGGGCATCGACCTGGTCGCGATGTGCGTCAACGACCTGGTGGTGCAGGGCGCCGAGCCGCTGCTGTTCCTCGACTATTTCGCCACCGGGCGGCTGCGGGTGGAGCACGCGGCCGGCGTGGTGGCCGGCATCGCCGAAGGCTGCCGTCAGGCCGGCTGCGCCCTGGTGGGTGGCGAGACCGCGGAACTGCCCGGGATGTATGCCGAGGGCGACTACGACCTGGCCGGCTTCGCGGTGGGCGCCGCCGAGCGCGGCACCCTGCTGCCGGCCGGCGTGGAACCGGGTTGCGCGGTGCTGGGGCTGCGCGGCAGGGGCCTGCACTCTAACGGCTTCGCGCTGGTCCGCAGCATCCTCGCGGCGGCCGGCGCCGAACTGGCCGGCCCGGCCCCATTCGACGCCGCGCGGTCGCTCGCCGCCTGTCTGCTGACCCCGACGCCCCTGTATGTGCATCCGGTGCTGGCGCTGCACCGCGCCGGGCTGCTGCGTGCGGCGGCGCACATCACCGGCGGCGGGCTGCCGGGCAATGTGCCGCGGGCGCTGCCGCCCGGAACCGCCGCTGTGCTCGACCCCGCCGCCTGGACGCCGCCGCCGGTGTTTGCCTGGCTGGCGCGGGCCGGGGCGGTGCCGACCGAGGAGATGCTGCGGGTGTTCAACTGCGGCATCGGCATGGTGCTGGTGGTCTCGGACGCGGCGGCGGCGGCGGCTGTGCTGGCGCGGGCGGGCGAGACGGCGCTGCGCATCGGCCGGATCGAGGCGTCCGAGGCGGCGCCGGCGCTGCGCTTCTCGGCGGCGCCGCGCTGGTTCGACGCGGCATGAGGCGGCGGGTCGGCGTGCTCATCAGCGGCCGCGGCTCGAACATGGCCGCGTTGGTCGCGGCGGCCGCCGATCCGGCGTTTCCGGCCGAGATCGCCCTGGTGCTGTCCAACGTCCCCGAAGCCGCCGGCCTGGCCCAGGCCCGCACCGCCGGCGTGGCCACGCTGTGCCTCGACCATCGCCGCTTCGGCCGCGACCGCGCGGCACACGAGGCGGCGGTCGCGGCCGCCCTGGACGCGGCGGCGGTCGAGCTGGTGTGCCTGGCCGGCTGGATGCGTCTGCTGACCCCGTTCCTGGTGCGGCGCTATGCCGGACGGATGCTGAACATCCATCCCAGCCTGCTGCCGGCGTTCCCCGGGCTGGACACCCACGCCCGCGCGCTGGCGGCGGGGGTGAAGCTGCATGGCTGCACCGTGCATCTGGTGACCGAGGACATGGACCAGGGGCCGATCCTGGCGCAGGCCGCGGTGCCGGTGCTGGCGGACGACACCCCGGACCGCCTGGCCGCCCGCGTGCTGGCGTGCGAGCACGCGCTGTATCCGGCGGTGCTGGCGGCCCTGGCCGCAGGCGGGACGCTGGCCGCCTGCGCGGCGGATGCCGTGCTGCACAACCCCTTGCCTGATCGCCGCCCGCACCGCATAGAACAGGCCGTTCCCTGATTGCCGCGAGACGCAACCATGTCCGACACCTACACCCAAGCGCCACCCGCCACCGCGTCGGCTCCGCTGACCGAGGACGCGTTCCTGGCGGATCGTCAGCGGTTCTGGGGCTCGTTCACCGGCTTGGTGACGGGGGTGGTGAGCGGGGTCGTAATACTGCTGATCCTGTTGACGATCTTCCTGGTGTGACCGCAAGCGGCGGAATGCTTCCGCCCTACGAGCTCGTAGGGCGGAAGCATTCCGCCACTGTCCGCCCCGTCGCCGCGTGACGTGTCAGCCGACGATGTCGGTCTGGGCGAAGAAGAAGGCGATTTCCGTCGCGGCGTTCTCGACGCTGTCCGAGCCGTGCGCGGTGTTTGCCTCGATGCTCTCCGCGAACGTGGCGCGGATCGTGCCCGCCGCCGCGCGGGCCGGGTCGGTGGCACCCATCACGTCGCGGTTACGCGCCACCGCGCCGTCGCCTTCCAGCACCTGCACGACCACCGGCCCCGAGGTCATGAAGCTGACCAGGTCGCGGAAGAAGCCGCGCTCGCGATGCACGCCATAGAACGCCTCGGCCTGCGCCGTGGTCAGTTGCAGGCGCCGCTGCGCCACGATGCGCAAGCCGGCCTCCTCCAGCTTGGCGTTCACCTGGCCGGTGATGTTGCGGCGCGTCGCATCGGGCTTGAGGATGGACAGGGTGCGCTCGGTCGCCATCAGAAAATCCTCGCAGGTCTGTTCGGCACGGCCTTATAGGAACCGCGCTCCACTGGCCAGTCCGCGGCGTTCTCGGCGCGCGTCGCATGGACGTCGAGGTAGTCGCGATCGTCGCTCCGTCCGCGCTGATACGCGCGCTCAAGATAGCCGCGGATCGCGCCCGCCTCGACCGTGACCGGCGGCTCGCCGTGGTCGTCGCGCGCGATCTCGAACTGCTCGAAGCCGGCCAGGAAGTCGATGACCACGGCCACATCGCCGCCGAGCCGGTCGATCAGCATCGGCGAAAACTCCAGAACCACGAGACTCGCCTGCCGCAGCACCTCCTGGCCGCCGGCGATGATGAACGGCTCCGCGCCCTGCGCGTCCAGCTTCACCGCAAGCGGTCCGAACCGGGCCGGCGCCATGTCGTCCAGCAGCACGTCGTCCAGCCGCGCGGCGGGCACCTGGATGGTGCGGCCCCGATCAGGCGCCGCGTCGGCCGTGACGACGCGGTGGTCGCCGAGGTTGCCATCCGTGGCCAGGCTGAGCGGCAGACTGCCGGCGCGGTCGAACAGGGCGACCTGATGCAGCTCGACATTGCCGTGCTCGGCGTTGCGGCGGATGTTGTCGGTGAGGTTGGCGAAATTGACCGGATCCGGCTCGAAGGCAATGCAGCGCACCTGCGGGTTGCGCGCGACGGGGATCGCGGTCAGCCCGATATTGGCGCCGATGTCCAGATAGACGCCGCCGCGGTCGGCGAAGAAGCGTCGGAAGGCCGCGACGGTATGCTCGGCCCAGGAGCCGGTTCCGGCATATTCCAGCAGGATGCGGCCGTCGCTCGCGGCACTTTGGATCAGGCCATGCCGGCCGGCCGCCATGAAACCGACGATGCCGACCTCGGCCGCCAGATGCGCCAGCAGGGTCTTCTCGCCGTACTGCTGCACGAGGGCGCGGAGCAGAGTGTCGCGCGCGCCCCAGGGCAGCCGTGTGACGCCGGCCCGCAGCAGGGTTTTTGCCAGCGATTTCATGCGGACCCCATGCGGTCTTCGGGAAAGCGATCCTATCCGAGGCGGCTCGGCTTTGCACGCGCCGGCGCGGAAACCCGCCCGGCGTTGTGCCGTTCCCAGGCATGTACCCGGAGACCCATCATGTCCTTCATCGAGACTGCCGACCACACGCGGCTGTTCTACAACGACTGGGGCAGCGGACCGCCGATCGTGCTGGTGCATGGCTGGCCGCTGGACGGCGATATGTGGGAGTACCAGGCCTCGCACCTGGCTTCGCAGGGGTTCAGGGTCGTCGTCTATGATCGGCGCGGCTTCGGGCGATCGGACCAGCCCTGGAACGGCTACGACTACGATACGCTGGCCGGCGACCTGGCGGCGGTGATCGACCGGCTGGACCTGCGCGACGTGACCCTGGTCGGCTTCTCGATGGGCGGGGGCGAGGTGGCGCGCTATCTGGCGCGGCATGGCACGGCGCGGGTGGCGCGCGCGGCGCTGGTGGCCGCGGTGACGCCGTTCCTGCTGAAGACCGCCGACAACCCGGATGGCGTGGAGCGCGACACGTTCGACGGCTTCGTGCAGGGCCTGGAGCAGGATCGGCCGCATTTCCTGGCCGGCTTCGCGAGGAACTTCTTCGGCGCCGGGCTGCTGAGCTCGCCCTCCAGCAGCGAACTGATGCAATGGACCGGCAATCTCGCCATGCTGGGTTCGGCGCGCGCCGCGACCGCCTGCGTGCGGGCGTTTTCCGAGACCGATTTCCGGCCCGACATGGCCGCGTTCACCCTGCCGACGCTGGTGGTGCATGGCGATGCCGACGCCACCGTGCCGCTCGACATCTCCGGCCGGAAGACGGCGCAGATGATCCCCGGCGCGGTGCTCAAGGTCTATGGCGGCGCGCCGCACGCGCTGGTGTTCACCGACAAGGGCCGGCTGAACGCCGACCTGCTGGCGTTCATCCGCGGCTAGGCGCGCGCCGCCGCGCGGCCGATGCTAGACTGCCGCCGCGAGCGAGGGGGCGGAGATGGATGACGGCGGCATCGGCATTGCGTACGGGCGCGGCCACCTGACGCTGCGCCTTCCGGAGCGCGCGCGGGCGACGGTGATCCGCAAAGCGGTGCTGCCGAAACTGGCCGACGCGGCGGGCGCCGTCGCGCGCGCGTTCGCCGATCCCGTGGGAGCGCCGCCGTTGGCCGACCTGGCGCGGGGCAAGCGCAGCGCCTGCATCCTGATCTGCGACATCACGCGCCCGGTGCCGAACCATCTGTTCCTGCGGCCGATGATCGAGACGCTGGCGGGCGCGGGCGTGGCGCTCGACGCGATCACCGTGCTGGTAGCCACCGGCCTGCACCGGCCCAACGAAGGCGAGGAACTGGCCGAGCTGGTCGGCGACCCGTGGGTGCTGGCCAATGTCCGGGTGGCAAATCATTTCGCCCGCGACGATGCGGCGCATGTCGATCTCGGGCCGACCCGGACCCGCGCCACCCCGGTCGGCATCGACCGTCGCTTCATCGCCGCGGATCTGCGCATCGCCACCGGCCTGGTCGAGCCGCATTTCATGGCCGGCTGGTCGGGCGGCCGCAAGGTCGTGGCCCCCGGCGTCGCGCACCACACCACCATCCGCACGTTCCACTCCGCCCGGTTCATGGAGGATCCGCTGGCCGTGCAGTGCAACCTGGCGGGCAATCCGCTGCACGAGGAGCAGCTCGAGATCATTCGCATGATCGGCAAGGTCTATGCGCTGAACACGGTGATCGACGACGATCGCGACCTGGTGTGCGTCACCTTCGGCGAGGTGATCGCGAGCCACCTCGCCGCGGTCGATTTCGTCACCGGCGCCACGCGCATCGAGATGGGCCGGCGGTTCAGCACGGTGGTCACGTCCTCGGCCGGCTACCCGCTGGACAAGACCTACTACCAGACGGTGAAGGGCATGGTGACGCCGCTCGACATACTGCGCCCCGGCGGCACGCTGATCATCGCCTCGTCCTGCTCCGAGGGGTTTGGCTCGGCGGAGTTCCGCGCGTCTCAGGAAAGGCTGGTGGCACTGGGGCCGGAGCGGTTCCTGGCCACGCTTACCGCGAAATCGCTGGCCGAGGTGGACGAGTGGCAGAGCGAGATGCAGCTCAAGCCGATGCGCCTGGGCCGCGTGCAGCTCTATACGACCGGGCTCGATGCCGAGGAGCGGCGGATCACCGGCGTCGAGCTGATCGACGACCTTGATCGCGCGGTGGCCGACAGCGTGGCCCGGCACGGCGATGCAGCGGTGGCGGTGATCCCGGAAGGGCCATACGTGGTGCCGGTGCATGAGGCTGGCGCATGAGGCCGTTGCATAGGCCGGGGCATGAGGCTGGCTGACGCTGCTGCCCTACAAAGCGGGCGTTCCCAGCCATGACACCCTCAACGACGTCATGAATGCCATCGACGGCGCGCTCTTCGCAGAGTGTTTCACCGCCTGGGTCGAAGGCCTGCGCGAGCCTATGCCGGCCTCTTTCACCGCGCCCGAGATCGTCGCCATCGACGGTAAGACTTCGCGGCGCACCCATGACCGCAGCAAGGACCGCGGGCCGCTCCACATGGTTTCGGCATGGGCCAGCAGCCAACGCCTCGTGCTGGGCCAACAGGCGTGCGAGGCCAAGTCCAATGAGATCACGGCCATCCCGCTGCTGCTCGAGCGCCTGGCGCTCACCGGCGCGCTCGTCACCATCGACGCGATGGGCACACAGACCAAGATCGCCCAAGCCATCCTCGACCGCGGCGGCGACTACCTGCTGGCGCTCAAGGACAATCAGGCCAGCCTGCACGACGAGATCAGGCGTTACTTTGATGATCCCGCCGCCAAAATCCACAGCCGTTTCGACACCCGCCGCTTGCCACGGCACGGCGCCTGCTGCTCTGGTGGCCGCCATGCCGCGCCGCCTCTTGCTACTGACCGTCCTGCTGCTGGCGCCGGCGCGCGGCGGCGCGCAGGTGGAGGACGTATCGGCGCGCCTGCATTACGTCGCCTACGCGGCCGGGCTGCGCGTGGTGGACGCGCAAGCCGAGCTGGCGATCGGACCGTCCGCCTACCGGATGGACCTGGCGCTGCATACCATCGGGATGCTCAGCGTGTTCGTGGGCGGCCATACCGAGGCGGTCGCGCGCGGCACCTGGCTGGGCAACGCGGCGCAGCCCGCCGCCTATGACGTGGACGGGCGCTGGGACGGCGACACGCTGGTGACGCGCATCGACTATGCCGACGACCGGCCGGAGATCCGCGCCCTGCTGCCCGATCCGCGGCGTGAGCGCGAGGCGGTCCCGGCCCCGCTGCAAGCCAACACCATCGATTCGCTGAGTGCGATGACCGCGCTGGTGCAGCGGGTGAACACCACGGGGCGCTGCGACGGAGCGGCGCGGGTGTTCGACGGACGGCGGCTGTCAGAGATCACCGTGCGCACCGCCGGCTGGCAGGCGCTGCCGCCCACGGAACGGTCGAGTTTCGCCGGCACGGCGCTGCGCTGCGACTTCGACGGAGAATTGCTGGCCGGCTTCAAATACGAGGACAACCGCGCCCGCGCCGCCCGGCCGCGGCACGGCGTCGCCTGGCTGGCGCGACTGGCGCCGGGCGGCCCGATGCTGCCGGTGCGGCTGCAGTTCGAGACGCCGTTCTTCGGCGACGCGACGATGTACCTGCAGCCGTAGGGGATCGGCCCTAGACCTTCTCCACCTGCGAGTATTCCAGCTCGACCGGCGTGGAACGCCCGAAGATCGAGACCGACACCTTTACCCGGCCCTTCTCCTCGTCGACTTCCTCGACGGTGCCGTTGAAGCTGGTGAACGGGCCGTCGGCCACGCGCACCTGCTCGCCGATCTCGAACAGGATCGCCGGACGCGGCCGCTCCACGCCCTCCGCGGTCTGCTTCATGATCCGCTCGGCCTCGGCCTCGGTGATCGGCGAGGGACGCAGCTTGGTGCCGAGAAAGCCCGTGACCTTCGGCGTGTCCTTGACCAGGTGCCAGGCGTCGTCGGTCAGTTCCATCTTCACCAGGACGTAGCCGGGGAAGAACTTCCGCTCCGCGTTGACCTTCTGGCCGCGACGCAACTCGACCACTTCCTCGGCGGGCACCAGCACCTCGTCGAACTGATCCTCGAGCCCCTTCTGCGCCGCCTGCTCCTTGATCTGCTGGGCGATTTTTTTCTCGAACCCGGAATAGACGTGGACGACATACCAACGCTTGGCCATCTGCTCGGAATCCCTCAGCCGCCGACGCCGAAGAGCCGGCGCACGGCGACGCCGATCACCTGGTCGGCGGTGAAAAAGAACAGCGCCGCCAGCGCCGCCATCGCGAACACCAGCCCGGTCGTGACCAGCGTTTCGCGCCGGGTAGGCCAAGTGACCTTGGCCACCTCGGCACGGACCTCGCGCAGGAACTTCGCCGGGTTCAACGCCACGGCGCTCATGCTCGGATGGCACTCGAATGGTAGGCACTCATGGTTTGGGCACGCCTTTCAAAGCAGACGGGTCAAGGCAGACAGGCCGCGGCCGACACGCGGCGAACGGTGGCAGGGGTGGAGGGTCTCGAACCCCCAACCTCCGGTTTTGGAGACCGGCGCTCTAGCCAATTGAGCTACACCCCTTCGGGCGCCGCGTCGTCCGGCGCCGGTGGGGTGCGTAGAAAGGCTTCGATCCGGCAGGTGTCAAGAGGCCGCGCCCAGCACTTGCGCCGGACGCTTGCACGGGCCGGCGGCCAGAGGCTACAGACGAGACGCGCGGGCGTAGCATAATGGTAATGCAGTAGCCTTCCAAGCTACCTACGAGGGTTCGATTCCCTTCGCCCGCTCCAGCGCCGGCCAGCCCAGCTTCGTTCGCCGAACCAGGCAACAGGAGAGCGCCCGTGGACGAGGACCAGTTCAACATGGCACTTCGTAAGTTCCTCAAGGAGGTCGGCGTCACCTCGCAGCGCGAGATCGAGCGTGTCGTACGCGAGGGTGCCGGCCGGGGCGGCCGGCTTCGGCTCAAGATGACCCTGACCTCACCCGACACGCCTTCGCTGCAACACGTGATCGAGCACGCGATCGACCTGAGTTGAGGGGGGGAGCTTACGGCTCGAACGGCCGCCCCGCGCGCAGCAGCGGTTCCAGATCCGTCGAGGCGACCTCGAGCAGCCCGACCATTGCCGCCCTGGCCCCCGCGGCGTCGCGCATTCGGACGCAATCGAGCACGACCGCGTGCGCCGACAGCGCCTTGTCGTGCGACGCCGCGAGCTGCGTCGACAAGCGGAACACGTTGCCCAGCGCCGCGCCGATGGTGCCGATCAACTGCTGCAGCACAACGTTGTGGCTGGCGCGCAGCACGGCGGCATGGAACGCGACATCCGCCTCGCAGCAGGCATCGAGGTCGCGCGGCAAGGAGCGGCGCATTCCCAGATACGCCGCCTCGATGCACGCCACCTCCCGCGCCGAGGCCCGCTGCGCGGCGAACGCCGCCGCCGCTGGCTCGAACAATTGCCGCGCCTCCAGCAGCGAACGGACGAAATCCAGGTCGGGCGCGATCGCCAGCGACCATTCCAGCACTTCCGGGTCGAGCCGGTTCCACTCGCCGCGGTCGCGCACCGTGGTGCCAGTGCGCGGGCGCACGTCGACCAGGCCCTTGGCCGACAGCACCCGGATGGCCTCGCGCAGCGCGCCGCGGCTGATGCCGAACTCGGCCTGCAAGGCCGCCTCGGTCGGCAAGGTCTGACCGGGCCGCACCGCGCCGCCGAGGATGCGCAGGGCGATCTCGCGCACCACGCCGCCATGCACGCGCGGCTTGGACAGCGCCGGCTTGGGTGGCCCCGGCTTGCCCAGCGTCGGCTTGGACAGCGGCGGTTTGGACGGCGCCGGCTGGGATGGCGTCGTCGTGATGGCGGCCGGGCGCTCCATCACGCCGGCAGTCCGACCCCGCCGCGCGCGCCGCCGCGCTGCTGCTGGATCACCACGGCGGCCACCAGCAGCGCGCCCTGGGCGATGTCCTGCCAGAACGAGTTCACGTCGAGAATGATGAGTTCGTTCTCGAGCACGCCGAGCAGGATCACCGCCAGGATGGTGCCGACGATGGTGCCCTTGCCGCCTTGCAGCGAACAGCCGCCGAGCGCCGCCGCGGTGATCGACTGCAGCTCGAGACCCTGGCTGCCGGAAGTCGGCTGACCCGAGCCGGTGCGCGCGGTCAGCAGCACGCCGGCCACGGCGGCGACGATCCCGCACAGCATGTAGACGCCGATGATGTAGCGGTTCAGCGGAATGCCAGCGAGGCGCGATGCCGTCGGGTTGCCGCCGATCGCATAGATGGTGCGGCCGAAATCCGTGTAGTGCAGCACGAGCTGTGCGACCACCGCCACGATCACCAGGATCCAGATGAGCGCCGGGATTCCCGCCAGGTCGCCGCGCGCGAGAAAGGTGAACAGCCCATTCGCTCCGGTGTAGCCCTGCGCCCGCCCGTCGGAGACGACGTTGGCCAGGCCGCGGAACCCCGCGAATGTCGCGAGCGTCGCGATCACCGCGTTGACCCTGCCGTAGATGATGATGACGCCGTTGAGCAGCCCCGTCAGCACGCCGAGCAGCAGCGCCACCGCGATGCCCGCCAGCGCGCTGCCGCTGGCCATGAACACCATCGCCGAGACGACCGAGGCCAGGCCGGCCTGCGAGCCCACGGAGATGTCCAGCCCGCCCAGCAGCATCACCACCGTCTGCACGACCGCCAGCACACCCACGATCGTCACCGTCGTGCCGATCGTCTCGATGTTGGAGACGAAAAAGAAATTACTGTTCTGCGCCCCGATGACGCCGATCAGCAGGACCAGCGCAATCAGCAGGCTGACGTTCTGCACGCCCACCCCGTCGAGCAGCCGGCGGAGGGTTCCCGGCGCGGGCGCCGGCTGCGCGGAATTGGCCGAGGTCGCGGTCATGCGGCTTGGTCCTCATGCTCCAGGATGGCGAGGCCGAGAATGCGCTCCTCGCTGGCCTCGTCGCGCGACAGGATGCCGGTCACGGCGCCGCGCTGCATCACCACGATGCGGTCGGCGAGGCCGAGCACTTCCGGCAATTCCGACGAGATCACCAGCACGGCGGCGCCGGACGCGGCCAGGCGGTCGATGATGGCGTAGATCTCGGCCTTGGCGCCGACATCGACGCCGCGAGTCGGCTCGTCGAGGATCAGCAGCCTGCTGTCGCGGGCCAGCAGCCGGGCGAGCACCGCCTTCTGCTGATTGCCGCCGGACAGCTTCGCGATCTCCTGCTCGATGGACGGCGTGCGGATGCGCAGGTCGGCGACATAGCGGCGGGCCAGCGCGCGCTCCGCGCCGCGGCGGACGACGTGGTGGCGCGACAGCCGCCCCAGCACGCCGAGGCTGATGTTCTCGCGCACCGACCGCCGCATCAGCAGCGCCTCGGCCTTGCGCTCCTCGGGAGCCAGGCACAGCCCCAGATGCACCGCATCGCGCGGCGAGGCGAGATGGACCGCCTGCCCCTCCACGCGGATTTCGCCGCCGGCCAGCGGCGCGTCGCCCATGATCGCGCGTGCCAGTTCCGTCCGCCCGGCGCCGACCAGGCCGGCGAGCACCACGACCTCGCCGGCGCGGACGTTGAAGCTGACGTCGCACACACCGGCGGCGCGCAGGCCAGACAGGCTCAGCACCGTGCGTCCCGGCTGGCGCGGCGTGCGCGCGAACATCGCGCTAAGGTCGCGGCCCACCATCATGCGGACCAGCTCGGCGTCGCTGGTCCCGGCGAGCATCCGCTCGCCCACCGCGCGGCCGTCGCGCAGCACCAGCGCGCGCTGGGCCACGCGAAATATCTCCGCCATTCGGTGCGAGACATAGACCACCGCGACGCCCGAGGCGGTCAGGCGCGCGATCAGGGCGAACAGCGCATCGACCTCGTGATCGGACAGCGAGGAGGTCGGCTCGTTGAAGGCAATGACACGCGGGGCGCCGATCAGCGCGCGCAGAATCTCGACCACTTGCCGCTGCGCGGGCGAGAGCCGGGCGCCGAGCAGGTCGGGTGCGATGACTCCCTGAAAGCCCGCGCGCGCGATCAGCGCCTCGACCTGCTCGCGCAGTCGCCGTCGATCGAACAGGCGGAAGCGACGCGGCAGGGCGCCGGCGAAAATGTTCTCGGCCACCGAGACATGCGGGATGATCTCCGGCTCCTGCGCCACGACACGCACGCCGGCGGCACGTGCATCCGCCGGACTCGCGAAGCGGATCGGCTTGCCGTCGAGCACGATCGCTCCGGAGTCGGGCGCGTGGATGCCGCCTAAGATGCGCAGCAGGGTGGACTTGCCCGCCCCGTTCTCGCCGAGCAACGCCAGCACCTCGCCGGCACGCGCGGCCATCGTCACGCCGGACAGCGCGTGAACGCCGGCAAAAGCCTTGCTCACGCCGTCCAGGATCAGCAGGCCGGCGGCCGCCGCGCCGGCATCGACCCGGCGGCCGTCCGCGTCAGCCACAACTGCCCATCACGGATTTCCAGTTTTGCGGCGACACGATCGTGGTTTTGGCGATGGTCTTGGCGGGCAAAGGCTGGTGGTCGCGCAAGTCGGCGACCAGCACCCGGATGGCCGCGCTGCCCACGTCGCGGCCGCTGATGAACAGCGCGGCCTTGTTGCCGGTCGCCTGCCCGGCCTGCCAGTCCTTGCAGGTCAGATAGGCGCCCAGCCCCACGCCGATGATCTGGTCGGGCTTGAAGCCGGCATTGGCGAGCGCCGTGACCGAGCCGGTCTCGCTCTCGTCGTTGCAGCCCATCACCACCCAATGCTTGACCTCGGGATGCGCGGTGACGGTCGCCGCCGTGCGGTTCTGCGCGTCGATCGCCGAGTTGTCCGTGCCAATCCTGATGATCTGCGGCACGCTGCCCGCCGCTGCGGCGAATCCCTTGGTTTCGCCCTCGGCACGCAACTGGCAGTCCGACAGATCCTGCTTGTACGGCGAGGCGATGCGCGTGCTGGCCAGCGACCAGCCGGCCTGCTTGAACAGGCGCCCGGCCTCGCCGCCGACCGCCAGACCCATTTGCGTGCTGTCGAAGCCGACGAACGGCGCCTCCGCCCCGGTGCCGCTCTTGATCGGGTCATCGACGGCGACCAGCGGCACCTTTGCGCGCGCCGCCATGTCGATCACCTGCGGCCCGATCCGCTGATCGGGCACGACGATCGCGATGCCGTCGACCTTCTGGCCGAGCATGGTGTTCATCGCGCTGATGGCCGCGTTGGAGTTGCTGCTGACGTTGACGACGTCGACCTTCACCTGGCCGAGCTTGGCCGCCTCGGCGCGGGCGCCATCCGCCTCGTCGACGAAATACTGCTGATCGCCCTGCTTCTGGATCAGCGCGAGGGTCAGCGGCTTCTGGTCCGCCGCCCGCGCCGGCGGGGCGGCGAGCCACGGCGCGCCGCCCAGAACCGTGGCCAACGCCAGGGCCGCGAGGCGCGTGGATGATGTTTGCATGGTCAGGGTTTCCTCCTTGGGTTCTTCGTTGCTCGGTCAGTCGTGGTACAGCACGGAGCGGCCGCCATCGACCACGATGGTTTCGGCATTGATGAACGGCGCCTCGTCGGAGGCAAGGAACACCGCGGTCATGGCCACTTCCTCGGGTCGGCCGATGCGCTTCGGCGGGTGCAGCGCCTCGGCGCGGCGGCGCTCGGCGGCGGGATCGGGAAACGTCGCCCAGTATTCGGCGGCGATCGGCGTCTCGATGTAGCCGGGCGCGATCGCGTTCACCCGGATGCCGCGCGCGGCATACTCGATCGCCAGCGCGCGCGTCAGGCCGATCACCGCGTGCTTGGCCACGGGATACGGAAAGCAGCCGGGGATGATCTTGAACGAATGCGTGGACGCGATGTTGATGATGGCGCCGTGACCCGCCTCCAGCATCGCCGGCAGCACCGCGCGGCAGCAGTTCCAGACCCCGTCCAGATCCACCGCCAGGCAGCGCCGCCACTCCGCGTCGTCGGTGCGCAACGGATCATGGAACACGTTGACGCCCGCATTGTTCACCAGGATGTCCGGCGCGCCGTGCTCGTTGATCGCGCGCGCGACCAGCGACGCCACGCTGGCCGGGTCGGTCACGTCGGTCTCGACGAATGCGCCCCCGATCGCCTCCGCCACCGCCGCGCCGGTTTGCGCGTTGCGTTCGGCCACCACCACCCGCGCGCCCTCGGCGGCGAAGCAGCGGGCGATGGCGGCCCCGATGCCCTGCCCCGCGCCGGTAACGATCGCCGTCTTGCCGCGCAGCCGCGCGCCCATTCGCCGCCCTACCAATCCACCACGGTGCCGTCGGACAGCATCGCGTGCGCGGCGTGCTGCACCTCCGGCTGGTAGGGATGGCGGGCAGCCACGGCCTCGTCGATCTCGATGCCCAGCCCGGGCTTTTCCGGGACCGCCCAGTGTCCCTCATGCAGCGCCGGCAGCCCGTGCAGCACCTCGCCGAACCAAGGCACGGCACCGGACATTTCCTCCTGGATGACGAAGTTCGGCGTCGCGACGTCGAAATGCAGCGCCGCCACCGTGGCCAGCGGCCCCAGCGGATTGTGGGGTGCCACGCCCACCCCCGCCGTCTCGGCGGCCGCGGCGATCTTGCGTGCCTCGCCCAGCCCGCCGACATGGCAGATGTCGGGCTGGGCGATCGCCAGCGCGCGCAGGCGGAACAGGTCGTCGAACTCGGCGCGATCCACCAGCCGCTCGCCGGCCGCCACCGGACAGGGCGAGCGGGTCGCGACCTCCTTCATCGCCGCCGCGTCGCCGGGCTGCACCGGCTCCTCGATGAACAGCGGGCGGAACGGCGCGAGGGCCGCGATGTACTGCAGCGCCACACTGGTCGAGGCCGGGCGGCCGTGGAAATCGACCATGATCTCCACCCCGTCGCCGACCGCCTCGCGCAGCGCGGCCATCCCGCGCGCCACGCCGTCGATCTCGCGCAGGAAGGCGGTGTAATGCGTGTACGGGATCGTGACGATCTTGACGGCGGTGTAGCCGCGCGCCACTACCGCCAGGCCGCGATCGACCAGCGCGCGCGGGTCGATCGTCTCGTACACCGCGTTCATCTGGCCCATGCCCAGATGCGTGTAGACGCGCACCCGGTCGCGCGTGCGCCCGCCCAGCAGCCGCCACACCGGCAGGCCGACGCTCTTGCCGAAAATGTCCCACAACGCGACCTCGATGCCGCTGATCGCCGTCTTGCCGATCACGCCGATGCGCCAGAAGCCGTGCTTGTTCATCACCCGCACCGCCTGTTCGATATCGCGCGGGTCGCGGCCGACCACCAGCGGCTCCAGATCCTGCACCGCGCCCACCACCGCGCGGGTCTTCCACTCCAAGGTGGCCTCGCCCCAGCCGTACAGCCCCGGCTGGTCGGTATCGACGCGCACGAACACCCAGTTGCGCATCTCGGCATTCACCACGAGCGTGCGCAGGCCGGTGATCTTCAAGCGCCTCTCCCCGGTTTCCACCGACCGCATTGATGCCACGCCGGCCGCCGCGACACAATGATCGGATGTACCGTTGCTTTCATACGATGTATGTCGGATGCTCCGCCTCCGGGGGTTGGAAGGAACGGTGCTGCTGGACCGGCTGCCGCGGATGGTGGAACGCGTGGGGGCGGTGTGGATCGCCGTCCTCGGGCTGTATGCGGCGACCGGCCTGATCTCGCCGGCGATGTTCCACCCCGGCCAGATGCTGAACATTCTGCAGGTCGCCTCGTTCCTCGGGGTGATCGCGACCGGGCAGACGCTGGCGCTGCTGGCCGGGGGCATCGACCTGTCGCAGGCGGGCGTGGTGACGCTGGTCAACATCGTCGCCGCGGAGGTGATGGACGGCAAGGCGTCGCAGGTGCCGCAAGCCCTGCTGGTGTGCGCCGCGCTGGCGCTGGCGGTCGGCTTGGCGAACGGCCTGGTCGTCACCCGCCTCGGCGTCACGCCGCTGATCGCGACCTTGGGGATGAACGCGATCCTGTTCGGGGCCGCCCTGGTCTATACCGGCGGCGCACCGCACGGCGCCATCGCCATAGGTTTCCAGCGCATCGGCAGCGGCAGCGTGCTGGGCTTTCCGGCCGCGACCTTGGTGTGGCTGTTCGTGGCCCTGGCGGTGGCCTGGGCCTGTCGCGCCACCGTGTATGGCCGCGCCCTGTATGCAGTCGGCGCCAACCCGCGCGCGGCGCGCCTGATGGGCGTGCCGGTCGCGCGCACCGTGACGCTGGCCTATGGCGGATCGGCGCTGCTGGCCGGCGTTGGCGGCCTACTGCTCACCGCCTATATCGGGGCGCCGTCGCTCGGCATCGGCACGCAGTTCATGCTGACCTCGATCGCCGCCGCGGTGATCGGCGGCACCGCGCTGACCGGCGGCATCGGCAGCGTCGTCGGCACGATCGGCGGCACGCTGTTCATCACCGAGCTGTCCAGCTTCACCAACATCGTCCGCGTCTCGACCGGAATGCAATATGTCGTGCAGGGCGTCATCATCGGCGCCAGCGTGCTGGCCTACCGCGCGCTCGCCGGGCGCGCGCAATGAGAAAACCAGGGAGGGAACACGATGACTGACCACTGGACACGGCGCGGCCTGCTGGGCGGCGCGGCGGCCGCGGTCGTGGCGCCGCTCGCGGCGCACGCGGCCACCGACGTGATCGCCGCGGCCAAGATCGACGACGAGGGCGGCCAGGTCACGGGCAAGAAGAAAGCCGGCCCGTACAGGATCGGCTTCTCCAACGGCTTCTCGGGCAATAGCTGGCGCGCCATGTGCCTCGCGGCCATCAAAGCCGAGGCGGCACGGCACAAGGACATCGCCGACCTCATCATCGTCGACGGCCAGGGCGACGTCGCCAAGCAGGTGAACGACATCGAGAACCTGGCAAACCAGCAGGTCGACGCGATCCTGGTGATCGCCAATTCCGGCTCGGCGGTGGCCAGCGTGCTGCGCCGCGCCACGCAGGACGGCATCGTCACGGTGCCGTTCAACCTGCCGGTCGATGGCGAGGCCTGGACCGCCTATGTCGGCACCGATCCGACCAAGAAGGGCCATACGCTGGGCGAGTTCCTGAAGAACGCGCTCGGCGGTACGGGCAAGATCGTGGCGCTTGGCGGCCTGCCCGGCAATTCCTACACGGCCGCCGCGTGGGCCGGCACGCAGGCGGCGTTTAAGGGATCGGGCATTGACGTGCTGGCGTTCAAGGACGCCTCGTGGGAGGAGGACCGCGCCAAGGTGGTGATGGCCGACCTGATCGCCGCCTATCCGCGGATCGACGGCATCTGGGCCGATGGCGGGCAGGATACCGCCGGTGCGTGCAAGGCGCTGCTGGCGGCGGGGCGGCCGCTCGTGCCGGCGACCGGAGACGACTATAACGGGCTGCTGAAGCTGTATCGGGCGGAAAAGCCGACGCAGCCGAAATTCGATATCGGCATCGTATCCGAGCCGACCTGGGAAAGCGTCGTCGCCCTGCGCACGGCGCTTACCCTGCTGGGCGGCGGCAGCGTGGCCAAGCGGCAGATCCTGCAACCAAACCTCATCACCGCCGCCAACTACGCCCAATACATCCGCCCGAGCCTGCCGGACGCGGTGTATGTCGACACCAACCTGGACACCGCGACGCTGCAGAAAATCTTTGGCTGAGCCGATCCTCGCGGTCGCCGGGATCGCCAAAAGCTTTCCCGGCGTCCGCGCGCTGCAAGGCGTCTCGTTCGATGTCCGCGCGGGCGAAATCCACGCGCTGATCGGCGAGAACGGCGCCGGCAAATCGACGCTCATGCGCATCCTGTCGGGCGTCTATCGCGCCGACGCGGGCGAGATCCGCATCGCCGGCCAAGTCGTCGTCATCGCCTCTCCCGCCGACGCCTTCGCACACGGCGTCGCAATGGTCTATCAGGATACGCGGCTGGTGCCGGAGCTGGACGGAGCCGCCAACCTGTTCCTCGGCCGCGAGCCGCGCGCGGGTCCGCTGCTGGACCGGGCGCGGATGCTGCGCGAGGGCGCCGCGCTGCTGGCGACGCTCGGCCAGTCGGTCGACCTGCGCCGCCCGGTGCGCGACCTTTCGCGCGCACAGAGCCAGATTTTGGAAATCGCGCGCGCCCTGTCGCGGCAGGCGCGCCTGCTGATCCTGGATGAGCCGACCTCGGCGCTGACGACGGCCGAGACCGACGGGCTGTTCGCCCTGCTGCGCCACCTGCGCGCCGGGGGCGCCGCCATCGTGTTCATCTCGCACCGCATCCCCGAGGTGATGGCGCTCGCCGACCGCATGACCGTGCTGAAGGACGGCGCCCTTGTCGGCACGCTGAACGCGGCCGAGGCGACGCCTGCGCGGCTGGTCGCCATGATGGTGGGACGCGATCTGGCGCTCGCCTATCCGCCGCGCGCCGCGGCACCCGGCGCCGTCGTGCTGGAAGCGACGGGCCGGGTCGCGGGCGGTCCGGCGGTGTCGCTCACGCTGCGTGCGGGCGAGGTTCTCGGCCTCGGCGGCGTGCAGGGTTCCGGCCAGCAGGAGATGGCGCGCGCGTTGTTCGGGCTGCTGCCCTTCGCCGGGCGCATCGCGCTCGATGGGCGCGCTGTGGCCATCACCGGGCCGCGCACGGCGATCGCCGCGGGCATTACCTATGTGCCGGCCGACCGCCGTGGCGAGGGGTTGTTCCTGCCGCACGCCATCCGCGAGAACATCTCCCTGCCGCATCTGCGCCGGTGGTCGCGCGCCGGCGTGGTCGACGCCGGGCGGGAACGCCGCACCGTCGCCGCCCAGATCGCGCGGCTGCGCGTGCGCACGCCGTCGATAGCCCAGCCGGTCGGCCTGTTATCCGGCGGCAACCAGCAAAAAGTGGTGTTCGCGCGCTGGCTGCTCGCCGCGCCGCGCGCCTACCTGTTCGACGAGCCGACCCAGGGCGTCGACGTCGAAACCAAGCTGGAGCTGTACCGCATGGTCCGCGCCCTGGCCGGCAGCGGAGCGGCCGTGCTGGTGGTCTCGTCGGACGTGCTGGAGCTGATCGGCCTCTCCGACCGCATCGCCGTGTTCTCGCACGGCGCCATCGCGGCCGAGTTCCCCGCGTCGGAGGCGACCGAGGCACGGGTGATCGGCGCCTCCGCCGCGACCGCGCGCACGGCAGACGGCATCGCGGCGGAGCAGACGGCGGCCCCGCTCTCCGCCTGGACGATCGCGCGGCGACGCTACGGCCCGGCGCTGGTGCTGGCCGCGCTCATTCTCGCCATCGCCGCCGTGGCTGCGTCGGAATCGCGCTATTTTCTGACCGCGCGCACGATGGCCAGCCTGCAACTCGACACTGCGCCGCTCGCGCTGGCCGCCCTCGGGCAGCTCGGGGTAATCCTGGTCGGCGGCATCGACCTGTCGATCGGCCCGCTGGTCAGTCTGGTGACGTGCATCGCGTCGTTCCTGATCGTCGATCCCGGAACCGGCAACTGGCTGGGCATCGCCGCGTGCCTGGCTGCCGGGCTGGCGGTCGGCGCCGCCAATGCGGTGTTGGTGCAAATGCTGCGCATCCCCGACCTGATCGCGACCCTGTCAAGCTATTCGGTCGTGCTGGGCCTGGCGCTCATTGTCCGGCCGGCGCCAGGCGGCAGCGTGGCCGGCGGGTTCTCCGATTTCCTGACCCAGCGCGCCGGCGCCGTGTCGCCGGTGTTCCTGGCCGCGCTGACGCTGTTCGCGGCCGTCGAATTGCTGCTGCTGCGCGGCCGGCTCGGCGCACGGCTGTACGCCGCCGGCTCCAGCGCCGAGGCGGCGCAGGCCGCCGGGCTGCGCGTCCCGCGCATCCGCGCTCTGGCCTATGTCGCGAGCGGCTTGGCGGCCGCGCTGGCCGGGCTGCTGCTGGCGGCGCGCATCGGCTCGGGCGATCCGCAGGCCGGAGCGTCGTTCACGTTGACTTCGGTGACGGCGGTGGCGGTGGGCGGCGCGTCGGTGCTGGGCGGCAGCGGCACGGCGGTCGGCACGCTGCTGGGCGCGGTGCTGGTGATCCTGCTGCAGAACGCGCTCAACCTCGTGCATGTGTCGGCGTACTGGCAGTACATCTGCACCGGCGCGCTGACGCTGGCCGCGGTGGCCGCCTTCTCGTGGCGCCGGCGCACCTGACTTGCCGCCGGGAGAGAGCCCGTGTGTGCGACTTGGTGGAGGGGGTTGGATTCGAACCAACGTAGCCATTACAGCAACGGATTTACAGTCCGTCCCCTTTAGCCGCTCGGGCACCCCTCCGTCGGCCGGGCACTAGCGCCGGGCGGCTCTGCTTGTCAACGAAGCGGCGGGCGGTCATACGGGGCCGGTCATGAAACCGCCCTATTCCGGCCGGCCGCACGGCCACGGCAAGCCTTCCGGTCCCGCCAAGCCCTCTGGCGGAGGCCGCTCTGCGTACGGCCGGCCGGCCGACAAACCCCACGGCGATAAACATCGTGGTGACGGGCCGCGCGGCGACACGCCGCGCGACAACGGGCCGGCGAACCGGCCCGGCGGCTTCAAGCAGCCTGCCCGCCCCGGGACGCCGAGACCCAGCGCCGAGCCGCAAGCCGCTCCCCGCACCTCGGCCGAGCGGATGTCCCTGCAACGTCGTCCCGAACCCGCCGCGCCGCCGCAGCGCACCCGGGCCGACGTCGAGGCGCCGCGCGGCACGGTCTGGCTGTACGGCCTGCACGCCGTCGCCGCCGCGCTGGCCAACCCGGCGCGCCGGCTGCGCCGATTGCTGCTGACCGAGGAGGCCGAAGCCGCGCTCGCCGCCCGCGTCCCACCGCCCTGGCCGCTCGCCGTCGAGCGGGCCGAGCGGGGGCGGCTGGATCACCTGCTCGGCCGCGACGCGGTGCATCAAGGCGCCGTGCTGCTGGCCGATCCGCTGCCGGTGCCCGCCCTGGCCGCGGCCCTGGCGCGGCCCGGGCCGGTGCTGGTGCTGGACCAGGTCTCCGACCCGCGCAACGTCGGCGCCATCCTGCGCAGCGCCGCGGCGTTCGGCGCCGCCTGCGTCATCGCGCAGGAGCGCAACGCCCCGGAGGAAACCGGCGCGCTGGCGAAGGCCGCCTCGGGCGCGCTGGAGACCATGCCGCTGTTGCGCGCGGTCAACATCGCACGCACGCTGATCGCGCTGAAGGCCGCCGGGTTCTGGACCGTGGGGCTGGATGCCGGCGGCGCCGCCGCTGTCCGGCCCGGCGCTGGCCGAGCGGCGGGTGGCGCTGGTGCTGGGCGCCGAGGGCGAGGGCCTGCGCCGGCTGGTGCGCGAGACCTGCGACGAGGTGGCCGGCATCGCCATGCCGGGCGGCAGCCGGGCACTGGACAGCCTGAACGTCTCCAACGCCGCGGCGGTGGCGCTGTACGAGCTGGGGCGGCGCGTGTGAGCGCGTTCGACCCGCGCCCGGCCGCCGACGCGCTGCTCGCCAACCGCGCGGCAGGGTGCCCCGCCGGACCGCTGCCGCCGGCGATCGCGCCGCGCGACGTGGCCGAAGGTATCGCGGTGCAGGTGGAGGTGGCGCGGCGTCAGGGCGCCTTCCCGCCGGGCGGCTTCAAGCTCGGCGCCACTGGCTCGCGGATGCAGGCTGTGCTGGATTTGCCGGGGCCGGCCGCCGGCTTCATGCGCGAAGCCGACATCCTGGCGTCCGGCGCGGCACTGCCATTCGCCGGGTTCCGCCAGGTCCAGGTCGAGTGCGAACTGGCGGTGCGGCTGGCCCGCGACCTGCTGCCCGGACCCTGCACGCCGGAGCAGGCGCAGGCGGCGGTGGCCACGCTGCACGCCGCGATCGAGGTCGTCGAGAACCGCTACGGGCCGCCGCCGATCGGCGACCTCAAGGCGGTGGGCACGCCGACCCTGATCGCCGATCAGGTCTATCACGCCGCCTGCGTGCTGGGGCCGTCCGGCGCCGATTGGCGCGATCTGGATGTTGTCGCGCTGAACGGCTGGCTGACGGTGGACGGCGTGGAACGGGATCGCGGCGTCAGCGCGGATCTGCTGGGCCACCCGATGCGCGGACTGGCGTGGCTGGCCGGCAGCGAGGCCGCCTTCGGCTTCGGCGGCTTGCGCGCGGGGCAGGCGATCATGCTCGGCAGCGTCACCCCCAGCGTCGTACTCGACGGGCCGTGCGAGGTGGTGGTGACGTTCGACGGTCTGCCCCCGGCACGGCTCCGCTTCACCTGACGGCGCCGCAGGCCAATGCGTTAACCACCTTCGGACATGCTGCGCGCAGATGACCGCGCGCACCTTCCGCGGCGATGGCGCCGAAAATGGCTGGCACGGGAACTGCCATGCTGCCCGATTGGAACATGCTGCCCGACTGGAACATGCTGTCGGACGATTTGCAGATGGTGCTGTCGCGCGAGGCCATGCGCCACGCCTCGGACACCATCGCCGAACAGGCCGAGACCTTGGCGCATGAAATTGAAAGCGGCACGCTGGCCGACCGCGGCGGCCCCGACGCGCTGCGCCTGCTGGCCGCCGTGGTGCGGCTGGCCGGCCAGGATCCGCTGATCCCGGCCGGCACGCTGTTAGCAGCCGGACGCTGTCAGCCTCACGCTGTCAGCCCACGCCGTCAGCCCTGCCCTTGCGGCTCGCCGCCGTTCGGGGACTGCTGGCCGGCTTGCGGCACCGGCACCGCCACGAACGCGGTGTGGCCATCGCGCATGATGCGCAGCGCGATCGAGGTGCTGCCCTGCTCGGCCTGGCGGATCGCGCCCACGGCCTGCTCGGGCGAGTTCGACCGCGTGCGTGCCTACGCCCACGATCACGTCGCCCTGCCGCAGCCCCGCCTGATCGGCGGCCGACCCGGCCTGCACATCGGCGACCACCGCGCCGGCGGTGTGCGACGGCAGGTTGAGCTGGCTCTGCATGTCAGGCGTCAGCGGCGCCAGCGACAGGCCGATGCTGGGACGTTCGGTGCCGGTGCCCTCCTCGGCGCTGGCGGTCTGCGTGCCGGACAGCTTGCTGACATCGACGCTGATGGTTTTCTGCGAGCCGTCGCGCAGGACGGCAAGCTGCGCGGTGCTGCCAGGCTTGATCGCCGCCACGTCCACTGCCAGCTCGCGCGGCGTGCCCACCTTGTTGCCGTCGATGCCAACGATCACGTCGCCGGGCTGCACCCCGGCATGGGACGCCGGCGAGTTCGGCTCGACGCCGGCCACCAGAGCGCCCTCATGCCCGTTCGGAGTTTCGGCAGCTTCAGCGCGGCGGCCATCGAGGCGTTGATCGGCTGCATCTCGACGCCGAGATAGCCGCGCGTCACGTGCCCGTTCTTCTCGATCTGCTGAACCACCGTGCGCACCATGTCGGACGGGATGGCAAAGCCAATGCCGACGCTGCCGCCCGACGGCGACAGGATCGCGGTGTTCACGCCGACCACGCTGACCGTCCTGGGTGAACAGCGGGCCGCCGGAATTGCCCTGGTTGATGGGCGCGTCGATCTGGATGAAGTTGTCGTACGGGCCCTCGCCGATGTCGCGCCCGTCGGCCGAGACGATGCCAGCGGTGACGCGTGCCGCCCAGGCCGAACGGGTTGCCCATCGCCACCACCCACTCGCCCGGCCGCACCTTGGCGCTGTCGCCGAGCTGGATGAACGGCAGCGGGTGCCCGGCATGGACGCGCAGCACCGCCAGATCGGTGCGCGGATCGGTGCCGACCACGGTGGCCGGCAGCTGGTGCCGTCATCCAGCGTCACCATCAGCGACTTCTCGCCGCGCACCACGTGGTTGTTGGTGACGATGGTGCCGTTGGCGTCGATGATGAAGCCCGAGCCGCGTGCCTCGACGGCCTGCGCGATGCATCGGATGCATCCCGTGCGGCAGCATTCCGAACGGGAAGCCGAACGGCATCTGCCCGAACGGCGACTGACCCTGCTGGCCGAACGGCGATTGGCCGCCCTGCATCTCGGTGCCGTCGGCCGGCTGCACGGCCAGGTGATTGGTCACTTGCACCACGGCGGGACGCACCCGCGCCACCAGATCGGCGAAGTCCGGCATCGTGGGCAGCGGCGCCTGCTGGGCGGCCGCGGCGGTCGTGCCTGGCTGCCCCGCGACGGCGGCCGGCGCGTTGACCGGGCCGTTAGCGGCATGGCCGGTCTCGAATGCGGCAAAGCCGCCGAGCGCGGTGGCGCCCAGCAGCGTCGCGACGAAGGCGGCGCGCAGCTTGTTGCGGGGGTTGGGATTTTGCATCGGCATCGAACTCTCCATCCTGCGAAATGACTGGGCCGGAACGGCCGCGACCGCTCCGACTGTGCCCGGGAACATGGGGATTGCCGGCCGACGCGGCGGTGGCGGCGCAGTGAAACCGGCCTTCATCCGGCACGCGCGACATTGACAGGGCGCGGTTCGCGGCGGCAGTGGTCCGGTCGGGGCTGTCGTCCAGTTGGGCCGGGTTAGCACAGCGGCAGTGCAGCGGTTTTGTAAACCGAAGGTCGGGGGTTCGATCCCCTCACCCGGCACCAGCCGCCCGCCCGCAGCGATTTGTGACCGACCTGGCGGGGAACCGTCTCTGCTATGGCGGTTTTGTATCGTTGCAGACATGCGCGCCGCCGACGCACCTCGGCCGCATCACGTCTCTTGGAGGACACGATGAGACATATGGCCCTCGCCGCGGCGCTCGCGGCGGTGACGATCGCGGGCGCCTCGGCGCAAACCACGACGGGCACTTCAACCGCCCCCGCGACCGGGTCGACCACCGGCGCGGCACCTGCCCCGGCGACCGGCCCAACCCCGCCTCCGGCTACGGGCACGACGCCTCCCCCAGCCGCGGGCACGCCGCCTCTGCCCACCACGGGCATGGCCCCTGCCCCGACCACCAATGCGAGCGGCAGCCCCAAGCCCGGCGCGCTGAGGCCCGGCGCGATGGCGCCCGGCGCCGCCCCGAACGCCAGCGGCAACGGGCCGGCCGGCGCACCTGGAAACGCCAGTCAGACGGCGCCCGCCACCACCGCCGGCGCGAACACCCCGGCGAAGGGCGCCAATTCCTTCACCATGGGCCAAGCCGCGACCCGCATCGCCAACCACGGCTACAGCAATGTCACGGGGCTAAAAAAGGACCAGGACGGCATCTGGCGCGGGAAGGCCAGCAAGTCCGGCCAGCAGGTCGGCGTCTGGCTCGATTACAAGGGCAATGTCGGCCAGCAGTAACGATGATGGAACGAGGAGTCCGGCCATGACACACACGATCACCCATCTGTACGACGATTACGACGACGCGACCCGCGCGGTGAGGATGCTGGAGGAAGCCGGCATTGCGCGCTCCGACATCAGCATCGTCGGCCGCGACGCCCGCTATGCCGGAACCGACGCCCCGCCCGTCGGCTCGGACGCAGCAATGGAGACGCTGCCCGAAGATGTGGAGACCACGGCCGGGACGGGCGCCGGCACCGGGGCGTCGGTCGGCACGGTCATCGGCGGCGGCGTCGGACTTCTGGCCGGCATCGGCGCGCTCGCCATCCCCGGCGTCGGGCCGGTGGTGGCGGCAGGTTGGCTGGTTGCCACCATTACCGGCGCGGGCATCGGCGCGGGCGCAGGCGGGCTGCTGGGATCCCTGGTCGGCGCCGGGCACAGCGAGGAGGAGGCGCATGTCTACGCCGAGGGCGTGCGCCGCGGCGGCACGCTGGTCAGCGTCCGCGTCGACGATACCCGCGAGCAGGAAATCGAGACGATGCTGAGCGGCACCGGGCGCGTCGACATCGCCCAGCGCGGCGGCGACTACCGCGCCGGCGGCTGGGATCGTTTCGACGAAAACCGGCCGATGCCGAAGTCCGGCGAGAGCCGGCCAATCCCGCAGGCCGGCGCGCCGCTCGGCTCCCCGCCCGGTGCCCCGGTCGCCACTCCCACCGCCACCCCGGGCCCGACCTCGGAGGAAATCGACCGCGACCGTCTCGGCAGTTCGACGCACGCCTGAACCGGCTTCGGCCCCCGCCCGGCACGAGCGGGGGTCGTGGCTGGCCGCTTCACCCGTCCGGGTGCATCACCACCTTGATGCAGCCATCCGTCTTGTCGCGGAAGCTGTTGTACGCCGCGGGCCCGTCCTCCAGCTTCACGCGATGGGTAATGATGAAGCTGGGATCGATCTCGCCCGCTTCGATGCGGCGCAGCAGCGGCTGCATGTAGCGCAGCATGTGGGTCTGGCCGGTTTTCATGGTCAGGCCCTTGTTCATGTACGGCCCGAGTGCCACCCCGCTCACCTGGCCCACGAACACGCCCGGCAGCGACACCGTGCCGCACGGCCGGCAGGCGATGATCGCCTCGTCCAGCGCGTACGGCCGCTCCTGCGCGACCTTCTTTTCCTGCACCGACGACGCGACCCGCTGCATCCGGCTCTCGGTGCCGTGGCTTTCCATGCCGACCGCCTCGATCACCGAATCCGGGCCCTCGCCATGCGTCATCTCCAGGATGCGCGGCTGCAACGGCCCGTCGGCGTAGTCGAGCACCTCGGCGCCGGATTGGCGCGCCAGCGCCATGCGCTCCGGCACGGCGTCCACGGCAATGACTCGCTTGGCGCCCATCATCCGCGCCGACCTGATCGCGAGCTGGCCGACCGCCCCGCAGCTACGCGGCGCGGGCGCGCAAGTTGGTTGCGCGGGCGGTCGGCCCGACACGGTGGGTCTGCTTCAATGGAGTCATCGCAATGACTTCAGGGCCGGGTAGTGGGCGACGTAGCGGCGATAGATCGCGTCGTATTGCGCGGCGCGCTCCGGGTCCGGCTCGATGCGGCGGCCGATGCGCACCATCGCGGCGATGCCGTCGTCGATGCTGGCGAAGCCGCCCGCGCCGTAGCCGGCCAGCACGGCGCAGCCGAGCGACGGCGCCTCGGCCACCTCCGGCACGACGATCGGGCGGTTCGCGGTGTCCGCATGGATTTGCAGCCACAGGTCAGAGCGCGTGGCGCCGCCGCCCATCGTGATCTCGGCCGCGTCGAATCCGGCCTCGGCCATGCGGTCGACAATGGCGCGGTTGCCGAAACCGACGCCCTCCATGATCGCGCGAAAGATGTGCGCCGGCGTGTGCGCCAAGGTCAGGCCGGTGATGGCCCCGCGCGAGAGCGGGTCGGTGTGCGGCGTGCGGTTGCCCTGAAAATGATCCTGCACGATCAGGCCGTCCGCGCCGGGTGGCAGCAGCGCCGCCTCGCGGTTCAGCATGTCCAGGCTCACTCCGTCGCCGATGATGCGCCGCAGCCACGCGACGATCGAGCCGGTGGAGGTCTGCCCGCCCTCCATGATGGTGCGCCCCGGATAGATCGCGTCCGGATAGGCGCCGAACAGGCCCGGCACATGCGTCTCGCTGTCGCCCACCGCGAATTGCAGGTGCGACGAGCCGGTAATCAGCGCCAGTTGGCCGGGCACGCGCACGCCGAGGCCGATCACGCCGATATCCGCGTCCGCCCCGCCTTGCACCACCTTCACGTCGTGCGGCAGTCCGAGATGCGCGGCGGCATCGGCGGTGAGCGTGCCGATGACCTCGCCCGGCGGCAGCACCTCGGCCGGCCATTTCGCCAGCAGGGCCGTGAGGTCGAGCTTGTCCAGCAGGCTCTCGGGCCAGCCGCCATGCGTGCTGGAATAGTGCCAGCGGACCGAGACGTTGTTGAGGCTGGCGACGCGCCGGCCGCACAGCCGCCAGTTCACGAAATCCTGGTATTCGCAGATGGTGTGCGCGGCGTGGAACAGCTCGGGCTCGTGGCGCGACAGCCAGAGCGATTTCGGCACCATCCACTCGGCCGAGACGGGGCCGTGCCCGGCCCCGTTGACGCGCAACGCGCCATCTCCGGTAGCCAGCACCGCGTCGGCCTCGGCGCCGGCGCGCACGTCCATCCAGATGATCGCCGGGCGCAGCGGCCGCGCCTGCGCGTCCAGCGCCACGACCGAGCAGCAGGTGGTGGTGGCGCACAGGGCGGCGATGGCCTCAGCCCCCACCCGCGAACTCGGCCACGGCACGGCGCACCGTCTCGCCGATCGCCCGCCACCAGTCTTCCGGCTCCTGCTCGGCCCGCGCGCCGGGAGAGAACCGCGTCTCGTAGGGCGCGGCCGCGGTGCCGATGCGCCGGCCGCCCAGATCGAATACGCTGGCCCGCAGACTTTCCGTGCCTCCGTCGATGCCGATGACATAGGTCATGTAGGTCGGTTTCCTTTGTCCGTTGGGAGTGGAGTTTGAGCGGGTGCTACGTCGTGCTGTTGGCGGCTGGAACGCAAAAAGCGGTGGTCGAGTGGTAACATTCAAGGCGAATACGAAGGCTCTCTCGGAGTCGCATCGTTTTCCGTTATCTGATCATTATGATGGGCGGCACTTCTTCAATCCCGGCGGCACCCGGCCCTCACGCGGGTTGCTTCACCTGTTGCGCTGGCGCCTGCGCAATCAACGCAGCGAGTGGCCGCGTCATGCTCCAAATGCCGATTATGCGCCGCCACCTCCCGCCGCCGCAGCCGGCACCGCAGCGATCACCTTCATCAACCATGCCACGTTCCTGATCCGCCTTCCCGGCGCGGTGGTGCTCACCGACCCGATATTCAGCGAGCGTTGCTCGCCGGTTTCCTGGGCTGGGCCGAAGCGGGCGCGGCCACCCGGCATCGCCCTGGCCGACCTCCCGCGCCCGGATATCGTCCTGATCTCGCACAACCACTACGACCACATGGATCTGCCCAGCCTGCGCGAGTTGCGGCGGCGCCATGCGCCGCTGTTCGTGACGATGCTCGGCAACGCGCGCACGCTCGCAGGCGTCGGGATCGTCGCGACCGAACTGGACTGGTGGCAAGAGGTCACGCTGGGAGCGGTCGGCCTGACCGCGACGCCGGCACGCCACTTCTCGGCGCGCACCCCGTTCGACCGCAACCGCGCCCTCTGGGGCGGCTTCATGATCCGCGCCGGGGCGGCGCAGATCCTGTTCGCCGGCGATTCCGGGGCAGGCCCGCATTGGCACGACATCAGGATGCGATTGGGTGCGCCGGATCTCGCGTTGCTGCCGATCGGCGCCTACGAGCCGCGCTGGTTCATGGCCTCCGTGCATATGGATCCGGCCGAGGCGGTGGAGGCGCATCTGGCGCTCGGGGCGTGGCGGTCGCTGGGGATGCATTTCGGCACGTTCCAGCTCACCGACGAGGCGATCGACGCGCCGCTGCACGCGCTGGCCGCCGCGCGAGAGGCGGCCCACCTTGATCCCGACGCTTTCACGACGCTCGGCTTTGGCGAGACGCGCGCCTTCGCGCTGCCGGCAAAGTCTCGCGTCGCGGAGAATCCCGCCTGATCGCTCGGACGCCGCGCCGCCGCGACATCGGTGGTTGCGAAATCATCCCCAAACAGCAGCGGCGCATCGTGCGTCATGGAGAGGGCGCAGGATGCGGCCATCACAACCGCGCCGCCGCAGCCTCCGCCGGGGCGGCCTCGCTTGGACTGGCTTGCAAAAGGCGGCTGAGCACGGCCGGCACGTCGGAGAACACCTCGAACAGCTTGCGGATGTCGGGGCGGGCGAAGCCGGCCTCGACGGTGACCTCGATCAGCCGCAGCAGCGGGGCGGCGCTGCCGGCCAGGTCGCACAGCAGGATCGGCTTGTCGTGCAAGCCAAGCTGCCGCCAGGTGAGGATCTCGAACGTCTCGTCCAGCGTGCCCAAGCCGCCGGCCAGGGTCACGAAGGCGTCGGACAGCGCGAACATGCGCTGCTTGCGGCTATGCATGCTGTCGGTGACGATCATCGTGTCGGCCCCGGGATGGGCCACCTCCAGCTTGGTCAGGAACTCCGGGATCACCCCCGTCACCTGGCCGCCGGCGGCCAACGCCGCATCGGCGACCGCACCCATCAGCCCGACCCGGCCGCCGCCGTAGACCAGACGGATGCCGGCCCGCGCCAGCCCCGCCCCCAGCGCCTCGGCGGCCGCGCGAAACGCCGGGTCGGCGCCCGGGCTGGCACCGCAGAATACGGCGACGGAGCGGATATGCGGCATGGGCGAGAGCATCCTTCAGCGACGGAGCGAAGCGGGCGGGCGCGAGATGGACGGGCCCGAGATGGACGGGGCCGAGATGGACGGGCCCGAGTTGGACGGGCGTTGGGCGATCTGTCCAGGATAACGCCGCGGGACCCTGGACGACATGGCAATGCGGATGCGGCGCTCGGCATCGGTGACAGCCGCGCTCGGCGCTGCCGGTGGGTCAGGCGCGGGTCGCGATCAGCCAGGCGGCGATGGCGGCCAGCAACAGGATGCCCCAGGCCAGCCCCGCCGGCGCCATGCGCGGCGCGCGAGTGGCCGCCGGCAGCATCTTCTTGCCGGTAATCATCGGCCGCAGCAGATTTTGCCGCTTGACCACCGCATAGGCCACGATCGCCAGCACGTGCAGGCCGATCACCACCAGCAGGGCGATCTGGAGCGGGCCGTCATGCCAGGCGGTCAGCCGGTCGCCCGCCGCCCTGCCCACATATTTCAGCAGCGGGCCTTTGGCGTCGCCGTCACTGGCGGCCAGCCCGGTCGCCACCTCGGCCGCCAGCAACAGCAGCAGCACCAGCGCCATCCAACCACCGGCCTCGCTGTGCCCCACCTGGTCGTCGGGTTCGCGGCCGGCGAACCGCGCGCCCCGACGCACACCCGCCAGCGGGCTGCGCAGGAGCCGCGCGAACCGCGCGGTGTCGCTGCCGAGGAAACCCCAGACCAGCCGGAACAGCAGCAGCGCCAGCACCGCGTAGCCGCTCAGCAGATGGATGCGGGGGGCGCCGAGGCTGATGCTGATGTAAGCGATGGCGACCAGCACGACGATGGCCCAATGAAAGACGCGGATGGGCAAGTCCCAGACCCGCATCGGCAGCCGCAACCCCGGGCGGTTGGCGCGCAACGCCATCGCGAACTCCTTCTTCGGCGAGCGGCGTATACGGCAATCCGGCGCCATCCGGCGCGTTATGCCGTCAGCGCGCGCGCCGCGTAAACTTTGGGCGTGAACATTGCGGCTCGGTAAGGGAGTCCATACTGTCATGCCTATGTCGTCGTCGACACCGCTCGGCCAGCCTCGCGCGCCGAGTCCCATCGGGACTCGGCTGGTCGCCGTGCTGGTGCTGCTGAGCGCCGCCGCCGTCGCCTGGGCCTGGCTCGGCCATCACGCGCCGAGGCCGCCGGAGGCCGTCGCGACCGTGGTGCCGCGCGCCGCCGTGGCCCGCGCCGCCCGACCGGCAGCCGGCACGACGCCGGCCGCCGTGATCTCGACGGCCGCCCCGACGGCTCCAGCGCAGCCGACCGAACCGCCCGCTTTCGCGGTGCCGCCGGCCGCCGCGATGCCGCCCAGCTTCGACATCGTGCGCGTCGGCCCTCGCGGCGACGCCGTGCTGGCTGGGCGTGCAAAACCGGGGGCGCAGGTGGTGATCGCCGACAATGGCCACCCGATCGCCCGCGCCGAGGCGGACGCGCAGGGGCAGTGGGTGGCGCTGCCGGCCGCGCCCCTGCCCGCCGGCGGCCAGCAGCTCACGCTGTCGACCACGCCGGACCACCCGGGCCAGGCGGTGGCGCAGGGCGCCGCGCCGGTGGTCGTCGTGGTGCCCCCCGCCTTTCCGGCCGCCGGCCAGCCGGCAAATGCCGGCGCCTTGGCGTTGCTGACGCCGCCCGCCGGGATGCCGCTGCTGCTGCAAGCCCCGGCTTCGCCCGAGTCCAGGCCCGAGTCCAGGGGTGTCAAGCCGGGCACACGGCCGCTCGGACTCGGCATCGTCGACTACGACACGCATGGCGCCATCCGCTTCGCCGGCAGCGCGCCGCCGGGCAGCGCGGTGCGCGTCTATATCGACCGCCGGCCGGCCGGCGATGCCGTAGCCGACGAGGACGGGCGCTGGAGCCTGTTGCCGGCCGATCCGGTGGCGGCCGGCCAGCATCGGTTGCGCATCGACCAGCTCAAGCCCAGCGGGGCGGTGGCCGCCCGGGTGGCGCTGCCGTTCGATCGCGTGCTGCTGCCCGAGGGTGCCGTGATGGACGGCAGGGTGGTCGTGCAGCCCGGACAGTGCCTATGGCGCATCGCCCGCAAAGCTTATGGGCAGGGCGTCCGCTACACTGTCATCTACCTCGCCAACCGCAGCCAGATCCGTAATCCCGACCTGATCTACCCCGGTCAGGTGTTCGCGGTGCCGGCGGCCCCGGGCGCCACGCCGCCGAAGCCCGCGCCCGTGGCGTCGAGCACGGCCAGATAGAGGCGGACCAGGAGCGACCCCGGCCGCAGTCTTGCCGCCCGTCTTGCCGCTGCGGGGTGAAGCATCCATAACCCGGCCGCCGCAAACCCGTGGACCCGAAACGCACCGCCATGTCGCTCGTCCACTCCCTGCGTCTGGTCATGGCGCCGCCGCATCCGGCCGGGAGGCCGTTCATCGCCGCCGGCGTGGCGCTGGCGGTGGTCGGCCTGTTCGTCTCGCCCTGGCTGGTCTGGCTCGGCGTGCTGTTCGCACTGGCTTGCGTCGCGTTCTTCCGCGATCCGCGGCGCGTGGCCCCGCCGCGCGCCGGCCTTGTGCTGGCGCCAGCCGACGGGCATGTGGTCTCGGTGGCCCACGCGGTGCCCCCGGCCGAACTCGGGCTGGGCGACATGGCGCGGCTGCGCGTGGGAATCTTCCTCTCGGTGCTCGATGTCCACGTCAACCGCGTGCCGGTGGACGGCACGGTGAGCCGCATCGCCTACCGGCACGGCCGCTTCGTCAACGCGAGCCTGGACAAGGCCTCGGAGTTCAACGAGCGCAACGCCCTGGCGATCCGCCTGCCGGACGGACGCGACCTGGCGGTGGTGCAGATCGCCGGGCTGATCGCGCGCCGCATCCTGTGCCATGTGCGCGAGGGTCAGCAGGTCCGTGCCGGCGAGCATCTGGGACTGATCCGCTTCGGCAGCCGCACCGACCTCTATCTGCCGGCGGGCGTTGCGGCCCTGGTGTGCGTGGGCCAGACCATGATCGGCGGCGAGACGGTGATCGCCGAGCTTGGCGTGCACGAGCCCGCGCCGCCATGATCGGGCCCCGGCCGGTGCCCACGCGACGCGCCCTGGCGGCGGAGGCGCAGATGCGCCGGCTGCGGCGGCGGCTGCGTCCGCCGGAGCGGCCGCGCTTTCGCGGCCTGTCGTTCAACCGCATCATTCCCAACCTGCTGACCATGCTCGGCTTGTGCGCCGGCCTCACGGCGATGCGCTTCTCGCTGGAGGGCCGGTTCGGGGCGGCCGCGGCGGCGATCGCGGTGGCCGCCTGCATCGACGGACTGGACGGACGCCTGGCCCGGTTGCTGAAGGCGACCACACGGTTCGGCGCGGAGTTCGACAGCCTGGCCGACTTCCTGTGCTTCGGCGTGGCCCCGGCTTTCGTGCTTTATCTGTGGTCGCTGCAAGCGGTGCGCGGCTACGGGTTCATGCCCTGCCTGCTGTTTTCCGTCTGCATGGCGCTGCGGCTGGCGCGCTTCAACGCCTCGATCGAGGCGGTCGCCGGAGCCTCGGCGCACCCGGCCTACGCCTACAACTTCTTCACCGGAGTTCCCGCCCCGGCCGGCGCCGGGCTGGCGCTGTTCCCGCTGTTCGTGGGCCTGGAGGCGCGGTCGATGGGCTGGACCTGGCTGGCCGGCCTGGCGGAATACCCGCTGGTCTCGGCCGTGGTGCTGTCCGGCACCG
Organism: uncultured Pseudomonadota bacterium; assembly: GCA_963758455.1. Classification (GTDB taxonomy): domain Bacteria; phylum Pseudomonadota; class Alphaproteobacteria; order Acetobacterales; family Acetobacteraceae; genus CAVRQM01. The sequence continues at coordinate 1,220,799 of CAVWVK010000002.1, read as the reverse complement.
CGCTGCTGCTGGTCTCGACGCTGCCGGTGTGGAACTTCAAGAACTTCAAGGTGCCGGCGGAATACGTGCTGCCGCTGCTGCTGGGCACCGGCCTGTTCGCCGCCCTGCTGCTGGCCGACCCGTGGGCGGCGATGGCGGCGGCGGGGCTGATCTATCTGACGATGCTGCCGTTCAGCCTGCGCAGCTTTCGCCGCCTGCGCGCGGCGGCCGAGAGCGACCGCGGCGCCTTCGAGGCGCAACCCGCCCACCCCATGCCAGAACACGGAGCTGACCCATGACCAACGGTGGACAGGTTTTCGACCGCAGCGGCCTGCGACTGGCGCGCAGCGCGGCGCTTGCGCGCAACTGGTGGGCGCTGGTGCTGCGCGGCGTGATCGCGGTGGTGTTCGGCATCATCGCCTTCCTGATGCCGGCGGCCGCACTGGCCTCGCTGGTGCTGGTGTTCGGCATCTACGCGGTGGTCGACGGCCTGTTCGCCATCATCGCCGGCCTGCGCGCAGCGGCGCACCACGAACGCGGCGGGCTGCTGCTGGCCGAGGGCGCGCTGGGCCTGCTGATCGGGCTGATCGCGCTGGCCGCGCCGGCGGCGTTCATCGCCGCCGCCGTCTGGGTGCTGGGCGCCTGGGCGGTCGTCACCGGCGCGCTGATGCTGGCGGCGGCGCTGCGGATGCACGGCGGGCATGGCGGCTGGCTGCTGGCGCTGGCCGGAGTGGTGTCGCTGATCTGGGGCGTGCTGCTGCTGGCGCACCCGTTCGCGGGCGCGGTGGTGCTGACGCTGTGGCTCGGGATTTATGCGATCCTGTTCGGGGCGTCGCTGATCGCCTTCGGCTGGCGTCTGCGCGCCCGGCATACGGGATTGGCGGTTCGGTAGGGCCGCGCGCGCTACCGCCTTCGCCGGCCGAGTAGCCGCTCAACCAGGCCGAGGCCCAGCCGCCGCAGCACCGGACCCACCACCGCGGTCATGACCGCGGCCTCGGCGATCTGCGAGCGCGCCTCGTCGCGCACCAGCAGCGCCTCGCGCTCGATCCGATCCGGCTTGTCCGAGGCAGCTATGGCCCCGAAAATGCCGGCGATCACCAGGTCCACCCCGGCCAGGATCAGCGCCGCCCAGACCGGCCCCACCCGGGGCGTCAGCGCCAGTGCCGCCGCGATGTGCAGCCAGGCCAGCAGCCCGAGCGCGAACACCGCCGCGACGGCCCCGTAGATGCCGCGCATGATCTGACGGCGCACCAGACGCCGCCAGCGCAAGCCTTCGGCCTGCGCCGCGATCTTGCCGAGCCTGAGCAGCCGCATCAGCGGGCGAGACGACCCAGGAGATAGCCGGCCGCGGCCGCCACCAGCACCGAGGCGATCGGCATTTCGCGCACCTGGCTCGAAAACGCCTCGGCCTGTTCGCGTGAGAAATCGCTGGCTTGGCGGGCGTAGTCCTGCGCGCGCCCGGCGGCTTCGGACACCGCGGGGGTGATGCGCTGGCGCATCAGGTGATCGACCTGGTCGCGGAGTTCTCGGATCTGCTCTTGGGCATCGGCGGGAACATCGCGCAGACGGTTGGAGGTGGCCATCGAGAACTCCCGTGTTGCATAGGATCGGGCGTGCAACGCAAATGCGTGATCGCGGGTTGCGCGGGCGCGCCGCCGGGGCGCGGGCCGCCGGTTGCTGGGGGGATTTCGTGCATGGCCGCAACGGCCGCGGCGGCACTGTCGGGGGTCCAAACCAGCGGCGGCAATGGGCCGCCGCTGCGGGATTGCTCGTTGGACCTGCAGCCCGGCGAGGTGCTGACGCTGCTGGGCAGCCCCGGAGCCGGTAAGACCACCGCGCTGCTGACGCTGGCGGGTTTCATCCGACCGAGCGCGGGGCAGGTCTTCGTGGCCGGAGCGGATGCCGACGGGCTGCCGCCGCGCCGGCGCCGGCTGGGGCTGGTCGAGCATGGTCTGGGACTGTTCGCCGACATGACGGTGGCCCGCGCGCTGGCCTTCGCCGACCCTTCCGGCCGGCACGCGGCGGCGCTGCTGGAGGCGGCGGACCTGGCCGGCGCTGCGCGCCTGCGTCCCGCGGCGCTCAGCGCGGGGCAGCGGGCGAGGCTGGCGGTGGCGCGTGCGCTGGCGGCCGCGCCGCGCGCGCTGCTGCTGGACGAACCCGCAGCCGGCCTGGACCGGCACGAGACCGAGGCGCTGTTTGCGCTGATCCGCCACGCGCGCGCCGGCGGAGTGGGCGTGCTGTATGCGACCTTCGACCCGGAGCAGGCGATCGTGCTGGGCGACCGGATGGCGGTGCTGGCCGGCGGCGCGGTCCGGCAGACTCGGCGTGCCGCAGGCGCTGTACGACGAACCCGCCGATGCCGTGGTCGCGGCGCTGACCGGGCCGGTCAACGTGCTGCCAGGCGAAGTGCAGGCGGGCGAGGCGCAGGCATTGGGCGAGGACGGTCTGCTGGTGCGCCTGGATGCCGGCGCGCTGGTCGAGGCCAAGGCCGGCGACGCCGCGCGCTACGGGTTCCGGCCGGGTGGGCGCTGCGTGGTCTGCGTGCGCCCGGAACGGCTGGCGGTGGCCGCCGTGCCTGCCGAGCAGATGGGCGAGGGCGCGCTGGCCGCGCGGGTCGACTGGGTGGCGTCCCACGGCGACCACCTGCGGCTCGGGCTGCGGGCCGGCGATGCCAGCATCGTGGCGTCCCGGCCGGCCGGGACCTCGCCGCGCGGCATTGCCGCCGGGCGCACCGTCTCGGTGGCCTGGCAGGCGCATCACGCGACCGCTTTCCGCACGATTGCGGGAAAAGCGTGACCGCGGGCGGTTGCCGCTGCTGGCCTGCGCCGTTACCGTGCCGCGTGCCGCCTTCCGCCGCCCTTCCAGCGCCAGGACCAGCCGCGACATGACCCTGCGTTTCACGTTCGTCGTGGGTCTGGCCGCCGTCGGCCTGGCCGCCACCGGCCTGCTGCCGGGGATCGGCCGTGCCGCTGCCCCCGGCGGCCTGACTGTCGCGGTGCCGCAAGGTCCGCTGGGGCATGTGGTGGATCAGGCGTTCATCGCACCCTTCACCAAGGCGACCGGCATCACGGCAAGCACGGTGGCGACGGACGGCAGCATCGCCGCAGCGAAAGCCGCCCACGCCGACGTGGCGGTGCTCGACGGTGCGGCGCTGGCGGCCGGCTGCAAGGACGGCTCGCTGAAAAAGCTCGACTGGGGACCGCTGGGTGGCCGTGACCGGCAGGTGGCCGGCGCGGCCAGCGATTGCGGCGAGGGCGCGGTGCTGCACAGCCTCGTGCTGGCGTGGAACCGCGACAAGTTTCCCGGCCAGCCCACTTGGACCGACTTCTGGGACGTGGCCAAGGTGCCGGGCAAGCGCGGCCTGCGGCGCGGGGCGCGCGGCAATATGGAACTGGCGCTGCTGGCCGACGGCGTGGCGCCCGGCGACGTGTACACCACGCTGCGCACCGACGCCGGCGTCCAGCGCGCCTTCCGCAAGCTCGACCAGCTCAAGCCGTACCTGGTCTGGTGGACCAGCGACGCGGACGCGCCGCGCCTGCTGGAGAGCGGCGAGGCGCTGATGACCAGCGCGCCGGCCGAGGGCATCATCGCCGCCCAGCGCGGCGTCGGCTCGCCGGCGTATCCGGCATTCGCCGTGCAATGGGCCGGCAGCCTGACCAGCGTCGAGAGCTGGGCGATCCTGGCCGGCGGCCCGAACGCGGCGGCCGCCGTGAAGCTGCTGGCGTTCGCCGCCGACCCGAAGAACCAGCGCGGCCTGCCTGCGCTGGGCGGCTACGGCGGCGCCTCGACCGGCGCCAATGACGGCCTGCCCGCGCCGCTGCTGGCCGCCTCGCCGAGCGCACCGGCCAACCTGTCGGCCGGGCTGATGATCGACGAAGCCTTCTGGCGCGACAACGGCGCGAAGCTGGACAAGCAGTATGAGGCGTGGCTGGCGAAGTAGCGGGCCAATGGGCCAGTCTTCCTGTAGCAACACCGTCATGGCCGCCCTTGACGGTATTTGGGCTGCATTAAGGTGTCGCGGCGGGTGAACTTCGCCTTCAGCACTCCACGCCGTCGTGCTGCTTTACGCCAGCCAGCCTATAAATCCTTCGCGCGGTCCCGCCATACAGGGCGCGCAACTCGTCCTCGCCGCATCCGGCGGTGAAACCGTCGAGCAGCGCCACCCAGTCCGGATAGGCGTGCGTCAGATCGCTCACCGGCCAGTCGCTGCCGTACATCACCCGGTCGAAGCCGAAGCATTCGATGGCGTGCGCGACATACGGCTCGATGTCGGCCGGCGTCCAGGCGGCATGGTCGGCCTCCGTCACCACGCCGGACAGCTTGCAGGCCACGTTGGGCAACTCGGCCAGCGCACTCATCTGGCTCCGCCACGGCTCGCGCAGGCCATGCGCGATGCCGGGCTTGCCGATGTGATCGAGCACGAAGCTCACCTCCGGGCAGCGCCGCGCCAGCTCGATCGCGAACACCAGGCCCCAGTGCTTGACGCAAATGTCGAAGGTCAGCCCGGCCCGGCCCGACCGCCCGCACCCCGGCCAGGAAGTTCGGGTGCAGGCACATGCCGGGATCGACCTCGCCCTGGATCAGCCGGCGGATGCCGCGCAGCGCCGGATGCCTGGCGAGCGCCGCGAGATCCTCCTCGACGGCATCGCCGCGCTCCACCGGCGCGTGCGCCACGATGGCCAGCGGGCGAAGATCCGCATCGGCCAGCGCCTGCGCGAACGCCGCTTCCGCGAGATGCTGGCCCGGATCGACCGCCACCTCCACGAACACCAGCCCAGCCACGTCCACCACGCCGCGCGCCGCGTCGAACTCGGCCAGTTCGGTGCGGCGCTCGATCGGCAGGCCGCGCAACCAGCCATACGCCAGGCGCCCGGGGTCGAACAGGTGAACGTGGCTGTCGATGATCGGAAAATCCGGCATTCTGCCTACCGCCTCTCCCAGGCGATGAACGCGCCCACCGCCGCCAGCACCACGGCACCGCCCGCCAGCGTGCCGACCGAGGGCGCCTCGGCGAACGCCAGCCACACCCACAACGGCGCCAGCGGCGCGTCCAGTGCGCCGTACAGCGCGGTTTCGCTGGCGGTGACATAGCGCGAGCCCAGCACCATCAGGATCAGCCCAAACCCGTTCTGGAGGATGCCGAACAGCGCCGTCAAGGCGATCTCGGCGGGGCTGGCGGCCAGCGGATGCGCCCAGAACGCCACCACCACGGCGGTCGACAGGGCCGCCGCCGCCATCGCCGGCGCGGTCGGCGTGTGGCTTCGCCAGCGCAGCACCACCATGAACAGCGCCGAGGCCAGCGTCATGCCGGCCGCCACCAGGTCGCCGAACAGATGCGCACGCGCCTGGGCGCCACTCATCATCACGATCATGCCGACCAGAGTGGCCGCGCAGGCGGCCAGCATCGGCCAGCCCGCCCGCTCGCGCAGCAGCAGCCAGCCCAGCGCCGCGGTCCCCAGCGGAACGGTGGCATAGATCACCGACACCTCGGCCACCGAGGACAGGCGCAGCGACCACACGAAGGAGATCATCGCCAGGCTGGCGGTGGCGGTCAGCAGCACTCCGGGCCAGCCCATCGCGCCGGCGGTCGAACGCCATGTCGCCCTTCTGCCGCCACGCCACGAAGGCCGCGATGGTCAGCCCGGAGAAGATGCCGCGCCAGAACAGCAGCGCCGGCGCGTCGAGCGTAATCAGTCGGGTGAAGAAGCCGGCGGTGCTGAACGTCACCGCCGAGGCCAGCATCAGCAGCACGCCGAGCCGGTGCGCGCGCGCGGTCTCCGTCGTGGTGAGCGCGGCCGCGGCCGCGCTCACCTGCGTTTCAGGCCATGCCGGAGAATCTCGATCTTCGGGCAGCGGTCCATGACCACCTGGAGGCCCGCGGCGCGGGCGGCGGCCGCGGCCGGCTCGTTGACGACGCCAAGCTGCATCCACACCACGCCGCGCCGAGATGGCGATGGCGTCGTCGACCACCGGCCCGACCTGGTCGGAGGCACGGAACATGTCGACCATGTCGACCGGCTCGGCGATGTCGCGCAGCGAGGCGCGCGCCGTCTCGCCCAGCAGGGTCTGGCCGGCCAGGCCGGGATTGATCGGAATCACCCGATAGCCTGCGCGCTTGCAGGAATCCCATCACCTCGTGGCTCGGCCGCTCCGGCCGCGCCGAGGCGCCGACCAGGGCGATGGTGCGCACCCGCTCCAGGATGTCTCGGATGGCGTCGTCGCCGCTGTCGTCCATGTGCCCCTCCGCCGACGGTTGTGGCAGAGTGGCGGGGGATCGGTCGAGCGGGGCGGATGGCATTGGACAGCGAAAAATTCGATACCGTCATTGTGGGCGCCGGTTCGGCCGGCTGCGTGCTGGCCGACCGGCTGAGCGCGGACGGGCAGCGCCGCGTGCTGGTGCTGGAGCATGGCGGCAGCGACCTTTCGGTGCTGATCCAGATGCCGGCGGCGCTGTCGATGCCGCTGAACATGGACCGCTACAACTGGGGCTACGCCTCCGAACCGGAGCCGTATCTGGGCGGCCGCGTGATGAACACGCCGCGCGGCAAGGTGCTCGGCGGGTCGTCCTCGATCAACGGCATGGTCTATGTGCGCGGCAACCCGATGGATTTCGACCGCTGGCAGCGCGAGGGCGCGGCGGGCTGGGCCTATCGCGACGTGCTGCCGTATTTCCGCCGCGCCGAGACCCGCGCGGAGGGCGGCGACGAATACCGCGGCGACAGCGGCCCGCTGCACACGCAAGGCGGCGCGCTGGCCAACCCGCTGTACCGCGCCTGGATCGAGGCCGGGCGGCAGGCGGGCTACCCGGTCAGCGAGGACGTCAACGGCTTCCAGCAGGAGGGCTTCGGCCGCATGGACATGACGGTGCATCAGGGCCGTCGCTGGAGCGCCGCGAACGCCTACCTCAAGCCCGCGATGCAGCGGGCGAACCTGCATGTGGTCGAGCACGCGCTGGCCACCGGCATCGAGCTGGAGGGACGCCGCGCGGCGGGCGTGCGCTATCGGCACGGCGGCCAGGATCGCATGGCGCTTGCGGCGCGCGAGGTGATTCTGTGCGGCGGTCCGATCAATTCGCCGCAGTTGCTGATGCTGTCCGGCATCGGCCCGGCCGCCGAGCTGGCGCGGCACGGCATCGCGGTGCGCCACGACCTGCCCGGCGTCGGCGAGAACCTGCAGGACCATCTCGAGTTCTACTTCCAGGTCGCGGTCAGGCAGCCGATCACGCTGTATTCCTCGATGAACAAGCTGGCCAAGGCGGTGATCGGCGCGCGCTGGCTGCTGCGCCATGACGGGCTGGGCGCGACCAACCATTTCGAAAGCTGCGGCTTCATCCGCAGCCGCGCCGGAGTGGCGTATCCCGACATCCAATACCATTTCCTGCCGCTGGCCGTGCGCTACGACGGCCGCGCGGTGGCGGCGGGCCATTCGATGCAGGCGCATGTCGGCCCGATGCGCAGCCGCAGCCGCGGCTGGGTGCGGCTGCGCTCGGCCGAGCCCGCCGACAAGCCGCGCATCCTGTTCAACTACATGAGCCACGCCGACGACTGGACCGAGATGCGCGCCTGCGTGCGGTTGACGCGCGAGATTTTCGCACAGGCCGCCTTCGACCCGTATCGCGGCGAGGAAATCCAGCCGGGCGCCGACGTGCAGACGGACGAGCAGATCGACGCATTCGTGCGCGAACATGTCGAAAGCGCGTACCATCCCTGCGGCACCTGCCGCATGGGCGCCGCGGACGATCCGTGGCGGTGGTCGATCCGCGCACCCGGGTGATCGGGCTGGAGGGGCTGCATGTGGTGGACAGCTCGATCATGCCGTCGGTGACGACGGGCAACCTCAACGCGCCCACCATCATGATCGGCGAGAAGGCGGCGGACATGATCCTCGGCCACGCGCCGCTGGCCGCGTCGAACGCGCCGGTTTACGTTGCGCAAGGGTGGGAGATGGCGCAACGATAGCGGCTGCATCCGAGGCACAGCGGAGAGAAAAGAATGTCGGCCAAGGCCAGCGGCATCATCACCCGCGACATCCCGGGAGCCGATCCGAGGCTGTACAACAACGACCTGGCGCCGACCGCGCCCGCGGGACGCACCTGGGGCACGTTCGACGTGTTCTCGATGTGGATGTCCGACGTGCATTCGGTGGGCGGCTACACTTTCGCCGCCAGCCTGTTCTTCCTCGGCCTCACCGGCTGGCAGGTGCTGGTCTCGATGGTGGTCGGGATCGTGATCGTCTATGGCCTCATCAATCTGATCGGCCGGCCGTCGCAGCGTTATGGCATCCCGTTTCCGGTGATGGCGCGCGTGGCCTTCGGCGTGCAGGGCGCCAACCTCGCGGCCATCGTGCGCGGCGTGGTCGGCATCGTCTGGTACGGCGTGCAGACCTATTTCGCCTCCAAGGCGGTGCAGGTGCTGCTGCTGACCTTCATCCCCTCCGCCGCCGACCTCACGCATAACAGCATCGCCGGCCTGTCCACGCTGGGCTGGCTGAGCTTCCTGTTCATGTGGTTCTTCCAACTGCTGATTTTCCGCAGCGGCATGGAAACGATCCGCCGCTTCATCGACTTCTGCGGGCCGGCCGTCTATCTCGTGATGTTCCTGCTGGCGGCCTGGATTCTGTGGCAGACCGGCTGGTCGAGCCTGTCGCTGCAACTGAGCGACAAGCACCTGTCCGCCGGGCCAGTCGCTGCCGCAGATGGCCGACGCCGCCATGCTGATCGTGGCCTATTTCGCCGCCCTGCTGCTCAATTTCGGCGACTTCTCCCGGTTCGCCAAGAGCGAGGCGGCGATGCGGACGGGCAACTTCCTCGGCCTGCCGGTCAACTTCTTCGTCTTCTCGCTGATTACCGTCATCGTCACCGCGGGCACCATCAAGGTGTTCGGCAGCGCCATCATGGATCCGGTGGCGATCGTGCAGCGCATCCACAATCCGCTCGTGGCGGTCCTCGGCAGCCTCACCTTCGTGGTCGCCACGATGGGCATCAACATCGTCGCGAACTTCGTCTCGCCCGCCTACGACATCGCCAACCTGGCGCCCGGGCAAATCGACTTCCGGCTGGGCGGCCTGATCGCCTCGATCCTGTCGGTGCTGGTATGCCCCTGGATCTTCGTCTCCAGCCCGCAGGCGATCACCATCTTCGTCAGCATTTTCGGCGCGGTGCTGGGGCCGATGTACGGCATCATGGTGGCGGACTACTACCTGGTGAAGCGCCAGCAGGTCGTGGTCGAGGATTTGTACACGATGTCACCGGCTGGCTCGCTGTTTTTCTCCGGCGGATGGAACCGCGCGGCGCTGGCGGCGCTGATCGCCTCCGGCCTGCTGTCGATCGGGCTGTCGCTGCTGGGCGCCTTCGGGCTGATCTACAACGTCGGCGACTGGGGATGGCTGATCGGCGCCGCCGCCGGCGCCATCGTTCACCTGGCGCTGTCCAGCACGCGGCGCGTGGCGACTCGGCCCGCGCCGGTGCGGCCGTAGCGACGATGATCAGCGGCGAGGCCTCGTCGCCCCCTTAATCCGCCGGCAATCTCCCCCTGCGATGCTCGCGCGCAGCAGGGAGCATCGCGATGCGATTGGATCAGGTGATCGGGGGCGCGTTCGCCATCGCCCTCGCGGCGCTGTCGGCCGCGCCGGCGGCGGCCGAGAACGGCGTGACCGCGGACCAGATCGTGCTCGGCCAGGTCGCGGCGCTGCAAGGACCGGCCGCCGCGCTCGGACAAGGGATGCGCGACGGGCTGCTGGCCGCCTTTGCCGCCGCCAACCGGGCCGGCGGCGTCAAGGGCCGCAAGATCGCATTGATCTCGGTAGATGACGGCTACGAGCCAACCCGCTCCGTCGCCGTCGCCAAGCAACTGATCGAGGGCGGCAAGATCCTGGCGCTGGTCGGCTCGATCGGCACGCCCACCGCCGCCGCCGTGCAGCCGATCGCGACCGAGGCCGGCGTGCCCTTCATCGGCGCCTTCACCGGCGCGGAGTTCCTGCGCGATCCCGCCAAATCCGGGGTCATCAACGTCCGCGCCTCCTATTTCCAGGAGACCGAGACGATGGTGGACCACCTCACGCGCGATCTCGGCGTCTCCCGCGTCGCGATTTTCTATCAGGACGACGCCTATGGGCAGGCCGGGCTGGCCGGCGTCAAGCGCGCGCTCGGCAAGCGCGGCATGAGCCTGGTTGCCGAGGGCACCTACGAGCGCAACACCACCGCGGTCAAAGGTGCGCTGCTGGCGATCCGCAAGGGCGACCCGGACGCGGTCATCATGATCGGCGCCTACAGGCCCACCGCCGATTTCGTCAAGCTGGCGCGGCTGGTGAAGCTGTCCGCGACCTTCGTCAGCCTCTCGTTCGTCGGCGCCGACGCGCTGGCGGCGGAAGCAGGCCCGGCCGGCGCCGGCGTGATCGTCACCGAGGTCGTGCCGTTCCCCGAGGACGCCTCGATCGGCGTGGTGCGCGACTACCAGGCGGCGCTCAAGGCGGCGCAGCCGGAGGCGCGGCCCGGCTTCGTGTCGCTGGAAGGCTACATGGTCGGCCGCCTGATGATCGCGGCGCTGGAGAAAATCCCTGGGACGATCACCCGCCAGGCGATGCTCGACGCGGTGGCGCAAACCGGGCGCTTCGATCTCGGCGGCGTGCTCCTCCGCTACGGGCCGCGCGACAATCGCGGCTCCGGCCAGGTGTTTCTCACGGTGATCCAGCCGGACGGCACGTTGCGGCCCGTCGCCACCCTGCCGAAAGCCGGCGGCTGAATGTCCGGAACGCGAGCGTGACAACGCGCCACCGCACGCGCAGCGGCATCGGCATCGGGGCCAAGCTGTTCGCGGCGTTCGGCGCGGTCGCCGGGTTGACGGTGCTGGCGAGCGTCGTGGCATTCGTCTCCTACGATCAGGTCGGCCGCTCCTTGCGCGGCATCGCCCGCACCAACCTGCCGGCGATGAGCCTGTCGCTGCGATTGGCCAAGGGCAGCGCCGATCTCGCTGCCGCCGCCCCGGCGCTGCTCGCGGCAGGCGACGCGCGGCAACGCGAGGCCGCCGTCGCGGCGCTGCACGGCAATCAGCAGGAGCTCGGCCGCGCCATCGACGCGCTCGCCGCCGCCGCCGACGGCGCGCGCCAGGCGGCGCGGCCGCGCGCGTTGGCACGCGACATCGCCGAGAACCTGCACCAGCTTTCCGGCATCGTCGCGCGGCGCCTCGCACTGCGCGACGCACGGATCGCGATGGAGGCGCGCGTGCGCGCGGCGCACGACGCGCTCGCCGAAAAGCTGGCGCCGCTCGCCGACGATGCCGGCTTCGATCTCGTGACCGGCCTGCAATCGGCGACCGACGCGGGCGATGCCAAGGCCATCCAGCGTCGTCTGTCGGGTCTTGCGGACCAGCAGCTCGCGGGCTTGCAGGCGATGTCGGATCTGCGCGCCGACAGCAACCTGGTGCTCGGCCTGCTGACCGAAGCCGCGAACCTGCCCGACAAGGATCTGCTGCCGCCGCTGCGCGACAGTTTCACCGCCGCCGCCGGCCGCCTCGACAGGTCCGTGGCCGCCCTCGCCGCCAACCCGGCCGCGCCCGAGCTGCGCCGGCTGGAGCGCGAACTGGTCCGCTACGGCGGCGGCCAATCCACGCTGTTCGACCTGCGCCGGCAGGAGCTGGTCACGGAGGCCGCCGGCGAGCGGGCCCTCGCCGCCGACCGCACACTGGCCGGCGCCCTGGTGGCGGAGGTGGCGAACCTGGTGTCGCGCAGCGAGCGCGCCGCCGGTCGCGCCGCCGCGGCCTCCGCCGTCACGATCGCGCGCGGGCGCGTGCTGCTGGCGGCGATCGCCGGGGCAAGCCTGCTGATCGCGTCGGCGATCGCCGTGCTGTATGTCGGCCGCCGCGTGGTGCGGCGGATGCGCCTGCTCTGCGTCAGCATGGCCGCGATCGCCGCCGGCGATCTGGATGCCGCCATCCCGCACGGCGGCCGCGACGAGATCGCCGCCATGACGGCGGCACTGGCGGTGTTCCGCGACAATGCCCGCGCCGCCCGCGCGGCCGAGGCCGCGGCGGCGGCCGAGCGCGGACGCATGGCCGAACAGCGCCGCGGCGATCTGCTGGCCCTGGCCGACGGGTTCGAGGCCAACGTCCGCGGCGTCGTCGAGTCCGTCTCCGGCGCGGCGGGCGAGATGCAGGCGACGGCGCGTCTGATGGCCGCCACGGCCGACGAGACCAGCCGCCAAGCCGAGGCGGTGTCGACCGCCTCGCAGCGGGCCTCGGCCAATGTGCGCACTGTGGCCGCGGCGTCGGAGGAACTGGCCGGGTCGATCCAGGAGATCAGCCGGCAGGTGGCGCAATCGGCCCTGATGGCCAGCAAGGCGGCCGACGACGCCCGGCGAACCGACGCGGTCGTGCGCGCCCTGGCAGATGCGGCGCGCAAGATCGGGCAGGTGGTCAACCTGATTACCGGCATCGCCGGGCAGACCAACCTGCTGGCGCTGAATGCCACGATCGAGGCAGCGCGCGCCGGCGACGCCGGCCGGGGCTTCGCGGTCGTCGCCAGCGAGGTCAAGGGGCTGGCCCGGCAGACCACACGGGCGACCGAGGAAATCGCCGCGCAAATCGGCCAGATCCAGGCGGCCACGCGCGAGGTGGTCGCGGCCATCGAGGACATCGCGGCCACGATCGGCGCGGTGAGCGGCATCGCGAGCTCGATCGCCGCCGCGGTGGAGGCGCAAGGCGCGGCCACCGTGGACATCGCGCGCAACGTCCAGCGTACGGCGGCCAGCACGCAGGATGCCAGCTCGAACATCGCCGGCGTGAGCCAGGCCGCCAGCAGCGCCGGGGCAGCCGCCAGCCAGACCCTCGGCGCCGCCAGCGATCTGGCCAGGCAGGCCGAGCGCCTCACCAGCCAGGTGAACAGTTTCGTGGCCAGCGTGCGCGCCGCCTGAAGACCGTCTGGCCGGCTGCGAGGACGGTGCCGCAACGGCGCCGATGCAAGCGGCGGCACAACGTGCGGCTATGACATCACGCCGGCCTTGGCCGGTGCGGCCCGGCGCAGCGGCACCCCGAGCGGGCACTACCTTTGCGGGAACTTGATCTGGATCTTCACGTCCGTCGGATGCGCTTCGGCCGCGCGCTCGAACGCAGCCACGCTGTCCTCGAAATCGAACGTGCGCGACACCAGCGGCTTCAGATCCACCTTCCCCGACGCGATCAGGTTGATCGCGCGGTCGTAGATGTTGGCATACCGGAACACCGTCTCCATGCGGATTTCCTTGGCCTGGGCGGCGACGATGTCGAATGGCACCGGATCGACCGGCATCCCCACGAACACCACGCAGCCGCCCGGACACACCGCGTCGAACAGCGTGTCGTACACGCGGGGGCTGCCGCTCGCCTCGAACACCACGTCCGCACCCCAGCCGTCCGTCGCCTCGCGCACCGTGCGCGCCAGGTCGGCGTCCTTCACATTGACCGGCGTGATGCCGTCATAGCGGCCGGCGATCGCCAGCTTCTCGGCCACCACGTCGGAGATGAACACCCGGGCGCAACCGCCGGCCAACGCCGCCAACGCCACCATGATGCCGATCGGCCCGCAGCCCGTGACCACGCCGACATCGCCCGGCTTGATCCGCGCACGCAACGCCGCCTGCATCCCGATCGCGAACGGCTCCACCATCGCCGCTTCCGCGAAGCTCACGTTGTCCGGCAGCTTGTAGGTGAACGCCGCGGGGTGGACCACCTCGGGAGTCAGGCAGCCATGCACCGGCGGCGTCGCCCAGAAACGCACCGCCGGATCGACGTTGTAGATGCCGAGCTTGGCCGCCCGGCTCTGCATGTCCGGAATGCCCGGCTCCATGCACACCCGGTCGCCCACCGCCAGCCCGGTGACCTCGCGACCCACCTCGACGATGGTGCCGGCCGCCTCGTGGCCCAGGACCATCGGCGCGCGCACCACGAACGGGCCGATGCGCCCATGCGTGTAATAATGCACGTCGCTGCCGCATACGCCCACCGTGTGCATCCGTACCCGCACGTCGCGCGGACCCATCTCGTGCGGCACCCCGATCTCGCGCAGCGACAACTCCCGCTGCCGCTCCAGCACCAGTGCGCGCGCCATGCCATCCTCCCCCAAACGGTCGCCTCGAAACGATCGTCCTCACGACGATCGCGACAGAATAGGGCCGCGGCGCGCCGCCCGCTAGCAGGGAGAGGCTGGACAGGCTCGCCGGTGCCGCGTCTATGCTGGCCGCAAGCAAGCACGAGAGGGAGGACGCACGCATGTCGGCAGGCACCATCGGCGAGCCGGCGATCGCCGCACCGGCCGGCTCGATGCGCTGGAAGCGGCTCATTCCGGCGGCGATGATCGTCTACATCATCTCGTTCATGGACCGCACCAACATCGGCTACGCCTTCGCCGGCATCGGTCACGACTTCCACGTCACCAAGGCGCAGCAGGGACTGGCGGGCGGCATCTTCTTCATCGGCTACGTGCTGCTGCAGATCCCCGGCGGCCACCTGGCCGAACGCTGGAGTGCCAAGAAGTTCGTCGCCATCATGATCCTGCTCTGGGGCGCCGCCGCAATCTGGTGCGGGTTCGCGCGCAACTTCGATCAACTGCTGATCGCCCGCTTCCTGCTGGGCGTGGCCGAGGGCGGCATCTGGCCGGCCATCCTGGTGCTCATCAGCCACTGGTTCCCGGTCAGCGAGCGGGCTCGCGCCTACAGCTTCTGGATGGCGAACCTGGCCATCGCCTCGATCATCACGCAGCCGATCTCCGGCTTCATCGTGCAGGCGACATCCTGGCGGGAGCTGTTCATCATCGAGGGCGCGCTGCCGTTCATCATCGCCGCCCCGATCTGGTGGCTGCTGGTGGCCGACACGCCGCGCCAGGCGCCGTGGTGCTCGTCGGCGGAGCGGGACTACATCGAGGGTTCGCTGGCGCGCGACCGCGCCGGCGAGCCGCCGCCGGTGAGCTTTTCGGCGATCTTTTCCAACGGCACCGTCTGGCAGCTCGTGGTGGTGTACTTCCTGGTGCAGGTCGGCTTCTACGGCCTGAACATGTGGCTGCCGACGCTGCTGAAGACGCTGACGGCGGCGGGGTTCGGCGCGGTCGGGCTGATCGCGGCACTGCCCTATCTCACCGCGATCGTGTTCATGTGGGTCAATGGCTCGATGGCCGACCGCAACCGGCGCTATCAGGTTCATGTGCTGCTGCCGATGGCGCTGGCCGCGGTCAGCCTGATGGCCTCGGTGCTGATCGGGGCGAGTTCGATCGTGCTGTCGGTGGTGTTCATCTGCCTGGCGATGGGCGGCGCGCTGTCCTACGACGGCCCGTTCTGGGCGGCGGCCTCGCGGGCGATGCCGGCGGCGGTGGCCGGCGGGGCAATGGGCCTGATTAACGCGCTGGGCAATCTCGGCGGCTTTCTGGGGCCGCAGCTTGCCGGGAAACTACAGGATATGAGCGGTGGCAGCTTCGTCACCACGGCGGGGCTGCTCTCGGCGTCGCTGCTGGCGGCCGGGCTGTTCATGATGACCATCCGCCTGCGCCGGGACAGCGGCCATGCTTGACAGGCGCGCTTGAAATGCGCGGCCCGGCTACCGACGATTGTAGCCGGACAATGCTGGGAGACGCCCATGCTGATTTCCGACGTGCTGCGCACCAAAAGCCGCGAGGTGACGAAGATCGGCGCCGAGGACCGCGTCTCGGCGGCCGTGCAGCGCCTGTCCGAACGCCGCATCGGCGCGCTGGTGGTCGAAGACGCCTGGATGAAGCTGGTCGGCATCTTCTCCGAGCGCGACCTGCTGCACGCGCTGGCCCGCCGCGGCGCCGCGGCACTGGACTGCAAGGTGGCCGAGCTGATGACCTCGCATCTCATCACCTGCGTCTCGTCAGAGCGCATCGACGCGGCGCTGGCGATGATGGTGATGAAGCGCATCCGGCACTTGCCGGTGGTCGACGACGGCCACCTCGCCGGCATCGTCAGCATCGGCGACCTGGTGAAATACCGGCTCGACGAGAAGGAGCTGGAGGCCAACGTGCTGCTGGAGATTTCCCGCCGGCGGGCGTAGCGGCGAACGCCCCCGTCAGGGCGCCACCAGCCTGCGGTACAGGTGCCAGGTGGCGTGTCCCAGCACCGGTAGCACAATGGTGAGGCCGAGGAACAGCGGTATCGAGCCGACCACCAGCAAGCCCGCGACCAGCATTCCCCACAGCGCCATCGTGCCCGGGTTCGCCAAGGTCGCGCGCACCGAGGTCGCGACGGCGGTATCGACGCGCACCTCGCGATCCAGCAGCAGCGGGAACGACACCACGCTGATCGCCAGCACCAGGGCGGCGAACACGAAGCCGATGCCCACGCCCAGCACGATCATTGCCCAGCCCGCGTGCGTGGTGAACACGTCGTGGACGAACGCGGCCAGCGAGGCGGGCGGCTTGGGCCCGAGTGTCACGTTGTAGATCAGTGCCGCCACCACCAACCAGGCAACGAAGATCGCCAGCAGCAGCAGGCCCAGCACGATGATCGCCCCGAAGCCGGGCGAGCGGGCCACGCCAAAGGCATCCGACCAGCCGATTTCGGCACCCTGCTCCCGCCGCCGGCTCATCTCGTTGAGGCCGACCGCGAACACCGGCCCGACCAGCGCGAAGCCGGCGCAAAGCGGGAACAGCAGCGGCAACACATTGCCCCCGAATGCGAGACGGGCCAGCACCAGGCCGATCACCGGATAGACGATGCACAGGATGATGACGTCGGTGCGCGACGCGCCGAAATCATCGAGGCCGGCGCGCAGCGCAGCCTTCAGGTCGGCCGGCCCGATGCGCCGGATCGTCGGAGGCGCCAGCAGGCGCGGCCGGTGTTCCAACTCGGCGTGTGCGGTGCCGCGCGGTGCGACGCCGACCTGCCCCAGTCCCCATTCGAGTGGATTGCGGATTGGCATGTCCTTCCTCCCGAACCGTAGCGCGAGAGGCCGCGAACCCGATGGCGGCGGCACGGCTGGCGCCACGCGCGCGCGACCTGACACACGGGGACGCTACGCCCGCGCCCGGCGCCTATCCGATCACGTTTCCGCGCGCGGCCGGAGCTACCAACAAACGACCCTGCATCACCCCAGCGCCTTTGCCGCCTGCATCACCTCCGCCGCGTGGCCATCGACTTTCACCTTCGGCCAGACCCGCGCCACTTTGCCATTTTTGTCGATCAGGAACGTGGTGCGCTCCATGCCCATGTACTTCTTGCCGTACATCGACTTCTCCGCCCACACGCCATAGTCCTCCGCGACATGCGTCGCCTGGTCGGAGGCGAGCGGAAACGACAGTCCATATTTTTCGGCGAACTTCTCGATCGGCTTCATCGGGTCCTTCGACACCCCGATCACCTCCAGCCCGATATGGCCCAGTTGCGGCAGCGCCTCCTGGAACGCGCAGGCCTCCTTCGTGCAGCCGGGCGTATCGGCCCTGGGATAGAAATACAGCACGAACGGCCGCCCACGCTGGCCTGCCAGGCTGACGGTGCGCCCGCCGCTGGCCGGCATGGAGAAATCAGGCGCGGGGTCGCCGGCGGCGATGGTCATGCGTCGTGCTCCTCGATCGGTCCCAGCAGCCGCACGAACGCCTCGCGCACCTGCCCGGCGATGTCCTCCAACGTGTCACGCAGGGCGGCTGCGTCAACCGCCTCGGCGCCGGCCGCCCGCGCGGCGTGCAGCAGCGCCTCGGTCGAGGCGCCGGACAGCGTGCCGTCGTCGCGGCGCGCGTCGATCAGCCGCAGCATCCCCAGCACGGCGCGCCATGCCCGATCGGCTCGCGCCAGCAACGCGACGTCGGCAGCACCCAGCGCCCCGGCGCGGCCGAGCCGGGCCAGCGCCTCGCGCGTGGTCGGACTGAGCGGCGGCGGATCGCGCCCGGCATGGACCAGTTGCAGGGCCTGGGCCACGAACTCCACCTCGACCAGCCCGCCCGGCCGCAGCTTCGCGTCGCGCCAGGCAAACGGCGGCCCCGGCGGACGAGCGTCGCGCCATAGCCGGGCACGCATCGAAGCCGCGTCGGCGCGCACCGTCGCAGGGTCGCCGGCAGCGGCCAGGGCGGCGCGGATCGCCTGTTCCAGCCGCGCCCGCAGCGCCGGCGGGCCGGCCACCACCCGGGCCCGGGTCAGCGCCATCCGCTCCCAGGTCCAGGCCTCGCCGCCCGGCCGGTGATAGTGCTCGAACGCGGCCAGCGAGACCGCCACGGGACCCTTGTTACCCGACGGACGCAGTCGCATGTCGATCGCATACAGCGCGCCGCCGGCATCGGGTGCGGTCAGCGCCGCCACGAAGTGATGCACCGCGCGGATGTACCACTGGCTCGCGGCCAGCGCCCGGCCGGGGGCGCCGGGGGCCAGTTCGCTGTGGAACACCTCCGCCGGGTGGTCATAGACCAGCATCAGATCGAGGTCGGAACCGGCCATCATCTCCCGCCCGCCGGCCTTGCCGAGCAGCACCACCGCCAGCGCGCCGCCGCGCACCTCGCCATGCCGGCGGCGCATGTCGGCCAGCACCGGATCGAGCAGGCCTGCCACCGCCGCGTCCGCCAGGGCCGCGCGGCGCACGCCGGCCGCGTCGGCGTCGAGCCTGCCCTCCAGCGTGGCCACGCTGATGGCAAAATCCTCCTCGCGCACGCTGGCCCGGATGATGGCGATGGCGTCTTCCAGCCCGCGCGCGTCGGCCATGCGCGGCGCCAGCAGGGCCGCGTAGTCGTCCGGCGCGGCCAGGCTCAGCAAGCCGTCCAGCGCGGCCGGGCTGCCGGCCAGGTACTCGGCCAATTTGGGGGCGGCCCCCAGCACGTCCGCGACACGGTCGGCCAGCTTGGGGTTGCGCTGGAACAGCGACAGCAACTGCACCCCCGCCGGCAGGGCGGCGAACAGCCGGTCGAGCCGCGCGAACGCCGCGTCCGGCTGCGCCTGCCGGCCGAGCGCGCGCAGCAGGCCGGGCAGCACCTCGCCCAGCAATGCCCTCGCCCGCTCGCTGCGCAGCGCGCGCGGGCCGCCGGAGCGCCAGCCCTCGATGGCGGCCAGCACATGCGCGGGATCGGCGAAGCCCAGCGCGCGCAGGGCCGGCTCGCTGGCCAGGTTTTCCGGAGCGCCGGCCTGGGCCGCTGCGAACAGGTCGGCGTAGCGGCGCCGCACCCGGCCCAGATGGCGCAGCAGCACGGCGGCAAAACCAGCGGCGTCCGCGAAGCCCATGAACATGGCGAATTGCGCGACGCCGGGGCCGGTCGCGGGCAGGCTGTGGGTCTGCCGGTCGGCCACCATTTGCAGCCGGTGCTCGACGCGGCGCAGGAAGCGATACGCCGCGACCAGCTCGCCGGCGGCGCGCGGCGGCAGATGGCCGGCGCGCGCCAGGCGACGCAGCGCCTCGACGGTGCGCGGCGTGCGCAGCGCCGGATCCCGGCCGCCCCAGACCAGTTGCAGGGTCTGCGCCAGGAACTCGATTTCGCGGATCCCGCCCTGGCCAAGCTTCAGGTCACGCCCGGCGAGACGGGCCAGCGTGTCGGTCTTGCCGGACAGGCCGCCGTGCTTGTGCTCGTCGATCCGCTGCTTCATGGCGTGCAGATCGGCCATCGCCGCGAAGTCCAGGCCGCGCCGCCAGACGAACGGGCGGATCGCCTCGAGGAAGGTCTCGCCCATGCCGATGTCGCCGGCCACCGGCCGCGCCTTCAGCATGGCGGCGCGCTCCCAGTTCTGCGCCATGCTCTCGTAGTAGGCGATGGCCGCCGGCAGGCCGACGCTGGGCGGCGTCGCGGCCGGATCTGGGCGCAGCCGCAGGTCGGTGCGGAACACGTAGCCATCGGCGTCGCGCGCCTCCATCAGCGCCACCACGCCGCGGGCAATGCGTGTAAAGACCGCGGTGGGAGACACGTCCGGGTCATGCAGCAGCACGAGGTCGATATCGCTGGAGTAGTTCAGCTCGCGGGCGCCGAGCTTGCCCATGCCGAGCACCACCAGCCCGCACGAGCCAGCGGCGTTGGGCAGCCGCGCCGCGCGGAGGATGTGATCGACGGCGGCGCGCAGGGTCGCCTCGGCCAGATCCGACAGCGCGCCGGTGACGCGATCGAGCCCCCAGGCGCCGCCGATGTCGGCCAGCGCCACCGCCAGCGCCACCACGCGCTTGGCCACCCGCAGCGCCGCCGCCAGGGTCGCGCGCGGCGCATCCGGCGACAGTTCGGCAATTGCGGTCAGTGCCTCGGCCACTACCGGCTCCGGGCCGGCCGCGGCGACGCGGCGCAGGGCGACGGCCTCGCGCACCGCGAGGTCGGCCAGGTACGGGGCATTGCCGCCGATGCCGCGCAGCATCGCGGCCCCGCCCGGCGTTGCCGCCAGTCGCGCCGCCTCGGTCGAGACTTCGGAGAAGCGTTGCAGCAGCCGCGCCGCGGCCTCGGCGTCCGCCGGCGCCGGCCAGCGCAGGCCGGCACACCAGACGGCGGCATCGGGGGCAGCATCGCGAGCTGCGGCGGACGGGTCGGCCATGCCGCGACAGGCTGCCGTTGAGGCTCGCCGCGGGTCAAGCGATGCGCCTGACCGGACGCCGGCTGCACTGGCTGGGGCAGTTCGCGCTGGCGCTGGTGGTGCTGCTGCTGGTCGGCATCGCTGTGCTGGCCTGGCGACTGGATCAGGGGCCGCTGCCGTTGCCCTGGCTGGCCCACCGCATCGAGGTTTTCGCCCGCGGCCGCGGCGTGGATCTGACGGTTGGGCAAGCCACCGTGGCTTGGTCCGGATTTCAGCCGCGGCCTGGGGCAGCCGTTGCGTCTGGTGCTGTCGGACCTGCACGCCGCCGGCCCGGATGCCGCGGCGGCGCCGGTGCGCGCCGGACGGGCCACCGCCGATTTCGCGATCGGTCCGCTGCTGGTCGGCCACTTCGTGCCGCGCGCGATCGGCCTGGACGACATACGCCTGACGCTGACCCGCGACGCGCACGGGGCGGTGGCACTGGGCACGCAACCGGCCCCCGGCCCGGCGGTCCCCGCGATGCTGCACCGTGCCGGGCGGGCGCGCACGGGCAATGGCGGCGCGCCGGCGCTGAACTGGCGGGCGCTGCGGCACCTGCACGTGCATGACGTGGCGGTGTCGCTGTACGACGCGCAAATCGGCGTCTTGTGGCAGGTCACGCGCGCCGACGCCGATTTTGACCGCGCCGCCGACGGCACCATCGGCGGCCACGCCAGCGTGGCCGTCGCGGCCGGCACGCAGCACGCGACGCTGACGCTGGACGCGCGGCAGCGCGCCGACGGCGGCGGCAGCGAAATGCAGGCGCGCCTGACGCCGCTCGACCCGGCCGCCGTGGCCGGCCTGAGCCCCGCCTTCGCGACGCTGGCCGCCCTCGACGCGCCGGTCAGCCTGACCGGGTCGGCGGCATTCGACCCCGCGTTCATGCCGCGCCACGCGCATCTGGAGGCGCGGGTCGGCGCCGGGACAGTCCATGCCGGGACCGGCACCGCGCCGGTGCTGTCGGCCACGCTGTCGGCCGACGCCACGCCGTCGTCGCTGGACACCACGCAGCGCCTGGAGACCGCGCCCAGCCCGGACGGCCCGCATACCGTCCTGGCCGGCACGCTGCACGCGACCAGGGCGGCCGACGGCTGGCACGCGACGGTGCTGACCAGCGTCGACCATGTGGCCTTCGCCGACCTGCCCGCGCTATGGCCGGAGGGCACCGGCGGCAGCGGCGCGCGGCCGTGGATCACCCGCGACATCACCGCCGGCGAGCTGACCGGCGGGCATCTGTCGCTGAGCCTGGCGGTGAAGCCGGATTTCTCCGACGCCAGCCTGACGGCGATCAACGGCGCCATCGACGGCCACGACCTCACGGTTCACTGGCTGCGTCCCGTGCCGCCGATCGACCACGCCGACGGGCGGCTGACCATCACCGACCCCGACGTGATCGACATCGCCATCGCCACCGCCCGGCAGGCCCGTCCCGCCACAGCCGGCCCGCCGCCGGACGGGATCACGTTCAGCAAGGGCCGCGTGCATCTGACCGGCATCGCGGGAAAGGACCAGTTCGCCGACATCTCGACGGACCTCGCGGGCACGCTGCCCGATCTGATCGCCGTGCTGAAGAACCCGAAGGTCAAGCTGCTGGACAAGCGGCCGATCCCGATGCGCAACCCCGCCGGAAACGTGGCGGCGCATCTGGCGGTGACGCACCTGCCGCTGCGCGACGACGTGGCGCTGACGGATCTGGCCATCAGCACCACGGGACATTTTTCCGCGGTGCATCTGGGCGGCATCGCGGCCGGCCGCGACCTGGATCACGGCGTGCTCGACCTGTCCGCGAACAATGACGGGCTGCGCGCCAGCGGCACAGCGACGCTGGCCGGCATCGCCTCGCAACTGGACGTGGCGATGGATTTTCGCGCCGGGCCGCCGTCGCAGATCCAGCAGCAGGTGACGGTGCGCGCGGCCGTGGACGAGGCGCAGCTCGTGGCGCTCGGGCTGCCCACGCGGGGTTTCGTCGGCGGCGCGATAATGGTGGACGCCACCTTGCGCGACCGCCGCGACGGCACCGCCGACATCGCGGCGCACGCCGACCTGACCGGCGCCCGCCTGGCGGCAAACCGGCTGGCCTACAGCAAGGCGGAGGGCCAGGCCGTGCAGGCCAGCCTGCATGTCAGCCTCGACCATGACCGGCTGACGGCGATCGACCAGGTGCTGGTTCGCGGGCCGGGCGTGGACATCGAGGGCGCGGCCGATTTCGCCGACGGCAAGCCGCAGACGCTGCGCCTGCGCCGCATCGTGCTGGCGCCGAACACCGACGCGCGGGGTTCGGTGCAACTGCCCCAACGTCCCGGCGACCCCTATGTGGTGAACCTGGCAGGCGCCAGCCTGGATGCCTCGGGCGTGCTGCGGCAGACTACGTCGGCGACCACCGCGGCTCCGGCGGGCCGGCCGCGAGGGGCCGCGCCGGCGGCCGGGCCGCCCTGGATGGTGGACGCGCGGCTTGGGCGCCTGGTGCTGGGGCGCGGGCGCCAGGTGAACGAGCTTGTGGCGCACGCCGACAGCGACGGGACGGTGGTGCGCGACGCCCGGATATCCGGTGTCGCGCAGTCGGCTGCGGGAGCGGCCGCGCAGCAGGCGCCGGCGCCGTTCCGGCTGAGCATTGCGCCGGCGCCCGGCGGGCGGAAACTGGATGCCAGCGCGCCCGACGCCGGCGGCCTGCTGCGCGTGCTGGACGTGGCCGACGACGTCAGCGGCGGGCGGATGACGGTGGCCGCGCATTATGACGACACGCTGGCCTCGCACCCGCTGATCGGCACCGCCGAGCTGCACGATTTCCGGGTGCTGAACGCGCCGGTAATCGGCCGGGTGCTGCAAGCGGCGACGTTGTACGGGCTGATCGAGGTGCTGCGTGGGCCGGGGCTGGGCTTTTCCACGATGGTGGCGCCGTTCCGCTGGGAGGGCAGTACGCTGACCCTGGCCGGCGCGCGGGCGTTCAGCGCCAGTCTCGGCTTCACCGCCAAGGGACAGATCGACCTGGCCGCCGAGCGGCTGGACGTGCAGGGAACCATTGTGCCGGCGTATTTCTTCAACACGCTGCCGGGGCGCATTCCGCTGGTAGGCAAGCTGTTCAGCCCGGAGCGTGGCGGCGGACTGTTCGCGGCGACCTATTCGGTGCGGGGCGCGATCAACGACCCGACCGTCGGGGTGAACCCGCTGGCGACGCTGACGCCAGGGTTCCTGCGCGGGCTATTCGGGATTTTCGGCGGCGGCAAGAGCGGCGGCCAGTGACACCTGCGCGCCGACCGCGCCGCGCGGTCAGCGTTTGCGCAGGCTGAACAGCGCCTGTTCGCCGAACAGGTTGGCCAGGCCCGCGAACCGCCGCCAGGGCGAGCGCCGGCCCGCGTCGTCCACCGCCAGCCAGCGTTCGACCACGTAGCCCTGCTCGGCGCACAGCGCGAAGAAGTCGCGGATGGTGCAGGGATGGATGTTCGGCGTCTCGTGCCAGGGACGTTCCCAGACCGAGGTCATCGGCATCCGCCCGCTCCACAGCAATTGCCAGCGCACCTGCCAGTGGCCGAAATTGGGAAAGCTCACCACCGCCCGCCGGCCGATGCGCAGCATCTGGCGCAGCACCTCGGCGGGACGCTCGACGGCTTGCAGGGTGCGCGACAGCACCACGCAGTCGAACGCGCCATCCGGATACTGCGACAGGTCGGTGTCGGCGTCGCCGTGCATCACCGGAAGGCCGTGCGCCACCGCACGGGTGACTTCGGCCATGTCGATCTCGATGCCGCGCGCGTCGCAGCCACGGGTGCGGTATAGGTGTTCCAGCAGCGCGCCGTCGCCGCAGCCGATGTCCAGCACGCGACTGCCCGGCTCGATCATCGCCGCGATCAGCGTCTGGTCCAGACGCATGTTCTTGGCTACGAAGCGCACCGGCTCGCTCATCGGGGCGCGCTCAGCGGGGCACGTTCATGCGCGCAGCCCCGCGTGCTCGGCGCAGCCGGCGAGGAAGCCGCTCAGGGTGCGATGAAAGTCCGGCTCGTCGAGCAGGAAGGCGTCGTGGCCCTTGTCGCTGGCGATCTCGACAAAGCTGACATTGGCCGCCGCCCGGTTCAGCGCGCGCGCGATGGCCCGGCTCTGCGCCGTCGGGAACAGCCAGTCCGAGGAAAAGCTGATGACGCAGAATCGCGTGCGCGTGCCGGCGAACGCCCGGCTCAAATCGCCCTCGTGCTCGGCGGCCAGGTCGAAATAGTCCATCGCGCGGGTGATCGTGAGATAGCTGTTGGCGTCGAAGCGGGTGACGAAGGTGCTGCCCTGGTGGCGCAGGTAGCTCTCCACCTCGAACATGTCGCCGAACAACGTCAGGCTCTCGCCTCCCCGAACACGGCGGCCGAACTTGCGGGTCAACGCCTGCTCGGACAGGTAGGTGATGTGCGCGGCCATGCGCGCCACCGCGAGGCCGCGGGCGGGGATGCGGCCGCTTTCCCAGTAGCGGCCGCCCTGCCAGTCCGGGTCGGCGAAGATCGCCTGCCGGCCGACCTCGTGGAAGGCGATGTTCTGCGCCGAGTGGTAGGCGGCAGCGGCGATCGGCACCGCGGCGAACACCGCGTCGGGATAGGTCGCGGCCCATTCCAGCACCTGCATCCCGCCCATCGAGCCGCCGATCACCGCGAACAGCCGCGTGATGCCGAGATGCTCGATCAGCCGCTTTTGCGCCCGCACCATGTCGCGGATCGTCACTGGCGGGAATTCGGTGCCCCACGGCGCACCGTCCGGGCCATGCGGATCGCGCGGCCCGGTCGAGCCCATGCAGCCGCCCAGCACGTTGGCGCAGACGACGAAATAGCGGTCGGTGTCGATCGGCCTGCCCGGCCCGACCACGGCTTCCCACCACCCGGGCTTGCCGGTCAGCGGGTGGCGCTCGGCCAGGTACTGGTCCCCGGTCAGCGCATGGCAGACCAGGATGGCGTTGCCGCGATCGGCATCCAGCGTCCCGTAGGTGCGGAACGCGACGGTCAGGGTCGGCAGCACCGCGCCGCACTCCAGCACCAGGCCGTCGGCAAACGTTGCCGTGGCGGGCGGGGCCGAGGCGGGCGAAGCGGCGGGCAGCGACGGCGCGGGCTGGTCCATTGCGGCTGCATATGCCGCCACGGCCGCGGCACCGCAATGCGGCCCCCCGCGTCGCCCTCCTGTGCATCCTCCGGGGACGCTTTGCAGGTGCTGGCGCATCGGCTATGCCCCTACATGCCGTAACGCTCAGGAAAAATGTCCAGCACCGCCGCCCCGACCGAAAGGGACGCGCCCGCCGCGGACGCGCCCGCCGCCAGCAGCCCGCCCGCGACCTTGGGCGGCCTGCGCGCCGAGATCGACGCCATCGACGATGCGCTGCACGACCTGCTGATGCGCCGGGCCGGCGTGGTCGCGCGGGTCGGGGCGTTGCGCAAGGTCGCGTTCCGCCCCGGCCGCGAGGCCAGCATCATCCGCCGCCTGCTGGCCCGCCACGCCGGACCGCTGCCGCCGCGCGCGCTGGCGCGGCTGTGGCGGGAGATTTTCGCCTCGCACATCGCGATCGAGACGCCATTCACCATCGCCGTCTGCGACGTGGACGGCATGGCCTTCGCCGCCGCCGCGCGCGAGCATTTCGGGGCGCTGACGCCGCTGCGCGTCCATCGCACCCCGGCGCAGGCCATCGCCGAGGTCAGCAGCCGCGCCGCCACCGCCGCGGTGCTGCCGATGCCCGTCGAGGAGGAGGCGGCGCACTCCGCGTGGTGGACGGCGCTGCTGCATCGCGACGAGCCGCGCATCCACGTCGTCGCGCGCCTGCCGTTCTGGGCCAGCCCGCGGCCGGAGGGATCGGTGCCGGTGCAGGCGCTGGTGGTGGCCGCCAGCGCCCCGGACCCGAGCGGCCAGGATCGCGCCCTGCTGGGGGTCGAGGTGCCGCCGGAGATGAGCCGCGCCCGCCTGGCCGCCGCCCTGTCGGCCGCCGGCATCGTGCCCGGCGGCGTCCTGCTGCGCCGCGACGCGGCGGGGGGTGCGGCGCACGGCCTGATCGACCTGGAGGGGGCGATGGCCGACGACGACCCGCGCCTGGCCGCCATCGCCGCCGCCGGGCTGCGGCCGGTGGTGCTCGGCGGCTACGCGGTCCCGGTCGAGGCGGATACGCCGTGACGGCCCAGGCTGCGGTGCCTCGGCCGCGCGGGGCGGTGCTGGACGTCGCCGCCTATGTCGGCGGCGAAAGCCGGCTGGCGGGCGCCAATCGCACCGTAAAACTGTCGTCCAACGAGGCGCCGTTCGGGCCGCCGCCGGGCGCGCGGGAGGCCTTTCTGCGGGTGGCGGCGGAGCAGCACCGCTATCCGGACGGCGGCAGCGCCGAGTTGCGCCGGGCGATCGGCCGCCGCTTCGACCTCGATCCTGCGCGCATCGTCTGCGGCACCGGCTCGGACGAGCTGATCCAGCACATCGCCCTGATCTATGGCGGCCCCGAGACCGACGTGCTGATGTCCATGCACGGGTTTGCGATGTACCAGATCGCCGGCACCTACGCCGGCAGCCGGGTGATAAAGGTGCCGGAGCGCGCGCTGACCGCGCATGTCGACGGGATGCTGGCGGCGGTGACGCCGGCCACCCGCATCGTCTTTCTGGCCAACCCGAACAATCCCACGGGCAGCCTGGTGCCGCTGGCCGAGGTGGCGAGGCTGCGCGCCGGCCTGCCGGGGCATGTGCTGCTGGTGCTGGACGGCGCCTATGCCGAGTATGTCGAGCGGCCGGATTACGATCCCGGCGTGGCGCTGGTCGATGCCGGCCAGGACACGGTGATGCTGCGCACCTTCAGCAAGATTTTCGGGCTGGGCGGGATGCGCGTCGGCTGGGCGTACGCGCCCGCGCCGGTGGTCGACGCGCTGAACCGGGTGCGCGGCGCCTTCAACGTCAACATCGCGGCGCAGGCGGCGGCGATCGCGGCGCTGGCGGAACCGGGCTGGGTCGAGCGGTCGCGGGCGCACAACGCGCTGTGGCGCGAGCGGCTCGGCGAGGCGCTGCGTGCGGCCGGCGTCACCGTCTGGCCGAGCGAGGGCAATTTCCTGCTGGCCGATTTCGATACGCCCGAACGCGCCCGCGCCGCCGACGCGGCGCTGCGCCACGGCGGAGTGATCGTGCGCGCACTCGGCGGCTACGACCTGCCGCACTGCCTGCGCATCACCATCGGCACGGACGAGGAATGTACGCTCGTCGCCGAGTTGCTGACCCGGTTCATGGCCTCGGTCGATGCCTGAACCGCTGTTTCGTCGGCTGACCCTGTTGGGCGCCGGGCTGATCGGCGGCTCGGTGGCGCGCCGCGCGCGCGAGCGCGGCGACATCGCGGGCGAGATCGTGGTCAACGCGCGCAGCCAAGCAACACTGGATCGCGTGGCCGAACTCGGCTTCGCCGACCGGATCGAGGCCGATCCCCGCGCGGCCGTGGTCGGCGCGGATTGCGTGATGCTGTGCGCGCCGGTCGGCGCCTATGCCGCGCTGGCCGAGGCTATCGCGCCGCACATGGCCCCGGGCAGCGTGCTGACCGATGTCGGCTCGACCAAGCAGTCGGTGATCCGCGACGTGGGCCCGCTGGTGCCGGCGGGCGTTCACTTCGTGCCGGCGCATCCGCTGGCCGGGACCGAGTTCTCCGGCCCCGATTCCGGGTTTTCGACGCTGTTCGAGGGCCGCTGGTGCCTGCTGACGCCGCCGCCCGGAACCGATGCGGCGGCGGTGGAACGGGTGGCCGAGCTGTGGCGGCGCTGCGGCAGCATGATCGAGGTGATGGAGCCGGCGCATCACGACCGGGTGCTGGCGGTGGTGAGCCACCTGCCGCATCTGATCGCCTTCACCATCTGCGGCACCGCCGACGCGCTGGAGGGCGAGACGCGGCTGGAAGTGCTGCAATTCGCCGCATCGGGTTTTCGCGATTTCACCCGCATCGCGGCATCCGACCCGGTGATGTGGCGCGACGTGTTCCTCAACAACCGCGAGGCGCTGCTGGAGATGCTGGCGCGCTTCACCGAGGACGCGCAGGCGATGGCGCGCGCGGTGCGTTGGGGCGACGCGGCCTATATCGAGGACCGCATCCAGCGCGGCCGGGTGATCCGCCGCAGCCTGATCGACCTGCATCAGGCGTAGGGCCGGCGAGGAATATTCGCCTCCCGGCTGCATCCGCTCGGGCGTCTCGCCACTAACAGGGATGGGCGGTCACGAGATCGCCGGGACAATCAGGAGAGACAACCGATGAACCGCCGTTTCGCCGCAATCGCGGCCGTGACGCTGACCGCCGCCATCCCCGCGCTCGCCGCCTCCGCGATGAGCACCGTGATGGTCGGCGGCCAGGCGATGTATCCGAACAAGACAATCGTGGCCAACGCGGTGAACTCGGCCGACCACACCACGCTGGTCGCCGCGGTGAAAGCGGCCGGCCTGGTCGACACGCTGAATGGCCGCGGGCCGTTCACCGTGTTCGCACCGACCAACGAGGCGTTCGCGGCGCTGCCGGCCGGCACCGTGGAGACGCTGGTCAAGCCGGAGAACAAGGCGACGCTGACCAAGATCCTCACCTACCATGTCGTGCCGGGCGTCTATACCGAGGCGAAGCTGCGCGCCGCCATCCGCGCCGGACATGGCGAGGCGATGCTGAAGACGGTCGAGGGCGACAAGCTGGACTTCATGATGAACGGGCCGGCCAACATCGTGGTGCGCGACGCCAAGGGCGACGTGGCCAACATCTCCACCTACGACGTGAAGCAGTCGAACGGAGTGATCCAGGTGATCGACAAGGTGCTGCTGCCGGGCTGACGCTTGCAACGCGGTTCGGGCGGTGCCACGTTAGCGCCTGCAACAACCGAAAGGAGGTGATCCAGTGTCTAGCTTCACCATGCCGCGTGCGTCACGCGCTGGATCGCTCGCTACCGCCTGAGATCGAGCGTGCATGACAGGCGCGGCCTGTCGTCGAGGCGGGGCCACCTTCGGGTGGCCCTTTTCGTTTGCGGCGCGCCGGCTCAATGGCCCGGCAGCAGCACCAGCTTCAGCGCGAACGCCACCGCCCCGGTGACGCCGATCCCGGCCAGGTACAGCCCCACGAACCAGAGCAGGCGCCTGCGCATCAGTGGTAACGCACCTCGGCGCCTACCTTGCCGCGAAACACCCAGTAGGCAAAACCGTTGTAGAGCAGGATCAGCGGGATCAGCACGCAGGCGCCCACTAGCAGGAACGCCTGGCTGGCCGGGGGCGCCGCCGCCTCGCGGAAGGTGATGTCGGGCGGCACGATGTGCGGATAGACGCTGATGCCCAGGCCCGCGAAGCACAGCACGAACCAGCCCAGCGCGCACAGGAACGGCACGACATGCGCGCCGCTTAGCAGGCCGCGCCAGAACAGCACCGCCAGCACGATCACCAGCACCGGCACCGGGGTGTCGACCAGCGTGTCGGGCCAGGTGAACCAGCGCGCCGCGTAGTGGCCGGCCAGAAATGGCGTCCACAGGCTGACCACCACGATCAGCATCAGCATCGCCGCCCCCAGCACCCCCGCGTGCCGCCGGCAGCGGGCTTGCAGGTCGCCCTCGGTGCGCCAGACCAGCCAGGTGGCGCCCAGCAGCGCATAGCCCACCACTACGGCGATGCCGCACAGCACGCTGAATGCCGTCAGCCAGTCCCACCAGCCGCCGGCGTAGCGGTTGTTCACGACGTGGATGCCTTGCAGCAGGCCGCCCAGCGTCAGGCCCTGGCACAACGCCGCCACCAGCGAGCCGCCGAAGAACGAGAAATCCCAAGCCGCCCGGCCGAACCTGGTCCGCGCGCGGAAGCGGAACTCGAAGGCCACGCCGCGGAACACCAGCGCCAGCAGCATTGCGATGATGGTCGGGTACAGCGCCGGCATGATGATCGAGTAGGCCAGCGGAAACACCGCGAATAGGCCGCCGCCGCCCAGCACCAGCCAGGTCTCGTTGCCGTCCCATACCGGGGCGATGGTGTTCACCATGATGTCGCGATCGGGCCGGTCGTGCTCGATCGCGAACAGGATGCCGGTGCCCAGGTCGAACCCGTCCAGCACCACATAGGCCAGCACCGCGAAACACAGCAGCCCAGCCCAGATCAGCGGCAGGTCCAGCCCTGGCAAGGTCATCATGGCCCGTTCACTCCGTCGCCAGGGGATGCTGGTCCGGCACCGGGCTGCCGTGCGCCACCTGCGCCGGCGGCCCCGGCGAGATGCCGGCGCTGCGGATCGGCGTGCGCGCGTCCGGCCCGCTCTCGCCGCGCTCGGGCATGTGCCCGACGATGCGCAACAGGAACATGAACCCGGCGCCGAACACCAACAGGTAGACCACCGCGAACGCCGCCAGCGAGGTGGCGATCCCCGGCAGGCCGATCGGCGAGACGCTGTCGGCGGTGCGCAGCATTCCGTACACGGTGTATGGCTGCCGCCCGACCTCGGTCGTGACCCAGCCCGAGAGCAGCGCCACGAATCCGGCCGGCGCCATCGCCAGCACCACGCGCTGCAACCAGCGCGACTCGTACAGACGCCGCTTCCAGCGCAACCACAACGCGACCACGCCCACCGCAAACATCAGGAAGCCGAGGCCCACCATCAGCCGGAACGACCAGAACACCAGCGGCGAGAATGGCCGATCCTCCGGCTTGTACGACAGCAGGCCCGGAGTCTCACCGTTCCAGCTATGCGTCAGGATCAGGCTGCCGAGATGCGGGATGCCCACCGCGTAGTCGGTGCGCTGCTGCTGCATGTCCGGAATGCCGAACAGCAGTTCGGGAGCGCCGTGCTCGGACTTCCACGCGCCTTCCATCGCGGCGATCTTGGCGGGTTGATAGCGCAGCGTGTTCAGCCCGTGGATGTCGCCCATGACGATCTGCGCGGGAGCCACGAACGCGGCCATCCACATCGCCATCGAGAACATCATGCGCGCCGGCGGGTTTCTCGCGTCGCGCAGCAGATGGTATGCGCCGACCGCGCCGACGAAGAACGCCACCGACAGGTACGACGCCAGCACCATGTGCGGCAGGCGCACCGGAAAGCTCGGGTTGAAGATGATCGCCCACCAATCGGCCGGCAGGAACCGCCCGTCGGGCGCCATCGTGTAGCCGCGCGGCGTCTGCATCCACGAGTTCACCGACAGAATCCAGAACGCCGACAGCAAGGTGCCCAGCGCCACCACGCAGGTCGCGAAGAAATGCAGCGCGCGCCCGACGCGCCGCATCCCGAACAGCATCACGCCGAGGAACCCCGCTTCGAGAAAGAACGCGGTCAGCACCTCGTAGCCCATCAGCGGGCCGACCACCGGGCCGGCGCGGCGGGCGAATTCGGACCAGTTGGTGCCGAACTCGTACGACATCACCAGGCCGCTGACGACGCCCATCGCGAACACCAGGCTGAACGCCTTCACCCAGAACTGGAACAGGTCCAGGTAGACCTCGCGCCCGGTCTTCAGCCACAGCGCCTCCAGCACCGCCAGATAGCTGGCCAGCCCGATCGAGAAGGCCGGCAGCACGATGTGAAAGCCGATGGTGAAGGCGAATTGCAGGCGGGCGAGGAACAGCGCGTCAGGACCTGGCATGACCATCCCTCACCTGCCTGCGAAAATCCCCGAGGGCCGCACGGGCCGCGGTTCGATCAGCCCGCCATGCGGCGCACCAGCCCCGTGACCTCGCGCCGCACCAGCACTCGCCGCACGCCCAGCACCTGCCGCAGGTTGCCCTCGACCACGGGAACCTGTTCGGCGGGCACCGAGTCCAGCCCGATGCGCACCCGCATCAGCCCGCAGCCGGCCTCCCTTCCGGCCAACTCGGCATGAAAGCTGTCCGGCGCCAGGTCGCGGCGCGCGAACGGGGCCAGCAGACGCGGCAACAACCCGGGCTGTTGCTCGGCCACGATGTCGAAGGTGACGCGGGCGCTCTGGCCCAGCATGGACCAGGCGGCGAAGGCGACGGTTTCGGCGGACATGACGGTACTCCGGCAGAGCGGGACGCAAAATGGCGGCGGGCCGGCTGCTCAGGCAGCCGGGCCGGTAATTCGCCGCGCGCTCGTCCAGGTCGTCATCCCGCGATCCTAGCGCCGCGGCGGCGCGGCGCAACCGTCTTCGTCAGATCACGCCGCCCGGCGCGCGCCCGCCAGCGCCCGCCACACCCGCTCCGGCGTCGCCGGCATGTCCAGATGCGTCACCCCCGCCGGCGCCAGCGCGTCGACGATGGCGTTCATCACCGCCGGCGGGCTGCCGACCGCGCCCGCCTCGCCGGCGCCCTTGACGCCGAGCGGATTGGTGCGGCACGGCACCTCGACCAGATCCACCTCGATGTCCGGCAGGTCGTCGGCGCGCGGCAGCGCGTAGTCCATCAGGCTGCCGGACAGCAACTGTCCCGATTCCGGGTCGTACGCGGTGCGCTCCAGCACCGCCTGGCCAAAGCCCTGCGCCACGCCGCCATGCACCTGGCCGCGCACGATCAGCGGGTTGACCGCGCGGCCGACGTCGTCGGTGACGCTGTAGCGGACGACCCGCACCATGCCGGTTTCGGGATCGACCTCCACCTCGGCGGCGTGGCAGCCGTTCGGAAAGGTATGCGCCTGCAACTGCGTGACCTCGGCCGCGTCCAGCGTGACCGCGTCCTGCCCGGCATCGGCGCGGGCGCGTTGCTGCAAGGCGAGGGTCACGATGTCGATGCCGCGATCGGTGCCGACGATGGAAAAGCGGCCCTGCTCGAAGGCGATGTCGGCGGGCGCGGCCTCCAGCGCCTCGGAGGCCGCCCGCTTGCCGCGCTCGATCACCGTGGCCGCGGTGGCCAGGATCGCCGTGCCCTCGGAATACAGGCTGCGCGCGCCGCCGGTTCCGCCGCCGGTGGGGATCGCGTCGGTGTCGCCCTGGCGGATGCGCACGCGGTCGCCGTCGACGCCGAGCCGATCGACGGTGAGCTGCACATAGGCCGTCTCGTGCCCCTGCCCGGTCGATTGCGTGCCGACATAGACATCGACGAAGCCGCCCTCGGCAAAGCGGATCTCCGCGCGCTCGCTGGGTTCGCCGCCGGTCGCCTCGAGGTAGTAGGCCAGGCCGATGCCGCGCCGCTTGCCCCGCGCGGCGGCTTCGGCGCGGCGGGTCTCGAAGCCGGCCCAGTCCATCGTCGCCAGCGCGTGATCCAGCACCACGCGGAAGTCGCCGCTATCGTAGATTTTCCCGACCGGCGTGGTGTGCGGCATCGCCTCGGGCGTGACCATGTTGCGCCGCCGCAACTCGGCGCGATCGACCCCCAGTTCCCGCGCGGCGGCATCGACCAGGCGCTCGACGAGGTAGTTGCTCTCCGGCCGCCCGGCGCCGCGATAGGCGTCGACCGGGACGGTGTTGGTAAACGCGCCGATGACGTGGGCGTAGACGGCGCGAAAGCCGTACACGCTGGCCAGCACGCCGGTGCCGGCGGCGGTCGGGATGTACGGCCCGAAATTGGACAGGTAGGCGCCCATGTTGGCGACGTTGCGCGTGCGCAGCGCCAGGAACCTGTTGTCCGCGTCGAGCGCCAGCTCGCCCAGCGTGATGTTGTCGCGGCCATGCGTGTCGGCCAGGAACGCCTCGGACCGGTCGGCGGCCCATTTCACCGGCCGTCCGAGCTTGCGCGCCGCGTAGCAGGTCAGCACATGCTCGGCGTACAGGAACAGCTTCATGCCGAAGCCGCCGCCCACGTCGGGAGTGACGACGCGGAAGCGGTCTTTCGCCACGCCGAACACGGCACTGCTCAGCAGATCCTTCAGCAGCCAGCCGCCCTGCGTGTTGGTATGCAAGGTCCAGCGTTCGGTTTGCGCATCATACTCCGCCAGTGCGGCGCGGGCCTCCATCGAGTTCACGATGATGCGGTTGTTCACTACGGTCAGGCGCGTGACGTGCGCGGCGCGGGAAAACTCCGCCTCGGTCGCGGCGGGATCGCCGATTTCCCAGTCGAACACACGGTTGCCGGGCACCTCGTCCCAGACCTGCGGCGCGCCCGCATCCAGCGCCGCGCCCAGGTCGGTAATCGAGGCGCGGGTTTCGTAGTCGACCATCACCAGCTCGGCCGCGTCGCGCGCCGCCTGCGCGGTGTCGGCGACGATGAAGGCCACCGGGTCGCCGACATGGCGCACCCGCCCCTCGGCCAGCACCGGATGCGGCGGGCGGGCCTGGTCGGAGCCGTCGCGGTTCTTGAGGTCGACCACGCAGGGCAGGCCGCCGATCTTGTCGGCGGCGAGGTCGGCGCTGGTGTAGACGGCACGGACGCCCGCCACGCCGCGCGCCGCATCGGTGTCGATCGAGACGATGCGGGCCGCCGCGTGCGGACTGCGCAGCACGATGCCGGCCAGCGCGCCGGCCGGCGCGAAATCGTCCGTGTAGCGGCCCTGCCCCTTGAGCAGACGCGGATCCTCGACGCGGCGAATGTTCTGGGCGATGCCGAACTTGGTCATGGCAGGCTCCTTTCGAGACGAAACGTCATTCACGCGATCGGGCGGGGCTGCGCGGAGAATCGCGCCTTCGTCCGCTCGCGCAAGGACTGGAAGGTCACGTACAGCATCGGGATGATGAAGATGCCGACGGCGCTGGCCGCGATCATGCCGGCGAACACCGGGGTGCCGACCGCGTGGCGGCTGAGCTTGGCCGCGCCCGTGGCCGTGACCAGCGGCACCAGGCCCAGGATAAACGCCACGGAGGTCATCATCACCGCGCGGAACCGGGTGCGCGAGCCGAGCACGGCCGCGTCGCGGATCGACATGCCTTCCTCGCGCCGCTCTTTCGCGAACTCGACGATCAGGATGCCGTTCTTGGCGGCCAGCGCGATCAGCACCACCAGCCCGATCTGGCCGTACAGGTCGAGCGGCAGGCCGAACGCCTTGAGACCGATGAAGGCGCCGAGCACGCCCACCGAGACCGACAGCAGCACCGGGATCGGGATCACCCAGCTTTCATACAGCGCCACCAGGAACAGATAGGCGAACAACACCGCGAGCCCAAGGATGCCGGCGGTGTTGCCGCCGGCCGCGATCTCCTGATAGGCGGTTCCGGTCCATTCGTACGAGTAGCCCGGCGGCAGCGTCTTGGCCGAGATCTGCGCCATCGCGGCCAGTGCCGCGCCCGAGGAGGCCCCGGGAGCCGGCGCGCCGCGAATGTCGATCGACCGATAGTTGTCGTAGCGGGAGATGGTCTGCGGCCCCAGCACGATGCGGGCGCTGGCGATCGAGGCCAGCGGCACCTCGGTGCCCATCTTGTTGCGAATGTATATCTTGAAGATGTCGCGCACGTCCGAGCGGTCCGGCGCGTCGCCCTCGACCTGCACCTGCCAGGTGCGGCCATACAGGTTGAAGTCGTTTACGTAGATGCCGCCCAGCGTCGCCTGCAGGTCGGTGAAGATGTCACTGATGGACAGGCCCAGCGCCTGCGCCTTGTCGCGGTCGATGTCGAGATAGATCGACGGATTGGTGGCCGTGAAGGTGGAGAACACCTGGCTCAGTCGCGGATCGCGGTTGGCCGCCACTTCCATCGCCAGCAGCGGCGCCTGCATGGCCACCGGACTCTGCCCCTCCAGCGCCTGCATCTGGTACTCGAAGCCGCCGCCGGTGGACAGGCCGATGATCGGCGGCAGGTTGAAGGCGATGACATTGGCCGAGCGGATCGCGCGGGCGCCTCCGAACACCCGGCCGACCGCCGTCTGCACGCTATTGGCCACGCCCACGCGGTCGGCGAACGGCTTCATGCGCGCCACGAGGAAGGCGCTGTTGGACTGGTTGCCGCCGTCGAGCAGCGAGAAGCCGACGATCGACAGCACGCTCTGGATGGCAGGGTTCTGGTGCAGGATGGCCTCGACCTTCTTCGTCACCTCCAGCGTGCGGTTGACCGAAGCGGCGTCGGGCAACTGCACGGCGATGAAGAACGCGCCCTGGTCCTCGTCGGGCAGGAAGCCGGTGGGCGTGATCGCCGAGACGCCGTAGATCCCGACCGCGCAGCCGATCACGACGAGCACGCCGAGCAGCGGCACGAACCGGCGCACCAGCCGGCGCACAGCCGCGGCGTAGCCGTCGCGGGTGTGGTCGATGCCGCGCATCACGCTTCCCATCACCCCGCGCCGCTGGCCGTGGCGGCGGCGCAGCACCACGCCGCACAGCGCCGGGCTCAAGGTCAGCGCGTTCAGCGCGGAAATCAGCATGGCGATGATGATGGTGATCGCGAACTGCCGGAACAGGCTGCCTTGCAGGCCCGGGATGAAGGCGATCGGCACGAACACCGACAGCAGCACCAAGGTGATGGCGATGATCGGCGCGGTGATCTGCGACATCGCCTTTTTCACCGCGTCGCGGCGCGGCAGGTCCGGCTCCTCCTCCAGCACGCGCTCGACGTTCTCGACCACCACGATCGCGTCGTCGACGACGATGCCGATGGCCATCACCATCGCCAGCAAGGTGACGGTATTGGCCGAAAACCCGGCGGCCAGCAGCCCCGCGAAGGTGCCGATCAGGGCCACCGGCACCACAACGGTCGGGATGATGGTGGCGCGCAGGTTTCCCAGGAACAGGAACACCACGATCACCACCAGGACGAACGCCTCGCCCAGTGTAATCAGCACCTCGCGGATGGTGTCGGAGACGAACGTGCTGCTGTCGTAGAACACTTTTGCGTGCAAGCCCTCGGGAAAGCGCGGCGCCAGCCTGTCGAGGGTCGCTTGCACGCGCGCCGAGGTCTGCACGGCGTTGGCGCCGGGGGCGAGATAGATGCCGATCGACACGGCGGGATTGCCGTCGAGCCGGCTGAGGCTGTCCATGTTCTGCGCGCCGAGCTCGACACGGGCCACGTCGCGCACCCGCAGCATCGAGCCGTCGGGGTTGGCGCGCAGCACGATGTCGCCGAATTCGGCCGGCGTCGTCAGACGGCCCTTGGTCTGCAAGTTGATCTGGAACTGCGTGTCGTTGCTGGTCGGGCGCGCGCCGACGCGCCCGATCGCGGCCTGCACGTTCTGCGCCTGGATTGCCGCGATCACGTCCGACGGGCTGAGGCCGAGCTCGATCAGCCGGTCGGTGCGAAACCAGATGCGCATGGAATAGTTCAGCGCGCCGAACAGGAACGCCTGTCCCACGCCGGGAACCCGGCTCAGCGCGTCGAGCACGTTGATGGTGACGTAGTTGCTGATGAACAGCGGATCCTGCCTGTTGCCCTCGCTGTAGAACTGCAGGAACTCCAGGATCGCCGAGCTCTTCTTCTGCACGGTGATGCCGCTGTGCTGCACCTCGGCCGGCAGCCGCGACAGCGCGGCCTGCACGCGGTTGTTGACGTTGACCGTGTCGATGTCCGGATCGGTGCCGAGCGCGAAGCTGACGGTCAGCCCATAGGTGCCGTCATTGGCGCTGGTGCTGCTCATGTACAGCATCTTGTCCGCGCCGTTGACCTGCGCCTCGAGCGGCTGCGCGACGGTCTGCTCGACCACCGCGGCCGAGGCGCCCGGATAGGTCGCGCTGACGCTGACCTGCGGCGGCACGATGTCGGGGAATTGCGCCACCGGGATGCGGGTGATCGCGATCAGCCCGGCCAGGGTGATGACGATGGCAATGACGATGGCCAGCCGTGGCCGGTCGACGAAGACGCCGGAGATCATCGGATCAGCTCTTCGACGAGGTGCCGGTCGTGGGCGTGCCAGGAGGCGGCGCCGCGGGCGGCTGGGGCGCCGGGGACGGCGCGACGACCAGCCCCGGCCGCACCCGTTGCAGCCCTTCGGCGATCACCGTCTCGCCCTCGCGCAGCCCCGCCGTGACCACCGCCATGCTCGGCGTCGATTGGCCCAGCGTGACGCGCCGCTGCTCGGCCTTGTTGCCGGGCGCGACCACGAACACATAGCTGCCCTGCTGGTCCTCCAGCACCGCGGCGCGCGGGATCTCCAGCGCCAGGATCGGCTCGACGGCCTCGACGATCGCGGTGACGAACTCGCCATCGACCAGGGCGCGGTTGCCGACATCGCCCAGCTTCGCGCCGGGGAGCAGCGGATTCGGCATCACCGCGCGAAAATTCAGCGTGTCGGTGTTCGCCGAGACGGTCGGATCGACATAGTCGAGCTTGCCGATCTGGCTGTACAGCACGCCGTCGGGCAGCCGCAGCTTCACCGTGACGGCCTGCAAGCCGCCCTTGTCGGCGTAGCGCGCCCGCAGGTCGATGGCGGTGCGCACCGAGACCGGGAACAGCACATACATCGGATCCTGGCTGACGATGGTGGCCAGCGTGCCGCTGGTGGGGCTGACCACGTTGCCTTCGGTGACGTTGGTGCGGGTGATCTTCCCGGCGACCGGGGCGTGGATCTCTGTGTAGTTCAAGTTGATCTGCGAGGCGCGCAACTGCGCCTGCGCCGAGGCGACCTGTGCGGCCTGGCTGGCCTGCTGGGCCAACGCATCGTCGACCGTGGACCGCTGGCCGGCCGGCGTGTTCAGCAGCGACTGCGCGCGGCCGAGGGTGATGGTGGCGTTGCGCAGCAGCGCCTGCTGCTGGGCCACCGCCGCGGTCTTGGCCTGCACGTCGGCCTCGAACGGGCCGCGCTCCAGCCGGTACAGCAGCGCGCCCTTGGCCACCTCGGCGCCTTCGGCGAACAGCCGCTGGTCGAGGAAGGCGGTGACGCGGGCCACCAGGTCGACCCGGCTGACCGCCTGCACGCGGCCGACGAACTCGTTGCTGTCGATGATCGGCTTGCGCACCGCCTGCACAGTGCCGACCGCGGGCGGGCCGGCGGGACCGAATTGGGCGCTGGCGGGAGAAGCCGCGAAGGTCGACCACGCGACGATGGCAAGGACCGCTGCGGCAAGGCGAACGCGCATTAGCACCTCGGGTCGGACGCCACCCGCCGCCAAAGGCGGGCGAAACGTTTCAAGGGAGCGTCTAGCACGCGTCCGCGCGGGCCGCGACCCGGCAAATAGGCGGGGCCGGGTCGCGGCTTTTCCTGGCACCGCCTCGCCGATCAGATCACCGATCGAGGGGCAGGCCTGTCTCGCGAGGAGGCGCCAGCCACGAGCGACTGACAGAGTCCGGACGGTCTCCCACTCCGAGCGGCACCGGCATTCGCAGGCGCCGGATCATCCACAGCGCCAGCAGCGGCGTCAGGATGCCGGCCGGAAGCAGGACGGCGGCCGGGCCGAAGCTCCATAGCAGCAGCGGAATGGCAAGCATCGCGTCGTCGGGGTCCAGCAGCGCCCGCGCGTTTCCGGCGGCGTCGCGCGGCGGCCTTCGCTCGGCCCAGGCGGAGAGCGCCCAGAACAGCACGCTGGACCCGGCCGCGGCCAGCAGGCCCAGCGTCGGCGCCGCAAGCCCGAGCGGTCCGCCGCGCGCGCCCACGCCGAGGCCGAGGAACGTCATGGCGCCGGCGCTCCAATCCGCCAGCAGGTCGTAGCGATGGCCATGCTGGCTGAACCGGCGCGTCTGACGCGCCAGCTCGCCATCGGCGCGGTCGAGCAGGGCCGAGAGCAGGAACGCCGCCGCGCCGATCGCAACCCAGCCCTGGCCGCCCCGCGCGAACGCCGCCGCCGCCGCCAGGCCGGTGGCGAAGCGCAGCGCGGTCAGGTGATCGGGCGTGACCGGCGTCGCGGCCAGCATCCGCACCGCCGGACGGATGATGCGGTGGACGAGGGTATCGTGGCTCAAGCAGGCTCTCCCATCTCGCCGCTCAGACGCGAAAGACATAGGTTTTCGAGCTATCCCGCTCGATGTCCGGCGGGAACGCCGCGTGCTTGTCGGCGTGGTAGCGGTGGCGGTGGTCGCCGTGCGCGGCGAGATTGTAGGTCAGGTACAACAATCGTCGCGGCAGGCTGGTCTGGTTGGGTTTGGAGGCGTGCGGCACGAAGGAGTCGAAGAACACCACGTCGCCCGGGGCCGTGGGCACCGGCCGCAGCTCCAGCCCCGCCTCATCCAGCGGCTGCCACTCCTCGCCGATCAGCCCCGCGCGGTGCCGACCGGCGACCAGCTCCAGGCAGCCATTGGCGACCGTCGCGGGATCGACCGCGACCAGGGCGGTGACGAACAGCGGCGCATAGCGGCTCCAACCCGCTTGCTGGTCCTGATGCGCCTTGAAGCCGGCGCCCCCCGGCATCTTGAAGTTGATCTTTTCCTTGAACAGTACGACCGGGCCGCCCATCAGTGCCGCCGTCCAACCGGCCAGCCGGCCGTCGCGGATCAGCCGGTCGAAGCCGGCGTGCATATGACAAAAATTCTCGATCCGCTGGATCACCCGCGCGCCGGGCTCGGCCGTGCTGTCCTCGCGGTAGACCCAATGGCGGCCGGGCGCTTCCGGAGCCGCCGACAGCTCCTCGACCCAATGGCGTATCCGCGCGATCTCGGCGGCGGCGAAAAAGTCGGGCACCAGCAGGAAACCGTCGCGCGCCATCGCGGCGCGCTGCTCAGCCGTCGGCCCGTCGGGCGCGGCCACGGCAGCGGCGCTCATCCGGTCAGCTCCGGCAGCAGCACTCGCGCCTTCTCGACATCCTCGGGAAAGTCGATCTCGGTCCAGGGCAGGCCGCTGATGTCCTCGAAGCCGAAGCGCCCCGGTGGGCTTGCGAGAATCATGTCCCTGATCGGCTCCTCGTATTCCATGCCGGTTCGCCCGGAGGTCACATAGACCTCCGCGCGGCCGGCGAGTTCCGCCGCCGCATCGGGGGCGAGGCGGAAGAACCCCACGGACTCCCCGTGCCACTCGTGCGCGACGCGCGGGCGCTTGTGGAAGTCCACGATGCGGCCGCCCGAGACGCAGAGCTTGACCGGCTCGTCGCCAGGCTCGATCTCGCGGTCGAGCAACAGGCAGTTCGGCCAGGCGCTGCCCAGCAACCGCGCCATCAGCCGCGCGTCGTACAGCACGTCCGCATCCATCAGGAGCACCGCCGCGCCGCCGTGCAGCACCTCGCGGCCCACATGCAGCGACACCACGCTGCCCAGGCGGAAATCGGGATTGACCACCACGAACGGCCGCTCGCCCGCAAGCGCGTCCAGTTCCTCGCGCATGGCGTCCTCGCCGTAGCCCACGACCAGGGTGACGTCGCGCACGCCGCAGGCGCGCAGGATATCGAGGTGACGCCGTACCAGGCTGCGGCCGCCGAACCGCAGCAGCGCCTTGGGCAAATGCTGTCCCGATGCGTCGGCCTCGCCGAGCCGGCGCCCCACGCCGGCGGCCAGGATCAGGGCCCGCGGCAGCGGCAGGAAGGCCGGGGCCTGGACCTGGGTAGGAGGATCAGCGGCCATGCGATTGCAATTTCGAGAGCCTCTACGCGCGCGGCATTACCGCCGGTCATGCTACAAAGCGCAAGCTCACGCCGTGTCGCGGGGTTCGACGAACATCTTTCCTGGATTGAGGATGCCGCGCGGATCAAGCGTCGTCTTGAGCGAGCGCATGACCGCCAGCGCCTCCGCTCCGTGCTCGGCCTCCAGGAACTCCCGCTTGCCGAGGCCGACGCCGTGCTCGCCGCTGCACGAGCCGCCCAGCGCCAGCGCGCGGGCGACGATCCTGCGATCCAGCGCCCAGGCCCGCTCCATGCCGTCCGGCTCCGGCGGCACCAGGATCACAGTGTGGAAATTGCCGTCGCCGACATGGCCCACGATCGGCGCGGCCAGGCCCGAGGCGGCGATGTCCTCCTGCGCGCCCA
Source organism: uncultured Pseudomonadota bacterium (assembly GCA_963758455.1). GTDB lineage: Bacteria > Pseudomonadota > Alphaproteobacteria > Acetobacterales > Acetobacteraceae > CAVRQM01. The sequence goes on along the minus strand of CAVWVK010000002.1, from coordinate 1,178,755 downwards.
AAATAGCTTCGGCGAGGCGCGAAATCGGCACGATCGCGTCGGTGGCGATGCCCTGGTGCCCCGGGCGCCAGGCCAGCGCGGCCCAGTACGCATCGTGGCGCGCCCGCCACAGTGCCGCGCGCTCGGTCGGATCGGTGGCCCAGCGAAACGCCGAGCCGCCATGCTCGGCCGCCAGCGCCTCGGCCATCTCGGCCTGCTCGGCGACGGAGGCCGGGCTGCCATGAAACTCCAGGAACAGCGTCGGCAGGGCCGCAAATCCGTCGGACCCCGAGGAGGGCAGCTTCGAGTAGGCGATGCAGGCGGCCATCTGCACCTCGTCCAGCAGCTCGATCCGCGCCACCGGGATCGCCGCCGCCAGCACATCCTGCACCGTCTCCACCGCCGCTTGCAGGGTCGAAAACTGCACCACGGCGGCGCTGATCGCCTCGGCGATCGGGTGCAGGCGCAGGCCGATTTCCGTGATGACCCCCAGCGTGCCCTCTGAGCCGATGAACAGGCGCGTCAGGTCGTATCCGGTCGCCTGCTTGCGCACCCGCCCGCCGGTGCGAATCACCCGTCCATCGGCCAGCGCCACCGTCAGCCCCAGCACGTTCTCGCGCATGGTGCCGTAACGTACCGCGTTGGTGCCGCTGGCGCGCGTGGCGCACATCCCGCCCAGGCTGGCGTCCGCACCCGGATCGACCGGGAAGAACAGGCCGGTGTCGCGCAGATGCGTGTTCAGGCTGCGGTGCGTGACGCCCGCCTGCACCCGGCAGTCCATGTCGGCGGCGTTGACCTCCAGCACCGCTGTCATGCGCGACAGATCCAGGCTGATCCCGCCATGCACCGGGGTCACATGCCCCTCCAGCGAGGTGCCGGTCCCGAACGGCACCACCGGCACGCGATGCTCGTGGCACAGGGCGAGCAGGCGCGCCGCCTCCTCGGTCGTTTCGACGAACGCCACCGCGTCCGGCAGCACGGCGGGATGGGCGTCCTGGCCGCGCGCGTGGTGCGAGCGCACCGCCTCGCCCGTGGTCAGGCGGTCGCCCAGGAAATCCCGAAGCGTGGAGATAAGTGCCGAGCTGAGTTCGGTCATGCGGTCCTGTCGCGTTGACCCGCCGGGGTGCCGCGCCTAGCGTCACCGTCGTTCGCTGGAGGGTGCATGACCAACAAACTCAGGCAGATCTGGTCCGAGGGCAAGGTCGCGATCAACGGCTGGCTGGCGATCCCGTCCGGCTTCTCGGCCGAGGTGATGGCGCGCAGCGGCTGGGACTCGCTGACCGTCGACTTGCAGCATGGCGTGCAGGACTACCTCTCGATGGTGGCCTGCCTGCAAGCCATGAAGGGCGAGCCGGTCACGCCGATGGTGCGCGTGCCGTGGAACGAGCCCGGGATCATCGGCAAGGTGCTGGACGCCGGCGCCTATGGCGTGATCTGCCCGATGGTCAACACGGTCGAGCAGGCCCGCGCCTTCGTCTCGGCGGTCAAGTATCCGCCGGACGGCACACGCAGCAACGGGCCAGTCCGCATGGCGCTGTACGGCGAGCCGGGCCGCTACCAGCAGACCGCCAACGAGGAATGCCTGGCGCTGCCGATGATCGAGACGCGCGAGGCGGTGGCCAACCTGGAGGCGATTCTCGACGTGCCGGGCATCGCGGGGGTGTATATCGGGCCGTCCGATCTTGGCTACTCGCACGGCTTGGTGCCGAAGCTGGACCGCGAGGAGCCGGAGATGCTGGCGATCCTGGATCGGGTGGTGGCCGCTGCAACCCGGCGCGGCCTGATGCCCTGCCTGCATTGCGGCACCGCTGATTACGCGGTGCGCGGCATCGCGATGGGGTTCCGCCTCGTCACCATATCCAGCGACAGCAATCTCATCAGCAGCGCCGCCAGGGCGACGGTGGCGCAGGTAAGGCGCGAGAGCGCCAGGAGTTGAACGCCATGACCCCGCCCTTGGTGATCCGTCTGCATCCCGATGATGGCGTGGTGATCGCCCGGGCGACCTTGCTGCCGGGCACGCCGGTTGAGGGCGGAGTCATCACCTCCGGGCGCGTGCCGGCCGGGCACAAGGTCGCGGTGCGGCCGCACGCCGTGGGCGAGCCGATCCGCCGCTACGGCCAGATCATCGGCTTCGCCACCGCACCCATCGCCGCCGGCGAGCATGTCCATGTGCAGAATTGCGGCATGGGCGATTTCGCCAAGGATTATGCCTGGAGCGCCGACGCCAAGCCGACCGCGATGATCGACCCGCCGGCGACCTTTCAGGGCATCCGCCGGCCGGACGGACGGGTGGCGACGCGCAACTATATCGGCATCCTGACCACGGTGAATTGCAGCGCGCATGTCGCGAGCGTGGTGGCCGACGCGTTCCGGCGCAACCTGATGACCGGCGAGAACCCGCTGGCCGACTACCCGAACGTCGACGGCGTGGTGGCGCTGACCCACAAGACCGGCTGCGGCATGACCGCGGGCGAGCCGCTCGAATTGCTGCGCCGGACCATCGGCGGCTATGCCCGGCACGTCAATTTTGCGGCGGTGGTGATGCTGGGCCTGGGCTGCGAGGTAAACCAGATCGGCGGATTGTTGCAGGAGCAGAAGCTGGCCGGCCGGCTGCGGGCAATGGAGATCCAGGAGATGGGCGGCAGCCGCAAGACGGTCGCCGCGGCGGTGGGCTTCGTGCGCGAGCAACTGGCCGAGGCGAACCGGGTCGCGCGCGAGACGGCGCCGGCCAGCGAGCTGACGGTGGCGCTGCAATGCGGCGGCTCGGACGGCTATTCCGGCGTGTCGGCGAACCCGGCGCTGGGGGCGGCAAGCGACCTGCTGGTGCGCAACGGCGGCACGGTGATCCTGTCCGAGACTCCCGAGACGTATGGAGCGGAACATTTGCTGACCCGCCGCGCGGTGTCGCGGGAGGTAGGCGAGAAGCTGGTTTCGCTGATGCGCTGGTGGGAGGAGTACACCAAGCGCGAGGGCGCGGAGATGAACGCCAACCCCTCGCCCGGCAACAAGGCCGGCGGGCTGACCACCATTCTGGAAAAGTCGCTCGGTGCGATGGCCAAATGCGGCAGCACGAATCTGGTCGATGTGGTGCGCTACGCCGAGCAGGTGACGAAGAAAGGGTTCGTGTTCATGGACACGCCCGGGCACGACCCGGTGGCCGCGACCGGACAGGTGGCGGGGGGTGCGAACCTGGTGTGCTTCACCACCGGGCGCGGCAGCGTGTTCGGCTGCAAGCCGGCGCCGTCGATCAAGCTCGCGACCAACTCGCCGATGTATCGACGGATGGAAGACGACATGGACGTGAACTGCGGCACCATCCTGGACGGCGACGAGACGGTGCAGGCGTGCGGCGCGCGGATTTTCGAGCTGATGCTGCGGGTGGCATCCGGCGAGCGGACGAAAAGCGAGCAGTTCGATTTCGGCGCGTCGGAGTTCGCGCCTTGGCAGATCGGAGCGGTGATGTAGCGTCGACGACGAGACGGAGCGCGGGCAGAGGGCCGCGCCCGATGATGGGCAATCACCGCGACCGGCTCAGGCCCTTCACGTCGGTCAGCTCCGCGCTCTCAAAATTGGCGCGTGCCATCTTTGCTCCGGTAAAATCCGCGCCATCCAGATAGGCGCCGGTAAAGTCCGCGTCGCTCAAGTCGGCTCCCCGAAAGCTGGCGCCGCGCAACTTCGCAAAACGAAATGTCACATGCCCCAGCCCCGCGCCGTCGAAATCGGCGCCATCGAGGTTGCTGCCGATGAACTCGGTGCGCAGCAGACCCATCGACTGATTGGCCATCACCACCGTCATGTGCGCGCGTGAAAAATTGACGCCGCGCATGTCGTAGAAGCTGAAATGCACGGTGACGCTGGCGCCCGACAGAATCCGCACCCACGAAACGCGCCGCCTGCTCGGGGGTGTTGTCCATGCCGGTCGAAGTCACGACGGTCTGCAACGTCGCACCCCGCAAATCGGCGTGCGAAAAATCGGCGCGGATGAACCACGCGAAGGTCAGGTCGGCGTGGCGCAGATCGGCCCCGACGAGGTCGGCGCCCACCAGTTTCACGCCGTGCAGGTTCGCCCCCGACAGGTCGGTCCCGACCAGCCTCGCACCGCTCAGATCCAGGCCGCTCAGGTCGTCGCCCGCCAGGTTCTTGCCCGACAGATCGACGTGGCCGGCCGTCGCCGCGGCCACCGCGGCGCGGACCTGATCGGCGCTCAGGTGCTCGGCCGCCCGCGCCCCGCAGGCCGCGCCGGCCACGCAGGCCGCCCCTAGCGACGCGCATAGCATCACGCGCGCGCCAAACCGACGGTCAAAGCCAGACATGACGATCCCTTCCCCGAAGCCGCGTCTCAGAATCGCGTGGTCAGTTGCGTCAGCCATGCCGGCGAGCCGGCGACCAGGCCTGCCTCGATCTTATGGTCGGCCCCGGTCAGGATGGCCAGCGCCACCACCAGCACCGCGGCACCCAGCACTTGCCTGCCGATCCTGCCGGTGCCAAGCATCCGGCCCCGCCAGCGTCGCAGCGTGGCGCGCGAGACCGCGCCGATTGCCAGCAGCGGCAGCGCCGAACCGAGCGCGAACGCCGCCATCACAGCCGCCACCTGGCCCAGATCCCGGCCCTGTGCCGCCAGGTACTGACGCGGCCCCCAGCGTGGGGCCGACGCAGGGGCTCCAGATCGCCCCCAGCAGCACCCCCACGAGGAACTGGCCGTGCAACCCGGACATCGACAAGCGCCCCGCGAGGCGGCTGCCGGTATTCTCGATGCCGGCCATCGCCACCGCGAAGCGGCCTTGCAGCGCGCCGCTGAGCAGGGTGATGCCGAGCAGCGCCAGCAACACGGCGGAGACGCCGCGGAACAGATCCCCGGTCAGGCCCAGCGAGAATCCCACGGTCGCCACGAACAGGCCGATGGCGACAAAGGACAGCACCAAACCCGAAACCAGTGCGGCGATGCCCCAGCGATGCGCCGAGGCGGCCCCGGCCAGCACCAGCGGCAGCAGCGGCAGCACGCAGGGCGACAGGGTCGACAGCACGCCCGCGACGAAGCCGAAGCCGAGACCGCCGATCCCGACCGGCATCGGATCAGCCGGCGGTTTTGCCAACCAGAGCGGTAATCGAGGCGGCGCTGGTGTCGCCGACCGAACGGCCTTCCTCGGCCTTGCCGTGGAAGGCGATGATGGTGCTCTGCATCCGTGCCCCGAAGGCGCGCACCACGTTCTTCTGGTGGTCGAAGTCGACGTTGTACACGACCAGGTCGTGATATTTCGGATCGGCGGCGAGGGCGGCGAGGATCGGCCGCTGGCGCGCGCAGGTGGGGCACCACGACGCCTCGATATGCACCACGATGGGCTGGCCGGCCTGTTGCGAAGCCGCGAAAGCCGATTGCGTGAACGGCGCCTCGCTGCCGGCCCGGGCCGGCGCGGCCGCGCCCACCGCAAGACACAACCCGAAACCGAAGGCGAGCCTTCTGGCGGGACCATTCATGGGGCGATCTCCGTTGCTGGAGCCGCCGCCCGGACGGCGCGGCGGCGTGGACGTGTTCGGCGCGCGCGCCACGAGGTTACGCCGGGCCGGCTGCCAGCGTCACGCCCCGGGCAACAGCACCAGGTCGTCGCGATGGATCATCTCGTCGCGCCCGCGCCAGCCCAGGACCGCCTCGATCGCCGCACTGCGCTGGCCGGCGATGCGCGCCGCGTCCTGCGCGCCATAGGCCGAGAGACCGCGTGCCAGGGGCGTGCCGTCGGGGCCGCGCACGTCGACGGCGTCGCCGCGCTCGAAGGCGCCCTCCACGGCGCGCACCCCGGCCGGCAGCAGCGATTTTCCCGCCAGCAGCGCCCGCGCGGCCCCCGCATCGACCTCTAGCCGCCCTTGCGGATGCAGCGTGCCGAGAATCCAGCGTTTGCGCGCGCTGGTGCCTTCCGGCGCGGGCAGGAACCAGGTGCAACGGCCGCCGTCGGCCAGCGCGCGCAGCGGGTGGGCGGCATGGCCGAGCGCGATCGCCATCGCCACCCCGCCGCCGGTGGCGATGCGGGCGGCGGCCAGCTTGGTGCGCATCCCGCCCGAGGAATAGCCGGGCTGCGGTTCACCGCCCATCGCCTCGATCTCGGCGGTCAGCGCCGCGACCACGGGCACATGCGCGGCCCTGGAATCGCGCTTGGGATCGGCGGTGTACAGCCCGTCGATGTCGCTCAGCAGCACAAGCTGATCGGCCCGCACCATCTCGGCCACGCGCGCGGCCAGGCGGTCGTTGTCGCCGAAGCGGATTTCCGTGGTGGCAACCGTGTCGTTCTCGTTGATGACCGGCACGCAGCCAAGCCGCAGCAGCGTCTCCAGCGTCGCCCGCGCGTTCAGGTAGCGTCGGCGGTCCTCGGTGTCGCCCAGGGTCAGCAGCAACTGCGCCGCAGTGACGCCTTGCGCGGACAGGGCCTCGGACCAGGCCTGCGCCAAGCGGATCTGGCCCACCGCGGCCGCCGCCTGCTTCTCCTCCAGCCGCAGCCGCGCGCCGGTCATGCCGAGCGCGCGGCGCGCCAGCGCGATGGCGCCGGAGCTGACCACGATCACCTCCGTCCCGCGCGCCCGCAGCGCCGCGATATCCTCGGCGACGCCCGCGAGCCAGGCGGTGCGCGGCGCAGATGCGGCGGCGTCGACCACCAGCGCGCTGCCGACCTTGACCACCAGCCGCCGCGCGGCAGCCAGCGTGGGGATCATGCGGCGATGGCGGCCCGCGCCGCCCGCGCCTCGGCCACCATCGGCCACAGCACGCGCAGTAGCTCCGGCACGCCCTGGCCAGTCACGGCGGAGAGCAGATGGACCTCCTGCCCCGACGCCCTGGCCAGCGCCGCCCGGCGCGCCGAGGCTTCGCGCGCCGACATCGCATCGGCCTTGTTCAGCGCCAGCACCTCCGGCTTGGCCGCCAGGCCGCCGCCGTACTCGGCCAGTTCCGCGCGCACCGTCCGCCACGCGGCCACCACGTCACCGGCCGCGCCGTCGACCAGATGCAGCAGCACCGCACAACGTTCGACGTGGCCGAGGAAGCGGTCGCCCAGCCCTGCGCCCTCATGCGCGCCCTCGATCAGGCCGGGGATGTCAGCCAGCACGAAATCCTGCGTGTCGGACAGTCGCACCACGCCGAGTTGCGGGTGCAAAGTGGTGAACGGATAATCGGCGACCTTTGGCCGCGCCGCCGAGACCACCGACAGGAACGTGCTCTTGCCGGCATTGGGCAGCCCCACGATCCCGGCATCGGCGATCAGCTTCAGCCGCAGCCAGATCCAGCGTTCCTCGCCCGGAAACCCCTTGGTCGCGCGGCGCGGCGCGCGGTTGGTGCTGCTTTTGAAATGGCTGTTGCCGAAGCCGCCGTCGCCGCCGCGCAGCAAGGTCACGCGCTTGCCGGGCGTGTCCAGGTCGGCCAGCAGCGTCTCGCGGTCGTCGTCGAAGATTTGCGTCCCGATGGGGACCGCGATCACCACGTCGCGCGCTCCCGCCCCGGTGCGGTCGGCGCCGGAGCCGTTGCCGCCCTTTGGGGCGCGGAAATGCTGGGTGTAGCGGAAGTCTATCAGGGTGTTCAGGTTCTGCGCGGCGACGAAGATCACGTGCCCGCCGCGGCCGCCGTCGCCGCCGTCCGGGCCGCCGAACTCGATGAACCGCTCGCGCCGGAACGCCACCACGCCGTCGCCGCCGTCTCCCGAGCGGCAGTAGATCTTGGCTTGGTCGAGGAACTTCATGGCGGCAAGGTCAAAAGCGGTGGTCCAAACGAGAACGGGGGCCGGCTATGCGCCGACCCCCGCGAGACTGGCCCCGCGAAACTGGCCCCGCGAAACTGGGCAGCGATCGGACGCGGCTATTCGGCGGCGGCCGGCAGCTTGGCCACCGACACCTGCACGCGGCCTTCGGCGCGATGCTCGAATTTCACGTGGCCTTCAATCAGCGCAAAAATCGTGTGGTCGCGGCCCAGGCCGACATTCTGCCCTGGCTTCACCTTCGTCCCGCGCTGACGGATGATGATGTTGCCGGCCAGCACATGCTCGCCGCCATATTTCTTGACCCCGAGGCGCCGGCCCTCGGTATCGCGGCCGTTGCGTGACGAGCCGCCTGCCTTCTTGTGTGCCATTTCGAAAAATCCCGGTTCAGGCGGCGTTGATCTCGGCCACGCGCAGCACGGTGACGCGCTGGCGGTGGCCGTTGCGGCGGCGGCTGTTCTGCCGCCGGCGCTTCTTGAAGATGATGACGGTGTCCAGCCGGTCCTGCGCCACCACAGTCGCGGTCACGGTGGCGCCGGCCACGGTGGGGGCGCCCACCGTCAGGCCGGCCTTACCGCCGACCGCGAGCACATCGGTGAAGGTGATGGTGCTGCCGGGCTCGGCCTCCAGCTTCTCCACCTTCAGCACATCGTTGGGCATGACGCGATACTGTTTCCCGCCGGTGCGGATCACTGCGAACATCGTGGCCAGTCCTGGTTCGGCGGCGGCGGCCCGCGGCCATGCGCAAAAGGGCGGCCCGTCTCCCGGCCGCCACGAAGGGCCGGTGTATGCCGCCGGGGCCGGCCGGAGTCAACCATCTGGCGGCGGAGTGGGCGTTGCGCGCCGCCGGGCCGCTCCGTATAACGCCGCGACCGCGCCGGAGAGGTGCCAGAGTGGTCGATCGGGACGGTCTCGAAAACCGTTGTGCGTGCAAGCGTACCGTGGGTTCGAATCCCACCCTCTCCGCCAGCCCTTTGGGAATGTCGGGCCGAAAGCAGAACCTGCGGACGCGCACTATCGAGTGTCAGTTCGCAAGCCCAGGCGCGGCAGTTCGAGACGGCTGTAGCCAGGCGGAATCGCGAACAACGCGGCGGGTTGGAGCCCATAGGCGACGCTGACGGCCTCGAAGCCGCCGTGGCGGCCATCCACGTCGCCTTCGCCGCGCAGCGCCACGCCATCGTCCGTCATGCACACGGTGCCCGAACCGCGAGCCGCCCGCACTGCCCAGACCGTGCAGGCATAGCCCACCACCCCGCTGCGGCCGCGGCGGACGAAGCGCGCCCGGGATAAGGTAAGCGCCTCCACGTCCGTGGCGCGCATCGGCAGACGCAATGCCGCGTGCAACGGCGGGTCCAAGATGTCCGCGCGGTGCCTGGACAGGTCCACGATGGCTATTTCAGGCCGCCCCTCCGCCGCCACGCGGAGCCGCCGCCCGCTGGCGTCCCAGGCCATCCGGAGCACCGCAGGCTGCCCGTCGGACGCGACCAACGCGGGAATGACATCCGACGCGGCGCCGCTGACCCGGTATACGACCTGGACGTCGTGCGACGGCACCACCCGGCTCGGTGCCTCCGCAAACGCCGGGCGGAGCAGAAGAAACAGGACGGCCACCAGCGCGGCGGGACCCCTCCCGCGGCCGGACATGCTTCCCGCCTGCTGCCTCATCGCCAACGGCCTGTCCCGTCGGTCGTCAGGCCGGTTGCGGACCGCAAGCCCGATCCTGCCGCGAGGCCAACCGCCTGGTCCGCGGCAGAAAATCCGTCTGCGGCCGCCTCTCAGGACGGCTTCTGCTGCGTCGGCAAAGCCGGCGGCGCTGCGGCGTGGTCGGGGGCTACGCAGGTGGGGCAGGTCGCAGGTGCGGCCGGCTGTGCGGCGGCGGTCGTCGATTGCCCCTCCACGGCGGTGGTATGGGTCCAGTCGCAGGCGAAACACGGCGAGCCGGCGACGGTCAGAAGAACAGTCGCGGCCAGGACACGGATCATGTGGCGCTCTCCCCTGTCTGCTGTTCACCCTAGTCCCGCGAAGCCTCCGGCTCCGCGATCGGCAGCGTGGCGCCGATCGTGGATACGATGCAAGCGCCGATCCGCGCTCGTCCGGATTCACGGCCTCCCGTCGTCCGGCGGCACGGGAACTCCCTGGCACCCTACCTGCCGGATCAGGCCGCGCGCCGTGCCACGCGACCCGTGCAGATCAAACGCGAGTTGCAGCAGGTGCCCGTCGGAGGAGGTCCAGGCGGTGGCCGTGGAAACCGGCCGCCGCCTCAGCGCGGAGTAGCGCAAGGGCGCCCGCCACAGCATTCCGCCAGCCCAGGAGGCGGCGACTATCGGCAGTTCGACGAGCCGATCTGCCTTGAAGCCAGGCAGGAACACCGGCACATCCTGGCCGCCGCGCGGCAGCCATCTGACCCAGTAGAAGGCCAAGGAGAGCGGGGAACGCAGCCCCGACGGAAGCGGCGAGCGGAGATCGAGATCGCGGCGGCGCTCCGGCGACGCAAACTCGTAGTCGCGAAGCCACGGCGAGCCGAACGTCGCGGGATTCCAATGCCGAGCGAAGCCGGGGTGGCGGCGGCGGAAATCGGAAAACGTCTTGCCCTGCGCCCGGCGCGCTCGCAGACCATCCGGGCCGCGCCGAAAATCGTCCCATTGCTGCCGAACGATGTGATTGCCGACAAGATAGCGGTTGTTTACCGCCACGCTCTCCAACTCTCCCGCCCGCCAGGTGCTGACCTCTTCGACCAGATAGTGAATGCGGAACCAAAGGACCGCTGGCGCCTCGAACGTCACTGCGACATCCACCGTCGTGACGTCATCCGCCGCGGCCACATTGGTCACGACCGCGACGCGCCCCGCGGGATCCGTGGTTCCGGCAAAGCGGCAGACCTCGCGCGCGGACACGCCGACGGCATACGATTGGCCAGCGACCAGGCCCGCCAGCAGCAGGCCGGCCGCCCTCGCCGCTGACGTGCCGCGGCCGGATGATTTCCGACCCTTCGGCCGGCTTGGTGGCGCCGCTCCCTCAGCGGATGAATTGATCGACGAACCCCTCGCCGAGACCAGCCTCGGCGTAATGGCGCTTGCACAGGTCGATCTTGGTGAACACGTCCTCATAGCCGAGCACGCCGCCGTCCGGATCGACATAGATCATGGCGCCGTTGACCTGGAACAGCGTAATCATCTCCGTTACGTCGCTGTCGACCACCAGGGTGTGCGTCTCGCCCGGGGCCTCATAGACGTAGCTGCCTTCGGTGGCGGTCCAGTGGTGTTCCAGATAGCGCCAGCTTCCCTTCAGCACGAAGCCATGCACGGGTTGCGGATGGCGATGGCGCGACAGCACTCCGGCCCGGCGCACCCGCAGCAGGTTCACCCAATAGCCGCGCGAGGCCGCAAGGCAGAGCGGTCGGAACCAGACATTGTCCTGCTGCGGCACCCACAGGCGCTCGTCCTCGGGAATGGCGTGCGCAATCACCAGTTCGGGCGGCGACTCCTTCGGTTGCGGATGCCGGTACGGCACGCGCCGGTCTGCCACATCCCGCCGCTCCGGCGCATCTCCATGCGGCGACGCGCCCGCTGCCAACTGTTTGTCCATTGTCGATCTCCTCACACTGCCGCGTAACCGCCGTCGATCGGCAGCACGACGCCCGTGATGAAACGTGCCGCGGGCGAGCACAGGAACACCGCCGCGCCGCCGATGTCGTCGGGCGCGCCCCAGCGCCGCATGGGCGTGCGGTTCAGGAGTTCGGCCGAGCGGGCCTCATCCTCAACCAGGGGGCGGGTCAGCTCGGTGGTGATCCATCCCGGGGCGATGGCGTTCACGCGAATGCCTTCGGGTGCCCAGGCCGCGGCAAGCGCCTTGGTAAGCTGCGCGACCCCGCCCTTCGACGCGGTATACGCCGGCACCAGCGCGCCGCCGAAGAATGCCAGCATCGAGGCGGTGTTGACGATGCTGCCGCCGGCGGCCAGCTTGGCCCGGGCGGCCACGCACATGCGCATCGTCCCGGTCAGATTGACCTCGATGACCTTGCGGAAAGTCTCGATTTCATACTCTGCGCCGCCCCGCGCGATCACCCCGGCGCAATTGACCAGCGCATCCAGCCGGTCGAACGGTTGCACCACTTCCGCCACCCGCGCGTCGCTCGTAACGTCGAGCGTCACCGCGCGGAGCCGCTCGCGGCGGGGGACGGCGGCGACCTCCGCGTGCGTCAGGCCGGTGACGGTGACTTGGTAGCCCGCGCCAAGCAGCGCCTCGGCGATCCCGAAGCCGATGCCACGCGCCCCGCCGGTAATCAGCGCCTGCAGCACGCAATTCTCCTCAACGCGGGGCCGGAAGCACGGATGCTCCGGCGTTTTGCCGGCCGGCCGGGTCGACGGCCCGCCGTGCTGCCCGGCCGGTCGTGTTGCCCGGCCTCCGGTTGTAGGATAACAGAGCAACATGGACAAGCGTTCCCCCGCCTCGCGCGAGCGCCGCATCACGGATGGCGAGCGCGCGCCGCGGCCGGCCGCACCCAACGAGCGCATCCTCGCGCCAGTCGCGGTCAGCCTTGGCCGGATCAGCAGGGGACCGCACCTGCCGACGCTCGTCGCCAGCTCCATTTCGCGCGAGATCGCGCATGGACGGCTCGGCCCCGGCGACCAACTGCCGACCGAGCAGGCGCTGGCGGCCACCTTCGGGGTTTCGCGCAACGTCGTGCGCGAGGCGATCGCGCGCTTGCGGCTGGAGGGCCTGGTGCGGTCGCGCCAGGGCAGCGGGGTCTTCGTATCGGAGCAGCCGGCCCATCCGGTGCTGATGCTTGACGGAACGCCGACGCCCGCGCGCGAAGCGTATCGCGGCCTTTTCGAGCTGCGTCACCTGCTCGAAGTGAAGGGGGCGGCCCTTGCTGCGGAACGTCGCGGCGTGCGCGATGTGCAAGCCCTGCGGCGCGCACTGGCGGCGATGTCTGGCGCGCCCTACGGCAGCCGCGCCTGGTTGCAAGGTGATCTCGACTTCCACGGCGCCATCGCCGAAGCGACGCGCAACGCCTATCTCGCACAAGTCGTGGCCCTGGTGTCGGAGCGCGTGCGCGAAAGCATCCTGGCGGCCGGCGGACGCCGCGGCTCCGACGACATGGCGCGGGCCACGATCGGCGAGCACGAGCAAATCCTGATGGCCATTGAAGCGGCCGACGCGGACGCGGCGGCACAAGCGATGCGGCTGCATCTCGCCGGCGCCGCCGAGCGGATAGGGCTGCGGTCATCCGCCACCGCCCCGGGGAGCGGCCGCCACCAAGGGTCCGGGCGGGCCAATGTTTCCTGACGATCGCCCTAGGCACGCGAAGAGTTATGGCCGCTCGCCTAAGCCCCGTTTTGAGCCGATCCCGGCCGCCGCCAACCTGACCGGCGGATTGGTGGAGATCATGGCCGCGCAGATCGAATCCGGGCGGCTTGCGCCGGGGCAGCGCCTGCCCACGGAACAGGCGCTCGTGGCCGCGACCGGCGTCAGTCGCACGGTGGTCCGCGAGGCCCTGGCCAGCCTGCGGGCAAGGGGGCTGATTACCACGCGCCAGGGCCTCGGCGCCTTCGTGGCGGTCGAGCGGACCCGCAAGTCCTTCACCATTGCGCAGGCGGACGTGTCGGCTGACGACGAGCGCCAGTTGTTCGAGTTGCGGGTGGGCATCGAAGTGGAGGCTGCCGGACTCGCCGCGACGCGGCGTAGCGCCGCCGACGTTGCGCTGCTGCGGACGCGGCTTGAACAGGCGGTCACGAACGCGGGGCAGTCCGGCGACGACGTCGACGCCGATTTCGCCTTCCACCGCGCCATCTTGGCCTCGGCCGGCAATCCGCATTTCGGCGGCGTGTTCGAGGTGCTTGCCGACGTTCTGATGCGGCGCGAACGCGCGACGCTGAGGGCGATGCCGGCGGATCAACGGGCGACGTATGTGCGACGTCTGCGCCGCGACCGCGAGGCGATCGTCGACGCGATCGAGCGCGGCGACGCGCCAGCCGCGCGGCGGGCGATCCGCCGCCAGCTCAACCGTGACACCGCGCGGGCCTGAGGCTGGTCGGCGGCGCGAGGCGAGCGGCCGCGCGCTTGACCGGCGAGCGTGCCACGCCTATGGGTAGGGTTATATGACAACAGGGTAAGCTCCAGCGCAGCGGGGAGGCAATGACTGCCCAACCCGACCAGAAAACCCGGCCGGCAAGAAACCAAGGAGGAACCGCCAATGACCAGACCGAAGCTGATCGCGTGTCTCGCCACGCTGGGATTGGCCGCGGTGGGATTGGCCGCGCTGTCGCCGCGGCCGGCGCGCGCGGCCGACGAGGAGCTCAAGATCGGCGTGGTCGCGGCCGAATTCGGGGTCGTTCGTGTCCGCCGGAAACACGATCGTGGCCGCCGCCAAGCTGGCGAGCGAGAAGATCAACGGGTCGGGCGGCATCCACGTCGGCGGCAAGACGTACAAGATCAAGCTCTACATCCGCGACAACCGAACCGATGTGAACGTCACGATCGCCGCCGCTCTCGAACTCGTCAACGATGTCGGCGTCAAGGCCATCTGGGGCACCGAGACCCACGATTTCTCGATCGCGATGGCGAAGATCACCGGCCCCGCGAAGGTCCTCCAGTTCTCCGGCAACAGCTCGCTCGGCAGCGCGCTCAGCCCCACCTCGGTCGCGCCCGGCGGCTGGCTGCACTACACCTTCCAGACCGAGCCGCAGGAGTGGCAGCGCAGCGGCAGCACCGCGAAAGGCGTGCTCGCGCTGCTCACGCCGTACATGGCGAATCCGCCGAAGCGGTCGGTGGTGTTCGTCGGCAACGACGCGACAGGCCAGTATCTCTCGTCGCATTACGTGAAGGCGCTCGAGGGGGATGGCCAGAAGGTCGACCTCGTCAAATACCCGCCCGCCACCACGGATTTTCTGCCGCTGCTCACCCGGATCAAGGGGATGCACCCCGACATCGTGCATTTCTGGTACAATGGCGACTCGACACTGACCGCCTTCCCGCAAGCGGAACAGATTGGCGTCGCCCCCGCCTATTTCCTGTTCGGCGTGGACCCCGGCATCTATGCGCAGCGGCATCTCGTCTCCAAGGTGCCCGTGGCGATGAGCTGCGTTCCGGAATGCTGGGGCGCGGCGACGCGCCCCGCGGTTGTCGACTACTTCAAGCAGTATTTCGGCATGGGAGCGTCCAAGGGGCCGCAATCATCGGTGTCGCTGCTCTATTACGACTACTTCTTCATGTATGCGAAGGCGCTGGAGGAGGTCGGCTCGATCGACAAGCCGGACGCGGTCGTCGACGCGCTCCTCAAGATGAAATACCAGGGCGTCGTGTCCCCGGTGCCACTGTCGTTCAATCCCGTCCACCAAGTCACCTTCGCGACCGAGGTCTGTGTCGTCAAACCCGGCACGTCCGACGACTTCAAGTGCGCGACCGAGCAGCCCCCGGCCGCCCCGCCGCCGGGTGACGCGGGCGGCTGAGCAGGATGGCAGTCGCTCGCCACCGTTCGCCGCCGGCTTGAGGCGAAGCGTGGGCATCTTCGTCCAGCAGTTGGTGAACGGACTGTCGGTGGCCAGCGTCACCATCCTGATCGGCATGGGGATCACGCTGATCTTCGGGCTTGCGGGCATTGTGAACTTCGCCCAGGGGGAGTTCCTGATGGTCGGCGGGATGGCGACCTGGCTGTTGGTCGGCGCGGGCGTCAACTTCTTCGTGGCCATGCTGGCCGCGATGGCGGTAGTCGGCGCGCTCGGGTTCGCCGCCGAACGGACGCTGTTCCGGTTCACGCTCGAGCGGCCGATGAACGGCTTCATCATGTCGATCGGCCTGAGCGTCATCCTACAGAACGTCGTCATCCGGGCGCTCAACGAAGTGCAGAAAAGCATCCCCGATCCGCTGCCCGGCGTCTGGGTGGTCGGCGGGATCGACATCATCGCCATGCGCGCGATGGTGATCGCGCTGACGGCGGTCGTCGTCGCGATCACCTATGTCGGGATTTCGCGCAGCCGCTATGGCGTCGCACTGCGGGCCAGCGTCGCCGACCGCGATACCGCGGCCCTGATGGGCATTCCCGTCCGGCGCTACGTCACCGGCGTGTTCGTCTACGGCAGCGTGCTGGCGGGGCTGGGCGGCGCGCTGATGATCGCCCTGTTTCCGATCACCCCATTCACCGGCAGCGACGTGATCATTCGCGGTTTCGCCGTGTCGCTGATCGGCGGGCTCGGCAATGTCGGCGGCGCGGTGGTGGGCGGCCTGATCCTGGGCCTGGTCGATGCGCTCAGCGCGCAATACGGCTCGCCCGCATGGACCGACGCCTATTCGCTCATTGTGATGGTGGCGGTGCTGATCCTGCGACCTCAGGGGCTGCTCGGCGGCACACTGGGGCCGCGCAGCACATGACGCCGGCCGATGCCTCATCCACGCCCCGCAGCGGCTGGATCGAACCGCCATCGCGCGAGCAGATCGGCGTTGCCGTGCTCGTCGCGGCAGCCATCGTCGGCTTCCCGCTGCTTGATCCCGGCTACCGCCTGCTGTCGCTCGCCGTCACGACCGGGTTCACCGCGATTGCGCTCTATGGGCTTGGGCTGCAGTTCGGGCAGGCGGGCATCATGTCTGTGGGTCATGCCGGGATCATGGGCGTCGGCGCATACACGGCCGCCATCCTGGCGACGCGGATCGGCGTCGGCTTCTGGGTCGCCCTGCCGTTCTCGATCCTGTGCTCGGGGATCGCCGGCGCCCTGGTCGGGATGCCTTCGCTTAGGGTTGGCGGCCAGCACTATATCATCATCACCTTCTGCTTTTGCGCGCTACTGGTCATCGCGCTGACCAACGGCGGTGCCTTCACCGGGTCGGCGACCGGCCTCGACGTGGGCCCGATCGGGCCGCTGTTCGGCATCAACTTCGCCCGGCTGCAAAGCACCTATGACCTGGTCGCCGGCGCGCTGATCCTGTGCATCGCCGCCACATACGTCATCGTCAACTCGCCCTATGGGCGTACGCTGCGCGCAATTCGCGAGAACGAGCCGCTTGCCCGCGCCGTCGGGATCAACACGAATGTCCACAAGATTGGCGTCTTCTTCTGTAGTGGCATGTTCGCCGGGCTGGCGGGGATCTTTCAGGCCTACTACCTGCGTCACATCTCGCCGCCGCTGTACGGCGCCTTTCCCAGCCTATACCTGGCGCTGATGATTATGGTCGGGGGCGCCCGCATGTTGTACGGACCGCTGGTCGGCGCGATCATCGTCACCTTCCTGCCGGAGGTCGGCCACCTCGATCCCATCGACGCACGGATCGCGTACGGCGTCGGCCTGCTTGTGGTGATCCTGCTGCTGCCGGCCGGGGTCAGCGGCGGCATCGCCGACATCTATCAGCGAATGCGGTCACGGGGATCGCGCGAAGGGATCGCACCGGAGCAGCGGCGCGTGGCGCGACAGCAGGATTGAACGCGCTGGCCGCCCGCGCCCGCCCCGACCGACGCGCCGCAGAGGAGGAAGCAAGCATTGGCCGCGCTTGAGATCACGGGCTTGCGCAAACAGTTCGGGGGCATCGTCGCCCTGGCGGGCGTGGACATCTTGATCGACACGGGCGGGATCACCGGCATCATCGGCCCCAACGGGTCGGGAAAGACGACGCTGTTCAACGTGGTCGCCGGCGCGCACCGGCCGAGTGCCGGGCGCGTGACTTGGCGGGGCGAGGACATCACCGGAAGACGCGCGCACGAGGTCGCCCGCCTCGGCCTCGTCAGGACTTTTCAGCAGGCGATGTCATTTCCCGCGCTGTCGGTTCGCGACAACGTCCGCATCGGCTGCGAGCATGGACGCTCCCGCCGCCTCCGCACGGCGCCGCGGGCGCGAACCGCCGACGAGATCCTGCAGTTCGTAGGCCTGGCGGGCTTCGGACACGAAACCGCCGGCTCGCTCTCGTTCGGCAATCTCCGCCGCCTCGGGCTCGCGGTGGCGCTCGGCGCGGACCCGCTGCTCCTGCTGCTCGACGAGCCGGCGGCCGGACTCAGCGACAGCGAGGGCGCCGCCCTGAGCGAGTTGATCCTGGCGTTTCCGCGGCTCGGGATCGGCGTCTGCGTGATAGATCACGACATGGCGTTGATGGGCGCGGTGTGCGACCGCTTCGTCGTGCTCAACTTCGGCACCAAGATCGCGGAAGGTGCGCCCGAGGAGGTGCTGAACGATCCCAAGGTGCTCGACGTGTATCTTGGAATCGGCGCATGACGCTGCTCCAGGTCAGCAACCTCCGCACCGCCTATGGCTCCGTGACGGTCAATCGGGATGTGTCGCTGAGTGTCGGGCGGAACGAGATCGTCACCATCCTGGGCCCCAACGGCGCCGGCAAATCGACGCTGCTCCGCGCGATCTCCGGGCTGCTGCGGCCGAAGGCCGGGACCATCAACTGGGATTCCCGCAACATCACCGGCATGGCCGCCGATCGTGTCGTCGGCCTTGGCGTGGTCATGGTGCCGGAAGGCCGGCGGATCTTCGCGGACATGACGGTGCGCGAGAATCTGCGCCTCGGGGCCTATGGTCGGAAGGACCGCGACGCGGTCGAGGACGATATCCGGCGCATGGAGACGTATTTCGACATCCTCGCAAGCAGACGCCACGCCAAAGGCGGCGAGCTGAGCGGAGGTCAGCAGCAGATGCTCGCCATCGCGCGCGGCCTGATGGGGCGTCCGCGCCTGCTGCTGCTTGACGAGCCAACGCTCGGCCTGGCGCCGCGGCTGGTCAAGGATCTGCTTGCCGTCATCCTCGATGTTCGCAAAACCTTCGACTCGGCGGTTCTTCTGGTCGAGCAGAATGCCGGCCTCGCGCTGACCGTCGCTGAGCGCGGCTACCTGTTGCAAAGCGGGCGGGTCGTCGCATCGGGGCCGATCACCGCGTTGCGTGATGACCGGCTGATGCGCGAGCTTTACCTGGGCGAAGGCCATCGGGCACGCGGCAAGACGGCGCCAACCCGGGAAACGAAGGGGATCGAATGATGAAGACACGCATGTTCGGCCGAACCGGCCGCGCGGTCAGCGAGATCGGATTCGGCGCGTGGGCGATCGGCGCGAGTTGGGGCCGGGTCGATGAGAGCGATGCCCTCGCGGCGGTGCGGGCTGCCCTGGAGAGCGGCGTCACCTTCATCGACACCGCGGACGTTTATGGCGACGGCCGCTCCGAGCAACTGATCGCGCGGGCGCTGAAGGAGTACGGCGGCCCACGTCCCTTCGTCGCCACGAAAGCCGGTCGGCGCCTGCCGACGCAAACGGTCGCCGGCTACACGAAGCAGAACCTCGCCGCCTGGATCGAGCGCAGCCTTGGCAACCTTCAGGTCGACACGCTCGATCTCGTGCAGCTCCATTGCCCACCGACCGATCTTTACTATCACCCCGAGGCGTTCGCGGCGCTTGACGATCTCAAGCGCGAAGGCAAGATTCGCGACTATGGCGTGAGCGTCGAACGGGTGGAGGAGGCGATCAAGGCGATCGAGTATCCCGGGGTCGCCAGCATCCAGATCATCTACAACATCTTCCGCCAGCGCCCGCGCGAGCTGCTGTTCGATCTCGCGCGCAGGCGGCAGGTGGCACTCATCGCGCGCGTTCCGCTGGCGAGCGGCCTGCTTTCGGGCAAGTTCCGCGCCGACACGGTTTTTGATGCGGCCGACCATCGGCGGTTCAATCGCCACGGCGAGGCCTTCGATGTGGGCGAGACGTTCTCCGGCGTTCCCTACGAGGTCGGGCTCGCGGCCGTCGAGCGGGTTCGCAAGCTGGTCGGGGCCGATGCCACGATGGCGCGCCTGGCGCTGCGCTGGATTCTCATGGCCGACGCGGTGACAGTGGCGATCCCTGGGGCGCGCAACGCCGAGCAGGCGCGCTCGAACGCGGCGGCCGCGGCGTTGCCGCCGATCGAGGCATCCGCGATGGCCGAACTTGCCGCGATCTACGACCAGGACATCCGGCCGCACGTCCACCAGCGTTGGTAGGACGTGACGCCACCACGCGGACCACGTGGCCCGCTACGCTGGCGGGATCACCACCAGCTTGCCGACGTGGCGCTTGGCCGCAAAATCCCGCTGCGCGGTCGCCAGCTCGGCGAGCGGATAGGTGCGTGCCACCAGCGGCCGGATTTCGGCGCGCTCGATGTAGCCCACCAGCGCCTCGAACACTCCGGCATCCTGCGAAGTGCAGCCGATGAATGTCAAATCCTTGAGATACAGCGTGCGCAAATCAAGTGGCACATGCGCGCCGCCGATCGCGCCCGAAACCGCGTAGCGGCCGCGCGGCTTCAGTACCTCCAGCAGCGCCGTCCACGACTGTCCGCCGACAACGTCGATGACGACGTCGACGCTGTTGGCGTCGATGAGCTCCGCGAGCGGACGTTCACGCGCCACCACGCGCGCCGCGCCGAGCGCCGCGCACGCCTCGACCTTCGCCGCCGCCGCGACCGCGATCACCTCGGCGCCGCGCCGCGCCGCCAGTTGCACCGCCGCCGAGCCAACGCCGCCGGTGGCCCCGGTGACAAGCACGCGCTCCCCCGTCGATGCCCCGCTCCGGGTCAGCAGGTTTTCCGCGGTCGCGTAGGAGCACGGGAAGGAGGCCAACTCCGCATCCGACAGGGCGCTTTCGACGCGATACGTGTCGGCCGAGGGCGTGCATACGAACTGCGCGAACCCGCCGTCCACCTCCGAGCCCAGCCAGACATCCTGGCCGTCGCGCCGCAGCGAGCGCAGGCAGGCCTGAACCAACACGCGTTGCCCGATGCGCGCGGGCGGCACGTCCGCGCCCACCGCGATGATGCGTCCGCACACGTCGGCGCCCTGGATGCGCGGAAATGCCAATGCCTCGCCGGTCCAGGCGCCATTCTCCGACGCTTCCGAATGTGCGTACCAACCGATTCGCGTGTTGATATCGGTGTTGTTCACGCCCGCCGCGCCGACGCGGATCAGCACCTCGCGCGCGCCCGGTCGCGGTATCGCGACATCGGTGCGGTACTCGAGTTTTTCAGGGCCGCCGTGGCCGGTCAGCAGCATCGCCACCATCGTGCGCGCGACCAGGTGCGTCATGCCGCGTCAACCGACCCGGACGTAGCGCAGGTGCCGGGCCAGCCAGCAGCCGATTTCGACGCCGGCGACCCGCTCCGCGCCGTCTCGCCAGAAAGCCAGCGTCCAGTCGCCAGGCGGCGTGTGGTCCAGCGCGCGCGGGCAGGGCAGCACCCACACATCCGCTCCGACCGGCTCGAGCATCTCCATGCGCCCCTGGCCGAGAAAGCCCGAAAGGCCGCCATACAGCACGCCGCCAGCATCGGCCACCGTCAGCGCGGCATCCAGTTCCTCGCAACGGTAGAGGCCGGCGATGTCGGTGGCCGCGGCACCGTGACAGGGATCCAGGCACGAGCTTTGATTCTCCCGCCGACGGTCCATCCGCAGGCCGCCTTTGTCCGGCCGCAGCCGCACCCCGGCGCCGCACGCGGTGCCGTCCGCCAGCAAGCGGAGCCGCTCCGCGGAGTGGCCGTAGCGCAGCCGTAGCTGTCCATCCGGCGCGGCATCGATACGCACCGCAAGGCCGGTCTGCGGCTCGGTGTAGGCGCCGAGCCATGCCGGCGGCGGCAATCCGTCGCCCGCGTGCGGCCGGTCCTCGCCCAACACGGCGGCCAGCAGGTCGATGGCTGCTTCATGCGCATCCGACAGGTGATTGAACATGACCACCACGGAGACGCGTTCCGAGGGCACGTACAGGCGGTGGCTGCGCCAGCCGCGCAGCGCGCCGCCGTGGCCGCTGACCGGCCGGCCCAACTCGCTGGGCCGGTGCAGGCCAAAGGCGTATTCCGCGGGGGCACCGTCGCTGAAGCTCGCGGGACCGGACAAGCGGCTGTAGAGCGCATCGGCGTCGTCGCGCGTGGCGTCGATATGGCGCTCCCAGGCGATCATGTCGTCGAGCGAGGCGCCGAGGCCGGCGTCGCCAGTCCACAGGATGCGGTTCTTCGCAGCGCGGAAGCCGCCTTCCTGCGTGCCCTCGTAACCCTCCGTGCCGTCCGGCATGGCGCTGGTGTCGGAGGCCAGGAACGCGCTTTCCATGCCGGCGCGCTGGAAAATGCGCGTGCGCAGCAGCGCGGCGAAATCGCGCCCAGTCCGCTCCTCCAGGATATCGGACAGGATGCGGAAGTTCTGGTTCGCGTAGGAATAGCGCGTCCCAGGCGCGAAATGCAGCGTGCGGGTGCCGGCGATCAGGCGTTCCGCCTCGGCGTCGCCGAACCGCGCCTCCGCCGACGCTCCTTGCAGCATCGCCACCGCCCAATAGTCGCGCAGTCCCGACTGGTTGTGGCACAGTTGCAGCGCGCTCGGGGCGGCGTGGCCCAGCAGCGGCAGGCGGGAGCGAACGTCGCCGTCCAGCACGGACGGATCGGGAAACGCATCCAGCACCACGCCGCAGGTAAACTGCTTGGTGATGGAGCACATGCGGAACAGCGTTCTCGGCGTGAAGGCGATGCGCCGTTCGGCATTCGCCCAACCCCACGCGTGCCGGGCCAGCATCTCGCCGCCGCGCAGCACGGCGACAGCGCCGCCAGGCCCGCGATAGGCACGCGGCAGAGTCTCAAGCGCGCGATCGAGACGCGCGGACATGGATGTCGTCATCGCCTTCTGACCTCCGCGTCACATGAGTTTCGTCGTGACGTAGAAATACGCGAGGAAAACGACGCCGAGCCCCCAGACCACGCCGGTGATCTCGCGGATCCGCCCGGAGAACGCCGCCATCAGAATGAGGCTCAGCGTGCCGAGCGCCATGCCGTTGATGAGATTGTTCGTCAGCACTGTCACCAGCAGCGTCAGGACGACCGGCACCGCGTTGGCAAGATCGGTCATGTCGATGCGCGCGAGACCCTGCATCATCAGGATGCCCACCAGCACCAGGGCGGGCGCCGTCGCCTGCGCCGGCACGATCACGAACAGCGGCCAGAAGAACAGCGCGAGCACGAACGCCGCCGCCACGATCAGCGACGTGAGGCCAGTGCGCCCGCCTGCCTGCACCCCAGTGACCGATTCGATGTAGGCGGTCACGACGGAGGTGCCCAGGATGGGGCCGACGATGCTGGACGTGGCATCCGTCGCGAACACCGCCGTCGCACTCGGGATGGAGCCGTCCGGACGCCGCAGATTGGCCGCTCCCGTCACCCCGATCAGCGTGCCCAGCGTCGAGAAGAACTCTGCGCAGACGAAATAGAACAGCAGTGGCAGCGCCACGATGAAATGCGTGAACAGCCAACCGAAATCGAGCTGCATGAATGTGCGCGCCGGCCATCTCGGCCACGCGACGATGGCGGCGGGCAGCGCCGTGACCATCTTGCCGCTCGCGTTCGGCACGAACAGCCCGATGATGGTGAGCGCCACGATCGACAGGATCAGCGCACCCGGCACGCCGCGATACACCAGCACCGGGGTGAGCAGGACGCCCGCCAGCGTCAGCAGGACGGCGGGGTTGCTCAACTTGCCCATCGCCACGTAGGTCGATGGGTTCGCCACCACCAAGCCGGCGCCGCGCAGGCCGATGAACACGATCAAGGTGCCGACGCCCGCCTGGATGCCGATCTTCAATGCCTCCGGGACGTCCCTCGCCACCCTCTCGCGCAGCCCCGACAGCGACAGGATGAGGAACACCACGCCGGTGAAGGCCACCATCGCGAGCGCACCCTGCCACGGCACGCCCATCTGCTTCACGATGACGTAGGTGAAGATGATGTTGGACCCCATAGCGGGCGCCACCGCGAGCGGCAGGTTTGCCCACAGCCCCATCATCACGCTGCCGAAGATCGCGGCCAGCGCGGTCGCCACCACGAGGTCGCCGCGATCCATGCCGGCGTTGGACATGATCGCCGGATTGACCGCGATGATGTAGGCCATGGCGGCGAAGGTCGTCAGCCCGGCCACGATCTCCCGCGGCACGGAGGTCGCGCGCGCGCTCAGGCGGAACTTCCGGTCGAGCCAGCCCGCCCCGGTGGATGCCGCCGCTGGTTCGATGACCTGCTCGTCCATCGCGTTCTCCACCTCGTCGATCGTTGATTGCGGCAATCGTTGTGCCCGGTGGCGGCGGCGCCCGTTACCACACGACGGGGTGCACGGCCCCGGTCTGCACGTTGATGAACCCTTCCGCGCTCTGCTTGCAGGGTGCCACGAGCACCCAGGTCCAGGGCGCGCAGGTCAGCGTCGCGAACATCAGCCGTTCGGGAAAGCCGGGATACCAGCGTGGCCGGAAGGTCGGCTCGTACATCCAGTCGACCTCGCGCGCTGCCGCGTACAGCGCCTGCATCTCGGCATCGAGTGCTTCGGCCGACCGGCACGTCATCAGGCCGCCGACCTCGTACCGCACGGTCGCCGCCAGCGTGCCCTCGCGCACCAGCGCCCACCCGCCCTGGATGTCCACCAGCGCGTTCACGGCCCCGGCCATCGCGGCGTCCGACGAACCGACGACCCAGATATTGTGCTTGTCATGTGCCACCGAACACGCGAGCGCCGTGTCCGGCGTGCGAGGGCCGCAGCCGAGCCAGAACATTCTCGACGTGCGCGCTTCGCCCGAGAAGCGGTCCACGATGGCGAATTTCGTGATGTTGCGGTCGGGATCGCGCTGCACCGCGCCATCGCGCACAGCCAGGTCCATCGTGTAGAAATCCGGGTGCCAGTGGAACGGCCGGATCACCGCGGCGTGCATTGTCGCGCGGCCGGGTGTCGCGGCGATCGTGAAGTCATCCGCGGTCAGCCGCCGGCCGATGTTGATGGTGTCGGTGGCCCATGCGGGCCATGCGATATGCGGCAGTTCGCCGGTATATCGCTCGCCGTCGGAGACCTGCCGACCGTCGGCCCACACTTTCGCTATACGCAAGGCCGGTACGTCGGACAGCAATACGACATCGGCGAAGCGGCCGGGCGCCAAGCTGCCCACGAACGGCGTCAGGCGCATGTGCCGCGCCGGATTGATGGTGCTGCACTGGATCGCGATTTCGGGCGCCAGGCCGCTCTCGATGGCGAGGCGCGCGTTGTGGTCGCTGGCGCCGAGCCGCAGGGTGTCCGTCGCACTCCGGTCGTCGGTCGTGAACGCGATCTGCGACCAGTCCTGCAGCCCCTTGGCGAGCAGCCACGCTATGATCTCCGGCATCGCGTAGATGCGCAACTCCACGAACAGGCCGCGGGCGAGCTTGTCCCAAACCTCCTCGGGCGTCTGCACCTCGTGGTCGGAGGCGAGACCGGCCGCGGCGAAGGCGTTGATCGCCGGCAGGTCGCGCAGTCCCGACGCGTGACCCTCCACCACGCCGCGCGCCGCGAAGGTCGCCTGGATCATGCCCCACAGCCGCGCGTAGGACGGGTTTTCCGGATTCCAGACCGCGGGCCAGTCCATCACCTCGTCGAGCCCGGCCACCATCAGGCTCTCGCCCATGAAGGCCGCCTGCTCGTCGCGTCCGAAATAGCCGCCGCCCCACTCGTAGGCGGTCGGCGGCACCGCGGAGCCCGGCAGGGGAAAGATTTTCAACGGCGAGCCGCGCTTGCGCGCCTCCAGCCAGAATTCGAGATTGCGCGGACCGTTCACGTTGGAGAATTCGTGACTCGCCTCGCAGGTCCAGGTGTTGCCGCGCGGGAGCACCAGGGCCGCCTCCCACTCCGGTGTCAGATGCGAGCTTTCGATGTGCTTGTGGACTTCGCCGAAGCCGGGGACCGCCGAAAGCTCGGGTTCATGCACACGCCGCGCAACCTCGCCGCCGTAGGCGCCGGCTGGGCCGACCCAGGCGATGCGCCGGCCTTTCATGACGATTTCCCAGTCGTCGTGCCAGGTGCGCGTATGTACATCGAGAAACCTGCCGACTCGCAGCGCCGTGTCGGCCGGCCGCTTGCCAAGGGCGACCAGTGTGAGATCCTGCCGCAGCCGGACCTCCTGGGCTGCCTCGATCAGCCCGTCGTCGTGTTCAGCGTCCATGCCTCGGGATCCCAACAAGCGTTGCAACGTTCGTTCCGGGCCGGTTGCGCGCGGTTCTGCCGCGCGATCCGCAGCACTGCACCTACGCCGAGTGCCCGGCGCTGGCCAGCGCGGCCGAGTGCCGCATTACCAATCCCCGCCCGGTTCATGCCGGCTCGAAGATCGCGCAGGCGGCGCCGATGATGCCGCCATCCGCCCCCAGCGCGCTCGTGAGCAGCGGGGTCTCACGGGCCGGCACGGCGAAGATGGCCTCCGGAAGCTGGCGTGCCAGCGCCGCGACGAAGCGGGGCGAGCGGGACAGGCCGCCGCTCAGGACGAGCGCCTGCGGATCGAGCATATTGACGATCTGGCCGAGTCCGGCCGCGAGCGATCTGGTAGCCTGTTCGAACAGCAGCACGCCTTCGGCATCGCCCGCGTCGTCGATCATCGCCGCGAGATCGGAGGGCGGCGCTCCGGTCCGGCGCGCATAGGTCGCGGCCAGGCCGCCGGCGGAGGCCAAGCCCTCCAGGTTGAATGGACCCTGGCGCCCGCAATGCGCGCACACCGGCTGCTGATCGCTGCTGGCGAAGTGAATGGCGAAGCCCCGCGCGCCGCGATGGATGCGGCCGTCAACGCACAAGGCGTAGCTCAGCCCGGTGCCGACGACGATCAGCGCGAAGCTGGCAAGGCCGCGTCCATGCCCGTGGCGCAACTCGGCCAGGGCGGCGGCGCGCACATCGCTTTCAACCACCAGCCGGTCCTCGCGCAGAGCCGCCGCGAGGTCGATGCCGCGCCACTCGAAATTCCAGGCGCTCGCGATCTTGCCCTCGTTGGACACCAGCTCCGGCACGCCGAGGCCGACGCCACGGAGGGGATGCCCTCGGTCGCGCGCGGCCTGCCGCATGGCCGCGATCGCGCCGCTGGCCCGGCGAAGCACGGCGTCGCCGCCTTCGCGCATGGCGGTCGGCACCTCGACGCGGGCGAGCACCCGTCCGCTGCCGGATTCGACCAGACCGGCGGCGATCTTCGTGCCGCCCACATCCACGCCGATGGCCCATTCGCGGGGCACCGATCAGGCCGCGCAAGCCGCATGGTCGCGCGCCACGGCATCGCCGATCGCACCCGGATCGCCCAGCATCCCGCAGCGCATCCGCCGCCTCCCGGATTGCTCTCGTGCTGGGTTCTTAAATCAATTCGGTAGCATTAGCCACGCTGGCGGCGGCATCGGGCGCCGGGGCATAGACATCAGGGAGCGCCCCCTGGATCGCCCAGTTCTCGTCTGGCGCCGCGTCAAGGGCGGCCAGCAACGGCGCCATTGCGGCGCCGATCGCGACCGCCGAATGGCCGCGCGCGCCGGGGGCAAGCCGGGAGGTAAGGCGGCCCTCGCGCGCCGAGATGGAGTGGCGCAGCGGCTCGGCGCCGGCGATCAGGCGCGCCAGCAGATCGGGCGGCAGATAGCTGCCGACCACGACGCGCCCAGGGTCGAGCATGTTCTCGAGCAACGCCGCCACCCAGCGCAGCAGCGGCGTCGCCCTGGCGAGCCAGTCGGCGACAGCCGGCGCGTGGCGCTGCTCGAGCGAGGCCAGCGACGGCACGAGCCGGCGCCCACCCGTGGCATGGACATGCGCCAGCAGGCCATCCACGGACAGCACCTGTTCGATCGCCTGGCCGGCCGAATCCGGCAGCGGCACCCGCCCGATCTCGCCCGCGTTGCGCCAGGCGCCGCGCACCAGTTGTCCGCGCTCGATCACGCCGCAGCCCAGGCCGCGGCCGATGAACAGGTAGCAGAAACTGGCCAGCGCCGGCTCGCCTCCGAAGGTCATTTCGCCGAGCGCCCCGGCATTGGCGTCGTTCTCGACGATGACCGGCATCCGCAGTTCGGCCGACAGGCGGGCGTCGAAGCCGCCGGCGTACAGCTCGGCCCACAGCCTGCCTTCCAGCACGCGGCGATCGGTCACGCGCGCATCCACCAGGCGCGGCGCCGCGACGCCCACGCCCCAGATCGGCACCCCCGCCGCGCGGGCCGGCAGCGCCAGGTCAAGCGCCAGCGCCCGCACGCCCCGATGCACGCTGGTCGCCGAGGTGGCGTCGAGCGGGCATTCGGTCTGTGCGAGGACATTCAGCGCCGCATCCACCCGCACCCCGCGCAAATGGCCGCGATCCACGTGGATCCCCAGCGCCGCCCCGGCGGCGGGATTGGCGCGGTACGTCACCGGCGGCTGGCCGATGCCGCCATAGACGCGGCCGACCGCCTCGATCAGCCTGGCCGCCTGCAACTCGACGATGATGTTGGAGACGGTCTGGGCGCTCATGGCGGTGGCGCGCGCCAGTTCCGCGCGGCTGGTGGCCGCCCGCCGTTGGATCAGGTCGAAGATGCTGCGCCGGTTCTGCCGGCGCGCCCGCTCGCCCGCCCGGCCGAGCCGCGTGCCCCGTTCGCCCGCCATGCCCTCCGCCACCCCGGTTTCCACTTCTTGCCAAATTCAATTCAATGGAATTACCCTTCCTTGCGACGCCGGGATATGGGCCGGGAAACAGGGAGGCCGCGGTGCCCTCGGGCAAGGTCAAGGTCGGCATCATCGGCTCCCAGTTCGCGGCCGACATACACGCCGCCGCGTTCCAGATCCTGCCCGACGAGGCGGAGGTCGTGGCGGTGGCCTCGCCCACCCCGGGCAACGCGCGGCACCTGGCCGAACGCTACGCCATCCCGCGCCATTTCCTCGACTATCGCGACATGCTGCGCGAGGCGGACATCGAGATGGTGACGATCACCGCTCCGAACCGGCTGCACGCCGCGATGACCCGCGACATCGCGATCGCCGGCAAGCACGTCGTCTGCGAAAAGCCGCTTTGCGTGACGCTCGACGAGGCCGACGAGATGATCGAGGTCTGCCGGCGGCAGGGCGTGCTGCTGATGTACGCCGAGGAATTGCTCTTCACCCCGAAATACCTGAAAGCGAAGCGGATGGCCGACGAGGGCGCGTTCGGCCGCGTCCACCAGGTCAAGCAGGTCGAGCGTCACTCCGGGCCGCACTCGCCCTGGTTCTGGGACATGGATCAGGCCGGCGGCGGCGCCTTGATGGACCTCGGCTGCCACGGCATTGCGTTCTGCTACTGGTTTCTTGGCCGCCAGGACATCAAGACCGTCTATTGCGCGCTGAGCACGCAGGTCCACGGGGACCGGACCGCCGGCGACGACACCGCGCACACCATCCTTGAGTTCCAAGACGGCGCGCTCGGCATCATCGAGAATAGCTGGGCGCGTCGCGGCGGCATGGAGGACAGGATCGAGGTGCTCGGCTCGCACGGGGTGACGTACGCCGATCTGCACATGGGCAACGCGCTGCCGACCTACAGCGAAACCGGATACGGCTATGCCGCGGAAAAGGCGCCCGCCACGCAGGGTTGGTCCTGGCCGGTGTTCGACGAGCTGTACAATTACGGCTTTCCGCAGGAGATGCGCCATTTCGCCCGCTGCGTGCGTGCCAGGGAGCAGCCGCAATCCACTGGCGAGGATGGTCGCGTGGTGCAGGAGGTCCTGTTTGCCGCCTATGCCTCGGCCGCTCTCGGACGCAAGATGACGTTGCCGTTCCGCGCGCGGGGAGCAGCCACGCCGATCGCGTTCTGGCGCGATCCCGACCTCGCGCGACGTGCGCTGGACGGCGACTGAACCGCTTCCGACTCTGGATAGCCGAAGCTGCAACACATAATCAGGGGAAATGTCATGCGGACCGGATCGATCATCGTC
Organism: uncultured Pseudomonadota bacterium; assembly: GCA_963758455.1. GTDB lineage: Bacteria > Pseudomonadota > Alphaproteobacteria > Acetobacterales > Acetobacteraceae > CAVRQM01. Next base: position 1,149,402 of record CAVWVK010000002.1, on the reverse strand, counting down.
GCGGCCTCCGTCGCGCTGTGCGCTCAGGGCGCGGCACGCGGCGCCGCGGCGGACACCACGCTGCACGCGCTGTTTCAGGCGCAGGCCGGGTACAGCGAGCCGGAGATCAGGGCGATGACGGACGCCTACACTAAGCTGCACCCAGACATCAAAGTCAGCCTGGAGTTCGTGCCTTACGAGGCCCTGCACGACAAGACCGTGCTGGCGAAGGGATCGAACCACGCCTACGACGTGGTGCTGTCCGACAGCGTCTGGACGCCGGAATATGCGACCAACGGCATCGTCGCGGATGTCACCTCGCGCATGACGCCCGCATTGCGCAACGGCATCCTGACCGGCGCGCTCGGCAGCGCCGAATACCAGGGCAAGTTCTACGGTCTGCCCTGGATCGTCGATTCGAAGTTCCTGTTCTACAACAAGGCGATGTTCGCCAAGGCCGGCATCGCCACGCCGCCGCGCACCTGGGCCGAGGTCGAGCAGGATGCGGTCCTGCTGAAGCAGAAAGGCGTCGTCGAATACCCGCTGGTCTCGAGTTGGAGCCAGAACGAGGCGCTCACCGCCGACTACGCCGCACTGTTGCAGGGCTTTGACGGAAAGTTCGTCGACGCCGCCGGAAAGCCGGTGTTCCAGACCGATGGCGGCCTGAAGGCCGCGGAGTGGATGGCGCAGAGCATCCTGAAGGACAAGGTGACTAACCCGCATTCCCTGGAATACGTCGAGGATGACGTGAAGCGCGTGTTTTCCAGCGGTCAGGCGGCGATGGCGCTGAACTGGACCTATATGTGGGACGGCGCCAACACGCCCAGCAATGACACCAAGATCGCGGGCCAGGTCGGCGTCGAGGCGGCCCCCGGACTGCAGCCGGGCGAGGTGGGCGCGACCAACGGCTCGCAGCCGCTGTGCATCCCGGCCAACAGCACGAACAAGGACGCGGCCTGGGATTACATCCTGTACCTCACCTCGCAGAAGGTGCAGGACGCCTACGCCACCAACAGCCTGCCGATGTGGAAAACCTCGTTCGACGATCCCAAGGTGATCGCCGGGCGCACCGAGCTGCTGGCGGCGGCCAAGGCCTCGTTCGCGGTGATGACCAATCGTCCCGAGGTCGTGAACTACCAACAATTCTCCACCACTTTGCAGCAGTCGCTGCAGCAGGTCGCCACCGGGCGCGCCAAGCCTGCGGCGGCGTTGCAGCAGGCAGCCGAGGCGCTCGGCGCCGGCGACTGACGGCGGCGCGCATGGGTGGACGGCGCGCCGTCTGGTTGCTGGCGCCGCTTCTAGTGGTGCTGGCGGCGATCATCGGCTATCCGCTGGTCGAGACGGTGCGCCTGTCATTCACCTCCACCGCGCTGATCGGCAGCGGCGGCGGCGGCTGGGTCGGTGTGGAGAACTATCGTCGGGCCTTGCACTCCGACGCATTCTGGCAATCGCTGCGCATCACCGTCACGTTCACCGTCGTGACCATCAGCGTCGAGATGGTGCTGGGACTGCTCGTGGCGCTGCTGCTGGACCGGAAACTGATCGGCCGCGGCTTCGTGCGCGGGCTGCTGATCGTGCCCTGGGCGCTGCCCACGGTCATCAACGCGCTGATGTGGCGGGTGATCTACGATCCGGAGTTCGGCGCGCTGAACGCGGCGCTGACGCAGACCGGCATGATCGGGCAGTATCTAAGCTGGCTCGGAGATCCCGACGTGGCGCTGTATGCGATCGCCGCGGCCGACATCTGGAAGACCTTTCCGCTGGTGGCGCTGATCCTGCTGGCCGCCTTGCAGGGCGTGCCGAAGGAGCTGCACGACGCGGCCGCCATCGACGGGGCCGGCGCGTGGGGCCGCTTCCGGGCGGTGACGTGGCCTTCCATCCTGGTGCCGTTTTCCATCGTGGTGGTGCTGCGGGTGATCGAGGCGGTCAAGGTGTTCGACGTGATCTGGGTGATGACGCGCGGCGGCCCGCTCAATGCCTCGCGCTCGCTGGCGATCCTGGTCTATCAGCAGGCGTTCTCGTTCAACCACAGCGGCTACGGCGCGTCGCTGTCGCTGCTCTCGGTGCTGCTGAGCGTGGTGTTGATCGCGGGCTACGTGACCTCGCTGCGGCGTCAGCAGACCGCGGCATGAAGCGCGGCCAAGCGGCGTCGATCGCGGCCCATGCGGCGCTGGTGTTGGTGGCGCTGGTGGTGCTGGCGCCGCTGGTCTGGCTGGTGCTGATGAGCATCAGCAGCATCAACGACCTGACCAACTTGCCGCTGCGCTGGGTGCCGCGCACGCTGGACCTATCGCGCTACGGACGGCTGCTGTCGCTCGCCGCCAACAGCCAGGGGGCGATGTTCCTGGCCTCGCTGCGCAACACGCTGATCGTGGCGGTGGGCAGCACGGCGATCTCGTTCGTCCTCGCGGTGCCGGCGGCGTGGGTGTTCTCGCGCATCCGTGGTCGGCACGGCGTGCTGCTGTACGTGATCGTGGCAACCTACATGCTGCCGCCGATCCTGTTCGTGGTGCCGATGTATCGCATCCTGTCGGCGCTCAACCTGCTGAACACCACTACCGCGCTGATCCTGACCGACACGACGATCGTGCTGCCGTTCGCCACATGGCTCATCAAGGGCGGCATCGACGCGATCCCGGCGGAGCTGGAGGAGGCGGCGGCGATCGACGGCGCCGCGCTGTGGCGCACCCTGCTGTCCGTCACGCTGCCGCTGGCGCGCCCGATCATCGGCACCGCGGTGCTTCTGTCGGTGCTGATCGTGTGGGACGAGTTCCTGTATGCGCTGCTGTTCACCAGCGACGATCAGGCGCAGACGCTGACGGTCGCCATCGCGAACCTGGCCACCGGCCGCATCACCGATTACGGCCTGCTCGCCGCCGCCGGCATCCTGGCCGCCGCTCCGCCGGTGCTGATCGGGTTGTTTCTGCAACGCACGCTGGTTGCGGGCCTGACCGGGGGCGCCGTGAAAGGCTGACGCCAATGCTACGACGTCGAGCCACCCGCGCCCACGCGCTCAGCCGCCCATCTCGCAGCCTGCTCCAGCGCCCTCAAGGCGATGGAGTCCTTGCCCGTCGCCTTGAGGAAGCCGTGATCCTGAGCTTCGACCACGACAAATCGGTTGGCCGCATGATGGTGTCCAAGACCACGAAACAGCTTGGCCGAATCGTCGAACACCGCGTCCAGCTCAGCGGCCAGAACATAGGCCGGCTGGGTGATCTCGCTGGCAAGCTCTATCGGCCATGCTATGCGGCCGCCCGCCGGATCAGTCTCGCCGAGGCGGCGATACATGATGCGAAGCGTTTCGGAATCCAGCCCGTTTTCCGGCGTGCCGTAGCGAGCGATGCTATCCCCCTCGACCAGCCCGTATCCGCCATAAAGCAGGACCATGCCATCGACGCGGGCACGCTCGCGCGGATCGAGGCCACGCAATCCCCAAAGGGCGACGCAGGCGCCGGCGCTGTCGCCCGCAAGAACAAGCCGTGGGCCGCCGGAAGCCGCGCCGCTCAACGCGGCGGCGGCCATGCATGCGGCGACCGCGTCCTCGCGCTGCGCCGGGAACGGATGCTCCGGCGCCAGGCGGTAGCGCGCCGACAGCACGCGCATCCCGGAAAGCCTTGCCAGCCACGCTGTCACGCAGCGATGCGTTTCGGGGCTTCCCGCCACGAAGCCGCCGCCATGAAAATAGACCAAAACGGCGTCTTTCGAGCACTCGGAAGGCGTGAAAAGCAGGCCGCCGCGGAAGCAGCCCTGCTCCGCCAGGGCCGTCTCGGCAACGCTCCCGGGCAGCGCGCCTGCCCTTTCCGCCGCATCGCGCGCATGATGCGCCCGCAGCTCCTCGGGACTTGAGTGGGCCCATGAAACTGTCATCTCATTCGGTCCAAACGATGTGCCGTGTTCTTGTGTCGAAAGCCATTGACCTGTCCCGGATAACGCGTCCCGTGCGAAAGCGACCTTCGGAGAGCCAACCTGAATGAAGCACCCTCTATCACTCGACCCTGGCAGGGCGGCGGCGCTGTTTGTCGATCTCCAGGAAGAACATCGGCAAGACGAACGCTACCTCGTCGCCGGCTTCGACCGGGTCATCGTCAACGCACGGCGCCTGCAGCATGCGGCACGAGCCGCCGGCATCCCCGTCCTTCATGCCGCCTATGTCGTCGACCTCGCCGCCCAGCCTGCCCGCTCCTTCCATCCTGTCATGCCGGACGGCTCATCCGCCTTCAGCGACGCCAAGAATCCCTTTTGCGCCTTCTGTTCCGAGGTCGGACCTGCCGCCGATGAGTTCGTGCTCGTCAAGACGGAGGCGAGCGCCCTGGCACAAGGCCAACTCCGGCTCATGCTGAAGGCGAGAGGCGTGGAATGGCTCATCGTCGCCGGAGTCTGGACCGAGGCCTGCATCGCCGCAACGGTCAAGGACGCGATCGGACTCGGCTTCAGGGTTCTCCTGGTCAAGGACGCGTGCGGCAGCGGCAGCATCGCGATGCATCAGACCGCGATCCTGAACCTCGCCAACCGGCTCTACGGGGGGGCCGTGACCGACACCGAGGGCGCGTGCCGGCTGATCGGCGGCGAGGCTATCGAGGCCTGGAAGGTTCAGGGCTCGGTCCCTCTCCGCTTCGACTACGACAACGCGGCGGACTTGTACGACGGACTGTGAGGAGGACGACAGAGCGACCGGCGAACGAGCGCCGCCACATGCGTGAGAACATTTCAACGTTTTGGGAGAGACGCCATGCGCCGAAGAATGTTTGTGCTACTCGCCACTGGCGCCGCGCTCGCATCGGCCGGGCCGTCCGCGTCGGCGGCAAACGAGACGATCGTCGTGGGCGGCAAGGACTTCACCGAGCAGTTGCTGATGGCCACGATCACGGCGGACCTGTTGCGCGCACATGGCTTCAACGTCGACCTTCGTACCGGCATGGGCAGCACGGTGGTGCGCCGGGCCATGGAGAGCGGTCAGGTCGGCGTCTACTGGGAGTACACCGGAACCGCGCTGACCGTTTACGACAAGATCAAGCAACGCCTTTCGCCGCAGCAGACCTACGACACGGTGAAGGAGCTGGACGCGAAGAAGGGGATTGTCTGGCTCGATCCCTCGCAGGCCAACAACACGTACGTCCTGCTCATGACCGCAGACGAGGCGCAAAAGCTCGGCATTCAAACCATCAGCGATCTCGCGAAGGCGATCAATGGCGGCAAGAGGCTGACTTTCGCGTCGGATGCCGAGTTCGCCGGCCGGCCGGACGGCTTGCGGCCTCTGGAACAAGCCTACGGATTCCAGTTCGGCCGGCCCAACGTCAAGCTCATGGACGCCGGGCTGACCTACCAGGCGCTGCAAAACCATCAGGTCGATGTGGCGCTCTCGGCCGCCACGGATGGCCGGATTCCCGCCCTTCATCTGGTTGTGCTGAAGGACGACAAGGACTTTTTCCCGGCATATGCGTTGACCCCGCTGGTCCGTGAAGACGTGCTGAAGGCCAACCCGAAGCTCGCAAGCCTGCTTAACGGAGTGTCGGCCAAACTTGACGACGCCGTGATGGCCAAGCTGAATGCGTCCGTGGATGTCGACAAGAAGTCCCTCGAGTATGTCGCGCGCGGGTTCCTGAAGTCACAGCACATGATCTGACAGGCGGGCTTCTGGAGGCGGCGGCGGCGCGGCAAAGGACAGGCCCATGAATCCGGTCATGCTGATCTATCCCGTCGCGTTCCTGCTGGTCCTGCTGATCGCGTCGTCGTCGATCCGGGTGTTGCGCGAATACCAGCGCGCCGTGGTGTTCAGCTTCGGGCGCTTCACCGGCGTGAAGGGACCGGGGCTGATCCTGCTCGTGCCTTACGCACAGCAGATGGCGCGGATCGATCTGCGCACGGTCGTGCTGGACGTGCCAAGCCAGGACGTGATCTCACGCGACAATGTTTCGGTAAAGGTGAATGCGGTCGTCTACTTCCGCGTGATGGACGCCGACAAGGCCGTGCTCACCATCGAGAACTTCCACCAGGCGACCAGCCAGCTCGCGCAGACCACGCTGCGCTCGGTGCTGGGCAAGCACTCGCTGGACGAGATGCTGGCCGAGCGCGACAAGCTGAACGCCGCAATCCAGGATGTCCTGGAGCAGCAGACGGAATCCTGGGGCGTCAAAGTCACCAACGTGGAAATCAAGCAGGTGGACCTGGACCACAGCATGATCCGCGCCATCGCCCGCCAGGCAGAGGCCGAGCGCATTCGCCGCGCGAAGATCATTAATGCCGAGGGCGAGCAGCAGGCCGCTCAGAAGCTCGTGGAGGCGGCGGAGATCCTGACCGCGAACCCCGCCGCGATGCAGCTTCGCTATCTGGGTACGCTCAGCGAGATCGCCAATGAGCGAAGCTCCACCATCGTCTTTCCGTTTCCGCTCGATATTCTCGGCGCGTTCAGGGCGATGCGCCGCGACGAACCCGAATGAGATTGCCCCGCAGGGAGGAGTGCATGTCCCGCTTCGCTCCACGCGCCAGCCTTGCCACGCATGAGGTCACGAACCAGCCACCAGAATTTTGCGGGCGGAATCTGTACACGACGGATCCGGCGCTGCGGGAAGCGGCGTTGCGGGAGGGCGGCGGCTGGGCGGACGGTCTCCTGACCGAACTCGGGCAGGCCGTCGGCTCGGAGCAGGTGCTGGAATGGGGCGAGCAGGCCAATCGCTATCCGCCCGAACTCGTGGCCTTCGACCGCTACGGACGACGGGTCGACGAGGTGCGGTTTCATCCAGCCTACCACGCCTTGTTGGACCTCGCGATGCGCAGCCGCATCCACTCGATTGCCTGGACCGCGGGGCAGCCCGGCGGCCATGTCGCGCACGCCGCCATGCTGGCGCTGTTCACCCAGGCGGAAGCCGGCGTGATGTGCCCGGTCAGCATGACCTATGCGTCGGTTTCGGCCTTGCGCCGGCAGCCGGACGTGGCCGCGCGCTGGGTGCCGAAGATTCTCGAAGGCATCTACGACGCTCCGCTGCGTCCGATCGACGAGAAGGCGGGTGTCACGATCGGCATGGCGATGACGGAAAAACAGGGCGGCTCGGACGTTCGCGCCAACACGACGCGGGCCTGCAAGGAGGGCGACGGCTGGCGGCTGGTCGGGCACAAATGGTTCTGCTCGGCGCCGATGTCCGACGCGTTCCTCACGCTCGCACGCACGGATGTTGGCCTGAGCTGCTTCCTGGTGCCGCGCATAGCGCCAGAGGGCGAGCGCAACGGCATCCATCTGATGCGGCTCAAGGACAAGCTGGGCAACCGCTCGAATGCGTCAGCCGAGATCGAATATCACGACGCGCAGGCGCTGCTGATCGGCGACGAGGGCCAGGGCGTGCCGACAATCATCGGCATGGTCCATCACACGCGCCTCGACACGATGGCGAGCACGCTCGGGATCATGCGCATGGCTCTTGCGCAAGCGATCCATCACGCGCGCCACCGCGTCGTCTTCCAAAGGCTGCTGATCGACCAGCCTGTCATGCGGGCCGTGCTCGCCGACCTCGCGCTGGAATACGAGGCCGCCGCCTGCCTGACCATGCGAGTCGCGCGGGCATTCGGCGAGACCGACGAGGCAAGCCGCGCCTTTGCCCGGCTGGTGGTGGCGGTCGGCAAGTACTGGCTGGGCAAGCGTGCGGCGAACTTCGTCTATGAGTGCATGGAGTGCCTGGGCGGCGCCGGCTATGTGGAGGAGAGCCCGCTGCCCAGGCTCTACCGCGAGGCGCCGCTCAACAGCATCTGGGAAGGCTCCAGCAACGTCATCGCGCTCGATGTGCTGCGCACCTTGCACAAGGAAAAGCTCGCATCCCAGGCGTATCGGTCGGAGATCGCGCTGGCCCGCGGCGGCAACGCCGACCTGGACCGGGCCGGCGACGCGCTCGAATCCGCGCTCGCGGGGGCGCCGGCCTCGGAAGCACGGGCGCGCTGGACGGCGGAGCGCCTGGCCCTGATGCTGCAGGGGGCGCTGCTGGTCCGCCACGCTCCCCACCCCGTCGCGGACGCCTTTTGCGCGGCACGGCTGCGCGGAGAATCAGCGACTACCTATGGCGTGCTGCCGGACGGCGTGGCCTGCGACCAGATCCTTGCCCGGGCGAACGGGCAAGCCTGAAATCGCGTCTCACGCGGCGCGCGCCTGGAACCGCGGGGCGTCCTCGAGCAGCCTCCGGGTCTCAGGCGCCTGCGGATGATCGAGCACCTGGTCCACCGCGCCGGCCTCGATGATGCGCCCGGTCTGGAGCACCGCGACCGTCTGCGCGATGCTGCGGACCAGCGCAAGGTTATGCGTGATGAACAGCATCGACAGCCCTCGCTGGCGCTGCAGCTCGGCCAGCAGGTCGATGATGACAGCCTGCACCGACACGTCGAGCGCGGAGGTGATCTCGTCGCAGATCAGCAGGTCCGGCGACACGACCAGCGCGCGCGCGATGGCGGCGCGCTGGCGCTGCCCGCCGGAGAGTTCGTGCGGGTAGTGCGACGCCGCGGCGGCGGGAAACGCCACCTGCTCCAGCACCGCGTCGATACGGCGGCGCGTCTCCGCCCGGCTCGGCGATTCGAATGTATGCAGAGCCACCGCGATGGACTGGCCGATGCTTCGCCGCGGGTTCAGCGACGCGTAAGGGTTCTGGAACACGTACTGGATGCGCCGCCGCAACGTCGCTGCTCGCGGTGTCGGGAGCCGGGCGGCAGAGCGTGGCCGCGGAACCGCATCACTCCCGTCCATGTCGCCGTGCAGCCCGCCGATGGCGCGCGCCAGCGTGGTCTTGCCCGACCCGGACTCGCCGACGAGAGCGACGCAGGTGCGCTCCGGTATGGCGAGCGAAATGCCGTGCAGGATCTCGCGTCGTGCCATGACGCGCGACCAGCCCGCTCACCTCCAGGATCGGCGCGGCAGCCGTCGCGTCCGTCGGAGGCACGTCCGCCAGGCTCGCCACCGATGCTGCCGCGCCATTCGTCGGGCCGGAGGCAGCGCACGGCGTGCCCGGGCGCCTGATCGCGCAGCGCGGGCATCGCGGCGTTGCAGGCGGGCACGACCAGCGGACAGCGCGGCGCGTAGGCGCAGCCCGGCGGCCGCCGGTTCGGCTCGGGCGCCTGGCCTGGGATGCCCTCGATGCGGCTGCGCTGGCGCGACGTCGGGAACGGCCCTGATGAGCGCCCGGGTGTAGGGGTGCGACGGACGGTGCAGGACGTGCGACGTCGGGCCGATCTCCACGATCCGCCCCGCGTACATCACCGCCACGCGCCGCGCCAGCGAGGCGACGACGGCGAGATCGTGGCTGACATAGACTGCGGCGACGCCGTGCTCGGCGCAGAGCTGGCGCACGGTCTGCAGCACATGCGCTTGCGTGGAGACGTCGAGTCCGGTGGTCGGCTCGTCCATGACGACGACGCGCGGACGGCTGGCGAAGGCCATCGCGATCGCCACGCGCTGCTGCTGCCCGCCCGACAATTGGTGCGGGTAGGCGCGCAGCAACCCATGCCTCGCCGGCAGCCGCACCTCCTCCAGCAGCCGCCATCAGGGTTCGCGTCGCCTACCTCGCGCCGGCTCATCGAAGCACTCCGCTGAGCTGCGCGCCGATGCGCCGCGCCGGGATTTAGCGCGGTGCCGGAATCCTGCGGCACGTATCGGATCAGCGTCCTGCGGACATGCCGGCAGATCGCGCGGCGCGCACCCGGAGAAGATCATGGCCGCCGATCAGCACGCGCCCGCCCGTCGATCGCCAGCCCGCGCCGCGCATGCGCGAGCAGGCCGAGGCCGAGCGTGGTCTTGCCCGAACCCGGATTCGCCGACCAGCCCCAGGATCTCGCCAGACTGCAACGTGAACGAGACGTCGGCGACGACCGGCAGTCCGCTGCCGGCTCAGCCGATCCCGAGATCGCTGACCGCGAGCGCCTCCTGACCTTGGACGCATGGCGACACCGCCCGGCGCGTCGTGACTCACCGCGGCCTCTACCGTCGCGAGCGGCCGCTCCGCCAGATCGGGGATGCCGCCGACCGGCGTGTCGGCTGCGGTATGCCGCCGCGCGCCGCCCAGCATGGCGCGCGCCGCCGCATCGGTCAGCAGGTTCATGCCGATGGTGAGCAGCGCGATCAGCAGGATGGGAACGAGCACCGGCCACGGGCAGGTCATCAGCCCGATGCGGTTCTCGTTGATCATCAGTCCCCAGTCGGCAGCCGGCGGCTGGGCGCCGAACCCCAGGAAGCTCAACCCGGCGATCAGCGTCACCGAATAGGCGAGGCGCAGCCCGAACTCGACCATCAGCGGCGACGTGATGTTGGGAAAGATCTCGCGGACGATGATCCGCCAGCGCGCGGTGCCGACCGATTCCGCGTACAGGATGAAATCCTCGCCGGCGATCCGCAGGGTGGCCGCGCGCGCGACGCGCGCGACCTGCGGGGCGTGAATGGCGCCGACCATGAGCGTGAGCAGCCAGAGCTTGGCGCCGATGATGCTGACGAACAGCAGGACCAGGATGGTCTGCGGGAACGCCATCACGACGTCGGCCAGGCGCATGATGATCTCGTCGGTTGCGCCCTTGGCGTAGCCGGCCCAGATGCCCAGCAGCGCGCCGGAGATCACGCCGATCAGCGTCGCGGCCAGCGACAGGCTCGAGGATCGCGTAGCCGCCGTCCAGCACCCGCGAGAGCGTATCGTGGCCCAGCACGTCGGTCCCCAGCGGAAAACGCCACGAGGGATGCGCGAAGGTGGCTGCCCACGAACGCGGTCGGCGAGTGGGGCAGCACGAACGGGCCGACCACGGCGATGGCGACGACCAGCAGCACCAGGCACCAGTCCCGCCGATCCCAGGCCGGGCAGGGACAGCCGCACCCGGCGCGATCACGGCGTCTGCCAAGCGCCGGCCCGCAGCCTCGGCGTTACCAGGATCGCGATCAGGTCGGCCAGGATGTTCAGCCCGACATAGAACGCGGCCAGCAGGACGACCTCGAACTGGATGACCGGGATGTCGCGCGCGAAGATGGCAGCGACCAGGCTCTGCCCGATGCCCGGATAGGCGAACACGTACTCCACCAGCACCACGCCGCCGGCCAGGTAGGCGAAGGTGAGGGCGATCACCTGCACCGTCGGCGCGATCGCGTTCGGCACGGCGTGCAGCAGGATGATGCGCGCGCTGCTCAGGCCGTTCAGCCTGCGCCATCTCGATGTAGTCGCTCTGCAGGATCTCGATCATCGACGCCGCGCATCATCCGGAACAGATAGGGGAAGATGACCAGCACCAGGGTCAGCACCGGAAGCACCAGGATGCGTGGCCGCGCGAGCACGTCGCGCGCCGGGCGCGAACGAGCGAGACCGGCGGCAGCCAGCGGAACACCGAGGTCGCGAACAGGATGATGGTCATGAACGCCACGACGAACTCCGGCGTGGCCGCAAGGGCCAGTGCGGTCACCGACGTCACGCTGTCGAACGCCCCGTCGCGCCGGCTCGCGGCCAAGATGCCGGCGAGGACCGACAGCGGAACGCCCACCAGCCCGGCCAGCGCCAGCAGGGTGAGGGAGTTGCGGACCCGCGGCATGCACCAGCTCCAGCACCGGCCGGCCGTTGACCAGCGAACTTCCCGGGATGCCCCGATGACGAGGTCCGCCAGCCAGATGCCGTACTGCGCCGGCAGCGGCCGATCGAGATGCAGCCTGGCCTGCATGGCGGCCAGCGCGGAGGGCGTCGCGTCGCGGCCGAGCACGGCGCGCGCCGCGTCGCCCGGCAGGATCTCGGTGGCGGCAAACACCACGACCGAGACGAGGATCAGGGTGAGCAGCGCCGAACAGCAGCCGCCTGCCGATCATTCGGGTAAGCGGATGCCCGCGCATCGCGGGCGCCCTAATGCCGCACCGGTCATTGCATCGGGTCAGGCCAGCCATGCTTCCGCGAAGCCGAAGTTACCCAGCGAATAGCCGGTGTTGCTGACCTGGAAGCCCGTGGACGTTCGCCGCCATCAGATCGACCTGCTTGTTGAAGCACGGGATGATCAGCGCGCCTTCCTCGAAGTCGATCTTCTGCATATCGTGGACGATGTCGCAGCGTTTGCTCTGATCGAGCGTCGCCTGCGCCTGGTTGTAGAGCTTCAGGTAGCGGTCGTAGCGACGGTGCCTTGTCCCAATGCGTCTCGTTGAACGGCGATGTAGACAGCAGCTCCATCGCGACCTGCGCGAGGTAGGGCTTGTAATCCCACCAATCCTGCGAGAACGGCCATTTCAGGTATTCGGGGCCGTAGATCAGGTCGGTCGTGACCTTGCGCAGGTTGATCGTGACGCCGGCATCCTTCGCCTGCTCGGCCAGGATCTCGGCGAAGCGGACCGCGCCGCTGGCGATCTCGGCGGTGACGAGTTCGACCGTCAGATCCGCTTTGCCGGCCTTCTTGAGCAGCGATTTCGCCTGGTCCACGTCGCGCTCGCGATGCCATGCGGCGCCGTCTGTAGCAGGGATCCCAGGGCGAGAAGACGTCGTTGCCCACCATGCCGTAGCCGTTGAGCGCGATGTCGACCAGTTGCTTGCGGTCGATCAGCAGCCGCATCGCCTTGCGGACATTCGGGATCGTCGAACGGCGGCGAGTCCACGCGCATGGTGAACGGAACCCACTGGCCCGGATCGGAGATCAGCGCCTTGATCGGGCCCGCCCTGCGCTACCTGGCCAAGCAGGGAAATCGGCGCCTGCGAATAGACGTCGATCTCGCCGCCCTGCAGAGCGTTGAACGCCGCCTCCTCGGTGGCGAAGTCGATGATCGTCAAGCGTATCGAGATACGGGCTGGCCGCTGCGCCAGTAGTGCTCGAAGCGCGTGTAGACGCTCTGCTCGCCGGGTGTGAAGCTCTTGTATTTGAACGGGCCGGTGCCGACCGGGTTCTTCACGTCGTAATCGGCTGGGCACGATGGAGAAGTACTCCGGCGCCGATATGCCGCCGGGGAAGTCGGCGTACGGCGTCTTCATCGGCATGCGCAGTGTCCGCTTGTCGAGGATCTTCATGCTCGGCAAGGTCGAGCAGGGGCAAGCGGCGTGGCACCCGGCAGCGGGTTCTTCGGATCGACGATGCGCCGGAACGAGAACGCGACATCGTCGGCGGTCACGTCCTTGCCGTTGTGGAAGGCGAGGCCGGGACGCAGGCGGATCGTCCACTCGGTCGCGGTCGGGTTCGGCTCCAGCGACTCGGCCAGCACGTTGCTCACCACGCCGCGGCGATTGACCGAGACCAGCGGCTCGTACAGCGCGAGGATGCGCGGATCGTCGAGCTGGGTGACGGTGTTGCTCGCGGAGATGGTGTCGGAACTGCTGCCGCCGGTCATGCCGAGCCGCAGATTGCCGCCGCGCTTCGGCGTCGGCGCTTGCGCGAATGCCGGCTGGCCACCGGCGAGCGTTCCCGCGGCAAGACCCAGACCGCCGGCCGCGGCGGCCCCCAGGACGCCTCGTCGGGTGACGCCGCCCCGTCGCGAGTGCAGGCTCGGCCTGCTGCATCCCGTCGCTCGCATCATGATGCAGCCTTTTTGTTCGCTGTCCTCGGTCGCCCCGGCAGTTCTATGCGGCCGCGTAGCCCATGTGCGATCGCTTGCGCGAGGTCGCGCAGGATCTCCCGCGCCGCGTTGTAGCCAGGGATGCCCGACACGCCGCCGCCCGGATGGGTCGAGGCGCCGCAGACATACAGGCCCTGCAGCGGCGTGCGATAATCGGCGTAGTGCGCCATCGGCCGCTTGAAGAACAGCTGGTCGGACGACAGCTCGCCGTGGAAGATGTGGCCCTGCGGCAGGCCCACGATGCGCTCGATGTCCGGCGGCACCAGCAACTGCTCGGCGATGATGTCGTTCGGAGAAGCCGGGCGCGATAGCGCTCCAGCGCGTCGATCACGGCCTTGCGGAACTCTCGGCTTCTCCACCGACCAGTCGCCGTTGCGCAGCTTGTACGGCGCGTGGCCGCCGAACAGATTGACGACGTGCTTGCCGGGCGGCGCCAGCGTCGTGTCCACGATGGTCGGCACCACCGGCGTGATGAACGGCGCCGACGAGAACCAGCCGTCCTTGGCGTCGTCATAGGCGCGCTCCAGATAGTCCACGTCCGGCGCGATATGCACGTAGGTCGGATACGACCAGCCGCCGAGCGCGCCATCGGCGATGGCCTTCGGGAGGCAGCGATATTGCGGCGGACGTTCGCAGGCGATGTTCATCTTGAACGCGGTCGAAAAGGTGCGATAGCCGGAGATGTCGCGCACGACCTCTTGCCGGCAGGTGCTCGGCGCCCGACCATGTCGAGATACAGCAGCTTGGCGTTGACGTTGGCGATGACCAGCGGCGAATCGTATTCGTCGCCGCGACCGGTGACCACGCCGGTGGCGCGCCCGTTGGCGACCTTCACCCGCGCGATCGGGCTGCCGGTCTTGATCTCCACGCCCTTCTCGCGCCCGTATGACGCGAGCGACTGGGTGATCGCACCCATGCCGCCCTTGATGAATCCCCAGCCGCCGGCGCCGGCGTTCTCGCCCATGACGTGATGCATGATGACGTAGGCCGAACCGGGCGTCTTCGGCCCGGCGAAGGTGCCGATCGAGGCGTAGTACGCCAGCACCGCCTTGATGCGGTCGTCCTCGAACCACTTCGACAGGTAGTCGTACGCGCTCATGGTCAGCATGTCCATGACGCGGAACACCTTGTTGCCGAAGCGCCGGTTGCGCCACAGGAAGCCCGAGACCTGCCGCGCCGTGCGCAGGTCGCGCTTGGTCGGATCGAACGGCGTCTCCCACAGCAGCTTGCGGAACACGTTCGCCGTCTCGGTCAGATAGCGGTCGAACTCCGGATAGATCGTCAGCGTCGTGGCGGTTGAAGCGGGCGAAGCTGGCCTGCGTGCGGGCGACGTTGTCGGAGAACACGATGTAGTCGTCGTCGTCCAGCGGCGAGAGCATGTCCGAGCACGGCATCACCTCCAGCCCGTGCCGCTTCAGCTCCAGATCGGCGATGATGCGCGGGTGCAGGATGCTCATCAGATAGGAGAAGATCGAGGCGCGGAAGCCCGGCGCGATCTCCTCGGTCACCGCCGCGCCGCCGATCACGTCGCGCCGCTCCAGCACCAGCGGCTTCAGCCCCTGCCGCGCCAGATAGGCGGCGCAGACGAGCCCGTTATGGCCGGCGCCGATGATGATGGCGTCGCGTGTCGCGGCCATCACTCGGCCGCGATGCGCAGCGGCGCGCCGTCGAGCGATGCCGTCACCATGTCCTGAAACGCGCGCACGGCATGCTCGTGGCGCGGCGACAGCGGGCCGCGGTCATAGATGCCGGCATTGAGGTTGCGCTGCACGCCCAGCAGCATGTCGAGATCCTCCGTCACGATCTGCGCCGACCATTCCATCGAGCGCGTGTTCTCCGCCGCCCGCTCGGGCGAGATGTCGGTGAAGCGATACCAATTGATGTGGCGCATGCGGCCGGGACCGAGCGGTTCGACGGTGGCGATCGAGCTGCCCCAGTCGTAGAGGTTCAGCATCAGGAAAGGGAAGCGGTAGAAATACAGCCCGCGCGTCAGCCCGCCCTCGCGCTTCGGCGCGTGCAGGTGGAAGAACTGTTCGTCGCTGATGCACGTCGATCTTGTACCGCCTGATGTCCATCGCCTCGCACAGCCCGGGGTGCATCATGCGGCAGTGATAGCATTCCAGGTAGTTCTCGCCGTAGGCCTTCCAGTCGACCGCGACCTCGCGCTCCTTGGACGGCGAAGTGCTGCTGGCTTTCCAGGTCGTAGTCGGCCGCCATGTCGTGGATCGGGCCGAGCCAGCTCGCGCAGATCGGGGCCGCCGCGCGCGAGGCGGACGAACACCAGGCCGCGCCACTCATCGACGTCGATCTCGTGCAGGCCCCACTCCTCGGCATCGAACTTCGCGTCGCCGCCGAAGTCGGTCGCCTTGATCAGCCGCCCGTCGCGGCCATACGCCCAGGCATGGTAGGGGCAGGTGATGACGCGGCCGCAGCTGCCCTCGCCGGCGGCCAGCAATTCCGCGCCGCGATGGCGGCAGACATTGTGGAAGCCGCGCAGCCTGCCGTCGTCGCCGCGGATCGCGAACACGGAGTAGCCGGCCGAGACGCCGCTGACGAAGTCGCCCGGCTGCGCCAGCCGCGCCGACCAGGTGAACAGCGACCAATTGCGGGCGAAGATCTCGCGGCGCTCGCGCTCGGTACTGCGCCGGATCGCGATACATCGCCGCCGGCAGGGTCCAGTCGAAGCCGCCCGTCTGCATGGTCATCCGATCCCTCCCTGTTCCGACGCCCAAGACCTACCATGCCCGGCGGCCGGGGTCATCGGCCGAACCGCGCTGCGTCGGAAAACTCGATCAGGCTCGGCCGCGCGCGCGACGCCGCCGCGCGCAGGCTGGCGGCCAAGGCCGCCGCGTCATCCAGCCGCTCGGCGTGCCAGCCGTACGCGGTCGCGATCGTCTGGAAATCCGGGGTGTGCAGATCGACGCCGATCGGCGCGATGCCGGCCGCCACCATCGCGCCCTTGATCTCGCCGTAGCCGCCATTGTTCATCAGCAGCAGGATGACCGGCGCGTCCGCCTCGATCGCCGTCCCGAGCTCGCCCAGCACGAATTGCAACCCGCCATCGCCGCACAGGCAGACCACGGGGCGGCGAGGCCGCGCCAGGGCGGCGCCGATCGCGGCCGGCAGGCCATAGCCGAGCGCGCCATAGCCGGTGGCCGCGTTGAACCAGGCGCGGGGGGCCGCCGCCGCGAAGCCGAGATTGCCGGCGTAGACCTGCCGCGTGGAATCGCCGATCAGCGCCGCCCCCGGCAGCGTGTCGCGCACCAGGTCGAGGCAGGCGAT
This sequence comes from uncultured Pseudomonadota bacterium, assembly GCA_963758455.1. Lineage (GTDB taxonomy): Bacteria > Pseudomonadota > Alphaproteobacteria > Acetobacterales > Acetobacteraceae > CAVRQM01. Next base: position 1,132,625 of record CAVWVK010000002.1, on the reverse strand, counting down.
GTCCGATCGCGTCAAGGCGTCGAAGATCCTCGGCCGCCTCAAGCCGCGTGTGCTCGGCGGCGGCCTCGCCCCAGCCGTCCGGCCCTTGAGGCAACAAGGGCAGCAACGCCTCCAGCGAGCGGCCCGCATCGCCGGTCAGGGCCAGCGTCGGCGGAAAGCCCCGAAACACCTGCTCGGGGTCGATGTCGAGCCGGATCAACGCGCCGGACAGCGTCATCGCGCCGCGGTCGTACATGTCATAGTCGGTCGGGCCAAGCTCGGTGCCGATCGCGAACACCACGTCCGCCCGCGCGATCAGCCGCCGTGCCGCCGCGAAAGACGGGCTGCAGGACAGGCCCAGCGGATGCTCGGGCGCCAGGATGCCGCGGCCGTTGGTGGTCATGATCGCGGGCGCCCCCAGGCGTTCCGCCAGCGCGCGCGCCGAGGCAGCCGCGCCGAGCGCGCCGCCGCCCAGCAGCAGCAGCGGCCGGCGCGCCTGTCGCAGCATCGCGGCCGCCTGCCCCAGCGGCGCGGCGCTTGCCACCGGGCGCGTGGTGCGCGCCACCGATGCCGGGAACGCCGGTGCCTCCGCGCCCAGCAGGTCGGTCGGGATCTCGACATGCACCGGGCGCGGCCGGCCGCCATCGAACACCGCGAACGCCCGCGCGATCACCTGCGGCAATTCGGCCAGCGTCGCGATGGTATGCGAGAACGCCGCGACGCCGCCGCCGAGACGCCGCTGGTCGGGCAGTTCGTGCAGCCAGCCCTCGCCGGAACCGGCGCGGCCGGCCGGGTTGACACTGGAGATCACCAGCATCGGCACCGAATCGGCATAGGCCTGCGCCATCGCCGTCAGCGCGTTGGTCAGGCCGGGGCCGCTGATGAGGAAGCACACGCCCGGCCGACCACCGGCGCGTGCGTAGCCGTCCGCCATGAAGGCGGCCGCCTGCTCGTGGCGCGGCGTGACGTGGCGGATGCGGCTGGCGGGGAGGCCGCGATACATCTCGATGGTGTGGACGCCGGGAATGCCGAACACCAGGTCGACTCCGTATTGCTCGAGCAGCGCGGTCAGCATCTCTCCGCCGGTCGGCATGTCTCCCCTCCTTTGACGCGATGCGCAGAATGCCGTCCGATGGGCGTTCGCGATAGACGCAATCCCGCCCTTGTCCGGGCCCGTAGCCACAGGTGAGCCATGCCGATGTTGCGCCGCTCCCCCTATCACCACCGCTTCGCCCAGCTCGGCGCGCAGTTCGTGGAGCGCATCGGCTTTGCCGCCCCCTCGGTGTTTTCGTCGGTGGAGGAGGAGCATCGCGCCACCCGCGAGCGGGTCGGCCTGTTCGACGTATACTATCAGGTGCCGATCGAGGTTGCCGGAGCGGATGCCGAGGCGGTGCTGGACCGGGTGCTGGTCGCCGACATCCGCCGCCAGGCGACAGGCCGCGTGGTGTACGCGGCACCCTGCAACGAGCAGGGCGGCATGATCGACGACCTGACCTGCTTCCGCCTGGCCGCCGATCGGTTCTGGCTGGTGCCAACGCCGAGCCGGGTCGCGGCGGTGCTGGAGACAGTGCAGCGGGCGGCCGCCGGCCAGCACGCCGTCGTGACGGCGCTCGGCTACAAGAACGCCTATCTGTCGGTGCAGGGACCAGCCTCGCGCGCGCTGCTGCAAGGACTGACCGATTCCGACCTGTCAGCCAGCGGCCTCGCGTATTTCTCGTGCGCGACAGCCACCCTGGCCGATGTGCCGATGCTGATCTCGCGCACCGGCTATTCCGGCGAACTCGGCTTCGAGCTGTTCTATCCCAGCGAGTATGCGGATCATGTGCTGGACACGCTGCTGGCGGCGGGCGCGCCGCATGGCGTGCTGCCCTGCGGGCTGGGCGCATTGCGCAGCCTGCGCATCGAGAAGCGTTATCCACTGTACGGCCTCGACCTGGACGAGACGACGACGCCGATCGAGGCCGGCCTCGGCTGGACGGTCAAGCTCGCCAAGCCCGATTTCATCGGCCGCGACGCGCTGGCACGACAGAAGCAGGCCGGCGTGTCGCGGCGTCTGGTGCTGCTGCTGCTGGCGGCCGACGCGCCGCTGCCTCCGGTCGGTGCGTCGGTCAGCGTCGATGGCGTCGCGGTCGGCCGCGTCACCTCGGCTGACCGCGGCCACACCGTCGGGCGCACGTTGGCGATGGCCTATGTCGCGCCAAACGCCGCCGCTGATGGCTACGCCGTATCGGTCGCAGGAGCGGATGGCGAACTGCCGGCAACGGTTGCCACCCGCGCCGCCTACGACCCTGACGGGCAGCGCGTGCGCGGGTAGCAGAGACCTTGCCGGCGGGAGCTACGCGGCGGTGGCCCCAGTGGTGTCCGCCTCCAAGCCGAAGGCGGCGGCCATCAAGGCGCGCGTGTAATCCTGTCGCGGGCGGGCCAGCACCGCGTCGGCGTCGCCCTGTTCCACCACAAGGCCGCCGCGCAGTACCACGATGCGATGCGCCATCGCGCGCACCACGCGCAGATCATGGCTGATGAACAGGTAGGCGAGGCCATGCCGCGCCTGAAGGCCGCGAAGCAGGTCGACGATCTGCGCCTGCACCGACACATCCAGCGCGCTGGTCGGCTCGTCGAGCACCACCAGCCGCGGCTGCAAGACGATGGCGCGGGCGATGGCGACGCGCTGGCGTTGACCACCGGAGAACTCATGCGGATAGCGTTCGGCGGAGTCGGGCGCCAGCCCCACCTCGGCCAGCGCCGCGGCGACACGCGCTTCGCGCTGGCCGCGCGACAACGCGCGTTCGTGGATGGCCAGCCCCTCGCCGACGATCTCGCCCACCGACAGACGCGGCGACAGGCTGCCGTACGGGATCCTGGAACACGAACTGTCCGCGCGCGCGCATCCGCCGCAGCGCCTGGCGCGACAGCGTGGCGATGTCCGCGCCCTCGAAGCGGATGTCTCCCTCCGCGCGCTCCAGCCGCAGCAGCGCCAGGCCCAGCGTCGACTTGCCGGAGCCGCTCTCGCCCACCAGCCCCACCGTCTCGCCGGCGCGCACCGCGATGCTGACGCCGTCGACGGCGCGCACCGCGCCCACCTGGCGGCGCAGCAGGCCACGGCGGATCGGGAAATTCACGCGCACGTCGCGGCCTTCGATCACGCTCGCGGCATTCGACGGCGATCGGCCCCGGCGCGCCCTTCGGCTCGGCCGCCAGCAGCATCCGCGTGTACGGGTGCTGCGGGGCGGCGAACACGCGTCGACGCGCCCTGCCTCGACGATGCGCCCGTCCTGCATCACGCATACGCGGTCGGCGTAGCGGCGCACGATCGCGAGATCGTGGCTGATGAGCAGCAGAGCCAGTCCCCGCGCCGCCTTCAGTTCGGCCAGCAGCAGCAGGATCTGCGCCTGGATGGTCACATCCAGCGCGGTGGTCGGCTCGTCGGCGATCAGCAGCGCCGGATCGGCGGCCAGCGCCATGGCGATCATCACGCGCTGCCGCTGTCCGCCGGAAAGCTGGTGCGGATAGGCGTCCAGCCGGGCCTCGGCATCGGCGAACCCGGCCTGCCGCAGCAGCGCGATGCCGCGTGCGCGCAGCGCCGCGCCGCGCACGGCAGATGCAGCGACGACCGCCTCGGCCACCTGCCGGCCGATGCGGTGCAGCGGGTTGAGGCTGGTCATCGGCTCCTGAAAGATCATGCCCGCGACGCCGCCGCGCAGCCGCCGCAAGCGCGCGCGCGTCGGCGTCGAGCACGGATTGCCCGTCCAGCACGACGCGGCCCGCGACCGCGGCGCTTGCCGCCAGCAGCCGCAGCAAGCTGAGTGCGATGGTCGATTTGCCTGAGCCGCTTTCGCCGACCAACGCCAGCGTCTCGCCGCGTTCGAGCGTGAACGAGGCGTCGATCACGGCGGCATGCGCGCCGAACGAGACGGACAGGGCGGAGACCTCGACGAGGCTGCTCACCGCAGTGTCTCGCGCGGGTCGAAGGCGTCGCGCACCGCCTCGCCAATGAAGATCAGCAGCACCAGCACCGTGCCCAGCACGAAGAACGCCGTCAGCCCCAGCCACGGCGCCTGCAGATTGTCCTTGGCCTGGTTGATAGCTCGCCCAGCGACGGCGAGCCGGGCGGCAGGCCGAAGCCCAGGAAGTCCAGGCTCGCCAGCACCGTCACCGAGCCGGACAGCGTGAACGGCAGGAAGGTCATTGTCGCCACCAGCGCGTTCGGCAGGATATGGCGCCACATGATCGCGACATCCGACACGCCGAGCGCCCGCGCCGCGCGCACATAGTCGAAATTGCGCGCACGCAGAAACTCGGCGCGCACCAGCGCCGGTCAGCGTCATCCAGCTGAACAGCAGCAGGAAGATCAGCAGCACCCAGAAGCTCGGGCGTGATGACGCTGGCCAGGATGATGAGCATGTACAGCGTGGGCATCCCCGACCAGATCTCGATGAATCGCTGGAACAGCAGATCGGTCAGGCCGCCGTAGAATCCCTGCACCGCGCCGGCCGCGATGCCGACGATCGAGGAGACGATGGTCAGCGCGAAGCCGAACAGCACCGAGATGCGGATGCCATAGATCACGCGCGCCAGCACGTCGCGCGCCTGATCGTCGGTGCCCAGCAGGTTGCGCCAGGACGGCGGCGCCGGCGCCGGTTGGGCCAGGTTCTTGACCTCGTAGCGCGTTGAACGGCACCGCCGGCCAGATCATCCAGCCTTTCGCACGGATCGCCTGCACCAGCGCGGGATCGGTGTAGTCGGCCTCGATCGGGATGAAGTCGGGCCCGAAAATGTCCTCGCCGTAGTCGTGCAGGACCGGGAAATACCAGTGCCCGTCGAAGCGGACCACCAGCGGCCGGTCGTTGGCCACGAACTCGGCGAACAGCGTGACGACGAAGATCACCGCGAAGATGCGCAGCGACCACAGGCCGCGGCGGTGGGCGCGAAAGATCGCGAGGCGGCGGCGGGTGAGCGGGCTCATCGGCTTGGCGCGGTGGCCCCGCCCTCACCCCGGCCCTCTCCCAAAGGGAGAGGGGGCTGCCTTCTCCCTCTCCCTTTGGGAGAGGGCCGGGGTGAGGGCGGTCGGGCCATCACCGAGTCTCGAAGTCGATGCGCGGATCGACCAGGGTGTACATCATGTCGCCGACAATCTGCATGAACAGGCCCAGCAGCGTGAACATGTACAGGGTGCCGAAGATCACCGGGTAGTCGCGCTTGATCGCCGCGTCGAAGCCCAGCAGGCCCAGCCCGTCCAGCGAAAATATGATCTCGATCAGCAGCGACGAGCTGAACAGGATGCCGACGAACGCCGCCGGGAAGCTCGCCACCACCAGCAGCATGGCGTTGCGGAACACATGGCCGTACAGCACCCGCCGCTCCGATCCGCCTTTCGCGCGCGCGGTCAACACGTATTGCTTGCGCACTTCCTCGAGGAAGCTGTTTTTGGTGAGCTGCGTCAGCGTGGCGAACCCGCCGACCACGAGCGCCGTGGTCGGCAGCGCCATGTGCCAAAGATAGTCCACGATGCGTGCGCCGATCGACCAGTGCGCCGAGCCGGGGCTGACGAGGCCGCGCAGCGGGAACCACTGCACGTAGCTGCCGCCGGCCAGCAGCACCACCAGCAGGATCGCGAACAGGAAGCTCGGGATGGCGTAGCCGACCAGCACCACCGCACTGCTCGCCACATCGAAGCGGCTGCCGTTGCGCACCGCCTTGGCGATGCCGAGCGGGATCGAAATCAGGTAGATCAGCAAGGTCGACCACAAGCCGATCGAGATGCTGACCGGCATCTTCGACAGTATCAGCGCCAGCACCGGGCGGCCGCTGAACAGGCTGGTGCCGAAGTCGAAGGTCACGTAGCGGCGCAGCATGTCCTCGAAACGCGCCAGCGGCGGCTTGTCGAAGCCGAACGTCGTTCGTGATGCGCGCCACCAGCGCCGGGTCCAGCCCGTGCGCGCCGCGATAGCTGCCCGGGCTGGTGGGGGCCGCGACCTCGGCGCCGCCGCCGGTGATGCGGGCGGTGACGTCGCCGTGACCGCGGAGTTGCGCCAGCGCCTGTTCGACCGGGCCGCCCGGCGCGAACTGCACGACCACGAAGTTGATCGCGATGATGCCGAACAGGGTGGGAATGACCAGCAGCAGCCGACGCAGCAGATAGGCGCCCATGCTACCGTGCGACCGCCGGCGTTCTACCCGCCATGCCCGCGCGCCGCGTCGGTCTTGGCCGCCAGCGCCGGGTCGATCCACCACGAATTGAACACCACGCCGGGACGCACCGGCTGGCTCGGGTGGCCAAAGCGGTTCCAGTAGGCGACCCACACCTGATCCAGGTGCCAGTTCGGCACCACATACCAGCCCCATAGCAGCACGCGGTCCAGCGCATGAACCGAGGCCAGCAACTGCTGCTTGGTCTGCGCCGCGATCACCTTGGCCACCAGCGCATCCACCACCGGGTCGCAGATGCCGACGATGTTGGCGCTGCCTTCGTTCTTTCCCGCAGCACAGGTCCAGAAATCCGCCTGCTCGTTGCCGGGACTGTCGGATTCCGGCCAGATATTCATCGTCATGTCGTAATCGAACGCCTCCAGCCGATGCTGGTACTGTGAGGGATCGACGGTGCGCACCCGCGCCGCGATCCCCAGCCGCTGCAATTGCTGCGCGTACGGCAATGTCACACGCTCGATGGCCGGATCGTCCAGCAGGATCTCGAAGCCGAGTTGCCGCCCCTTTGCGTCGACCATCTTGTGATCGCGCAAACTGTAGCCGGCCTGCCGCAGCAGATCGTAGGCGCGCCGCAGGCCTTGCGGGTTGTTGCCCGAACCGTCCGTCACCGGCAGCGTGTACGGCGCGGTGAACAACTCCGGCGGCAGCTTGTCGCGGAACGGCGCCAGCAGCGCCAGTTCGTCTCCGGTCGGCAGACCTGACGACGCGAACTCGCTGTTGCTGAAATAGCTCTGCGTGCGCTTGTACAGCCCGTAGAACAGCGTCTTGTTGGTCCACTGAAAATCGAACACCTGCGCCAGCGCCTCGCGCACGCGGCGGTCGGCGAACATCGGGCGGCGCAGGTTCATCGCATAGCCCTGCATCCCGGTCGGCAGCCGCTGCGGGAATGCCGCCTTTATCACCAGCCCCTTCGCTGATCGCCGGAAAGTCGTAGCCGGTGGCCCAGACCCGCGACGTGAACTCCTGGCGAAAATCGGATGCGCCGCTCTTGAACGCCTCGAAGTCGACGCTGCGGTCGCGGTAGAACTCGGTGCGGATGCGGTCGAAATTGTCCAGCCCCTTCTCGAACGGCATGTCGCGGCCCCAGTAGTCGGGAACCCGCTCCATCGTGACGCTGCGGCCGGACTCGAAGGCGCCCACGCGGTACGGGCCGGAACCGAGCGGCCGGTCGGTCAAGGGCGCGGCGAAATCGCGGCCGGCCCACCAGTGCTTCGGCAGCACCTGCAACTGGCCGAGGATGAACGGCAGCTCGCGGTTGCCGGCGGTCTTGAACCGGAACACCACGCGGCGCGGGCCGTCCGCCTCCACACGGTCCACGCCCGCGTAGTACTGCGCGTAGACCGGCAAGCCCTGCCTGCGCAGCGTGTCGAACGTCCAGGCCACGTCATCGGCCGTCACGGGCTTGCCGTCCCACCATTTCGCCTCGGGGCGCAGGTCGAAAGCGACCCAGCTCTTGTCCGCCGGCAACTCGACCGTCTCGGCCAGGCGCCCGTACTCGACCGATGGCTCATCCGGGTTGTCGGCCATCAGCGGCTCCCACACCGCGCCGACCGGCGCCGCGTTGCCGCGCAGGATGAACGGGTTGAAATTATCGAACGTGCCGACCGCGTTCAGCACCACCTCGCCGCCCTTCGGCGCGTTCGGATTGACCCACGGAAAGTTCTTGTAGTCGTCGGGCAGCGCCGGGTTGCCCACCAGCGCCATCGAATGCACTTTTCGCACCGCTTGCGCGCGGGCGGGAACGCCGCCGACCCCACACGCGATGCCGAGCGCCAGGATCGCCAGCGGCAGCCGCAGCGCGGCCCCCGGCGTCATGCCGCCAGCAGCCGCACGGCTTCGTCCAGCAGACTGGGATCGCCCAGCACCAGGACGCATTGGTTCGCGGCCGGCCCGTCGGGCGGTGCGCGCAGCGTCTGCCCGTACCAATCGGTGAACCGGCCGCCGGCGCCCTCGATCACCGGCACCAGCGCCGCCCAGTCCCAGATTTTCAGATCCGGCTCCGCGATGATGTCGATCTGGCCCAGCGCCAGCAGGCCGTAGGCATAGCAATCGCCCCCGAAGCCCACCCGGCGGACCGCGCCGCGCAATCGCAGCCAAGCCCGCGTCTCGTCATCGGAAAACATTTCGGGGCTGGTGCAGGACATCTCCGCCGCCGACAGCGACGGGCACGGGCGGCAGCCAGCCTGGCCGTGGAACGGGCCGGTGAACTGCGTGGGCCGTCCAGCCGCGCCGATCCAGCGTTCGCCCAGCATCGGCTGGTCGATGATGCCCAGCACCGGCGCGCCGTCATGCAGCAGCGCGATCAACGTGCCGAACTGCGGCCGGCCGGTGATGAAGGCGCGGGTGCCGTCGATCGGGTCGAGCACCCAGCGCCAGCGCGCCTCCGGCCGCTCCAGCCCGAACTCCTCGCCCAGGATGCCGTGCTCCGGAAAACGCTCGCGCAGCACAGCGCGCATCGCCTGCTCGGCGCTGCGGTCGGCGATGGTGACGGGGCTGGCGTCACCCTTCAGGTCGGCGGCCAAACCCGGCATCCGAAAGAACGGCCGGATCACCGCGCCGGCAACGTCGGCCGCCGCCCGTGCGGCGTCGATCAGAGTGTCGTCGATCAGGCCTGCGTCTGTAAGGAGCGCCACAGTCCTTACGGGCTCTTCGTGGCGGGCGCTGGGGCGGCGGGCGCGCCGGCCCGCGGCGGCATCGCGTGCGTGCTGCCGGCGGCCTTGGTCGCCTGCGTCGCCTGCCCGGGCGCGGTCGGCGCGCCCCCGGTTCCGGCCGTGGAATTGCCGGTCTGTGCCGCCACCGGCGGCGCGGCGCTGGCGGCCGGCAGCGGCTCCGGGTTGTGCGACAAGGTGCGCAGGTAGTCGATCACGTCCGCCCGCTCCTTCTCGCTGTTGATGCCGGCGAAACCCATCTTGGTGCCGGGCGCATATTCCTGCGGCTTGCGCAGCCAGGCGTTCAGCTCGTCGTAGGTCCACGGACCATGGTGCGCCTTGATCGCGCTGGAGTAGTCGAAGCCCGGAAAACTGCCCACCGGACGCCCGACCACGCCGTACAGGTCTGGCCCTATCTTGGCCGGTCCGCCCTCGTTGAAGTTGTGGCAGGGAGTGCAGAGCTTCTGGATGTCGGCCTGGCCCGTGGCAGGGTCGGCCTTGGCCAGGAACGGCGCGATCGGCGGCGGCGGCGCGGGCGCGGCGGCGGCCGGGGCGGCGGTGGTCTGCACGCCCTCGACCGTGATGGCGGTCTTGGCCAGCTCCTTCGGCGCCACCAGCCCGTCGGCGATCAGCGTCGCGGCCATATAGCCGATGCCGGCCACCAGCACGGCCGCGCAGATCTTGTTGACCTCCAGGCTCTCCATGCGTCCTCGTCTCCCGTGCCGATCGTCATGCAGGCGATCCGCACAGGGCACGCATTGCACCCGTCCGCCGGTGTCACCTAAGCTGCGGCGCACCATAGGCAAGCGATTACCGCCCTGCAATCCATGAGCTTATCCCCGCGCATCTCCATCCGGCCGCCGACCCGCCTGAACCCGATCGTCATCATTCCGGCCCGCATGGCCTCGTCGCGCCTGCCCGGGAAGCCGCTGGCCGACATCGACGGCCGGCCGATGGTGGTCCACGTCATGCTGCGCGCGCTGGCAGCCGGCATCGGTCCGGTCGCGGTCGCCGCTGCGGAGCCGGAGATCGCCGAAGCGGTGCGCGAGGCGGGCGGCATCGCCGTGCTGACCGACCCCACCCTGCCGTCCGGCTCCGACCGCGTCCACGCGGCGCTCGCGGCACTGGATCCGGATGGCGCGCATGATGTCGTGGTCAATTTGCAAGGCGATTTTCCGACGCTGAGGCCCGCGCACCTGGCGCGCGCGCTGGCGCCGCTGGACGACTGCGGCGTGGACATCGGCACCCTGGTGACGCCGATCGAAAACGATGCCGAGGCGGCGAGACCCTCGGTGGTCAAGGCCGCCTGCGCCTTCGGCCCCGGCGACGGCGCGGCCCGCGCGCTGTATTTCTCGCGGCTGCCGATTCCCTGGGGCGATGGGCCGCGCTGGCACCATATCGGCGTCTATGCCTGGCGCCGCGCGGCACTCGCCCGGTTCGTGGCACTGCCGCCCTCGGCGCTCGAAGTCCGGGAGGGCCTGGAGCAGCTCCGGGCATTGGAGGCCGGCATGGTGATCGGTTGCGCCCGCGTCGACGCCGCCCCGTTCGGGGTCGATACGCCGGATGACCTGGCGCGCGCGCGGCGGCTGCTGACCTCGGTGCCCGCATGACCGCGCAAGCGGGCGCCCCGCGAACCATCGCCTTCCAGGGCCGGCCCGGCGCCTATTCCGACCTCGCCTGCCGGCACGCCTACCCGGAATGGACCACGCTGCCCTGCGCGACGTTCGAGGCGGCCATCGAGGCGGTGCGCGACGGCGCGGCCGGGCTGGCCATGCTGCCCTGCGAGAACAGCCTGGCCGGCCGCGTGCCAGACATTCACGCGCTGCTGCCGGAAAGCGGCCTGTTCATCGTCGGCGAGCATTTTCAGCGCGTCGAGCACTGCCTGCTTGCCCCGCGCGGCGCCACGCTGGCCAGCCTGCGCCGCGCGCACAGCCACGCCGTAGCGTTGGGCCAGGTGCGGGGCTTGCTGCGCGAATTGGGCCTGGAGGCGGTGGTCGAGGCGGATACGGCGGGGGCAGCCGAACAAGTCGCCGCACGCGGCGGCACCGAGGACTGCGCCATCGCCTCGGCACTGGCCGGCGATCTGTTCGGCCTGGCGGTGCTGCGGCGCAACGTCGAGGACGCCGCGCACAACACCACCCGATTCTACGTCTGCGCGCGGGCGCAGACCGTGCCGCCGGCCGACGCGCCGGGGCTGATGACCAGCTTCGTGTTCCGCGTCCGCAACGTGCCGGCGGCGTTGTACAAGGCGCTGGGCGGCTTCGCGACCAACGGCGTGAACATGACCAAGCTGGAAAGCTACATGGTCGGCGGCCAGTTCACCGCGACACAGTTTCTGTGCGACGTCGAGGGCCACCCGGAACAGCCGGGGCTGCGCCGGGCCTTGGAGGAGCTGTCGTTCTTCTCGCGCGAGACCCGCGTGCTGGGGGTCTATCCAGCGGCGGCGTCGCGGCGGGAGCGCGAGGCGGGCGACTGAGCGCGCGTTGCCTGCTGCTGATCGGCCGTCATATGCCGGCGGACCAGCCGGTGCAGCGCGTAGCCGGCCGCTGTCAGCACCGCGACCCCGGCGCCGATCGCCAGGCAGGCCTGCCAGTCGCCGGCGCGCAGGCGGTCGGCCGCAACGCCGGCGAACTCCGCCGGCAGAATGTGCAGCGGCGCCCAGATGATCGCGGCCAGGATGTCGGCCGCCAGGAATGGACGCAGCCGCATTTCGGCCATGCCCGCCACCAGCGGCACCGCCGCGCGCAATCCGGGGATGAACCGCGCCACCGCGACGCTCGGCGCGCCGAAATGCGCGAAGAACACCTCCGCCCGCGCCAGCATCCGCGGATAGCGCGACAGCGGCCACACCGAGCGCAGCCGCACGCCGAAATGGCGCCCCACCCAGTACCAGAACACGTCGCCGACCACGGCCCCCGCGGCGGCCGCCAGGACGAACGGCGCCTTGGGCAGGCCGGCCGCCGAGGCGACTCCGGCCACCGCCATCATCAGCGCCGTGCCCGGCACCAGCGCGCCGACGATCACCACCGCCTCCAGCACGGCCGAAGCGAAGGCGACCAGCAGTGCCGTCGCCAGATGGTGGGCGACGAAGCCGGAGATGGATGCGATCAGGCCGTGCATCAAAACGCTCGCTCCGCCCGTTGCCGCGTGGCGGCGCGACGGGCTGGCGGGGTCAGCCCTGCCGCTTGGCGCCGGCCTCGGCCGTCACCTCCGCCGAGATGCGGGCCAGCACGGCCTCCAATGCCGATTCGGAGGCGGCGGATTGGCCTTGGGTGGCCGCGGATTGCACCGCGGACTGGGCCTCGCGCTGGGCCAGGTGGGCACGCAACGCCTCGTTCTCCGCCTCGGTCGGCTGATTGTCTGCCATGACGCCCGCTTTCCTCTCCACGCAGCCCGGGCCGGATGGGCACGGCCCTGACGCCTCAAACTGAGGCCGCGCAGCCGCCTTTGCAATGGCGTTGGTGTCGCGCTCCCATTGCGACGGGTGGCAACGTCCGCGTCGCCGTTGCCGCAGATGACCAGGTTGCCGGCCTGCGCCGGTCGAGTGTTCTCCGGCAACGCGTGCAGTCGCGCGTGCAGATAGCAGCGACGATTTCGCTTGAGGATCCCCTCACCCCGGCCCTCTCCCAGAGGGAGAGGGAGTTCTGCCCCCTCTCCCTCTGGGAGAGGGCCGGGGTGAGGGCGTTCCATCAGGCGCGGTCCCAGGAATATACCTGTGCCGGCCTCGCCGTGCGCGAGGCGCCAGCTCAGATAGCCGGCCGCCATCTCGGTGTCGTTGTCGAGTTCCTCGGTCACTCGATCAGCAAACCGTATTCGGCGGCGGCGGCGATCAGCCACTCGGCCAGGCTGCCGGCATAGCTGCGCGCCACCGCCAGGTCGTAGGTCGGCGCGTCGTCGAGCAGCCAGATCACCACGCCGATATGCCCGGCCAGCGTCACCGCGGCGTCGCCGGGGCGGAAGGCGCGCGGATGCAGGTCGATCGGCAGCATCTTCGCCAGTGCATCGCGCACGCGCGGGCCGGACAGGCGCAGCACGACGCGGGAATCCGATTGGTCTGACACAGACGCAAGCGCGCCCAGCCGCTCGCGCAGCATGCGTTCCATGTCGCCGCCGCCGAAAACCAGCCAGCGTTCCGGCCCGACCCAGACCGCGCGCAACCCGCCGCCGTCGCTCCAGCCCGGCCGCTCCGGAAGGGCGAGACCCAGCCCGCGCATCGCCTCGACCAGGGCCGGCAGGCCGCCGGTGCGCGCGGCCACATGCGCGCAGCCTTGCGGCGGCAGTTCGTGGACGATTACCCCGGCGGGACCGGACGCCTCGCCGGATCGGCCGGGAAGCAGCACGCCGGCGAGCGCCGATCGTTCGAGCAGAGCCTCAACCACGCAGCCGCTCCCCGGTCGGGTCGATGAACACGGGCTCCGTCACCTCCACGGGCACGTCGCCATTTCGCACCGGATCGTAGGCGCGCACCACCTCGCCGACACGCAGCGGGCCGCGCGACAGCAGGCCGAGGCCGATCCAGTGTCCCAGCGACGGCGAGAACGCGACCGAGGTGACGTGTCCCTGGTCGTGCGCGGCGACGGCCTCCGCGCCTTGCGGCAGCAGATGCGCCCCGGCCCGCAGCCGCGCGGCGCGATCGACCGGCCGCAGCCCGACCAGCGTGGGCCGCGCCGGGTCGGTCAGCACCGGGCGCGCGGCCATCGCGCGGCCGATGAAGTCCTTTTTCCGCGACAACAGCTTGTCCAGCCGCAGATCGTGCGCGGTGGTCTGCCCGTTCAACTCGCCGCCGGCCGGATGGCCCTTCTCGATGCGCAGCACGCCCAGCGCCTCCAGCCCGTACGGGGTGATCCCGTGCGCCGTCGCCCGCCTGCATCAGCCGCCTGGCCAGCGCGTCGCCGAACCGCGCCGGCACCGCCAGCTCGTAGGCCATCTCGCCGGAGAACGAGATTCGGAACAGCCGCGCCTTCACGCCCCGGCATACCGTCAGCTCGGCCGCCGCCATGTAGGGGAACGCCGCGTTGGAAATATCGAACGGCGCGTCGACCACGCCCGCCAGCACGTCGCGCGAACGCGGGCCGGCGATGGCGAATTGCGCCCATTGGTCGGTCGCCGAGACGAGCTGCACGTCCAGCGCCGGAAACAGCCATTGCCGGCACAGCTCCATGTGCCGGAACACGGCGACGGCGTTCGCGGTCGTCGTGGTGATGACGAAGTGGTCTGGACGAAGGCGCGCGGCGGTGCCGTCGTCCATGACGAATCCGTCCTCGCGCAGCATCAGCCCGTAGCGCACCCGCCCAACCGCGAGATTGGCCCAGGAATTCGCGTAGACGCGCTCCAGGAAGGCCGCCGCGTCGGCGCCCTGCACGTCGATCTTGCCCAGCGTGGTCACGTCGCACAGGCCGACGCCCTGGCGCACCGCCAGCACCTCGCGGTTGGCGGTCGCCATCCAGTCCGCCTCGCCCGGACGCGGGAAATGGCTGGCGCGCAGCCACAGCCCGGTCTCCATGAACACCGCACCCTGCTCGGCGGCCCAGGCGTGAGCAGGCGTGAGCCGGGTCGGGCGGAAGGCGCGGCCGACATGGTGGCCGGCGAGCGCTCCTAGAGCGACCGGGCTGTAGGGTGGGCGCGAGGTGGTGGTGCCGGAGGCGGGGATGGTGCGGCCGGTGATCTCGGCCATCAGCGCCAGGCCGTTGACGTTGGCGGTCTTGCCCTGGTCGGTCGCCATGCCGAGCGTGGTGTACCGCTTCAGGTGCTCCACGGCGCGGAACCCCTCGCGCTCGGCCAGGGCCACGTCCTTGTCCGTGACATCGTTCTGCTGGTCGAGAAACGCCTTGCCCCGGCCCCCCTTGACCCGCCACAGCGCGGTGACGGCGACCGTCTCCGGCTCCACGGCCGGGCCGTTGGGCAGGCTGGGCGCGAAGCCGCAAGCCTCGGCCGCGAAAGCGCCCTCGCGCAGACCGGCGCCCAGCGCGTCGGCCAGGGCGAACGCGCCGGCGGCGGCGCCCGCCACCGTCATGCCGGGCGGCAGCCGCGAGTCGGGCACGAAGGCGGCGAGATCCTCCTGCCACACCGGCCTGCCACCCAAATGCGTGGTCAGGTGGACCGACGGGTTCCAGCCGCCCGACATCGCCAGCAGGTCGCAATCGAGGCGGTGTTGCGTGCCGTCGAGCGCGCGCACCTCGACACCAGACAGCGCCCGGCTGCCGCGCGCGTCGACCACGGCGCCGGTCAGCAGCCGCGCGCCTGCGCGTTCGGCGGCGGCCTGCATCGCCGCCGATGGCGGCGTGCGCGGGTCGACGATGGCGGCGACCGCGATGCCGGCCTCCGCCAGATCGCGCGCCGTCGCCGCCGCGCCGTCGTTATTGGCGAACACCACCGCGCGCCGGCCGGGCGCCACGGCGAAGCGGTTGACATAGGCGCGCACCGCGCCGGCCAGCATCACGCCGGGCCGGTCGTTGCCGGCGAACACCAGCGGCCGCTCGATCGCACCCGCCGCCAGCACGCAGCGCCGCGCGACGATCCGCCACAGCCGCTGCCGCGCCAGATGCGGCGACGGCACGGCCAGGTGATCCGCGACCCGCTCCACCGCGCCGTAGGTGCCGCCGTCATAGGCGCCGAACACGGAGGTGCGCGTCATGACGCGCACCTCGGGAAAACTCTCCAGCTCGGCCAGCACGCCGGCCGCCCAGACATGCGCGGGCTGCCCGTCGATCTGCCGCCGCTCGGCCAGCGCGCGGCCGCCGGCGCGGAAATCCTCGTCGGCGAGGACCACGCGGGCACCTGCGCGTGCCGCCACCAGGGCCGCCATCAGCCCGGCCGGGCCGCCGCCCACCACCAGCACGTCGCAGAACACCGTCGATTTCTCGTAGTGGTCCGGATCCGGCACGCCCGAGGCGCGGCCGAGGCCGGCGGCGCGGCGGATCAGCTTTTCGTAGACCGGCTCCCAGAACGAGGCCGGCCACATGAAGGTCTTGTAGTAGAATCCGGCGGACAGGAATGGCGCGAACCACTGATTCATCGCCAGCAAATCGAAGTGCAGCGACGGAAAGCGGTTCTGGCTGCGCGCCTCCAGCCCGTCGAACAATTCGGCGACGGTGGCCTTGGTGTTCGGCTCGCGCCGCGCGCCGGTGCGCAGTTCCACCAGCGCGTTCGGCTCCTCCGGCCCGGCGGTCAGGATGCCGCGCGGGCGATGGTATTTGAACGACCGCCCGACCAGCCGCACCCCGTTGGCCAGCAGCGCCGAGGCCAACGTGTCGCCCGGATGCCCAGTCAGGCCGCGTCCGTCGAAGGCGAAGCGCAGCATCCGGCCGCGATCGACCAGGCCACCCACCGCGAGTCGATGCGGTTGACGCGCGGCATCGCCCGCAGGCGCCGCGACCAGGCTGTCCATCACGCGAGATCCCGGGCCGGCTCGGCGCCCCCGATGGCGTGCGTGCGCATGTCGCGCGTCACCACCAGCCAGGACTGGCAGCCGCCGGCGTGAAACCACAACTCGCTGTGTCGCGCCGGAGGATTGTCGCGGAGGTAGACATACGCCTCCCATTCCGGCGTCGGCGCGGCGCCGCCGTCACGCGGCCGGCGCACGGTGGCGTCGCCGAGATAGACGAATTCCTCGTGGCCGCGTTCGCCGCAATGAGGACATGGGATGCGCATGGCGGCCTCAATGCAGGTTCGGCTGGGCGCCGGTGCCCGACTCGTCGATCACCGCGCCGCGCGCGAACCGATCCAGGCGCAGAGCGGCGGCGACGGGGTGGCCCTCGTCCTTCGCCAGCAGGTGCGCGAAGCAGAAGCCCGAGGCCGGCGTCGCCTTGAACCCGCCATAGCACCAGCCCGCGTTCAGGTACAGGCCGTCGATTTCGGTGCGGTCGATGATCGGGCTGCCGTCCATCGACATGTCCATGATGCCGCCCCAATGGCGCAGCAGCCGCAGCCGACCCAGGACCGGGAACAGCGACACGCCCTCCTCGGCCACGTCCTCGATGGTCGGCAGGTTGCCGCGCTGGGCGTAGGAGTTGTAGGCGTCGAGGTTGCCGCCGAACACCAGGCCGCCCTTGTCGGACTGGCTGATGTAGAAATGCCCGGCGCCGAACGTCACCACGCAGTCGATCAGCGGCTTCAGCCCTTCCGAGACGAAGGCCTGCAGCACATGGCTTTCGATCGGCAGCGTCAAGCCGGCCATCGCGGCGACCCGGCTGGAGTTTCCCGCGCAGGCCAGGCCGATGCGGTCGGCGCCGATGAAGCCGCGAACCGTCTCGACCCCCACCGCCCGGCCGCTCTCGACGCGGATGCCGGTGACTTCGGTGTTCTGCAGGATGTCCACGCCGCGCTGATCGGCGGCGCGGGCATAGCCCCACGCCACCGCGTCGTGACGCACCGAGCCGCCGCGCCGCTGCAACAGGCCGCCCATGATCGGGAAGCGCGCATTGTCGTAATCGGCGATCGGCAGCATCTTGCGCACCTGCTCGCGGTCGAGCAATTCGGCATCGACACCGTGCAGCCGCATCGCGTTGCCCCGTCGAGCGGCATCGTCGCGCTGCGCGTCGGAGTGGAACAGGTTCAGCACGCCGCGCTGGCTGACCATCGCGTTGTAGTTGATGTCCTGCTCCAGTCCCTCCCAGAGTTTCAGCGAGTGCTCGTAGAACGGGATGTTGCCGGGCAGCAGGTAGTTCGAGCGGATGATCGTGGTGTTGCGCCCGACATTGCCCGAGCCGATCCAGCCCTTTTCCACCACGGCGACGTTAGTGACGCCGTGCCGGCTGGCGAGGTAGTGCGCGGTGGCCAGGCCATGCCCGCCGCCGCCGACGATCACCACGTCGTAATGCGGCTTCGGCTCCGGCTCGCGCCACATCGGCCCCCAGCCGCTCTGGCCACGCAAGCCCTCGCGGATGACGGAGAATACGGAGAAACGCTGGTGGCCCATGTCGGGCAAGCTATACAAGCCGCGGCATCGGGAAAAGTCCCGCAGCCCAGGAAAGTCCTTGCCCGGCCAGCGAAACGCGCGGGGCAGGAGCGCGCCCTATTCGGGCGGCGCGCCCACCACCCATTGCTCGTAGTCGATCAGCGCGCCGGTCATCACCCCGGCATGGGCCGAAAGCAGGAATGCGGCCAGGTCGGCGATCTCGTCCACCTGGATCAGCCGCCCGAACGGGCGCGTCCGGTTGGCCTCGGCCAGCCAGTTCCGGCCGTAGGGCGAGGTCTTTTCCTGCACCACGTGCTCGGCCGGCGTATCGGCCCAGCCGAGGTTGATGCCGTTCACCCGGATGCGGTCGGGCGCCAGCGTGTTCGCGGCGTTGCGCGTGAGCGTCGCCATCGCGCCCTTGGTCGCCGAATACACCGCCAGCTCCGGCGTGCCGCAATGCGCGTTCATCGACAGGATATTGACGATGGCGCCGCCCTGGCCCTGCGCGCGCATCATGCGCGCCGCCGCCTGGATCAGCAGCAGCGGCGTGCGCACGTTGGTGGCGAACATCGCGTCGATGAACCCAGCCTCGGCGTCCAGCACACCGCCGCGCTCGGTGTTCGCCGCCGCGTTGACCAGAACATCCACCCGCCCGAACGCCGCCCGGCAGGCATCCGCGATGGCGCTCGCCGCGCCGGGATGGGCGGCGTCGGCGGCCACGAACACCGCGCGGGCGCCCTGCTGCTCGATGCCGTGCGCGACCGCCTCGCCGCGCTCGCGGCTGCGCCCGGTGACGACCACGCCGGCGCCGCCCCAGGCCACGATGCGATGCGCGATCGCCTCGCCGACGCCCTGCGTCGAGCCGGTGACGATCGCCACCTTGCCGGACAGGTCGCCGCGCAGCGGCGCGGCCGGCGGCATCACCACCGCGCGGGCAGGTCCAGCCAGACGCGGCGGCGGATCAGCGCGTCGTCCGCCGGATCGGCGCCGGCGATCACCCGGCCGCGCGCCGTGACCCGCGGCGGATAGGTGGCCAGCTTGCCGACCGTCTCGGCGTAGTGCGGCGAGGGGAACCGGCGCACGCAGGCGCCGTCGGACTCCTCGCAATACAGCGGGTTGCGCCGTAGCGCGGCCCCGCGCGGCGGCGTCGCCAGCATTCCCAGCACCGGGCGCGCCTGCTGGGCGGCGACACCACCGGCCGCGACCGCCAGCCATTCGACCGCGCTGAGCGATTCGGCCGGGCGGGCGCGCGGCAGGCGGCGGCCGATCAGCGCCGAGGTCAGTTCCGAATTGTCGTACAGCGTCGCCGCGCCGAACAGCGCGACATACTCCAGCGGGTTGCCCGCATCGTTCGGCGCGCGGGGGCACAAAATCGCGCCGCCATCGGCCACCCGGCGCATCTCCGCGGCCGCGGCTTGCCGGTCGGCCATCAAATGCAGCGCGTCCTGGCAGACCACCATATCGGCCGCGCCGTCTTCCAGCGGCCAGGCGTGGCCCGCGTCGAAGCACACCAGGCTTGCGGCCGGGGCGACGAAATGCCGCGCCAGCCAAAGATTTCGCGAACACCAGGTCGGCGCCGCTCACCTGCGGCACATGGCGGGCTGCGGCGCGCAGGAACTGCCCGGTTCCGCACGCGACATCGAGCAGGCGGTTCGGCGCGGTCCAATGCGCCTCGGCCAGCGCCAGGCCGGATAGGAAGGTGGGATCGGACCAGCGATGCGCGAAATAATCGGCCGCGAACCCGAATCCCAGCCCGCGCATCGCCTCGCGAAAGCCGAGCCGGTCGCGCCGCGCCACCAGCACGCGCAGCATCTCCATCGGTACCGTTTGGGCCGCTGCGTCATGCTCGCGATCCTGCAGCAGCAGCGCGGTCGCCTCGGCCACATTGCCGGCGTCGATCGCCTGCAGTGCCGCGCGCACCAGCGTCTCGCGCCCAACCCGCAGATAGGCGATGCCGTCGATGACGGGCCACCGCTCCCCAGCCCCGGCCAGGCTGTTCGGACCGTCCCGGTGCAGCTTCGCGCCGCTGACCGGGCCGCGCAGCGCGCCAGCCCATCCGCTCGCGGGGTCGCTCAAGGGGGCCGCTGGCATCTCGGGATGCATTTCCAGTGCAGCACTCATGGCAGCCCCCTCTGACGCAGCCCGGTGTCCAGGAAACGGCATCGCGACAATCGAACCAGCCCAGCGCCGCATGGCACGACGGACACTGCGACATTCTGGCGGCAAAGAAACGCGGTTAATCGTCACCCAGCGTTACTCGTGCCGAACACGTGTTCGTGAGTTCGAACAACAGCGGCGTCGGCGATGCTATCGGACGAACAAATGTTTCGCACGATACTGAATGTGCGCGCCCACGCCCGGCCGCAACGCTTTCAAGGACTGTTCCGCCAGCGATTGGCACGACGCTCCCACGGCTGCAGCAACGCCAGCTCGATGATCTGCACGATCAGCAGGAATGCCAGCGCGTAGGCGAGGATGCCGGTGATGTCGAACTCCTGGAACAGCACCTGAATGCGGAAACCCACGCCGCTGCTGCGGCCGAGCAGCTCGGCCACCAGCACCACTTTCCAGATCAGCGCCAACCCGGTGCGCGCGGCGGCAAACAAATAGGGTGTGAGTTGCGGCAGCACGACATCGCGCAGCGTCTCCCGCCGGCTGTAGCGGAAGCTGCGCGCCATCTCCGCCAGCGCGGGGTCCAGCGCGCGCGTGCCCTCGCGCAGCATCACCGCCGTGCTGGGCAGCTTGTTCAGCGCCACGGCGACCACGGCCGCCGCCTCGGTCAAGCCGAACCAGATATACAGCAGCACGATCACCACCAGCGCCGGCAGGTTCAGCAGCGCCAGCACCGGCGCGTCCAGCAGCGCGTCGAGCCGGCGCCACCGACCCATCGCAATGCCCAGAGCAGTGCCGAGCAGCATCGCGAGCGCGAACGCGACGGCCACCCGCGCCAGGGTGATCGCCAGATCCAACGGCAATTGTCCCGACCACGTCAGCCGCCCGAGTTCGGCCAGCACCGCGGAGGCCGACGGCAGCATCCTGCTGCCGACCACCCTGGCCACGATCTCCCAGGCCAAAAAGATGGCGGCGATCGACAGCAGCCTCAGGCATCCACGCACACTCAAGCTCGCGCGGTCAGGGCGAAGTCAGCGAGCCGTCCCCCCTCCCGTCATCCCCGGGCTTGAGCCGGGGGTCCACGGGCCGCGCCGAGGCGCCGGTGGATGGCCGGTCAAGCCCGGCCATGACGGTAGGGGGTCGAATCCGATCGCATGAACCTGCCCTACGCGCTCCAGAACGTGCCCGGCGCCAGATGCGGCGCCGGGCCGACCAGCGCGCGGCCGCCGATCATGGCCAGGATATCGTAGAGTTCGAGCCGCGTCGCCAAGCTGCGCCGGCGTCAGCGGTCCCGGCACCCCGCCGCGATACCACGCCCGCAGCCGGACAAGCTCGGCATCGTCGGTCGCACCTGTCAACTTGCGCAGCCGCTGCCACTCGGCATCGTCATGGGCCAGGATGTCGCGCGCGCGCCGCCCGGCATCGAGAAACGCCGTCAGCGCCGCGCGGTTGGCGTTCGCCCAGGCCGCACTGAACACGTAGCCCACGAACGGCAGCCCTGGTGCCACGCCCAGCGCCCGCACCGCCTGCTCCACGGTCAGCACGCTGCGCATCCCCGCCGCCTCGGCGCGGGCGGCATACGGCCAATAGGTCAGCGTCGCATCCAGCCGCCCCGCCGCGAGCTCGGCCGCCAGCAGCGGTGGCGCGCCGAATTGGGGCTCCGCCCTGGTCGCAAGGTCGAACCCCAGCACCCGTTGCGCATAGGCGCGCAGAATCAGCCAGCTCTTATCCAGCGGGCTGCCGGCCACGCCCAACCGCCGCCCAGCCAGATTGGCGACGGTGCGGATCGGCGAGGCGGCGGGTGTCACGATCGCGCCCACCGCGCCGGAGGTGGGCGACAGCGTCCAGTCGGCGCCCGAGGCGCGCTGCCGCGACACCCACAGCCAGTCCTGCACGATGACATCGACGCGGCCGCCTTGCAGCGCCACCTGTGCCGCCGGCGTCGCGGCCAGCGGCACGACCTCGATCTTGATGCCTTGTGCCAAGGCGTGCGCGTGGATCACGTCCAGTTCCCAGTCGACGCTGCCGAACTTCAGGGCGCCGACCCGGATGATCGGCCGCGATGCCGCCGCTCCCGAGACCAGGGCAAGCGACCCGAGCAGCAGAGTGCGACGGGCGGCGATCATTGCAGCCAGTCGTTGGGTTGCCGCGGCCGCACCGCCGCGCGCGTCTCGGCCGAGCGATACGCCGCATCGACCAGCGCGTAGGTGCGCAGATTGTCCTCACCGCTGGTCTGCGGGGTTCGGCCCTCCCGCAGGCACTTCACCCAATGACGCTGGGTGTTCAGCACGCTCTCCTGCGCCACGTGCCAGGGCAGCGAGGTCCAGGACAGCAGCGGCGAGGACACGTCCGTGCTGGTGACTTCGCCATCGCTGACCACCACCATTCGCAATCCCTCCAGCAGTTGCAGGCTGCCGCGCGTGCCCTCCAAGTGCAGCAGCGTCTGCGGGAACGGATCGGGGTCGATCCTGCTGGAATACGAGCAATCGACGATGCTCGTCGCACCGCTCGCGTGGGCCAGCAGCATCGTGGCCATGTCCTCGCCGCTGATGCCCGGGCGGATGCGCTGGGTCTGGCAATACACCGTCGCGACCTCGCCGAGGAACACCCGCGCCAGGTCGAGCACATGGATGCCGAGATCGAGGATGATGAGCCGTTCCTCGCGCGCCAGGTACGGCTGGTTGGCGAACACGTCATAGGCGGTGCGGAAAGACACCCGGCCGAAATGCACCGCTCCGATGGCGCCCAACTCGACGATCGCCCGCGCGGCCAGCATCGGCGCCTGGAAGCGGAAGTTCTCGTGGACCATCACGGCCACCCCGGCGCGCGCGGCAGGCCTGGACGATGGCCACGCCATCCTCCCAGGTCGGCGCCAGCGGCTTTTGCACGATGCAGGCGACGCGGTGGGCCGCCGCCAGCTCCGCCAGCGGCCGATGCGACGGCATGGTGGTGGCGATGTCGACGAAGTCGAGGGTCTCGCCCGCGAACATCGCGGCCGCGTCGCTGTAGACGCCCGGCACGTCGAACGCCGAAGCCGCCGCCCGCACGCGCGCGGCGTCGCGGTCGCACACCGCGACCAGCTCGACGCCGGGAATGTCACGCCAGGCGTGCAGGTGATTTTGCGCGAAGAAGCCGCAGCCGATCAGCCCGGCGCGCAGCCTGCGCGCATGCGTCACCGTGGACATCAGAGTGGCGTCTTCTCATTTTCCGGCCAGTCGCAGTGGTAGCGGGCGATGCGCAGATTGGGATGCTCCCGCATCCAGGTGGCCAAATAAGGTTGCGCCTCGCGCATACATTCCTCCAACGATCCGCGCGATTCGAACAGCAGGTGCCTGTCCGAGCACGACCCGGGATGGGCCAGCAGGCACAGCGTCACGATCAGGTCGACCATCTCCCCAGGCTCCTATTGCTGTCCGTGGACGCCACACGCGCCAGCGGGTCGCTTCGGATGTGGATGCGCGCGGCGGCGTGCCCAGGGACCACCCCCGATCAACCGCCCTGGATCCGCACCAGCGCCGCCTCCGCCGAAAGTTCCAGCCGCTCGCCGGTGGCGCGCCGCTTCAGTTCCACCGTGCCGGCCGCCGCCCCGCGCGGACCGACCACGAGCTGCCAGGGGTGGCCCATCAGATCGGCGTCGGCGAACTTCCGGCCGGCTCGCTCATCGCGGTCGTCGTACAGCGCCCGACCCGCGAACTTGGCATAGAAATCCTCGCACAGCGCGTCGCAGGCCGCGTCGCCGGGCTTGAGGTTCAGAATCGCCGCGGGGAACGGCGCCACGCTGTCCGGCCAGATGATGCCAGCCTCGTCGTGATGCGCCTCGATCAGCGCGCCGACCAGGCGCGAGATCCCCACCCCGTAGCTGCCCATGTGCGGCACCACGGGGGCGCCGTCGCGGCCGGCCACGCTCAGGCCCATCGGCTCGCTGTACTTGGTACCGAAATAGAAGATGTGCCCGACCTCGATGCCGCGCCCCTCGCGCTTGTCGGCCACGCCGGCCCAGGCGGCCGGATCGTGCTTCTCGTCGGTGGCCGCATAGGGCGTGGTCACGCTGTCGTAGAACCGCGCCAGCTCCGCCGGCGACGCGCCGGAGACGTCCGAGCCGGCATAGTCGTGGCTTTCAAACGCGGCGTCGTACCAGACCTCGCTCTCGCCAGTGGGGGCGAGGATGATGAACTCGTGGCTCAGGTCGCCACCGATCGGGCCGGTGTCGGCCTGCATCGGGATCGCCTTGACGCCGAGGCGCTGGAAGGTCCGCATGTAGGACAGCATCATGCGACGATAGCTGACCACCGCGCCCTCGTAGTCGAGATCGAAGCTGTAGCCGTCCTTCATCAAGAACTCGCGTCCGCGCATCACGCCGAAGCGCGGCCGCACCTCGTCGCGGAACTTCCATTGTATGTGGTAGACGATCTGCGGCAACTCGCGATAGCTTTTGATCGACTGGCGGAAGATGTCGGTAATCATCTCCTCGTTGGTCGGCCCGTACAGCAGGTCGCGCTCATGGCGATCGCGCAGGCGCAGCATCTCGGGTCCGTATGCGTCATACCTTCCGCTGGTCCGCCACAATTCGGCGGGCTGTATGGTCGGCATCAGCATCTCCTGCGCGCCGGCCGCGTCCTGCTCGGCGCGCACGATATCGGCGATGCGGTCCAGCACCCGCCAGCCGGCCGGCAGCCAGGCATAGATGCCGGCCGCTGTCTGGCGCACCAGGCCCGCGCGCAGCATCAGCCGGTGCGAGATGATCTGCGCCTCGGACGGGGTTTCCTTGAGTGTCGGGATCAGGCTGCGGGAGAGGCGCATACGAGCGGCATCCATCATTGCGGAAAAGGGCGGGAAGCCTAGCCGCAACCGTGCCCCGCCGCCAAATTGCAGCATTGTTTTGATATCGCATTGCGTGGCCGAGAAGCGGCGCCGGCAATATTTGTGCGCCGCACAATGAAAGTCGGAAATAAAGTCGTCGGGATTGCGGCCCCGGCGATCGAAACCGCGTGACAACATGCAACTCGCGGGCTAGACAGAAAGAAGGCCCGCGCGCTCCAAGCGCCGCGGGCCAAGTTTAGGGAGGAAACGCCAGTCACACGGCAGGATGAGGAGGTACTCCTCATCCTGCCGTGATGATCTGCGCCTAGACGTGCTCGCGTCCAATGAAATCTGCGGGCATTTTCAAACAAAAACGCGCCGTCGAGCGTCATTTGCCCGTAATTGTGCACTGTCAGCCGGGACGCTCGCACATTGCCTAGTGCGGCGGCAGATCCGGCCTCCCAGTGCGAAAACTCCGATCCGGCTGGCGATCCTCGTCCACGGCTTATGCCGCGAGGACGTGGGGGCGCCGGCGCGGTGCGCCTCCCAGCCGCGCGAACAGCGCGAGGTGGGTCCAGAAGAGCAGGGGAACCAGGAAGCAGGGGACCAGGAGCCAAGGAAGCTCGGTCATGATCGCGCTCGACGGATCGCCGGCAAAGACGCGAACTGGTCCCGGTGACGACATGACCCCGAGGGCGACGGCGTCGATAAGGTCGAGAGTGCCGAGCGCATTCCAGGCCAGGGCGACGCGACGGCTCCCCGGCCAGTCGCGCGCCACCATCCATGCGACCAGCGGCGCAGTGGCGCCGACCGCCATGTCGCCCCATCCCGCGGCGGGGGCGAACGGCGCCGGAAGCCGCCCCGCCGTGTACAGCAGCACGAAGGTCGCGCCGAGAAGGCGAACCACGTTGACGCCGATCAGTGCCGCCACCGGTGCCCGCGCGAGAGCCTGCCGTCCGCCTGCCGTGCCGAAGGTGAGGGCGGCCATGACGAGGATGGGCAGGGTGACGGCCACGCCCAGCCCCGGAACGCCGAGTGCTCCGGCATCGTGGAGCACGCGGCTCCCTGCCGAGTGCCACGACCACGAGGAACCAAGCGGCCAGGGCTGCCGCGAGTTCGGACGCGCCGATCCGGCGTTGCCGCCATCGCCAGGGCGACGACGGTGATTGCGATGGCCGCGCTGGCCGTCAACGCAATGGACGAAAGGAGATCGAAAGTCATGATGTTCTCCATGTATATGCACCTATTTGGGCAACGGTATCAGCTCTCGTCCCTGGCCTCCGCTTGCGGCAGGGGCGTTCGCTCCAGAACAGCGGCGACAGTCGCCTGCGCGCGCTCCCATACAGGCAAGAGTTCGAGTGCAAGGCGCTCGCCGTCCGGTGCGATGGCAACACGACGGACCCGGCCATCCGCCTCGGCCTCGGAGCGGATCAGCCCCCGCTGTTCGAGCGGCCGGAGATTTCGGGTGAGCGTCGTACGCTCCAGACCCGCCATGTCGGCAAGACGGCCGAGTTGGATCGGACCTGTCTGGATGAGCGTCGCAAGCAGCGTGAATTGCGTGGCCCGTAGACCCGTGCCCCGGAACGCCCGCTCATAGTGCCGCGTCACGGCGCGACTGGCTCGGCGCAGCGCCGAACAGGTGCAGGCGCGGCAGGGGAGGAAGAGCGTCGCCATGCGATCCATTAGAGTGCATATGCACTCTTTCCCGGCGGCGTGTCAACCTAGCCAGGAATGCGTCCAGCCGCGCCGGGCGCCCTTTGTCAGTCTGGCGGCAACGCCAGCCATCCGCTCCGAAAACTCAAATACGGGCTGGTAATCAGCAGATAGCACGCGATCCAGAACACCGCCGCCACCGCCGTCGTCGCCAGCCCCTTGGCCAGCAGGCGCGGTCGGACCGGGACGCCGCGCCACCCGCCCGGCACGTCGCGCCCGTCCTCGATCGGGCTGGCGCCGAACGGGAGCACCGCGAACAAGGCTGTCCACCACAACATCACGTAGAGCACGACGCCGGTGAACCAGTTCACCGCTCACACCCGCAGCAGATGCACGTCGACCAGCGGCCGCTTCTGCAAGCGGCGGCCCAGGGCGCGCCGCAGCGCCGCCCTGGCGGCATCCGTCAGCGCCGCGTCGTCGCGGCGCAACGGCGCCGCCAAATCGGCCAGCGCCTCGGCCATCTCGCCCGCCACCCGCCTGGTCTCCGGGTCGTCGGCATCGAACAGCCCGGGGGCGCTCACCTTTGGTTGGCCACGCAGATTGCCGGCCTGATCCACCGCGATGCTGGCGATCACCATGCCGTTGAACAGCATTTTCCGCCGCGCCCCCATCACCGCGCCTTGCAAGGGCACCAGCCGGTTGCCGTCCAGCACCAGCCGGCCCACCGGCGCGCTGTCCACCACCTCCGGCACGCCGGGCGCGAGACTGAGGATGTCGCCGTCCTCCAGCAGGATCGGCGTGACGCCGGCCTCGCGCGCCAGCGCCGCGTGCGCCGCCAGATGCCGCCACTCGCCATGCACCGGCACTGAAAACCGCGGCCGCACCAGGCCGTACAGCCGCCGCAACTCGTCGCGCGCCGGGTGGCCGGAGACGTGGATCGCGTGGTCGTGGTCGGTCAGCAGCCGCACGCCGCGACGCACCAGATTGTCCTGCACCGTGCCGATCGCCCGCTCGTTGCCGGGGATCACGCGGCTGGAAAACAGCACGGTGTCGCCCTCGCCCAGTTCGATGCGCGGATGGGTGTCGGCGGCGATGCGGGCCAGCGCGCTGCGCGGCTCGCCCTGACTGCCGGTGACGAGGATCAACAGGTTGTCGTCGGCGATGTCGTTGGCCGCGTCCTCGGTGGCGAACGCCGGCAGCCCCTTGAAATACCCGCATTCGCGCGCGGCGGTATCGAGGTTGCGCAAGCTGTCGCCCGACCAGCGCCACCGTGCGCCCGGCATCGCGGGCGGCGAGCGCCACGCTTTCCACCCGTGCCACGTTGCTGGCAAAGCAGGTCACGGCGACACGGCCGCGCAGCGAGGCGATCACGTCGGCCAGGGTCTCCCGAACCTCCGACTCCGAGCCGGAATGGCCTTCGACCATCGCGTTGGTGGAATCGCAGATCATCGCCAGCACGCCCTGCTCGCCGAGTGCGGCGAACGCCGCCTCGTCGGTGGGCGGTCCCACCAGCGGGTGCGGGTCGAGCTTCCAGTCGCCGGTGTGCAGCACGGTGCCGGCCGTGGTGGTGATCGCCAGCGCCTGCGCCTCCGGCACCGAGTGCGCCACGCGCAGGAAGCGCAGCGCGAACGGCCCCAGCGTGAAGGCGCTGCCGGGCGGCACCACATGCAGCTTCACCTCCGACAGCAACTGCACCTCGGCCAGCTTGCGGCGCAGCACGGCGGCGGCGAACGGGCTGGCATAGACCGGGCAGCGCAATTGGCGCCACAGCCATGCGACAGCACCGATGTGGTCCTCGTGTGCATGGGTGATGACCAGGCCCAGCAGCCGGTCGCGGCGCTCGGCGATGAAGGCCGGGTCGGGCATCATCACATCGACCTCGGGCATCTCCGAGCCGCCGAAGCCGATGCCGCAATCGACCGCCAGCCACTGCCCATTGCAGCGGTAAAGGTTTAGATTCATGCCGATCTCGCCCGTCCCGCCCAAGGGCAGGAACGCCAGATCGCCGCTCAGCGCGTCCATAGTATAACTTTCGTCGTTCAAGGACCGACGCGCCGCCACGCGAAAATCCGCGTCAGTCGCTCTCGGCCAGTCTGCTTCTGTCCCGGGGCAATGTGGGGACCGGGTTGCGTTCCGCCAACATGCGCAGCCCATCCAGCGTCAGGTCGGGGTCCACGCTGCCGATCACCATCGTGCCCTCGGCCAGCAGCGGCGCCAGGCCGCCGGTGGCCACGACCTTGAGCGGCGTGCCGGCCTCGGACTGGATGCGGGCGACCAGCCCCTCGACCATCGCGACGTAGCCCCAGAAGATGCCGGACCGCATGGCGGCCACGGTGCTGCGGCCGATCACCGCCTGCGGCCGGCCGATGCCGATGCGCGGCAGCCGGGCGGCGGCGCGATGCAACGCCTCGATCGACAGGTTGATCCCAGGTGCGATCACCCCGCCGGCATAGGCGCCATCGCCCTCCACTACGTCGAAGGTGGTCGCGGTGCCGAAGTCGATCACCACCAGCGGGCCGCCATACCGGCGGTGCGCGGCCAGCGCGTTCAGCAGCCGGTCCGCGCCCACCTCCTCCGGCGTGTCCACGTCGATGCGAAAGCCCCAGTCGAGGCCGAGGCGGGCCACCAGCGGCTCGACCTCGAACCAGTCGCGGCACAGGCGGCGCAGATCGTACAGGGCGGCTGGCACCACGGTGCCGAGCACCGCGGCGGTCACGTCATGGCGCGACAGGCCGCTGTGCTCGAACAGGGCGAGCAGCCAGGCGGCATATTCGTCCGAGGTCCGCTGCGGCTCGGTGGCAATCCGCCAGCGGCCGCGATAGGCGTCCCCATCATGGACCGCCGCCACCACGTTGGTGTTGCCCGCGTCGATGACTAAAAGCATGGGACGACCAGCATCAGGTCTCTCCGGCGGCGAAGGCCCGCGTCTGGCCTTCGGTTGACAGCAGCAGGCGGCCGTCGTCGTGCAGCCCGGAAAACGTGCCCGCCACGGTCCGCTCGGACAGGCGCAACGTGACGGGGCTGCCCGGCGCGGGGGCATAGCCGAGCCAGGCGGCGCGCACCGGGGCGAACCCGTCCGATAGCAGCCGCCCCACCCAGGCGTCGAGACACGCCAGCAGATTGTGCGCGAAGCGATCCGGCGCGGGCGGCGGGGCCGCCTGCGCCACGCAGGCCGTCTCGCGTCCGGCCACATCGGGCGCGACGGCGAGGTTGACGCCGAAGCCAATCACCAGCCAGTCCAGCCGCCCATCCGGACGCGCCACGCTCTCGGTCAGGATGCCGGCCAGTTTCCGCCCGTCCAGCAGCAGGTCGTTGGGCCATTTCAACCGTGGCGGCGTTTCGCGCGGCAGCACGGCGGCCACCGTCTCGGCCAGCGCCACCGCGGCCAGCAGCGCCCATTGTCCGGCATCGCGCGCGCCGGCGTCCGGCCGCAGCAGCACCGACAGCGCCAGATTGCCGGAGTGTGATTCCCAGCCGCGTCCATGCGTGCCGCGCGCCTGCGTCTGCCGCCCGGCCAGCACGGCGAGGTGGCCGGGCTCGCCTGCCTCGGCCAGCCGGCGGCACAGATCCTGGGTCGAGTCCAGGACAGCGAAGGATTGCAGCCGCCATCGCGGCGCCGGCGTCACCCGAACAGCACCTTCGCGGCCGCGTCCGCGGCGGTCAGGAACGGGGCCGGGAACAGGATGAACAGCGTCGTGAACAGGCCGCTGCCGGCCGCCACCAGCGACACCGAGGCCGGGCGGCGGTCGAACGCCTCCTCAGGCGCGTCGAAATACATCACCTTGATGATGCGCAGATAGTAATAGGCGCCAACCACGCTGGTCAGCACGCCGATCACCGCCAGCGCCCACAAGCCGGACTGCACCGCGGCGATGAAGATGAAATACTTGCCCCAGAAGCCGGAGAACGGCGGGATCCCGGCCATGCTGAACATGAACACCGTCATCCACAGCGCCAGCCCCGGATCGGTGCGCCCCAGCCCGGACAGGTCGGAAATCTTCTCCAGCATCCTTCCGCGCCGCTTCATCGCCAGGATGACGGCGAAGCTGCCGGCGTTCATGAACACGTACGTGACGAGATAGATCAGCACGCCGCGGATGCCGACCGTGGTGCCGGCGGCCAAGCCGATCAGCATGTAGCCGATATGGCCGATCGAGGAGTAGGCCATCAGCCGCTTGATGTTCCACTGCCCGATCGCCGCCAGCGAGCCGAGCAGCATCGAGGCGATGCTGACCAGCACGATCAATTGCTGCCACTGCGGCAGCAGATGGCCAAAGGGCGTCATCATCGCGCGCACCAGCAGCGCCATCGACGCGACCTTCGGCGCGGTTCCCAGCAGCAGCGTCACCGGCGACGGCGCGCCCTCATAGACGTCCGGTGTCCACATATGGAACGGCACCGCGGAAATCTTGAACGCCAGGCCGGCGACGACGAACACGATGCCGACCACCAGCCCGAACGAGGCGCGCTGCGGGTCGGTGAGCAGCCCCGCGAGATCGGCGTACGACATCGTGCCGGAAAATCCGTACACCAATGTGATGCCGTACAGCAGCAGCCCCGACGCCAGCGCGCCGAGCACGAAATACTTCAATCCCGCCTCGGCGGAGCGAAGCTGGTCGCGGGCGAACGCGGCCAGCACGTACAGCGCCAGCGAGTGCATCTCCAGCCCGAGATACAGCGTCATCAGGTTGGTCGCCGAGGCCATCACCATCATGCCGACGGTGGACAGCAGGATCAGCACCGGGAACTCGAAGCGGCGCAGGTTCTCGTGTTCGTTGTAATCGAGCGACGCGATGATCCCCATCGCGGACGCGACCAGCAGCAGCAGCTTGACGAAGGTGCTGAAGCGATCGACCGCGAACAGCCCGTTGAAGCCAATCCCGGAGCCGCCGCCGACCACCAGCAGCGCGGTCGCCAGCAGTGCGCCGACCGACAGCATCGAGCAGATGAGGAAGCAGTCGCGCCGGCGCAGCACGCCGAACACCAGGATCGCCATGGCGGCGCAGCTCAGCACGATTTCCGGGATGGCCAGCATCCAGTTCTGGTCGGATGCGCCGTTCATCGTGGGAGTCCTGCAAGCTGGGTCGCATGGTGCAAGGCGAGCGCCGCCTGATGCTGCTCGACCATCGCACCCACGGTCGCGTCGAAGAAGCTGGTGAAGCTGGTGGGATAGACGCCCATCCACAGCGTCACCAGCGCCAGCGGCACGAAGATCGCGATCTCGCGCGGCGACAGGTCGAGGATGGCTTTCAGGTCGTCGCGGGTGATGGTGCCGAAGATGATGCGGCGATACAGGTACAGGGCGTAGATCGCGCCCAGGATCATGCCGAGGCTGCCGAGCAGCGCCAGCCAGAAACTCACTTTGAACGCGCCGACCAGCACCAGGAACTCGCCGACGAAGCCGGATGTGCCGGGCAGGCCGACGCTGGCCATCGTGAACAGGAAGAACGCCAGCGCATAAGCCGGCATCCGGTCGCCCAGGCCGCCGTAGCGTGCGATCTCGCGGGTGTGCATCCGGTCGTAGACCACGCCCACGCACAGGAACAACGCGGCCGAGACGATGCCGTGCGACAGCGCCTGGATCAGCGCGCCCTCGATGCCCTGGATGTTGAATGTGAAGATGCCGATGGTCACGACGCCCATGTGCGCCACCGACGAATAGGCGATCAGCTTCTTCATGTCGGTCTGCGCCAACGCCACCATCGCCGTGTAGACCACCGCGATCACCGACAGCGCGTACATCAGCGGCGCCAGGTGCTGCGAGGCCAGGGGAAGCATCGGCACCGAGAAGCGCAGGAAGCCGTACACCCCCATTTTCAGCAGCACGCCGGCCAGGATCACCGAGCCCGCGGTAGGCGCCTCGACATGCGCGTCCGGCAGCCAGGTGTGGACCGGCCACATCGGGACTTTCACCGCGAACGACGCGAGGAACGCCAGGAACAGCCAGGTCTGCACGCCGGGCGCGAAGGAGGTGTGCAGCAGGGTCGGGATGTCGGTGGTGCCGGCGATGTACCACATCGTCAGCAGCGCCAGCAGCATCAGCACCGAGCCGGTTAGCGTGTACAGGAAGAACTTCAGCGCCGCGTAGACGCGCCGTGGGCCGCCCCAGACGCCGATGATGAGGTACATCGGGATCAGCACGCCCTCGAAGAACACGTAGAACACGACGAAATCCATCGCCGCGAACATCCCCACCATCATGGTTTCCAGCACCAGGAAGGCGAGCATGTATTCCCGGACCCGGGTCTTGATGGCGTCCCAGCTCGCCAGGATGCAGATCGGCATCAGCGCCGTGGACAGCAGCACGAACAGCACCGAGATGCCGTCGACGCCCATCGCGTAGCCGATATGGTATTGCGGCATCCATTCGAGGCGCTCGACGAACTGGAAGCCGGATTGCGAGCGATCGAAATCGACCCACAGCAGCAGCGACAGTGCAAAGACCACCAGCGTGGTCCATAGCGCGGTCCAGCGCGCGTTGCTGGCGACGGTGGCCTCGTCGCCACGCACCGACATGATGATGGCGCCACCGACCAGCGGCAGGAAGGTGAGCAGCGAGAGCAGCGGGAAGCCGGCGGCGTTCATGGCGGGGTTCATCGCTGAGCCGCGCCTCGCCGCTTCGCCTTTGTACCGTTATGGCCGGGTTGGACCCGGCCATCCGCCGCCTGCCGCACAATGGCGGTTGCCGAACCGGATGGCCCAGTCAACCCCGGCCACGACGAAGCCGGCATGGTGAGATTTCGCATCGGCTCAATCACCGCAAAAACAGCAGATAGATGCCGACCAGGGCCACCAGCCCGATCAGCATCACGAAGGCGTAGACGGCGATCGAGCCGGTCTGGATCTTCACCACCTGCGCCGAGCCGCCGGCGGTGAGGGCGGCGATGCCGTTCGGGATGCCGTCGATGATCTGCGCGTCGCCAACGGTCCAGAGCGTCCGCGACAAAGCGCGGTATGGCTGCACGAACAGGAAGTCGTACAACTCGTCGAAATACCACTTGTTCAGCACGAAACGGTAGCCGGCCGGGAACGCAGCCGCCAGCCGCGCCGGCAGCGTCGGAGAGATCATATAGAACCAATAGGCGACGGCGATGCCCAGCAGGCCGACCACGCTCGGCGCGAAGTGGACCCAAAGCGGAACCTTGTCGATGCCGCCAAGCACGGTGTTGGTCTGCGCGATCTGGATCGAATTGCCCCAGAAGGCCTTCCAGTCCGCGCCGATAAGCTGCTCGCGGAAGATGAACCCGACGCACACCGCGCCGACCGCCAACAGGACCAGCGGCACCGTCATCACCGGCGGGCTTTCGTGAACATGCTCCATCGTGTGATGGTCGGCGCGCGGCTTGCCATGAAAGGTCATGATGATGAGACGCCAGGAGTAGAAGGCGGTCAGCAACGCGCCCAGCAGCGTGCACCAGAAGCCGGTACTGGCCGATCGCGCTATGCGACGCCCACGCCGCCTCGATGATCGCGTCCTTGCTGAAATAGCCGGAGAACGGGAACACGCCGGCCAGCGACAGGCTGCCGATCCACATCATCGCGTAGGTGAGCGGGATCAGCCGCCACAGGCCGCCCATCTTGCGCATGTCCTGCTCGCCGGACACCGCATGGATCACCGACCCGGCGGTGAGGAACAGCAGCGCCTTGAAAAAGGCGTGCGTCAGCAGATGGAACATCGACGCCTGGTACGCGCCGACGCCGGCCGCGACGAACATGTAGCCGAGCTGCGAACAGGTCGAGTAGGCGATCACCCGCTTGATGTCGAACTGCGCGCAGCCGACGGTCGCGGCGAACAGCGCCGTGGTGGCGCCAATGAAGGTCACGAACGCCAGCGCGCCCGGCGCGTAGTCCATCAGGGGCGACATGCGCGACATCAGGAACACGCCCGCCGTCACCATCGTCGCCGCGTGGATCAGGGCGGAGACAGGAGTCGGCCCCTCCATCGCGTCCGGCAGCCAGACATGCAGGCCGATCTGCGCCGATTTGCCCATCGCGCCGATGAACAGCAGCACGCCGATCACCTCGTAGGCGCGCCAGGTCGTGCCCAATACGTGATAGGTGTAGTCCATATGCGACTGGATGCCGCCGAAGATGTCGGCGAACTGGATCGAGCCGAAGGTGAAGAACACCAGCGCGATGCCGACCGCGAAGAACAGGTCGCCGACGCGGTTGACGATGAATGCCTTCATCGCCGCGTCGTTGGCAGATTTCTTGTAGTACCAGTAGCCGATCAGTAGGTAGCTTGCGAGGCCCACGCCCTCCCAGCCGAAGAAAAGCTGCACCAGATTGTCCGCCGTCACCAGCATCAGCATCGCGAAGCTGAACAGCGACAGGTAGCTGAAGAACCGCCATGTGCCGTTCTCGTGGCTCATGTAGCCGATGCTGTAGATGTGGATCAGCGTGGCGACGCACGTGACCATCGCCACCATCACCGCCGAAAGCGCGTCGTAGCGCAGCGCCCAGGGGACATGGAACGAGCCGACATCCATCCAGGTGGCGAGCGGGACGGTGCCGGTGCCCGCGCCCTGATAGACCAGCGAGACGAACGCCGCGACGCCGCAGACCGAGGCCAGGATCATCAGCAGGATCGTGACCGCCTGCGCGGCGCGGTCGCCGATCTGGCGGCCGAGCAGCAGGGCGATGACCGAGCCCAGCAGCGGCGCGAACACCGCGACGGCGTACAGCATCCGCTCAGCCCTTCATCAGGTTCACGTCCTCGACCTCGATCGAGCCGCGGTTGCGGAAATAGATCACCACGATGGCCAGCCCGATCGCCGCCTCGGCCGCGGCCACGGTCAGCACGAACATGGCGAACATCTGGCCCACCATGTCGTCGAGCGCGGCCGAGAACGCCACCAGGTTGATGTTGACGGCCAGCAGGATCAGCTCGACGGACATCAGGATGATGATGACGTTCTTACGGTTGAGAAAAATCCCGAAGATGCCAAGGACCAGCAGGATGGCGCTGACCGTCAGATAGTGGCCGAGCCCGACCTGCATCCTAGTGCCCTCCGCCGTGATGCGGGTCGCCCGCGACCTCGGCGGCCTCGGCCACCGCCTCCTTCTCCTCGACGATCGGCCGGTAAATACCCATGCCGTTCGTGCCGCTGCCGATGCCGGCGCCGAGCGGCGCGCGCACCATCGCCAGCGTTTCGGCGGGCGTGCGAGCGATCTGTCGCGCGATGCTTTGGCGGCGCGAGGCCGACAGCGGCCGCTCGCCAGGTTCGCGCAGGGTCAGCACGATGGCTCCGATCATGGCGATCAGCAGGATGACCCCGGCCGCCTGGAACAGGAAGATGTAGTCGGTGTAGATCATCTGCCCGAGCTGCGCCGTGTTGTGCAGCGCGCTGTCGCGCGGCGCCAGGCGCAATGTCGCCGCCTGCGGCGCGAACTTCCAACCGCCCAGCACCAGGCCGAGCTCGACCAGCAGCACCAGGCCCACCGTGGCGCCGACCGGCAAGTATCGCTGGAAGCCTTCGCGCAGCTCGGCAAAATTGATGTCCAGCATCATCACGACGAACAGGAACAGCACCGCGACGGCACCGACATAGACGATGACCAGGATCATCGCCAGGAACTCCGCCCCGGCCAGCAGGAACAGGGCGGCGGCGTTGAAGAACGCGAGGATGAGGAACAGCACGGAGTGCACGGGGTTGCGCGCGGTCACGACCATCCCGGCGGACAGCAGCAGGATGACGGCGAACACGTAGAAGGCGATGTTGGCGATCATGACGCTGCACCGTGCGGCGAGCGAAGGCCCTCACCCCAGCCCTCTCCCGGACGGAGGGGGAGAACTGCACCCTCTCCCCTTGGGAGCGGGCCGGGGTGAGGGGAACGAGCGCGAATGCCGCTCATCTGTACGGCGCGTCCAATTCCAGCCGCCGCGCCAGTTCCGGCTCCCAGCGGTCGCCGTTGGCCAGCAGCTTGCCCTTGTCGTACAGCAGCTCCTCGCGCGTCTCGGTCGCGAACTCGAAGTTCGGGCCCTCGACGATCGCATCCACCGGGCACGACTCCTCGCACAGCCCGCAATAGATGCACTTGGTCATGTCGATGTCATAGCGCGTGGTCCGCCGGCTGCCGTCGTCGCGCGGCTCGGCCTCGATGGTAATGGCCTGCGCCGGGCAGATCGCCTCGCACAATTTGCAGGCGATGCAGCGTTCCTCGCCGTTCGGGTAGCGGCGCAGCGCGTGCTCGCCCTTGAAGCGCGGGCTGATCGGGTTCTTCTCGTACGGATAGTTCAGCGTCGCCTTGCGCTTGAAGATGTAGCGCAGGGTGGTCGCCATGCCGACAACCATGTCGCCCAGCAGCAGGCTGCGCGCGGTGCGATCGAGGAACGCCATCAGGCAGGCTCCAGTTGCGCGTGCGGCATAGACCACGCCTCCGATTGCTTCAAGCGATGCACCTCACGCAAGCCGCGGCAGCCAGCCCATCGCCAGCAGCACGCCGGCGACGATCACCAGATAGGCCAGCGAGCCGGGCAGGAACACCTTCCAGCCGAGCCGCATCAACTGGTCGTAGCGGAAGCGGGGCAGCGTGCCGCGCACCCAGATGAACACGAACAGACAGGCGAACACCTTCAGGATGAACCAGATCGGCCCGATGGCCGGCCAAAGCCCGAACGGACCCAGCCAGCCGCCCAGGAACAGGATCGTGGTCATCGCCGACATCAGGATCATGTTCATGTATTCGCCGAGGAAGAACAGCGCGAACGCCATCGCGCCATACTCGACGAAGAACCCGGCGACGATCTCGCTTTCGCCTTCCGGCAGGTCGAACGGCGAGCGGTTGGTCTCCGCCAGGGCTGAGATGAAGAACATCACGAACATCGGCAGCAGCGGAATGCAGAACCAGATGTGGCGCTGCGCCAGCACGATGTCGTTGAGGTTGAGGCTGCCGACGCACAGCAGCACGGTGACGAGGATGAAGCCGATCGACACCTCGTAGCTGACCATCTGTGCCGCCGAGCGCATGGCGCCGAGAAACGCGTATTTCGAGTTGCTGGCCCAGCCGGCGACGATGATGCCGTAGACGCCCAGGCTGCTGATCGCGTACAGGTACAGCACGCCCACGTTGATGTTGGCCACCGCCCAGCCGTTATTGACCGGGATCACCGCCCAGGCGATGGCGGCCAGCCCGAACGTCAGCATCGGCGCCATCAGGAACAGGTAGCGGTTCGCCCCTTCCGGGATCACCGTCTCCTTCATAATCATCTTGATGGCGTCGGCGAACGGCTGGAACAGGCCGAACGGACCGACCACGTTCGGCCCCTTGCGCAACTGGATCGCCGCCAGCACGCGCCGCTCGGCCAAGGTCAGGTACGCCATGCAGATCAGCACTGGCACCAGGATCGCCAGCGTCTTGCCGATGGTCAGCAACAGCAGCAGGAAATCGTGCATCGCGCTATTCCGCCGCCATCTTCATCGGCGTGATCTCGGCGACGCACGCCGCCATCGTCGGGCTGGCGCGGCTGATCGGGTCGGTCTGGTAATACGTGTCGAACCACGGCCGGAACGCCGAGCCGTCCCTCGCCGCGCCCGAGCCGACCGGCCCTGTGTGGTCCGAACAGCCGAAGCGCGGCAGCGTGCCGATTGTGGCGAACACCGGATGCGCCTGCTCCAGCCGCGCGCGCACCTGATCGAGGCTGTCGTATGGCAGCGTCTTGCCCAGCGCCGCGCTGGCCGCGCGCAGGATGGCCCAGTCCTCGCGCGCCTCGCCAGGCGGGCGCACGGCAAGGAAGCCGCGCTGCACCCGGCCCTCGGTGTTCACGTAGGTGCCGTTCTTCTCGGTGTACGCGGCCCCCGGCAGGATCACGTCGGCGCGCGCCGCGCCACGCTCGCCGTGATGGCCCTGATAGATCACGAACGTCTCGCGCCCGATCCGCGACGTGTCGAACTCGTCGGCCGCCAGCAGCCACAGCGCGTCGACGCCGCCGC
Source organism: uncultured Pseudomonadota bacterium (assembly GCA_963758455.1). Lineage (GTDB taxonomy): Bacteria > Pseudomonadota > Alphaproteobacteria > Acetobacterales > Acetobacteraceae > CAVRQM01. The sequence goes on along the minus strand of CAVWVK010000002.1, from coordinate 1,094,400 downwards.
CCAGCATGTCCGCCAATCCCTTGCCGCCAGCGCCGGGCAGGAAGCCGAGATCCAGTGCGGCAACCCGCGAGGCCGCGGTGTGCAGCATGTTGAAGCCATGCCATTCCGGGGTCAGCATCCCCAGCTCGGCCGCGAGTTTCCAGCACGCCGCCAGGATGGCCGGCCCGTCTGCGCGCGCGATCGCCGCCTGGCCCACCACGATCATCGGCCGCTGGGCCGATTTCAGCACATCCGCGAACGCCCCCAGCTCGCCCAGCGCGGCCGGGCCGTCGCCCAGTTGCTCGTAGCTGTAGGTCAGTTCCGCGGCCGGCCCGATCAGCCCGACCGGGAAATGTCCGGCCAGCCACCGCTTGCGGATGCGCGCGTTCAGGATCGGCGCCTCGCGGCGCGGATTGGTGCCGACCAGCAGCAGCGCGTCCGCCTCCTCGATGCCGGCGATCGTGGTGTTGAAGAGGTAGAAGTCACGCCGTCCGGTTGCGTACTGCGCGCCGTCCTGGCGGCAGTCGAGATTGGCCGATCCGAGCGCCGCCATCAGCTCGCGCAAGGCGAACATGCTCTCCGCATCCGCCTGGTTGCCGACCACCGCGCCGATCCGCTCGCCGGGGATGTCGCGCAGCCGCGTCGCGATGACGGCGAACGCCTCGTCCCAACTGGCGCGCGCGAGATGGCCGTCGCGGCGCACCCAGCAGCTATCCAGCCTGCGGCGGATCAGCCCGTCGATGGCGTGGCGCGACTTGTCGGCCAACCATTCCTCGTTGATGTCCTCGTTCAGCCGCGGCAATATGCGCAGCACTTCGGGGCCACGGTTGTCGATGCGGATGTTGCTGCCGACCGCGTCCATCGCGTCGATGCTGTCGGTCTTGCGCAGCTCCCAAGGCCGCGCGATGTAGGCATACGGCTTGCTGGTCAGCGCGCCGACCGGGCAGATGTCCACCAGGCAGCCCGACAGCTCGCTGGACAGCGCGCCCTCGATGTAATTGGTGATCTCCATGTTCTCGCCGCGCCCCACCGCGCCGAGCTCGGGCACCCCGGCGATTTCGGCCGCGAAGCGGACGCAGCGCGTGCACTGGATGCAGCGGGTCATGATCGTCTTGACGATCGGACCGAGATACTTGTCCTTCACGCTGCGCTTGTTCTCGTGATAGCGCGAATGATCGCGCCCGTAGCCCATCGCCTGATCCTGGAGGTCGCACTCGCCGCCCTGGTCGCAGATCGGGCAATCGAGCGGGTGGTTGATGAGCAGGAACTCCATCACGCCGCGCCGCGCCTGGCGCACCATCGGGCTGTCGGTCAGCACCTTCATGCCCTCGGCCACCGGATAACCGCAGGAGGCGACGGGCTTTGGCGCCTTCTCGACTTCCACCAGGCACATGCGGCAGTTGCCGGCGATGGACAGGCGCTCGTGGTAGCAGAACCGCGGCACCTCGCGCCCGGCCTGCTCGCAGGCCTGAATCAGCGCGGAGCCGGGCGGCACTTCGATCTCGATGCCGTCGATGGTGAGCTTGGTCATGCCCGCTACTCCGCCGCCATCGCCAGCGGTGCCGGCCTGCGGCTCTTGTACGCCGCGATGCGCGCCTCGATCTCCGGGCGGAAATGCCGGATCAATCCCTGCACCGGCCACGCCGCCGCATCGCCCAGGGCACAGATCGTGTGGCCCTCGATCTGCCGCGTCACCTGCTCCAGCACGTCGATCTCCTCCGGCTCGGCGCGCCCCTGCACCAGGCGGTACATCACCCGCATCACCCAGCCGGTGCCCTCGCGGCACGGCGTGCATTGGCCGCAGCTCTCGTGCTTGTAGAATTGCGAGATGCGGGCGATGGCGCGGATGATGTCGGTGCTGCGGTCCATCACGATCACCGCCGCCGTGCCCAACCCGCTTTTCACGTCGCGCAGGCTGTCGAAATCCATCAGCACGGTATCGCAGATGCTCTTCGGGATCACCGGCACCGAGGAGCCGCCGGGGATCACCGCCAGCAGGTTGTCCCAGCCGCCGCGCACGCCGCCCGCATAGCGGTCGATCAGCTCGCGCAGCGGAATGCCCAGTTCCTCCTCGACATTGCACGGCTTGTTCACGTGCCCGCTGATGCAGAAGATTTTTGTGCCGGTGTTCTTCGGCCGTCCCAGCGCGGAGAACCATGCCGCACCCCGCCGCATGATCGCCGGCGCCACCGCGATCGAACTCGACGTTGTTCACCGTCGTCGGGCAGCCGTACAGCCCCACCGCCGCGGGAAACGGCGGCTTCATGCGCGGCAGGCCCTTCTTGCCCTCCAGGCTCTCCAGCATGGCGGTTTCCTCGCCGCAGATATACGCGCCGGCGCCGCGATGCACGTACACGTCGAAATCCCAGCCCGAGCCGCAGGCGTTCGGTCCGACCAGCCCGGCCTCGTACGCCTCGGCGATCGCCACTTCGAGATTTTCCGCCTCGCGACAGTACTCGCCGCGGATGTAGATGTAGCAGGCGTGCGCCTGCATCGCGAACGAGGCGATCAGCGCGCCCTCGATCAGCTTGTGCGGATCGTGGCGCATGATGTCCCGGTCCTTGCAGGTTCCGGGCTCGCTCTCGTCGGCGTTGATCGTCAGATAGTGCGGCCGCTCGCCCACCGTCTTGGGCATGAACGACCATTTCATGCCGGTGGGAAACCCAGCGCCGCCGCGGCCGCGCAGGCCGGACGCTTTCATCTCGTCGATAATCGCATCACGGCCGCGCGCCAGGATCGCCGCCGTATCGTCCCAGTCGCCGCGCGCCCGCGCGCCGGCCAGCCTCCAGTCGTGGATGCCGTACAGGTTGGTGAAGATGCGGTCGCGGTCGTCGAGCATCGTCTCACTCCGCCGGCGGATATGCGTCAGGGCTCAGCAGCGTGTTCGGCCCGCCTACCGGCGCCGAGGTCTGCCGTCCGATCATCGAGCCGGGTTGCGGCAGGCCTTCGCCGCGCTTCAGGGCGGTCAGCAGACGCTCGGTGATCTCCGCGTCGACGTCCTCGTAGTAGTCGTCGTTGATCTGCAGGATCGGCGCGTTCACGCAGCCGCCCAGGCACTCCACCTCGGTCATGGTGAACAGCCCGTCCGCGCTGGTCTCGTGCCAGCCGGTGATGCCGCTGACCCGCCGGCACGCCGCCACCACCTCGTCCGAGCCGCGCAGCCAGCACGGCGTGGTGGTGCAAAGCTGCAAATGGTATTTGCCGACCGGCGTGGTGTTGAACATGGTGTAGAACGTCGCGACCTCGTAGACGCGGATCGGCGGCATGGCCAGTCGATCCGCCACCGCGTCCATCGCCACGCGCGGCACCCAGCCGCTGCCGGTCTGCCGGCGCATCTGGTTCTGCGCCAGGTACAGCAGCGCGATCACCGCACTCGCCTGCCGCCCGGGCGGATATTTGGCGATCACCCGCGCCGCCTCGCGCTCACTGTCCGCGTCGAACGCGAAATGCGTCGGCTGGGCGTGCTCCTGGCCCGCCGACCCGTCGCCGAAATCCTCTGCCATTCGCCCGCTACCTGTCGATTTCGCCGAACACGATGTCGATCGAGCCGATGATCGCCACCGCGTCGGCCAGCATGTGCCGTTTCGCCATCACCTCCATCGCTTGCAGATGCGCGAACCCGGTCGGGCGGATCTTGCAGCGATACGGCCGGTTGGTGCCGTCGGCCACCAGATACACCGCGAACTCGCCCTTTGGCGCCTCGACGGCCGTGTAGGTGGCGCCCGCCGGCACGTGATAGCCCTCGGTGAACAGCTTGAAGTGATGGATCAGCGCCTCCATCGAGTGCTTCATCTGCGCCCGCGTCGGCGGCGAGATCTTCTGGTCCTGCACCTTCACCGGCCCGGGCTGCATCGCGGCCAGGCATTGCTTGATGATCTTGAGGCTCTCGCGCATTTCCGCTACGCGCACCAAATAGCGGTCGTAGCAGTCGCCGTTGCGGCCCACCGGAATGTCGAACTCGACCCGATGGTACATGTCGTACGGCTGCGAGCGCCGCAGGTCCCACGGCACGCCGGACGCGCGCAGGCACGGCCCGGTGAACCCCCAGGCCAGCGCCGTCTCAGGCGAGACGATGCCGATGTCCACGGTGCGCTGCTTCCAGATGCGGTTGGTAGTGAGCAACGCCTCCATGTCGTCGATGAAGCCGGGGAACGTCTCGACCCAGGCGGCGATGCGCTCCGTCAGACCCGCCGGCAGGTCGCGCGACACGCCGCCCGGCCGGAAATAATTGGCGTGCAGCCGCGCGCCGGACGCGGCTTCGTGGAACTCCATCAGCTTCTCGCGCTCCTCGTAACCCCACAGGCTCGGCGTCAATGGCGCCGACATCGAGCGCGTACGAGGTGACGTTCAGCAAGTGGTTCAGGATGCGCGTGATCTCGGCGAACAGCGTGCGGATCCACTGCCCGCGCTCGGGCGGCGTCACGCCAAGCAGCTTTTCGGTGGCCAGCGCGAAGACGTGCTCGCAGCACATCGGGCTGACATAGTCCAGCCGGTCGAAATACGGCACCGCTTGCAGATACGTCTTGTACTCGATCAGCTTCTCGGTGCCGCGATGCAGCAGGCCGATATGCGGATCGGCGCGCTCGACCACCTCGCCGTCCATCTCCAGGATCAGCCGCAGCACGCCATGCGCGGCCGGATGCTGCGGGCCGAAATTGATCGCGTGGCTGTCGATCTCCACGCGCTGCTTGGGGCCGACCGGCTCCTGCAGGATCGTGTCGCTCATGCTTTTGCCCCCGCCGGCGTGGGCGCGGGCGTCGCGGCCGGCGCGGCTTCGCCGAGCTTGCCCTCGGCGCGCGTCTCATGCGCCTTCTCGTCGCCCGGCAGCGTGGTCATCGCCTCCCACGGCGAGAGGAAGTCGAAGCTGCGGAACTCCTGCGTCAGCTTGACGGGCTCGTACACCACCTGCTTGCGATCCTCGTCGTAGCGCAGCTCGACATAGCCGGTGAGCGGAAAGTCCTTGCGGAACGGGTGCCCCTCGAACCCGTAATCGGTGAGGATGCGCCGCAGATCCGGCTGGCCGGAAAACACCACGCCGAACAGATCCCAGGCCTCGCGCTCCCACCACGTCGCCACCGGCCAAACGCCGCACACCGACGGCACCGCCGTCGCCTCGTCGGTGGTGACGATCACGCGCACCCGCTGGTTCAGGCTGACGGACAGCAGGTTGTAGACGACGTCGAACCGCTCCGGCGTCCGCTCCGGCCAGTCGACGCCGCACAGATCCATGAGCTGCTCGCAGGCGAAGCGCAGATCGTCGCGCAGCGTGGTGGCGATGTCCACGATCGAGTCGGCGCGCGCGTGCGCGACCACCTCGTCGCCCTTCTCGACCCCGCAGGACAGCACGCCGGGAATCTTCGCGACCTCGGCGGCCAACACGATCTTGACGCGCCGGGTCAGCCACGCAGGATGCTCCCGGTGCGGCGGATCTTCTTCTGCAACTGCATGATGCCGTAGACCAGCGCCTCGGCGGTCGGCGGGCAGCCCGGCACGTAGATGTCGACCGGCACCACGCGGTCGCAGCCGCGCACCACCGAATACGAATAGTGATAGTAGCCGCCGCCGTTGGCGCAGCTTCCCATGCTGATGACCCAGCGCGGCTCCGGCATCTGGTCGTAGACCTTGCGCAGCGCCGGCGCCATCTTGTTGCACAGCGTGCCGGCGACGATCATCACGTCGCTCTGCCGCGGCGAGGCACGCGGGATCACGCCCAGACGATCCAGGTCGTAGCGCGGCATGTAGGCGTGGATCATCTCCACGGCACAGCAGGCCAGGCCGAAGGTCATCGGCCACAGGCTGCCGGTGCGCGCCCAGTTCACCAGCCTGTCGGCATTGGCGACCAAAAAACCCTTGTTCTCGATCTCGCCGGTAATGCCCTTTACCACCGCTTCCTGCTCCGGCCCGGGCGGCAGGTGCTGGCGGTTCCAGGAGACGTCCTGTTCGGTCGTGGCACTCATGAGTTCAGTATCCTTGTGGTCCAGTCGCGCGGCGAGGAAAGTCACTCCCAGTCGAGCGCGCCCTTGTTCCACTCATAGATAAATCCTACCGTCAGCACTGCAAGGAAGCCGAGCATCGAGAGAAAACCGAACAGCCCGATTTCCGAGAGGCTGACCGCCCAGGGGAACAGGAATGCCACTTCCAGGTCGAAGATGATGAACAGGATCGCCACCAGGTAGAAGCGCACGTCAAACCGGCGGCGGGCATCGTCGAACGCCTCGAAGCCGCATTCATAGGCCGAGACTTTTTCGGGATAGGGCTTCTGCCGCGCCGCCACCAGCGAGCCGCCGACCAGGGCCATTCCGATCAGCGCCGCGATGGCGATGAACACCAGGATCGGGAAGTAGTTTTGCAGGACCGAGGGCATGGCTCACCTGTCGTCATACGTTTGCCGCACCGCAGCGAACTCGCACCATACCGCACGCGACGCCCGGCACCATAGGGGCGGCGGCCGCCCACGGGCAGGCATCACGGAGGTTTGCCGCGAACCGGAAGAAAACGCCGCCGCTGGCGCGAGTGACGGGGCTCGAACCCGCGACCTCCGGCGTGACAGGCCGGCGCTCTAACCAACTGAGCTACACCCGCAGCGACAGGGCGCAGCACTTAGAGCCGGGCCGGGAACCCGTCAAGCGGCCGGGAATCCAGCGTCGCGACGCCGCGCGCAATCACGCGCCGACGGTGCCGCTGTCGGTCAGCGCACAGCCGCGGATGCGCCAGGTGCCGTCCTTTTCATGCTCCATGAAATACAGCGCCTCGTGGCCCACGCCATCCTGGCCGGTGATCTCCAGCTTCTGCACCGTCTGGCCACCCTGCACCACCATCGGGCCGAACGCCGTGCTGCGCGGCCGGTAGACCGGCTGGTACAGGCGGCGGACCATCTCCATGAAACTGTCCGGGTCGCCGGCAAACTGCGCCTGGATGCCGGGCGAGGCGAAGGCGAAGGCCGCCGGCGCGTCATCCTTGCGAAAGGCGTCGAGCTGCCGCTGAATTACCGCCCGGATCGCCGCCTGATCGGCCGGCGCCACTTCCGTGGGATCGGCTGCAAGCGCGCCGGCCGCCATGCCCAGCAGCCACGCGGCCATCACCAGGCGCACCAGGAACCGCATCGGACACTCCCTCGGCCACGGCATTCAGGATGTGGAGTCCTACGCCCGCCACGCAACGCCGGATGCAACCCGGAAGACCGGGCGGTCGTTGCCGTGGCCAGGAGAGCGACGATGATGCAGGGACAGCGTGGCAGGTCGCGCGGCGCGATCACCCGGGCAGCAATGGCCCGAGGTCAGGCGCATTGGTGGCTGGCGGCGATGGTCCTGGCGGGCGCCGCGATCCTGTCGACCGCGGCACTGGGTCAGGACAATCCCCCCTCGCCGCCCGGCGTCATTCCGCCGCCTGCCGCGCAAAACGCCAACCCGAACACCCCCGGCACGGCCGCACCGTCCAGTCCCGGTACGGGCACGAACAGCACCGGGGTGATCCGGCCGCCGGCGCATGTCGATCCGGGCATTAAGGCCGACGCCGCCGGTGCCGCCAGCCGCGCTGCCCACGCCGGTGATCCCGCCGCCCGGCACTTCGGGCGGCAACTCCTCGGTGCAGCCGAAGTAGCGGCCCAAAACGGCGGCAAGGTATGGGCGGTGACGGTTTCGAACCGCCGACCCTCTCGGTGTAAACGAGATGCTCTACCGCTGAGCTAACCGCCCGCCGTTCATCTTAACCGACCGCATCCTTCAGCGCCTTGCCTGGCTTGAACCGCACCGAGGTCGAGGCCGCGATCTGCAGCGCCTCGCCGGTGCGCGGATTGCGCCCCGTCGAGGCCTTCCGCACGGAGGTGCTGAAGCTGCCGAAGCCGGTCAGCCGCACCTCCTGGCCGGATTTCAAGCGCGCCCTCGACCGCGGCCAGGATCGCATCCAGGACCTCCGCGACCTTGGCGCGGGAGATGTCAACATCCTCGGCAACTTTGGCGACCACATCGAGCTTGTTCACGGCGCGCTCCCCTCGCATGGCCCTGCCGGGCAAATTCGCGCCGCTTTCGGCGTCCCGCGAGGAAAATAGGGTCATTTTCCAGCCGCGCAACGGCGGATGCGGATGCGGCGGTGAGGGGGGCCGGAGGCGGCGGGACAGGCGCCTCCGCCGCCTCGCCGCGACCCCTCTCGCTCAGTGCGGCAACGACGTCCCGGCTACCGGCACGACGGGTGCCACCGCAGAGGGCACCGGCCCATCGGTGTCCGGAGGCTCGGTCCACTCGATCGGCACCGGCTTGCGCACCAGCGCCTGCGCGATCACGTCGTCGACATGGGCCACCGGCACCAGCATGAGGTTCTTTTTCACGTTATCCGGTATTTCCGCCAGGTCCTTCTCGTTCTCCTTCGGGATGAACACCGTGGTAATCCCGGCCCGCAACGCCGCCAGCAGCTTCTCCTTCAAGCCGCCGATCGGCAGCACCCGGCCGCGCAGCGTGATCTCGCCGGTCATCGCCACGTCGCGGCGCACCGCGATGCCGGTCAGCACCGAGACGATGCTGGTGGCCATCGCGATGCCCGCCGACGGACCATCCTTCGGCGTCGCCCCTTCCGGCACATGCACATGGATGTCGCGCTTCTCGAACAGGGTCGGCTTGAGCCCGAACGTCACTGCCCGGCTGCGCACATAGGACAGGGCGGCGGAGACGCTTTCCTGCATCACGTCGCCCAGCTTGCCGGTGTGCTTCACGTTGCCCTTGCCCGGCACCATGACGCTTTCGATGGTCAGGATCTCGCCGCCCACCTCGGTCCAGGCCAGGCCGGTGACCACGCCCACCATGTCCTCGTCCTCGAGATCGCCGTAGCGGAACTTGCGCACGCCAGAGTATTTCTCGAGGTTCTTCGGCGTGAAGGTCACTTTCTTGACCTTCTTGGTGACGATGTCGCGGACCGCCTTGCGCGCCAGGTTGGCCATCTCGCGCTCCAGGTTCCGCACCCCGGCCTCGCGCGTGTAGTAGCGGATCAGGTCGAGCAGGCCGTCATCGCTGATCGACCACTCGGTCGGCTTCAGGCTGTGCGCCTCGCTCTGCTTGGCGAACAGGTGCCGCTTGGCGATCTGGACCTTCTCGTCCTCGGTGTAGCCGGGGATGCGGATGATCTCCATGCGGTCCATCAGCGGCTGCGGCATCCGCAGGCTGTTGGCCGTGGTCACGAACATCACGTCCGACAGGTCGTAATCCACCTCCAGGTAGTGGTCCGCGAACGTGCTGTTCTGCTCCGGGTCCAGCACCTCCAGCAGCGCCGATGACGGATCGCCGCGCCAATCCGCGCCCAGCTTGTCGATCTCGTCGAGCAGGAACAGCGGGTTGCTGGTCTTGGCCTTTTTCATGCCCTGGATGACCTTGCCGGGCATCGAGCCGATATAGGTGCGCCGGTGGCCGCGAATCTCCGCCTCGTCGCGCACGCCGCCGAGGCTCATGCGCACGAAGTTGCGCCCCGTCGCGCGGGCCACCGACTTGCCGAGCGAGGTCTTGCCGACGCCGGGCGGCCCCACCAGGCACAGGATCGGCCCGCGGATCTTGCTGCTGCGCGACTGCACGGCGAGGTATTCGAGGATGCGCTCCTTGACCTTCTCCAGCCCGTAATGGTCGGCGTCGAGCACGCGCTCGGCCTCGATCACGTCGTTCTTGACCTTGCTGCGCTTCTTCCAGGGGATCGACAGCATCCAGTCGAGATAGTTGCGCACGACCGTCGCCTCGGCGCTCATCGGGCTCATGGTGCGCAGCTTCTTGAGCTCGCCCAACGCCTTCTCCATCGCCTCCTTGGAGAACTTGGTCTTCTTGATCTTGGCCTCGAGCTCGGCGGTTTCGTCCTTGCCGTCCTCGCCCTCGCCCAGCTCCTTCTGGATCGCCTTGAGCTGCTCGTTCAGGTAGTACTCGCGCTGCGTCTTCTCCATCTGCCGCTTGACGCGATTTCGGATGCGCTTTTCGACTTGCAGCACGCCGATTTCGGACTCCATGTGTCCGAACACCCGCTCCAGCCGCTCGCCGACCTTGCGCGTCTCCAGCAACTCCTGCTTTTCGCCGATCTTGAGGTTCAGGTGCGCGGCCACCGTATCGGCCAGCTTGCTCGGTTCCTCGATCTGGTTGATCGAGACCAGCACCTCCGGCGCGATCTTTTTGTTCAGCTTGATGTACTGCTCGAACTGGCCGATCACCGTGCGGCCCAGCGCCTCCAGCTCGCGGGCTTCGCCTAGCTCCTCGGGCAGCGGCTCGACGAACGCCTCGAAATAGGTGTCGGTCTCTCGAAAGCCGGTGATGCCGGCGCGGCGGCCGCCCTCGACCAGCACCTTCACCGTCCCGTCGGGCAGCTTGAGCAGTTGCAGAATCGTGGAGACCGTGCCGACGCGGAAGATGTCTTCCGAGGCGGGATCGTCCTGGGCGGCGTTCTTCTGCGCCACCAGCAGGATCTGCTTGTCCTCCTTCATCACCGCTTCCAGCGCGCGCACGCTTTTCTCGCGGCCGACGAACAGCGGCACGATCATGTGCGGAAAGACAACGATATCGCGCAACGGCAGCACCGGCAGCAATTCGCCGCGGATCGGCGCCGGGCGCGCCACGCGGCGCGGGGGCTTCTCGGATTCGGGGGAGTCGGATGACGGCATGGAATGACTTCCTTCGGGACAGTCGGCCCGGGATACTCGACCAAGACCGGGAGTTGGTGGCGGACCCGCCCTTGCATAGGCACGGGCCGTTTGATCGATGAGGCAGGCTGCCAACGCGGGCCGGACCTGACGCGGCCTGATCTGATGCAGGATGCGCTAAACGAATATCGGCAGCATTCCCGCGGCGAACAAGCCCCCCAGCCGGCGCTGCCCCGGTGCCGCCGGCTCAGGCGCTGCTCTCGGCCCGCTCCTTGCCATAGACGAACACCGGATTGGCCCGTGCCTCGGCCACCTCGCGATTGATGACGACCTCCTCGACCCCGTCCAGGCTGGGCAGGTCGAACATGGTGCCGAGCAGGATCATCTCCATGATCGAGCGCAGCCCGCGTGCGCCGGTGCGCCGGGCGATGGCGCGCTTGGCCACCGACCCCATCGCGTCCTCGGTGAAGCTGAGCTTCACGCCCTCCATCTCGAACAGGCGGGCGTATTGCTTGACCAGGGCGTTCTTCGGCTTGGTCAGGATCTCGATCAGCGCCCCCTCGTCCAGATCCTCCAGGGTGGCGACCACCGGCAGACGGCCGATGAACTCCGGGATCAGGCCGAAGCGCAGCAGATCCTCCGGCTCGACCTCGCGCAGGATCGCCCCGGTGCGCCGCTCGTCCGGGTCGCGCACGTCCGAGCCATAGCCCATCCCCGACCCTTTGCCGCGCGCCCCGATGATCTTCTCCAGCCCGGAGAAGGCGCCGCCGCAGATGAACAGGATGTTCGTGGTGTCGACCTGCAAGAACTCCTGCTGCGGGTGCTTGCGGCCGCCCTGGGGCGGCACCGAGGCGACGGTGCCCTCCATGATCTTCAGCAGCGCCTGCTGCACGCCCTCTCCGCTCACGTCGCGCGTGATGCTGGGGTTGTCGGATTTGCGGCTGATCTTGTCGACCTCGTCGATATAGACGATGCCGCGCTGCGCCCGCTCGACGTTGTAGTCGGCCGATTGCAGCAGCTTGAGGATGATGTTCTCCACATCCTCGCCGACATAGCCGGCCTCGGTCAGCGTGGTGGCGTCGGCCATCGTGAACGGCACGTCCAGGATGCGGGCCAGCGTTTGCGCCAGCAGCGTTTTGCCCGACCCCGTGGGGCCGACCAGCAGGATGTTGGACTTGGCGATCTCGACGTCGTTGTTCTTCGCCCCGTGCGCCAGCCGCTTATAGTGGTTGTGGACGGCGACGCTTAATACCCGTTTGGCGTGCGCCTGGCCGATGACGTAATCGTCCAGAACCTTGCAAATCTCCTTCGGCGTCGGCACACCGTCGCGAGACTTGACGAGGTGCGTCTTGTGCTCCTCGCGGATGATGTCCATGCAGAGTTCCACGCACTCGTCGCAGATGAACACGGTTGGACCCGCGATCAGCTTGCGCACCTCGTGCTGGGACTTGCCGCAGAACGAGCAATACAGCGTGTTCTTCAACTCGGGGGCCTTGCTCATATTCACTCCTGCCCCGGCATCACCGGGGGCTGCGCGGAAACCTTAATCCCCGCCGCGTCCTGGCGACAAGGACACGGCGACAGGGATGGGGCCGACAAGGATCATGCATCGAGACCATCCAGGCGCAAACAACCCCCTTGTGGACAGCCGGCGTCTGCATATCGACGTGGCCGGCGGCCGGGCGGAAAACAGGCGCGACACGCCCGGGGAACTTACGATCTGGGGCCGTAGTGCCCTTGCCGCAACACTCGCCTGCCGCAAACACCCGAGACGCCGACACCTACGCCCGGTAACCGAGGCCGGATGCGGCGGTCAGGACTTGCCATCCAGCGGCACCGGGCGGTTCTCCACCACCTCGTCGACGATGCCGAAATCCCGGGACTCCTCGGCCGACATATAGGAATCGCGCTCCAGTTTGGCCTCGATCGCCTCCATCGTCTGCCCGGTATGGCGGACATAGATCTCGTTCAGCCGGCGGCGCGTGTACAGGATCTCGCGGGCCTGGATGGCGATATCCGCCGCCTGCCCCTGCGCGCCGCCGGAGGGCTGATGCACCATGATCCGCGCGTTCGGCAGCGCATACCGCTTGCCCTTGGCGCCGGAGGCCAGCAGCAGGCTGCCCATCGAGGCGGCCTGACCGACGCAGACCGTGCTGATTGGGCTGCGCACGTATTGCATGGTGTCGTAGATCGCGAGGCCGGCCGAGACCACGCCGCCGGGGCTGTTGATATAGAAGGCGATGTCCTTGGACGGATTCTCGCTCTCCAGGAACAGCAGTTGCGCGCAGATCAGCGCGCCCACCTGGTCGAACACCGGGCCGGTGAGAAAGATGATCCGCTCCTTCAGCAGGCGCGAATAGATGTCGAAGGCGCGCTCGCCGCGGGCGGTCTGCTCGACCACCATCGGCACCAGCGCGTTGGCATAGACCTCGACCGGGTCGCGATCCCTCATAGCTGAAAAACCTCTCGTGGACGCGCCGCGCCAGGATGGCGGCACGCGGTTAACTGGGGACCAACAGGGTGGGGGCCAACCCGGCCCATGTCAGTGCTCAGGCCGGCTCCCCCGCCATCTGGCCGGGATCCTGTGCGGCCGGCTCGGCCGCGGCGGCAGTCGCCGGCGGGGCGGGCGGAGCGTCCGGGTCGCGGGCCAGCTCCTCGGGCGAGACGGTGCGCTCGTCCACCTGCGCCAGCTCCAGCACGTAGTCGACCACCTTCTCCTCGAAGATCGGGCCGCGCAGCCCTTCGGCGGCCTGCGGGTTCTTGCGGAAGAAATCCACCACCTGCTGCTCCTGCCCCGGGTAGCGGCCAGCCTCGTTGCGGATCGCCCGCGTCATCTCGTCGGCGGCCACCGCGATGCCGTTGGCCCGCCCGATCTCCGACAGCAGCAGCCCCAGCCGCACCCGCCGCTCGGCGATGGCGCGGTATTCGCCCTTGAGGGTGTCCTCGTCCTTGCCCTGGTCGTCCTCGTCCAGCTTTCCTTCCTTGCGGTCGGCCTCAAGGCGCTCCCAGATTTGCCCGAACTCCGCGTCGACCATGCCGGCCGGCACCGGGAAATGCGCGCGCTCAGCCAGCGCATCGAGCAACTGGCGCTTGATCCGCAGCCGCGAGAGCTGGTCGTATTCGCGCTGCACCTGGCCGGTAATCAGCCGGCGCACCTCCTCCAACCCCTCGAAGCCGAGCTTCTTGCCAAGATCGTCGTCCAGGGTCGGCAGAACCGGCCGCTTCAGCGCCTTGGCCGTGATCTCGAACGTGGCATCCTTGCCGGCCAGTTCCTTGACGCCGTAGGCCTGCGGAAAGCTGACATGGATGGTGCGGGTCTCGCCGGCCCGCATCCCCTGCATCTGCTCGGAAAAGCCCGGGATGAAGCCGGCGCCGCCGATCTCCACCTCCATGTCCTGCCCGGTGCCCCCGGCGAACGCGGTGCCGTCCACCTGGCCGGCGTAGTCCACCACCAGCACCTCGCCGTGCTCGGCGGCGCGCTCCTCCTCGACTGGCTCCAAGGTGCGCTGGCGCTTGGCGATCTCGCCCAGCGCCTTGTCGACGGTCTCGGCCGACGGCTCGGATTTCAGCCGGGTGAGCTGGATGTCGGAGAAATCCGGCAGGGTGATGTCAGGCAGCAGCTCAAGCTCGACCTTGAACTCCAGGTCGCGCGCCTCGTCCAAGGTCGTCACCTCGACCTTGGGCTGGCCCGCCGAGCGCAGTCCGCGATCGGCCAACACCTGCCTGGTGGCGTCGTTGACGCTCTCTTCCAGCACCTCGGCCGTGACCGCGCCGCCATACCGCTTGCGCACCAGGTTGGCCGGCACTTTTCCGGGTCGAAACCCCGGCAGGCGCAGGTCGCGGGACAGGTCGGCCAGGCGCTTGGCGCGCTTGGTCTCGATGTCGGCGGCCGGGACCACGACGGTATAGCCGCGCTTCAGACCGTCGGAGAGGGTCTCAATGACCTGCATAGCTTAAGTGTGTCCTCGTCTGCCGCCATAAGAGTGCCGCGCCGTCTCGATCGCGTCCATTGGGCACGTCCCCCAGGCGCGTGCATAGGGGCCGAGTGGTGCGGGCGGAGGGACTTGAACCCCCACGGCTTGCGCCACCAGAACCTAAATCTGGCGTGTCTGCCAATTTCACCACGCCCGCCGGGCGGCCGTGAGCCGCGGGGATTAGCGCAGCGGACGGGTGGGGGCAAGCCGGCTCAGGCCGTCTCCCAAAACCGCTCCAGCACGAGCCCGGGGGGACAAGCGGGATCGGCCGGTCCTTCAGGATCGCCGTCTGTAACACCGGCCGGATTGCTACACGACCGGGGCGCTCGCCACACACCGCTCCGCAACGCACCGATCACGCTAGAATCTCAGAGCGACCAGCCCGCTACTCGCCCGGCGCCAGCAGCCCCATTTCGACGTTGACCGCCTGCATCGCCTCGACCACCTGCGCCCGCTGGCCGAGCACTTCGTCCAGCCAGTCCGCCCGCATCTCCGGCACGCTGGACAGCAGCAGCTCGGTGTACGGATGGTATGGCGGCGCGAACACCACCGAGGTCTCGCCGCCGGCCACCAAGCGGCCCTTCAGCATCACCGCCACCTTGTTGGCGATCCGCTTCACGGTGCCCAGGTCGTGCGTGATGAACAGGTAGGCCACACCCAGCTCGTCCTGCAGCCGCTTCAGCAGCTTCAGGATCTCCTCGCCGACCAATTGGTCCAGCGCCGAGGTCACTTCGTCGCAGATGATGAGATCCGGCTCGGCGGCCAGCGCGCGGGCGATGCCGACGCGCTGCTTCTGGCCGCCGGACAACTCTCCCGGCTTGCGCGAGATGAACGCCTCCGGCAGATCCATCATGCGCAGCAGTTCCAGCACGCGCGCCCGAACCTGGCGGCGCGAGCGGCCGAAATAGAACTGCACCGGCCGGCCGATGATCTCCAGCAAGGTCTGATTCGGGTTCAGCGCCACGTCGGGCATCTGATAGATCATCTGGATGCGGCGAAGCTGGTCGCGCGGGCGGTCGCCCAGGCGCGGGCGCAGCGATTCGCCGTTGAAGCGGATCTCCCCGCTCTGCCGCGGCAGCAGGCCGATGATGACCCGCGCCAGGGTGCTCTTGCCGCTGCCGCTCTCGCCCACCACCGCGACCGTGTCGCCGCGATAGACGGACAGGCTCACGTCGTCGATCACCCGCAGCAGGCCGCTGTAGCTGGCCACGACGCCCTCGATGTCCAGCACCGGACGCTCCCCCGCGTCCTCCGCCGACTGGAAGCCGTGGCCGGAGGCGCGATCGGCGACCAGGCGGCGGGTGTACTCTTCGCGCGGCTCCTGCAGGATTTGCACGGACGCGCCGTATTCCACCATGCGGCCGTGCCGCAGCACCATGATGTGGTCGGCGATCTGCGCTACCACCGCCAGGTCGTGCGTGATGTAGATGGCCGCCGTGCCGCTCTCGCGGATCAGCTTCTTGAACGAGGCCAGCACCTCGACCTGCGTGGTGACATCGAGCGCCGTGGTCGGCTCGTCGAACACCAGGATGTCCGGCCGCGCGGCCATCGCCATCGCCGCCATCGCGCGCTGCAACTGGCCGCCGCTGACCTGATGCGGATAGCGGTCGCCGATCGTCTCCGGGTCCGGCAGCTCCAGCTCGCGAAACAATTCGATCGCCCGCGCACGCGCCTGGGTGGGCGACATCAGGCCTTGCCGCAGCGGGATCTCGCACACCTGCTGCATCAGAGTCATCGACGGGTTGAAGCTGGCGGCCGCGGATTGCGCGATGTAGGCGACACCCGGCCCGCGCAACGCGCGACGTTCGCCGGCCGACATGGCGCGGATGTCGCGCCCCATGAAATGCAGCGTGCCGCCGACGATGGCGCAGCCGGCGCGGGTGTAGCCGAGGCATGCCAGCCCGATCGTCGACTTTCCGGCGCCGCTTTCGCCGATCAGTCCCACCACCTCGCCGCGCCTGAGATCGAAGCTGACGTCATGCACCAGCACCGGGCCGTCGCCGAGATCGCCGCGCACCTGGATGCGCAGGTCGCGCACGACCAGGATGGTCTCCCCGGTGACGCGCTTGGGCGGCATCATGTGGTTCATGCCCCATCTCCATGCCCGCGCGAGTGGATCGACAGCATCCAATCGACCACGAAGTTGACGCCGATCGTGAGAACGGCGATGGCGCCGGCCGGGTACAGCGGCGCAGGCAGGTCGAGGTTGATGACATCGCGGTAGTCGCGGACCATGCTGCCCCAGTCCGCCAACGGCGGCTGGATGCCCAGGCCGAGAAACGACAGCGCGGCGATGAACAGGAAGGTGAAGCTGAACCGCAACCCGAACTCGGCGATCAGCGGCGCCATCGCGTTGGGCAGGATTTCCCTGCGGATCACCCACCACAGGCCCTCGCCGCGCACCCGCGCGACCTCCACGTATTCGAGCGCGCCGATGTTCATCGCCAGCGCGCGCGCCAGGCGGAACACCTTCACGCTGTCCAGGATGGCGATGGTGAAGATCAGCACCGGGATGCTGGTGCCCAGCACGGACAGCACGACGAAGGCGGCGATCAGCGTCGGCATCGACAGGATCAGGTCGACGAACCGCGACAGCGCGGTATCCACCCAGCCGCGGCTGATCGCTGCCGTGAAGCCCATCGTCACGCCGATCGAGAACGACATGCAGGTGATTATCAGCGATAGCCCGATCGACATGCGCGCGCCGTAGAGCAGCCGGCTGAACAGGTCGCGGCCAAGATTGTCCAGCCCCAGCCAGTGCGCGGCCGAGGCATCGGCCCAGGCATCGCCCACGATGGTGGTCTGGCCATACGGCGCCAGCACCGGCGCGCCGATCGCGGCGATGAGGTTGATGGCGATAATCAGCAAGCCGATCGCGGCCGTGATCGGCAGCCGATGGCCGAACAGCCGCATGTGCGGCAGACGCAGCAGCGGACGGGGGGTGATCGCGATGGACATGGCTAGCGCGGCCGCCGCAGACGCGGATTGCTGAGGATGGAGGAGATGTCGGCGGTCATGTTCAGCAGGATGAAGGCGGCCGCGAAGATCAGCCCGCAGGCCTGCACCACCGGCATGTCGTGCTTGCTGACGGCGTCGACCATGAGCTGCCCCATTCCCGGATAGACAAACACTACCTCGACGATCACCACGCCCACGATCAGGTAGGCAAGATCAAGCGCGATCACGTTGATGATCGGCGCCAGCGCGTTCGGGAAGGCGTGGCGCACCACCACCCGCCATTTCGGCAAGCCCTTCAGGAACGCCATCTCGATATACGAGCTGGACATCACTTGCAGCACGCTGGCCCGCGTCATGCGCATCATGTGCGCCAGCACCACCAGCACCAGGGTCAGCATCGGCAGGAACGTCAGATCCAGCCGTTGCAGGAACGAGGTGTCCGAGGCGACGTTGGCCATGCTGGGAAACCAGCCGAGCCGCACCGAGAGGTACTTCACCAGCAGGTAGCCGACGAAATACTCCGGCAGCGATATGGAAATGAGCGTGAAGAAGTTCACCAGCCGGTCGTATATCCCGCCGCGCCAGATCGCCGCGGCGATGCCCAACGCCAGCGCCAGCGGCACCGCGACGAGAGCCGCGTACAGCGCCAGGAACAGCGTGTTGGCCAGCCGCGGCGCCAGTTCCACCAGAACCTCGCGGTGGTTGGTCAGGCTGCGGCCGAAATCGCCCTCGACCGCATGGCCCAGCCACTTGACGTAGCGGACCGGCGCCGGCTGGTTAAGTCCCAGCTCGGCGCGCAGGGCCGCCACGTTCTCCGGCGTGGCCGAGTTCTGCAGGATCGCAGTCGCCACGTCGCCGGGCAGGATCTCGGTGCCGGCGAAGATCAGCACCGACGCCGCCAGCAGCGTCGCCAGCCCCAGACCCAGCCTCTGTGCGATCAACCGGAGCAATGCCCTATGCCTTCAGCCAGGCTTGTTCCAGGATGTAGCCGCCGTTCATGTCGAACAGCGCATACGGCACATGCCCTCCGACCTTCTTGTTGTTGGCGTCGATCCAGTTCTTGAACGCCGGGATGATGGTCGCCGGATCGTCGTTCAGCATCGCCTCGCAGTCGCCGACGAGCTGCTTGCGCTTCGCATCATCGACCTCGGCCTGGGCCTTGGCGAGCAGTGCGTTGAACTTCGGATCCGTGTAGTGGCTCTCGTTCCACGGCGCGGTGGCCGCATATGCCACCGACAGCATCTCCGTCGCCGCGGCCCGGCCCGCCCAGTAGCTGGTGACGCAATCGCCCTTCAGCCAGACATTGTCCCAGAACCCGTCGGCCGGCACGGTCTGCACCTTGATCTTGATGCCGGCTTTGCCCGCACTCGCCTGCATCAGCGTGGCCATGTCCACCGCCCCGTTGAACGCCGCCTCCGAGGCCTGGATCACGATCGTGCCGTCGAAGCCTGCTTGCTTGGCGTGGAACCTCGCCTTGTCCGGGTCGTAGGTCATCTGCTTCAGGTTCGGATTGTAGAACACGTCGCTCCTGGCGATCGGCTGGTCGTTGCCCAGCGCGCCGTAACCGGCGAACAAGGTCTTGACGATCTGCGGCCGGTCGAACGCATACTGCATGGCCTTGCGCATATGCGCGTTGTCGAACGGCGGCCTTCCGCGCATCATCGAAATGAGCGTGTGCCAGCCGCCGTCCGCCACCACCAGCTCCACCCGTCGCTTCAGCAGGGCGGCTTCCTTGGGGTCGACGCGGTTGATGGTGTCCACCTGGCCCGAGATCATCGCGTTCATGCGCGCGGCCACGTCGTTGATGACCGTGACCTCGAAGCCGTCGAGATGCCCTCGGTCGTGATTCCAGAAGTTCGGATTGCGCTTGCCGCTGGCGCGCACACCCGGGTTGTAGTCCTCGATGATGAAAGCGCCGGTGCCCATGCCCTTGGTCAGATCCTTGCTTTCGTTCTGGACCATCAAGCAGTGGTAATCGGTCAGCACGGCCGGGAAATCCGCGTCGCCGGACGTCAGCGTCACCAGGATCTGGTTGGGCGTCAGCTTCTTGACATCGGCGATCTCCTTGAACGAGCCGGCGGCGCCCGACTGGGTTTTGCCGCGATGCAGGTTGATCGAGAACACCGCGTCGTCGGCGTCGAACGTCTTGCCGTCGTGGAAAGTGACGCCCTTGCGCAGGTTGAACACCCATTGCGTGGCGCCCGACTTGGCTTCCCAGCTCTCGGCCAGACAGGGCGCCGGCCGGTTATGCGGCGTCACCTGCACCAGCGGGTTGTAGATGCCGAAACCGACATCGACGTTGACGCTGTCGTTCCAGGTTCTCGGATCGAGGCTGTCGGTGGTGCTGCCGCCGGCCAGGCCCAGGCGCAGGGTGCCGCCCTTGTGCGGCGTCTCGGCCGCGTGCGCCTCGATGCTATCGACCATGCCGCCGATCACGGCGGCCGTGGCGCCGATGGCGGCGGCCCGGCCGAGGAACTCACGGCGGCCGATGCGCCCCGCGATGTGCTGCTGCTTTAGGAAGTCGAGCTCACTCATCGGGGGGGTTCGCCTTCTGGGGGTCAAAAAATGGCAGCCAAGCCTCGCGGTGATCTTCGCGGTCGTTTCCGTGCAAAGTCAACAGTAAGTGAATTGGCCGCGACAGCCCCGGCCGAGGCCTGCCGCCGCCGCGTCAAGCGTCCGTGCGCGGCGGGAACGCCTGCGTGAACCCTTGTTGTGCGACGCAACCGATGCCGCCCCCGCTCATTGAACCGTCATGACTATGAGCGCCTTAGAGGCCGATGAGCAGCGGCCGCATGAGCAACGGCAAGGCCGGATCAGCCTCGACGCATGGCTGCGCCGGGCGCTGTCCGACCAGTATGGCGCCGTCGCACGCGAGGCGCTGCCGGACTTGCTGCTGCAACTTTTGCCGGAAGAATAGGCCGCGGGCGCAGAAGCCGGCCGCGATTCACGTCAGGCCCACCACCTCGCCATCGGCTCCCAGCGAGATGCCCTCGGCCGAGGGTCGGCGCGGCAGGCCGGGCATCGTCATCACGTCGCCCGCCAAGGCCACCACAAACCCGGCCCCGGCCGCCAGCCGCACGTCGCGGATGGGCAGCACGTGGCCCTCCGGCGTGCCGCCGGCGGCGGGGTCGGCGCTGAAGCTGTACGGAGTCTTGGCGATGCAAACCGGCAAGGCGCCGAAGCCCTCGGCGGTGTAGGCCTCAAGCTTGTGCGCGGCCGCCGGGGCGACGGCCACGCCGGAGCCGCGATAGATGTCGACCGCGATGCGTTCGAGCTTCGCGCGCAGCGGCAGGTCGTCGGCGTACAGCGGCCGAAAGCGCGCGCCATCCTCCGCGATCAGCCGCAGCACGACCGCCGCCAGATCGAGCGCCCCGGCGGCACCGTCGGCCCAGTGGCTGCACGCCACCACCGGCGCATCGCCGATCCCCGCCGCAACCGCCGCGATCTCGGCCGCGTCGTCGGAGGCAAAACGGTTCAGCGCCACCACCACCGGCAGGCCGAAGCGGCGCATGTTCTCGACATGCCGGCGCAGGTTGACCAGGCCGCGCGTCACCGCGTCCGCGTCCGCAACGCCCAGCGCGCGGCGCGCCACGCCGCCGTGCATCTTCAGCGCGCGCACGGTGGCGACCACCACCGCGCAGGCGGGCGCGAGGCCGGCCATGCGGCACTTGATGTCGCAGAACTTCTCGCCGCCCAGGTCGGCGCCGAATCCGGCCTCGGTGACAACGATCTCGGCCGTGGCCAGGCCCAGCTTCGTCGCCGCGACCGAACTGCACCCGTGCGCGATGTTGGCGAACGGGCCACCATGCACCAGCGCCGGCGAGCCCTCCAGGGTCTGCACCAGGTTTGGCATCATCGCGTCACGCAGCAGGGCCGCCATCGCCCCGTCCGCCTTCAGGTCGCGCGCCGTCACCGATCGGCCGTCACGGGTGCGCCCGACGATGATGCGCGCCAGCCGCGCCTGCAAATCCGTCAGGTCGTTCGCCAGGCACAGCACCGCCATCACCTCGGAGGCCACGGTGATGTCGAACCCGTCCTCGCGCGCCGGCCCGTTGGCAGCACCCCCAAGCCCCGTCGCGCCCAGCCCCACCGCGATGCTGCGCAGCGCGCGGTCGTTGATGTCCACCGCGCGCCGCCACGCCAGGCGGCGCGGATCCAGATCCAGCGCGTTGCCCCAGTGCAGATGATTGTCCAGCATCGCCGACAGCAGCGCGTGGGCGGCGGTGACGGCGTGGAAATCGCCGGTGAAATGCAGGTTGATCTCGTCCATCGGCACCAACTGCGCCCGGCCGCCTCCCGTGGCCCCGCCCTTCATGCCGAAGCACGGCCCGAGGCTCGGTTCGCGCAGGCAGGCCACGGCCCGCGCGCCGGCGGCGTTCAGCGCATCGGCGAGCCCGATCGAGGTCGTGGTCTTGCCCTCGCCGGCCGGCGTCGGCGTGATGCCCGTGACCAGCACCAGCGCGCCACGCCCTTCGCGTCCGGCGGCCTCGCGCAGAAAGGCGTGGTCGATCTTCGCCTTGTGCCGGCCATACGGCAGCACCGCGTCCGCCGGAATGCCCAGCCGCGCCGCGATCTCGCCGATCGGGCGCGGCTTTGCGGCGCGCGCGATGGCGTGATCCGGGGCCATGTCAGGCGGCGGCCATGTCAGGCGGCTTGCCGGGCGGGGGCGCGATGGCGCACGCCGATCGCGCGCAGCACGCGGTCCACCGCGTCGGTGAACCCGCGCATGTCCTCGGGCGTGACCTGGCCGATGCAGCCGACGCGGAAGGTCGGGTTCGGCGTGTCATGGAAATTGCTGATGAGGTAGCCCTCCCGCTTCAGCGCATCGACGAAGGGGAGCAGCGCCCAGGCCGGATCGTCCGGAGCGCGGACGTTCAGCACGATCGGACCCTGCACCGCGCGCGGCAGGTTTGGGACGAGGCCGATCCGCAACATTCCCTCGTACAAGGCCGAGGCGTTCGCGGTGTAGCGGGCCAGCCGCGCCGCCTGCCCGCCCTCGTCGCGGTGCAGATCCAGGGCGACATCGAACGCCGCCAGCACCTGCGCCGGCGGGGTGAAGCGGAACGCCCCTGGCCCATGCGTGCCGATGTGGCGATAGATGTCGCCGAGATCGAAACTCCAGCTCCCCGCCGGCTCGGCGCGCTCCAGCGCCTCGTCGCGCGCGATGGTGAAAGACAGGCCCGGCATCCCCTCCAGGCATTTGTTGGCGGTGAACACCGCCGCCTCGATTTCCGGCTGGTCGGGAAGGCGCAGCGGCAGGGCGCCGAACGCGGAGACGGCGTCGAGGATGATCGCCCGCCCCGCCGCCCGGACCACCGCGCCCACCGCGGCCGGATCGTGGACCACGCCGGTGCTGGTCTCGCTGTAGACCAGTCCGACATGGGTAATCGCCGCATCGGCCGCGAGCGCGGCGGCGACCACCGACGGCTCGACCGGGGCGGTCTGGGTGATCGGCAGCTCGACCACCTGCCGTCCGGCCTCGCGCGCCAACCTGGCCATGCGGACGGCGTACGATCCGGTCAGCGGCACCAGCAGGCGCCCGCGCTCACGCGGCACCAGCGAGCGGATCGCCGCCTCCATCGCGAAATGCCCGCAGCCCTGCAACGGCAGCGCGGAGTGCGTGTCCGGCCCGACGCCGGCCAGCGCCATCACTTTCAGCCGCACCACGGCACACAGAGCGCGGAAATCGTCGTCCCAGGGCGCGAAATCCTGGCTCATCGCCGCCCTGACCTCGGGACGGGTCGCGACAGGCCCCGGAATCAGCAACAGCATGAATGCGGCCCTCCCCGTAAGCGACGCCGGTGTTGGCTCGTGGGCACACCTGACACGGGAACAGGCGCGAATCCACCCCCGCTGCTATGCTCATAGGCCATTGCCGCTGCTAGGATCGCCGCATGTCTCTGCCGTTCGCGCTCGGAACCGTGCCCTTGCCGGACTGGCTGCCCTGGTGGGTGCCGGCCATGCTGCTGATCCCGGTGCTGCTGTATGCGCTGCTGGTGCTGCTGGTGCCGTTCAGCGTGTTCGGGCTGAAAGGGCGGCTCGAACTCGCTGGAGGTGCGGCTGGAGGACATCCATGCCGAGATCCGCACGCTGAGCCTGCGCCTGCCACCCGCCATCGGCGAGGATTTCCCCCGCCCGCGAGAGTCGCAGCGGGCGTCGCCGCCCCCGGCCGCCTACTATCCGGACGCCGCCGCCGAGGCCGAGGCCGAGCGGGTGCGCCTGGCGCCCCCGCCGGCACCAGCGCGCGCGCCGCGCCCGGATGCCCGTCCCGCGCCGCGCGCCGAGCCGCGCTTCGGGCCGCGCTGAGCGGCGGCAGTGGTCGGCCGCCCGCCTGCCTGCTAGGCTTTTGCCAGCAATTTTGTGCCAACGACGGGGGCGGCCGCGATGCGGGTCAGCGTGATCCAGATGGAACCGGGCCACGACAAGGCCGCCAACATCGCGCAGGCGCGCGGCCTGCTGGACGCGGCGATCGCGGCGGATGCGCCCGACCTGGTCTCGCTGCCCGAGGTGTGGAGCTGCCTGGGCGGCGATCGCGCAGCCAAGCTGGACGCCGCCGAGGATCTGCCCGCTTCGGGCTCCAACGCGGCCGGCGGCGCGGCCTACGAATTCCTGCGCGACGTCGCGCGGGCGCGCCGTGTGCATGTGCATGGCGGCTCGATCGGCGAGCGCGCAGGCGATGGACGGCTGTTCAACACGACCGTGGTGTTCGATCCGACTGGCGCGGAGATCGGCCGCTACCGCAAGATCCACCTGTTCGACATCACCACCCCGGACGGCGCCGGCTACCGCGAGAGCGCCACCTACGCGCCAGGGCGGGAGGTCGTGACCTGCGACATCGCTGGGCTCAAGGTCGGGCTGGCGATCTGCTACGACATCCGTTTCCCGGAACTGTTCCGGGCATTGCGGGAAGCCGGGGCGGAACTGGTGATGCTGCCGGCGGCGTTCACCCTGCTGACCGGCAAGGACCATTGGGAGACGCTGATCCGCGCGCGGGCGATCGAGACGCAATGCTGGTTCGCCGCGGCGGCGACGTGCGGGCGCCACCTCGATGGCGGCGGCTCGGCGCGCCATACTTACGGGCACTCGTTGGTGTGCGATCCGTGGGGGCATGTGGTGGCGCGCGCCTCGGACGGTCCGGGCTGGGCCAGCGCGCGGATCGACCGGGCGCTGACCGGGCGGGTGCGGCGGGACATGCCGGTGGCCGAGCATCGGGTGCTGGCGTGACGCTTCAGCCATTCAAGGGCCGCGGACGATGAGCCAGGCGCTGAGTGCCATCGAGGCCCTCATCCTCGGGCTGCTCGCCGTCATCATGGCGGCGATGGCGACGATCGAGGAGTTTCTGCGCCGCCTGATGACGCAGGCGGGCATCGACGGGCAGCTTCAGAAAATCGTGCTGATCGTGGTGGCCGTGCTGCTGATCCTGGCGGCGCTTCGCCTGTTCGGCAGGGTTTTCGGCGTGCTCATCGCGATCTTCCTCATCCTGCTCGTGATCCACGTTCTGCTGCCCGGCCTTTCGGCGCCGGGCACCCTGCGCGGGTAGGCCGAGCAAAGCCGCGATCCGCTAAGCCGCTACCCGACGCTCCCACTCCGCCGCGACGCGGGCCATCCAGGACGGGTGCGGCTCGGGCAGCCTCACACCGAGTTCGGCGGCCGTCAGCAACCCCGGCACCTGTGGCGGATCGTCGAACCGCGCACGGTCCGCCGCCGACAGCCGCGACAGGTCCAGCACCGTCGGGCTGCCCAGCATCCGCGGGTCGGCGGCGTGCGCCTGCGCCTCGGGCGAGAGCAGAAAGTCGGCCAGGACCATCGCGGCGTCGCGGTGCGCCGCGTCGTACGGGATGGCGACGAAACTGCAATTGCCCAGCGTGCCCCCGTCCAGCACATACGCCCGCGCCGTCGGCGGCAGCACGCCGTTGGCGATGCCGGTCGCCGCCTCGGCCGGGTTGAACGAGATGTACAGGTCGATCTCATCGTCCGAGAACAGCGTCGTCTGCGCCGGACCGCTGGCCGGAAAATCCCGCCCGCCGTGCCACAGATGCGGCCGCAACGCACCGTACCACGACCACAGCGGCGCCGTCGCGGCGGCGTAGTCGGCATCGGTCGCGGGACGGGCCAGGGCGGCGCGGTCGGGCGTCAGCTCCACCAGCGCCTCCTTCAGAAATGTGGCGCCCATGAAGTCGCTCGCGGTCGGGTGCGTCAGCCGGCCGGGATGCGCCGCCGCCCAGCGCGGCATCGCCGCCATGCGGCGCGGCGGTTCGGCCACGCGGGCAAAGTCATGGACGAACACCACCTGCGCCATCCGCCAAGGCACCTCGTAGCCGTCGGTCGGCACGGTGAAATCCACAATCGTCGGTTTTCCCATACGATCCACCAGCGTCGCATTTGGCAGCAGATCCAGCACCGGGCCGAACAGCAGGCCATGCTGCCTCATGGAAAGGAAGTTCGCGCCGTTGATCCAGATCAGGTCGACCGATCCGCCCTCGGTGCGCCCCGCCGCGCGCTCGGCCAGCACACGCGCCACCGCCTCGGAGGTGTCGGCCAGGCGGACGTGGCGCACGGTCACATCATGCAGCATCCGCATCCGCTCGCCGGCCCAGGCGATGAAGGCGTTGGTGCGGTCGTCGCCGCCCCAGGCGTTGAAGAACACGGTTTTCCCGCGCGCCGCCTGCTCGATGTCCGGCCATGCCGGCGCGGCCTGTGCCGCGAACGGGGCCGCGGCGGCGGCGGCAAGCACGGCGCGTCGGGTCAGCATGGTTCGGACACCTTCTTCGCGGCAAGACGACGGGTGCGCAGATCGGCCAGCACCGGCCCCAGCACCTCGGCATGGAAGCGGTCGCAGCCGATGCACAAATTGGCATACTCCGCGCCCTGCGGCGTGCGTGCGCGGCTGCGTTCACGGAACTGGTCGGCGGTCCAGCCGAACGCCTCGCCCATGCGGTCGGGCTCTGCCCGCGTTGATCGCCGCGAACGCCGGGTGGCCGCGCAGGCTGTGCAGGATGTCCTCCAGCCGCTCGTCGAGCAGGCTGCCCAGCGCCGCCCCGGTTTTCACGCAGCACGGATACACCAGGCCGTCCGGCTCGACCGACACTTCCGAGCCCTCGCCATCGTTGAGGAACCCGGCGCCGCCGGACCATCGGGCGCAAAAATTGTCGGCCAGCGTGGCGGTGGACAGGCCGTTCGCCCATGCCCGCCCGCGCGGCCACAGCTTGCCGATCCACATGTCGGGCGTGGCGCCGAAGAACCCGTAGACCGGCCCTTCTTCGTGCTGCCAGGACCGGCGCGGCGCGGCGTAGCCGGATTTGCGCATCCCGGCCGCGTCGAACATCGCCGACAGACGTGTCCGCAGCGCGGCCTGCCGATCCGGACCTTCGTGGCCGACATGGAAATCGTCGACGCCAGAGACGGAGATCATCCACACGCCGCGGCCCAGCAGGTCGCGCACGATGCCGGGCGTCAGCAGGTCGCCGGTGGTCTGCACGATGACGCGGGTCGCATCGCCGTAGCGCGCCCGCAACGCCGTGACCGCCGGACAGGTCACGCGCTGGCGCAGCCCGTCGAGCAGCACCTCGCCGCCCGACAGCACGATGCGGTCCAGCCGGTCGGGCAGGTTGGCGACAATTCGGGGAAAGTTGGCCTCCGCCTCGGCGACCACGCCCTCAAGCGCCGCGTTCGCATAGGGGCGAAATCGGTCCTCGTAACAGTGGCGGCAACGCCGGTGGCAGGCCCAGGCCAGCACCCAGTAGAGCAATTCCATGTCCGCGAACCTATGGGATTCCTATGCGAGGGCAATGGGGGCCGCCTCGCTTTCCTATGTGGCTGCGATGATTTTGACGGCGCAACACGGAGCCTCCTCCATGTACGACGTGCTCTTCGTCGCCCTCGGCATCGCCGGTTTCGCGGTGTGCGTGGGTTACGTCCACCTCTGCGACCGGCTGTAGGGCGCTCCCATGACCCTCGATTACGTGCTGGGCGGTCTCGTGACCGTGGTTCTGCTCGTGTACCTGGTGTACGCGCTGGTCCGGCCGGAGCGGTTCTGATGCTGCTCCCACCGACCATCGCATCGTCTTGGCCGGGCTTGATCCGGCCATCCGGCGCCACACCCGAGATCCTCGTTGCTGCACCGGATGCTCGGGTAAAGGTCGCTTCGCACAAGGCGCACCCATGACAGTCATCGGTTGGATCCAGATCGCGCTGTTCAGCGCGGTCGTCATCGCCGTCACCCGCCCGGTCGGCGGCTTCATGGCGCAATTGTACGCGGGCAAGCGCACGTTCCTCTCGCCGGTGTTCCGCCCGGTCGAGCGCGGCTGGTACTGGATCTGCGGCGTCGACGAGAGGCACGAGCAGAGCTGGGTCGGCTACGCGATCGCCATGCTGATGTTCAAGATGTTCTGTTTTCTGGCCGCGTACGCGCTGCAACGGCTCCAGGCCGTGCTGCCGCTGAACCCGGACGGGCAATCGGCCGTGGCCCCCATGCTTGCCTACAACACCGCCGTCAGCTTCCTGACCAACACCAACTGGCAGAGCTACGGCGGCGAGACCACGATGAGCCACCTCACGCAGATGGCGGCGCTGACGGTGCAGAACTTCGCATCCGCCGCCGCCGGCATCGCGATGGCGGTCGCCGTCATCCGCGGCTTTTCGCGGCGCTCGGCCCGCAGCATCGGCAATTTCTGGGTCGATATGACGCGGATCACGCTGTACGTGCTGCTCCCGATGTCAGTCGCCATCACTCTGTTCTACGTCTGGCAGGGCGTGCCGCAGACGCTGGCGGGCCACATCACGGCCACGACGCTGGAGGGCGCGAAACAGGCGATCTCGGTCGGGCCGGTGGCGTCGCAGGAAGCCATCAAGATCCTCGGCACCAACGGCGGCGGGTTCTTCAACACGAACTCGGCGCACCCGTTCGAGAACCCGACGGCGCTGACCAATTTCATCCAGGTCATCTCGATCTTCATTCTCGGTGCCGCGCTGACCAACGTGTTCGGCCGCATGGTCGGCGACGAGCGGCAGGGCTGGGCGGTGTTCGCCGCGATGGGCGTGCTGTTCCTGGCCGGAATCACGCTCTGCTACTGGTCGGAATCGCACGCGAACCCGATCCTGGCGCATCTCGGCATGGACCCCGGCATGGGCAACATGGAGGGCAAGGAAGTGCGCTTCGGCATTCCCGGCAGCGCGCTGTTCGCCACCGTGACCACCGATGCGTCCTGCGGCGCGGTCAATTCCATGCTCGAAAGCTTCCTGCCGCTGGGCGGGATGGTGCCGATGATTAACATGATGCTGGGCGAGATCATCTTCGGCGGCGTCGGTTCCGGCATCTACGGCTTCATCCTGTTCGCCATCGTCGCGGTGTTCGTCGCCGGGCTGATGGTCGGGCGGACGCCGGAATACCTCGGCAAGAAGATCGAAGGGCGCGAGGTCAAGATGACCATGCTGGCCATCCTGTGCCTGCCGCTGTCGATGCTGGGTTTCACCGCGCTCGCCGTGGTGCTGCCCGGCCCGCTGGGCGCGCTGTCGGCGGCGGGCCCGCACGGCTTTTCCGAGGCGCTGTATGCCTATGTCTCGACCACCGCCAACAACGGCAGCGCCTTCGCCGGGCTGTCGGCCAACACGCCGTTCTGGAACACCACGCTGGGCCTGGCCATGATGATCGGACGCTTCCTGTTCGTCATTCCCGCCCTCGCGGTGGCCGGGTCGCTGGCGGCGAAGAAGACAGTGCCGCCGTCGGCCGGAACCTTCCCGACACACGGCCCGATGTTCGTGGGCCTCGCGGTCGGCGTCATCCTGATCGTCGGCGGCCTGACCTTCTTCCCCGCGCTCGCCCTCGGCCCGATCGTGGAACATTTTTCCATGAACGCCGGCACGCTCTACTAGGAACGCACACATGGACGCCGTCACGCCCAACGATCTCGCCTCCACGACGCGTGCGCGCAAATCGTCATCCATCGCCGACCCGGCGATCCTGTGGCCAGCCGTCGGCCAGGCCTTCCGAAAACTCGACCCGCGCACGCTGTGGCGCAACCCGGTGATGTTCGTGGTCGAGATCGTCAGCACGCTCACCACCATCCTGTTCCTGCGCGACCTGGCCGCCGGGGCGGCGCATCTCGGCTTCGCGTTGCAGATCAATATCTGGCTGTGGTTCACGGTGCTGTTCGCCAACTTCGCCGAAGCCGTGGCGGAAGGGCGCGGCAAGGCGCAGGCCGCCAGCCTGCGCCGCGCCAAGACCGAAGCGATGGCCAACCGGCTGCGGCCGGACGGGCGCACCGAACTGGTCGCGGGCACCGCGCTGCGTCAGGGCGACGTGGTGATCGTCACGGCCGGCGAGCTGATCCCCAGCGACGGCGAGATCATCGAGGGCGTGGCCTCGGTCAACGAGGCGGCGATCACCGGCGAAAGCGCACCGGTGATCCGCGAGGCCGGCGGCGACCGTTCGGCGGTCACGGGCGGCACGCAGGTGATGTCCGACGTCATCAAGGTCCGCATCACCGCGGCCCAGGGCTCGACGTTCCTGGATCGCATGATCGCGCTGGTGGAGGGCGCCACGCGGCAGAAGACGCCGAACGAGATCGCGCTGAACATCCTGCTGGCCGGCCTGACGCTGATCTTCGTGCTCGCGGTGGCCACCATCCCGAGCTTTGCCCACTACGCCGGCGGCGCCATTCCGGTGCTGGTGCTGGTGGCGCTGTTCGTGACCCTGATCCCGACCACCATCGGCGCACTGCTGTCGGCGATCGGCATTGCCGGCATGGACCGCCTGGTGCGCTTCAACGTGCTGGCGATGTCCGGCCGCGCGGTGGAGGCGGCGGGCGACGTGGACACGCTGCTGCTGGACAAAACCGGCACCATCACCATCGGCGACCGGCAAGCCAGCGAGTTTTTGCCCGTCGCCGGAGTCGATCCCGCCGTCCTGGCCGACGCGGCGCAGCTTTCCTCGCTGTCGGACGAAACGCCCGAAGGCCGCTCCATCGTCGTGCTGGCAAAGGAAGGGTACGGGCTGCGCGGGCGCGAGATGGCGTCTCTGGCGGCGAACTTCGTCCCGTTCACCGCACAGACCCGCATGAGCGGCGTTGACATCGGCGGGCGGCGCATCCGCAAGGGCGCAGTCGACAGCGTGCTGGCCTATGTGCAGGGCGCCAGCGAAGCGACGATCCGCGAGACGCGCGCCATCGCCGACCGCGTCGGCAAGTCCGGCGGCACGCCGTTGGCGGTGGCCGACGGCGACAAGCTGCTTGGCGTGATCCACCTCAAGGACGTGGTCAAGGGCGGCATCGGCGAGCGGTTCGCCGAACTGCGCCGCATGGGCATCCGCACGGTGATGATTACCGGCGACAACCCGCTGACGGCGGCGGCCATCGCCGCCGAAAGCGGCGTCGACGATTTCCTGGCGCAGGCGACCCCGGAGGACAAGCTGGCGCTGATCCGCCGCGAGCAGGCGGCCGGCAAGCTGGTGGCGATGTGCGGCGACGGCACCAACGACGCCCCGGCGCTGGCGCAGGCCGACGTCGGCGTGGCCATGAACACCGGCACGATGGCCGCCCGCGAGGCCGGCAATATGGTCGACCTGGACAGCGACCCGACCAAGCTCATCGAGATCGTGGAGATCGGCAAGCAGTTGCTGATGACGCGCGGCGCGCTGACCACGTTCTCGATCGCCAACGACGTGGCCAAGTATTTCGCCATCATCCCGGCGATGTTCCTGGCATTCTATCCGCAGTTGCAGGCGCTCAACATCATGCACCTGGCCAGCCCGCAAAGCGCCATCCTCTCGGCAATCATCTTCAACGCGCTGATTATCGTGGCGCTGATCCCGCTGTCGCTGAGGGGCGTCCGCTACCGTGCGATCGGGGCGGCGGCGCTGCTGCAGCGCAACCTGCTGATCTACGGCGGCGGCGGCATCATCGCACCGTTCGTCGGCATCAAGCTCATCGACCTGGTGGTGAGCCATCTGGGGCTGGCGTGACGGCGTACCCTCACCCCGGCCCTCTCCCAGAGGGAGAGGGAGTTCTGCCCTCTCTCCCTCTGGGAGAGGGCCGGGGTGAGGGCCTCGCGGCACGGCCTTCCACAATGCGACGAAAGGACTACCCCATGCTTCGTGAACTCCGCCCCGCCTTCATGATGATCGTGCTGTTCACGCTCGTCACCGGCCTCGCCTATCCTCTCGCCATGACCGGCATCGCGCAGGCGATCTTTCCCTGGCAGGCCAACGGCAGCGTCGTCCGGCGCAACGGCGCGATCGTCGGCTCGGCGCTGATCGGCCAGAACTTCACCAGGGCGCAGTATTTCCACCCGCGGCCCTCGGCCACCACCGAACCCGACCCGAAGGACAGCAGCAAGACCATCGCGGTGCCCTATGCGGCAGACAACTCCTCGGGCTCGAACCTCGGCCCGACCAGCAAGGCGCTGTCCGACCGGGTGAAGGGCGACATCGCCACGCTGCACGCCGAAAACCCCGGCGCGGCGGTTCCCGGCGACGCGGTGACGACATCCGGCAGCGGCCTGGACCCGGACATCTCGCGGGAGAACGCGGCGTTCCAGGTGCCGCGCGTGGCAAAGGCCCGGCACATGACTGACGACCAGGTGAGCGCAATCGTGGCCGCCCACACGCACGCCCGCTTGCTCGGCCTGCTCGGCGAGCCGCGGGTCAACGTGCTGGCGCTGAACCTGGCACTCGACGCGGGGGCGCACTGACCTGAACGCGGACCGCGACAGCCGGCCCGATCCGGACGCCCTGCTGCGGCAAGCCGCCCGCGCCACGCGCGGGCGGCTCAAGGTTTTTCTTGGCGCCGCACCCGGCGTCGGCAAGACGTTCGAGATGCTGACCACCGCCCGGGCACGCCGCCGCGATGGCATCGATGTCGTGGTGGGCATCGTGGAGACACATGGCCGCGCGGAGACGCTGGCGCTGCTGGAAGGCTTGGCGATCCTGCCGCGCCGCGAGGTCGAGTACAAGGGCCACACGCTGGACGAGATGGATCTTGACGCGCTGCTCGCCCGCCGCCCGCAACTGGCGCTGATCGACGAATTGGCGCACACCAACGCGCCCGGCGGCCGGCATCCAAAGCGCTGGATGGACGTGCAGGAACTGCTCGACGCCGGCATCGACGTCTACACCACGGTCAACATCCAGCACATCGAAAGCCTCAACGATGTCGTCGCCGGCATCACCCGCATCCGGGTGCGCGAAACCGTGCCCGACGACGTGATCGACCGCGCCGACGACATCGAACTGGTGGACCTGACGCCGGACGACCTGCTTGCCCGGCTGCGGGACGGAAAAGTCTACGTCCCCAAGACCGCCGCGCGCGCGCTGGGCCATTACTTTTCGCCCGCCAACCTGACCGCGTTGCGCGAACTGGCCTTGCGCCGCACCGCGCAGCGCGTCGACGCGCAGTTGCGCGACCACATGCAGGCGCACGCCATCGCGGGACCCTGGGCCGCCGGCGAGCGGGTGCTGGTGTGCGTCACCCAGCGCGGGGCAAACACCGACCTGGTGCGCTACGGCCGCCGCCTGGCCGAGCAGTTGCGCGCGCCCTGGACCGCGCTGCATGTCGAGACCGAGCGCGAGTTGGGCGCGGCCGAGAACCAGCGCGTCGCCGAGCAGATGCGCCTCGCGGAATCGCTGGGTGCCGAGGCGGTGACGATCCCCGGCCGCGCCGTCGCCGCCGAGACCATCGCCTATGCGCGCGCCCACAACTTCACCCAGATCGTGATCGGCAACCCCGGGCGCATCTCGTGGCTGGCCTGGGTGCGCAGTTCCGCCGCGCGCGAGCTGATCGCCGGCGCGCAGGACATTCCGATCCACGTGGTCGGCGCCAAGCCGGATGCGGCGGCCGTCGCCGCCGCGCGGACGCCCCGCGAGCCGTTCCGCGTCCGCCCGTATCTCGGCAGCACCGGCCTGGCGGCCACCGCGGTCGGGGTCGGCATGACCTTGCAGCACTACGTTTCGGCGCACAGCGTCTCCCTGGCGTTTCTCACCGCCGTGCTGGCTTCCGCCGCCTGGTTCGGCCTGGCGCCGTCGCTCTACGCGTGCATTCTCAGCGTGCTGGCCTACAACTTCTTCTTCCTGCCGCCGCTGTACACCTTCGTCATCGCCGACCCCGACAATGTGGTGGCGCTGTTCTTTTTCCTCGCCGCCGCCCTGATCGCCAGCAATCTCGGCGCCAGGATGCGGAGCCAAACCCTGGCCGCGCGCAGCCGGGTGCGGCTGACCGAATCGCTGTACCAGTTCAGCCGCAAGCTCGCGGGCACCGCCAATATGGACGACCTGCTGTGGGCCACCGCCTACCAGGTCGCCGCCCTGCTGGATGTGCGTGTGGTGCTGCTGCTGCCCGAGGGCGAAAGCGTCGCGGTGCGCGCCGGCTACCCGCCCGAGGACGCGCTGGACGCCGCCGATATCGCCGCGGCGAAATGGTCCTGGCAGCACGACCGCGCCGCCGGCCGCGGCTCGGACAGCCTGCCGGGGGCGAAACGCCTGTTCCTGCCGCTGCGCACCGGGCGCGGGCCGGTCGCAGTGATCGGGCTGGACGCCGACCGCACGGGGCCGCTGCTGACGCCGGAGCAGCGGCGCCTGCTGGACGCACTGGGCGATCAGGCCGCGGTGGCGATCGAGCGGGTGAATCTCGCCGAGGATCTCGACCGCTCGCGTCTGCTGGCCGAGACCGAGCGGCTGCGCGGCGCGTTGCTGACCTCGATCTCGCACGACCTGCGCACGCCGCTGGCCTCGATTCTCGGCGCCGCCAGCGGCCTGGACAGCTACGGCACCCTGCTGGACGAGGCCGGCCGGCGCGAGTTGCTCGCCACCATCCGCGACGAGGCCGAGCGGCTGAACCGATTCGTCGCCAACCTGCTCGACATGACGCGCCTGGAATCGGGCGCGGTGGCGCCACGCAGGGAATCCGCCGATCTGGGCGAGGTCGCCGGCAGCGCGCTCGCGCGCGCGGCGAAAGTGCTGGAGGGACATCGCGCCGTGCTGCAAGTGGAGGCGGGATTGCCGCAGGTGGCGCTGGACGTGGTGCTGTTCGAGCAGGTGCTGTTCAACCTGCTGGACAACGCCGCCAAATACGCGCCGATGGGCAGCGAAATCCGGCTGCGCGCCTGGCACGACGGCGAAGTCGTATGCGTGCAGGTGGCCGACCAGGGACCGGGCATTCCGGCGGACGGATTGGAAAAAGTGTTCGACAAGTTCACCCGACTGCATGGCTCGGATCGCCAGCGTCCCGGCACCGGCCTCGGCCTGGCGATCTGCCGAGGGTTCGTCGAGGCGATGGGGGGCACCATCCGCGCCGCCAACCGGCCGCAAGGCGGGGCGGCGTTCACCATCTCCCTGCCGCTACCCGTGCCGATGGGGGCCGCGTCGTGAGCGAGCCGTGCGTGCTGGTGGCCGACGACGAGCCGGCGATCCGACGCCTGCTGCGCACCAGCCTGCCCACGCAAGGCTGGCGGGTGATCGAGGCGGCGACCGCCGCCGAGGCGCTGGCGGCTGTCGCGCGCGGCGGTGCCGACGTGCTGCTGCTCGATTTAGGTCTGCCCGATACCGATGGCCTCGACGTGATCCGCTCGCTGCGCGAGGGCGGGTCGGCGTTGCCGATCGTGGTGCTGTCGGCACGCGACGACGAACGCGGGAAAGTCGCCGCGCTGGAGTTGGGGGCCGATGATTATGTGACAAAACCATTCGGCATGGCCGAGTTGGTCGCCCGTCTGCGCACCGCCCTGCGTCACCAGTTGGCGCAGGAGGGTGCGGCGCCGATCTTCACGTCCGGCGACCTGTCGGTCGATCTGGTGCGCCGCATGGTGCTGCGCGGCGGCGCGGAGGTTCACCTGTCGCCGCGCGAGTGGGACATCCTGCGCCTGCTGGTGGGCCATGCCGGGCGGGTGCTCACCCACCGGCACATCCTGGCCAAGTTGTGGGGCGCCTCGGGCGACGTGCAGCAATTGCGCGTCTATGTCCGCCAGATCCGCCAGAAGCTGGAGACGGATCCGGAGCGGCCGCGGCATATCGTCACCGAGACCGGGGTGGGCTACCGCCTGATCGTGCGCGACCCCGAAGAATCGGCTCCGCCCACATGACCCTCGACGAGCTGTTTCCACCCGACCGGGTGCTTCGCCTGAAAGCCTCCGACAAGGCCGCGGTACTGGGCGAGCTGTCGCGCCGCGCCGCGGCACTGCTGTCGCTGCCGGCCGGCGAGGTATCGGCGGCGCTGGCGGCGCGCGAGGCGCTGGGCTCGACCGGGGTCGGCTCCGGCATCGCCGTGCCGCACGCGCGGCTGGCGGGGCTGGCGACGGTGGCGGCCCTGTTCGCCCGGCTGGACCGGCCGGTGGAGTGGGCGGCGATCGACGGGCGGCCGGCGGATCTGGTGTTTCTGCTGCTCAGCCCGGAAAAAGGCGGGTCCGAGCACCTGGCCGCCCTGGCCGGGGTGACGCGGCGGTTGCGCGATCCGGCCGTCGCGGCGGCGATCCGTGCTGCCAGGGAGCCGGCGGCGATCCGGGCTGCGTTGGTGGAATAGGTCGGGGGCTCGGTCTTTTGCAGGTTCAAACCGGATGTGGACCTTCGCGGTGCGAAGCTCGATAGGACACAACCGCTTGGCACATGGAATCCGACCGTGCAAAAAGTGGCGTCGAGGTAGTACCCTCAATTCGCATCTATCCACAGCAGATTGTTCCCTGTATGTTCTTGCTATGATTTTCCCGCGCACCCAGCGCCTGCGTGATCCGGTGCATGGGCTGATTGTGTTTCAGCACGATGAGCCGTTAGACCAGCTTGCTTGGGCGCTGATCGGCAAACCGGAGTTTCAGCGCTTGCGCCGCATCCGGCAGCTCGGGGTGGCCGAATTCATCTTCCCTAGCGCGACGCATACCCGTTTCGTTCACTCCATCGGCGTGTTCCACACCGCCCGGACACTGATCAACATCATCCGGCGGGAGGTGGGAAACGCAGCTTTCGAGCGGGACAAAAGCCGCGCCGAGATCGCGGCAATTGCCGCACTACTACACGACCTCGGCCACGGCCCATTTAGCCATACGTTCGAAGGCGTCCAAAAGTCTCGCGGCGTCGGCCGCAAACACGAGCAATGGACGGCCGACATAATCCGCAATGAAGGTGGGGGGATCCTACCCCTTCTCGAGGCGCACCGCCCCGGTTTTGCCGAGGACGTGGCATCCCTGCTCGTGGCCGAAGACCCGACGGACATTTATCACGCGGTCGTCTCCAGCTCCTTCGACGCGGACCGCCTGGACTATCTTCGCCGCGACCGGATGATGACCGGCACTGGCGCGGGCGCGATCGACTTTGATTGGCTTATGGAACACATCCGGGTGCATGAAATTGAAATCGACGCCGTGGACGCCGACGCCCCGGCTGACACGGTCTCGGTGCCGACATTCTGCCTTGACTCGAAAGCTCGTCCCGCAGCCGAGCAGTTCCTACTGGCGAGGTACACGCTGCATGAGCAGGTATATTTCCACAAGGCAACGCGCTGCGTCGAGCACATGATCGCACGCTTGTTACGGTCGGTAGCCGAGCGGGCCAAGGCACCGGACTCGGCCCCCGCAGCGACGGGGCTGTCAGCCAACCATGCTCTGTTGCGCTTCCTCGCCGCCGCACGGCCTACCGTTCAAGACTATCTGGCGCTTGATGACACGGTCATCATGGCCGCGCTTGGCACCATGCAAGGTGCCGCCGATACGGATATCGGTGAGCTGGCCACGCGACTGCGCAACCGAGATCTGTATAAAACGCTCGATCTGCGGGCATTCGGTGAGGACGAAGGCAGGCAGACCAAGCGGGCCAGATGGATCGACTGGAACTTCAAGGACAAGCTCGCGGCGGGAACGGTGATCAAGGATCCGGATGCCGCGATCAGCATCTACACACAAATCGGCGGCGACGACGAGAAAGTGCATAAGAAACTGCACGTTCTGGATCAGGCCGAAGGCCCGCGGGAAATTACGGCATTGTCAAGTATGATAGAGACGCTACAGGCGAAGCGGCAATTCACGCGCTACTACTTCGCCGACGAAAACGACCGGGACAAAGCTCGGCAATCCAGAGGAGGCACGCGATGATTGAACCAGAAGAAAAAATTGCGGCGGTGGTCGATGCCGCCGGTGGAAAACTGGTAAGCCGTGTTCGCCTGCAAAAGACGATCTATCTGCTTGATCAGCTTGGTTTTAACAGCGATTTTGGTTACGAGTACCATCACTACGGGCCGTATTCGCGCGAACTGGATATTGCGACCAGCGATGCCAAGGCGCTTGGCGTGGTGCGAGAGGACATCCGCCATCGCACCAGTGATGGCGCAAGCTACAGTCAGTTCACCCTTCTCGAACCCAATTCCTCCAAGGAGGAAGCATTCGGGACGCTCGGCCGCACCCGAGCGGCGGAGTTGGCGCGGAAATTTGCTGACACGCATGTTACGGTTCTGGAACTGGCTGCGACGGTAGATTGGTTGTGGCGGCATGAGCGTTGCGCAGACTGGCGAGCGGAGATTTGCCTGCGCAAACCCCTTAAACTAGGGAGAGGCCGGCTTGATCGGGCCATTGATCTGCTGAAAGATTTAAGCTTGACGCCTCCTGCTGCGCGACCAGGAGAGGTTGATCCCGGTTGGCACGCCGTTATCGGCTGAGCAGTTCCACCTCCGGCCTGACGGGGTCAGCGTCGGCCGACTGCATGGGGGCCTGAAGGCTGCCTCCTTTCGTGGTGCCTTGACGGTTATCGCCTGACGACGAACCGCCTCTGAGCGGCGTGCGTCCGTTCATGCCGACGTCCCTGGGGGCGGCCGCCTCCTTGTCGTTGTAGCCTTGACAAGATACCTGCGTCGAGCACCTTGACCGGCGTGCATCTCGCTCGATGCTCTCGACCCTGGTCTGCGGCCGTCTGGTGTTGTAGCCGACAAGATACTCGTCGAGCACCATCTGCATCTCCTCGATGGTCTCGAACCAAGTCTTGCGGCCCTCGACCCTGAAATGCTCGTCGAGCAGGGTGCGGTGCAGCCGCTCGACGATGCCGTTGGACTGCGGCCGGCTGACCCGGGTGCGCTTGTGGACGATGCCTTCGAGCTGCAGGAACAGCTCGTAGGGATGCTGGTCCTCGCGGCCGCAGAACTCCCGGCCGTTGTCGGACAGCACCGCGTCGATGGCGGCGCCATGCTGCTCGAAGGTCGGCAGCACGTCGTTGTTGAGCAGCTGCACGGCGGTGACCGGCAGCTTGTTGGGATACAGCCTGGCCCAGGCGTAGCGGCTGGCGCAGTCGATCGCAGTCTGCAGGTAGATCTTGCCCACTCCCTTGAGGACACCGACGAAGAACGTGTCGACCGCGAGCAGCGCGCCGGTGTGCGGGGCCTCGATGTGGCGCTCGCGGAACTCCGGGCTGAAGCGTTCGAGCAGGCGGACCTGATCGTCGGTCAGGCTGAGCTTGCGCTCGGCGGTCGCGCGCTCCAGGCGCAGCAGGCGCTCGTGTTTGGTCAGCAGGGCGTGGCGCTGCCAGACGCCGCGCACCCCACCCGAGGAGACCTGGACGCCACGCAGCATCAGCTCCTGGGCGACCCGCATCGGGCCGTGGCAGGGCTGGGCCAGAGCATGGTCGAGGATGGCCTGCCCTTAAAAAAAAAAAAAAAAAAAAAAAAAAAAAAAAAAGATCAATGCTCGATCTCGGCGGCCACCCGGTTGGGGTGCGGACCGCGCGGCCCGGGCAGCCGGTCGATCAGCCCGTCGGCGCCATAGGTCTGGAAGTTGCGGCGGATCTCGTAGAACTGCTGGCGGCTGTAGCCCATCACCTTGCAGGCGCGCGAGACGTTGCCGAGGTCTGAGGCGAGGTCGAGCAAGCTGAGCTTGCGGCGTGCTATCTTCTGGTCCGTGGTCATGTGGTTCTCCGGAAGGGGTTGATGTTGCTCGCAACACCATCCTAACCCCCGCCAGAGGCGGCATGGCCACACCGACGACGCGCCCCCAACTCTTGACGGTCGGGCGCGCCGCCGGCGTGGCCAACTGTCAGGTGATTACCGTCTCAGCACAACCCGGTGGCCGCCGTAGCTGAGCAATGATCCCGGCCTGAAGGATCGCGTCGATCGATTGTGGCGGCCTGAAGGCGCCCGCATACCAACGGCGATCCCGATGCGGTCCGCGTCCTACCCCGGCAGCAAGGCCTCGACCGCATCCGGCAAATCCGGGAACGTTTCCGCCATTGCCGATGCTCCCTCGGCCGCGGAGCGCGAAGAGTAGCCCCAAGCCGCGAAGATCGCCGGCACGCCGGCACCGGCGGCGGCGCGGATGTCATTGCGATGATCGCCCACCATCACAGCCCGTGCCGCCTCCCCGCCGGCGGTCCGCAGCGTGGCCAGAAGATGCGCCGGATCGGGTTTTCGCGTCGGGAAACTGTCGCCGCCGCCGATCGCCGCGAAGCAGCCGCCGATCCCCAGCGCGTCCAGCAGCGCCCGCGCCGTCGCCTCGGGCTTGTTGGTGCAGACCGCCAGCGTCCAGCCAGCCGCCCGCAACCGCGCGAGCGTGGCGGCGACGCCGGGGTAAAGACAACTCCGGTCGGCGGCGTGCGCGCCGTAATCCGCCGAGAACTGCGCGACGGCCGCCTCGTCCGCGACGCACGTTGCGGGCCGCGAAGGCGCGCTCGACCAGGACGCGCACCCCGTCGCCCACCATGCCGGCGACCTCGACCGCCTCGAACGGCGCCAGCCCACGCGCCGCCGCGAGCCGGTTCAGCGCGGCCGCCAGGTCGGGCACGGAGTCGACCAGCGTGCCGTCGAGGTCGAACAGAAGAGTACCAGACATACCGATCTCCCTATGGAGAAAGCACCCTTTGACATGCGAAGGGAGGCGAAGCTACGGGGTGGCGTGACCCACGACGCCACAGCCGTCATCCTCGCCGCCGGCCTCGGCACCAGGATGCGCTCTGCTCTGCCCAAGGCGCTGCACCCGATCGCCGGGCGGCCGATGCTGCGGCATCTGCTGGCGAGCTGCGAGGCGGTGTTCGAGCGCATCGTGGTGGTGGCCGGCCCGGACATGCCGGGCATCGCTGCCGCCGCCGCGCCGTACCCGGTGGTGGTGCAGACCGAGCGGCTCGGCACCGCGCACGCCGCATTGCAGGCGGTGAGCCAGTTCGGCACCGGCGAGGTGGCAATTCTCTATGCCGACAACCCATTGATCCTGCCCGAAACGCTGGAGCGCCTGCTGGCCCGGTGCGGCGCGGGCGATGTCGGGCTGGCGCTGCTGGCGATGCGGCCGCCCGATCCCGCCCGTTACGGGCGGGTAATTGGCCCGATCGACAAGAGCGGGCCGGCTTCGTCGAACGGATCGTCGAGTTTGCCGACGCGACCGCCGCCGAGCGGGCCGAGACGCTGTGCAACGCCGGTGTGCTGTGCGCGGCCGCCGCCGACATGGCCGCATGGCTCCGCGCGGTCGGCCGCGACAACGCCAAGCGCGAATACTACCTGACCGACGTGGTGGCGCTGGCGCACGCCGCCGGCCGCGCGGTGGCCGCGATCGAGGCGCCGTACGACGAGCTGCGCGGCGTCAACTCCCGCGCCGAGCTGGCGCAGGCCGAGGCCGTGGTGCAGGGGCGGTTGCGCGTCGCCGCGATGAAGGGCGGCGCCACGCTGATCGCGCCGGAGACGGTGTTCCTGGCGGCCGACACGGTGCTGGAGCCGGATGTCACGGTCGGCCCCAACGTGGTGTTCGGCCCCGGGGTGTGGGTCGCCGGCGGCGCGGAAATCCGGCCGTTCAGCCACCTGGAGGGATGTCGTGTCGAAGCCGGCGCGCTGGTCGGTCCGTTCGCGCGGCTGCGGCCGGGCACCGTGGTCGGGCCGGGCGCCCATGTCGGCAATTTCGTGGAGCTGAAGGCCGCCGTGCTGGGGGCCGGGGCCAAGGCCAACCACCTGACCTATCTCGGCGACGCCTCGGTGGGCGCGCGCACCAACGTCGGCGCCGGCACCATCACCTGCAACTACGACGGTTTCGCCAAGCACCGCACCAGCATCGGCGAGGGCGCGTTCATCGGCTCGGACTCGCTGCTGGTCGCCCCCGTGACGATCGGCGACGGCGCGCTGGTCGCCGCCGGCAGCGTCATCACCCGCGACGTCGCCGCCGACGCGATGGCGTTCGGCCGGGCGGCGCAGGTGGACAAGCCAGGCCGCGCCGCCGCGTTCCGGGCCGCGCGGAAGAGGCCGTAGCGGATCCTTCCAGGTCCGAAAGCGACCCGAGGGCCGGCACTGCGTTGACCCGCCGATCACAGCGGGGAGGCTCCAATGGCGAAGCGCGACGTGCACGATCACACGGTCGGCCAGGGCGGC
The DNA here is from genome assembly GCA_963758455.1 of uncultured Pseudomonadota bacterium. Lineage (GTDB taxonomy): Bacteria > Pseudomonadota > Alphaproteobacteria > Acetobacterales > Acetobacteraceae > CAVRQM01. The sequence goes on along the minus strand of CAVWVK010000002.1, from coordinate 1,052,602 downwards.
GAGTGGCACCAGACGGCGGCCGGCAGCCACCCGGTCCTGACCACCAACGAAGGCCAGCCGATCGCCGACGACCAGAACTCGCTGAAAATCGGGCCGCGCGGCCCGACCTTGCTGGAGGATTTCATCCTCCGCGAGAAGATCACGCATTTCGACCATGAGCGCATCCCCGAGCGCGTGGTCCACGCGCGGGGGAGTGCCGCGCACGGCTATTTCGAGCTGACCGAGTCGCTGGCCGACGTGTCCAAGGCGGACATCTTCCAGCGTGTCGGCGAGCGCACCGAGGTGTTCGTGCGCTTCTCGACGGTGGCCGGCAGCAAGGGCTCGGCCGACCTGCCGCGTGACGTGCGCGGGTTCGCGGTGAAGTTCTACACCAAGCAGGGCAACTGGGATCTGGTCGGCAACAACATCCCGGTGTTCTTCATCCAGGACGCGATCAAGTTCCCCGACGTCATCCACGCCGTGAAGCCCGAGCCGGATCGCGAGTTTCCGCAAGCCGCCAGCGCGCACGATACGTTCTGGGACTTCATTTCGCTGACCCCGGAAAGCGCCCACATGGTTATGTGGGTAATGTCCGACCGCGCCATTCCGCGCTCGCTGCGCATGATGGAGGGGTTCGGCGTCCACAGCTTTCGGCTAGTCAACGCGGCGGGAAAGTCGACCTACGTAAAGTTCCATTGGCGGCCGAAACTCGGCACGCAGTCGGTGATCTGGGACGAGGCGCTAAAGATCAACGGCGCCGACCCGGACTATCACCGCCGCGACCTGTGGACCGCAATCGCCAGCGGCGAGTTCCCGGAGTGGGAGCTGGGCGTGCAACTGTTCGACGACGCATTCGCCGACAAGTTCGAGTTCGACATATTGGACGCGACCAAGCTGATCCCCGAGGAGCAGATCCCGCTGCGGGTGATCGGCCGCATGGTGCTGGACCGCAACCCTGACAACTTCTTCGCCGAGACCGAGCAGGTGGCGTTCTGCACGTCGCACATCGTTCCCGGCATCGACTTCACCGACGACCCGCTGCTGCAAGGCCGCAACTTCTCGTATCTGGATACGCAACTGAAGCGCCTGGGCGGCCCCAATTTCGCGCAGATCCCGGTCAACGCGCCGCGCTGCCCGATGCATAATTTCCAGCGCGACGGCCACATGCAGATGCATGTGCCCAAGGGCCGCGCCGCCTATGAGCCGAACAGCCTGAACGAGAGCGGCCCGCGCGAGGATCCCAAGACCGGCTTCACCAGCGTGCCGGCAACCGAAAGCGGCGAGCGGCTGCGGGTGCGCGGCGAGACGTTCGCCGACCATTTCAGCCAGGCGCGGCAATTCTTCATGAGCCAGACCGAGCCGGAGCAGAATCACATCGTCGCGGCACTTACCTTCGAGCTGAGCAAGGTCGAGACCAAGGCGATACGGATGCGGATGCTGGGCCAGCTTGCCAACATCGACGCGAAACTGGCGGCACGGGTAGCCGATGGCCTGGGCGTGCGCGAGGCGGTCAAGCCGATTCCGGCCGCCAAGCCGACTCGCACCGACCTGCCGAACTCGCCGGCGCTGAGCATCCTGGCCAAGTTCAAACCGACCCTGAAGGGGCGCACGGTCGGCTGCCTGATCGCCGAGGGCACCGACGCGGCTGCCGTCAAGGCGCTGGCGGCGGCGGTGGCCGGGGCCGGCGGAATGCTCAAGATCGTGGCGCCCGAGCTGGGCGGAGCCATCGAGGCGGATTTCCAGCTCGCCGGCGGCCCTTCGGTCCTGTTCGACGCGGTGGCGATCGCGGTCTCGGCCGAGGGCGCCGAGGCCTTGGCGGGGCAGGCGGCGGCGATCGCGTTCATCCACGACGCCTTTGCGCATCTGAAGGTGATCGGCCACACCTCGGCCGCGGCGCCATTGCTGGCCAAGGCCGGGGTGATGGAGGATTCGGGCGTGGTCAAGCTGGACCGCACCGGGAGCAAGGAGTTCGTGGAGGCGGCGGCCAAGGGGCGGATCTGGGATCGCGAACCGAAGGTGCGTCCGGTGCATTGATCGGCCGCGGCGGTGACAACAGTGCGGCCGGATGGCAGCATGGAGCGACCTCGTCGCTTCTGACGCCTCCGGCCGGACACGCTTCATGCCCTACGACTTCGACCTGTTCGTGATCGGCGGCGGCAGCGGCGGCACGCGCTGCGCGCGCATCGCGGCTGGCCACGGTGCCCGCGTCGGCGTGGCCGAGGAACGCCACTGGGGCGGCACCTGCGTCAACGTCGGCTGCGTGCCGAAGAAGCTGATGGTGATCGCCGCCGAATACGGCGCCGCCTGCGAGGACAGCCACGGCTTTGGCTGGAACACCACGCGCGGCCACCACGACTGGCCCACGCTGATCGCCAACAAGGACCGCGAGATCGGCCGCCTGAACGGCATCTATCGCGGGCTTTTGGAGAAATGCGGGGCGAGCGTGTTTGAAGCCCGCGCTGCGTTGGCCGATGCGCACACGCTGCTGGTCGGCGGGCGCCCTATCACCGCCGAACGCATCGTGATCGCCACCGGCGGCCGCCCGCTGCGGCCCGAGTTTCCCGGCGCCGAGCTCTGTATCGTCAGCGACGACGCCTTCTTCCTGCCCGACCGGCCCCAACGCATCACCATCATCGGCGGCGGCTACATCGCCGTCGAGTTCGCCGGCATCTTCGCGGGCCTCGGCAGCGAGGTGCATATGGTCATGCGGCAAGACCTGCCGCTGCGCGGCTTCGACGAGGATCTGCGCACCGCCCTGCTCGACGCGCTGCGCACGCAGGGCATCACCGTCCATGCCCGCCGCGAGATCGCCGACGTCACCGCGCGCGGCGACGCGCGGCGCGTCCGCCTGACCGACGGGGAGGAGCACGACGCCGACCTGGTGTTTGCAGCGGTCGGGCGCGCGCCGCTGACCGAGCATCTCGGCCTGGAGGCGGCCGGGGTGGAGACGGACGGGTTCGGCGCGATCCGCGTCGACGCCGACAACCGCACCAGCGCTGGCAACATCTATGCCATCGGCGACGTGACCAACCGCATGAACCTGACCCCGGTGGCCATCGCCGAGGGGCACGCCCTGGCCGACGCGCTGTTCGCCCCTGTCCGCCGCCGCTGGGCGCTGGACCGTGTCGCGACCGCCGTGTTCAGCAGCCCGCCGATCGCCACGGTGGGCCTGACGGAGTTGCAGGCGGCGGCCCGAGGTGCCGCGGACATATACCTCACGCGCTTTACGCCCATGCGCCACGCGCTAGGGGGCCGTCACCGTCCGAGCATGATGAAGCTGGTGGTGGACCAGGCGACGCAGGTGGTGCTGGGCGCGCACATGCTGGGCGACGACGCGCCGGAATTGATGCAAGGGCTGTCCATCGCCATCAACTGCGGCGCCACCAAGGCCGATTTCGACCGCACCGTGGGCATCCATCCCACCAGCGCCGAGGAGTTCGTCACCTTGCGCACCCGCACCCGCGTGGCCGAGGGTCCGAGCCAGCCGGAGCAGGACGCGCAGCAGATGGGCGAGGAGGAGCTGGGCACCGCCGAGATGGGCCTCGGCGGGTAGCGGGCAGTAGCCAGCGATGGGCTTTCGCGGGATAACGGCGGCGTGTGCCCGCGCGGGACGGTCCGGCGCGGGAGCGGAGCCTGTCGCGATGGCGAAAACCTGGTCCCCTGAAAGCTGGCGCGCGTGCCCGATCCGGCAAGCGCCGAGCTACCCCGACACCGCCCGGCTGGAGGCGACCGAAGCGCGGCTGCACTCCTACCCGCCGCTGGTGTTCGCGGGCGAAGCACGCAGGCTGCGCGCGGCGCTGGGGCTGGTGGCCGACGGCCGCGCCTTCGTGCTGCAAGGCGGGGACTGCGCCGAGAGCTTCTCCGAGTTCAACGCCAACAACATCCGCGACACGTTCCGCGTGCTGCTGCAAATGGCCGTCGTGCTGACGTTCGGCGCCAGTGTGCCCGTCGTGAAACTTGGGCGCATGGCCGGGCAGTACGCCAAGCCGCGCAGCAGCGACACCGAGACGGTCGGCGGCGAAACCCTCCCCAGCTACCGCGGCGACACCGTCAACGGCCCCGAATTCACCGCCGAGGCGCGCGTGCCGGACCCGGCGCGGATGGAGACCGGCTATTTCCACTCCGCCAGCACGATGAACCTGCTGCGCGCCTTCGCCGGCGGCGGCTACGCGGATCTGCATGAGGTGCATCGCTGGAACCTCGGCTTCGTCGACCGCAGCCCGCTGGTCGAACGCTATCGCGACCTGTCCAGCCGCATCGACGAGACGCTCGCCTTCATGTCGGCGGTGGGCCTCACCAGCCTCACCACGCCGCAGATCCGCGAGACCGATTTCTACACCAGCCATGAGGCGCTGCTGCTGCCCTATGAGCAGGCGCTGACCCGCATCGACAGCACCTCGGGCGACCCATATGCCTGCTCGGCGCATTTCCTGTGGGTGGGCGAGCGCACCCGCCAGCCGGACGGCGCGCATGTCGAGTTCCTGCGCGGCGTGAAGAACCCGGTCGGGATGAAGGTCGGCGCGGGGATGCAGCCGGACGAGCTGCTGCGGCTGATCGACATCCTGAACCCGGACGACGTGCCGGGCCGGCTGACGCTGATTACCCGCATGGGCGCGGACAAGATCGCCCGCATGCTGCCGCCGCTGCTGCGCGCCGTGCGCCGCGCCGGGCGGCGGGTGGTCTGGCTGTGCGACCCGATGCACGGCAACACGATCAGCACCGCGAACAACGTCAAGACCCGCAGCTTCGACGCCATCCTGTCCGAGGTCCGGCATTTCTTCGACGCGCACGCGGCGGAAGGCACCTGGGCCGGCGGCGTGCATGTCGAGATGACCGGGCGCGACGTGACCGAATGCGTCGGCGGCGCGCACCGGCTGACCGAGGCGGATCTGGCCGGCCGCTACGAGACCTTTTGCGATCCGCGATTGAATGCCGAGCAGTCGCTGGAGCTGGCCTTCCTGGTCGCCGAGGAGCTGAAGGCGCGTCGCGCGCCGGCGTCCCAGCCCGTCCCGGTCGCGGCGCAGTAGGATCCGCACGGCGATGGGCGCGCTGCTGGACGACATCGCCGACCGCACCGACGTCTATTTCCGGCGCACCCGCGCGGTGGTGGAGCGGTTCGGCGATGCCCGCGTCACCTACGCGCTGTTCCTGCGCCGGCCGGTGATTTCGGCGCCGCGGCTGATGCTGGACTGGCTGGCGCGCGTGGCGCTGGAGCGCGACACCGCGTTCGAGGTCGACGTGACGCACGCCGAGGGCACATGGACCGGCGCCGGCGAGCCGCTGGCCTACATCACCGGCCAGTTCACGCAGCTCACCGACCTGGAAACGCTGCTGCTGCAAAAGCTGGGGCCGGCCTGCGTGGCCGCGCACAATGCCTACCAGATGTGCCTGGCGCTGCCGAAAGTGGCGTTCCTGGCGATGGACGCGCGGCATTGCGCCGGGGCGGAGATGCAGGATGCGATGGCCTATGCCGCCAGCGTCGGCGGCAACGCGGCCAAGCGCGAGGGCGCGATGGGCTTCGTGGGCAACGCCACCGACGGCACCGCGCACTGGTTCGGCAACACGCACGGCCGCGGCACGATGCCGCACTCCCTGATCGGCTATGCGGGCTCGACGGTGCGCGCGGCGGAGATGTTCCACGAGACCTTTCCGGACGACAGCCTGACGGTGCTGGTGGACTATTTCGGCCGCGAGGTTTCCGACTCACTGGCGGTGTGCCGCAGGTTTCCCGAACTGGCCGCGGCGGGGGGCCTGTCGGTACGGCTGGACACGCATGGCGGGCGGTTCATCGAGGGACTGGATCCGGGCGAGAGTTACGCCGTGCTGGAGCGGCGCGCGCCCGGCACCATCCGCCGCTATCGCAGCGAGACGGAACTGCGTTACCTGGTCGGCACCGGCGTGTCGGCGGCGGCGATCTGGCGGGTGCGCGAGGCGCTGGACGAGGCGGGGTTCGCGCGCGTGCGCATCGTGGCCTCCAGCGGCTTCGGCGTGGGCAAGTGTCTGACGATGGCCGACGCCAACGCGCCGATCGACGTGGTGGGGACCGGAAGTTTCATCCCGAAATCCTGGGGCGAGACCTACGCGACGGCGGACGTCGTGGAGTACGATGGGCGGCCGATGGTGAAGGTCGGGCGGGAGTTTTTGCTGCGGCGGGGCGCGGCCCAGCAAGCGGCGTGAGGGTAGTCTCAGTGCGCCAGCCAGACGCGCACCAGCAACGCCAGCACGACCGCTGCGACCAGGCCCGCGACAAAGATCAGCCGCCTCGCGCGCGACCGGAGCACGATCTGGCCCTGCCGCGCCTTCTCCGCCGGGTAATCCTGCCGATCCGCTTCGGGTCGCTCCTGTTCGGGCATCCGGTTTCGCTACTCCTCACCACGGCAATGCGCGTGCAATCACCTCAAAGCCCGCCGGGGCGGCTTTGCGCCGTCGCGAGCAGCCGGCGCGCCTCGGCGAGGTCTCGAATGACCTCATCGTCCGATGTTTGCGTGAAGTCGGCGTAATGTGCGCCGATCGCATAGAGCGGCGCGGGCGTCGATAGGCACACGATCTCGTCGCATTCGGCCGCAAGCTCCTCGAGCGTGTCGGCAGGCGCCACCGGCACCGCCAGGACGAGACGCCGGGGCCCGTTGCGTCGGAGCCCGCGCAGCGCCGCTTTCATGGTCGCCCCGGTTGCGATCCCGTCGTCGACGACGATCACGGTGCGTCCGCTTACCTCCGCGGCCGGCTCCTCGCCACGGTAGATGCGCCGACGCCGCTCGATCTCGGCAAGCTCGCGCTGCTTTGCTGTTTCGATATAGCCAGCGGGCGGCACGGCCGACGCAACGATGTCGTCGTTGAGGACCAGTTGCGGGTCGCCGCCATCCACGACTGCGCCGAGAGCCAGCTCTCCCTGTCCCGGCGCGCCGATCTTGCGCACGAGCAGGACGTCGAGAGTGGCCGCGAGTGCCTTTGCCACCTCGAAACCGACGGGCACGCCGCCGCGCGGCAGCGCGAGGATGAGCGGCTCGGCATCCCTGAAGCGCCGGAGTGCCGCGGCGAGCTGGCGGCCTGCGTCCGCCCTGTCCCGGAAAGCCGGTTCCCTGCGCATCATGGCCGATCAGCTCCCGGCGCGGCCTGCAACGCGCACACCGAACCGGTCCGATGGACGCACCGCCGGATCAATCCTGCGTCATTGACCTCTGTTGCCTCGACGAAATCCATTTGCTCGCCTTCCCCGGCACACCAAACGGAACCGCGTTCCCGCCCGCCAGTTTCCCGCCATGTCGTAGTCTGCTGCACGGCTTGGGATTGGGTAGCGTGCGGGATGCAGGGGATCGCCCCGGAATCGCCTCTGCCCGCGCCCTCAGTCCTCGTCGTATCCATACACTTCCGGCAGGATGAAGATCGCCGCAAGCAACCCGATCAGCGGGAAGATCGCGGTGAACAAGGTCGCGTTCGCCTTGCCGATCGCGGCGAACAGCACCGGGAACAGGAAGATCGCGAGGAAGCTCGGCAGCTTGACGAAGATGTAGGCGAAGCCCGCCGCCGTGCCGCGATATTCGGGACGCGCCACCATCGAGGGGATCGTCATGACGTTCTCCGCGTCCCAGTAGTGGCCCCAGAGCATGGCCGCGGCCGCGAACGGCAGCAGGACGATGTGGTTCGAGTACAGCGCGTACGCGGCGACGAGCAGGGAGATCAGGACGATTCCGAAACCCGCGATGCTTAGTCCGCGCTGGCCGATTTTCGGCGTAATCAGCGGCCCGACCCAGCCGGAGATCGCCGCGACGATGTACAGTGCGAGAGTGACGAGGTTGGTGCCGAGAATGCCGGACACGCCCACCAGCACGAACAGCGTCGGGATGTAGAAGGCGAAGGTGGAGAACTCGCTGCTCTGCGCGAAGCACGCGATCCAGCCAAAAATGGTCGCGCGCCAGCGGATCGGGTCGCGGCGCAGGTGGGCAAGGAAGGCGCTGGGACGCGGCTTCGGCAAGACGGCGTCCTCGTCCGGCAGGAAATCGAGCGGGTCGTTGTACATGCGCGCCGCGACCTGCTTGGCCTCGCGAAACCGGCCGTGACGGATCAGCCAGATCGCCGTCTCCGGCAGGTTGTAGCGCATGACGAAGATGATCGCGGCCGGCAGCGCGCCCAAACCGAGGGTGACGCGCCAGATCAGGTCCGGCGGCAGTCGCAGCACGATGAACACCGCGATGATGGCGAGCGTGATGACCTCGCCGACGGCGAACATGAACTGCCAGCGGTTGCCCATCACTTCGCGTTCGCCCTTGGGCATGAACTCCATGATGTAGGTGTAGCCGTTGGAGATGTCGCTGCCGAGCGGGATGCCGAGGATGAGGCGGATCACCACGAGCCAGACCATGTTCGGCACGAACGCCTGCGCCAGGGCGAAGACGATGAACATGACCATGGTGGACAGGAAGATCGCGCGCCGGCCGATCTTGTCCGACAGCCAGCCGCCGATCAGGGCGCCGACGATGGCGCCGCCCTGCGTGCCGGCCGCGGCCAGGCCGAGCAGGGCGGCCGAGGGATGGAAGATGTTGCGCAGGAAGATCAGCACGAAGGCGATGGAGTACAGATCCCATGCCTCGACCAGAATCGAGGCGATCATCAGCCAGCCGACGCGCTGTCCGTGCGGGCTGTAGTTGCGGACCAGGTGCCCGACGGCACGGTCCATGACCGCCTGCTGTGATTGTGTCGTCACGCCCTCCCTCATGTCTGGCGGCTGCGCGCGCTTCAACTCTCCCCAGCCTCTCGGCCATACAGCAGCAGCAGCACCAGGAGCACCACGCCATAGACCACGTTGCGGCCGTATTCGGGCATGTTGACCGCCATCAGCACCGATACCAGCGCCACCAGGCTGATCGAGCCGGCCACCGTGCCGACGTAGTGGCCGCGGCCGCCAAGGATGTACACGCCGCCGATCACCACAGCGGCGATCGACTGGAACAGGTACGGGTCGCCCATGCCGAGCGAGGCCTGGCCGCCGAAGCCGACAAGCATGATCCCGGCCAGCGCCGAGAACATGCCGCAGATCGTATAGAGCGCCACCGTCGTGACCTTGACGTTCACGCCGGCGAGAAAGCTCGCCCGGTCGTTGTTGCCGATCGCGTAGGTGACGCGGCCGAAGGTGGTCAGGCTGAGCACGAACGAGACGACCAGCGTGATCGCCAGCCACAGATACAGCACCAGCGGCACGCCGAGCAGATGCCCATGCACGGCTTGCTGGATGATCGGCGGCGCATAGGAGGCGCACGGGCCGCAGGTGAGGCCGCCGGACAGGCCCAGCGTCAGCCCCTCCATGATCCCGTTCATCGCCAAGGTCATCACCACGGCGGGAATGCCGAGCAGCGCGATGCCGACGCCGTTGCAGCACCCCACCACCGCGCCCATCCCGAGCGTCGCCGCGAGCCCATATGCGGCGCGGGAATTGCTGCCGAGCGAGGTCGTCACCATCAGGATCGCAGCCCCGTTCAGCACCCAGGGAACGGACAGGTCGATGCCGCCGATCAGGATGACGAAGGTCTGCCCGGCGGCGACCAGGCCGACGAACGAGGCGACCACCAGCACCGCCTCGATCCCGTTGGCGCTGGCGAAGCCGGGGCGCACCGCCTCGCCGACGGCGAACAGCACGATCGCGGCGCAGTAGGCGTAGAGGATGCGCCGCCGCTCGACGCTGAGCAGCGGCGGCCGGCGCGCGCGCGGCGTCTCGGGCGTGGCTGCCATCAGCGCCTCCTCACCAGGTAGCCGATGCCGCTGACCAGGAGCACGGCAAGCACCAGGAACAACCCCTCGTAGAAATCCTGGAACAGCGGGTTGATCTTGGCGAAGAACAGGATGTTGACGATCATCGAGATGACGAAGGCGCCGAGCATGGCGCCGATGGCGCTGCCGCGCCCGCCGAACAGGTTTACCCCGCCCAGCACCACGGCCACGATCGAGGTCAGCGTGTAGTCGTTGCCGGTGGTGGCGTCCCCCGCCGTGGCCGTGGCGGCGAGAAACAGGCCGGCGCCGGCGGAGAAGGTGCCGCTCAGCACGTAGGCCAGCACCCTGGTGCGCAGCACCCGTATGCCGTTGGCCTGCGCCGACGGCTCGTCGTTGCCGATGGCGTAGATGCCGACGCCGAGCGCGGTGCGCCGAAACGCCCACCAGAACGCGGCGATGACCAGGAGGTAGAGAAGCGAGTACGGGCCGGTGATGTTGGCGAGCACGGCGGTGTACGCCGGCGGCACCTGGCCGCCCGGCTGCGGCAGCACGCGGATCGCGATGCCCTGAAAGATCGACAGCGTCGCCAGCGTGACCAGGATCGGCTGCAGCCGGCCGATCGTCACCAGCAGCCCGTTGGCCAGGCCGCAGACCGCGCCGATCGCCAGGATCGCCAGCGACCACAGCACCATGCTGGCGACCGACCCGCCGAGCGTGATCGCCGCGAGCGCGTTGGTCAGGTCGACCACGCCGCCGACCGAGAGGTCCAGGCCGCGGGTCAGCACGACCAGCGTCTGCGCCACGCCGGCAAGCACCAGCGGCATGGTGTTGTTCAGCGTCGAGGTAAGCTCGAAGCCGCCGGGAAAGACGTGCTGGGCCGCGTAGTAGATGCCGCAGTAGATGACGATGGTGGCGACGAACATCACCACGGCCAGCCACAGCCCGGCATCCTGGGTCAGGCGATGCACCCAGCGCGGACGGCGGCGCGCGGCGGCGCCGGCGGCGTCAGGCGGCAAGGGAATCGCGGACCGCGGCCGCCACGATCTGCTCGGCGGTGATGCCGGGCGGGCGCAGCTCGGCGGCGATCCTGCCCTCGCGCATCACCAGCACCCGATGCGACAGATGCGCCAGTTCCTCGGCGTCGCTCGAGTAGAACAGGATCGAGCGGCCCTCCGCCGCAAGGCGAAGCATCAGTTCGTAGATCTCGTGCTTGGTGGCCACGTCGACCCCACGGGTCACGTCGTAGAACAGCAGGATCCGCGGCTCGGCGAGCAGCCAGCGCCCGACCAGCACCTTCTGCTGGTTGCCCCCCGAGAGCGACCAGACGGGCGCCGCGAGGCTGGATGCGCGGATCTTGAGCTGCGCCGCCTGCTCCTGGGCCAGTCGCCGCTCCGTGCTCCGCCGCAGCACGCCGGCGCTGGAGATGCGCCGGAGAATCGAGAGCGTCAGGTTCTCCCGCACCGTCATGGCCAGCAGCAGGCCCTCGGTCTTGCGGTCCTCCGGCACCAGTGCGAGGCCGATGCGTCGCCGCATCGCGTCGCGCGGGCTGCGGATCCGCACCGGGCGTCCGTCCACCAGCACGCGCCCGCCGCCCATCCGCTCCGCGCCGAACAGCATGAAGAACAGCTCGCGATGGCCGTGGCCGGCGAGGCCGCCGACACCGAGCACCTCGCCCTTGTGCAGCGTGAACGAGACGCCGTTCATGCGCGGCCCGGTCAGCTTCTCGGCCTGGAGCACCGGCGCGGGCGACGGCGGCGGCGACGGCGGCGGGTACAGCGTCTCGACCCGCCGCCCGGTCATCAGCGTCACCGCCTCGTCCTCGTCGATTTCGGTGAACGTGCCGACATGGCGGCCACCGCGGAACACGGTGATCCGATCGGCGATGCTGACGACCTCGTGCCAGCGATGCGAGGTGAAGACCACGCTGGCGCCGCGCTCGCGCAGGCGGCGGATCTGGCCGAACAGCCAAGCGACCTCGCGCTCGACCAGCGAGGAGGTGGGCTCGTCCAGGAACAGGATGTCCGGATCCTGGCTGATGGCGCGGACGATCTCGACGATCTGCCGCTCCGCCAGCGAGACGTCCTCGATCAGCGCGAGCGGGTCGATATGGGTGATGCCGAGCGCGGCCATCATGCGCTCCGCGTCCCGCTCCATGCGCCGCCTGCCGATCAGGCCAAGGCGGCCGCGCGGCTCGCGGGCGATCAGCAGATTTTCCGCCACCGTCAGCCACGGCAGCAGCGTGAGTTCCTGGAACACCGTCCAGGCGCCGAGGCGGTGCCCCGCCTCCGGGCCGGCCAGCATGACCTGGCGCTGCTTGATCCTGATCGTGCCGCGATCGGGCGCGCACGGCCGCCGAGCACCTTGATCATCGTGCTCTTGCCGGCGCCGTTCTCGCCGACCAGCGCGTGCACCTCGCCCGGAGCGGCGGAGAAGGAGGCATCGTCCAGGGCGCGGACGCCGCCGAACGACTTGCTGATCCCGGCCCCCTCCACCGCGGCCGCGGCCGCGGTGTTGGGTTCGGCGGGTGCGCTCACGCTGGCGGGAGATTGACGGTGAGCCGTCCCTGGCAGGGTTTGCCGTCGAGTGCGGCGGCGGCGCACAGCCTGAGCGCCGCCTTGGCCCCACTGTCTGTAAAGTCGGCGAAGAAGCTGTCGGGCAGATCCGGGAACACCGTCTCCCCGACCTTGACCGTGCTGCTGTCCACACGCGGATCCGGCACCGTGATGCTGTTGCGCGGATAGGATTTGTTCAGCACCCGTCGCGCGAGTTCGAGCGCGATCACCGACTCGGTACGGCGGCTCGCCGATGGAAAGGCCATCGACCTTCTGGCCCATGTAGCCGACCATGAACTTGCGGAACCCGTTCTCCGCCTCGCCGAAGGTCACGGGCAGCGGCGTGCGGTTGGCGGCGATGAAGGCCTTCAGCACGCCGTCCGTGCCCCCTTGGCACCAGATCCCGTCGATATGCGGCAGCGAGGGCAGGACCGCCGAGGTATTGCGCTCGGCGGCGGAGGAATCCCACATCCCGGTGTAGCGCGCGACGACCTTGATGCCCGGATTCTTCGCCCAGACCGCCTCGGCCGCCTGGTTCCGTCCGGTGTCGTCATAGGTGCCGGCGACGCCCGTCACCATGATGACGTTGCCTTTTCCGTTCAGCTTCTTGACTAGCCACTCGGCCCCGTCGCGACCGAAATCGGTCTCGCTGGTCTGCACCTTCAGCGCCGTGGGCGCGGTCACGACGTTGTCGAACGACACTACCAGGATGCCGCGCGCCGCGGCCTGGCCGAGGATGCCGTTCAGCCCGGTCGGCGAGGCCGCGTCGATCAGGATCGCGTCGACGCGCTCGGCGATCAGGTTGGCAAGCTGCTGCGACTGCTTGCTCACATCGTTGCCGGAATTGTACCAGGTGCCGTCGATCTCGGTTTTGTAAGGCTCCATTTGCAGCGCCGCCTTGAAGACGTTCTCCATCTCGATGCGCCACTTGTTGCCGATATAGGAGTTGGCGAGCGCGATCTTCAGCTTGCGCTGCTGGGCGAACGCCGGGCGACCCAGCCCGAGCCCCACGGCGAGACCACCGGCCGAACCCTGAATTATGCTGCGGCGCGTCATCCATCCGGTCATTGTGTACCCTCCCCTGCCTGATTCCCTGTATGCGGCATTTAGTCACCAGCTTGTCACCGTCGGCAAGCAGCGCGATCGTCTACTGTAAGCCGTGCTCTATGGGCGCGATCCCGCAGCGCGACAGCGAACGACGGCGTAGGCGGCGAGCCGAACGGGGCTTCCCGCCTGTTCGGCCGACATCGCCCGCGCCGGCTGCGCATCCACACATTGCAGGTCGGCCCCCTGGAACGTGCCCGGCAGGGCCACGGTCTGCGTCTCAGGGGTCAGGTTGGCCAGCCACAGCTCGCGGCCCTGCGATGTCGCGGCCAGCAGCGCCAGGACGTCCCGCTCGCGCGTCGTCGGCGCCGCGTGCAGTGCCGCGCCATGCAGCGCGGCGCAGCCGCGTATCACCTGAAACACCGGAAACGCCCCGTCCGCGTCCATGATCCCGAACGCGCCGACCGGCGCCGACACGGCGATCCGGGCGGCGCCGCCGGCCGCGAGGCGGGCGATGTAGCCCAAGGTCCAGGCGGCGTTGAACAGGCATCGCTGGCGGGGATCACAGCCGCTCATCGCCAGGCGCGCGCCCCCTGGGTTGGGCAGCGGCGCGGGACCGTACGGGTTGTCGCGCATACCAATCGCGCTCGGCCCGACCACGAACGGCTTGCCGCGCGCAATGGCCCGCGCCGACTCCGCGATGGACGGCAGCACGTCCAGCGACTCCATCACCGATCTGTCATCGGCCGCGTGAACCAGCGGCGAGGTCGAAAAGGTGACGAAATCGAGCAGCTCGACGGGCGGACGCTTGCGGTTCAGCTCGGTGAAATAGGCGAACGTGCCGCCGCCGAGCGAAATGCCGGGAAACGCCGTCCGCGCCGCCGCGTACAGCCCGTCCAGCGGCGCGCATTCCGGCCAGGGCTGACCCGGCGGCACGCTTTTCAGGTCGGGCGCCGGCGAGACCGCCATGGCGCTCAGCGCAAGGCCGCAGGCGCGCACGGCCTCGGCCACGCCGATCAGCTCCGCGGCGTACCCGCTCACGGAATGCACCACGACCTGTAGTTCGACCCGGCTGCCGCACGCCGCGGCGAGATCGCGGAAGGCCGCGAGATCGGCGGCGTCATGTCCCTGCCCTGGGTCGAAGCGACAGACCAGCGCGGAGATGCCGGCGCGCGCCACTTGGCTGGCGTGCGGCAGGGCGGCGCGCGCCTCGTCTGGCGTGCAGCCCAGACCGATCGGCGGCATGGTCCCGATCGCCTCGCCGATCTCGATCCGGATCGGCTCACGGATAGTCGGAGCTACCGGGAGCGGGGCCGCGCACGCGACCTGCAAGGTCACGGCCTGTTCGCAGCGGCTGCCCGCTGCCAGCACATACGGCCAGGGCAGGGCGAGCGGGCGCACATAGGTCTTGAACGAGGCATCGGTCCAGTTGCGCTGGTCCTCCATCTCGAACGCGTCGCCGTCCATCCGGCAGGTCACGGTGACGCCTGGCGCCGCCTCATGCGTCAGCGCCCGCAGATCGCGCATCGGCTGCACCGGGTCGATCAGCCGCGGGAAGGCTCCGGCGACGCGGCGCCCGTCCGTGTGTTCGATCCGCACCGGCTGTCCGGCGACGCTGGCCGGGTGCAGCACCACGAAGCCGGTGCGGCAGGTCTCGAAATCGGTCGCCGCCTCGATGTCGCAGCGGAACGTCAGCGCGCCGTCGGCCATCCCGTCGATCCGCGCCCAATAGTCGAGCCGGGCATCGCCGTCACGCACCGTCGCACGATACGTCACCTGGAACGAATCGGTTGTCTCAGACACCGTCAGATCCGCGATCCGCGGCTCAATGGTCGCCCAGGCTCTGCTGCGCACCAGGAACGAGATGGCGCGCATGACCTCGACGCCGGCGAAGCGCACATAGCGCAGGTTGCCGCCTTCCAACTCGGCCGACAGCTTGCCGGCAACAAGTCCGCGAGAGGTGGGCGGCATTTCGTCGGTGCCGTGCAGCAGCCGAGCCTGTGCCATCATGCCCGCTCCACCCTGATCTGCCGTCGTTCCAGCCGCTCCAGCAGCGTCGTGCGCGTGCTGTCCACGAACACCGCCACGAAGATGATGGCGCTGATGACCAGCGGATAGATGTACGGATCGGCGTTGGTCATCACCAGCCCGTTCTCCACCGTTTGGATCAGCACCGCGCCGAATACCGTGCCAAGCACGCCGCCGCGGCCGCCGAACAGGCTGGTGCCCCCCAGCACCGCCGCGGCGATCACCGGGAACTCCTCCTGATAGCCGAAGGTGGAAGAGGCGACCGCCACCTGGCTGGCCGAGACCAGCCCCCCGATCGCCGCGCACACCCCGCAGATGCAATACGCGCTGAACAGGATGCGACGCACGTTGATGCCCCCCTTTGCCGCCGCCTCGGCATCGGCCCCGACCGCGTAGATCTGTCGGCCGAATGGGGTTTCGCTCAGGGTGACGAAGGCGCAGGCGAGCACGATCGCGAACGCCCAGATCGCGGAGGGAACGCCAAGATAGCTGCTCCGGCCCAGCACCAGCACCGAATTGCCCAGCGGGATCAGCTTGTTTCCTGTCATGTACAACGCCAAGCCACGGCCGATGAACAGCGTCGCCAGCGTGGTGATGAAGGCGGCGACGCGCAGCCGCGTGATGAACACCGCGTTGACGATGCCGAACAGCAGTCCGAGCAGCATCACCAGGGGAAACGAGGCCCAGAGCGGCACATGCGACAGGAAAAGGCCCAGGACCGCGGCGCAGACATACATGTTCGCACCCACCGAGAGGTCGATGCCGCCGACCAGCAGCACGAAGGTCATGCCGATGGCGATGATCCCGGTATGTGCCGCCTGGATCAGTATGTTGACGAAGTTTTCCGCCGACAGAAAACGCCCCGACATGCCGGCGAACACCGCCAGCAGGACCACGAACAGCAGCGCGGGGGCGCCCTGCAGCAGCAGTACCAGCCGGCGGCGCGCACCGCTCATACCTCGACCGCCGTGATGCCGTGTCCCATGGCCAGGCGCAGGATGTCCTCGCGCCTGAATTCCTCGCGGGCGATGGTGCCGGCGATCTCGCCATGTGCCATCACCATGATGCGGTCGCACATGCCGATCAGTTCCTCGATTTCCGACGAGATGAACAGAATCCCGGCGCCGCCCGCGGCGAGCTGGTCAATGATCCGGTACACCTCGTGCTTTGCGCCCACGTCGATGCCGCGCGTCGGCTCGTCCAGGATGAACACGCGGGGACGGCGCAGCAGCCACTTGCCGATCACCACCTTCTGCTGATTGCCGCCGGACAGGTTGCGGATCAGGGTGCGCTCCAGGTCGGTCGCCGGTGATGCGCACCGAGGCGCCCGTCGCGCGGACATCGCGGCCAAGCCGGCCGCGCTCCACCAGATGCGGCCACCCGCCCGCGTATTCGCGCAGCGACGGCAGGGCCATGTTCGCGAGGATCGACGCCTCGGTCATCAATCCCTCCACCCGCCGGTCCTCGGTCAGGAACGCCATGCCGCGTTCCATGCAGGCGGCCGGGGAGGGCGCGTCCAGCACCTTGCCGCCGAGGCGGATCTCGCCCGTCTGGAACGGATCGAGGCCGAACAGGATGCGCGCCAGCTCCGAACGGCCCGCGCCCATCAGGCCCGAAATGCCCAGCACCTCGCCGCGATGCAGGTCGAAGCCGATATCGCGCACCGTGCCGCGCTGCGTCAGACCACGCACCTCCAACACCTTTTCCGCGGTTGGCGGCGCGGAGCGCGGCGGGAATAGCTGATCCATGGTCCGGCCGACCATGCGGGCGATCATGCCTTCGATGGTCATCTCCGCGCGCGGGGCGGAGGCGACGACGTGGCCGTCGCGCAGCACCACGACGTCGTCGCACAGCGCCATCACGTCGCCCAGGATGTGGCTGATGTAGATCACGCCGATGCCCTGGCCGCGCAGCTTGCCGATGATCGCGAACAGCCGTTCGGTTTCGCGGGTGGTGAGCGAGGTGGTCGGTTCGTCGAAGATCACCACCCGCGCCTGGCTGCGGATCGCCTTGGCAATCTCGACCAGTTGCCGTTCGCCCTGAGACAGCCGGCTGACCGGGGTTGCCGGATTCAACGTCCAGGTCCAGCGTCTCCAGCAAGACCTTCGCCCGCGCCCGCATGGCGCGGCGGTCGATGAACGGAAGCACCACGCCGCGGCGGGGAAAGCCGGTGATGAACAGGTTCTCGGCGATGGTCAGATTGCGGAACAGGTTCAATTCCTGGTGGATGAAGGCGATGCCGCGCGCCTCCGCCTCGCGCGGGTCGCGCGGCCGGTAGTCGATGCCGTCCAGCGTCAGGCCGCCGGCATCCATCTGATGCACGCCGCCCAGGATGTTCATGGTCGTCGACTTGCCAGACCCGTTTTCGCCGACCAGCCCGAGCACGCGACCAGGCCGCAGCGAAAAGCTGACATCGTGCAGCACCTGCACGCCGAAGAAGCTTTTGCACAGGCCCCGCGCATCCAGCACCGGCGATGGTTCGGCGGTTGTGCTCATCGCGCTCAGCTCCGAAGCAGCAATCGGTGGCGCAATGCGTCCAGCACCGCCGCCAGGAGGATCACCCCGCCCTTGATCGCAAACACCGAAGCGAGGTCGAGGCCCAGCAGTTCCAGCCCCTTGTCGATGACGCTCAGGAACACCACGCCGTACAACGTCTGTACCACGCCGCCCTTGCCGCCGAACAGGCTGACGCCGCCGATCACCGCGGCACCGATCACGTCGAGCAGAATGCGCTGGCCCATCACCGGCGACCCGGTCTCCAGCCGCCCGGTATAGAGAACGGACGCGGCCGCGGCGCACAGGCCGGAGATCACGAACGCCGTCGCGATGACGCGCCGCACCGGCACGCCGGAGACCGCCGCCGCGCGCGGGTTCAGCCCGATCGCGTACAGCCAGGCGCCCAGGACCGTGCGCTTCAGCACCAGATGCGCCAGTCCCATCACG
The DNA here is from genome assembly GCA_963758455.1 of uncultured Pseudomonadota bacterium. Classification (GTDB taxonomy): domain Bacteria; phylum Pseudomonadota; class Alphaproteobacteria; order Acetobacterales; family Acetobacteraceae; genus CAVRQM01. Next base: position 1,034,354 of record CAVWVK010000002.1, on the reverse strand, counting down.
ACGGCAGCCACCGCCAGAGAGACCGGAACGCCCGCCAGCCGCATCTGGCCGATGGCGATGAAGCCATCCGGCAGATTGCCGATGCTGCTGCCGTCGTCGGTGTTGAGCGCGGTATACCAGATCGCGGCGCCGCCGCAGAACATCGTGGTGGTCAGCGTGACGATGAACGACGGCATTCCAAAGCGGCTGGTGCAGACGCCGTTGAACAGACCCACGAGGGCGCCCACGGCCAGGAACGCCAGCAACGCCGCCGGAATGGCCAGTGGACCGGACACGAGGCCGCCGTCGCCGGTCATTACGGACGCGCCGACCACGCTTGCCAGCGCAATGACCGAAGGCGCCGACAGGTCGATGCCGGCCACGATCAGCACGAAAGTCTGCCCGATTGCGACCACCAGCAGCGGGATCATCGCGGCCAGGATGTCCAGCAGCGTGTCGGGCGTCGCCAGCTCCGGCACGAACGGCAACAGGGCCAGAAAATAGACCACCGTCACCGCCGGCACGAGATAGTCGGACAGCAGCAGCCGCCGCCACAGCAGCCGGCGGCGCCCTGGCGCCGTGGGCACGATGGCCGCGACCGAGGCGCCCGGCGTACTCATCGCGGGCGCCTCCTGCCCGGGCTCAGGTCTTCTTCTGCTGCTGCTTCCACACCGTGTAGCCCCACATCTGGTCGCGCTTCTGCTCCAGATTCGCCTGCGTGATGACGAAACCCGGATCGAGCAGCAGCTTCGCCGGCTTCTTGCCGGCCCACATGTCCTCGAAAGCGCCGAACGCCATGTCCACTTCCAAAAACAGGTTCTGCACGCCGTCGGCATCCAGATAGCCGTCCTGCAGCCGCTGATACGCGCCCTGGTCGCCGTCGAAGCCGGCGAACAGCACATGCCCCGGCTCGCCGCGCTTGTGCCATTTGTTCGCGGTCTTGAGCACCTGCTCGATCTGCGGGTGCATGAAGTCGGAGGAGGTGACGAGGAAGTTGATGTCGGGATTGGCTTGCAGCGCGTTCGTCAGCCCTGCGAACGCCTTGTCGGCATTCCATTCGGTCGAGACGCGCGCCACCACGTCGATGATGTCCTTGTGCTGGTTCACCGCGTCGAAGAATCCGTCGCGGCGCTGGATGGCGTTCACGTCGCCCAGGTCGCCGATCAGGATACACGCCTTGTACTTGCCCCCCAGCCGCTGCGCCTCGGTCGCCAGAAACTCCACCGTCTCGCGCATGATCTTGCGGTTGTCGGCCTGGATCGCCACGGAATAGGCGGTGCTCTTGGCGGGCGGCCGGTTGAAGTGGACCATCGGGATGTTGGCCTTGTTGGCCGCCCGGATCGCCGGGATCACCGCCTTGGAATCCGTCTGGATAATCAGGATGCCGTCCACCTTGCGGGCGATCATCGCCTTGACCTGCTCGAACTGCTTGTTGTCGTCGAAGTTCGAGATGTCCTGCAGCGTCGTCCAGCCCTTTGCCTTCGCCTTGCTGCGCAGGATGTCCAGGCTCTCGACCCAGAACGGCGACACCAGGCTGTCGAATAGCAGGGCGACCGTCTTGCCGTCCTCGGCGCGTGCGAATACCGGCAGCCCCGCCGTGCCGGCGGCAAGCAGGCTGCCAACGGTGAATGCGCGTCGCGTGATGTTCATGTCGTTTCCCCTTTTTGTTTTGCTTCTGTCGAGATCAGGCCGGCGCCCGCGCACGCCAGCGAGGATGTTGCAGCACGTCACGATTGACCAGCCCCTCCGGCACGCGGCCTTGCGCCACATCCAGCACCGAGCGCACCGCCGACGCGCCGATGCCGGCAAAGCACTGGTCGGTCCAGCATAGCGCGTGCGGTGCCAAGAGCACATTGTCCAGGGTCAGCAGTGGATCTTCAGGGTCCGGCGGCTCTTTCTCCTGAACATCCAGCCCGGCGCCGGCGATCTTCCCCGCCCGCAGCGCCGCGACCAGCGCCGCCTGATCGACGATCGGGCCGCGCGCGGTGTTGATGAGGAACGCCTCGGGCTTCATCAGCGCCAGGCGTTCAGCGTTCACCAGATGGCGCGTCTGCTCCATCAGCGGACAGTTGACGGCGATGAAGTCGCCGTCGCGGAACAGCGTGGCCAGATCGACCAGCTTCACGCCAAGCTCCGCCGCGACGGCGGCGTTCGCGAACGGATCATAGGCGATGAAGCGCATGTCCAGCGGCCGGGCGAGGCGGAACATCTCGGCGCCGATATTGCCCATGCCGACCGAGGCCAGCGTGCGCCCGACCAGCCCCACGCCCATGTGCGCGCCGCGCTGCGCGTAGCCCTCCGGCCCCTGCCGGGTCAGCCGGTCCTTGGCCAGAACGCGGCCGGCCAGCGCCAGCATCATCGTGAGAATCGCCACCGCGACCGGACGGCGCACGCCCGCCGGCGTGATCGACAGCGCGATTCCGGCGTCGGTGCAGGCATCGACATCGACCGTGTCGTAACCGACGCCGAACCGCGCCACCAAGGACAGTCGCGCCGATACCGCGCTGGCGCGGGTGAAGCGCTTGCTCAGCAGGATCAGCGCGTCAAAGCTCTCGGCGACCGCGGCCGGCGTCTCCGCCCCGAGCTCGACATACTCGACGGACAAGCCGGGATTCTCGCTCAGCGGCGCGGTGTCGAAATCCGGATAGGCGGGCGTCCCGTCCGGCTTGCGGAAGGCGCTGTCGATCGCAACCCGGAACGGCGTCATCGCGCGGGACCTCCCGCGGTGTCGCGCATGGCGGTCAAGCCGCGCGCCAGCGCCGCCTGATACAGCATGCTGTCCAGCCCGTATGCCATCATGCGGAAGCCATGCCCGAGATAGTCGCGCGCCCAGCTCTCGTCGGTCGCCATGAAGCCCGCGCTCTTGCCGTGCTTGCGGGCCGCGGCCACGATGTCGCGCATCGCCTTCAGGTATTGCGGGCTGTCGAACTGGCCCGGGATGCCCATGAAGTTGGTCATGTCGAAATGCCCGAGCCACAGCACGTCCACGCCGTCTATGGCGGCGATCGCATCGGCGGCCTCGGCGCCGCGTGGTGTCTCGATCTGCACGATCACCTGAGTTCGCCGGCGGGCCGCCGCGATCTTGTCGGCGACCGAACCCGGCGCGTAGTCGTCATGCGCTACGCCGAACGCGGAGCCACGCACCCCTTGCGGCGGATAGTGCGCGAAGCGGACGATGTCGCGCGCCTGCTCCACGCTCTCGACCATCGGCACCATGATGCTCATCGCACCGGCATCGAGGCAGCGGGCGATGAAGTGGTATTGCGTCGCCGGCACGCGCACGCCCGGCACGATTCCCAGCCCGCGGCAAGCGGCAAGTTGCGCCTTCACCGTCTCGATATCGATGCCGCTGTGCTCCATGTCGAACAGCACGAACTCGGCGCCGGCCGCGCGCACGATCTGTGGCATTCCGGGGGAGAAGAACTCGAACGTCATCGCGCCGAAGGCGTGACCGCCCTCCGCCAGGGTCTGCTTCACGGGATTCTCCCGCATGTCTTGTCTCCTCGTTCAGACGGCGACGGTTCCGCGCACTCAGCTACTTCACGTGCAGGGCGGTCAGTATCTTGTCCACGTTGCCCTTGTTGACCACCAGCACGCCGGTATCGACGGTCGGTGGGATCGGCACGCCGCCTTCGGCGCCGGTCAGGCCGGAGGTCCGCAGGCCGTTGTGGTTGAAGTCGTACAGCAGTCGCACCGCATAGTAGATGAACAGCTCGCGATTCTGCACCACGATGCCGGACGTCCAGCCCTGCTGGGCGGTCTTGAAGAAATCGGGCGTCTGCTCCATCGCCGTGACCACGACGTCGCCCGGCTTCTTGCCCGCCTCCTGCAACGCGCGGACGATGCCCGCGCCGGATTCGGAATCCATCCCCGCGATGCCTGCGATGTCCGGATGCGCCGCCAGCAGGGAGGATGTGACCTCGGCCGCCTTTGCCGCGTCGCCATTGTCGTCCTCGCTGGCGATGATCGTGTACTTGCCGCCGCCGTGCGCCTTCAGGTAGTCGGTGAAGCCTTGCACGCCCTGGCGCATGTTGTCGGCGTTGATGATCGAGGTGACGGCGAGCTTGCCGCCCTTGGGCAGCTTGGCCATCATTACCTTCGCCTGCGCCTCGCCGATACCCGTCCAGTTGGTGCCGATATAGGACAGGCGCTTGCTGGCCGGCAGGTCGCCGTCGTCGACCACTGTCGGCACGCCCATCTCGATGCACTTGTTGACCGCCTCGGTCAGCGACGGATCCCAGCCGCCCACCACGTCGACGCCGGCCGGTTTTTGCGCGCAGACCTGTTCGACCGCGGAAATGAAGCCGGGGATGTCGAAATCGGTCGGGCCGGCGACGCGCACCCGCACATGCAGCTCGTCGGCGATCTTCTTCATGCCGACATAGTCGTACTGCACGAACAGCGGCAGGTTCGCCTTGTTCGAAACCCAGTAATAGGTCTCCTTCGCGTCCGGAGGCCCGAAATTGCTCTGCTGCGCGGCCGCCGGGCTCGCGTAGACCGCAAGAGCCAGGGCCGGCAGCGCCAGCCCAAGCAGAGTCTTTCTCATCACGCTCTCCCCGTTGTTTCGCTTGTTCTTGTCGGTCGCCGCCGCCGGTTCATTGTCGCGGCGCCTGGCGATAGCGATCCAGCGACACGCCCAGCAGCAGCACCATCCCCACGATGATGTTCTGCCAGAAAATGCCGATGCCGTTGATAATCATGGCGTTCTGCACCAGGGCGATGAACAGCACGCCCAGCACGCCGCCGATGATCGTGCCCTCGCCGCCGGCCAGGCTGGCGCCGCCCAGCACGGCCGCCGTGATGACCGACAGCTCCACGCCGATGCCGGCGCTGACCACCGCGGAGTTCATGCGCGAGGCGCCCAGCACGCCGGCCAGACCCGCGAGCGTGCCCATGATGACGAAGCCGATCAGGATCAGCCGTTGCACCCGAATGCCGGACAGCTTCGCGGCACGCGCGTTGCCGCCGATGAAGTAGTACTGGCGAAAGAACCGCGTGCGCGCCACCGCCCACGAGCCGATCGCGACCACCGCCAGCATCACCCAGAACGGCGATTGCAGGCCGGCGAACATGCTCTCGCCGTAGCGCTTGAAGTCATCGCTGATCGGCGTCACGCCGGTGCCGGCGGTAAGGTACGTCAGGCCGCGAAAGATGGTAAGCGTGGCCAGCGTGGTGATGAGCGTGTTGATGCCCAGCCGCGTGATGATAAGACCGTTCACCAGCCCAGCCAGCGCGCCGACCACGAGACCCACCAGCACCCCGACCGGCGCGGGCCACCCCCACCAGCCGACCGCGACACCCGCCCAAACGCCGCTGAGCGCCAGGATCGAGCCGATCGACAGATCGAACCCGCCGGCGATCATCAGCAGCATCATGCCCGTGACCAGGATGCCATTCTGCGCCGCGTTCAGCAGCACGGCGGCGATGTTGTAGCGGGTCGGGAAATTGTCGGGATAGGCGACGGTCATGGCGATGCACAACAACGTCACCAGCACGAACAGCATCAGCGGGCGCGAGCGCGCCAGCAGCCCCAGCACGCGCAGCGGGATCCCGCCGCGCGCCTGCTCGGCCCTGCACCGGAACTCCCGCGGCTGCCTGCGTCATGCCGCCACCGGCACGTCGAGCCGCGTGTGGCGGGTGGCCAGCCGCAACACCGCCTCCTCGTCGGCCTCCACGCCCGCCAGCTCGCCCACCGTGCGGCCATCCGCCATCACCACGATGCGGTCGGCCAGCGCCAGCACTTCGGGCAAATCGGACGAGACCACCAGCAGCGCCATGCCGCGTGCCGCCAGTTCGCGCAGCAGGCGATAGATCTCCGCCCGTGCGCCGACATCCACGCCGCGGGTGGGTTCGTCGACGATCAGCAGGTCGGGCCGCAGCGCCAGCCACTTGGCGAGCAGCACCTTCTGCTGGTTGCCGCCGGACAGGTGTTCGAGCGTCTGGTGAAGGCCCGGCGTCGCGATGCGCAGCTCGCGCACGAAACGCTCGGCCAGCGCGTCCGTCCTCGCCCGGCTGACCACGCCGCCGGGCGACACCTGGCCCAGCACCGCGGCGGCGATGTTGGTGGCGACATCCATCGACAGGAACAGGCCGCCCTGCTTACGGTCCTCCGGAACCATCCCGATTCCCGCCGCCATCGCGTCCCACGGTCCATGCGGCAGAAACGGACGGCCTTTCATGCTCAGCCGTCCGCCGGTCAGCGCGGCGGCGCCAAAGATCGCCTCGCACAGCTCGCTGCGTCCCGATCCGATCAGCCCGGCCAGGCAGACGATCTCGCCGCGCCGCACCTGCAGATCCGCGTGGCGCACCCCCGGCGCGCTCACCGCCTCGGCGCGCAGCACGATGTCGCCCGCCACCGCGCCGGCGGCGCGGCCGAGATGCACCGCGCGCCCGACCATCAGGCGGATCAGCTCGTCCTCGGTAGTGGCCGCCGTGTCGCGCGTGCCGCTCAACCGCCCGTCCTTCAGCACCGTCACGCGCTGGCTGATGCGAAAAATCTCTGCCAGCCGGTGCGACACATAGACGACGGCGACGCCGGACGCGGCGAGCCGGCGGATCACCGCGAACAGCCGCTCGGTCTCGGTCAGGGTCAGTGCCGCCGTCGGCTCGTCCAGGATCAGCAGGCGCAGTTCGCGCGACAGCGCCTTGGCGATCTCGACCACTTGCGCCTGCGCCGCCGAAAGCTGGCCGACCCGGATGCGCGGATCGAGCGGCAGGCCCAGCTCGCCCATCAGCGCGATGGTGCGGCGGTTCATTGCGGCGCGATCCACCTGGCCCAGCCAGCGGGTCGGCTGGCGGCCGGCGAACACGTTCTCGGCCACCGAGAGCTGCGGCACCAGGCTGCCTTCCTGATGCACGATGCCGATGCCGAGCGCGGCGGCCGCCGCCTCGTCGAGCTGACCGAGCGTCTGCCCATCCAGAAGGATCTCGCCCGCGTCGCGCGCGACGACGCCAGCCAGGATCTTGCCGAGCGTGGACTTGCCGGCGCCGTTCTCGCCCAGCAACGCATGGACCTCGCCCGCCGCCACCTCGAGCGACACGTCATCCAGCGCCCGCACCCCGGGATAGGATTTCGAAACGCCGCGAACGCACAGGCGAAGGGTCATGCGCGCCGCCTATTTCGCGTTTTCGTGCAGGTCGAAGCGACGCACCGAGCGGCCGCGCACCAGCGGTCCGGTGGCCGCATCGAAGGCGGCGAAATGCGGCGTGCGCAGATGCGCCTCGAAGGCGGCGCGGTCGTGATAGATTTCGTACAAAGTGACCCGCTCGGCGCCGTTCTCGGGCCGCAGCACGTCGAAGCGCCGGCAGCCCGGCTCGTCGCGTACCGACGCGGCGGCATTCTCGCGCACATGCCGCATGAACGCGGCGGCGTGTTCGGGCGGGATGTCGAACTCGGCCAGGATCACGAAGCCGTCGTTCATGTTGCCTGCGCCCGCTCGCGCGCGTCCCAATAGAGCTGCGCCACCTCGTTCAGGTGCTCCCGCATCCGCGCCTCGGCCGCCGCGGGATCATGTGCCGCGACCGCCTCATAGATGACGCGGTGGCTGGCCGCGGCGTGCTGCTCGGCGCCCGGGATGCGCAGCGTCGTGCGGCGCTGCTCGGTCAGCCAGCCGATCATGGCATGATGGATCGCGGTGAAGATCGGATTGGCGGACATCTCGGCGAACACGTAGTGAAACGCGACGTCGGTGCGCTCGAACAGCCGCGGATCGCCCCGCGCCGCCTCGTTCTCCTCGAGTGCCGCCCGCAGCCGCGCGATGTCGCCGTCGGTGGCCGTCTCGGCGGCCGCGCGCACCAGTGCCACTTCCAGCAGCAGCCGCGCGCCTTGCAGGTGGCGCACCCCCGCCGGATCGGCGAGCCAGTGGCGCACCGCCGGGTCCAGCCCGGCCAGCATCCCCTGCGCCGAGGGCCGGGCCACCCGCGCGCGCTCTCCGCCGCTGATGGCGATCAGGCCTGTTTGCTCCAGGCTCAGCAGCGCCTCGCGGATTGCCGGCCGGCCGACGCCATAGCGTTCCATCAGCTCGCGTTCGGACGGCAGGGGCTCGCCGACCTGCAAGCCGCCGGAGAGAATGGTTTCCCGGAGGCGCTCCGCGACCTCGTGGAACAGCTTCCGACGCTGAATCACCTCGCTCACGGGCAAGACCGGCAGGATGATTGACTTTTCATCCTGTCAACCTGTCATACCGACCGTGGCTTGTAAAGAAGCAGTCCGCAAGGCCGCGGACGTCCGATGCCTAGCCAGGATGGGCGATCGGCCCGTAGGTCGGCACGAGATGCAGGTCCGCCCCGTCGTACGGATGGGCAAGCGCCACCGCCTCGTCGAGCTCGACGCCCAGGCCCGGCTCGGTCGGCGGGATCACGTAGCCGTCCTCCCAGCGGATCGGTGTCTTGACGATCCGCGCGTGAAAGCCGGTCCAGGTCTCGATGCTCTCCAGAATCAGGAAGTTCGGACTGCAAGTGGAGATCTGGATGTTCGCGGCACCCTCGATCGGCCCGCAATACAGATGCGGTGCGATCTGCGCGTAATGCGCCTCCGCCATCCCGGCGATCTTCTTGGCCTCCAGCAGGCCGCCGACACGCCCCAGCGCCAGTTGCAGGATCGAGGCGGCTTGCAGTTGCAGCACGCGGGCGAATTCGTATTTCGTGGTCAGCCGCTCCCCCGTGGCGATCGGGATGGAGGTCTGCCGCGCCACGCGCGCCATTTCCTCGGGCATCTCCGGCGGCACCGGCTCCTCGAACCACAGTGGATCGTATGGTTCCAGGCGCTTGGCCAGGCGTATCGCGCCAGCCGTGGTGAACTGCCCGTGCGTTCCGAACAGCAGGTCGCATCGCGTGCCGACCGCCGCGCGGATCGTCCGGCAAAACGCGGCGGACAGCTCGATCCGTTCGAGCGACGGCTGGCGCGGGTCGAACGTCGAATAGGCGCCGGCCGGGTCGAACTTCAGTGCGGTGAAGCCCATCCTCAGGTAGTCGAGCGCCCGCGCCGCCGCCGCGTCGGGATCGCGATACACCGCCTGGTCGGCGTAGGTGTGCCCGTCGGAGTCGCTGGGATAGATATAGGTGTAGGCGCGCAGGCGTTCATGGACCTTGCCGCCGAGCAGCGCGTATACCGGCTTGCCGAGCGCCTTTCCGACGATGTCCCACATCGCCATTTCGATGCCCGACAGCACGCCCATCAGCGAGATGTCCGGCCGCCCCGAATAGCCGCGCCCATAGACGTTGCGCCACAGCATCTCGATCCCGAACGGATCGGCGTCGAGAACATGGTGCTCGAACACGTCGCGCACCATTGCCTCCATGACGCGCGGACCGAAACTGGCGCCGTAGACTTCGCCGACGCCCTCGATTCCGCAATCCGTCACCAGCTTGAGGAAGATGAAATAGCGGCCGCCGCGGCACGGCGGCGGGTTGCCGACGACGAACGTCTTCAGGCCGGTGATCTTCATGTCCGTTTCCCAGTCATTGCGCGTCCTCGAGAATCATCGCCGACGCCCGGGCCGCGACCATCATGGTCGCCGCATTGATGTTGCCCGAGACAATGGACGGAAAGACCGACGCATCGGCGACGCGCAGCCCCTCCACCCCATGCAGCCGCAGGCGAGCGTCCACCACCGCCGATGTCGGATCGGCCCCCATCCGGCAGGTGCCGCTGGGGTGGTAGACGGTGCCGGAGCGGGCCCGGATGTCGGCGACCAGATCGGCGTCGGACATGATCGCGGCGCCCGGCGCGAGCTCGGCCTCGATGGCGTCGCGCAACGCGGGCTGGGCGGCGAGCGTGCGCAGCAGCTTGACGCCTTCCAGCATGTCGCGCACGTCGCCCTGGGTCGCCAATGCATTCGGCGTGATGCGGGGCGGCGCGAAGGGATCGCCGGAGCGCGCCATGACGGCGCCTCGGCTGGTCGGCTTGCAATTGGACAAGCCGATCGCGAAGCCGGGAAACGGATCGGGAGTCAGCAACGGCCGCGCGCCGGTCGGCGCCGTGACCGTGCTGATCGCCTGGAAATAGAGCTGGATGTTCGGCCGGTCCAGTTCCGGCCGTGTCCGCACGAAGCCGCCCGCCTGGTTCAGGCTGAGGCTCAGCGGTCCGCTGCCGCGCAGCAGGAATTGCAACCCCGCTCCGAGCTTGCCCCACCACGGGCGCAACACCTCGTTCAGCGTCTTCTCCCGCGACCTGAAGACGTAGTTGATCCCGACATGATCCTGCAGGTTTCGCCCGACCGCCGGGCTGTCCCGCAGCGCCTCGATGCCCAACCCACTGAGATGGTCGGCGGGACCGATGCCGGACAGGTGCAGCAGTTGCGGCGAGCCCACCGCGCCGGCCGCCAGGATCACCTCGCGCCGCGCCGCGATCATCGCGCGCTGGCCATCGCGGCTGATCTCCACGCCCCGGGCGTGCCGCCCGTCGCACACGATCCGGCAGGCGTGCGCACCGGTCATCACCGACAGATTGCGCCGCCGCATGGCCGGGCGCAGAAACGCCCGCGCGGCCGACATGCGCCAGCCGCCGCGCGTGGTGATCTGATAGGTTCCCATTCCCTCCTGGCACGCGCCGTTGAAGTCGGGCGTGCCGGCGAACCCGGCCTGCCGCCCGGCCGCCAGGAACCGCCGCGCCAGCGGGTGCAGCCGCGCGGACACGTCGGCGACGTGCAGCTTGCCGCCGGTCGCCCGCCATGCGTCGGCGCCCGCTTCGTTATCCTCCAGCGAGCGGAAGAACGGGAGGCAATCCGCGTAGCTCCATCCCGGATTGCCGTCCGCTTCCCAGGCATCGAAGTCGCGCGCGTCGCCACGGATCCAGACCATCGCGTTGATGGTGCTGGAGCCGCCCAGCACCTTGCCGCGCGGCCAGTAATCCGACTGTCCCGCCAGGCCCGGATCGGGTTCGGCGCGATAGGCCCAGTTGATCGAGGGATCGTGGAATGTGCGCCCGTAGCCCAGCGGCACCTGCGCCCAAAGCCGCCGGTCCGAGCCTCCCGCCTCGATCACCGCGACGCTGTGGCGGCCGTTGGCGGACAGGCGATCGGCCAGCACGCAGCCGGCCGATCCCGCGCCGACGATGACGAAGTCGAACATCGGGCGTTCAGGTGATCTCCGCCAGATACCAGGCAACCCAGCCGATCGCGTTCGGCTCGGCCGGAGAATATGGACCCGGCTGGTAGAAGCGGGAGTTCACGCCGCGCTGGTTGTTTTCGGTGATCCGCTTGTCGGCCTCGGTCGTCACGCGCCAGAGCCAGGTGAGTCGATCCAGGTCGTAGTCGACGCCCTCTTTCGCGCCGCCTTTCACCAGCCAGATCAGCTCCATCGCGGACGTGGTGGCGGTGAGCGGGATGAAGCGATAGATCACGCCGTGGTCCGGATAGGCGATGAAGAAGCTGCATGGCGCGACATGCGTGGAGGTGACGCCGCCATCGTAGTCGGAGAAGTCGCCCATCAGCGGCGCGACCGGCTTGCCGTCCGGGCCGCCGGTTTTCACTCCGTCGTACAGCGCATAACGGAAGCTGAACACTGATGTCTCGCCGCTGGCAGAGCCGACGCGATGATCCACCTCCGGCACGGTCAGCCCCAGCGCGCATGTCCGCGCCTGCATCGCCGCGTTCAGCGCGCCGATCTGGTCCAACGGCCGTTCAAGCGCGTGCAATCTGGAGTATTCGGGATGCGAGGGGGTGCAATGATAGCATTCCAGGTAGTTCTCGACGGCAAGCTTCCAGTTCGCCTGGAGCGGATAGGTCTGACGACGCGCGACGCGCGCCGTCGCCCAGCCATAGGGCCCGTGAGCCTCCGTGATGGCCTTGCGCGCGACATCGAGCGACAGCGGAGCATCGGCCAGGGAGATGAACACCAGCCCCTCGATGACCGCGAGATGCACCGGCCTCAGCCCGTGGCCGCTCTTGTCGAAGTCGGCCGGCATCAGCCGCGCCGAGCGCAATGTGCCATCGAGATTGTAGGCCCAGGCGTGATACGGGCAGACCAGCGCACGGGCATGTCCCGCCGGCTCCAGGCAGATCCGCGAGCCGCGGTGGCGGCAGACATTGGCGAAGGCGCGCAGCACGCCGTCGTGGCCACGCACGACGATGATGCTTTCCGCCGCGATCTCGACCACGAACCAGTCGCCGGGATCAGCGGCCGAAGATGCGTGCCCGGCGAGGAGCCAGTGGCGCGAGAACACGCGCGCCATGTCGTGCTGGAACGCCGCCTCGGAGGTGTAGAGCGCCTGTTGCAGCGAATGTCCCGCCGGCTGTCGAGCCACCAGCGTTGCCACGTCGATCGGCACAATGCGGTCCTCCGGCGCGGACGGCATGGTCACGCGCGAATTCGCAGGCTGTTCGGATCATACATCGGCGCCAGGCTCGCCGTCGCCGGCACCCGTCGCCCGGCGATCTCGATCTCGAACCCGGCGCTGTCGACGAGATCCGTGACCGGACCAATCTCCTCGCGCACATAGCCGAGCGCCACGGCACCCCCGAGGAAATGCCCATAGGCCGCCGACGTCGTGCGCCCGAGCAGGCGGCCTTCGACCCAGATCGGCTCGTCGTGGTAGAGCAGCGGCGCGGGATCCCGCAGCAGGAACTGCACCAGGCGGCGCGTGACGCCCGCGTCCCGCCGGCGCAGCAGCGCGTCGCGTCCAATGAATTCGCCGCGATCGAGCCTGACCGCGAACATCAGCCCCGCTTCCAGCGGCGAATCCTCGTCGCCGATGTCGTGGCCCCAGTGCCGATACGCCTTTTCGATCCGGCACGAATTGAACGCGTGCAGCCCTGCCAGCGTCAAGCCGAACGGTCCACCCGCCTCGACCAGCGCATCGAACACGCCGCGCGCGAATTCCGTCGCGACGTACAGCTCCCAGCCAAGTTCGCCGACATAGGTGATGCGCGCGGCGCGCACGCTGGCATAGCCGATCGCGATCTCCCGCCACGTCGCGAACGGATGCGCGGCGTTGGACAGGTCCGCGCCCGACACGGCCTCAAGCAGCGCCCGGCTGTTCGGCCCCATCACGCACAGCACCGCTTCGCCCGAGGTGACGTCCGTGACGGTCACGTTGGCGTCCGCCGGCACATGCCGCCGCAGCCAGGCAAGATCGCGTCGCGCGGCCGTGGCGGCGGTCACGACCATGAAGCAAGACTCGGACAGGCGCGTGACGGTCAGATCCGCCTCGATGCCGCCGCGCTCGTTCAGCCATTGGGTATAGACGATGCGACCGGGAGCCACGCGCACGTCGTTGGCGCAGATGCGTCGCAAGGCAGACTCGGCGTCGCGACCCTGCACCAGAACCTTCGCGAACGAGGTCATGTCGTACAGCGCCACTCGCTCGCGGGTCGCCATGTGTTCTGCCGCCGAGTGCGCGAACCAGTTCTGCCGCCCGTAGCTGTAGGCATATTCCGGCACGACACCCTCCGGCGCGAACCAGTTCGCGCGTTCCCACCCCGCCGCCTCGCCAAAGCACGCCCCGCGCGCGGCAAGCCGCTCATGCAGGGGCGACAGGCGCAGGTTTCGGGCCGTCTCGTACTGCCTGTGCGGCCAGTGCATCGCGTAGAGCAGGCCGAGCGACTCGGTTGCACGCTCCTTCAGGTAGCGCGGATTGGACTGGAATTGGTGCATCCGCCGGATATCGACATCGGCCAGGTCCATCGGCGCATGGCCATCGACGATCCACTCCGCTAGGACCTTGCCGACGCCGCCGGCGGACTGGATGCCGATGGAGTTGAAGCCCGCGGCCACATACAGGCGCCGCACATCCGGCGTCTCGCCCAGCAGGTAGCGCACGTCGGGCGTAAAGCTTTCGGGGCCGTTGAAGAACTTGCGGACGCCGACGCTCCCGAGCGCCGGCAGGCGGCGCACGGCAGCCTCCAGGATCGGCTCGAAATGGGCGAAATCATCCGGCAGCTCGCCGAACTCGAAATCGGCGGGGATGCCGGCCAGTGCCCAGGGTTTTGCGTGCGGCTCGAAGGCGCCCAGCAGCAGCTTGCCGGCGTCCTCCTTGAAATACGCGCAATTGTCGGGGTCTCGCAGCACCGGCAGGTCCGATGTCAGTCCGGGAAAGGTCTCGGTCACGATATAGAAGTGCTCGCACGCTTGCAGCGGAACGTCCACGCCGGCGGTGCGGCCAAGCTGGCGCGACCACATGCCCGACGCGATGACGATGTGTTCCGCCAGGACGTCGCCGGACGTGGTGGCGACGCCGATCGCCTGCCCGTTGCGGGTCAGGATAGACTCCACGGCGACGTGCTCGATGATCCTGGCGCCACGCTGGGTCGCGCCCTTGGCCAGCGCCATCGTCGTGTCGATCGGGTTGGTCTGCCCGTCGCCCGGCAAGTGGACGCCGCCGAGCACGTCGGACACGTCCAGCAACGGCCAGTGCCGGCCAATGTCCTCCGGGCTGACCGGGTTGACCTCCAGGCCGAACATCTTCGCCATCGACGCGCCGCGCATCAGCTCCTCAAGGCGCTCCGCGTTGGTGGCGATCGACAGGCTGCCGCGCCGCTGGAAACCAGTCGCCTGCCCGGTCTCCGCTTCGAGCGACGCGTACAGCTCCGTCGTGTAGCGCGCGAGCCTGGTGAGGTTCGCCGTCGCTCGCAACTGGCCGACGAGTCCGGCCGCGTGCCAGGTGGTCCCGCTGGTCAGGCGCTTGCGCTCCAGCAGCACGATGTCCGTCCAGCCGAGCCTTGCCAGATGGTAGGCGATCGAAACGCCGACGATGCCGCCGCCTACGATGACGACGCGCGCATGGTTCGGGAGTGCGTTGTTCATCGGCTTCCCGGCTCCGGCGGTCTCACGCTCGCACCCGCTCGTTGCCGGGATCCCAGGCGGCGTCGGCCAGCACCACGGCCGGTCGGCGTTCGCCGAGCAGCAGCACCTCGAACTCGGTTCCGGGTTCCGTCAACCCCGGATCGAGATAGGCGAACGCGAGAGATCTGCCGACCGCATGGCCGTAGGCGCCGCTGGTGGTGATGCCGACCAACCGCGTCCCGGCATAGACCGGCTCGTTGCCCATGCAGTCGTTGTCGCCCGCATCCACGGCCAGATAGACCAGCCGCGTCCGCGGCCCGCGCTGGCGCGCTGTCACGCACGCGCCGCGACCGATGAAGTCCGGTTTGTCGAGTTGGATGAACCGATCCATGCCCGCCTCGAACATATCGACCTCGCTGGTCAGTTCGGACCCCCAGGCACGATACGCCTTCTCCATTCGCAGCGCGTTCATCGCGTATGTGCCGAACAGCGCGATGCCGTGTCGGCGGCCGGCCGCCATCAGCGCCGCGAACACGGTCGGCATTCCGGCCATCGGGCAATGCAGTTCCCATCCAAGCTCGCCGACATAGTTGACGCGCAGCAGCCGCACCCCGGCCACGCCGGCGACCTCCGCCTCCTTGCCCGTCAACCAGCGGAATGCGGCATTGGCGAGATCCGCGTCGGTGCAGGCCGCCAGCACGTCGCGCGCCTTCGGGCCGGCCAGGACCAGCGTGCCGTACGCGTCGGTCACGTCGGCGATGGTGACATTCTCCTCCGGGCGCCGGCGCCAGACGAACTGGTCGAGATCGTGCAGTTGCGCTGAGGCGGCGGACAGCACGTAGAAGCGTTGCGGCGCCAGCCGGGTGACGGTGATCTCGCTCTCAATGGACCCGCTTGCGTTCAGCAGATGTGTCAAGACGATGCCGCCGTCCCTGACTGGAATCCTGTTGGCGCAGATGCGGTCCAGGAACGCGTGGGCATCCGGCCCGGTGATCTCGAACTTGGCGAACGTCGAAAGGTCCATCAGCCCGACGCGATGGCGAACCGCCAGCGCCTCCTCGCGAACCGCCTCCCACCAGTTCGAGCGGCGGAACGAGAACTGCTCGCCCTGGCCGCTGCCATCGTACCAGCGCGCCCGCTCCCAGCCGAACACCTGGCTAAACTGCGCCCCGCGCGCCTTCAACGTCTCGTGCAACGACGAGGTGCGCAGTTCGCGCCCCACCTCATGCTGCTCGGCCGGCCTGTAGCAGTAGTACATGTGATGGTAGTCGGCGACCGCCACCGCCGCGGTGTACTCCTTCGTCGCCCAGCGGCCGAACCGACGCGGATCGAACTCGCGCATGTTGATCTCGGCCTGGCCATGCACCATCCACTGCGCGAGGTATTTTCCCGCGCCGCCGCCCTGGCAGATGCCGATCGAGGCGCCGCAATGCATCCAGTAGTTCGTCGGCCCCGGTGCCGGCCCCGAGAGATAGACTCCGTCCGGCGTGTGGGTGATGGCGCCAGAGATCACCGATTTCACGCCGACTGACGCGAACAGCGGCAGGCGCTCCGCCGCGCGCTCCAGCCACGGCATCAAGCGGTCCAGCTCCGGCGCCACCAGCTCGCTTTCAAAATCCCAGCTCGGCGGCCGGCCGTCCCAGCAGAGATGCGCGGTCGCCGTCTCGTACGGCCCGACCAGGATGCAGTTGGTCTCCTCGCGCAGATACGAATGGCTGTACGGATCGCGCACCACCGGCAGCTCCGGCAGGTATTCGATCAGGTCGCGCACCGGCTCGGTGATGACGTAGTGGTGCAGCAGGTTGGCGATCGGCACGCTGTGTCCGGTCCATGTGCCCACCACGTCGGCATAGGATCCGGCGGCGTTGACCACATGCTCGGCCACGATGTCGCCACGGTCGGTGACGACGCACCACTCCCCGCTCGGCAGCTTCACGATATTGGTGACGCGCGTGCGCCGATGGATCTCCGCCCCGAGGGCGCGCGCGCCGGCGGCCATCGCGAGGGTGACGTCGGCGGGCGCCACATGCCCGTCGTCGATGGTACGGAACGCCGCCCTCACCCCCGCGACGTCCAGGAACGGATGATACTGCCCGATCTCCGACGGCCCGATGATCTCGCACGCATAGCCCGCCAGGCGGGAGATGCCGTAGACCTGCTTCAGCATGTCGAGTTCGGCGTCGGTCATGGCCAGGCGCAGGCCGCCGCAGCCGTGCCACGACACCGCCTGGCCGGTCAGCGCCTCCAGCTTCGGATAGAGTTGCGTGCCGTAGAGATGCACCTTCGTCATGTTCAGCGACGAATTGAAGTGCGGGCACTGGCCCGCGGCGTGCCATGTGGAGCCGGACGTCAGCTCGCCCTTTTCCAGCAGGACCACATCGGTCCAGCCCTCCAGCGCGAGGTGATACAGCAGCCCCACCCCCATGATGCCGCCGCCGACCACCACCACGCGGGCGTGCGATCTCATCGACCTGCCGCTTGCGCGCGCGTCACAGTTGGGCCGGGAAGCCGGGCGCCCGCAGATCCGTCCGCAGCGCGTCCTCCAGCAGCTTCACCACCTGCGTCGACCACGCCTGGCCGCCATAGACGGACCGCGCGCGGACGAACGTCTGGGCGGCCACGCCGGCCAGATCCAGCGGCACGCCGAAATCGCGTCCCAGGCCCATCGCGAAGCCCAGATCCTTGCACGCCAGGTCCATCGTGAAGTTGACGTTGTAGCTGCCGTTCAGGATCAACTGCCCCTCCGTCTCATGCACGAAGCTGGTGCCGGAACTCGCCTTGATGACGGCGAAGGCCTGCGCGAGATCGATGCCGCCCTTTTTTGCCAGCATCAGCGCCTCGCCGGTCGCCAGCAAGTGGATGAAGGCCAGCATGTTGGTGATGACCTTGATGACCGCCGCGCGGCCGAGCGGACCTACATGGAAGATTGCGCCGCCCATTGCCTCCAGCGCCGCGCGATGCGTCTGAAGCACCGCCGCGTCGCCGCCGACAATCACGGTGATGTCTCCGGCAGCGGCGCGATGCACCCCGCCGGTCACGGGCGCTTCCAGCACCGCGATGCCCCGCGCCTGCGCGAGCGCCGCCATCGCCTCGATATGCGCCTGATCGTTGGTGCTCATCTCGATCCACGCGCCGCCCGGCCGCAGCCCGGCCAGGATGCCGCGCTCGCCGGCCAGCACCTGCATCGACACAGCGGGCGACGGCAGGCAGGTGATGACGGCGTCGACCCGTTCGGCGGCGGCCTGCGCGTCCGCCGCCCAGTGCGCGCCGCGGTCGAGCAGCGGCGCGGCCACCGCGGGATCGAGGTCGGACACGGTCACGTCGATGCCCTCGCGCAACAGGCTGCCGGCCAGGTGCGCGCCCAGGCTTCCCAGGCCGATAAACCCGTATCGCATGGCGGCTTTCTCCGACTCGGATGCACAGGAGCACGCCGACGCCACGGTGGTCCATGTCCGGATGTCGCTTTTGCGGGCGCGAGCGTCGGAACCGACCCTGCGCGGCTCCGGCGCGGCGGGGAGAATGGCGCAAGCCTTGGTTCCCGTGAAGGACGCAAGCGGCATGGAAGAGTACCGCCCCGACCCGGCCTCGATCGCCGGCAAGTCGTTGGAGGTCGCCGAGCACGCCCAGCTCCTGGTGATCGGCGGCGGCCCGGCCGGGCTCGCCGCCGCGCTGGAAGCGGCTCGCCTCGGGATGGGCGTGGTGCTGGTAGACGAGAACCCGATCCCGCCAGAGTCGATGGGCGAGGACGTCCCGCTGCTGTTCGGGCAGCGCATGGGCGGCGTGGTGCGCAACCGCACCGCCATGCTCGAGGCGGTGCTTGCCAGCGACCCGGCGATCGAGGCGGCGTTCGACGCCGGCATCGACGTGCGGCTCGGCACCGTCGCCTGGGGCCTCTATGCCAACGGCCCCAGCGTGGGCTGGCTGCCGGGGCCGGTCGCGGGGCTCGCCGACGGGGAGCGGTCGTGGATGATCGGCTGCGAGCGCATCATCGTCGCCGCGGGCGGCCGCGACATGGGGCTGGCTTTCCCGGGCTGGGAGCTGCCGGGCGTGCTTGGCGTCACCGCCGCGCGGCGCCTGCTCGACCGCTACGCCGCGCTGGATGCGCGCCGCGCCGTGGTGCTGGGCAGCACGGCGGAGGCGCTGTCGGCCGCGTTGGCCCTGCGCGACGCGGGAATCGGGATCGCCGCGGTGGTGGAACAGGCGGCCGGCCCGATCGGTCCCGCTGCATTGGTGCAGGCTCTCGCGGGCCGCGGCGTGCCCATCCTGTGCGGCCATGCGCCCCGCCAGGCACGCGGCGGCCTGGAAGGCGTCGAGTTGTTGATCGTGGCGCAGGTCGCCGCCAACGGGCGCCCGGTTGCCGGCACCGAGCAGGTCCTGGCCTGCGACACGATCCTGCTCGGCGTTGGCACGGTCCCGGTCGTGGAGCTGCTGGACGCGGCGGGATGCCGCATTGCGTTCCGGCCGGAGCGCGGCGGCTACGCCCCGGTGCTGGATGCGGCACAGCGCAGCTCGATCGCCGAGGTCTACGCGGTGGGCGATTGCGCCGGGATCTGGCCGGACAAGTCGCTGTCGGCGGACATCGCCCGCGCCGAGGGCCGGCGCGCCGCCGCCGATGCCGCCGCCTCGCGTGGGTTGGCCGCGCAGGACGCGACGGCGCCCGCCTTGCCGCCCCAGGTCAGCTACGACCTCGCGGCATATCGCCTCGCCTGGGTGCGCGCCGGCGTCGTGGAAGCCGCGGGCGAGCCGCATGTGTGCCGTTGCGAGGAGGTGACGGCGCGCGAGATCCTCGAAGTGCGGCCGCCCCGCTATCTCGGCTGGGCCGCGGACCGGCGCAACGACCGCGACCTGCGCTCCCTGCTGGGCGAAGGCCCGCCCAATCCGGATCAGGTGAAGCGGCTGACCCGCGCCGGGATGGGACTGTGCCAGGGGCGCCGCTGCCGTGAGCAGGTCGCGGCTCTGCTGGCGCTGGGCAGCGGCATGGAATTGGGTGCGATCCCGCTCGCCTCCTATCGCGCGCCAGTGCGCCCGCTGCCGCTGCGCCTGGCCGGGCAAGGTCAGGAGACCGCGGAAATGGCGGCGCACTGGGACACCTGGTTCGGCATGGCGTCGCAGGTACCGGCCGTACTGGGACATCCACGGGCCGTACACCGCCGCCGGCCGGGACGCGGACGAGCAGGTGGCAAGCGAATGAGCACGACGCGGCGAGAGTCCGGGCCAGCGGAGACCCCGCGCGGCGCCGCGGTGGTAATCATCGGCGGCGGCGTCACCGGCCTCAGCGCCGGATGGTGGCTGGCGCGGCAGGGCATCGACGTGCTGGTGGTCGACAAGGGACTCGTCGGCTGGGAGGCGTCGGGGCGCAACGGCGGCGGCTGCTCGCATCATTTCAGCCCGCTGTTCCGCGAGGAGCAGCGCCTGTGGCCGCTGATGGACGAGCTGCTCGGCTATCCCACCGAGTTCCGCTCCGGGCGCATCCGCCTCGCCTTCACCGAGGAGCAGATGGTGCTCTACCGCCGCGCGGTGGAGAACGCCGCCCGGCAAGGCTTCGCCTCCGAGGTGCTGGACGCCCGGCAGGCGCGCGACCTGGTGCCGCTGGCGGGCGACGGCATCGCGGGCGGCTATCTCTATCGTTTCGGCGGCCATGCCAATCCGCATAGGACGGTGCAAGCGTACGCCTGGGCCATGCAGGACCACGGCGGCCGGCTGCTGCAACATACGACGGTCGAGGGATTTGAGGTCTCGGGCGAGCGGGTGACGGGCGTGCGCACCAGCCGGGGCGTGCTGGGGTGCGAGACGCTGGTGCTGGCGGCCGGCCCGCAGACCGGGCTGTTGTCGCGGCGGCTCGGCAGCGAAGTGCCGATGGCGCCGGCGCGGGCGGAGATGGTCGTGACCGAGCCGCTGCCGCTGATGCCGGTCGGCGGCGTGGATGGCAACGGCCTGTACGGCCGCCAGACCCTGCGCGGCAACCTGGCCTATGGCGGCGGCCCGCATGAATGGCTGGATTTCGAGGGCAACCTGGTGCCCCCCCGGTCGAGCACGCCGCTGATGCGCAACATCGCGGCGCGCCTCGGGCAACTCCTGCCGAAAGCCGGCCATGCCCGTATCATTCGCAGTTGGGCCGGCATCATCGAGAACACGCCGGATGGCCGCCCGGTGATCGACCGGCTGCCGACCGCGCGCAACGCCATCGTCGCCACGATGTCCAGCGTCGGCTTCGGCCTCTCGCCGGCCAGCGGGCGGGCCATCGCCGAACTGGTGGTCGCCGGCGCGTGCGGCTTCGCCGACATCGGCACCTTCGCGCTTTCCCGCTTCGCCAGGCTGGAGGCGGACTGGATCGCCCGGCAAGGCTGGCGGACCACGGCGACCACCGCGGAACAGCGCCTCGCGGGCGCGTGACCAGGACAGGAGGACCAGCCATGACAAGTCGTTCCGAGATGGCGACGCTGCTGCGGAACCGCCCGCGAGACCACTCGCTGCCCGGCCGCTTCTATAACGATCCGGCGATCTTCGCGCTCGACATGGAAGCGATCTTCGAGCGCCGATGGCTGTTCGTGGGCTGCACCTGCGAGGTGCAGCAGGCGGGACAGTACCTGACCGTTTCCGTCGGCTCGACCTCGATCATCGTGGTGCGCGGCGCGGACGGCGCGCTGCGCGGCTTCTTCAACACCTGCCGCCATCGCGGCTCGCGGATTTGCGACGCCGAGCACGGCCAGGCGAAGATGCTGACCTGCCCGTACCATCGCTGGACCTACCGGCTCGACGGCACCCTCGCGTCGGCGATGTACATGCCGACGGATTTCGACCTCGCCGCGCATTCGCTGAAGACCGGTGCAGGTGCGCACCGTCTGCGGCACGATCTATGTCTGCATGGCCGACGACCCGCCGGACTTCGCGCCGTACGCGCGCGACATCGCGCCGCTGCTGGCGCCGCACCGGCTCGATCGCACGCGCGTCGCCCACAAGGACCACCTGGTGGTCGAGGGCAACTGGAAGCTGATGATGGAGAACTCGCGCGAGTGCTATCACTGCGCCACCAGCCATCGCGAGCTGATGCGCACGTTCCTCGACATCTACAATTTCGACGACCCGCAGGAGGCAGCCGAGGTCAAGGCATTCTGTGAACGGCGCGAGGCCGAGGGGCTGCCAAGCCACATCGCCGAGGGGCCGGACTACCGCGCTTCACGCCTGCCCTTCACCAAGGGCGCGGTGTCCACCACCATGGACGGCAAGCCCGCCGTCGCGCGCCTGCTGGGCGAGGTGCCGCACAACGACATCGGCTCGCTGCGCTGGGTGCATTACCCGACCGTCTACAACCATGCGCTCGGCGACTATGCCATAACGGTGCGAATGCTGCCGATCGACCCGCTGCGCACGCTGGTCAGCACGACATGGCTGGTGGATCGCGACGCGGTCGAGGGGCGGGACTACGACCTGAAGAACCTCACCAAGGTCTGGGACGAGACGAACCAGCAGGACGCCGCCCTGGTCAAGCGCAACCAGCTCGGCGTCAACTCCGCCGGCTACCAGCCGGGTCCGTATTCGCCGGCCCTGGAGGCGGGCGTCATCAAGTTCGTCGAATGGTATTGCGAGCAGATGCAGCGCCATGTCGCCGGCGAGCAATTCGTGCCCGCTGGAGGCGATGGCGCTCGCCTGATTGTTCGCGACCGGCTGCCGGTTGCTCTCCTGACCGAATGCCGCAATCCTGCGGCCGGCGCGCGGCGATCGTCGCCCGCGCGCCGGCAACAGGACAGGAGAGCCTCGGGATGGCCGGCACGGCCGCGCGCTCGCCGGAGACCTTCGCGTTCCTGCTCCTCGAGGGCCTGTCGATGATGAGCCTGGCCTCGGCGATCGAGCCGTTGCGCTCGCTCAATCGCCTGTTGGGGCACGAGGCCTATCGCTGGCCGCTCGCCAGCCTGGAGGGCGGCGCGGTGGCCGCGTCCAACGGCATCATGCTCGCCACGCAGCCGCTGGCCGATGCGCTGGAGGGTGCCGACACCCTGTTCGTCTGCGGCGGCCTGCGGGTCCAGTCGGCGGCCGAGCGGGCGCATCTCGCGGCGCTGCGACGCGCCAGCCGGCTCGGCGTGGCACTCGGCTCGCTCTCGACCGGCGCCTACATGCTGGCGCGCGCCGGGCTGCTCGCCGGCTACCGCTGCACGATCCACTGGGAGAACCGTCCGGCCTTTCAGGAGGAGTTCCCCGATCTCGACTGCACCGACAAGCTCTATGAGATAGACCGCGACCGCCTCACCTGCTCCGGCGGCACCGCCGCGATGGACCTGATGCTGCATTTGATCGCCGACCGCCACGGCCGGCAGTTTGCGCAGCGCGTGGCCAACCAGTTCCACCACGAGCGCATCCGCGACGCGGCGGACGAGCAGCGCGGCGGCCGGTTGGGCCACCAGGCAAGCCTGCCGGCGGCACTGCGCCGCGTGATCGCGACCATGACGGCGCACCTGGAAGACCCGATACCGATTTACGCCCTCGCGGAGTTCGCTTGCGTCAGCCCGCGCCAGTTGGAGCGGATGTTCTTGCGCTATACGAAGATGACGCCCGCGCGCTACTACGTGGCCTTGCGGGTGGACCGCGCGCGCGAGCTGCTGATCTACTCCGACCGGCGGATCCTGGAGGTCGCGGTGGCCTCGGGATTCACCTCCACATCGCATTTCTCGCAATGGTTCCGCCGGTTCTACGGTATGCCGCCGTCGGAACTGCGCCTGCACGCCCGCAACGGGTCGTGAGCGGCTGCGAGGTTAGCTGTATAGCCGTCGCGCGCGCGGGAGCCGGCGCCTGGCTCCCGCGCGCTTCGCCTTAAATCAGGCTCTGCGACTTGAGAAAGCCGGACGCCACGGACTCGAGCGACTTCTTGTCGACGTCCACCGACGCGTTCAGCCTGGCCATCGTCGCGTCGTCGAGTTTGGCCGACAGCCCGTTCAGCAGGCCGGCCAAGGTCGGGTTGGCGTCCAGAACCGGCTTGCGCACCACCGGAGTCAAAGCATAGGCCGGGAAGAAGTCCTTGTTGTCCTGCAGCACGACGAAATTGAACGCGGGGATGCGCCCGTCCGTGGAAAACACCAGGGCCACGTCCACCTGATGGTTTTGCAGCGCCTGGTAGGTGATCCCGGTATCCATGAGCTTGACGTTCGGCCGGCCGAACGCGAAGCCGTAGACCTTTTCCATCGGCGCCAGGCCGTCCGGCCGTCCGGCGAACTCGGCGTCGCACGCGAAGGTCAGTTTCTTGCCGCCGTTGATGACCTTCGCCAGGTCGCTGATGCTGTGGATGTTGAGCTTATCAGCATCGGCCTTGTTCATGGCCAGGGCGTAGGTGTTATTCGCCCGCGATGGGTTGAGCCACACGATGCCCTTCTTCGCGTCCAGCGCCTTCACCGTGTCGTACCAACTCCTGCGCAGACATGTGCTTCTTGATCTTGTTGTAGACGATCAGCGAGGTTCCCGTGTACTCCCAGGTACACATCGATCTGGCCGTTCTCCATTGCGTGGCGCAGGACCGTGCTTCCCATGTCGTCGCGCACGTCGACATTGAAGCCATGAGCCTTCAGCAAGTCCGCCGTCATCGTCGCCATGAGCAGTTGCTCGGTGAAGTCCTTTCCGCCGACGACGATCGTCTTGCCCGCCGCGAAGGCCTGCACGCCCGCGACGGACGTGAGCGCGGTGGCGGCGGTAAAGGTAAGCAGCGTTCTTCTTTGCATGGCCGTTCTCCAAGTGCGTTGGGACAAGGTTATTCCTCGGGCGTGATGCCGCGTGACACCACGACGCGGGCGATCGTTGCGATCAGGTAATCCGCAATGATTGCCAGGATCGCCGTGGGAATGGCACCTGAAAGCATGGTTCCGGGTTCGTCCAGGGCGATGCCGGTGAAGATGAGCTGGCCGAGCCCGCCGCCGCCGATCAGGAAGGCCAGTGGCACGGTGCCGACATTGATGGTGATGGCCGTGCGGATTCCGGCGAACATCACCCAGAGCGCGTTGGGGATCTCGACGCGCACCAGGATCTCGCGCGGGCGCATTCCCATGCCGGTCGCCGACTCGATGAGGTGGCGCGGCACCTCCACCAGTCCGACATAGGTGTTGCGCACGATCGGCAGCAGCGTCGCCACCCACAGCGCAAAGATGGCGGGCACGGGGCCGATGCCGAGAAAGCTCATGGAAAGCGCCAGCACCGCCAGGGTGGGCACCGTGGTGCCCACGTTGAGCACCTGCATCACGCTGTCCGCCGCCCCGCGCAGCGATGGGCGGCTCAGGACGATGCCGAGCGACACGCCGACCAGGATGGCCAGCCCCCCGGAGATCGCCACCAGCTCGATGTGCTGCTGCCCGAGATAGACGATGTCTCCCCAGTGATCGAGGATGTCGCCGGCCAGCCCCGTCGCCTCCAGCAGCAGCACAACGACGACAATGATGCCCAGCAACGGCAGGATCGAGGTCAGCCTGCCGGGCCGACGCAGCATCGCCCTGATGCCCGGGAGCGACCGGATCGAGGCCGGCCCGCGCGGTCGGGTCAACGCGGCCATCAGTTGACGGCACGCTCGATCGACGGCGCGCGCTGTTCAGCGGCCGCCGCGGCGCGATAGGTCTCGCCCAGAAGATGCGTGATGCCGCGCTGCGTGACGTAGCCTATGAACCGCCCGTCCGCATCGACGCAGGCCAGCCAGGTGACATCGTGGGTGAACATCTGCGACACCGCCGTGCGCAGGTCGTCGTCCGGCGCCACCGTGACCGGAAGAGTCCGGGCGTACTCCGCGCAGGAGCCGCGGCGCCCCTCAATGTCGCCGAGACCGAGTTGCCCGATCGGCCGTCCCGGTTCGTCGGTCAGCACGATATGCTCGTGGTCGTGGTCTCTCATGAGTTGAGCGGCGCGGTCCAGCGTGTCCTCGCCCAGCACCGACGGCGCCTCGGCGTGCATGGCCGTGCGCACATGGATCAGGCGCAGCCGCTTGAGCGCCCGGTCGGTGCCGACGAAATCGGCGACGAAGCGGTTGGCCGGATGCGCCAGGACGTTGTCGGGCGTGTCGAACTGCTCGAGCCTGCCTGCGCGAAACAGCGCGATCCACTGGCCCATCTTCACCGCCTCGTCGATGTCGTGGCTCACGAACAGGACGGTCTTGCGCAGGTTCGCCTGCATTCGCAGGAACTCGTCCTGGATGACCTCGCGGTTGATCGGATCGACCGCGCCGAACGGCTCGTCCATAATCATCACCGGCGGGTCCGCCGCCAGCGCCCGCGCGACGCCGACGCGCTGCTGCTGGCCGCCCGAAAGCTGGCGCGGATAGCGCTTGAGAAAGATCGCCGGATCCAGCGCCAGCATCTCCAGCAGCTCGGCCGCGCGCTTTTTGGCCTTGGCGTCGTCCCACTTCAGCAAGCGCGGCACGACGCAGATGTTGTCCTCCACGGTCATGTTGGGAAACAGGCCGATCTGCTGGATGACGTACCCCATAGTCCGGCGCACGGCGACCGGGTCGAGCTCGTCCGTGTCGCGCCCGCCGACCAGAATCTTGCCGGAACTTTTCTGGACCAGCCGGTTGACCATCTTCAGCGTGGTGGTCTTGCCGCAGCCCGACGGCCCGAGCAGGATGCAGATATCGCCTTCCGGCACGTGCATGTTGATGTGGTCGGCCGCGATGAACGGGCCGGCCGGCGTCTCGAAGACCTTGGTAAGATTCTCCAGCGTAATCATGTCGCGAGCCCCCTTTCCATCCGACTCAGATCCGCAGCCCCGCGGGGGTCAGGCGACGCTGCACCCAGAGCAGGCCATAATCGGCGAGCACCGCCAGCACGCTGACCGCCAGCGCCCCCGCGATCAGTTGCCGGGGATCGGTTTGCGAGATGCCCTGGCTGATAAGCGTGCCGAGGCCGCCCGCGCCGATATAGGCGGCGATTGCGGTGACACCGATATTGATGACGACCGCGATCCGAACTCCCGCCATGATGACCGGCACGGCGAGCGGGATCTCGACGCGCCGAAGCCGCTGCAACGATTTCATGCCCATGCCGCGCGCGGCCTCGCGCAGCGCCGGGTCGATATTGGTGATGGCCGTGTAGGTGTTGCGAATGATCGGCAACTGCGAGTAGAGCAGCACCGCGATCACCGCGGGAACATAGCCGATGCCTTGCCCGACCGTCGACAGGATCGGAATCATGACGCCGAACAGCGCGATGGACGGAATGGTCATGATGATCGCGGCCGCATAGAGCACGCCGTCGGCTAGCCGCTGGTTGAGCGTGATCGCGATGCCGATCGGCACGCCCGTCAGGATCGCGAGGCTGACGGCAACTCCCACGATTTCGATATGCTGGAGCGTGAGGACCAGGATCAGCCCAAAGTTCTGGTATATGAACCGGACCGTATCCATTTGCCTCCCCCAGGGCTGGATTCTGCATACCGGCTGCCTGGAGGCGAAAATCTAATTCGTGGATCTCCTCCACGTATGACTGCCGCGCTCGATCACAGGTTTTTGCATTGGCCGGCCGCCCCCAATGCCTAAAGCGTCCCGAAGGCCGGCAATGGCCACGTATGCGACAGTGTTTGTCGCTAATCCGTCATTGAGGAGGCGAGAGCCGCGCCCGGCGGCGCCGCATAGTCAGCGCCCCGCATCACGCCATCAGCGATTCCTCGAACGGAAACGTCGAGAGCAACTTGTAGCCCCGATCGGTTATCAGTACCTGCTGCTCCAGCTTCACGCCCTCGCGTCCGCCCTCGGCGCCGATGAAGCTCTCCACGCACACCGTCATGCCGGGCGCCAGCATTCCGTCATAGCCGCCAGCCTCGCGGTCCTGCCGATGCGCCACATGCGGCCATTCATCGCAGAAACCGACGCCGTGCAGGATGCACGAATAGCGGTTCTTTTGATACGGCTCGGGGATCGGCCACGCCTTGTCCGCGATCTCGTCAAACGTCAGGCCGGGCTTGAGCACATGATCGAGGTTGTAGTGGATCTGCTCCAGAGCCAGGCCGTACAGCCTCCGCTGCTCCGCGCTGGGCCGGCCGGGGCCGCAGAAATAGGTGCGCGAGATGTCGGCGCAGTATCCGAACGGCCCGATCAGGTCGGTGTCGAAGCTCACCAGGTCTCCCGGTCGGATGATGCGGTCGCTGCTCTCCTGGAACCACGGGTTGGTGCGCTCGCCGGATGCCAACAGCCGGCATTCGATCCACTCCCCGCCGAGCCTGATGTTGGTCTCGTGCAACTGCGCCCAAAGCTCGTTCTCGGTCATGCCGGGGCGCAGCACCTCGCGCATCCGCGCCATTCCCGCCTCGCACACCGCGACCGACTGCACGATGCAGGCGAGCTCGTCCTCCGACTTCACGCTGCGGGCGATCTCGCACGGCTCCTGACCGTCATGGATCTCGACGCCGAGGGACGCGAGGGCGAGCGTGCCGGGCGGGTCCAGGCGATCGACTGCGACCCGCCGGTTGCTCCCGGCGTGGGTGGAAAGCAGATCCAGCATGACCTGCGCCCAGCGGGTCGCCTTTTCCCGCACCTGGCTGCCGGCGCCGAAGAAATAGAACGACGCGCCGTGACGCACCTCCGCGATCGCCTCCAGCCCTTCGGCGAGATGCTCGCAGTTGTGGAAGTCGAACAGGATGGCGCGGCCCTGCGCGGGGACGAAGCAGTACCGGGCGGGCGAATGCGCGGTCCACACGGCCATGTTGCGGCTGCCGGTGGCGTAGCGGATGTTCATGGCGTCGGTGAGGATCGCCGCTCCGTAGTCGCGCCGGCGCAGCTCCGCTTGCAGCCGCGCCAACCGGTAGGCCCGCAGGCCCGGCATGTCGATCTGCCGCTCGTGGTCGCGCAGCCCCGCCCCGGCCCAATCCGGCGCGTGCCGGCCCTCGCGCTCGTCGCCTCGCATCGCGCCGCTCGGCGCCGACCCTTGGACCATATCCATCCGCATCCTCCAGGCCGCTTCTGCGTACCCGCCGTGCCCCAGGCGTAGAGCGTCTCGTGCGTGGCGGTTCGCCACGGATACGACGGCGTTTGTCGCGAATCCGTCACGGGGTCCCGGATCGACGGCATGTCGATGCCCGGCCAGCCCTCAAACGACAGGTTCGCTCGCTCGCGAAGATGGGCTATGCCAAGGTGGGGAAATCGAACAGGGGGATGGCGCGATGGCGAAGGGACAGAAGCGGAGCAACCGCGAGGTGAAGAAGCCGAAGGCCAAGAAGCCGGTCGCCGGCGCCCCGGCCGCGCAGCAGCGGCCTTCGCTCAAGCCCGCTCCATCGAAGTCGGGCGACAAATGACGGCGGCCGCCCACGCTCGTCGCGGGCGGGTGAAGGATATTTTTGGAGCGATGCGAAGTTTCGCTTGAAGTCGCCGGAAGACCCGACCCATCGTTCGGGCGCAGGAACGGCGCGCCAAGGCGCCGCGCTCAGGGAGAGAACGATATGCGTCACCGCTCCGGCCACGTGGCCAGCGTCGCCGCCACGGCGCTGCTTGCATCCGCGATGCTTGCATCCGCCCCCGCCCGTGCCGCGGGCGACGTCGTGGCCGAGGCCTCGGCCGCCGTGGCCCGCTACGCCGGGCCGCAGACGACCTGGCAAGGTCCCACCTCCGCGCCGGCGCCGCAGAAGGGCAAGTCGATCGTCTACCTGTCGGGCGACGAGCAGAACGACATCTCGCGCGAATACGGGCTGTACATGAAACAGGCCGCCGCGCATCTCGGCTGGAAGCTTACCGTGATCGACGGCAAGGGCAGCCCCGCGACCTGGGTCGCCGGCTTCAACCAGGCGATCGCGCTGAAGCCGGACGGCATCGCGATCTTCGCCGACGCGAAAAGCCTGCAAGGCCCGATCCGCACCGCGGCCGCGCAGGGGATCACGGTGGTCGGGCTGCACGCGGCCTCGCTGCCGGGGCCGCAGCCGGACCTGCATCTGTTCGTGAACATCCAGGAAGATCCGCGCGAGATCGGCAAGGCCGAGGCCGACTGGGCGATCGCCGACAGCCGCGGCACGGCGCGCGTCGTCATCATCACCCACAACGAGTACCAGATCGCCCTGACCAAGTCCGCCGCGACGCGCGACGCGATCCAGGCCTGCGGCGGCTGCAAGATGCTCGACTACGCCAACTTTCCCGCCTCGGAGGCGGCTCAGCGGATGCCGCAGTTGACGACCAGTTGGGTGCAGCGGTTCGGGCTGCCGATCTACATCACGTCGGTGGGCGACAACGACCTGGATTTCGCGGTCCCGTCGCTGCGCGCCTCGGGCGTGCCGCCGGCGCAGGCCAAGCTGATCGGCGCGGACGGCAACCGCTCCGCCTATGAGCGGATCCGCAAGGGCAACCAGTATCAGACGGTCACGGTGTCCGAGCCGATCGAATTGCAGGCCTACCAGGCGGTCGACGAATTCAACCGCGCCTTCAACAAGGCGCCGCCGAGCGGCTTCGTCCAGCCGCCCTATCTGGTGACGGCGCAGAACATCAATCAGGCGGGGGGCCCGCAAAACCTGTTCGTGCCGGACAATGGCTACAAGGCGCATTACCTGAAGATCTGGGGCGTGCAATAGCGCCGCCATGACCGAAGCGACGCTGCTCGCGGTGCGCGGCGTCAGCAAGCGGTTCACCGCCACGCTGGCGCTCGACGCGCTCGACTTCGATGTGCGCGCGGGCGAAATCCATGCGTTGCTGGGACAGAATGGCGCCGGCAAGTCGACGCTGATAAAAATCCTGGCCGGCGTCTTCCCGCCCAGCGGCGGCACGATCGCGTGGCGTGGGCAGCCGGTCGATCCGGCGGCGCGGCATCTGCCGATCGCTTTCATCCACCAGGATCTTGGCCTGGTGGCGAGCATGACGGTGGCCGAGAACGTGGCCGTGCAGGCCGGCTACCCGCGCCGGCTCGGCTTCATCGACTGGAGCGGCGCCCGCCGTGCGGCTGCGCGCGCGCTGGCCGCGATGGGCAGCCGGATCGACCCGGACAGCCGGGTGGCGGGGCTGTCCGCCGCCGACCGCTCGATCGTCGCGATCGCGCGCGCGCTGGCCGTGCCGTGCGACCTGCTGGTGCTGGACGAACCCACCGCCGCGTTGCCGGCGGCGGACGTCGAGCACCTGCTGGCGACGCTGCGCCGCCTGCGCGCCGGCGGCATCGGCATCATCTATGTCACGCATCGGTTGGACGAGGTGTTTCGCATCGCCGATCGCGTCACCGTGCTGCGTGACGGGCGACGCATCGCGACATCGCCGGTGGGCGAGACCTCGCCGGGGGATCTGGTGCTGAAGATCGTCGGACGCGGCGTGGCCGAGACGGTGATTGCGCCGGTGCAGCCGACGTCTCCGCCGAGGCTGGCGTTGCGCGACGTGGTGGTGCCGCATGAGGAGACGGGACTGATCGGGCCGGTGTCATTCGCGCTCTCGGCCGGGGAGACGCTGGCGCTGGTGGGTCTGCGCGGCGCCGGCCATCATGCCGTGGGCCGCGCCCTGTTCGCGGCGCTGCCGCGGCACTCCGGGCTGGTGGAGCTGGACGGGCGGATGATCGCGCCCGCGACGCCGGCGGCGGCGATGGCCGCCGGAATCGGCTTCGTGTCGAGCCGGCGCGGCGAGGAAGGCTTGGCCGCGGCGATGTCGGTGCGCGAGAATCTGTATCTCAATCCCCGCGCGCGCGGCATCGCGCCGTTCTCGCCGGTGTCGCCCCGGGGCGAGTTGCAGGTGGCCGCGCGCGCGCTCGCCCGCTTCTCGGTGCGACCGCCCGATCCGTCGCGCCCGGTCATCACGCTCAGCGGCGGCAACCAGCAGAAGGTCGTGGTGGCGCGCTGGATGGAGGCGCGCATCCGCGTGCTGATCCTGGAGGAGCCGACCATCGGCGTCGATGTCGGCTCCAAGGCGGAGATCTACCGAGACCTGAACGACGCGCTGCGCGCCGGCATCGCCGTGCTGCTGATCTCGTCGGATTTCGAGGAGGTCGAAAAGATCGCCCACCGCGCGCTGGTGTTCAGCCGCGGCCAGGTCGTGGCCTCGGTGCCGCGGCGGGAGATCACCGTGGGCCGCCTCACCGCGCTTGCCGCGGGCGAGGCGGAGCCGGCGGCGGCATGAACGACGGCCCGCGCCAGCGACGCGGCCTGTCGCACTTCGTCTCCACCTGGGGGCTGCTGGCGCTGCTGGTCGTGCTGCTGGTCGTGTTCTCGGCGCTGAAGCCGGATACCTTCCCGACCTACTTCAATTTCCGCTCGATCGTGAACAACAAGTCGGTGCAGGCGGTGCTGGCGCTCGCGGTGTTCGTGCCGATGACCGCGAACCACTTCGATCTGTCGGTGGGCTTCCTGCTGGGCATCGCGCAGGTGCTGGTGATCGGCTTGCAGGGCAGCGGGCTGGCGTGGCCGGAGGCGGCCGGGATCGTGCTGCTGCTGGGTGCGGCGGTCGGCCTCGCCAATGGATTGCTGGTGACGGTCGTCGGCATCGACAGCTTCATCGCGACGCTCGGCACCGGCACGCTGATCTACGGCATCAACGAATGGTACACCGGCGGCCAGCAGGTGGTGGCGACGCTGCCCGACAGTTTCCTGGCAATCTCCGGTGCGGTCGGCGGCGTTCCGCTGCCGGCCCTGTATGTCGCGGCCATTGGCGGCATCCTGTTCGCGTTCTTCGAATATCTGCCGGCCGGACGCTACCTGTACGTGCTCGGCGCCAGCCCGCGCACCGCGGAGCTGAACGGCATCTCGGCGCGCCGTTATGTCACGGGCGCGTTCGTGTGCGCGGGCGTGCTGGCCGCGTTCGCCGGCGTCGTGCTGCAATCGCAGCTCGAGGTGGGGCAGAGTTCGGTCGGCCCGGAATACCTGCTGCCGGCGTTCACCGCGGCCCTGCTCGGGGCGACGTCGGTAAAGCCGGGACGGGTCAACGTGCTGGGCACGCTGCTCGCCGTCGCCGTGCTGGCGGTGACGGTGGCCGGCCTGAACCAGCTCGGCGCGCCGTTCTTCGTCGAGCCGATCTTCGACGGCGCCATGCTGATCCTGGCGGTGGGCCTCGCCGTCACGGCGGCGCGGCAGCGCACCCGCCTCGCGGCCAAAGCCGAGGCGGCGCAGACCGCGCCGGGCGCCGCGAAACCCGCCGAGTGATCCGACCGTCGCGATCGTCACCTTGGGCGATCGTCAGCTTGGGGTCCGGCGTGAGACAGGCGGCGGAAATGTCGGAAGATTTGACGCCCCTTTTCGACCGGAAAACCTAAGACACTGGATTCCCCGGCTTATCTGGCTTGGCACGCGAGTTGCTGCTGGCGGCGGGCTGGGCGGCATGTGGTGACACATGATGGGCGCGCTGCTAACGAAGAATTGAACGAAGGAGACCAGAAGTGATGTCAGCCCCCGCGCGCGGTCCGTCAGACGCGCGGCTGCATGTGCTGCGCGACGCTCTGCTGGCGCTCATCCAGCGCGGCCGGCGCGATCTGACGACGCGCCAGCTCAGCACGCTGATGGTCGTCTACGGCAGCGACGAGGTGCAGACGGTCGGCAGCCTGGCCGAACTGATGCACATCTCCCGCTCGGTCGTTACGCGGACGGTTAACGACCTGGCAGGGCTTGATCTGCTGTCGCGCCAGCAAGATCCCAACGATCGTCGTCGCATCGTGGCCCGCCGCACCGCCGCCGGCCTGGCGTTCTACCACGAAATCTGGTCCCTGGTCCGCGGCGCCACGGCAGACTCGCCCGACGAGATGCCGCCCACGGGTCGCCTCAACTAGACCAGACATCCGCCCGAGGTAGACGAGGCCAGTCAGGCGGCCGTCACTCGCGGGCCAAGCTGACCAACTCCAGCGGCGCCGGAGCGTGCCAGACGCTCTGATACGTGGCCGCGACCCGTTCACGAGTGACTTCGAGCGCGGGCAGCACGATCCAAGGGGGGACGTCCAAGCCGAGAAGGGCGGCGATCGTCGCGATCGCCACCGTCGTCCCCTGGTCATACGGCTGCTGGGCGCCGATGCCCTTCACGAACTCTCCCGAAGCCAATGCCATCGCGATGTCCAGCCCCAGGTCGATCGTCGTAACGGGAAGCACCCTGCCGCGCGCGCGCAGCGCGGCGAGCGTTTGGATGGCGGGGGTGTCCCACACCACGAACAGACCGCCGAGTTCCGGGTGGTCGCCGAGCAATCTGTCCACGGTCGCGGCGACCTGTTCGATTTCCTTGAACTTGACGGTCACGAGAGAGATGTCCGGCCGCTGTGCCGCCATCCACTTCCGGAACGCAATCTCCCGCTGGGCGGCGACGAAGAACTCGAAATTGTAGGAGACGATCCCTATGCTGCCGCGAAGCGGAATGTACGGCGCCAGGAGACGCGCGCCGATCTGGCCAAGGCCGAAATTGTCCGCCGAGATCACGCTGACATAGTCGCAGCCAGGCATCAGGCTGCTCGGGCCATTGTCGATCAGGATGAGCTTGATTCCGGCCGCCGATACCTTCCGGTGCGCCTCCGCGACGGCGGTATTGGAGACCGGCAGGCTGATGATGGCGTCAGGAGCTTGCGCGACGAGTTGATCGAGCGCGTGAACCTGTGCCTCGGCGTTGAAGTCGCAGTCCACCACTTCCAGCACGATCGCGGCATGGCGTCCGAGCGACGTGACAATGCCCGCGACGTGCTGCCTCGCCCAGTCGCTCCGCGTGGTGTGCAGTACCGACGGCGACCGTGAACGCGGCATTCCGCGCCCGGGCGATGTCTGCGTCACTCAGCATAAGTCGGTCGGGCGCGGCCGATCGTTCCCCGTGCGGACCCAGGCCCGCGATCGGAATCACGCTGGCCTGCCCGGGCCGATCGGCGGACGTGGCGCGGCCCTGCCCGTCGCGCTTCTCGCCGCCATCGGCGCCCTGCATGGAACGGCCCCTCCGCTTTGCCGCGTTGCCCGACTTTCTTCCCTGAAATCGTAGCAGGCACGCGGCGCACGGGCCATGAGGTTACGCACCCGGCGCCCGTGCGCTCGCGGCTTGCACCGGCGGCGACGGCCGCCGCTCCGTCTTGCGCAGCGCCGCATCGGCGCGTGCGAGCAAGGCGGGCATTTCGGGATGGCGGATCGGTGTACCCTGGCTGATCCACTCGCCGAGCAGTTCCCGCTTGAAGAGTTCTCCCACCACGGTCAGAGCCGCGCCGGCCAGTCCGGCCGAGCGGCCCATGTTGGATCGGACGATGTGCAGGTCGCGTGTGGCCAAGGGGTTCGAGTGACGATAGACGGCCTCGCGGATCGCCGCGAGCAGGATGTCGCCGGTCCGGGCGAGTTCTCCGCCCAGGATGATGCTCGAGGGGTTGTAGGCGTTGACCAGCGCCGCCAGCGTCACGCCGACCAGGCGCCCGCACCGGACGAGCAGTTCAGCGGCGACGGCGTCGCCCAGATGCGCCGCCAGGCCAACATCGGCGACACCGATCTCGCCGTTCGCCGAGAGAGTTTCGGCGAGGCGGCGGCTGCGCCCGTCCTGGGCCGCCTCCGTCGCGGCCCGCGCGATGGCATCGCCGCCCGCGAGCGTCTCGAGGCATCCCGTATTGCCGCAGTGGCAGATGATCCGATTGTCTTCGCCAGTGCGGATGTGGCCGATCTGGCCGGCGATGCCCTGTGCGCCGCGGTGCAGCGACCCGGCGGAGACAAGGCCGGCGCTGATCTCCGTTCCCAGATCGACGAACAGAATATCCTGCTTGCGCCCCGGGCGCGGCGGTCCGAACTCGCCCATGGTCGCCATCTGCACCGAGCTGCGCACCCAGACAGGTGAGCGGTGCCGGGCCACCAGGCGCTCGACCGCCAGCGACTCTGGCCAAGACGGGCTGAACGTCAGGCGTTGGAGTGAGAAAGCGCCCTCGGACGGCGCCTCGACAGCGCCCGGGACACCCATCCCGATGCCCCACAGGTCTCGCCTTTCCTCATGCTGGTCGAGAACCCAGTCAAACAGCGTGCCCAGGCGGCTGATGATCGGGCCGGGGCCGGAGCTTAGGTCGGCGGCCTCGTGGTGCTCGAAGACGAGGCGCCCGGCGAGGTCGGCCAAGCCGACGCCAAGGGTCGAGCGATCGAGGTTGGCCACCAGGATGCTGCCGGCGTCGCTGCGGAAGCGGACCGTGCGCGGTGCTCGGCCGCCCATTGACTGACCCGGCGCGCCCTCTTCGACAAGGCCGATCCGGGTGAGGGCGGCCACGCGATCAGCGACGACCGCCCTGCCCAGGGATGACGCCTTCTCGAGTTCCAGACGTGTTGCCGCCCGCCCGCTTTGGACCAAATCGAGGATCGCCATCAGACTATGCCGATCGGCCTCGGTGCTTCGCGTACGACCTTCGTGCAGCGCCGGGCCTGCCCGGGATGCCGGGCCGCGGACTCCGGCGCGCCGCCGCGTCGTGGGCGTGTCAACGGTCACGGCAAGTAAATCCAACTTTTGCTTCTTTTCGACATTAGACCCGCCAGGATACGCGGGACAACGCCCCTATCCCCTGTCATTCCCGGGTCGGGCTGCCCGCAGACGGGTTGGAAATCGTCGCTGTCCCTGGTGGCCTTGGCTCACAACGACGGCACCGCGAGCGTTACGCCGTAGATCGCCAAAAGTCTCTCCAGTTTTGTGCTATTTCCTTGTATCTTCTGCCATCCTGTGCTGATGATGAGTGCCCGCGTGGGCTACGAGCGGCGCGCAACGCGCCGAAGCAACAAGGAAGGTCGATGATGCGGAGCCCGTCATGCACGGCCGTGTCGGGCGCCGGCGCCGGTCCTCCAGGATCAACACCGCAGTGTCGGGAGCGTGCGCATGACTCAATGGCGGCTGGCCTATCATGCCAATTGCTGGGGGCCGCTCGGCGGCAGCGCCGTCGGCGTGACCTCGATCGCCCAGCTCACGTATCGGACGTTCGGCGACATGGCCCGGGCGGCGCGCGAGATCGCCGCGGTCGGCTACGAGGGCATCGAACTGTTCGATGGCAACGTCCTTGACGGAGAGACGGACGGCTTTCGTGACCTGCGCGCCAGCCTTGATGCGACCGGCCTGAACCTCGTTGCCGTGTACAGCGGCGCGAACTTCATCTTCCGCGAGGTC
Organism: uncultured Pseudomonadota bacterium; assembly: GCA_963758455.1. Taxonomy (GTDB): domain Bacteria; phylum Pseudomonadota; class Alphaproteobacteria; order Acetobacterales; family Acetobacteraceae; genus CAVRQM01. Next base: position 997,681 of record CAVWVK010000002.1, on the reverse strand, counting down.
CTTGACGAGGAACTGGCGCGCATCATCCGCGCCGCCGATGCCGCGCGCGCCCTTGGGGCGGAGCATCTCGTGGTCGGCGGCGGCGCGAAGCGCGCATCAGGACTCGCCGCGGGCGATTTCGACGCGCTCGGCCGCGGCCTCGATCGCGTGGCGGCGATCGCCCAGCAACGGGGTCTGCGTGCCCATTACCATCCGCACCTCTCGACCATCGTGGAGACGCCGGACGAGGTGCGGCGCGTCCTCGGCATGACGTCGATCGGCTTCTGCCCCGATACGGGCCACCTCGCCGCGGCGGGCGGCGTGCCGGCCGAAATGGTGCGCGAACACGCCGACCGCATCTCCTACGTCCATCTCAAGGGCTGGCGGCGCGATCCGTTCGCGTTCACGCCGGTCGACGAGGGGGATTGCGACAATGGGGCTGTCCTGCGGGCGCTGATGGACATCGGCTACCGCGGCTGGATCACCAACGAGCTCGATAGCTGGCCCGATCCCCAGGAGGGCGCCCGTCGCGGCTTTTCGTTCGTCAAGGCACGATTACCGTCGCCCACGGCCACCTGAGCGCCGTCGGCGCGCAAATAAGGTCAACAGGGAGGAACGAAACCAATGCACATCACGCGACGAGAGTTCGGGACCGTCGCACTCGGCGCCGGCGGCGCCCTGGCGATCGGCACGAAAGCGCGCGCGGCAGATGCCGCCGCCGCCCTGGCCGCGATGGCGGGCCAGGTGTTCAGCACCGGCCCGCACGGCGAAAAACCTTCGCCCGCCAGCGACGTCGCGCTGAGCGCGGATGAACTCGCCAAGATCAGGGCGATGAAGCCGACCGCCGCCATCGTCATGCATTACGGAGGCAATGACTGGGCGCGCGCGCAGATCGCCGGGCTGAAGCAGCAATTCTCCGCAATGGGCATCGACATCATCGCCGTCACCGACGCCGGCTTCAAGGCCGACCGCCAGGTTTCTGATATCGAGACCGTGCTCGCGCGGCATCCGAGCATTATCGTGTCCATTCCAGTCGACCCGGTCGCGACCGCCAGCGCCTACGAGGCGGCGGCGGCGCAGGGCGTCAAGCTCGTGTTCATGGACAATGTGCCGAGCGGCATGACGCCGGGAAAAAACTACGTCAGCGTGGTTTCGGCCGACAATTACGGCAATGGGGTCGCGGCCGCCCTGCTGCTGGTCGAGGCGCTGAAGGGCAACGGCTCCGTCGGTCTGGTCTATCACGCGGCCGATTTCTTCGTCACGCGCCAACGCTACGTCGCCGTCAAGTCGACGCTCGCGCAGTATCCGGGAATCAAGATCGTGGCGGAGCAAGGGGTCGGTGGGCCGGACTTTTCAGGCGAAGCCGAAAGGGTCGCGGGGGCGATGTTGACGTCGCATCCGCGGCTCGACGGCATCTGGGCGGTGTGGGACGTGCCGGCCGAGGGTGTGGTCTCGGCCGCCAGGACCGCCGGCAAGACCGATCTGGCAATCACCAACTGCGACCTGGGCGAGAATGTCGGCATCGACATGGCGCAGAAGGAGTTCATCGTGGGGCTTGGTGCGCAGCGGCCGTTCGATCAGGGCGTCACGGAAGCCAAGCTCGCCGGATACGGGCTGCTTGGGAAATCGGCGCCTGCTTATGTCGCATGGCCCGCACTGCCGGTGACGCGCGAGAACCTGCTCGATGCCTGGCAGACGGTCTATCACGCGCCCGCGCCAAAACTCCTCCAGCAAGCGATGAAATCCTAGACGGAGAGGACCGTGGCACAGATGAAGCATCTCAACGTCGGCATGGTCGGCGGCGGTTTCATGGGCAAGGCGCACGCGCTCGGCTATGCGGCTATGCCGATGTTCTTCTGGCCCGCCCCGGCCATTCCGGTTCGCAAGATGGTCGCTGATCTGACCCCGGCACAGGCCGAGGAGGCGCGCAGCCGCTTCGGCTTCGAGGTGGCCGCGCGAGACTGGCGGGAACTGGTCGAAAGCAACGATGTCGACATCGTCGATATCGTCACTCCCAACGACAGCCACGCGGAAATCGCGATCGCGGCGGCGGCGGCGGGCAAGCACGTCATCTGCGAGAAGCCGCTGGCGCGCACCGGCGAGGAAGCCAGGCGGATGCTGGACGCCGTGCGCGCCGCCGGAATCGTGCACATGGTCGCGTTCAACTACCGCCATACGCCGGCGGTGGCGCTGGCGCGCAAGCTTATCGGAGATGGCCGGATCGGCACGGTCCTGAACTTCCGCGGCACCTATCTGCAGGACTGGTCCGCCGACCCGAACTCCCCGCTCTCCTGGCGCTTCCAGAAGCAGGTGGCCGGATCGGGGGCGGTGGGCGACATCGGCACGCACGTGATCGACATGGCTCGTTACCTGGTCGGCGAAATCGTCGGGGTCAACGCGGTGACGAAGACCTATATCGCCGAACGCCCGCGCCAGTCGGGAAGCATCGACAAGCTGGGTGCCGCTGATCGGCGGACGGATGCGCCGAAAGGCGCCGGTCGATGTCGACGACGAGATGATGACGCTGCTCCGTTTCGCCAGCGGCGCGGTCGGTTCGATCGAGGCGACCCGCAATGCGTATGGGCGCAACAACTATCTCACCTTCGAGATCCACGGCACCCAGGGCTCGGTCTGCTTCAACTACGAGCGGCGCGACGAGCTGCGGGTGATGTTCGCCGACGATCCCGCCGAGTATCGCGGCTTCCGCACGATCTACACCGGCCCAGCCCATCCCTATGGCGATGGGCTGTGGCCGATCCCGGCGCTTGGGATCGGCTACGGCGAGACCAAGATCATCGAGACCTACTTGTTGATGAAAGCGGTGGTCGAGGGCACGACTCCCAGTCCGAATTTCGAGGACGGCTACCGAATCGAACTGATCGCGGACGCCATCATCGCCTCCGGCGAAAGCGCCTCGTGGGTCGACGTCGCGACATGAGCGAGCCCGACCCCGGAACGGACGCGGTGCGGATGCGCGGCATCAGCAAGTCCTTCGGCGGGATCCACGCCCTTGAGGGCGTCGATCTCGCCATCCGATCCGGGTCGGTCCATGCGTTGCTTGGTGGCAACGGCGCCGGGAAATCGACGATCCTGAAGATCCTCTCCGGCGTGCAGCCGCCGAGCGCGGGGACGGTGGAGATCTTTGGCGTCGCCATGACGGAGTTCACGCCCGAGGCGGCACGCCGGGCCGGAGTGGCAATGATCTTCCAGGAGATGAGCCTGATCCCGACGCTGACAGTCGCGGAGAACATCTTCCTGACCCGTGAGCCCAAGACGGGCGGCATCTTTCTGGATGACCGCGCGGCGGTGGTCCGGGCCCGCGAACTCCTCGCAACGCTTGGTGTCGCGATCAATCCGCGAACGCCGGTCGAGCAACTCAGCACCGGCGACAAGCAGATGACGGAGATCGCCAAGGCGATCTCCCAGAAGGCACGGATCCTGATCCTGGACGAACCGACCTCGGCACTCAGCACCGCTGAGGTCGCGCACCTGTTCGACTTCCTGCGCGGCCTGCGCGATCAGGGTGTCGCGATCATCTATGTCTCGCACAAGATGGACGAGATCGGGCAGATCGCGGACACCGTCACCATCCTGCGCAACGGCCGCCACGTCATCACCCGGCCGCTCGCCGGATTGCCGCTCGACGCGATCATCGAACACATCGTTGGCCGCCGGGTGCGGGGGTTCGAGATGAAGCCGCGCGCGGTCGATCGCAGCCGTGAGCCTTTGCTGGAGATGCGCGGTGTACACGGCCCGCGATGGCCGATCGACGCCTCGCTGGTCCTGCATCCCGGCGAGGTTCTCGGAATCGCCGGGCTGCTCGGGTCAGGGCGCAGCGAGCTCGCGCGCGTGCTGGCCGGGATCGATCCGATCACCTCTGGCGAGATTGTGGTGCGTGGCAAGACGCTGCGCAAAGCGTCGGCGCGCGGCAGGATCGAGGCTGGCATCGCCATGATCCCGGAGGACCGCCGCACCGAGGGGCTGATCCTCGAACACAGCATCTTCAGCAACATCTGCCTGCCGACGATCGACCGGCTCTCGCGCGGCGGGTTCGTCGATGATCGCAAGGCCCGCGCCCTGGCGGCCAGCCTCATCGAGCGGTTGCGGGTCAAGACCGGGCCGGTGCGCGATCCGGCGCGGACACTGTCGGGGGGCAATCAGCAGAAAATCGTCATCGCCAAATGGCTGGCCGCGGAACCCGACATCCTGATTCTCGACGAACCGACCGCCGGCGTCGATATCGGCAGCAAGGCCGAGATCGTCGAGCTGATCCGGGCGCTGGCCGACGCCGGCAGGGGCATCATCATGATTTCGTCGGAACTCGCCGAACTGCTCGCGGCGAGCGACAGGATCCTGATCATGCGCGCCGGACGGCTGGTGCGCGAGATCCGGCGCGAGGAAGTCGACGGCTGGGCGAGCGAGGGCGCAGGCGGCGGCGAGCAGATCTCGGAGATGGAGAAAGGACTTGAACTGGCGATTCAGGAAGTCCGGGCGAATGTCTGAAGGGGTCGGAGTCAGGTCGCGGGTCAGCGCCGACGGCGCGGGCAACCTCGCCACCACGCTTGGCGAGTGGCGGCAATACGTCGTCTATGGCGGCTTCATCGTGATCTTTCTGGTGTTTGCGCTGACGCTTCGCGACCGCGGGTTTCTCGACCCGTTCAATCTGCTGAACATCGTGCGCCAGACGGCGATCATCGCGATCATGGCCACCGCCATGACGTTCGTTCTGTGCGCGGGTGAGATCGACCTGTCCGTGGGCGCGCTTGCAGGCTTCGTGTCCGTGATGACGGCGATGAGCATCAATGCCTTCGGAACGGCGGCGGGGATCGCGGCTGGCCTCGTGACCGGTCTCGTGGTCGGCGGGATCAACGCCCTCCTCACCACGGTAGTCGGCATCCCGTCATTCCTGGTAACGCTGGCGATGATGGGCATTGCCAGCGGAACGGCGATGTGGGTCAGCAACTCCGCTGCCATTCCGATCATGGATCGAACCTACACCACGACGTTCGGATCCGGCAATCTCGGGGCCGTGCCGAGCCTGCTGCTGTGGATGGCGGCCGTGGCCGTGCTCGGTCATGTGGTCCTGCGCAAGACGAGCTTCGGGCGGAAGGTGCTGGCGACCGGCGGCGGTGTCATCTCGGCGCGCTACAGCGGCGTCGATACCAAGGCGATCAAGCGCTACGTCCTGATCGCTTCGGCGAGCAGCGCGGCGTTGGCGGGTATGCTGTATGCGGGCCGGCTCCATACCGGACGATTCCAGCTTGGCCAGGGCGACGAGCTATCGGTGATCGCTGCCGCGGTGCTTGGCGGCACCAGCCTGTTCGGCGGCAAGGGAACGGTCGCGGGGTCGATTGTCGGGGCGCTGATGATCGGACTCATCAACAACGGCCTGATCCTGATGAACCTCGAATACAGCCAGCAGCTTATCGCGCGGGGCGTAATCATCATCCTGGCCGTGGCCGTGGGGAGTACGCGCGGCGGGTGAGGATGCGGAGCCGGTAGACCTTTCAGGTCGCGCCGCGAGAGCATCATAAGCTCATCGAAAGGTGATCCGTTGCGCCTTTGCTTTCATGCTCTTTCCTCGTGATGCCTGTCGTATAGGATCGTACCTTCGTTTTGCACTCCGAGGAGGGCAGGACCTGGGCCCGAGGTCGCAGCGCGCTTTGCCACACGCTGCGAACCGCAGACTGCGGCAAAAAATCGCAAGGGAGGACTCAAAATGTGCATAAAGCAAGGTGCCGCCCTGGCAGCGGCTCTGCTCGCCTCAACCGCGGCTACACATGCCCAGACCATCCAGACACTCACAGAATCAGATGCCGGAGATTCCCATCTACGGCCTCCTGATGACCGACGGCACCGCCATGGTCCAGGGGTCCAACCAGACCCTGACGCTCAACGGAACAACGTACGGCAACCCCAACGGCAGCCTGAGCCACTGGTACAAGCTGACCCCGGACAAGACGGGCAGCTACCTGAACGGCACATGGTCGCGGCTACCGGACGCTGTGACGTACAAGGTCGTGGGCGGCCAGCTTGTCAGGACCGCCTATGAACCCTATGCCGGCGGAGGCGCCGTGCTGCGCGACGGTCGCCTGGCGCTGATCGGAGGCGAGTACACCGGCAACAGTTTCACCTTCACCCTGACGAACCAGAGTAGCGTCTATAATCCCTTCAACAACGCCTGGATGCCGGTCACGCCGCCTCTCCCGTTCGACGGCAAAGGCGGCTTCCTGTTCTTCGGCGATTCGCCCACCACAGTGCTGCCAGGGGGCAATTTGCTGGTGGGGCAGAAGGTCACCAAGCGCGCCGTAGCACTCGATCCAAGGTTCTTCACCTGGGTGCAGTACGGCGAACTGATGAGCGAGAAGAACGACATCAATGCCGAAGAAGGCTGGACCCTGCTCCCGGACGGCTCGATCCTTACCGCCGACGTGTCGAACTCGCCGAACACCGAACGCCTCATTCCAGGCACCATAAGCAGCTACCACTGGATCAACGAAGGCAAGACACCACAATCCCTTCGGGCGCCGCCTTCCGCGTGTTGCATCCCGTACGACCACGGCAAGCTCATCTACAACCCGCCGGGCGAGATCGGGCCCGCTGTCCTGCGGCCCGACGGCACCGTGTTCGCAACCGGCGCCCTGGCCTATCACCAGAAGGAAGGGCACACCGCCATCTTCCATCCGGGCCCGGGCTACACCGGCACCTGGACCGCCGGCCCCGACTTCCAGTTGGGCGATCAGGCGGGAGACAATTTCGGCGTTCTGGAACCAAACGGGAATGTGCTCGTCGAGGGCGACCAGTTCTACACGACCGAGACAATGCAGATGTCGGGAATCCTGGAAAAGCGCCAGCAGGCGGAGCAGCTCATGCAGGCACCGGCGCAGGGCGCGGCGCCACAGCAGGCGCAGGCCTATCCGCAGGCGCATCTCTATGAGTTCGACGGCACCAACTTCGCGCCGCTGTCGGTCGGGGTCGAGGCCGGCGCCAGCCTCCTGCCGCTGCCGAGCGGCCAGGTGCTGGCGATGGGCTACAGCGAACAGCTCTTTACCCCGGCCAACACCAGTTCCAACCCGGCCTGGGCGCCCACCATCAGCAGCGTGCCCAGCACCATCGCGGCGGGGGGCACCTACAAGGTCTCCGGAGCGCAGTTCAATGGGCTCTCGCAGGCCTGCGCCTATGGCGACGAGTTCCAGTGCGCCACCAACTACCCGCTCGTTCGGATTACCAACACCGCGACGGGCGACGTAGTCTATGCCCGCACGTACAATCACAGCACGATGGCCGTGGCAACGGGCACGATGCTGGTCTGGACTTACTTCGACGTGCCGGCCGGCATCGAGACCGGGGCCAGCACGCTGCAAGTGGTGGCCAACGGCATCCCGTCGGCGCCGAGCAGCATCACGGTGCAGTAGCGTACGCGAACAGGGATCGGCCGGCCTGCCTCGGCAGGTCTGGCCGATCGGCGGCGGCCGATCAAATCGGCATCGGTCTGAAGCGCCGGCTTCACCGCCTCGGCTCGATCCAATCATGGATGCTGGACCGCAGGGCCGGATCTGTCGGCGCCTCCGGCGCGAGCGCGCGCTCTGCGAGGAGGTGGCCGGCAACGGGACCAATGGTCAGCCCGGACGGACCCAGGCCGTTTCCGACCAGCAGGCCCTCTATGCCACGCACACCGGCGATCCAGGGCCTTGTGTCGGGTCCGACAGGTCGGAACCCGATCCGGGTTTCGACGATGCTTGCGTCGGCAAGGCCAGGAGCAACGTCCAGCGCCGCATTAAGCACCTCGGCCTGTCCGCCGGCGGTTACCCGATAGTCGAAGCCGGACCCGGTCTCGCGGGTAGCCCCGACCACGATGCGCGACTGCTCGAAGGCGAGAAGATAATGCGCGCTCAACGGGCGGACGATCGGCCAGGCGCTCGTGTCGCCTTCCGGCAGGCGCAGATGCACGATCTGGCCCCTCTGTGGCTCGACTGGCAGGTCGATGCCGATGGGCGCGAGGATCTCCGGGGCCCAGGCACCAGCCGTCACAACGACCGCGTCCGCCTCCACGACACAATCCGCGAGGCGAACGCCGACGACGCGATCGCCCCGCAGCATCAGCTCGCCCCGGCCGCGCAGTTGCACCGCGCCACGCTTCGTCGCGGCGCGGCAGAGCGATGCGGCAAGCAGACCACCATCGACCCGCGCCGCGCCGCTGAGATGAATCGCAAAAAGCCCGTGTCTGAGCGGTGGAAACGACGCGCGTGCTTCGGCGTCGGTCAGCCGTGTCACGACGCCGACTTGCGGCTCGGCCGCCGCGCACGTCCGGATGCGCTGTTCCAACGCCCAGCAGATCGGCAGACAACGGCGCAACCGAGAGGGACCCGACCTTCCGATGGCCCGTGTCGCTCTCGCCATCTTCCGCAAGCATGTCAAGCAGCGCCGGATAGGACCCGCGCCCCGAGCGATGCGATCCGGAAAAAGTCGTCGACCTCGCCGCGCGACCAGGCATCGATGATGCCGGCGCCGGCGGCCGTTGCCTGCCCGGGATGTGCCTGATCCACCACCACGACCTCGGCGCCGCGGCGCGCGAGATGATACGCTGTGCTGGCACCCAGGATTCCCGATCCGAGGACCACGACGCGCACTAACGGACGGGGCTCCAAATGAAAGTCCGCATGCGCCGCGCCGCCTCAGGCATGTAGGGCCTTCGCCTTGAACAGCCCATAAAGCGCCGGATAGCGCGGCTTGTCACCCTCGGCCCCTCGCAACACGGCCAGATGCAACCTTGGTGTCGAAAACTTTGACGCTCCTTTCGTCGTGAGCGCCTAACTCGCTGATTTTGTTGAGTGGCCGTCATTTTGCACTTCACGGGCTGCCGTTTCCGGCTTGGAGACCAGCCTGATGAGGTCACTTTTTCGTTTGGTGATCGCCACGGTGGCGACACTCGCCTCGCCCGAGTTATACCGCCGTCTCGCCGTCCTGGCGGCCGCCGCCCTGTGGATGGCCGGCGCGCCCAGCGCGGCCGGCGCGCAATCGGTGCTGACCCGCCACAACGACACGCTGCGAACCGGGTGGAACCCCCACGAGACGGTGCTGACCGCGGCAAATGTCGGCGGCGGCCAGTTCACCTTGCAGCAATCGGTCATTCTCGACGGCCAGGTGGACACCCAGCCGCTGGTCGTGAAAAATCAGGTGATCGCCGGTCAGAAGATAGCCTCCGTGGTCTATGTCGCGACCGCGAACGACACGGTCTACGCCATCGACGGCACGACCGGCGCGATCCTGCTGAGCAACAATTTCGGCAAGCCGGTGCCGCAATCCGCGCTGCCCGGCCAATGCTATAACAACGCGCCGAGCATCGGCGTCGATTCCACCCCGGTGATCTCGATCCCCAATCAGGCGCTGTATGTGATCGTCGACACGTTCGAGAACGGGGCGCCGGTGTTTCGGCTCCATGCGCTCGGCCTCGGCACCCTGCAGGACCTGGTGCAGCCCGTCGTCGTTACCGCGTCGCACACGCTGAGCGACGGCTCGACGTTCAACCTCGACCCCACGGCAAGCCGCCAGCGCGCGGCGCTTCTGCTGTCCGGCGGCACCGTCTACGCGGGCTTCGCGAGCTACTGCGACATCAACGCGAACCAGTCGCGTGGCTGGCTGCTTGGCTGGAACGCGCTGACCCTCGCCCCGCTGGCCAGCAACAAATTGACGAACCAGTTGGCGACCTCGCCGAACAATTTCTTCCTGTCCTCCATCTGGATGGCCGGATCCGGGCCGGCCACGGCCAAGTCGGGGGCGCCCATCTATTTCACCACCGGCAACTCGGACTACAGCGGCACGACCTACAATGTGTTGACTAACCTGTCCGAGAGCCTGGTGGAGATGGCCGCCAACCTGTCGCGCGCGCTCAGCCATTTCACGCCCTCCAATGAAGTGAGCCTGGAGCAGAACGACCTCGATTTCGGCTCCGGCGGCGTCATGCTGCTGCCCACGCAACAAGGGGCGGAGCCGGATCTGGTGGTCGCGGCGGGCAAGGACGGCCAGCTCTATCTGCTGGATCGAACCCACCTGATCGACCCGCCGCTGGGCACCTACTCCGTCGGCCAATGCTGGTGCGGGCCATCCTACTTCGTCGGATCCGACGGGGTGGGCAGAGTCGTCACCAGCGGCGGCGCCACTATCGAGACCTGGCTGCTGCAAACCTCCAGCTCCAGTCCGGCCGCGCTGTCGCAGGAACTGTCCGTGCCCATCACCTCCGGACAGGACCCGGGGTTCTTCACCAGCGTCTCGTCAAACGGCACGCTGCCCGGCAGCGCCGTGATCTGGGCGGTCGGCCGCCCGACGGACAGCAATCCAGCGGACGTGGCGCTCTACGCGGTCGATCCCAGCAACGGCACGATAATTTACTCGGCGGTGGCCGGCACCTGGCCCAACACGGGCGGCAACGCGAACACCGTGCCCACGGTGGCCAACGGGCACGTCTATGTCGCGAGCGACAGCGAACTGGCGATCTTCGGCCTGGGCAATCCCGAGCCGCCCGCGGCGCGCTCGGCCACGCTGGCCGCCCGCGCCGCCATCGCGCAAGCCGCCTCCTCCATCCTGGCCCTGGCACCTGGCCAGCACGCCATCTCCGGGCGGATCGTGCGCATCGACCAGTCGGTGCTCACCATTCGCGAGCGCACCGGCACGCTGCTGCACGCCGACATCGCGACCGCCCGTAGCAACAGCGAGATCGCCGTGCCGGTCGTGGGCCGCGCGGTCCTGGTGGTCGGCAGCTACGCGCCCGATGGCGTCATGGCGGTCAGCTACATGCAGCGGATAAAGCGGTCGCCCGCGCTGTGGCCGCCCGATCGCTGACAACGGGCCGCGCCGGCGGGGCGGTCGGCATGGCCCGTTGCAGGTCATCCACTTCACCCCCGGCTCACGTCTTGCTGCTATAGGTGGCCGCTCATCCGACGAGGTGCGGCAATGGCCACGCAGGACCATGCACGGCTCGACGACCCAGCGGCGAAGCGCCTGCTCGAGGCGCTGGCGCCGGCGACGGCGACCATCGCCGCCTACGACTTCATCGTGGTCGGCAGCGGCCCGTCGGGGCGGCGTGCGGCCATCCAGGCGGCCAAGCTCGGCAAGCGGGTGCTGGTGGTCGAAAAAGGCCGGCGCGTCGGCGGCGTCTCGGTCCATACCGGCACCATCCCCTCGAAAACCCTGCGCGAGACGGTGCTCAACCTGTCCGGCTGGCGCGAGCGCGGCTTCTACGGACGCGCCTTCCGGGCCAAGAAGGACATCACGGCGGGGGATCTCGATGGCCCGCCTGCACATGACCCTCGATCACGAGGTCGACATGCTGGAACACCAGTTCGCCCGCAACGGCGTGGCACAAGCCAGCGGCACGGCGATATTCCTCGACCCGCACCGCATCTCGGTCACGGCCGAGAGCGGCGAGACGCGGATCTTCGAGGGCGAGAAGTTCCTGATCGCCGTCGGCACCCGCCCGCACCGGCCGAAGGACGTGCCGTTCGACGGCGTCCGGGTGCTGGACAGCGACGAGATCATCGACCTCAAGCATCTGCCGCGCAGCCTCACGGTGATCGGCGCCGGCGTCATCGGCGTCGAGTACGCGACCATCTTCAGCGCGCTCGACGTCGCCGTGACGCTGGTCGAGCCGCGCTCGACCTTCCTGGATTTCGTCGACCACGAGCTGGTCGACGATTTCCTGCATCAGCTCCGCGACCGCGGCATGACCATTCGCTTCGGCTCCAAGGTCGAACGCATCGTGATGGAACACGATCATCCGGTCACGATCCTGGCCAGCGGGCGGCGGGTGCGCTCGGAGATGCTGCTGTATCGCCGCCGGGCGCGTGGGCGTCACCGACGCGCTGAACCTCGAGGCGTGCGGCATCGCCTTCGACGAGCGCGGCCGGGTGAAGGTCGACCCCAAGACCTTCCAGACCACGGCGCCGCACATCTACGCAGCCGGCGACGTGATCGGCTTCCCAAGCCTCGCCTCCACCTCGATGGAGCAGGGCCGCATCGCCGCCTGCCATGCCTTCGGCATCCCGCTGCCGCCGGCGCCGGAGTTCTTCCCGTACGGCATCTATGCCGTGCCGGAGATCTCCACCGTCGGGATGAGCGAGGAGGAGGTGAAGCAGCGCAACATCCCCTACGACTGCGGCATCGCGCGCTTCCGCGAGACCTCGCGCGGGCACATCATGGGGCTGCACGCGGGCATGATGAAGATGATCTTCGCGCTCGACACGCGGCGGCTGCTGGGCGTGCATATCGTCGGCGAGGGGGCGACCGAGCTCATCCATATCGGCCAGGCGGTGCTGAACCTCGGCGGCACGCTGGATTATTTCATCGAGAACACGTTCAACTACCCGACCCTGGCCGAAGCCTACAAGATCGCGGCGCTGGACGCGTGGAACCGCATGTACCGGGCATAAGCAGCGGGCAGCGTTCTCCCGCACCCCTCACCCCGGCCCTCTCCCGGAGGGAGAGGGAGAGGCGCTGCACCCTCTCCCTCTGGGAGAGGGCCGGGGTGAGGGGCGCGGCGCGGCGGCGGTGCTCTTACGCCGCCTCGCGATGCCGCTCGCGCAGGAACTGGAAGAACTCCACGCCCTCGCGCAGACGGCGCTTCATCATCTGCGGGCTGCGCACCATCTCGCCGACGATGGAGGCGATCTTCGGCGCCCGGAAATAGAACTTCCGGTAGAACGTCTCCACGCTGTCGAACATCTCGGTGTGCGACAGGTGCGGATAATGCAGCGGTGCCACCTGGATGCCGTGCTCGTCGATCAGGTCGGCGTGCTCCGCGTCCAGCCAGCCATTTTCGACCGCCTGCTTGTACAGGAACGTCCCCGGATAGGGCGCGGCCAGCGACACCTGCATGGTGTGCGGGTTGATCTCGGTGGCGAAGCGGATCGTCTCCTGGATCGTCTCCTTCGTCTCGCCCGGCAGGCCGAGGATGAAGGTGCCGTGGATCCTGATGCCCAGCTCGTGACAATCGCGCGTGAACTGCTTCGCGACCTCGATCCGCATCCCCTTCTTGATGTTGTACAGGATCTGCTGGTTGCCGCTTTCGTAGCCGACCAGCAGCAGCCGCAGCCCGTTGTCGCGCAACACCTTCAGGGTCTCGCGCGGCACGTTCGCCTTGGCGTTGCAGCTCCAGACGACGCCCATGCGCCCCAGCTCGCGCGCGATCGCCTCCGCGCGCGGCAGGTTGTCGGTAAACGTGTCGTCGTCGAAGAAGAACTCGCGCACCTGCGGAAAATACGAGCGGGCGAGCCGGATTTCCTCGGCGACGTGCCCGGGGCTGCGCACTCGGTACTGGTGCCCGCCCACCGTCTGCGGCCACAGGCAGAAGGTGCAGCGGCTCTTGCAGCCGCGGCCGGTGTACAGCGACACGTAGGGATGCATCAGGTAGCCGATGAAGTAGTCCTCGATGCGCAGGTCGCGCTTGTACACCTCGGTCACGAACGGCAACTGGTCCATGTCGTGCAGCATCGCCCGGTCGCGGTTGTGGACGATGTTGCCCGCCGCGTCGCGAAAGCTGATGCCGTCGATGGCGGACAGCTCGCGGCCCTCGGCGACCTCCTTGATGGTGAAGTCGAACTCGTTGCGAGCGACGAAATCGATCGCTCCGCCTTGCGCCAGGCTCTCGGCCGGCTGCACCGCGACCTTCGCCCCCACGAAGCCGATCTTGAGCGCCGGGTTGGCGTCCTTCAGCGCGCGGGCTACCCGGGCGTCCGATGCAAACGACGGCGTCGAGGTGTGGATCACGCACAGTTCAAAATCGCGCGCCCGCGCGGTCACGCTCGCCAGCGACGTGCGCGCCGGCGGCGCGTCGATCAGCTTGCTGCCGGGCACCAGCGCCGCGGGCTGCGCCAGCCAGGTCGGATACCAGAAGCTCTTGATCTCGCGCTTCGCCTGATACCGGGAGCCGGCGCCGCCGTCGAACCCGTCCAGGCTCGGCGGTTGCAGGAACAGCGTTTTCATCATCGGCATTCAGTCCCCAACGGCATCCACCGGCCCCATATGGGGCGTCATCGCCCCGGCGTTCAGCACCTGCCCGCGCCATTGCACCTGGTCGGACGCATAGCTCGCCAGCATGATGCTGATGGACAGCACGTCGCGCAGCGGCAACCACCAGATCGGCGCCGCGCCGGCCAGCCCGCGCCCGGACAGCGCCAGCCTGCGGTCGATGCCGCGCCCGAACAGCGCCCTCGCCGCCCAGGCGGCGAGGAATATCGCCCAGGCCCATTCCTGGCCGCTGCTGAACGCGAGGCATAGCAGCGCCCAGGCCAGGGGATATTGCACCGCCGAGAGCACGAACCCGACCGGCGCCAGCGACAGGATGGTGCGCGACCAGCGCAGTTCGTGGCTCAGCAGCGGCGCCAGCCCGGTCTCCGGCACCGTCGTCGCCGGCACCGTCGTCGGCAAGCCCCACCGCGAAGCCCTGCCGGCGCACCAGCCGCCCCAGCACCGCGTCGTCGGCCAGGTCATGCACCAGCGCGCGAAAGCCGCCGATCGCCTCCAGCGTCTCGCGCCGCAGCGCCATCGTGGCGCCCAGGCAGTCCTGCCGCCCAAGCGCCCGCGCCATCAGCGCGCCCGGCAGGAAGGCGTGGGTTATGTTGGTGGCCCCGAGCGCCCCGGCCAATGAACGCGACGACGGCAGACCGGCATACAGCGTCGTCACCAGACCGATCCCCGGCCGGCTCCAGCGCCGCCACGATGCGGGTCAGATAGTCCGGCGCGGCATGAACGTCGCTGTCGGCGATCACCAGCACGTCGTGGCGCGCCGCCGCCATCATGTTGATGAGGTTGCCGACCTTGCGGTTGCGGCCATGCGGCGTCGGATCGACCACCAGGGCGATGTCGCATTGCGGGAAGCGGGCCTGGATGCGCCGCACCACCGCCACGGCGGGATCGGCCGGATCCTGCACGCCGAACACCACCTGAAACGCCGGATAATCCTGCGCGCACAGACTGGCCAGCGCCTGTTCCAGCATCGGCTCGGCGCCGAACAGCGGCTTCAGCACCGTCACCGCCAGCCCGACGCGGCCGCTGCCGGCCCCGGCCGCCCGCCGAACCGCCGCACCAGCAGATAGCCCGCAAGCCCCTGGGCAAGCCCCAGCAGGGACAGCAGCGCGGCGACGCAAGCCAGCAGGATCATTGCGAGGCCGAACGTATCAGGATTTGTCGCCATTGGCCAACCGCGCAGCCTTGGCGTCGAGCGACTGGATCAATTGCCTGACGCCGCCCCCCTCCAGCAGGCTCGGAAATCCGAACGTTGCACCGCGACACGGCTGATCGAGCCATCGACCAGCACGTCCACCGCCTGCCAGCCGGCCGGTCCCTGGCGCATCACGTAATCCAGCCGCGTGGGCTCGCCGCGCGCCGGCACAAGCTGCGTCTGAACCACCTGTTCGGCGCCGACCGCGCGGGTTTGCGGAGAGACGGTGAACCGCTCGCCGGAATAGCTGTCGAAATTCGCCGCGTAGCTGGCCACCGTATAGTTGGTGAAGGCGACCAGCAGGGCGCTCTGATCGGCCGGCGAAAGGCTCGCGAAGCGCGGCCCGACGCTGGCCCGCAGGATCGCGTCGAGCGCGAAGCTGCGCTGGATCACCGGCGCCAAGGTCGCCGCCCGTTGCGAGAACGGGGTCGCGCGGCCCGCCTTCATCACGCCGATCAGCGCGTTGTCCAGCGCCACGATGGCGGCGACGACCGCCGCCGCCGGGACCTGCGCCATCACCGGCAGCGGCAGCAGGACTACGGAACCGGCCAGCACGGCGCGGCGGGATAGCCACCACCTCATGGCCGCCTAACGCCCGAGGGCGGCGCGGGCGGTAGTCACGATATCGTTCGCCGACAGACCCGCGGCGATCAGTTGCTTGGCCGGCGAATCGTGGTCGAGGAAGCGGTCCGGCAGCGCCATCGGCCGCACCCGCAGCGCCGCCGTCGAGCAGCCCGCGCCAGGCCAGATGCTGCATCACCGCGGCGCCGAACCCGCCGCCGCTGCCTTCCTCGACCACCACCAGCGCGGCATGATGGCGCGCCAGACGCTCGACCAGCGCCGCGTCGAGCGGCTTGGCGAATCGGGCATCGGCGACCGTGGCGCCGATGCCCTCGCGCTGCCAGCGTGTCGGCGGCGGCCAGCGCGTCGTACAGCCGCGGCCCCAGCGTCAGGATCGCCACGTCGGAGCCTTCGCGCAGCACGCGGCCGCGCCCCAGCTTCAGCACCGTGCCGCGCTGCGGCCGCTCGCCCACCACGCGCTCGCCCATGCCGGAACCGCGCGGATAGCGCACCGCCGAGGGCCGGTCGCCGATCGTGGCCGCGGTCGCGACCATGTGCGTCAGCTCCACCTCGTCGGACGGCGCCATGATGACCATGCCGGGCAGGCAGCCGAGATAGGCGAGGTCGAAGCTGCCGGCATGGGTGGCCCCGTCCGCCCCCACCAGCCCCGCGCGGTCGATCGCGAAGCGCACCGGCAGCGACTGGATCGCCACGTCATGCACCACCTGGTCGTAGGCGCGTTGCAGGAACGTGCTGTAGATGGCGCAGAACGGCGCCATGCCCTCGGTCGCCATGCCGGCCGCGAAGGTCACGGCGTGCTGCTCGGCGATGCCCACGTCGAAGCAGCGCTTCGGGAACGCGCGGGCGAAACGGTCCAGGCCGGTGCCGCTGGGCATGGCCGCGGTGATCGCCACGATGCGCGGGTCGGCCTCCGCCTCGGCGATCAGCGCGTCGGCGAACACGCTGGTGTAGCTCGGCGGCCCGGGCGGCGGCGCCTGCTGCTCGCCGGTCAGCACGTTGAACTTCGAGACGGCGTGCAGCTTGTCGGCGGCGGCCTCGGCCGGCGCGTAGCCGCGGCCCTTCTGGGTCGTGACGTGCAGCAGGATCGGCCCCGGATCGTCGGCGTCGCGCACGTTGCGCAGCACCGGCAGCAGGTGGTCCAGGTTGTGCCCGTCGATCGGGCCGAGATAATAAAAGCCCAGTTCCTCGAACAGCGTGCCGCCGGTCAGCATTCCGCGCGCGTATTCCTCGGCGCGCCGCGCGGTGCGCTCGATGGTGCGCGGAAACCGCCGCGCCATGCGCGCCGCCGACTCGCGCAGGCTGAGGAAGCTGTGCGAGGACATCAGCCGCGACAGATAGGCGCTCATCGCGCCCACCGGCGGAGCTATCGACATGTCGTTGTCGTTGAGGATCACCACCAGCCGCGAGCGCAGCGCGCCGGCGTTGTTCATCGCCTCATACGCCATGCCGGCGCTCATGGCGCCGTCGCCGATCACCGCGATCACATGGTTGTCATGGCCCAGCAGGTCGCGCGCCACCGCCATGCCCAGCCCGGCAGAGATCGAGGTGGAGCTGTGCGCGGCGCCGAACGGGTCATACTCGCTCTCGACGCGGCGGGTGAAGCCGGACAGGCCGCCGCCCATGCGCAGGGTGCGGATGCGCTCGCGCCGGCCGGTCAGGATCTTGTGCGGATAGCACTGATGGCCGACATCCCAGATCAGCCGGTCGGCGGGCGTGTCGAACACCGCGTGGATGGCCACCGTCAGCTCGACCACGCCCAGCGACGCGCCCAGGTGCCCGCCGGTGGTGCTCACCGCGTCGATGGTCTCGGCGCGCAACTCGTCGGCCAGCTCGCGAAGCTGCTCGACCGAGAAGTTGCGCAGGTCCGATGGCACGCGCACCCGGTCCAGCAGCGGGGTGGCCGGCTTGGCGGCGGCATAGGCGATGGCCGGTGCGTTCAAAACGGGATCTCCTCGTCCAGGTCGCTTGCCGCCGGGCCTATCGCGAGCGGCTTGTCCGCCAGGCGTGGCTTGCCATCGCCGCCGGCGACGATCCGTTCCACCCGCATCTCGGCCTCGCGCAGCTTTGCCTCGCAGTGCCGCCGCAGCGCCGAGCCGCGCTCATAGGCGGTGATGGCATCCTCCAGACGCTGCTGGCCGCCCTCAAGGCCGCGCACGATGCGCTCCAGTTCGCCGAGCGCGTCCTCGAAGGACAGGGCCGACAGATCGGGCGCGGGCGGGCCGGGCTCGGACGGGACGTTGGATTCGGTCGGCATCGCGGAGGGCATGGCAGGCTCGGAGAAAAGAGTCACGGGAGGCGTGGCGGCGCATACACCCCGAGTAGATGGGCGAACAACGCGGGAAACAGCCAATTCGCTGGCCCTTGGACGTAACGGACGGGGCGGAAGCCGCGGCGCTGTGTCAGTTCTGCAACAGGGTGCGGACGTGCAGCGCGCAACTTTCGCCTAGCGCGTCAAGGTTGTAGCCGCCCTCCAGCACCGACACGATGCGGCCGGCGCAAAGCTGGCGGGCGCGCGCCACCAGCGAGGCGGTCAATATTCCGTAATCCTCGGTGCGCAGTTGCAGTTGCGCCAGCGGGTCCGCCGCGTGCGCGTCGAATCCGGCCGAGACGATCAACAATTCCGGCGCGAAGGCGTCCAGCGCCGGCAGGATGATGTTCGTCCACGCCGCCAGGAAGCGGGCGCCTCCGGTCCCCGGCGGCAGCGGCGCGTTGACCACGTTGCCCGAGGCCCCGGTCTCGTCCGCCGCCCCGCTGCCTGGAAAGCAGGGGAACTGGTGCGAGGAGCCGTAGAACAGCTCCGGCGCGTCCCAGAACGCATCCTGCGTGCCGTTGCCGTGATGCACGTCGAAATCCACCACCGCCACCCGGCGCAATCCCCAGCGCGCCTGCGCGTGGCGCGCGGCGATCGCGGCCGAGGCGAACAGGCAGAAGCCCATCGCCCGCGCCCGCTCGGCATGATGGCCCGGCGGGCGCGTGGCGACGAAGGCGCGCTCGGCGGCCCCGCTCATCACCGCGTCGACCGCGGCGACGGCGCCGCCCACCCCATGCCGGGCCGCGGCGACACTGCCCGGTCCGACCAGGGTATCCGCATCCAGCGCCACCAGATCCGCCATCGCCGACAAAGAAAGTATGTCCGAGACATATCTTTCGTCATGCACCAGCCGAAGCTGCTCCTCGGTCGCCAGCGGCGCCTCGCGGCGGTCCAGCGCCGCGAACTCGGGGCCGTCCAGTGCTTGCAGCACGCGCCGCAGCCGCGCCGGGCTTTCCGGGTGGAACGGGCCGGGATCGTGCTCCAGGCAGGCCGGGTGCGTGAACAGGGCCACATTCATGCCGCATCGGCCTTCTTGCGGATGATGAACGACAGCGTGCCGCCATCCTCGCTCCAGGCGATCAGCGCGTGGCCGGTCTCGCGGCAGAACGCCTGGAAATCGGCGATGGCGGCACGATCGGTGGCCAGCACGCGCAGCCGCTCGCCCGGCGCCAGCGCGCGCAGCGCCCGGTTGGCGCGCAGCACCGGCAGCGGGCAGGCCATGCCTTTGACGTCCAGCAAGGTTTCGCTCATGGCCCGCAATGTCGCCCCGAGGCCCCGCTTGGGCAAGCCAGGCTTGAGCAAGGCGGCGGTTCACGGCAAGGTGTCGCCATGCCAACGAGCAGCCAGCCATATGATTTCCGCCTCGGCGTCGACCTCGGGGGCACCAAGATCGAGGTCGTCACGCTCGGCCCGGATGGGGCGTTCACCCATCGGATGCGGGTGGCCACGCCGCCGCTCTATCCCGACACGATCCATGCCATCACCGATCTGGTGCTGGGCGCCGAAAAGGCGCTGGGCGGGCGGGCCAGCGTCGGCGTCGGCATCCCCGGCGTCATCAGCCCGGCGACCGGGCTGGTAAAGAACGCCAATTCGATCGCGCTCAACGGCCATCCGTTCGACCGCGACCTGGCCGCGGCGCTGGGCCGCGACGTGCGGGTGGGCAACGACGCCAACTGCTTTGCGCTGTCCGAGGCCTCGGACGGCGCCGGCGTCGGCTACAAGGTGGTGTTCGGCGTCATCATCGGCACCGGCTGCGGCGGCGGCATCGTGATCGACGGCAAGTTCATCGAGGGGCCGCACAAGATCGCCGGCGAGTGGGGCCACATCCCGCTGCCCTGGCCGAGCCACGCCGAAATCCCCGGCCCGGCCTGCTGGTGCGGCCAGCACAACTGCCTGGAGCGCTATATCTCCGGCACCGCGCTGGCGATGGATTGCGACGGCCCCGACGCGCGCGACGCCAGCACCATCCCGGCCCGCGCCGCCGCCGGCGAGCAGCGCGCGATCGACGCGCTGGCCCGCCACGCCGACCGGCTGGGGCGCGGACTCGCGGTCATCACCAACCTGCTCGACCCCGACGTGATCGTGCTGGGCGGCGGGTTGTCGAACATGGAGCACCTGTATTCCGAGGTGCCGAAGGTAATGAAGAAGCACGTCTTCTCGGATTTCGTGAACACGCCGGTGGTGAAGAACAAGCACGGCGATTCGTCGGGCGTGCGCGGAGCCGCCTGGATGTGGCCGAAGCCGTAGGCCTCTGCCGCGACTGCGACGCGATCCTGCCGCCGGGCATCGGGCGGATCTGCATGGGCTGCGGCGGCGGCCGCGTGCTGCGCCATGCAGAACTGGCGGATCTGGCGATTGCCCACGTCGACTGCGACGCCTTTTTCGCCAGCGTGGAAAAGCGCGACCGGCCGGAGCTGGCGTCCCGCCCGGTGATCGTCGGCGGCGGCGTGCGCGGGGTGGTCACGGCCGCCTGCTACGTCGCGCGCATCCAGGGCGTGCGCAGCGCCATGCCGATGTTCAAGGCGCTCAAGGCGTGCCCCGACGCGGTGGTGATCCGCCCCGATTTCCGCAAATACCTCGCCGCCGCCCGCCAGGTCCGCGCCCTGATGCAGCAACTGACGCCGCTGGTGCAGCCGCTGTCGATCGACGAGGCGGCGCTGGATCTGCGCGGCACCCAGGCCTTGCACGGCGCGCCGCCCGCCGCGGTGCTGAGCCGGTTTGCGCGGAGCGTCGAACGCGAGGTCGGCATCACGGTCTCCATCGGCCTGGCCCCCAACCGCATGACCGCCAAGATCGCCGCCGGCCGCGACAAGCCGCGCGGCTTCTGCGTGCTGGGAGCCGAGGCCGCCGCGATGCTGGCCGGCGAGAGCCTGCGGCTGCTGCCGGGTGTCGGGCCGGCGCTGGCGCGCAAGCTGGCGGCGCGAGGCTTCACGACGCTCGGCCAGGTGCAGGCGCTGTACGGGTCCGCGGCCCTGGCAGCACTCGGCGCCGACGGTCCGGCGCTGGCGCGGCGGGCACGGCTGGAGGATGTGCGCGCGGTCGATCCGGTGCGGTCGGACAAGTCGATCAGCGCCGAGACCACGTTCGACACCGATCTAATCGGCACCGCCGAACTGGAGCGGCATCTGTGGCGCTGCGCCGAGGAGGTCGCCAAGCGCCTGCGCGAAGCCGACCTGGCTGCCGCAGGGGTGGTGCTGAAGCTGAAGGACAGCCGGTTTGCCGTCCGCACCCGCGCGCAGCGGCTGGCCCAGCCGACACGTCTGCCGGATACCTTGTTTGCGCACGCGCGGGCGCTGCTGGCGCGCGAGGCGGACGGCACCGCCTATCGGCTGATCGGCCTTGGCGCGCAGCCGCTGGCCGCCGGGCCGGACGCCGACCGGCCGGACCTCGCCGACCCCGACAGCCTGCGTCGCATCGCCCGGCAGGAAGCGATCGAGGCGCTGCGCGGGCGCTTCGGCGAAGCGGCGATCGGCCGCGGCCGCGGCGCCGCGCTCCGGCCTCCCCGGTCAGGATCGTAGGGCGGCCACCAGCGCCTCGGGCGAGTTCGAGCGTCTCCGGCTCCACCATCAGGCGCCGCGCCAGCCGCAGCGCCGGCAGCTCGCAGGCGGCACGAAGCTGCGGATCGGCGATGCTCTCGAAATCGGCCACGTGGGCGTAGCCGAGGATGCGGCGGTTCATCTTGAGCCCGGCATAACCCAGCGCGTCGCGCCAGATCTCGGCCACGAAGCGCGTCCGCTCGGTCTCCAGCGCGGCCCGCGCCTCCGCATCGGCGAACAGCGCCGGCGGATAGGCGTCCCCGCCCCCGCCGGCGCGCCACAATTCCACGAAGCGGTCGGCGAAGGCGGCCCAGAACGCCGGGATCTGGGCGGCCAGCCACTCGCGATAGCCGGCCCGCTCGCCCAGCCGCGTCTCGTGGCCGGGCTGCGCGAACCAGGCCAGCAGCAGATTGCCCATGAAGGCGCCGAGGTCGAAGCCGATCGGGCCGTACAGCGCGAACTCGCCGTCGATCACCCGCGTGTCGTCCTCGGTCGCCATCACCGAGCCGGAATGCAGATCGCCATGCAGCAGCGCCTGCGTGCAGGACACGAAGCGGTGGCCGAGCCGCGCCGCCGCCACCTTCAGCGCCGCGTCGGCGCGCACCCCGGCCGCCGCCCCGTCCAGATACGGGCGGGTCCAGCGGTTGCGCGGGCTGTCGCGATACGGGTCGGTGAGCACCAGGTCGACGGTGATGCGCAGGATCGCCTCGTTGCGCGCGAATCGCCCCATCGCCTCGAACTTCCGCTCGAACGGCAAGGCCAGGTCGGAGCTGGCGAACGCCGCGTCGGCCACGTAACGCCCGACGGCGGGGGCGGCGAGCGGGAAGCGGCGGCCCTGGATGAAGCCCTGGCGCAGGATGATGTGCGGCGTCAGGTTCTCCATGACGATCGCAAACAGCGCCGGGTCGTAATGGTGCAGCGCCGGGATGCGGCTGCCCACAGCGGGGCCGACCTGGCGCATCCAGGCCACCTCGTACTCGGCCCGGTCCAGCGGCAGCTTCCAGGATTCGTCCAGGCGCACGTGCGGGATCGCCTGCTTGACGCAGACCGAGCCGCCCGGCCCATCGATGACCCACACGACATTGAGGTTGCCGTCGCTGACCTCGCGAATGGTCCAGCCGGACGCCTCGCCGCCCAATCGGGAGGCGACATCCGCGACGCCGGCCAGCCACGCGCGCACCCCCGGCGCGTCGAGGCGGCGGTAGGGGACGGGTTCGGTATGCTCCATGTCCATCGCCTATGTCATTTCGGGAAGGTCAGGTGACGCGGATCGGCACGCGATGCCAGGCGGCGCAGAGATAGCCCTTGTAGTTCCAGGTGTCCTCGGGCCGCGCCGGCTGCGTCTGCCCGGCGCTGTCCCAGGCGCGCGCCACCAGGACGTGCTCGCCCCTCGGCAGGTGCATCAAGGCGTGCCAGAAAGTCCAGCACCAGCGCGTCGTCCGCACGGGTTCGAGTTCGGCCTGCGCCCAGTTCCGTCCGTCGTCGGCGGACACGTCGACCCGGGCGATGGCGCGTTCGGTGGCGATCGCGTAGCCCCGCACGACCACCGCGCCCGCCGGCAGCGCCACGCCGGCCGATGGTTCGCAGATCGCCGCGTTCAGCGGCATGGTCTCGATCGTCATGCCCAGCCGCGGATCGGCGCGGTCCTTGGTCACATGCGGCGGGAACAGCTTGTAGTCCTCGGCCTGCATCGGGTTGTCGGAAGGACGGTCCTGCACGGTGATGCCGCAGACCCATTTCGGGCTGCGCACGCCGGCAAAGCCCGGCACCACCACGCGCAGCGGATGGCCGTGCTCCGGCGCCAGCGCCTCGCCGTTCATCGCCCAGGCCAGCAGCACCTCGGGCGACATCGCCTTGCGCATGGGAATCGACACGCCATAGGTGAACCGGCGCCCCTCCACCTCGCATACGTCGCGGGCGGCGAACGCCACATGCAACGCGTCATCATCCCGAGCCGCCGCGGCGCGCAGCACGTCGGCGAGCCGCACGCCTGTCCACGCGGCGTTGCCGATCGCACCCGGCGCCCACGGATCGCCGGACACCGGGGCGACCCGGCGCAGATCCGCGCGACGGTTGCCGGCGCATTGCAGGACCGCGGCGACGGTGTGATGCGCGAACTCGGATTGCAGCTCCGCCAGCGTCAGGCGGCGTGGCGAGACTCCCAGGCCGTCGACGCCGAGCATATGGCTGGCGGCATCCAGCGGGGGATCGCTCCGTGCGAACGGACGTAGAAGATCGGTTGCGGCGTGATGAAGGCGGCGCGGAGCCGGTCCAACGGCGGCTCGGCGTTGTAGGGATGCCTGGAATGCACGATCAGGCCGGCATCGTCCGCGTCCATATCGAGGTTTCCTTGACATAGCCGTGCTGGCCGGATCGCGCGCATCTCTGGTAGGAGTGTGCCATGAGCGCCGCAACGAAACAGCAAATCATGTCAGTCGAGGAGTTTCTCGCCTGGGAGGAACGTCAGCCGATCCGCTACGAGTTCGACGGAGTCCGGGCGATCGCGATGGCGGGCGGCTCCCTGGGCCACTCGGCGATTGCGGTGAACCTGACCGTGGCACTCGGTGTCGGACTGCGGGGCAAGCCGTGCCGGGCCTACAACAGCGACGCCAAGGTGCAGGTGGCCGGCCGCATCCGCTACCCCGACGCCAGCGTCACGTGCACCGAGCAGGCCGATGCGGTTCGCGCCCGGCAGGGCGTGGTGCGCGAGCCGGTCGTGGTGTTCGAGGTGCTGTCCGAGAGCACATCCGTGACAGACCGGACGGAGAAGAACGTCGAGTATCGGGCAACGCCGTCGATCATGCGCTACGTCATGCTCGAACAGGAGCGCATCGCGGCGACCGTCTTTGCGCGGCAGGGCGAGGATTGGATCGGCCATCTGCTGTTCGGCGCCGACGCGATGCTGTCGTTGCCGGAGGTCGGGATCGAGGCGATCCGGCTGGGCGACCTCTACGACGGCGTCACGCTCCCGCGCCCCACCGAGGACGAGGACGCATGATCCACGGTCACGCCACCAGCGCCGCCCGCTCCACGCTCGCCCGCGCCCAGGCCAGGTCCGCGTCCTCGTCGAACAGCTCGGTCAGCTTCTTCATCATGGTGCCGCCGAGCTCCTCGGCGTCGACGATCGTCACCGCGCGGCGATAATAGCGGGTCACGTCGTGGCCGATGCCGATGGCGATCAGCTCGATCTGGTCGCGCCCTTCGATCTCCGCGATCACCTGCCGCAAGTGCCGCTCCAGGTAGTTGCCAGGATTGACCGACAGCGTGCTGTCATCGACCGGCGCGCCGTCGCTGATGACCATCAGGATGCGCCGGTGCTCCGGGCGGCCGAGCAGCCGGCGATACGCCCAGAGCAGCGCCTCGCCGTCGATGTTCTCCTTCAGCAGCCCCTCGCGCAGCATCAGCCCCAGATTCTTCCGCGCCCGCCGCCACGGCGCGTCGGCCGCCTTATAGATGATGTGGCGCAGATCGTTCAGCCGGCCGGGGTTGCGCGGCTTGCCCTCCGCCACCCATCGCTCGCGCGACGACCCGCCCTTCCAGGCGCGCGTGGTGAACCCCGAGCACCTCGACCTTGACCGCGCATCGCTCCAGCGTGCGCGCCAGGATGTCGCCGCACATGGCGGCCACGGTGATGGGGCGGCCGCGCATGGAGCCGGAATTGTCGATCAGCAAGGTCACGACGGTGTCGCGGAAATCCGTCTCGCGCTCGCGCTTGTAGGACAGCGCCAGCAGCGGATTGACCACCACGCGCGCCAGCCGGCCGGCATCCAGCATTCCCTCGTCGAGGTCGAAATCCCAGGCGCGGGTCTGCTGGGCCATCAGCTTGCGCTGCAAGCGGTTGGCCAGCTTGGAGACCACGCCCTGCAGGTTCTGCAATTGCTGATCGAGCTGCTGGCGCAGGCGCGACAGTTCCGAGGCGTCGCACAGATCCTCGGCCGCCACCTCCTCGTCGAACTGCCGGGCGAAGGCGCGATACGGCGCCTCAGCCTCGGTCCGCGGCCCATCGCGCCGCTTTTGCGGGCCGCCGGGCTTGTCGTCGCCCTCGGCGGCGGCGGCGTCGTCGGGGGCATCGTCGCCATCCTGGTCGTCGGCGGCCTCGCCCTGCATCTGCTCGGGCTGCGCGCCCAGCGTGCTGTCGCCCTCGCTGTCGCCCTGCGCCTCGCCGTCCTGGGCTGCGTCCTGCTCGCCGGCCTGCTCGCCCTGCTCCTCGCCCTCCTCGCTATCGTCCGGCTCGGCCTCGACCTCGGCCGGGGCGAGATCGAGTGCCGCGAGCAGCCGGCGCGCGGCGCGCGTGAACGCGGCCTGGTCGGCGCTGACCCGCGCCATGTCCGCCAGCGCCGCGTCGGCCGGCTGGCCCAGCGTGTCGCGCCACTGGTCGAGCACGCGGGCGATCGCCGGCGGGCTGGCCTGCCCGCTCATCCGCTCGCGCGCCAGCAGGCTGAGGGCCGCCGGCAGCGGCAACTGGTCGCGCCGCGTCATGCGGTCGAAACCCTCGGCCTCGCACTCGTCGACCAGGCGCGCGCGCAGATTGGCCGCCACGCCGTGCATGTGCCGGCCGCCGACCACCTCCACCCGCGCCTGCTCCAACGCGTCATAGACGTCGCGTGCCTCGCGATGCGGCGGCATCCTGGCCGCGTGGATCGCCTCGTCGTGGTGGCGCAGCCGCAGCGCCACGCTGTCGGCGGCACCGCGCAGCTTGGCCATCTCGGGCGGCGGCAAGGCGCGGGTCGGCAGCGGCAGCCGCGCGCGCTTGCCCGACAGGCCGGACGGGCCCGGCTGGAACGCCACCGTCACATCCGCCTGCCCGGCGACGGCGCGCAGCGCGCCGGTGGTGGCGCGCTTGAAATCCTCGGCGCGGAAATCCTTGCTGCCGCCGCCGCTCATGGCGCTCGCCCCCGTTGCGCCGGTGGTGGACATAGGGCCGACTACCCGGCGCGGCGCACGTAGTTGCCGGTGGCGACCTCGGCGTTCATGCACCGCTGGTAATATTCGGCGACCGTGCTGCGCTCGGCCTCGTCGCACTTGTTGAGGAACGTGACGCGAAATGCGAAGGCGAGGTCGCCGCCGAAAATCTTCGCGTTCTCGGCCCAGGTGATGACGGTGCGCGGACTTCATCACCGTCGATATGTCGCCGTTGATGAAGCCGGCGCGGGTCAGGTCGGCGAGCGCCACCATGCTCTCGATGCGCCGGCGCTCGGCGGTGTCGGATGCCGGCACGCCCATCTTGGCCATGACGATCTGCACTTCCTCGGCGTGCGGCAGGTAATTCAGCGTGGCCACGATGTTCCAGCGGTCCATCTGGCCCTGATTGATCTGCTGCGTGCCGTGGTACAGCCCGGTGGTGTCGCCCAGGCCCACCGTGTTGGCGGTCGAGAACAGGCGGAAGCACGGGTGCGGGCGGATCACCCGGTTCTGATCCAGCAAGGTCAGCCGGCCTTCCACCTCCAGCACGCGCTGGATGACGAACATCACGTCCGGCCGGCCGGCGTCGTATTCGTCGAACACCAGCGCGCACGGGTGCTGCAACGCCCAGGGAAGAATCCCCTCGCGGAACTCGGTGATCTGCTTGCCGTCCTTGAGGACGATCGCGTCCTTGCCGATCAGGTCGATGCGGCTGATGTGGCTGTCCAGGTTGATGCGGATGCACGGCCAGTTGAGGCGTGCCGCGACCTGCTCGATATGCGTGCTCTTGCCGGTGCCGTGATAGCCCTGGATCATCACCCGGCGGTTGAACGCGAAGCCGGCCAGGATCGCCTGCGTGGTCTCGCGGTCGAAGCGATAGGCCGTGTCGATGTCCGGCACCTGCTCGGTGCGCTGGCTGAACGCCGGCACTTGCAGGTCGCTGTCCACTCCAAACGTGTCGCGCGCATCGACCGTGGTGTCCGGCAGGGGGCCGAACGAAGCCTCGGCACGCGAAGCCGGGGCAAGCGACGCGGCGGCGGGCGGGCGGGTTTCGGACAGTGCGGCAACCTTGTTCATAGGCCAGCGATCCTGTGGTGGCGGGCGGGCGCCAGACTAGCCCGCCGATGGTGCGGTGCGAAAGGCGCGGAGGCTCCGCGCCGGCTTCCGTGACTCCGGGTAGCGTCTTATCCGGCGGCGCCGGCGGTCGCCGGAACTTGCGCCAGCCGCCCGCGCAAGGCGGCATAGGCGAGGTTGATGGTCTTCAGCCGCTCCTCCGACGCGCGATCGCCGCCATTGGCATCCGGATGGTGCTGCTTGGCCAGCATCTTGTACCGCTGCTTCAGCACATCCATGCTGACCGGCCAGTCCAGTCCCAAGGTGGCCAGCGGCTCGCGCAGCTCGGTCGGCGTGTCGTCGGCCCGGGCACGCGGGGGCGCCCCGAACCGGGCGCCAAGCGCACCCAATTCGTCGCGCAGGGCCGCGTCGTCGATGCGCGCCCCGAGGCGCCCGAGCGGCCAGGTCGGGCGCTGCCACGAGGTGTCGGCGCGCACCTGCGCCTCGATCTCGCCCGGCGACATGCCGCGATAGAAATCCCAGGCGGCATTGTAGGCCCGCACATGCTCCAGGCAGAACCACCGGTACTCGTTCAGCGACTTGCGCGATTTCGGCGCGCGGTACTCGCCGGCCGCGGCGCAGCCGGGCATCTCGCAAGGTCGGCCCGGCGCGGCCGGGTCGGGCGCATAGGCCCGGGGGCGCGTGGGGCGTCGGGTCATCGTCGGATAGATGCGGCTTTGGGCGGCATTTGCAAAGGGGTTACGGACGCCCGCATTCGGCGTAGTCTGGTCGCGATGGCCAGCGATCGCGCCGCCCGCATCACCGCCGCCCTGCACCAGGCGCTGCCCGCCGCACGGGTGCTGGTGGTGGACGACAGCGCCCGACACGCCGGCCATGCCGGGGCGGCCCCCGGCGGCCAGACCCACTACACCGTGACCGTGGTCTCGCCGGCGTTTCGCGGCCAGACCCGCCTGGCGCGCTCGCGCGCGGTCCACGGCCTGCTCGGCGCGGAGTTCTCCGGCGGCCTCCATGCGCTGTCGCTGGTGCTGCGCACGCCCGAGGAACAGACCGCCACGGAAGCGGCGCCGTAGCTACGCGTCCGGCTCGCCCATGATCGGCGCGCGGCCGATGCGCGCGATCAGCGCCGCGATCTCCGCGATGGCCGCCTCCGCGGCTGCCGCGTCGGTGCCCTTGGCGACGATCGCCACCCCGTTGCCGCCCGCCCGCTCATACGGGTAGCTGCCGAGATCCAGCGCCGGATAGCGCGCCTGGATCTCCGACAGGCCGGCGGCGACCGTCCCCTCCAGCAAGCCGGTGGCGTGGACCGCGCGGGAGATGACCGGGCGGCCGCGCGGCAGGCTGGGTGCGAGGTTCTCGAACATTCCCTGCATGATGCGCGGCACGCCGGCCATCACATGCACGTTGCCGATGGAGAATCCGGGCGCGAACGACACCGGGTTCTCGATCAGCCTCGCCCCGCGCGGCATGGTGGCCATGCGCTGCCGGGCGGCGTTGAACTCGCCGGGCGCGTAGCGGGCCGCCATCCTGGCGAACGCCTCGGCGTGCGGCTCCCACGGCACGCCGAACGCCGCGGCGACGCATTCGGCGGTGATGTCGTCATGCGTCGGGCCGATACCGCCGGTGGTGAACACCACATCGTAGCGGGCGCGCACCTCGTTGATGGTGCCGATGATGGTCGCGGCCACGTCGGGGATGATGCGCACCTCGCGCAGCGGCAGCCCGATCTCGCCCAGCCTGCCGGCAAGGAAGTGGATGTTGGCGTCGCGGGTGCGGCCGGACAGCACCTCGTTGCCGATCACCACCAGGCACGCGACCGGGCTCTGCTCGGGCATCGGGCAATCCTTCACAGAAAATCGCGCAGCAGCGGCACCAGCGGCCGATCGGCCTCCGGCATGGGATAGTCGGCGAGCTTTTCCGGCCGCACCCAGGCGAGCGTCTGGCCCTCCCGCGCGGTCGGCGTGCCCTTCCAGCGGCGGCACAGGAACAGCGGCATCAGCAGGTGGAAATGCTCGTAGGCATGGCTGGCGAAGGCCAGCGGCGCCAGGCAGGCCTTGGCGATGTCGATGCCCAGCTCCTCGTGCAGCTCGCGGATCAGCGCCGCCTCCGGGGTCTCGCCGTGGTCCAGCTTGCCGCCCGGAAACTCCCACAAGCCGGCCATGCGCTTGCCCTCGGGCCGGCGGGCCAGCAGCACGCGCCCGTCCGCGTCGACCAGGGCGCAGGCGGCGACCAGCAGCAGCGCGCGGGGCGCATCGGCGGCCGGCGCGGTCCCGGCCAGGGCGGTCGGCGCGGTGGGCGCGGTCGGCACGGCGGGCGCCAGGCTGTCGCGGGTCGCCTCGAACCGATACACCGGATGCTTGGCGCCGCGCGCCAGGAACATCTCCTCGCAGCCGCTGGCGATCGGCCGGAAGCCGATGCGGCGCAGCACCGCGACCGAGCCGGGATTGTCGGTGGCGACGCACGCGCCCACCCGGTCCAGATCGAGGTTGGCCAGCGCCCAGCGCACCAGCCGGCCGGCGGCCTCCGAGGCGACGCCGTGGCCCCAGTAGCGCCGCCCGACCCAGTAGCCCAGGCGCCCCGCGCGCGCCGCGGCGTCGACATGCAGCGACGCGCCGCCCACCAGGATCTCCGCCTCGCCCTCGCGGCCGGTGATGGCCAGATGGTAGGCGCTGCCCTCGGCCAGTCCCGCCGCCGCGCGGGCGATGAAGGCGTCGGCCTGCGCGCGGGCATAGGGGAACGCCACCTGCGCCAGGTTGCGGCACACCTCCCAATCGTTGATGAGCCGGTGCAGCGCGCCCGCGTCCTCGGCGCGATACGGCCGCAGGGTCAGCCGCTCGGTGGCCAGGGGAGTGAAGGCCGAAATCGCGGGGGACGGCGCATCCATGCGCCACGGAGTGCCCCAGTCAGGGTGCGGCCGGCAAGGGGGCGGGCTCGATCTGCGCCATGCGGCACTGGCGCGGCGCCTTGTCGGGGCGCCAGCGCAGCAGCCGCGTGCCGTGCCGGAAGCGGCCGCCGGAGACCTGGTCGTAGGCGACCTCCACGACCAGTTCCGGCCGCACCGGCTGCCATTGCGTGCTCTTGGCCGCACTCCACCGGCTCGGCCCGCCGGGCGCGCGGCCGGTGAAGGCGGAGGGGCCGGACAGCGCCTCCAGCCGCCGGGTCAGGCCGGCGCGCTCGCCCTGGGCGATGCTGGAGGTGAAGCCGACATGGTCGAGCAGCCCGCCCGCGTTGTACAGGCCGAGCAGCAGCGAGCCGACCTGACGCGCGCGTTGCAGATAGCGGAAGCCGCCCACCACGCAATCGGCGCTGCGCACCCGCTTGACCTTCACCATGCCGTCGCGCAGGCCGGGGCGGTACGGCGCGTCCAGCCGCTTGGCCACCACGCCGTCGCAGCCGGCCTGCCGTCCGTCGAGCCAATGCTGGGCCGCCGCACGGTCGCGCGTGGCGGGCGACAGGCTCAGGTTCGGCACGGGATAGCGGTGGGCGAACGCCTCCAGCGCCGCACGCCGGCGCGACAGCGGCTCGGCCGCCAGGCTCTCGCCGGCATCGGACACCAGCAGGTCGAACAGCACGTAGCGGGCCGGATGCTCGGCGGCGAGCCGCTCCACCCGGCTGGCGGCGGGGTGCAGGCGCAGCTGCGTATGCTCGAACGACGGCACGCCGTCGACCGGCACGACCAGCTCGCCATCCAGCACGAACCGCTGCGCATCCAGGCCGCGCAGGGCCGCGACGATGTCCGGGAAATAGCGGCCGAGCGGCTGGCCGGACTTCGAGCGCAGGTCGATCCCGTCCCCAGCCTCGTCCCCGTCGCGAAACGCCAGGCAGCGGAACCCATCCCATTTCGGCTCGTACTGCCAGGCCGGCCCGTCGGGGATTTCGGCGGCGGTGTGCGCCTCCATCGGCTCCAGAGAACGGGCGAGCGGCAGCGCCATGCGGCGGCAACGGAGCGGCGCCGGCGCGGTTCGTTCCGGTGACAGCTCGTCCGATCGGAGCGCGACGGCCCGCGACGGTGACGACCCTCGCGCGGCCGGACCCGACTGACGGGCGGCAAACCATCCTGTCGCTCACGCCCGCTTGCCGGGACTGGATCAAGGCTGGCCGGGCGGGCGGCGCACCCGTGGGCGCGCCGCTGGTCGGCTGGGTCGCCGGCAGGTTCGGCCCGCGCTGGGCGCTGTGTGTCGCGGCGGCGGCGGGTCTCGCCGCGGCGATGGTGGGGGTGCGCCACCTGGTGAAATACGCCAGGCCCTCGCGACCGGGCGAGGCGTGGATCCTCCGCCTTCGCCGAGGGTGACGAGGCGCGGTCACTCGCGGCGGCGCGTGACGCTCCAGACGGTGATGTCCCAGGCGTTGTGGATGGCGACCAGCAGCAGTGCACCCATCGCCACCGCCAGCGCCGCGCATCCAAGGCTCAGCCGCAGCATCAGCGCGGCGCCGACGCCGGTCTCGAACAGATATGCGGCGGCGGGAGCGGCGGCATACCAGAAACGATCTTCCAGATCGAGTTTGGCGCCCAGGCCGTCAAGCACCATGTCGCGCCAGGCCAGGCCGGAAAAAGCCACGCCGAAGACCCCGCAGGCGAGGATCATGCCGCCGAGCGGCTGCCAGCGTTGCAGGGGCGCGAGGACGATCAGGCAGCCGGCCAGGATGCAGGCGAACTGGACCACGCTGGCCGAGAGGAACATGCGCAGCGGCCCGCGCCGGTCCTGTGAGAAAATGCCGGAGCCGACGGACGCGGCTACGAACAGCAGCCCGATCATCGTCGCGGACGCTTCGCCCAGCAGCGTGTAGAAGTCGCGCCAGGGGGCCAGGGCTTGAGCGAGCGGCTGCATGGGCTGCGCAGGGTAGAACGGCAGCCATCACCGGACTACCCGGCCGATAGGCGCCAGCAGCCATCAGCCGAGGTCGCCGATCGCGATGAACGCTGCGGCTAGGCCATCGAGGCGCCCGTCAGCGACCCCACCTGTTCGACCAGCAACTGGACGACGAAGACCTGGGCGGCGATGGAGGTGACGAAACCGCGCGACGGCGGCCGGGCGATGGGCGCGGTCAGCAGCACGATATCGGCATGGGCCGCCACCGGGCTGGCCGGGCGGCTGGTGATCGCCACGGTGGCCGCACCGGCGGCGCGGGCGGCGCGGAGCATCCGCACCGGCTCCGGCGTGGCGCCGCTGTCCGAGAGGGCTATCGCCACGGCGTTGCGTGAAGCCGGCGCCACCACCTCCAGGCCGACATTCGCATCGGCGTAGCACAGCGCCCACACCCCGGCGCGTAGCAGCTTGGCCGCCAGGATGTTGCCCACCATCGCCGAGACGCCGCCGGCATAGATGTTGACGTGCCGCCTTGCCGCGATGGCCGCCGCCGCGGCGTGCAGGCAGGCGCGATCGGCCAGGGCCGCGGTCGCGTCCAGGCTTTCGACCATGTCGCGGCGCAGCCGCTGCACGGCGTCGATCGGATCGCCGCCGCCGCGCGGGCGGGCGGCCGCGCCGAGCTGCGCCGACAACGCCAGCTTGAAGGCCCGGAACCCGGTGAACCCCAGCATCTGCATCAGCCGGATGATGCTGGCCTGCCCGCTCTCCGTCACCTCGCTCAGCGCCTCGATCGAGAGCGTCGTCGTCTCGCTGGGATAGTTGATGACGTGCTTTGCGACGCGGGCCAGCGCCGGCGGCAAATCGGCAAAATAGGCGTTCAGCCGCGCCAGGATCGGCGGCGCGTCCGTGGCGTCGGCCTTCATGGCTGAATCCCCGGGCCGAAGTGATGAACATGAGTTGACAAGCGGGCGCCTCGTGTGGAGCATTCCTCCGTACAGGTGAAACTTTTCGGAGAACTCGTTCAAGCCCAGAGGAAGGATCGTGCTCATGTCGAGTCAAGAGTCCGGCACGCTGACGCGACGCAGCGTGATGCAGGCGAGCGCCGCGGCGGCGGCACTCGCCGCCGCGCCGCTGAGCCGCCCCGCCATTGCCGCCAGCGCGGGCAGCGTTCGCGTGCTGGTGGTCGCCGATCCGTTCTACTACGCGCTGCGCGAGGTCATCGGGCAGTTCAAGGACGAGACCGGCATCACCGTGGAGCTGGAAAACCTGTCCTACGATGCCCTGCAGGCCCGGCTGGTTTCCTCCTCGATCGCGCGCAAGCCGGATGCCGACGTGGTCACGGTCGATCAGATGTGGACCGGCCAGTATCTCGACAGCAAGTGGATCATTCCGCTTGATGATATGATTAAGGGCGATCACGACGTCAATCTCGGCGACTTCCTTCCCGAGGTTCTGTACTCGCTGAATACCTGGCGCGGCCATGTGGCGACCCTACCCATCGCCGCCTACGGCCAGGGCGTGATGTACCGCAAGGATGCGTTCGAGGCGCTGAGCCTGAAGACGCCCGATCCGGCGTCGTTCACCTGGAGCGCCTATCTGGAGCTGATCCGCGCGCTGCACGGCAAGACGGTCGGCGGCACCAAGCTGTTCGGCACGGTCGTCGCCGGCTTTCAGCCGCAGCCGATCGTCCACATGTACACGCAGCTCGCGGCCAGCATGGGGGTTCGCTGGTTCAAGCAGTTTCCGGACGGCACTCCGTGGGACTTCACGCCGACCGTCGACACGCCGGAGAACACCGCCGCGCTCGCGATGTTCGTGGAGCTATACAAGCTTTCGCCTCCGGAAGCGGTGAACTTCAACTGGTTCGATGCCGGGATGCGGTTCGCGCACGGCGACGTCGGCATGTTCTATTGGTGGACCCCGTATTTCTACCTGACGCAGCGTGACGGCTACATGACCGGCAAGCCGTCGCCGGTCGCCGACCAGATCGGCTTCGCGCCGCTGCCGCACGATCCGGCCCACAAGCAGGTCATCAGCGCCGGCGGCTGGAGCCTCGGCCTGCCGTCCTATTCGCCGAACCGCGATGCCGGCTGGAAGTTCATCAAATGGGCGACCTCGGCCAAGGCGCAGAAGGCAATGGCGCAGGTCGACAAGTTCGGCCACCAGTTTTCCGATTTCTCGCGGGCGTCGCTGTACGGCGATGCCGAGCTGGCGAAGCTGTACCCGTACCTGCCGCTGCAACTCGATCTGCTGAAGCAGAGCAACGGCAAGATCGTACGGCCGCCGGCGCCGGTCTACACCACGCTGGAAGGCATCTACGGCCTCAACCTCAACCGGACGCTGGCCGGCAATTCCACGCCGGCGAAGGCGTTGGCGACGACCTCCAGCCTGTTCGAGAACGTGCTGAAGGGAAACTTCCTGATCCCCTATTCGCTCGCCTCCTATGACGACACGCTCGACGCCACCAAGAAACTGATCGGCACGCTGAGCTGAGATGAGCGCCCTGCCCGACACGATCGGGCGGGCGCTGCCTCGCCGCCGGACGGGACGGCGACGGCGCTCCTTGCCGCTGCTGCTGGTGGCGCCCTCGGTGCTCCTGCTGACCGCGCTGGTCGCCTTCCCGCTGGTGTTCTCGCTGCGCAACAGCTTCTACTACTGGAACTTGCAGATGAGCCCGACGGCGATGGGCTTCATCGGCCTCGGCAACTACCGCGCCGCGTTGCAGCAATCCGACTTCGTCGAGGCGCTGCGCCATACGCTGGAAATCGCGGTGGTGGGGACGGCGTGCGAGGTCGCGGCCGGGCTGGCCATCGCGCATCTTCTGGCGGTCAGGCTGGTCGGCATGAGTTTCTGCCGCGCCCTGCTCATCATGCCCACGACGATCGCGCCGATCGTCACCGGGTTCCTGTTCCGCTACATGTACGACGCGCAAGGCGGCCTCATTCCGTGGATCCTGCGCTCGCTGCACATCCCGCTGCCGCCGCAGGGCCTGCTCGGCAATGCGGACACTGCACTTTGGGCGGTGCTGGCGGCCGACGTGTGGCAATGGACGCCGTTCTGCGCGATCGTGCTGTACGCGGGCCTGTTGTCGGTTCCCGACGAGATCCACGAGGCGGCGCGGATCGACGGCGCCGGCGCCTGGACCATTCTGCGGCGCGTCACCCTGCCGATGATCCGCAAGCCGACGGCGTTCGTGGCGGCCCTGCGGCTGATGCAGATCTTCAACCTGTTCGACCTGGTGCTGGTGCTGACCCGCGGCGGCCCTGGATCGGCCTCGCGGACCCTGTCGTACGGGCTGTACCAGCAGGGGCTGGTCGACTTCAACATCGGGCTGTCGAGCGCCACCACCTGGCTGATCGTCATCATCGTCAATGTGCTGATCGCGCTGTTCGCGCTGTTCGCCTTTCGCGATCTCGTCTGATGCGGCTGCGTCCCGCCCGTCGTCTGTGGCTGTATCTGGCGATGCTGCTGCTCCTGCTGGTGTTCGTCGGCCCGATCGTCTGGTTCTTCCTGCTGGCCATCCGTCCGGCCGAGACGGTGTTCGCGCACCCGCCGGTGTTCTTCTTCACGCCAAGCTGGGCGGCATTTCGCGAGACCTTCGTCGATCCCGGAACCAATGCGCCGCAGCTTCTCAACAGCCTCATCGTCGCCGGCGGCGCGGTCGCGTTGAACCTGCCCTTCTCGGTGCCCGCCGCGTACGCCATTTCGCGCTTCACGTTTCGCGGACGCCGCAATCTGATGCTCTGGTATCTTGGCTTGCTGATGGCGCCCCCGGTCGCCTTCCTGATTCCCTATTTCATCGTGGCCACCGATGTCGGGCTGAGCGGCACCTATCTCGCGATGGTGCTGGTGATGCAGACCGTGGTCGTGCCGTTCTCGGTCTGGCTCCTCAAAAGCTTCTTCGACGACATCCCGGTCGATCTGGAATCCGCCGCGGCGCTCGATGGCGCCCGCCTGCCGGCGATCCTCTGGCATGTGACGCTGCCGCTCGCGGCACCGGGGCTCGTAGTGACGACGATGTTCGCCTTCGTGTTCGCCTGGAACAACGCGGCCTTTCCGCTGATCCTCAGCGATCAGCGCACGGCGACGCTGCCGATCGGCACGCTCGGCTACTACGCGACCTCCGGCGTGACCTGGAACGACATCGGTGCCGCGGCGGTCGGCGCCATGCTGCCGCCCATGCTGATCTTTCTTCTGCTGGGCCGCTACGTGGTGCGCGGCCTGACGTTCGGCTCCATCAAGGGATAGGAGAATACTCATGGCGCAATGCGGGTTTGCCGTGGTGGGTGCTGGGCTGTGGGGGGCGCAGCACGCCCGCGTGCTCTCCACCCTGCCCGAGGCGGCGCTGGTCGCGGTGTGCGACATCGACGCCTCGCGCGCCGAAGCGATGCGGGCGCGCTATGGAGCCGCTCGCGCGTACACCGACGTTGCCACCCTGCTCGCGGATCCGGCGGTCGAGGCCGTGACCGTGGCGACGCCCGATTTCGCACATGCCGCGATCATCCGCGCCGCGCTCGCGGCCGGCAAGCACGTCATGAGCGAGAAGCCGCTTGCCACCGACCTTGCCGAGAGCCAGTGCATCGTCGAGGAGGCGCGGCGGTCGGGCCGCAAGCTGATGGTGGATTTTCACAACCGGGTCAGCCCGGCCGTGGTGGCGCTGCGCGATGCCATCGCCGCGGGTGAACTAGGGCAGCCGATCCACTGTGCGCTGCGGCTCAGCAACACGACTTTCGTGCCGCGCGAGATGCTGAGCTGGGCGGCCCGGTCCTCTGCCCTTTGGTTCCTCGGCAGCCATGCCGTGGACGCGCTGCGCTTCGTCACCGGCGACGAGGTGGTGCGGGTGCAGGCGGTCCGCCGCGACGGCCATCTGCGGCGTCTGGGCGTCGACACCGCGGACGTGCATCTGGCGCTGCTCCAGTTGCGCTCCGGCGCGGTGGCAACGCTGGAGAACAGTTGGGTGCTGCCGCCGGATTCGCCGATGGTATTCGACTTCCGCATCGAGGTGGTGGGCGACAAGGGCGCGGTCCAGGTCAGTACCGCCGATAACGGCGCCTTCCGGAAGTTCACCGGCGGTGGCCTGCGCAGCGCCGACCTGTTCGGCGCGACGCCCGCCGCACCCGGCCGGATCGGCGGCTTCGTCTACGAGGCCATCGCGCAGTTCGTCGACGCGGTGGTCGCCGGCGGTCCGTTGCTGGCGAGCGCCGAGGACGGGCTTGCGGTCGTGAGGGTGCTGGCGGCGATCGAGGAGGCGGCACGGACCGGCCAGACTGTCACGGTCCAGACTGTCATGACGGAGAACGACTGACGGCCACGCCGCCCAGCGCCGCGCGCACCCAGTCAAGCCGGGCGGCCGGCACCAGACCGAAATTGTAGAAATTGACGCCGGCAGCGCCGGCCAGCCGGGCGGCTTGCAGCTTTGCCGCCAGCGCCGCCGCCCCGTCGATCTCCGGGAAAAACAGCCGCAGGCCCACCGTCACCGGCTTGCCGCCGGCGGCGGCCACGGCGCCGGCGATGTCGCGTCCGACCTGCTCCGGCCCGGTGTCATAGGCGCAGAACACGATGCCGTCGCACACCCGGGCGAGCGCGCCGATGTCGCAGCCGAACAGCCAGCCGCCCTTGATGTCGATGAACAGGATGCGGCTCGCTGGATGGGCGGCCGCACGCATCTCGCAGACCAGCGACGTCACCGGCTCGAAGCGCCAGCGGACGTAGTCGGCCACCTCCGGATGCCGGTCGAACACTGCGGGTCCGCACTCCGGAAAATCCGGCCAGCGTGGCGC
Source organism: uncultured Pseudomonadota bacterium (assembly GCA_963758455.1). GTDB lineage: Bacteria > Pseudomonadota > Alphaproteobacteria > Acetobacterales > Acetobacteraceae > CAVRQM01. Next base: position 959,498 of record CAVWVK010000002.1, on the reverse strand, counting down.
GGGCACGGCGCGACCCATTGCCGTTTCGATCCAGCCCCGCACGGTCCGGCGCGCCGCCGCGCCATCCACGCCGGCGCCGGCGGCACGCGCAAGGCAGGCAGGACAGAAGCACAGAGAAAGCAGGAAATCGTCCTCCGGCGCCAGGCCGACGCCGTCCTTTTCGTGGTGATAGCCGTGCGCGAACCCCATGAAGTTCGGGGTCTCCAGCTCCACCGCGTCCGGCTGCCAGGCGTGCGTCAGCTCGGCGACCAGGGCGGTCACGTAGGCCCGCGCGTCGGGGTGGCTCGGGCACAGGCTGTAGTACGCCGGATCGTCGAACGCGTTGCGGCAGCACGCCTCGGGGTGCAGCATCCCGAGGCGGGTGTTGTGCAGGCAGACCGTCCAGGCATGGACCGCCGGACCGCCCTGGTCGCGCCGCCGGATCAGGGAGGCGAACACGTCGCCGCGCTCGCGCACGATCCGCGCCAGCTTCGGCTGGATAACGAGATCGTCGAAACGGCGCGAGCGCGGCTGGAAATAGATCGTGCCGTCCTCCGGAAAATAGCTGCGGCGCAGCGGACTGCGCGGCTGCAGGAACCGCCCCGCGTGGTACGACGCGGCAACACTGATGGCGCCGATGCCGGCGCCGGTGATTTCGGCGACGGACCGCTCGAGTCCCAGATCCAGCAGATCCCACGGATAGGTCCAGATGGCGCTGCGCATCAGCGTCCCGCCTCGCGTGCGTAGATGGTCAGCAGGCACAGCACCAGCAGGCCCAGCACGATGTTGCGCATCCCCTGCGACACGTTGATGACGGTGATGAGCGAGGTGATCGTGGTGAGCAGGATGCTGCCCGCGATGGTGCCGCCATAGCCGCCCTGGCCCCCGAGGATCGAGGTGCCGCCGACCACGACCGCGGCGATCGAAAGCAGCAGGTAGGGGTCGCCGATGCCGATATAGCCCTGCATCGTGTTGCCCGACAGCAGCACCCCCGTCAGTCCGGCCGTGCAGCCGCTGATGGCGTACACCACGACCAGGACCAGCCCCTCGTTCACGCCGGACAGCCGGCTCGCGCGCGGGTTGGTGCCGAGCGCGTACGCCCACATGCCGATCGCCGTGCCGCGCAGCAGGAAGATCGTGGCCGCCGACACGATCGCCCAGACCAGGATGCTGACCGATACGCCGCCGACATGCCCGTTGGCGAGCCACAGAACCGTCGGGCTATGCACCGACACGGCGGTCCCGGAACTCAGCAGCAGCAGCACGCCGGTGAGAATGGTCGCCATCGCGAGCGTCATAATCATCGGGTGGATCCGCAGCCATGCGACCGCGGCGCCGTTGCACGCGCCGATCGCCGCGGTCAGAGCCAGCAGCGCCAGCACCGAGCCCGCCCCCTCGCTGCCCAGCCCGGCCGCGATCGAGGGCCCGACGACCGCCGCGAAGGTGATGAGCGCGCCCACCGACAGGTCGATGCCGGCGGTGACGACCACCAGCGTCTGTCCCGCCGCCACGATGCCCAGCATCGCCGAAAGTTCCAGCACGTAGCGCAGGTGTCCCAGCGAGGCGAAGCCCGGCACGCCGATGCCGGCGCCCACCCAGGTCAGCACGCAGGCGCCCCAGATCAGGGCTGGTTCGAGGCCCGTGCGCCGCAGGCGTCGCAGGGATAGCGCAGCCATCGCTCAGCGCCGCCGCAGCAAGGGCAGCGCCACGGCGACCAGGATCACCACGCCTTGCGCGACATACTGGTAGAAGGCCGAGATGCCGAGCAGGAACATGACGCTTATCATCACGGTCAGCAGCAGCGCGCCGGTCAGCGCGCCGCGCATGGTGCCCACGCCGCCGGTGAAGGCGACCGCGCCCAGCACTGCCGCGGTGATCGAGTTGAGCGTGAACGGCGCGCCGATCGTGGCATCGCCGGAGCCGGTCTGTGCCGCCAGGAACAGCCCGGCGAGCACGGTCAGCACGCCGGCGATCACATAGGTCGCGACACGCGCGCGGCCGACGCTGACGCCGCTGCGGAAGGCCCCGGCGGGGTTGTCGCCGGCGGCGATCATGGACAGGCCGGCCGGGGTCAGCGTCCACAGCTTCCACAGCGCCGCGAGCAGCACGATGCCCAGCAGCGGCGTCGGCAGATCGCCGGCCAGCGCGTCGCTCAGCGGTGCGGGCACCGCGCCGCCGGGCGTGGGCATGATGAGCAAGGCGACCCCGTTCCACACGAACGACGTCGCCAGCGTCACGATGATCGGCGGCAGGCGCAGGAGCACGATCACCAGGCCGGTCGCAAATCCGATTGCGGCACCCGTCGCCAGCACCGCCACGATGCCGCCGGCCATGCCCGCGCCGCTGCCGCCGATCAGCGTGGCCGAGAGCACGCAGCCGATGCTGACCACCGCACCGATCGAAAGGTCGATGCCGCCGCTCAGCATGACGATGGCCTGCGCCATCGCCACGGCCGCCAGCGGGAACCATGTCTGCGAAAGGCGGGCGATGCTGTCCAGCCGCAGCAGTCCGGGAAACAGCACGGCATAGGCCACGAGGAACAGCAGCGTCACCGCGAACAGGCCCCACAGCCCGGCATTGCGCCGCCACTGGATCGCGCGATAGAGCGGCGCCGCGATCACGCCGCGGCATCCGCCGGGGCGGCGCCGATCGCGGCGGCGACGATGGCTTCCTCCGACAGCGCCTCGCGCGCGAGCACGCCGCGCACCCGGCCCTCCGCCATCACCGCCACCCTGTCGCACAGCGCCACCAGTTCCGGCGTGTCGGAACTGAGCAGGATAATGCTGGCGCCCTGGGCGGCGAGGCGGCGCAGCAGCAGGTAGATCTCGCGCTTGGTCTCCACGTCGATGCCGCGCGTCGGATCGTTCAGCAGCAGCACCCTTGGCGCGAGCGGCATCCAGCGCGCGATGGCGATCTTCTGCTGGTTGCCGCCGCTCAACTGAATGGCGCGATCATTGGCTTCGCGGCCGCGCACGGCAAACTGCTCCAGCAGCGCCTTGACGCTGGCATCCTCGCGGCGCTTCGCCCGCACCCCGGCGCGCGCCAGGCGGCGCACCGTCGGCAGCACGAGGTTGAAGTGCAACGATTGCGGCAGATGCAGCCCTTCGCCCTTGCGATCGGCGGGGACATAGGCGATGCCAAGCCGGTTGGCCTCGGCCACGCTCGCGAGCCGCGCGTGGCGCCCGGCAATCTCCACCCGCCCGGCGCGATGCGTCTCGGCGCCATACAATGCCAGGAGCAGATCCTCCTGCCCCTGTCCGAGCAGCCCGCCGAGGCCCAGGATCTCGCCGCGTCGCAGCGTGAGATCGATGCCGCGCAGGCGCCGCGTCGCCAACCCCGCGAGCCGGACGACCACCTCGTCGGTCGTCAGATCGTGCCAGGGCGGGAACAGGTCGCCAGGATCGCGCCCCACCATCAGGCGCACCAGCGCGTCCGGTGTCATCCGGCGCAGCGCCTGGCTTGCCGTGCGCCGGCCGTCCTTCAGCACCGTCACCTGATCGCACAGCTCCAGCACCTCATCCAGCCGGTGCGAGATGAACAGCAGCGCGATGCCCTGCGCCTGCAACCGCCGCATCACGCGCTTCAGCCGCGCCACCTCCACCGCGGTCAGCGACGAGGTCGGCTCGTCCAGAATGAGCACGCGCGGCCGCCGATAGAGCGCCTTGGCGATCTCGACCAGTTGGCGCACCCCAAGCGACAGCGACCCCACCTGCGCCGCGGGATCGATGTCGAGTTCCAGCTCGGCGAAGATGTCCGCCACCGATCTTTCGAGCCGGCCATAGTCGATCAGCCCGAAACGGCGCGGGAAATGGCCGAGCGCCACGTTCTCCGCGACCGACAAATGCGGCGCCAGGCTCAGCTCCTGGTGGACCACGGCGATCCCGAGCCGGTGGGCCAGCGCCGGATCCAGGCGACGGTACTGCCGCCCGCCCACGGTGATGGTCCCGGCATCCGGCACCAGCGCGCCGGACACCAGATTGATGAGCGTGCTCTTGCCGGCGCCGTTCTCGCCGAGCAGCCCGTGGATCGAACCGCCCATGCAGGCGATCGAGACATCCTGCAGCACCGTGTTGCCGAAGAACGCCTTGCCCAGCCCGGCGGCAACCAGCGCCGGCTGCGTCACTGCTTCAGCGATTGCGCGACCAGGTCCTGATAGAGCTTCACGGAGTACGGCGGATAGACATAGCCGTCGTCCGGCAGGTTCTTGCCGCGTTCGAGATACTCCGCCAGGTTGGCGTTGGTGATCGCCGGCAGCGGCACCGAGATGAAGGCCGGGATGTCCTTGCCCTGCAAGGCCCAGACCCCGACATAGATCGACATGGAACCCATCCAGTTCGGCTGTCCGGTGGCCCAGGCATCCAGCTTGCGGGCCTGCCACATTTTCAGGAACTGCTTGTAGTTCTCGCCGGTGATCGGGACCATCTTGTGGCCGGTCTTGTCGAGCGCCAGCACCGCACCCGCCGAGAGCGCGCCGCCCTGCGACCAGATGCCGTCGATGTCGGGATGCGAGAACAGCAGGTTCGCGACCGCCTGCTCGGCCGGGGCGACGTTGTACTCGGTGTTGGTCTGACCCACGATCTGGATGCCCTTGTTGGCGTCCAGCACCGCCTTGCCGCCTTTCCAGCGATCCTCGCTCACCGAGACCCCGGCGGGTCCGTTCAGCGCCAGGATCTTGCCCTTGCCGTCGAGCGCCTTGACCAGCCATTCGGCCGCGTCGCGGCCCCATGTCTGCTGGTCGGTGTCGATCTTGGCGGTCAGGTCGTTGGTGTTGACCAGGCTGTCGAAGTTGATGACCGCGATGCCCCTCCGGCACGCCTGCGCCACGACCCGGTCCAGCGCGGTCGCGGATCCCGCCTCGACCACGATGATGTCGATGTTGGAATCGATCATCGACTGGATCTGCTGGATTTGGCGCGACGCGTCGCCGTTGGCGTTGGTGACGGTGAGATCCTTCACCAGATCCTGCTTTTGCAGCGCGCCAACCGCCTGCTTCATGAGGTCCAGCGTCTCGGCCATCCAGGTCGGCGCCAGATAGATGTCGGCCCAGCCGACGCGGAACGGCGGCTTGCGATCGCCTTTCACGCAATGCGCCGCGGCTTGGGCCGTGCCCGAGGCGGCGAGGTCAAGACCGAGGCAGAGCGTGACCGCAAGCGCCGCGCAAGCGGCGCTGCGCAGGGGACGAGGAAGGCGCATCGTGCTCTCCTTCTGTTTGTGGGCGGTTCGCGATCCTCGAACCGCGTCCGTCGTTGCGCAAGAGGCCAGTTCCGTCAGTCCTGAACCGGCAGGCGATAGAGCCGTGCCGCCGTGTCATGGAACAGCGCCGCCTGCTCGCTCATGGTGAAGCGGCGCGCGGCGGCGCGGAACTCGTCGAACACGCGCGCCAGCGGGGTGTGGAGCGTCACCACGGGCCAGTCGCTGGCGAACATGCAGCGCGACGGCCCGAACGCATCGGCGCAGCGCAGCGCCACCGCCTCGATCTCGGCCGCCGCCGCGCCGGGAATGTAGGCGCCGGCGTTCGAGACCTTGAGGCTGACATTCCCCATCCCGGACAGGACGGACAGGGCGTGGCGCCAGCGCCCCACACCTTCGGCATCGCGATCAACCGGGCTTGCGCAGTGGTTCACGACGATGCCGAGCGCCGGCATTGCTCCTGCAACGCGCGCAAGCTGCTCCGCCTGATGCGGATAGATCATGACCTCCAGGTGCAACCCGCGCCGGACCAGGGCGCGCAGGCCGTTCCGCCAGGCGGGATCATCCATGAGGTCGGCGCGTTCGGCAAACCGCTTTGCCGGGTCGGGATGCCAACTGAGGCGGCTGCGAACTCCCGCGACCGCGCCGCCGCCGGCCGCCAGATGCGCGTCGAGCCGCGCCTCGACGTCCGGCGCTTCGAGGGCTGCGAACACCACGAAGCGTTTGGCGATGCCGTCGGGCTTGTCGAGACCCGCGAGCCAGCGCGTCTCCTCGATCGGGCTCGCCGGGTCCCATGCGGCCTCGATGTGGACCGTCGCCGTCACGCCCTGGCCCGTCGCCTCATCGAGATAGTCGCGCGGCAGCCGGTTCCGGCGGATCGGCGTCAGATCGCCCAGCGCGCCGATGCTGGCGTCGCCCGGCAGCAGCCACGGGTGGTGCCGCTGGGCGGCATCCCATAGATGGATGTGCGGGTCGATGATCGGTCCGGCATACAGAGTCATGCGGCGCCTGCTCCTGCCCGCATCACGCGGCGAACCGCCGCGCCATGTCGGCCAGCATCCGCGCGGCGCGGGCCACCTCGGCCACCTCCACGAACTCGTCCGCGGTATGCGCCTGGTCGATGCTGCCCGGCCCGAAGACGATCGTGGGGATGCCGGCCGCGGTCATCTTGGTCGCATCCGAGCCGAACGCCACGCCCAGGATCGCGTCGTCCAGTCCCTCATCGCGGCACGCGGCACGCGCGGCGGCGACGATGGCGGTCTCGGGATCCACCTCCATCGCGAGGCTGTCGATGAACGGCGGATGCATGACGATGCGCGCCTCGCCGCCCAGCGTCGCCGCGAAGCGGCCGACCTCCGCCTCGATCTCCCGCCACGCGGCATCGCCGGTTTCATCCGGCAGCGTGCGGCGGTCGAACTTCATCCGACAGCGCGCCGGCACCGTGTTGAGGCCTTCGCCGCCCTCGATCACCGAGCAGACCATGCTCGGCCTGCCCAGCATCGGATGCGCGCGCGCGGCCAGGCGCGGGCCGAGCGCGTGGCGCAGGTGCACCGCCAGTTCGGTGGCGACGGCGATGGCGTCGATCCCTTCCTCCGGCCGGGAGGAATGGGCCGCGCGGCCGATCACCTCGATTTCCCAGCGCACGCAGCCCTTGCAGGCGGAGACCACGCGCAATCCAGTCGGCTCGCCGGCGACCCCGCCATGCGCCCGCTCGCCGCCTTGCAGGAAGTGCCGGATGCCGCGGAACTGGTATTCCTCGTCGATCGCCGCGACGAACACGACATCGACCGGCGCGGGATCGCGCGCGAGCGCCTGCAACGCCAGCAAAAAGGCGGCTAGGCAACCCTTGTCATCCACCGCGCCGCGGCCATGCAGCCTGCCGTCGCGCAGCACCGGCGCGAACGGCGCGACGCTCATGCCGTCGGCCTGCACCGTGTCGAGATGCCCTTCCCACAGCAGCGTGCGCCGCGCCGATCGCCCGTTCAGCCTGGCGACGACGTTGGGGCGGCCGGGCAGCACCTCCTGCAACTCCACATCCGCGCCGATGCCGCGCAGCCACGCGGCGACGTGATGGGCCAGCGCCGCCTCGCCAAACCACTCGGCTGGCGCAAGAGCGTTGCGGAACGCGGGGTTGACGCTCGGGATGGCGACCAGGCCAGCCAGCAGCTCGGCCGCCCGATGCTCGCTCAAATGCTCGCTCAAACGCTTACCGGCGGCCGGCGGTCCCGCCACGGCATGGCCTGCTCCAGCACCCGGCCAAGTGCTAACAGCCCTGCCTCGTCGCCGTACCGGCCGACCATCTGCACGCCGATCGGCAGCCCGTCGGCGGACCAGTGCAGCGGCAGCGAGATGGCCGGCTGGCCCGACATGTTGAACGGCGTCATGAACACCGGGTCGGTCCAGGTGGCATTGTAGCGGTCGAGATCCGGCTCGCTCATGTCCCAGTAGCCGAGCGGGCGCGGATGCTGCGTCAGGGTGGGTGTCAGAAAGACATCGTAGCCCACGAGATCCGTGGCGATCTGCCGCCCGAACACGCGGATCGCCTCGACATCCGCGACGTGCTGCACGCCGCTGATCGAGCGCCCGCGCTCGATGGTGGCCCAGGTGACCGGCTCGACGTCGTCGCGCGCGACGGGGCGCCCCACCAGGGGGCTCAGGGCGTCGAAGCCCCACGCGGTCTGCGCCGCGGTCATCCTGGTGTAGGTGGTCCAGGCCGTTCGCCAGTCGAGCGGCATGTCGTGCTCCTCGACATCGTGGCCCAGCCCCTCCAGCGTCCGTGCCGTGCGTCGCACCGCTTCGGCGCAGTCGGGCGCGATCGGGCCACCATCCGGGGGCGTCACGGAAAAGCCGATGCGCAGCCCTGCCGGCGCCCGCTCGGCAAGATCGCGCCAGGGCGACGCCGGCAGCGGCGGAGTGTACGGCTCGCCCGGCAGGGCGCCGGCAAGAATATCGAGATACGCGGCCGTATCGCGGATGCTGCGCGAGAGGCACAGGAAATAGGCGCCGCCGTACCAGTAATCGCCAAACGGGGCCAGCGTGACGCGCCCGCGCGACGGCTTCAGGCCGACCACGCCGCAGCACGAGGCCGGCACCCGGATCGAGCCGGCGCCGTCGCTGGCCTCGGCCAGCGGCACCATCCGCGACGCGACCGCGGCGGCGGACCCGCCGCTGGAGCCGCCGGGGGTCACGTCATCGCGCCAGGGATTGTGCGTGGCGCCATACAGGCGCGGCTCGGTGGTGATCGCCCAGCCGTTTTCCGGCGCGTTGGCCTTGCCGATCAGGATCAGTCCTGCCGCCTTTTGCCGCCGTGCCTGTTCCCAGTCCGCCGGTGCCACGACATCGCGCATCCAGGCGCAGGAATTGGTCATGGGCGCGCCTTCCCACATCGACGCCAGTTCCTTCAGCAGGAACGGCACGCCGGCGAACGGCGCGTCGCGCGGCACCGTCGCGGCGGCCGCGCGCGCCATGTCGTACAGCCGATGGATCACCGCGTTCAGCCGCGGGTTCAGCCGCTCGATGACGGTGATCGCGGTCTCCACCAGTTCCGCGGGCGAGACCTGCCCGCCGCGCACCAAGGCCGCCAGCGCCAGCGCGTCGCTGTCGGCATAGGTGCGCACGAGATCGTCGGTCACGGTTGCCATTCGGCCGGGCGCCGTCAGGTCAGCAGCTTCGCGCGGATCGCGTCCACGTCGACGGACTGATAATCCGGCGGCAGCTTGTAGCCTTGCGCGTCGGCGGCGAGCTTGGCCTTGTCGAACGCGTTGGCGGCGGGAATGTAGTCGTTCTTGATGACGCTGGCCGGGTCGATCTGGTGGCTGACCTGGCCGATCTTGTAGATCGTCTTCAGGAACAGGCCCCAACTGTCCATGTCCGCCCAGCCCCAGCCCTGGCGCTTGGCGAAATCGCCGCGAAACACGTTGGCCAGCTCCATCATCGATTCCGTGGCGATGGCCGGCGTCATCTGCGACGCGAGGCCGGGGAATTGCCGCATGACGATATGCGTGGCCGCGCGCGGGTTCTGGTGGCCGAACTCCAGGCCCATCGCCCAGCCGCGCAAGTAGCGTTGGTAGAGCGGCTTTTTCGCGGCGTCCGCGAAATCGGACGCGCGGATGACGAAGGAATTGGCGGGGAAGCGCGAGAAGGTCTGGCCGAGCACGTAATCGAAATGCAGCCCCTGGCCCTTCCACTGCGCGCGCAGCCCCTCCCAGCTCAGCGCCGCGTCGCCCTTGCCCTGCGCCAACGCCTGCGCCCAGCCATTGCCGGCCTCCACGTATTTGACCGAACCGGGCGCCAGGCCGGCCTGGGCAAACAAGGGGTCGCAGATCGCCTGCCAGCCGGCGCTGCCCAGCACCACCGTCTTGCCTTGCAGCGTCTTGATGTCAGCCGGCTTTTCACCCTTGCGGAAGGCGATGTCGAACACGTCGTAGGCGCCCATCTGGAACACCGAGACCAGCTTGATGCCCTGTTCCAGCCCCAGCGAGAACACGCCGGGCGACGGGTAGCCCATATCGGACTGTCCCTGATCCACCAGCTTGACCGTGGCGGTGGCGTCCAGCGGCCCCGGCTCCAGGGTGGTCGTGATGTCGCCGAAATAGCCGAACTTCTTGGCCACCCAATACGGGTAGTCGTCCAGCACCTCGATGGTGCCGCGCGGCGATACCCAACGCACCGTCTCGCCCGCGGCGTGCGCGGCGCGGGCGCCGAGCGAAAGCGCCGCGATGCCGCCGCCCGTCGCCTGCATCAGCCGCCGCCGGCTGACGCCGGAGTCGTGGTTGTCGCTCATTGCGGACTCTCCCGTTGTTCTTGTCTTATGATTCCCAGCTAGCCCAGCGCTTCCCCACCCAGTAGAACACGACGTAGAGCGAGATGCCGATCAGCGCCAGGATGAGGATGGTCGCGAAGAACTGCGGCATCCGGATCAGCGAGGAATAGTACGAGAGGCGGTTTCCCAACCCCTCCGCGCCGCCCACCATCTCGGCGCCCACCGCCGTCAGCAGGCCGAAGATCGAGCCGACCATCAGGCCCACGATAATCATCGGCAGCGCCATCGGAATGCGGATCTTCAGGAATACCTGCAACGTGCTGGCACCGAACGAGCGGGCCAGCGCGATCTTTGCCAGGTCGGTCCGCCGGAATCCGGAGGCGGAGTTGATCATCACCATCGGCCCGACCGCCAGCGTCACCGCGATGATGCGCGGCTCCATGCCGAATCCGAAGCGCAGGATCAGCAGCGGCACCAGCGCCAGCATCGGCGTCGTCACCAGCAGCAGGATGTAGGGCGTGATGATCTTCTCGACGAACGGAAACTGCGTAATCACCGCCGCCAGCACGAAGCCGATCGCCCCGCCGATGGCAAAGCCCGACAGCAGCTCGGTCAGCGTCACCAGCAGATGCGGCCAGATGAACCGCCAGTCGGTGAACAGCGCCAGCGCGATCTCGCTCGGCGTCGGCAGGATGTATTGCGGCACCCGCAGCACGCGCAGCAGCACCTCGGCGCCGCCGATGATGACGACCGCCACCAGCACGATCGCCGCCGCCTCCAGCCAGGTGCGCACCCCCGGCCCGCTCGTCAGGGCCGACCAGTTGGACAGCCCGACCTGCTCGCTCTCGCCGCCGCCGTGCTCGAAGCTCGGGATCTCCTCCTGCAACTGCCTGTCGGGCATCCGCGATCTCCTGGGTCGAGTCAGCGCGGCCGGTGGTCTATCGAGGCTTTCACCTCGACCAGCTTCTCGATGAAATGCGGCGTGGTGGTGATCTCCAGCGTGCGCGGGCGCGGCAGGTCGATGGCAAAGATCCGCGACAGGCGGCCGGGACGCGGCGACAGCACGACGATCCGGTCGGCCAGGAAGATCGCCTCGGCGATGTTGTGCGTGATGAACACCACGGTCTTGCCGGTGTCCATCCAGATCTCCTGGATCAGCAGGTTCATCTCGTCGCGGGTGAAGGCGTCGAGCGCCCCGAACGGCTCGTCCATCAGCAGCACCGACGGGTCCACGACCAGGCTGCGCACGATCGAGGCGCGCTGCTGCATCCCGCCCGACAGCTCGCGCGGATACTTGTTCTCGAAGCCCTGCAAGCCGACGCGCCGCAGCAGCGCCGTGACCCGCTCGCGCCGGGCCGCCGCATCCACATGCTTGATCTCGAACGGAAGCTGGATGTTGCGCAGCAGCGTCCGCCAGGGCAGCAGGTTGGCCTCCTGGAAGATCATGGCGATGGCCGGATGCGGCCGGACGATCGGCGCCCCATCCAGCAGGATGCGGCCGCGGGTCAGCGGATGCAGCCCGGACATCGCCCACAGCAACGTGGACTTGCCGCAGCCGCTGGGGCCGAGCACGCAGACCAGCTCGCCCTCGGCCACGTCGAACGACACGTCGGCCAACGCCTGCACCGTGCCGGTGCGCGTCTTGTAGTCCTTGGTCGCACCCTCGATGCGCAGCTTCGCGGTGGTGGTGGAATGACGCGGCCGTGCCGTCAGATCACCCTCCACGTCCCGCCTCCCCGGCGTCGCTATCTCTTGGCGCAATCACGCGGGTGCGCGAGATAGGCGTTGCTTCGCGTCTGATTCCCGGTACGCTACGGACGGGTGTTTGCGCAGTCAAGCACGCGCGCACCGCACGCCCGGCGGCGGACATCAAGGAAACGGGGGAAGACGGACCATGACGGACAATTTGCGTGTGCTGGTCGTCGGGTTGGGCAACATGGGCCTGCCGCACGCCCGCGCCTATGACAAGCTCGACGGATTCGAGATCCGCGGCCTGTGCGCGCGCGGCATCCGCGAACGCCACGACCTGCCGGCGAGTTGGGGCGACATCCCGCGCTACACCGACTATGCGCAGGCGCTGGCCGAGACGCGGCCGGACGTGGTCTCGATCAACACCTGGCCGGATACCCACGCCGCGTATGCGCGGCAGGCCTTTGCCGCCGGCGCGCACGTTTTCGTGGAAAAGCCCATCGCCGAGACGGTGGACGACGCTCAGGCCGTGGTGGATGCCGCCGTGGCCGCCGACCGCAAGCTGGTGGTGGGCTACATCCTGCGCCACCACCCGTCGTGGGTGAAGCTGGTCGAGCTGGCGCGCACTCTGGGCAAGCCGCTGGCGATGCGGATGAACCTGAACCAGCAATCCATCGGGCAGGCCTGGAATTGGCACAAGAACCTGATGCAGTCGCTGTCCCCGCTGGTGGATTGCGGCGTGCATTACGTGGACGTGATGTGCCAGATGACCGGGGCCAAGCCGGTCCGGGTACACGGCATCGGCGCCCGGCTGTCCGATGAGCTGTCGCCCGGAATGTACAATTACGGGCACCTGCACGTGGTGTTCGACGACGGGTCGGTCGGCTGGTACGAGGCCGGCTGGGGACCGATGATGAGCGAGGTCGCCTATTTCGTGAAAGACGTGGTGGGCCCGAACGGTTCGGTCAGCATCGTCGCGGCCGAGCAGGGTGCCGCCGCCGCCGAGGGCGCGGCCGCCACCTCCTCGTCGGATATCGACAGCCACACCAGGACCAGCGCCATACGCCTGCACCACGGCGCGTTGCGGCCGGACAATTCGCTGGCCCAGCCCGACGAGGTGTTCCGCATGGACGACGAGCCCGACCACAACGCGCTGTGCGAGCGCGAACAGGCCTACCTGCTGCGGGCCATCCGCGAGGATCTGGATCTGACCGATCACATGCAGGACGCGGTGAACAGCCTGCGCATCGTGCTGGCCGCCGACCGCAGCATCCGCACCGGCCAGGTGGTGTCGCTCGCCGACTGAAGCGGACATTCGCGGCATCAGCCCATGTACACCCCGCCGGTCACGCTGATGGCCTGCCCGGTCATGAACCGGGCGCCGTCCGACACCAGGAACGCGACGAGCGGCGCCACGTCCTCGGGCGTCTCGATCCGCCCGAGCGGCGTCTGGGTCACGTAGTCGGCCAGCACCGCTTCCGGTGTCAGGCCTCGCAGGTTTGCTTCCCACTGAACTTCCCGCTCCTGCATGGCGGTGCGCACGAAGCCGGGACAGACGCAGTTCACCCGGATGCCGTGCGGCGCCATTTCGCGCGCCAGCGCCTGGGTCCAGCCGGCCACGGCGAACTTGCTCGCCGAGTAGTGGGCGAGCAGCGGCGCCCCAACCTTGGCGGCGAGCGAAGCGGTGTTGACGATCGCACCCTTGCTCCCGGCCGCCAGGAAATGCCGCACGGCCACCTGATTGGTCAGGAAGATGCCCTTGGCGTTGACGGCGAAGTTGAAGTCCCACTCCTCATCGGTCAGGTCGATGGCGCGATTCATGGTCGAAACGCCCGCGTTGCCGACCAGGATGTCGTAGCCGCCCCAGCGTTCCTCGACGCCACGGAAGACCGCTTCCACGTCGGCGCGTCCGCGGACATCGAGGCCGAACGCGATGTGCTCGCCGCCGAGGTCACGGGCCACGGCGCTGGCACGCCCACCGTCGAGATCGGTCACTGCCAGGCGCACGCCCAGGCCGGCCAGGTGGCGCGCTATGGCCAGCCCGATCCCGGCCGCGCCGCCGGTGATGACCGCCCGCTTGCCCGCGAGATCGCCCATGCCCACCCCTTCGTCGGGAGGGATTGGAGCCAAGCTTGCGCACATTGTCAATCAGCCGGGAGGTCGATTCTTGCCCTTTGGTGTGCGCTAATGGGAGGTATTATGATTGCCGCCCGATGCGGACCCGAAGAATCCGGGTCAATGCTCAGACCTCTTGTGCGATCGTGTTAGATGCCGCATGACAGGCGGGTGGAGCGGCGATGCGACCGATGACGAAGGCCGAGACATCCGGCGGTCGGCGCGTGCTGGCGTCGGTCCGGCGCAACGCCCTGGTTGATCTGGTCGAGCGCCACGGGTCGATCACCGTGACCGACATGGCGGCCCGGCTCCAGGTGTCCGAGATGACCATCCGCCGCGACCTCGACCATCTGGCCGAGGCCGGGCTTGTCAGCCGCGACCACGGCGGCGCCACCGGCGTCGCGGCGCGGCCCGGCGTGCAGCGCGACGAGCCGGCCTTCGAGGAGCGCGGCCATGTCAACCGCGAGGCGAAGCGCGCGATCGCGCGGGCGGCCGCCGGGCTGGTCAAGCCGGGCGACACGATCGGGATCGACACCGGCAGCACCACCTATCGCGCTGGCCGAGGCGCTGCTGCCGCGAGCCGGCTTGCGCATCTTTTCGAGCAACCTGCGCACGGCGGCCATGCTCGCCGCCGGCGCCAGTCCAGTCTACTCGCTCGGCGGACTGATCCGGCCGCGGGAATTGTCGGTCTATGGCCCGGTGACCAGCGCGCAGTTGCGGTCCCTCTGGCTCGACACCGTGTTCATCGGCATCTCGGGGCTGATGGAGGACGGGCTGTTCGACTACTCGCTCGAGGACAGCGAGATCAAGCGGGTGTTCATCGAGCGCGCCAATCAGGTCGTGGTCGTGTGCGACGCGAGCAAGTTCGGGCGACGCTCGCTGATGCTGGTGGCCCAGCTCGGGAATGTTCACGCCCTGGTCACTGATCGCGCGCCGCCGGACCCGCTGGCGGCAGCACTCGGCAGGGCCGGCGTGCGGCTGGTCCTGACCGATTCGGAATCCGGGAGCAAATCCTCGGCGGCCATCTCCCCGCAACAGCAACCGGAGTTGCACGATGTTTGATTTCCTGGGCCGCCGGCGCAACGTCGTGATCGCGATGGCGCATATCGGCGCGCTGCCGGGCAGCCCGCTGTTCGACGCGACGGGCGGCATCCGCAAGCTGATCGACGACGTCGCCCGCGACGTGCGCAACTTGCAGGAAAACGGCGTCCACGCCATCATGTTTGGCAACGAGAACGACAGGCCATACCGTTTCAAGGCGCCGCTGGAGTTGGTGGCGGCGATGACGGCGATCGTCGCGGCGCTGAAGCCGGAGCTGACCGTGCCGTTCGGCGTCAACTTCCTCTGGGATCCCGCGGCGACGGTCGCGATCGGCGCCGCGACGGGCGCCTCCTTCGTGCGCGAAATCTTCACCGGGCTGTTCGCCTCGGACATGGGGCTGTGGCAGCCCCACGCGGCCGACGCGCTGAAGCTGCGCGCGGAGCTGGGCCGGCCCGACCTCAAGCTGCTGTTCAACATCAACGCGGAGTTCGCCGACTCCCTCGATCGCCGCCCGATCGACCTGCGCGCCCGCAGCGCCGTGTTCTCCTCGCTCGCCGATGCCATCCTGGTGTCGGGGCCGATCACGGGTCAGCCCGCCGACACCTCCGACCTGCGCAAGGTGGCGGCGGCGGTGCGCGAGGTGCCGGTCCTCGCCAACACCGGGGTCAATATCGACAACGTCACCGAGGTAATGTCGATCGCGGCCGGCGTGGTGATCGGCACGCATTTCAAGGTTGACGGCATCACCTGGAACGCGGTCGACCCGGCGCGCGTTCGCCGGTTCATGGACAAGGTCCAGAGTCTGTCCTGAAGGGTCCGGGCATGTCCTGCGTGCTCGGCCTCGACATCGGCACCACATCGACCATCGGCATCCTGATCCGTCTGCCGGATCAGGTGCTGGGCCTCGCATCCCGGCCGGTCACGCTGCACGCGCCCGAACCCGGCTGGGCCGAGGAGGATCCGGCGCAATGGTGGGCCAACGTGGTGGCGGTGGTGGCCGAGCTCATGGCCACCAGCGGCATGGCGCCGGGGCAACTCGCGGCGATGGGCGTGACCGGGATGTTGCCCGCGGTGGTGCTGCTCGACCGCGCCGGTGCGTTGATCCGGCCGAGCATCCAGCAGAGCGACGGCCGCTGCGGCGTCGAGGTGGGCGAACTCGCCGCCGCAATCCCGGAAGCGGAGTTCCTGGCGCGCGCCGGCAACGGCATCAACCAGCAGCTCGTCACCGCCAAGCTGCGTTGGCTGCAACGGCACGAGCCGGAGGCGTTCGGCCGCATCGCCACGGTGATGGGTTCCTACGACTACGTGAACTGGCGGCTCACCGGCGTGCGCGCCGTGGAACAGAACTGGGCCCTGGAGGCAGGCTTCACCGACATCCGCCGTGGCGCCATCGCCGATGATCTGGTGGCGCTGGCTGGCATCCCGCGCAGCGCCGTGCCGCGGCGGACGCTGTCGCACGAGATTCTTGGCCGCGTGAGCGACGCGGCGGCGGCCGAGACCGGGCTGCCAGCGGGCGTGCCGGTGGTGGGGGGTGCCGCCGACCATATCGCCTCGGCGCTTGGGGCTGGAGTGCTGGCGCCGGGCGACGTGCTGCTGAAGTTCGGCGGCTCGGTGGATGTGCTGATCGCCACCGACCGGGTGGTGGCCGATTCGCGCATGTATCTCGACTACCATCTCGTGCCCGGGCTGTTCGTGCCGAACGGCTGCATGGCCACCGGCGGGTCTGGCCTGAACTGGTTCGCGACGACCTTCGCGGGCGGCGAGCGCGCGGCCGCGGCGCGCGCCGGGCAGACGCTGCACCAGCGCCTCGATGATCTCGCCGAGAGCGTGCCGCCCGGCGCGGAGGGCGTGCGCGTAGCCCCGTTCTTCCTGGGCGAGAAGACGCCCATTCACGATCCGTCGCTGCGCGGCACCTTCACCGGGCTGAGCCTCGCGCACGGCCTGCCGCATCTGTGGCGCGCGCTGCTCGAGGCCTATGCCTACGCCATCCGCCACCACGTCGAGGTGTTCAACGACATGGGGCATCGCACCGAGCGGTTCCTGGCGTCGGACGGCGGCTCCGCCAGCCGCCTCTGGATGCGGATCGTGGCCGACGTGCTGCAAGCGCCGGTGCTGCGGCTGGCCGGACATCCGGGCTCGTGCCTCGGGGCTGCCTGGACGGCGGCGGTCGGTGCCGGGCTCACGGCCGATTGGGGCGGCATCTCGGCCTTCGTGCGGCAACGCGACCGCATCGAACCCGATCCCGCGTCCGCCGCCATCTACGCCGGGGGCTACCGCGCCTATCGCGCGTTGCAGCATTTGGGCGGCAGCGGGCCGGGCACTGCGCCGATTTCGCGACCGGATCTGGCCGCCTCCTGAAGGGGATCATCGCGATGGTCTACAAACTCGATCCGGACCAGGACCGGCCGCTCATCGAGGAGTTCCGCAAGCGGCCGATCGGCCCGCACAGCCCCGGCCTGATGCGGGTGCTCAACGTCATGCGCCACGACCCGAGCGGCAACCAGGTCATCCTGGTCTGCCGCAAGCCGTTCGCCGAATGGGTTCTTGGCACCATGCCGCCCGACCGATCCGATCCGTTGGTGCTGGAGAGCGGCCGCGTCTTCACCAGCCGCGAAGAAGCCGAATGGGAAGTGTTCCGCCGCCGCTGGCGCACGCTCACCGGCGAGAGCATCAACCTGGCGCTGCACGATTGATCCATCCGGAGCTGCACACGTGCTGAAGATCACCGGCTATCCGGACCGCTATTCGGCGGCGCCGGCCGAGACCATCGCCTTCAAGGTGTCCGTGGAGGAGGGCGACCGCTTCGACGCGCGGATCGTTCGCGTGGTGCATGGCGACTGCAATCCCGCAGGGCCGGGGCTGAAGTTCGTCCACGTTCCGAGTCCGCTGGACGGCAGCCATCCGGGGCGCGCGCAGCGAATCGATGCGGGCTCGTTCATGCGCGCCGACACGGTGCCGCCACTGGCCCGCGCACCCTTCACGTTCTTCGCGCTGGTCTGGCCGACCCTGCCCGAGCGGGCCGACCAGACGCTCGCGGCCCAGTGGGATCCGGGCGGCGGCGGATGGCGCATCGGCATCGACGCGGGCCGGCTGTTCCTCACCGTCGCTGACGGCACGGGAGCGACCGCCTCGTGCTCGACCGGCACGCCGATGCTGCGGCGGCAATGGTATCGGATCGCCGTCTCGGTCGATCCCGCGCGCCGCCGCTGCACGCTCGACCAGCAACCCGTCCGTGCCTACGCCCATATCGACGATGAGGCGCACCAGAGCGGCCCGCTGGATGTCGCGCCGGGCGCGGTCGAAGCACCGTTCTACCTGGCCGGCTGTCCGGAGGCCGGCGGCCTGGTGGCGCGGCATTTCGACGGCAAGATCGACGGGCCGATGCTGCTCGCGGGGATTCATCCCGCATCCGCGCACGACGCCTTGCTGCGCGCGCCGGTGCCGCTGCGTCTGGCCAACGCGATCATCGCACGCTGGGACTTTTCGCGCGACATAGCCACGGTCACGGCGATCGACATCGGGCCTTCGCTGCATCACGGCACGCTGGCGCATCTGCCGGCGCGGGCCATGAAGGGCTGGAACTGGACCGGCGAGGAACACGACTTCAAGCGCAAGCCGGAACAGTACGGCGCGATCCACTTCCACCACGACGACATCTATGATGCCGGCTGGGAGACGTCCGTCTCGTACACCGTGCCGCAAGGTCTGCGCAGCGGCCCGTATGCGCTGCATGTAAGCTGCGGACCCAGCGACGGGGCGGCGACGCGCGAGGATTATCTCGCCTTCTTCGTCCGCCCGCCGCGCGTGCGCGGGCCTGGCACGGCCCGGCCGAAGGTGGCGCTGCTCGCACCGACCGCCGCCTACCTGGCCTATGCCAATCACGGCGAGCACATCACCGCGCGCGGCGCCGAGAGGCAGATGGGCCGCCTGCTGACCTTCGGCCATGCCGACCTGTACATGTACGAGCACCCCGAGCTTGGCGGCTCGCTCTATGACTGCCATGCCGACGGCTCGGGGGTCTGCTATTCCAGCCGTCTGCGGCCGGTGCTCAACTTTTCGCCGCGCTATCATTCCTGGCTCGGCGGCCACGGCTCCGCGCTGTATCAATACAATGCGGATACGCACCTGTTCGACTGGCTCGATCACCAGGGCGTCGAGTACGACCTGATTACCGACGAGGATCTGCACCGGGAGGGCTACGAGCTGCTCAGGCCGTACCGGGTGATCCTCACCGGCACCCATCCCGAGTACCATTCCACGCAGATGTGGGATGGCATGAAGGCCTGGATCGATCGCGGCGGCCGGCTCATGTACATGGGCGGCAACGGCTGGTATTGGCGCATCGCGTTCCACGAGCACCTTCCGGGGGTGATCGAGCTGCGCCGGGCCGAGGACGGCATCCGGACCTGGATCGCGGAGCCCGGCGAGTACTACCATTCCTTCACCGGCGAGTACGGCGGGCTGTGGCGGCGCATCGGCCGGCCGCCCAACATGATGTGCGGCGTGGGCTTCATCGCCCAGGGCTTCGATGTCTCGTCGTACTATCGGCGCGCGCCGGGCGCCGACGATCCGCGCGCGGCCTGGATCTTCGAAGGGGTGCCCGACGAGATCATCGGCGATTTCGGCCTGATCGGCGGCGGCGCGGCTGGCATCGAGCTTGATTGCATCTCCCCCGACCTTGGCGGTCCGCCCAACATGCTGCGGCTGGCGTCCTCGGAGGATCACTCGCCCATGATGATGCTGGTCAACGAGGAGTTCGGGGTGGTGCCGCCGAATCTCGGCGGCGACGTCAATCCCCGCGTGCGCGCGGACCTCGCTTTCGGAGAAACGCCCGCCGGCGGCGCGCTGTTCGCGACCTCCTCGATCGCCTGGTGCGGATCGCTGTCGCACAACGGCTATGACAACAACGTCTCGAAAATCACCTGGAACGTGCTCAGGCGGTTCATGCAAGACACGGCGTTTCCGGTCGCGGCGTTGCCCGCGCGGCAAGGCGCGGACCCGACCGCGCGCCCTTGACGGCACGCTTGAAAATGCTCGGGCGATCGGGCGAGCCGGTGTTAATGTCGATTTCGGGATTACGCCGGGTGCGCCCGGGGCCGGACGCTGACCGGGAGGGGTGATCTGAACGCAGTGCCGGGGGTGGCAATGGAGAGCGTCGACGAGCGCCGTGACTGGGTTGAGCGGGTGCTGGGTGTGCGGCTGGATGTGGAGGATGCGGCGGCCCTGGAGCGCACCTTTCGGGCCCTGCACGAGACAGCGGTTCAGGATTTCGCGACATTGCGACGCGGCGATGCGCAGGCGGCGGAACCGATCGCCGCCCTTCTGGCACAGGCCGAAACTCAAGCTGCGTCGGCGGCATGGCAGGACGGCGTCGCGACGCTGCGAGAGGCGACGGGACTGCTGGCCCAGGCCGCCGGCGCCGCTCGGGCGCGGTCCGCCGATGCGGCCATAGCGGATGGCACGGTGTCCGCACGGGTTCTGGCGTTCGAGCAGGCGGCGCAGATGTGGGATCGAGCGACGCAGGCGGCCATCTCGGGATCGGGCGCATTCCGGCGAGAACTGGAGCAGTCCCATCCAGCCGAAGCCACTGCCTTCGAACGCATATTGGACAGCTATGCGGACGATCTGTCCCACGCGATCGAGGACGCACGCGGCCGCGGCGCGGCGGAGGATCCACGGCCATCGCTGATACAAGCGATGGAACGCCTTCGGCAGGAGATGCAGGGCGATGCGCTGCTGACGCATCTGGACCGGAACGGTATCGCGGTGCGTGCCGCTTTCGGTGTTGCAATGGATAGCATCGCGCAAATCCTGCGGGCAGACGCAGGCGGACCCCCGGCGCGGTCCAAAGGGGAGATGCACTCTTGAGCGGACCGTTCCGACCGGGAAACACTGGCGGGGAGCGCAAGTCGCTCCGGATTGCCGAAGACGACAGCGAGGAGTCGGAAGAGCGTGAGGAGTCCGAGGAGGGCGAGGAGTCGGAAAAGGGCGAGGAGTCAAAGGCCGTCAGGGGATCGGTTGATCCCATCAGGGGTCATCCTCGTGGCCATTTCTCCGCCAGGTTGCCCACGCTCGAACCGAAGAAGCCCCTGTCGGCCGAAGACGTGGGAGCCTGCCACGCCTTGATGGCAGAGGATTTTGGAGCAGGGATCGCGGGCAGCGCCTTCAGCATCGTTGCCAGGCGACAAGCGGCCGGCAGGAAGATTCGCGGCGAGCATGTGCAATTCGCCTTCGCGGCGGCGCGAGACATGGTCGCGCCGAAGAGATCGCTGAGCGCATTGCAGAAGGCGCTGGCATTGGAACTGCCGCTGGCGCAGGACGCGCTCGACAAAAGCCAGAAAACCCTCGGATTCCTCAACAAAGTTCTTCACGAAAGGTCGGAGAATGCGGCATCAGGTCTCGACGCCCGCGGCGATTACGTCATTGGGTCGATGAAGCCGGGCCTCAGCCAGGACGTAAGAAACACCACGGCGGAGCGAGACAAGGCTGAAATCGCTTTCAATGAAGCCTCCGCCCATCTGCAAGAAGTTTCGGATTCGATGGAACATGTTTCCAATGCCTTGGAAACCTGCACCCGCGCCCTGCCGTATCACTTCAAGCCCGGCGAGGACTCGCTGACCCTGGAGAGGGATGTCGAGGCGATGGCGCCGGGCGGGGCGATCCCACAGCGCGGCGGCTCCACGTCCCGCTCCGACAAGTCCTGGAAGATCCACACCGAGGCGAGCGCCGAGAGCCAGGATAACCTGTCCCGGGCGCACGAGAAACTCGCGGCCATGCAGGAAGGCCCGCCGCTGCGCCGGATGCAGGGTCTACTGGACAATCTCGGCGACGATCCGCGCCTGGCCGACGCATTGAACGACAGGGGGGCCCACAAGAACTTTCTCCAGCGGGCCTGCAAGACGATGTCGTCTCCGAAGGGCATCGCCGGGGTCGTCGCGAAGCTGATCCCGGGCCTCAATATCGGGGTGGCCCTGGGCCTCGCGATCCGCAAGGAGGACCAGGAGCGCAAGCTGCGGGGCGGCGTCCAGGCGCTGCAGCAATGGACCAGGGTGGCGGCGATGGCGCAGATCCTCGCTGACAGCAAGGAATCCGAGAAGAAGGTGCAAGGAGCGGTCGCCGCCGGCGGCTTCCTGATGACCGGGCCGGCGCTTCCGATCCCAGCCGTTTCCGGCGTGGGAATACTGGCCGCTCATGCCGGCATTCAGGTCATCGCCCATGCCGGCGCCGCGGTCGCTTCGGCCACCGGCAGCCATGCTGCCGGACAGGCCCTGTCCGTCGGCGGCACCATCGCCACCGGGCGGGCGGTCGGCACGATGGCCTCGAAAACCACCGCCACCGGAGTTGGCGCGGCGGTCCAGCCGGTACTCGACCTGGAAGCCACGCCCAGCTCTGCCATTCATTCCCGGCGCCGGCGGCGATACGTTCATGCTGACCGAGCCGCCGGTTCTGCTGGCTCTGCTCGAATATCTCGGTCCGGCATGTGACCAGGGCCTGTTGACGGCCGGCGGCGCGCAGGCGGATCACGAGGAGCGCAGGATGCGGCTGCGCGAGGAGATGTTCGGGACGCCGTGGAACGTCGACCTGACGAAAGGCAAGACAAAGCCGACCGAGGAGCACAAGGCGCTCTGGGAAAAGTTGAACCGGGGATCTGAAGGCGAGAAGGAGTTCGGCGAGGTCGATCCGCTCTCGCTGCTTTACATCGCCCTCGGCTGGATGGACTTCCCGACTCTGTACGGCCAGTACCTGAGGCGGGCGTCACTGAGGCGCGCGTCCCGCGCCGCCCGGCTGACGCTCACCGCGACGACAGCAGTCGCACCGCGTCCCGTGCCACGAGCGGCAGCATCTGCATGTCCTCGCTGGCCGCCCGGTTGCTGGTGAACACCACCAGGCTGAACGGCGGACAGTTCGGCGCCTCGACATAGGCCGCGTCGTGGCGCCGGTAGCTGGCCGTGGGATCGCCGGTCCAGGTGGTCCAACCCGCCTTGGACCACAATCGGCTGCCGGCGGGCAGTCCGGCACCGAAATAGCCGCGCACCTGGCCGCGCGGATGCGCCTCGATCCAGGCCGGGTCGAGTGGGCGGCGCATCAGCCCGGCGATCGCCTGACAGCGCGCCGGAGTCAGCGCCCGGCCGCCCAGCACCTCGAGCAGCAGCCGCGCCGTGGCCTCGGTGGTCAGGCTGTTGTGGTTGAGCCGTTTCGCGCCGGCGAATTGATTCTCGCGGCCATAGCGGTCGTCGTCCATCGCCTTCTGGCAGACATTCACGCCCGGCCCGACCTCCGGCCACCCCAAGCTTCGCAGAAAGCGATTGACGCCGTTGCGCGCCGCCGCCCAGGCTTGGTACTCTGCGCCGTCGAGCAGCGTATCGCCGGTGGTGCCGGTCACGAGATCGACGACATAGTTGGTCGCGGTATTGCTCGACCAGCGGATCATGTCGGTCATTGCGCGGTCCAGTTCGGCGTGCGGCACGATGCGGCCGGCCTCCAGCGCCGCCTCGCAGGCCAGCAGCCAGAACAGCTTGACCACGCTGCACGGATAGAACGCGACGTCGCCGCGCCAGCTCCAGCCGCGCGGCCGGCCGGGATCGCCGCGCTGCGCGAGCGGCGCGTCATGCACCAGCAGGGTGATGGCGATGTCGTCGGCGGTGGCGCCGCCGGCCGCCTGGCGCGCGATCAACCCGTCACGCAGCGACTCGCCCGCGCTCGTCACCGTCGCGTCGGCATCGAACAAGGATGGCATCATCGACATCTGATCTCCGATTCAAGCGAAATGGCACCGGGCGGACTGCTCCGTTCCGACCAGCCGCAGCGCCGGCTGCTCCGCGGCGCAGCGCGGCTGCGCCTGCGGGCAGCGGCCGCGAAAGCAGCAGCCTTGCGGCACGCGGGACGGATCGGGCAATTCCCCCTCCAGCACGGTGGCCGTGCCGCGCCGCGCCGGATCGGGTTGCGGCACCGCCGACAGCAGCGCGCGCGTGTAGGGGTGGCGCGGCGTACTGAACAATGCCGCCACCGGAGCCAACTCCACCAGTTCGCCAAGATACAGCACCGCCACCCGGTCGCTGACATGACGCACCACATGCAGATCGTGCGAGACGAACAGATAAGTGAGCCCAAGCCGCGCGCGGAGCTCGGCAAACAGGTTCAGGATCTGTGCCTGGATCGACACATCCAGCGCCGACACCGGCTCGTCGGCTATGATGACGCCCGGCTCGGCGGCCAATGCGCGGGCGATGCTGATGCGCTGGCGCTGGCCGCCGCTGAATTCGTGCGGCAGGCGGCGCGCGGCGGAGGCGGGCAATCCCACCATGTCGAGCAGTTCGGCGACGCGCGCCGCGATCCGGTCGCGCGGCCGGCGCCGATGCACATGCACCACCTCGCCGATCGCCGCACCGATGCGCAGGCGCGGATTGAGCGACGCATACGGATCCTGGAAGACCATCTGCACCTTGCGCGCCAGCTCGGCGCGCGGCCAGCCGCCGGGGCCGCTCACCAGCCTTCCCTCGATGCGGGCGGCGCCGCTCGTGGCGGAATGGATGCCGGCGATGCAGCGACCGAGCGTGGACTTGCCGCAGCCGCTTTCGCCCACGATGCCGAGCGTCTCGCCGCGCGCCACCGCGAACGAGATGCCGCGCACCGCCTGTACCACCTCGCGCCGCAGCCCGCGCCGGCGCGTAAAACTCTTGCGCAGGTCGTCGATCTCGACGATGGCGCTCACGTCACCTCCGTCCAGCGCAGGCAGGCCGACCGGTGCCCGGGCGCGGTCTCGACCAGCGCCGGCACGACTTCGCGGCATTGAGCCGCGGCATGAGCGCAACGCGGATGAAACCGGCACCCCGCGGGGGGTGCGGCCATGTCGGGCGGGCCGCCCGGGATGGAGAGCAGCGGCTTGCCGTCCGCGCGCCCGGGCAGTGCGGCGAGCAGGGCCGCGGTGTATGGGTGGCGCGGTCGGCGGAACAGTTCGGCCACGTCGGCCTGTTCCACGACGCGGCCGGCATACATCACGCCCACCCGATCGCAGGTCTGGGCGACCACGCCGAGATCGTGCGTGACCAGCAGCACGCCCATCCCGCGCTCGGCCCGCAACGCCAGGATCAGCTTCAGGATCTGATCCTGGATCGTGACATCCAGGGCGGTCGTCGGTTCGTCGGCGATCAGCAGCTTCGGCCGGCAGGCCAACGCTATGGCAATCAGCACGCGCTGGCGCATTCCGCCGGAGAACTCGTGCGGGTAGGCGCGCGCGCGCCGCGCCGCCCCCGGCACGCCGACACGCCCGAGCAAGGCCACGGCCTCGCGCCTCGCCTCGCCCCGGGTCATGTCACGATGGCGGCGCAGGCCCTCGGCGATCTGCTCGCCGACCCGCATGACCGGATTGAGCGAGATCATGGGATCCTGGAAGATCATGGCGATCTCGCGCCCGCGCACCTCGCCCAGCGCAGGCTCGCCAAGGGCTGCGAGATTGCGGCCGCCAAACATGATCTCGCCTGCGACCGTGGCTTGCGCTCCGGAAAACAGCCGCAGGATGGACCGGCAAGTGGCGCTCTTGCCCGAGCCGCTTTCGCCGACCAGGCCGAACACCTCGCCCTCCGCAATGGCCAGATCCACGCCGTCCACCGCCGCGACACGCCGTTCGCCGGCCTGGAACGTGGTGCGCAGGCCGCGCACGTCGAGCAGCATCAGCCGCTCGGGCGCAGCAGGTCGTCGAGGCCCTCGCCCAGCAGCGTGAAGGCGATCCCGACATAGACGATGGCAAGACCCGGCAAGGTGCACATCCACCACGCATTGAAGATGAAGTTGCGCCCCTCGGCAATCATCGCCCCCCATTCCGGGGTCGGCGGCTGCACGCCGAGGCCGAGAAAGCTCAGCGCAGTGACCGCCAGGATGGTCAGCACCGCATCGCCGAAGGCGTAGGTGATGGCCGGCGTGATGGTGTTGGGCAGCAGGTGGCGCAGCACGATGCGGCGGTGCGAAAACCCGAGCAGCCGGGCGGCCACGATGTATTCGGCGCGCTTGGCCAGCAGCACCTCGCCACGGACGATGCGGGCGAACGAGATCCACACCACCATCGTGAAGGCGATGTACATGTTGGTCATCGACGGCCCGAGCGCGCCGACGATCACGATGACCAGCACGTAGAACGGGAACGCCCACAGGATGTCGATCAGCCGCATCACCGCACGATCGACGATGCCGCCGGCGTAGCCGGCGATGGCGCCGATCAGCGAGCCGAGCAGGAACGGCAGCAGCACGCAGATCGCGACGATGCGCAGATCGACGCGCCCGCTCAGCAGCACCCGGGTCAACACGTCGCGTCCCAGATTGTCGGTGCCGAACCAGTGCGCGGCGCTGGGCGGCCGCAAGGCCTGGGCGAAGTTCACCGCG
The DNA here is from genome assembly GCA_963758455.1 of uncultured Pseudomonadota bacterium. Lineage (GTDB taxonomy): Bacteria > Pseudomonadota > Alphaproteobacteria > Acetobacterales > Acetobacteraceae > CAVRQM01. Next base: position 933,346 of record CAVWVK010000002.1, on the reverse strand, counting down.
TAGCCGTCGCTGCCGGTCAGGCCTGGCCCCACCGCGAGACAGACGCCCAGGACCGCCAGCATGGCCAGCCCCGCGATCAGCGAGGACGAGCGCCGTGTCGATCCGGTCACTCGAGTTCCACCCGCGGGTCGATGGCCGCATAGGCAAGATCGGTTATCAGGCTGATCGCCGCCACCATCACCGCGAAGGTGATCGTCAGGCCCTGCACCGCGGCGTAGTCGCGCGAAAAGATCGAGCTCACCAGGAGCTGCCCGAGGCCCGGGATGGCAAAGACGCTTTCGATGACCACCGTGCCGCCGATGATCCAACTGGTATGCACGCTGAGCACCGAGACGGTGCTGATGAGCGCGTTGGGCAGCACATGCCGGCGCATCACGGCAGCGCGCGACAGGCCCTTGCCCCGTGCGGTGTCGATGAACTCGGCTGTCCGCACCGCGATGATGCTGCTGCGCAGGCTGCGGATCGTGAGCGCGGCGGTGCTGAGCGCGATCACCAGCGCCGGCAGGAACAGATGCCACAGATGGCCGAGCACGCCGACGCCGTAGCCGGCCAGGGGAAACAGATGCACCCGGATCGACAGCAGCAGGATGAGCAGGATGCCGAGCCAGAACTGCGGCATCGAGAGCGCGGCGGTGAACACCACCTTGATCGCGATGTCGGCGTCGCGGCCGCGGCGCACGGCAGAGATCACCGCCAGGGGGAAGGTGATCGCGACCGCCAGCACCGTGCTGTAGCCGACCAGCCACAGCGTCGGCGCCAGCCGCTCGCCGATCACCACCATCACCGGGCGCCGGGAGGCGAGCGACTGGCCGAAGCTGCCGGTTGCCATGTCGCCCAGAAACGCGAGGAACTGCATCGGCAGCGAGCGGTCGAGCCCGAGCTGGTGGCGCAGTTGCGCCACGTCCTGCGCCGTGCCGCGCGCGCCGATCATCAGGGTCGCCGGATCGCCCGGCAGCAGGCGCAGCAGCACGAAGGCCACCACGCTGATGCCGAGCAGCACCGGTATCATCTGCAGCAGACGCACGGCGATGTAGCGCAGCGCCTGCATCGGAGCACTCAGCGCGTCAGCTTGACGTCCTCGAGCCGCCAGTTGGAGGTCGGCAGCACCGTGAAGCCCTGGACGCCCTTGCGCGTGGCGAAGGTGGCGCTTGGGTCATAGAGGAAGATGTACGGGGCGCCGTCGTGCAGCAGGCGCTCCATCTCCTGGAACTGGGCGCAGCGCGCCGGGCCGGCCGGGGTGCTGCGCTCCTGCTCGGTACAGCGCGTTCAGCCGGTCGTTCTTCCAGAACGTATGGTAGGCGTCGGCACGCTCGGGGTTGACCGCCAGGAAGCCGAACAGTTGGTCGGGGTCGATCGTGTCGCTGGTGGCGTAGCTGAGCGACATCTCATAGTCGCCTTTCTTGGTGACATCCCACTGCGTGCCTTCCTCGATCTGCTGCAGCGTGACCCGCACGCCGATCTTCGCCAGGTCGCTCTGCAACGCGACCGCGACCTGCTGGGCCGTGGCATCGCCCGACGGCACCAGCATGGTGGCGGCGAACCCGCCGGCCAGCCCGGCCTGTTGCAGCAGCGCCTTCGCCTTGCCGACGTCGTGCGCGTACGGCGCGAGGCTGGGATCGTGGCACGCCATCACCGGCATGGCGCTGCTCGCCACCGTGCCGTTGCCGGCGAGAACGCCGTCCACCAGGCCCTGCCGATCCGTCGCGTAGTTCAGCGCCTGACGCACGCGCTGGTCGTCGAACGGCTTCTTGCGCGTGTTCAGCATCACGAAGTCCGAGCGAAACACAGCGGCGCTGCCGACTTGCAGATCGGGGCTGGCCTTGAGCTGGGCCACCAGATTGAACGGAACCTGGATGGCGACGTCGAGATCGCCCGACTGGAGTTGCAGGACGCGGCTGTTGTCCTCGCCGACGACGACGAGATCGGCCTCGTCGACGGAGGGCTTGCCGGCCTGCCAGTAATTCGGGTTGCGCGCCAGCACCATGCGATCGCCGTGGCGCCAGTCGCGCATCACGAACGGGCCGGAGCCGGTCGGCCGGTCGGGCAGCTTTGCCGCCTCGGCCTGCCTGGCCGGAATGATGGCCGAACTGAACAGCGCCAGGTTGTTGAGCAAGGGCGTGAACGGCTTGTCCAGCGTCAGCCGTACGGTGTGGTCGTCAATCACGGAATAGCCAGTGATCGGCTTGAAGAACCGTGCCCATTGCGAACTGGGCGAGGACGCCCGCTTCAGCGAGGCCACGACATCGGCGGCAGTGACCGGCGTGCCGTCGGAAAACTTCGCCGCCCGAAGATGGAAGGTGAACTCGGTGCCTTGCGGATTGCCCTGCCAGCTCTCGGCCAGATCCGGCTCCAGCGCCTTGCCGTCCACGGTCGGGCGGACCAGCGTGTCGTAGAGCAGCAACTGCGCCCAGATCGAGGGGTCATCGCTGGTCGCGATCGGGTCGAGCGTCAGCGCATCGGTCGCCACACCGAGCTTGAGCGTCGCCGCCCCCGCGGTGCTGCCGCACAATCCGGCAGCCACGACAATCGCGAGCATTCCGAACGTTCGGTGCATGGTCCCCTCTCCATTGGAGCGCGGCCAGCCTATTGCTGCGCACCCGGGACGGTCAACGGCGGCAGCGGGGAGCACATTCGCTCAGCCATAGCGCGGATAGAGATCCTCCGCCGGCCAGTCGGTGACGCTGGCGATCGCCTTGGCCGTCGCATCCGGCATTGACGCCACGTAGCTGTGCAGGTCCGTGGGCAGCCGGTTGCAGCACAAGGCGAAGGTGATGCCGCCCGCCAGCCGGCCGATGCAGGACGAGGTGCCCCAGGTCAGCGCGCCGTTATGCGTCATCACGATCCGGCCCGGCGCCACGCTCCAGCCGAGCGCGTAGTACTGGTCGGCGCCGCGATATTGCGGCAGGTCCGGCCGCGCCAGCATGGCTTGCAGCGTGGCGGGTTGCAGCAATTGCGTGCCGGACGTGCCGCCGACGGCATCAAGCAAGCGCGTCAGATCGACCGGCCGCGCCACCCACCCGCCATGTGCGTCGATCGCCTCCATCGAGAAACTGCCATAGCTGGCCGGCCGCGGCAGCGGATCGTCGGGCCAGACGGAATAGCCGGGCGGTGCCGTCGGGTCGTCCCAGTATTCCACCTCGTCGGCCAGCCGGTCGGCCGGTTTTGTGCGGCCCAGCGCCATGTGCGCGGCGCCCGCCGGGCGCAGGGTCGACTGCATCACCGCCGCCTCATACGGCAGGCCGGTGACGTGTTCGATGACGCGTCCAAGCACGTTGTAGCCGTAGTTGGAATAGAGATATTTCGTGCCAGGATCGAAGGCCAGCGGCTGGCCCATGACATAGCCGACCAGGTCGGCCGGGGAGGCCGGCGCCGGGCGTCCGAAGGCCGCGGCGGCGACGCGCAGAAGATCGAATTGCGGATCGATTTTCGTGCTGTCGAAGCCGCCGCTGTGTTCCAGCAGGTGCCGCACGGTGATGCCGTGCAGCCGTGCATCCATCGTGGCGCCCGCCGGCGGCCCGAGTGCCGCGAGCATGACGAAAGGATGGTCGTCGAGGCTGAGGCGCCGCTGTTCCACAAGCTGCATGACGGCGACGGCGGTGACGGGTTTGCTGCTGCTGGCGATGCGGAAGCTGTGCCGGGGCGTGGCGTTGCGGGTTTTTGCCAGATCGGCGAAGCCGAACGCCTGCGCATAGGCAAGCCGGCCGTCGCGGGCCACCGCGAGCGACGCTGTGGGGATCTGCCAGCGTTGCATGAAGCCGGTCAGGAACGCATCCAGCCCCGGATCGCCGGCGGGCGCCCCCCGGGCGACGGCCGGAGCCAGGGCGGCCGCGGCAAGAACGACGCGCCGGCCGATCGGTGCAGGCGGGCGAGTGGCAGGCATGGCTCGGTTTCCCCTCGGAACGTTGGCCGCATCCTACGGCATTTTCTCGTCGGATCGCGCCGCCGGCCGCGACGTTTCAGGGATATGTTTTTATAACGTAATGGTTTAGACGTGCGTGGGCGCGATCGCCTCACGCCGGCGCCGCGCTGAACAGGGGCAGGCGGGGTCGCGCGCGACGCCTGGGCGTGGGCCCTGGCGGGGCCGGCCGTTGCGGCGCGGGCGAGGTGCTTTGTTCCAGGACGGGCGATGCCGCTGGGGGCAAGGGCAGGGCGGGCGATCGCGGCGGGCCGCGTGGCCTGAACAGCGCCGCCGGCAGGTCCGGCCCGGGGAGGATGCCCAGCATCCGGCAGAGCGGGCGCAGGATTCGCCCGGCCTGTGGGGCCGTCGCCAGCAGGCACGCCAGTTCCGGATCCGCCAGCAGATGCCGGACCTGCCCGCCGAGCTGAGCGGCGTCCGGCGCCAGCCGGATCAGCCACGCCAGGCCTCGCGGCAGGCGGGGCGGCGAGCGGGGCGGGGCAAGGCGAGCGGGACGGGTTCTCGGGGTCGCGACGGCCCCGCCGCCCGCCCGGACCCGTCTGGCCAGCGCCTCGAACCGCGCCGCCAGACGGTGCAGATAGGGCCACACCAGCAGGACGATCGGCACCGCGGCCCGGTCCCGGCCGGCGCGGGCGGCGATGATCCGGCGCAACGCCTCAATGATGAGCGTCAATCGCCGCGAGAGATCCGGTGGGGCGGGAGGTGCGGACAAGAACGAACCAAGAACACACCGCGCGGCTTTTGTCAAGGCGTCAATGGGCGGCAAGCAGGGCAATCGCATTTGGTCGGGGGACTGTAGATCGTCATGGCCGGTTGGCCATGACGGGTATCGGCGAGAGCTTCGTTCCATATGCAATCGCCCTGGGCGGCAAGGTGCGTGCGGCGCCTCGGTTCCCCGGAACGCGATGCGCCGCACGCACCTTGCGAGGAGTGGCTTCTTGCGGGTTCGGTCGCTCGGCGATACACTCTCGCGCCGACATGGCCGTGTATGTCGCCCTTCTGAGAGCCGTGAACGTGGGCGGCGCCGGCAAGCTGCCGATGGCGCGGTTGCTGGAGCTTTGCGCCGCCGCGGGGTTCGCCGACGCGCGCACCTATATCGCGAGCGGCAACGTGATCTTCCGCAACGCGGGTTCGGAACCAGCGGTGCGGGACGCGCTTGCGGCGCGGCTTCACGCTTACGCGGGAAAGCCGGTCGGCGTGCTGGTTCGCTCGGCCGCCGAACTCGCGAATTTGGTGGCCGGCAATCCGTTTGCGGACAGGCCGGGCAATCGCGTCATGGCGCTTTTCACGGATGACAAGCTGCCGGACACGTCCGCTGGACGGAGCCGTCGGCATCCGCAATGAGGAGGTGCGTCTGGGACGGCGCGCGCTGTTCGTGTTCTACCCGGACGGGATGGCCAGAACCCGCCTGCGCCTGCCCAGCGAGCGGAACGGGACGGCGCGCAACATGAACACCGTCGCCAGGCTGGCCGAGTTGGCGGGCGGCTGAGACCAACCTGCAATGGGTTCCCAGCCGTCGCGCGCGACACCGCCACGCCTTTGCCGCCGCCGCGCCGAAGCAAGGCGTGGATCGCTCGGCCGGAGCCTGTCCTCGGGCGGCCCTTCGGCCCGACCCGTGGGCCGACCATGACGGGGGTGAGTTGGTGTCATGCGGTTGGCGTGAGACCGCAATGGATCGCGCCCCGTGGTCAGCCGAAACCCGCCTTGCGCGGGCGGCCGCCCTTTGCGCCGTTCGAGCGCGCGGCGGCGGCCTTTGCCGGCGACGTCGCCTGGCCCGCCGCGCGGGCGAGCGCCTTTGTCATCCAGTCGCGCGTGCCGAAGACGCCGGACACCAGCGCCGGAACATAAAGGTCGGCGTCCAGCGCGGGCCAATGCAGGTTGAAGCCAAGGCCGTCGACCTGCACCCCGGCGAGGGCGTCGTCGCTGGCGCCATGCAGATCCTGCACGAGCCGCGCGGGGAACGCGTAGGTGCAGCCGTTGGTCAGGTCGAGCACGATGCGGCCGGTTTCCCGATCGTACCGGGCGGCGGCGGCGCGGGGTTCGTTTGCCAGCGCCTTGCGGCCCTGGGCCTCGGCGGCGCTGAGTTGCGCGTCAGTCACGCCGACCATGTATGCGCTTCGGGAGGAAACTGCAGAATACACCCAAGCACCGCGACCTCGTCCCAGACGAGGCTGTGCGACCGGCGGGATTTAAACCAGCATAGGCAACGAACTTCTCGCGACATATTAGAAGGCAAGCATACTCTGTCGTTGTGCCTCTGGCTGAGCGCGCCGCTTGGCCGGCTTATCATCCCAGGTTCGCCCGTCCAGTAAGCGGCCTGCCTTCTTCTTGTTCGTTCCGCCCCATTGTTTGAAATGGAAGGCGACCCCCGCAATTAGGCATTGGTCGCGGATCGACCGCACCCAGTTAGAATCCATAGACCGAGCAGTAGGTCCACTTTCACCACCCGCAATCGCCCAGTCAATGCCAGAAAGATTAAGATCATCAAGCGGGCCGAGCAGCGGTTCTAGGCTGAGAAACTTCACTGCCGCGCTGGTTTTGCGCAGCTCATCGATACGCCAAACATAATCCGCATTCTCGACACTCACGCCCATCCATACATTGTCTGGCCAGGGAAGTTCCGCTGACAGATGGGCTGCGCGTTCGGCGCGCTTAGTCAGAATTTGGAAGGTGTGCTGCGTCGCATCCGCCATTGTAGCAAATACCTGCTGTATAAAATCGAGCGGCACCTGTTCGTGAAAGAGGTCGGACATCGAGTTGACAAATATGGTACGGCCTGCTGTCCATCGCTTCGGGATATCCAAAGCCGCAGCATCAAGCCTCACGGTGCCGTTCCACTTCGCGCGTCCTCCGGACATCCGCGTCGTGCCCGCGTATTTCGACTGACCCATCAGCTCAAGTCGGCGTGCGAGGCGCATCGCATAGCAGTTCGTGCAGCCCGAGGAAATCACCGTGCAGCCCGCTACCGGATTCCAGGTTGCTTCCGTCCATTCGATTGAAGAGTTGCTACCCATCAGTGTGCTACCATAGGGGGAAGGGTGACAAGAACCGTGTCGGCAAAGGTGCCGGACCGTCGGCCCTTGGCCGGCGCTTTTGCTTTCAAAGGCGGATCGGCGCTTATGTGACCAGCCTGCTCCAGATTAAGCAGCGCCGCCTTATAGTTCTTTTTTACGTAGCGTCGATCGATGCTGTGCTGCTGATAGATCTGTTGCATGGTTAAAGCTTGGCCCGCGAAGTGGCACCGTAGCATTTCTTCCAGCTTGTCGAGTGGCGTATTCAGCGAAAACAGGAGCGGCATGGTGGCGTCGGCGGGTGAGTAGGTGAAAGAAGGTACGCCCTGGTCGGCAGTCGAACTTTCCCGCGCCATGATTTCCTTCATGATCTCGTAACCTTTGAAGTGCTTCGAGACAAAAACCAAACTGTGAGACGTTCGACAACCAGTTTCGTTTTTAAAAATAAACGGAAGAACGTAATGGCCACCCATTGCTTTGATGGCCTGGGCTAGCTGCTCCAAGATGAACGCTTCCCGCATTGTTGGCGTTTTACCTGTGATGGCTACACGCATTTTTTCGGCGCGATCTGCCCCGAAGAGAGCATCAATATGCGGCTTCACGGCCGCGTTAGTCAGACCAGCATTGATGCGGTTATAGTTAAAGAAGAAAACGCAGTCGCATCCCCAATATTTGATGACGCCATTAACGATTTGGAGAGAAAGACCTATATACCCGAAGGGATCGACAAATGTAAAAGTCGGCACCAGCCTGGTTTTTGTAAAAAACTCTTCGGCGTGCCTATCGACCTTTCCACAGAGCACCTGTGGTTTGTATTTGAGGTTTGCGATGCCCGGCAACTTATCGATCTCAGACTGAAGCGTATCGGTTAGATTCTGATCGGCGTCGTTAAAAGCGCGACCAGCATCTGTGACATTTGCGGGTGCGCAATCGCCTTCTCGAGTACCAGCAGCGGCGTCGAGGCAGCACCATCCTCGTACCGGCCCGGGCCAGCATAGAGATCGATATAGGCGATCTTGCCACCCGCAGAACTCGCCGTCGGCATGATGACGTTCGCCCAAGCCTGGAAATACTTCTCGACAATGCGGGCTTTGACCTCTGACTGGTCGGTACGCTCGGCAAAAAACTTCTTCTTCGGCATGGTGCAATCGGCCTTTTCGGCTGGCACGATAGCGGTTGTGGTTGGCAAAGCCATACCCGAACGTATGGTGAACATACAGGAATAGCAAGCTTTTATGCTCGCGGGCGCATGTCTGGCCGCAGAGCGCCCTCTTTGTGCAACCACCACCCTCACCCAATCGCCTCCGCATAGTGGCACGCCACCACGCTCTCCCCCACCGCGCGGAACTCCGGCCGCTCCGCGCGGCACCGATCCGTCGCGTGCGGGCAGCGGCTCGCGAACGCGCAGCCCGCCGGCGGATCCAGCGGCGACGGCAGCTCGCCGCGCACCGGCTCGCGCGCCTGGCGCGCGCCCGGCTCCACGCTGGGGGTCGCGGCCAGCAGCATCCGCGTGTACGGGTGGCGCGGGTGCGCGAACAGCGCCGCCTTGGTCGCGAACTCCGCCGGGCGGCCGAGATACAGCACCAGCACCTCGCGCGCGATGTGGCGCACCACCGACAGATCGTGGCTGATGAACAGATACGCGAGCGAGAACTCGTCCTGCAGATCCATCATCAGGTTCAGCACCTGCGCCTGGATCGACACGTCGAGCGCGCTCACCGGCTCGTCGGCGACCACCACGCGCGGGTTCAGCATCAGCGCGCGCGCGATCGCGATGCGCTGGCGCTGGCCGCCGGAGAACATGTGCGGATAGCGGCCGAACTGATCCTCGCGCAGGCCCACGCGCGCCATCATCGCCCGCGCCGCGTCCGCGCGCGCGCGCGCGTCGCCGCGATGGTTGATTGCCAGCGGCTCGGTCAGGATGGCGCCCACCGTCTTGCGCGGATTGAGCGAGCCGTACGGGTTCTGGAACACCATCTGCACGCCCAGCCGCAGCCGCCGCCGCTCGGCCGGCGTGATGTCGGCGGTGGGCTTGCCGTCGATGGCGACGTCGCCGCGCGTCGGGCGCTCCATCAGTGCCGCCATGCGCGCCAGCGTGGATTTGCCGCACCCGGTCTCGCCGACCACCGCCAGCGTCTGCCCGGCGTGCAGCGAAGAACGCCACGCCGTCGACCGCGCGCACCACGCCGGCTTTCGGCGAACATGCCGGCGCCGATGCGGTAGTGCCGCCGCAGGTCGCGCGCCTGCATCACCGCCCTGTATCGCAGGCGTCACGCGCGCGCCGCCTGCGGGATGGTCGCCGGTCGGGCGGCCTGCGCGTCCAGCGGATAGTGGCAGCGCGCGCGGCGGCCCGGCTCGCCGGTCAGCGCCGGGCGTTCGGCCACGCAGCGGGCGGTGGCGAAGCGCGCAGCGCGGGTTGAACAGGCAGCCGGAGGGGCGGTCGGCGATGCCGGGCACCATGCCGGGGATGGTGGGCAGGCGTGCCGCACCCACCGCGCGCTCGGGCAGCGCGTCCAGCAGGGCGGCGGTGTAGGGGTGGCGCGGATGGGCGAACAGCGCGGCGGTGGGCGCTTCCTCCACCACCTCGCCCGCGTACATCACCTGCACGCGCTGCGCGGTCTCGGCGACCACGCCCATGTCGTGCGTGATCAGCACCAGCGCCATGCCGCGCTGGCGCTGCAATTCGACCAGCAGGTCGAGGATCTGCTTCTGGATGGTCACGTCCAGCGCCGTGGTCGGCTCGTCGGCGATCAGCAGGCGCGGGTTGCAGGCGATCGCCATCGCGATCATCACCCGCTGGTTCATCCCCCCGGAAAGCTGGTGCGGGAACGAGCCGAGCCGGGTCTCCGGCGCGGGGATGCCGACCTGGTCCAGCAGCTCGACGGTGCGCGCGCGGGTCTGCGCGCGCGGCACCGCGTGATGCGCGCGCAGGCTCTCGCCGATCTGCCAGCCGACCGGGTAGCACGGGTTCAGCGAGGACATCGGCTCCTGGAACACCATCGCCATGTCGCGGCCGACCAGGCGGCGGCGGCCGCGCGGCGAGATGCCGAGCAGGTCGCGTCCGTCGAAGCGCAGCGCGTCGGCGGCGACGTGGCCCGGCGCGTCGATCAGCCCCATCGCGGCCAGCATGGTGACGCTCTTGCCCGAGCCGGTCTCGCCGACGACGCCCAGCACCTCGCCCGCCTCGGCGGCCAGATCCACCGAGGCCACGGCGCGGAACGGGCCGCGCGCGGTGGCGAAGGTCACGGACAGGTCGGCGATCTCGAGCAGCGGCATCAGCGGCGCAGCTTCGGATCGAGCGCGTCGCGCATCCCGTCGCCGAACAGGTTGAAGGCCAGCACCGTCACCAGGATCGCCAGGCCCGGAAACGTCAGCACCCACCAGGCGCGCTGGTAGTATTCCAGCGCGCCGGCCAGCATGGTGCCCCATTCCGGCGTCGGCGGCTGCGCGCCGAGGCCGAGGAAGCCGAGCGCGGCGGCGTCCAGGATGGCCGAGGAGAAGCCCAGCGTGGCCTGCACGATCAGCGGCGCGGCGCAGTTCGGCAGCACGGTGTCGAACATCAGCCGCATGGTGGACGCCCCGGCCGAGCGGGTGGCGGTCACGTAGTCGCGCGCCAGTTCGGACAGCGCCGAGGCGCGCACCAGCCGCGTGTAGGTCGGCAGATAGGTGATGGCCACCGCGATCATGGCGTTGAACAGGCTGGGGCCGAGGATGGCGACGATGACGATGGCCAGCAGCAGGCTGGGGAACACCAGCAATATGTCCATCAGGCGCATGATCGCCACATCCAGCACGCCGCCGGCGAATGCCGCGACCAGGCCGAGCACGGTGCCGACCGACAGCGACAGCACGACCACGGAAAATCCGATCAGCAGCGACAGCCGCGCGCCGTAGATCAGCCGCGACAGCATGTCGCGGCCGACATCGTCGGTGCCGAGCGGAAACCGCCAGATGCCGCCCGCCTGCCAGGCCGGCGGGGCCAGCAGGTGATTGCGGAACTGCTCGATCGGCGAATGCGGCGCCGCGACATCGGCCAGCACCGCCACCGTCACCAGCGCCAGCATCAGCGCCAGCCCCGCCACCGCGCCGCGATTCTGCCGGAACGCGCGCCAGAACAGCGTCATGCGCGCCGGCATCGGCGGTGCCACGAGCGGGGTGTTGAGCAGGCCGGACATTATTGCGGTGCTGCCACTTGCCCCGACGTCTGCCCCGAGCTTGACCCGGGGATCCATGCGCGCACCGAGGGCCGCGATCCGGTAAGCCCGGGGATGACGGTGCTAAAGCCGGGGGTGACGGTGCCAAACGGCCCGGGGATGACGGTGCTGCTGCGGGTGCGGCGGGGGCGAACATCGTCAGCGGCGGATCCGTGGGTTCAGCACGCCGTACGCGAGATCGACGCCGAGATTGACCAGCATCGCCAGCGACGCCACCAGCAAGGTGCCGCCTTGCAGCACCGGATAGTCGCGCCGCTGGATGCTCTCGACCAGCCAGTGGCCGACGCCGGGCCAGGCGAAGATCGTCTCGGTCAGGATCGCGCCGCCCAGCAAGGTGCCGACCTGCAGGCCGATCACCGTCACCACCGGGATCAGCGCGTTGCGCAGCGCGTGGACCACCACCACGCGCAGCCCGGTCAGTCCCTTGGCGCGCGCGGTGCGGATATAGTCCTCGCCCAGCACCTCCAGCATCGCCGAGCGGGTCATGCGCGCGATGGTGGCCAGCGGAATGGTGCCCAGCACGATGGTCGGCAGGATCAGGTGCGACACCGCCGAGCGCGACAGCGCCGGGATCGTCGCTGAACCAGGCATCGATCAGCATGAACCCGGTCCACGGCTCGACGTACACCGCGTCGCTGATGCGCCCCGATACCGGGGTCCAGCCGAGTGCCACGGAGAACACCAGGATCATCATCAGCCCCCACCAGAAGATCGGCATGGAGGCGCCGGTGACCGAGGCGCCCATCAGCCCGTAATCGAGCACGGTGCCGCGCCGCACCGCGGCGATCACGCCCAGCGGCAGGCCGACGACGATGGCGAACAGCATGGCGCAGACGGTGAGCTCGACGGTGGCCGGAAACAGCGCGGTGAACTCGTGCCAGACGCTCTGGTGCGTCAGGATCGACGTGCCGAGATTGCCGCGCGCGACCTGTCCCTCGTAGTGCAGGAACTGCTGCCACAGCGGCTGGTCCAGCCCGGCCTCGTGGCGCAGCATCGCCAGCCGCCCGGGGCTGATGCCGCGCTCGCCGAAGCGCACCTCGATCGGGTCGCCCGGCACCAGGTGGATCAGCAGGAAGCTCAGGAACGTGACGCCGATGAAGGTCGGCACGATCAGCGCCAGCCGGCGCAGCAGGAAGCGGAGCATCGACGATCAGCCGCGGGTGGGAGGCGCCGTGCCCGGCGCCTCCGATCGCATCAGTTCAGGACCACGGTGTCGAAGTCGTGGCTGCCCAGCGGGCTCATCGTGTAGCCGGACACGTTCTTGGCCATCGGCAGGTACACCACCGAATGCGCCATCAGGAAGAACGGCGCCTGCTGGTGCATGATGACCTGCGCCTGTTCGTACAGCTTGGCGCGGTCGGCCTGCTTGCTGAGTGCGGCGGCTTTCTTGATGAGCGCGTCGAACTCCTTGTCGCACCATTTCGCGACGTTGCCGCCGCCGATGCGCGCCGCGTCGCAGCCGGCGAGCGGGCCGAAGAAATTGTCCGGATCGCCGTTGTCGCCGGTCCAGCCGTATTCCACCATGTCGTCCTCGCCCGCCTGCGACCGCTTGCGGTACTCGCCCCATTCGTAGCTGACGATCTTCGCCTTGACGCCGATCTTGGCGAGGTCGGCCTGGATCAGCTCGGCCATCCGCCGGGCGTTCGGGTTGTACGGGCGCTGCACCGGCATCGCCCACAGGTTCGTCTCGAACCCGTTCGGGAAGCCGGCGTCGGCCAGCAGCTTCTTCGCGGCCGCGGGGTCGTACTTGAAGTCCTGGACGGCGTTGTTGTAGCTCCACAGCGTCGGCGGGATCAGGTTCTTCGCCGGCTGGCCGGCGCCCTGATAGATCGCCTTCAGGATCGCCTGCTTGTCGATGGCCATGTTCAGCGCGGTGCGCACGCGCACGTCGTCGAACGGCTTCTTCAGCTCGTTGAACGCGACATAGCCGATGTTCAGGCCCGGCTGGCTGAGCAGCTTCAGCTTCGGGTCGGCCTTGATCGCCGGCAGGTCGGCGAGGTTGGGATACGCCGCGATCTGGCATTCGCCGGCGCGCAGCTTGGCCAGCCGCACCGCCGGATCCTTGTTGATCGAGAACACCAGGTTGTCGATCTTGACCTTCGGCCCCCAGTAGCCCTTGAACGCGCGATAACGGATGGTCGCGTCCTGCTGGTAGGCGACGAAGCTGAACGGCCCGGTGCCGATCGGCTGCTGGTCGATCAGCTCGGGCTTGCCGATCTTGGTCAGCGCGTCGGAGTATTCCTTCGACTGGATGGTGGAGAAATCCATCGCCATGTCGGCGATGAACGGCGCGTTCGGCGTCTTCAGCATGAACTTCACGGTGTAGTCGTCGACCTTCTCGACGTGGTCGAGCAGGTCGGTCAGGCCCATGTCGCCGTAGTAGTCATAGCTGCCGCCCGAGACCTTGTGGTACGGGTTGCTGGCGCTGCCACTGCCGCTCGAAGCTCCACACCACGTCGTCGGCGTTGAAGCCGCGCGTCGGCTTGAAATACTGGTTGCTCTGCCATTTGGCGTTGTGCCGCAGATGGAACGTGTAGGTCAGGCCGTCCGGCGAGACCTCCCACGTCTGGGCAAGGCCCGGCGCGGGGTCGGTGGTGCCGGGCTTGAAGTTGACCAGGCGGCTGTAGACCGGGCGGTTCGCGTCGAACGTGGTCCCGGTCTCGTTGAGCATCGGATTGAAGTTTTCCGGCGAACCTTCCGAGCAATAGACGAGCGTCTTCGCCTGGGCCGCGCCCGCGCACACGGCAAGGCTTGCGCACACGGGAATGCTGGCCGCGGCGGCGGCCGCGATGGTCCATCTGGTCATGGTCACGCCTGCTCCCTTGCGATGCCGGATCATAGAACCGGATTTCCTCGGCGTTGGGAAGGTCGCGCCCGGCCCGCGCCCCAAGCGGGCAATCTCAGGCGGTGGGCGCGACGCGCCGCCGCGACGCGGCCGTCGCGACCAGCACCGCGAGACCGAAGGCGACGGCGGGAAACACCACCTGGTTGACCGCGCCCCAGCCGTAGGCGGCCAGCAGCGCGCCGGACGAGAACGAGCCCACCGCCATCGTGCCGAACACCAGGAAATCGTTGAACGCCTGCACGGCGTTGCGTTCCTCCGGCCGATGCGTGCGCAGCACCATCGCCGAGGCGCCGACGAAACCAAAGTTCCAGCCCAGCCCCAGCAGCACCAGACCGGCCCAGAAATGCGCCACGCTGGTCCCGGTCATGCCGACCAGCGCCGCGGCCAGGGTCAGCGCGAACCCGGAGGCGACCACGCGCGGCGCGCCCACGCGGGCAATCAGCGCGCCGGTGAAGAAGCTCGGCGCATACATCGCCACGACATGCCACTGGATCGCGAGATTGGACGCCGACAGCGGCAGCCCGCACATTTGCATCGCCAGCGGGGCCGAGGTCATCACCAGGTTCATCAGGGTGTAGGCCACCACCCCGCACGCGGCGGCCGCCAGGAACCCCGTCTGGCGCACCACCACCCCGAGCGGCCGGCCCGCCGCGAGTTCGGCGGGCGCCGGCCGGGGCAGGTCCACGCCGACCAGCACCGCCATCGCCAGCAACGCCACCGCCGCCTGCGCCAGGTAGCTCGCCACGAACAGGTACGGCTGCCAGATGTTCATGGTCCAGGTGACGAGCTGCGGCCCCAGCACGCCGGAGAACACGCCTCCGGCCATCACCCAGGACAGCGCCCTCGGCCGCAGCGCGGCACTGGCGCCGTCGGCGGCGGCGAAGCGGAACGACTGGATCACCGCGGCGTACAGGCCGCCCATGAAGGTGGCCACGCAATACAGCGGCAGCGCGCCCAGCAGCAGCGCCAGCGCGCCCAGCAGGCCGGCGGCGACGCCGCATCCGGTTCCGGCCATGAACGCCACGCGGCGGCCGAAGCGGCGCGACAGGTAGCCGTTCGGCAGCGTGCCGGCCGCCATGCCGACCACGAACACCGAGATCGGCAGCGTCGCGAACGCCCGGTCGGGGGCCAGCGTCGCGCCGATGATGGCGCCGGTCGCATAGATCACCGACGCGTTCGCCCCGGCCAGGGCCTGTGCCGCGGCCAGCCGCGCGATATTGCCGCGCGCCGAGGCCATCAGCGGCGCCCCAGCCAGGTGACGGAGGCGAACGCGCCGATCCAGGAGCCGGCCGCGGCGAACAGCACGTAGACGGCGTTCTGCGTGTAGCTGATGACCGCGAACGCCGAGAGCAGATACCACAACCCGCTCCAGTTGGCCGCCCAGACCCGGCGGCGCGCGGTCACGGCGGCGTTGAAGAAGACGTAGACCGCGTCGGTGATCGCGGTACACGCGACCACGCCGGCGGCGATCAGCGGGTCGATGGCAAGCGTCATCGCGGTCTCCTTTGCCCGATCCTGTTCGACCTGGACCCGTTGCGCCACACGCAAAAGCAGGCCAGCCTCGGGTTCCGGTCCGACACCGCAATCAGGGGGAAGAACGATGCGCGCCTGGCGATGGACCGCCCTCCTGCTGGCGCTCGCGGCGTGGCCGGCGCACGCCGCCTCGGTCACGCCCGCCTCCATCGCGCCCGCCTCCATCGCGCAGGAGTCGATCGCCCTCGCCGGCCCGGTGATGTGGCTGGAATCCGGCGCGCCCGGCATGGTGCTGGCGGTGGTGCGCGGCAACGAGACCGTCGTCGCCGGCTATGGCGAGACCGCGAAGGGCAACCACCATGAACCCGACGCGCACAGCCTGTTCCGCGTCGGCTCGATCACCAAGGTGTTCACCGCCGAGGTGCTGGGGTCGATGGCCGCCGACGGCACGGTGCGCCTGACCGATCCGCTGCAACGCTACGCCGGGGGCCTCACCGTGCCGACGCTGGGCGGGCGGGCGATCACGCTGCTGGATCTGGCGACGCACACCGCCGGCCTGCCGCGCGAAATGGGCTTCGCGCCGGACCAGCCGCAATTCACCTGGCCGACCCGCGCCGACCGCTGGGCGTGGCTGCCAAAACAGGGGCTCGGCTGGGCGCCCGGCACCGCCGCCGCCTACTCCAACATCGGCTTCGACCTGCTGGCGGACGCGCTGGAGACGGCGGGCGGCAAGCCCTATCCGGCGCTGCTGGCGGCTCGCGTGACCGGGCCGGTCGGCATGTCCGATACCGGGTTCGACCCGACGCCGGAACAATGCGCGCCGGCTGATGCTCGGCACCGGCCTGGCGCCGGCCGCGCCCTGCCTGGACACCCATGCGACCGACGGCAGCGGCGGCCTGTACAGCAGCGGCGCGGACATGGCGCGCTGGCTGCGCCACAACCTGTTCGACGACGACGCGGCGCTGCTGCTGAGCCACGCCGTCTATCGGCAGCGCCAGGCGCTGCCGGCGGCGGTCGGCTTCGACGAGGCGGGAGCGATGAGCGGACTGGGACTCGGCTGGGTGGTCATGGCGGCCAGCGGCAGGATGCCGATGATCGAGCAGAAGACCGGCGGCGGCGCCGGGTTCATGAGCTACATCGCCTTCGCGCCCGGGCGCGGCGTCGGCGTGTTCGTGGTCGTCAGCCGGGTGGATTTCGGCATGTTCGGGGGCGTGGCGCACGCCGCCAACGACCTGATCGCCAGCCTCGCCACGCGCTGAGGCACGCCGCGACGTGAGTGCGCTCGCCACCGGCCTGATCGTTGCCGCCTGCGTGTTCGCCGGCGGAATGGCCGGGCTGGCGCTACAGCGCGTGCTGCCCGAGGCGCATCTGTCGCGCGAGACGCAGGACGTCGTCCGCCTCGGCACGGGGATGCTGTCGGTGCTGGCCTCGCTGGTGCTGGGCCTGCTGATCGCCACGGCGAAAACCTCGTTCGACGGCAAGGACAACGCGATGCGCGCCTATGCGGCGGACCTCATCATGCTCGACGAGACGCTGCGCGACTACGGCGACGCGGCGCTGCCGGCGCGGCGGCAGCTCCGCGCCTACACCGCGCGGCTGCTGGCCGACAGTTGGCCGGCCAACGGCGGCCGGCCGTTCCTGAAGGAAGACCGGCCGGCGGGCGACATGATGGAGCACGACCGCGAGGTGATCCGCGCCCTGGCGCCCGTCGATGCCGGCCAGAGCTGGCTACAGGGCCAGGCCTTGCAGGTCAGCACGTCGCTGCTGCGCCAGAGATGGGGGCTGATCGAACATGCCGGCCCCAGCGTGCGGCCCACCATCATCGTCATCCTGGTGTCGTGGATCGTCGCGATCTTCGCCAGCTTCGGCCTGAGCGCGCCGCGCAACGCGACGGTGATCGCGGCGCTGCTGATCTGCTCGGTGGCGATCGGCAGCTCGATCTTCCTGGTGCTGGAACTGGACAGCCCGTTCGAGGGCGCGATGCGGATCTCAAGCCAGCCGATGCTGACCGCGCTGGACCACATGCTGCCGCCGGGCCGCTGATCGCCATGCTTGCCCGCCTGATGTTTGCCCGCCTGCGCGACATGCTCGACCTGGCGCGGCAGGCGCTGTTCCCGCCCGACCCCGGCTCGTTCCGTCTCATCGGCGCCGCGCGGGCGACGCTGGGCGGGGTGCTGACCCTGGGGTTCGGCCTGGCGCTGCGCCCGGTCATGCCGATGCCGTTCATCGCCCGCGTGCTGGGTTTCGCCATCGCCATGTTCCTCGGCGCCCTGGTGCGCGACGCCACGCGCGGGCGGCAGGCCTGGACCATCGCGCTGTCGCCGATCCCGGTGTTCGTGATCGCGGCCCTGGTGGCGCTGAGCCTGAAGGTGCCGCATCTGCCGGACCTGCTGACATTGGCCGTGGTGTTCGCGGCGATCTGCGGCGCCTCCTGCGGACCACGCTGGGCGGCGCTGGGCGGGGTGTCGCTGATCGGGCTGCTGATCGCCCTGCTGTCGGGGCTGACGCTCGCCGACCTGCCGAGCCGGCTGGTGATCCTGCTGCTGGCCGCGGTCAGCGCGGCACTGGTGCGCTTCGTCATCCTGCCGGATCGGCCCGCCGCGTTGCTGGCCCGGCTGGGCCGCGCCGGGCGCCGCGGCATGGCGGGCGTGCTCGGCGTCGTCGAGGCGGCGCTGCGCCAGGGGAGTTGGGGCGCCAGCGGAGCGGCGGCGGCTGCGCCGCGCGGTCACGCGGCTCAACGAGGCGGTGATGCTGGCGCAGCCGCTGCTGGCGCCGGACGCGGCGCTGCACCTGCTGGAACTGGACCTGATGACCGAACGCCTCGGCCGGGTGGCCCTGCTCAACCTCGGCGGCGCCGCGCAGCGCCCGGCGCTGCTGGCGCAGGTGGACGGATTGCGCCGCGCGGTGCTGGACGACACCGCAGCACCCCCGCCGCCGTCCGCACCAGGCGGGTCCGCTGGCGGGCGTGCTGGCAACCATGGCGCTGCTGCTGCGCCGGCCGGTTGCCGCGTTGCCGGCGGCCGCACCCGCGACCCCGCCTGCCGCCGCCCCGGCGTGGGCGACGCTGGAGGTTCGCCCGGCGATCCAGGCGACGCTGGCCACCCTGCTGGCCATCGTCGGCGGTTCGCTGGTGTCGCCGAATCGCTGGTACTGGGCGGTGTTTTCCGCCTTCGTGCTGTTCCAGGGCACCCGCTCGCGCGGCGAATTGATCGCCAAGGCCGTGCAGATGGTGGTCGGCACGCTGGCCGGCGTGGTGGCCGGCGTGCTGCTGGCCACCCTGCTCGCCGGGCACACCGCGCTGGCGATGGCGGCGATCGGGGGCAGCGTGTTCCTGGCCTTCCTCGCCTCGACCGCCGCCTATGGGGTGATGGTGTTCTGGATCACCATCATCCTCGGCCTGCTGTTCGGGATGCTCGGCTATTTCCCGCCCAGCCTGCTGCTGCTGCGGCTGGAGGAGACGGCGGTGGGTGCGGCGGCCGGCATCGTGGTCGCCGCGATGGTGCTGGCGCGGCCGACGCCCGGGCTGGTGCGTGGCTGCGCCGCCGGGTTCCTGCGCGCGCTGGCGCCGCTGGTGGGCGAGGCGGCGCGGCCGCTGCTGGACCAGCCGACAGCCAACGACGCCCTCCCCGCGCTCACGCTGACCCTGGAGCAACGCCACCAGGCGCTGCGGCTGGCCGGGGAGCCGCAAGTGCCGGGCAGCCGGTTCGTCGGCGCGGAGAACACCCGGCGCCTGCTGCTGCTGCTCGACGCCTGCGACGAGTGGGCGCGCGAACTGGTGCGCGTCAGCCTGCACCTGCCGCCGCGCGCCGACCCGGTCCTGGCCGCCATCGCCGGCCAGGCCACGACGCGGATCGCCGCCAGCATCGCCGAACTCACGGCCGCCCTCGACGGCCGTCCGGCCGCCGCCCCCGCCGGCGCCGCCGAACCGGCGGCGGTCGGCGCGATCCCGGGCGGCGACGATCCGGCGATCCACGCCACCCGCCTGCTGGTGCGTCTGGACAGCGCGCTGCTGCATCTGCGCCAGCGCCTCGGCACCACGCGCCGCTGACGCGCCGGCGGACTCGCGTGGTCGTGACGCCAGGACGGCGGCGCGGCGGCCATCGCGGTGCAACAGCCCCCGGGCGTTCGCTGTTGGGGCGTTCGATGTTATCGCGACGTCATCCCGGATTAGCGCGACGGCAATGAGGCAATGAACAGCGGAGAGCCGGCGATCGTGCGCGTGCTGCTGGTCGAGGACGAACGGCTGATCCGTCTGGTGCTGGTCGAATTGCTGACCGATGCGGGCCTGCGGGTGACGGCGGCCGGGACCGGCGACGACGCGGCGGCGCTGATCGACGGCCCCGACGGGTTCGACCTGGTGCTGACCGACATGCAGATGCCCGGCGGTCTCGACGGCACGGCGGTGGCACGGCACGCCCGGCGACGGCATCCCGGCATTTGCGTGATCTACATGACCGGCCGCCCCGAGGTGCTGCGCGGGGTCGGCGCGCTCGGGCCGCGGGACGCCGTGCTGCCCAAGCCGTTCGCGCCGTCCGAGCTGCTGCCCGTCATCCGCCGGCTGCTGGCGGCGGCGGCGTGAGGTCGCAATCGAACCACCCGGCCGTCACCGGAACGGCAAATCCAGGCTGGCCAGCAGGCGGCGGAAGATGGTCGCGGCGGCGGCGGGCGAATACAGCGCCTCCACCCGCTCGACGGCGCGGCGGGAGTGCTGCTCCCAGACGCCCGGATCGTCGTGCAGCCGTGCCAGGGCACGGGCGAAGGCGGCGGGAGACCGCGCGACGGCGATCCCGTCGCCCTCCGTGAGCCCGGTGCCCTCGAAGGCGATGGGCGTGCCGACCACCGGCACCCCATGCGCCAGGCTGGTCGCCACCTTGCCCTTGAAGCCGGCGCCGTAGCGCAGTGGCGCCACTGACAGCCGCATCCGCCCGAGCAACGCGCCCAGGTCGCGCACCCAGCCATGCACCACGATCTCCGGGCCGGCCATGCCGGCGATCTCCGGCGGCGGGTCGGCGCCGACCACATGCAGCACCAGCCCCGGACGCAGCCGCCGCAGCACCGGCAGAATCGCCTGCGCGTACCAGCGCAGCGCATCGACGTTCGGCCGGTGCGAGAAATTGCCCACGAACGCCATGCCGTCGCGGGCGGCGAAATCCGCGCCCGGCGGCGCCGGCTCGGCGATCCAGCGCAGCAGATGCAGCTTGGCGGGATCGGCCTGCGCCGCCAGCAGGGCCATCTCGTGATCGCTGAGCAGCAGCGTCGCATCGGCCTCGCGCACGCAGGCCAGCTCGCGCGCCCGCCGCTGCCGCCGCAAGGGGGCGTCCGGCTGGCCGCCGAGCAGCGCCGCCTCGCGCGTCTCGCGCAGGAAATGCAGATCCGCCGGCGCGAACAGCAGCTTCGCCCGCGGCGCCAGTTCGCGCACCAGCGGGCCGAGGGCCGCCGCGTTGGCGTGGCGCACGATCTGCACCAGGTCCAGCCCCGGACCGGCATCGCGCAGATACTGCGTGACCGACGGGTGCTGCGGCGGCACCGCCACCTCGATCCCCAGCCTCTCCAGCGCGCGCCGGTCGGCCTCCGAGGCCGCCGTGCCGCCGGCGGGCGCGAAGGTGACGCGCCAGCCGAGCCGCAGCAGCACGCGCATCTGCGCCAGCGCCGCCACCGAGCCGGCATCGCGCTCCGGGCGCGGCAGCGCGTCGTCCACCACCAGCGCGTGCCCGACGAAGTCCGCCGCCACGGGGACGCCGTCGGCCGCCGGCTCCAGCAGCGCCAGCCGCAGCCGCCGCGCATCCTCGTCGCCGCCGGTCAGGTCGGGCAGCGTCCGCGCCGGGTCGGCATCGAGCCCCGTCCACAGCGCGGGCGCCGCCGGTTGCAGCAGCACCGCCCCGCCGTCGCGGCGCAGCCGCGCGCACAGCCCGATCACGGCGTGGGTCAGCCGCCGATAGCCCGGATCGAAGCCGCCGGCGGCCAGCAGCCGGGCGCGGTCGGCGGCGAACGCCAGCGCCGCGACCGCATCGACCGGGCGCAGGAAGCGGTGCTCGGCGCGGTCGGCCTCGGTGAATTGCGCCGGGTCGCGCAGCAGCCCGGCCGGCCCCACGGCGAATCCGCCATGCTGCAACAGCCCGTCGTCGCGCCGGATCGGGCTGCCGACGATGGCCGCGCCGTCCGCGCCGGCCGCGTCGGCAAACGTCCGGCGCAGCGCGTCGAGCCAGCCCGCGCCGATCGCCACGCGCGGATCGACCACGGCGAGCAGCCTGGCTGCGCTGCGGCGCAGCGCCTCGTTGCAGGCGGCGGCCAGGCCCGCCTCGCCGCAATGCTCGTAGCGCAGCCCGCGCACCAGGCCGGGCAGCAGGGCGGTGCGCGCGTCGGCCTCGCCCGGGTCCAGCAGCAGCAGCTCGGCCTGCGTGTCCACCCCAGCCGCGTGCAGGCCGGCCAGGCAGCGATGCACCGCCTCGATCGGTTCCGTGCCGGGCACGATGAGCAGCACTTCCGGCGTCGCGGGCGGCGGCGGCAAGGCCAGCGCCGGCAGCCGTGCCGCGAGGTCGTCCAGGGTCGCGCGCAGGCCGCGGCCCAGGCCGAAGCCGCGCGCCTCGTCCGGCGTGCCGTCGGCCAGCTCGCGGAAGAACCCGGCCACGGTGGAAAACAGCGCGCGCGCCGCGCGGTCATCGGCCTCGGGCTGCCCCGCTGCCTGCCGCTCCAGCGCGTCGAGCTTGCCGCGCAGCAGCCGCACCTGCCGCTCCAGCGCCATCACCCGCTGCTCGCTCTCGGCCAGCCGGCCGATGCGCAGCGTCACCGCCTCGCCCAGCACCCGGCCGCCGCCGCCGCTTTCGCGCACGCTGATGCGCAGCGTGCCTTTTTGCGCCAGCACCTCGTAGGGCAGCGCGTAGGCAAAGCCGTGGCTGCCGTCGCCGATGCCCGCCTGCTGCAAATCGGCGCGCCAGTTGGCGGCCGGCGTGGTGCCGACCACCGCCCCGTCGACCAGCACATCGAGCGGCACCCGCCGGGCGGGGCGTTGCGGATCCCAGCACCAGCCGGACACCCAGCCGTCGCGCGTCACCCGATCCAGATTGCCCGACAGCGGCGGCCGGGCGGCGGCCGCGGGCGTCGCGGCCGCGGCGCCGCCCCAGGTCACTTGCGCGGGCACGCCGACCAGTTGGCCGGTGGCGACATCGCGCAACGCGACCTCCACCGTCGCACCGGAGCGCAGCAGGCCGGGGGCGAGGCGCAGCAAAAACCCGTGGTCGCCCTCGCCGCGCCCGGCCTCGGCGAGATCGGGCCGGGGGCGGTTGCAGGCGGCGCGCGCGACCACATGGCCGTCGATCGTCACCGCCACGGTGCGATGCGCCAGCGGCGCGTCGGCCGACCAGCACCAGCCCTCCAGCGTGCCGTCGCCGTCCACGCGATCCAGGCTGCCGAGCAGCGGCGGCGTGTTCTGCCCCGGCCGCCGCGCCGGTTTCAGTCCAGGCGGGTGGTCGGGCTGTCGGCCCTCGGGGCGGCCTTGGGGGCGGCCCTGGGGGCGGCCTTGGGGACGGCCCGGCTGTGCGATCGGCGGTTGCGGCATGACCGGCTTCATGCCGCCGGCGCGGCGCGGCTGTCCAGGATTGTCGTCACGCATCCGTGCAGATCGCCGCCGGGAAACAGCTTTCCGGCGATCCCGGCGGCGGCGGCGGCCCGCATGTCGCTCTCCCGGTCGCCCAGCATGACGCAGCGCGCCGGGTCCAGCGCCCAGGCGCGGATCAGGTCGCGGAGCATCCCGCCGCCCGGCTTGCGCCAGTCGTCTTCGCGCGCATAGGCGGCCACGCTGCCTTGCGGGTGCGTCGGGCAATAGCGCCAGTCGTCCACCGTGCCGCCCGCTTCGTGCACCACCTCGCCCATGTGGTCGTGCAGCGCGCGGACGGCGGCCTCGTCGTAATGGCCGCGCGCCACGCCCGACTGGTTGGTGGCCACGAACACGTGCCAGCCGCGATCCGAGGCGGCGCGCACCGCGTCCAGCGCGCCCGCCATCCAGTCCAGCCGCGCGCGCGTGCCGACATGGCCGTGGTCGAGGTTCAGCACCCCGTCGCGATCCAGGATCAGCGCCGGCCGGCCGAGCAGCCGCCCCGGCAGCTCGGCGCGGGCGCGGGCGAGATCGGCGGGGATGCCGATGTCGATGAACCAGCCGGTGCGCGCCGTGCCGCGCAGCGCGCCGGCGCGGGCCAGGGGCGGCAGCACGTCGCGTTCCAGCGAGCAGACCGGGGCGCAACGGTCCGCCAGGGCGCGGGAGACCACGGCCACGCCGGCGTTGACCAGGCACGGGCCGGCCGCGCCGGCGGCACCGGCCGCGCCGGTTGCGGCGAACGCGGTGATGCGGTCGGCCTCGGTGGCGGCCACGTCGCAGCGCCCGGCCTGGTCCGCACGGCGCAGCAGCAGCCGGGCCAGCACATCCTCGGGATCGGCGGCCGCGTCGGCCAGCAGGGCGGCGAGGTTGGTGTCGAACAGCGAATTGCCGTTCAGCAGCAGGAAGCGGTCGTGCAGACGGTGGCGCGCATGGCGCAGCGCGCCGCCGGTGCCGGCGGGCGAGGCTTCCTCCAGCACCGTCAGACGCAGGCCGCGCGGCAGGCTCGCGGCCAGCGTCGGCAGCGCGTCGTGCACGCGCGACGCGCGATGGCCGGCCAGCAGCAGCGCCTCCTCGACGCCGTAGCGGCACAGCTCCCGCAGCAGCCAGGCGAGGTGCGTCCGGTCGCCGATCGGCAGCAGCGGCTTGGGCGTGTCCGTCGCCAGCGTGCCCAGCCGCGTGCCGAGGCCGCCAACCAGGATCGCGGCCTGGCGGACCGTGGCCGTAGCCGTCATTCAGGCTGTGGGCAGAGCGCCCGTTCGACCAGCGCGCACACCAGATGGGCGGCGGTGATGTGGATCTGCTGGATCAGCGGCGTCCAGGCCGAGGGCGCGCGCAGCACGATGTCGCACATCTCGGCCATCGGTCCCGGCTCGGCGCCGGCCAGGCCGAGCGTCGCCATGCCCGCGCGCGCGCGCCGCCGCCAGCGCCGCCAGCACGTTGGGCGAGCGGCCGGAGGTGGAGATGCCGAGCAACACGTCGCCCGGCCGGCCCAGCGCCCGCACCTGCCGCTCGAAGATGTGGACGAAGCCGTAGTCGTTGCCGATCGCCAGCATCGCCGAGCTGTCGGTGGTGAGTGCTATGGCCGGCAGCGGCGCGCGGTCGTACATCAGGCGGGAGACGAACTCGCCGGCGATGTGCTGCGCATCCCCGGCGCTGCCGCCGTTGCCGGCCACCAGCAGCTTGCCCCCGGCGCGCAGCGCGGCGGCGATGGCTTCGGCCATCGCGATCATGGCGGTGCGCTGCGCCGGATCGGCGCAGAAGGCGTGCATGACGGCCGCCGATTGCGCGAGGTAGTCGGCGGCGTAGCGTTCTGGAAGCGTGGTCAACGGATCATCCCCGGCTGTTCATCCCCGCCTGCGCCTCGTTAGTAGCGCACGCAGCACGGGTGAAACAGACCGCACCCGCTCGGCTCCGTAGGCCAGCCGCAGCAATCCCGCCACCAGCGGCGCCGCGTCCTTGGGCAGCGGCGCCAGGTGCCGCCACTCCGGCCGCGCGCGCGTCACGATCGCCTGCGGCCGGGTCAGCGCCAGCAGGCCGTCGGCGCCGCGCGTGACGCCGAAGCCGCTCTCGCCGGCGCCGCCGAACGGCAGGCGCGGATCGGCGGTGGGCGCGATCACGTCGCCCACCACCACGCAGCCGGCGCGCAGCCGTGCCGCCACCGAAGCCGCGCGATCGGCCGGCCCGAACACCGCCGCCCCCAGCGCATAAGGCCCGGCATTGGCCAGGGCCGCCGCGTGCGCATCGTCTTCTGCGACCGCGAAAGCCTGCCCCGGAGCCGCCGCGCGGAACGCCGCCTCGGCCGCCCGGGTCACGATCACCCGGCGCGGCGCGATGCAGGTGCGGCCGCCGTTGAACGCCTGCCCGAACGCCAGCGCGCGGGCCGCATACGCCATGTCCGCGCCGGCCAGCACGACAAACGCGTCCTCGCCGGACAGCTCCATGATGGCGGGCGTCAGGTGCGCCGCCGCGTCCGCCAGCACCGCGCGCCCGGTCGCCGACGCGCCGGTCAGCACGATGAGATCGACCCCCGCCGCGATCGCCGCGCGCGCCGCCTCGGCCGTGTCGTCCAGCACCGTGAACAGGCCGGCGGGCAATCCGGCCTGCTCCAGCATCCGCCGCAGCAGCGCCATCGGCTCGGCACAACCCGGCGCGGGCTTGACCAGCACCGCGTTGCCCGCCGCCAGCGCCTGCATCGCCTGAATCCCCGGCAGCATCAGCGGATAGTTGGCCGGGCCGATCACCAGCACCCGCCCGAGCGGCAGCCGCCCGATCGACCAGCCGCGTGCCGAACAGCCACAGCGGCCGCCCGCCGCGCACCCGCCGCGCGGCCAGCAACCCCGAGGCCCGCCGCTCCAGGAAGCGGATCGCGGCCAGCAGCGGCAGCACCTCGGCCACCAGGATGTCCGCCTCGCTGGCATCCGGCCGTGCCGCGCCGCCGGCCAAAGCCGGCGCCTGCCCGGCGATGGCGTGGCGCAGCCGGCGCAGCACCGCCAGCCGATCGGCGACACGCAGCGCCGCCCATCCGGCCTGCGCGGTCATGTGGCCTGGACGCGGCCCCGCCAGACCGGCACCGCCGCGCCGCGGCGCAGCAGCGCCCGCCATTGCAGCACCAGCATCGCCAGCATCGCCAGCGGCGTCAGCAGCACCGCCAGCGGCGGCTGGCGGAACCGCACCCCCACCGCGACGCGCGCCGCGCCCAGCAGCGCCAGCGCGGCCAGCAGCGGCGGCCACGGGGCGAGCGCGGCCAGCATTGGGGCGGCCACGAAGCCGCCGCCCAGCAGCAGCGTCCACACCGGCAGCGCGCCCGGCCTGGCCAGGCCCTCGCGCGCGTTCTTCGAGAAGCCGCGCCAGGCCGCGCGCCAGCCGTGGTACATGCGGCACTCCGCCAGCGCGGTCGCGTCGAACAGCCCGGTCATGTGGCCGCGCGTGCGGAAGGCTCGCGGCAAGGTCACGCCGTCGTGCCAGCTCTGCCGCACCGCGCCGTGGCCGCCGATCGCGCGATACGCCGCCGCGTCGGCCATCATCACCTGGCCGCAGCCGGCGCCGAGGGCGGGGCGGCGCGAGCGGCGCATCAGCCGCAACGGCAGGTAGCCCAGCAGCAGCACATGGATCAGCGGCACCAGCAGCGCCTCGCCAAGGCTGCCGGTGCGCTCGCGCGGGAACGCCGAGGCCAGCGCCAGCCGTTCGCGGCACAGCCCGGCCGCCAGCCGCGCCACCGCCTCCGGCCCGAGGCGCACGTCGGCGTCGATGAACAGCAGGATCGGGTGTTGCGCCGCCTGCGCCCCCGTCCAGCAGGCGTGCGGCTTGCCCGCCCAGCCGGACGGCAACGGCGGCGGCACGACGACGCGCACGCGAGAGTCCGCCGCCATGCGGGCGGCGACGATGGCCGGCGTCGCGTCGGTGGAATGGTCGTCCACCACCACGATCTCCACCATGCAGCCGGCGCTGGCACGCGCCGCGTCGACGCAGGCGCCGATATTGGCCGCCTCGTCGCGCGCCGGGATCACCACGCTCACCGCCAGCCCCTCCGGCACCGAGCGCGGCGGCGCGCGGAACAGCAGCAGGTTCCACAAGGTCAGCAGCGCCGGCAGCAGCGCCAGCGCGGTCGCCAGGATCAGCAGCAGGGTCAATCCGCGGATCCTCATGCAGCAGCCGCGCCCGCCGGCCATGCCGCCACGCGCGGGCGCGCCGCCAGAGATCGGTACACGCCGCCCACGCCCGCCGTGCCGCCCAGCACCGAGACGAACAGCGCGGGATCGCGGGCGGCGCTCTCGGCGGCCAGCGCGTCCATCGTGCGTGCCAGTTCGGCCTGCAAGAGCGCGGTCCACGCGGCGACATCGCGGCCGCGCCCGGTCTCGATCGGCGGGCCGAAGCGCACCAGCGCCTCCGGCTTGCGCTCGTTCCAGAAGGTGTACTCCATCGCCATCGGCAGCAGCACCGCGCCCTCGACCCGCCGCGCCAGATGCGCCAGCCCCGGACGCAGACGGATCGGACGGCTGCGCGCGTCGGTGAACGCGCCCTCGGCGGTGATCCACAGCGCGCTGTCCGGCCGCTCCAGCACGCGCAGGCTGACGTCGAGGAATCGCGCGGCGCCGCGCGCGCTGTCGAGGTCGATGCCGAACACGCCCATGCGGGCCAGCAGCCCGTAGCGGCCGAGCGCGTTCGCCTGCATCGGCCCGAAGCCGACCCGGTCGCGCAGCAGCGTGTCGGACAGCAGGATGAACAGCGCCGGATCCCACCACGACGGATGGTTGGTATAGATGATGACCGGCCGCCCCGCCGCCAGCGCGGGCAGGCCGCCGCGCGACACCCGCACGCCGCGGAACGAGCGCCAGAAATACCAGCGCAGGTACAGCCCGAACAGCCGGAACAGGACAGGCGAGCGGACCGCGAGAGGGTCGTCCTCAGGCATCGGCGGCCGCGTGGTTGGCACGCGCGTCCTGATCCAGCGAGTTGGCGGCGATCCATCCCGACATCAGCACCATCGGCATCCCCGGCCCGGGATGCGCGGCACCGCCCGCGAGATACAGTCCGGCCAGGTCGCGCGATCGGTTGCCGGGCTTGAACGCGCCGAACAATCTGCCGTGGCTGGCCAGGCCATAGATCGCGCCGTTCAGCACGCTGTAGCGGTCGTGAATGTCCTGCGGCGTCAGGTGCCGCTCGAACACGATGCGCTCCTCCAGGTCCGGCATGTTCGCCGTGCGCTTCAGCTTGTCGAGGATGATCCGGCGGTACGCCGGAAACATCGCCGACCAGTCGTGGTGCGGCCGCAGATACGGCGTATGCACCAGCACATACAGCGCCTCGCCGCCGGGTGGCGCCACCCCCGGCTCGGTGCGCGCCGGGGCGGCGAGGTAGGCGGTGGGATCGGGTGCCGGTTCGCCCTTGTCGTAGATCCAGCGGAACTCCTCCTGCGGGTCGCGGGAGAAGACGAAGTCGTGGTGGCCGAGATGCTGGTAGGCGCGGTCCAGGCCCAGATACAGCACCACGCCCGAACAGGCCGGCTCGCGCTTCCAGCGTTTGGCGAAGCTTCGCGCCGGCGCGCCGCCGACCAGCTCGCGATAGGTGCGCACGCTGTCCATGTTGGACACGACATGATCGCACGCGACGGTCTCGCCTGCATCCGTCTCCACCCCGCTGGCGCGGCCACCCTGCATCAGCACGCGGCGCACGCCGCAGCCGAGGCGGAAATCCACGCCCAGCTCCTCGCCGAGCGTGGTCAGCGCCGCCGGCACGGCGCGGGTGCCGCCGATCGGATACCAGATGCCCTCGTCGGTCTGCATGTGCGCGATGCTGCACAGCACCGCCGGCGAGCCGTACGGCGAGCTGCCGACATACTGCACGAAATGGTCCAGCATCTGCGCCGCGCGGGCATCCTTGACGCGGGCGCGGATCTGGCCGGCCACCGTGCTGCCCATGCGCAGCGCGAGAATGTCGCGCAGGGTGGACAGTTCGAGATTCTTCTTCATGTCGATGGTGTCGAACACGTCCTCGACCGAGCGCCAGAAGAAGAACTTCTCGCTCACCTCATGCAGCTTCTCGCTCATGGCGATGAAGTCGCGATAGCCCCGCGCGGAGGCGGGATCGCGCTGGCCCAGCACGGCGGCCATCGCCGGCACGTCTTCCTGCAAGTCGAGCACGGTGCCGTCGTCGAAGAAGCAGCGCCATTGCGGATCGAGCCGGCGCAGATCGAGATAGTCCTGCATCCGGCGCCCGGCCTCGGCGAAGATCCGCGCCAGCACGCGCGGCACGGTCAGGATGGTCGGGCCCATGTCGAAGCGGAAGCCCTGTTCGCGCAGTTCCGCCGCCTTGCCGCCGAGCCAGTCGTTGCGCTCGAACAGCACGACCCTGTGCCCGCGCGCGGCCAGCGTGCAGGCGGCGGCGAGACCGCCGAGCCCGCCGCCGATCACGCCGACGCGGCTCATATCCCCGGCACTTCGTGCGACACCCTCACCCCGGCCCTCTCCCAGAGGGAGAGGGAGTTCTGCCCCCTCTCCCTCTGGGAGAGGGCTGGGGTGAGGGCCTGCGACGCCACGCTCATTGCGCCGCCACCATCTCGGGCGCCGGGGCGCGCGAGATCGGCAGCGTGGTGTCCCAGGTCGGCGTCAGTCCCAGATCCTCGGCCAGCAGCCGCGCGCTGATGCGGGCGCTCTCGAAGATCACCGGCAATCCGCTGCCCGGATGGGTGCCGCCACCCACCAGGTACACGCCCGCCAGATCCTCGAAGCGGTTGCGCGGGCGCATGTGCAGCATCTGGCTGATCGAATGCGCGAGGTTGAACGTCGCCCCGCGATGGATCGCCATGTCGTGCTCCCACCCTGTCGGCGTCAGCACCTTCTCGAAGCGGATGCGGCGGCGCAGATCCGGCACGCCGATTTTGCCCAGCGCGGCCAGCGTCGCCTCGCGATAGCGCGGCGCCTCGCGTGTCCAGTCGATGCCGCCATCGACGTTGTGCCCCACCGGCACCAGCACATACAGCGTCGCGTGCCCCGGCGGCGCCAGATCCGGATCGGTCACGCAGGCGTTCTGCACGTAGAACGATGGATCCGCGGGCGGCGCCAGCCCCGCCTCGATCTCGGCGACATTGCGCCGGTAGTCGCGCGCCAGGTGGATCGTGTGATGCGACAGCTCGGGCAGCGTGCCCTCGATGCCCAGATACAGCATGAACGTGCTGCACGAGAACTTCTTGGTCTCGATGCGCCGATCGGTCCAACGGCGGCGCAGCGCGTCGGGCACCAGCCTGCGCATCGCGTGGCCGAAATCAGCGTTGACCACCACCGCATCCGCCGCGCGGTCCACGCCGCCGGCACGCACGCCGGTCGCGCGCCGGCCGTCGAACAGCAATCGCTCGACCGGCTCGCCCAGCCGGATCGACACGCCGAGCGCCACCGCCGCGCGCGCCATCGCGTCCATCACCGCGCCGCAGCCGCCGCGCGGATGCCAGACGCCGTATTCGTATTCCATGAACGACAGGATGGTGAACAGGCTGGGGCAGCGGAACGGCGACATGCCGAGGTATTTGCTCTGGAACGAGAACGCCAGCCGCACCCGCGCATCGGAGAAATAAGCGGCCAGATCCGCGTCCACCGAGCGATGCGGGCGCAGCAGCGGCAGCGCCTTCAGCACCGCCGGGCGCAGCATGTCCAGCACGGAAGCGAACGGGCGTTCCAGCACCGGCCGGAACGCCGCCAGCTTGCGCCGGTTGTCGGCCATGAATCGCGGCAGGGCCGCCGCGTCGGCGGGAGAGAACCGGGCGATCTCGGCGGCCATCCGCGCCGGATCCGCGGTGGCGCTGATCTCGCCGCCGCCCTCGAACACCAGCTTGTACTGCGGATCCAGGCGGATCAGCTCGACGGCGTCCGCCAGGCGCATCCCGCACGCGGCGAAGACATCGTCCAGCACGCGCGGATACAGGAAGAACGTCGGTCCCATATCAAAGCGGAATTGTCCGGCGCCGCAGTCGCCCACCACGCTGCCGCTGCGCCCGCCCACCCGATCGAGACGCTCGTGAATGGTCACGTCCGCCCCGGCGCGGGCCAGCAGCATGGCGGCGGCCAGCCCGCCGGGGCCCGCGCCGACCACCGAGACACGCCGTGTCGCCCGTGCTGTCCTCACGGCTCGAACTTAAGGGTGATGTCCAGCTTCACAAGCGCGCCGCCGATGGAAACCGCGGCATCGGCGAAGCGCGGCGGCCCGAAGCGCATCGGGGCGTCGCGGCTGAAGCCGATGCCCTCCACCGGAATGCCGAGGAAATTGCGGTTGATCCGCCCGTCGCCATTCGCGTCGTGATGCGCCTGCACCGCGTAGACACCCGGCGGCACTGCCTCGATGCTGACCACCACGACGCCCCGCCGCGCCGGCGCGTGGCCGACATAGGGGCAGGTGGGCTTCAGGAAATAGGCTTGCGGACACACCGCCACGCGCACGCTGCCGGCATCGCTCGCGACACCCAGCACGCGCACCTGCACTTCGGCGGCCGGCGCCACGGCCGGCGCCAGCATCAAGGCGACCGCTGCCAGGCCAGCCTTCAACGGGCGCGAAAGCCGTGGTCGACGTCCAGGCAGGTGCCGGTGATACCCGCGGCTTCGTCGCTCAGCAGGAAGCAGACGGCGGACGCCACCTCCTCCGGTTGCAGGAAACGGCCGAGCGGAATGCGCGCCAGCACCGGGCCGGACTTGGCCGGGTCGGACCACGCAAGCTCGCCCATCGGCGTCAGCGTGACCGACGGGTTGACGCTGTTGACGCGGATGGCGTGGCGGCCGAGCTCCACCGCCGCCACCCGCGTCAGCGCGTCCAGCGCCGCTTTTGACGCGCAATACGCGGCATGGTCGGGGATCCCCAGATACGCGGCGTTGCTCGATACGTTGACCACCGCGCCGCCGCCGCCGCGCGCCACCAGTTCGGCCGCGAACATCTGCATCAGCAGCATCGGCGCCTGCGCGTTGACCCGCAGCACGCGCTCGAACGTGGCCTGCGCGGTGGTCAGGAACGATTCCAGCGCGGTGATGCCGGCGTTGTTGACCAGCAGATCCAGCGGCAGCGCCGCGCGCACCGGATCCAGCGCGCCGGGCAATTCGGCCAGGTCGACGGCGATGGTCTCGCAGCCGGTCTCGGCGGCCAGGCTTTGCAGATCGGCCGGATCGCGGCTCAGCGCCACCACATGCGCGCCGCGCGCGGCCAGCATGGTCGCGGCGGCCCGCCCGATGCCCTTGCCCGCGCCCGTCACCAGCACGCGCTTGCCGGAAAAATCCATCAGTACCTCCGCCACCCGTGGAACCGCAGCATAGCCGCGCCCAGCCCACCTGCCCACCTGCAACGCCGCCAGCGCGCAGACGGTCATGGCACCCGCCACGGCGGTGGCTCCCAGCGCCGGATAAAGTGCCGCCACCAGGGCGCTGATCGCGGCTCCGGCCGCCATCGGCAGGAAGCCGATCACCGCCGAGGCGACGCCGGCCAGTTCCGGCAGCGGCGCCAGTGCGGCGTGCGTCATGTTGGGACTGGCCAGGGCGCGGCAGACCATCGCCAGCACCAGCGCCGGCACCAACGTCGCGACGTCGACCGGCGCCGCGCGCACCAGCGCCAGCGCCACGCTCGAACACGCCAGCGCGCCGAGCAGCCCGCCCAGCACCGGCACTTGCAGCGGCACCTGGCGCACCGCCAGCCACCCGCTGAGCCAGGCGCCGACCAGCAGGCCGCCGGAGATGCAGGCGAACAGGCCGCCGTAGACCGGGGCGCTGATATGGGCCTCGCCCATCAGCACCAGCGGCGAGCCGGACACCCAGGCGAACAGCATCGCGAAGCTCAGCGCGTTGGCCAGCGCGAAGCCGCCCGCCTGGCGATGGCGCAGCACCCGGCCGTAGCCGCGCCACACCCCGATCCCACCGCCGCCCGGTCGATGCGTCTCCGGCAGACATAGCGCCACGGCGCCCAGCAGCAGCAGCCCGCCGCCGGCCAGCAGGCCATAGATGCCGCGCCAGCCGACATGCAGCAGCATCAGGCCGCCCACGGTCGGCGCGATCATCGGCGCCAGCGGCAGCACCGTCGCGACATAGGAGATTTGCCGACGCGCGGCATCTCCCTCGAACAGGTCGCGGATCACCGCGAAGGCCATCACCGAGCCGGCCGCAGCCCCGGTGCCCTGCGCCAGCCGCCAGGCCAGCAAGGCGCCGATCGAGCCGGCGGTGGCGCAGCCCAGCCCGCCGGCCGCGAACAGCGCGAGGCCGCCCAGCAGCACCGGGCGGCGGCCGACGCGGTCGGACAGCGGCCCCAGCACGAGCTGCGCCGTGCCGAACGCGGCCAGGAACACGCTGAGCGTGAGCGCGGCGACGGCCGGCGTGGCGGCCAGGTCGCGCCCGATGCGGCCCAGCGCCGGCAGGGCCATGTCGATGCCGAACGGCGGCAACGCGGCCAGCGTTCCGAGCAGGATGGTGAGGCCAAGGCTGGCCCCGTGGATTGCCGCGCGCCGCGCCATCACCCTGGCCCCGCGCCGCTACGGCCGTGCGAACAGCACGGTCGAGCGTCCCGCCACCTCGTACACCCGCCCGGCGCGGAAGGCGTCGGCGGTCGCCTCCACGCTCGCGGTGTCGAACAGCCGCTGCCAGCCGCGCCCGCCCGCCACGCGCGGCAGGGTGAACGCGACCTGGTCGTGGTAGGCGTTCAGCACCCACAGCAAGGTCGCGTCGCCGGCCGGCCGGCGGATGCCGGTCGCCCGCGCGCGCCCGTCCAGCAGCATCGCGAAGCAGCGCGTGTTGCCGTCGGTCCAGTCGGCGTCGGTCATCTCGTCGCCCGCCGCGTTGATCCAGCTCACGTCGCGCACCTGCAACGTCTCGTCGAACGCGCCGGTCAGGAAGCGGCCGCGCCGCAGCAGCGGATAGCGGTCGCGCAAGCCGATCAGCAGGCGCGTGAACTGGCGCAGCGACTCGCGATGCGGGTCGGCCCGCCAATCCACCCAGCCGATCGGGTTGTCCTGGCAATAGGCGTTGTTGTTGCCGTGCTGCGTGCGGCCGAACTCGTCGCCGGCCAGCAGCAGCGGCGTGCCCTGCGCCAGCAGCAGGGTCGCCAGCATGTTGCGCTGCTGGCGCTGGCGCAGGGCCGCGACGCGCGGGTCGCCGGTCGGCCCCTCGACGCCGTGGTTCCAACTGTAGTTGTCGGAATGGCCGTCGCGGTTGCCCTCGCCGTTGGCCTCGTTGTGCTTGTGGCTGAAGCTGACCACGTCGGCCAGCGTGAAGCCGTCATGCGCGGTGATGAAGTTCACGCTGGCCCACGGCCTGCGGCCGCGCCGGTTGAACTTGTCGGCCGAGGCGGACAGCCGCGCGGCCATCTCGGCGGCCATGCCGGCGTCGCCTTTCCAGAACGCGCGCGCGGTGTCGCGGAAGCGATCGTTCCACTCCGCCCAGCCCGGCGGAAAGCCGCCCACCTGATAGCCGCCCGGCCCCAGATCCCACGGCTCGGCGATCAGCTTGACCTGCGACAGCACCGGGTCCTGCCGGCACGAATCGAGAAACCCGCCGCCCTCGTCGAAACCGTACGGCTCGCGTCCCAGGATCGTCGCGAGGTCGAAGCGGAATCCGTCGACGTGCATCTCCTGCACCCAGTAGCGCAGGCTGTCCGTGACCATCTGCAGCACGCGCGGATGCGACAGGTTCAGCGTGTTCCCGGTGCCGGTGTCGTTGATGTAGAAGCGGCGGTCGTGCGGCAGCAGCCGGTAGTAGCTGGCGTTGTCGATGCCGCGGAACGACAGGGTGGGGCCGCGTTCGTTGCCCTCGGCGGTGTGGTTGTAGACCACGTCCAGGATCACCTCGATCCCGGCGTCGTGCAGGCGGGCCACCATCTCCTTGAACTCGTTGATGGCGTAGCGCGCCGAGTAGCGCGCGTCCGGCGCGAAGAAGCCGATCGTGTTGTAGCCCCAGTAGTTGCGCAGACCGGCATCCAGCAGGTGCCGGTCGTCCACGAACGCGTGCACCGGCAGCAGCTCGACCGAGGTGACGCCGAGACCGCGGATGTAGTCCACGACCTGCCTCGTCGCGAGGCCCGGCGAAGCTGCCGCGCAGGCCCTCCGGGACCGCCGGGTGCAGTTGGGTGAAGCCCTTGACATGCGCCTCGTAGAAGATCGTGCGCTCCCACGGGATGCGCGGCGCGCGTTCGCGGCCCCAGGTGAAGGCGGGATCGACCACCCGGCATTTCGGCATGAAGCGGGCGCTGTCGGTGGTGTCGAACGACAGATCCAGCGCCTCGTCGCCCAGCGCGTAGCCGAACACCGCCTTGTTCCATTCCAGGCCGCCCACCAGCGCCCGCGCATACGGGTCGAGCAGCAGCTTGTGGGCGTTGAAGCGATGCCCGGCGCGCGGCTCGTACGGGCCATGCACGCGATAGGCATAGACGGTGCCGGGCCGCGCGTCGGGCAGCCAGCCGTGCCACACCTCGTCGGTGTATTCCGGCAGCTCGATGCGCTCGATCTCGCGCGCGCCCGAGTCGTCGAACAGGCACAGCTCGACCTTCGTGGCGTGCGCCGAGAACAGCGCGAAATTGACGCCGAGCCCGTCCCAGGTGGCGCCCAGCGGGTGCGGCAGGCCTTCGCCCACGCGGGTCGGCAGGATCATGGTGGGCGTCAGCGCGGCCTCCTTGGGAATGCGATGCCGGCCAGGGATGATGCCGGCCAGGATTTCAGGCCGCGAGCGGCTCGCGCGACTGGCGGGCCAGATCCGGCGCCAGATCCGGCAGCAGCGGCAGCAGCGCGGGCAGGTCGCGCTCGATCACGCAGACCAGGAACCGCTCCGCCGCCGCCACGGCCATGTCGGCCGGCAGCCCGTCGGCGCCCAGCGGCAACGCGGCCAGGCCGAGATCGGCATACACCTCCAGCATCGCGCGCCCGGCCCCCCACACCGCCGGATCGCGGCCCTCCTGCTGCGCCAGGTCGCGCAACCGCCAGATCGCCGAGATGCGATCGGGACCGGCGCCCGCCGGGTCGCCCAGCGCCAGCAGCAGCCCGCCGATGCGGCGAAACGCGATGCCGGCGCGCTCGGCCTCGCCCCACACCATGCCGTCGGCCGCCGCCGGCGGCAGCGCGCCCAGTTCGGCGTAGGTCCGCGCCGCCTCGGCGTTCCAGGCCAGCCACGCGACCCGCCCCGGGCGCAGCAGGCGCCACAGCGAGGTCATGCCGAGCGCCACCGCCAGGGCCACCGAGATGCGGATCGAGTTCGGCACGTCCGACGACAGGATCACCTTCCAGAAACTGTCGTCGCCCAGCCAGCGCACGTGCTTCTCGAACAGCGCCAGCGCCAGCACGCAGACCAGCAGGGTGGCCAGCGGCACCCCCACCGAAACGCGCATCGCCCCGGTGAGCAGCCGCGCGTGGCGGTAGAAGGCGCGCCGGTACGGCGCCACCAGCAGGGCGGCCAGCAGCAGCACGCCGGGGATCCAGTTCGGCTCGCCCTGCGCCCAGGCGAACACGCTGGCGGCCAGCAGCAGCAGGATGGTGGCGCCCCAGGCGAGGTTGACGCGCCGCGACAGCGCGGCGGCCAGCACCAGCAGGGCCGCGCCGATCAGCGAGGGCACGAACTCGCCGGCCTGCGAGGCGACGGTCGCGAAATCCGGGTCGAACCAGGTGACGTCCGGCCGCTGCTCGACCACGCCCAGCGACAGCAGCAGAAAGCCGCACAGCGCCACCGCAGCACTCCCGGCCGCCACCGCGAAATCCGGCTCGCTCCAGCGCGGCACCGCCACCACCGCCGACGGACGCCGCAGCAGCACGCGGCCGCGCAGCACGATCTCGTTGCCGGCGAACAGGCTGCCGGCCAGGAACAGCGGGATGACGTAGTAGTACAGCCGGAACACCAGGATGGCGCCGACGATGGTGGGCGCGGGCAGATACGGCGCCAGGCCGAACAGCATGGCGCTGTCGAACACGCCCAACCCGCCCGGCAAGGTCGCGATCAGCCCGGCCGTGTAGCTGGTCAGGTACACCGCGAGCAGGCGCACATAGGTCAGCTCCGGCGCGCGCGGCAGCAGCGCATAGAAGATCGCCGCCGTCACCGCCACGTCGCAGGTCGCCAGCAGCACCTGGGTCAGCGCCATGCGCCATTGCGGCAGCATCACCGAATGGCCGAACACGCGCAGCACCGGCATGGCGGTGGACAGCGCCACGTAGCCCGCCACCACCGCCCACATCGCGCCGCCCACGCCGTACAGCGCCCAGAACGGCAGATGCTGGCCGAAATACGGGATGGCGCGCGGCTCGCCGAACAGGATGGCGCCGCCCAGCACCATGCCGCCGAGGCCGAAGGTGAGGCTGCAGAACGCCACCACCTTGCCGATCTCGAACGCCGTCAGCCCCCAGTGCGAATACAGCCGGTAGCGCACCGCCGCCCCCGACACCGCGGCGAAACCGAGATTGTGCGACAGCGCGTAGGCGCAGAACGAGGCGAAGGCGGCGCGCGCCTGGCTGACCGGATGGCCGGCGTAGAACGTGCCCAGCCGGTCGTAGAACGTCAGCACGCCGTAGGCCGCCACCGTCCAGGCGAAACCGATCACCAAGGTGCGGGTCGAGATCGCCTGCAACGCGTGGCGGATGTCGACGATCTTGAGGTGGTGGAACTCGCGCTGCACCACGTAGACCGCGCCGAACAGCAGCAACAGCCCCAGCAGCGCGGGCAGGTTGCGGGCGATCCGCCTCAGCCGGTCGGGCATCCCGGCCTCCGCGCCGTCACGCCGCCGCCGGCGACGCCCGGCCGGGTGCGCGGGCCAGCGCCTGCTCGATCAGCGCCACGGTTTCGGGGATGCCGTACAGCGCGGCGAACTGGCCGAAGCGCGGACCCTCGCTCTGGCCCAGCAGCACCTGATACAGGCAGGCGAACCAGGCGCGCAGGTCGGCGGCCGCGAAGTGGCGCTTGCCGATTTCGTAGATCGCCGTCTGGATGTCCTCGCCAGGCGTACCCGCGGGCAGCTTGCGCAGCGCGGCGGCCAGCTCGCCGAGTGCGGCGCGCTCCACGCCGTCCGGCGCGCGCGGGCGGCGGTTGGGCAGCAGGAAGTCCCGGCTGTAGGCAACGGCGTGCTCGATCAGCCGCGCCAGGAACGGCGCGGTCTCGGCGCTCGCCTCGGGCGCGTAGCGGCGCACGAAACCCCACAGCACGCCGGCGTCGGTGGCAGCCACCGTCGCCGCCAGGTTCTGCAGCATGATGAAGCTGATCGGGCTCAGCGCCTGCTTGGGCACATCCCCGGCATGGATGTGCCAGGCGGGGTTGGCCATGCGCTCCGCCTCGGGCAGCACCTGCGCCTTT
This sequence comes from uncultured Pseudomonadota bacterium, assembly GCA_963758455.1. Lineage (GTDB taxonomy): Bacteria > Pseudomonadota > Alphaproteobacteria > Acetobacterales > Acetobacteraceae > CAVRQM01. The sequence continues at coordinate 895,021 of CAVWVK010000002.1, read as the reverse complement.
TCGACGTTGCCGATATACTCGTCCACGGCGCGCGGGATCACGTCGAAGAACAGCCGCTTGGCGCGCTGCGGCTGGTTGTACATGAACTGCGACAGGCTTTCCGGCGGCGCATAGCGCAGCCATTCGTCGACCGTCAGGCCGTTGCCGCGGCTCTTGCTGATCTTCTGGCCGTGCTCGTCGAGAAACAGCTCGTAGGTCAGGCACTCCGGCGGCGGGCTGCCGAGGATGCGGCAGATTTTCGACGACAGCTTCACGCTGTCGATCAGATCCTTGCCGGACATCTCGTAGTCGACGCCCAGCGCGTGCCAGCGCATCGCCCAGTCGGCCTTCCATTGCAGCTTGGCGGCACCGCCGACGACCGGCGTCTCGAACCAGGCGCCGTCGTCCGGATCGCGCCAGGCAAGCGTGCCGGCGGCGGCATCGGTCTGCTCGATACGCACCTGCATCACCCGCCCGGTGCGCGGGTGGATCGGCAGGAACGGCGAATAGGTGCCGGCCCGCTCCGCGCGCAGCGTCGGCAGCACGGCGGCCACCACCGCGTCGTGGCACTCCAGAACGCGCAGCAGGGCGGCGTCGAAGCGGCCGCTCTCGTAGTACTCGGCGGAGGAGGCGAACTCGTAGTCGAAGCCGAAGCGATCCAGAAACTCGCGCAGGCGGGCGTTGTTGTGCGCGGCATAGCTCGGCTCGGCGGTGCCGAACGGGTTCGGGATGCGGCTAAGAGGCTGTCCCAGATGCGCGCGCAGAATCTCCGGATTCGGCACGTTGTCCGGCACCTTCCGCAGCCCGTCCATGTCGTCGCTGAACGCCAGCAGCCGCGACGGCTTGCCGGTCAGGACCGAGAAGGCGTGGCGCACCCATGAGGTGCGGGCGACCTCGCCGAAGGTGCCGATATGCGGCAGGCCGGACGGGCCGTAGCCGGTCTCGAACAGCGCGCTGCCCTTGCCGCTGGCGGCCAGCCGGGCGGCGAGGCGGCGCGCCTCCTCGAACGGCCAGGCTCGTGGCAGGTTGGTGGGCGAAATGTCCGGCATGGCGCCGCAAGCTATGGACCGGGTGCCGCTTGGTCAATCGACGCGGCTGCCTATACTGCCGTCATGGACGCACCGCCACGACGGCGCCTGCCGCAGACGCAGACGGCAGAGCCTGCGGTGCGGCTGCCGGCCGGCCCGACGGTGCTGGCCGGGATCGCGCGCGCGGCCATCCTGACCGAGGACGGCGAGCTGCTCGACCTGCCGAGTGCCGCGGCCGGGCGGGCGCTGCGCGACATGGCCCCGCCGCTGCTGCTGCACGCGCCGGCGACGCTGCGCCGGCTGGGCCAGCCCGATCTCGCGGCGCACGACCTGCTGACCCTGTTCCTGTTCGTCCACCCCGCCCGCCCGGCCGCGCCCACGCCGCGCGGGCTGGCCCTGGCGCTCGGCCTGGAGCCGCCCGCCAGCGACCCGGCCGCGATGCTGGCCGCGATGCGCGACATGGCGGCGGCCATGCTGGCGCGGCTGGCGGCGGGACGCGACACGCCGCACAACCGCGACGCCGCGGCGCTGGCCGCGCGCATGGGCCAGGCCGGCTGGGGCTGGGCCAAATCGGTGCTGGCAGCCCTCGGCCAGCCGGCCGCCCTGCCCCATGTGGAGCCGCTGCGGGTGTGGAAGCGGCTGGCGGAATGGGAGGACGCGGCCCCGCCGCCGCCGCCGTCGGCGCATCCGGTGAGTGGCGCGGAGGCGCGCACCCGGCTGGCCGCCATGCTGGGATCGGCCGCCGAGCAGCGTCCCGGCCAGTCCGACTACGCCGCCGCCGCCGCCCTGGCTTTCGTCCCGCGCGAGATGCGGGGCGCCCCGGCGATGGTGCTGGCCGAGGCCGGGACCGGCACGGGCAAGACCTTGGGCTACATCGCGCCCGCGAGCCTGTGGGCCGAGCGCAACGGCGCGCCGGTGTGGATCTCCACGCACACCAAGCACCTGCAACGGCAGATCGAGGCGGAACTGGCCCGTCTGTACCCCGACCCGGCCGAACGGCGGCGGCGCGTGGTGCTGCGCAAGGGACGGGAGAACTACCTGTGCCTGCTGAACTTCGAGGACGCGGTGGGGACGGCGGCGTCCGGCATGGCGGGGTCGAGCCTGGTGCCGCTGGGCCTGCTGGCGCGCTGGGCGATGGCCACGGCCGACGGCGACATCGCCGGCGGCGACCTGCCGGGCTGGTTCGCCGAGCTGTTCGGGTCCGCCATCGCCTCGGGCGTCGCCGACCGGCGCGGCGAGTGCATCCATTCGGCCTGCGCGCACTGGCGCCGCTGCTTCGTCGAGCACACCATCCGCCGCGCGCGGGGGGCGGATCTGGTGGTGGCCAATCACGCGCTGGTCATGGGGCAGGCCGCGTGGGGCGGCCTGGACGATGGCGCGGTGCCGGCGCGCTACGTGCTCGACGAGGGCCACCACGTGTTCGACGCCGCCGATGGCGCGTTCGCCGCCGAGTTTTCCGGCCTGGAGGCGGGCGAGCTGCGCCGCTGGCTGCTGGGCGCCGAGGGCGGCCGGTCGCGCGCGCGCGGATTGCGGCCAAGGATCGAGGATCTGGTGGCCGGCAAGCCCGAACTGGAAACGCCGCTGGATGCCGCCCTGCTGGCCGCCCGCGCCCTGCCGCGCTTCGACTGGACGCAGCGGCTGGCCGCACCCGACCGCGCCGGCGCCGAGCCGGGCCAGGCGAACCCGTCCGAGGCGCTGCTGCGCGCGCTGCGCCGGCAAGTGCTGGCGCGCATGGCCGGCGACGCCGAGCCGGTCGCGGGCAGCCACGAGTGCGACCTGTACCCGCCCAGCCCGGAACTGCCGGACCGTGCCGCCGCGTTGGGCCGGGCGCTGGCCCGCATCGAGGCGCCGCTCGCGACCCTCGCGCACCGCCTCGCCGAACGGCTGGCCGAGCCGGAGCAGGAGGGGATCGAGCCGCTGGACAGCGCGCTGCGCAGCCGCATCGAGGCGACCTTCCGCAGCCTCAACCGCCGCGCGCTGGACCGGCTGCGCGCCTGGCAGGCGATGCTGCGCGCCATCGCGGAGGCGCCGCCCGAGCCGGGCCAACGGCCCGACCATGTGCATTTCCTGCGCCTGGACCGGCGTGAGGACGGCGACCGCGACGTGGCCCTGCTGCGCCACTGGCTCGATCCCACGGTGCCGTTCGCGGCAACCCTGGTGCAGCCGGCGCATGGCGTGCTGGTCACATCCGCCACGCTGCGCGACGCCGGCGAGGCGGATGCCGAACGCGCCTGGGAGGTGGCCGAGGCGCGGGTCGGCGCCGGCCACCTCGCCGCCCCGGCGGCGCGCGTGACGGTCGCCAGCCCGTTCGACTACGCGGCGCAAACCCGCGCCTTCGTGGTCTGCGACCTCCCGCCCGGCGACATCGGCGCGCTGGCCGGAGCCTATCGGACGCTGTTCATGGCCGCGCGCGGCGGCGGGCTGGGCCTGTTCACCGCGATCTCGCGCCTGCGCGCGGTGCATAAGCGGATCGCCGAGCCGATGGAGGCCGATGGGATGCGGCTGCTGGCGCAGCATGTGGACGCGATGGGCAACGCGACCCTGGTGGATGTATTTCGCACCGAGGAAGAAAGCTGCCTGCTGGGCACGGATGCCATGCGCGATGGCGTGGACGTGCCCGGCCGCGCGCTGCGCCTGGTGGTGTTCGAGCGGGTGCCGTGGCCGCGCCCGGACATCCTGCATCGCGAGCGGCGGGTGCATCTGTCGGGCGGCGATCCGAAGGGCTTCGACGACCGCATCGTGCGGCACCGTCTGCGCCAGGCATTCGGCCGGCTGATCCGCACCGGCCATGATCGCGGCGCCTTCGTGCTGCTGGACCGGCAGACGCCGAGCCGGCTGCTGTCGGCGCTGCCACGCGGCGTCACGGTGCGGCGCGTCGGGCTGGCCGAGGCGGCGCGTTCAATTCGCGATTTCCTCGGCTGACTGTCAGCGGCTCCGTCTGAAAAGTCGCAGGCCAATCCTGCAAAGTTGTCATGGCCGGGCTTGACCCGGGCCATCCAGTGCCGGTCCGAAGATCCGCGTGGGGGGAATGGATTGCCGGGTCAAGCCCGGCAATGACGGTATGCGGAAACGTGCCGGCCCTCAGCCCACCCCAAGCCGGTGCGCCAGCGCCGTCTCGATCGCCGCTTCCAGCACGCGCCGGCCCATCGCCGGGGAGTGCTTGTCGCGCACCAGATCCTGTCCGGCGCGCGACATCCGCTCCCACAACGCGGCGTCGGCGTGCAGGCGCAGGCAGGCCGCGGCGAACGCCTCGGCGCCGTCGGCGATCAGCACGTCATGGCCGTCGACCAGATCCATCCCCTCGGCGCCACACGTGGTCGAGACCACCGGCAGGCCGTAGGCCATCGCGGTCGACACCTTGCCCTTGGTGCCGGCGCCGACGCGCACGGCGCAGGCGAACACGCGCACCCGGTCGAACACCGTGCGCAGGTCGTCGATCATTCCAGTCACCTCGACCCCCGGCCCCGCCAGCGCCCGCACCTCCGGCCCCGGATTGGCGCCGGCGATGACGAAGGCCGCATCCGGCAAGCGGCGGCGGATGATCGGCAGCACGTCGCGCGCGAAGAACGTCGCCGCGTCCACGTTCGGCCGGTGCCGATAGCCGCCGAGGAAGCAGAAATCCCGCCGCGCGGCGAACCCCGCCTGCGTGCCATGAAACTCGAACATGAACGGCCACACCACCACCGGCGCGGTTGGCACCAGGCCGGCCAGCAGATCCCGCTCATAGGTCGAATGGGTGATCGTGCAATCCACCTCGCCGATCAGCCGCAGCTCGCGCTTGCGCATGGCCGACGCCGCCGCGAGCGTCTCGGCGCCGCCGTCCAGCGCCGCCTCTCGCTCCATGCGCAGGAAATGCAGATCCATGTTGTGAAACAGCACCGCCGCCTGCGGGGCATGGCGGCGCAGATCGGCGAGCACGCGATCGAGGATGCCGACGCGATACACCAGCACCACGTCGAACAGCTTGCCCATGCGCGCGACGTAGCTCGGAAAATCGCTGTCGTAGGGGGCATAGACGCATTCCACGCCAATGCGCAGCAGCGCGTCGGTGTGTTCCGGCTCGAACAGGAAATTGTCCTGCGGCACGAAATGCGCCTTGTAGCCGAGCGCCTGGAACAGTTGCAGGGTCAGCGTGGTGGTGACGGAGCCGGCGTCCTGCTTCGGCGTGGGCGTGGTGGCGTCGATCACCAGCGCGCGCCGCATGACGCCGCGCTCGCGCTCCAGATATGGCGCCTCGCCGTTGCGCCGGTGCGACGCGAGATCGCGGTGCCAGCGCAGGAACAGCTTCTTCTGGTTGACGACCTGGTGCGCCTTGACGCCCTGTTGCAGATCGGTGCCGGAGGTCTTGCCTTCGTAGTGCACCACGCGTGATTGCGGTTGCAGCCACACCTCGCGCGCCGAGGCGCGGATGCGCAGCGCAAGGTCGGCGTCCTCGCCGTAGGCGGGCGCATAGCGCGCGTCGAGGCCGCCATGCGCGCGCCATAGCTCGGCGGGCACGGCGATCGACGCGCCGGACACGTAATCGACCTGGCGCGCGTGGGAGAAATGCGGGCGGTTCGGATCGTCGCCGCGACCGTAGTTCCACGCCGAGCCGTCGCGCCAGATGATGCCGCCCGCCTCCTGCAAGCTGCCGTCCGGATACAGCAGCTTCGAGCCGACCAGCCCGGCTTCGGGGAACAGCGTGAAGGCGTCCAGCAAGGCGTCGAGCCAGCCGGCAACGACGCGCGTGTCGTTGTTCAGCAGCAGCAGCGTCTTTCCCCGCGCGGCAGCGGCGGCGGTGTTGCAGGCGGCGATGAAGCCCTGGTTGCTGGACAGGCGGCTGTAGCGCAGCAGCGGCCAGGCTTCGGCCAGCGAGGGCAGCAGCGCGTCGGTCTCGTCGGGCGAGGCGTCGTCGATCACCAGGATCTCGACGCTGGCGCGAGTGCGGTGCGCAAGCAGGGAATCCAGGCAGTTCAGCGTCCAGGCGAGCTGCCCGTGGACCGGAACGATGATCGACGCATCGGGCTGGTCGGCGCCGCGCAGCGCGCAGGCGGCGCCGCGCAACGCCTCGACGGCCTCGGCGAATTGCGGCGCGCGGCCGGTCAGCGCGAAGCGGCGCAGGAAGGCATCCCCCGCGCGCGCCTCCAGCAGCGCCGCGTCGTCGACCCGGTGCTGGTAGTAGGTGAGCGCGGCGGGATCGGTGTCCGGCGCGTCGGCCAGCGTCCAGGCGTGCATGATCGCCGGCGGCTCGAACGTCGCCGCCGCGGTGGCGTGGTGGCCGGGCCGGCCCTCCAGGCGCGCGCGCAGGTCGGCGAAATCGTCCTGCAATTTCAGCAGCCGCTCGTCGGCGGCGACCAGCGTTTCCACCAGGCAGACGGCGCGGCGGCGCATGTCGCTGGCATGGTCCATCGCGCTCAGCCGCCCCGCTCGTAGTCCAGCACGTCGCGCAGCGTGGTCTCCAGCGGGATGCGCTGCCGCCAGCCGGTCGCCGCGCGCAGCTTGTCGGTGCGTCCGCTGATGGCCGCTTCATCCGAAGGCCGCAGCAGCGCCGGGTCCGTCTGCGGCGTCAGCGTCACGCCGGCCAGTTGCGCGAACAGCGGCACCAGGTCGCCGATGCGCGTCATGCGTTCGGCGCAGATGTTGTACGCCTCGCCTGGCGCGCCGCGCTCGGCCAGCAGCAGCAGCGCGTCGACCAGGTCGCGCACGTCGATGATGGCGCGCCGCGTATCCTGGTTGCCGAGCCGCAGCCGGCCTTCGGTGGCCTGCGCGCGCAGGATGGCGGCGACGCGCGCGGCGAGGTCGCTCACCACGTCGTTGCGCTTGCGCGGCCCGGTGCAGTTGAAGATGCGCGCGCGGATGCAGCGGATGGCGTCGTTGCGCCAGTACCTGGAACGCCAGCAGATCCTGCGCCACCTTGCTGACCCCGTACGGATGCAGCGGCAGCAGCGGCGCGTCCTCGTCCACCGGCAGGCGGTCCGGCGTCAGGCTGGCGCCGTATTCCGCCGAGGAGCAGGCCACCACCAGCATCGGATCGTAGGTTGGATCGACCGCGTCGCGCACCTGGCGCACCGCCTCGAACAGGTTGACGGTGCCCAGCACGTTGATCTCCAGCGTCTCCCACGGGTTCTGCCAGGAGACCACCGGCAGGCTCTGCGCGGCCAGGTGGTAGATCACCGCCGGACGGCGTGCCGCGATCAGCCGGCGCACCGGCTCGCCGTAGCGCATGTCCAGCTCGGCCAGCTCGAAGCGGCCGGCGATGTCGGCGAAGCGGATGGTCGGACGGTGATAGGTGCCGAGCACGCCGGGCACGCCGTCCCGTGCCAGCCGCTCCAGCAAGTGCGAGCCGACCATGCCCGCCGCCCCGGTGATGACCACGCCGCCTGCCATTGCCGCCCGCCCCGCTCCGATCGCCCGGCGTCCGTCATAGCGCCGCGACGGCGCGCGCGCCTACAAGGCGTGATGCGCGACGAGCACGTGGTCGGCGACCTGCGGACCCATCCGGACGGCACGGTGGACGGCTGGTGCTGGGCACCCGGCCGGCCGCGCGCGCGATTGGCGTTCGAGATCCTGGCCGACGATCGGGTGGTGGCGGCCGGCGAGGCGAAGCTGCCGCGTCCCGACCTCGCGGTGCCCGGAATGGCCGACACGCGGCACGGCTTCTGGCTGGCGCTCCCGCCGGGTGCGATCGACCGGGGCACGCCATGCCTGCTCTCGGCGCGGGCGCGCGGCGTGGTGTTCGGCCGCCGCCTGCTGGAGCCGGCCGGGGGAGCGACCGCGGAGCCGGCGGCGGCGGCGTTGCAGGCGGCCCTGGGCGCCCTGTCGGAGCGGCTGGCGGCTCGCGTCGCGCCCCCGCGCCCGCCCGCGACGCGGCTGCGGGCGGCGGCGGGCGCGCTGGCGGCCGCGCTGCCGGCGCGCCTCGGGCAGCCGGGCGCGGATGTCGGCGCCGCGCGGCGCGTGCTGGGGTCCGGAATGGCGCCGCTGCGCCTGGCCTGCCCCGCCGCGCCGCGCGCGACCCTGGCGCTGCGGGCTGTCGGCGGTGCGCCCGCCACCCTGGCCCGGTTGCGGGCGCTGGCCCCGGCGACGTTCGCCCTGGATGCCGAGACGCTGCTGCTCGATCCCGGCGCCGACGCGCGCATGGCGCTGCTGCCCAGCCTGCTGCCGGGACTGCGGCTGTTGCCCGTGACGGAGGCCGACTTCGCGCCGCCGCCGGGCGAGACGCGCGGCGCCTGGCTGCTGCTGCTGGACGACGAGATGCCATCGCCGGCCGGCCTGGAGGCGGTGCTCACGCGGCTGGAGGCGGAGGCGATCGCGCTGGCCGTCTCGCGGCGATTGGCCGGGGCGGCCAGCCTGCCGGAATTGCCCATCGCCGCCCGCACGGGCCTGGCGCTGGCGGCGCGACGCGGCTTGCTGAGCGCGGGCGACACGCCGGCCTCGCTGCTGGCGCGGGCGCGATCGCGGCAAGCCGGATGCGTCGTGCTGGCCGAGCCGTGGACGCCGCCGCCGTGCGCGCCGTAGTCGGTCAGGCGAAAAATCCTCTACAAGATCGCCCGCATGTTCGACGAGCTCCCGTTCGACTCCGGCCTGCACGTCCGCTTCCCGGCGGAGAGCTTCGCCTCGGCGGCCGAGTTCGAGGCGCGGCTCGGCCATGACGACGCGCGGCTGGCCCGCCAGGCGCGCACCGAGGCGGCGCTGGCCACCACCGAGCCGATCCTGAGCGAGCGCGCCACCTGCGCGCCCTGCCTGCGACCCGCGCGACTGAGCTCGCGCACCGACGGCGGCCGGGTGATCGAGGCTGGCCGGCGGGTGCCCGAATGGGCGCACGAGCAGGTCTGCGACTGCGAGGACCGGCTGAGCGGGCGGGATCGTGCCCTGCTGCACGCGGCGGAATCGCTGGCCGGGCTGCGCTCCTGGTCGCGGCTGCTGCTGTTCGGCCCGACGCTTGGCGTGCATCGCCGGCTGGCTTCGCTGGCCGGCGAGACGCTGCGCGTGCCCGACATCGAGGCCGGCGCGACCCTGCCCGCGCCCGACGCGGCCGCGGATGTGCTGATCGCCGCCGACTGCCTGCACCGCGCGCCGGCGTTGCGTGCCGTGCTGGCCGAACTGCGCCGTATCGCCGCCCCCGGCGGCTGCCTGCTGGCGCGCGTGCCGTTCCGCGAGCGCGCGGCGGTCAGCGGCACCAAGGCGCGGCGCGGCGAAGGCCATCGGCTGATGCCGGTCGAGCTGCACACGATCGGCTGGGACATCCTGCAAGCGTTGCGCGACGACGGCTGGACGCAGGCCGAGATGCTGCGCACCTGGAGCCGCGAGCTGGGCTACCTGGGCGCGCACAATTTTCTGCTGCGGGCGGTCGCGTGAGCCACCGGGTGGTGCGGGCGCGGGCGCCGCTGCGGCTGGGGCTGGCCGGCGGCGGCACGGATCTCAGCCCGTATTGCGACGAATATGGCGGGGCCGTGCTGAACAGCACGATCGACCGCTACGCCTACGCCTTCATCGAGCCGTCGCCGGACGCCAACGTGCGCTTCGCCGCGCGCGACCTGCCGTTCGAGGAAAGCGTCGAGCCGACCCTGGGCGCGCTGCGCGCGGCGCGGCTGGCGATCCATTCCGGGGTGTACCGGCGGATGCTGGGCGAGTTCGGCGCGGGCGCGATGCCGCCGCTGCAAGTCACCACCTATGTCGACGCCCCGGCCGGCTCGGGGTTGGGATCGTCGTCGGCGCTGGTGGTGGCGCTGGTCGAGGCGTTCCGCACCTGGCTCGCGCTGCCGCTTGGCCAGTACGACGTGGCGCACCTGGCGTTCGAGATCGAGCGCATCGACCTGGCGCTGGCGGGCGGCAAGCAGGACCAGTACGCCTCGGCGTTCGGGGGGGCCAATTTCATCGAGTTCCTGGCACACGACCGAGTGATCGTGAACCCGCTGCGGGTGGCGCGCGGCTTCGTCAACGAGCTTGAGACCTCGCTGGTGACGTGCTTCTCCGGCGTCTCGCGCCATAGCGGGCGGATCATCGAGGAGCAGCAGCGGCGGATGCACGCGCACGGGGTTGACGCGCTGGCCGGGCTGCATCAGTTGAAATCCGACGCGATCGAGATGAAGCAGGCGCTGCTGCGCGGCGAGATCCGGCATATGGCGGAGATCCTGAACCGCTCCTGGGCGGCCAAGCAGCGCACCGCGGATGGCGTCAGCAGCCGCGAGATCGACGCGCTGCACGCGACCGCGCTGGCGCACGGCGCGCTTGCCGGAAAAGTGTCTGGCGCGGGCGGCGGCGGATTTGTGATGTTCATCGTGCCGCCGCAGCGCCGGGTCGGGCTGATCGACCGGCTCAACCAGGCCGGGGCGGTGGCCAGCGCCGTCCACCTGACGCAGGACGGCGCGGAGAGCTGGGAAACCACGGAGCCGTAGCGTGCCGCCATTGCGCCGCGATGTGCTGATGCTGCTGGCCGCCGGCCTGTGCGGCGGGGCGACGCGGGCGTTTGCGGCCCCGACGTTTCCGGCGCGGGTGTTTGGCGCGCCCGCTCGCGGCGGCCCCCCGGCTCTTGACGGCGATGGGGCGTTCGACGTGCGCGCCTTCGGGGCCACCGGCGACGGGCGGACCATCGACACGCCGGCGATCAATCGCGCGATCGCCGCGGCGGCCGGTGCCGGCGGCGGCACGGTGCGCTTCCCGGCCGGCACCTATGCCTGCTTCTCGATCCACCTGCGCAGCTTCGTGGCCCTGCATCTGGAACCGGGCGCCACCATCCTGGCGGCGGACTGTCCCACGCCGGGCACGCCGGGCAGCGGCTACGATGTCGCCGAGCCGAACGTGCCCTGGGACGCCTACCAGGATTTCGGGCACAGCCACTGGCACAACAGCCTGATCTGGGGCGAGGACATCCACGACATCGCCATATTCGGCCCGGGCCGGATCTGGGGGCGCGGGCTGGTGCGCGAGCGCGACGAGCCGGGGCGGATGGAGGCGAAGCTGGCCGGCGTCGGCAACAAGGCCATCGCGCTGAAACGCTGCCGCAACGTGATCCTGCGCGACGTGGCGATCCTGGAGGGTGGGCATTTCGCCATCCTGGCCAGCGGCGTCGATACGCTGACCATCGACAATGTGCGCATCGACACCAACCGCGACGGCATGGACATCGACTGCTGCCGCAACGTGCGCGTCAGCAACTGCACCGTGAACTCGCCGTGGGACGACGCCATCTGCCTGAAAAGCTCGCTGGCGCTGGGCGAGGCGCGGATCACCGAGAACGTCACCATCAGCGATTGCGCGGTGTTCGGCGACTATCGGCTGGGCACCTTGCTCGATGGCAGCTTCCAGCCGCTCGGCCACGAAGCCGGCGCCGACCCGGGGCGGCGCACCGGGCGGATCAAGCTCGGCACCGAGTCCAACGGCGGCTTTCGCAACATCGCCATTGCCAACTGCACGTTCCAGAGCTGTTGCGGCATCGCGCTGGAGACGGTGGACGGCGGCGCGCTGGAGGACGTGACGATCACCGGCGTGACCATGCGCGACCTGCGCAACGCGCCGCTGTTCCTGCGGCTCGGCGCCAGGCTGCGCGGGCCGGTCGGCACCGTCCCCGGCGCACTGCGCCGTGTGTCCATCAGCAATCTGCTGTGCGACGCGCCGCGCGCGGCGTGCCCGTCGATCATCAGCGGCGTGCCCGGCCATCCGGTCGAGGACATCCGGATCAGCGACATGTACATGCTGCAAAAGGGCGGCGGCACGCCGGCGATGGCGGCCGTGCAGCCGCCGGAGGAGGTGGCGGCGTACCCCGATCCGGGACGGCTCGGCCCGCTGCCGGCGCAGGGCTTCTTCATCCGCCACGCCCGCGAGCTTGATTTCAGCAACATCGAGATCGCCTGCGCGACGCCGGACGCGCGGCCGGTGTTCTGGATGTACGACGTGGAGGACATCGGCATCGACCGTCTGCGCGCCACGCGCTCGTCGCGGGCCTCAGCCCTGGCGTCGCGCGACGTGACCGGGCTGCGGGTCAGCGACAACAGGTGATGGGCGGCCTACCCCGCCGCCTTCAGCGCCTGCTCCAGATCGGCCAGGATGTCGTCGATATGCTCGATGCCGACCGACAGGCGGATATAGCCCTCGGTCACGCCGCTCATGGCGCGCTCCTCGGCGCTCAGTTGCGAATGCGTGGTGCTGGCGGGATGGATCGCCAGGCTGCGCGAATCGCCGAGATTGGCGACGTGGTAGAACATCTGCAACGCGTCGATGAAGCGGCGGCCGGCGTCCAGGCCGCCACGCAGCTCGAAGCCGACCATGCCGCCGTACCGGCCCGCCAGATAGCGGTCGGCCCGCGCGCGCGCCTCGCCCTGCTGCACCGAGGGATGGATCACCTTGATGATTTCGGGACGGCGGCCGAGGAAGTCGGCGACCGCCTGCGTATTGGCGACGTGGCGTTCCATGCGCAGCGGCAGCGACTCCAGGCCTTGCAGGAACAGGAACGCGTTGAACGGCGACATCGCCGCGCCGAGGTCGCGCAGCAGGGTCACGCGCAGCTTCAGCGCATAGGCGATCGGGCCGAGCGGTTTCGCGGCCTCGGCCCAGACCGCGCCATGATAGCTCGGATCGGGCGTGTTCAGCGCCGGCTGGCGGGCCGGGTGCGCCGACCAGTCGAAATTGCCGCCGTCGACCACCATGCCGCCGATCGAATTGCCGTGGCCGCCGATCCACTTGGTCGTGGAATACATCACGACCGCGGCACCGTGTGCGAACGGGCGGCACAGGATCGGTGCGGCGGTGTTGTCCAGGATCAGCGGGATGCCCAGCGCGCGGCCGATCGCCGCCACCTCGGCGATGGGAAACACCGCGAGCTTCGGGTTGGGCAGCGTCTCGCCGTAATAGGCGCGGGTCCGGTCATCGCTGGCGCGGCCGAACGCCTCCGGGTCCGACGGATCGACGAAACGCGTCTCGATGCCCTGATCGCGCAGCGTATTGGCGAACAGGTTCCAGGTGCCGCCATACAGGTCCGTGGAACTCACGATATTGTCGCCGGCGCGCGCCAGGTTCTGCACCGCGCAGGCCGAGGCCGCCTGCCCCGAGGCCAGCGCCACCGCCGCCGCCCCGCCCTCCAGCGCCGCGATGCGCGCCTCCAGCACCGCGTTGGTGGGGTTCATGATGCGGGTGTAGATGTTGCCCAGCTCCTTCAGCGCGAACAGGTTCGCGGCGTGCTCGGCGCTGTCGAACTGGTACGAGGTGGTCTGAAAGATCGGCACCGCCACCGCCCCGGTCCCGGGATCGGCCCGCCAGCCGGCGTGAAGCGCGATGGTCTCGGCGTGCTGGCTGCTGGTGGTCATGACGTTTCCCCCCTCGTTGCCGCAAGCTCTCCACAAATCGGCCACGCTTGCAACACGTTCAGGCGATGATCCGCCAGGCGCGCGGCACCAGACGCCGGCGCCAGGTCCGGCGCAGGATGATGGCGTCCAGACCCAAACCGCGCCCCGCCCGGTCCAGCGCCAGCAGCGCCATGAGGAAGATGAGGAACACGTACGTCCACGGCCATTCCGTCGGATCGTTGTACAGGCCGAGACACAGGTTCAGCGTGAACAGCACCCCCACAAGCCCGCCCAGACGCGTCGCCAGGCCCAGGACCAGCGATACCGTCATACCCATTTCGGCAAGCCAGACGAGCGGCCCGAGCCAGACGAGGTTGGGGATCAGAAAGCCGTCCACGAAGGCGGCGTGCCAGGCGAACGCCGAGTATTTCGCCAGCTCGCCGGTCCAGAACTTCAGCCCTCCGGAGACCGGCAGCGGCAGTTTCCACAGCGACCCCTGGAACCACATGCTGCCGACCAGGGTTCGGATCAGCCAGATCCAGACGTTGCGGGCCGTGCGCTGCGCCGGGTCGCGCGTCCAGTTCACCAGCGCCGCCGCAACCCCGCCGAGCAGCAATGCGAAGTAGAACGCCACCAGGACGTATCCGGCCGGTCCAAGGGCATCCTGGTCATGCGTGTGGCCGAGCAGAAACGAAAGGCTGTCGCTGATGGGATTGGCGCGCATGGATTCAGTCTCCGGACGGAAAACGCTGTCGAGCCTGATATTCGGCGGATCACGGGGAACGGCAACATGGATCATCCGTCCGGGCCGCGAACGGGACTATGCGTCGCCCTCGGTGTTCCGCCCCGAGAACCTGCTGCGCGAGGCACGGCGGCGGAAGCGGCTGCCGGATGCTAGCCGGTGCCGGATATCTGCCTGCTCGACCCGGACGGCGACATCGTGCGCGGGCTGCGCGCCGCCGGGCGCGCGGCGCCGCACCCCGGATGGGCCTGCTACCACACCGCGCTGGACGTGTTCGATTACGCCGGCGATTCGCTTCGGCGTCGTCGGCTGCGCGGTGGGCGCGTCGTTCGCGGTGCTGGTGGCCGAGCAGTTGTTCGCCGCCGGCTGCCGTCTGCTGGTCAGCATCACCTCGGCCGGGCGCATCGGCGCGCTGCCGCCGGGGCCGTGCTTCGTGCTGATTGACCGGGCGCTGCGCGACGAAGGCACCAGCCTGCATTATCTGCCGCCCGCGCGCGTTCGCCGAGGCCGATCCCGCGCTGATCGAGCCGGTCTGGGCGGCGGTCTCGCGCGACCGCGGATCGGTGCTGCGCGGCGCGGTGTGGACCACCGACGCGCCGTTCCGCGAGACCGAGGCGGCCATCGCCGAAGCGCGGGCGGCCGGCGCGCTGGCGGTGGAGATGGAAGCGGCGGCGCTCTATGCCTTCGCCGCCGCGCGCGGCCGCGCGCGTGGTCTGCTTCGCGCATGTCACCAACACGATGGCCTGCGGCGCGGACGAGTTCGACAAGGGCGAGGACGAGGGCCTGGCCGACGCGCTCGCGATCGCCGCGGCGGCGGCCTCGGCGTGGCGGGCCAGCCTCAGCGCACCTCCTCCAGCACCTGGTTGAGCAGCACGGCGCCCAGGATGATCGCGCCGCGCACCACGTACTGCCAGTATTCCGAGACATCCAGCAGGGTCATGCCGTTGGTGATGCAGCCGAGGAACAGCACGCCCAGCAAGGTGCCCCAGACCCGCCCCTTGCCGCCGAACAGGCTGGTGCCGCCGATGATGGTGGCCGCGATCACGTCCAGCTCCATGCCCGTGGCCGTGGTGCCGGTGCCCGAGCCGATCTGCGAGGCGATCAGCGTGCCGGTGATCGCGGTCAGCACGCCGGTGATGGCCAGCGCGGCCGTCTTGACGAAGAACACGTCGATGCCGGACAGCCGCGCCGCCTCGGCATTGCCGCCCACCGCGTACACGGCGCGGCCGAAACTGGTGTAGGTCATCAGCAGGTGCATCAGCGCGAACACCGACAGGAACACGTAGACCGGGAACGGCACGCCCAGCAGGTCGCCGGCGCCGAGGAAGCCGAACCAGTTCGGCAGGTCGGTGAGCGGAAAGCCGCCGGTAATCAGATTGGCGAAGCCGCGCAGCGCGGTGAACAGCGCCAGCGTGGTGATGAAGGTCGGCACGCGGAACCATTGGCGCATCTTGCCGGTGAACACCCCGGTCCCGCCGCCCACCACTATCGCCGCGGCGATGCCGAGCACCACCGCGCCGACCGAGCCGAGCCGCGCGGACAGCGTGCCGGAGAACCAGGCGACGATGCAGCCGGCCAGCGCCACGCCCGCGCCCACCGACAGGTCGATCTCGCCGGAGATGATGACCGCCGTCATGCCGAACGCGATCACCCCCAGCATCGAGACGGTACGCAGCACGTTCAGCAGGTTGCCTAAGGTGGCGAACCCCGGCGCAAAGGCGACCAGCAATACGATCAGCACCAGGAGGATCGCCTCCATCGTGTAGATCTTCAGCGCCGTCGTGCCGCGATTGCGGACCCGCGGCGGCGTTGCCGTCTCGCTGATGCTCATGCGCCCTCCATGCACAGCCGGTACAGCTCGGCGAGCGTCGTCCGTTCCGGCAGCACCTCGGCCACGATGCGGCCGAGCCGCATCACCAGGATGCGGTCGGCGACCTCGAGCAGTTCCTCCGGCTCGCTGGAGACGAACACCGAGGACAGGCCGTGTTCGGCCTCGCGCCACATGATGTCGAACACCTGCTGCTTGGCCTGCACGTCGATGCCGCGGCTGGGTTCGTCGAAGAACATCACCTGCGGGCGGGTGTTCAGCCAGTTGCCGATGACGATCTTCTGCTGGTTGCCGCCGGACAGCGAGGCGACCGGCAGCATCGCGTCCGCCACCTTGATGCCCAATCCGGCAATCTGCCGCGCCACGAACGGAGTTTCTCGCGCGCGGGTCAGGATGCCGTGCGAGGCGATGCGGTCGAGGCTGGCGAGGCACAGATTGTCATGCACCGACAGCATCTGCACCAGGCCCACCTCCTTGCGGTTCTCCGGCGTGTAGCCGAGGCCGAGCCGCTTCATCCGGCGCGGATCGGGACGGGCCACGCGCTTGCCGCCCAGCACGATCTCGCCGGCGTCGAACGGGTCGGCGCCGAAGATCGCGCGCAGCACCTCGGTGCGCCCGGCGCCGAGCAGGCCCGCGAACCCCAGCACCTCGCCGCGATGCAGGGCGAACGAGACGTCGTGGAACACGTCGGCGCGGCTCAGGCCATGTACCTCCAGGACCGCCTTGCCGCGGGACGCCACACGGCGGGCCGGGCGGACGGCGCGGGCGGTGTCGCCGAACATCATCTCGACGATGCGCTCGGGCGTGGTGTCGGCCATTTCGGTGCTGCCGGCCGCGCGGCCGTCGCGCAGCACGGTGCAGGTGTCGGCGATCTCGAACAGCTCGTTCATGCGGTGGGTGATGTAGATCATCGTCACGCCCCGCGCCCGCAGCCGGCGCAGCAGGGCGAACAGCAGGCCGACCTCGCGCGAGGCCAGCGCGGAGGTGGGCTCGTCGAGCAGCAGAATGGAGGGCGCGAACGACATCGCCTTGACGATCTCGACCACCTGCTGCCGCCCGACGCTGAGCGCCGAGACCTGTTGGCGCGGGTCGATGTCCAGGCCCATCTCGTGCAGCAGGCGTCCGGCATCGGCGTGGACGCGCTGCCAGTCGACCACGCTTGCGCCGAGCCGGCGCCGATGCGGCAGACGGCCGAGATAGATGTTCTCGCCCACCGACAGCGAGGGGACCAGCGAGAGTTCCTGATGCACCGTCACCACGCCGGCCGCGAACGCATCGCGTGGGCTGGCGAAGTGCTCCTCCCGGCCGTTCACGCGCAGCATCCCGCTGCTGGGCTGCACCGCACCGGAGAAGGATCTTTATCAGCGTCGACTTGCCGGAGCCGTTCTTGCCCATCAGCGCGTGGATGCGGCCCGGCTCGAACACATGCGTGAACGGGGCGAGCGCAAGCGTCGGGCCGTACGCCTTGGACACCTGCCGGAGTTCGATGGCGCCGGTTGTCATGAGGTGTTGCGGACACCGTGATGCCCGGGCTTGACCGGGGCATCCACGGGCCGCTCCGCGACCTCGCGTGGAGGGTGGATGGCCGGGTCAGGCCCGGCCATGACGGGATCGGACACGGAGCGGTTGGTTGGCTACTGCAGCTTCTTCGCATCCGCCAGATATGTCTGCACGCCCGCCTTGTCCTCACGCGACAGCGGCAGCGCCGGCACCAGCACCTGCTTGTCGACGGTCTTGCCGGCGATGGCGGCGAGCGCCGTGTCGATCGCGTCCGCCCCGACCTTGACCGGCTGCTGCGCGGTGGTGGCGATCAGCACGCCGTCGGGGTCGAGCAGGAAGTTGGCCAACTGCTCGGACCCGTCGGTGCCGAACACGAACACCTTGCCTTGCTTGCCGGCGCGCCGCACCGCCTGCACCGCGCCCACGGTGCCGCCCTCGTTGGCCGCGTAGATCACGTTGATGTCCGGGTGCGCGGTCAGCACGTCGCTGACCACCGACACCGCCTGTTCGGCAAGCCAGGCGTCCTGGTGCGCCACGATGTTCAGCGTCGTGCCCTGCCGCGCCGCTTGCAGGAAGCCGTTGCTGCGCGCGTCGCTTTGTTCGGCGAGTTGCGAGCGGAACTCGATCAGCGCCACGTTCGCGTGGCCGCCGAGCTTGTTCTTGATGAAGTCGGCGGCGATCTTGCCGGTGCCCATGCCGATGTCGCTGTCCGAGGTGCCGATGAAGGCGACCGGGAAGGTGGCGTCCAGGTGCGTGCCGTACAGCACGATCTTCACGCCCTTGTCGTTGGCCCGTTGCAGCGCGCGCACCGAGGCCTTGCCGCTGATCGGCGCGATCACGATGGCTTTCGCGCCGCGCGACACATAGGTGTCGATCAGCGTCGCCTCCTTCTCCGGCTTGGACGACGAATTGCCCTCCAGCAGCGTGGCGTGGCCCTTCGCCGCATCCCGCATCCCGAGCTGGATGCCGCGGAAATACTGGTCCTGCTGGAACACGATGCCGCCGATCACCGGCTGCTGCGCGGCGGCGGCCGTCGCGCCCAATGCCATCGCGGCCGCGACGGCGATCCATGTCCTCATGACTGTTCCCTCTCGTTGTTGGTCGATTGCGGCGCGGCGCCGTCGTCGAGGAACCGCGCGCCGAACTCCAGATGCCGGCTCATCCGGTAGGCGAACGCCACGCGGTCGCGCCGGCGCAGCGCGTCGATGATGCCGGCGTGATCTGCGTGCGTGTCGGTCAGCGCCGGCCGCCGCGTCTTGCCCAGCAGCATCAGCCGCAGGATCACCGGCTTGAGGAAGCGGTAGATGTCGGTCAGCGTGCGGTTGCCCACCAGGCCCACCAGCGCGCTGTGGAACGCATAGTCGCCCTCGGCTGCCTCGGCGGCGGAGCCGGCGTCGCGCATCGCGGCGTTGATCGCGTCGAGGCGAGCGAAATCGGCCTCGCGCGCCTCGATGATCTGCTCACCGATGCCGACCTCGATCAATCGGCGGAACGCCTGCACGTCGGCAAAGGTCTCGCGCGAGACTTCCATGTTGAAGGCGAACAGGTCGAACGCCGCCTCCAGCGCGCGGTCGATGATGACCGCGCCGACCTTCGGGCGCACCTCGATCAAGCCATATGCCCGCAGCGTGCGTAGCGCCTCGCGCACCGTGTTGCGGCTGGCCGAGAAATGCTCGCCGAGTTCCCGTTCGGTCGGCAGGTGGTCGCCGACGCGGAGCTTTCGCTCGCGCATCAGGGTGCGGATGGACTGCACCAGCGCATCGACCGTGCCGCCGCGCGGGCGCGGGTCGGGCAGCCCCGGCTGCATCACATGATCCCGAACCGGGCGAACGCCTCGGTCGTGCTCATCCCGGATTGCAGGGCGCGCAGCACGTCGTTCTCGCCGCGCACCTTCTCGAACGCCCCGGCGAACGCCTCGGCCGCGACGCCTTGCGGCACGATCAGCACGCCGTCGCGGTCGCCATAGACGATGTCGCCCGGAGCGACGCGTACGCCGTCCATGTCGATGGGCACGCGCCAGTCGACCACTTTTCCACGCGGCGCCTGGTCCTGCGCATAGCCGCCGAACGAGGCGACCGGGAAGCCGAGGCGCAGGATCTCGGCGGTGTCGCGGTGATAGCCGTGCAGCACCGCGCCGGCCGCGCCGCAGGTGATGGCGCGGGTGGACATCAGGCCGCCCCACAGCGCGTAGGTCGGCGAGGCGCCGGCGCAGATGTAGACCTCGCCCGGCCTGAGGTCGTCGAGCGCCTCGAACATCACGCCGAACGGCTGGTCGGCGAGCGACCCCGTGACATGGCCGATGTCGGCCTCCAGCACCGGCATGGCGCGGCCCAGCACCACCATGTCCGGCGCGATCGGCTTGCATTGCGGCACGAGGAACTGTGCCTGCAAACCCAGCCGGTCGAGCACGTCACCCACCGCCGCCACGAACAGCTCGCGCCGCACGGCGGCGAACAGTGCCGCGTCGTCGGGCCAGGGCGTCGTCATCCGGCCTTCACCAGCGCGTTGATGTAGCCCATCGCGAACGCCATGCCGGCGTGCCAGGGCGCGGCGCAGCTCATCTGCGGGGCGTGGTCGGGCACCAGTACGCCGTCGAAGTTCGCGTCGCGCAGGATGCGCACCACGCGCGCCACGTCCACGTCGCCCTCGTCGATGAAGGTCTCGTGGTAGCGCGGCACTTTTCCGCGCACGTTGCGCAGGTGCATGTAGGCGATGCGGCCCTGTGCCGCGTGGCGCCGCACCGTCTCGTAAACGTCGCCCTCGCCCATCTCCGCGCCCATCTCGGCAATGGTGCCGAGGCAGAACTCCAGGCCGTTCGACGGGCTGGGCCGCGTGTCGAGCAGGGTCTGGTACAGGTGCGGCTGGAACACCAGGCGGGGCTGGGCGCGGTTCATGTCGATCGGCGGATCGTCGGGGTGGGCGGCCATCACCACGCCCGCCTGCTCGGCCACCGGCAGGATGCGGTCGAGGAACCAGCGCAGCCGCTGCCACAGCGCCTCGCGCGACACCGTCTCGCGCACGCCCGTCGCCGTCTCGTCCACCACCATGTTCCACGCCATGCTGGCCGGCAGCGGGCTGTCGGTGACGGCGTTGCGCCCGTCCAATCCGACCGACGGCGCGCCGCCCCGGGCCTGCCGCGTGGTGACGCGCCCGGCGACGCCCGCGAGGCTGAAATTGTAGCCGAACACGCCGATGCCGGCCTCGCCCACGTTGCGGATGAGCTGCTGCACGTCGGCCATCTGCTGGTCGCGCCTCGGGCCGTCGAACAGGATGTGGTCCCACTGGCCGGGGTCGAAGTTCTCGATGGCGAAGAACGTCAGCCCGTGCCGCGCCATCGCCTCGCGCAAGGCCACCAGCTCGTCCACGCTCCAGATGCGCCCCTCGGCGACGCCCCAGCCGGAGCCGTCGCCGACCGGCTGATCGGCGCGCGCCGTGGCCTCGCCGCCGCGGAAGTAGTCGCACAGATGGGCGACGATGTGGGTGGCACCGCATTGCCGGGCGAAGGCGAAGTTCTCGTCGTCCAGCATGTGCCGATAGAGGCCGAAGCCGATCTTCATGCCGCCCGTCCTCCGGGGTTTTGTTGGACCACGCTCGCCCGATTGCCTTGTGGGGCGACAGATGCTACGCTGTCAACGGCAATCTGGTCCAACGAAGCGGGGGAGAACTGATGGGCGAGTTCGACGGCCGGGTGGCGCTCGTCACCGGCACTTCCGGCATCGCCCGCGCCACCGCCCTGCGGCTGGCGGCGGCGGGGGCGCGGATCGTCGCCTGCGGCATCGACGCGGCGGCGAACGCGGCGCTGCAAGCGGAGGGTGCGGCGATCCATGTCCGCCACGCGGACGTGTCGGCGCCCGCCGAGGTGGCCGCCGCGGTGGCGTTCGCCGCAGAGACGCTGGGTGGGCTGGACATCATCGTCAACGCCGCCGCGGTGCATCCGTACGGCACCGTGCTGGACACCGATGCGGCGGCGTGGGCGCGCTGCATGGCGGTCAATGTCGGGTCGATCTACCTGACGGGGCATTTCGGCATCCCCGAACTGCGCCGGCGCGGCGGCGGCGCGATCGTCAATCTGGCCTCGGTGCAGGGCCACGCGTGCCAGCAGGGAGTCGCGGCGTATGTCGCGTTGAAGGGCGCGATCCATGCGCTGACGCGGGCGATGGCGGTCGACCATGCCGCGGACGGGATTCGGGTAAACTCGGTCAGCCCCGGCTCGGTGCGCACGCCGATGCTGGCGCTGGCCGCACGGCGGTTCGACGGGCCGGACGTGGATGTCGAGGCGGTGTTCCGCAGGTTCGGGGCGGCGCACCCGCTGGGGCGGATCGCCGAGGCCGAGGAGGTGGCGGAGATGGTGGCGTTCCTGGCGGGGCCGCGCGCGGGGTTTTGTACCGGGGGGGATTATCTGGTGGATGGGGGGCTGAGGGCGGGGATTGGGGTTAGGTGAAAAGCGCGTGAGGAGAGCGACCCGCCCGTTACGAATGGGTAGGAAATTTTGTGCAACAAACCTCTGCATTTGGGTGCTGGCGCGGTAGCGGTCGCCGTGCGAGGCTATCCTACTTCGGCCTCGGAAGACCGCCAATGCATGCAGATATTCAAAACGTCTTCACACCAGCGGCTGCCATCGAAGATTCCGCCCGCTTTGCAGGACGCCAGGAGCAACTGAACCGTCCATCTCTGGCGCTCGGGCGCTCGCCAAGTTCGGTTCGGAACGCCGCACGAGCGAGACGTTTGGCGTCCTGTTCATCTGCTCGGGATGTTGCCATCATCCTCCGCTTCTTGACGCCACCTGCAACATGATGCGTCGGGCGACATCGGTATCCTTGATGCGCCATCTGTCGTCGAATTAGATCGTCGGCTGCGGTTACTTACTGAGGATCTCGCCCTCGCGCCTAACGGTTCCGTGTCGTACAACGCACCGTTACGGCGAGGGCAGTGGTGGCATGTCCACATCATCTAAGTTTATCGGGGAAGGTAGGCGACAGTTCGACCTGCTCGACAGACAATGCCGACCTTTATGCGGTGTTTCCAACGCGATTACTCATATCAGAAATTGGCTTGCCGGCAGTGGAATTTTTTCATCATCGCATGAAATATGACCGCATAAATTGTCGCACGATCTTTCCATTATTCGTTATCCCGAGGAGCAGACACACGCGTCAATTTGCCACCTGGTTGGGGTCGGAACCACACCACAGAACTCATCATAAATCACGCATCCTTATTGTCAGGCAAATTTCCGACGGTTGCGTGGAAATGCCGCCTATGACTGCCGACGAGCTTCGAGTAATCTTCAACAATGCCCACGAGCTTTTGCAACAAGACGGATTTACTTTTTCAGAAGACGCGCAGGAGTGGATAATCGGAGTCGCAAAAGGCCATCCCTACTACGTCCACCTCCTTGGTAAGCACTCGCTTATCAAGGCCGCTACAATGAAGAAACTGATTGTATCCCTCGATCTCGCCCAGGAAGCTTTGACCGAAATTGCAAACAAGGGCACTGCTCGAATCCAGGAGACGGCTTATCAGAAGGCGATTGGTCATTCCTATGTCAGAGAGCTTATACTGAAGACGTTTGCGGCGGTTGAAGACGAGGAGGTTAATACAACGGCGGTCTATCAGCAGATTGTCGCAGCGCGCCGCATGGATGTCAGCAGCATTTCTGTATATGTTGGCAATCTAGTCAGCGAGAAGTTTGGAAGCGTTGTGGAGAAGACCAGAGAAAGGCACTATCGCTTCAGAGATAGTCTTTTCAAAGCCTATGCCGCAGCTCGCCCTTTCAGTCAAACCTGAACACGTTGATTTAGAGTTTGATGCCATTACCTAGACTTCAGTGTTGGTCGGCTTACAATTCAGTCACTCGATTGATCTTAAACTACAACCGCCTCGGCGCGAACCGCGCCGTCGCCGACATCCCCTCGCCCGGCGCCAGCATCACCAACCCATGCGCCTCCGGCCCGCCCGGCAGGTTGTGCGCGTCGACCGGGTGGCTCACCGGCTCGAAGCAGACAAACCCCGCCTCGCGGCCTGGCGAGTACACGAGGCAGGTCGAGAGCGGCGGCGGCGCGGTGATGTCCAGCGCCAGGCGGTGTTCGGGCCAGGTGATCGTGGCCGTTCCGTCCCAGCCGGTGAACCAAGCGTGCAGCCAGCCGGCCGGCAGCGCCCGTGCCGCGGAGAAATCCCACTCCGGCCGCGCCGCCACCGGAGCCGAGCCGGCCGGCAGATGCCGCTCGTCCTCGAACCAGACGGTGCTCGCCGCCGCCCGCAGCGTGGTGAGCCTGGTGCGCGGAAACCAGGGGTGAAAGCCCAGCCCGTACGGCAGCGTCTCGGCGGCGCGGTTGACCACGTCCAGGGTCATCGTGAGCGCGCCGGACTTCGAGCGCATAGCGCACCGTCGCGTCGTAGCGATACGGTCCCGGACCGTCGCTCGCAAGTCGCAGCCGGATTGTGGCCTGGGTCTTCGCGTCCACCGTCCAGGCGGCAGCGAAGCCGTTGCCGTGGATCGGCAGCGGTTCGCCCTCCAGGTTCGCATCGAGCGGATGAAAGCGGCCGCCGCTGTGAAAGCCGCCGCCGGAGATCCGCCCGGACCACGGCAGCAGCAGGTTGTTCGCGAGCTGGAACGGCGCGGTGGCATCGCGGGGTGCCGAGCGGAACAGCGGCCGCCGGCCCGATCGCGACAGCAGATCGTAGGATTCGAGGCCGGCGCCGAGGTCGGGGCGGATCACCGCCTCGGCCACCCCGGCGCTGATCGCGACCTGGGGCCGCCGCCCCGCCATGTCAGGACGCGGCCAGCCGGCCGTGCGGCTGCGCCGGCTGCAGCCGCCACGGCGTGCCCTGCCGGTCAGCGGGGGGAGAGCACAGCAGCGGCACCGAATTGGCCAGCCGCACGTCCGGCTCCAGCCCCATCTCGGCGCGCAAGGCGCGGAACAGCGCGCCGTGCGCGATCACCAGCACCGGCGCGGGGCGCTCCAGCGCCCGGTTCACCGCGCCCACCGCCCGCGCGCGCAAGGCGGCGAACGTCTCGGCACCCTCGGGCGTGACAGCCCCGGTGATCCACTCGCCGAACCACGCGCCGGCCATCGGCTGGCCGTCCTGCACGCCAAAACGCACCTCGCGCAGATCGTCCTCGATCTCCACCGGCAGGTCGAGCGTCCGCCGCACGATCGCCGCCGTCTCGCGCGCGCGGCCCAGCGGCGAGCAGACGATGCTGCGGATGCCGCGTCCGCGCAGCAATGCGGCCGCCGTTTCGGCGCCCGCGATGCCGTTGGCGTTCAGCGGCACCTCGACATTGCCCTGCGCCAGCCCGCGCGCGTTCCAGTCGGTCTCGCCGTGGCGCAGGAACCAGAACGCAATGGCGCGCAGCGACCGTCGGCCATCAATCGAACAGCGAGCTCACGCTGCTCTCGTCGCTGATGCGCCGCATCGCCTCGGACAGCAGCTTGGCGATGCTGAGCTGGCGCAGGTTGCCGGCCACGCGCACCGCCTCGGTGGGCAGGATGCTGTCGGTGATGGTCATGCTCTCGATCGGCGAGGAGGCGATGCGCGCCACCGCACCCCCGGACAATACGCCGTGCGTGCAATAGACGCTGGCCGAGGCGGCGCCGTTGGCGATCAGCGCGGCCGCGGCGTTGCACAGCGTGCCGCCGGAATCCACGATGTCGTCGATCAGGATGCAGTGCCGCCCGGACACGTCGCCGATCACGTTCATCACCTCGGACACGCCCTCGCGCTCGCGCCGCTTGTCGATCACGGCGAGGTCGCAGTTCAGCCGTGTCGCCACCGCGCGCGCGCGCACCACGCCGCCGACATCGGGGGAGACGATCATGATGTCGCGCCCGGCGAACCGCTCCTGGATGTCGCGCGAGAACAGGGGGGCCGCGAACAAATTGTCCACCGGAATGTCGAAGAAGCCCTGGATCTGCCCGGCGTGCAGATCCATCGTCAGCACGCGGTCGGCGCCCGCCTCAGTGATGAGGTTGGCCACCAGCTTGGCGCTGATCGGCGTGCGTGAGCCGGATTTGCGGTCCTGCCGCGCGTAGCCGAAATAAGGCAGCACCGCCGTCAGCCGGCGCGCCGAGGCGCGGCGCAGCGCGTCCAGCGCGATCAGCAATTCCATCAGGTTGTCGTTGGCCGGATAGCTGGTGCTCTGCATCACGAACACGTCCTCGCCGCGGATGTTCTCGTGGATTTCCACGAACACCTCCATGTCGGCGAAACGGCGCACCGAGGCGCGGGTCAGCGGCAGTCCGAGGGAAGCGGCCACCGCCTCGGCCAAGGGCCGGTTGCTGTTGCAGGAGACGATCTTCATGGGGCGGCGGCGGGCTTTCGCGGCGGGCGGGGCATGTCTAGCAACGTGTGACGGTTTGGCAAAGCTTTCCGGCTCACGAGGTGGACGGCGGCGCCGGCGGCTTCTTGCGGCCCACGTTCGAGGGGGCGCGAAGCTGCTTGTCGATCACGTCGCGGATCCCGCCCGCCGCCTCCTGCCCGGCGGCGATCGCCACATCGCCCCACAGGCCGGAGATGGCGGCCCGCGGCACCTCGTTGAGTTGCACGACCCGCCCGGCCTCGCGGCCCTGCGCGTCGGAGACGATCCATTGCAGCTCGATGCGGGTGATGCCCCCGGCCTCGGGCACCGAGCGCACCTGTCCCTCGACCACGAAATCGGCGCCGGCCAGCGCGGGCTGGATGACCACGCCACCCTTGGCCAGATCGCTGCCGACCTGATGGGCCAGCGAGGTGTCGCCGTCGCCCGGGGCGCCCGTGACGCCCTTGATCGCCACCTGCGCCGGGCGGTTGAGCAGGCTGTTCGGGTCGCTCTCCTCGCGATTGGCCTCGATGCGGTCGAGCAGGGCGGCGATGCCGGGTGCCGCGGCATCCGCCTCGCGCTGCAACGTGTCGGGCGTCGCGGCGGACCATTGATCGGCGGCGACCGCCGGCCCCGGCACGGCGCCTTGCGGCTTGCCGGCGGGGTTCTGCACGACGAAGCGCGGCGTCACCTGATCGGCCTGCAACTCGGCGGTGACAACCAGCCGCCAGTCGCCCTTGTGCGCGTAGGCCGCAAAGGCCGGCACGCCGCGATCCTGCAACGCCGCCGCCAGCGCCACGGGGAAGCCCTGCACGCCGGAGTCCGGCAGCAGCGCGTCCGGCGCCGGCAGCACCAGCAGACGCGACGGCGGCGGCTGCGCCAGGCGCCGTGCGGTGGCGCCCGGATTGCCGGCGAACGGCTGCGGCAGGCCGCCGCAGGAGGCCAGCGCCAGCGCCGACAGCGCCAGCACGATCGCGGGGCAACGGGGCATCACCATCCGGGGTAGCGGTCCGGGTCGGCCGGCGCGCCCGAAGCCACGGCGTCGAGGTCGTCGGCAAGTCGCGTGATTTCGGCGCGCAGTTCGAGCTGGTCGAGAAAGTGCCGCGGGATCGCCTGCGCGCCGAGCCGGGCACCGAGGATGCTGCCGGCGATGGCGGCCGTGCTGTCGCTGTCGCCGGAATGGTTGGCCCCCAGCCGCACCCCGTCGGCAAAATCCGCGGCCGCCAGCGCGCAGCAGATGCCGATCGCCAGCGCCTCCTCGCCCACCCAGCCGCCGCCCAAGCTCTCCAGCGCCTCCGCAGTGGGCCGCCCGGCCGCTGCCAGCGCGCGCGCTCCCGCCACCGCGCGAAGCACCTCGTCATGCCGATCGCGCGATCGCAGTTGCGCATCGGCCGCGTCCAGTGCCGCGTTCAGGGAGTCTGCGCGCAGCAGGGCGGCGATGACCACCGCGAGGTGGCCCGCGGCGAGAAAGCCGCTCGGGTGGCCGTGGGTCAGCGCGGCGCTGTCCGCGCCGAGCGTGAATACCGCGTGGTCGTCGCCGACCGCCGGCGCGAACAGGCCGACCGGGGCGACGCGCATCACCCCGCCGCAGCCCTTGCTGTCGTTGCGCGCCACATCCGGGCCATGCAGATCGGCCCCGCGCAGCGCCGCGCGGCAGGTTTGTCCGGGGCCGCGCCGGTGGTGCAGCGCGGGCAGGGCGAACAGCCAGCCGTCCCCGCCGATCCGCTCGACCAGGGCGCCCGGCAGGCGCTCGCGCTGGGTCAGCAGCCAGCGCAGATAGGCATGGCGGATCAGGCCCGGCGCGTCGTGAAGGCGGCGTTCGCGCGGGCGCCCCCAGGCGCGCAGCAGGCCCTCGGCGGTGAACAGGGTCATCTGCGTGTCGTCGGTGATGGCGCCGACGCGGCCATAGGCGGGCGCGAACTCGGCGATGCCGGCGGCGCCGAAGCGGTCCCGGATCTCGGCCAGCGACAGGAACTCGACCGCCGCGCCCAGCGCGTCGCCGACCGCCCCGCCGAGCAGGCAGCCGCGCACGCGGTCGATGCGCGTCGGCGCGCCGCTCATGCGCTGCTTCCCAGAGACACCACCGACACCTGATGCCCGATCGCGCCACCGCCGGCCAGGGTGCGGCGGCGATGGCTGAAGAAGCGGTCCGGCTCGGCCAGCGTGTCGGCGTCGATGCGCCCCGTCACGGCGACGCCGCAGCGTCCCAGCCGGGCCTCGCAGTATCCGGCCAAGTCGAACTGCCAGTGTCCCGACCGAACGCCGGGGGCAAGAAAGGCGGTGTCGGCCGGGCCGGCCGCCAGCACCGCCTCATGGACGTCCGCGCCGACCTCGTACGAGGCCTGCCCGATGCAGGGGCCAACCACCGCCGCGATCCGCGCCGGGTCCGCGCCCAGCCGGACCATCGCGGCCAGCGTCGCCTCCAGCACGCCGGACACCGCGCCGCGCCAGCCGGCATGGGCGGCGCCCGCCACGCCCGCGGCCATGTCGGCCAGCAGCACCGGCGCGCAATCGGCGGTGACGATGCCCAGCAGCACGTCACGCCGCCGCGTCACCACCGCATCGGCGCGCGGGCCGTCGCCGGCCGGCCAGGGCTGCTCCACGATCGCCACGTCGACGCCATGCACCTGCGACAGCCCCAGCAGCGCGTCCGGCGCGGCGCCGAACGCGCGCGCCGCGCGGGCGCGGTTCTCGGCGACCCGCGACGGATCATCGCGGCCGGAGACGCTGCAATTCAGGCTGGCATACGGCCCCTCGGACACGCCGCCCGCGCGGGTGAAAAAGCCGTGGCGGGCGGGCAGGACGGGGCTGTGCAGGAAAGGCGGGATCATGCGGCGGCAAAACCCGGAAGCGGCGGCAGGCGGGGATCGCAGATCGCCAGCGCCTTGAACAGCCGGCCCATGCGCTCCGGCTCGGCCAGCCGCCCGGCGGCGGCGAGCAAGGCGGCGGCGCGGCGTACCGGCTGGCCGCGCGCGAGGCGGTGCGCGCGCGGATGCAGGCCGAGCCGGGTGAGGAACAGGCCCTGCGGCACCGGCCCCTGCACCGCCGCCCCGGCCTCGCGGGCGATCGCCGCCAGCGCCGGGAAATCGACGTGCGCGGTCAGGTCGGCGCGGCCGGGATCGGCCAGCGGGTCGGCGGGGTGGCCGTCGCGCAGGGCTTGCAGGCTGTCGCCCGCCGCCGCGTGCTCCGGGCCGTAGTCGATGAACAGCGCCGCCCCGCCGTCACGCGCGACGCGCGCACCGAGCTGGGCGGCCAACGCGCGGGCCGGCTCGCAGACCTCCACCACGTCGCCCTCGGCGCCCTCGGGCGCGGCACAGGGCAGGTCGACGAACTGCCCGTGCGCCACATGGCGTTCGGCCCAGCCGTCCGGCGTGCGCACGAACTGGCGGATCGGCAGCGCGTCGAGGAACTCGTTGCCCAGCAGCAGCAACGGGCCGCCCGGCACATCCTCGACGCGATCGTGCCAGGTGGCGCCTGCCAGCCGCTCGGCCTGGATGGCGCGCAGGCGCGGCGACATCTCGATCAGATGCAGGCGCAACGCGGCCGCAAACGCCGGGACCGTCTGGCGGATGGCGCGCAGCGCGTCGGCCATCAGCGTGCCGCGCCCCGGGCCGGCCTCGGCCAGGATCACCGGGTCGGGCGATCCCATCGCCTGCCAGACCACGGCCGCCCAGGCGCCGAGCAACTCGCCGAACACCTGGCTGATCTCCGGCGCGGTGGTGAAGTCGGCGAACGGGTTTTCCGTCGCGTAATAGGCGGCGTTGGCGCGCGCGAAAAACGCATCCAGCCGCTCCACGGTCAGGCGGACACCGTGAATGCCACCGGCCGCCGCCGCGCGCGCAGGATCAGCACCAGGCCGGCGATGAACATCGGGATCGACAGCAACTGCCCCATCGTGACGCCGCCGATCAGGAAGCCGAGGAACACGTCCGGCTCGCGGAAGAACTCGCCGATGATGCGCGCGATGGCATAGCCGACCAGGAACGCGCCGGTCAGATAGCCGAACCGCTCGCGCAGCGACTCCCGCCGCGCCAGGCGCAGCATCACGATGAACAGCACCAGCCCTTCCAGCAGCGCCTCGTAGATCTCGCTGGGATGGCGGGCGATCGGGCCGCCGGTGGGGAAGATCATGCGCCAGGGCAGCCAGTCCGGCGCCGGACGGCCCCACAATTCGCCGTTGATGAAGTTGGCGATGCGGCCCAGCCCCAGGCCGATCGGGGCGGCCACCGCGATGCGGTCCGCGAAGCCGAGGATGGAGATGCGGTGGTGGCGGCAGAACAGCGCGATGGCGACGGCCACCCCCAGCATCCCGCCGTGGAACGACATGCCGCCGCCCCAGACCGCGACGATCTTGAGCGGGTGGGTCAGGAAATAGCCGGGCTGGTAGAACAGCACGTAGCCGAGCCGGCCGCCCAGCACCACGCCGAGCGTGGCCCAGGTGAGAAAATCGTCGACCTGCAGCGGCGTCGCCACCGCCGGCGGACGCGGCCGCCATGCGCCGCACCAGCCGCCAGCCCAGCACCAGGCTGCCGATATAGGCCAGCGCGTACCAGCGGATCGACAACGGCCCGACATGCAGCAGCACCGGGTCGAATTGCGGGAACATCAAGGGAGCGGACATCAGACATACGGCTCCGGACCGGCCAGGTAGCCACGGACGTAGCGCGCGACGCCGGCCTCCAATGGCGTGAACTGCCCCGTGTAGCCGGCGGCGCGCAGGCGGGACATCGGCGCCTCGGTGAACGATTGGTATTGTCCGCGCAGGCCGGGCGGCATGTCGACATACTCGACCGCGTCGGGCACGCCGGAGGCATCGCATACCGCGCGCGCCAGGTCGCGATAGCTGCGCGCCGCGCCGGTGCCGACGTTGAACAGGCCGGACGCGGCGGGCGTGTCGAGCAGGAACAGCAGCACGTCGACCACGTCGCCGACCCAGATGAAATCGCGCCGCTGCCCGCCATCGGGCACATCGGCGCGGTCGGAGCGGAACAGCGTCGGCCGCCCGCCCGCCGCCACCTGGTCGTGCTTGACCTTGACCACCGAGATCATGGCGCCCTTGTGGTACTCGTTCGGCCCATAGACGTTGAAGAACTTCAGCCCCGCCCATTGCGGCGGCCGCGCGCCGCCGCCGGCCACCGCGCGGGCCACCTGCATGTCGAAGGCGTGCTTGCTCCAGCCGTACAGGTTCAGCGGCCGCAGGCTCGGCGAGTGCCGCCATGTCGTCCTCGAACCCGCGCGATCCGTCGCCGTAGGTGGCCGCCGAGGAGGCATAGACCAGCCGCACGCCGCGCGCGGCACAGTAGTCCCACAGCCGGCGCGACAGGGCGACGTTGGCCTCCCACACCGCGTCGCCGTCGACCGCCGTGGTGCTGCTGACGGCGCCGAGATGAAAGATCATGTCCGGCCGCGGCGCGCCGTCCAGGAACCGATCCAGCGCCGCCGGAGCTATGATGCGCGCCGGCGGGTGGGCGCGCAGGTTGCGCCATTTGCCCGGGCTGCCCGCGCCCAGCCGGTCGACCACCACCGTCTCGCGGCCGCGCGCCGCCAGGGCGGCGTGCAGGTTCGAGCCGATGAAGCCGGCGCCGCCAGTGACCACGATCATGGGCGCCACCATATACGGGGCGTTGCCCTCCCGCTCCAGACCCCGAGGATCATGTCATGGCCGAACGCCCCCGCTTCTTCGACGACATCGCCGGCGTGGCCGGCGGCGCGATGTCGGCCCTGGCCGGGCTGCGCGACGAGGCGGAGTCGCTGGCCCGCGCCCGCGTCGACGAGGCGGTGCGCGCGCTGCACCTGGTGCGCCGCGACGAGATCGAGGCGGTCGAGGCGATGGCCGCCCGCGCCCGCGACGGCCAGGAGCGGGCGGAGGCCAGGCTGGCCGAGGCGCTGGCGCGGCTGGAGACGCTGGAAGCACGGGTCGCGGCACTGGAGGCCGAGCGCGCGCCGGTGGTCGCCGGGGGCGGCCCCGGCATGATCGCCTGAGCCGCGCGCCCGGCGTCAATTGGCGATCGCCGCGGTTTGCCCCATCATTTTGCCGTCCGGGGCTCAAGTGCCGTATAAAGAGGTCGTGTCTTCTATTGCGGCGCGGAAACTCCGGCCGCTAGGCTTGCCTTGCTGGCGTGTGAAAGCCGCCGCGCGCCGACCCTACCACCCCCCGATCCTCCGCCGGGGCGCGCGCCGCTCCGGTCCCGGCCTTCCTCTGTGACGGGAGACCCCGCATGTCGGCTCATATCAGCAGCCATATCGACCGCTCCGCCAACCCGCTCGACGTGCTCGAGCAGATCGCGTCGGCCAACGACTGGACCTTCGACCGCCGCAACGACGCCGAGATGGCGGCCGAGGCGCCGGGAAAATGGTGCGATTACGGGCTGTATTTCTCCTGGTCCAACGAAATCAGCGCCATGCACTTCACCTGCGCCTTCGACATGAAGGTGCCCGAGCGCCGCCGCCATGCGCTGTACGAGCTGCTGGCGCTGGCCAACGAGCGGCTGTGGATCGGCCATTTCGGCATGGACAGCGACGAGGGCACGCCGCTGTTCCGCCATTCGGTGCTGCTGCGCGGCGCTCCCGGAGCCTCGTCGGAGAGCCTGGAGGACATGGTCGACATCGCCATCACCGAATGCGAGCGGTTCTTCCCGGCCTTCCAGTTCGTGCTGTGGGGCGGCAAGACGCCCGCCGAGGCGATGGAGGCGGCGATGCTGGAGTGCGTGGGCGAGGCGTGACGGCCGCATGATCCCGCCGGTCCTGCTGGCCGGGTTCGGCCGCATGGGGTCGGCGATGGCGGCGGGATGGCGCGAGCACGGGCTGGCGCCGTCGTTCGCCGTCGATCCGGCGCGCCCGGCCGCGCCCGGCCCGGAGCTCGCGGTGGTCGCGGACGCCGCCGAGCTGCCGGCCGATTTCGCGCCGCACGCCGTGGTGCTGGCCGTCAAGCCGCAGAACGCCGAGGCGGCGTTGCCGCAATATGCGCGCTTTCGCGGCGCCGTGTTCCTGTCGATCATGGCCGGACGCGGCATCGCCGGCATGGCCGCGCTGCTGGGCGGGGCGCCGATCGTGCGCGCCATGCCCAACACGCCGGCCGCCATCCGGCAGGGCGTCACCGTGGCCTGCGCCGGCCCGGGCGTGGCCCCCGCGCAGCGCGCCCTGTGCGACACGCTGCTGCGCGCGGTCGGCGCCGTCGCCTGGGTCGACGACGAGGCGCTGCTGGACCCCGTGACCGCCGTCTCGGGCGGCGGCCCGGCCTATGTGTTCCTGCTGGCCGAACTGCTGGAGCAGGCGGCGCGCGAGCAGGGCATCCCCCCGACCTCGCGCGCCTGCTGGCCCGTCGCACCGTCGCGGGCGGCGGCGCCTTGCTGGCCGCCGGCGACGAGGACGCGGCCGCCCTGCGCCGCGCCGTGACCAGCCCGAACGGCACCACCGAGCAGGCGCTGGCGGTGCTGATGGACGCGGATGCGTGGCCGCGCGCGATCTCGCAGGCGATCGCCGCCGCCACGCGGCGGTCACGGGCTCTTGCGGGCTGACACCGGCGCCCCCCGCGTTATATCTGAGGCATGGACGACACCGCATTCGACGCCGCACTGGTCGCCTCGGCCTTCAGCCTGGCCGGGGAGCGCGGCTGGTCCGCGGTCAGCGTCACCGTGGCCGCCCGCGCGGCCGACCTGCCGCTGGACCGCGCCCGCGGCCGCTTCATCGGCCGCGCCGGCATCCTCGCCCGCTTCGGGCGGCTCGCCGACCAGCACGCTCTGGCCAAGGCGACCGAGGAAGGCAGCCACCGCGACCGGCTGTTCGATCTGGTGATGCGGCGCATCGACTTCCTGCAAACCCATCGCGAGGGCGTGCTGGCGCTGAAGACCTATCTGCCGCGAGATCCGGGCCTGGCGCTGATGCTGGGCGCGGCGACGCTGGCCAGCATGGCCTGGATGCTGGAGGCGGCCGGCGTGTCGGCGCGCGGCCTGCGCGGCCATCTGCGCACGCGCGGGATGCTGCTGGTGTGGCTATCGACGCTGCGCGCGTGGGAGCGCGACGCCAGCGAGGATCTGGCCGCGACGATGGCGGCACTGGACAAGGCGCTGGATCGCGCGGCGCGGGCGGAAGCCTGGCTGCATTGCGGCGCTCCGGCCCGCGAGGCCGCCGCCGCCGATACCCCGGCCGGCGACGCGGGCGCGGGCGCCGCGGCGCCGGGCGAGACCCGCGCGGAATTGCCGCTGCCGTCGCCCGGCCACGAGCCGCCTCTGCCGCCGTCGCCGTCGCCCCCGGAGCCGCCCGCCTGAGACAATAGCGGCTGCTGGGAAAATGGCGGTTGCCGCGAAGGTTCCGCTTGGGGATCGCGGCGGCGTGGCCTTAACTCCCGGCAAGCCTACAGGCCCGGCCGGCCTGCAACCACCGGAGGAGCCGACCATGTCCGAGAACAATCCGCGGGACACGCCAGGAGCGCCGTTCGCCAGCGCCATGACGCAGGCGATGAGCCAGGCCAAATCCGCCGCCGACGATTTCGCGCGCATGTTCGCCGACATGAAGCTGCCGGCGATGCCGGATTCCGAGGCGTTGATGGCAGCCCACAAGCGCAACATGGACGCGCTGACGCGGGCGAACCGGGCCGCGATGGAGGGCGCGCAGGCAGTGGCGCGCCGGCACATGGAGATCACGCAGCAGACCATGGCCGAGATCAGCGAGACCATGCGCTCGCTGGCCGCCACCGACGCGCCGGGGGACCGCGCCGCCAAGCAGGCCGAACTGCTCAAGCGCGCCTACGAGCGGGCGGTCGCCAACACGCGCGAGCTGTCGGAGCTGATCCAGCACGCCAACGGCGAGGCGCTGAGCGTGCTGAACCAGCGGTTCGTCGAGGCGATGGACGAGGTAAAGTCGCTGATGCACCAGGCCGCGCCCAAGACGGAGTGATGCCGCAGGGTGGCTGAACGCGCTGGCGATCGCCTCGCCCGCGTTGGCTGCGCTCAGCGCCACCCCATCATGCCGGCCGGCCTCGGCCCTCGGTACAGGAACGTATGCGTGCGTGGCCCCGGAATGCGCGAGGTCTCCAGCCGTTCGAGCCGCAGGCCGCCGCCGCCCACCAGATCGGCGATGCGGCGGTTCAGGTGGCAGCCGCCGGCGAGGCGGCTCCAAAGCGGGTCCAGCCGGTCCTGCCAGCGCGCGACGCCGGGCTCGGGGGCCCGGCCATGCTCGACAAACAGGAGCTGTCCGCCAGGCCGCAGCACCCGCCGAACCTCCGCCAGCGCGGCGGCGGCGTCGGGGATGGTGCAGAGCGTCCATGTCGTGACCACGGTGTCGATGCTGGCAGAGTCGAGCGGGATGGCCTCGGCCGAGCCTTCGAGCAGATGCACGGGAACCCGGGCCTGCGCCGCCGCCGCATGGCGCAGGAGGGGGACGGAGGGTTCCAGCCCGACCACGCGGCGCACCTGCGGCCCATATAGCGGCAGGTTCAGCCCGGAGCCGAGGCCGATCTCCAGCACCTCGCCCTCTGCCGCGCCGATGATGCGCTTGCGGTATGGCTGCAATGCCGCGTTGCGCATGGCGCAGTGAATCAGCCGTGGAACAATGTGACGCGCGTAGAATCCCACCGCGCGCCCCTGACTACCGCTCGGCGACGCCGCCGGGAGCCGGACCGGCCGCGAGAGCAATGGCGCGGGTCACGGCGCGCGCGGTCAGCAGCTCCGGCAGCGCGATGCCGGACGGACGGCCCGGGCCATAGACCACGTCCATCGGCACCCCATAGCGGCCGAAGCCTTGCAGATAGGCGGTGATCGCGGCATCGGGCCGGGTCCAGTCGGCGCGCAGCGCCACCACACCGGGGCCGCGCAGCCGTGCCGCCACCGGGTCGCGACCCAGCACGGCCGCCTCGTTGACCTTGCAGGTCAGGCACCAGGCCGCCGTCACATCGACGACCACGGTCTTGCCGCGGGCGACCGCCGGCGCGATCGCTCCGGCATCGAACGGCCGCCACGGCGCCGTCGCATCGGCCAGGCGCACCGGCGGCGCCGGTGGCGCGGCAAGCGCCGGCACCAGCACGGCCAGCCCCGCCGCGACCGCCGCCGCCGGTCCCAGCAACCGCCCGGCGGCCCCGGTGCGGCGGCCGCGCCATCCCAGCATGGCGACCGTCCCGGCCAGGGCGACCGCCGCGAACAGCGCGGCGCGCGGGTCGGCGACCTGCGCCAGCACCGACAGCAGCCAGACCGCCGTGCCGGCCAGCAGCAGCCCGAGCACACGCCGCAGCCAGACCATCCAGGCCCCCGGCCTCGGCAGCAGCCGCGCCAGGCGGGGCGCGGCCGCCACCAGCAGGTACGGCGCGGCCATGCCCAGGCCCAGCGCCAGGAACACCGCGACGATCTGCCCCGGACCGCGCGCCAGCGCGAAGCCCACGGCGGTGCCGACGAACGGCGCCGAGCACGGTGTAGCCAGCAGGGTCACGAACGCGCCGGTAAGGAAGGCATCCAGCAGCGGCCGACGCGACTGCACGGTGGCGACGGCCGACAGGCCGGGGAGCGCGATCGGCAGCCAGTCCCACAGGCTGGCGGCGAACAGCGTGGTGATGGCGGCCATCGCGGCGAGGAACCAGGGCTGCTGGAACTGGATGCCCCAGCCGATCGCCGCCCCCGCCGATTTCAGGCCGATCAACGCGGCCGCCAGCGCCGCGAACGAGAACAGCACGCCCGAGGCGGTCGCCAGCAGGCCGGAGCGGACGCGCCGCCGCCCCTCGCCCGCGTGCGCCGCGACCGCCAGCAGTTTCAGCGACAGCACCGGCAGCACGCACGGCATGGCGTTCAGGATCAGCCCGCCCAGCAGCGCCACCGCCAGGATCGCCGGCAGGCCCCGGCCGCCCGCGAACGGCCGCGCGCCGGCGCGCGGCGCCGCGGTGAACTCGGCCGAGCGGGCGCCGTCGACCACCGTGAAGGTCAGCGCCTTGCCGGCCACCGCGCTCGGCCGCACGCCCGGCAGCGCCACGGCCAGCCGGGTGAAGCCGGCATCTTGCCGCACGCGCGGCCGACCCGGCGCGATCTGGCCGATGCCCTCCACGAACAGGTCCGGCGCGCGCAGCCTCCCCGTGGCGCCGGTCAGCGTCACGTCCAGCGCGGCCCCGCCCGCCTCCGGCGCCACCACCGCCGAGACCAGCCGCAATCCGGCCCCGGCCAGGCTGTCCGGCACGCGCGACCGCGCCGCGGCGACCAGCGGCGCCTCCGGTGAGGCGGCGGCCAGTCCGGCCGGCACGGCGAGGTCGAGATCGGCATGGTACGGCACGCACACCTCGGCGCAGGCCGCATAGTCGACCGCCGCGCGCAGATGCGCGGGCTGGCCGGGACGGGCCAGCGTCACGGCGATCGGCAGCACCACGCGATCCGTATAGATCGCGTTCTGCAAGCCGCTCACCACCAGGCGGATTGGTGCCGGCCAGGCCATCGTCGCGGATGCGACGTTGTCCGAGCCTTTCCAGTCGATCGACGGCGGCACGCCGGCATCGCCCGGCGTGCGCCAATAGGCGTGCCAGCCCGGCGCCAGGCGGATCTCCAGGCCGGCATCGAGCCGCGCCCCCGACCCGGTCGCGGCCTCGGCGGTAATGAGCCGCGCGGCGGCGTGGGCGTTGCCGACCCATTGCGTCGCCGCCGCGAGCGCCCCGCGCGGCGCCAGCACGGCCAGCAGCAGGAGTATGCCGAGGGCGATACGCTTCATGGCTGGCGTTCTACACCCGCGCGGCGCGACGATGAACACGCGCCGGCGCGGCGCGATGGGTATGTCATCTCTGTCGCGGACGGCCAGATTGCCGCGATTGCCTCGGTGCATGGTTTCGCCGTGGCGACGCGAGACACCGTTCCCTTTGCGGCGGTCGGCCTGCCGATCATCAACCCCTGGCAACTCGACGCGTAGTCGCTCCGGCTACACCGGCAGCACGATCCGCGCCCGCAATCCACCCAGCGGCGAATCCTCGAGCGTGATGTCGCCGCCATGCGCGCGCACGATGTCGCGCGCGATGGTCAGGCCCAGCCCGGTGCCGCCCTCCGCACCGCTGGCGAACGGCTTGAACACGCCCTCGCGCCGGTCCGGCGGGATGCCTGGCCCGTCGTCGTCGATCGTCACCTGCACCAGCCGCGCGCCGGATTGCTGCGCGGTCAGCACCACGCTGGCGGCGTGCCTGCTGGCGTTGTCCACCAGGTTGGCCAGCGCCCGACGCACCGCGTCGGCGCGCAGCTTCAGCGACAGGCCGGAGCCGGCGACCACCCGCACGGTGCCGCCGCCGCGCGTCGCCGCCGCCGCCACCTCGCCCAGCATCGCCACCAGGTCGGTCTCGCGCGCCTGTTCGACCCCCTCGCCGCGCGCGAACGCCAGATAGCCGCCGACCATCCGGTCCATCTCGTCGACGTCGGCGGTCATGCCGGCCACATCGTTGGCCGCGGCGTCGGCCGGCGGGATCATCGCCAGCGCCAGCCGCAGCCGGGTCAGCGGCGTGCGCAGATCATGCGACACGCCCGCCAGCATCTCGGTGCGCTGTTGCAGGAAGCGGCGGATGCGCTCCTGCATCCGGTTGAACGCGGTCGCCGCCTGGCGTACCTCCGAGGCGCCCTCGGGACGGATCGGGCCGGTGTCGCGGCCCATGCCGAACGCCTCCGCCGCGGCCGCCAGCCTGCGGATCGCGCGCACCTGGTTGCGCATGAACAAGGCGGCGATGGCGAACAGCAGCAGGGCGGTGCCGACCAGCCAGGCCACGAACAGGTACAGCGTGCCGGTGAACAGCCGCTTGCGCGGCACCTGCACGTCCAGCACCGCATCGCGCAACTGCACGCGCACCAGCACGAATTGCGGATCGGCGTCCCAATCCAGCGCGAACGGCAGCCCGACCCGCTCGTGCAGGGCGGCGCTCAGGTCGTCATCCACCGGCCCCGGCAGGTTCGGCCGCGCGCGGTGGCGCATCACCTCGGGCAGGCGCGCGCCGGGTTCCAGCCGCGCGCTCAGGGAAAAATCCTCCCAGGCGCGGGCCAGCGTCCAGGCGCGCTCGTCGCGATCGGGGTAGCGGCTCAGCAACTGGATGGTCGCCGCGATCTCGCCGGCTACCGCCCCGGTGAAGCGGCGCGAGACGATGTCGAGGTGGCTGCCGTAGAAGATTTGCAGCGCCACGGCCAAGGTGATGACCAGCGGCACCAGCATCATCAGCAGGCTGCGGCCCAGCAGCGAGCGCGGCAGCACCTTTTTGACCATCCGGCTCTGCCGCGGCAAAGGCACGCGCACCATCGCTCAGACCACCATCGCTCAGATCCCGGGTTTCAGCACGTAGCCACGGCCGCGCACGGTATGCAGGAAACGCGGCTCGCGCGGATCCGCCTCGACCTTGCGCCGCAGCCGCGTCACCTGCACGTCGATCGCCCGCTCGCCGGTCTCGTCCGTGCCCAGCGCCCGCGCGATCGCCTCGCGCGAGAGCACGTCGCCGGCGTGGGCCGCCAGCAAGCCGAGCAGCGCCGCCTCGCCGCCGGTCAGCCGCACCACGCCGCGCGGGCCGCTCAGTTCCAGCCGGCCGAGGTCGAACACCAGTTGCCCGAGCGGCACCGGGCCGGCTGGCACCGCCGCCGCCGCGACCGCGGACGGCGAGGGCGGTGCCCGCCGCAGCATGGCGCGGATGCGCAGCACCAGCTCGCGCGGGTCGAACGGCTTTCCGAGGTAGTCGTCCGCCCCGGCCTCGAAGCCGGCGATGCGGTCCTCCGGCGCGCCCCGCGCGGTCAGCAGCAGCACCGGCAGCGGCGCGCGGCCCTCGGCGGCACGCTCGCGGCGCAGCGAGTCCGTGAGATCGAGCCCGGTCTCCCCCGGCATCATCACGTCCAGCACCAGCAGGTCGGGTTGCAGAAAACGCAGCCGGTCGCGCGCCTCCGCCGCGGTCTCGGCGACGCTGACGCGAAACCCCTGCTCGGCCAGATAGCGTTGCAGCAGGCCGCGCAGCCGCGCGTCGTCGTCGACCACCAGGATCAGGGCGTCCTCGGCTCCGCTCACCGCCAGTGCCGCCGCCGCCAGCGCCGGGCGCCCCATCAGCCCGCCCGCCGCCGCGCCGGGCGCGCGGCCGGCTCGGCGGCCGGTTCCAGCCCGTCACGCGGCCGGTCCATGATGCCGCGCGCCGCCTCGTCCATGATCCCGCGCATCACCCGGCGAAAACCCTCCACGGCCGGGCCGCCCGCCTCGCGATAGGCGGCGGCGAGGCGCTCGCGCTGGCGTTCGAACAGCCGCCGCTCCAGCACCTTGCCCTGCGGGGTCAGCGTCAGCAGCCGCTGCCGGCGGTCCGCCTGCCCCTGCGCCTGCGCCACATAGCCCTGTTCGACCAGATCCGTCAGCACCCGGGCGAGGCTCTGCTTGGTGATGCGCAGGATGCCCAGCAGGTCGGACACCGCCATGCCCGGGTTGCGGCCGATAAAGTGCAGGGCGCGGTGATGCGCGCGGCCCAGCCCCAGCTCGTCCAGAATGGCGTCGGCGGCCAGCGTGAAATCGCGATAGGCGAAGAACAGCAGATCCTGTGCTACGCGGATGTCCTCCTCGCGCAGGAACAGCAGGTTGCTGCCCGGAGAGGCCGTTCGTGGATCAGGCATCGCGGTCCGGCATGGCTGGGATGTCTCGCAGGTTACGGCAGTGTCATTGACTTATTCGCGGGCCGGCGGCAGCGTCCGCCAGGTTTGCGGCAACAATATTGCGGAGGGGAGCCACATGGCGCTCATTCCTTTCGACGACCGGGACGGCCTGATCTGGTACGACGGCGCGCTGGTGCCCTGGCGCGAAGCCAATCTGCACGTTCTGAGCCACGGGCTGCATTATGCCAGCGGCGTGTTCGAGGGCGAGAGGGCGTATGGCGGCAACATCTTCAAGCTGCGCGCCCACACCGACCGGCTGATCGCCTCGGCGCGCATCCTCGGCATGGACATCCCCTACAGCGCCGGGCAGATCGAGGACGCCTGCCGCGAGGTGGTGGCCGCCAACGACCTGACCGATGCCTATGTGCGCCCGCTGGCCTGGCGCGGCTCGGAGCAGCTTTCGGTGTCGGCGCAGCATACGCGCGTTCATCTCGCCATTGCCACCTGGGCCTGGCCGAACCTGTTCGGCGAGGCGCGGATGCAGGGGGTTCGGCTGGACCTGGCGCATTGGAAGCGCCCGCATCCCGAGACCGCGCCCACCGCCAGCAAGGCGGCCGGGCTGTACATGATCGGCACGCTGGCCAAGCACGCGGCCGAGGCGGCCGGGTTCCAGGACGCGCTGATGCTGGACTGGCGCGGGCGGGTGGCCGAGGCGACCGGGGCCAACGTGTTCTTCGTCATCGACGGCGCGCTGCACACGCCGACGCCCGACTGCTTCCTCGATGGAATTACCCGCCGCACGGTGATGGCGCTGGCGCGCGCGCGGCAAATCCCGGTGGTCGAGCGGGCGATCATGCCGGACGAGATGCGTGGTGCGACCGAGGCGTTCCTGGCCGGCACGGCGGCCGAGGTGACGCCGGTGCGCCAGATCGGCGCGCTGGAGTTCACGCCCGGGCAGGTCACGCAGACGCTGCTGCGCGACTACGAGGCGCTGGTGCGCATGGATCCGGCGGAGGTGGAGCGGCGGGCGCCGATTTGAGGCGGCGGCGCCACCCCGCGCCGGATTGACCCGGCCGCGCTGCCGCCCGAAAACCGCGCCATGCAACGCATCTTCTCCGGCATCCAGCCCTCCGGCATCCCGCAACTCGGCAACTACCTCGGCGCCGTCCGCAACTGGGTGGCGCTGCAAGCCGACCACGACTGCCTGTTCTGCGTGGTCGACCTGCACGCGCTGACCGTCTGGCAGGATCCGGCGGCGCTGGCCACGCAGACGCGCGAGCTGGCGGCCAGCTTGCTGGCCTGCGGCATCGACGCCGAGCGGCACATCCTGTTCCATCAATCCGCCGTCCACGCGCATGTGCGCCTGGCGTGGCTGTTCAATTGCGTGGCGCGCATGGGCTGGCTGTCGCGCATGACGCAGTTCAAGGACAAGGCCGGGCGCGACCGCGAGGCGGCATCGACCGGATTGTTCGTCTATCCGAACCTGATGGCGGCCGACATCCTGGCCTATCACGCGACGCGCGTGCCGGTGGGCGACGACCAGAAGCAGCATCTGGAGCTGGCCAACGACATCCGCGACAAGTTCAACGGCGATTACGGCACCGACTTCTTCCCGGCCATCGAGCCGCTGA
Organism: uncultured Pseudomonadota bacterium; assembly: GCA_963758455.1. Classification (GTDB taxonomy): domain Bacteria; phylum Pseudomonadota; class Alphaproteobacteria; order Acetobacterales; family Acetobacteraceae; genus CAVRQM01. Next base: position 853,211 of record CAVWVK010000002.1, on the reverse strand, counting down.
TCCTGGGGCCGGCGGCGCGCGTGATGAGCCTGCGCGACGGCACCAGGAAGATGAGCAAGTCCGATGCGTCGGAGCAGTCGCGCATCAACCTGACCGACGACGCCGATGCGATCGCGCTGAAAATCCGCCGCGCCAAGACCGACCCCGAGCCGCTGCCGAGCGAGCCGCAAGGGCTGGACGGGCGGCCCGAGGCGCGCAACCTGGTGGCGATCTACGCGGCGCTGGCGGACACCGACGCGGCCGGCGTGCTGCGCGCGCATGGCGGCAAGGGGTTCGGCGCCTTCAAGGAGGCGCTGACAGCGTTGCTGGTGGACAAGCTGGCGCCGATCGCGGCCGACACGCGCCGCCTGCTGGCCGATCCGGGGCATGTCGATCGGGTGCTGCGCGCCGGCGCGCGGCGGGCCGCGACCATCGCCGAGCCGATCGTGGCGGAGGCGGAGCGGCTGGTGGGATTGCTGCCCGGGTAGGCCGGCAGGCTGCCGGCCTATGGCTGCGGCCGGGAGACCAGCGGGGCGAGACCGCACAGCCGGTCGAGACTGAGTTCGACGCCGTTCACGAACAGCCGCCCGCTCCACGCCGAAGTGTTCCGCCCTCGCGACCAGGCGGCGCAGGCCCGCGGCTGCAAGCCCCTGGCCTCGACGATCGCGCCGGCGGTCAGCAGGTCCATCAAGCGGCCCACGGGATCGTCATCGCTGAAGTCGGTGTGCATTCCCCGGTAGCTGGTGTCCGGCCGGGCGTGGCCGGCGAGGCGCGCCAGTTCGTCTCCCGCCTGCGCCGCCGAGACCCAGACGGTGAAGCCGAGCACCAAGGCGAAGCCGGACCTCGCCAGCATGTCGCACCCCCTTCCGCCGCATCGCCACCGGCGGCGCGTCGACTATAGCACCGCGCGCTTCGGCCGCACGGCGGCATGAGGGGCGTTGCCTGTGTGTTCGGATGGACACTTGCGATCGTGGTGGGCGCAGTAGGATTCGAACCTACGACCCGCTGATTAAGAGTCAGCTGCTCTACCAACTGAGCTATGCGCCCGGCACGCCGGCCGCGCCTCTTAGCAATATCGGCCGACCCTGCAAACCCCCGCCCGCCCGGCGTCGCCGGCGCGCGACCCGGATGCGCGGGCGGCCGTGGCTTGCGGCGCAACCGCCCCGCAATATGTATACGGCGTCCACGAACCCGGACGCACGGCAGGCGAGGACGCATCCCCATGGACTATCTGATCGGCCAGAAATCAGGCGGCGCCAGGCCCGCGCCGCCCAACCCCGCGCCGTCGCGCGACGCCCCAGCCCGCCCGGCCGCGGCCCCCGGCCCGGCCGCCACCGACACCGTGATCGTCGACGGCGACCAGGCCAGCTTCATGCAGGACGTGGTCGAGGCCTCGCGCGCCGTGCCGGTGATCGTCGATTTCTGGGCGACCTGGTGCGGCCCGTGCAAGACGCTCACGCCGCTGCTGGAGAAAGTGGTGCGCAGCGCCGGCGGGCGGGTGCGCATGGTCAAGATCGACATCGACAAGAACCAGGCGCTGGTCCGCCAGCTCGCGCAGATCGGCCTGCCGCTGCAATCGGTGCCGACCGTCGCCGCCTTCTGGCAGGGCCAGATCGCCGACCTGTTCCAGGGCGCCCTGCCGGAATCCGAAATCCGCCGCTTCATCGAGGCGCTGCTGAAGCTGGGCGGCGGCTCGATGCCGGGGGCCGACCTGCTGGCCGAGGCACGCGCGGCGCTCGACGACGGCCAGGCGCATGACGCGGCCGACCTGTTCAGCGCCGCCGTCGAACAGGAGCCGGAGAGCCCGCAGGCCTGGGGCGGCCTGGCGCGCGCGCTGCTGGCCGCCGGCGACGAGGCGCAGGCGCAACAGGCGCTGGACGAGGTGCCGGCCAAGATCGCCGAGCACGCCGAGATCGCCGGCGCCCGCAGCGCCCTGGCGCTGGCCGCCGAGGGCCGCCGCGCGCAGGGACAGCTTGCCAGCCTGGAGCAGCGCGTGGCGGCCGACCCGCTGGACCACGCGGCGCGCTATGACCTGGCCACGGCGCTGAACGCGACCGGGCAGCGCGACGCGGCGGCCGAGGCGCTGCTGGAGATCATGCGCCGCGACCGCGCCTGGAACGACGACGCGGCGCGGCTGCAATTGCTGAAATTCTTCGAGGCCTGGGGATTCGACGACGCGGCCACCATCGCCGCGCGACGCAGACTGTCCGCGCTGCTGTTCCGGTGACGGCGGAGCGTCCGCTGTCCAGCGAGATCGCGCTGCCGGACGAGTTCCCGATCTTTCCGCTCGGCGGCGCGCTGCTGCTGCCGCGCGGCCGGCTGCCGCTGAACATCTTCGAGCCGCGCTACCTGGCGATGGTGGAGGATGCGCTGTCCGCCGGGCGCATGTTCGGCATGGTGCAGCCCAATCCCCGGCTGGCGGCCGACGCGCACGGGCCGGGGCTGTTCCGGGTCGGCTGTCTCGGGCGGCTGTCCAGCTTCAGCGAAACCGATGACGGACGCTACCTGATAACGCTCACCGGGATCTGCCGCTTCGAGATCGCCGCGGAGCTGCCGCCGCGTCGCGGCTATCGCCGCGTGCGCGCCGACCTGTCGCGCTTCGCCGCGGATCTCGAGCTGCAAGGCGGCGGTTCCGGATTTGACCGCACCGAGCTGCTGGCGGCACTGCGCGGCTACTTCACCCGCCGCGGCTTCGACGCCAACTGGGACGCGATCGGCCAGATGGACGACGAGGTGCTGGTGGTGACGCTGTGCATGGTCTGCCCGTTCGAGCCGGTCGAGAAGCAGGCGCTGCTGGAGGCCGACAGCGCGGCCGACCGAGCGCAGGCGTTGCTGGCGCTGCTGCGCATCGACGCCTTCGGCCCTGGCGGGGAGCCGGGCCAGGACGGCGACGGCGCGCCCCGGGCAAGCTGAAAACGCCGCATCAGGAGTCACCTGGCATGACCGACGCCCCGCCCGAAATTCCCAAGCCACCCCCGGGGGCCTCCGCCGTCCCGGTGGATCCGCGGCTGCTCGAAATCCTGGTCTGCCCGCTGACCAAGGGGCCGCTGGTCTACGATCGCGCAGCCGGCGAGCTGCTCAGCCACTCCGCCCACCTCGCCTATCCGATCCGCGACGGCATTCCGATCATGCTGCCCGACGAGGCGCGTCCGATCGACGACGCGGCCGCGCCGCCGCCCGCGTGAGCGCGCCGGCGCCATCGCAGCTCAAGCTGGCGCGGGGCGGCGGGCTGCTGGAGGTGGATTTCGGCGCCGCCGGCCAGTTCGCCTTCACCGCCGAGTTCCTGCGCGTCCACAGCCCGAGCGCCGAGGTGCAGGGGCACGGGCCGGGGGAGCGCAAGCTGATCGCCGGGCGCCGCGCGGTGGCGATCATCGGGGTCGAGCCGATCGGCCACTACGCGGTGCGGCTGCGCTTCGATGACGGGCACAGCACCGGCATCTATTCGTGGGACACGCTGCTGTCGCTCGGCCGCAACCAGGCGGCGTTGTGGCGCGACTATCTGGCGGCGCTGGAGGCCAAGGGGCTCAGCCGCGACGGGTGATGCCGGGTTGGGCAATCGCATTTGGCCCGGAGCCTTTCGATCGTCATGGCCGGTCAAGCCCGCCCATGACGGTAGGAGAACGGTGTCTCCAAATGCGATTGCCCTGTATTGCCGGGCGCAAGATGGGACGCACGGCGGGGCGTCACAGCAGCTCCTGCACCTCGTCGATCGAGGTTTCCGCGGCCGGGCGGTCGAACACGATCTCGCCGCGCGCCATCGCCACGATGCGGTCGCAGGACTGGAACACGTGGTGCATGTTGTGGCTGATGAAGATGCCAGTGACGCCCTGCGCCTTCAGGCCGCGCACGAAGCCGATCACCTTGCTGGTCTCCTTCACCGACAGATGGTTGGTCGGCTCGTCCAGCACCAGCAGCTTGCTCTTGAAATGCATTGCCCGCGCGATCGCGACGCCCTGCCGCTGGCCGCCCGAGAGTTCGCCCACCAGCGCGTCCGGCGAGCGCAGATGCAGGTCCACGTCGGCGATCGCCCGCACGCTCTCGCGCCGCATCCGCGCCTGGTCCAGCAGGCCCACGCCGAACATTGCCGCGCGCACCGGCTCGCGGCCGAGGAACACGTTGCGCGCGATCGACATCGTGGGGACCATCGAGTTGTACTGATAGATCGTCTCGATCCCCAGCCGCATCGCGTCCTTCGGCCCGCGCATCCGCGCCACAGCGCCGTCGATCAGCAGCTCGCCTTCGTCCTGCCGCAGCACGCCGGAGATGATCTTTATCAGGGTCGACTTGCCGGCGCCGTTGTCGCCGACCAGACCCACCACCTCGCCGGGCTGGATCGCGAGGCTCACGTCGCGCAGGGCGTGCACGCCGGAATACCATTTGTGCAGGCCGCGACAGGCGACGATGGGAACCGGCGGCTTCATGCCCGCGCCTCGAGGCGGATGCGCCGCGCGGTGCGGCGCAGCCAGGCGTTGGCGATCACCGCCAGGATGGTCAGCGCGCCGATCGCGAACCCGAACCAGTTGGCGTCCACCGAGGACAGCACCAGCCCGTTGTCGATGACGCGGATCAGCAGCGCGCCGACCACCGCCCCCAGCACCGTGCCGATGCCGCCGGTGAGCGCGGTGCCGCCGATCACCGCGGCGGCGACCGCCTGCAACTCCAGTCCCTCGCCGATCGAGGGCAGCGGCGAGCCGAGGCGCAGCACCTGGATCAGCCCCGCGAACCCGGCCAGCACCGACGACAGCACGAAGCAGGTCATCTTGACGCCGTTGACCGGAATGCCCAGCGATGACGCGGCCTCCAGGAAGCCGCCGGTGCTTTTGATCCAGTTGCCGAAATTGGTCAGCGACAGCAGCCCCGCCGCGAGCAGGGCGATGACGACGAACCAGATCAGCGACAGCCGGATCAGGTGGCCCGGGCCGATGAAGGTGGTGAACAGCCAGGCCGGCACGTCGTCGGGCAGCAGCGGGGGAAACCCGCCCGAGATCACCACGGTCAGCGAGCGGGCGATGTACAGCGTGCCGAGCGTGGTGATGAAGCTGGGGATGCCGAAGCGCAGCGTGATGATGCCATTCAACAAGCCGACCAGTGCGCCCACCACCAGCCCGGCCAGCACCGCGGGCAGGAAGCCGACAGCGTGCTCCATCAGCACCGCCGCCGTCATCGGCGTGAGCGCAAACACCGAGCCCACCGACAGGTCGAACTCGCCGCAGATCATCAGCACGGTGACGCCGACCGCCACCAGGCCGGTTTCCGGTATCAGTCCGAGGATGCCGCGCACGTTGTCGGCCGACAGGAACACGCCGCCCGAGCGGTTCTCGAACACCAGCACCAGCACCAGCACCAGCACCAGCGCCGCCAGCTCCGGCTTTTCCAGGTAGATTTTCAGCAATCGCTTCATGCGGGCCTCGCGCGGGCGGCGTTGCGGGCAGCCGCCGCGACCACCGCTCTCCCGCGCGGCGGGAGAGCGGGCGCGAGGCGCGGCGCCAGACCGGCGGTGCGATCGGTCAGCGCAGGCCCTGCTTGGCGAGCGCCATGATCGCGCCGGCCTGATCGGGGGTAATCAGCGCCTCGCCGGTGTCGATGTTGGCGGGCGCGAGCCCGGCCTTTTTTGCCAGGTACGCTTCCATCACCGGCATGAATCCCTGCTCGTAGGGCTGCTGGTCCACTTCGAGCTGGATGTAGCCGGCCTTCATCTCCTGCAGCACCTGCGGCACCAGATCGAAGCCGGCCAGGAGAACCTTGCCCGGCTTGATGCCCCGGTCCTGCAGCACGCGCGCGACCGACGAATGCCACAGGCCCATGTCGAAATAGGCGTTGGTGTCGGGGTGCAGGCTGAGATAGGCGCCGACGCGATCGGCGGTGATCGCGCCATCCGTGCCGGAGTCGATCCGGTCGATCACCACCTTGCGGCCGGGGTTGGCCTTCTCGAAATCGCGCAGTCCGTTCATCACGCCGAGTGCCCGCTGCTCGGCCCAGTTCTGGCCGGGCGCGCTGACGCCCACCAGGATGCGCAGGTCGCCGGTTTTGGGAAACTGCCTGGACAGCGTGCGGCTGAGATTGGCGCCGGCCGGGACGAAGTTCTGGCCGATGAAGGCCTGGCGCAAGGCGAGTTCCTCGCCCTCGGTGGCATCGACATTGGCGGCGATGACGATGGTGCCCTGGCGCCGCGCGTCCTTCAGGACGTTGACGAAGGCCTTGTTGTCGGGAAGCGAGGTAATCAGCGCGTCGGGATGGCGTGCCACGGCCGCCTGCATGTTCGCGACCTCCTGCTCGATCGAGCCTTCGTTCTGCGTGAACACCATCTGGCAGCTTGCCTGGATCTTGGCGCAGGCATCGTCGTAGCCCTTTTTCACCGACTGCCAGAACGGGTTCGAGGCCGACGAGTGATGGGTAAAGACGATCCGCAGCGGCGCGTCGGCGCGCGCCGGCGCGCCACCACACAGGCCGAGCGCCAAAAGACTTGTCCCCAGCAGCAGATTTCGCATCGCATTTCCCCCTTTGTCGTTGCCCGCGGTCAGTCCGGCCGCGAGATCCTTCTGGTCACGGTGAAGCGCTGGTCGAGGTCGGGCGCCAGATCCATCCCCAATCCCGGCCCGGGCGGCACGGTGATCTGGCCACCCACGATCGGCGGCAGCGCCGTGACCAGGTCGCGATACCAGGTGCGGTGAGACGCGCGCACGCTCTCCTGCACCAGTGCGTTCGGCGCGTTCAGCGCGAGGTGCGTCGAGGCGCACAGCACCACCGGGCCGGTGCAGTCGTGCGGCGCCACCGGCAGGTGCCAGGCCTCGGCCATCGCCGCGATCTTGCGCCCTTCGGACAGGCCGCCGCACCACGACAGATCCAGCATCGCCACGCCGGCGGCGCCGGTTTCCAGCAGGTCGCGAAACCCCCAGCGGGTCGCCAGCGTCTCCGACGCGCAGAGCGGCGCCGTGGACGCGGTGGCATAGCGCGGGAGGTCGCCGAGGCTGTCCATGCGGATCGGATCCTCGTGCCAGAAGGTGCCGTACGGCGCCAGCGCGCGGGCGATCCGCATGGCGGGCGGGAGCTGCCAGAGCGAGTGGAACTCGACCATCACATCCATCCGGTCGCCCACCGCGCCGCGGATCTTCTCGAACGGCTGCAATGCCCGCCGCAGCTCGTCGGCGGAGATGTCCAGGCCGTCGCTGCGTTCGGCGGCGGTGTCGAACGGCCAGATCTTCATCGCCGTGATGCCTTCCTCCAGCAGCGAGCTGGCCAGTTCATCGGCCCGGTTCAGGAAGGCATCGAGATCATCGAGCGGGTGGCAGCCGCCCAAGCCCCAGTTGGCGCTGCTCTGGCCGCGCGCCGCCCGGATGTACGACGGCCCGGCGCAGGTGTTGTAGGTGCGGATGGACGGGCGCGAGAAGCCGCCGAGCAGTTGCGCGATCGGCTGGCCCGTGGCGTGCCCGAACAGATCCCACAGCGCGATGTCGAACGCCGAATTGCCGCGCATCTCCGCTCCCGACGAGCGGAACCCGAGATAGCCGGTGAGGTCGCGGGCGATGCGGTCGATCGCCAGCGGATCGCGGCCCAGCATCCTGGGCGCCACGACCTCGTGGACATAGGCCTCGACGGTCGCCGGCATGAAGAACGTCTCGCCGAGACCCACCAGCCCGTCGTCGGTATGCACGCGCAGCCACAGCAGGTTGGCGAACTCGGCGGCGCGGATCGTCTCGATGCCGATGATCTTCATCTCAGTTGATCCCCGCGGCGAGCAGCGCCCTCACCGACATGTCGAAATGCTCGGCCATCGCCGCCTCGGCGGCGCGGTGGTCGCGTGCGGCGATGGCGGCGGCGATGGCGGCGTGGCCATCGACGCTGGCCATGCGCGCCGCGTCGCTCGGCCGGCTGTTCCAGCCGATCGCCCAGGTCTGGCGCGTGACGACGTGGAACGAGCGCACCAGCAGCGCGAACATCGGGTTGCGCGAGGCCGCGGCGATCGCCTCGTGAAAGGCGATGTCGTGCTCCATCACGCGGCCGGGCCGGTGGAAATCGGCGCGCATCGCGGCGGCCAGCGCGGCGATGGCGGCCGCCTCGGGATCGGCGCGGCGCAACGCCGCCAGCGCCGCGGTGCGCAGCTCGATGCTGCGGCGCACGTCGTAGATCTGCTGGATGCTGGTCTGCTCGGTCAGCACGGCGTGGTCGAGCACCAGCGCCAGCACGCTGGCGTCGATCGCCGAGACGCGCGCCCGCCTGCCGTTGCCGATGTCGATCAGGCGCAGCGCGGCCATCGCCCGGAAGGCCTCGCGCACCACCGCGCGCGATACGCCGAGCTCGACGGCAAAGGCGGTTTCGCTGGGCAGCGGATCGCCGGGGCGCAGGGCACGCGCCCGGATATGGACGTTCAGGCCCCGCATGACGCGCTCGACCAGGCCCCCCGCGACCGGGCCGCCGGCCATCGCTTCGTCAGGCTCGCTGGGGACAGCTATCGACAATGCACGGGCAACCTATCGGATAGGCCTTGACCGAACGGACTAGACCGCTGGCGTCGGCGGTTGTCAATGCCCCGACGCTGTGACGATGGCCGCGATTGCGAACACCGTGCGTTCGTTCGTAGCTTCGGCATTGGAAGGCGGATGCTTCACAGAGAAGCGTCACGGGGAGCGCAGAGGTGGCCGCAGTCGACATCCTGGTGGTGGGCGGAGGGATCAACGGCGCGGGCATCGCCCGCGACGCCGCCGGCCGCGGGCTGTCGGTCATGCTGTGCGAGCAGGGCGATCTGGCCGGCGCCACCTCCTCGGCCTCCAGCAAGCTGATCCACGGCGGCCTGCGCTACCTGGAGCAATACGAGTTCCGCCTGGTGCGCGAGGCGCTGCTGGAGCGCGAGCGGCTGCTGGCGATCGCGCCGCATGTCATCTGGCCGCTCGACTTCGTGCTGCCGCACGCCGGCGGCCCGCGGCCCGCGTGGCTGATCCGGCTTGGCTTGTTCATCTACGATCACCTGGCGCCGCGCCGCCGCCTGCCGGCGACGCGGGCGATCCGCCTCGACCGCCATCCCGCCGGCCGCGCGCTACGCGCCCGTGCCGAGGGCGGCGCGGGGCGCGGCTTCGTCTACGCCGATTGCTGGGTCGACGATGCGCGGCTGGTGGTGCTGAACGCGCGCGACGCGGCCGAGCGCGGCGCGCGCGTGCTGACTCGCACCCGGCTGGTGCAGGCGAGGCGCTTCGGCGACGCCTGGACCTGCGAGCTGGCGCGGCCGGACGGGCGGCGCGAGACGATTGCGGCGCGCGTGCTGGTCAACGCCGCCGGCCCGTGGGTCGAGCGCGTGCTGCACCAGTCGGTCGGTATCGACAGCGCCAAGCAGGTGCGGCTGGTCAAGGGCAGCCACATCGTGCTGCCGCGGCTGCATGACGGGCCGGAAGCCTTCATCCTGCAGAACACCGATCGGCGCATCGTGTTCGCCATCCCGTACGAGGGACGGTTCACGCTGGTCGGCACCACCGACATCCCGTTCGAGGGCGATCCCGGCCACGTCCGCATCGACGCCGCCGAGACCGAGTATCTGATCGCCGTCGTCAACCGCTATTTTCGCCGCGCGGTGACGGCGGCCGACGTGGCGTGGAGCTACGCCGGCGTGCGACCGCTGTACGACGATGCGGCCAAGACCGCGTCGACGGTGACGCGCGACTACGTGCTGGATGTCGATGCCGGGCCGAAGATGGGACCGGGGCGGCCGGCCATGCTGTCGGTGTTCGGCGGCAAGATCACCACGTATCGCCGCCTCGCCGAGCACGCGATGGAAAAGCTGCGGCCGCATCTGCCGCCGGCCGGTCCCGCCTGGACGGCGGCCGCGCCGCTGCCGGGCGGAGACATGCCGGATGCCGATTTCGCCCGCTTCCTCGATGCGTTCCGCGGCCGCCATCCGTTTCTGGATGCGGCGCTGTCGCTTCGGCTGGCGCGCGCCTACGGCACCCGCGCGGAGCGGCTGCTGGACGGCTGTACCGCGATGGCCGATCTCGGGCGGCATTTCGGCGGCGGGCTGCACCAGCGCGAGGTCGACTATCTGCGCGCCGAGGAATGGGCCGAGACCGCCGAGGACATTCTGTGGCGCCGCTCCAAGCTCGGCCTGCATGTGCCCGGCGACACCGCCGCCTTGCTCGACGAGGCGCTGGGGCGGCCGATGCAGGCGGCATCATGAGGCAGCCTGCGTCCATTGCGAAGCTTTCAGGTGGTCAATTTCGCAGCGCCGGCCTCAGGGCAGCCTATGACGGCGGCGCGGCCGCGTGATCCGGCCGCGCCTGCCTCACCTCATGCCTGCACGCCGTCCACGTACCAGTTCATCGTCTGCAACGCGCCGTCCGGCAGGCTGCCGGCGCCGGCCGCGAGTCTTTGCGCACCCTTCTGGTCCTTGATCGGACCACCGAACGGCAGCAGCGTGCCGGCGATGATGTCCGCGCGCGCGCGGTCGGCCGCCGCCCGCGCCGCATCGGTGACGCCGGGGCCATACGGGGCCATCGTAATCATGCCCTCCTTCAATCCCCACCACACGCTGCCGGTCTTCCAGGTGCCGTCCAGTGCGGCCTGCGTGCGGGCGATGTAGTACGGCGCCCAGGTATCGACGATCGCCGTGAGCTGCGCGTTCGGCCCGAACGAGCGCATGTCGGACGACTGCCCGAACGAGTGGACGTGACGCTCCTCCGCGGTCTGCGTCACCGCCGGGCTATCGGTATGCGAGCACAGGATGTCGGCCCCCTGATCGACCAGCGATTTCGCCGCGTCGGCCTCCTTGCCGGGATCGAACCAGGAATTGGTCCAGATCACCTTCGTCTTGAACGCCGGATTGACCTTGCGCGCCGCCAACGTGAAGGCGTTGATGCCCATGACGACCTCGGGGATCTGCACCGAGCCGATATAGCCGGCGGTGCCGCTTTTGGAGACGTGCCCCGCGATGGTGCCGCACACCGTACGGCCCTCATAGAACCGCGCGTTGTACACAGCGAGGTTGGGCGCGGTCTTGTAGCCGGTCGCGTGCTCGAAATACACTTTCGGGAACTGCCGGGCCACGCGCACCATCGGGTTCATGTAGCCGAACGAACAGCCGTAGATGAGCCGGCAGCCGGAACTGGCGAGCTGGCGGAACACCCGCTCGGAATCCGGCCCTTCGGCGACCTTCTCGACGAAGCTGGTCTGGATCGCGTTCCCGAGCTTGGCCTGCAACGCCTTGCGCGCGAGGTCGTGCTGGTACGAGAAGCCGAAATCGCCGACCGGCCCGACATAGACGAAGGCGACCTTCAGCGGCTCGGCGGCGAGCGCGCGCCCGGCGCCGAAGCCTGTGGCAAGTGCGGCGGCGGCGCCGCCGCGCAGCATGGTCCTGCGGTCGATCACGAAGCTCATGTGTTGTCTCCCCAAAATTGTTGTTTCTTGTCAGGTGGCCGGCCGGAAGGCGCGGCCCAGGCAGGCGGGCGCATCGAGACGCTTGCTGAGCGAACCGCTGGAAATCAGCGTCAGCACCACGATGGTCGCGAGATACGGCAGCATCGCCAGCACCTGCGTCGGCACCGCCACGAAGCCGCTGCCTTGCAGGTACAGTTGCAGGATGGCCACGCCGCCGAACAGATAGGCGCCCAGTAGCACGCGCCACGGTCGCCAGGCGCCGAACACCACCAACGCCAGCGCGATCCAGCCGCGGCCGGCGGTCATGTCCTCGCTCCACATCGGCGTGTAGGCCAGCGACAGGTAGGCGCCGCCCAGCCCGCTCATGATGCCGCCGAACAGCACCGCCAGATAGCGGATGCGGATCACGTCGAAGCCGATGCTGTGCGCCGAGCCGTCGCGACTCGCCCACCGCGCGCAGGATCAGCCCGGCGCGGCTGCGCTTGAGAAACCAGGCGATGCCGGCGGTGGCCGCGACCGACGCATAGACCAGCGGATCGTGCGCGAACAGCAGCGGCCCCAGCACCGGCAACGCCGACAGGCCGGGGACGTGCAGATGCGGCAGCGGCGGCACCGGATGGCCGACGAAGGGCGCGCCCACCAGCGCGCTCAGGCCGAGTCCGAAGATGGTCAGCGCCAGGCCGGTGGCGACCTGGTTGCTGGCCAAGGTCAAGGTCAGCACGCCGAACAGCAGCGCCATCGCCGCGGCGGCCGCGGCGCCCGCGCAGATCGCCAGCAGCCAGCTTCCGCTCAGCGACATGGTGGCGAACGCGCTGACCGCGCCCACCAGCATCATGCCCTCCACGCCCAGGTTCAACACGCCCGCGCGCTCCACCACCAGCTCGCCCAGGGCGGCCAGCAGCAGCGGCGTCGCGGCGACGATGACCGAGGCGAGCAGGGGGACCAGGATATGGACGCTCATGCCACGGCGCTCCGCACTTGCAGGGCCGCCGGGCGCACCACGCGCAGGCGGTAGCGGACGAGGAAGTCCGAGGCGAGCAGGAAGAACAGCAGCATCGCCTGCACCAGGCCCGTCACCGCCTGCGGCAGTCCCATCACCACCTGCGTGTTCTCGCCGCCGATATACGACAGCGCCATCAGCAGCCCCGCGGCCAGGATGCCGAGCGGGTGCAGCCGGCCGAGGAAGGCCACGATGATCGCCGCGAACCCGTAGCCCGGAGTGATCGTCGGGATGAGCTGGCCAATCGGTCCGGCGACCTCGAACACGCCGGCCAGTCCCGACAGGCCGCCGCCCGCCAGCAGGGTCAGCCACACCACCCGATTGCGGTCGAACCCGGCATAGCGCGCCGCCGCCGGCGCCGCACCCACGGTGCGGATGCGAAAGCCCAGCATCGAGTGCGACATCACCAGCCAGCCGACCAGTGCCACGCCCAGCGACACCAGCACGCCCACATGCAGCCGCGTGCCGGCGACCAGCAGCGGAAGCACCGCGGCGTCGGAGAACATGCGCGACTGCGGGAAGTTCATCCCCTCCGGATCCTTCCACGGCCCCAGCACCAGCAGGCTCAAAAACAACGCCGCCACATAGGTGAGCATCAGGCTGACCAGGATCTCGCTGACGCCAAAACGGGTTTTCAGGAATGCCGGAACCGCGGCCCACGCCGCGCCGCCCAGCAAGCCGGCCACGCACATCAGCGGCAGGATCCAGATGCCGGTCTGGTTGTAGAACGCGAGTGCCACACCGCCGCCGGCGATGGCGCCCATGACGAGCTGACCCTCAGCGCCGATGTTCCATACGTTCGCGCGAAACCCGGCCGCCAGCCCGACGCCGATCAGCACCAGCGGCGAGGCCTTCAGCGCCAGTTCCGAAAGCCCCTGCACCGACAGCAGCGGCGCCACGAAGAACTGGTACAGCGTGCGCAGCGGGCCGTAGCCCATCAGCGCGAACAGCAGCGCCGAGGCGGCGACGGTGCAGGCCACCGACAGCACCGGCGTCGCGTATTGCAGCGTCCGGGAAACCTGCCGGCGCGGCTCAACCCTGATACGCATAGGCCACCTCCGCGACAATCGGCGTTTCCGGGACAGGTTCGGCGCCGTGCATCCCGCCCATCAGCAGGCCAAGCTGCTCGACCGACACGTCGGCGCGCGCCATCGCCGGCGACAGCACGCCGACATTAAGCACCGCGAGCCGGTCGCTGAGCGTCAGCAGCTCGTCCAGGTCCTGCGAGATCACCACGATCGCCGAGCCCTGCGCCGCCAGTCCGAGCAACGCCGCGTGGATCGCCGCCGCGGCCCCGGCGTCGACCCCCCAGGTCGGCTGCGAGACCACCAGCACGCCCGGCTGCTGCAGGATCTCGCGGCCGACAATGAACTTCTGCAAATTGCCGCCGGACAGGCTGGCGGCGGCACTCTGCACGCCGGTCGTGCGCACGTCGAACTCGCTGACCACGCGCTGCGCGAACGCGGCCGCCCGCGACGCGCGCACCATGCCGCCGAACGACAGATGCAGCCGGTCATGCGCGCTCAGCAGCCCGTTCTCGACCAGCGTGTAGTCCGCCACCGCGCCGTGGCCGTTGCGCTCCTCGGGCACGCAGGACAGGCCGAGCGCCCGCCGCCCCGCCGCGCCGCGCCGCCCGGCCGGAATGGCGTCGATCGTCACCGCGCTCGGATGCGGCGCCGCGCGCTCGCCGCTCAGCGCCAGCAGCAGCTCGTTCTGCCCGTTGCCGGCGACGCCGGCCACGCCGAAGATTTCGCCGCCGCGCACCTCGAAGGCGATCTTGCGCAGCGCCACGCCATGCGCGCTCTCGGCGGCCAGCGCCAGGTCGTCCACCGCCAGCCGCACCGCGCCCGCCGGCGCATCGGCGCGGCGCGGCAGCGCGCGGATCTGCGAGCCGATCATCATCTGCGCCATGCTGCCGGCGCTCTCCGCGCCGGGATCGCAGGCGCCGACCACGCGGCCGCCGCGCAGCACCGTGGCGCGATGGCACAGCGCCTTGATCTCGGCCAGCTTGTGGCTGATGTACAGGATCGAGCAGCCTTCCGCCGCCAGCAGCCGCAAGGTCTCGAACAGCCTGTCCGCCTCCTGCGGCGTCAGCACCGAGGTCGGCTCGTCCATAATCAGCAGCTTCGGCGACTGGATCAGGCAGCGCACGATCTCGATGCGCTGCCGCTCGCCGACCGACAGCGTATGCACCTCGCGATGCGGGTCGAGCGGCAGGCCATAGGCGCGGCTGACCTCGCGGATGCGCGTCGCCAGCACGTCGCGCCGCTCGGGCTTTTCCAACGCGAGGGCCACGTTCTCCAGCACCGTCATCGCCTCGAACAGCGAGAAATGCTGGAACACCATGCCGATGCCCATGCCGCGCGCGGCGTGCGGATCGCGCGCGCGCAGCGGCTTGCCGTCCCACAGCATCTCGCCCGAATCCGGATGCAGGATGCCGTAGATCATCTTCACCAGGGTCGACTTGCCCGCGCCGTTCTCGCCGAGCAGCGCGTGGATCTCGCCGGGTGCGACGCGCAGATCCACCGAATCGTTGGCCAGCACGCCGGGAAACCGCTTGGTAATGCCGCGCAGTTCCAGCCGTGGCGGTGGGACGCTTCCTTGCGCGCTCATGCAGCCCGTTCCCTTCCGGTGAAGTCGGCTTGCCTTGCCTGCCATTGCAAGCTGGCCCATCGCAGGCTGGCGTCGAGCAGTTCGGCGGCGGCGAAGGCGGCGATCACTTCCGGTCGCTTGTCGCGCGCGAAGCGGCCGCCGATCGGGCAGACCAGGCGGGCGATGCGGGCCTCGGACATGCCGATGTCGCGAAACCCCCCCTCGAACCGGCGGCGCTTGGTGCGCGAGCCGATCAGGCCGACATAGGCGAAGTCGTCGCGCTCCAGCGCGGCCGCGACGATCAGGCTGTCGAGCGCATGGCTGTGCGTCAGTACCAGGCAGGCGGCCCCCGCCGGCGCCCCCGCGATCTCGCTCTCCCAGTCGTGTGAGACAACAGCGGCCACGGTTTCCGGCACGCTCGGACCGAACTCCTCGGCGCGGCCGTCGATCCAGCGCACCGACAGCGGCAGCGGGGCCAGCGCGCGCGCCAATGCCCGGCCGACATGCCCCGCACCGAACAGCAGCACGGCGGGCTGGGCCGCCAGGGCGGCACGCTCGTCCGCCTCGATGCGCGCGAGCAGGCCTTCGTCCCCGCGCTCGATCGCCAGGGCGACGTGGCCGCCGCAGCACTGGCCGATCGCCGGGCCGAGCGGGATTTCGAGCGCGGCGCTGGCCTCGCCGGCGGCGAGCAACGCGCGCGCCCGCGCCACCGCGTCCCACTCCAGCCGGCCGCCGCCCACCGTGCCGATCGTCTGCGTGTCGGTGACGAGCATGGCCACGCCCGCCTCGCGCGGCGTCGAGCCTCTGGCGCGCAGGATCAGCACGCGCGCGACGGGCACCCCCGCGCGCAGCAGCGACCGCAGTGCACCGGCGAGCCCGCTTTGCATCACGCGGCATCCCGCCGCGTCGCGACAGCCGCCGCCACGCCCGCCATCCGCTCGACCGCCGCCAGCACGCGCTCCGGCGTCGCCGGGGCGTCCAGGCACGGGCATACGCGGTACTCCGCCACGCTGGCCACCGCGTCGGAAATGGCGTGCAGCACCGACACGGCCAGCATCAGCGGCGGCTCGCCGGTCGCCTTGGAGCGAAAGATCGTGTCCTCGTGGTTGTCCGCGCCGTCCACCAGCCGCACGTTGAAGATGCGCGGGCGGTCGCCGCAGGCCGGGATCTTGTAGGTGCTCGGCGCGTGGGTGGTAAGTTTGCCACGTGAATCCCACATCAGTTCCTCGGTGGTGAGCCACCCCGCGCCCTGCACGAACCCCCCTTCGACCTGGCCCAGATCGATCTCCGGGTTCAGCGAGCGGCCGGCATCGTGCAGGATGTCCACCCGCTCGATGCGGTGCTCGCCGGTCAGCGTGTCGACCGCCACCTCGGAGCACGCGGCGCCGTACGCGAAATAGTAGAACGGCCGGCCGCTGCCCGATGCGCGATCCCAGTGGATCTTCGGCGTCGCGTAGAAGCCGGTGGCCGACAGCGACACCCGCGCCGCATACGCCTGCTTGATGAGCGCGCGGAACGGGATTTCTTCCGCGCCCACGCGCACGCGATTGGGCAGGAACGCCACCTCGCCCTCCGGCACGTTCCAGCGCGCGGCGGCGAAGCGGACCAGTCGCGCCTTGATCTTGCGCACCGCGTCCTGTGCGGCCTTGCCGTTGAGGTCCGCTCCCGACGAGGCGGCCGTGGCCGAGGTGTTCGGCACTTTTCCGGTCGTGGTCGCGGTGATCTTGACCCGATCGAGGTCGAGTTGCAGCTCCATCGCCACCACGCGCGCCACCTTGGCGAACAGGCCCTGACCCATCTCCGTGCCGCCGTGGTTCAGATGCACGCTGCCGTCGCTGTAGATGTGGACCAGCGCGCCCGCCTGGTTGAAATGCGTCGCGGTGAACGAGATGCCGAACTTCACCGGCGTCAGCGCGATCCCACGCCGGATCACCGGGCTGTCACGATTGGCCGCGCGGATCGCGGCGCGGCGCGCGCCATAATCGCAGGACCGCTCCAGATCGTCGACGATCGCTGCGATCACGTTGTCCTCGACCGTTTGGTGGTACGGGGTGACGTTGCGATCGTCGGTGCCGTAGAAGTTGCGGCGGCGCACCTCCAGCGGATCGAGGCCGGTGGCGAACGCGATCTCCTCCATCACCCGCTCCGCCGCCGCCAGGCCTTGCGGGCCGCCGAAGCCGCGAAACGCCGTGTTGGACACGGTGTTCGTCTTCAGCGGCAGCGATGCCAGATGCACCGCCGGGTAGAAATAGGCGTTGTCGGCGTGGAACAGCGCGCGGTCCGTCACCGGCCCGGACAGGTCGGCCGACCAGCCACAGCGCGCCGCGACCACCATCTCGACGCCGCGGATGCGGCCGTCGTCGTCGAAGCCCACGTCGTAGTCGATCTCGGCGTCGTGCCGCTTGCCGGTCACGATCATGTCGTCGTCGCGATCCGGCCGCAGTTTTGCCGCGCGCCCGGTGCGGCGGGCCACCAGGGCGGCCACGCAGGCGAACAGGTTGGCCTGCGTCTCCTTGCCGCCGAACGCGCCCCCCATGCGCCGCACCTCGACCGTCACCGCATGATCGGGCACGCCCAGCACGCGCGCCACCAGATGCTGCGTCTCGCTGGGGTGCTGGGTCGAGGACAGCACGCGCATGTCGTCGTCCTCGCCCGGCTCGGCGAGCGCCACCTGCCCCTCGAGGTAGAAATGCTCCTGCCCGCCGACGCACATGCGCCCCGAAATCCGGCGCGGCGCCTCGGCGACCGCGCGCGCGGCGTCGCCGCGCCGCAAGGTCAGCGGCTCCGTCACCAGCACCGGGTCGCGGCGGGCGGTCTCCAAATCCAGCTTCGGCGGCAAATCCTCGTAGCCGACGACGCCCATCCGCGCCGCCTCGCGCGCGGCGCGGCGGGTGCGCGCGGCCACCGCGAAGATCGGCTGGCCCACGAACTGCACGAGATCGGTCGCGAGCAGCGGCTCGTCGCCGAGGCCCACCGGGCTGATTTCGTTCTGCCCGGGCACGTCGTGGCCGGTCAGCACCGCCACCACGCCGGGCGCGCCCCGCACCGCGTCCAGGTCCAGCGAGACGATGCGCGCGTGCGCCCGTTCACCGAGGCCGAGGCAGACATGCAGCAGCCCCTCCGGCTCCGGAAGATCGTCGATGTAGGCGGCCTCGCCTGCCACATGCTTATGTGCGCTGTCATGGCGCAGCGGCAGGCGGAGTGCCTCGCCCAGCAAGGCGGATGGATCGGTGCGGTCAAGCATGAGCCAGCTCCTTGTCGCCAACCAGCCGCGTCGGCACGTCGTCGCGCGTGGTCTCGATCAGCAGGCGGCGCAGCAGGTTCTTCGCAACGGCCATGCGATAGGCGGCACTGGCGCGCATGTCGCTGAGCGGCTGGAAGTCGCGTTCCAGCGCCGCCTGCGCGTGACCGACCGCCGCCTCGTTCCAGATCCGTCCCAGCAGCGCCGTCTCGGCGTGCTCCGCGCGCTTCGGCGTGCCCGCCATGCCGCCAAATGCCAGCCGCGCCTCGACCACCGCGCCGCCCGCGACGCGGATCAGGAAGGCGCCGAGCACGGCGGTAATGTCCTGGTCGAACCGCTTGCTCACCTTATAGGCGCGATAGCGCGTGCCGGCGGCCGGAACCGGCACGCTGACGCGCTCGATGAACTCTCCGGCCGCGCGGTCCTGGCGACCGTACGCCACGAAGAACCGCTCCAGCGGCATCGCGCGCGTGGCCTCGCCGCGCCGCAAATGCAGGGTGGCGCCAGCGGCGATCAGCGCCGGCGTGGCGTCACCGATCGGCGAGCCGTTGGCGATGTTGCCGCCCACCGTGCCCATGTTGCGCACCTGCACCGAGCCGAGCCGACGCAGCAGCTCGCCCATGTCGGGATACAGCGCGGCCAGCGCCGGGCCGGCCGCCGTGTAGGTGGCACCCGCGCCGATCTCCAGCGAGGTCGCGGTCTGCTCGATGCGTTGCATCGCGGCGACGCGGCCGATCCAGACGATCGGGTTGGGCCGGCGCAGCGCCTTGGTGATCCACAGCCCAACGTCGGTGCAGCCGGCGACGACGGTGGCCCGCTCATGGGCCAGCAGCACCTCGGCGAGCTCGGCCACCGTCGCGGGCGCGAAGAACGCGCCGGCCTCGCTCCAAACATGCACGCCCGCGCCATCGTCCAGCGCCCGCAACCGCGCCAGCGTCTCGGCCTCGCGCGCGGCGAAGCCATCGCCGTCATGCAGCGCGTACATCCGCTCGGCGGCCCGCACGATCGGCGCGTAGCCGGTGCAGCGGCACAGATTGCCGGCCAGCGCATCGTCGATCGCCTGCTCGGTCGGCATTTGCGGCACGGATTTCAGCAGCGCGAACAGCGACATCACGAAGCCGGGCGTGCAGAACCCGCACTGCGACCCGTGGCAATCCACCATCGCCTGCTGTGCGGCGTGCAGCGCGCCGTCGTCGCGCTTCAGGTGCTCGACCGTGAGAAGTTGGCAGCCGTCCAGGGTGCCGACGAGCTGGATGCAGGCATTCACCGCCTGGTAGCGCAGCCGTTCCCCGTCGGGCCGCGCCACAACCACGGTGCAGGCGCCGCAATCGCCTTCGTTGCAGCCCTCCTTGGTGCCGGTCAGCCGGCGGGCGCCGCGCAGCCAGTCGAGCACGGTGTGCGTCGGGTCGAACGCCGACAGCGTCACCGTCTCGTGGCCAAGCAGGAAGCGGACATGGTCGCGCATGACGCGGGCCTCCTTCGCCAGACCCGGCGCGCGGATGCGGCCGGACGGCACGGCATGATACGGCAAATGGGTACGGCGGACGGGCCTCCCAGCCCGTGGCGGTGCCTCGCTCGTCTCTTGAAGGGCGAGATTGCGGCTTCCGACCCGGCGATAAGACCACGCGGCCGGGGCCGCGTCACGAACGCGATCTTGGAAGCAGCTTACAAGGATCCCGAACAATAGCGGGTCAGGCGAAAGCCGCCAGCTCGACGCTGGCGTGGGCGGCGGCCACCACCGGGGCCAGCTCGGCCACCAGGAAATCCGCCAGCGCCCGCACCTTGGCGGCCAGCAGCCGGCGGTGCGGATAGACCACCGCCAGCGTGGCCGGCACCGGCGGGGTCGCCAGCAGCACCGGGCGCAGCCGGCCGCGGCGGAGGTGCTCGGCCACCTCGAACACCGGCTTCAGCGTGATCCCCAGCCCCTGCACCGCCCAATCGGTCAGCACGTCGCCGTCGTCGGCGTCCAGCCGGCCGCCGACGTGCAACGTGGCAGGCCCGTCCGCGCCCTGCAACGTCCAGCGGTATTGCTGCGCGCCGGGATAGCGCAGCAGCAGGCACTGGTGGCGGAACAGGTCGTCGGGCGCCAGCGGCGTGCCGTGCGCCTCCAGATAGGCGGGGGCGGCGCACAGGATGCGCGGGCAGTCGGCGATCTTGCGGGCGACCAGGCTGGTGTCGGTCAGCACCGCCAGGCGCACCGCCACATCGACCGCCTCGCGCAGCAGGTCGAGCAGGTGGTCGGACAGCCGCAGCCGCACCGAGATGCGCTCGTGCAGGGCGCAGAAGCGCGGCAGCAGCGGCGCGATCACTCGCCGCCCCAGGCCCAGCGGCGCGCTGGCGCGAATGCTGCCGGCCGGCACGCCGCCGGCGTCGAACACCACGCTCTCGGCCTGCTCGACGGCACGCAGCACCTCCTGGCAGGCCTCGTAGTAGGCGGCCCCCGCCTCGGTGAGCTGCAACGCCCGGGTGGTGCGGTTGAGCAGCCGCACGCCCAGATGCGCCTCGAGCTGCTGCAAGCGGTGGCTGACCATCGCCGGCGACAGGCGCAACTGCCGCGCGGCGGCCGACATGCCGCCCAGATCGACCGCGCGCACGAAGGTCTGGATGTTCTCCAGCAGGGACATGCCGCCTCCCGGCGCATTGTTCGGTTTCTTTGGAAGGTTCTGCAAGCGAAAGGCGCCGTGCCGGCCACCGCCGCGGCGTGTAGGCTGGCGCGTTCGATGGGGGGATGCGTCATGGCGGATGCGATGGCCGGTCCGATCACCGCCGTGCGCGGGCGGGTGCTGACCTTTTCCGCCGACCCGTCCGCAACCGGCGCCGCCAGCCATCGCTGCATCGCCGACGGCCTGGTGGCGATGCAGGATGGCCTGATCCGCGCGGTGGGCGAGGCGGCCGACCTGCTGCCCACCCTGCCGCCGGGCGTCGCCGTCGACCACCATCCCGATGGCCTGGTGCTGCCCGGCTTCATCGACGCGCACGTGCATTACCCGCAGACCCGGGTGATCGCCTCGTACGGCACGCAACTGCTCGATTGGCTCAGCCGCTACACCTTTCCCGAGGAGCAGCGGCTGCGCGATCCGGCGGTGGCCGAGCGCCTCGCGCGGTTCTTTCTCGACGAGCTGCTGCGCAACGGCACCACCACGGCCGCCGTCTACTGCACCGTGCATCCGGAATCGGTGGATGCGTTCTTCGCCGAAAGCGAGCGGCGCGGCACGCGGATGATCGCCGGCAAGGTGCTGATGGACCGCAATGCGCCGGCGGGGCTGCTCGACACCGCCGAACGCGGCGCGCGCGAGAGCGAGGCGCTGCTGCAACGCTGGCACGGCCGCGGCCGCCAAGGCTACGCGCTGACGCCGCGTTTCGCGCTCACCTCGACCGAGGCGCAGCTCGAGGCGGCCGGCGGCCTGCTGCGCGACTACCCGGATCTGCACGTGCAGACGCACCTGAGCGAGAACCCGGCCGAGATCGCGATGGCAAACAGCCTGTTCCCCTGGGCCGGCAGCTACGCCGCGATCTACCACCATTACGGGCTGCTCGGCCCGCGCTCGCTGCTGGGCCACTGCCTCCATCTGGACGCAGCGGAGGTGGATTTGCTGGCGGCGACCCGCTCGGTCGCGGTGTTCTGCCCCACCTCGAACCTGTTCCTCGGCTCCGGCCTGTTCGACCTGGCGCGGCTGCGTGACCGCGCGACGCCGGTGCGCGTGGCGCTGGCAACCGATGTCGGCGGCGGCACCAGCTATTCCATGCTGCGCACCGCCGCGGAGGCCTACAAGGTGCTGCAACTGCGCGGCCAGAGCTTTCCCGCAGCGCAGGCGTTCTGGTCGATCACGCGGGGCAACGCCGAGGCGCTGGATCTGGCCGATCGCGTCGGCAGCATCGAGGTCGGGCACGAGGCCGATCTGGTGGTGCTCGACTCGCGCGCCACGCCGGCGATGGCGCATCGCATGGACGCGGTCGACGGCAACCTGGAGGAGGAATTGTTCGTGCTGATGACGATGGGCGACGACCGCTCGATCGCCGCCACCTATGTCGCGGGACGCAGCACCGCGCTCAGCCTGGACTGCGTCCCTGCGCGGACAGCAGCTTTCGCGTAGCCTGCCGCACGATCCCGGCCAGCCAGCGCACATCCGGCGAGTGCTCGGCGCGTTCGTGCCAAAGCTGGTAGTACTGCATCGGCGGAAAGGCGATCGGGCATTCCGCCACGGTCAGCGGCAGGAAGCCCGCGTAGTATTCCGCGAAGAACGCCGTGGTGGTGAACAGCAGATCGGACTGCATCAGCACGTACGGCGCCAGGGTGAAATACGGAATGGTGACGACCACGCGCCGCTTGAGGCGCTCGCGGGCGAGGTGCAGGTCGACGATGCCGCGCTGCGTCGGCGAATAGGGTGTCGGCGCCAGATGCGCCGCCGCCAGGTACTGCTCGCGGGTCAACGGCGCGTCGGCCAGCCCGTGCTGGCGCGACATCAGGCACACCATCCGGTCGGCGAACAGGGTGTCGCGCGACAGGCTTTCGGGCGGTTCCGGCCAGTTGCCGATGACGATGTCCAGCGCGCCGCTCTCCAGCGCCCGTTCGTAGTCGAAGTTCGGCCCCAGCGAGTGCCATTCGAGCTCCGCCGCCGGCGCCTGGCCGCGGAACAGCTCGACGACGGTCGGCAGGAACAGCACGTTCAGGTAGTCGGGCGAGCCGATGCGAAAGCTGCGTGCCGAGCTTGCCGCGTCGAACGCGGCCGGCTGGCCCACGATCCGCTCGATTTCGCGCAGCGCGTTGCGCGCCGGCTCCAGCAGCGCCGCACCCCGCTGCGTCGGCACCATGCCGGATTTCCCGCGCACCAGCAGTGGATCGCCGATGATGTCGCGCAACCGTCGCAACGCGGCGCTGATCGCGGGCTGCGACTGGTCCAACCGGACGGCGGTGCGGGTGACGCTGCCCTCGGCCAGCAAGGTGGCCAGCACGCGCAGCAGATAGATGTCCAGAGCGGGCTTCGGTTCGGTCACATGCGGCGCCTCCGGGTCGGCGTGGCCCTCACCCCGGCCCTCTCCCGAGGGAGAGGGAGCAGGTGGGGGCCTCGCCGCATCAGTCCGCCATGCTACCGCGCCGCGCCGCCCTCGATCCACTGGGCGATCTTCCCCCGTTCGGAATCCGTCATGCCGGTGACGTTGCCCAGCGGCATCGCCTTGGCCTGCACCGCCTGCGCGAAGATGCGCGGGGCGTTGGCCGCGATCTCGTCCGCGGTGTTGAACTTGATCCCCTCGGGTGCCGCGGCGATCAGGGTCGGGTGCGCCGAATGGCATTCGACGCAGCGCCGGGCAATGATCGGCTGGATGTCGGCCACCGTGACCGGCGCCGGGCCGGCGTCGGCCTGGCGCGCGGGGGACAGCGTGCCGGGCGGCGCCAGCCAGATCATCGCCACCGCGATCAGCACGGCGCCCGACACCGGCAGCGCCCACACCTCGCGCCCGACATGGCGCAGCACGAAATACTGCCGGATCAGCGCGCCGGCCAGCATGATGATCGCCAGAATCGCCCAGCTTTGCGCGCCGCTATAGGCCATCGCGTAGTGGTTGCTAATCATCGTGAACACGACGGGCAGCGTGAAATAGGTGTTGTGGACCGACCGCTGCTTGGCCTGCTTGCCCGGCTCCGGGTCCGGCGTCTCGCCCCGCGACAGCGCATCGACCATCATCCGCTGGCCGGGGATGATGACGAAGAACACGTTCGCGGTCATGATCGTGGCCATCGAGGCGCCGACGATCAGGAACGCCGCGCGGCCGGAGAACAGATGCGTGGCCGCGACGTCCCACAGCAGCACCATGCAGCCCACCGCGATACCGAGCGCCCGCTCGTGTCGCGAAAGCGCGTGGCACAGCACGTCGTAGACCGCCCAGCCGATGCCGAGGAATCCTACCGCCAGCAGCGCGGCGAACCCGGGCGGGATGTCGGCCACGCTGGGGTCGATCAGGAACGTCGTTGGTTGCAGCAGGTACAGCACGGTGAACAGCGAGAAGCCGGAGAGCCAGGTCGCGTAGGATTTCCATTTCGACCAATGCAGGTCGTCCGGCATCCGCGGCGGCGAGACCAGGTATTTCTGCGAGTTGTAGAAGCCGCCGCCATGCACCGCCCACAATTCGCCCGACACGCCGCGATCACGCGCCGCCTGGTCGAGCGGCCGCTTCAGGCTGTTGTCGAGCATGACGAAATAGAACGATTCCCCGATCCACGCGATCGCCGCGACCACGTGGAACCAGCGCAGCAGCAACCCCAGCCACTCGCCGAAATACCCGTCCATCCGAGCCGCTCCCTAGCTGCCGCGATAGGTGCTGAAGCCGAACGGCGATGCCAGCAGCGGCACGTGATAGTGCTGCGCCGGGTCGGCCACGCCGAAGCGCAGCACCACCTCATCGAGGAATCGCGGCGCCGGCTGCGCCACGCCCAGGGCCGCGAAATAGTCGCCGATGAAGAACACCAGCTCGTACTCGCCGGCCAGCAGCGCGTCGCCCTCCAGCAGCGGCCGGTCGCAGCGGCCGTCGGCGTTGGTGGTCGCCTCGCGCAGCACCCCGGCCTGCGCGCCTCGGGCGTGCAGCACGATCCGCACGCCCTCGGCCGGCCGGCCATGCGCGGTGTCCAGCACATGCGTCGTGAGCTTTCCCATCGCCGCGTCTCCTCGCATCCGCCGTCACTATAGCGAACAGTTTCAGTCCGTGTGGTGTAATCCGCGGGATAAGCAATGCCGCATATAAGCCGGCGCATATACTGTCGTCATGCGATCGCGTGGACGCCGATAGTGCAAAATCGCTCGTGACATGAATGGGCAATTCTGCTTCTGATGCAAGCGGGAGGAATGGCAATGACCGCGACGCCGGCGCAGGCGATGATGGAGCGGCTGGCGGAGCTGGCACGCTGCACCGACGAGCCGGGCGCGCTCACGCGCCTGTATCTCTCTCCCGCGCATGTCCAGGCCACGCTGCTGGTGCAAGCATGGATGCGGCAAGCCGGAATGCAGGCGGGGATCGACGCCGTGGGCAACGTCGTCGGCCGCTACGCCGGCGCCGCGACGGGCGCGCCGGCGCTGCTGCTCGGCTCGCATATCGACACGGTGCGCGACGCCGGGCGCTACGACGGCAATTTCGGCGTGGTCGCGGCGATCGCCGCCGTGGCCGGGCTGCACGCGGCGGGCACGCGGCTGCCCTGCGCCATCGAGGTCATCGCGTTCGGCGACGAGGAGGGCGTGCGCTTCCCCGCGACGCTCACCGGCTCGCGCGCGGTGGCCGGCACGCTGGACGCGGCGGCGCTGGACGTGCGCGACGCCGACGGCGTCGTGCTGCGCGACGCGCTGGCCGCATTCGGCGGCGATCCCGAGCGGGCGACGCGGATCGGCCGTGATCCGGCGGCCGTCGCCGGCTATGTCGAGCTGCACATCGAGCAAGGCCCGGTGCTGGAGCAGCAGGCGCTCCCGGTCGGCATCGTTACCGCGATCAGCGGCGCCACCCGGTTCGCGGTCGCCATCGGCGGCGAGGCCGGCCATGCCGGGACCGTGCCGATGGCCATGCGCCGCGACGCCCTGGCGGCGGCGGCGGAGATGATCGTCGCGGTCAACCGCCTCGCCCGCGACACGCCGGGTCTGGTGGGCACGGTCGGGCGCATCGCGGCGCGGCCGGGGGCGGTGAACATCATTCCCGCCGCCGTGGATTTCAGCATCGACCTGCGCGCGGCGGACGACGCCACGCGGCGCGACGCCGGGGCGCGGATCGAGCGCGACCTGGCCGCCATCGCCGCCGCGCACGGCGCCACGCTCGCGATGACGCGCACGCATGAGGCCGCCGCGACGCCCTGCGCGCCCTGGCTGCAACAGCAGCTTGCGGAAGCGGTCGCGTCGGCCGGCATCCGGCCGCTGCATCTGCCCAGCGGCGCCGGGCACGATGCGATGGCGATGGCCGCCCTCTGCCCGGTCGGAATGCTGTTCGTCCGCTGCGCCGGCGGCATCAGCCACAACCCGGCCGAGTTGATCACCGCCGAGGACGCGGCGTGCGCGCTGGATGTGCTGTGCCGCTTCCTGCGTGCCTTCCGACCCGCCACCGCCCGCGAGGAATGACCATGCCGCCATCCGACATCCAGGCCATCCGCGATTTTCTCGCACGCGAGCAGCCGGCGCAGATCCGGTTCCTGGCGCAGCTCGTGCGGATGCCGTCGGACAATCCGCCCGGTGATTGCGCGGCCCATGCCGAGCACGCGGCCGCGCTGATCGAGACGCTTGGGCTGACGGTCGAGCGCCATCCCGTCGCGGCCGATCTGGTGCGCGGCTGCGGCATGGTCAGCGCCACCAACCTGGTCGTCCGCCACCGCTTCGGCGACGGCCCGGTGGTGGCGCTGAACGCGCATGGCGACGTGGTGCCGCCGGGCGACGGGTGGACGCAAGACCCGTACGGAGCGGCGGTGGTGGACGGCTGGATGTATGGCCGCGGCGTCGCGGTCTCGAAGTCGGATTTCGCGACCTATGTGTGGGCGCTGCTGGCGCTGCGGCAGGCGGGGACGCGGCTTGGCGGCACGGTCGAGCTGCATCTCACCTACGACGAGGAATCCGGCGGCGAGATCGGCCCGGCGCTACTGCTCCGCGAGGGCATCAGCCGCCCAGACCTGGCGATCGGCGCCGGCTTTTCCTACGCCGTGGTCGATGCGCATAACGGCTGCCTGCATCTGGAGGTGCAGGTCGACGGCCGCTCGGCGCACGCGGCCCAGCCGGACACCGGCATCGACGCGCTGGAGGCGGCGAACGCGGTGCTGTCGGCGCTGTATGCCTGGCGGCCCGGCCTGGCGGAGCGGCGGTCGCGCATCGCGGGCATCGGCAGTCCGCAGATGACGGTCGGGCTGATAAGCGGCGGCATCAACACCAACGTGGTGCCCGACCGCGTCACGCTGCGTCTGGACCGCCGCATCATTCCCGAGGAGAACCCGGCCGAGGTCGAGGCGGAACTCAACCGCGTGATCGCCGGCGCGGCAAAGGCCTTCCCGCGGGCGCGCGTGACCGTGCGCCGCATCCTGCTGGCCGAACCGCTGGTGCCGCAGGCCGGCGGCCACCGCCTGACGGCGCTGCTGTGCGCGCGCGCGACGGAGGTGATGGGCGAGACCGTGATGGCGAAAGGTGTGCCGCTGTACACCGACGCGCGCCACTACGCCGCGGCGGGCGTGCCGGTCGTGCTGTACGGCGCCGGCCCGCACACCATTCAGGAGGCGAACGCCCACCGCGCCGACGAGCGCCTGCCGCTATCGGATCTGCACAAGGCGACCGAAGTCATCGCGCTCACGCTGCACGACCTGCTTGCCACGGACGCGGGCGGGCCCGCATGACGGTCGCCGAGTTGTCGGCTTTGTCGCAGGGCGAGTTCGTCGCCGCGCTCGACGGCATCTACGAACATTCGCCCTGGGTGGCGGAGGCGGCCTGGGCCGCGCGCCCGTTCGCGACGCTGGACAGCCTGCACGCGGCACTGTCCCGCGCGGTCGCGGCGTGCGGCCCGGCGGCGCAACTGGCGCTGGTGCGCGCGCATCCGCAACTCGCCGGGCGGGCGGCGGCGCGGGGCGAGCTGACCGAAGCCTCCGAGCGCGAGCAGGGCGGCGTCGGCCTGGATCGCTGCTCGCCGGAGGAGCTTGCGCGCCTGACGCAGCTCAATGCCGAGTACGTCGCGAAGTTCGGCTTTCCGTTCATCATTGCCGTGCGCGGCCACAGCCGCGCCAGCATCATCGCGGCCCTCGCGCAACGGGTCGCCGGCGATGCGCGCGACGCGGAACTGCAAGAGTGCCTGCGCCAGATAGACCGCATCGCCCTGCTGCGGCTGCACGATCGGATCGCCGACGCATAGCAGGGGCGCCGCCATAAAAAGACGAGGGAGCGAAGAATGTCCGACTCGACCATCGCCGTGCCCGCAACCGTCGGGACGCAAGCCGCCGCCGTCGCGATGCTGCCCCCTGCCGATCCCGTCGAGGAAGTGCCCGCGCCGCCCAAGCTGTTGGCGCTGGGCTTGCAGCATGTGCTGGTGATGTACGCGGGCGCCATCGCGGTGCCGCTGATCCTGGGCGCGGTCATGCACCTGCCCAAGCCGCAGGTGGCGCTGCTGATAAACGCCGACCTGTTCGCCGCCGGCATCGTGACCCTGATCCAGTCGGTCGGCGTCTGGGGCTTCGGCATCCGCCTGCCGATCATGATGGGCGTCACCTTCGCCTCGGTCAGCCCGATGATCGCCATTGCCACCAGCCCCGGCCTCGGGCTGGCGGACATCTACGGCGCGATCATCGCCTCCGGCCTGTTCGGCATGTTGATCGCGCCGTTCTTCAGCCGGCTGCTGCCGCTGTTTCCGGCTGTCGTCACCGGCACGGTGATCGCGGTGATCGGCATTTCGCTGATGGAGGTCGCGGTCAACTGGGCCGCCGGCGGTTTCGGCAATCCGAACTACGGCGCGCCGCTGTACCTGGCCGTGGCGCTCGGCGTGCTGGTGTGCATCCTGCTCATCACCAAATACCTGCGCGGCTTCCTCGCCAACATCGCGGTGCTGCTGGGCATCGTGATCGGCTTCCTGGCGGCACTGGCGCTGGGCCAGGTCAGTTTTGCCGGGCTGCATGACGCGCCCTGGGTGGCCGCGGTCTATCCGTTCGCGTTCGGGCCGCCGCGCTTCGGGGTGCTGCCGATCGTCACCATGTGCCTGGTCATCGTCGTGACGATGGTCGAATCCACCGGCATGTTCCTGGCCATCGGCGAGATCGTGGGCCGCCCGGTGACGCAGCGCGACCTCACGCGCGGGCTGCTGACCGACGGGCTCGGCACCATGATCGGTGGCTTGTTCAACACTTTCCCGTACACCTCGTTCTCGCAGAACGTCGGACTGGTCGGCATCACCGGCGTGCGCAGCCGCTGGGTCACGGCGATGGGCGGTGCGATGCTGGTGACGCTGGGCCTGGTGCCGAAGCTGGCCACCGTGGTCGCCTCGGTGCCGCAGTTCGTGCTCGGCGGCGCCGGCATCGTGATGTTCGGCATGGTGGCCGCGACCGGCATCCGCATCCTCGCCCAGGTCAACTACGAGCGCAACCGCTACAACCTGTACATCGTCGCCATCAGCATCGGCGTCGGCATGATCCCGATGCTGTCGCCGAAGTTCTTCGCACAGTTGCCGCCCACCGCCGGCACCGTGCTGCACAGCGGCATCCTGCTGGCCACCGTCGCCGCCGTGCTGCTGAACCTGTATTTCAACGGCACGCAAGTCGCTGGAGGCGACGCAGGCGGAGCTCTCCGAAGCCGCCCACGGCGCGGAGGCCTGAACGCCATGTCGAACCCCGAACGGACACTGCTGGCGCGTCATGCGCGCGTCGTGGTGACGATGGACGAGGCGCGGCGCGAGATCGCCGACGGCGCCATCCTGGCGCGCGGCAATCGCATCGAGCAGGTCGGCCCCACGGCGGACCTGCCGGCGACGGCCGACGAGGTGATCGACCTGTCCGGCCACGTGGTGCTGCCCGGGCTGGTAAACACGCATCATCATATGTTCCAGAGCCTGACGCGCGCGGTGCCGGCCGCACAGGACGGCGATCTGTTCGCGTGGCTGCGGGCGCTGTATCCGGTCTGGGCGCGGCTGACGCCCGAGGTGCTGCACGCCGCCACGCTGACCGCGATGGCCGAGCTGATCCTGTCCGGCTGCACCACCAGCAGCGACCATCTCTACGTCTACCCGAACGGCTGCCGGCTGGACGACAGCATCGCGGCCGCGCGCGAGATCGGGATGCGGTTTCATCCCGACGCGCGGCAGCATGAGCGTCGGCGAGAGCAGCGGCGGCCTGCCCCCCGACAGCCTGGTGGAACGGCGAGGACGCCATCCTGTCCGACACGCGGCGCGTCATCGAGGCGTTCCACGATCCCGCGCCCTGCTCGATGCTGCGCATCGGCGTGGCACCCTGCTCGCCATTCTCGGTCAGCCGAGACCTGATGCGCGAATTCGGCCGCCCTGGCGAGGCAATACGGAGTCCGCCTGCACACGCATTTGGCCGAGAATGCCGGCGACGTCGCCTACAGCCGCGAGAAGTTCGGCATGACATCCGGCGGAATACGCCGAGGACCTCGGCTGGGTGGGCGCGGATGTGTGGCACGCGCACTGCGTGAAGCTGGACGGGGCGGGCATCGCGCTGTTCGCGCGCACCGCCACCGGCGTCGCGCATTGTCCGTGCTCGAACATGCGGCTGGCGTCCGGCATCGCGCCGGTCCGTGCCCTGCTCGATGCCGGCGCGCGCGTCGGGCTGGGCGTGGACGGCAGCGCGTCGAACGATGCCGGGCATATGCTGGGCGAGGCGCGTCAGGCGATGCTGCTGCAGCGCGTCGGCCACGGCCAGTCGGCGCTGAACGCGCGGCAGACCCTGGCGCTGGCCACGCGCGGCGGCGCGGAGGTGCTGGGGCGCGACGACATCGGCCACCTGGCACCCGGCATGGCGGCGGACTTCGTGGCGTTCGACACCCGCGCCATCGGCTTCGCCGGCGCCGGCCATGATCCGGTGGCCGCCCTGCTGTTCTGCGCGCCGGCCAGCGTGTCGCTCAGCGTCATCGATGGCCGCGTGGTGGCGCGCGACGGGGCGCTGGTCGGCCTCGACCTGCGCCGGCTGATCGAGCGGCACAACGGGTTCGCGCGCGGACTGCTGGACGGGTAGAGCCTAGTCGCCCAGAAACGGGTTGCGGATGGTCAGCTTTCCGTCGATCACCTGGCCGTGCTGCATGTCCTCCGACAGCAGCTCGCCGCAACCCGCGAGCAGCGCCGACGCGATGATCTGCGCGTCGAACTGCTGGTAGCCATAGCGGGCTGGCGACCGCGCGCGCGTCGTGAAAGGTCGCGAGGTCGACCACGAGCCGGCGCAGGACACAACGACAGCAGGTTGGCAATCGCCGCGTCCGTCCTGGCGTCGCCGAGGCGCAGCTTGCGACGCGCGACGGCGGCGAACTCGCCCAGGATCTGCACGCTGACCATTCCGCCCCGTGCCAGGATCGCCGTGGCTTGGCCGGTGCGGCGATCATCCTCGACATAGGCGTAGACCAGGACGTCGGTATCCAGGAACGGCCTACTCCTCCTCATGCAGCTCCTCGCGATTGAACTTGTAGTCGGGCGGCAATCTCACCCCTTCACGGATGCGCTTGAGCTGCGCGATCGCCGCCTCGCGGGACATCTCGCGCGCGACCT
The DNA here is from genome assembly GCA_963758455.1 of uncultured Pseudomonadota bacterium. GTDB lineage: Bacteria > Pseudomonadota > Alphaproteobacteria > Acetobacterales > Acetobacteraceae > CAVRQM01. Next base: position 821,844 of record CAVWVK010000002.1, on the reverse strand, counting down.
CCAGCGCCCCGGGCCCGGCCGGGCGCAGCTCGACCTCGTCGCCTTCCTTCAGCCCGAGCTCCCGCACCACGGCCACCGGCAGGCGAACCGCCAGGCTGTTCCCCCACTTCGCCACCTGCATCGTCCGGCTCCGCGACATGATATACACGATATCGGTCGATAAGTATATCATCGCGACCGTCGTCCGCAAGCCGCCTTGTCTCCGGGCGCGCGCGTCCCCTACCTCCCGCGCCATGAGCAGCGACATTCCGTTTTCCGACGCGCCGCCCGCCCAGGTGGCGCCTCCCAGACGCCGCCGACGAACTGATGCAGGCGGCATCCGCCCGCATCGCCGAGCTTGAGGCCGAACGCGACGACTACAAGGATCGCTGGGTGCGCGCCGAGGCGGAAGACCAGAACGCCCGCGCCCGCGCCCGCCGCGAGATCGACGAGACCCGGCAGTTCGCGGTGCAGAAATTCGCCCGCGACGTGGCGGAGGCAGCCGAAAACCTGCAGCCGCGGCCTGGACAGCATCCCGCCCCCCCAGCCGGGCGAGCCGGAGCTGGCGACACGTCTGCGCGAGGGGTTCGCCGGGATCGAACGCAGCTTCGTGGCGATCCTGGAGCGCAACGGCATCCGGCGCGTCGATCCCACCGGCGCGATGTTCGATCCCAACCTGCATCAGGCGATGGGCGAGCAGGAGACCGCCGAACACCCTCCCGGCACCGTGATCCAGGCCTGGACTCCGGCCTGGACGCTGAACGGGCGGCTGCTGAAGCCGGCGATGGTGGTGGTGGCGCGCGCCCCCGCGACCGTCGGCGCGGGTGGGCGGCTTGACACCACCGCGTAACCTTGGGGCGTAACCTCCGCCGGCAAATTCCCAAGCCCGCCGCTCTTGCCCCGAGGCGGCCGGCTGCGCATATCCGGGGCTGATTTTCCCACATCACGGGGAACCGGGCGGTGCTTCGGGCCTCCCGCGTTCCGCCACACAGGAGCATCGCATGAGCAAGGTCATCGGCATCGACCTGGGCACCACCAATTCCTGCGTCGCGATCATGGAGGGCAAGGATGTCCGCGTGATCGAGAACAGCGAGGGCGCGCGCACCACCCCCTCGATCGTCGCCTTCAGCGACAGCGGCGAGCGGCTGGTGGGCCAGTCGGCCAAGCGGCAGGCCGTCACCAACCCGACCAACACCATCTATGCGGTCAAGCGCCTGATCGGCCGCCGCTACGACGATCCGCTGGTCGCCAAGGACAAGTCGATGGTGCCGTACGCCATCGTCCGCGGCGACAACGGCGACGCCTGGGTCGAGGCGCGCGGCGAGAAATACGCGCCGAGCCAGATCAGCGCCTTCATCCTCGGCAAAATGAAGGAGACGGCCGAGGCCTATCTCGGCGAGAAGGTGGCCCAAGCAGTCATCACCGTTCCGGCATATTTCAACGACAGCCAGCGCCAGGCCACCAAGGATGCCGGCAAGATCGCCGGCCTCGAAGTGCTGCGCATCATCAACGAGCCGACCGCGGCGGCACTCGCCTACGGCATGGACAAGAAGAAGGGCGGCACCATCGCGGTCTATGACCTCGGCGGCGGCACGTTCGACATCTCGGTGCTGGAAATCGGCGACGGCGTGTTCGAGGTGAAATCCACCAACGGCGACACCTTCCTCGGCGGCGAGGATTTCGACCTGCGGGTGATCGACTATCTGGCCGACGAGTTCAAGCGCGACCAGGGCATCGACCTGCGCCGCGACAAGCTCGCCTTGCAGCGGCTGAAGGAAGCCGCCGAGAAGGCGAAGATCGAGCTGTCGTCGAGCAAGGAGACCGAGATCAACCTGCCGTTCATCACCGCCGACGCCTCCGGGCCGAAGCATCTGGTGATGAAGCTGACGCGCGCGAAGCTGGAGAGCCTGGTCGACGATCTTATCACCCGCACGCTCGGCCCGTGCCGCGCGGCACTGAAGGATGCCGGCGTCAAGGCCAGCGAGATCGAGGAGGTGATCCTGGTCGGCGGCATGACGCGGATGCCGAAGGTCATCGAGCAGGTCAAGCAGTTCTTCGGCCGCGAGCCGGCGCGCAACGTCAACCCGGACGAGGTGGTGGCGATCGGTGCCGCGGTGCAGGGCGCGGTGCTGAAGGGCGACGTGAAGGACGTGCTGCTGCTGGACGTGACGCCGCTGTCGCTGGGCATCGAGACGCTGGGCGGCGTGTTCACCAGGCTGATCGAGCGCAACACCACGATCCCGACCAAGAAAAGCCAGACCTTCTCCACCGCCGATGACGGCCAGACCGCCGTGACCATCAAGGTCTATCAGGGCGAGCGCGAGATGGCGGCCGACAACAAGGCGCTGGGCCAGTTCGACCTGGTCGGCATCCCGCCGGCGCCGCGCGGCGTGCCGCAGATCGAGGTGACGTTCGACATCGACGCCAACGGCATCGTCTCGGTGCAGGCGCGCGACAAGGCGACCGGCAAGGAGCAGCAGATCCGCATCCAGGCCAGCGGCGGCCTGTCGGAGGCCGACATCCAGGCGATGGTGCGCGAGGCCGAGGCGAACGCGGAAAGCGACAAGAAGCGCCGCGAGTTCGTCGAGGCGCGCAACCAGGCGGACGCCTTGATCCACCAGGTCGACAAGCTGCTGCACGAGAACGAAGGCAAGATCGCGGCGCAGGACAAGGGCGAGGCGGAAGCGGCGCTGGCGGCCGCGCGCTCGGCGATGGAGGGCCAAGACGCCGACGCGCTGAAGCAGGCGACCGAGCGGTTGAGCCAGTCGGCGATGAAGGTCGGCGAGGCGATGTACAAGGCGCAAGGCGGAGCAGAAGGCGCGGCGGGCGCGGAGGCTGGCGCCGAGGCCGGCCCGCAGGCGGGCGGCACCGCCAACGACGATCGCGTGGTCGATGCCGAGTTCGAGGAAGTCGACGACAAGAAGAAGTCGGCCTGAGCCAGTCAGGCTTATGCCGATGCGTGACTGAAAGCAGGGCGTCCGCGCTTCGATGAAGGCGGGCGCCCTGTCAATGTGTTCATGGCCGCGTTGATTGGCTGACGGCGGCACCCTGGCCGTTGGAGGCGGGGCCGCGTAGGGGCTGGGATGGCGAAGCAGGACTATTACGCAACGCTCGGCGTGGCTCGGGAGGCAAGCGCCGACGAGCTCAAGAAGGCGTATCGCAAGCTGGCGATGCAGTGCCATCCCGACCGCAACCCGGGTGACAAGAAGGCCGACGCGAAGTTCAAGGAGCTGAACGAGGCCTATGACGTCCTGAAGGACGATCAGAAGCGCGCCGCCTATGACCGTTTCGGCCACGCGGCATTCGAGGGCGGCGGCGGTCCCGGCGCCGGCGGCTTCGATTTCGGCTCGGGCGGCATCGGCGACATCTTCGACCAGATGTTCGGCGAGTTCATGGGCGGCCGCCGCGGCAACCCACGCGGGCCGCGCGGCGGCGCCGATGTCCGCGTGAGCGCGGAGATCGACCTGACGGAGGCGTTCTCCGGCGTGAAGGTCAACCTGCGCGTGCCGACCCGCGTCGTGTGCGAGGCGTGCGCCGGCACCGGCTCGGAGAAGTCGCGACAAGGGCGCCGAGATCTGCCCGACCTGCGCCGGCCACGGCAAGGTGCGCGCGCAGCAGGGGTTCTTCGTGGTCGAGCGCACCTGCCCGACCTGCAACGGCCAGGGGCGCGTGGTGCGCAACCCGTGCCGCATCTGCCGCGGCGCCGGCACGGTGCAGCGCGAGCGCGCCATCGAAGTGCCGATCCCCGCCGGCATCGAGGACGGCATGAAGATCCGCATGGCCGGCCAGGGCGAGGCCGGCAGCGCCGGCGCGCCGGCCGGCGACCTGTACGTGCATGTCGGCGTGCGGCCGCACCCGATCTTTCAGCGCGAGGGGCCGCACGTGTTCTGCCGCGTGCCGCTGCGCATGACGCTCGCGGCACTGGGCGGCGAGATCGAGGTGCCGGTGATCGACGGCAGCAGGCAGCGGGTCAAGATCCCGCCCGGCACCCAGACCGGCGACCTGTTGCGCCTGCGCGGCAAGGGTTTCACCGACCCGCGCCGGCCGGGGCGTGGCGACATGCAGATCCAGGTCGCGGTCGAAACCCCGCAGCAGCTCACCCGCCGCCAGCGCGAGTTGCTGGAGGCGTTCGAGGCCGAGGCCGAGAACCACGCGCCCGGCAGCCCGGAGAGCCACGGGTTCTTCGACAAGATGCGGGAGTTTTTTGACGGGCCGACGCGGGAGTAGCCAGCCGCGCCGTCAATGCGCCGGCGCCCACGACCGGCCCTGCCCCGTCTCGACCACCAGCGGCACCGACAGCTCGGCCGCCCCCTCCATTACCGCGCGCGCCACCGTCGCCAGCGCGGACGCCTCCGCCTCGGGCGCCTCGAACAGCAACTCGTCATGCACCTGCAGCAGCAGCCGCGCCGACAGTCCGGCCGCGCGCAACGCGGCGGGCAGGCGCACCATCGCGCGCTTGATGACGTCCGCGGCGCCGCCTTGCAGCGGCGCGTTGATCGCCTGCCGCTCGGCGTAGCCGCGCGCCGCGGGGTTGCGGTCGGCGATGCCCGGGATCCAGCAGCGCCGGCCGAACGGGGTCAGCACATAGCCGTGCATCCGCGCCTCCTCGCGCGTGCGCTCCATGTAGGCGCGGATGCCGGGATAGCGTTCGAAATACGCCTCGATGTACAGCCGCGCCATCTGCGGCTCGATCTGCAGCTGCCGCCCCAGGCCGAACGCGCTGATGCCGTAGATGATGCCGAAATTGATCGCCTTCGCGCGCCGCCGCGTCGCCGCATCCATGCCCTGCATCGGCACGCGAAACACCTCGCTGGCGGTGCGCGCGTGGATGTCCTCGCCGCTGCGAAAGCTCTCGCGCAGGGCTTCGGATGTCGGCGACATGCGCCAGCAGGCGCAGCTCGATCTGCGAGTAGTCGCAGCTCACCAGCACATGCCCCGGCTCGGCCACGAAGGCGTGGCGGATGCGCTGGCCCTCCTCGGTGCGGATCGGGATATTCTGCAAATTGGGGTCGTTGGACGACAGCCGGCCGGTGCTGGTGGCGGCCATCGCGAAGCTGGTGTGGACGCGCCCGGTGACGGCGTCGATCTCGCCCACCAGCGCGTCGGCGTAGGTCGATTTCAGCTTTGCAAGCTGCCGCCATTCCAGGATGCGCGCCGGCAGCGTGTGTCCCTGATCGGCCAGCTTCTGCAGCACCGAGGCGTCGGTGCCCCAGGCGCCGGTCTTCATCCGCTTGCCGCCGGGCAGGCCCATGCGGTCGAACAGCACCTCGCCGAGCTGCTTGGCGCTGCCGAGATTGAACGCCTCGCCCGGCCAGCGCGTGGATTTCCGTCTCCATCACCGCCATGCGCGCGGCAAAATCGGCGCTCATGGCGCGCAGATCGGCCTCGTCGACGCGGATGCCGGCGCGCTCGGCCTCCAGCAGCACCGGGGTCAGCCGGCGTTCGACCTGCTCGTACAGCGCCAGCGCGCGCGCCGGGCGCAGCAGCGGGCGCAGCGTCTGCCACAGACGCAACGCCATGTCCGCCGACTCCCCGGCCAGCGCGGTGGCGCGGTCGAGCGGGATGTGCGCCACCGCCAGCCGTGCCCGCCCGGTGCCGGTCGCATCGTCCAGCGACATCGGCGAATGGCCCAGATGCAGGCGCGACAGCTCCTCCAGCCCGTGCCCGTGCCGCCCGGCATCCAGCGCGAAGCTGATGAGCGACACGTCGTCCGCAGGCGCCACCGGCGGCGCGCCGGCCGCCCCCAGCAGCATCAGGTCCGCCTTCGCGTCCTGGAACACCTTCAGCACATGCGGGTCGGCCAGCAGCGGCGCCAGGATCGCCAGCGCCTCCTCGGCCGGCAGCTGCGCCTGCTCCGTCTCGTGGCCCAGCGGCACGTAGCAGGCCCGCCCCGGCCGGATCGCCAGCGAAATGCCGACCAGCCGCGCCCGCCGCGCCACCGGATCGCTGGCCAGCACGTCGATCGCCACCACGCCGCAGGCGGTCGCCTGGGCGCACCATTCCGCCAGCGTCTCGGTCTCGGTCACGCAGGCATAGTCGCCGAACGCCTCGGCGGCGGGCACCGGCAGATCCAGCGAGGCCTGCGCCGGCGCCGCCGGCGGCGAGGCGGCGATGCGCCCGTCCGGCGTCGCCAGGCCCAGCCGGTTGGCGGTGCTGCGAAACCCCATGTCGAGCAGCCAGCCGCCCAGCACCTCGCGATCCGGCTCGCGCACCAGCAACGCCGGCAGCGGCTGCGGCAGCGGCACCTCGCGGCACAGCTCGACCAGCCGGCGCGACAGGCGGGCCGCCTCGGCGTGCTCGATCAGCATGTCGCGCCGCCGCCCCGGCTTCATGGCGGGCGCCGCGGCCAGCACGCCCTCCAGGTCGCCGTGCTCGCCGATCAGCTGCGCGGCGTTCTTCGGGCCGATGCCGGGCACGCCGGGCACGTTGTCGACGCTGTCGCCCATCAGCGCCTGCACCTCGACCAGCTTTCCCGGCGGCACGCCGAACTTCTCGATCACCTCGGCCGGGCCGATCGGCTTGTTCTTGATCGGGTCGAGCATCCCCACGCCGTCGCCGAGCAGCTGCATCAGATCCTTGTCCGACGAGACGATCGTCACCTGGCCGCCTTGCGCCACCGCCTCGCGGGCGTACGAGGCGATCAGGTCGTCGGCCTCCCAGTCGGCCAGCTCGATGCCGGCCACGCCGAACGCCGCGGTGGCGTCGCGCACCAGGGCGAATTGCGGGATCAGTTCGGGCGGCGGCTCCGGGCGGTGCGCCTTGTAGTCGGCCGACAGGCGGTTGCGGAACGTGGTGCGCCCGGCGTCGAAGATCACCGCGATATGCGTGCCGACATGCTCGCGCAGCAGCTTGGCCAGCATGTTGGTGAAGCCGAACACCGCGTTGACCGGCGTGCCGTCGGCGCGGGTCATCGGCGGCAGCGCGTGGAAGGCGCGGAAGACGAAGCCGGAGCCGTCGATCAGGACCAGGTGCAGCGGCGGCGGCGCGGCCGGCGCCGTGCCGCCGTCGCCGGGGCCGTGTCAATGTCCACTGTCGTGGCCGGCTCCCGGGTTCAGCACGAACAGCCGCGAGCAGTACGGGCACATCGTCTCGCGCTCCTTGAGCGCAGCCAGACGCGCGGGTGGCCCAGCACGCCCACGCCGCCGTCGCAGGCGATCACCTGGTCATCGACGCGGATGATCTCGGTGGGTTTGTAGATCGGCGTCTGTTCGGTCTGCGGGGGTGCGAAAACCTCCGGCATGGGTGGGCTCCTCGGGTCGGGACTGCCCCGGACGGGCGGCCGCATGATAGCTTGCGCGCGCCGTGGGTTCAACCGTGCTCTCCCCGCCTCCATGCGGCGTTGCCGCGCCGCCGCCTGTTCGCCCTGGCCGGCGCGGCGCTGGCCGCGCTCCTGCGCCGTGCCGCCCGCGCATGCGGCTGCCACCGCCGCCGCCCCCGGTGCGCGACGGCTGGTTCACGATGGCCGACGGCGCGAGGCTGCCGTATCGCGCCTGGCTGCCGCAGGGGCCGCCCGACGGCGGTGATGCTGGCGCTGCACGGCTTCAACGACAGCCGCGACGCCTGGGAGCTGCCCGCGCCGGTGCTGGCCGCGGCCGGGATCGCCGTCTATGCGCCCGACCAGCGCGGCTTCGGCGACGCTCCGGAGCGCGGCCGCTGGCCGGGCGCGGAGGCGCTGTGCGCCGATGCCGCAACGATGCTCGCCGCGGTAGGCAGGCTGCATCCGGGCGTGCGGCTGCTGGCGATGGGCGAGAGCATGGGCGGCGCCGTGCTGATGCGCCTGGCCGCCATGTCGCGGCCGCGCCGCGGTGGCGGGCTAGGTGCTGGTCTCGCCGGCGGTCTGGGGGCGGGCGGAGATGGATGTGTTCCTGCGCAGCGGGCTGTGGGTGCTGTCGCATGCGCTGCCGGAGGTCTCGGTGGTGGGCGGCGGCCCGATCCGGGTCTGGGCCAGCGACAACATCGCCGCCCTGCGCCGGCTGTCGCGCGATCCGCTGACCCTGCACGCGACCCGCTTCGACACGCTGCGCGGGCTGGTCGACCTGATGGACGACGCGCTGGCCGCGGCGGCGCGCATGCCCGGCCCGGCGCTGTTCCAGTATGGCGGGCACGACGCGCTGGTGCCCAAGCACGCGAACGCGGCGGCCTGGCGGGCGCTGCCGCCTGATGCGCTGATCCGGCGGGCCTATTACCCGAACGACTATCATCTGATGCTGCGCGATCTCGGGCGCGCGGCGCCGATCGGGGACATTCTGGCGTGGGTGGCCGACCCGCGGCGCCCCTGCCCTCGGGCGCGGACATCGCGGCGCGGGCCTGGATGGCGATGCAGGCATGACGCCCTTCCGCCGCCGCCGGTTTCGCGCTATGCGTGGCGGCTCTGGACCCGTAGCTCAGCTGGATAGAGCGTCGCCCTCCGAAGGCGAAGGTCGCACGTTCGAATTGTGTCGGGTCCGCCACTCCCATCAGGCACCTGATCGCGCCACCCGCGCCAGCCCGGGTTGCCTAGCCCCGGCCAAGAGTTTCGTACAACTCCCTGATCCGACGATGGACTGTCGGCCCCTTCCGCCCTGCGCGCACTGACTACAACCCCATGCGGCAGCGTCATCGCTTCCCACCTTCACATGCATTCACAATTATTAACGTCAGAGGCGAGCAAGCGTTCCGCTTCCGAGGCTATCGTCGATCCGGAACCAATGCGACGCCGCGGCGGCCAGAGGCGGCAAGCAGCCCCCGCCAAACTTCGCCCAACCTTTGCGCGGGGCGGGAAGCGCCCTATGGTTGCGCTCGCGTAACCCGATCGGAAAAACCGGCCAATGCCCGAAAAGCCCCCGGATTCGGCCACGCCTTCCACCGGTCCGGCAACGACGGTCGCGACCATCGGCGGATTGGCGAAGCAACGCCGTCCGGTAGGTTCCGACCGTTGATGATCCTGACCACCCGGCCCTTGTGGCTGTCCGGCATTGTCCTGATCGTGCTCCCGGCGCTGCTGGCGATGCTCGGCCCGATTGTGGTCCGCAGGCGCGTCGGCCTGGAGCGGCTCAGCACCAACAATGAGGTGGCCGGCTTCAAGTTCGCCACCGTGGGCGTGCTCTACGCGGTGCTGCTGGCGTTCGCCGTCATCATCGTGTGGGAGAAGTTCAGCGACGCCGAGAACGACGTGGCGCAGGAAGCGGGTGCCGCGACCACGATATACCGCCTGGCGGAGGGCATCGGCGCCGGACCGGGAGCCGCGGTTCGCCAGCGCACCACCGACTATCTCAGGACCGCCATCACCCAGGACTGGCCGGCAATGGCGCATGGCGAGCCAAGCCCGGCGACGACGCAAGCCCTGAACGGCGTCTACACGGCGCTGCTGACGTTCGCGCCGCATGACCTGCGCGGCGCCGCGCTGCTATCGGAAATCCTCCACCAACTCGACCAGGTGACCCAGGCGCGACGCGCCAGGCTGGTGATGGCCTCGGGCATCGTTCCGGGAGTTGTCTGGCTGGTGCTGTTCGGCGGCGCCATCCTGACGATCGGCTTCACATTCTTCTTCGGCACGGAAAACCTGCGTGCCCAGACCATGATGACCGGGATACTGTCGGTGCTGATCTTCTCCGGCCTGCTCATCATCATCGCCATCGACCATCCCTTCGCGGGCTCGGTGAAGGTGGGGCCGGAGGCGCTGTCGGCGGTGCTGGAGGAGTTCGGCGCAGCATCCCTGCCGTAAGCCGCCCTGCCGCTCGCTGGCTTGCCGCGCGCGGCTTGTCGAGGCGGCGCCGCACGCTGTATGTTGATGCGGTGCGGCCTGATGCGGTGTAGTTTTATGCGGTCTGGGAGGAGTGTTCCATGAACCCGCCTCGATACACCCCGATCATCGCGCTTTCGGCGTTCGCTTGTGCCGGGCTGATAGCGGGCCGCGCGAAGGCCGCTCCCGTTCCGGCGGCGGTCTCGGTGAGCCGGCCGATCATCGCCGTGGCCGACGCGCGCCATCCCTACAGCAACATCGACCACAGCGTGGATGCCGGCAACGACACCGGCGACTTGCAGGTGGACATCCTCAACGAACAGCAGCTCAACGAGAACTATCGCGGCCCCTACTACTACGGCCGCCCACCGCCGCCCGGGGTGCGCCCACCCGCCGGACCGCCGCCGGTGGCCTACCGCCCGCCGGCGCCCGGCTACTACCCGCCGCCGCCGCCTGGCTACTATCCGCCTCCCCCCGGCTATCCGCCTCCAGGCTACCCGCCTCCGGGCTACCCGCCGCCGGGATACTGAAACGCCGGCTCAAACCCGCTCGTACACGCCGAACAGCACGCCCCAGCCCAGCACCTGCCCGCGCATCTGCGCCAGCAGCGCATGCCGGCCCGGCGGCCACTCGAACGCCGGAACCCGGCGCAGCGCGAACACCTGGAAGGCGTAGTGATGCGGCCCATGTCCGGGCGGTGGAGACGGCGCCAGCCAGCCGGTTCGGCCGAATCCGTTGCGCCCCGCACGGAACCCCTCCGGGGCGGCGGCCTTCAGCCGCGTCGGGATCGCGCCCTCTGCCAAGGCCGTCACCGAGATCGGTATGTCATAGACCAATGCGTGAACCACCGGCATCGGAAACGGGATATCGGGATCCTCGACCAGCAGCACCAGCGAGGCGGCCCCCGCCGGCACGCCCTCCCAGGCCAGTGGCGGCGACAGGCCGGGTCCGTCGGCGGTAAAGCGCGCCGGCAGATCGGTGCCGTGGCCGAATGCGGGGCTGCTGACGCGGACGCATTCCGCAACGCCGCGCAGCCAGGGCTGCTGGCTCGCCAGCCCGTGCATCCCGGCGCGGACGCCGCGCAGCGCCCGGCCCAGCGGCCGCATCCATCCGGCGTTCATGACGATCGCTCCACCAGCCCGACAGGCCAGACGCCGCGCCCGCCCAGCGGTTCCGTAAGGCGCGGTCCCGTCAGACCAGGCCGCGCACCGCGCGCGCCGCCGCGTCGCTGCCCCAGTCGGCGCCGCCCTGCAGCATCGCCGTCCGCCGCCCCTGCCGGTCGACGATGAAGGTGGTCGGCACGCCGCCAATCCCCAGCGCCCGCCCGGCATCGCCTTGCGGGTCGGTCCACACGCCCAGTCCCGCGATGTGGTGCGCGGCGTAGAACGCCCGCACCGCGGCGGCCCCGCCGCGGTCGATGGACAGCGGCAGCACCACGATGCCGTCCCCAGCCAGATGCGCCGCCAGCGCCGCCAGCGCGGGCATCTCGGCCACGCACGGCGCGCACCAGGTCGCCCAGACGTTCAGCACCACGCCGCGCCCCACGAAACCGGCCAGCGTGCGCGGCACGCCGGCCGCGTCGTGGAAGATGATCGACGGCATCGGCCGCGCCGGGTCGATCCGCTTCAGCGCCGCCATGCCTTGCAGCGTCGGTGGCGCGTCTTCGGGCGTCAGCACCACATGCGGCACGGGTTTGCGCAGCAGCAGGGCCGCCGCTACGCTCGCCGCGGCCAGCGTCCCGGCGCCGGCCAGCACCGCCCGTCGGGCCAGCACTTCCATTCCTAGAGGCCTCCGTTGGACGACAACACGCCCGCTCCCGTGCCCGCCAACCTGCAATGGGGCGGCCGCTTCGCCCAGGGGCCGGCGGCCGTGATGCGCGACATCAACGCCTCGATCGGCTTCGACCGGAAGCTGTGGCGGCAGGACATCGACGGCTCGCTGGCGCACGCCGCGATGCTGGCGAAAGCGGGGATCATCAGCGCGCAAGATGAGCACGCCATCCGCGCCGGTCTAGAGGCCATCGCCGCGGACATCGAGGCCGGGCGCTTCGTGTTCGACGCGGCGCTGGAGGACATCCACACCAACATCGAGGCGCGGCTGATCGAGCGCGCGGGCGATGCGGGCCGGCGGCTGCACACCGCGCGCAGCCGCAACGACCAGGTGGCCACCGACATCCGCCTGTGGGTGCGCGACGCCATCGACGGCCTGGACGCCCAGCTCGCCGAGCTGATGCGCGCGCTGGCCACGCGCGCGGCCGAGCACGCGGCCGACCCGATGCCGGGCTTCACGCATCTGCAAACCGCCCAGCCGGTGACGTTCGGCCATCACTGCCTCGCCTATGTCGAGATGTTGTCCCGCGATCGCGGACGGCTGGCCGACGCGCGGCGGCGGCTGAACGAATGCCCGCTCGGGGCGGCGGCGCTGGCCGGCACCTCGTTCCCGATCGACCGCGCCGCCACCGCCGCGGCACTCGGCTTCGACCGGCCGGCGGCGAACTCGCTGGACGCCGTCTCCGACCGCGACTTCGCGCTGGAGTTCCTCGCGGCCGGGGCGATCTCGGCGATGCACCTGTCGCGGCTGGCGGAGGAAATCGTCATCTGGTGCAGCGCGCCGTACCGCTTCATCCGGCTGTCCGACGCGCTCACCACCGGCAGCTCGATCATGCCGCAGAAGCGCAACCCGGACGCGGCCGAGCTGGCGCGCGCCAAGACCGGGCCGCATTTTTGGCGCGCTGCTGGGCCTGCTGACGGTGATGAAGGGGCTGCCGCTGGCCTATGCCAAGGACATGCAGGAGGACAAGCAGCCGCTGTTCGACGCCGCCGAGGCATGGTCGCTGAGCCTGGCCGCGATGGCCGGCATGGTGCGCGACCTCGCGCCGGACACCGCGCGGATGCGGGCGGCGGCCGGGGACGGGTTTGCCACCGCCACCGACCTCGCGGACTGGCTGGTGCGCGTGCTCGGCCTGCCGTTCCGCGCGGCCCACCACGCGACGGGCAGGCTGGTGGCCGCCGCCGAGGCGCGCGGCGTGGACCTGCCCGGCCTGACTCTGGCCGAGATGCAGGCGGTCGAGCCGCGCATCACCGAGGCGGTGTTCGGCGTGCTGACGGTCGACGCGTCGGTGGCCTCGCGCACCAGCCTCGGGGGCACCGCGCCCGCCCGCGTCACCGCGCAGGCGCGCGCCTGGCTGGAGCGGCTGGCGTGAGGACGGCGCTGCTGCTGCTGCTGATCGCCGGAGTGCTCGCCGGCTGCGGCAAGAAGGGCGCGCCCTCGCCGCCGGGGCCGCCGGACCAGGTGACGTACCCGCGCAGCTATCCCGCGTATCTGAGCGATGTCCGCCGCCGCCGCAGCGCGCCGCCGCGCGAGCCGTCCCGCGCCGAACTGATCGCCGGCCGCCCGTTTCTGTCCATGCACGCGATGGACGGGCTGGTGCTGGAGGACGTGCCGCTCGCCGCGATCGCCGATGCGCTGGGCACGCCGACCTGGGTGTATGGCGCCGGCACGCTGCGCGCCCGCTATCGGCGGCTTGCCGCGGCGCTCCTCGGCAAGCCGCCGATAGCGGGCGCGCATATCCATTACGCGGTCAAGGCCAACGACCATCTTGCCGTGCTGCGCGTGCTGGGCGGCCTGGGCGCCGGCGCGGACGTGGTCAGCGAAGGCGAGTTCCTCCGCGCCCGCGTGGCCGGGATCGCGGCGGCCGACATCGTGTTTTCCGGGGTGGGCAAGACCGCCGACGCGCTGCGCCGGGCACTGGGCGAGGGCGTCGCGCAAATCAACGTCGAGAGCGCCGCCGAACTCGACATGCTGTCCGCCATCGCCGCCGGGATGGGGGCGGTCGCCCGCGTGGCGCTGCGCATCAACCCCGACGTGGACGCCGGCACGCACGCCAAGATCACCACCGGACTCGCCGAGAACAAGTTCGGCATACCCTGTGACGATGCGGTGGCTCTATACGCCCGGGCGGCGGCGCTGCCGGGCATCGAGCCGGTCGGCCTGGCACTGCACATCGGCAGCCAGATTCTCGCACTGGCGCCGTACCGCGCCGCCTACGCCCGCGCGGCGGCACTGGTCCGCGCGCTGCGCGGCGAGGGCCTGGCCGTGACGCGGCTGGATTGCGGCGGCGGCCTGGGCATTGGCTATGGCGACGAGCCGGGCATCTCGCCCGATGCCTTCGCGGGGGCGCTGCGGGCGGCGTTCGGCGGCCTGGACCTGGCGCTGATCGTCGAGCCGGGCCGCTGGCTGGTCGGCCCGGCCGGCGTGCTGCTGGCCTCGGTGATCCTGACGAAGCAAGCGGGCGGCCGGCGCTTCGTGGTGCTGGACGCGGCGATGAACGACCTGCTGCGGCCGGCGCTGTACCAGGCGTGGCACGGCATCGTGCCGCTGGCGGCGGCCGACGCGGCGGGGCCAGCGGCGCCGGCGGACATCGTCGGGCCGGTCTGCGAAAGCGGCGACACGTTCGCGCGCAACCGGATGCTGCCGCCGCTGGAGCCGGGGGCGCGCGTGGCGCTGCTGGACGCAGGGGCCTACGGCGCGGTGATGAGCTCGACCTACAACGCCAGGCCGCTGGCCGCGATGGCGCTGGTCGACGGCGCGCGCTGGGCCGCGATCCGCGATCGCCAGCCGCTCGCCGCCTTGTGGGATGGCGAGCGCGTGCCAAGCTTCCTGAAATGAGCGGCGCGCCGCGCAAGCCCGTGCGGGACATTCTGCGACGCAAGCGGCAGGCGGCGCGCGCGCTGCTGCTGTTCGAGCGCGCCTGGCCGGCGCTGTGGCCGGCGCTGGGCGTGTTCGGCGGCTTCGTCTGCGCGGCCTTGCTGGCGCTGCCGCAGCGCCTGCCCCCGGGCTTGCACCTCGCACTGCTCGCCGCCGTGCTGGCGGCGATCGCGGCCCTGGCGTGGCGCGGGCTGCGCCGACTGGCGTCGCCGGACACACAGGCGGCGGATCGGCGGCTCGAGCGCGATTCCGGGCTGGCGCATCGCCCGCTGGCGGCGCTGGCGGACCATCCCGCCCCGGGCAGCGGCGATGTCGCGCTGTGGGAGGCGCACCTTGCCCGGCTCGCGGCAGGCGTCGGACGCCTTCGGCTGCGCTGGCCCCGGCCGGGACTGGCGGCGCGCGACCGGCGGGCATGGCGGGCGCTGCTGCTGCTGGGCCTGGCGGCGGGGCTGGGCATCGCCGGGGCGGATGCGCCGGCGCGGCTGCTGGCCGCGGTGCGGCCGAGCTTTCCGCCCGCCGTGCCGCCGGCCGCGCCCCGCTTGCAGGCCTGGATCACGCCCCCCGCCTTCGCCGGCATGGCGCCGATCCTGCTGACCCCCGAACATCCCGACGTGTCCGCCCCGTCCGGGTCGCGGCTGACCGCCAGCCTGTCGGGCGGCAGCGGTCCGGCGCCGGTGCTGGCGCTGGCCAACAAGGACGTGGCGTTCCAGCCGCTCGATGCCGACGCCAACGGCGTCGGCAGTTGGCAGGCCACGGCCGAGCTCGCGACCGGCGGCACCCTTGTCGTGCGGCGCGGCGGCCAGGAGATCGCGCGCTGGGAGCTCACGGCGGTGGCCGACGTGCCGCCCTCGGTGCAATGGCCGGCCGATCCGGGCGCGACGCGCGGCCGGATGCCGCTGCTGCGCCTGCCCTGGCAGGTGGCCCACCCCTACGGCGTCGCGGACCTGCACGCCGAACTGCGGCTGGTGCAGCGCCCGACGGCGCCGCCGCTGCTGGTGGCGGTGCCGCTGCCCTCCGGCGCGCCGCGCGCGGCGAAAGGAACGCGGCTCGCCGACCTGATCGCCAACCCCTGGGCCGGGCTGCCGGTCACGGCCACGCTGGTCGGGCACGACACGGCGGGCCTGGCCGGCCGCAGCACCGTGCGGACGGTGACGCTGCCGGAGCGTCACTTCCTGAACCCGGCCGCGCGCGTGCTGATCGCGGTACGCAAGATGCTGGCGCTGCGGCCGGACGAGCGCGGGCCGCCGCTGGCCGTGCTGCAAGGCCTGGCGAGCAACGACGCGCTTTGGCAGGCCGACAGCGGCGGCTACCTGAACCTGCGCGACGTCATGAGTTTGCTGGCCCGCGCACCGCCGCGTGGCGCCGCGGCGCAGCCGGCGATCGACGCGGCGCAGGACCGCCTGTGGCAGCTCGCGTTGCACCTGGAGGAAGGTGCCCCGGCCCGCGACGCGAAGGCGTTGGCGCAGGCGCGGCGGGCGCTGCACGAGGCGCTGGACGCGGCACGCAGCAAGGCAGCCGCGCAGCCGAAGCAGGGCACGGACAAGCCGCAGGGCGCGGACAAGCAGGGCACGCAGAACGACGCGGCCGCGAAACCGCCCGACGCGGCGACGCAAGCCGAGCTGGCGCGGCGCGAGCAGGCGTTGCGGCAGGCGTTGCAGCAATACATGCAGGCGCTGCGTCGCCAGGCGCAGACCGATCCGCGCCACCCGGCGCCGCCCGAGCAGCAGGCGATGGATGCCGAGCGCGCGCTGCGCCAGATGCAGGACGCCACGCAAGCCGGCAAGATGGATGACGCGCAGGAGCGCATGGCCGAGCTGGATCAGGCGCTGGACGCGCTGGAGCAGGCCCGCCGCGACGCCGAGACCTCGCCGCAGCAGCGCGAGCGCGAGGCCCGGCGGCAGCGCGGCCAGCAGCAGATGGGCGTGCTGTCCGACCTGGTCCGGCGCGAGGCCGGCGTGCTGGACCACGCGCAGGCCCGCGCGGAGCCGCCGGATTCGGCGCGCAATTCGCTGGATTTCCCGCCCGGTCAGACGCTGGATTTCGACCATGCGCCACCCGCCGGCCAGACCGCGGGGCAGGCGGCTGAGCGGCAGGCCGATCAACGTGTGCAGAGCGCGCTGCGCCGCGCGCTGGGCGTGCTGATGCAGGAATACGGCGACCTGACCGGCAAGGTGCCGCACAATCTGGGCGACGCCGACCAGGGAATGCACGACGCCGTGGCCGCCTTGGGCGCGGCGCAGGACGATCACGCGGCCGCGGCGGCGCAGCGGACGATCGCGGCATTGCAGCAGGGCGGCCAGGCGATGCGCCAGCTTCTGGCCCAGCAGTTCGGCCGCGGCTCGCAGCGCGGCGAGGGCCAGGATCCGGGCAGCGACCCGCAAGGCCAAGGCGAGGACGATCAGGGGCAGGGCGGCCGCGACGCCGCCCGCCCGCGCACCGACCCGTTCGGCCGCGCCTTGCAGGAGGGGGCGGCCGGCATGACCGACGGCGGCGAGACGGCGGTCCCGGACACGATGGAGCAGGCCCGCACCCGCGCCATCCAGGACGAGCTGCGCCGGCGCGGCGCGGACCGCAGCCGGCCGCCGCGCGAACTGGATTACATCGGGCGGCTGCTGGACACGCCGTAGCCTACTGCCGCCGCAGCAGCAGCCGCGTCACGCCGTCCGCGCCGTCCGCCTGCCCCAGTACCGCGTGGCCGAGCGCGCGTGCGGTGTGCGGCACCCGCGCGCGGGGCTCGGTGCCGCGCAGCAGCACCAGCAGGGTCTGCCCGCTGGCCATCGCGTCCAGCGCCAGGCGGGTGCGCACGAAGGTCATCGGGCAGGTCTCGGCGGTGATGTCGAGAACGCGATCGGGGCTGGCCGTCGTTGCTTCGGCAGTGCCAGTCGCATGGGCGTGCGCGGAGGGCGAATTGCTGTTCTCGGGCATCGGAATATCCATTGCGAAACGGCGCAAGCCCTTCCTATATGGCGCAAGTGTTTCGCCACGGAAGGGAGTGCAATGGCCGACAATTCTCAAAGCGCGGACGTACTGGGACTGACCGCGCAAATCGTCTCGGCGCATGTCTCCAACAACCCGGTGTCGCCCGATGCCCTGTCGTCACTGATCCAGGAAGTCTACCGCACGCTGGCCAACGTCGGCCGCGAGGCGCCCCCGCCGGATAAGCCGCAGCCGGCGGTTCCCATCAAGAAGTCGGTGTTTCCGGACTACGTCGTCTGTCTCGAGGACGGCAAGAAGCAGAAGATGCTGAAGCGGCACTTGAAGACCGCCCATAACATGACGCCGGACCAGTACCGCGAACGCTGGGGCCTGGCGCCGGAATACCCGATGGTGGCCCCGAACTACGCCAGCCATCGCTCGTCGCTGGCCAAGCGGATCGGCCTGGGGACCAAGCCGCGCGGCGTGCGCAAGTAGCGGCGGCCCACGGCGACCGGCTTGCCGGCGAGCAAGGCGGCGATTTGCGCTGCCTCCCCGGCCGCCTGTAAACTCGGCTTGATGGAAAGCAGGATCGAGCGCCTGTGCGTCGAGCGCGGCCTCAAGATGACCGGCCAGCGGCGGGTCATCGCGCGCGTGCTCTCCGACGCGGCGGACCACCCCGATGTCGAGGAGCTGTACCGGCGGGCGACCGCGCTGGACCGGCGCATCTCGATTGCCACGGTGTATCGCACGGTGCGCCTGCTCGAGGAGCAGGGCATCCTGGAGCGGCGCGATTTCGGCGGCGGGCGGGCCCGCTACGAGCCGACCGAGCACGGCCACCACCATCACCTGATCGACGTCGACACCGGACGGGTGATCGAGTTCCAGGATGCCGCGCACGAACGCCTGCTGCGCGACGTCGCCGCGAGGCTGGGCTTCGACGTGGTCTCGATGCGCCTGGAGCTGTTCGGGCGCCGCCACGCGGCGGCGACAGCGGCGGCCCACGCCGGCTCGCATGGCGGTGCCAAGGCCGAGCCGGTAGGCAGCGAGCCGGCGGTGTCGGGCGGTGGCGCATCGGCCGCGCACGGCGCCGCGCAGTGACCGCCGAGACGCCGGTGCTGGCCGGCGCCCGGCGCGGCGCCGCCATTCCAGGCCCGGATGGCGGTCCCGATGGTTTCGGCGAGCTGCGCGGCGGCAATCTGGGCGTGCGCCTGGCCACCAGCGCCGCCGAGATCGACGCCATCCAGGCGCTGCGATACCGCATCTTCTACGACGAGATGGGCGCGAGCCCGGACCCGCAATCCGCCGCCGCGCGGCGCGACCGCGATGCCTTCGACCCGGTGGCCGACCACCTGCTGGTGGTCGATCACGAGATCGGTCCTGGGCCGGAAGGCATCGTCGGCACCTACCGGATGCTGCGGCGCGACGCCGCGGCCCGGCTCGGCCGCTTCTATTCGGCCGACGAATACGACATCGGCGCGATGCTGGCCTTTCCCGGCGAGGTGCTGGAGCTGGGCCGCTCCTGCGTGGCCGCCCCGTATCGCGGCCGCAGCGCCATGCAGTTGCTGTGGCGCGGCATCGCGGCCTACGTGTTCCTGCACCGCATCGACCTGATGTTCGGCTGCGCCAGCCTGCCCGGCACCGACCCCGACGCGGTCGGCGCCGAGCTGTCGTATCTGTATCACAACCACCTGGCACCCCCGGCGCTGCGGCCGCGCGCCCTGGCCGCGCGCTACGTCGACATGCGCCGAACGCCCGTGCCGCCGTCCGGTCGTCTCGGGGGCGCGCGCGCCCATGACCTGCGGCGCACCCAGGCGTCGCTGCCGCCGCTGATAAAGGGCTACCTGCGGCTGGGCGGGTTCGTCGGCGACGGCGCGGTGATCGACCGCCAGTTCAACACCATCGACGTGGCCGTGGTGGTCAAGACCGATCTCGTCACCGACAAATACTACCGCCATTACGAGCGGCAGTTGCGCGACGCGCTGGACTGACCTCGCCGCGGCTCGGAGCCCGCCGATGACCCGCTTTTTCGCGGCGCTGGCCGCCTTGCGCGGCGGGCGGCGCTGGGCCGCCGCGACCCTGCTGGGAGCGGTCTCGGCGCTGGCCCTGCCGCCGCTGTACGCGGCGCCGCTGCTGCTGCTGACCATCCCGGGGCTGCTGGTGCTGATCGGCGGCGCGCAGACCTGGCGCGGGGCGCTGGCGGCGGGGTTCTGGTTCGGCTTCGGCCTGCATGTGGTGGGGCTGTACTGGATCACCGACGCGATCCTGGTCGAGGCGGCGCGGTTCTGGTGGCTGGTGCCGATCGCCGTGCCGGGGCTGGCCGCCGTGCTGGCGGTCTTCATCGCGGCGCCCTGCGCGCTGGCCTGGCTCGCGCGGCCGGGCTGGCCGCGCCTGGCCGCGCTGGCCGGCGCCTGGGTGCTGGGCGACCTGGCGCGCGGGATCGTGCTGACCGGCTTTCCCTGGAACCCGCTGGGCAGCATCTGGGAGTTTCCCGGCTGGCCGGGCTGCGCGTTCATGGCGCCCGCCGCGCTGATCGGCGTGCCCGGCCTGACCCTGCTGACCGTGCTGCTGGCCGGCGCGCCGACGCTGAAGCGGCGCGGCCGCTGGCTGGCGGCGGCGGCGCTGGCGCTGTGGGCCGGCTATGGCGCGAGCCGAATGGCCGCCGCCGCGCCGGCGGATGCGCGCCACCTCGCCGTGGTGCTGGTGCAAGGCGCGGTGCCGGAGGGCCATAAGCTGGACCGGGCGCGGGCCATCGGCATTTTCGAGCACTACCTCGATTTGACCCGTCGTGGCGTGGCCGAGGCGCGCACGCGCCTGCCTGGAGCGCCGCTTGTCGTGGTCTGGCCAGAGACCGCCAGCCCGTTCCTGCTCGACCAGGACCCCGGCGCGCGTGCCGCGATCGCGGCGGCCGCCGGTCCGGGAGCCACTACGCTGGCCGGCAGCGTGCGCTTCGGTGCGGATCAGCGGCCGCGCAACAGCCTGGTGGCGATCGACGCCGGCGCCCGGGTGCTGGCGATCTACGACAAATGGCATCTGGTGCCGTTCGGCGAATACCAGCCGAGCTGGGCCAATATCGGCATCCAGTTGATCCCCGGCGGCGGCTTCGCGCCCGGACCGGGTCCGCGCACGCTGCACCTGCCGGGCCTGCCGCCGATCGGACCGCTGATCTGCTATGAGGCGATCTTTCCGGGCCACGTTGTCGACGCGGCCGACCGGCCCGACTGGATGGTGAACATCACCAACGACGCCTGGTTCGGCAACTCCTCCGGGCCGCGGCAGCATCTGGCGGCGGCGCGGATGCGCGCGGTGGAGGAAGGCCTGCCGCTGGTGCGCGCCGCCAACACCGGCATCTCGGCCGCGTTCGACGCCCACGGGCGCGCGCTGGCGCGCATCGGCTTGCAGGTCAGCGGCTTCGCCGTGGTCGCGCTGGCCGTCGTCGCGCACCCGCCAACCCTGTTCGCCCGCTTCGGCCTGATGATTCCCCTGGCTCTCGCGACGCTGGCGCTGGCCGTCGCGTTCATGGTAGCTATAACGACCAAATCACGACGACATCACGAAAACGCCTCAAAAACCGATACTCGTCTCATTTAGCAGTGAAGGAGGTTGACAATCCTTGGTTGTGCCGTTAACCAATGAGCAATCACTGACTGAGCCGTTCGCCTCGCATCCGCCGCGGTCCGCTGGGCGTGCGGGGGCCATGCGGCCGAAACCGGGAGCCATGGACGAACACGCCGATCCCACCGAGCGCGAGGTCGGTCCCGATCCTGTCGATGTCTATGTCGGTGGCCGCATCCGCCTGCGCCGCACGCTGCTGGGCATGTCGCAGGAGCGGCTGGCCGACGCGCTGGGGCTGACCTTCCAGCAGATCCAGAAATACGAGCGGGGCACCAACCGGGTCAGCGCCTCAAGGCTGTCGCAGATCGCCCACGCGCTGGGGGTCAGCATCGCCTGGCTGTTCAACGAGCAATCGGGGCCGGCCGCAGCGGGCGCCGCCGGCTTCGCCGAGCCGCAGGCCGGTTTCGGCGATGAAGCCGACAACGTATTGCAGCGCCGCGAGACGCTGGACGTGGTGCGCGCCTACTACCGGATCAGCAATCCGGCGGCCCGCAGATCCGTCTACGAGCTGATGAAGTCGCTGGGATCGGGCGAGGGCTGATCCGCTTCCGGCGCGCCGCGCAACTGCGGATTGTCGAACACCGGGCTGCGCCAGCGATGCAGCGCCGCCGTCAGGGCCGCCGCCAGATTGCGCTTTTCGGCCTCGCCGAGGCTGGCTGCGATCTCCTCGCGAGCGGCACGGACCTGCAGCATCAGCCGCGGCACCCGGCCAGGCGACTCCTCCAGCGCCACGCGGAGCCAGGCGGCAGGCATCACGCGCTCGTGACGCGCGCCGCGCGGGTTGGTGCGGATGATGCGCAGGCCGTCGGCGGTGAGCAGCACGATCTCGCTGGCCCGCGCGCCGTAGGCGTTGACTTGCAGCATCACCGCGGCCAGCAGCAGCTCGATGCCCGCGAAGCCGCTGATGGGCCACGCGCCCAGATGCACGAACATCGCGGCGTTGGCGCCGCACAGCACGCATAGCGCGCCCAGCAACCGCCACCTGCCGCGCCGCGACAGGCTGCGATGCGGCACGATCACCGCCTCGAAGATCGGTGCCTCGCTGACCCCGGACATCCAAAGCATATGGGTGCGGGCGCCGGCTTGTCAGGCAGGGCGGCCGCTGGAACACTGCAACCCATGCCGCACGCCGCTGCCAGATCGACCGCGCCCAAGCCCGCGCCAAAAACGCCGGCCATGACGCGCGAGCAGGTGCGGCTGTTCCTGGAGGCGCTCGCCCGCGCCAACCCGGAACCGCGCAGCGAGCTGGTGTTCGCCGACCCGTACACGCTGCTGGTCGCGGTGGTGCTGTCGGCGCAGGCGACCGACGCCTCGGTGAACCGTGCCACCGCCGGCCTGTTCGCGGTCGCCGCCGATCCCGCGGCGATGGTGGCGCTGGGCGCCGAGGGGCTGGCTGCACACATCCGCGGCATCGGGCTATGGCAGGGCAAGGCCCGCAACGTGATCGCCCTGTCCGAGCGCCTGCTGGCCGAGCATGGCGGCCAGGTGCCGAACGACCGCGCGGCGCTGGAGGCGCTGCCCGGGGTCGGGCGCAAGACCGCCAACGTGGTGCTGAACGTGGCGTTCGGGCAGGCGACGATGGCGGTCGATACCCACGTCTTCCGGCTTGGCAATCGCACCGGCATCGCCCCCGGACGCAACCCGCGCGAGGTCGAGGATGCGCTGGTGCGCCGGGTGCCGCCGGCGATGCTGCGGCCGGCGCATCACTGGCTGATCCTGCACGGCCGCTACGTGTGCCGCGCGCGGTCGCCGGATTGCTGGCGCTGCGTCGGGGCGGCCTGGTGCCGCTACCCCGCCAAGACGCCGCCACCCGCCGCGAAGCCGGCTCGCCGCGCGGCGGCGTGATGCGGGTCAATCCGGAGACGGACATCCTGGGGCTGGTCGACGTGCAGCCGACCTTCATGCCGGGCGGCGCGCTGGCGGTGGCCGACGGGGACGCGGTGGTGCCGGCGATCAACCGCCTGCTGGCCAGCGGGGCGTTCGCGCACGCGTTCGCCACGCAGGACTGGCACCCGCCCGGCCATGTCTCGTTCGCCAGCACGCACGGCCGGACGCCGTACGAGACGATCGACCTGCCTTACGGGGCGCAGGTGCTGTGGCCGGACCACGCCATCCAGGGCACGGCCGAGGCGGCCTTGCACCCGGCGCTGGATCTGCGGCGGGTCGAGGCGATCGTGCGCAAGGGATTTCGCCCCGATCTGGACAGCTACTCGACCTTCTTCGAGAACGACCACGCGACCCCCACCGGCCTGGACGGCTTGCTCCGCGCGCGGGGATTCCGGCGGGTGTTCCTCGCGGGGCTGGCGACCGATTTCTGCGTCGCCTGGTCGGCCGAGGACGCCGTGCGCCTCGGCTACGCGGTGGTGGTGGTCGAGGATGCCTGCCGCGCCATCGCCCTGCCGACGGCGGACGGCGGCACCACGCTGGACGCGGCGCGCGCCAGGCTCGCGGCGGCGGGCGTGCATTTCGTGGGGACGGCCTCGATCACCTGAAGGCGAACAGCGCGCGCAGCCCGGCCGGCGACTGCGCCAGGGTCGCGGCGTCCAGCGTCGGGGCCGACGACCACAGCCGCCCCAGCCCGTAGCTGGTCAGCGACAGCGGACCGACGCGCGCCAGGATGGCCGCGCGCGCATCGCGCAGGACGGTCGAGCGCGCCTTCAATCCGCGGCAGACCACGAACCCGGTCGGGCCGCAGTTGACGAACGCCAGCGACAGGTCGGGCCGGTAGTGCTGCAAGGTGGGAATGATCTTCCACACGTCGCCGGTCCAGAAGTCGCGCAGCGCCGGGTCGTCGTCCGACGGGTCGTGCCCCGCCGGCTCGCCGGTCATGCGATGGTTCAGCGGCAGGCAGTCGTGCAGCAGCACCACCGTGCCGGGATGCGAGGCTGCCTCGACCGCCATGAAGTCGTCGAGCATGGTCGCGAATGCGTGCAGCCCGTCCAGCAGCGCCAGGTCGACGCCGTGCGGAAAAGCGTCCGACAGCGGCGCCTCGGCGAACGCCTGCGCCGCGTCCGAGCGCAGGAACGCGAGATGCTGGCCCGGTTGCAGCGCCGCCTCGCTGGACGCCATCGCCGGATCGACCAGCACGCCGTGGCAGGCGATGCAGCGCGCCGCCCGCCCCGATTTGGTGCTGATGGCCACGAAGCCTTGCGGCGCCGCCGCCTGGTCGACGGCCGCGAGAAGGCGCAGGAAATCGAAGCCGCTGTGACGCAGCGGCGGCGCCGGCACGCGCAGGCTCGAAGCCAGGCCGGAGGCCGCCGCCCGCGCGTCGCCCACCGCCGGCAGCGGCAGCCACCAGTAGAAATCGAGCGGCGCCACTCCCGGCGGACACTCGGCCTGCATGCACCAGTCGGCATTGCGCGGCACCGCCACCGGCTCGGCGGCATCGGTGTAGCGATCGCCCACGAAGCGGCGCTCGATCTGGGTGAACGGCAGCGTGGTCTCGATCACCCGCCCGGCCAGCGCCTCCACCGGCTGGGCCGCAAACCGGCGCCAGGTCTCCAGCCCGGCGCCGGCGATCACCTGGATGCCGGTCTCCGGTCGGCCGTAGCGCGGGCACCACAGCGCCGCCCAGCCATCGTCGAAGCCGTTGCACCAGGCGACGATACGGCGGCTGAGCAGGAAGGCGTCGGATTCCAGATGCACCACCCGCTCGAACCCGTGCGCCTCGGCATAGCGCGCCGCGAAGAAGAACGACCGCACCCAGCCGGGAAAATCCGACACGCCGCGCCGCCCGAGCCGGTCGGGAAAATGGTGCAGCACCAGCGGCGCCCGCGACCGCGCCAGCGCCGGCTCGTCGATGATCGCCAGGTCGGGCCAATCGGGCAGCGCGGGCGAGCCGTCATCGACGATCAGCGCCTGGTCGTGCAGCAGCCCGCCGCACTGCACGGCGTCCACCCAGCGGCGATAGCGCGCGGCCCAGCCGCCTTGCGCCGGCGTGTCGGGCCCGACATGGGCGGTGCAGAACACCAGCGTGCGGAGCGTGCGCGTGACTGCTTTCGTCATACCCAGAACATCTCGGCCAGGTCGGGCAGATCGCGGATCGAGCGGGTCGGGATCGGCCGCAGCTCGGCGACGTGCCGCTCGATGCCGTACTGCTCCAGCCGCAGCTCGCGCAATTCGCGCACGATATCGAAATACCGCTCCGACAGCGTGGTGTCGCCCGGCGAAAGATTGGTGATCGCCGCCAGCCCGGTCGGGTGCGCGTCGAACGTGTGGATCGCCAGATCGGGGCGATAGCGCCGCAGCGCCACGATGGTCTTCCACACGTCGCCGGTCCACCAATCGGGATGGACGCTGCCGCGCCGCCGATCCGATTGCTCGTGGCGCACCGTCATGCGGCAATCGACCGGCAGGATGTCGTGCATGAACACCACCGAGTTGCGCCGCGCCGCGCGCTCGACGTTGATGAAGTCGCGGAGCAGGAACTCCCACAGATGCATCCCGTCCAGGAACGCCACGTCGATGGGTGCCCCCAGCAGCGCCGCGGGATCATAGTGCCGGAAGAACGCGTCGCTGGTCATCCGGAACAGCAGGCACACGGTCTTGTCGCCCACGACGTCGCCGCTCAGGGTGAACGCCGGGTCGATCGCCACCGAGTGGGCGGAGACGTGGCGCAGGCTCTCGCCGTCGCGGGTGCCGATCTCCAGGTAGGTGACGGGGCACAGCAGCGCGAACAGCCGCTTCATGAACTCGACGTAGTATTCGCCCTGCCAGTCGGGAATCGAGTCTGGCGTCGAGCCTGGGACCACCTCGGCGAGGCCGCCCAACTGGTACAGCGGCAGCGGCATCGACGCCTCCCCCTCAGCTTGCCGCCTCGACGGCGCGGACGGCCACCATCAGATCCAGCGGGTCGATCTCGTACTCGAAATGCTGGTTGGGATCGAGCGGCTTTCCCGCGGCGTCGGTCAGCGGCGGCAACTCCACGCGCGGAAAATACACGTGCCAGCGATGCGCGAGCTGGAAGCACATGCCGCGCGTCCAGCCCTCGACGAACCGTTCCGGCTGGATCTCCAGCACCTTCGTGCCGGGTTGGCAGAAGCCGATATTGGCCATCGCGGCGCCGGATTCTCCCACCACGAGGCTGGCGCCGCGCATCGTCGCGACCTGCTCGGCAAAACTGAGGCGGCCGGGATGCAGGATGGCGAATCCCAGCACCTCCATCGCCGCCTCCACCGCCGCGCGGTTGCGCAGGCGGCGGCGATCGTCATGGCCGGCGCGCGACAGGAATACCCGGCGCGGCGCATCGGCCGGTCCCGCGCCGGCGCGGAAGCGCAGCAGGTCGAACAGCGGTCGGATGCAGGCGGTCGGATACGAGACGTGCAGCGCCAGCAAGGTGCTGGCCAGGATGCGGCGGAAGCGCACCGGCCCGTCGAAGGCGAGGTAGCGATCGGCCAGCCCGAGTTCCGCGAGGATGGCGTGCTGCCAGGGTGCCAGCCTCTGCCCGACCACGCGCAAATCGAGGTCCGGAAACGATTGCGCGTGCAGCAGCACCGCTGGCAGGCCGTCGAACAGGAAATGGCCGTAGTTCGGAAAGCCCAGGCCGCACACCGGCAGCGCCACGCAATCCACCATCTCGGCGCCCGCGGCGGCCGCGTCGGTCAGGCACAGCGCGCCCTCGGCGTCGCGCGCATAGTGCGCGTCCAGGTCGGCCAGCGCCGTGGGATCGGGGACGTTGTCGACGCCGTCGCGGAACAGCTTGCGGGCGCGGTCGATCACCGTCATCGAGCTGGCGACGAACAGCGCGTCGTGCAGCACCACCGAGGTCACGGCGCGCGACGGGCTGAGGCTTGTGGGCGAATCGGTCATCACCGGCGACCGTCCCGGCCCGAACACGTTCCGGCCCACCTGCAAGCCGTGCGGCGTATGCGCCACCGATCCGGCCGGGGCGTGGCAAAACGCCGCGTCGGCGGCGTCCGGCCGCGACAACGCCTGGCGCAGTGCCGCCATGTCCGGCAACGCCGCCAGATCCGCGGCGCGCAGCAGCCCGAGCCGAGGCATCTCAGGGTCCGCGCGCGGCGGGCACGCTCAAAGCCAGAACAGCGCCGCGATCTGCTGCGGCGTCTGCACCGAGCGCGTGGACGCCACCCCCAGCTCGCGCCAGTAGCGGTCGAGGCCGTACGTCTCAAGCGAGAGCGGCCCCAACTCGCGCACGATATCGAAATAGCGGTCGGCCAGGACAGTGCTCGACGGGTCGAGGTTGGTGACGGCCACCAGCCCGGTCGGCCGCGCGTCAAAGGCGTGGATCACCAAGTCGGGGCGATGGCGGCGCAGCGCCAGGACCGCCTTCCATACGTCGCCGGTCCACCAGCCGGGATGCGAGCCGAGCTTGTAGCGCTCCGACGACCTGTCGCGCTCGGCCATGTAGACGTCGGACGGGACGCAGTCGTGCAGCAGCACCACTGAATTGCGCCGGCACGACCGCTCGACGTTCATGAAGTCGCGCAGCAAAAACTCCCAAAGGTGCATCCCGTCGAGGAACGCCAGGTCGACCTTGCCGCGCAGCAGCGCCGCCGGGTCGTAGTCGGCGAAGAACGCATCGCTGGTCATGCGGAACAACTGGCAGGTCGGCTTCTCGCCGACCACATCCTCGGGCAGCCTGAACATCGGGTCGATGGCCACGGACCGGCAGCGCACCGGGCGCAGGCTTTTGCCGTCCTCAGTGCCGATTTCCAGATAGGTTTGCGGCTTCAGATGCGCGTGCAGCCGGTCCATCAGCACGGTGTAGGCCTCGCCGGCCAGGTCCGGCATTCGGGTGACAGGCTCGACCCGCGTGTCCATCCCGCGCCCTCCCGGTCAGCGCGTCGGGCGCGGCGGCGTCGCGGTGTAGTCGTAGAAGCCGCGCCCTGCCTTGCGGCCCAGCCAGCCGGCCTCGACATATTTCACCAGCAATGGGCAAGGCCGGTATTTGGTGTCCGCCAGCCCTTCGTGCAGCACCTGCATGATCGACAGGCAGGTATCCAGGCCGATGAAATCCGCGAGTTCCAGCGGGCCCATCGGGTGATTGGCCCCCAGCCGCAGCGCCGCGTCGATGCCGGCCACCGAGCCTACGCCCTCGTACAGCGCGTACACCGCCTCGTTTATCATCGGCACCAGGATGCGGTTGACGATGAAGGCCGGAAAATCCTCGCTGACCGCGGTGATCTTGCCCAGCCGCTCGGCCAGCCCCTGCGCGGCACGGAAGGTCGCCTCGCTGGTGGCGATGCCGCGGATCAGCTCGACCAGCTTCATCACCGGCGGCGGGTTCATGAAGTGCATTCCGATGAACCGATCCGGCCGATCGGTCGCCGCCGCCAGCCGGGTGATCGAAATGGACGAAGTGTTCGACGCCACCATGCAGCCGGCGTTGAGGTGCGGCATCAGGGCGCGATAGATGCCGCGCTTGACCTCCTCCTTCTCGGTCGCCGCCTCGATCACCAGGTCGCACCCGGCGAAGGCGGCAAAATCGGCGCTGGTGCGGATGCGCGCCAGCGCCGCGCCCTTGTCGGCCGCCGAGAGCGTGCCCTTGGCGACCTGCCGGTCCATGTTGCGCGCCACCTTGGCCAGCGCGCGGTCGAGCGCCTCGGGCTTGGCGTCGGACAGCACCACCTCGATGCCGGCGAGCGCGCAGACATGGGCGATGCCGTTGCCCATCTGGCCGGCGCCGATGATGCCCACCCGCTCGATGCCCCGCTCGGTGCCCCGCTCGATGCCGGGAGGCGGCTCCTCGGCGGGCGGGTCGGCGGCTTGGCTCACTGGCGCTCCAGCTCCGCGGCCAGCTCCGGGAGTGCTACGAACAGGTCGGCGACCAGGCCGTAATCGGCAACCTGGAAGATCGGCGCCTCCTCGTCCTTGTTGATCGCCACGATCACCTTGCTGTCCTTCATCCCGGCGAGGTGCTGGATCGCACCGGATATGCCGATCGCCATGTACAGGTCCGGCGCCACGATCTTGCCGGTCTGGCCCACCTGGTAGTCGTTCGGCACGAAGCCCGCATCCACCGCCGCGCGCGAGGCGCCGACGGCCGCACCCAACTTGTCGGCGATCGGGTCGATCAGGCGGAAATTGTCGCCGCTGGCCATCCCGCGTCCGCCGGACACCACCACGCGCGCGGCGGTCAGCTCCGGCCGCTCGCTGCGCGACAATTCGGCGGAGACGAAGCGGCTGAGTTTTTGCGCGGGCACCGCCGGCGCGTCCTCGATGCCGCCGCCGCCGCCCTCGTCCGGCACCGGATCGAAGCTGGACGCGCGCACCGTGATGACCTTGATGGCATCGCTGCTGCGCACCGTCGCCAGCGCGTTGCCGGCGTAGATCGGGCGCACGAACGTCTCGGCGTCGACCACGGCGGAGATGTCGCTGATCGGCTGCACGTCCAGCAGGGCGGCGGCGCGCGGCATCACGTTCTTGCCGCTGGCGGTCGCCGCCGACAGCAGGTGCGTGTAGCCGGGGGCGAGCGCCACCAGCAGATCCGCCAGCGGCTCGGCCAGCGGATGGGCGTACGCCTCGGCATCGGCCAGCAGCACTTTTGCCACCCCGGGCAGGCGGGCGGCGGCCTCGGCGGCCGCGCGCACGTCATGGCCGGCGATCAGGGCGTGGACCTCGCCGCCCAGCTTGGCCGCGGCGGCAACCGCCGAGCGGGCCGGCTGCTTGATGGCGTGCCCGTCATGGTCGAGCAGCACGAGGACGGCCATCAGATCACCTTCGCTTCGGTCTTCAGCTTGGCCACCAGCTCGGCGACCGAGGCCACGCGCGCGCCGGCCTTGCGCCGGGGCGGCTCGGCGACACTCACCACGGTCAGGCGGGGCGCCGGGTCAACGCCCAGATCGGCGGGCTTCAGGGTCTCGATCGGCTTCTTGCGCGCCTTCATGATGTTGGGCAGCGAGGCGTAGCGCGGCTCGTTCAGGCGCAGGTCGGTGGTCACGATCGCCGGCAGCGTCAGCGCCACCGTCTCCAGCCCGCCATCGACCTCGCGGGTGACGCTGATGCCGTCGCCCTCGATGGCCACGCGGCTGGCGAAGGTGCCCTGTGGCCAGCCCAGCAGGGCCGCCAGCATCTGCCCGGTGGCGTTCATGTCGTCGTCGATCGCCTGCTTGCCCAGGATCACCAGGCGCGGCTGCTCGCGCAGGACGATGGCGCGCAGCAGCTTGGCCACGGCCAGCGGCTGCAAATCCGCGTCGGTCTCGACCAGGATGCCGCGATCCGCGCCCATCGCCAGCGCGGTGCGGATGGTCTCGGCGCATTGCGCGACGCCGAGCGAGACCGCGATGATCTCCGTGGCCACGCCCTTTTCGCGCAGGCGGATAGCCTCCTCGACGGCGATCTCGTCGAACGGGTTCATCGACATCTTGACGCCCTGCGTCTCGACGCCGGTGCCGTCGGCGCGCACGCGGACCTTCACGTTGAAGTCGACCACCCGCTTGACGGGAACGAGGATTTTCATGCCCGAGGGATCTTCATGCGCTGGGGATTTTCATGCCGGGGGATGCTCATGCGCGGGGGATCCGCCGCTGTCAAACCGCAGCGCCCTATTGTCCCGGATAGACCGTGCCGTAGCCCGGCGGTGGCGGCGGCGGGTAGTCCGGCGGCGGCGGATAGGCGGGCGGGCCGGCGGCGTAGCCCGGCACCTGGTTGCCCCGGGCATACATGCATTGCGTGTAGGCGATGTCGTATTGCTGCTGGATGCCGAGCTGGGCGTTGCCGGAGCCGCCCGCCCCGACCGCGGTGCCGCCGAGCGCGCCGGCCCCGGCGCCGATCGCCGCACCCCGCCCGCCGCCGATGGCAGCGCCCAGCCCGGCGCCCAGCACGGTGCCGAGCACGGCACTGCCGACGCCCAGCGTGTTGGCCCGCTCGGCCTGGCCCGCCACCTGGCCGCCGGCGAATTGCTTGCAGACCGCCTGATCGGCCTGGAAGGCGTCGAACGACTTGTTCGGCGCCGGCATCACCGCCACGGTCGGCCCCAGCGGGGTCTGCGCGCAGCCCTGCAGCAGTAGCAGGCCGGAGACCCCGAACGCGGCGGCAGCCCTGATGCGTGTCATCGACGCCCGTCTCCGTAATGCGGCGTGACTATCCCAAGGCTTGGCCGCGTGCGCAATCCGGGCGGCGATCCTGCGAGGAACGGCTAGGATTTCAGCAGCGACAGCAGCAGCACGAACAGCAGCAGCGCCACCGCTTGCAGGATGATGCGCCAGCGCATCAGCATGTTCGACCGCCGGGATGCGGCTTCGTCGCCGCCGCCGCGCACCAGCCCCAGCATCCCGGCGAACAGCACGCCCAGCGTGCCGAGCATGGCCAAGGCCACCAGGATGGTCAGGAGCGTTATCATGATAGGTGATGTAGGCCGCCGCGCGCCGTTGTGCAGCCCCCGCTCGACGTCCGCCCGCTTGACATTCGGCCGCCTGCCGTGATCCGGCTGCGGCATGGCATCCGGCACGTTCTGCGACAGGCTGATCGAGGATGGCTTCGCGTTCCTGCACACGGAGGAGACGCGGGCCTGGCTGTCGCGCGCCGGCTTGCCGCGGCCGCACGCTGGCCGATTGGGACGCCTTCGCCGCGAGTTGGGACGGCATGGCGCTGGACGAATACATGGCCGATGGCGGCCGCTATCGCCGCCGCCGCCACGCGGTGTTCACCGCCGCGCCCGACGCGGCGCCCGACGCGGCGATTGTACGCGAGCCGCATCAGCCGCATTTCCAGGGCCGCGACTACAACGCGCTGAACGGCGGCATCGAGCGGTGGTTCGAGCCGATCCCCGCCGCCGTAGCGGCCACCGCCACGTTTCGCGGCATCCTGGCGTCCTGCCACGCGCTGTTCGGCGGCCTCGCCCCGGGGCGGACCTGGCGGGTCGAGTGCCACCAGTTCCGCATCGAGGCGCGAGCCGGCGCCGCTGGCCAGCCGACGCCCGAGGGCCTGCACCGCGACGGGGTCGATTACGTGCTGGTGCTGCTGGTGGCGCGGCGAAACATCGCCAGCGGCACCACCAGTATTCACGGGCTGGACCGGGCGCTGCTGGGCGAGTTCACGCTGACAGCGCCCCTGGACGCGGCCCTGGTCGACGACCGGCGGGTGTTTCACGGGGTGACGCCGGTGCGGCCGGTCGACCCGGAGCGGCCGGCTTGGCGGGACGTGCTGGTGGTGACGTTCAGGTAGACGAAACAATCGGCGACGGAATAGCCACGCGGCGACCTCGCTTGGAAACCTCAGGCACGTTCGCCTTGATTGTCCGGTACATTCGCAATAAAATTGCGATACATATATCGGAGTTCGACCTTTGGGCGTCCTAAGACCGGCTTTGATGGAACGTGCGAGCGATGGTTCGGATGGCCCTGTGGTCGCTCCGCGCGGCCAGAATGTGCCGCGGGCAAAGTATGACCGGCTCTTCATCGTGACCTATGGGCGATCCGGTTCGACATTGCTGCAAGGCGTTCTGAACGCGCTGCCCGGCTATCTGATTCGCGGCGAGAACAACGACCTGCTCGGTGAGATGCAGGAGTTCTACGACAAACTCCCGCGCTTCTCGGATCAGCGAGCGACAGAGTCCGGCAAGCCGGGCGGCACGACCACGCCCGAGCACGCATTTTATGGCTTCGAGCGGTTCTGCGATGCCAACCTGGCGACCGCGTCCCGCCGTTTCTGCGATTTCATGCTGGCCGGGGACACCAACGGGTCGTGTTTGCGCTGCCTCGGATTCAAGGAGATCCGATACACGCCGGAAAACGTCTCCGCGAAGGTGGATTTCCTGCGGACGCTGTACCCAGGCTGCGCCGTGGTCTATAACATCCGAAATCCCGAGGACGTCGTCGCGAGCGAATTCCAGAAGAACAAGTCCGTCGATTACATCAGAAAGTTCAATTCCACCCTTTTGGATCTGGCCAGCGTCGATCCCAATTCGTTCCTCGTCAAGTACGAGGACGTCGTCGCGGGTTCCGGGACGCTCCGGGGACTGTACGGATTCTTGGGCGAGCCATTCAGTCGCGACACGTTCGAGGCGGTGCTGCAGAAGAAGCACAGCTATCACATACGCGGGAAGGGAAGTGCCTATTCCAACGTGCCCGCCTCGGTGAAGGTCATCAGAAAGCTCCGGGATGTCGAGCTGTTCATCGTCGACACCTTGGTGTCCAAAGGCGAGACCACCCAGATTGACGGCTTCCTCCTCCAGGCGGGCGGCGCCTCGAGCAAGCAATTCACGAAGCTGTCCACTGATGATGGTGGCGAGATCGCATTCACCGCCAGGTACGGTCTGCCCAGCCCGAAGCTCCGCCGGCAGCTCGGGACCGAGTTGCCGCGGCCGCGGCCAGGTTCCAACTTTCGTTCGTCGCCGACGCCGCGCCGCGTTCAACTTCGATTGTGGCATCCCTTTTTCCAGCAACGACGAGTTGGCCGACCGTGGTCGGCGTGCCTCTCGCGCGGGCGGACGAGTTTCTGCTCCGCCGGGCTGATTGGGATCTTAGCCGACGCTCGCGTCGGTTTTCTCGGTCTGGGCTGTGCACGCGGCGACGGTGGCCCGGAAGTCGAGCCGCCGTCGGATCGCCGCTGCCTCAGCCCGCGTGAGATGCCGCCACGGCATCCGGTCGGCTGTCGCGATGTTCTGCCTCGGCATCGAAATCGCGCTTGCCACCGTCGTCTCCGCCGTCCGCCGCATCATTGCCGGTGGCGTGTTGGACCGTCTGCACGCCCGGCTTAGCCGCTACCGTCGTTCCTATCACTCGCTTGAGCGACGCAGCATCGCGTTGGTCTCCGTCTCGTTCTCGAAGATCTTCTCAAGCGCGATGATCTCTTCCATGCGCTTGTCCGTCAGCAGTCCTGCCGCGGAGAAATAGGCCAGCACGGCGATCATCCGCTTGGCGGACGGCGGCATGTTGCGAAACTGCGGATCGGTCTCCGGCAGCGACCAGTTGTAGATCGCCTTACGCCCGAACGCGCTGGCTTCGCCAGCTTGAGCAGGGGTACGGGCTCGGTCGGTTCACCGGAACTCATGAGACGGCCGATCCGAACCAGGGTCTGCTTCGAGAAATTAGACATACCAAGTTTCCCTCTGGGATAGTTCGCGCTTATGATACCAATGGGAGTATCACACCCGCTGGGAATTGACTGTCAAGTTGGTGTCCGACGATCAGGACCGTCGCCGGAGCGCGGCCAGACTTAACCTGACGGGATCGGTGGCGCGCCCTACTCGCCGGAGGGGCCCCTCCCGAAGTCCACCAGATCACGAGCAAAGGCGTGATCTTGAAAAAGATGCGGCCCTGCTTGGCATCCGACCTGACCAGGTCGCCGATGTAATCGGCAAAGCTTGTCAGGTTGCGTTTTGCGGCGCGGGTGATGACGGTATCGGGGTTGAAATACTCGCGCGGCACATTGTAGTCACCGCTCGAGCCTATCAGTTGAGCCAGGTATGTCGAGCCGGAACGTTGCGTGAAGCAGAGGAACACGAAGCGCAAGTCGTCCGGCAGCACCGCATCCGCCGCGGCGATGCTGCCGAAATGCTTGACCAACCTGTCGATCTGCATGTTCTTTGTGCGTTTCGGCACAAACAACAGAGCACGGGGCGCCGTCCCCGCCGTCGTCATCGGCATGTCCGCCATGTTCGCTTCCTGGTGCTCCAGAGCCGCCTTGTGCCAAACTCCGAGGAGGCCTGTCCATCGCTACCTGCCACCGCCCGCCTTCTCCGAAAGCGCCGACGTCACGGCCGGCGGCCCGCCTTGCGCGCCCGCTCGTGCCACGCATCCATGTGTTGCAGCACCGTCGCCGCGGTCTCCTCGATCGAGCGGCGGGTCACGTCCATCACCGGCCAGCCGCGCCGCGCGCACAGCCGGCGTGCCCACAGCAATTCCGCCTTGACTGCGTCGGGATCCACGTAGTCGCTGCTGTCCTGGCGCATCGGATGCGCGCGGCCGCTGCCGATCAGTTGCAGGCGATGGCGGCGGATCTCGATCAGCGCCGCGGGCTCCAGGGTCAGCCCCACCACCGGACAGGGCGGGGCCACCAGGCCGGGTGGGTCGGCCACGCCGGGCACCAGCGGCACGTTGGCCGCCTTGATGCCGCGATTGGCCAGATAGAACGAGGTCGGCGTCTTGCTGCTGCGCGACACGCCGACCAGCACCACGTCGGCCTCGGCGATGCCGGCCTGCGCCTGGCCGTCGTCATGGGCCAGCACGAAGTGCATCGCGTCGATGCGGCGGAAATAGTCGGCGTCCAGCACGTATTGCCGGCCCGGCCGGGCCACCGCCGCCTCCTCCAGTTGCTCCTGCAGCAGCGTCATCACCGGGTCCAGCACGTGCACCACCGGCACGCCCTGGCGCTGGCAGGCACTCTCCAGCTCGGCGCGCAGGCCGCGCTCGACCAGGGTGGACAGCACCGGCCCCGGCTCGGCCTCGATGCCCTCGATCACCCGGTGCAACTGGAAGCGGGTGCGCACCAGGCTCCAGCGGTGATGCAGGATCTCGGCGTGCTCGAACTGCGCCACGGTGGCGCGCGCGATCGAGTTCAGCGTCTCGCCAGTCGCGTCGGACACCAGATGCAGGTTGATGCGGTGGGGCATGGCCGGAGGATAGACGGGATCCACGGGGACAACATCGCCCGCGCGGCTCTCGGCTGCGAATCATGGGGATGGTTGCCCGCGCACACGCGCCTGTGAACGAAACGCGCGACCCACGCGGCGGCGATGGGGATGGTCGGACAAATCGCTTGCCCGCCAGACCCCTGCGGGGTGCCTCGCCTGTGGACGAAGGACGGGCGGGCGGCGGCGCAGCCGTGTACCCCGTTGTCCACAGCGCCCTGCTACTCCTCCCCAAGACCTTAAAGACTTTTCTCTTTAGGAAGGCAGGTCGGGCGAGCGGACGGGGATGCCGGTGAAACCATTGCTGCGGGTGCTGGCGGGAGAGCCGGTGTGGCCGCCGCCGCTTTGGCTGATGCGCCAGGCCGGCCGCTATCTGCCGGAATACCGGGCGGTGCGGGCGCGGGCCGGGGATTTCATCGCGCTCTGCACCACGCCGGCCCTGGCCGCCGAAGTGACCTTGCAGCCGCTGCGCCGGTTCGGCATGGACGCGGCGATCCTGTTCAGCGACATCCTGATGCTGCCCTACGCGCTGGGCCAGCCGGTGCGGTTCGCCGCCGGCGAAGGCCCGCTGCTGCAGCCGGTGCGCGACGCCGCCGGCCTGGCGCGGCTTGACCCGGCGCGGCTGGCCGGGCGGATCGCCCCGATCCTGGAGACCGTGCGCCGGGTGCGCGCGGAAGTGGGCGACGCGGCGCTGATCGGCTTCGCGGGCGCGCCGTTCACGGTGGCCTGCTACATGGTCGACGGCGGCGGCTCGAAGGACTTTTCCGCGACAAGGCTGCTGGCCTATCGCGACCCCGGCCTGTTCGCCGGCCTGATGGCGCTGCTGGTCGAGACCACGGTGGCCTATCTGTCGGCGCAGGCCGAGGCCGGCGCGGAGGCGCTGATGCTGTTCGACAGTTGGGCCGGGCTGCTGCCGCCGGCGCAGTTTTCCGCCCACGTCATCGCTCCCGCCGCGACCATCACGGCGCGGCTGCGTGCGGCACACCCTGAGGTGCCGGTGATCGGG
The DNA here is from genome assembly GCA_963758455.1 of uncultured Pseudomonadota bacterium. Classification (GTDB taxonomy): domain Bacteria; phylum Pseudomonadota; class Alphaproteobacteria; order Acetobacterales; family Acetobacteraceae; genus CAVRQM01. The sequence goes on along the minus strand of CAVWVK010000002.1, from coordinate 785,373 downwards.
TTTCCCCGGCTCGCCGGCACGATGCTGGGCGCCTACGCCGGCGCGTCCGGGGTGCAGGGGCTGGGGCTTGATACCGCGTGCGACATCGCGACCGGACTGCCGGCCGGGGTCGCGCTGCAAGGCAATCTCGATCCGCTGGCGCTGCTGGCCGGCGGCGAGGCGCAGCGCCAGGCCACCGCCGCGATCCTGGCCGCCGCGCGCGGAAAACCGTGGGTGTTCAATCTTGGGCACGGCATCCTGCCGGAGACGCCGCCCGAGCATGTGGCTGCCCTGGTGGCGCAAGTGCGCGCCGGTGCTGCCGGCCCCGTCTGACCCGGCCTGACGCCGCCCACGCTTGACGAAACCGGGCATCCGGCCATGTTGGCCGCGATGAGCCGCCCCATAGTCCAGCCCCAACGCGCGCCAAAAGTGGCGATCGTGCTGTTCAATCTCGGCGGCCCGGACCGGCCGGAGGCGATCCGTCCGTTCCTGGTCAACCTGTTCAGCGACCCGGCGATCCTGCGGGTGCCGCCGTTCGTGCGCCCGTTCCTGGCGCGCGTCGTCGCCGGCGCCCGGCTCAAGCCGGCCCGCGCCAACTACGCGCTGCTGGGCGGGCGTTCGCCGCTGCTGCAACAGACTGAACGGCAGGCGGCCCTGCTGCGCGAGGCGCTGCCGGAGATGGACGCGCGCTGCTTCGTGGCGATGCGCTACTGGCACCCGTTCAGCGACGCGGCGGCGCGCGCGGTGCGCGACTGGGATCCCGACCGGGTGCTGCTGCTGCCGCTGTATCCGCAGTTCTCCACCACCACCACCGGCAGCAGCCTGTCCGCCTGGCGTGACGCCGCCGCCCGCGCGGGCCTGGCCAAACCGACATCCGCGCTGTGCTGCTATCACTCCGACCAGGCGTTCGCGGCCGCCACCGCGGCGATCCTGCGCCGCAGCCTCCTGGCGGCGCGCCAGGCCTCGGGCACGGTGCCGGTGCGGGTGCTGTTCTCGGCGCACGGCCTGCCCGAGGCGATCGTGCGCGCCGGCGACCCGTATCCGTTCCAGGTCGAGCGCAGCGTCGCCGCCGTGCTGGCCGAGTTGGGCGAGGCCACGCCTGGTCCCGAGCGGCTGGACTGGCGGATCTGCTACCAGTCGCGCGCCACGCGGCAGACATGGATCGGGCCGTCCACCGATGCCGAGGTCGAGCAGGCCGGGCGGGACGGCGTGGCGGTGCTGGTGGCGCCGATCGCCTTCGTCTCGGAGCATTCCGAAACCCTCGTGGAGCTGGACGTGGAGTACCGCGAACTGGCCGAACAGGCCGGCGTGCCCGGCTATTTCAGGGTGCCGACGCAGAACGACGACGCGGCCTTCATCGCGGCCCTGGCGGCGCTGGCGCGCGCGACGCTGGCGCGCGGCGCGGGGCTGCACAGCTTCGCCGGCGCGCGCCTCTGCCCCGGCCAGCATGGCGACTGCCCGCACGCGCGCGCGGGCGTCGCGCCGGCCATCGCCGGCCGGGCCGAGGCGGCGGAGCTGCAAGCCGCATGACGCCGCGCGATCTGATGACCCGCCGCCGGGCGCCGCTGCGCCTGGTGATCTTCGATTGCGACGGCGTGATCGTCGACAGCGAGCCGATCTCGAACCGCATCCTGGCCGAGGATTTTTCCGCCCGCGGCTGGCCCGTGAGCCCCGACGAGGCCGAGCATCTGTTCATCGGCACCACGCTTGCCTCGATCCAGCCGCGCGCCGAGGCGGCGCTGGGCCACGCGCTGCCGGAGAACTGGCGCGAGCTGATCCGCGCCCGCATCGTCGATGCCATGCTGCATGAGGCGGTGCCGGTGCCGGGCGCGTTGGCCGCCTTGCAGGGCGTCTCGGCGCTCGGACTGCCGTGGCGGGTGGCCTCCAATTCCTCGCACGAGGAGCTGCGCGCCAAGTTCGCGCGCCTCGATCTGACCTCGGTGGTCGCCGGGCGCGTCCACAGCCACCGCGACGTGGCCAGGCCGAAGCCGGCCCCGGACCTGTTCCTGGCCGCCGCCGCCGCCGAGGGGGTGGCACCGGCTGAGTGCCTGGTGGTGGAGGATTCGGTGGCCGGCGCCACCGCCGCGCGCGACGCGCACATGGATTGCCTGGGGCTGGACCGGGCCGGCGACGGCGCCGCGTTGCGCGCCGTGGGCGCGGTGCCGTTTCACGACATGGCCGAACTGCCGGGGCTGATCGCCCTGGCCCTGGAGACCGCCGCATGACGATCCCGGCCCTGGCGCCCCTGTTCCTATGGCTGAAGGCGGCGCATCTGCTGGCCGACATCGCCTGGATGGTCGGGCTGCTGTACCTGCCGCGGCTGTTCGTCTATCACACGCAGACCGCGCGCGGCTCGGCCGAAAGCGAGCGGTTCAAGGTGATGGAGCGCCGGCTGCTCAGGCAGATCCTGATCCCGGCGATGATCGCCGCCTGGGTGTTCGGCATCCTGCTGGTGCTGACGCCGGGCGCCATCAGTTGGCAGGCCGGCTGGTGGCACGTCAAGTTGCTGATGGTGATCCTGATGTCCGGCTTCACCGGCGCCGCCTCGCGCTGGCGGCGCGACTTCATGGAGGACCGCAACCAGCGGTCGGCGCGGTTCTATCGCATCGCCAACGAGATCCCGGCGGTGCTGCTGGTGGTGATCGTGGTCATGGTGATCGTGCAGCCGTTCTGACTTGATTTCCGGCCAAATCGCGTTATTTACCGTCTTGACGGGAATTGCGCCGGGCCACTAGCGTATTTCCGCGGCGGCGGCATCCTTCGTGCCGGCCGCTGAATTCCTCGCCACCCTTCCTGATCGGGACAGCCCTGCGCCTCGCCTCGCGAGTGCCGGCACTGCTCGGACGAAGCACCCTTCCCCGCGTCGTCCTCTCCCGCCCCTCATCGACTGACGAACACGGGCACTCCCATGCACCTCGCCGAACTCAAGGCAAAAACCCCCGCCGACCTGCTCAGCTTCGCGGAGTTGCTGCAAATCGAGAACGCATCCAGCCTGCGCAAGCAGGACATGATGTTCGCGATCCTGAAGAACCTGGCCGACAACGAGCAGGCGATCCACGGCGAAGGCACGCTGGAGATCCTGTCGGACGGCTTCGGCTTCCTGCGCAGCCCCGAGAGCAACTATCTGCCGGGGCCGGACGACATCTACATCAGCCCCACCCAGGTGCGCCGCTTCGGCCTGCGCACCGGCGACAGCGTGGAAGGCCAGATCCGCGCGCCCAAGGACGGCGAGCGGTATTTCGCGCTGCTCAAGGTCAACACGATCAATTTCGAGCAGCCGGAGGCGGTGCGTCATCGCATCAACTTCGACAACCTCACGCCGCTGTACCCGGACGAGCGCCTGAAACTCGAAATCGAGTGGAAAGAGCTGCCGGCCAAGGGCGCGCATCGCGACATGATCCCGCGCGTGGTCGACCTGGTGGCGCCGATCGGCAAGGGCCAGCGGGCGCTGATCGTGGCGCCGCCGCGCACCGGCAAGACCATGATGCTGCAATCCATCGCAACCTCCATCACCGCCAACCACCCCGAGGCCTTCCTGATCGTGCTGCTGATCGACGAGCGGCCGGAGGAAGTCACCGACATGGCGCGCACGGTGAAGGGCGAGGTGGTGGCCAGCACCTTCGACGAGCCGGCGACGCGGCACGTGCAGGTGACGGAGATGGTGCTGGAGAAGGCCAAGCGCCTGGTCGAGCACAAGCGCGACGTGGTGATCCTGCTGGACAGCATTACCCGGCTGGCGCGCGCCTACAACACCGTGGTGCCCAGCAGCGGCAAGGTGCTGACCGGCGGCGTGGACGCCAACGCCCTGCAAAAGCCCAAGCGGTTCTTCGGCGCCGCGCGCAACATCGAGGAAGGCGGCAGCCTGACCATCATCGCGACCGCGCTGATCGACACCGGCAGCCGCATGGACGAGGTGATCTTCGAGGAGTTCAAGGGCACCGGCAACAGCGAGCTGATCCTGGATCGCAAGCTGTCCGACAAGCGCACCTTCCCGGCCATCGACATCACCAAGAGCGGCACCCGCAAGGAGGAGCTGCTGGTCGACAAGGGCACGCTGAGCAAGATGTGGGTGCTGCGCCGCATCCTCAACCCGATGGGCACGATGGACGCGATGGACTTCCTGCTGGACAAGCTGAAATACAGCAAGACCAACCAGGACTTCTTCGACGCGATGAATACGTAGGGCGTGTTTCCAGGCTGACCGGAAGGCTTGCAACAAACGGGTTGACTCGGAAATCCGTCGCTAGCCCGCCGGCGCCCGCGCCACGCGCGCGCGCCGCGCGGGCACCATGCGCCACGCCTGCTCGATCATCCCGCGCAGAATCCGCCGGCCGCCCCGCATCGCCGCCATCGCCGCCATGAAGACCGCATACGACGCGACCGCGCACACGCCGAGCGTCGTCCAGCCCGGCGCCATGACGTGCAGCAATCCTTGCAGCACCGCCATCGCCGCGAGGCCGCCCACCAGAAACGGGCGAATGAGCGCGAGAAAGCTGGTCCCGCGCATCGGCCCCCGACGCGTGGCCACACGCCACAGCATGATGATCTCGATCACGCCGGCGGTGACGTAGCCGGTGGCGACCCCGACCGGCCCCCAATGCAGGCCGGCCGCGAAGCAGCCGACGAACAGCAGCGAGGCGATGATGCCGAAATCGCGCATCTCGCGCGTGCGCCCCTGGCTCACGAACAGCCAGCCCATGCTGCCGCCGATCGGCGCCACGAAGGCATCCAGCACCAGGATCCCGAAGATCGGCCCGACGCCCGCCCAGCGATGGCCCAGCACATGCTCGATCAGCGACTGGTGCGTGGCCAGCGCGAACACCAGGCCGGGATAGGTCAGCAGCAGCACCGATTCCAGGAGCCGCCGATAGGCGTTGCGGTAGAACTCCGGCTCGGCCTGGCTGCGCGACAGCAGCGGCAGCGCCACGCGGGCGAACGGATAGGCGATCTGGTTGAACGGCAGCAGCACCAGCTTGTAGGCGCGGTCGTACAAACCCAGGCTGCCCTCGCCCCAGACCCGCCCGATCAGCACGTTGTCCATGTTGCGCGCGAAGAAGTTGACCACGCTGAAGCCGGTCAGATTGGCGCCGAAGCGGAACAGCGCGCGCATTTCGCGGGCTGGCCCCGGCCGTCCCGGGCGCCAGCCGCAGACGATCCAGGCCAGCAGCAGCGCCGAGAGCGAGGTCGCGGCCTGGTTTATGACGATGGACCAGTACCGACATGCCGAGCAGGGCGGCGGCGATGCCGGCAATGCCGCCGAGGGCGAAGCTGGACAGTTCGACCAGGGCGATGGCCCGGAACCGCATCCAGCGGTTCAGCAGCGCCATCTGCTGGCTGTACAGGCCGCCCAGCAGCAGCATCGCTCCCGCGGCGCGGGTCAGGTCGACGACGCGGGGATCGTGATAGAACAGCCCGACCAGTGGCGCGGCGATCGCGGTCAGCAGCGCCAGCGCGGCCCCCATGCCGACATTGATCCAGAACAGGAAGCTGAGCTGCGGCTGCGAGATGTCGGGGTGCTGCACGGTGGCCGAGGACAGGCCGAGATCCGAGAACAACTGCACGAAGGCGATCACCGGCGCGGTCATCGCCACCAGCCCGAAATCCGCCGGCACCAGCAGCCGCGCCATCGCGATCTGGTAGGCGAACAGCAGCGTGAAGCGGATGAATTGGGCCGCCATGTTGACCGCGGCGCCGCCGACCGTGGCCCCCTTCAGCTTCTGCCGCGCGGCATCGGCATCCTCGCGCGCCTGCGTGGCGGTGCTGGCTTCGGTGGGCTCCGTGGTCACGAGCCGACGGGCGCCGGCTGGGCCATGCGCCGGGCGATCGCCGACCCTCCCGGCAAGGCGGGCGGCGTCGCCGGTCCGCCGACCAGCGCCGTCACCGCGTCGTCCAGGGCGGCGACGCCGTAGGTCCGCCGCACAAAATCCTGCGCCGTGTCCGCCAGGCGCAGCCGCAACTCCCGATCACGAGCCAGCGCCAGCGTGGCCTCGGCGAACGCTGCCATGCTGTCGGCGATCATCAGGTGGCGTCCCGGCTCCAGATCCATGCCCTCCGCGCCGAGCGAGGTCGAGATCACCGTGCGGCCATACGCCATCGCCTCCAGGATCTTGATGCGCGTGCCGCTGCCGAACAGGATCGGCGCCAGCACGATGTCGCACTCGGCGTAGAACGGCGCCACGCTCGGCACGTCGGTGTGCAGGGCCAGCCCATGCTCCTGGCACAGCGCGCGCACCTCCGGGACCGGCAGCATCCCCACCACCGTCAGGCTGACGTTCGGCGCCGCCTCACGGATCAGCGGCAGCGCCTGCGTCACGAACAGCCGCAAGCCTTGCGTGTTGGGGAAGAAGCTCAGATTGCCCACGAACAGCAGGCGCACGAAGCCGTCATCGGCGCGCGGCGGCAGGCGCGGGCGGTCGATCACGTTGGGCACCTTGACCACGTGCGTGCCGGGATAGATGCGCCGCAGCGTGTTCACGTCCTCGGTGGTGCAGACGCTCACCCCGTCCCAGGCGGTGGCGATGCGGCGTTCGGCGCGGCGGATCAGCACCGTGTCGATGCGCGCGATCAGCACCCCTTGGCGGCCGAGCGATTTGCCGTCGAAGCGGCGCTGGCGTTCGCGGAAGCGCGACATGATGTCGTCGAAATCGACAATGCGCCGCCGCGCCTTCAGGTGCCCGGCGTCGATCAGCTCCTGCATGAACACCGCCGAGGGCAGGCGCCCGGCGAACACCAGGTCGACGTCGTGCACCGGCAGTTGCGCCGCGATGCGCGCCAGCGCCGCCGCCGAGATGACCGGCGCCTCGTGGCTGCGGAACTTGAGCAGGTCGCCCCAGCCGGTGTTGATGCGATTGATGCCAAGAATGCCGCCGCGGCCGGTCGGCTCCCACTCGGGGATGTCGATGGTGGTCGCGGATTCGACAATCGCACGCAACGGCTCCAGCGAGACGCTGACGGCATCCTTGTCGGATTTGCGGCAGACCAGGACGAAATGCACTTTTCCATGCCGCCGCAGGGCTTCGACCAGGCGCCACGCCCGCTGCGACCCGCCATGCCCGTCAAGGGCCGGCGGTATCCGCATCACGCACAAGATCATCGTCGTCCCCCGCGTCGGCCGCGACCCGTTCCGGTGGCAAGACCGTCGGACCAGGAAGCGGCGGTTGTCCCCAAGGACGTTGCCGCCTTCGGATGCGGCGCCCGCCTTCGGATGCGGCGGTTGGTCGGGCGTCGTGCGCCCGCGCCGGGTCGGTAGCACGCCGCGGCCGGGCCGCGAAATCACGGAGCAGCGAACGAGCAGGGATCCGTCCGTCGCACCATTGCACACATAACAATATCCTTATATACGGCCGCCAACCCCAGTCTCGCCAACCTCAGTCTTCAGGAGTTTTACGATGCCCGACACCCACGCCGCCTCGAATGCGCCGGACTTGACGGGGACCGATTACAAGGTTCGCGACATCGGCCTGGCGGGATGGGGAGCCAAGGAGGTGGCGATGGCCGAGGACGAGATGCCCGGCCTGATGGCGCTGCGGGCCGAATACGGCGCCACCAGGCCGCTGGCCGGCGCCCGCATCGCCGGCTGCCTGCACATGACCATCCAGACCGCCGTGCTGATCCGCACCCTGGAGCATCTGGGCGCCACGGTGCGCTGGTCGTCGTGCAACATCTTCTCCACCCAGGACCACGCCGCCGCCGCGGTCGCCGCCTCCGGCACGCCGGTGTTCGCCTGGAAGGGCATGGACGAGGCCGAGTTCTGGTGGTGCATCGAGCAGACGGTGAAGGGTCCGGGCGGATGGACGCCGAACTTGATCCTCGACGACGGCGGCGACCTCACCAAGCTGATGCACGACAAGCATCCGCAGATGCTGGCCGATGTGCGCGGCTTATCGGAGGAGACCACCACGGGGGTGCATCGCCTGTGGGACATGGCGCGCGCCGGCACGCTCAAGGTGCCTGCCATCAACGTCAACGACAGCGTGACCAAGAGCAAGTTCGACAACCTGTACGGCTGCCGCGAGAGCCTGGTCGACGCCATCCGACGCGGCACCGACGTGATGATGGCCGGCAAGGTCGCCACCGTCTGCGGCTTCGGCGACGTCGGCAAGGGGTCGGCTGCCAGCCTGCGCCAGGCCGGCTGCCGCGTGCTGGTGACGGAAATCGACCCGATCTGCGCGCTGCAGGCAGCGATGGAGGGCTATGAGGTGGTGACGATGGAGCAGGCCGCTCCGCGTGCCGACATCTTCGTGACCGCCACCGGCAACGTGGATGTCATCACCATCGAGCACATGCGGGCGATGAAGCACCGCGCCATAGTCGCCAATATCGGCCATTTCGACAGCGAGATCCAGATCGAGGCGCTGCGCAACCACCGCTGGGAGAACGTCAAGCCACAGGTCGACGAGGTGGTGTTCCCGGACGGCAAGCGGCTGATCGTGCTGTCCGAGGGGCGGCTGGTGAACCTCGGCAACGCCACCGGCCATCCGAGCTTCGTGATGAGCGCCAGCTTCACCAATCAGGTGCTGGCGCAGCTCGAACTGTGGACGGCGCCGGCCGGGCGCTATGAGAACAAGGTCTACACCCTGCCCAAGCAGCTCGACGAGAAGGTGGCCGCCTTGCACCTGGCCAAGGTGGGGGCGCAACTGACCAAGCTGACGGCCAAGCAGTCGGAGTATGTCGGCACCCCGGTCGCCGGGCCGTTCAAGCACGAGCTGTATCGCTATTGAGGCGGACCGATTCGGCCCGCGTTCGCCGAAGTTCCTGATTGCGGGGAAGCCCCACCCGGGGGTTGGGGGGCGGCGGGTGGGCATCGCCTGGCGCCGGCCACGACCGATCGCTCCCGATCACATCATGGTTTGATTGCCGGATCACGGGCTTATGGTTGTGAACCCATCAACCATTTGCGCTATCACGGCGTTGGCTGCGTCCGGTGAGACGCTACCGCGGGCCCCTGGCCTTGCGGATGGCCGAGGGGAGTGCGGATGTCCGAGAACCTGGTGGTCGCGCACTATGCGACCGCGCTGACCGCTGCCGTCCAGCGCGCGCTGGCGGCGACACGCGATCACACGTCGGAAGCCGATTTCCTGTTCCTCGAACGCTGGGAGCAGGCGCCCATTCCGGGAGCAGCCGCGGCCATGCGGGTCAACCAGATCCGCCGCGCCAATCCCGACCTGGCCGCCGAGATCCGTGCCGAACTGCTGTACGGTCGCCCGCTGACCAGCGGCGAGCGCGCCGCCCTGGCGTTGCCGCGGCGGGCCGCCGGCGTGTAATTCGCCTGGCGAAACCAGCGCCGATGGGCGACGTTGGCCGGGCATGATGCGGCGGATCTGGAAAACCCTGAAATCCGCGGGCGTCGGCTACATCGAGGACGGCTGCCTCAGCCGCGGCGCGGCGATCGCCTACTACACGACATTCTCGCTGGCCCCCGTGCTGCTGATCGTGATCGCGATGGCCGGCCTGGTGTTCGGCGAGGACGCGGCGCGCGGCGCGGTGGTGGAGCGGATCAGCGGCATCGCCGGCAAGCAGGGCGCGGATGCGGTGCAGGCGATGCTGAGGGGCATCTCAAACCGCCATGCCGGCATCACGGCGGCGATCATCGGCGGCGTCACGCTGCTGGTCGCCGCCAGCGGCATCTTCACCGAGATGCAGGCGGCCTTGAACGCCATCTGGAAGACCCAGCCGCCGGCAGGCGTGGTGCTGGCGCTGGTCCGCGCCCGGTTGCAGAGCCTGGGCCTGGTGCTGATCCTGGGATTGCTGCTGCTGATCTCGCTGCTCGCCTCGGCCGCCCTGAGTGCCGCGGGCACCTGGCTGTCGGCCCGCCTGCCCGGAGTCCACCAGGTCTTGACGCTGGCCAACCTGGTGCTCTCGTTCCTCATCATCACCGCGCTGTTCGCCGCGATCTTCAAGGTGCTGCCCGACACCAACATCGCGTGGCGCGACGTGGGCATCGGGGCCGTCGTCACAGCGCTGCTGTTCGACCTCGGCAAGAACCTCATCAGCCTGTATGTCGGCAGCGCCGGCATCGCCAGCACCTATGGCGCGGCCGGCGCGCTCGGGATCCTGCTGGTCTGGATCTACTACTCCAGCCAGATTTTCCTGCTCGGCGCCGAGTTCACCCGCGCCTATGCCGAGCAGAGCGGCAGCCGCGTCGGCCATCCGGTCGGCAGTCATGGCGCGGAGATCGAGAAGCTCAGGGCCAAGCTCGACGCGACCACGCGGGGGCGGCGCGTCGGTTCGCGGTAGCGGCGCGCGGCTTGCGGATTGCCCCGATCCGGCGGCGGTGGCAGTTTTCGCCGCATGGACGCGCCCCTCGGGGCGGAGGGGGTTTGGCGTGGCGGTGAACAAGGTGCATCCGGATGCGGTCTCCGCGCTGGCGGGGCTGCTGCGCGACGGCATCACGATCATGTCCGGCGGCTTCGGCCTGTGCGGCATTCCCGCCGCGCTGATCGAGGCGGTGCGCGAGTTCGGGGTGCGCGACCTGACGGTGATCTCGAACAACGCCGGCATCGACGATGTCGGCCTCGGCCGGCTGCTGGGAACGCGGCAGATGCGCCGCATGGTCAGCTCCTATGTTGGCGAGAACGCCATCTTCGCGCGGCAATACCTGGCCGGCGAGCTGGAGATCGAGTTCAACCCGCAAGGCACGCTGGCCGAGCGCATCCGCGCCGGGGGCGCCGGCATCCCGGCCTTCTATACCCGCACCGGCTTCGGCACGCAGGTCGCCGAGGGCAAGGAAACCCGCGAGTTCGACGGCAAGCATTACGTGATGGAGCGTGGGCTGTTCGCGGATCTGGCCCTGGTCCATGCCTGGCGCGCCGATCCCGAGGGCAACCTGGTGTTCCGCAAGACCGCGCGCAATTTCAACCCGATCATGGCCACCGCGGCAAAGGTCACGGTGGCCGAGGCGGAGGAGCTGGTTTTGCCCGGCCGCATCGACCCCGACCACATCATCACCCCGGGCATTTTCGTGCGGCGCATCGTGCATGTGCCGATCGCCGACAAGCCGATCGAGCAGCGCACCGTGCGCGCGCGCGCCGCGGCATAGGAGGCGCATCGCATGGCCTGGACACGCGACGACATGGCCGCCCGCGCGGCGCGCGAGCTGGCGGACGGGTTCTACGTCAATCTCGGCATCGGCATCCCGACGCTGGTGGCCAACCACATTCCCCCCGGCATCTCGATCGTGCTGCACAGCGAGAACGGGATGCTGGGCATGGGGCCGTTTCCCTATGCGGGCGACGAGGACGCCGACCTCATCAACGCCGGCAAGCAGACGGTGACCGAGCTTGCCACCACCAGCTTCTTCGACAGCGCCGCCAGCTTCGCGATGATCCGCGGCGGCCATATCGACCTGTCGATCCTGGGCGCCTTGCAGGTGGCCGAGAACGGCGACCTGGCCAACTGGATGATCCCCGGCAAGATGGTCAAGGGCATGGGCGGGGCGATGGACCTGGTGGCCGGGGTCGAGCGCGTGGTGGTGCTGATGGAGCACACCGCCGGCGGCAAGCCCAAGCTGCTGCACCGCTGCACCCTGCCGCTGACCGGCGCGGGCGTGGTCGACCTGGTGGTGACGGATCTGGGCGTGTTCGACGTGACCGCCGATGGCCTGGTGCTGTCCGACCTGGCGCCGGGCGTCGGCGTCGACGAGATCACCGCGAAGACCGAGGCGGCGTTTCGCGTGCATCCGGAGCTGCGCCGCCGGGCGTGAGCACCACCGTGGCGCCCAACGCCCGCGCGGCGCGGGGCCACGGGTCGCCAGGATCGCCGTGCCACGCGAGCACGTCGCCGGGCCGCGTCTCGGCGGTCAGCAGATGCTCGGCCAGGGCGGACAGCAGGTCGCGGTCGGCCGTGCCGGCAAAGTCGGCTACGGCCGCGAGGCAGGCATCCGGTTCGCGCTGCCGCCACAGCCGCACGTCGTCGGGGCTGGCGAGCGGCCGGCGGCCGGTGGCGCGCAGCCACTCCACGAACACTGCCATGTTGCTGGTCGCCTCCGCCTCGCCGCCCGGCCGCCACATCGCCGTTGGCTGTCCGCTCATGCCCCTGGCCCATGCCCTTGATCGCCTCCGCCCGCCGGTTCTATATGCGCCCTCCGCGGCGGCAAGCGGGGCCATAGCTCAGTTGGGAGAGCGCCTGAATGGCATTCAGGAGGTCGTCGGTTCGATCCCGATTGGCTCCACCACCGCCCGGCTGAAGGGCGCGCCGCCATGACTTCCCTGCCATGACTTCTCTGGCATGACTTCCCTCCCCCCTTTGCCGCGCCGCTCCGTGCTGGCCGCGTCCGCCGCGGCGCTGGGATTGGCGGCGGGTGCTGGGATCTGGCTGGCGCTGGGACCGCGCGACAGCGATGCCGGGGCGGCGATCGGCGGCCCGTTCACTCTGACCGACGGAGATGGCCGGACCGTGACGGACCGCGACCTGCGCGGCCGCTACCTGCTGGTCTATTTCGGCTACACGTTCTGCCCGGATGTCTGTCCCACCACGCTGAACGCGCTGGCCGGCGCGCTGACCGCGATGGGGCGCGACGCCGACCGGGTGACGCCGGTGTTCATCACCGTCGACCCCGAGCGCGACACGCCTTCCGTGCTGCGCTCCTATGTCGCGGCGTTCTCGCCCCGGCTGCGCGGCCTGACCGGCACGCCCGCGCAGATCGCGACGGTCGAGCGCGAGTACCGCGTCTATGCCGCGCGCCACGTCACCGGACCGGGGCCGGGCGACTACTCGATGGACCACACCTCGCTGATCTACCTGATGGACCCGCGCGGGCGCTTCGTCTCCGTGGTGCGCGCCGACCAGGCGCCGGCCGAGATGGCGGCCGACATCAGCCGCCACCTGACCTGATCCCCCACTGACCGATCCCCACGAACGGAGACCGCCGATGCGCCTCGCCCCGCTGCTCGCCTGCCTGGCGGCACTCGTGCCGGCCGCGGCCACGGCGGCGCCCGCGCCGGGCATTCAGGTGACGCGGGCCTGGGCGCGCGCGCCGGCCGGCGGCGGCCCGGCGGCGTTGTACCTGACCTTGCACGACGGCGGTGCGGCCGACCGGCTGACCAGCGTTTCCACCGATGCCGCCGCGATGGCGATGCTGCACGAGAGCGCCAAGCGGAACGGCGTCGAGACCATGCGCGAGATCCCGGCGGTGGCGCTGCCGGCCGGCGGCACCGTCGCCATGCGGCCGGGCGGCATCCATGTGATGCTGATGGACCTCAACCGGCCGTTGCACGCCGGGGACACGCTGCATGCCACGCTCACCTTCGACCATTCGCCGCCGATCACCGTGGCGGTCCCGGTGCTGGCGCCGGGCTCGCCCGGTCCGCGCTGACGGGCATCGGAGGGCGTCGCCAGAACAGAATCGGCGGGCGCGCAACGTTTCCCCGCGCTCGCGCGTTGCGCACCCCACAACGCTGGCATCAGGCCAGCCGGGAGAGGTCAATGAGCTGGATCGCTTGGATTGTGCTGGGGCTGATTGCCGGATTCATCGCGAGCAAGATCGTCAACAATCGCGGCGAGGGCATTCTGCTTGACATCGTGCTGGGGATCGTCGGCGCCGTGGTCGGCGGCTGGCTGTTCACCGCGTTCGGCGGATGCCGGTGACGGGATTCAACATCTACAGCATCATCGTGGCGATCATCGGCGCCATCATCGTGCTGTGGATCTACCACCTCATCGTCGGACGGCGAACGACCATCTGAGGCGGCGGCAACTCCCTCACCCCGACCCTCTCCCAGAGGGAGAGGGAGCAGGCCCGCTTCTCCCTCTCCCTCTGGGAGAGGGTCGGGGTGAGGGGCAGACGGCGCCCGCGCCGAGGATCAGATCGTCACCCGCACCCCCAACTCGACCACCCGGTCGCTCGGGATGCGGAAGAACTCCACCGCCGAGGTGGCGTTGCGCGCCATCAGCAGGAACAGGAACACCCGCCAGCGCGGCATCCGCGGCACGGTCGCCGGCACCAGCGTCTCGCGGCCGAGAAAATAGCTGACCTGCATCGGATCGAACGCCACGCCCTGCGTGCGCAAGCGCAGCCAGGTCGCGCGGCAGGTCCGGGCTTTCCATGAAGCCGTAATGCACCAGCACGCGATGCACGCCCGGCGCCAGTTCAGTCACCTTGGCGCGTTTGGCCGCCGCCACCTCGGGGACGCCGAGAGTGCTGATGGTGACGAACAGGACGTGCTCGTGCAGCACCTTGTTGTGCTTGAGATTGTGCAGCAAGGCGGCGGGCACGTAGTCGGGGTTGCCGGTCATGAACACCGCCATGCCCGGCACGCGGATGGTGCGGCTGCGCGGCAGGCGGCTCAGGAACGAGGTCAGCGGCAGGCTGTCGGCCCGCCAGCGCGCCAGCAGCAGGTCGCGGCCGCGCTTCCACGAGGTCATCAGCGCCAGCAGCGCCAGGCCGAGCACCAGCGGCACCCAGCCGCCTTCCGGCAGCTTCAGCAGGTTCGAGCTGAAGAACAGGCCGTCGATCACGAAGAAAAAGCCGAACACCGCGACCGCCAACGCCCGCGACCAGTCGAACAGCCGGCGGAACACCACGGCCGCCAGGACGCAGTCGCACAGGAAGGTGCCGGTGACGGCGACGCCGTACGCCGAGGCCAGGTTGGCGCTGGACCTGAACGCGAACACCAGCACCAGCACGCCGACGGCGAGCGCCGCATTGATCTGCGGCACGTAGATCTGGCCTTCCTCGGTCGTGCTGGTGTGGCGCACGGCCATGCGCGGCAGGAAGCCAAGCTGCATGCATTGCCGCGCCACCGAATAGGCGCCGGAGATCAGCGCCTGGCTGGCGATCACCGTGGCGAGCGTGGCCAGCACGACCATCGGCAGCCGCAGCCAGTCCGGGGTCAGCAGGAAGAACGGGTTGACCGCGGCCGTCGGGTCGCCAGACACCAGCGCGCCCTGGCCGAAATAGTTCAGCACCAGGCAAGGCAGCACGAAGCACAGCCAGGTCAGGCGGATCGGCCACGCGCCAAAATGCCCCATGTCGGCATACAGCGCCTCGACCCCGGTGACGCACAGCACCACCGAGCCCAGCACGACGAAGGCCAGCAGCCGGTAATGCAGGCACAGCGCCACCGCGTAGCTCGGCGACAACGCCAGCAGCACGAACGGATGCCGCGCCACCTCGACCAGGCCCAGCACGCCGAGCAGCAGGAACCAGGCGGCCATCACTGGCCCGAACACCCGCCCGACCCGTGCCGTGCCGTGGAACTGCACCGCGAACAGCGCCGCGATGACGGCAACCGAGATCGGCAGCACGAAAGACGCGAGCGGCGGGGCGGCGACCTCCAGACCCTCGACCGCCGACAGCACCGAGATCGCCGGGGTGATGACGCCGTCGCCGAAGAACAGGCAGGCCCCGGCGATGCCGATCAGCGCGAGCGCCGCGCGCATCCGCGCGCCGGACGCGACGCGCTGCGCCAGCGCCATCAGCGCCAGCGTGCCGCCCTCGCCGCGGTTGTTCGCCGCGCATCACCAGCAGCACGTATTTGACGGTGACGATCAGCAGCAGCGACCACGCGATCAGCGACAGGATGCCCAGCACCTCGCGCGGGCCGGCGGCGCGCTCGCGCAAAATGCCGCAGACTCGATCTTGAAGGCGTAGAGCGGGCTGGTGCCGATATCGCCATAAACCACGCCCAGCACGCCGAGCAAGCCGCCGATCCGCGCCCTGCGCCCCGCCCGGGCATTCCCGAGCGGGCCAGCCTCGTCGGGAACGACGGTTTGCGCGACCGGCAGCGGGCGTGTCCTAGATCGTCACCCGGACGCCCAGCTCCACTACCCGGTCGCTGGGAATGCGGAAGAACTCGACCGCCGAGGTGGCGTTGCGCGCCATCAGCAGGAACAGGAACACCCGCCAGCGCGGCATCCGCGGCACGGTCGCCGGCACCAGCGTCTCGCGGCCGAGGAAATAGCTGACCTGCATCGGATCGAACGCCACGCCCTCGGCGCGCAACGCGGCCAGGTCGCGCGGCAGATCCGGGCTTTCCATGAAGCCGTAGCGCACCACCACGCGATGGATGCCGGGCGCCAGTTCGGTGATCTCGGTGCGCTCGGCGGCCGGCACCTCGGGCACGTCGAGGGTGCTGATGGTGACGAACAGCACGCGCTCGTGCAGCGCCTTGTAGTGCTTCAGGCTGTGCAGCAGCGCGGCGGGCACGTAGTCCGGGCTGCCGGTCATGAACACCGCCATGCCCGGCACGCGGATGGTGCGGCTGTGCGGCAGGCGGCTCAGGAACGAGGTCAGCAGCAGGCTGTCGGCCCGCCAGCGCGCCAGCAGCAGGTCGCGGCCGCGTTTCCACGAGGTCATCAGCGCCAGCAGCGCCAGGCCGAAGGCGATCGGCACCCAGCCGCCCTCAGGCAGTTTGAGGCAGTTGGCGGCGAAGAACAGCACGTCGATGAGAAACAGCGGCCCCCAGACGGCGAGGGTGAGCGGCCGGGACCAGCCGAACTGGCGGCGGAACACCACCGCGGCCAGCACCGCCGTGCAGGTGAAGGTGCCGGTCACGGCGATGCCATAGGCCGAGGCCAGCGCGTCGCTGCTGCGAAACGCCAGCACCAGCAGCAGCACGCCCAGCAGCAGCGCCATGTTGATCTGCGGCACGTAGATCTGGCCGGCTTCGGTGGCCGAGGTGTGCTTGACCGTCATGCGCGGCAGGAAGCCGAGCTGCATGCATTGCCGGGCCATCGAATAGGCGCCGGAGATCAGCGACTGGCTGGCGATCACCGTGGCCGCGGTGGCCAGGATCACCAGCGGCAGGCGCAGCATGTGCGGCGCCAGCAGGTAGAACGGGTTGGCCACCGCCGCCGGGTCGGCCAGCACCGCCGCGCCCTGGCCGAAATAGTTCAGGGTCAGGCAGGGCAGCACGAAGCCCATCCAGGCGACGCGGATCGGCCGCGCGCCGAAATGCCCCATGTCGGCGTACAGCGCCTCGGCGCCCGTCACCGCGAGCACCACCGAGCCGAGCGCCAGGAACGCCAGCAGCCGGTATTGCACGCACAGCGCGACCGCGTAGCTCGGCGACAGCGCCAGCAGCACCGTGCGGATTGCGCGCCACTGCGGCCCCGCCCAGCGCGCCGATGGCCGCGAACCAGACCACCATCACCGGGCCGAATAGCCGGCCCACGCTGCCGGTGCCGCGATATTGCAGGGCGAACAGCGCCAGGATCACCACCACCGCAGATCGGCAGCACGAACTCGGCCAGCGACGGCGCGGCGATCTCCAGCCCCTCCACCGCCGACAGCACCGAGATCGCGGGCGTGATGACGCCGTCGCCGAAGAACAGGCAGGCTCCCGCCACCCCGGCGAGCACCAGGCCGGCGCGCACCTTCGGCCCCGACGCGACGCGCTGGGCCATCGCCATCAGCGCCAGGATGCCGCCCTCGCCGTGGTTGTCGGCGCGCATCACCAGCAGCACGTATTTGCAGGTGACGATCAGCACCAGCGCCCAGAAGATCAGCGACAGGATGCCGAGCACCTCGGGCTCGCGGATGCCGGTGCGCGAGAAATGCTCCAGGCTGGCCTTGAAGGCATAGAGCGGGCTGGTGCCGATATCGCCGTAGACCACCCCCAGCACGCCCAGCAGCATCCGGCGCGCAGGCGCGGGCGGCCGTGCGGTATGCGGCTGAGGCGGGGGCTGGCGGCGGTCATGCGCCGCCGGCGGGGTTCATGCGGGCTCGTCCAGAGAGCGGCGGATCGCGCTGACGCTCGTCGGGCCAGGGCGGCAGCCAGGCGGTCCAGGCTGGCCGACGGGCGGGAGCGATACGCCCTGGGTCCCACGGAGCAACGCCGTGTCAGCCGGTGTTCAGCCGCGCGCGCCAAAAATGGCGCTGCCGATGCGCATCTCGGTGGCGCCGTTGCGGATCGCCGCCTCGAAATCGCCCGACATGCCCATCGACAGACCACGCAGCCCATGCCGCGCGGCGCAGGCGGCCGCCAGGCGAAATGCGGCGCCGGGTCGCCGGCTGCCGGCGGAATGCACATCAGGCCGCCAGTGCGTCGCCGAACCGGTGGCGGCACGCGCGATCAGCGCGTCGGCGCTCGGCGCGCGGCACGCCGGCCTTTTGCGGCTCGTCGCCGACATTGACCTGCACCAGCAGCGCCGGCAGCCGGCCCTCGCGCTGCGCCGCGTCGGCGATGGCGTCGACCAGGCGCGGCCGGTCCAGGCTCTCGATCACGTCGGCCAGGCGGACCGCGTCGCGCGCCTTGTTGGTCTGCAAGGCGCCGATCAGGTGCAGGCGCAGTCCCGGATGCGTCTGCGCGCAGCGCCGGGAACTTTCGCGGCCGCCTCCTGCACCCGGTTCTCGCCGAACGCGGTCTGCCCGGCGGCGAGGGCCGCGGCGACGTCGGCGGCCGGATAGGTTTTCGAGACCGCGACCAGCGTGACGTCCTTTCCGGCCGGCGCCCGGCGGCGGCGCAGGCGCGGCGATGCGCGGCGCGGATGGCGGCGAGGCGGCCGCGCGACGACGGTCTGGCGGATCTGGCGGCGGAGGGCGGCGACGGCATGGACGCAAGACTCCTGGCCTGGGCCCGGGGGTCAAGGTGCGAGGCAAAACTGGCCGGGCAAGGCGGGCGAGCGGCCACGCGCCCGCCGCCCCTGTGGCTGTTCACCGACGCGGTGCGCCTGGCCGATCCGCTTCCGGCGATCGCGGCGCTGCCGCTCGGACTGGCCGGGCGTGGTGCTGCGCCATGAGGGCGGTTCCGGGCGCGCGGCGCTGGCGCGGGCGGTGGCGCGGCTGTGCCGGGCGCGCCGGCTGGCGCTGTCGGTGGCCGGGCGACTGGCGGCTTGCCGCTCGCGGCTGCGGCGCCCGGGCGTGCATCTGCGCGGCGGTCGGCTGCCGCCCGGCGCGCCGCGCCTGGCTGCCGCGCCTGACCGGCTCGGCGCACGATGCCCGGCGGAGACGGCGCGCTGCCGGCGGGCGGGGGTGCGGCTGGTGTTCATCTCGCCGGTGTTTCCCGACCGCCAGCCATGCCGGCGCGCGGCGCGCATTGGGCGCGCTGCGCTGGGCCGCCCTGGCGCGGCTGGCGGCGCCCCGGCGGCGGCGGCGGCGCGGCGCTGGGCGGGATCGACGGCCGCACCATCCGCTCGTTGCCGGGCCGATGCCGCGCGATCGGCGCGATCGGGGCGCTGGCGGCACGCCGGAAACAGAAGCGTTGCGCGTCAGCCACAGTGTTTCGCAATTGCCATGTCGGGGGTCGGGAGATGGTTGCGAGACTGTCACCGCCCCGGCCATAGTCCCCGTGAGGTCCGGCTGCCCCCGCCCGTTCGCGGTTCGCTGCAGCAGACGCCGATCAGGGGGAACGGGGCGGGGCCTGCGACACGTTGCCGGACTGTCCGGCTCTATGAGGAGGATTGAATGCGTAAGCTCCTGCTGGCCACTTCGGCTTTGCTGGGCGCGTCGGTCGGGTTCGCGGGCCTCGGCCACGCCGGCACCCTGTCGCCCGAACGCCCAGAACCCGGCTCCCGGCTCGATCACCGTCACGCTGAACGCCTTGGTCGAAGCGTTGGTGTTCGACGGCACCGACAGCGGCACCACGCCGGCCAACGCATCGAGCGGCAACAAATACGCGACCTATGGCATCGCCGACCATACGTCCGTCTGTATCCGTCGTTCGACGGCGTGCTGGCCAACGGGCTGAAATACGGCGGCTCGATCGAGCTCCGGCAGAACCAGGGCTTCGCAGCCGAGCTCCAGCCAGAGTCGGCGACCAGGGCACGATGTACGTGCAGCGCGAGCTTCGTCTATGTCGGCGCCGACAAGTTCGGCAAGGTGTCGCTCGGCTCGCCGGTGCAGCCCACCGAACTGTTCCAGACCGGCAACCCGGCCAACTTCAACACCGGCGGCTGGGACGGCGACCTTCCCGGCATCTTCACCACCGGCCTGGACTACTTCCTCACCGACACCAACGACCGCGCCAACAAGATCGTCTACGTCTCGCCGCAATTCACCGGCTTCGACTTCGGCCTGTCGTTCGAGCCGAACGACTACGGCAACGAGTACGGCAAGCCGTTCACGCGGGCTTCGTCGGTCGGCGGGGACGATACGCTTGACCCGGCCACGGGTGTCGTCACCAACTCGGCCCTCCAGTTCGGCAAGCGCCGCAACACGGTCGATGGCGCTGCCCGCTACCAGGGCACGTTCGGCGCGATCGGCATCAAGGCGGATGTCGGCGGGTCGTATGGCGGCAGCGTGCGCAGCTCCGGCACCGTCCAGGCGGACGGATCGACGATCAATGGGCCGAACGTCAAGAACTTCACCCTGGTGACCGGCGGCATCTCTGCCACGTTCGCGGGGCTGGAGCTTGATGGCCTCATCGATCACGGCCAGTTCGGGCCGAGCCTGGTGTCGGTGCAGACTGGCCAGACCACGGCCTATATCGTCGGCGCCTCGTACACGATGGGTCCGATGATCTTCGGCGCGTCGTATTACGGCTTCGACTCCGGCTTCACCCGCGCGGTCGGCGCCGGCAACATGCACGGCTACGGCATCGCGGCCGGCGGCACCTACACGCTGGCCCCCGGCGCCTCGCTGTTCCTGGAATACCTGTATGGGCACATGCACTCCAACGGCGTACGACTTCGTGGCCGGCGCCGCCGACAGCGCCAGTGCTCCTGGCGCCAACAACAACACCCGCGCCCAGGGCTTCGGCATCGGCACCGCCTTCAAGTGGTAGGCTGATCGGCCTGGCTTGACGGAACGGGCGGGGCGGTGGGCAACCACCGCCCCGTTCGCGTTTCGGGGCGTGCAGCCTTGCGGGGCGTGCGTTTGCGAGGAGCGGAGTACAGGATGACGGATGGCGAACAGACGGCTCGGCGGCACGGGCGCGGACGCCGGCTGCTGCCGCGGAGATGTTCCGGCGGCCTCTCGCTGCAGCAGCGGCGAGGCAATCGCGCCGAGGCGGCGCGGCTGTTCGAGGCCGTGCTGCGGGCCGACCCACGACCATGTCGGCGCGCTGTGCAGGCTGGCGGGCCTGCGTCTGGAACAGGGCGCGCCGGCGCAGGGCCTGGTCCTGATCGACCGGGCGCTGCGCGAACGGCCGACCTCCGCGGAGGCGCATCATGCCGCGCGCCTGCCTGCTGCAAGCCTCCGGCCGCCTGGCGGACGCGGTCGCCAGCTACCAGCGCGCCATCGCGCTCGAGCCGGATTTCGCCGAGGCGCACAGCAATCTTGGCAGCCTCTACTCGGAGCAGCAGCACTTCGAGGCCGCGCGCGCACAGCTACGAGCGGGCCCTTGCGGCCGGCCGGAGTTTGCCGAGGCGCATAACAATCTGGGCGTGGCCCTGCTGGCGCTGGACCGGGCGCAGGCGGCCGTCGAGCATTTCGACCGCGCCATCGCGCTACGGCCGGATTTCGCCGACGCGCACGCCAACATGGGCAGCGCGCTGATCTCGCTCGGCCGCCTGCCGGACGCCTGCCGCGCCTTCGAGGCGGCGATCGGGCGGGCGCCGCGCGAGTGGCCGCTTCTACCTCGACCTGGCCGGCTGCCGGCGGTTCACGGCCGATGATCCCTGGTTCGCCGCGATGCGGAGCCTGGCCGCCGACCCGGCCGGGTTGTCGCCGGCGTCGCGGACCGAGCTGCACTTCGCACTCGGGCAAGGCGTTCGCCGACACCGGACAGTTCGACGAGTCGTTCGGCCATTTCCGCCAGGGCAACGCGCTGAAGCGGGTGAACACCCCGTATGACGAGACCGCGGCGCTGACCGCGATGCGGCGTCTGGAGGCGCTGTTCCCGGCGGAGCTGCTGGCCGGCGCGCAGGCGTCGGCGAGCCGTCGCCGCTGCCGGTGTTCGTCGTCGGAATGCCGCGCTCGGGCACCACCCTGATCGAGCAGATCCTGGCCAGCCATCCGCGCGTGTTCGGCGCCGGCGAGCGTTCGGAGCTGCACCAGGCGGCCGCGCGGTGCGCTGGGACGGCGGGGCCGCCCGGGCGCGCTGTTCGACGCGCTGCCGTCGCTGGCCGACGAGACCCTGCGCCGGCTCGGGGCGGAATACGTCCGGCGCCATCGCGGCACTGGCCCCGGACGCCGCGCGGATCGTCGACAAAATGCCCGGCAACTTCCTGCTGCTCGGGCTGATCGCCCTGGCGCTGCCGCACGCCCGGATCATCCATGTCCGCCGCGACCCGGTCGATACCTGCCTGTCCTGCTTCACCACGCTGTTCGCGAGCCATCAGCCCTATGCCTGCAACCTTGCCGAGCTGGGCCGCTACTATCGCGCCTATGCGGGCCTGATGTCGCACTGGCGGGCGGTGCTGCCGCCCGGGATGCTGCTGGAGGTGCGCTACGAGGATGTGGTGGACGACCTCGAGACGCAGGCACGGCGCATGGTCGCGCATTGCGGCCTGGAGTGGGACGAGCGGTGCCTGCGGTTCGACCAGACGCAGCGCACCGTGCAGACCGCGAGCCGGGTGCAGGTGCGCCAGCCACTGTATCGCGCCTCGGTCGGCCGCGCGAAGGCGTACGGCGCGATGCTGGCGCCGCTACGGCAGGCGCTGGGCGACGCGGCGTGACGGCCGGGGGCTGAGCGACAGCGGGGGCGGAGCGATCGCTTGGCGCGGCGCGGCGGCTCGGCTACACACCCGGGATTGACGCGCCGCATCCCGGCGCCGGGAGTGTCAGGGACCGCGATGACCGTTCGGGCCAAGCTATTGCTCGTTCGCAGCACTGGGATTGTTGCCCGCGCTGTCCGCGTGCGGCAACTCCAAGGAGCTGTCGGCGAACCAGTACAACGATCCGCGCTTTCGTGGTCCGGGCGTGGGGCGGCTGAGCGGCGGCACGCTGTTCACCACGGCGCACAGCGGCAGCAGCGACAACGGCTCGGACCAGGGCGGCGCGCTCGGCGTCAACGCCTATCTGTGGCGCGGCGCGCTGGATACGCTGTCGTTCATGCCGCTGGCCTCGGCCGACCCGTTCGGCGGCGTCATCATCACCGACTGGTACTCAGCCGCCGGCCAGCAACGGCGAGCGGTTCAAGGCCACTGCCTATATCCTTGGTCGTCAATTGCGCGCCGACGGGGTTCGCATAACGATTTTCCGGCAAACCTTGCAGGACGGCCAATGGGTTGACGCGCCGGTCGCGGCCTCCACCACCGCCGAGATCGAGGACAAGGTGCTCGAGCGCGCGCGCGAGCTGCGCACCCAATCGGCCCAGACGCTGAGCGCCGGGCGCTTTCCGGGCATGACAGAGCTCTCGGAGAGTGATGGCGGCGAGTTCGCGGAGAGCAGCCCGCCCGCCGAGCGACGGGACAGCCGAGCGCGCCCGCTACGACTTCGCCGCCGCCGAGCCGCGATGGCAGGCCGCCTGGGAGCAGCGACGCTGCTTCGAGGTGCCCGACGTGCCGGATCCGGGCCGGCCGTCCTACTATGTGCTCGAAATGTTTCCGTATCCGAGCGGCAAGATCCACATGGGCCACGTGCGCAACTACACGCTGGGCGACGTGGTTGCCCGCTACAGGCGGGCGCGCGGGATCAGGTGCTGCATCCGATGGGATGGGACGCGTTCGGGCTGCCTGCCGAGAACGCGGCGCGCGAGCGCGGCGTGCATCCGGCCGAATGGACGCGGGCCAACATCGCGGCGATGCGCGCCGAGCTGCGCCGCATGGGGTTGTCGATCGACTGGCGGCGCGAGTTCGCCACCTGCGATCCGGCCTATTACGGCCAGCAGCAGAGGCTGTTCCTAGCCTTCCTGAAGGCGGGGCTGGTGGATCGGCGCGAGGCCTGGGTGAACTGGGATCCGGTCGATGGCACCGTGCTGGCCAACGAGCAGGTGATCGACGGCCGCGGCTGGCGCTCGGGTGCGCCGGTCGAGCGGCGGCGGCTGGCGCAATGGTTCCTGCGCATTACCGATTACGCGCCCGAGTTGCTGGCGGCCCTCGACGGCCTGGATCGCTGGCCGGAGCGGGTGCGGACCGATGCAGGCGAGATGGATCGGCCGCAGCGAGGGCGCGCGGGTCCGCTTCGCGCTGACCGACCCACAGGAGGGCCTGGCGGAGATCGAGGTCTACACCACGCGGCCCGACACGCTGTTCGGCATGGCGTTCATCGCTCTCGCCCCCGAGCATCCGCTGGCGGCGCTGGCGGCGTCGCGCGATCCGGCGGCGGCGGCCTTCGTGGCCGAGTGCCGCGGCCTGGGCACCAGCGAGGCGGCAATCGAGCAGGCGGAAAAGCGTGGCTTCGATACCGGGATGCGGGTGCGCCATCCGTTCTTGCCGGATGCGACGTTTCCGGTGTGGATCGCCAATTTCGTGCTGATGGAATACGGCACCGGCGCCATTTTCGGCTGCCCCGCGCACGACCAGCGCGACCTCGATTTCGCCCACCGCTACGGCCTGGCGGTGCGGCCGGTGGTGCGTCCCTCGGGCCCAGCGACGAGCGCCGCGACGGGCGCCGCGACGGATCCTCCGGGGAGGTTGCCTATGACGGGCCGGGGACGATCATCAATTCCGGCTTCCTTGACGGTCTGGACACGCGCGGCGGCGCGGCGGCCGGGCGATCGCCGAACTGGAGCGGCTCGGCGCCGGCACGGGCGTGGTCAACTGGCGGCTGCGCGACTGGGGCGTGAGCCGGCAACGCTACTGGGGCTGCCCGGTGCCGGTGATCCACTGCGCGGCCTGCGGGATCGTGCCGGTGCCCGAGGACCAGCTTCCGGTGATGCTGCCCGCCGACGTGCGGTTCGACCGGCCGGGCAATCCGCTGGAGCATCACCCGACCTGGAAGCACGTCGCCTGCCCCGCCTGCGGCGGCGCCGCGGTGCGCGAAACCGACACGTTCGACACCTTCGTCGACAGCGCCTGGTATTTCGCGCGGTTCTGCAGCCCGGCCAGCGCGCTCCCGGTCGACGCGAAGGCGGCCGCTGCGTGGCTGCCGGTGGACCAGTATATCGGCGGCGTGGAGCACGCGATCCTGCATCTGCTGTACGCCCGCTTCTTCACCCGAGCGATGCACCGCACCGGCTTTCTGGCCGTGGACGAGCCGTTCGCCGGACTGTTCACGCAGGGCATGGTCACGCATGCCAGCTATCGACGGGCGGACGGGACTTGGCTGTACCCCGACCAGGTGACACAGGCCGACGGCATCGCCGTGGCGCGCGACACCGGCGAGGCGGTCGATGTCGGCCGGGTCGAAGCGATGTCGAAATCCCGGCGCAACACGGTCGATCCGGGCGCGCATCATAGACCGTTACGGGGCCGACACGGCGCGCTGGTACATCCTGTCCGACAACCCGCCGGAGCGCGACATCGAATGGACCGAGACCGGCGTGGCCGGCGCCTTCCGCTTCGTCCAACGCCTGTACCGGCTGGCGGCGGCACTCGGCCCGGGCGCGCTGGGGCCGGCGCCGTCCAGCCTGGGCGCCGCCGCCGCGGCGCTACGCCGCACGACGCACCGCACCATCGCCGCGGTGACGGAGGCGCTGGAAGACTTCGCCTTCAACGTCGCGGTCGCCCGCGTCCACGAGCTCGCCCGCGCCCTGGTCGAGGCGGAACGCCAGGCCGACGATGCGGGGATGGCCTGGGCGCGGCGCGAGGCACTGGATGCGGCGACGCTGCTGATCGCCCCGATGATGCCGCATCTGGCCGAGACGCTGCGCGAGACGCTGGGAGGACGGCCCGGCGCCTTGGTCGCCGAGGCGGCGTGGCCGGCGTTCGATCCGGCGTTGGTCCGCTCGGCCACGATGACCGTGGCGGTGCAGGTGCAGGGGCGGCTGCGCGGCTCGATCGAGGTAGCGGCCGAGGCCGGCGAGGCGGAGGTCTTGCGCGCCGCCGAGGCCGAGCCGAATGTCGCGCGCATGTTGCACGACGCGGTGATCGCCAAGCGGATCTACGTGCCCGGCCGCATCGTCAACTTCGTGCTGCGGGGCTGATCGCGTGGGCGCCGGCGTCAACTTCTGGCCTTGGTCGCCGCCGCTGCTCCTCGAGCGCCCTGGGCGGCTGCGGCTTCAGCCCGGTCTATGGGACGCGCGGTGCCAGCCGGCGCCGCGCCCGCGCGCGCAGGGCCTGGCCGCCATCGCGGTGGCGATCATCCCCGAGCGGTCCGGGCAATTGCTGCGCCAGGCGCTGCAGGACCGCTTCGAGCGGTTCGGGGTCGGCGTCGAGCGGCGCTACAGCCTGAATGCGAGCTTCGGCGTCAGCGACGATGCGATCGGCATCGAGGCGGACAGTTCGGTGACGCGGATCCGGGCGGTCGGCTTCGCCGCAATACACCTTGCGCAGCCTGGACGTGTCACGCCGCACGCTGACCAGCGGCTCGGCGCGGGCGGTCGACGGCTATGACGTCATCAACCAGCAGTTCTTCGCCGGCGATCTGGAAAACGAACAGGTGGTGCGGCGTCTGGCCGAGGCGGTCGCCGACCAGGTGATGCTGCAGCTCGCCGACTATTTCGACGCTCACGCACAGGTTCGACCCGGCCGCAAAGCGGGCCGCACAACGGGGATCGACCCGGCGAGGGGAATTGCCGTGAAGTCAGATGCGCGACGCCTGCCGCAGCTCGTCCGCGCGCTTTCCGGATTGCGGGTGATCTGCCTGTACGGCGATGACAGCGAGACCATCCGCGACTGCGCGCGGCGGCTGGTGATCGCGGAAGCCGGCTCGGCCGACGATCCGTTTCGGGTCAGCGAGTGCGACGGCGAACGAGCGCGAGGCGATCGAATTCGGCCCTCGCCTCGCCGTCGCTGTCCGGTGGGCGCGCGGTGGTGCTGGGTGCGCCACGCGACCGAGCGCGTGCTGCCGGCCGTCGAGCGGACGCTGGACCGCCGGCCCCGGGCCCGGCGGCGTGCTGCTGATCCTGGAATACGCGCGCGTCCACCGGCAAATCGCGGCTGCGCGAGCGGGTGGAGCAGAGCGCCCAGGGCTGCGTGGTCGCCTGCTACGTGCAGGCCGAGGCGACCCGCGGCGATCCGTGCGGCCGAACTCGAGGCCTGCGAAGTCTCTGCCACGCCCGAGGTGGTCGGTCTGCTGGCCGCGCACGCCGAGGCCGCGGAATGCCCGGCCCGGGGCATGGGCCTGCCGGCGGCTCTGTATGCCGGGCGGGGCGGTCGGCTCGATGCCGCGGATGTCGCCGAACTCGGCGGTGCCGCGGGCGCCGACGGGATGGAGGCGGGCCTGAACGAAGGCCTGTGCGGGGGCGGCGCCGCCTTGGACGGCGCGATTTCGGCCGCGCTGGCCGAGGGCGAGGCCATCGCCGTGCTGCGCTCCGCCTTGCTGCACCTCCAGAGGCTCCGCGCGGTGGCGGTGCTGGTGGCCGAGGGCCGGACAATGGCCGAGGCGGCGCGCGCGGTGCGCCCGCCGGTGTTCTTCCGGCAGGAGAAAAGCACCGCGCTGACGCTGCGATCGTGGAACGCCGAGCAACTGGGTGCGGCCGCGCGCGCGGTGTGGAAGGCCGAGCGGCGCCAGCAAGACGGTCGGCGTCCCGCAAGGAGACGATCTGCCGGGAAGTGCTGGCCGGCTTGGCGCGCGCCGGGTCGCGGCGCGCGGCCGTCAGGCGCGGCTGAGCAGGGCGATCAGGCCGTCGAGCTGGTCGAGGCTGCGATACTGGATGGTGACGCTGGCCCGTGCCGCCGCGGTCGGCGATGCTGATCGACAAGCCGAGTTTCTCCGCCAGTTCCAGTTCGAGGGCCGTCAGGTCCGGATCGCGCGGCCGGCGCTCGCCAGTGTCGGCGGGCGGGCCCCGGTGGGGTGCCCGCGGCCGCGAGCGCCTCGGTCTGGCGCACGTTGAGGCCGCGGGCGATGACCGTCCGCGCCGCGGCCTGCGGGTCCGGATGCGCCAGCAACGCCCTGGCGTGGCCCGCGCTCAGCCGGCCGGCCCGCAGATCCTGGCGGACGCTGTCCGGCAGGCTGAGCAGCCGCATGGTGTTGGCGACGTGGCTGCGCGACTTTCCCAGCGCCCGCGCCAGCGCATCCTGCGTCAGGCCGAAGCGCTCGATCGCGCGTTGCAGCCCTTCAGCTTCGTCCAGCGGATTGAGATCCTCGCGTTGCAGGTTCTCGACCAGGGCCGCCATCGAGGCGTCGGGATCGGACATGCCGCGAATCGACGCACGGGATTTCGGCCAGCCCCGCCTCCTTCGCCGCCCGCCAGCGACGTTCCCCGGCGATGATCTGATATCGCGGGCTGCCCGCCGGCGACTGCGCGCACCAGGATCGGCTGCAGCAATCCCTGCTGGGCGATGGACGCGGACTAAGTCGCGCAACGCAGCCGGGTCGATCTCGGCGCGCGGCTGAAACGGATTGGGGCCGATCTCGGCGAGCGCCACATGCCGCAGCAGGCCGCTGGCCGCTCCGGTTGCTGGCGGCGCCGCCGGCCGCGCCGTCGCCCATCAGCGTGGCCAGGCCGCGACCCAGCTTCGGCATCGGCTCACGCATCCGCCGCGGCCTGCACCGGCATCTTCCGCATGATCTCGTCGGCAAGCCGCTCATAGGCCATCGCCCCGGGGGAACGCTCGTCATAGAGCGAAATCGGCAAGCCGTGGCTGGGGGCCTCGGTCAGTTTCACGTTGCGGGGAATGACGGTGGCGCAGAACCTTGTCGCCGAAAAAGCTGCGCACGTCGGAGGCGACGAGTTCGGAGAGGTTGTTGCGTCGATCGTACATGGTCAGGACAATTCCCGATATCGCCAGGGCGGGTTGTAGGCGCGGCGCATCGCCTCGATGGTGCGGGTGAGATGCGCCAGTCCCTCCAACGCGAAGAACTCGCATTGCAGGGGGATCAGCACGGCATTGCAGGCGGCCAGGGCGTTGACTGTCAGCAGGCCGAAGGACGGCGGGCAATCCAGGATCAGGACGTCGTATTCGGCAATTGGCGACCGGGCCGAGGGCGGCGCCGAGCCGCAGCGCCCGGTCGCCGTCCGCCGCCAGCTCAACCTCGATGCCGGCGAGGTTCATGCCGGCCCCGAGCAGATACAGATTGGGCACCGGCGTCGGCAACGGGTGAGACGGCGGAGCGCCGGGCGTGAACAGATCTGTAGCTGCCTTCGCGCGTTGCGTCGGCGGTGATGCCGAGATTGGTCGAGGCATTGCCTTGCGGATCGAAATCCACCAGCAGCACGCGCAAGCCCCGGGCGGCGAGGCTGGCGGCGAGGTTGACCGCCGTGGTGGTCTTGCCCACCCCGCCCTTCTGGTTCGCAACCGCAATGCTGAACGCCATGACGTCGTGCAGCACGGAAACGCGAGTTTGTCGAGGGCGGTCGCGTTCATCGCGGGGCGAGGTCGGTGATTTTGAGCACGCTCGCATCCGGGGCGGTGGTGCTGGGGATGTGCTCAACCGTCATGCGCCAGGTTGCTTCGCGCATCGGCCAGCTCCGCCGCGGCGGCGCGGCCTTTCAGCGAACAGGCAGGCCCCTCCCGGCCGCAGCAGCGGATGCGCCCAGGCCAGCAGCCGGACCAGCGGCGCCACGGCCCGAGCCGTCACCAGATCACCCGTGGCCTCGACCTGTTCGATGCGCCGGGGCGTCACGGTCGCCGGAGCTCCGGTCAGCCGCGCGGCCTCCCGCAGGAAGGCCGCTTTTCGTTTGTCGGACTCGACGAGATCGAAAGGAGGCGTCGGTGGCGATGGCGAAAACCAGGCCGGGAAAGCCGCCACCGCTGCCGATGTCGACCGGCCGAGCGGATGCCGGCGGGAATGAGACGCGCCAGTTGCAGGCAGTCGGCCACATGGCGATGCCAGAGTCCCCGCTTCGTCCTTCGCGCGCGATCAGATTGAGACGAGCTGTTCCACCGCACGACCAGGTCCGACGAAAACGGACAGCCGGTCGAGCGTTTCACGTGGAACGTCGGGGTGGGCCGGGACGAGGGTTTGGCCCTCGCATTCGACACTGGCCTATACTCCAGAGAACAGGAAGATCCGCATGATCCGCGCGCAATCAGCTGCGCGCGCAATCCTCACCCTATTTGCGGCAGCATGCCCATCAGCCGGTGCACTGGCGCGCCTGGAGCGAGGCGGCCCTGGCCGAGGCGCGGCGCGTGGATCGCCCGATCATGCTGTCCATCGGCTATGCGGCCTGCCACTGGTGTCACGTCATGGCCCACGAATCGTTCGACGACGAGGCGATCGGCGGCGATTCTCAACGAGTCATTTCGTCAGCATCAAGGTCGATCGCGAGGAACGCCCCGACATCGACCAGCTCTACATGACCGCACTGCACGCGATGGGCGAGCAGGGCGGCTGGCCGCTGACGATGTTCCTCACCCCCAGCGGCGAGCCGTTTTGGGGCGGCACCTACTTTCCGCCGGAGGCGCGCTAGGGGCGTCCGGCCTTCGATACCGTGCTGCGGGCGATGGCCGCCGCCTATGCCCGGCACGATCCCGCCATGCTGCGCAACGCGTCGCTGCTTGGCCAGGCGATCCGTGCCGCCTCCGCGCCGGCCGCGCGGGGGTTTCCCGAGTCCGGAGCTGATCGCCCAGGCCGGAGCGCGCATCGCGGCACTGACGGATCACCGAGCACGGCGGTCTGCGCGGCGCCCCGAAATTTCCCAATTTCCCGATCTACCACTTTCTGGCGCAACGCGGCATCCGCGGCGACGCGGCCGCCGCGCGCGGCGGTTCGCGGGCTGCTTCGAGGCGCTCTGCGCGGGGCGGCATCTTCGACCATGTCGGGGGCGGCATGTTCCGTTACGCGACCGACGCCGATCTGGCTGGTGCCGCATTTCGAAAAGATGCTGTACGACAATGCCCAGTTGCTCGAGGCTTTGGCCCTGGCGCAGGCCGATGCACCCGAGCCGGCGTTCGCAGGCCGCGGCCAGCGCCACCGTCGCGTTCATCACCAGCGCGTCTCGACGCGGACGGCACCTTCGCCGCGTCGCTCGACGCCGATTCGCCCGGCGGCGAAGGCGCTTTCTACGTCTGGACCGAGACCGAGATCGACGCCCTGCTGGGCGAGCGTGCGGCGGCATTCAAGACGGCATTTGAAGTGACGCCGCAAGGCAACTGGGAAGGCCGGACCATTCTCCGCCGCCGCCCCGCCGTGATGGGCGAGGCGATCGACGAGTTGGCCCTGGCGGCGGACCTGGCCGTTCTCGCGGCGGCACGGGCAAACCCGCCCCCCGCCCGCGCTCGACGACAAGGTGCTGGCCGACTGGAATGGCCTGGCCATCGCCGCTCTGTGCCGTGCAGCACTGGTATTCGACCGGCCCGACTGGCTGCGCGAGGCCATCGCACGCCATGCCCGCCTCGCAAGCCGCCTGTCCGCATCCGGCCGCTGGAGTCATGCCTGGCGCGACGGCCGCATCTCCGCGGCCGGGTTGCTCGACGATCTTGCGGCGGTCGGCAACGCCGCGCTGGCGCTCTATCAGGCAACAGGACTACAATCCTACCTCGACCAGGCGGCGGCAATCGTCGCCGAGGCTGACGCATGGTACGGCCCGGCGGACGAGGGCTACGCCATGACGGCGGCCGATACGCACGACATTCCCGAAGCGCTGGCCACCAGGCCGCGCTCGGCGCCTGCTCAGCGGTGCCGTCCGGCAGCGGCATGATGGCGCGGCTACTGGCGCGGCTGTTCCACTTGACCGGCGAGACGGCGTATCGCGACCGCGCCCGGCCGTGATCGAGGCATTCGCCGGCCGCTACGACCAGCCGATCGGCAGCGCCACTCTGCTCGCCGCCGCCGAATTGCTGGAAGACGGCGTGGTGGTGGTCATCGCCGGCGAACCGGAGCTGGCCGCCACGCGCGCGCTGCTCGCGGTGCCCTGGCCGCGCCCGACCCGGCCTGCAGCGTGCTGCGGCTGCAGCCCGGCGGCGAGCTGGCGGCGTCGCATCCGGCGCATGGGAAGTCCGCGCCCAGCGGCACGGCCCTGGCGTATGTCTGCCGCGGCGCGATCATGCCAGCCGCCGATCGACGATCCGGCGGCGCTGCGTCGGCGCTGTCCTGATCGCACCGGCGGCGTGCCAGCGGCGCGTCCGGCAGCCGATAGACTGCCCTTCGCAGCGCTCGGCGCGACATCGGTGTCGTGGCCGATAGAGTCTGCCACAGAGACGTCCGGAGCGATCGCCGGCGCACGAAGGACGAGATGACCCAGGCTATCCGCATCCACGCACCCGGCGGGCCCGGATGTGCTCCGCTTCGAGATCGCTGCCAACGCCCGAGCCACGCGAGGGCGAAGTGCTGATCCGCCACAGCGCGATCGGCCTCAATTACATCGACGTCTACTTCCGCACCGGCCTGTACAAGACCGCGCTGCCCGCCATCCTCGGCATGGAGGCGGCGGGAACCGTGGCCGCCGTCGGCGAAGGAGTGACCGAATGGCGGCTCGGCGACCGCGTCGCCTATGCCAGCGGCCCGATCGGCGCCTACGCCACCGAGCGGGTGCTGGCCGCCGATCGGCTGATCCGGGTTCCCGACGATGTGCCGCTGGACATCGCCGCGGCCGCCATGCTGCAGGGGCTGACCGCGCAGTACCTGGTCCGCCGCACGTTCCGGGTGCAGCCCGGACAGACGATCCTGGTCCATGCCGCGGCCGGCGGCGTCGGCCTGCTGCTCTGCCAATGGGCGGCGCATCTCGGCGCGCGCGTCATCGGCGTCGTCTCCACCCCGGAAAAGGCCGAGATCGCGCGGGCGCACGGCGCCGCCGAGGTGATCGTCGGCCACCATGACGCTGCCCGCAGCGGTCGCGCGGATCACCGGCGGGCGCCAAGGTGCCGGTGGTCTATGACAGCGTCGGCCGCGACACTTTCATGCCCAGCCTGGATTGCCTGGCGCCGCTTGGCATTGATGGTCAGCTATGGCCAGTGCGTCCGGTCCGGTCGCGCCGGTCGATATCGGGCTGCTGGCCGCCAAGGGCAGCCTGTTCCTGACCCGGCCGAGCCTGGCCAGCTATACCGCCAGCCGCGCCGACCTGACCGGCCGCCGCCGCCGACCTGTTCGGCGCGATCTGGCCAGCGGCGCGGTCGTGGTGCGCATCGGCCAGCGCTTTGCCCTGCGCGATGCCGCCGCCGCCCATGCGGCGCTGGAAGCGCGCCAGACCACCGGCAGCACGCTGCTGCTCCCCTAAAGCGACAGGCTCATGCGCCCGTGCCTCGCTTGGCTCCCGGCCCTCAGCGCCGCGCCACCGAACTTCGCTCCTCTGCCCGCCGGTCACGCGCGGCGCACCGCGCTGATCGTCGCCTGCGCCCTGTTCATGCAGAATCTCGATGGCACCGTGGTCTCGACCGCGCTGCCGGCGATGGCGCGCGCGTTCGGCGCCGACCCGGTCCACATGAACGTGGCGCTGACCTCGTACCTGGTCAGCCTGTCCATGTTCATTCCCGCCAGCGGCTGGATGGCCGACCGTTTCGGCGCGCGGCACGTGTTCGGCGGCGCCATCGCGGTGTTCACGGTCGGCTCCGTGCTGTGCGGGCTGGCCGACATCCCTGGGCTTCCTGATCGCCGCGCGCGTGCTGCAGGGCGCCGGGGGTGCGATGATGGTGCCGGTCGGCCGGCTCGTGCTGCTGCGCACCGCGGCGCGCTCCGAGCTGGTCTCGGCGATGGCGTGGCTGTCCGCGCCGGCGCTGATCGGCCCGGTGCTGGGGCCGCCGATCGGCGGGTTCCTGACCACCTATCTCAGCTGGCGCTGGATCTTCGACATCAACGTGCCGATCGGCGTGCTCGGCATCGCACTGGTCTATCTGTATGTGCCGGACGTGCGCGAGGGCGGCGTGCGCCGGCTCGATGCCGACGGGCTTCCTGCTCGCCGCGGTGGCGATGGCCGCCGCATGGCGGGCCTCGAGACGATCGGGCCGCGGCATCATCCCGGCGCCCTATCCCGACGCTGCTGCTGGTTCTGGCGGCGCTGGCCGTGGTCGTCTATGCCCGCCACGCGCGCGGGCGCGCCGCCGCGGTGCTGGATTTCAGCCTGCTGCGCATCCCGACCTTCATGGTCTCGGTGCTGGGCGGCACCCTGTTTCGCATCGGCGTCGGCGCGCTGCCGTTCCTGCTGCCGCTGATGCTGCAGCTCGGCTTCGGCATGACGCCGCTGCAAAGCGGGCTGGTCACGCTGGCCAGCGCCGCCGGCGCCATCCTGATGAAGCCCGCCGCCACCACCGCGCTGCGCCGGTTCGGCTTTCGCGACACGCTGCTGGGCAATGGCCTGCTCGCGGTGCTCACGCTGGCTGCATGCGCCCTGTTCCGCCCGGCCTGGCCGCTATGGCTGATCTACGCGGTGCTGCTGGCCGGCGGCCTGTTCCGCTCCCTGCAATTCACCGCCTACAACACGGTCGCCTACGCCGACATCCCGCGTCCGCGCATGAGTGCCGCCACCAGCCTGTACGCCACCATCCAGCAATTGTCGCTGACCCTGGGGGTGACGGCGGGGGCCGCCGGCCTGCGCATCTCGATGACGCTGCTGGGTCATGCCAGCCCGGACAACGCCGATTTCTCGGCGGCCTTCGCCATCGTCGGCATGATTTCGCTGTTCGCGGTGCCGTGCTCGCTGCTGATGGCGCACGCGGCCGGCGGCGACGTCAGCGGGCACGCCGCGCAGACATCGCGCCAGGCGGCCGGGACAGGCGCGACCCTGCCATAGGCTTGGCGCTGTATCCGGTCGGGATATATCGTGACGCCTGCAACCTCGGAGACAGCGTATGCGCCGGCTTTCCTCTCTGATCGGCTTTGCCGCCGCGGCTTTGGCATCGAGCGCCGCGCACGCCGCGGGGCCGGTCGATGTGCTCTATGCCGGCTCGCTGGTGAAGCTGATGGAGCAGGACGTCGGACCTGCCTTCGATCGGGCCAGCGGCGACACCTTCCAGGGCTTCGCCGGCGGCTCCAAGGGTCTGGCGAACCAGATCAGCGGCAAGCTGCGTCGCGGCGATGTCTTCATCAGCGCCAATCCGCGCGTCAACGATGCCCTGATGGGAACCGCGCATGGGGATTGGGTGAGCTGGTAAGTCACCTTCGCGCAATCGCCCCTGGTGATCGGCTACAACCCGCACAGCCGGTTCGCCGCCGACCTGAAGGCCAAACCCTGGTACGAGGCGATGAGCGAGCCCGGCATCAGGATCGGCCGCACGGACCCGAAGCTCGATCCGAAGGGCGCGCTCACCGTGGCGCTGCTGAACAAGGCCGAGACGACCTACAAGCAGCCCGGCCTGGCGCAGCGCGTCCTCGGCGCTCCCGACAATCCGGCGCAGGTGCTGCCCGAGGAAACGCTGCTCGGACGGCTGCAATCGGGCCAGCTCGATGCCGGGTTCTTCTACTCGACGGAAACCTCCGATGCGCACATCCCGGTCGTCGAGTTGCCGCCCGACATCAGGCCGAAGGCCCGCTATACCGCGACGGTGCTCCGCAATGCGCCGAACCCTGATGGGGCGGCGCAGTTCGTGGCCTTTCTGCTCGGGGCGCCCGGGCGCGCGATGCTGCAAGCGCACGGCCTGGACCTCGGTGATGCCCGAAGATCACGGCTGACGCCGCGGCCGCCCCGCGGATCGTCCGGGCGGAGGTGCCCGCGGGCAAGTGAGCCGGCGAGTTCCCGCCGGTCCTGCTCTGGCTGGCCGGCCTCCTCGGCGCTCTACATCGTCCTGCCGTTCGTGGCGGGGGTGCAGCAGGCCGGGCTGGCGGATTGGCGATCGGTCGAGCTCCCGACGCTGGAGCGCGCCTGTGCCGTGTCCGCCGCCAGTGCCACGGTGGCGACCGCGCTCATCGCCCTCGGCGGCATCCCGCTCGGCTACGTGCTGGCCCGCGTGCCGGGGCGCTGGATGACCGTGCTCGGCTTCGTCGTGCAACTGCCGCTGGCGCTGCCGCCGCTGGCGAGCGGCGTGCTGCTGCTGTTCCTCCTGGGCGCCTACTCGCCAGCCGGGCGGCTGCTGGGCGACGTCACCGACACGTTCTGGGGCATCGTCATGGCGCAGACCTTCGTCGCCGCCCCGTTCCTGATTATCGCCGCGCGGTCCGCCTTCGCCGCGGTCGATCCGGTGCTGGAGGACGTGGCGGCGACGCTGGGCCACGGCCAGGTGGGCGCGCTTCCTGCGCGTCAGCCTGCCGCTCGCATGGCCGGCGACGCAAGCGGGCCTGCTGCTGGCCTGGCTGCGCGCCTTCGGCGAGTTCGGGGCGACCGTCATGGTCGCCTACCATCCGTACACGCTGCCGGTGTACACCTACGTCGCGTTTGGCGCGCAGGGGTTGCCGGCAATGCTGCCGGTGCTGGTGCCCACTCTGGCGGTGGCGGTCGGCGTCATGGCACTGACCCTGCTCCGGCCGCGGCGGCCGGGCAGACCGCCATCCGGCACGCTGCCGGCGCTGTCGTCGGAAGTGGCTTGCCCGATGAATGGCGGCCGGTGCCTGGACCAAGTCCGGCGACGGACACCTGGAGTTTCGCCTCCACAAGCGGCTCGGCGCGTTCGAGGTGGACACCGCCTGGTCGCCGCAGGCGCGACGCCTCGCGATTCTCGGCCCTTCGGGATCGGGCAAATCGCTGACCTTGCGGCTGCTTGCCGGGCTGGAGACGCCGGACGGCGGTTTCATTCGGATCGGCGGCCGCGCCCTCGACGACGCTGCCGCCGGAATCGCGCGCCGTCGCCTATGTGCCGCAGGGCTACGGCCTGTTGCCCGACCGCAGCGTGCGGCGGACAATTGCTGTTTCCGCTCGGCGCGACGCCGGCCAATGCCGCGACCTGGATCGCGCGGCTCGGCCTGGCAGGACTGGAGGACCGGCGTCCCGCGGAACTGTCGCTCGGCCAGCAGCAGCGCGTGGCCTTTGCCCGCGCCCTGATGCGCCCGGCGGCGCTGGTGCTGCTCGACGAACCGTTTTCGGCGCTGGATGCGCCGTTGCGCGCCCGGCTGCGGCGGGATGCTGCGCGAGATGCAGCGCGGCATCGACCGCCACGACGATCATCGTCACCCACGATCCGGAAGAAGCCATGCTGCTCGCCGACGAGATCATGCTCATGGATGGTGGGCGCGTGTTGCAGACCGGCCGGTCGACGAGGTCGTGGCGCATCCGGTCAATGCGCGGGCGGCAGGACTGCTCGGGCTCGACCTGCTGGACGGGGTGGCCGCATCCGGCGGTCGGATAGCTGTCGGCGGCGGCATTTGCCTCGACACGGGTGGTCCCTCCCTCACGCCCGGCCAGCCTGTCGCCTGGACGGTGCGCCGCGAGTTCGTGCGGATTTGCCAGGCCCCGGCCGCCGATCATCCAGCCGACGACGATCCAACCGAGGCCTATCCCGGGACCGTCGAGGAAACCCGGCCGGTGGGCGGGGGCGCCGAAGTCGCCGTCAGGCTCGGCGAGGCACGCCTGCGCGCCCTGGTCGAGCGAGGCGGGATGCCGCCGCTTGGACCCTGCCGGCTCGCCATCAATCCGAGCGCGATTCAGGTGTGGCCGTATTCCGCCGAGCCGTATTCCGCCGAGCCGTATTCCAGTGAGGCGGGCGGCCCACGAGGCTGACGCCGTGCGTCACTCCGGCTGTCCCAGAATCATCGCCTGGATGCGCTGCGGGTCGCTCTCGTCCAGCACGCGGCGGGCGAAGCGGGCGCAGTCGTCGATCTTCGCCGCCCGGATCGCCTGCTTCACCCGCGGCACCGCCGAGGCGTTCATGCTGAAACTGCGCAGCCCCATGCCCAGCAGCAGCGGGACCAGCCGCGGATTGGCGGCCATCTCGCCGCATACCGAAACCGGGATGTGCCGCCGCAACGCCGCCTCGATGGCGAAGCGCACCAGCCGCAGCACGCCCGGATGCAGCGGGTCGTACAGAGCCGCGACCTCGGTGCCGCCGCGATCCACGGCCAGCGCGTACATGGTCAGGTCGTTGGTGCCGATAGCGAAGAAATCCGCCTCCAGCGCCAGCGCGTCCGCCGACAGCGCCGCCGCCGGGGTCTCGATCATCACCCCCAGCAACGGCAGCTTCTCGCCGATCTTCCCTCCCCTGCGGCGCAGCCGGCGCGCCACGCGCTGCATGATGGCCCGCGCCGCCCGCACCTCGGCCACGGTCGTCACCATCGGCAGCAGCACGCGCGGCCGTCCGGCGGCGGCGGTGCGCAGGATGGCCGCAAGCTGCACCTCCAGCAGCGCCGGGTGACGCAGCAGCAGGCGCAGGCCGCGCAGGCCCAGCGCCGGGTTGGCCTCGGGATGCACCGGCAGCAGGCCCGCCGATTGCAGCGCCTCGCTTTCCTTCTCGCCGCCCCAGTCCAGCACGCGTATCGTCACCGGATCGGGATCCAGGGCAGCCACGATGCGCCGATAGGTCTCGTGCTGGGTCGCCTCGTCGGGCAGGGTGTCGCAGTTGATGAACAGGAACTCGCTGCGCAGCAGGCCGATTCCCGAAGCGCCGGATTGCGTCACCAGCGGCAGCTCGGCCGGCAGTTCCAGGTTGGCCTGCAACTCGACCGCCTCGCCGTCCGCCGTCACCGACGGCAGCCGGCGCAGCCGCCCGAGATGCTGGCGTCGACGCGCATAGGCGGCGACCGCGTGATGCGCCGCCGCCAGCGCCGCCTCGCCCGGATGCAGGATGACCACGCCGGCGCCGCCGTCGATGATGGCCAGGTCGCCGGGCCGGGCGGCGGCCGTCAGCCCGGCCACGCCCAGCACCGCCGGCAAGCCCAGCGCCCGCAGCATCACCGCGGCGTGGCCGTCGGCGCTGCCCTCCTCGGTCGCCACTCCGGCCAGCCGCGCCGGGTCGAGCAGCGCCGCGTCGGCCGGGCGCAAGGTTTCGCTGACCAGCACCGCGCCGGGCGGCAGCGCGCTCAGGCGTCGGAATGGCGCCTGCGCCAGGTTGCGCAGCAGCCGCCGCCCGATCTCGCGCACCTCGTCGGCGTGGCGCTGCCCGGAACCCCGATCGTCGTCCGGCGCCGCGCCCAGGATCGCCGCGGCGGTGGCCTCGGTGGTCGTCGGCCACCGCCGTCTCGGCATTGACCAGGCGCTCGGCGATGCGCCCGCGGGCGCCGCGGGTCAGCCGCGACGGCCCGATCATGTGCAGGTAGGCGTCGAGCAGCGGCGCGATTTCCGCCTGGCTGTTCTCCGGCAGCACCGCCAGCCGGTCGCGCAGCTTGCCGAGCTGCTTGCGCGATTGCTGGATCGCCGCCTCCAGCCGCTCCTGCTCGCGCGGCACGTCGGCCGCCGCGATCGCCGCCCGCGGCAGCGGAGCGGCGGGCTCGCTGGCCGTGAATACCGGCCCGATCGCCACCCCCGGCGAGACCGCGATGCCGGCTCAGGCGCCGCTCAGTCCTGCTCATTGAATCCGGACTCGATCAGCGCCGCCAGGCCTTCCAGCGCCTCGCGCGCGTCCCAGCCCTCGGCGCGCAGCTCGACCGGCGTGCCCGGACCCGCCCCCAGCATCATCAGCCCCATGATCGAGCGCGCGGACACCGCCTGCCCGTCCATGACCACGTCCACCGACGCGCTGAACCGCTCGGCCAAAGTCACGAATTTCGCGGCGGCCCTGGCGTGCAGGCCGCGACGGTTGCGGATGACCACAGTGCGGACCAGGACCGGCGCGGCGCCTGGCCCGCCGCCGCCGTCGCCCGCCTCGCTCAACCCGCCGCGCTCAACCGGGGCGTCCGCCTGGCTTTCCGTGCATCCCGCTCGGCAGGCCGTTGGCGTCGCGCGTGCCGTTCAGCGGCGCCCCGTTGCCGGCGCGGCAATGCGGCAGCACGTCGGAGGCCGAGGCGATGTATTTTCGCCCGGCCGCCTGTGCGCAGCCCACCGCGTCGCTCAGCGGCAACTGGCTGCGCACCTTGGCCAGCTTCACCAGCATCGGCAGGTTGACGCCGCCGAGCACCTCCACGCCGCCGCGAACCATCTGCGAGATGCACAGGTTCGAAGGGGTGCCGCCGAACATGTCGGTCAGCAGCACCGCCCCGTCGCCGGTGTCCACCTGCTCGACGCAGCGGCACACCTCGGCGCGGCAGGCCTCGGTGTCGTCCTCGGCACCGATGCACACGGTCGCGAGGTTGCGCTGCGGTCCCACGACATGCTCCAGCGCCAGCCGCAGCTCGGCGGCCAGGCGGCCGTGGGTGACGATGACAAGTCCGATCATGATGCTGTCTTCAGGCCTCCTGAGCCTGTGTTGCAACGCCCGAGCCGGGTCGGGCGGATGCAGGCCCGCTCTCGCCTCCGGCTGTCTCCGCCTCGGCCGTTTCCGCCTCGCCATGCGAGAGTTCGCGATGGACGACGCTCACGCACCAGTTCCGCTCGTTCAGATGTTGCGCCAATTTGCGGGCGACGTGCACGGAGCGGTGCCGTCCCCCCGTGCATCCGACGGCAACCGTGCAGTATTTCTTACCTTCGCGGACAAAACGCGGCAGAACGAAATCAAGCATATCCCGGACCTGCCCAAAGAAAGGGACAAAGTCCGGGTCTGCCTCGACATACGCCCCGACCGCCTGATCCAGCCCGGTCAAAGGTTTCAGTGCCGCTACATAGTGCGGGTTGCGCAGGAAGCGGACATCGAACACCATGTCCGACTCGCGGGGCAGACCGGCGGGAAATGCAAAGGACAGCAGCGTCACCGCCAGCCGCGCGGTGGCCGCGCCGCCGCCCGCGCCATAGCGGCGCTCGATCTGCCGGCGCAACTCGATCAGCGGCAGGTCCGAGGTGTCGATCACCAGGTCGGCGGCCTCGCGCAGCTTGCCGGTCAGCAGGCGCTCGGCGGCGATGCCGTCCTGCACCCGGCCGCTTTCGGCCAGCGGATGCCGCCGGCGTGTCTCGGTGAAGCGGCGCTGCAGCACCACCTCATCGGCCCAGGCGAACAGCAGTTCGGCGTGCAGCGCCGGGTCGGCGCGCAGCCGGGCCAGCGCGTCGAGCACCGCCTGACTGTCGAAGCCACGAGTGCGGGCGTCGACGCCGATGGCGATGCGCCGGGTGCCGCCGTCGCGGCGGACCATCTGCTCGAGCATCGGCAACGGCGGATTGTCCACCGCCTCGAAGCCGAGATCCTCCAGCGCCCGCAGGATCGAGGCTTTTCCGGCGCCCGACAGGCCGCTGACGAGCAGCACGCGCTGCCCGGACGCGGACCCGAACGCCGGCGCGGCATCCGCAGGCGTCATGCGGCGAAGGCGCCGGCGATTTGAGTCACGCGCCCGGTGGCGCAGTCCAGTGCGATGGCCACGCGCTGCACCGCGGACACGGCGCGGCCGTCCACGGTCAGCGTCGGCACGCCCCAACTGGAATCTGGCGCCGGCGGCAGCCGCTCGGGCCACGCTTCGCCGGGATCGGACAACCGCACCGCCAGCGCCAAGCGCACCGGCGCCACATGCGCCAGCCGTACGATGCCCAGCCCGCGCACCTCCAGCAGCCCCGCCAGCGCCGGTGGCGGGCGGGCCTGCCCGGCCTCGATCTCCACGCGATCGTCGGCAACCAGGTCGAATCCGTGTGCCAGCAGGCGAAGCAGCAGGTCGGACTTGCCGGCGCCCGGCGGACCCAGCAGCAGCACACCGTCGCCATCCCGGGCGGCACAGCTCGCGTGGACGTGCATGGGGCGTGAGCTTATGCCCGAGTCGCGGCTCGCATGGGAAGCGGGTTTCGAACTGTTGCGTACCGTTGCAAGCAAAAGTCGTGGCTTCACACGGCACGCGTGCCTCAGACCCGCGCTCCGTGCCGCTTCGGAGCGCCGAGAATGTGGCCGAGCGGGGTCAGCGCCGGGACATGGTCGCAGACGATCTTGGTGATCGCCAGCAGCGGCACCGCCATGAAGGCGCCCACCACGCCCCACATCCAGTCCCAGAAAAACAGCGAGACGATGACCAGCACCGGATTGAGCGTGAAGCGGCGGGCCAGCAGCATCGGCGTGATGCTCTCGCCTTCCAGCACGTGCACGCCGAGATAGACGATCGGCGGCAGCAGGGCGCCCCAGATGGAGGATTTCACGAACAGCCCGACCAGCAGGAAGATCACCACCCCGGTGAACGGGCCTAAGATCGGGATGTAGTTCAGCAGGAAAGCCAGCGCGCCCCACAGCAACGGATCGGGAAACCCCTGCAGCCACATGGACAGGAAGTTCGCGCTGCCGGTGAACAGGTTCATCATGGTGATCGTCACCAGATAGACCGAGATGTTGTGCTCGATCTCCGAGGCGATCTCGACGACCCGGCGCTTCTCGCCGAACGTCGGCATCACTTCGACCACCCGGCGCAGCAGGCTGTCGCCATAGGCCAAGGTGAAGAAAAGGGTCACGACCAGGATCAGCAACTGGCCCAGCGCGTCGCGCGTGCCTTGCAGCACCGTGAGGCCGATGCCGCCCAGGTTGGGGCCCGGCGAGGCGGACGGCGCGGGAGCGGGCGCGGCGCCGGACGGCGTGCCGCCGGCCTGGCCGCCTTGCAGCGCGCCGCCCAGATGCTCCAGCCCGTGCCGCACGAAATCGACCGCCTTGCCCACGAAGCCCAGCTTGTGTTCCAGCGTCGTGATGGTCTGCGGCAGCTTGGCCAGCCAGTTCGAGGCCGGCAGCGTCAACGCGAACACCACCGCGCAGATCACCGAGAACAGCACCAGGATCAGCAGCAGCGAAGCCAGCGCCGCGGGCACGCGCAGCCGCTCGTGCAGCAGCCGCTTGGCCGGCATCAGCAGCAAGGTCAGCACCACCGCCAGCAGCAGCGGCAGGATGATCGAGGCGGCGGCGAACAGCGTGAAGAACACCGCCAGCGTCGCCAGCACCACCAGGGCCACGCTGCTGGCGTCGGGCTGGACGGAGGCGACCTCCCGGCGTGCCTCGCTGGTCGCGTCGGCGGGATCGGCGGGTGGCGGGGCGTCGTTCATCGCGGCCCAACGCCGCCTAGCCCGCGACCGTTCCGCCGTCGTCCGCAATCGGCATGGCGCGCGCCTGC
Source organism: uncultured Pseudomonadota bacterium (assembly GCA_963758455.1). GTDB lineage: Bacteria > Pseudomonadota > Alphaproteobacteria > Acetobacterales > Acetobacteraceae > CAVRQM01. Next base: position 742,700 of record CAVWVK010000002.1, on the reverse strand, counting down.
GTCATCCAACCGCGGGCAGGCTCAGCACGAAGCGCGCGCCCACCACGCGGCCGCTCTCGTCGCGGCGGTTGCCGGCCACCAGGCTGCCCTTCAGCGCCTCGGCGATCTGCCGGCTGATCGACAGGCCGAGTCCGGAATGCTGGCCGAACCGCTCGCCCTGCGGCCGCTCGGAATAGAAGCGGTCGAACACGTGTTCCAGCTTGCCCTCGGGGATGCCCGGGCCGTCGTCCTCGACGCTGATCTGCACCACGCCGCCGGCCTCGCGCGCCGTCAGCCCGATGCGCCCGCCGGGCGGGGAGAAGCTGTGCGCGTTGGCGATCAGGTTGCGCAGCACCTGCACCAGCCGGCTTTCCACCGCCTGCACCACCAGGCGGCCCTCGGGCAGCGCCAGCGCGATGGTCGGGTCGTCGTCGTCGCGGGTGGCGTCGTAGGTGTCGGCCAGCGCCGCCAGGAGTCGGGGCCACGTCGACCGGGGCGGTGGCCAGGCGCGACAGCTCGGCGTCGATGCGCGAGGCGTCGCTGATGTCGCTGATGAGCCGGTCCAGCCGGCCCACGTCCTCGCCGACGATGCCAAGCAGCCGGCGCTGCTTCTCGGGGTCGTCGATGCGCCGCCATGTCTCGATGGCGCTGCGGATCGAGCTCAGCGGGTTCTTGATCTCGTGCGCCACGTCGGCCGCGAACCGCTCGATCGCGTCCATCCGGTCCCACAATGCCCGCGCGGAGCGATCCAGGGCGGCGGCCAGCTCGCCCACCTCGTCGTGGCGGGCCAGCAGCGACCGCGGCACGGTGCCGGCGCGGCCGCGGCCCTCCTGCATCAGTTCCGCGGCCCGCGCCAGCCGCAGGATGGGCCTGGCGATGGTCAGCGACAGATACCACGACATCAGCACCGTCAGCCCCAGCGCGAAGCCGAACAGGCCCAGGATCGACAGCCGCACGTCCAGCAGGCTCTGGTCGACCTCGCGCGCCTCGCGGGTCAGCAGCACGATACCGACTGTGTGCTTCGCGCGCTGGACCGGCTCGGCCACGGTAATCAGCAGCCGGTTGTCCTCGGTCCGGCGGATATACGGCGGCATCTCGCGGCTCTGGTCCGAGCCGGTCAGCCGCACCTCCTGGCGCACGTCCGGCTGCCAGTCGGCGCCGGCGGCCGAGGGGCCGGCGTCCAGCACCGGGAAGGCGTCGTTGTGCGGCAGCCAGCCGAGCACGCTGTCGTAGATGCGGCCGATGGCGCCGACCAGTTGGCCGCGCTCCGGCGGCGGCGGCAGCGGCTCCACCGCCCCGCCGTTGTTCGGGCGCACCCGGCTGTCGGCCACCACCTGCCCGTCCGGCGCATAGACCTTGGCCTGGGCGTTCGGACTGGGCTCGGTGAGGCGCATCAGCAGCGCGCGCGCGATCTCCGGGACCAGTTGCGGCGTGCCGTTCGGCTCCATCCGCGTGGCCGCCTCGCCCAATGCGCCGGCATAGATGCGCGCCTGCTCGCGCAGGGTGCCGACCTCGGCCTCCAGCAGCCCGTTCTGGTACTGGTCCAGATACAGCAATGCCGCCAGCAGCAGCGCCAGCGGCACCAGGTTGACCAGCAGGATGCGGCGCAGCAGCGGCGAGGCCCAGCGCCACGGCGGTCTCGGCTCGGCCGGCCGGCTGCCGGCTTGCGGCTCGGCGGCCGGAGTCACGTCAGGCGCGGTCAGGTCAGGGGCATGAGTGTCCGGCATTGCGCCTGTCAGGCCTCCCGGTAGCGGTAGCCTATTCCGTACAGGGTTTCGATATGATTGAAGCTGTCGTCGCTTGCACGGAATTTTTTCCGCACGCGCTTGATGTGGCTGTCGATGGTGCGGTCGTCGACATAGATGTTCTCGCCGTACGCGGCGTCGATGAGCTGGTCGCGCGAGCGCACCATGCCGGGCCGCACGGCCAGCGTCTTCAGCAGCAGGAACTCGGTGACGGTGAGCTGGATGTCCTGGCCGCGCCAGGTGCATTGATGCTTGATCTCGTCCAGCACCAGCTCGCCGCGCACGATCACCGCGGCGGGCGAGGCGCCGGACCCTTCGGCCCGGCTGCTCTCGTTGCGGCGCAGCAGGGCGCGGATGCGTTCCAGCAGCAGGCGCTGGCTGAACGGCTTCGTGATGTAGTCGTCCGCGCCGAGGCGCAGGCCCATCAGCTCGTCCACCTCCTCGTCCTTGCTGGTGAGGAAGATCACCGGCAACTGGCTGCGCGCCCGCAGCCGCTGCAGCAGTTCCATGCCGTCCATCCGCGGCATTTTGATGTCCAGCACGGCCAGGTCGACCGGGCGCGCGGTGATCGCCTGCAAGGCGCTCTCGCCGTCGGTGTAGGTGCGGACCTGAAAACCTTCCTGCTCCAGGGTCATGGAGACGCTGGTCAGGATGTTGCGGTCGTCATCGACCAGGGCGATTGTTTGCTTCATGGCGCTGCATCATGGCGCAAAACCAGCAGGAACACACGACGCATGGCCGAGAGCGCGCACGGCGCAACGCCGGACCCGGTCCTGGTCGCGCGAAAGCTGCTGCGGGCGGCGCGGGTTGGCACGCTGGCGACGCAATCCGGCGGCTTTCCGTTCGCCGGGCTGGTGACGCCGGCGACCGAGGGCGACTTGTCGGTGCTGCTGCTGCTGTCGGATCTGTCCGAGCACACCAAGCAGCTTCGCCGCGATCCGCGCTGCGCGCTGCTGGTGGCCGGAGCGGCGGCGGAGGCAAACCCGCAGACCACGCCGCGGGTGACGGTCGCCGGGACCGCCGCCATCGCCGACGCGGCGGCGTTGCGGGCGCGCTTCCTGGCGATCCATCCCTATGCGGCGCTGTATGCCGGGTTCGGCGATTTCCACCTGTGGCGGATCGTGCCGGAGGAGGCGCTGCTGGTGGCGGGCTTCGCCCAGGCGCACCGGCTGCGCCCCGAGCGGCTGCTGCCGGCGCCGGCAGCGGTGACGGCTGTGGCGGCGTCGGCCCCGGAGATCATGGCTCATTGCAACGCCGATCACGCCGAGACGCTGGCGCCGCTCGCCGGGCGGGCAGGGGGCGTGGCGGATGGTGGGCGTGGACGTGGACGGCTGCGATCTTGCGGGCGAAACGAAAGCACCGGCGCTGCGTGTCGCGTGGCCGCGCCCCGTTGCCGACGCCGACGGCGTACGGCGGTCGCTGATCCTGCTGGCGCGCGCCGCGCGCGGCGCCTAGCCCCGGTCACATCTGCCGATCGCCCACCACCACGCCGTTCGGGAATCGTCATGCCGCCCGGGCCTTCCGGCTCCAGCGTCGCGCGCACCAGCCGCGCGTCCAGCCAGGGCGAGGCGGCCCGGCTCACGCCGGGAATGTTGGCCCCGGCGTCCTCGTAGCGGCCGCTGGCCAGGCCGCGCGCCTCGGCCTCGTCGGCGGCGTTCACCCACAATTCGCCGCTGTATGGGCTGCCGCGCCAGGCGGCGTCCTCCAGCAGCGCCGCCACGGGCTTCAAACGGTAGATCGGCATGTCCCGCCCCTCACCCGGTCCAGGCACTCGAAATCGACGCCGCTGGCGACCTCGGCGGTAGTGCGATCAACCGCCTCGACCCGCGTCGCGCCGGCTTCGCGCAGCAGCGTCTCGGCGCGGCGCCTGTGCTCGGCGTTGATCGCGCGCACCGCCAGCACCAGTTCGCCGCGCGCCGCCGCCTGCTCGCGCTCGCCCTCGCTCGCGCCGATCGCGGCATCACGGGCGGCGTGCGCCAGGGCGCCCGCGCCGGCGCCGGCCGCCACCGCCGCCGCGGCGACGACCGCGGCGGCCCCGCCGGTCGCAACGGTCGGCCGGCGGCGGCGAAGGCGCCCACCGTGCCGGCCATGCTGGTCTCCATCGTACGCATCTGCTGCTGGTCGTCATGCGTCACCGGGTCGTCCGCGCCCTGCTCGGGCGTGGCCTCGCCGGCCGCCGGATGCGCATGAGGCAGACTGAAATCGGCGTGGTCGAAACCAGCCTCGCGCAGGCGACCGATCGCGTCCTCCAGCGCCGCGTTGGAAGCGAATACCGCCTGCACCTCGTGCACCTCGGGGGCGATCGCCGGGCCGGCCTTCTCGCCGTTGTTCTGGCCCGGGTTCTGGGCGGCGCCCGGGTTCTGGGGGGCGTCAGACATGGGAAACACCTCCGCGTGCGTTCACGGAAATGCGAACGCGCGGGGGCGGCCCCGTGTTCCCGGTCGGCCGCTCAGACCTGCTGGAAGCGCGCCCGCGCGCCGCGCTCGATGGCGGCGGCGACCAGCTTATCCACATGCAGCTCGCCGCGCACGAACTCCAGCATCCGCAGGCTCTCCTGCTCGGCGAAACGGTCCGCGGCCACCACCTCGCAGCCCAGCGCATAGGCGGTCTCGCGCAGCCGCGGCTCCAGCGCGTCGCGGATCATGCGCCCGGCATGGGCCAGACCTTCCTCCTCGTCCAGCAGCGCGATGCTGGCCTCGGTGGCGGAGTCGAGCCGGCCGGAGGAAAAGCCGTGGAACACCGGCAAGGTCTGCACCAGGGCGGACATGACCCCGATCTCGCGATCGGTAATCTCGCCGCTGGCCGCCGCGATCAGCACCATCGTGCAGACCAGCGCTTCCTGCGCGTCCAGTCCCGTGCGTGCCAGCATCGCCTGTGTCCCCTCTGTCATCTGCCGGACCCTCCGCCATCGCGCGGCCGGGATCAAGCTTGCGCGCACCAGCATTTCGTTCACGTAGGTGTCAGCTCCGCCAACGCCGCCGGCAGCAGGCGCGCCAGCCGCGCCGCCCAGGCCCGCTGCCCGGCGGCCGCGGCGATTAGATCCTGGCGGATCTCGATGGCGGTGTGCGGCAGGGAGCGGCCGATGCCGTGCACCGGCACCGCGTAGTCGGTCTCCAGACCCACCGCATATGGCTCGTTGTCGCCCACCTCCAGGTCGCCCTCGGCTCGCAGCAGCCGCAGCAGCACGTGCGCCAGCCGGCCGTCGCCGCCGTACAGCATTCCGACCTGCATGCGGCGCGTCACGCCCAGATAGACCGGCGTGAAGCTGTGCATCGACAGCAGCACCGTCCTCCGCCCGGCCGCGGCGCGCGCATCCAGCAGCCCCGTGATGCGGGCGTGGTAGGGCTCGAAAATCTCGCGTCCGGCGGGCGGCGATGGCGTCCGGGGTCAGGCCGTGATTGCCGGGAATGGGCGTCGCCTCGCTGACGACCGGTATCGAGGCGACCACGCCAGGCGGACGGTTGCAGTCGATCACCAGGCGCGAATAGGTCTGCAGCACCGCGGTTGCGTCCAGCGCCGCCGACAGCGCCTCGGTCACGGCGGCGATGCCGATGTCCCAGGCGATGTGCCGCGCCGCGGTCCGTCTCGTCCAGACCCAGATCGCCAAGCCGGCGCGGGATTGCGCGTCCGGCATGGTCGGCCACCAGGAACCACGGCGAGCGCCCTCGCGGGCGCAGCACGCGCACCGGCGAAGGCTCGTCCGGACTCGAGCAGCGTCATGCCGCGCCGGCCAGCAGATCGGCCTGCCGCACCGCCTCGATCAGGCTGGACGGGTCGGCGACGCCCTGGCCCGCGATGTCGAAGGCGGTGCCGTGGTCGACGCTGGTGCGCACGAAGGGCAGGCCGAGGGTGACGTTCACCCCCCGATCCAGCCCGAGATATTTCACCGGAATCAAGCCCTGATCGTGGTACTGCGCCACGACCACGTCGAAGCGCCCGGCGCGCGCCTGCATGAATACCGTGTCGCCGGGCCACGGGCCCGAGGCGTCGATGCCCTCGGCGCGGGCGCGCTCGATGGCCGGTTCGATGACCGCGATCTCCTCGCGCCCGAACAGCCCGCCCTCGCCCGCGTGCGGATTGAGCCCGGCCACCGCGACGCGCGGCGCGGGCGATGCCCAGCCGGCGGCGCGGCATCGGCGGCGAGGCGGATGGTGCGCAGCTCGGCCGGCAGCGACAGCAGGCCCGGCACCGCCGACAGCGGCACATGGATGGTGGCCAGCACCACGCGCAGCTCGTCGTTGAACAGCATCATGCGCACGTCCGCGCCGCCGGCCAGTTCGGCCAGGATTTCGGTATGGCCGGGATGGGCGACGCCGGCGGCGTGCAGCGCCTCCTTGTGCAGCGGCGCCGTGACCAGCGCGCGCACGCGGCCGTCGCGCGCCAGGCCGGCGGCCAGCACCACCGCGTCGTACGCGGCTCGGCCGGCGCGGGCATCGACGCGGCCGAACGGCAGATCGTCGGGCAACGCCGGGCCGGCCTGGATCACCTCGATGACGCCGGGCGCGTAGCGGCCTGCTTCCGGCCGCTCGATGGCCAGCACCGCGAGACTGCGCGGGGCGGCGGCGCGGAACAGCGCGCCGGCGTCGCCCACCACGACGCAGGCCGGCAACGCTCGCGCGCGACGCGAACAGCCGGGCGCAAATCTCCGGCCCGATGCCGGCCGGGTCGCCCATGCTGATCGCGATCGGGGTCACAACGAAAGGCTACCCCGCGCCCGGACGCCGCGCCAGCCACGCAGGCTTGCCGACCGCAGCGTCCGTCGCGAGCATCGACACGCGGGCCGTGCTATGCCGGCGCGATGACCGAGATCGAACCGCACCGCTGCGCCTGGGCCGGCGCCGACCCGCTGTATTGCGCGTACCACGACCAGGAGTGGGGCGTGCCAGAACGCGACGGCCGCGCGCTGTGGGAAAAGCTGATGCTCGACGGGTTTCAGGCCGGGCTTGCCTGGATCACCATCCTGCGCAAGCGCGAGGCGTTCCGTTCGGCGTTCGCCGGCTTCGATCCCGAAGCGGTCGCCGGCTTTGGCGCGACCGACGTGGAGCGGCTGCTCGGCGACGCCGGCATCGTGCGGTCGCGCGCCAAGATCGAGGCGACCGTCGGGAGTGCTCGCGCCTACCTGGCGATGCGTGACGCGGGCGAGGAGTTCGCCGATTTCGTATGGAGCTTCGTCGATCACCACCCGATTCAGAATGCCTGGCAGCGATCGCGAGTCGCGGTTCCATCCCAGAGCGTTCTGGCCGTCGAGATTTCGAAGGCGCTGAAGGCCAGGGGCTTCAAGTTCGTGGGGCCGGTGATCGTCTACGCGTGGATGCAGGCGTCAGGTCTCGTCAACGATCACGCAACCACTTGCTTTCGTCACGAACAGGTGCGCCGCTTGGCCGGCGCGCGAGACTGACCGGCGTCGTATCGTCGATCCGAACTGACTCACTGCCCGCGCGTCATCGACTCGCAGTGGTCATGCGTCACGCCATCGGCGTCAGCCGCGCCATGGCGCCTGCCATCAGTTCGAACTGGCCGGCCATGCGCGCCAGTGCATCGGCGTCCGGGTCGGGTTCCGGCAGGGCAGGCCGCGCCGGCAGCGTGAGACAGTCCCGCCCGGCGCGCCGATCGCAACAAAGAAATCCGCCCACTCCCGCCAGGCGACGGAATCACGCGCGCCGGCCGGACGGCCGGACAGGTGCAAGGCGGACAGCCGACCCGCCACCCGGCGCAGCGCCGCGTCGACGGTCAGCGCCGCTTCCAGCCGCTCCGCCGCGCTTCCGCGCCGCGGCTCCAGCAGGGCGCGTTGCAGGCTGGCTTCGAGCGCGTTGCTGGCGACCCCCGCGGCACGGCGCGCCCGCTCGGCCGCGTCCGGGCCAGTCTCGCCCAGCAACGCGGCGATCTCGGCGGCGGCGTAGCGCGCGTGGGCCGCCACTGCCGTGCGCAATTGTCCCGCACCCGCTCCGGCTCCCAGCTTGGCCACAGCACCCGCGCACCCGCCAACGCGAGCACGCCGCCGGCGACCGTGTAGCCGGCGCGGGCCAGGGCGATCGTGAACTCGCTGGTGCCGGGCCGGCCCAGCTCGCTCAGCAGCACCACCATCGGGGTCAGGCAGGCCATGTACACGCCGAAGCTGACCCCGCGCATCGCGAGCGCCAGCATGGTCAGCGGAAACAGCGCCGCCGCGATCGCCACCGGCGTGGTGGCGGCCGAGGATCGCCGCGCATCACGCCGCCCAGCACGGTGCCCCCGACCCGCTCCACCGCCCGCGTAAAAGTCAGGGCGAAATAGGGCTGCATGGTCAGCACCAGCGTGATGGTGAACCAGTAGGCGTACGGCTCCGGCCATTGCCGCGTCACCGCGAAGGCGATGGCGGCCAGCACGCCCGCCTCGCAGAGCGTGGCGCAGGCCTCCGACTGCCAGTCCAGGCTCGCCCGCACCACACGCCACCAGCGCACCGGCGCGGCTCGGCCCGTTGCGGCAGGAACGCCTCGGCGCCGGACAGGGTGGCGGCGATGCGCAGGCGATCGGCCAGCACTCGGGCGAGGCCGGCCAGCGTGTCGGGCGGCCGTCCAGCCGCCGGCTGGCCGACCGTCCGCATCGCCGCCACGGCGCGGTCCAGGCCGGGGCGGCTGGTGTGCGTGTTGGCGACAACGGCGCGCTGCAGCAGCAGCAGCACCGGGCGCAGCAGCCGCAGCATCTTGCGTCGCGCGCATCGAGGCGGCGGGTTCCACTGCCGCCGGCCAGCAGGTCGGACAGGGCGATCAGCGCGGAAAACGTCTGGTCCGCCGCCTCCAGCCTGATCCAGCTCTGCGCGGCGCGGCCGCCATCGGCGCCGCGCACCCGCACGGTTTGCAGCACCGCCTCGCGCGCCCGCTCGATCGCGTCACGCACCTGCCGGCGGTGCAGCCGCGCGTGGCGGTCCCACGTGGTTTCATCCGTGGCCGGTCCCGCCGCAGCAGCGCACAGATCGTCGCACAGCTCGGCCAGCGCGCGATACACCTCGCCCACCGCGCGCCGCGCCGGGTGATAGGGGTGCAGCCGCCAGATCGTCATCGTCAGCAGCAGCGCCCACAGGCTGCCGGCCAGGAACATGCCGCCCTGCGTCGCCGCGGCGCCGATGCCCGGCAGCGGCGCGCGCATCGCCAGCACCAGCACCACGGTCAGCAGATTGCCCACCTGCATCGCCGAGCTGGCCGAACACGCGCGCGAAGCTGGTCAGGAAAACACAGCCCGCCGCCAGCGGCACCACCAGCCAGCCGAACCAGGCATCGAACAGCCCGAAGCCGGCCATGAATACCGCGCCCAGCACGCCGAAGGTCAGCAGCGCCGGCAGACGCCGCCGGATCGGCCCGCCGGCGTCGCACAGGCAGGTCAGCAGCGACCCGAGGGCGGCCTCCATCAATCCCGGCCAGCGCACCCATTGGCCGAGCGCCACGACCGCGGCGATGGCCAGCCCCGCGCGCACGCCCTCGGCAAGGCTGGCATCGCGCAGGTTCACCGCCAGCAGCGGCGGCAATCCGGCCGTGGCGGACGCCGGCCGCTTCACCGCGCGGCCGGCGCCGGCGGCGACGTCAGGCGGCGCGGGCCATGCCCCGCAGCACGTAATGCAGGATGCCGCCGTGGCGGTAGTATTCCGCCTCGTCGGCGGTATCGACGCGGCACAGCACCGGCACGGTCTGCGACGAGCCATCCGCGCGATGGATCACCAGCGCCAGTTTTCCGCGCGGCGTCAGGCTCACGGACCCGAGAATATCCAGCACCTCGTCGCCCACGAGATCGAGCGAGTGCCGGTCGGTGCCCGGCTCGAACGTCAGCGGCAGCACGCCCATGCCGACCAGATTGCTGCGATGGATGCGCTCGAAGCTTTCGACGATGACCGCCTTCACGCCCAGCAGCAGCGTGCCCTTCGCCGCCCAGTCGCGCGACGAGCCGGTGCCGTATTCGCGGCCGCCGATCACCACCAGCGGCACACCTTCCGGCGAGTAGCGCATCGCCGCGTCGTAGATCGGCAGTTCCGCGCCGTCCGGATAATGACGCGTCATGCCGCCCTCGACGCCGCTCAGCATCTCGTTGCGGATGCGGATGTTGGCGAAGGTGCCGCGCACCATCACGTCGTCGTTGCCGCGCCGGCTGCCGTAGCTGTTGAAATCCGCCGGACGCACCTGGTGCTCCAGCAGGAACTCGCCGGCCGGCGAGGTCTTGCGGATGTTGCCGGCCGGGCTGATGTGGTCGGTGGTGATGCTGTCGCCCAGCAGCGCGAGGATGCGGGCGCCCATGATGTCGCTGGTCGGCGCCGGCTCGCGATCCATGTCGTCGAAATACGGCGGGTGCTTCACGTAGGTCGAACCGTCGCGCCACTGATAGGTGTCGGTCCCGGTCGCGACGTCCAGCTCCTGCCACTGCGCCGGCCCTCGCGAGACTTCGGCGTAACGGCGCTCGAACTGTTCGCGCAGCACGTCGCGTTCGACGATGGCGCGGATCTCCGCGTTGCTCGGCCAGACGTCGCGCAGATATACCGGCTTGCCGTCCGAGGAGGTGCCGAGCGGGGCGGTGGTGATGTCCTGGGTCATCGTGCCGAGCAGCGCGTAGGCCACCACCAGCGGCGGGCTGGCCAGATAGTTGGCGCGCACGTGCGGATGCACGCGGCCCTCGAAATTGCGGTTGCCCGACAGCACGCTGACGGCGACCAGCTTGTGCTCCTCGATGGCGTCGGCGATCGGCTCGTCGAGCGGGCCGGAATTGCCGATGCAGGTGGTGCAGCCATAGCCCACGGTCTCGAAGCCGAGCGCGTCCAGATCGCCGGTCAGCCCGGAGCGGTCCAGGTATTCCGTCACCACCTGCGAGCCCGGTGCCAGCGACGTTTTGACCCACGGCTTTGGCGACAGCCCCAGCGCGCGGGCTTTGCGCGCCACCAGTCCGGCGGCGACCATGACGTAGGGGTTGGAGGTATTGGTGCAGCTCGTGATCGCGGCGATCACCACGTCGCCGTGGCCGATCTCGAAATTGCGCCCTGCGATCTTCGCCCGCGTGCCGACGTCGTTCGCGGGCACGCCGAGGCTGTGGGTCAGCTCCGTCTTGAAGGCGGTGGATGCGTCGCGCAGCAGCACCCGGTCCTGCGGCCGCTTCGGGCCGGCCAGCGAGGGCTGCACCGTGCCCATGTCCAGCTCCAGCGTGTCGGAGAACACCGGCTCGACCGCGGGATCGCGCCACATGCCCTGCTCGCGGCAATAGGTCTCCACCAGACTGATTCGCGCCTCGTCGCGTCCGGTGAGACGCAAATAGTCCAGCGTGACCTGATCGACCGGGAAAAAGCCGCAGGTCGCGCCGTATTCGGGGGCCATGTTGGCGATGGTGGCGCGGTCGGCCAGCGCCATGCCGTCCAGCCCGTCACCATAGAACTCGACGAACTTTCCGACCACGCTCTTGCGGCGGAGCATTTCCGTCACGGTCAGAACCAGATCCGTGGCGGTGGCCCCTTCCGGCAGCCTTCCGGTGAGGCGGAAGCCGACCACGTCGGGGATCAGCATGGCGATCGGCTGGCCGAGCATCGCCGCCTCGGCCTCGATGCCGCCGACGCCCCAGCCCAGCACGCCGAGGCCGTTGACCATCGTGGTGTGGCTGTCGGTGCCGAACAGCGTGTCCGGATAGGCGAAGTCGGCGCCGTCGACGGTCGCGGTCCAGACGGCTTGCGCCAGGTATTCCAGGTTGACCTGGTGGCAGATCCCCGTGCCGGGCGGCACCACGCGGAAATTGTCGAACGCGGTCTGGCCCCAGCGCAGGAAGGCGTAGCGTTCGCCGTTGCGCCGGAACTCCGCCTCCACGTTGCGCGCCAGCGAGTCCTGCGTGGCGAACACGTCGACCATCACCGAATGGTCGATCACCAGATCCACGGGCACCAGCGGGTTGACCTGCGAAGGCTTGCCGCCGAGCGGGCCGATGCCGTCGCGCATGGCGGCCAGGTCGACCACCGCCGGCACGCCGGTGAAGTCCTGCATCAGTATGCGCGCCGGGCGGAACGGCACTTCGCGCGTCGAGGTGGCGTCTTCGAGCCACGCGGCGACGGCCTGCGCGTCCTCGGGCCGGCCGCAGCGCAGCACGTTCTCCAGCAGCACCTTCAGCGTGACCGGCAGGCGGGACAGGTCGCGGCCCAGCGCCTCGGCGGCGACCGGCAGCGAGAAATAGCTGTAGTCGTGCCCTCCCGCATCGAGGACGCGGCGGGTGCGCAGGCTGTCCTGCCCGATTGCTTTCATGGGATGCTGCCCTCTTGCGTTCGATACGGTCGCGCCGCCGCGGCCGGGTGGGGCTTAGACCACGGGGCGCGCGTGGTCCACAAATGGGGGTGGCGTGCTGCAGGGCGAAGGGCTGGCGGCGTTTCGCGGCGAGCGGCTGGTGCTGCGCGACATCGCATTTCGCGTGCCCGCCGGCGGCGCGCTGCTGCTGCTGGGGCCGAACGGGTCCGGCAAATCCACGCTGCTGCGCCTGCTGGCGGGCCTGGTGCGCGCCGCCGCCGGGCGGCTGCTATGGGCTGGGCAGGACGCGCTGGCGGACCTCGCGGCGCATGGCGGGCGGGTCGGCTATCTGGGGCATGTCGACGCGGTCAAGCCGGGGCTGACCACCGCGGAGAACCTGCGTCTGTGGGGCGGCGCGATCGCCGTCGCGGCGGCGCTGGACGCGGCCGGGCTGGCGGCCTTGGCGGAACTGCCGGCGCGGATGCTGTCGGCGGGGCAGCAACGGCGGCTGGCGCTGGCGCGGTTCTCCCTCCGCGCGACGCCGATCTGGCTGCTCGACGAGCCGACCCTGGGCCTGGATGCAGCCTCCGTGGCCCGCTTCGGCGACCAGCTTGCGGCGCATCGCGCGGGCGGCGGCGTGGTGGTGGCGGCGACGCACCTGCCGCTGCCGCTGCCGGGGGCGGCGAGCCTGGCGCTCGGATGAGGTTCCTGCTCCGGCTGCTGGGGCGCGAGCTGCTTTTGTCGCTGCGGCATGGCGCGGACACGCTGGCCGCCGTGCTGTTCTTCGTGCTGGCCGCCGCGCTGTTCCCGCTGGCGATCGGGCCGTCGCCGCAAATCCTGGCGGGGGTGGCGCCCGGCATCGTCTGGGTGTGCGCGCTGCTCGCCGCCCTGCTGCCGCTGGATCGGCTGTTCGGCGCGGACGCCGAGGACGGGACGCTCGATCAATTGCTGCTGGCCGGGCACCCGGCGGCGGCGATCGCGACCGTGAAGGCGCTGTCGCACTGGCTTTCGACCGGCCTGCCGCTGCTGCTTGCGGCGGGGCCGGTCGCGGTGATGCTGCGCCTGCCGGACGCGGCGCTGCCGGCGCTGCTGGGCGGCCTCGCGCTGGGCAGCCTGGTGCTGTCGCTGCTGGGCACGCTGGGGGCGGCGGTGGTGCTGGGGGCGCGGCGCGGCGGCGTGCTGCTGCCGCTGCTGGTGTTGCCGCTGGCCGTGCCGGTGCTGATTTTTGGCGCCGGCGCGGCGGCGGCGGTGCAGGCGGGCGTGTCGCCGCGGCCGCAATTGCTGCTGCTCGGCGCGATGCTGCTGGCCGCCTTGCCGCTGTGCCCGCTGGCGGCGGGGGCTGCGCTGCGGGCGGCGGTGGAGTAGGTTGCGGCGCATGTGGAGGCCAGCATGTCAGCAGCGTTGAAGCCGCCGGCGTTCCCATCCATGACGGCGGCCGAGTTTCTCGCCTGGACGGAGGATCAGCCGGGCGACGTCCGCTACGAGCTTGTCGCCGGCGAGGTGGTCGAGCGATGGCCCCCGAGACGTTCGGGCATGTTGACGCGAAGTTCCGCATCGCGCGCCTGCTCGAAGACGCCATAGCGGCCCGAAACTTGCGGTGCCGCGTGCTGCTCGACGGCATGGGCGTGCAGGCCGATCACGACCATGTGTACATTCCAGACGTAATGATCCAATGCGGCGAGCCGATTCCGGCTGCCGACCGGATCGTGGACGATCCGATGGTGGTGGTGGAAGTCGTGTCGCGATCGACCCGGCACGTCGACGAGGCGTACAAGCTGATCGGCTATTTCGCGCGCCCGACGGTGCGCCACTACTTGATCGTCTATCCGGACACGCGGGAAATCGTGCATCACGAACGCCGCGCCGACGGTCTGGTGATGACGCATTTCCACGGCGACGAACCGATCCGGCTCGATCCGCCGGGCATCGTGCTGGAGGGCGCCTTCCCGCCCGCCGCCTGAGCGTGACCCTCGAACAACTGCGCGTCTTCGTGGCCGTCGCCGAGCGCCAGCACGTCACCCGCGCGGCCGAGGCGCTGCATCTGGCGCAATCCGCCGCCAGCGCCGCGATCGCCGCACTCGAATCCCGGCACGGCACGAAGCTGTTCGACCGCGTCGGGCGCGGCATCGTGCTGACCGAGGCCGGGACGCTGTTCCTGGCCGAAGCCCGCGCCGTGCTGGCCCGCGCCGAGGCGGCGGAGCTGACGCTGGCCGAGCTGGGCGATCTGAAGCGGGGCACCTTGTCGGTGCAGGCCAGCCAGACCATCGCCGGCTACTGGCTGCCGCGCCATCTGGTCGCCTTCCGCCGCGCCCATCCCGGCATCGACATCCGTCTGGCCGTGGGCAACACCGCGCAGGTGGCCGGGGCGGTGCAGGAGGGTCTCGCGGAACTGGGTTTCGTCGAGGGCGCGGTCGCCGACAAGCCGCTGCTGCACAGCACCCCGGTCGCGCGCGACCAGCTTGTGGTGGTGGTGGCGCCCGACCACGCCTGGGCCGAGCGCGCGCCGGTCTCGCTCCGGGATCTGACCGGCAGCGCGTGGGTGCTGCGCGAGCCCGGCTCCGGCACGCGCTCGGTGTTCGAGGCGGCGCTGCGCGCGGCCGGCGTGGCCCCGGCCGCGCTGGAGGTCGCCCTGGAGCTGCCGTCGAACGAGGCGGTGCGCGCAGCCGTCGAGGCGGGGCTGGGAGCCACGGCCATCTCGGCCTCGGTGGCGGCGCCGAGCCTGGAGGCGGGGCTGCTGCACCGGGTTCCGGTCTCGCTGCCGCAACGGCAGTTCCACGTCCTGCGCCATACCGAGCGGCATGGGAGCCGGGCGGCGGCGGCGCTGCTCGCGTTGATCTGCGGCTGAACTCAGGTCTTGCGCAGGTCGGCGAGCGAGAGAATCCGTACCGGCGCGACGCCGCGAAGCACCGTCAGGTCACGGTCGCCGCTGACCAGCGGAGCGCCGCAAGCCAGGGCAAGCTGGAGGAAAACCAGGTCGTCGCGATCGCGGCATGAGACCGGCAATTCTGCCGGCGGGTCCGGCAGCTTCACGATGTCGGCATACGGCAGATAACTCTCGAGCAGCGCCGAGCGTTCGGTCGCGCCGAGCCTGAACTTCGGCGTAGGCAGTAACACGCGAACCAGCTCCGCCGCCGTTCTGTCGGCAGACGACCGGCTCGAGACCGCTGCTCGCCCAGGCATTGCGCAGCCATGCCAGCCGCCGCCCGAACACCAGTGCGGACACGACGACGTTCCTGTTCGAACACCGCCCGCACCAAGCGCGGCCAGGTCCTCGTTGCAGCGAGCCAAGCGGGCGCATCTAGGACATCAGTCGCCGTGACACGACGACGTTTGTGTCGAAAACCGCCCGCACCGGGCGCGGCTCCGGTCAGCGCTCGCTGCGAGCCCAGCGCACCGCATCGGCGACGTCGTCATCGGTGATCCCGAGCGCATCGAGCTTACGGCGGACCGCGTCGGCGGCGTCCGGTCGAGCCGGCGTGAGCACCAGGCGATCTCCGTCTATCACCACCTGGAAATAGGTCGGACTGCCGAGGGCCTCGACAGCCCGTCCCGGCAATGTCAGTTGGTTCTTGGCGGTGAGCTTGGCGAGCATCTTTCCAAAGTAAGGAAGTAAGGTGCGCAACGCAAGTCTTTGCCGCCTTTATGCGATCCCCAGCGTCCGGATCAGCGTGAGGCTGATGGCGCCCAGCACCAGCAGCGACAGCGTGACCGCCGCCGTGACCCGGCCGCCCGCGCGGGCCATCACGCGCAGGTCGGTGCCGAGCCCGAGGGCGGCCATCGAGATCACCGTCAGCGCATTGGCGGCCACGCCGGCGGGCGCCAGCGCCGCGTGGGGCACCAGATCGAGCGAGCGCATTGCGGCGAGGCCGAGGAATCCCACGATGAACCAGGGCACCAGCCGATGCAGCGGCGGCCGGCCCGATGCGCCGCCCGGCAGAGGGCGCCGGTTCAGCAATGACAGCGCCACCACCACCGGCCCCAGCATCAGCACGCGCACCAGCTTGACCAGGGTGCCCATTTGCACGGCCAGCGTGCCGATCGGCGCGGTCGCGGCCAGCACCTGCGGCACAGCGTAGACGGTCAGCCCGGCCAGCACCCCGAATTGCAGGCCGTTCAGGTGCAGCAGCGGCGCCACCAGGGGCAGGCCCAGCACCACCACCACGCCGAGCGCCGCGGTGAATGCGATGGAGGCGGCCACGTCCTTGCCGTCGGCGCCGATCACCGGGGCGACCGCGGCGATGGCGGAATTGCCGCAGATCGAGTTGCCGCAGGCCACCAGCACCGCCATGCGGCGCGGCAGGCCGAGCAGCCGGCCGATGCCGTAGCTGGCGGCAAGGGCCACCACGACCACGCCGGCGATCCCGGCCAGCAGCGCCGGCCCGGCCGCCAGCAGCGTCCGCGTGCTGACCGAGGCGCCGAGCAGCACGACGGCGATTTCCAGCAGGGTCTTGGCGGAGAAGCCGATCCCGGCGTGCCAGCGCGCGCCGGGCGTCCAGGCGGTCCGCGTGGCGGTGCCGACCAGGATCGCCAGCACCAGCGCCTCCAGCCAGGCGCCGCCCAGGACCGCCGCTTCGATCCGCTCCAGCGCCGTCGCGGCCAGCGTCACGCCCGCGCACAGCGCCAGCCCGGGCAGCACGCGCCGGAAGGCGTCGGCGGCCGCCGCCGCGTGGCGGCCGCCGGCCGCGGCTGTGGCGAGTCGCGGCGTTGCGGTGGTGTCGGACATCGGGACCTCGCGCATGGGGCGGCGAGGCATAGCTGGCGGCACGCATCCGATCCGGCCAACAGCTAGTTGCGATCCTTTCGATCGGCCTGAGCGATCACTCGCCGACCCGACCAGTGGTCAATTCGGTGCCGGCCGATCAGTCCGCGGCCTCGGCCAATGCCATCGCCTCGGCACGCACCCAAACCGCGGTGTCGTGGAACACCGCGCCGCCCGCCGGGGCCGCCGGGTCGTCGCTGGTCAGCGCGTTGATGCCGATGCCGCCGGGAAAATCCGCGTTCGGCCAGACGCCTTCCACCACCACGACGCCGGGCTGCAAGCCGTCGAACAGCCTCGCATCCACCAGCACTTCGCCGCGCATGTTGCCAAGACGCACCCTGCCGCCGTCCTCGACCTCCAGACGCGCCGCGTCATCGGGGTGGATCAGCGCCGTCGGCCGCGCCTCACGGCGGCGGCCGGTCGGCGTTTCTGTGAAGGTGCTGTTGAGGAACTGCCGCGCCGGCGCGGTGACGAGGCGGAACGGCCGCGTGTCGTCGGCCACGTCGATGGTCGCCCAGAAATCCGGCAGCGCCGGCATATCCGCGTGATACGGCCCGAGCGCCGCCCAATCCGCGCGGAAATGGAACTTGCCGTCGGCGTGGCCGAAGCCGTCGAGAAAATGGCTTTCGGCAAAACTGCCCTGGGCGTCGATCCAGCGGCGTTCTTCCAGCTCCGCGGCACCCGGCCAGCCGGAGGCGCGCAGCGTCGCATCGACCATCTCGATCGCCGTCATCTCGAACCCGCGATGCCGCGCGCCGAGGCGGTGGGCCAGCGCGCAGATCACCTCATGGTTCGAGCGGCACTCTCCGGGCGGCTCGACCAGCTTGCGGCCGAGTTGCAGGTGGCCGTGGCCGCCCGCCTTGTAGACGTCGTCGTGCTCGGTGAACATCGTCGCCGGCAGCACGATATCGGCCATGCGCGCGGTCTCGGTCATCACCTGCTCATGCACCGCCACGAACAGATCTTCCCGCGCAAAACCCTGGTGGACCAGGTTGCTGTTGGGCGCCACCGCCATCGGGTTGGTGTTCTGGATCAGCATGGCCGCGACCGGCGGGCCGCCCGACAGCGCGCGCGACTCGCCGGTCAGCGCGGCGCCGATGCGGCTCATGTCGATCTCGCGCGTCGAGGCGTCGGCCACGTCGTCGCCGCGGATCAGCGTGCGGTCGATGTGATAGATGTGGTCGTTGCTCCAGAACGCGCCGCCGCCCGGATGCGCCCACGCGCCGGTGACGGTCGGCAGGCAGGTGACGGCGTGCAGGCTGGCCGCGCCGTTGCGGCTGCGCGAAAATCCGAAGCCGCAGCGGATGTAGCTGCGCGCCGTCGTTCCATACAGGCGCGCGAACGCCTCGATCTCGGCGACGGACAGGCCGGTGATCGCCGCCGCCCATTGCGGCGTGCGGGTCGCGAGGTGCGCCTCCAGCGCGGCGGGGTCGTCGGCGTAGCGCGCCAGGTAATCTCGGTCGGCATACCCGTCGCGGAAGGCGACGTGCATCACCGCACAGGCCAGCGCGCCGTCGGTGCCGGGGCGCAGCATCAGGTGCGTGTCGGCGACTTGCGCGGTGCCGTTGCGGTACGGGTCGACCACCACGAAGCGCGCGCCACGCCGCTTCCGCGCCCGCGTCACATGCGTCATCACGTTGACCTGGGTGGCCACGGGATTGCCGCCCCACATCACGATCAGGTCGCTGTCGGCCATCTCGCGCGGATCGGGGCCGGCGACGCGGCCGACGCCCGCGCGCCAGCCGGCGTCGCAGATGGTCGAACAGATGGTGGTGCCCTGGCGCGAGTAGCGCATGGCGTGGCGCAGCCGATGGATGCCGTCGCGCTGCACCAGGCCCATCGTGCCGGCGTAGTAGTACGGCCACACAGCTTCGGAGCCGTGGCGGTCGGCGGCGGCGCGGAACGCCTCGGCGATGCGCCCGAGGGCTTCGTCCCAGCCGATGCGCGTGAACTGGCCGGAGCCTTTCGCGCCGGTCCGCCGCAGCGGGTGGATCACGCGGTCCGGGTGGTTCGCGCGCTCGGCGTAGCGGGCCACCTTGGCGCAGATCACGCCGGCGGTGTAGCTGTTGGCCGCGGCCCCCCGGATCGTGCCGATGCGATCGGGAGCCACCACGTCGACCTCAAGCGCGCAGGTCGAGGGGCAGTCGTGCGGGCAGGCGCTGGGCTGGTAGGACATGGCCGGACCCTGGCCGGTTTTGCCCTCCGCTTGCAACGGCAAACCGCCGCGTGCGACATCGCCGAGCGATGCTCCCAAAACCCAGCCGGCTGTCGATCCGCGTCGATCTCGCCTCCGGCGCGCGCATCGGTCCGGGGAAAGTGGCGCTGCTGGAGGCGATTGCCCGCGACGGCTCGATCTCAGCCGGTGGCCGGGCGCTGCGCATGAGCTACCGGCGTGCCTGGGAGCTGGTCGAGGAGCTCAACCGCAGCCTCGGCGTCGCGGTGGTGGCGACCGCCGCCGGCGGGGCGGGCGGCGGCGGCGCGCGGCTGACCGAGGCCGGGGCGGTGATGGTGGCCGAATACCGCGCGCTGGAGCAGGCGGCCAGTGCCGCGGGCCAGGCGCATGTGCGCCGCATCGAGGAGTTGACGCCGTGATCGCCGCCTATGACGACCTGCTGAGCGCGCTGTCCGGCCTGTTCGAGGGCGAGCGCGACCCGATCGCCAACGCCGCCAATGCCGCCGCCGCGATCTGGCAGCACATCCCGCGCCTGAACTGGGCCGGCTTCTATTTCCTGCGCGATGGCGGGCTGCTGGTCGGCCCGTTCCAGGGCAAGCCCGCCTGCGTGCGCATCGGTCTGGGCCAGGGCGTGTGCGGCGCGGCGGCCTCCCGGCGCGAGACCATCGTGGTGGACGACGTGAACGAATTCGCCGGCCATATCGCCTGCGACGCGGACAGCCGCAGCGAGATCGTGGTACCGCTGCTGCGCGGGAGCACGCTGCTGGGGGTGCTGGACGTCGACAGCCCGATCCCGGCGCGCTTCGGCGACGCCGATCGGGCCGGCATGGAGGCGGTCGCCGCCGCCTGGGTCGCCTCATGCGGCTGATCGTCGGCCCCCTGACAGCGGAGGCGTTCGCGCCGTATGGCACGGTATGCGCGGCGCCCCCGCCGGACGGCAAGGTGCGGATCGGGCCGGCCGTGAACCTGCGTCCACAGGCCGCGACACGGCTGGACTGGACCGTGGCGGCGGCGCGATCACTGCCGCTGTCGGCCAGCGTGATGGAGCGGCACCGCCATTCCTCCCAGAGTTTCGTGCCGTGCGATGCGGCCGCGCGCTGGCTGGTGCTGGTCGCTCCGCACGGCGCGGAGGGCGGCCCCGACATGGCGCGCGCGGCGGCGTTCGTGGCCGACGGCGACCAGGCGCTGACCTACGCGCCGGATGTCTGGCATCACCCGCTTTGCGCGCTCGATCACCCCGCCCGGTTTGCGCTGCTGACCCACCTGGACGACGGCCCGGAGGACGACGAGTTCGTGACCTTGCCGGGCGCCGTGGAAATCGTCGCCCCGATCTGACGGCTCCCCGGGGCGGGGCCGGGGCGCTGGTCGTTGCCACCCGCTTTTCCGGTCGCTGACGTTCAACGGCGGTTGCCGTCCCCAGGCCGCGGCCAGATCGTCACGCAAAGTGTCATCATGCGTCGCGCCACGGCGAGCGCGAAGCGGGCGGCAACCGTTGCCACCAGCGCCCAGGCCAGCGACATGCCCGGCGCCAGGAAGCGGAACTCCAGCGCCGGCACCGTGGTGGCGTCGGCGACGGCCAGCAGCGCCATGCGGGTGAGCAGCGCCAGCAGCAGCACCGACGCGAACAGGGTGATCGGCCGCACCCGGCGCCGCCGCGCATCCCACGCCAGCAGCGCCAGCGTGCCCAGCATGGCCAGCGGCACCGCCACCGGGCTGATCGCCCGCATCACCGCCGCGATGCGGCGGGCCGCCGCCATCGGCAGATCCGGCAGGTGCGCCGCCGCCGGCTCGACGCGCGCCGCATCGATATTCAGCAGCGCGTCCGGACCGAGAACTCGTCTGCCCTGGCCGCAACGCGGAGGCCGGGCGGTCCAGCAGCACCGAGGCGCCTTGCGTCACCAGCAAGCGGCAATCCGGCGCGCAGCGACTTTGCCACTGGAACCGATAGGCGCTGCCGCCGGCGCGTCCGATCGCCGCCGCGATGGCCGGATCGCCGGTGGTGGACAGCGCCACCAGCGTATCGCTGCCGCCGCCGACCGATTGCGCCGATGGCAGCGGCGTGCCGGCGGGCGCGTAGATCCAGCCCATCACCAGCACCGTCGCGGCGTCGGCCAGGGCGCGCGGCGGCGCCTCGGGGCCGAGCGCCAGCGGGCGCGATTGCGCCAGGTCGAAGATCGAGGGGCTGGTGAGCAACGTTCCGGGTTTCGCGCGGTCGAGCGATGCCGTCTGCACGTAGACCCGCCAGAAGCTGCGCAATGCCAGAGGCACGTAAGCCCAGCGCAGCGGCGGCAACATGCCGCTGCGGGGCGGTGTGCAGGCCAGGCGCCGATCGGCGCAGGCGGCGTCGATCTCGGCGGCCAGACGGCGGTAGAACCGGTCGGCGTCGCGCGCGCTGGCGTAGTGGCCGGCATCGGTCACGGCCTGGCGCAGCGCGAACATCGCCCAGCCGCCTTGCAGATCGTCGCAAGCCGGCAGCGGGCTGTTCAGGCAGCCGATGCGGATCCATTCGCGCCCCGCCGCCCCCTCCAGCGACGGCCGCAGCTCGCGCGCGGCCGCGCTCACGGCGTACAGGCGGGCGCGGACATCGCGCGGCAGGGACACGTATTGCCGCCAGTGCGCTGGCTTGACGCGCAGCATCGCGCCATAGGCGGCGGGGAACGGGCCGGTCTGGAAATCGTCGGTCCTGAACACGCCGTACACGGCGTCGTTGATCGCCGCCACCGGCAGCACCACCGCCAGAAAGCCGAGCGCGGGCAGCAGGCAGACTAGCGCCTCGCCAACGACCCATCGCCGATCCGGGCGGCCGCGCCGGCAAAGGCGTATGGTCAGCCGCAGCGCCAGGATCAGCGCCAGCGCGGGCAGCAGCCAGACGCCCTCCTCGCGGGTCAGCCAGAACGCCGCGAAGCCCAGGCCGGCGGCGAACGCCCACGCCATGTCGGCGGGCCGTGCGGGTGCCGCGCCCTGCCGCGGCAGGCAGCGCAGCGCCAGGGCGAGGGCCAGCATGGTCAGCCCGACATACAGTTTTTCGCGCATCACCAGCGACAGTCCCGTCGCGTACGGCACGGGGCTGACGGCGAGCAGCGCGAAGATCGCGGTCGCGGCGGCGCGGCTGCGCAGGTGGTATCCCGCCAGGCGCGCCAGCAGCAGGCTGCCGCACAGATATACCGCCTGCGCGGCCAGGTTGACCGGGATGCGCAGCAGCGCCGCGGCGGCCAGGAACAGCGGGAACATCGGCCCGCGCGCGAGGGTGAGCTGATCGAACGGCCCGAGCCAGTGTCCGTGCGCGATGCTGGCGGCCAGGCGCAGGAACAGCAGGTCGTCGTAGGTTCCGCCGGCGAACGAGATCGGCGCGGTGCCGGCCAGCCACAATCCGAATGCGGCGAACAGGATGTCGAGCACAACGCAAGCGGTCCGCCCTGGGGCGGCGGCCGGTGGGGCGGCATCCACCGCTCAGCGCCCCTGCACGGTCTCGAGCCGGAGGGCGAGCAGCACGAGCCGGCCCACATGCAGCGTCAGCAGCAGGGTGGCGGCGAGGCCCACCGCGAACAGGGCCAGGCGGAACGGGCCGGCATTGGTCGCAAGGCCGGCATGGGCCAGGCCGCCGAGGCAGACATAGCCCAGCAGCGCCGGGAGTGCCGCCAGCGTGCCCAGCAGGTAGTCGGCCGCCGAGACCGACGACAGGCCGAGCGAGTAGCTGGTGGCCGCGAACGGCATCACCGGCGAGACCCGCAGCAGGCACACGAAGCGCCAGCGTCCGCGCGCCAGGCCGGCGTCCAAATGCGCCAGCCTCGGGCGCCGGGCCAGCAGGCCCTCGATGCGCGGCCGCAGCAGCGAGCGGCTGAGGCGGAAGGCCAACCAGGCGCCGGCGAGGGTGGTGATCGAGGCCAGCGCGAAGCCGCGCGGAATGCCGTACAGCGCCCCCGCCGCCAGCCCGACCAGGGAGGCGGGCAGCACGCCGCTGGCCGCGACGAACACCTGCAGCAGCGCGAAGGCGACCACGCCGAGCCGGCCCGCGCCGTGCACGGTGGCGACCGCGCGGCCTACCAGGTCGGCGACGCCGCCCGGCCAGAGGCGTGCCGCCGCGAGCCCAGCAAGCAGCAGCGCCGCTGCGCCGACGATCGCCAGAACGCGATGCGGCGTGCGGTTCATGCCGGGGCGTCCCGTGCATCGCCCAGCCCCGCGTCGTCCAGCCCTGCGCCGACCAGCCGCGCGCCGGGGTCGGCGGCGAACAGCGCCGAGCGCACCACGCCCATGCGGTGCAGCCGGAATTGCGCGGCGGTGCCGAGCACTCCCAGCCCGTAGACCACGCTGCGGCGGAAATTGATCGAGGAGGCTTCGGGAAAGTATTTCGTGGGGCACGAGATCTCGCCGACCTCGAACCCGAAATGCACGGCTTGCGCGATCATCTGGTTGTCGAACACGAAATCGTCCGAGCAGGCAAGCAGCGGCAGCGTCTCCAGCACCCGCCGGCTCCAGGCGCGATAGCCGGTGTGGTACTCGCTGAGCTTGCGCGCCAGCAGCACGTTCTCGATCAGGGTCAGCAGGCGGTTGGCCACGTATTTGTACGGCGGCATCCCGCCCGCCAGCGCGCCGCGCCCGAGAATGCGCGAGCCCAGCACCGCGTCGTAATGGCCCGAGGCGATCATCGAGGCCATCGCGGGCACCAGCGCGGGCGAGTACTGGTAGTCGGGGTGCAGCATCACCACGATGTCCGCGCCGCGCGCCAGCGCCGCCGCGTAGCAGGTCTTCTGGTTGGCGCCATAGCCGCGATTCGTCTCGTGGCGCAGCACGTGCAGGCCCATCGCACGGGCCAGGTCGGCGGTGTTGTCGCGGCTGGCGTCGTCGGTGAGGATGACGTCGTCGGCGACGCCTTGCGGGATCTCGGCTACCGTGCGCGACAGCGTCTGCGCCGCGTTGTAGGCGGGCAGCACCACGGCCACCCGCTTGCCGCCGATCATCCGCTACAGCATCTCGAGCGGGCGCTTGCCGCGCGGCGGCGGGAACGCCGCGTCGAGTTCGGCCAGATCCTCCTTGGTCAACGCCAGGTCGGCCGCGGCCGCGTTGTCGCGCACATGCGCCGCGTCGGCGGCCTTGGGGATGCTGATGATGCCGGGCCGGCGCAGCGTCCAGGCCAGCGCGACCCGCGCCGGCGTGGCGGCGTGGCGCCCGGCCACGCGCCGCAGTGCCGCGTGGCGCAGCAGCTTGCCGCCCTGGCCGACCGGCGAATACGCCATCACCGGCAGCTTTCGCGCGGCGCACCACGCCAGCAGGTCGAACTCCGCGCCGCGCGCGTCGAGGTTGTACAGCACCTGGTCGGTGGCGCAGTCGCGGCCGCCGGGCAGGCCGGCCAGTTCGGTCATGTCGTCGGGATCGAAGTTCGAGACGCCCCAGCGCAGGATCTTGCCGGCCTCGCGCAGTGCCGCGAACCCGGCCAGCGTCTCGGCCAGCGGCACCGCGCCACGCCAGTGCAGCAGATAGAGGTCGATGCGATCGGTGCGCAGCCGTCGCAGCGACCGCTCGCAGGCGATGGCCACGCCCTGTCGGCTGGCATTGTGCGGCGAGACCTTGCTGACCAGGAACACCCGGTCGCGCTGGCCGGCGATGGCCTCGGCCACCACCTCCTCGGCGCCGCCGCCGGCATACATCTCCGCCGTGTCGAGCAGGGTCATGCCGAGCTCGATGCCGAGCCGCAGCGCCGCCGCCTCCGCCGCGCGGTCGCCGCGCGCCTCGCCCATGTGCCAGGTGCCCTGGCCGAGTGCCGGAACCGCCGTGCCGTCGGGCAGGGCCACGGTGCGGATCATGCCGCCGCCGCCGCCACCGCGCGCATCACGCGAAGAAAATTGCCGCCCCACAGCAGGCCGATCGCCTGCGCGTCGTAGCCGCGGTCGAGCAGCCCGGCCGTGACCGCACCGCTCTCGCCGGCGTGCCGCCAGCCCGCCACGCCGCCGCCGCCGTCGAAATCCGAGCCGATGCCGACATGGGTGATGCCGATGCGCGACACGGCGTAGTCGACGTGGTCCAGCACGTCGGCCAGCGTCACCGCCTCCGACTTGCCGCCCGGGCGGACGAAGGCGGGCACCGCCGTTACCTGGATCACGCCGCCGCTGTCGCGAATGGCATCGAGCTGGCCGTCGTCCAGATTGCGCGGGTGGTCGCATAGCGCGCGGATGCAGGAATGGGTGGTGGCGATCGGCGCGCGGCTGGCCTCGGCCGCCTGCATCATCCCCGCGCGCGACAGGTGCGCCACGTCGATCATCACCCCGACCCGGTTCATCTCGGCCACCGCCGCGCGGCCCAGCGACGACAGGCCGCCGTGCAGGGCGGGCGCGTCGCCGAGATCGGCGCGAGGCACGGCGCTGTCGGCCAGCAGGTTGTGGCCGTTATGGGTGAGGGTGACATAGACGCAGCCGCGCGCGCGCAGCATGGCGATGCGCCCCAGATCCTCGCCGATGGCGTGGCCGTTTTCCAGGCAGGCCACCACGGCCGGCACGCGGTCGCGCCACGCCGCCTCAATCGCCTCGGCGGTGGCGCAGGCGCGCGCCTCACCGGCGCCCATCTCGGCGATGGCCGACAGCATTGCATCGGCGCGCGCCCAGGCGGCCCGCGTGCCCTCGGTGTCGCGCGGGCCCTGCGGCACGAAAGCCGCGAAGCAGCCCGCCGCGACCCCGCCGCGCCGCAGCTTCGGCAGGTCGACGCAGCGCCGGGTGTCGGCGGTGAAGGCGCCGCCCGTCTCGGCTGGCCAGGGGATGTCGATATGGCTGTCCAGCACCAGGGTGGCCGCGTGGATCTCGGCGGCCCGGGTCGGGGTGGTTGCCGCGTCCATCAGAATCCCACCCGGTCGCGGCCCTCGGGCGGACGCGGACGCGGCGACGGGTCGGGCGCGCCGATGGCGCCGGCGGCGGTGCGGGAGACCACGGGATTTCCGGGAAAATTGGGCATGGGGACAGTGTGCCTCGCTTGGCGGCCCCGGCTCAAGTCGGCTATGCAGGGTCGCGGCGGTTCCCGTAGCTCAGCCGGATAGAGCACCAGATTCCTAATCTGGGGGCCGTGGGTTCGAATCCCGCCGGGAACGCCACCTTTGAACGACGCGAACGCCGGTCGATCAGGCCACAGTGATCGTGGGTTCTGAGTTGGAGGCGATCCTAAGCGGCCCGGTCGGAGCCATCGGAAGAGCCTATGTCGGCCGCCACGTGTTGACCGCGACTAACCAACTGCTTGGCTTTCTCAGGGTCAGCGATAAAGCGGGCATTCATCTGCTGGGCCACCTGATCGGCCGCCTCACAAAGTTGGGTAACTTCTTGACCCCAATCAGAATGCATCCTTTCAACCCCCCGACTCGATAAACACAAGGTATCGTCGGACGCGAGCCGGCGCCAGCGGGAAACGCATATCCCGAGCCTCCATTCGCCCGAGTTACCCAGAAAGGCCCCCATGCCCAAGCCGATCGAAACCATCACGCACCCAGAACTCATTTTCGGAATAGCGGGACCAATCGGGGTGAACGTAGACTTGGTCCAGCAAGAAATATCAAAGGAACTCGTCAAGGTTGGCTATACCGGAATAGATATAAAACTCACGGATGAGTTGTTCAGATACTGTCCGCCGACTGCGAAGCCTAAGGGCCAAAACTTTTTTGATGTCACGATACATAAAATTCAGCATGCAAATAGAGTTTGCAGGGAAAATGAGGATGCTTCCTTCATGGCGAGGCTCGCCATATGGGCAATTTTGAGAGAACGAGGAGCACGGTCCGGGAAATTCAATAAGGTCTTGAACAAAACCGCTTTCATATTGCGACAACTAAAAAGAAAAGATGAAGTGGACCTTCTTAGAAAGGTATACGGAAAGCAATTCGTGCTTGTTTCAGCATATGGGTCGATAGAGGAACGGACTCAATGTATATCGAACAAGCTCACCGACACCATGCCGACTAACACGAAATCCACCGATGTGGCCTCCCGCGCTAGTCAATTAATTGCTCAGGATGCGAGCGAAGACGAAGATCCCTTCGGTCAAGATATGCGTGACACCTTCCATAGAGGGGACGTCTTTGTTGACGGGATAACTGCCGACAAGACAAACCGCAACATCTCAAGGTTTGTGGAAGCTTTCTTCGGTCGAACCAGCATTGCGCCATCCAAAATTGAGTATGGCATGTATGCCGCAAAATCCGCTTCCCTACGGTCTTCCGATCTGTCTCGCCAAGTAGGAGTCGCGATATTCTCTGCTCAGGGTGAGTTGATAACTCAGGGTTGCAATGAAGTACCGAAAGCCAAAGGTGGAACTTACTGGGATTTGGAGACTCCGGATTACCGCGACGTGAAACTTGGACGAGACCCAAATGACAGCTTAAAAAAGCGGATTTTACGAGAGCTTTTTGAGAGATTACTCGATTAAAAAGCACTCACGGGGGCTCTAAAGAAGCTGAATAACGCAGACAAGATAGTTGAGCTTGTGACTCGACAACTACGACCGGATGCCCCGCGTGGTGATCGAAGCGGAGAGGGTTTGCTAGTTGGCGCGTCCATATTGGATCTCACTGATACGGGCGAGTGATACACGCTGAGATGTGCGCTATATGCGATGCTGCCCGGAGAGGGAGGAGCATCGACGGTGCTATATTATTCTGCACCACCTTCCCGTGCCACAATTGCACCAAACACATAATCGCAGCCGGCATTTCCAAGGTTGTATACATGGAGCCTTACCCAAAAAGTCGGGCAAAGGAGCTGCATGGCAATGAGATTGAAGTGGAAAATGAAAACCCGGAGCGTGTTTCTTTTCTACCATTTCTCGGAATATCTCCCCAACGCTATGGGGACATCTTCCAAAAGGGCCGAAGAAAGAACGCCGACGGCTCCGCAAAGGATTGGTTGGAGGACTTTCCGCAGCCTATGGTAGAGGTGGTATCACCGGGATACACGTCCAATGAGCTAATTGCGGCGCATCGCCTCTTCGGCCGGCTTGAACCGGCCGCTCCCGCTGCTATCAACGAGTGGTACAGAGAGGGATATCACCTGACACTGACTTTCCGGCGCCACACCGCGTCATACACTGCCTCGATACACACAGGGATTTGCACGGGGCGGAAAAGGGTTGGCCATCTCAGCCGGTATTCCCGCCGGGAACGCCACGACTTCGGCAGGTCAGCCAGGCGGCATCACCATGCGACAGAGCCGCCCGCGGCGCCGGCGTCGGGGGCAACGCTACCCTTCGAGGCGTCGTCTGCCCGGCCCCCGACGTGGTAGGTTCCACCCCCGACCAAGGTCACTGGAGCAGTCAGCATGGACGACATCAAGGCCAATGCCGCGGCGCAGCACGACGAGGCGGCGCACCACCTCGAGCTGGCCGCGAAGATGCACCGCGACGCGGCCAAGCAGTGCATGTCGGGCAACTTCGAAAAGGCGAAAGGGCTGGCGACGTCCGCGGCGGAGGCCGATACCGTCGCCAATCGGCACGCCATGCAGGCGGTCGATCTCTACCGGCACCACGCTGAGGAGGTCGCGGAGCACAAGGCGGAACTGGCGACCGAGGAAGCCGCCCGCGCCGCCAAACACGCCGCCAAAGCCGCAAAACCGTAGCGGCGCCGCTACATCATCCGCCCATGACAATGCTTGAACTTCTTCCCCGACCCGCACGGGCATGGCGCGTTGCGCGGGGAGTTGCGCCAGGTGGCGGGATCGTTCGGATCGACCGCGTCGCTGCGTGACGGCGCGGCGCTCAGCAGCATCACGTCGCCGCCCGAGGCCGGCTCGTAATCGGCGCCACCGTCGGCATAGGCCATCGCCGGGGCGGGATGGCTTTCCATCATCGCCATCGCATCGGCGGCGGAGGCGGCGGCTCGGCGTGCGGCTCGACGCGGGCCAGCATCGAGGTCACCCGCTCGCGCAACTCGTCGAGCATGGCGTTGAACAGCGCGAACGCCTCGGTCTTGTACTCGTTCAGCGGATCGCGCTGGCCATAGGCGCGCAGGCCGATGCCCTGGCGCAGATGGTCCAAGGCCAGCAAGTGCTCCTTCCATACCTGATCGAGGATCTGGATCAGCAGGCTCTTTTCCACGAACCGCATCAGCTCGGGTCCGAGATTGGCGGCCTTGGCGGCCATCAGCCGGTCGATCGCCTGCTCGATGCGCTCGCGGATCGCCTCCTCGGCGATGCCCTCCTCGCGTGCCCACTCGACCACCGGCAGATCCAGCCCGAACACGCGCTGCACGTCCTCGGCCAGCTCCAGCGACTCCCACTGCTCCGCGTACGCCTTCTCGGGGATGCGGCGGGCCACCATTTCGGCGATGATCTCGCCGCGCATGTCGGCGATGGTCTCGGCCACGTCGGCGGCGCGCATGAACTCGCGGCGCTGCGCGTACACCTCGCGCCGCTGGTCGTTCATCACGTCGTCGTATTTCAGCACGTTCTTGCGGGTGTCGAAGTTGCGCGCCTCGACCTTCTTCTGCGCTTTTTCCAGCGCCTTGTTGATCCAGGGATGGACGATCGCCTCGCCCTCCTTCAGACCCAGCCGCTGCAGCATCCCGCCCATCCGCTCGCTGCCGAAGATGCGCATCAGGTCGTCTTCCAGCGACAGGAAGAAACGGCTGCCGCCGGGGTCGCCCTGGCGCCCGGAGCGGCCGCGCAACTGGTTGTCGATGCGCCGGCTCTCGTGGCGCTCGGTGGCGATCACCAGCAGGCCGCCGGCGGCCTTTACGATCTCGTGGTTGGCCGCGATCTCCTCGCGCATCGCCGCCTCGCGGACCGGATCGCCTTCCGCGCCCTCCAGCTTCAGGCGCATGTCCAGGTTGCCGCCGAGCTTGATGTCAGTGCCACGCCCGGCCATGTTGGTGGCGATCGTCACCGCGCCGGGGGCGCCCGCCTGCGACACGATCACCGCTTCCTGCTCGTGGAAGCGGGCGTTCAGCACCTGGTGCGGCACGCGCTTCTTTTTCAGCAGCTCGCTGATGACCTCGCTTTTCTCGATGCTGGTGGTGCCGACCAGCACTGGCTGGGCGCGGCCGCGCGCCTCCTCGATCAGCTTGGCCACCGCTTCGTATTTCTCCGCCGCGGTGCGGTACACCTCGTCGTCGTCGTCGCGTGCGGATCACCGGCACGTTGGTGGGGATCTCGACCACTTCGAGCTTGTAGATTTCCGCGAACTCGTCGGCCTCGGTGAGCGCCGTGCCGGTCATGCCGGCCAGTTTCGGATACAGCCGGAAGTAATTCTGAAAGGTAATCGAGGCGAGCGTCTGGTTCTCCGGCTGCACGGTGACGTGCTCCTTGGCCTCCAGCGCCTGATGCAGCCCTTCGGAGTAGCGGCGGCCCTCCATCATGCGGCCGGTGAACTCGTCGATGATAATCACCTTGTCGTCGCGCACGATGTAGTCCACGTCGCGCGCGAACAGCGTGTGCGCGCGCAGGGATTGCTGCACATGATGCACGACCGAGATGTTGAAGATGTCGTAGAGGTTGCCTTCGGTGACGATGCCGGCATCGCGCAGCATGTCCTCCACGCGCTCCGATCCGGCCTCGGTCATCACCGAGGTGCGCATCTTCTCGTCTTTTTCGTAGGTCTCGGGATCCTGCACCAGGACGCGCACCACGTCGTCGACGTGACGGTACAGATCCGAGCTGTCCTCGGCCGGGCCGGAGATAATCAGCGGGGTGCGCGCCTCGTCGATCAGGATGCTGTCCACCTCGTCGACGATGCCGTACGCGAAGTCGCGCTGCGACATATCCTCCAGGCGGTATTTCATGTTGTCGCGCAGGTAGTCGAAGCCGAACTCGTTGTTGGTGCCGTAGGTGATGTCGCAGGCATAGGCGGCGCGGCGCTGCTGGTCGTCCAGGCCATGCACGATCACGCCCACGCTCATGCCGAGGAAGCCGTACACGCGGCCCATCCATTCGGCGTCGCGCCGCGCCAGGTAGTCGTTGACGGTGACGACGTGGACGCCCTTTTCGGCCAGCGCGTTCAGGTACACCGGCAGCGTGGCGACCAGGGTCTTGCCCTCGCCGGTCTTCATCTCGGCGATCTTGCCGTCGTGCAGCACCATGCCGCCGATCAACTGCACGTCGAAATGGCGCATCCCCAGCATCCGTTGCGAGGCCTCGCGCACCACCGCGAACGCCTCGGGCAGGATCTGGTCCAGCGTGGCGCCCTCGGCGAGACGCGCGCGAAACGTCGCGGTCCTGGCTTGCAGCTCGGCGTCGGACAGGGCGGCCATCGCCGGCTCCAGCGCGTTGATCTGCGGCACGCGGCGCCAGTAGCCTTTCAGCGTGCGGTCGTTGCTGGTGCCGAGAACGGCGCGGGCGAGGCTGGCGAACATGACGGGCCTTCATGGGTGACGGCGCGAGGCCACGGTGGCGCCGCCGGCCTGTGGCCGGGGCATCCGGGCGGGCCTGTCAGATAGGGGCCGGGGCGGGCGGGGTCAACGCGGCCTCGCGGGCGGCGGCTCCGCCGACGATACGAACGCCGCCGCGCGAAGGCGTGCCGGCTCCGGCGTGCGTGGCCTAGCCAGGCCACGCACGGCCACGACCCCGGCGAGGTCGCGCCAGCCGGGACGCGCCCGCGGGCAGGCCGCCAGATAGTCGGCCAGCATCGTGTCGGCATAGCGGGGCAGGGCCGCGAAGCCGCCGTCGCCTGTACCTATAGATGATCCGCTTGACGGCCGCGCTCTCCAGCCGGCCACGCGCCTGATTGACGCGCCGGCGCAGGTGGCGCCACAGGTCGGGCGGCGCAAAGGCCTGGGCCGACCAGGTCGCGCGCTCGACCTGTGCCACGCGCGCCGGATCCCAGGCGGTCGCGGGGTCGAGGTCGTGCATGGCGAACGAGCCGATCAGCCCGTCGCCGCGATACAGACCGACCGGCAGGCGCAGGCCGGCCAGCCGGATACGCTCGACGAACGACCCGCGCAGCGCGTGCAGCGAGCCGTGCAGGCCACCGTCGCGCTGCACCGTCCGGCGATAGGCCGCGGCACCCCTGCCGCCGGGCAGGCCGCTGGCGGCATGGGCGTGGGGGTCGGCGGCGAGGGCCGCCGCCAGCGCCGCCAGCGACCCTGGCGCTACGCGGGTGTAGCCGTCGACGAAGATGTGCAGATCGGCCATCGGCGCCAGTTCATGCACGTACTGGTTCCAGGCGTTCGACTTGTCGGCAAACGCGATCTCGAAGCCGCGCACCTCCAGGCCCGAGGCTTGTGCGAAGCGCCGCGTCACCTCGTGGCTGGCATCGCGGCAGCCGTTGAGGACCACGGTGATGCGGTCGGCGTTGACGCCGCCGGGCGCCGGGCCGGCGCGCGCCCGCAGTTCCGCGGCGAGGCGGTCGAGGCAGGCGTCGAGCCGCTCCGCCTCGTCGCGAGCGATTACCACGACGTTCCAGCCGACCAATTCACGTGTGGTTGCGGACGGCATGGCGCCCCGGAGTTGCGGCGTGCGGGTTAGGGTTGGTGCGTTGGCGAGTCAACTGCCCGATCGGCTCATTTGTCCGGTCGGCTTATTTGCCTGGTCGGTTCGTTTGCAGGCTCGGCTTGTTTGCCCGAAAGCGTTCGGCCATAGTCCGGCCGCTTTCCAAAGGGATCAGTCATGCGGACCACGCGCCTTGCCGCCGCCGCCACGATGGCGGCGTTTTCTTTCGCAGCGATCGCGCCGGCCGCGATGGCGCAAACCGCGCCTCCGGCCAATCCGGCCGCCGCGCCCGCGCCCGCCACGTCCGCGCCCGCCTCGCCGGCTCCGGGCAAGACGCCCGCCACCACGCCCGCTCCGGCGCAGGCCGCGAACGCCGATCCGGTGGTGGCCAAAGTCGGCGGCGCCGAGGTGCATCTGAGCGAGGTGCAGGCCGCCCTGGCCGGCGTGCCGACCCAGTATCGCCAACTGCCGCCGCAGATGCTGTACCCGATGGTGCTCGACCAGGTGGTCGACCGCTACGCCGTGGCGGCGCTGGCGCGCAAGCAGGGGTTGCAGAACGATCCCGATGTGAAAGCGGCAATGCAGCACGCGGCCGACGCCGCGCTCGAGAACGCGCTGGTCAGCCGCGCGGTGCGTCCGCAGATCACGGCGGACGCGATCAAGGCCAAATACGACGCAATGTACGCGAACAAGCCCGGTGAGGAGGAGGTGCACGCGCGGCACATCCTGGTGCCGACCGAGGCGAAGGCCAAGCAGCTCATCGACCAGTTGAACAAGGGCGCGGACTTCGCGGCGCTGGCCAAGGCCAACAGCACCGACCCGGGCGCCGCACAGGGCGGCGATCTCGGCTGGTTCAAGAAGGGCGACATGCTGCCCGAGTTCTCGGCGGTGGCGTTCGCGCTGAAACCCGGCCAGATCAGCCAGACCCCGGTGCATACCCGCTACGGCTGGCACGTCATCCAGGTCGAGGGCACCCGCACGGCGCCGCCGCCGACGCTGGAGCAGGCGACCCCGGACATCCGCCAGGCGCTGATCCAGGCGGCGGTGCAGAAGGTCGTGGAGCAGGCGCGCGCCGCGGTGCCGATCGAGAAGTTCAATCCGGACGGCTCGGTGCCGAAGCCGCCCCAGGCCGCTCCGGCTCCGGCCGCGCCCACGACGCCTGCCACGCCCGCGCCGACCGCACCCGCGCCGACCACATCCGTACCGGCCGCGCCGTCGAAGTAGGGACGACTGGCCGGATGGCTGCCGCGGCCGGGGTCTCGCCACTTGCCGTCGTGTTGCCCGCGTTGCCGCCGCTGGCCGGCGTGCGGCTGGCGGCGGCGGCGGCCGGCATCCGCTACCAGGGCAGGACCGACCTGGTGCTGATCGAGCTTGCGGCCGGCAGCACGGCGGCCGGCGTGTTCACTCGCAACCGCTGCCCGGGCGCCCCGATCGACTGGGACCGCGCGGCGCTGGAGCGTGGCCGGGCGCGGGCGCTGGTGGTCAATGCCGGCAACGCCAACGTGTTCACCGGCGCCGCCGGCGCGGCGGCCTGCCGCGCCACCGCGCGCGCGGCGGCCGACCTGGTGGGCTGCCGGCCGCGCGAGGTGTTCGTGGCCTCGACCGGGGTGATCGGCGAGACGCTGCCGCACGCGCGCATCACCGCCGCCCTGCCGGGGCTGTACGCGGGGTTGCGCGCCGACCGCTGGGAAGAAGCCGCGCGCGGCATCATGACCACCGACACTTTCCCCAAGGCGGCGACGCGAACCGCGACGATCGGCGGGACGGAGGTGCGGATCAGCGGCTTCGCCAAGGGCAGCGGCATGATCGCGCCGGACATGGCGACCATGCTGTGCTTCGTCTTCACCGACGCGAAAATCCCCCCGCCCGCCTTGCAGGCGATGCTGTCGCGCGGAGTGGCGCGCAGCTTCAACTGCATCACGGTGGACAGCGACACCTCCACCTCCGACAGCGTGCTGCTGTTCGCCACCGGCCAGACCCGCCACGCCAAGGTGGCGGACGCCGGCGGCGCGATCCTGCGCGGCTTTCGCGAGGCGCTGGACGCGGTGCTGCTGGACCTGGCCTTGCAGGTGGTGCGCGACGGCGAGGGCGCGCGCAAGCTGGTGCGCATCGAGGTGGTGGGCGCCGCCACGGGAAAATCCGCGCGGCGCGTGGCTCTCGCGGTGGGCAACTCGCCACTGGTCAAGACCGCGATCGCCGGCGAGGACGCGAATTGGGGCCGCATCGTCATGGCGGTGGGCAAGGCGGGCGAGCCCGCCGACCGCGACCGGCTTTGCGTGGCGGTGGGCGGAGTATGGATGGCCCGCGACGGCGGCGTGGTGGCGGGCTACGATGAGACGCCCGTGGTGGCCCACATGCGCGGGCAGGAAGTTTCGATCACCGTCGATCTGGGTCTTGGGCGCGGCCGTGCGGTGGTCTGGACCTGCGACCTGACGCACGGCTACATCGACATCAACGGCAGCTATCGCAGCTAGGCTACGCCACCACCGGCGGCGGCTCCTCGCCCGGAACGTGGCCGGGATCGGCCGGCGGCAGCTCGTCGGGCACCGGCGGCAGATCCGGACCGGGCGGCGGCGGCGTGCTGCCGGGCATGTCGGGCGGCAGCACCGGGGGAAGGTCGCTCATGGGAAAACTCCTCAACCGTTGACGATGGAGCCGCCATTGGGGTGCAGCACCTGGCCGCTCATGTACGAGGCATCCGCCGAGGCCAGGAAGATGTAGCAGGGCGCCACCTCGTCCGGCTGCCCCGGCCGGCGCATCGGCACCGACTCGCCATGCCGTGCGGTCTTGTCGTCCGGATAGCTGGCCGGGATCAGCGGCGTCCAGATCGGCCCCGGAGCCACCGCGTTCACCCTGATGCCGCGGTCCAGCAGCAGCGTCGCCATCGAGCGGGTGAACGCCACGATGGCGCCCTTGGTCGCCGCGTAATCCACCTGCGCCGGAGATCCCTTGTACGCCGTCACCGACGTGGTGTTGATGATCGCCGCGCCCTGCTTCAGATGCGGCAGGGCGGCGCGCGTGAGAAAGAACTGGGCGAAGATGTTGGTGCGGAACGTGCGCTCGATCTGCTCGTCGGTGAGCTGTTGGAAGTCGGGCTGCAAATGCTGCTCGGCGGCGTTGTTGACCAGGATGTCCAGCTTGCCGAACGCGCCGATCACCTGCGCCACCAGATCGTTGCAGAACGCGCTGCCGCCGATGTCGCCGCTGATCGCCAGCGTCCGGCGCCCCTCGGCCTGGATCAGCCGCATGGTCTCCTGCGCGTCCTCGTGCTCGTCGAGATAGCTGAAGGCGACGTCGGAGCCTTCCTTGGCGAAGCCGATCGCCACGGCGCGGCCGATGCCGGAATCGCCGCCGCTGATGAGCGCCACCCGGCCGTCAAGTTTCCCGGCCGCCCGGTAGGCGCGCATCTCGGCCTGTGGGCGCGGCTGCATCGCGGCCTCGGATCCGGGCTGATGCGGCTGCGATTGCGGCGGGACAGTCTGCTCGCTCATTGGGTTCGGCTCCTAGCGCGGACTGGGCTTGGAGCGCGGCGCCCGGGCGGCGGGTTCCCCCGGGCGGCGCCACAGACCCTCACTTCCTTGCCACGCCAGCAATCCGGCCGCGCCCACCAGCAATTCGCGCGCGCGCTTGACCATCGACAACGCCACGCCGGTCTCGGCGGGAATGCCGAACAGGCCGCAGACCAGCACCAGCCCGGCCTCCTGCACTCCCAGCGCGCCGGGCACCACGAAACCGGCGCTGCGCGCCGCCATGCCGAGGCTCTCGATCACCAGCGCCGCAGCCAGTCCCGGCCGCCAGCCCATCGCTGCCAGCACCAGCCAGGTCTCGCCCACCCCAATCGCCCAGGCCAGCAGGTGCAGGCCACCGGCACGGGCCAGCGCCGGGGCGTCGCCCTGGCGCTCCACGAAGGCGGCTTGCAGTCCGCGCAGATCCAGTCCCGGCAGCATCCGGCCGAGCCGGGCCGCCGCCGCCTCCACCAGCTTGAGGATGCCGAACCGCTGTGCCGCGACAAACCCGGCGACGCCCGCGCACAGCGCCACGGTGCCTCCGGCCACCCACGGCACCCAGCGCCGGTCGGACCCGTCGATCGCCGCCAGGGCCAGGATGCCGGAGAGGATGAACACCGCCTGCATCGCCGTCTCGACCGTGAGGTCCAGCACCGTGCCGGCGGCCGCGCGGGCCTGACCGCCGCCATCGGCCGCCAGCAGGCGCACGCCCACGACGTTGCCGCCGAGCTGGGCCACCGGCAGCATCGAGTTCACCGCCTCGCGGATCCAGCGGATGCGCCACCAGACCCGGCGCGCCGGCGGCGGCCGGCCGCACAGGTCGCGCCAGGCCAGCGCCGACAGGCCGAGCTGGGCCGCGTGCAGGACGACGAGGCACGGGATGGTCCAGGCGGCCAGCCAGACCTGCGCGCCGATGCCGCGCGCGCCGAGCCAGGCGACCAGCCCCACCAGCGCCGCGCTCCCCAGCGCCACGGCGACGCGGCGGCTCATCGGTCAGGCGATTCGGCTGGGGTCAGGCGAACAGGCTGGCGATGCCGCCCCACACGCCCAGCCCGCAGGTGATGCCGGCCAGCGCCACCACCAGCCACAGATACCAGCCGCGCAGCCGCCGGGCCGGCGGCAAGGCGTGGCGGCACAGCAGCACCAGGAAGCCCACGACGAGCGGCAGCAACAACGCATTCATCACCTGCACGCCGATGTTCAGCGACACCAGATCCGGCACGACATCCACCAGCACGGCCCCGCCTGCGACGCATAGGGCGTAGCAGCCATAGAACCAGCGCGCCTGCAACGGCCGCAGTTCCAGTGAGCGGCGATAGCCGGCAACCTCCCCCATTCCCCAGGCCAACGCCAGCGAGGCGACGATGGCAGCGACCAGCCCGGCCCCCAGTACGCCCAGGCTGAACACCAGTCTTCCGGCGCCGAGACCCAGGAACGGCGTCAGTGCCGCACTCATCTCGCCCACCGTCGAAAGACCAGCCGCGCCGCCGCCCGGCGCGGCATCGGGGGCGATGGTCGCGGCGGTAGCCACCAGCACCGCGGCCATCACAAGCTGCGTCACCACCGCCCCGAGGGCGGTGTCCCAGCGCGCCGCGGCGAGGTGGGCCGGCCGCAGTCCTTTGTCGGCGATCGCCGATTGCTGGTAGAACACCATCCACGGCATGATGACGGCACCGATGTTGGCCGCCACCAGGTACAAGTAGTCGGCATTGCGCAGCGGGATGTCGACCGCCTGGCGCGCCAGCGTCGCCAGATCCGGATGCGCCGCCCAGGCCACGCCGAAGAACGCGAACTCGAACAGCCCCACGGCCATCGCCACGCGCTCCACCCGGCGATACGACCCGGTCAGAACGATCGCCAGCAGCGCGGTCGCCGCCAGCGCCAGGCTGGCCGCGCGTGGGACGCCGTACAGCTCGCCCACGCCGGCCACGCCGGAAAACTCGGTCAGCAAGGCGCCGACGCTGGCAACCGCGAGGCCGCCTGCGGAAATCCAGGCCCAGACCGGGCCAAACGTGTCGCGGATCAGCTCGCCGTGGCCGCGCCCGGTGTGGACGCCCAGGCGCACCGTCATCTCCTGCACGACGTACAGGATCGGCATCAGCACGAATTGCAGCAGCAGCAGGCGATAGCCCCACTGCACTCCGCTCTGGCCGGCGGTGATGACGCTGCCGACATCGGTATCGGCCAGCATCACCACCAGCCCCGGCCCGAACACGGCGAGAAAGCCCATGCGGGGACGGGTGGCGGGCAAACGGGCGGCAAGCCTGCGATCGGCCATCGGGCATTCCTCAGAGCTAGAACTGCTAATGCGACTCATTCGCAATAAAGCGGTGCGATATGCCCGGCCGTGGCCGCCGCGTCAACCCGTTCCGCAAGGATCGCCGCGCGTCGCAAAGGATTGCCTTGCCGCCGTGGCTGGACGACAACGCCGGGCCATGCCGCGATTGCGCCTGCACAACAGCCTGACCCGCCGGCGCGAGACGTTCGCGCCGCTCGATCCCGCGCATGTGCGGATGTATGTCTGCGGGCCCACGGTCTATGACCTGGCGCACCTGGGCAACGCCCGCTCGGCCGTCGTGTTCGACGTGCTGGCGCGGCTGCTGCGGGCGCTGTTCCCGCGCGTCACCTACGTGCGCAACATCACCGACGTGGACGACAAGATCAACGCGCGCGCGCTTGAGACGGGCGAGTCGATCGCCGCGATCACCGCGCGCACCACCGCCGACTTCCACGCCGACCTGGCGGCGCTGGGCTGCCTGCCGCCCGACCTGGAGCCGGCCGCGACCGCGCATATCGCCGACATGGTCGCGCTGATCGAGCGGCTGATCGCGGGGGGCCACGCCTATGCGGCGGACGGGCATGTGCTGTTCGCCGTGGCCAGCTTCGCCGCCTATGGCGCGCTGTCCGGCCGCAGCCCGGACGAGCTGCTGGCCGGGGCGCGGGTCGAGGTGGCGCCGTACAAGCGCGATCCCGGGGACTTCGTGCTGTGGAAGCCGTCGCCGCCCGAGCTGCCGGGCTGGCCAAGTCCGTGGGGCCGCGGTCGGCCGGGCTGGCATATCGAGTGCAGCGCGATGGCCTGGCGCTATCTGGGCGAGGATTTCGACATCCACGGCGGCGGCCAGGATCTGCTGTTCCCGCACCACGAGAACGAACGGGCGCAGTCACGCTGCGCGTTTCCGGGCAGCGCCTTCGCGCGGGTGTGGGTGCATAATGGGATGCTGCTGGTGGGCGGCGAGAAGATGAGCAAGAGCCTCGGCAATTTCCGCACCGTGCGCGACGTGCTGGCGCACGCGCCGGGCGAGGCGGTGCGGCTGCTGCTGCTGCGCTCTCATTATCGCGCCACGCTGGACTTCTCCGACGCTGCACTGGCCGAGGCGCGGCATGATCTGGACCGCTGGTATCGGGCACTGGCGCGCACGCCGCCCGCCATCGAGGCCGCCGTGCCGGAGGCGGTGATGGAGCCGCTGTGCGACGATCTCAACACGCCGGGCGCGTTCGCCGCGATGCACGCGCTGGCCGACGCGGCGATGGCCGGCGACGCACACGCCGCCGCCGGGCTGCGCGCGGCGGGCGGCCTGATAGGTCTGTTGCAGACCGATCCGGCGGATTGGTTCCAGGGCGGCGATGGCTCGGCGGCGATCGAGGCGGCCATCGCCGAGCGCCTCGCCGCCCGCCGCGCCCGCGACTTCACCCGCGCCGACGCCATCCGCGCACGCCTGGCGGCCGACGGCGTGCTGCTGGAGGACGGTCCCGGCGGCACCACCTGGCGGCGGCAATAGGCGCGTGACCGGCCGGGAGGGCGGCGCGGACCTGGCGCCGATCGGCCGCAGCCCGGTGGTGGTGCTGGTGCGCCCGCAACTCGCCGACAACATCGGCGCGGTGGCGCGCGCGATGGCCAACGGCGGCCTGTTCCACCTGCGCCTGGTCGCCCCGCGCGACGGCTGGCCGCAGGAGCGGGCGTGGCGCACCGCGTCAGGTGCGGATCGCATTCTCGACGCGCTGAGCCTGCACGACAGCGTGGCGGACGCGGTCGGCGATCTGCACCACGTCTTCGCGACCTGCCCGCGCCCGCGCCACATCGTCAAGCCGGTGCTGACCGCACGCGGGGCCGCGGCGGAATTGCGCGCCATCTGCGCGCGGCCTGATTTGCGTGCGGGGATTCTGTTCGGGCCGGAGCGCGCCGGGCTGGACAACGACGACATGGCACGGGCCGACACGCTGGTGCGGTTTCCGCTCAACCCCGCCTTCATGAGTTTGAACCTGGCGCAGGCGGTGATGGTGCTGGCTTACGAGTGGTGGACGGCCGCCGAGCAGACGCCGCCGCGCGTGTTGATGACCAATGAGAGCCGGGTCGCCACCAAGGCCGAGCTGGACAATTTCGTGGGCCATCTGGTCGCCGAGCTGGACGCGAGCGGCTTCCTCGACAATGCGCCGAAGCGGCCGGGAATGGTGCGCAACCTGCGCCATCTGTTCGAGCGCGGCGAGGCGACCGAGCAGGAATTGCGGACCTTGCATGGCGTGGTCACGGAGCTGGCGCGGGGACGGCGCCAGCGTGGGCGGGATTAGGACCGCGAGGTTCGGCGCATCGTGTGACCCGCACCTTCACGCCGGCAGCTTCGCGCGCTCGCCGGCCATCGACGCCAACTCCTCGGCGGTCAGCGTCTCGCGCTCCAGCAGCGCGCGGGCGCAGCGTTCCAGCAGGTCGCGCCGCTCGCGCAGCTTATCCGTGGCGCGTTCGAGGGCATGGCGCACCAGGTCGCGCACCAGCCCGTCGATCACCTGCGCCGTGGCCTCACTGCTTTCGCGCTGGCCGCGATCGGGCAGCATCGGCCCCGGTCCGCCCAGCAGGCTGTGCCGATCCTTCTCGAAGGCCGCGGGGCCGAAGCTGTCGATCATGCCGAACCGCGCCACCATCGCGCGCGCCAGGTCGGTCGCGCGCTGCAAATCGTCGGCCGCACCGGTGGTGACGGTGTCGAACACCAGCATCTCCGCCGCGCGGCCGCCGAGCAGCACCGCCATGCGGTTCTCCAATTCCTGCCGCGTCATGAGGTAGCGGTCCTCGGTCGGCCGCTGGATGGTGTAGCCGAGTGCCCCCACGCCGCGAGGAATGATCGAGACCTTGTGCACCGGGTCGGTGCCCGGCAGGGACATCGCGATCAGCGCGTGCCCCATCTCGTGAAACGCCACCATCTCGCGCTCGCGCGGCTCCAGCACGCGCGAGCGATGGGCTAGCCCGGCGATATTGCGTTCGATCGCTTCGTTGACATCGTTCATCTCGACCTCGCCTGCGCCGCGCCGGGTCGCCAGCAGGGCCGCCTCGTTGACCAGGTTGGCGAGATCGGCGCCGGTCAGTCCCGGCGTCAGCTCGGCGATGCGATCGGCGTCCACGCCGGGCGCCAGCCGGACCTTGCGCAGATGCAGCGCCAGGATCGCGCGGCGCGCGGCGCGGTCCGGCCGGTCGACCAGCACTTGCCGGTCGAACCGCCCGGCGCGGAGCAATGCCGGGTCGAGGATCTCCGGCCGGTTGGTCGCCGCCAGCAGCACCACGCCCACGCGCGGGTCGAACCCGTCCAGCTCCACCAGGAGCTGGTTCAGCGTCTGCTCCTTTTCGTCATGGCCGCCGATGCCCGGATAGGCGCCGCGGGCGCGGCCCATCGCGTCCAGCTCGTCGATGAACACGATGGCCGGCGCCCGCTCGGTGGCCTGGTGGAACAGGTCGCGCACGCGCGCCGCGCCCACGCCCACGAACATCTCGACGAACTCGGAGCCGGAGATGGAGAAGAATGGCACCGCCGCCTCGCCCGCGACGGCGCGCGCCAGCAGGGTCTTGCCGGTGCCGGGCGGCCCGATCAGCAGCACGCCCTTCGGCACATGCGCGCCGAGTCGGCCGTAGTGCTGCGGATCCTTGAGGAACTGCACGATCTCTTGCAGCTCCTCCTTGGCCTCGTCGGCCCCGGCCACGTCGGCGAAAGTGGTCTTGGTGTCGGTCTCGACGAAGATTTTCGCGCGCGAGCGGCCGACCGACATCAGCCCGCCCGCGCCGCCGAAGCGTTCGGCGAAGCGGCGAAAAACGAAGATCCAGAAAAAGCCGAAGATGCCGAGCGGGATCAGCCAGGACAGCACCGTGCTCCAGAACGTGCTGGGCACCACGCCGGTGTACTCGACGCCGGCCGCCTGCAACTGCTGTTGCAGCGCCGCGGGCACGGCGATGGTCGAGACGTATGGGCGGCCGTGCGGCGGCTTGGTGGCCAGCTCGGCCAGCAGGTGCTCGCCATCCACCTGCACCGTCTTCAGCTTGTGGTCGTGCAGCAGCGTCAGGAACTGGCTGTATGGCACGGGCTGGACGGTCTGGCGCTGCACCAGCCAGGCTTGCAGCAGCATCAATGCGCCGAATGCGACGAACCAGTACCACAGATGCGCGCGGATCTCCGGGGGCGGTGGCTTCTGGCCCTGTGGCCGGCGCAGGCCGCGCTGCGGATGTCCGGTGAACCAGGTGCGCAGCCGCGACCAGAACCCCGCCGGCGGCGTCCCCCGACGCTGCACGGGCCGCGCGTCCTCGTTGCGAGGGCTGTCAGCCGTCGCCTCGCTCATGTTCCCTGGCCTTTCGTCCGTGCCGCATCCGCCATGCAACGCGGGACCGGCAGCGCCGGATGGGCCTCGCGGGTCATCAAAATCATCGTTGCGGAGCGTGTCGCACCTCGGCCACGCCAGATCCGGGCACACTCACGAGGCCCGTCGCGGGGTTCCCTTCGCGCCGGCGCCCCTGCATCCTGCGGGTCATGACCGCCACCGACCCCGCCCTGATGTCCGCCGAGGAATTGCTGGCTCTGTATGCACAGGCCAGCCTCAGTCCGGTCGAGGCCTTGCAGTCCGTCACCGAGCGGATCGCCCGGCTCAATCCGCGCTTCAACGCCTTCGCGGTGATGGACCCGCGGGCACTAGCCGCCGCCGGCGAGAGTGCCGCGCGCTGGCGGGCCGGGCGGCCGATCGGCGCGCTGGACGGGGTGCCGGTGACGGTCAAGGATCTGGTCGATGTGGCGGGCCTGCCGACGCGACGCGGCAGCCGGCTGACCGAGCCGGCGCCCGCGACCGACGACGCGCCGCTGGTCACTGGCCTGCGCGCGGCCGGTGCGGTGATCGTAGGCAAGACCACCACCACGGAATACGGCTGGAAGACGCCGGGCGACAGTCCGCTGCACGGCATCACCCGCAATCCGTGGAACACCGACCTGACGCCCGGCGGCTCGTCGGCCGGGGCCGCGGCGGCCGCGGCGGCGTGCTTCGCGCCGCTGCATGTCGGCACCGATGCCGGCGGCTCGATCCGCATTCCGGCCGCCTGGTGTGGCGTGGTCGGGCTGAAGCCGACGTTTGGCCGGGTGCCGCAATGGCCGCTCGGGGCGTTTTCGCCGGTCGCCGTCGCCGGCCCGATCGCGCGCACGGTGCGCGACACGGCGCTGATGCTGGGGGCGATGGCCCGTTTCGACCTGCGCGACCCGTATTGTCTGCCCGACGACCCGCGCGACTGGCGGCTGGGGATCGAGGATGGCGTGGCCGAACTGCGGGTGGCGGTGCTGCGCAACCCCGGCTTCGAGGCGCCGGTGGATTGGGAGGGCATCGCCGCGGTGGAGGAGGCGGCCGGGAGGCTGACGGAGGCCGGCGCCGACGTCGAGGAGGCCGACCCCGGCCTGCCGGACGTCAGCCGGGTGTTCGGCCGGCTGTGGGGTGCCGCACTCGGCCGGCTGGTGGACGGCGTGCTGGAAACCCGGCGGCACATGCTCGACCCCGGGCTGCTTGAGGTGGCCGAGGCCAATCGGGGCGTGCCGGCCTCCGAGATGATCGAGGCCGAGGCGCTGCGCCTCGCCGCCGCGCACGCGATGGCGCTGCTGCACCGGCGCTACGATCTGGTGCTGTGCCCCGCCGTGCCGCAGGGGCCGCTGCCGGCCGATGCGCCGACCGTCGATCCGGTGGCCGCGCTGTGGTCGCAATGGGCGCCCTGG
This sequence comes from uncultured Pseudomonadota bacterium, assembly GCA_963758455.1. Classification (GTDB taxonomy): domain Bacteria; phylum Pseudomonadota; class Alphaproteobacteria; order Acetobacterales; family Acetobacteraceae; genus CAVRQM01. The sequence goes on along the minus strand of CAVWVK010000002.1, from coordinate 698,942 downwards.
ACGTTCCTGTTCAACCTGACCCGCCAGCCCGCCATCAGCGTGCCGATGGGCTTTTCCGCCACCGGAATGCCGCGCGCGGTGCAGGTGGCGGCCGCGATGTATCGCGATGACCTGGTGCTGCGCGCGGCCCGCGCCTTCGAGGTGGCCCAGCCCTTTCCGATCCCGGAGCTGTCGGGCGGATAGGCTTGGGAATATCCCCGGCCTCGGCTGGACCCGGCGCGCCCCGGCGCGATACTGTCATCCATGTATCTCCGCCCCGCCTTCACCGAGACCGACCCCGCCCGCATCGCCGGCCTGATTGCGGCCCATCCGTTCGGCCTGCTGGTGACACACGGACCGGATGGCATGGACGCTTCGCATGTGCCGTTCGTGCTGTGCTCGGCCGACCCGCTGGTGGTCGACGGGCATCTGGCGGCGGACAACCTGCAATGCGCGGCGGTCGCCGAGGGGCGGCCGGCGCTGGCGATCTTCTCCGGGCCGCACGCCTACATCGCGCCGAGCTGGTACGCGGCGCAGCCCTCGGTGCCGACCTGGGACTACTGCGCGGTCCACCTGCACGGCCGACTGGCGCCGGTGACGGAGCGGGGCGAGATGGTCGCCATGCTGGATGCCCTGGCGGCGGGCGATCCGGGCCGGTTCGCCGTGGGCTCGCTGCCGGAACCCTATGCCGGACGCATGATGCGCGGCATCCGGGCGTTCCGGCTCCGTGCCGAACGGGTCGAGGCGCAGTGGAAAATGAGCCAGAACCGGAGCGCCGAGGATCGCGAAGGCGTGATCGCGGCGCTGCGGCGGGGTGGGCAGGAGGAGGTCGCGACGCTGATCGAGGCCACGTTGCCGCCGCGCCAGGCGCGCAAGGCCTAGGCGCGCGGGGTCAGAAGCCTTCGCGTTCCAGCCGCTTGCGCTCCATCTTGCGGGCGCGACGCACCGCCTCGGCGGCCTCGCGGGCGCGGCGCTCGGACGGCTTCTCGAAATGCCGGCGCAGCTTCATCTCGCGGAAGATCCCTTCGCGCTGCATCTTCTTCTTGAGCGCCTTCAGCGCCTGGTCGACGTTGTTATCACGGACTACGACTTGCACTTGGCCGCCTTCTCCTGTGTCTATGCCGCCCCGCCGACTTGGGGCGCGCGCGAAACCTCCCGCCGCGGGCACCCCGCGCGGGAAGCGGCGCACATAGCATGGCCTCCGGGCCTCGCCAAAGGCTTTCGCGAACCCAATCTGGTGATCGCCCCACCCCAATCTGGTGATCGCCCCACCAAGGAGCCGGCATGGCCATCCTCAAGATTGCCCGCATGGGCCATCCCGTGCTGACCCGCGTGGCCGAGCCGGTCTCCGACCCGACCGCGCCGGAGGTGGCCCGGCTGATCGCCGACATGATGCAGACGGTGGAGGACGCCGGGGCCGCCGGGCTGGCCGCGCCGCAGGTGCATGTGCCGTGGCGACTGTTTGTGTTCCGCGTCGCGGGGGCGCGCGCGGGCGAGACGGCGGACGATGCCGAGATGGCATTGCAGGCGATCATCAACCCGGTGGTGACGGCCCTGGACGACGAAATCGCGCTCGGCTGGGAGGGCTGCCTGTCGATCCCCGGCCTCAAGGCGGTGGTGCCGCGGGCGGCGCGCATCCGCTATGCCGGCCTGGATGCCGACGGCCGGCCGATCGAGCGCACCGCCTCGGGCTTTCACGCCCGCGTGGTGCAGCACGAGACCGACCATCTGGACGGGATTTCTGTACCCGATGCGCATGACCGATTTCTCGCGGTTTGGCTTCGTCGAGGAGTTGGCGCGGGCGGAGGCCCTGTCCTGATGCGCGTGGTGCCGTTCGGCCCCGAACATGTCGCCGACCTGCTGACCTGGTTCGCCAGCGAGGCGGAGCTGGTGCAATGGGGTGGCCCCGGCCTGCGCTTCCCGCTGGATGCGGCGCAGATGCAGTCCGTGCTGGCCGAGGCCCGCGCGCAGCCGCCGACGCGGCTCGCCTGGACCGGCATCGTCGATGCCAGCCCGTGTGCTCATGCCGAAGCGGCGCTTGACATGGCGCAGGGGGTGGCGCGCCTGGCCCGCGTCGGAATTGCGCCGGTGCGTCGCGGGAAGGGTCTGGCGCTGCCTTTCCTGCGCGAGGTGGTGGACCGGATCTGGGCGATGGCGGCCATCGAGCGGATCGAGCTCAGCGTGCGCCCCGGCAATGCCGCTGCCGTGGCGACCTATCTGCGTCTGGGCTTCGTGCCGGAGGGGGTTCGCCGCGGCGCCACGCGGGTCGGCCGGGAACGCTGGGATATCGCGACGTTCGGAATGTTGCGTGGCGGCGCCGCGGCTGGTGGCGAAGGCTTCCACGCCCGGCCGACCGGCCACGAGTTCGCGGCCGAGGCCTACCCGCTCTCGCCGCTGGAGGCGTGGTTCGTGATGCGCGGCTTCGGGGTGCGGCCGGCCCAGCGGCTTACGATCGAGCAGTTCCTCGAGCTGCCGGGCAAGCTGGAACTCGCGGACGGCTACGTGGTGCTGTGGACAGCGTAGGCGGCCTCCTCCACGGCCGGTTCTGCCACGGCCAGCCGGATCGTCTCGATCCCGACCTCCGCATTACGTAGCGCATAATCGACGACGTGGCCTGATACTCGGCGTTCTTGTCCGTCGGTCCGTCACCGACGTGCTCTCGGACAGCACCTCGAACGCCACACCGGCGCATCGACCACGCCCTGACGCGCCAGCGTCGCCGCGGTCTGTTCGGAGCAACTGATGCTCAGGTCCGGGTAGCGGATTCCGCCGGCGACCCACTCCCAGGCGAGGAACTCCTCCACCGTCATCGCGCCCTGCTTCGGGCGGCACTCATGCACATACCCTAGCAGCAACGGCACATGGTCGCCACATCGCGGTCTGACGAAGGAGGCCCGTACCGATGGCCGGTTGCATATCCAGTGCCTCGCCCGAACGCTCTCCCGAACGCGATGCCACGCTGGAGGCGCTGCTGCCGCGCGTGGCGACCCAGGGCTGGACCTTCGAGGCGCTGCGTGGGGGCTTGCGCGATATCGGCGCCGACCCGCTGGATGCCGAACTGCTGTTCCCTGGCGGCGCGGCCGACATGATCGAGGCATTCTGCGATCTGGCCGACCGGCGCATGGAGGCGGCGGCGGACGTCGCGACACTGCGCCTGTCGCAGCGGGTGCGGGCGGTGGTGGCGTTGCGTCTGGAACAGAACTACATGGCGCGCGAGGCGATCCGCCGGGCCTTGGCCATCCTGGCGCTGCCGCGTCATGCGCCGCTCGCGGCACGGATCACCGCGCGCACGGTGGACGCCATCTGGCACGCGGCCGGAGACCGCTCGGCCGACATGAGCTGGTACAGCAAGCGCGCCGTGCTGGCCGGGGTCTACACCGCCACGCTGCTGTTCTGGCTGCGCGACGACAGCGAGGATTTCGCCGACACGCTGGCCTTCCTGGACCGCCGCCTGGCCGGAGTCGCGCGCATCGGCAAGCTACGGGCGCGGTTGCGACCGGCCGCGTGAGCCGGAACCGCCGCCCACCGGAAAGCGTTCCGCCGCCGCATACATCAATGAGGCCAACCATGCGCGGCATCCTGCTTTGGCTAATCGGCATTCCCATTCCGGTCATCATCCTGCTGTACCTGTTCCACGTCCTCTGATCCCCTTGAGGCGGCCTGGGGGATTGCCCATTTCCTGAGCACATCGGGGAGGCCGCCGCCGTGACGGGGCTGCTTTCCCGAGTTGCCTGAGCACGGGGACAAGACATGGACATCGAGAAATTCACCGAGCGCGCCCGCGGCTTCCTGCAAGCGGCGCAGACCATCGCCATCCGCGAGTTCAGCCCGCAATTGACGCCCGAGCACCTGCTCAAGGCGCTGCTCGACGACGAGGAGGGGGCAGCCGCCGGCCTGATCCGCACCGCCGGCGGCGACGACCGCGCGGTGCGCGCCGCGGTCGAGGCGGAGCTGGCGAAGCTG